>NZ_UGQU01000006.1 GCF_900453205.1 Moraxella lacunata
GTGCCGAGGTTGCCACAATCCGACCCAAAAAAACGACAAAAAGGCTTTGTTCTGATTGATGAGACTACGCAAAAAGCGTTGCCTTTTAGGGAATATCGTATTCTTAATGAAGATGGCGAAACATTCCGAGGCGTATCAGACAGATTTGGTTTTATTCCTCAATTTGAAGATGGTATGCTTGAAGTTGTGCCAAGCATGGGGTATTACGAAGTACTAGATCTCCGTGAGGTTGCGGATTTGTGGGTAGATGATGAGATAAATCAAAATAACCCATCTGAGTTATCCGCTGTGCCAGCAAGTAGTAAGGCAAAGACCATTCCAGATAATCAAGCAACAAGCAGTGGCTATATCGCTGAATTAAGAAAAAAAGATACCGCTCTCGCCAAAAAGATTGACGACATGAAGCTTCAAGGATATGCACTAGATGCTGTGCCTGATGTACCAAAGGGTGCAAAATTGGTAACCATTGAGAATCTTATCAAGAATACAAAGGGTGCTTCTATTAAGCAGGTTGAATATGTGAATTGGTTTTCAACAGATGATTCATTATATCCTGTGACAGAGACCATCATTAAAGAAAAGCATTTAAAAGCTGGATATTTTTATTTGTTTACTCATGCCAATCCTAATATCATTATGTATGGTGAAGAACGCTACACAAGAGTTGCTGATATTGCCAACCAGTTAATAAAAGATGGCTACAAATCAGACAAACCCCTTGTTATCATTGCTTGTCAAGCAGGTAATGGTGTCAATTCTATCGCAGAACGTTTGGCAAAACACTTAGGAGTTACAGTTTATGCTCCAACTTCATTGGCGTGGTTTAAAACAGCTGTGGGTCATCATAAATTTAGTGGCATTTATGCCAGATTCAAAAAAGGCAAAGATCAAATCGGCGAACCTAGAATCAAAGGTGCTTTCCGTGTCTTTCATGGTGCTGTTGCCAAACCCGTGCAATGCAATCCACAAAGCAACCCTAGTAAGATGAAAATCCACACCGTACGTAAAGGCGAAAGCCTAGCAACCATTGCCAAACAATATGGTACGACCATTAATGCCATTGCCAAGGAAAATAACCTATCCGACATTAACAATCTTAAAATCGGACAAAAACTTCTTATTCCATGTGGGTAAACAGATGTTAAAGTATGCTATTTTATTATCAGGCACAGCGTTGATAATGGCTTGTCAGCCAACTGATACCACCAATTCAAACCAATCCAATCATATAGGAGAAACCACGATGAGCAGCAAATACCCTTGGCTTGCCAATCCAAGATGGACGCCAAGGCAAGCATCCAAAGCAACCGAATTCTTTCGTGATAGTTACTATCATAAGCCAGAGATCGTTGAGATGATGATTGTCAAAAAACTAGCCAGTGAAGGTCATCTGGATGCGATGTACGCATTGCAAGCTTCAAAACTGACTGCCGACCTTAACGACCCTAACTTTTCCTATACAGATGAGGATAAATATCAAGATGGCAAAGTCTATTATGAATTGGCAAGACAAGGACAGATGAATGCCAAATGGCGTATTATTGACTGGTATGCCGACCACGCTTATGATGAGTTAGAAACCAAAACATATTATGAAGCTTAAAGGAGTTTAGTAATTACCAAAGCGACGAGTTTTTAAAAGAAATGATTAATGATTATTACTTACGAACTTGTCATGGCAAAGGCACGAGACAAGAGTCTGTTAAGAGGTTACATCTCTTTTATTGCCAGCAACCAAAGTTATCAATCCAAAGATAATTATTTTAACTGGGGAGAGAGTTATTTTTACGCTGATTTGCGTGACTTTAAAGCCTTAACTAATTCCAAGACGGCCAATGAGTTTTTTACCGTCATCATCATTATTTTGAACGCTCACATGACCCTGAATTGCTACCCTATCTAACCCAACTTTATGCTTTTGGTTTTGGTACTACCAAGAATTTAGATAAAGCCTGCCAATACTTCGCTTATGCTCAAGATGATCATGAATTTGCACAAACATCGTTGGCTTTTGATGCCTTAACCACTTTATTTCATCAGCATAACATGAAATGCACCAAAGATCCAAATATTAAAATCGCCACCCTAGAGGAAGCAAATGAGTGGTACAAATCTTTATATTGGGGAGAGAATGAGAACAAATAGTGATTTTTTAAGATTAGATCTTAACTTGGAGAACCCCGTGAAAACCCTAAACGACATGAACGAATACAAAGAAGACTTTCATTACTATGACATCATAGACGGCAAAGAAGTAACCGTTAATGATGTACATCTGACCGCTTGTTTATTTTTTAGAGATGGACACCTACAAGAAACACGAGAACATTTAAGAGATTGTATCAGTCAGTATATGGCACTCTTTGGCGAGCATATCACTTGGGGGTTTAATTCCAAGAACCGCAGATGGACAGAAAAACCCTTTGATAAATTACCGAGCTTTAACGAAATCCTAGAAGAGCGCAAAGACCCAGATGATGTCATTGAATGGTTTGTGTCAGCAGGCAACCATAAGCTCATGCAAGAAGCGGTGCCTTATGAGCTGTTTTGTCTGACTGAACGAGACTGGCAACTTGAAAATATTAGCCAGCTTAGATTTCGGGTGGATAGGGCGGATTTTTTTAACCCTGACAAACAAGCAGTAATTATCAATTTGTTTAATTATTGCGTGCATAAATTAAACCCTTATTTTGCTTATATGGGTTGGGGAACGGCGATTGGTTATGAAAAGGAATATGGTTTTGATGAGCTAAATCAATGTAAAAAATTTATTGGCATAGCTGTGCCAAGTACATGGGATGCTGTTGCTATGCACCACGGCATTCGTAGTATTGATTGGTGGACTTATATCAGTGATGACTTGGCAGAGCGTATTGGTGGTAGGAATAAATTATTAGAGCAAGTAACCGCCAAGTCAGTGGAGCATAAATTATACGATAATGGCGTACTCTTGATTGCCGATGAAGTGCCACAGCTGTTACCTGCTGATGAGCCTATTCCACAAAGTTATTTGGATGTTAATGACATTTGTCGTCCGATGCGAAACGGGCATTATGGCTCTCTTAGATTAATGAACGAATATGATGGTGGTATCGGCTACCAAACCTTTAACGCCTACTTCACTGACCTTTGGTTAAGACGCTTTGATGACCCTAATCTATGGCGAGCTTTCCCCAAAAAAGCAAACCTGACATTACCGCAGAGCCTATTAAGTCAGAAACAGGCGATGTTATTGCTGTCAAGACAGGGGAGGTTTGTCAGCAAGATGGGCGTTATATTTATTTAGACGAGTATGATTATAATCGTGGTCAGTTTAGGTACCACAATATCAACGAATATGACGGACAACTCATTGACTACCGCCAATATGTCGTCCTTAAAAAAGGTGACATCGCCCCTTATTTTATCCATATGGACACAAACTGGCGTACTGTGGAGGCGATGGAGATTACTTGGACTTTGGTGGAAGTGTTATAATTGTAATACAAAACCTTTTGATTTTATTTTCTTAAATTTGAAAAGCGTTCCTGTTTGGACGCTTTTCATCAACTGTCTTTTCCAACAATCAAGCAAATTTTCATCCCCCCCCTTGACCCCCTCCCACCTCCCATGCTAAAATCCAATCACTCCTAAATCATTCTCATTAACCCCACCTAACCATTCAATCATTCAATAAGGACATCCCATGAACCATCGTGCTCATCTACACTCTGTTTATCTGCCCAAAAGTGTATCTGGCACGCCTTATCTATGGTTCGACAGCTTACAAGGGGTAGAGAGTATCAACGGACTGTTTGAATACAAACTCATCGTCAAAGCCAAAGACGAACATGGCAACCCTGCCCATGGTATAGAGGGGCTAGAAGGTTATGTCAGTTTTGAAGCTTATCATGGCAGTATCATCCACCCCAAAGAGGGTACCCCCCACCAAGGCACCACCTCCTACCAAAGCGTCGCCTCTCACTTAGACCTAAGCTCCCTCATCGGCACGCCCTTAGGCATATCCCTTGACTTAAATGACAAACACCCCATCGATGATAGAACCATCACAGGACAAGTCACAAGACATGGCATCATCACCAGCTGTGCCAAACTCACCACACACAACAGGCATGCCGTCTATGAACTCACCTTATCTCCATGGACTTACCTACTCACCAAAACAAATAACTACCACATCCACCAACACAAATCCATCCCACAAATCATCGAAGAGGTGTTATCCTGCTACCCTTATCCTTGGCAGTTTGAACTCATCCATGACTATCCTGAACAAGACTACCAAACCCAATATGACGAATCAGACTACGCATTCATCACTCGCCTCATGAGTGAGCATGGCATCAGCTTTTACTTTGAACACACCAAAGACAATCACACCCTAATCATCACCGACCATGTCAGTCACCTAAAAAGACACGCCAATCCCTTTTATGACACCTTGACGCTCTATCCACCCAATCAGCGTATGCCAGAGTATGCTGAATACCTAGAACACTTTAACCCCAAAAGCAGACTGACCTGTGCCCAAAGTCTCTTATCTGATTATCAGTTTAAAACCCCTAATGAACCCCTAATGGCTCATGATACCATAAAAGGGGTGCAAACTGACACACACAAACCACATCAGGCACTCATCCATCACCTACAACGCTATGAATGGCATCAAGGCAGACGAGCGGGGGGTGATGAGCTGGCCACAAAAAACGAACAGCTTATCGCCTCTTATCGGCATCAAAGCCTAAGTGCCACCGCACATGGCAGACTAAAGGGCATACAGGTTGCCCATTTATTTACCCTAACAGGTCACCCTCATCAAAGCATGAATACCGACTGGGTTGTCTACGCCTTACAGATGAGCATCAAACCCATCGATGAAGACAACAACACCCATCAGTACTATACCGCTGATACAAGCTTTACCGCATACCCTGCCACACATCCGCTTGTGCCCACAACCCCCTGCCCAAGACCCATTGCCCGTACCCAAACCGCCACTGTCGTCGCCCCAGAAGGTGAAGAGATACACACCGACCAATACGGTCGCATCAAAGTCAAGTTTCACTGGGATAAACCCACACTCACCCAAAGACACCTTGTAGACAATCGCACCGGTGATGACAAAGATGACCTAAGTCAGATAAACACCTGCTATCTTCGTGTCGCCAGTACCTGGGCAGGAGATCACTATGGGCACATTGCACTACCCAGAGCAGGCCAAGAGGTCATCATTGACTTCTTTGGAGGCAATCCTGACATGCCCTATGTGGCAGGCTCTTTGACCAATCCAAACAACATGCCTCTATACACCCTCCCTCATGAAAAAGTCCTCTCTGGCATCCGCTCCAAAGAGTATGGGGGAGACAAATCCAACCAACTCATCATGGATGACACTAAAGACAAACTGCAAACCCACCTAAAATCCGACCACCTACACACCGAGATTAACCTAGGACACATCAGACGTCTTACCACCCCCCAAGGACGAGGTGAATACCGAGGCGAGGGCTTTGAGGTGAGAACTGATGGACATGGGGTGGTAAGAGCAGATAAAGGTGTGGTGATTACCACGCATGGGAGGCAGGGGACGGTGGGGCATGTGAAGGATGTGGGGGAGTCTTCTGAATCTTTAATGGTTTCTCATCAAATTCATAAGTCTTTTTTAAAACTCTCGGCATCTCATGATGTTAATGAATCATCATTAGACATTGACGTGGAAGAATCATTTAAGCAGGACTTAGATGGCCTTATGGGCAACAACATCATCAAGGACGAGTTGCACGAAAGTGAGTTGGACGATGAAGACAATAGTCAAATACACCCTGAACTATCCTCTGCCCAGTTGCTGTTATCATCAAAAGACAGTACCATACTATCATCACAAAACAACATTAATATCGCAAGCCAAAAAAATACCACATTAACCACACAAGGAACATTGAGCATTGCCAGTGCAAAAAACTTATTAACAAACATTGCACAGGGGTTAAGGGTGTTGGTACAAAACTTAGGTATAAAGCTATTTACTGCTCGTGGTAAAATTCAAATTCAAGCCCAAAGCGATGATATAGAAATCATTGCAGAGCAAGTACTAAAATTAATCAGTGCCAAAAACAACATTGAGATTGTCGCTGATAAAGAAATCATCTTAACTTCCAATGGCAGTTATATCAAGATAGATAAAGAGGGGGTGGAGATAGGCTCGCCTAAAAAGATTAAGCTACATTCATCTGTGGAGGTGTTGGGGGTAATTCCCTAAATTATGCTCTGCCAGAATTTCATATGACCCACGATGAGGCGTTTAGATTATTGGATGATAATAACGACCCTATTGTTGGATTTAAATACAAAATCATCACCCCAAATGGTACCGTTTATCGTGGAAAAACAGATGATGAAGGCTATACTATGCGAATCAACACAGGATTTAGCAGTGAAGAAATTTTCATTTATCAGGATTTGGATGATGAGAGAAATGAAGAAAATTAAGTTGCATTTTTATATAAGGTATGCCTATGAAGCAAAAAATTCCTAAAAATCTCAAATTTGTTTTGGTAGGTTTAGGGCTGTTAGCAATTGTTATTTTTTTTGGTTATAAGAGGTATCAGATGATGGACAAAGCTGAGTATAGCGTGAATTTCGACTCTGTCTATTCTTATAATATAGGCAATAATCGTAAGCATTCAAAACTGTTTAATAAAGATGGTAAGCCCTTTTTTTGGTTTGGGTATATGGAGCAAGGGACAGGGGGTGCACCGAATAGTTTTATACCCCAACCCAAAACTTACGACACTTGGGACATTCCTGCTCGTGTGGAGTTATTATTATATTCTTCTACCGATGATCAGTTTTATGAGTTAAAAACCGATTTGCCTTATGAGCGGATTAAGGCGATGTTTAAGGAGACTGTTCCACAAATAATGTATGCAGATAAATATTTTCCCCTAAAAACAGGTCGCAGGTACGAACATTTAGTCTTTTGGTTTGCCCCTAAGGGCAAAATCTATCTGTATATCTCAGGCTATGAAGCAAGACTGATTGGCACCTATCAAGCCACACCCATTGACTATGATTGGTGGCAAGATACGTTAGAAGATGCCACTTATCCTCCAGAAATTGAAGCCTTACAGCGGGGAGAGCGGTGCTATCAAACTTATGCTACGAAGGGTACGGACATCTGTTATGAAATTGCAGACCGAGAAACTTCTGCCAGAAATTATAAGTTAGGAGAAGAATACAAAGACTTTCAAGAAAAGGCACATCTGTATTACAACGAAGGGTTTTTTGATCCTGTACAAGTGCATTTTAAGCTGACGGGTCGCAATGCCAAATTGCTTGCTTATAGAACCAATCTGTTGAATGGCGAAGAATTCATTATCCATAAACCAGAAGAACACACCGAACCCTTTAAATCCATTCCTGTGGTGTTTGTGCTACGCTTTGCCATAGATGACAAGCCTTACGAGTTGCTACTCAATTTATCGGGCGATATGTTTGGTACTGGGGGAAGCGATCGTTCCTCAGAATATTACCAATACTGGCAAGACAATTTTGATATGTCCAAACCTGTGGAGATTGAAGTGGAGCTTGTCAATGATGAACTTCTTAAAGTTTGGTTTAAACAAGGCGACAAAAAACTGTTATCAGAAGTGCTTATGTAGAAGAGTTTGATAAATTTTAATATTAAATTTGAGGATAATTATGGCAAATTACAATCAAGATGGCGGTTCTACCATCAAAAAAGCAGGTACAAGCCCAATAGGAAATGGTACCACCACCAAACCTACCAACACCAGTAAGGATGTGAAGTTAAAAACCATAACGATTCATATCTTCTTTGATGGTACAGGTAATAATATTTATAACTCAGCCGCTCATAGAGACCCTGAGTTAAAACACTTGGATAGACCAAGTCAAAGAAGCTATACCAATTATTATTCTAACATTGCTTTATTGTTTGAGATGATGGAAGCTGATGGCAACAATGTTATTAAACTGTATGTAGAGGGTTCTGGTACCACCCAGTATAAAAATGATGATAGTCAAGGCTTGGGTTTAGCGACAGGGTCTAGCGGACGAACCACTCGTCGTAATTCTTTGACAAGTCAACTACACAGAATGGTTCAAAAGACAAATATAGAACCTGCAAATATTATTTTTAATGTTTATGGATTTAGTCGTGGAGCGGCTTGGGCGAGACATTTTTGTAGCCATATAAAACAAACAGAAACATTCAAAAGAAGCAAAATTAACTTCGTTGGGATATTAGATACCGTCTCATCTGACGATGTTAAACATTATAATGATGTTAAAGAATTAGGTCTAGACATCGGCAAACCCCAAGACATTAACTATATTTTTCATTTGACTGCCCAAAACGATTACCGCTATCATTTTCCTCTAACCCAAATCAAGGGGGCAATCAAAGATGGTATTGGCTTTGAGTGTAGCCTACCTGGGGCTCATTCAGACATTGGGGGAGGGTATCCAGAGGAATACAGGGAAGTCAGTAGAAAATTGACCACTGACTACCGTCAGGATAAAGAGTATATTGATTATAATTGGTTTGTAAGTAAAGGCTATTATACTAAAAAGCAGTTAACTGAAAAACCAGTGACAGGTCGCACCGCCCAAGAACATGGTCGCCTTATGCAAGTCTACGCAAAGAGAACCGTCAAATTTCACTATCAATTTATTTGTTTTGAAATCTTAAAAGCGGTAGCTATTAAAAAAGCAGGTATAGGGCTAGAAAATATCATTCCGCTTCAAACCCACAAAACAAAAATAAAAAAGAACACGATGCCATGAAAAACATTGATAAATATTAAATGAGATGAAATCCGATAAAATCTTAAACGCCTTTTATAATAAATGTTACAACTACATTTTAACAACTACACTAAAAAAGGTGGTGGATATGCAGTACCATTATTAAATGATAGCGATATGAAATATATCTATGGTACTTACATTCATAATTCTTTGGAGTATGGGGATATCGCCAACAAAGGTGGTGAAAACAATAAAATCAATGGTAATTCTAGCCAGCCAACAAGACCAATGGTTATTGACGGGTTTAGGTAATAACTGTTAACATGGAAGAAACCGTTATGGATAAGCATTGCTTGCCACCAACGGTTTTCTTTGCGGTGTTATTTTAAGAGTACCCCCCCCCTTGACCCCTCCCACCTCCCATGCTACAATCAAATCATTCTCATTAACCCTGCATGTCTGTTCAACACAGCCCAGAAATATATACCACACACATCACACACATGACATCTTGCCCATAAGGAGATACCCCCATGAACCATCGTGCTCATCTACACTCTGTTTATCTGCCAAAAGTGTATCTGGCACGCCTTATCTATGGTTCGACAGCTTACAAGGGGTAGAGAGTATCAACGGACTGTTTGAATACAAACTCATCGTCAAAGCCAAAGACGAACATGGCAACCCTGCCCATGGTATAGAGGGGCTAGAAGGTTATGTCAGTTTTGAAGCTTATCATGGCAGTATCATCCACCCCAAAGAGGGTACCCCCACCAAGGCACCACCTCCTACCAAAGCGTCGCCTCTCACTTAGACCTAAGCTCCCTCATCGGCACGCCCTTAGGCATATCCCTTGACTTAAATGACAAACACCCCATCGATGATAGAACCATCACAGGACAAGTCACAAGACATGGCATCATCACCAGCTGTGCCAAACTCACCACACACAACAGGCATGCCGTCTATGAACTCACCTTATCTCCATGGACTTACCTACTCACCAAAACAAATAACTACCACATCCACCAACACAAATCCATCCCACAAATCATCGAAGAGGTGTTATCCTGCTACCCTTATCCTTGGCAGTTTGAAC
>NZ_UGQU01000005.1 GCF_900453205.1 Moraxella lacunata
CAGGTCAACGCCTCCTTTGCGGACGCTGGCATCAACATCACCGCCCAGTCGATGATGACTCATGGCGATGTCGGCTATCTGGTCATGGACGTGGACGACCACGACTCTGCCAAAGCCTTAGAACGCTTGCGTTCCGTACCGCAGACCATCAAGGTGCGTGTGTTGTTTTGATAGCGCCTAAATAAACCCAAAAAATAAAACCACTCGTGATGAGTGGTTTTATTTTATATTCTCTGCATGATATTGGCGTATATTTATCCTTCCAGCCAGCCGACCTTTCTTCTAGTACGCATGACCACAGACCGTCTGCACCACGCACCATAGATATCTTTGCTCCTGTTAATGCCTTATAGGACTGTTTGCCAAATTCAGCTGTAATCTTCTGAAATTTATCCCATTGTTTGTAATACTGGCAATATACACCAAGTTGGATGCAGGATCTTCGGTCATGCCAATATACTCATAACTCTCATTATTAATAGCTTGCTCTGGTTTTAATGTTGGTAATCGCCCATCCGATAAAATGGTATCAATTACTGTACGAGTTGCATTAATCTCATAATACACCCTATTCACCTGAGCTTTAGCAATATAATCTTGATACATAGGTAAGGCAATCGCTACCAACGTCCCGATGATTGCTACCACAATCATCAACTCTATTAAGGTGAAGCCCTGTTGGGCATTTAAATTGTTTTTCATCATAACTCTAGTAAAGAAATTAATATCTGATATAATTAAGCAATTTTCTGTACCAACTTTTATTTTATGACATCACTTACCCTCTCTTTGATAAAACCAAAGCTAAAGCCGGTATCACTCACTTTACCATCTCGTTGCTCATCTTCTGTTTTGTGGTAGCTTGGGTATATTTTTGCTTATCCTGACGTGTACTTTACCATGGCGGGGGCCGATACAGGGGCTTACCTTGGTCTTCTTGATAGATGTCGTGCTAGGACCTTTGTTGTCATTTTTTGGTGTACAATCCTGCCAAACCTAAAAAAGAAATCATCTCTGACTTTGTTATCATTGGTGCCGTTCAGATTGCCGCCTTGGCATATGGTCTGACCACACTCTACAAAGAACAACCTCAAGCAGTCATCATCTACCCCAAAGCTCCAGCAACGGTTATCAATAAACGCGAGATGACCGATTTTGAATTGGGCGAATTATCGCAATATGAAAAACTAGGCAAATTACCTGCGGCTGTCTATACACCAGATCGAAAGCACTCTTATCAGTCCATGTTACAATCTTTTGGGATGTTATTAAAGAAACCGATCTAGCCAATCGACGTACTCTTGCTCAAAATATGGATGATTCAGCCGTCCTGCAAAGTTTGGAAAAACAATACGGCAAGCTGTATATCTTATCTGTCATGGCAAAATACAATGGAGCATACTTCGCCCTTGATGAAGACTTTAACTTGGTAGCAAAATTTGGCGAAAAACCAATCTCTTAACATCATGCTTTAACCTTAAAATGCAACCAGCTCACCCGCTGCCAATGAATGTGCGAATGGATAGGCTCCCGCATCATCAGCGGAGGCATATGATCGCCCACAACAATCACCTCAACACCTGCCATCTCAGGGCGTTTGATAAGTTCGCCCAATCCATCAAAAAACTGGGCGTGTAGCATAAAGTTGTTACAAATATCACCTTTGGGTAGGTTGTGCTTATTGCAGTCTAGTCGGTGATTGATGATATCACCTCTAGGGTAGTGGGAATGACTGGTTAGGGTTAGCCAATAAAAGAAGTTTTTATCATGGGTGGCAAAACTTTCTGCAACAATATCAAACAGTTCGTTATCACAAATACCATTAAAAGCCTCACAACGTTTTTTGTCGCCATGATGTTCAGCAAAGACCGTCTCAGCAAAACCCATTTTTGGATACAAAAAATCTCTTTCATAAATCTGACTAAATCCACCATGCATGCCTATGGTATGATACCCCATCCGCTTTAATTGATTGGGCAAACAGTTGTCAAATTCTTTATTAGCAACTTTATTAAAGGCATAACCACCCTCTACGTCAAGCAAACACAGCTCCCTAAGCTCACCTTCCACCGTTGCTCCTGCAAAGTCAAAATAACCGTCCTTGATAAACTCTAGTCTGTCAGTTTGATTGTAAATACCTGCCAAAATATCTTTTTGAGTGCTATCATGACGTGCCACCCCCCATGACTCTGCCACAATGAGTAATTTTTTATCAGAATTGCCAAAATAGCTAGAGGCGTTATCAATGTCAATGGGGATCATGGTTGGTACTTTGCCAAAATGTTTAATAAATTCACTATCTACCACCCACCGATAGCGTTTGTACTGGCTATGAATGACAAAGTAATCTGACTGAGCGAATCGTTCACCATGTCTATCTACATATTTGATTTCATTAAAGTGGCTATACGCAAAAAAACCAACGAGTGACACAAATAACACATAAAGCCATCCTGTCTTAATCATAAAAGGTTTGGCAAGTCGTCTCATAATAAAGGGCATAACGGTAAGATATGTCGCCACAATTCCTACAAGCACCATATAACGCAAGGGGGCATTGACCAAAAATGGAGCAAGTGATATTGCTGCAAAAATATCCAAAAATGGGAATAATTGCATGGTCATCATCACAACATCAAGACTTATGGTGCAAAGCAGCACCAACATCGCCAACACACGAAAAAACCGATAAGGCAGAGCAAATAGCACACATGCCACAAAATAATCAATGTTAATAAGAGGCCGAGACACACCCACAAAATACGCACCAATCAGCAAAAAAACATTGGGAATCAGCAAAAAAATCAATGCCTGTGCCAAAAGCAGCCAATCAAGCTTTGGCAGTTTGTAATCATGAACGAGCCAATCGGGATATTTTTTAGAAGAATTCTTTTTTATGGTCATAGAACAATTACCGTTAAATTTGCATTTATAGATCAAATCCTCTATAATTCATGCATTGTGCAATAATATTGGGGAAAACTCGCTTGGTATCCTGGGAGCAAAACCCGCAAGCTAGGTTGAGATAACTCCTTTACCAAACTAGTTTGGTGCTTTATACTACCATGTCTAAAACTTACATTGGGATTGATATCGCCAAAAACACATTTGATGCCTGCTTTATTACCCATAACACTTGGCAAAACTGTACATTCACAAATAACCAACAGGGTTTTATAGAGCTAACATTGTGGATTCAAGCACATCATTATAACACATCTACCTTACATTTGATTATTGAGGCAACGGGGGCTTATTGGGAAAAATTAGCTCATTGGGCAATCTCTCATCATCATAAGGTAAGTATTGTCAACCCCTTATATATTCATGCATACGCCAAAAGCCTAGGCATACGCACCAAGACAGATAAGCAGGATGCCATTCTCTTGGCACGCTATGGTGCAAAAGAAAATCCACCTTTATGGCAGCCTAAATCAGACAACGAAATAAAACTGACTGCCCTTCTAAAACAACGTGAACACCACAAACGGCAACTCATCAAAGAACGCACTCGACAGGAAGCTCTGTCTATTTATGTGAAATCGTATACTGATGACAACATTCGTCATTGGAGTGACAGCATCACACAGCTCGATCATCAAATTTGGCAACTCATCAATTGCACGCCCGAGCTAAATTACCGTGCCAGCCTACTTGCCACAATACCTGGAATTGGCAAAAAGACACTGCCACATCTACTGGTTGTCATTGGAGATGGTTCATCATTTCAAAGTGCCAAACATCTAGCAAGCTATGCTGGGCTTGCCCCTCGTCATCATCAATCAGGCATTAGTATTCACAAGCAGTCTTCCATTGGATTTAGTGGACAAAAAGAACTACGTTCAGCCCTTTTTATGCCCGCTGTCATAGTCAGCTTTGGTCGATATCCCGCTTTTCAAAAGTTCGTCAAACGCATGGAACAAAAAGGCAAAACCAAAAAACAAATTATTATCGCCATCATGCGCAAATTACTCACCATCAGCTATGCCGTTATTCGCCAAAATCGCCCTTTTGACAAACGCATTCATGAATAACATTTATTGGTATCCTAGCTGCAATCGCTCTACCTGCTTACCAAGACTACATCTCTAAGTCTCAAACTACTCGTGTAGTGGGCGAACTAGCTGCTGGTAAAACTGCTGTAGATGCTGCTTTGTTTGAAGGTAAAGAGCCAGTATTGCAAGCTAATAATGCTGATACCTCCAAAGAGGATATTGGTCTAACTGACACCAGCAACAAACCTCGTTCCAACTTGATGTCAAATGTTGAATTAAGTGGTTTCTCTGCTACTAGTTCAGCTGGCACTATTACTGGCACCTTGGGTACACGTGCTAATAAAGACATCACTGGTGCGAAAATCATGCAAAATCGTGCTGCTGATGGTGTATGGAGTTGTACTATTAACGGTTCTGGTGCTACTGGTTGGAAAGACAAATTTATCCCAACTGGCTGTACAGCTCAGTAATAATCTACTCTTAGATTACAAAACACCGCTCCTTTATGGGGTGGTGTTTTACGTAAATACATCATCAGCAACCACTATTAACATCTCTTAAAAAGAGCAATTAACATCAAATATAAGAAAAACCGCCACTCAAAGAACCGTTGGCGTACCAGCTCAGGTTACACATTCAAGTCTAACCACACTCAATTCATATCAAAATCATACAAAAACCGTTCGCTCTGAGCCTGCCTGCGGGTGAAGCGGTTCTCCGTTATGGGCGGGCATAGCTTACCACGAACGGAGAACCTTTGTTGTGCTTTGAATAGAATTTACTATACAAATTGTCAAATATTGCTTATTCTTGGTGGTATATTTGTGCCGATAGTTGGTTTTTATAGGGTAGATAAGGAGATGGTGTGATGTGTATGGTGTAATGATTTAAAGTTTTGCGATTAAAAAAGATAAAATGACTGTTGTGCTTGATGTTCTCACCCAAGATAAACTCTTCATCACCGTTTGCCACCAAGATGTAATAAGGGCGATTCTCTACTTCAATAATCATAACCCGTAAAAAAGGCTGAACGCAAATACCCTATCGAAAACGCAGAAACGACCACATACACAAAAATAAAAGCCATAAAAATCTGATAATATTTTTCGTTACTCATCAACTCCCTAAGACGAATAGAAAAAGAGATTGCCCGTCCGAACTTATGGCAAACTAAAGAAATAGCTAAAATAGAAAGTACACATCCCATCAGACGGTATGACGACAAAATACCAATATAAAAATACAGTAGCAACATGATGGGTGTTGATACGATCGCCAATAAAATAAAAATTTTGACAAACCCCAAATGAGATGCACCCCAAGAGGCATGTAGTAGCCCAAAAAATCTCTTAATAAACTTAAACGCCTGATATCCGATCAAATAGCCAATAACAAGAATCATGGATACCACACAGACATAAGCCAAACTTCTGGCAATCATGCTACCACCTTGCACTACATGCCACCATGGGTAGCCATGATATGCTGCTTGACCCCAACCATAAGCGTAAGCCGTCGCCCAACTTAATACAGCCAAATACGCCATTGATACCGACGAGGCGACAAATTTATTAAAATTATTTAGCATGACTTAAGTATCTTTTAAAACAAGAATAAAAAGAAATGGATGATAATTGTGATTGATTATTTTAGATAAAAAATAGACAAGTGTTTTCTTATTTTTGTATATTTATTGTAAAGATAAATTTCTCTCACAAACAAAAATCACCTCCAATAAGAGGTGATTTCGCATAACTAAAATATATTCAATAATTAAAATTATGGTGCAGTATTTGTGCAACCTGTTGGAATAAATTTATCCTTCCAACCGGTAGCAGTGCCTTGCTGTACGTGACAAGTCCATACACCGTCATTAGCACGTTTTTGAGTGATGATAGCACCACTGATGTCTTTATTGGCACGGTTACCCAAGGTACCAGTAATAGTACCAGCTGAACTAGTGGCAGAGAAGCCAGCTAACACAACGCCACCAGTTTCTTTTAGTAGATTAGAGCGAGCCTTGCCACCGGTGGAAGTTAAGCCAATATCTTCTTTAGAGGTTGCGGTGTTGCCAGCATCCAAAACCGGCTCTTTACCTTCAAACAAAGCAGCATCTACAGCAGTTTTACCAGCAGCTAGTTCGCCCACTACACGAGTAGTTTGAGACTTAGAGATGTAGTCTTGGTAAGCAGGTAGAGCGATTGCAGCTAGGATACCAATAATGGCGATTACAATCATTAGTTCGATAAGGGTGAAACCTTTTTGAGCGTTCATAATGAACTCCTTAGTTCATAGGGGCGATATTGCCCAGTTTGTTTAAGTTAAGTGATTAGCAACTTTAAACATATTTGCTAACCTTACACTCATACTGTTGCATTGTCTGTGCCAACTTTTTGGCGGATTTGGACTGTTTTGGGAAAAATAGGCAAAATTGAGAAAATTTTAAAAATTTTGTCTAAAAAATAAGCAGATTTTTTGCCATTTTTTAAAATTGATTAAGATATGTACAAATTTTTTTCTTTTTTACCAAAAAAATTTTTAAAAATTTTTAAAATTTGATGTCTGGCAGGTAATTTTGGGTGACAATTTTTGTCAGTTTTGGATTTTTTGACATTTTTTGGCAGGTTGGGCTGACATTTTGGTGGATGTGCCAATTTTTGACATGGACAAAATTTTTACCTATCAAAAATTGTTGCCAAAATTTGTCATATTAGCCAATTTTTGACACAAATGGACACTGACATGGCATTAATGTGTCATGTGTGACGATTTTGTCAATGTTGATAAACTGGCATAAGATGATGTGAAATGGGTGAACATCACAGATCCATGGCGAACATCAGATTCGCTGGCTGTAAATTCATTTTTATCAAAAAAGCCCCGAACATGTTCGGGGCTTTGGTGATGGTGGATTAGTACTTTTGGTCTTCGGGGGCTTGCTGTTCGGCGGTGGCGGTGTTGCCTGTTACGGTATCAGTGGCACTGCTGGCAGCCCCTGTCACGGCATCGGCGGTGGCGGTGGCGGCATCAGAGACCACGCCTGCGGCGGCTTCGGCGGTATTTTTGGCATTTTCTACGCCATTATTTGCCACGTCATGAGCGACATTAGAGACACCTTCAGCGGTCGCATTGGCTGCAGCTTCGGCCTCGGCGGCCACAGTGTCAGCAGCGGCTTTGGCGTTATTGGCGGTGTCAGTGGCGGCAGACTGAGCCGTCTCGGCAGCCTTATCGCTGGTCTCTTTGCTACACGCTGTCAAAGCAAGGGCAGCGACAAGCGTGGTTAGGATTAATTTTTTCATAAAAGCACTCCAAAGGAAGTATGTATTAGTAATGGCAGTACATCTTTAAAAATGATAAAACACCAACATTTAAAGATGTCTTAAAATCTAGTCATAGTTTAGCAGAATGATGGTATTTGGCAAGGGCAAACATAAAAAATGCAACAAAAATTAACAAATGTTTTTGTTGCATTTTATCATTTTTATATAAAAATCAGATACTTATCAAGGTGTATCTAGTGCGGTGATGGCGGGCAGGGGTTTACCTTCAACAAATTCTAGAAACGCCCCGCCCCCTGTGGATAGGTAGTCCACACCATCTGCCACGCCATATTTGTCAATGGCAGCCAAGGTATCGCCACCGCCAGCGATGCTAAATCCTTCGCTGTCCGCCACTGCTTGACAGATGATGGCGGTGCCTTGACCGAATGCGTCCACTTCGAACACGCCCACAGGCCCATTAAATAGAATGGTTTTGGCGGATTTGATGTGCTCGCCCAGCTTACTCGCCGACTCTGGGGCGATGTCTAGTATCATGTCATGCTCACCAATCTCATCCACGGATTTGATGGTGGCAGTCGCTCGACTGAGTGAACCCAAAAAGTCATCAAAATCAATCTGTCCTTTATCCGCGACCACGACATGAGTAGGTAGTAGGATGTTTGTCTTGGTCATGATGTCACGGGCGGTATCCACAAGGTCGGCTTCGTATAGGGAGGCACCGACATTTTTGCCACTCGCCACCAAAAAGGTGTTGGCGATACCACCACCGACTAGGATACTATCGCATAGCTTAGCTAGGCTGTTTAGCACGTCAAGTTTGGTAGATACCTTTGAGCCACCCACGATAGATAGTACAGGTTTGGCGGGATTGTCTAAGGCTTTGGATAGGGCATCAAGCTCGGCAGAGAGTAGGTTGCCTGCACACACAGGCTTGCCGTCTGCGATACACGCACGAATCACCCCTTCGGTAGATGCTTGGGCTCGGTGAGCGGTGCCAAAAGCGTCCATGACAAAGATGTCGCATAGGTTGGCGTATTGTTTGGATAGCTCGGGGCTGTTTTTCTTCTCGCCCACGTTAAAGCGGACGTTTTCTAATAGCACCACCTCGCCTGATTTGACCGACACGCCATTATCCAGATAATCGGTGGAGAACGCCACGTTCACGCCCAGTTTGTCCGCCAAATAATCAGCAATCGGAGCTAATGAATATTTGCCCTCGCTCTCGCCTTCGGTGGGTCTACCTAGGTGCGAGCAAACAATCACGCCCGCCCCTTTGTCAAGACATGCCTTGATGGTGGGTAGGAGGCTTGTAGGCGGACATCGCTGGTGATGACACCGTCTTTGATGGGTACGTTTAAATCTTCACGGATAAGGACGGTTCTGCCCGATACGTCTAAGTCAGATAGATAGGTAATGCTCATGGGTCTTCCTTTTGGTCATGATATGGATGGTGACATAAAGTAACGCTATTTTAGCATAATTTTTGGCTTTTCTCAATGTTATCATGACAGCAAATGATGGTATTTTTTATAATGATGTCATTTTTTCAAAAACCATCAATCCCATGTTTCTAGGTAGCGACGCCATGCTTGGCATTTTGCTGTGACCATCTCAGGCTATGGTGCAGGATGTCCGTGGTCACAGCGACATAATCAATGGTATCTCACCGACCTTTTGGCGAAGCTCATCCATGTTGTTTAGGCTTATCCCACCAATCAGACATAGGGGCAAGCCCACTTTGTGAGCACGAGATAGCGTCTCGCTACTGACGGTCTTAGCCAGTGGCTTGGTCATCGTGCCAAACATCGCTCCCATCGCCCCGTAGCTTGCCCCCTGTTTTTTGGCTTCTCTAAATACCGCCACATCGCCATGACAACTGCGACCGACATGCACGCCATCGCCGAGTATCTCTCGTGCCACTCGCACACTCATCGTCCCTGACAGATGTAGCCCTGTGTTAAAGTGGGAGGCAAGTTCTAGATTTTCATTAATGACCGTGGGAATGTCGTATTTGTCCGCCAGACTGATGAGAATCTCGGTCTCTTGGTAGAGCGTAATCAAATCAAAGACATGAGCGGTCTGATGACGGCGGATTTGTAGTAGTGATACCACACCCGTATCAAAGGCACGTTCTAATTTCTCGCTTAGGGTGTGAATGTCTTCATCACTGGTAAGCAGGTATAATTTGGGGGCGGTCATGGTCGTCCTTGGAGGCAGAGCTGGTTGGTATCGGTACTATATTATAGTCAATTCGTCAAAATAATAGGTATTGTTAAATAAAGATAGATTTTAAGGTTTTCCGTTCGGACTGAGCTTGTCGAAGTCTAGGAAAACCGTTATGGTTCGACAAGCTCACCACGAACGGCTTTCTAGAAAAGTATACTCAATTAACAATACCAAAAAATAATAAATAACAAAAAGACCCAATGGTCGGGTCTTTTTTTGCCATCAATAGGGCAATCAATAACGATAGGCAAGCTGAGTTAGGATGTCCTCAGCGTCATCCCAACGGCTGTTAGAGGCACTGGCACCGAGCAGTACAACAACGGCAGGACGGTTATTGACGTGGGTCTCCATCACATAGCAATAACCTGCCTCACGGATAAAGCCTGTCTTTGACACGCCAATCGGGTGATTGCCTGCACGGACAAGACGACTGGTATTTTGAGCTTTGTAAGTGCGTGAACCTGAGTTGTAGTTATTGACATAAAAGTCATAGTTTGGGGCGGTTGAGAAGTTACGCACAGTCTGATAACGTGGGTCAGAATTCACCGCTCGCATCATCTTCACTAGGTCGTTCGCTGATGAGCGGTTACGTGGGTCTAGACCTGATGCGTCAGAGTAGCTTGTGCTGTTCATGCCCAGACTTTTGGCTTTTGGTTCATCGCCCAGATAAAGTTATCATAACCACCGGGTAAGTACGGCTAGGGCTTTGGCAGCAGGGTTTTCTGACTTCATGAGCATAAGGAGCATGAACTCACTACGGCTCATGCGGTCGCCCGAGCGTAGGTTAGAGCTTGCTTTTTTGGCGGCGATAAAGTCCGATGGTTCAATCACAATCTCTTCACGCATGTCAAGCCCCGCATCCATCAGCACCATCGCTGTCATAATCTTGGTTACAGAGGCGATAGAACGCACGGCATCGGCATTTTTTTGATAGATGGGCTGACCGGTTTGTAGGTCAAATACGATGCGGCGGCAGACTTTGTGCTAATAGGCAACTGCTCGCCATATTGGTAGCTGCTGCCATAACTGGTCTGCTGTCCATAAGGCTGAATGGCAAAGGGCTGAGAAGTGGTCGTACCAGCAGGAACAGATGTTCTAGTAACCTGAGTGTTGGTGTAGCCTTGGTTGTAGGTGTTAGGGCTGTATTGGTGTTGGTATAAGTGCGAGTTTGCTGAATGGTCGTGGTTGCAGGTGGAATCTCTTGGACGGTAACCGCTTGCATGCTCTGGGCATTGCCTTTGCCGATATAGATGGTTTTTTGTTGGCTGTTGTCCACCAAAAACGCATGGGCAGACACTGTCATCATGGACATGACAGACAGGCTTAGCCCACAGGCTAGGTGCTTGGGGCTGACTTTTTTAAAATTAATTTGCTTCATAAGTTCCACTCTCGGCTCATTGATGGGTTGCAGGATTGATTTTCTCGGCGACAACCTTGTTTGCAAGAAAATACCTAGGCCACTTGCATTGACATCAACACACCGTCACATCAATGACATCGGCAACACTGGCTTGGTGAAACGGACAAATACATTTAGACCGTCTCATCATTTTTATTCTAACATAACAAGAACACTTTTTTATGTTAAAATCAAAGTTTTTGGGTAAATTTGTAAACAAATTTAACACGTTTTTATCCCTAACTTTTATCTAACTCATCATCTTTGTTAGCGTAATAATCAAGCAAGTGTTTGTAACATTTTTGCAAAACATTGTCCGGTTTTGGGCAACACCTAGAGCAGTTTTTTGTTAAAAAAAGTTACTAAAAAAATTGCTAGATGACTGGTTATTGTTAAAATTGTCAATCGTACAGACGGTACCCAAACATCGATTTTAGTTTAGCCCAAATCAACTAAGACATTGCAATTTTTGAGCCATTTTGGATGATTTTTTGGATTTGGGTCTTAAATGTACACATGATAAACAGTTCTGATATGATTTAGACAGATTATTTTAAAAAACATTTTAAAAACCATTTAATATTTATTTTAGAAAGGTGGGCAAAATGACAATAAAAGTACTCATCGTAGACGACCATGAGCTTGTCCGCATGGGCATCAGTCGCATGCTTGGTGATGACCCCGACATTGAAGTGTTGGGGAAGCAGGCTGTGGCGAGACGGCAGTGGTAATGACCGCAAGCTCGCTCCTGACGTGGTGCTGCTAGATGTTAATATGCCCAACATCGGTGGCGTGGAGGCGACACGACGGATTAAACAGCTTGATGAGTACATCAAGGTTCTGCAGTGTCTAGCTTGGTGGCTGAGCCTTACCCATCCATGCTTTTAAAGGCGGGGTAGATGGCTACATTACCAAAGGCACGCCCATTGGCGAGATGATAACCGCCATCAAAAAAGTCAAGGCAGGTGGTAAGTATTTTAGCCATGAGATTGCCGATGTGCTTGCCCAAAATGTGCTTGATAAAAAAGCCAATCCTTTTGATGGCTTGTCCGAGCGTGAAAAACAAGTTGCCATGATGGTAGCGAACTGCCAAAGTGCCAGTCAAATTGCCGACAGTTTATTTGTGAGTGTCAAAACCGTAAACACTTACCGTTATCGAATTTTGAAAAACTGGGTGTGGATTCTGATGTCAAACTCACCCATCTTGCCATACGTCACGGACTGGTCAATACATGAGCCCATCTCCCATCAGACACACCAAAACATGGGTGCGAAAACTGTGGTTTTTGTCCGCCAATGTTCACGAAGAAGCGCTCATTTCCACGATGCGTGTGCGTCAGCTTGGACTCACCTATGGCGTCTATCGTTTTATCATCGCCTGCTTTTTGCTCATGGCAAACTTTTTACTCAACCGTGACAAGGCAGGTCTACCCACCGAGCCTACTTTTTTAGAACAGACGGTATTTAGTATTTATGTTGTTGTCGCTTTGGTGCTGTTATTTGCTTTTTTTT
>NZ_UGQU01000004.1 GCF_900453205.1 Moraxella lacunata
ACAAGGTAGCCGTAGGGAACCTGCGGCTGGATCACCTCCTTAACGAATTATCTGATTAGCAAGAATTCACAACAAGTTGTTCTTAGTAAAGTAAGTTAAATTGGGTCTATAGCTCAGTTGTTAGAGCACCGCCTTGATAAGGCGGGGGTCATAAGTTCAAGTCTTATTAGACCCCACCATACTTTTGGGGTTATAGCTCAGTTGGTAGAGCGCCTGCCTTGCACGCAGGAGGTCAGGAGTTCGACTCTCCTTAACTCCACCACTTACAATAAATTAGAACTAAGCAATCAAATTAAACAGCATACAATTAGATTTCTTAATTCTACTTTATGTAGATAACTTACAATTAACTGATGAAGTTAATTACATTATTTAACAACGTAACTATGAGTCTGGGTTAATTATTTAATTCCAACAAATAATTAACCATGGTGTTTGTACCCAATACAAACACCTAAAGTAAAGAGAACTGAATCAAGCGTAAACATAGGTGAATCGTTACACATTACCCTTATGACACCAAGACTACTTGGGGTTGTATGGTCAAGTAATGAAGTGCACATGGTGGATGCCTTGGCAGTCAGAGGCGATGAAAGACGTGATAGCCTGCGATAAGCGTCGGTGAGGTGGCAATATCCTGTGACCCGGCGATTTCTGAATGGGGAAACCCAGCCAACATAAGTTGGCTATCCTAACCTTTGGTTAGGAGGCAAACCGGGAGAAGTGAAACATCTCAGTACCCCGAGGAAAAGACATCAATTGAGATTCCCCAAGTAGCGGCGAGCGAACGGGGAGGAGCCGATCGAATTTACAGTAGCAAAATGGCGTGGGAAAGCCAACCATAGTAGGTGATAGTCCTGTATGCGAAACTGTTTATGAGACATATTAAGTAGGGCGAGACACGTGAAATCTTGTCTGAAGATGGGGGGACCATCCTCCAAGGCTAAATACTCCTGACTGACCGATAGTGAACCAGTACCGTGAGGGAAAGGCGAAAAGAACCCCTGTTAGGGGAGTGAAATAGAACCTGAAACCGTGTGCATACAAGCAGTCGGAGCGGACTTGTTCCGTGACGGCGTACCTTTTGTATAATGGGTCAGCGACTTATATTCTGTAGCAAGGTTAACCGTTTAGGGGAGCCGTAGGGAAACCGAGTCTTAATAGGGCGATTAAGTTGCAGGGTATAGACCCGAAACCGAGTGATCTATCCATGAGCAGGTTGAAAGTGCCGTAACAGGCACCGGAGGACCGAACCCACTGTCGTTGAAAAGCCAGGGGATGACTTGTGGATAGGGGTGAAAGGCTAATCAAACTCGGTGATAGCTGGTTCTCCCCGAAAGCTATTTAGGTAGCGCCTCGGACGAATACCATTGGGGGTAGAGCACTGTTTCGGCTAGGGGGTCATCCCGACTTACCAAACCGATGCAAACTCCGAATACCGATGAGTACTATCCGGGAGACAGACGGCGGGTGCTAACGTCCGTCGTCAAGAGGGAAACAACCCAGACCGCCAGCTAAGGCCCCAAATTCCTAGTTAAGTGGGAAACGATGTGGGAAGGCACAGACAGCTAGGAGGTTGGCTTAGAAGCAGCCACCCTTTAAAGAAAGCGTAATAGCTCACTAGTCGA
Source organism: Moraxella lacunata (assembly GCF_900453205.1). GTDB lineage: Bacteria > Pseudomonadota > Gammaproteobacteria > Pseudomonadales > Moraxellaceae > Moraxella > Moraxella lacunata_B. Next base: position 1,629 of record NZ_UGQU01000004.1, read on the forward strand.
GTCGGCCTGCGCGGAAGATGTAACGGGGCTCAAACTAGGAGCCGAAGCTGCGGATTTAATTGTTTCAATTAAGTGGTAGGGGAGCGTTGTGTAAGCCTGTGAAGGTGTATCGTAAGGTATGCTGGAGGTATCACAAGAGCGAATGCTGACGTGAGTAACGACAAAACGGGTGAAAAGCCCGTTCGCCGGAAGACCAAGGGTTCCAGTCCAACGTTAATCGGGGCTGGGTGAGTCGACCCCTAAGGCGAGGCCGAAAGGCGTAGTCGATGGGAAATCGGTTAATATTCCGATACTTGTTTATGATGCGATGGAGGGACGGAGAAGGTTATGTCAGCCTGGCGTTGGTTGTCCAGGTGGAAGGATGTAGGTAGGTTTAGTAGGCAAATCCGCTAGACTATTACTGAGATCTGATAGCAAGCTGTACATGTACAGCGAAGTGGCAAATACCCTGCTTCCAGGAAAAGCTTCTAAGCGATAGTCATAAAGAAATCGTACCCGAAACCGACACAGGTGGTCAGGTAGAGAATACCAAGGCGCTTGAGAGAACTCTGCTGAAGGAACTAGGCAAAATGGTACCGTAACTTCGGGAGAAGGTACGCTGCCGATGGTGATAAGACTTGCTCTTTGAGCTGTTGGCAGTCGCAGATACCAGGCTGCTGCAACTGTTTATTAAAAACACAGCACTCTGCAAACACGAAAGTGGACGTATAGGGTGTGATGCCTGCCCGGTGCTGGAAGGTTAATTGATGGGGTTAGCGTAAGCGAAGCTCTTGATCGAAGCCCCAGTAAACGGCGGCCGTAACTATAACGGTCCTAAGGTAGCGAAATTCCTTGTCGGGTAAGTTCCGACCTGCACGAATGGCATAATGATGGCAGCGCTGTCTCCAGCAGAGACTCAGTGAAATCGAAATCGCAGTGAAGATGCTGTGTACCCGCGGCTAGACGGAAAGACCCCGTGAACCTTTACTACAGCTTTACATTGAACTTTGACCTAACTTGTGTAGGATAGGTGGGAGGCTTTGAAGTGGTGACGCCAGTTGCCATGGAGCCAACCTTGAAATACCACCCTGGTTATGTTGGGGTTCTAACTTAGATATAACAGTATCAAGGACAATGTATGGTGGGTAGTTTGACTGGGGCGGTCTCCTCCTAAAGAGTAACGGAGGAGTACGAAGGTGCGCTCAGAACGGTCGGAAATCGTTCAAAGAGTATAAAGGCAAAAGCGCGCTTAACTGCGAGACCCACAAGTCGAGCAGGTACGAAAGTAGGTCTTAGTGATCCGGTGGTTCTGTATGGAAGGGCCATCGCTCAACGGATAAAAGGTACTCTGGGGATAACAGGCTGATACCGCCCAAGAGTTCATATCGACGGCGGTGTTTGGCACCTCGATGTCGGCTCATCTCATCCTGGGGCTGAAGCAGGTCCCAAGGGTATGGCTGTTCGCCATTTAAAGAGGTACGCGAGCTGGGTTTAGAACGTCGTGAGACAGTTCGGTCCCTATCTACCGTGGGCGTTGGAAATTTGAGAGGATCTGCTCCTAGTACGAGAGGACCAGAGTGGACGAACCTCTGGTGTTCCGGTTGTTTCGCCAGAAGCATCGCCGGGTAGCTATGTTCGGATGGGATAACCGCTGAAAGCATCTAAGCGGGAAGCCCACCTCAAGATAAGATTTCCCTAAAGAGCCGTTGTAGACTACGACGTTGATAGGTTGGGTGTGGAAGCACAGCGATGTGTGTAGCTAACCAATACTAATTGCTCGTTTGGCTTGACCATACAACACCCAAGTGGTTTAAATCACTTTAAGTGTTGTATTGTAAAGTGTAATGATAACCTTAATCTTGATTTAGTAAAAACTTTAAAAAATGAAATTAAAATAAAACAGACTCATAACAGCGTTGTTAATCCTTTTACGCTGACGACAATAGCAAGATGGAACCACCTGATCCCTTCCCGAACTCAGAAGTGAAACGTCTTAGCGCCGATGGTAGTGTGGTTCGCCCATGTGAGAGTAGGTCATCGTCAGCACCTTATTTAGCCCCCTCTGTCGGATGATGGAGGGGGTTTTGGTTTTTAAAATCCTTGAATTTGTGTATAATAGCTTGACTTAACTTTACTTATAATTATTTATGTGAGTAACTTGCTTGTGCGTAGGGTGATATTAATGGGTGGGCAAAAGGCGTTTACGTTGATTGAGTTAATGGTGGTCGTGGTTGTGATTGGTGTGATTGGTATGATTGCTTATCCTAGTGTGATGCGGGTTTTGCGGGGGATGGAAGATGATCGATGAACGAAAAAATAAATATCTGATTATCGGACAGGGCGACATCGGTAAGGAAGTTGCCGAAATGTTATCCCATGTAGGGCATGATGTGGCGGGGTTAGCACGCACTGCCAAGAGTTATGATAAGCCTATTCGATTTTGGCAACAAGACGCAAGAACGCTCACTCAAGATGAACTTGCTCCATTTAGCCATATCGCCATTATCATCACACCAAACCGTGAGATGACCGATAGAGTACAAGCCTATCGTGAGAGTTATTTGGCAGTGTGTGAGCATATCGCAGGACTTAATCTGCCAAACCTCCATCGTGTGCTATTTGTCTCGTCTACATCTGTATATGGCGAGAATGCAGGCGAATGGGTGGATATCGATACGCCAACACACCCCAGTACGGATACTGCCTGTGTGTTATTACAAGCTGAGCAAGTGTTACAGCATACCTTTGGCGAGCGGTGTGCGATAGTCAGACCGTCTGGTATTTACCACAGTGAGAGTGTGCGGATGAACCGTCTTGCTCAGTCTGCCCATATCAATGGCGTGCCGTCCGCCCATTATACCAATCGCATTCATCGTGATGATTTGATACAAGTGATTTGTCAGGTATTAACTCTGAGTGCCGTCAAGCCTGTGTATTTGGTAAGTGATTGTAAGCCTGTTACCAGTCTTGAAGTGATAAACTTTTTGTGTCAAAAATATGAGTATCTCCCGCCAAAGATTATTCACACTACGCCCACGGGCAAACGCATTCGGGGTAATGTGGATGATTGGCTTGTCTTTAAGGATTATCAGATGGGTTATGGGTGTTAGTTAATTGATGGGATGTATAAAAAGGAGTGAATGTTATCACTCCTTTTTTGTGGTTCTATAATATCAATGGCTATTAACAGGCACTAAGCTCGTCGTCCCATCAGAATTTTGTATGCGACGATAAACGACACCGCCATGAGAAACATTACCATAAGAACTTTGACTAACCGACCCCCGAGAGATACTAAATGATGAGTTTGGGCTTTGGGGCAGGTTTAGGCTGTCTTGGCGGATTTGTACTGTGCCTGTTTGATTGCCGTAATTCACACTTTGTGCGGGGCTGGACACGGGCGGATGGGTTGGGCTGACATTGCCAGTATTGCCCATGATGAGACGATAGAACTTTTGTCCTGCACGTCCGTCAGTAGGCACGCCCATTTTACGCTGATAATCCCTGATGGCAATGCGAGTGTTGTCACCGATAATGCCATCAACGTTGCCAATGTTATAGCCGTTATTAATGAGTGCTTGCTGAATTTCTTTGGCTTCGCGACGACTGATGCCAGGGTCATCGGTCGGCCAAGGGGTGGCAAAATTAACATTGGTGTCGTTATTTTCAATCAAGGTAGAAAGATGAGCGATGGCAAGGGCATAGCTTTCAGAAGCATTATAAGAATAGAACGTATCAAAGTTCTTACCCACTAAGAAAGCTGGTCCTTGTCGCCCAGCAGGTAGCAGTAGTCCTGCTGATGCCATGTTGTTCGGTAGGGGACGACCGTCAGGTAGGGTAATACCCATGTTTTGCCAATGACTGATGGATTTTTTGTTGGTGCGACCACTTGACCCTGAATAGCCATTTAGTTTGACTTCATAACCCCAAGGCTCGCCAGAGCGATAGCCTTTTTTGGCAAGAAAGTTGGCAGTGCTTGCCAAAGCGTCCGCCTTGGAATTGACAAGGTCTTTGCGTCCGTCATTATCAAAATCTACCGCCAATTCCAAAAAGGTACTCGGCATGAACTGAGTCTGACCAAATGCTCCTGCCCATGAGCCTGTCATGTCCTGTGGGCGAATGTCGCCATTTTGGACGATGCGTAAGGCACTGGCATATTCGCCACGAAAATATGATTGGCGACGGTCAAAGCAAGACAGCGTGGCAAGGCTGGTAAACAAATCCTTTTTGCCAAGGGTCTGCCCAAAATTACTCTCAACACCCCACACGCCAAGCACATGTTCGGGCTTGACCCCGTAGCGGTTTTCAATGCGTCTTAGTACGTCCGCCATCTCCTGTTTGGCACGCAGACCATCCGCCACACGCTCGCTATCAACCAGTGAGGCGTGATAATCCCATGCGTCTTTTTTGAATTCAGGCTGATAGTTGAGTGAGCGAATCACCGTTGGGTCAGGGCTACTCGGTCGGTACTGCTCAAAGGTGCTGGCGACACCACGAAAGTTACTGCTGTTTTTTAGGGTGTTTAGACATTGGTCAAAATGGCTTTGGGATAGGGTGGGTAGGTCATTGGCATGGACAGTGCTGATGGTTGTCAAAGCAATAATGCTAAGTGCTAGGGGTTTAAAATAGGTCATAGGAGTATCCGATAAATTTTGGGTTTGGAAGTTATTAGGGCGTGTTGAGCATTGATAGAATTTTTTTAAAATCAAGATGAAAATTTGACAATCTTAATCAATTTTTGCATGAAAATGGCTATCCGACCACTTAATCGTGTAAATTTTCAAGATTTTACCTTAATTTCTTTAAATTAAGTGGTCGAATTGTTTTTCATCGTCAAAATCCTTGTTGATATTTCAATATCAACTGCGGACTTTTCCTTGAAAAAATGGGTGATTTTTCATTTTTCATTGTAAATACCGAAATTCAACACGCCTCAGACATCTTTATGAGATAAACTAAAATAAACCCTTGTACTTATAAATACTGGGGTTGAAATTTTAAAAAATCCGCAAAAATTGGGGTTTGAAAAGAAATCTATTTTAAAAAACAAATATAATACGACATTAGCCTATCATAACCGATTTTGTCATGATAAAAAAGTGTTTTTTGGTAACTGGGATTACTTACTCTTTGTGGTTTATTTTTATGTTGAAAAATATCGCCATTTTGTGATTTTCATTACATATACCAAAGGTAGGCAAGCCCTAAAAATTAATCATCAATGGGTGATACCCTTAAGATGACTTGTCCAAAAACTCATCGCCTGTTACCACAAGCTCTTCATGTTGCACAGTGCCGCTGATCGTTTTGCTGATATTTCGGCTGTATTTGTGTAGGTTGATCTCTTCGGCGACATGAGTCTCTTTGCTTAGCTTTGCTACTTCTTTGCTGATTAAAATCTCCACAGGCTCGCTCATGGGCGTGCCATTGATGAGTACAGCGGCAGGCGTGTCATCATCTGCCATGGCTGTATCTGCCAGTGCCATTAAATTATCATTAACAATCCGAATGCTAAGATACTCTTCGGTCAGCTCCACAGGGACATTGACCGTCTTGGTGCGGACGACTTTTTCAAGGATAACTTTGCCTACTTGCATTTTTTGGGTATCAACAACCAACCGCTCAGCAAGTAACTCTAGGGTTTGTGGATTATCAAATGTGGTGACGTCATCACGCTTATCTTTAGGGTTTGACATACATTGTCCTTAATTTTAACGAGTTTGTAGATTTTTAAGTTTTGGTTTAAAAGTTGAAAATTGGGCATGGCGGTTATTCTAATACATGTCAATTTAGCAAAGATAAATTTAAAAAATTCATTGAGTAAACATGAATCTAACCATCAAAACACCAATCAATAACGCCAAAACCCAAAAAAGCCAGAGCATTGCCCTGACTTTTTGGTGGTGGTCGGGTTACAGACCACGAGCACGGCGAACTTCATCGGCGGTAATGCCTTCATAGTTAATCACGTTGCCTTCACGATCAACTATGTTACCTAGGTCGTCCACGTTTAGCTCTTCACGCTGAATGGTTTCCAAAATGGTCTCGGTGCGAGTGCCAGTGGTCTTGCCTAGCGTTACTTCTTCGGTAACAAAGGTGTCTTTGCTCACATTAGCACGCTCTGCTTCTAGCTCAACGCTTACGGTGGCAACCCCAGCATCATCACCGATACGGCGGTCAGTTGGGCGGTTTACGGCAGTACGCTCAATGTGGGCGTGCTCTTCTTGTAGTTCAACTTCAACACGTTGCTCTTCGCTCACCACACGCTTGCCGATACTTGCCACGCCAGAGACGATGCGGTCTTTGTTCACAGACAGACGCTCTTCGAGCAACTCTAGAGTGTTGGGTGCGGTGTAGTGGTTTTCGGTCAGCTCAACACGGCTCTCAGCAGGCAGTGTCTCGGCAGCGAAGAACTCACGGTCTTTGGCATATTGTTCTTGGTAGTTATAGACATAATCACGGTCGTAAGCTTCCATAACTTCTGCTTGGTCTTTGGTTAGGCTGTCAAAGTACACATCATCGCCAACAATGCGAGATAGACCTGCTGGGATAAGCACTTCTTTTGAGCTGAACCAACCACCGACATCAACGATAAGATAACGCACACGTCCTGTTTCTACCTCTACAAGGGCATCTTCTACTTTACCGATTTTCTCTTCGCCAAGGCCATAAGCGGTTTTCCCTGCTGGGTTGTAGTAGTCTGCACCCAATACTTCACGCTCGGTGGCTTCGATGTCTTGTAAACGAACTAAACGGCTCATATATTTCTCCTAAGTGATATCAATAAATGCCTTATGGCAACTTACAAGTGCTTCATGTGCTTGACTTGATGAGTGTATTGTAGGGATGTTTTGACATGAAAAATAGGATAAGTTGGTAAAAAATAGGGGTTTTTCACGTGTGTTTGGTTCGCCAAATGTAAGACTTAGTAACTTCATGTAAACTGTGAAAAATTGTGTTGTCTTGTGTTATGGCTGGGTAATTTTTCATCAAATGATCATTCAATTTTCCTAAAAAATGGTAGATTATTTTTTAAATTATATTTAATAATTACATTAAATTATCTTAATATAGATGAAAACTAACATAACTTATTGATTTTTATAAAAATAAAATAATTAGGGCGTGCCTGCCTTTGGTATTTGCAATGAAAAGTGAGAAAATTAGCCATTTTTCATGCAAAAATTGACTAAAATGTTAAATTTTCATCTTACTTTGTAAAAATGTTATCAATGGCAGGCACGCCCTAATCATATCAATAAAAACACCGATGATGAGTGCATTGACATTAAAAATCGCCAAATTGCCAAAAATCGGCTATACTAACCTCATCAATAACCACCAAAAACCAAACAACAAGAGAGAAAACCATGAGCCAACGCTTACAACGCCTAGCCGACCAGATTCAGCGTACTTTGTCAGTACTTATCCGTGATGAGATTAACGACCCACGTCTGACGGGGTTTGTTACCATTTCTAGTGTTAAAGTTAGCCCTGATTTGGGTTATGCCGATGTTTATGTAACCATTTTGGAGCCGTCCAAAAACGGCGACACGGACGGTGGCATGAACATTGACGCCCATCGTGAGAGCTTAGAAGTTTTAAAAAACGCCTCGGGCTTTTTGCGTACCGAGCTGTCCGCCACCATGAAAACCCGCACCACGCCACGCCTACGTTTTCACTATGATGAAGTTACCGCTCACGGCAACCACATGATGAATCTGGTGAATGAAGCGATGAAAAAGACGGGCGAGAGTAGCTCTGATGACGTGGATAACAGCTAATGGCAAAACAAATCGTTTCTGGGGTGCTACTCTTAGATAAGCCAAGCGGCATCAGTTCGCATTCGGCTCTTGCCCAAGCCAAACGCCTGTTTATGTCATCAGATTTTGACAGCAAAAAAGCAGGTCATACAGGCACGCTTGACCCCATGGCGACAGGGCTTTTGCCGATTTGTTTAGGGGATGCGACCAAATTTAGCTCCTTTGGGCTAGACGCCGATAAGGGCTACACCGCCATTATCAAACTTGGCGAGCAGACCGACACAGGCGACAAAGAAGGGCAAATCATCGCCCAAAAAAATGTGCCAACCTTTGACGAGCAGGGGCTTGATGAATTGGCTTGCGATTTATTGGGCGAACAACAACAAACCCCGCCCATGTACTCCGCCCTAAAAAAAGACGGCAAAAAACTCTACGAATACGCCCGAGACGGCATTGAGATAGAGCGAGCTCCACGCCCCATTGTCATTCATCATTTGGCTTTAAATAAATTAAGCAATGATGAAATCGCCCTTGATGTCATCTGCTCCAAAGGTACTTATGTGCGAGTGCTGGGCGAGACGGTAGCCGAGCGTCTTGGCACGGTGGGGCATTTGACCGCTTTGCACCGCACCAGTACGGGCGGATTTGACGTGGCAGGGGCGATAAGCCTTGATGATTTGGCGAATTTGTCATTTGATGAGCGATTTGGCAAGCTATTACCCGTTGATGTTCTGCTTAATCATTTACCTATTATTAAACTCACCACAGACGAAACGGCACGCATAAAAATGGGGCAACGGCTAAATATCAAAGACCGCCTTGATGATGTACACTTTACTGATGAGACTGTACAAATTCGGCTATATCATGATGATGAGTTTGTCGGGCTTGGGCAAGTGGCGATGAGTGGGCGACTGCAACCTGTCAAAGTGGTGCAGGTCTAAAATATGGCTTTGGGGGTGGTGGTAAGGTGCATACCACGCACCAAGATTTGCTATTCTCAATCTTATATCAGTAATGGATTTATCAAGAGCGAATTACAATTCGCCCTTACAACCTAAAAATTACTTAATAATCAATAATTTAAAATATTTAATTTGAGATTGAAGAAGTATTTATCAACCTAAATGGTGCGTGTTACGCACCCTACGCCCAAAACTGTATGGCGGGGATTTTTAATGCTTTTTTAAAATTTTTATGCTATAATGGCAAAATTGCCTTATCTATGGGGATAGGGCTTAGGCAAACCTTAGCAATGCAATGTTTGCCTGTATGTATCCGCATTGCGTATTTTAAGGATTAGTTATGCTAACCAACCAACAACGTGAAGAGATTATCGCCAAATTCAAACGTGGCGAAAACGACACTGGTAGCCCAGAAGTGCAAGTGGCTCTATTGACTGCTCGTATCAACGACCTACAAGACCACTTCAAAGCCCACAAAGCTGACCATCACAGTCGCCGTGGTCTTATCCGTATGGTAAACCAACGCCGTAAATTGCTAGACTACCTAAAAGGTAAAGATCTAGACCGCTACACCGCTCTTATCGGTGAGCTTGGGCTACGCCGTTAATTTCAAATTAGGCTGTCTAATTTTGTCAAAAACGGTGTGCGTTTGCGTGCCGTTTTTGTTGTTTTAAGTTTATAAATTATTGATAAGGGTGAGATTTAGAACTCTAAGAGATGTTTTTTTAACGTTATAAACTGATGATTTTTTGGACGGATTTGTAGGGGTAAATTGCAACTTGCCCTGTGATAAAGTATTGATTTTGGTTAAAGTTAAATAAATTTTCCCATGCAATTTTTAAATATCCAAAAAAAACATCTCTTAGGGCTTTAAATCATCTTATCAATGACAAACCCAATCATTTAAGGAAAACCTATGTTTAACATCATTCGTCAAGAATTTCAATATGGCAATCAGCAAGTTGTCCTAGAAACAGGGCGTGTCGCTCGCCAAGCCAATAGCGTGCTTGTGCATATGGGTGATGTGTCGGTACTGGTGGCGGTTGTGGTGCGTCCCGAAGCCGTGGCAGGGCAAAACTTTTTCCCATTGACCGTAAACTACCAAGAAAAAATGTACGCTTCGGGTAAAATCCCAGGGGGCTATGGCAAGCGTGAAGGTCGTGCGTCAGAATTTGAAACTTTGACTTCTCGTCTGATTGACCGTCCAATCCGTCCGCTGTTCCCAGAAGGCTATTATAACGAAATCCAAGTAACGGCAACCGTCATCTCATCAGGCAAAACCCAAGATGCCGACATTGCAGCGATGATTGGTGCGTCTGCGGCATTGGCAATCTCTCCTGCTCCGTTTAGCGGTCCTATCGGGGCGGCTCGTGTGGGCTTTATCGGTAACGAGTATATTCTAAACCCAAGCCTTGCCCAGATGAAAGACAGCTCGCTTGACCTAGTGGTGGCGGGTACCAAATCAGCCGTACTGATGGTAGAATCCGAAGCAGACGAGCTATCAGAAGACCAAATGCTGGGTGCGGTGCTGTACGGACACGCCCAACAGCAGATTGTCATTGACAACATCAATGCGTTTGCGGCAGCGGTAGGCAATGCCAAAGCCGAATTTGTCGCCCCTGCCATTAACGAAGAGCTAAACGCCCAACTAAAAGAGCAGTTCACCGCCAAAGTCAGCGAGGCGTACACCATTACTGTCAAGCAAGACCGCTATGCTCGCCTAGATGAGCTTGCCACAGAAGCTTTGGCACTGGCAGGCGATGAGAGTGCAGAAGATTATGCCGATAAAGTCGCCCAAATCAAAGAGCTGTTTGAAACTTTAAAATACCGCACCGTGCGTGATAATATCCTATCAGGCAAGCCCCGTATTGACGGACGTGATTTGGAGACCGTGCGAGCACTCGATATCCAAGTGGGCGTGTTGCCTTATACGCATGGTTCTGCCTTGTTTACCCGTGGCGAGACCCAAGCCCTTGTAACCACCACGTTAGGCACGAGCCGTGATGTGAACTTGGTGGATACGCTGTCAGGCACCAAGCAAGACCACTTTATGTTACATTATAATTTCCCACATTACTCGGTGGGCGAGACAGGTCGTGAAGGTGGCCCAAAACGCCGTGAAATCGGGCATGGTCGTCTGGCTCGCCGTGGCGTGCAAGCGGTATTGCCTAAGGCGGAGCGTTTCCCTTATACCATTCGTGTGGTGTCTGACATCACAGAATCCAACGGTTCAAGCTCTATGGCGAGCGTGTGCGGTGCGTCATTGTCGCTTATGGACGCAGGCGTTCCACTAAAAGCCCCTGTGGCAGGTATCGCCATGGGATTGGTCAAAGAAGGCGAGCGTTTTGCGGTGCTGTCGGACATTTTGGGTGATGAAGACCATTTGGGCGATATGGACTTTAAAGTGGCAGGTTCGGTCAATGGTATCACCGCCCTACAAATGGACATCAAGATTGAAGGCATTACCGCCGACATCATGGAGCAAGCCCTAAAACAAGCGCATGCAGGGCGTATTCATATCCTAAATGCCATGAATGAAGTCATTGCCACATCTCGCACCGAGATTAACGCTCACGCTCCAAACTATGCCACCATTGAGATTAACCCTGAAAAAATCCGTGATGTGATTGGTAAGGGTGGGGCAACCATTCGTGCCTTGACCGAAGAGACAGGGGCGACTGTGGACATTGACGACAACGGTACAATCCGTATCTTTGGCGAGTCAAAGGCGTCTACCCGTGCCGCCATCGCCAAGATTGAAGCCATTACCGCCGAAGTAGAAGTGGGTAAGGTCTATACAGGGACGGTGGCTCGCATTGTGGAGTTTGGGGCATTTGTTACCATTTTACCAGGTACGGACGGCTTGGTGCATATCAGCCAAATCTCTGATGAGCGTGTTGAGAATGTAACCGACTACCTAGCCGAAGGGCAAACTGTCAAAGTTCAAGTCCAAGACATCGACAATCGTGGACGCATTAAGCTGACCATGAAAGGCATTGAGCAGTAATTGCTTGACTGGTGTAAAACCGCTCCAAATGGGGCGGTTTTTGTTGTTGGGGATTTTGAATTACAAATATCTTTTCAAGTTACCCCTTGCTTTATTTTCTAACGCTTGATAAAAATAATTGGTTAAATAAATTCGCTCCTTGTTATAAAATCCTTTTAACACCGATTTTCTTTTAACATGATAAATAAAACGATTGACCCACGCATATTCTTGATAGATTTGATGATTATATTCATCAAATCTATCAAAATCACTTCCCAATATCGCCAAATCAATATCCAATAAATAATCCAAATCTGCCTTATCATCGCCCGTTAAAGGATTGATATGGTCTTTGGTGGCAAGAATATAACGCTCAGTAATGCCAATATCTGTATCGGACAACATGCCTTGTAATTCATCCTTCATTATGACCGAGCTGTCGTATTCATTGGTGGGGCTTTTGGGATTATAAATTACGTCATGATAAAAAAGGGCAATGGCAACCAAATCGGGACGATATAAATTATCCTTTATTTCATCAAACCACATAAAACATTCAGATAAATGGGTGAGATTATGATAATGACGGTGGGGCTGTTGGTAGTGGGTGATGAGATTATCAAAAAGGGTTTGATGACCGTGAGAAAATATAAATTGCCAATGGGAATTTAGATAATTTATCATATCATACACCAAAAACTAAGCCGTTTGATGAAGCAAACGACTTAGTATAGCATAATTACGCTTGAGTACCGTACACTTTACGAATCACTCGCTTAAAGTAAGCAAAGGCATCATCTGCCCCTTTCATGGCAGATTGTTTATCATCATCACTTAAAGGCAAGGCATTGATTTTGGCTTTGGTGGCACGCCAATGAGGCATACGTCCGTCTGCATGGGCTGCTAGATGAGACGCACCGAATTCATCGGACAGGTCAATTTTGCCTGCTTCTTTGTATAAAATCGCCGCCCCCACGTTTGAGCCTTCTACGCAGTAGAGCCAGCCGATGGCTTCACTGTCGGTAAAGGTGGGGGTTTCTACGTCCCTGTCAAAAGGGGTGGCTTCTAGGTCTTTCATGTCGGATTTGACACGGTCAAGACGGGCAAGCTGTGCCAAGCCGTCAATTTGACTGGCTAGCTTTTCATTATGATAAATGGGGTTTACGGTGCTGTGAAACTCATACTGGGCTTGCAAAAATTTGCGGTAGTTGTCATGACTGGCAAAAGGCTCCATGCTCATGACAAGGTTGTCCACGGCATCGTGGGTGGTGCGTGAATGCTCTTTTAGGGCTTCGGTTAGGGTAAGTTCGCTCATAAATCACCTGTGTGAAACACATATTAAAAACCGATATAAAATAACCTATTTTTATCAATTTGTAAAGAAAAAAATAATAATCATTTATGTTTACAAACATGCCTTATTTATGCTATGCTGTATCGCCCTATAAAGGTGGGCGATTTTTATTTTCAATATTTTAAATCTCACCCTGACTGCCAAAGTGCTATAATAGGGCTTTTATGGCAAGATGAGCCTGCCTACCGTCTTGTCGATAGCAGGTACAAGCCTGCCTTGATTGTTGTATTGCCATGTCCGACCACACTGACCCTGATTATACCGACCCCAGCCATACCCCATCATCACAACTGCCCAAACACGGCATGCATCAGAATGTCTTGTTACGTTGGGCGTTTTTTATCATGGGGTTTATTTTTGTGGGGCTTGGGATTTTGGGGGCGATACTGCCCGGTATGCCGACCACGGTATTTATCCTGCTGGCAGGTTACTGCTGGGCGAAAAGCTCACGGCGGTTTCATGGCTGGCTCATCAGGCACAAGATTTTTGGTAAAATGCTCATCGACTGGGAAGAGCGACGTGCCATGCCACGCTTTGCCAAATATTTGGCGTGGGGCATGATGACGGCATCCAGTGCGTTTTTGTTTTGGCGACTGCCTGCCGATAAGCTGTGGGTGGCGGTGCTGACAAGCATACTTTGTTTGGTGACTGCCATTTGGATGTATCGCTTGCCTGATGCGTGAGAGTATTATCCTTGTTTTAATAATTGAACAATTTCTTCAAGCATTTGGATTTGTTTGTCTTTTTCTTTTAATAGGGTATTTAGGTGTTCTATTTCTTTTACTAAAACTTCATTGTTTGTACTTTGATAATAATTTGTCCCAGAACTATTGCAACCATTATTTTCATTCATATGAAATACCACACTTTTACTATCATTATTCATCAATTCAATGATATCAATATTAAAAATCTGTGCGATATTTTGTAATTTATCCAAATTTAATTTGGTTTCGCCACGCTCTATTTTAGCATAACCACTTGGCGACATATTCATACGCTCTGCCATTTCTTCTTGCGACCAATGATTTTCTTCTCGTAATTGACGTAATTTTTCGTTGATTTTCATGGGGCTATCCTACATAAAAATATCTGCTCAAAATGGACAGAAAATTACCCAATAAGTGTTGGTAAAAGGGTTTATAGTTGTGTATTCTATATCAAATACTTTATTTTGTCATCAACTTTATATAAGGAAAAGTGTATGTTTTCACTGAAAAAACTTGCCAAAGTCGCTGTACCCACTGTATTGGCTCTTACCATGTCATCTCAGGCGTTTGCATTGGATGATAACCAATGCAAGGCATTGAGCGGAGCGAGCATGGTTGTCATGATGAAATATCAGCAAGGTCTTAGCTTAAAACAAGCCAAAGCTGAAATTAGCAAAGAGTTCCCAGGGGATGATGATGCGTTTGCCATGATTTTATCAATCGTTTATACGACAGATGAATATCCTGTTGAGAAAACCAAAGAGAAAAAAGATGAGGCTGTTAGAAAATTTGGAAAGCAAATGTATGAAATGTGTACAAATAGCTAAAAGGCTTTCATATATTGCTTTTGGTTTTTTTGCTCTTGGGTTTTTACAAAATGCTAGGGCAAATGACGTGGTTGAACTTTGTGAAACTCTTCAAAATAGTTCTGAAAATATCTTAACAAATAGACATTTGGGTGATAGTTATCAAGACCAAAGTAAACGTTATTCAGGTCTGAATAGTGTCAAATCTTACCCATTTGTTCAAAATTATATGAAATCTATTTTGGATAGAGCTTATCAAAAGCAAATCCCCAAAAGTCCATCGCAACAATTAGACCAAGTTATTGCTTTTGGTGAAGAAATTTATAAAGAATGCTTACCGAAAATGCAAGCCTTTAAAGCACAATTGGAAAATCAACCCAAAAGAGTTATTAACGTTGAAGGGCGTGGCGTTTGTGGTTTGGCGAACAGTTGTTTGGTTAAAAAAATAACCATCACACCGCCAAACAGCACAGTACAGGCAAGCAGTTCTGGTAAATATGCAACCTTAACAACCGTTAGCGGTGGCGGTATTCCTGCGGGCAACTATGGCTATACCATTTATTTTGATAACAAGGTATGTTCGGGCAATGTCTATCTTGATGGCACAAAGTCCAACGTCCAAATCAATGTATATAGCGACAGTTGCAATCAGTCGTCCGTTTCAGCTTATTGATTGATTGCACCCAAAACACCAAACAGTTGTTTGGTGTTTTTTGTTGGTCTAACAATTTGTCTAAGTCCACCACCTTGCCCCGCCCCCATTTTATGCTATAATAAAACCTTATCATCGATAAGGAAATCATCAAGGAAGTTATCATGGACAGATTTAACTTCAACTTTGCCCCCTACAATACCCTAAACCCCGCCGAACAAAAACTTTTGCAAAAACAAGTGCAAATCGTCTTTTTTGACGACAACACCCCCATCATCAAGGCAGGCGAGCCGATGGACGCTCTGTATGTCGTCATCAAAGGCGTGGTCAAAGAACTTGGTGATGATGGCGAAGTGGTGGCACTGTATCGCACCAATGACAGCTTTGAGGCTCGTGCTTTGTTTGAAGCGACTTCCGCCCACAGCTTTATTTCTGCCGAGCAGTCTTTGGTGTATGCCATTCCTAAGTCTCTGATTTTACAATTAATTGGCTCAAATGTCCGCTTTGGAGCATACTTTTATACGGGCATTGCCGAACGCTTTAACAGCCTTGCCCCCCACGATGGGCAGGACATCTCTGGGCTATTTCACGCCAAAGTCGCTGACGCTTACCACCACAGCACCCTAAGTGCAGAAGGCACACTGACCCTTGCCGAGCTTGCCCGCCTGATGCGTGATAACAAAAGCAAATCGGTGCTGGTCAATTATGACAACAAAATCGGACTGATTACCGAATCGGCGTTTCGTGATGTCATCGCCACAGGAGCAAGCACAGACGCACCCATTCACACTTATGCCAATTTTAATATCATTGGCATTGATGGCGAAGATTTTTTGTTCAACGCCTTACTCACGATGATGAGCCACCGCATTCAGCGTTTGGCGGTCAAAGATGGCGGACGCATTGTGGGTCTTTTGGAGCAGATGGACATTTTGGCGTATTTGTCCAGCCACAGTCATTTGGTCGCCGAACGCCTACACCGTGCCGATACTTTGTCCGAGCTTGCCCAAATCGCCCAGCAAATGACCGATTCGGTATCGTCTTTGCAAGCAGGCGGTATGAGTGCGGTGCAACTTGCCAAACTCATGCAAGTCTTAAACGGGCAACTCTTTGAAAAGGCGTGGGGGCTGATTGCACCGCCCGAGATGGTTGCCAAAACTTGCCTGATTGTGATGGGTTCAGAAGGACGGGGCGAGCAGGTATTAAAAACCGACCAAGACAACGCCCTAATTGCCGATGACGATGTGGACATGACCGCCTTGCATGAATATGCCGTCAAGTTCTCCGAGACGCTTGCCAAATTTGGCTATCCGCCTTGCCAAGGCGGGATTATGGTATCCAACGCCAAATGGTGTCAGACCATCAGCGACTTTAAACGCACGGTCGCCCATTGGTGTAAAAGTGCCGATGGCGAGAGCCTTATGGATATGGCGATATTTTTGGACGCACGAGCGGTGGCAGGCAAGGCGGATTTGCTTGATGGAGTTAAACGCCATCTGAACGCCCATTTGGATAAAGACGTGGGCATGCAGATGAATTTTGCCCGTGCGATTATGCAGTTTGACGAACACAATCGGGGCTTTTTTGCCAAGATTTTGGGTAAGGGCGAAACGCACAAAATGGACATCAAAAAAATGGGGCTATTCCCTGTGGTGCATGGCGTGCGTGCGTTGGCACTAAAAGCCCGCCTTGATGAAACTTCCACCTTTGACCGCCTAATTACCCTTAAAAATCAAGGGGTTATCAGCGAACAACTTGCCAAAGACACGGCAGATGCATTGGCGTATTTGATGAATTTACGCCTAAAAGCAGGGCTGTTTTATGTGCGAAATGGCGAGCCGATTAGCCCCAATCAGGTGGATACCGAACTGCTTTCTACCTTGGAGCGGGATTTGTTAAAAGATGCGTTGGCGGTGGTTAAGCGCTTTAAACACGAAGTCAAATCGCAGTTTGGACTGCATAATGTGTGATGATAAATTGACATAAGCACTCATCTAAATACAACACATAGGCAGGGCGGGCTATTATCCATCCTAACCATGCCTTGAGAATAACATCTTTAACATCATTTCTTTTAACGTTATTCCTTGGGCTGTATTACCACCGGCAACACCAAACCACGCCCGAACTCATCGGCAAAGACATAATCAAACTTATCCGCCACGACATCGGGGGTGGTCGTGATAACAAGCGTCATGTCCGCCCCATCGGTGAGCTGATGGGCGATGTATTTGCCGTCTCTTAATTGGTCTAGGATTTTGCTTAGCACTTCGGGGCTTGCCATGGCGATGACCATGCTGTGTTGGGCTTGTTTGTCCGTGATGTTATAGGCTTTGGCATAGTTTTTGACCGCCATGCTGTCAAGGGCGAGCGGATATTCATACGTTGCCGTGTCTGCCTTAGGCGAGTCGGTGAGAATGTGGGTCTTGTCAAGGGCGATTTTGCCATCAGCGGTGGTTAGTGGCTGTACATCAGGCAGGACAGATGGGTCGGATGTGCTAAGCTCACTGGCAAGGGTTTGTAGGTCGTGGGGGTTCTCGGGGGTGGACGGCTTGCTCGGTTGCTCGGCAGACGACCGACTTGTGGCAGGGGCAAAGTTATGCTCAGTGGCGGATTTGTCGCAGGCACTCAAGGCAAGCATGGCAATGAAAAGGAAGGTGTATTTCATGATAATCCTTAGGAATTAAAGCGTGATTTTGGTGCTTGATTTGACAAAATTCATGATAAATTGGCTGTTAAAATGGGCGACATTATTCTCGGCAGTTAGCACCGCTCGGGTAAAGGCGTGGTAGGCTTGCATGGACGGGCTATGTACCATGAGAGCAAAATCATAATCGCCTGAAATCTCATAACACGCCACAATCTCGCTGTGGTGCTGACTGATGCGTTCAAAACGCTGTTGCATGGACACGCTAGACTGTGTCATTTTTACCAGTACGATGACGCTTAGGGTTTGACCGACTTTAACAGGGTCGATGATGGCGACTTGTTTGGTGATGATTTTGTCTTGGCAAAGCTGACCGATACGCCGTTGTACGGTGGCAGGCGATGTGCCTGTATGCTCGGCAAGGGTTTTAAGTGGTAGGGTGCAGTCGTCTTGGAGTAGGTTTAGTAGGGTTTTGTCGGTGTCATCTAGGTTTTGGGTCATGGTTGGCAAGCAAAATTTTTGATAAATTTTATCAAAAATAGCCAATTTTTGCAAAAATTAATCATCATGATGATAAAATATAAAAATTTTTATCAAACAAACCTTTTATAATACGTCATCTTTTATTAATGTATCAGCCAAGCCATGAACCTTGCTCTACCTGCCCAATTTGCCCTACCCAAAAACACCTTTGCCTTAGGCGTAATTCTTGCCATTTTATCCAATGTCATGTTTGCCATGGTCTATGCCTATGGCAAATGGCTACCGCCTCTGACAGGGACGGCGGTGTTTTTGTGGCGAATGGTCATGATGTGGGGGTGTTTGGTGGCACTCATCAGCGTGCTTGGCAAATGGGACGCTGTACTGGGCGGATTGTCTCGGGTCAAGGGGATTTGGGGCTGGGTGTGGCTACTCGCCCCCACGCCAATTTTCGCCAGTCAGTTGTGGCTGTTTGTCTATGCACCCCTAAACGGTCATGGCGTGGCGGTGTCTATGGGCTATTTCTTGTTTCCGCTGGTGATGGTGCTGGTTGGCTTTGTCATGGGTGAGAGACTGACTCGTTTGCAGTGGCTGGCGGTGGCGTGTGCAGGCGTGGGCGTGGGCATGGAGATTATGCGGACAGGGCAGGTCAGCTGGGCGACGTTTTAGGTGTGTTTGACCTATCCGATTTTTTATGTGATGAGACGGCGACAAAATATCCCTGCCTTGACGGGGCTGTTTGTGGATTTGAGCATCATCGCCCCCATTTGCCTTGTGGCGTTGTGTTTTCATGCGTCTGCGATGTCGGCGGTCATCGGCTCGCCCATGATGATATTAAAAGTCATTGGCTTGGGGCTTATCAGCGTGTTATCACAACAGGCGAACCTAGAAGCCAACCGCTTATTGCCCACGTCCTTGTTTGGATTGCTTGGTTATCTTGAACCTGCATTGCTGTTTATCCTTGCCATTACGGTGCTCGGAGGGGTGTTTGAATGGCAGATGCTGACAAGTTTTGGGCTGATTTGGGTGGGGATTATTTGTTTGTTGACACAGGGTGTGGCGAAGCGGTGGGGGCGGTAACATCAGGCTAAATGTGTTTAATCAGTACCTTGGAATTTCGCCCGTTTTGCCACTGTTTAAACCGCTCACAAGGTAGCTCGTTTGGGGCGGTTTCGCTAAATCCATGTTCAATAAACCAATGCAAGGTGCGTGTGGTCAGGGCAAACAGACGGGATTTGCCCCTGCGTTTGGCACTTTGTTCGGCAAATTTTAAAAGGTTTGCCCCACGCTCGCCACTGCGATAGTCGCCATGCATGGCAACGCTGGCAATCTCCACACTACTCTCATCTAGCTCGTGCATGGCGATACAGCCGATGATTTTACCGTCTCGCTCCATGACGCTAAATTCATCTATCATCTCTTCTAGGCGTTCACGACTGCGGGCGATGAGTATGCCTTGCTCTTCTAGGGGGCGAATGATTGCCATGATGCCGATGATATCAAGAGCGGTGGCTTGCCTAATGTGGTCGTAGTCGCTTTGGCTTATCATCGTGCCACGCCCGTCTGTCGTGAACAGCTCGCCCAGTAAGGCATCATCTTTGTCAAAGTCAATGAGCTGAACACGCCCCACGCCATGCTGGCAGGCGTGAATGGCATGCGTGAGTGTGGGGGCGAGCGTGGATGTTTCGATAAGCTCTTGGGCTTCTGTGGCGGTCAGCTCCTTGATGAGAGAGCCGTGCGAGTCGGTCAGGCTTTTGTCCAAGATGATGAGCTTGTCCGCCACCAGCGATGTGGCGATGTGCGTGGCGACATCTAAGGCATCAAGGTTAAACAAATCGCCCGTTGCCGAAAAGCCGATGGAGTTGACGATGACGATGTGATGATTGTCAAGGCTGTGTTTGATGGCTTTGGTGTCGATACGGCGGACTTCGCCCGTCTGCATAAAGTCCACGCCATGACGCACGCCGAAGGGTTTGGCATTGACAAAGTTGCCTGTTACTGTGCTGATTTTTGCCCCAAACAGGGGAGTGTTGGCAAGCCCTTTGGAAAACTCGCCTTGGATTTTTAGGGTGAGCTGTCCGACCACCGCCAAAATGGTCGGCATGGCAGATGTGGGGGTAACACGCACGCCATGGCAAAAGGGTGTGTCATTGGACAGTCTCGCCTGTGCTAGGGCGTCATTTATCTGCACCCTTGCCCCATGCACCAGCACCAAGCGAATGCCCAAACTGTGCAACAGTGCCAAATCCTGCACCAACGTGGCAAAGCTGTCATGGGCGAGTGCTTCACCAGTCATCATGACGACAAAGGTCTTGCCCCTGTGGGTATTGATGTAGGGCAGAGAGTGGCGAAACCAATGGATGGGGTTTGGGTGAGTCATGGCGTGCTGTTGTGATGTGTTTGGCAAATTTTACCATAAAATCACATCAAAACTGTCAAATTATTATCGCTCATTTTTTATCTTTGCCTTTTGCTGTTTTTGCCATGCCATAAAAACAAAAACAAGTGATGTGTGATATGCCAAATCATGGCAAAAGTTACCATAAATAAACGCACGCTTAACGCATGTAACAGCTTTTCGTGTTATCATGAGCAACGTTTATTATTTGTGTCATTTATTGTGATGAAGGAATGCTTATGACTATCCAAATGTTGCGTGGCGGTGTTGCTGTGTTGTCCTTGACTGCTTTGTCAGTTGCCATGTCGGCTCATGCCATGCTACCCACCCCGACCGAGACCCCCGCCCTAAATCAGACAAATGCAGGGGGCGAGATTAGCTATACTGCCAACCCCCAAGCCAATCCGAATGCCCCAACGCTAAACACCCCAACAGCAGGCAGGGTGGTCACGGTCGCCCCGCAAAGCACCCCCATTTATAACCCATTGGGTCAAAACCCTGCCCCTGCCGTGATTCCGATGGCGGTTAGCCCCTTGCAAGCCCCTGTGACATTCCCTGCACCCAATATCCCTGCCAGTCCTGCCACGCCTGCGACTGCTTCGACAGCTTATGCAACTGGCATTCAAAACCCAGTCCAACAAGCCTCTGCTCAAACCCAAGCTCCCCAACGCCAAGGCTCATCAGCAGGGATTCAAAGCGTGGTGAATGCGTTCATCGTGCAAAACATCAACGGTCAAGAAACACTAACCCCCATTAATGCCGGTACGCCCGTCAAATCAGGCGACATCTTAGAATATCAAGGCCTATTCACCAACAACAGCTCGGAGCGAGTGCGTTCGATGGACGTTACCCTAAGCATTGCCGATGGTTTGGAGTTGGTTGGCGGTATTCATCCTAGATTTCCCCATGCGACCATTGATGGCAGTCGCTTTGTCCGCTCGCCCATCCGTGCCAACATTGGCGGACAAGTCCAAGAGTTACCCCTGTCGGATTATAAAGCCCTAAGATGGACGCTAGAAGACATCGGTCTTGGTGGTACGAGCGTGGTTAAATACCGTGCCAAGGTAAAATAAACCACAAACAAATACATTTCTAAAACCTTAAAATGACGGCTTTGGGTCGTCATTTTTGTGTGTGTTTGTTTTTAAAAATCATGGCTTAAAAAGTATGATGTTAAAAAATGGTTTTAAAAAGATGGTTTTTAAAAGACCATCTTTTTAAAAGTTATGGCGTATTAGCGAGACAAAGCTGTTTTTACTGCTGTTTTGATAAAAGTTGCTTTTTATAAAAAATGCCTTTAATATAAGCCCATCACTCACATTAAGGATTATCATGACCGACCTTAGCACCTACATGAATGACGTGGGCGTGCGTGCCAAAACTGCGTCCGCCACGCTTGCCCGAGCCAACACCAAGACCAAAAATCATGCCCTAGCTTGTATCAAATCGGCTCTTATCGCCCAAAAAGATGAGATTTTATCCGCCAATGAGATAGACGTACAAAACGGCAAGGATAAAGGACTAGATAGTGCCTTGCTTGACCGTCTTATCATCAGTGATAAGGTGTTTAATGGCATATTAAGCTCGCTTGATGACGTGATAGCCCTTGCCGACCCCATTGGCGAGATGAGTCAGATGACCTACCGCCCCAGTGGCATACAGCTTGGCAAAATGCGAGTACCGCTTGGCGTGATTGGTATGATTTATGAAAGCCGTCCCAACGTAACCATAGAAGCAGGGAGCCTTGCCATCAAATCAGGCAACGCCATTATTCTGCGTGGCGGTTCAGAAGCCTTCCACTCCAACCAAGCCCTAGCCCATGCCGTGCATACAGGTTTGGAGCAGGCAGGGCTACCAACCGACTCGGTGCAAGTGCTGACCACGACCGACCGTAATGCGGTGGATAAGCTCATCGCTATGGTGGGCGTGGTGGACGTGATTGTTCCACGGGGTGGGCGTGGACTGATAGAGCGTATCGCCAACAACGCCCGTGTGCCAGTCATCAAGCACCTAGACGGCAACTGCCATACTTATGTGGACAGTCTGGCAGACATGGACATGGCGGTCAAGGTGTGCGTCAATGCCAAAACGTCTCGCTACTCGCCGTGTAACGTCATGGAAACCTTACTTGTTCATGCGGACATTGCCGATACCGCCTTGCCACAGATTGCCCAAGCCATGCATGACGTGGATAATGCCATGACGTTTCGGGTGTGCGATAAATCCAAAGAGATTTTGGCAAATACTGGCGTAAATACAGAGCCTGCCACTGATGACGACTGGTACACCGAATACCTTGCTCCCATGCTGGCGGTCAAAGTCGTGGACGACCTAGACCACGCCATCGCCCACATCAACCACTACGGCTCGCACCATACGGACGTGATTATCACAAATAGTTATGAGAACAGTCAGCGTTTTATCCGTGAAGTGGATTCAAGCTCGGTCATGGTCAATGCGTCCAGCCGTTTTGCGGACGGGTTTGAGTATGGACTGGGGGCGGAGATTGGTATCTCCACGGACAAAATCCACGCTCGGGGGCCTGTGGGGCTACATGGACTGACTTCCCAAAAATGGGTGGTGTTTGGGCATGGAGAGATTAGAATATAAATCAAAAAAACACATTTCATTTTCAACTTAAAATAACAACTTGCAGATTATTTGATAACTATTTTTCGGGTTGTAGGGGCGAATCACATTTGCCCTTGATAAGTTAATCACTTATATAAAGTTGAGAATGGGGGTGTAATCTAGCTCATTTTATCGCCACTGCCAAAGCAAGTAACGCACAAGTGTGTTACTGCATAATGCGTTTGTGCTTTTAAAGGTACAAAATAATGTTATCGTGAATGTATGGGTACACCATGAATAAAGAATTTGCTATTGAGATAAAACAGCACGCACTTCATTGTGTGGAGCATTTGATGTCCATTTTGTATACCGAACAATTTGCCGAATGCTCGCCAGAAGTGCAAGAGCGGTTAAAGCGTAACATTGGTATCTTGATTGGTGAAATCCAAATGACTGTTTTGGAGGAAGTGTATCAATCTTTTCCAGAGTTAGATGATTTAAAATAAAAAGAGTGGGCTAGCCTAACTTGAATTGATAATCATGCTAAATATTGATTGATAATTATTACTTTTTAGGATATAGTGTGCGGTGGAATTGCTCATTTTGGGCAATTTCGCCCTTTCATTTTTATAAGGAATTATCATGAAAAAACTTATCGCAATCTCCGCCCTAAGCCTTGCCATGTTTGGTATGACCGCTTGTCATCACACCGCACAAGCCCAAACCAAGCCTACCGCCACCGCCCTTGCCACCACCAACACCAACTACAAAAACGAACGCCACATGACCATTGACGGCGTATCTTTCCCTGTTAGCGAAACGTCTGCACGCATTTTGGTGGGGGCGGACGGTCAGCCCTTGCTCGTGGACGATATTTTTGACGGTAAGGCGGACACCCCTGTGGCAGGCTATCGTATCATGGTGATGAACCGTGCGTCATCGCTGGCAGTAGAGGGTCGCACCCTAAAAGACGGCAAGGTCATTGATAGCCGCATGATTCATCGTGGTTCAAAAGCCCGTATCGGCATTCCTGTGGTGGGCGGTAAAGTGGCGTTGGATAAGGCGGTACTGCTTGATTTGGACATTATCTATGACGACCCGACCAAACCCCTTGCCGAAGGTCAAGCATTCAAGCCCCGTGGCGAAAAACTCACCAAATCAGATGTACCTGTCAATGACAAAAAAGTCGTGGTACGTTCATTTACTCTGCCAAATCTAGCCACAGGCGAAAATGCAGGCGGGGGCATTGACTTTACCGCCACAGCAACCATTGAAGGCAAACAGGTCAGTACAGGAGCAAACTCGGCGTTTCAAATCTTTGAAGGTGGTACGGACGAAAAGCGTTTTTGATAAAGGCAAGTAAGGCAAGCCATGAATAACAAAGGTGTGTAGAAACGCCTTTGTTATCATTATTACCCATAAGTCATTGTCTATTGTATCAATCACTCACACAACGCCCGCCAAATCTCATCTACCCCATGTATGCCCGTCATGCCAAGCCCAATCCCGCCTTGGGGTGTGGCAGGTTCTCGCAGGTTAATGCGAATCAGACGTGGGGCAAAGTCATCGCCAAAGCGTCTAACCGTCGGTATCGCTGTCCCTGCCCCAATCTCGATGACGACAGGGTTTTGGTGGGTTGTCAAAAACTTGTGCAGGCGGGTTTCTTGCTCGTCCGTGCGATGAGATCGCCAAGCAAAATCGCCAAACATCAAGATATTAGGACGAGCCAACCCGCCACAATCAGGGCAAGTGGGTAGCTCCCCAAGCCACTCGCATTTGTCATTGTCAATCACAGGCGTTAAGTCGTCCGCCGTCCAAATTTTATCAGAGCAGGGTATGACACATTGCAAATGATGAATAGAGCCGTGGCATTCATAAACTTTGTCAGCGTCAAACCCTGCCTTGACAAATTGCCCGTCCACATTGCTGGTAAAGATAAAATAAGGCAAATCAAGGCGGTCAGCAAGTGCCAATAACTTGCCAAAGCCTGCGTGGGGCGTGGTGGCTTTGTACAGTGCCAAACGGTGTCCATAAAATCCCCAAGCAAGGCGTGGATTTTGGGCGAAGGCTTGGGGGTTGGCGATGGCGGTAAAGTCCATCTGTCGTCTGCCAAGCTCGGGATAGGCTTGCCACATACCAGTATTGCCCCGAAAATCAGGCAAGCCAGAATCCACGCCCATGCCTGCTCCTGCGGTGATGAGTAGGCTATCGGCGGAGTGGAGTAGGGTTTTGATGGTGGGCATTTTAGTGTTCATAGTGCTGTAAAATTTGCAAAATCTTTTTCATCTCAACTGCTTTCATCATATTTTCCATATACGCCCAATTTGGCTCACCGTTATCATCGGTGGGTAGCATAATGGTTTGTTTACTCATTCGTTGGGCATTAAATTTATAACCGTATTGATATTTTTCTTTTTGTTGCAAAATAGCGGTTTTTAAAAATAAATATACCCATTTATTGGCATAATCTTTATTTTTTAATTCCAGTCTTTTGACATCATCAGAAAAGATACAGTCATAAGGGTGATAAAAATTTTCTACCACACTCCCATTATAATTAACGCCCAAAATATTTTTATCAAGACTGGCGTTGGTATTACTCACAAATTCGGTAATACCATTATTAAATTCAGTCGCTCCGATAAATGGCATATCGCCTGTTATCATATCAGATTTGGTTAAACGCACACCAGATTTAATAAAAAATATTTGACTTAATTTAAATCTTGCCCATACTATTTCGGCTCGGCTCGGCTCGGCTCGGCTCGGCTCGGCTCGGCTCGGCTCGGCTCGGCTCGGCTCGGCTCGGCTCGGCTCGGCTAAGGCATTGTATTGATTGAGATAAGAAAGTAAAGTTTCTATTTTATCTTTTTCAATATTTTTAATAAAATCTTCCATAAATCGCCAATTTGGGTTGCCATTTTTATCTATGGGTAATCTTAACTTTTCTTTGTTAAGTCTTGATTGGTTTCGTTTATAACCAAAATTATATTTTCCACGAATTTTATCAGCAATGGTGGTAATAAATAATCCGCTATATTCTGTCAAATTTGGATTATAACCAACAGAAACATCTTGCGTGGCAATAAATGGTTCTTTTTTATAAACAGAATAACCCATTGCACCTTCGCCATTTCTAATAAAAACAATGGCATTTCCATCATAAGTTAATTTTTCATTATTTTCAACATATTCAAGAACGCCGTTATTTCGGTTGGTTGCACCGACATAGTTTGTACCTTTTTCGGATAGTTGTAGATGATTTAAGCCCTTTGATGGCTTATTGATAAATTCAAAAAGTTCACCGATTTCAAAATAGCTCCATTGAATATCTTGATGATTTGTATCGCTAACAATTTCTAATAATTTATTGGAATAATAGTTTATTAAATCAGATTTCTGATTTTGTTCAATCTGTTTAATATAATCTTCCATAAATTGCCAATCGGGATTTCCTTGATTGTCAATGGGTAATATCATCTTAGATTTTTTTATTCTTTTTGGTCGCCACTTTTTGGCATATTCAAAACTTTCTCCACTTTTTCTAAGTAAGGGGATAAGAAATTTAGCAAGTTGGGGTGTTAGAGCTCTATTTTTTAAATAGATTGGACTAATGTCGTGACTACAAGTAAATTCTGTAGGTTGAAAATATATATGCCCTACTGAACCGTTGTTGGTTATAGCTAGGCAATTTCCTTTAAAAACTCTTTTGTTTTTATCTTTGGAGTTTAATTCCCCAGTCTTGTTATAATTTTCTATATCTTTAATATCACAAAACCCAGTAATGCCATTATTGTATTGAGTGGCACCAAGAAAAGGAATTTTTCCTTTTTCCGACATAGGTGGTTTTTTATTATAATAACCATCTTTAATATCAAATATGTCAGATATATTGAATGTTTTCCAGTTTTTATCATTTAATGTTAATTTACTCATCATTATTCTCCCCAATACCAAACAAATACCCACGCCCGTGCGTAATCATATTCACTTCAAAAGTCAAATAATCCGCCACCGTTTTTTCAAAATCGGCTTCACTGGGAATCTCATCATTAAAATAATAAAAAGAGTGTAGCCATTCATCATCGGCTTCAATGGTGGTCTCGACACAAAATTTGGTTGGGGCGGTAATTTCATCACGCCAGACATTAAGCAGATGTTCTTTTTTATCTTTGGCGGATTCGGTTTCTATCAAGCCTTTGTGCTTTTGGACTTCAAAACCATCATCTTCAAAGTTAATAAATTTGACCAGTTTTTCTTTATCGTGCGGTACGCCTGCGGTAAATACGGCAATACACGGATTTGTGCCGACACCATAAAAAGTATTTTTATTTAAAGTAATCACGCCTTCTAAGGTATGATGTTTTAGGATATTGGCTTTGATGGCTTGTTCTTCTTTGGTTTTGCCTGTCATTGATGACTGCGGAACAATAACAACCGCCTTGCCATCAGGTGTTAAGCTGTTTAATAAATGCTCGGTAAAGGCAATTTCATAAAGATTGGGATTTTGTTTTGAGCCTTGTGAATAAGGCGGATTCATCATACCAATATTACAGCTTTTTAATTGTAATTTGGCGGGATTTTGTTTTAAAAAATCTTCTTGGTCTAAATTGCTTTTGCCATCGCCACGCAAAATCATATTGGTGGTGGCAATGGTAAACATATAAGGTTGCAATTCAATGCCGTGCAGTTGATTTTTACGAATGTTATTTTTCTGTTTATCGCTGGTCGCTTTTTGGAGCATATAATGCATACCTGCAATCAAAAATCCAGCCGTACCACAGCAAGGGTCAAGAATACAATCATCGGGCGATAAATTAACAAGTTCGCAAAAAATCTCGGTAATGTGTTTTGGGGTCAAAACAATACCCAGCGTTTGCCCATCACCGCCAGAATACGACATAAACTCGCCATAAAACCGCCCCAAATAATCTTCGGCGGATTGGGTGTATTTGATATTTTGGTAGATGTGTCTGTATAAAAATTCGGTATAATGTTTTAGGGGTGTTTTCTTTAAGTTGTCATTAATTTCATTGATGATTTTGGTATCTTTGATGACCGAAAATTGATTAAGCAATTTGTCTTTTTTGACTTCTGGCGATACTTTGACTCTTTTTAAATGATTTTCAATGGCGGTATAAATTTTTTCGCCATCGGTTGTTATATCATCGCCAATCAAATCATCAATGGAGAAGTTTTTGTATTCCATTTCTCGTAAAGCCAATAAAATCCCAGAGACAAGTAATGGCTTGTCTTTGTCTTGAATGCTCCCATAATTACGCAAATCTTCGTGCAGGTCTTTGGCGTTTTTAAGAATTTCTGCGGTGGTTTTTTCTTGGGGTGTTTGTTCTTTTAGGATTTCTTTAATATAATATTCGTCAATATTGTTTTCATTAAAAGAAATAAAGGTTTCAATATTGTTTAATTCTTTATATTCGCCACGCTCGTTAATAAAAATGGGCGTGATGTGATGGCGTTTTTCATCGCCAGAGACACCAATGGCAATAATCTTTTTATAAGTTGTGTGCTGGCTTAGATGAATGCCATAATGTATTGCACCATTGACGGCATAATTTTTTATGCTGTCTGTTTCTTGGCAAATGAGATTTTGTTCATTGTGTTTTTGATGAAGGGCAACCTCTTTTTTATCTTCAATGACAATCAAAAAATCTTTAATCACACCGACAAATTCAGGCATGCCTACTTTGCCTGTTTTGGCTTTTGATGCACTTTTTAGGGCGGTATCTATTTCCAAAATAGAACTCCCCTGTGCGTCAAAATTATCTGCAATATCAGCATTTTTTAATAAATCATATACCCAAAAATCGGTAGATTTTTCTTTCTTTGCCATTGTTTATCCAAAATTTAATAGAAATAAATGCCTTATTTTAAGATAAGGCATTTATAAAAGTTTACCTAACTTTAACCAATCAACTTCTTCAACAATTCATTAACTTGTGCTGGATTGGCTTTTCCTTTACTGGCTTTCATTACCTGACCGACCAGTCCATTAAAGGCTTTTTCTTTTCCGCCTTTATATTCGTCCACCATGGTTTGATTGTTAGCAAGGACTTCTTTAATAATCGCTTCAATCGCCCCTGTGTCGGTCTCTTGTTTTAGCCCTTTTTCATCGATAATCTCATCGGCAGATTTGTCGGACTCCCACAGATAGCCAAACACTTCTTTGGCGATTTTTCCGCTAATGGTATTATCCAAAATGCGAGCAATCAACCCTGCCAAGCGTTCAGCAGAGATCGGCGATTTATCAATGGTTAGCTCGTTTTTATTGAGTGAACCTGACAGCTCGCCCATGACCCAGTTTGCCCCAATTTTGGCGTTATTTTTGCCAATGATTTCTACCACTTGCAAGAAATAATCCGACAGCTCACGGCTACCATTTAGCACGTTGGCATCATAAGCGGTCAAGCCAAACTCACTGGCAAATCGCTCTTTACGCACGCTCGGTAGCTCTGGCATATCGGCACGCACTTTGGCAAGCGTCTCATCAGAGATGACAACAGGCAACAGGTCGGGGTCTGGGAAGTAGCGGTAATCGTTGGCTTCTTCTTTGGTGCGCATGGCACGGGTTTCGTCTTTTTCGGGGTCGTATAGGCGTGTGGCTTGCACGACTTTACCGCCGTCTTCGATGACGTCAATTTGGCGTTCAATTTCGGATTTAATGGCTCGCTCAATAAAGCGGAACGAGTTTAGGTTTTTGAGTTCACAGCGAGTACCAAAAGGCGTGTTTGGCTTATGTACCGACACGTTGATGTCCGCACGGAAGCTACCTTCTGCCATAATCGCGTCTGAGATACCAAGCCAAGTAACCAGCTCATGAATGGTCTTGACATAGGCGACCGCTTCGCCCACCGAACGCATATCAGGCTCGGAGACGATTTCGATGAGTGGCGTACCAGCACGGTTCAAATCCACGCCCGTCATCTGTGGCACAGCGTCATGCACCGATTTGCCAGCGTCTTCTTCTAGGTGGGCTCGTGTGATACCGATACGTTTGGTGTATTCGTCTTTTTGCCCTGCGTTTACAAGGATGTCAATGTAGCCACGTCCGACAATGGGGTTTGCCATTTGCGTGATTTGATAGCCTTTGGGCAGGTCGGGGTAGAAGTAGTTTTTGCGGTCAAAGGTGTTGTATGTGCCAAGCTCGGCATTGACACCCATGCCAAATTTTAAGGCACGTTCAATCACGCCTTCATTGAGTACAGGCAACGCCCCTGGAAAGCCCAAATCCACAATGGTGGCTTGGGTGTTTGGCTCTTGCCCAAAGGCGGTGGGGGCGTTTGAAAAGATTTTACTGTCGGTGTTTAATTGGCAATGGATTTCAATACCAATCACGACTTCATAGCCGTCAATTAGGGGGGCTTGTTGGGTCATAGGGTTTTCCTTGGGTTTAAATTGGTTTATTAAATCAGTTGCTTTTTTATTTAAAAATATTAGAAAAAATATGTATAAAAAAGCAACAAATACAAAAAATTAAAAACATCATGGAATAATATAAACATGCTTTTGCGATATTGGCAAAGCTTTCATTTTTACCAAAAATAAACAGCAGTATAAACAATACCAATAAGGATATGCTGTTTAATAAGATAAAAGCGTATATTAGACCAAAGAGATTTATCTTGGCAAAATAAGTTAATATGATAAATAAAACCAAAGAAATGGCAAAACAAGATTTTGTACGATGTTTTGATATTTCATGTAGTTTTATTTGGTGATTATCTCTTAAATATAACAAAAATAAATAGCAAAAAAATATCAGTAAAAACAGCAATACAGGTAGAATAAATATCCCGTACACAAAAACACCGTATATCCACATATTTTTCACCAGTTTTTAAAAAGATGTTTTGCTACTTATATTTTTTATCATTTGCCAAACGTTCGGATAAAATTTGTTGATGTGCTTGGCTAAGTTCTTCATCAGATGAGTTTGATTTTTGCTTTAACCATAAATAAGGCTCAGAAATTTTTTGAAAAAACTCCGCCAAATTATCCTTACCGACTTGGTTAATTAACTCTTGATAATAAACATCATCAAATTGTAAAGTAACAGTTTGCATGATTACTCCTTAATTCTCGCCATGGTATAAGCATTGACAAATTTGCCATGTCTAAATGCAAATTTTTGATGCTCGCCTTCAATGACAAACCCAAATTTTTGATAAAGGGCAATGGCTTTTTCGTTGTCGGTATAAACGGTCAATTCCACTCGCTCCAAATTTAGCCAATTATCCGCCAAATCCAAAATCGTCTGCATAAGCTGACTGCCCACGCCTTGCCCTTGATGACTTTCGCTCACGGCAATCACAAAGTTGCCAATATGCCGTCTTCTGGGGTTGGTTTCGGTGCGTAGGGCGATATTGCCAACAACGTGTTCTGTGTCATTATCACAAACAACCGCCACAAATGAATGAGCGTGTTCTGGGATATTGCCAAGCCACTTTTTCCAATTGTCTACCGATTGACTGGGTAAGTGCAAAGTTTGACTATATACGCTTTGATTGGTATAGAGCTTTTGTACGCCTTCTGCGTGTTTTTGTTCGGTACGGCAAATAATCACAGTCATGGGTTGTCCTTAATATTTTGGTGGTGTGATACTATCAATCCATACTTTAATGAAATTGTCGGGTAAATCGTGGATTGGTGGCAGGGTGCGTATGACGCACCAACATACCCTTTATTAAAAGGTGCGTGGAACGGCACCCTACGATTTACCCAGTGATTGATACGGCAATCTCATCTTAGTCCAAATTCGGCGTATCCTTATGAAACTCGGTATTCGCCTGATAAATATGAGCGGTTTTTAATAGTTCACTTTCCGCCCAATGCTTGCCAATAAGTTGCAAGCCCACAGGCAAGCCGTTCGCTTGTCCCACAGGGTGCGATAGGGCGGGCAGACCTGCCAAGTTTACACCAATGGTATATACGTCAAGCAGATAAATGCTGGCAGGGTCAAGGCTTTCGCCCAATTTATAGGCAACCGTTGGGGCGGTGGGGCTTGCGATGATGTCGCATTTTTCAAACGCCTTTTTAAAGTCGTCCACAATAAGACGGCGAACCTTTTGGGCTTTGGTATAATAAGCGTCAAAATACCCTGCCGATAGGGCATACGTTCCCATGATGATACGGCGTTGCACTTCCGCCCCAAAACCTTCGGAGCGTGAACGGGTGTATAGGTCATGCAAATCTTTGGGGTTTTCACAGCGATAGCCAAAACGCACGCCGTCATAGCGAGACAGGTTTGAGCTGGCTTCGGCAGGGGCAAGCAGATAATAAGTGGCAAGCGTTACGGCAGGGTCGGTGATGTCCACTTCTAC
Organism: Moraxella lacunata; assembly: GCF_900453205.1. Lineage (GTDB taxonomy): Bacteria > Pseudomonadota > Gammaproteobacteria > Pseudomonadales > Moraxellaceae > Moraxella > Moraxella lacunata_B. The sequence continues at coordinate 34,281 of NZ_UGQU01000004.1, forward strand.
AATCTCTGCTCCCAGCTCTTCATATTTGGCTAGGGCGGTGCGAATGGATTTTTCTACTTCACTATCAAGACCTGCCCCAAAATACGCCTTTGCTACACCGATTTTTTTGCCTGCTAGGGGTTTGCCGTCTGTCTTGGTCGCCAAAATGTCCGCCACATAATCTTCGGTGGGGCGGTTGATAGACGTTGCGTCTTTGGGGTCGTGTCCTGTCATGGGAGCGAGCAGGTAGGCACAGTCTAGGGCGGATTTGCCAAAAGTGCCTGCTTGGTCAAGGCTTGACGCATAAGCAATCATGCCATAGCGAGATACACGTCCATAAGTGGGCTTAATGCCTGTAATGCCACAAAATGACGCAGGTTGGCGAATAGAACCGCCCGTATCTGAGCCTGTCGCCACAGGCACAAAACCGCTTGCCACCGCCGCCGCTGACCCACCAGACGACCCCCCTGGCACACGAGCGGTATCCCAAGGGTTGTGTACCGCCCCAAAGTATGAGCTTTCGTTGTCCGAACCCATGGCAAATTCGTCCATGTTGAGCTTACCTAGGCTGACAAATCCAGCGTTGGCGATGTTTTCCACCACAGTTGCGTCATAAGGCGAGACGAAATTGGATAGGATTTTTGAGCCTGCCGAGGTTAGCACGCCTTTGGTGCATAGGTTGTCTTTGTGAGCCATTGGCACGCCAAGCAGGGGGCGAGTGTCGCCTTCGGCACGCAGTTTGTCGGCAAGTTCGGCTTGTTTTAGGGCGTTGTCAAAATCTTTGGTAATAAAGCTGTTGATTTGCCCGTCTAGGCTGTCAATGCGACTGGCAAAATGTTTGACCAGTTCTTGACTGCTAAATTGTTTGTTTTTTAAGCCGTCTGCTAATTCATGGACGGATAGGTGGTGTAGGTCTGTCATAAAATGCCTTTTTTGTGTGTCGTTTTAATATTGAGTGCTTTAATCTTAACTAAATTGTAGGGGCGAATCACATTCGCCCTTCATAAACCAACAATAATATTAAAGCTGATAATGGGGAATTGTTTAAATTATTGATATTATTCAATCACCTGTGGCACAAGGTATAAGCCATCTTGTACCGCAGGGGCGACCGTCTGAAAGCCGTCTCGGTCAATATTAGGGTTGGCGACATCGGCACGCAACTCGGTACAGGCTTCGTGAATGTTGGCAAGGGGCTTGATGTCATCGGTATTGACATCAGACAAGACATTCATCATGGCAAGGATTTTGTCAAGACCGCTAGCGTAGCTTTGGGCGGTGGTGTCGTCAATGGCAAGACGAGATAGGTTGGCACAATTTTGCACATCTTGGGCGGTGATTGTCATAAATTTTCCTAAAATAACAGTTAAAATGTTAATGCTTGATAAAAGCGAATAGACTGGCTAATTTTACCATAAAGTTAATGATTTCAAAAAATTAAAATTTACTCAGTTATACTCTTACGTTTATCTTAATTTTTGGTAAAATTTAGTAACTTTGGTTAAAAATCGGCAAATTTAACCCATTTTGTAAAAATTTCTTGCAAATTAGGCAAAATTTTTCATAAATCCTCATGATTTTTTTGTCATAAATCGGTATAATTTACCACAATTTTTTAACTATTTGGCATTTGGCTAATTTTTAATCATATTTTCACTCATGGATTAAGATGAGTGATGCCTTGCCACTCTTATTTTTTGGAATCATGCGTTATGAACCTGCTGGGATTTTTATCGACCAACATTGCCATTGACCTAGGTACTGCCAACACCTTGATTTATGCCCCTGGTAAGGGCATTGTGCTTGATGAGCCAACGGTGGTGGCACTGCGTTCTAACCGTACCCAAAACCCAACGGTGGCGGCGGTAGGTATCGATGCCAAGCAGATGCTTGGGCGTACCCCTGATAACATCACTGCCATTCGCCCCCTAAAAGATGGTGTGATTGCTGACTTTGAAGTTACCCAGCAGATGTTAAAGCATTTCATCAAAAAAGTAAAAGTCAAAAAATTCTTGGCTGACCCGAATGTGGTTGTGTGTGTGCCATGCAAATCCACGCTGGTAGAGCGACGTGCCATTGAAGAGGCGGTGCGTTCGGCAGGAGCGAACAGCGTGCATATCTTAGAAGAGCCGATGGCGGCAGCGATTGGAGCGGGTCTGCCTGTGCATGAAGCCAGTGGTTCAATGGTAGTGGACATCGGCGGTGGTACGACTGAGATTGCGGTGATTGCCTTGTCGGGCTGTGTGTATGCAGATTCTATTACCATCGGCGGTGATAAATTTGATGAAGCCATCATCAATCACGTCAAAAAGACGCACGGCTGTTTTATCGGTGAGACGACCGCTGAGCGTATCAAAAAAGAAGTGGGTACGGCTGTCTTTGATGAAAAAGAAAACCTAGAAGTTGAAGTGCGTGGACGCTCGATGGCAGAAGGTGTGCCAAAGACTTTTACCGTCAATTCCAAAGAAATCCAAGAAGCACTTGCCGAGCCTGTATCAGGCATTGTTGATGCGGTCAAACTTGCCTTGGAGCAGACCCCGCCAGAGTTGTCATCGGACATCGCCGAGCATGGCGTGGTGCTGACAGGGGGTGGGGCGTTACTGCGTAACCTAGATAAGCTCATCTCCAAAGAGACAGGATTGCCTGTGTTTGTCGCCGAAGACCCCTTGACCTGCGTGTCTCGTGGCGGTGGTAAGGCACTTGACTTTATCCATGATAAGTCGCTCTCGATGATTTTTGTCTAAATCCACGAAATCATGAGCGGTGTTCACGCACCGCTTTTTGTGTTTTGGGCTTGTGAAGTTATTTGTTCATAAGTAGGACGTGTTGAACATTGATAACATTCTTATAGATATGGCAAAATTTGACAATTTCAACCAATTTTTGCATGAAAAATGGCTAAATCTTGTGGCTCGAAGTCAAAAACTTGTCCGATAGAATGACTATCAGCCTCAAGTTCTTTCCTTGAAAAACGTGCGATTTTTCTCATTTTTCATTGTAAATACCAATATTCAACACGTCCTACATAAAAAAGGTCTGGCAATGCTCCCAAGTATATTTTCACAAAAACCTGTATTTGCACGCATGACGGTTGCGTTTTTGGTGTTTGCCTTGATTTTTATGTTGCTTGACAGCAAAAACCCCCAATGGTTTGATGGCATTCGTCGCCTAAGCCATGCATCCATGCAACCCATTTATCAAGCGTCCCTAGGGCCGTCTTATGCCATGGAATATGCCAGCCATGCCGTCCACACCAAAGAAGCCTTGCGTCGTGAGAATATCCGTTTGCAAACCGAGCTACTCCAAGCCCGTGCCAAGCTCCAAACCCAAGATTATCTACTCGCCCAAAACGCCCGTCTAAAAGGCGTACTCAGCACCACGCAATCCAGCGAACATCATCTACTGCTGGCACGCATTATCGGCACGGATTCTAACCCCCTAAAACAAGTGGTGGTGCTTAACAAAGGCACCAATGATGGCGTGCAAATCGGGCAGACGGTCATCGATGAGCATGGCATCATCGGACAGGTGCTAAACGTCTACCCAAATACATCTCGCCTACTACTCATCACCGATGAACAGCAGTCGGTGGCGGTCGTGGTGGCACGCACAGGACAACGTGCGATGGTCTCGGGTGGGGGTAAGCCTGACAGTCTGAGCCTAGATTATATCTTTAAGACTGCCGATGTTAAAGTGGGCGATGAGCTTATCTCGTCAGGGCTTGGTGAGCGTTTCCCTGCGGGCTATAAAGTGGGGAAAGTCTCGGACATTGACACCACTCGCACCGATAATTTTGCCGACATTCGTGTCAATCCCGCCGCTGATTTTCTAAACAGCAGTTATGTGCTGATTTTGCAGCCCAAAGATAACCCTGCCCCAAAAAAGAACAGCTAATCACGCCATATAGGACTCATAAAGCCCACTTATGAACTCAAAACCCTTTTTAATCATCGGTATCATCATCAGCTTTGTGGTGGCATCCATGCTGAGTGTCTACCCTTTGGGGCATGACATGGCAAGTGTTCGCCCCATGTTTTTGGCGATGGTGCTTGCCTTTTGGGTGATGTATCGCTCGCCCATGATGGGGGTGTGGGTGGTATTTTTGGTGGGACTGGTCTCGGATTTGCTCTTGGGTACGCATTTGGGGCATCAGGCATTTAGTGCGGTGCTCATGGCGTTTGTCATACGGGTACTACTGCTGTATGCCAAAGAGCTTGCCCTGTCGCAGGCGTGGGTATTGGGGGCGATTGCTCTGAGCGTCTATCAGGTGTCGCTGTGGATATTACAGGCATTCTCTCATGCTCAGTTTGTGTGGACAGGCATGGGGTCGCTCATGAGTAGCATTGTGCTGTTTCCTGTGATGTGGTATCCGCTGTACTGGATAAACCGCCAACTAAAAGAGCGAGCCTATTGATGAACACGCCCCTTATCCTAGCGTCCACATCGCCTAGACGACATGAGTTATTGACGCAGTTGCAGATTCCCTTTACGGTCAAATTGGTGGAGATTGACGAGCGTTTTTATGCCCACGAAAGCCCTCACGACTATATCATGCGTATGGTGAAGACCAAAGCGGAAAAGGCGTGTGCGGACGTGTCATCGGCTATCGTTATCGCGGCAGATACCATGGGTGTGGCAGAGAATGAGATTTTAACCAAACCTGCCGATAAAGCCCATGCTTTTGCCATGTGGGATAAATTATCAGGTGGTACGCACGAGATTTGGACGGCGGTGTGTGCCAGCACTGTCAAAGATGGGCAAATCATTTTTCAAAAAGTCATCAAAGTCACCACCCAAGTCACCTTCATCAAGCTCACCGACCACCAAAAAGATGAGTACTGGGCAACAGGCGAGCCTGCCGATAAAGCAGGGGCATACGCCATTCAAGGCGGAGCGATGGCATGGGTGCGGTCTATCAATGGCAGTTATACCAACGTGGTGGGCTTGCCCCTTGCCGAGACGGCAGAGCTGATTGATGACTGTTTGCAAATATTGGCGGATTGATGATTTAAATGATGATAAAATCAGCCCATTAGCATAGTCAAGTGACTTCCTTCTAATTTACCCAATCAGCGCTCAATCAGTCTACCAAGCCAGCTTATCTTAAACCAACTTACCCTAACTTAATTCATCTAGCCCACACCATCTTTATGTCAAAACACGCCCTAATCAACGCCACGCCCTTTGAGACTCGCCTTGTTATCGTTGATGACGGTAGGCTTGATGAGGTGTTTATTGAGCGGGTACAGGCACGCAGTTTGGTGGGAGATGTCTATTTGGGGACGGTGGTGCGGGTACTGCCTGCCATGGGGTCGGTGTTTATTGACATCGGGCGTGAGCGTTCGGCATTTTTGCACCAAAGCGACATCATGCTACCGACTCGCCCATCATCCCAAGATGATGTTGCCACGCCCACACTCATCACGACATTGCCCATGGCTCATCAGGCAAAAGATGAAAGCCTTACGCAGTCCCAGTCTAGACCTAAGCCTAAGCCTGCCAAGCCCAAACTTGACCCCAAACTTCTGCCCAAGCTCCTACCCAAAGTTGGTGAGCGAGTCGTCGTCCAAGTCACCAAAGATGAGTTTGGCACCAAAGGGGTGCGTGTGACCATGCACATCGCATTGGCAGGGCGGTATTTGGTCTATCTGCCCACATCGCCACAGTCGGTCGGTGTGTCCACTCGCATCGGCACAAAGGCTTATCGCACCAAGCTAAAAGCCTATTTGACGACCCTACTTAGCCAATCATCGCATGCAGGTGGGCTCATCGCTCGTAGTGCATGCAAGCAGGCATTTGGCGATGATGAGACATTGGCGGGCATGGGCGAGCGTATGCAGGCAGAGCTTGACCATCTAGGTGCATTGTGGGCGGACATTAGCCAAGTACGCACACAGGCGAGCCTGCACAAAGCCAAGCACGCCTTGCTCCACCAAGAGCTACCTTTGGCCGAGCGTGCCTTGCGTGACATTATCACTGACGATATCCAAAGCGTGTGGATTGACGATAGGGCGACTTATGAGCGAGTACGGCATGCCAGTTGCACACTCATGCCGTCCATCACATCTGTCATTTATCATCATGATAAGCCGACCCCACTGTTTGCCCAGTCTGTGCCTGATGAGCGTCGCTCGTCCACACCTGACATTGAGACTCAGCTGACACACGCCTTGTTGCGGCATTGCCCGTTGCCGTCGGGCGGTTATCTCATCATTGAGCATACCGAAGCGATGACGACCATCGATGTCAATACAGGCTCGTATGTAGGGCAGGGCAAGGCAGGCGTGGATGTGGCATATGAAACCAACAAAGAAGCGGTGACTGCCATCGCTCGTGAGTTAAAAGTGCGTAACATTGGCGGTATTATTATCCTAGATTTTATTGACATGGACAAATCCGCCCATCGGCAAACAGTGCTAGACATGCTCGCCCATGCATTAAAAGCCGACCCTGCCACGACCAACATTACCCAAATCAGCGAATTGGGCTTGGTTGAGATGACTCGTAAACGCACCCGCCCCAGTCTGTCTGATGAGCTGCGTGAGCCTTGCCCTGTCTGTCATGGCACAGGCAAAATCAAAAGCGTGCAGACGGTGGCATTTGAGATTCTAAGGTCACTCATGGGTCAGTTGGCAAACAGCACTTCTTTTAAAAGGTCTAATGTGACGATAAAAGTCAGTCAGTTGGTGGCGGACTATTTGTCATCACATCAGGATTTGTCAAATTTACAAAAATTAACAAATACATCCATTCATCTATCCATAAATACATCTTATCATCAAGAGCAATATGCGATTTTGGTGGAGTAAAAATGGTTTTTTACCAATAAATCTGCCTAAAAATCAATCAATTTATTAAAATTGTAACATTTTGTAAATTTGATGAATTTTAAGGCAAAGACAGGCAAATTTAGCCACTTTTTATCCAAAAATAAAGTATGGCTCTTGCTTTATCTGATTTTTCGTGTATAATACGCACACTTTTCTTGTTTAGCGTTGCATTTAAGCAAAAGTCTGTTTTTGACTACATTTGGCTTAGATGAGTGATTATCTTCGGATACATTACAAGAGTAGTGAGTAGGGCTTGTCCTAAAGCGAATCAACGCCACAGCCGAAGCATCGATTTTGGCACTATAAACAACAGCTCTGTTGCCAACATTCATGTCTGGCGGACAGGGATTGTATTATTTTGTCCAAAGCGGTTCTAGGACAAAATTTAATCAAAATAACATGACTGAAATCCAAGCGATGGAAGTTTTATAAAGCACTTAATTTAGGAGCTTGTTGGCATGGCTAACCAGAGAATCCGTATCCGACTAAAATCTTTCGACCATCGTCTGATTGACCAGTCGGCACAAGAGATTGTCGATACCGCAAAGCGTACAGGTGCACAAGTTTGTGGTCCTGTTCCCTTGCCGACTCGTATTGAGCGGTTCAACGTATTGACATCACCACACGTCAACAAAGACGCTCGTGACCAGTATGAAATTCGCACCCACAAACGCATGATTGACATCGTTCAACCTACTGACAAAACAGTAGACGCATTGATGAAGTTGGATTTGGCGGCCGGTGTTGATGTTCAAATCGCCCTAGGCTAAGAACAACTGGTTTAATATAAACGATTATAAGTAAGAGGTCTAAAATGGCGATTGGTTTAGTCGGTATTAAGCGTGGTATGACCCGAATCTTCACTGAGGCAGGTGCATCTATTCCTGTAACAGTGGTTGAGGTTAACGCAAACCGTATCTCACAAATCAAGACAGTAGACACTGACGGTTATGACGCAATTCAAGTCACCACAGGTGAGCGTCGTGAAAGCCGTGTAACTGCTGCACAAAAAGGACACTTCGCAAAAGCTGGCGTTGCCGCTGGTCGTGGTGTTTGGGAATTTAGAGCTGACGCAAGCGAACTTGAAGGTCGTGAAGTTGGTGGCGATATTTTGGTGGATTTATTTGAAGTTGGTCAGTTGGTTGATGTCACTGGTCAGTCTAAGGGTAAAGGCTTCCAAGGTGGCGTAAAACGTCATAATTTCCGCACTCAGGACGCCACACACGGTAACTCTGTGTCGCATCGTGTACTTGGTTCTACCGGTCAGAACCAAACACCGGGTAAAGTATTCAAAGGCAAAAAAATGCCAGGTCAAATGGGTAACAAACGTGTTACTGTTCAAGGCCTTGAAATTGTGTCTATTGATACCGAAAAAGGTGTACTGGTCATCAAAGGTGCCTTGCCTGGTGCTAATGGTGGCGATGTTATCGTACGTCCGTCAGTCAAAGCCTAGTTGAGGGGATTAACGTGAATTTAAAAACTGTTACAGGTGCGGCGGTTGAACTATCAGAGACGACATTTGGTCGTGAGTTCAATGAAGCCCTAGTACACCAAGTCGTAACTGCTTACCTAGCTGGTGCTCGTCAAGGTACTCGTGCACAAAAAACTCGTGGCGAAGTATCTGGTGGCGGTAAAAAACCATGGCGTCAAAAAGGTACTGGTCGTGCCCGCGCGGGTTCTATCCGTGGACCAATTTGGGTAGGTGGTGGTCGTGCATTTGCCGCCAAACCACAAGACTGGTCTCAAAAAGTAAACCGCAAAATGTATCGTGGTGCCATGCAATGCATCCTAGCGGAGCTTGTACGCCAAGAGCGTTTGGTTTTGGTGGACTCTATCAGTGTTGATAGCCCAAAAACCAAAGGTTTGGTTGCTAAACTTGCCGAGCTAAATGCCCCACGCGCATTAATTGTTACTCACGAAGTTGATGAGAACCTATACTTGGCAGCTCGCAACATTCCACACGTGAATGTGCTAGGTACTCGTGAAGTTGACCCAGTTAGCTTGGTTTCTTTCGACAAAGTTATCATGACGGTTGAAGCCGCCAAGCAATTTGAGGAGACACTAGCATGAGTAACGCAAGACTATATCAAGTACTAAAAGCCCCTGTTTTTTCTGAAAAATCTCAACGTTTGGGTGATAGCCTAGGTGTTCAAGTTTTCAAAGTGGACAGCAGTGCAACCAAGCGTGAAATCAAACAAGCGGTTGAGCTGATGTTTGAAGGCGTTGAAGTTGTCAAAGTAAACACGCTAAATACCAAAGGTAAAACCAAGCGTTTTGGTCGTGTTGTTGGCAAGCGTTCTGACGTGAAAAAAGCGTATGTAACACTAAAAGCAGGTTCAGACGTACAAATCGGTGCTGGTGAAGAAGCCACTGGCGAAACAGCGACTAACGAATAAGGATCATAACCATGCCTATCGTAAAAGCAAAACCAACCTCACCAGGTCGCCGCTTTGTTGAAAAAGTTGTGCATCCACACCTTTATAAAGGTCGTCCTTATGCACCGCTTGTTGAATCAAAAGCAAAAACTGGTGGTCGTAATAACAACGGTCGTATCACTACCCGTCACATCGGTGGTGGTCACAAGCAACATTATCGTCTAATTGACTTCAAACGCAACAAAGACGGCATCATTGCAACTGTTGAGCGTATTGAATATGACCCTAACCGTACTGCACACATTGCTCTACTAAAATATGCAGACGGTGAGCGTCGTTATATCATTGCACCTAAAAAATTGGCAGTAGGCGATCAGGTTCAATCTGGCGAAGGTTCTCCCATCCGTCCAGGTAACTGCTTGCCACTTAAAAATATCCCAGTGGGTACCGTTATTCACAACATCGAACTAAAAATCGGCAAAGGTGCACAACTTGCACGTTCTGCTGGTGCAGCAGTTCAACTGCTTGGTCGTGACGGTGCTTATGTGATTGTTCGTTTACGTTCGGGTGAGACCCGTCGTATTCACGCAAATTGCCGTGCGGTTATTGGTGAAGTGTCTAACACTGAAAATAACCTAAAATCACTTGGTAAAGCAGGTGCAGCACGCTGGCGTGGCGTTCGTCCTACCGTTCGTGGTACGGCAATGAACCCGATTGATCACCCACACGGTGGTGGTGAAGGACGTAACTTTGGTAAACACCCAACCAGTCCTTGGGGTCAGAAAGCTAAGGGTCTTAAGACTCGTTCTAACAAGCGTACTGACAGTATGATTATCCGTCGCCGTCGTGCCAAGAAATAAAGGAAGAGTTTATGCCTCGTTCGTTAAAAAAAGGCCCGTTTATTGACGCGCATCTGTTTGCTAAGGTAGAAAACGCCCTAGAAACAAACAGCCGTAAGCCAATCAAAACTTGGTCTCGTCGTTCCATGATTCTACCACAAATGGTCGGTTTGACCATTTCTGTTCACAACGGTCGTACCCATGTACCTGTTATCGTGAGTGAGCAAATGGTTGGTCATAAACTTGGTGAATTCGCCCCAACCCGTTCATATCGTGGTCATGGCGTTGACAAGAAATCTAAGAGATAAGGTGTACCATGGAAGTAACTGCAAAATTACGTGGTGCCGCTATTTCGGCACAAAAAGTAAGATTGGTTGCGGACGAAGTTCGTGGTAAATCAATCGAGCGTGCTTTAGACATTTTGACATTTAGCAACAAAAAAGGTGCTAAGCTTGTTAAAAAATGCCTACAATCAGCAATTGCAAACGCTGAACACAACAATGGTCTAGACATTGACACTTTGCGTGTTTCTACCATTTATGTGGATGAAGGTATTACTTTGAAGCGTATTATGCCCCGTGCCAAGGGTCGTGCTGACCGTATCAGCAAACGCACTTGCCACATCACTGTTAAAGTAGGAGCATAATCATGGGTCAAAAAGTACATCCAATTGGTATTCGTTTGGGCGTTATCAAAAAGCACAACGCTAACTGGTACGCAAATCCAAAGCAATACTCTGAATACTTGCTAAATGACTTCAAAGTGCGTGATTTTCTACGCAATAAGCTAAAAGAAGCCATGGTAAGCAACATCAGCATTGAGCGTCCTACGGGTGCTGCTAAGATTACCATTCACTCAGCACGTCCTGGTGTGATTATTGGTAAGCAAGGTGCTGACATTGAAGCACTTCAAAAAGACCTAACCAAGCTTATGGGCGTTCCTGCTCAGGTAAATATCCAAGAGATTACTCAACCTGACCTAGACGCACGTTTGGTTGCTGTTGGTATTGCCAGACAGCTTGAAGGTCGTGTGATGTTCCGTCGTGCGATGAAACGTGCCGTGCAAAACAGCATGCGTGCTGGTGCTGGCGGTATCAAAGTTGAGCTGTCAGGTCGTCTAGGCGGTGCTGAGATTGCTCGTACTGAGTGGTATCGTGAAGGTCGTGTGCCACTACACACATTGCGTGCTGACATTGATTATGCAGAAGTTCGTGCAGAGACCACTTACGGTACTATCGGTGTGAAAGTTTGGATTTTCCGTGGTGAAATTCTAGACGGCATGAACAGCGTTTACAATCCAGTTGCAGAAGAGAAGACTCGTGCACCAAAACGCCGTGGTCGTACCAGCAACCGTCGTAATTCAGACAAGGGGTAAGCCATGTTACAACCAAAACGTACCAAATTCCGCAAAATGCACAAAGGTCGTAACACAGGCCTTGCCCAACGTGGTAACACCGTTGCATTTGGTGAGATTGGTCTAAAATCTATCGGTCGTGGTCGCATGACTGCTCGTCAAATTGAAGCAGCTCGTCGTACCATTACTCGTCGCATCAAGCGTGGCGGTAAAATTTGGATTCGTGTATTCCCAGACAAGCCAATTACCGAAAAGCCATTGGAAGTTCGTATGGGTAAAGGTAAAGGTCCAGTTGAGTACTGGGTAGCCGAAATCAAACCAGGCAAAATGCTATACGAAATCCAAGGTGTGAGCGAAGAGCTTGCGCGTGAAGCCTTGACATTGGCTTCTGCTAAGCTGCCTTTCAAAACCACCATTGTTAAACGGACGGTAATGTAATGAAAACAAGCGAATTACGTGAAAAATCAGTAGAAGAGCTGGCTACATTGCTTGACGAAAAGCAACTTGACGCATTTCGCCTACGCATGGCAAAAGCAACAGGTCAGCTAGGTAACACTCACGAAGTTAAAGCAAATCGTCGCACGATTGCAAAAATCTTGACTTTGCTTAACGAAAAACAAAGAGGCGACGCATGAGCGAGAATAACCAAACTCAAGAAGTCGGTGTTGTGACTGGTAAAGTTATCAGCAACAAAATGGACAAGTCTATCACTGTCCTTGTTGAACGCCAAATTCGTCACCCAATGTATGGCAAGCAAGTTCGTCGTTCTACCAAGCTTAAAGCTCATGATGAGAACAACGTTTGTCAAGAAGGTGATATCGTTCGTATCAAAGAAACACGTCCTATCTCAAAGACCAAAACTTGGACTTTGGTAGATGTGGTTGAAACTGCGGTAAAAATTTAAAGTTATTTGCATTAAAAGTCATTTGCTAGTATAATGAACGTCTTTATTGGCGTTCATCTACCAAATTTGTGCAAAATAGCATAAATTGGAGCGAATGGCTTTTATTGTATTATTATTTATGGAGTAATGCGATGATTCAGACTGAAACAATGCTGGAAGTTGCAGATAACAGTGGTGCAAGACGTGTACAGTGCATTAAAGTACTGGGTGGCTCGCATCGTCGTTATGCATCAGTTGGCGATATTATTAAGGTAACAGTAAAAGAAGCCATTCCTCGCGGTCGTGTTAAAAAAGGCGACGTGATGAATGCGGTTGTTGTACGTACCAAAAAAGGTGTACGTCGTCCAGACGGTTCTGTACTACGTTTTGATGATAATGCGGCAGTTATTCTAAACAATAACAAAGCACCTATCGCAACTCGTATTTTTGGACCTGTTACCCGTGAATTACGTGGTGAACAATTCATGAAAATTGTTTCACTAGCACCAGAAGTACTGTAAACTTTTAGAGGCTATCCTATGGCAAAGTTACGCAAAGGCGATACCGTGGTTGTGATTGCTGGCAAAGATAAAGGCAAGCAAGGCACAATTTTGGCGGTTAAAGCAGACCGTGTAAAAGTTGAAGGCATTAACATTGTAACCAAACACCAAAAACCTAACCAAATGCTAGGTAAAGAAGGTGGCATCGTTAAGCAAGAAGCATTTCTACACATTTCAAACGTTGCGATTTATAACGCAGCAACCCAAAAAGCAGATCGTGTTGCTTACCAAGTAAACGAAGAGGGCAAAAAAGTCCGTATCTATCGTTCTACTGGTGAAGTAGTGGCGACTGCATAAGATACTAAGGGTATATAGTAATGGCAAGATTAAAATCTTTATACAATGATAAGCTAAAGCAACAAATCAAAGATGAGCTTGGCTTAGAAAATGTCATGCAAGTGCCAAAAATCACCAAAATCACTCTGAACATGGGTGTTGGTGGTGCAGCACAAGATAAAAAACTACTTGAAGGTGCCTTGGCAGACATGACTGTCATCGCTGGTCAAAAGCCAGTTGTTACCAAAGCACGCAAATCAGTGGCAGGCTTTAAAATTCGTGAAGAGTGGCCGATTGGCTGTAAAGTTACCCTTCGTGGTGACCAGATGTACGAATTCTTAGACCGCTTAATTGCCATTGCGATTCCTCGTATTCGTGACTTCCGTGGTTTTTCTGCAAAAGCATTTGATGGTCGTGGTAACTACTCGCTAGGTATCAAAGAACAAATCGTTTTCCCTGAAGTTGATTTTGATAAAATTGACCGTATTCGTGGTCTTGACATCACCATCACAACGACTGCTGCTAATGACGATCAAGGTCGTGCATTGCTAAAAGCATTCGGTTTCCCATTTAGATAAGGTAAACGTTATGGCTAAGAAAAGCATGATTAATCGCGAATTAAAACGCGAAAAAACAGTTGCTAAGTACGCCGAGAAGCGTGCACAGCTAAAAGCAGTCATCAGTGATGTAAATGCCAGTGATGAAGAGCGTTTAGACGCAATGCTTGCTCTACAAGCATTGCCACGTAACTCATCACCAGTTCGTTTGCGTAATCGCTGTGGCTTGACTGGTCGTCCACACGGCTATTTCCGTAAATTTGGTCTATCACGCAACAAGTTGCGTGAGCGTGTAATGCAAGGTGATGTACCTGGCGTTCGTAAAGCTAGCTGGTAAGGAGTATCGCAATGAGTATGCAAGATCCAGTTGCTGATATGCTAACCCGCATTCGCAACGCACAATCAAGAAATAAGCCAAGTGTAGAAATGCCTGCTTCTAAGCTACGCAAATCAATTGCTGATTTGTTGGTTGCTGAAGGCTATCTAACTTCTGCTGAAGTTGTTGACGGCGAAAACAACAAAAAAGTTCTAAACATTGAACTAAAATACTACCAAGGCAAAGGCGTTATCGCTGAACTTAAGCGTTATAGTCGTCCTGGTCTACGCCAATATCGTGGGAAAGATGAACTGCCAAGCGTTCAAAAAGGCTTGGGCGTTGCCATCATCTCTACCAGCAAAGGCATTATGAGCGACCGTGCAGCACGTGCAGCTGGCATCGGCGGTGAAGTTATCGCTTTGGTTGCCTAATCACTTTATTTGTTATTTTTATTTAAAGTGATAAAAATAAAAATCCTTAGTTTACTCTAAGGATTTTTTGTGTTATAATGCCCTGCTTTTTTAACCAATTTAAATTATCTTGGATGGTGAGAGTTGGTTATTATTCGTTGCCATCAATTATTGATGGTTGTTTTTATCATTAAAGGAAATTCCTATGTCTCGTGTGGCTAAAGCCCCAGTAACGCTACCTGCGGGTACCAGCGTTACTTTGAACGGTCAGCAGGTTGAAGTTAAGGGCAAGAACGGTTCTTTGTCTTTACGCCTGCATGATTTGGTCGAGCTAAAGCAAGAAGATAACGTGGTTACTCTTGCTCCTGTCAAAGACACCAAAGAAGCGTGGATGCACACAGGTACTGTGCGTGCATTGTTGAACAACATGGTTCAAGGTGTGAGTGAAGGTTTTGAACGTCGTTTGCAACTTATCGGTGTTGGTTACCGTGCCCAAGTTGCTGGCAATGTGGTAAACCTTAACTTAGGTTTCTCTCACCCGATTGCTTATAATCTCCCTGAAGGTGTGACTGCTGAAAGCCCAAGTCAAACTGAAATCGTTCTAAAATCAAACGACAAGCAAAAATTGGGTCAAGCAGCAGCTAAGATTCGTAGCTTCCGCCCACCAGAGCCTTATAAAGGTAAAGGTGTTCGTTATAGCGATGAAGTGGTTCTTCGTAAAGAAGCTAAGAAAAAATAAGTAAGGTGAGCAAACATGTTGGATAAAAAATCAGCTCGTCTTCGCCGAGCAAAAAAAACCCGTGCCCATATCCGTCAATTAGGTGCCAACCGTTTGACCGTTACTCGCACGCCACGTCACATCTACGCCCAAATCATCGCCCCAACAGGCGGTGTGGTTTTGGCTCAAGCATCAACTCTTGATTCAACCCTTCGCTCAGGTGCGACTGGCAATGTTGAAGCAGCAAAAGCTGTGGGTGCACTGATTGCAGAGCGTGCAAAAGCTGCGGGCATTACTAAGGTTGCATTTGACCGTAGTGGTTTTAAATATCATGGCCGTGTTAAAGCATTAGCTGACGCTGCTCGTGAAAACGGATTGGAGTTCTAATCATGGCAAAAGTTGAACAAACTGACGGTTTGGTAGAGAAATTGGTTGCCGTTGACCGTGTGGCAAAAGTTGTAAAAGGTGGTCGTATCTTCTCCTTCACTGCATTGACAGTAGTTGGTGATGGTAATGGTCGTGTTGGTTTTGGTCGTGGCAAGGCTCGTGAAGTGCCTGCCGCCATCCAAAAAGCACTAGAAGCTGCTAAGCGTAACATGATTACTGTTGAGCTTGCTGGCACAACACTACAACACCCTATTAATGCTCGTCACGGTGCATCAAAAGTATACATGCAACCTGCATCAGAAGGTACTGGCGTTATTGCTGGTGGTGCAATGCGTGCTGTGCTAGAAGTTGCTGGCGTTCAAGACGTATTGGCGAAATGCTACGGCTCTACCAATGCTGCCAATGTGGTCTATGCAACCTTTAAAGGTCTGCGTGACATGGTTTCACCAGAGCAAGTTGCTGCTAAACGTGGCAAATCTGTTGAAGAAATTTTGGGCTAAGAGTAGGTGAGTGTTATGAAAACAATGAAAATTACTCAAACTAAGTCTAGCTCACACCGTTTGGCAAGCCATAAGGCCTGCCTAAAAGGTTTGGGACTACGTCGCATCGGTCATACTGTGGAAGTAGAAGATACACCATCTACTCGTGGTATGGTAAATCGTGTACATTACATGGTTAAAGTGGAGGAAGCGTAATGGGTCTTCGTTTAAATGAACTTGCCCCAGCAGTGGGTGCAAAAAAGACTGCCCAACGTCGTGGTCGTGGTATTGGCTCAGGTCTAGGTAAGACTGGTGGTCGTGGTATCAAGGGTCAAACTTCACGTTCAGGCTCAAGCATTCCAGCAGGCTTTGAAGGCGGTCAAATGCCTATCTATCGCCGTTTGCCAAAATTTGGTTTTACCAGCCAACTAGCCTTGACAACAGCCGAAGTACGTTTGTCAGAGCTTAACAAGATTGAAGGCAATGAGGTAACACTTGAAACGCTAAAAGCTGCCAACATCATCCGTGGTGACATGAAGCGTGCTCGTATTATCTTATCAGGCGAGATTAGCCGTGCTTTAACCTTTAAAGGCGTAAAAGTTACTAAAGGTGCAAAAGAAGCCATCGTTGCCGCTGGCGGTAGCGTCGAGGAGTAATCCATGTCTAAATCAACGCCTAAATCAGGCATTCCATTAAATCCATTGGCTTTTATTCGTAAGTATGATGAGCTATGGCATCGCATGTTATTTTTGCTTGGGGCGTTGGTTGTCTATCGTTTAGGTTCGCACATTCCTGTACCAGGCATGAATCCCATCCGTCTTGCTCAATTTTTTGATGGCAGTCAAAATACCTTTTTGGGCATGTTTAACATGTTCTCAGGCGGTGCTTTGGAGCGTATGTCCATCATGGCACTGGGTATCATGCCTTATATCTCAGCATCCATTGTGGTACAGATGATGTCAGCGGTGATACCTTCGCTTGATGCCCTAAAAAAAGAAGGTGAATCTGGTCGGCGTATTTTAAATAAATACACGAGGCAAGGTACACTGGCTTTGGCATTTGTGCAAGCGGTTGGTATGTCAGCAGGTCTTGTTGCTGGTGGTTTGACATTAAGCTCTGGTTTGACTTTTATGATTCCTGCGGTGACTGCATTGGTCGCAGGAGCGATGTTCTTGATGTGGCTTGGTGAGCAGATTACTGAGCGCGGCATTGGCAACGGCATATCCATGCTTATTTTTGCCAGTATCATATCAAGTGCCCCTGGCATGATTGCGGGTGCATTCAGTCAAGACATGAACTTAATGGTTGTCCTTATCTTTGCGTTGTTGGGTTTGGCGGTGATGGCTGGCATTGTTTATATTGAACGTGCCCAACGCCGTGTGCCTGTTAATTATGCTCAAAAACAGCAAGAAGGGCGTAAAGTTTATGCTCAGCAACAATCACATTTGCCATTAAAGCTCAATATGGCAGGGGTGATTCCAGCGATTTTTGCTAGCTCATTGCTGATGTTGCCTGCAAGTTTGGGGCAATGGGCAGGTTCTTCGGCGAATCCAACCACACTGCAAAATATCATGCAGAACATTTCACTCATCTTACAGCCAGGCAGTCCTTTGTACTTATTACTGTTTGGCGTGCTAATCATCTTTTTCTGTTATTTTTATACAGCATTGATGTTTAACCCAGGTGAGGTGGCAGAGAATTTAAAGCGTAGTGGTGCTTATATTCCTGGCATACGCCCAGGACAGCAAACGAAACGATATTTGGATTTTGTCCTAAATCGCCTAACGTTTATTGGTGCGATGTATATGGCGATCATTTGCCTAATGCCAATGGTAATTCAAACGTCATTTGGCGTGCCTTTTCAGTTGGGTGGTGCATCTTTATTGATTATGGTGGTTGTACTTATGGACTTCATCGCACAGGTGCAAGCACATCTGATGACCCATCAATACCATGATCAAACTTTAATCCAGTCTAAATGACATTAGGAGTAGACATGAAAGTTCAAGCGTCTGTAAAAAAAATCTGTGGCAGTTGCAAAATCGTACGCCGTAAAGGTAAAGTATTGGTTATTTGCAGTTCAGAGCCACGTCATAAGCAACGTCAAGGTTAATTTTACAAATTAATACTTGCAATTTTGTAGCGGATATTGTATTATCCGCTACTTGCCATGCTGTTATCTAGGATAGCAGTAGAGTAAAACAGCAAATGCCTAGCATTTGTGCTAACGGAGAGAAATCAATGGCTCGTATTGCCGGTGTAAACATTCCGGACAACAAACACGCTGTGATTTCGCTAACTTACATTTTTGGTATTGGCCGCACTACTGCTAAGAAAATCTTGGCAACCGTAGGTATCAGCGAGACCACCAAAATTGGTCAGTTAGATGATTCACAACTGGATGCTGTTCGTGCAGAAGTTGCAAATTACGCTACCGAAGGTGACCTTCGTCGCGAAATTTCAATGAACATCAAGCGTTTGGTCGATTTGGGTTGCTACCGTGGTCTTCGTCACCGCCGTGGTCTTCCAGTTCGTGGTCAACGCACTAAAACCAACGCGCGTACCCGTAAAGGTCCTCGCAAAGCAATTAAAAAGTAACTAATTTAGGAAGCTAAAAGATGGCAAAAGACACTCGTAGCCGCAAAAAAGTGGCACGTCGTTCGGTATCTGAAGGTATCGCCCATATTCATGCGTCTTTTAATAACACCATTGTAACCATTACCGATCGTCAGGGTAATGCATTGGCTTGGGCCACCTCAGGTGGACAAGGCTTCCGTGGTTCACGTAAATCAACGCCTTTTGCTGCACAGGTTGCTGCTGAAGTTGCTGGTAAAACAGCACAAGAAACCTATGGTGTTAAAAACGTTGATGTCTTGGTTAAAGGTCCAGGACCAGGTCGTGAGTCTGCGGTTCGTGCATTAGGTGCATTGGGTTATAAAATTAACAGCATCAGCGATGTAACCCCAATTCCACACAACGGCTGCCGCCCGCCTAAGAAACGCCGCGTTTAAGGAGATAACTCATGGCCCGTTATATTGGTCCAAAATTAAAATTGTCTCGCCGTGAAGGTACTGACCTGCAACTCAAATCAGGTGTAAAAGCTTACGACGTTAAGACAAAAAAATCAGGTCGCGTACCTGGTCAGCATGGCAATAGCCAAAATAAGGCCTCTGAATACGCCCTACAACTTCGCGAGAAGCAAAAAGTAAAACGTATGTATGGTGTGCTTGAGCGTCAATTCTCAAACTACTATAAAGAAGCTGCTCGTATGCGTGGTGCTACTGGTGAAAACCTACTTGGCATGCTAGAACGCCGTTTGGATAACGTTGTTTATCGTATGGGCTTTGGTGCTACTCGTGCAGAAGCACGTCAGTTGGTGAGCCACCGTGCAATCCTGCTAAAAAAAGCAGGTCGTGATGAGTTTGTTCGTGTGAACATTCCTTCAATCCAAGTTCAAGACGGTGATGTGATTGCTGTGCATGAGAAGTCAAAAGAACAACTTCGTATTAAAAACGCAGTAGAGCTTGCGACTCAACGTGGCATTCCAGAATGGCTAGAAGTTGACCACAGCAAACTACAAGGTACGTTTAAAACTGCTCCAGATCGCAGTGACCTACCTGCTGAAATTAACGAAAGCTTGATTGTAGAACTATATTCTAAATAATCCGAACTAATCGAGGTGACTTATGACAAATGTAACTGAGTTTCTAACACCGTCTGCAATTAATGTAGATACGGTTAATGAAACGACTGCTAAGGTCACGCTCGAGCCGTTAGAACGTGGCTTTGGGCATACACTAGGTAATGCTCTTCGTCGCATTCTTTTATCTTCGTTGTCTGGTGCTGCCGTGATTGAAGCTGAAATTGAAGGCGTTGATCATGAATATTCAACACTAGAAGGTTTGCAAGAAGATGTATTAGATTTGCTTTTGAACCTAAAAGGCTTGGCAATCATTTTACATGACCAAAACGAAGCTTATTTAACATTGGATAAAAAGGGTGCAGGCATTGTAACTGCTGCTGATCTTGAACTGCCACATAATGTTGAGATCGCCAATCCTGAATTGGTGCTTGGTACGTTAAGTGAACGTGGACATTTAAAAATGCGTCTGCGTGTGGTGACAGGTCGTGGCTATGAGCCTGCCAATCAACGTCGTGAAGATGCCAATTCTAAAGCGATTGGACGTTTGAAACTTGATGCAAGTTTTAGCCCTATATTGCGTGTGGCTTATGATGTTGAGAATGCTCGTGTTGAGCAACGTACTGACCTTGACAAGCTTATCATTGAGCTTGAAACTAATGGTACGATTGACCCTGAAGAGGCGATTCGTAAGGCTGCTACGATTTTGCAACAACAAATTGCAATATTCGTTGATCTAGAAGCCGAGGAAGCCCCTGAGCCAGTTAAAGAAAAAGAAGAGATTGACCCTGTGCTATTACGCCCAGTGGACGACCTTGAACTAACGGTTCGTTCAGCAAACTGCTTGAAAGCTGAAAACATTTACTACATCGGTGATTTGGTGCAACGTTCTGAGACTGAACTTCTAAAAACACCAAATTTAGGTAAGAAATCATTAACCGAAATCAAAGACGTACTTGCGTCAAAAGGTTTGGAGTTGGGCATGCGTTTAGAGACCTGGCCACCAAGCGATTTGCGAGTTGATGACCGTTTTTCTTACCGTAGCCGTTAATTTTAAAGGATACTGACCATGCGACATCGTAATAGCGGAGTCAAGCTGGGTCGCACCAGCAGCCATCGTAAGGCTATGTTCCAAAACATGACCAATTCATTGATTGAACATGAGCTAATCAAAACCACGTTGGTAAAAGCAAAAGAGCTACGTCGTGTAGCAGAGCCACTCATCACTTTGGCAAAAGAAGACAGCGTTGCTAATCGCCGTCTTGCTTTTAACCGTACTCGTAACAAGGCAACCGTTGGTAAGCTTTTCAATGAGCTAGGACCACGTTACAAGACTCGCCCAGGTGGTTATTTGCGTATCATCAAATGCGGTTATCGTGATGGCGATAATGCACCAATGGCTTATGTGGAATTGGTTGACCGTCCATAATAGTCACTATTTCTACGAAAACCAAACCTTTTTAAGGTTTGGTTTTTTTATTGCATGGATTTTGGTTTGTTGGTGTTTTTGACAAATAAAAAGACGATTGATGTCAAATTATAGTTGAAAACTTTAAAACTAGGACGAGTCTGACTTTGCTATTTTCCATGCAAAAATTGATTGAGTCATCAAATTTTTATCATGTCTATAAAAATATTACCAATAGTGAGTGCGTCTTGTTAATTTGTGCTGTATTAAATTTAATTTTAGTAAGTGGTCATGTCAAACTTTCTATTAAACATAGTAGAGTGAGAACTTTGTAAAATGGGTCTTATTTTAAATACTTGTTGTTTTGTGGGATGTGGTACAATTGCTCTGTGCGGTAATTAGGAAAAACATTTTAAAGCGGTAGTAATCTATGCTACAATAACACCGCTTTTTAGCAAAATCTAGCCAGCTTTTTAGCCAGCCAATCACAAGGAACTCACATGACTGTCATCAAAAAAGACGACTTTATCCAGTCCATCGCAGACGCATTTCAGTACATCAGCTACTATCACCCAACCGATTACATCGAAGCCCTGACCGAAGCCTTAGAGCGTGAAGAAAACCCTGCCGCCAAAGACGCCATGACTCAAATTTTGGTAAACAGCCGTATGTGTGCCGAGGGCAAACGCCCGATTTGCCAAGACACAGGGATTGCAACTGTATTTTTAAAAGTCGGCATGAACGTAACGTGGGACAGTGACATGAGCGTGGCGGACATGGTCAACGAAGGCGTTCGCCGTGCCTACAATCACCCTGATAACACCCTGCGTGCGTCTGTACTTGCCGACCCTGCGGGCAAACGAGTGAACACCAAAGACAATACCCCTGCCGTCATTCACATGGAAATCGTGGCAGGCGATAAGGTGGAAGTTACCTGTGCTGCCAAAGGGGGCGGTAGTGAGAACAAATCCAAACTTACCATGCTAAATCCGTCTGACAGTATTGTGGATTGGGTGTTAAAGAGCATTCCTAAAATGGGTGCAGGCTGGTGTCCTCCGGGTATTTTGGGTATTGGTATCGGTGGCACGCCAGAGAAAGCCACGCTTTTGGCAAAAGAGAGTCTCATGAGCCACATTGACATTCACAAGCTAAAAGCCAAAGCCGAAAGCGGAGCAGAGCTATCTACCACCGAGAGCCTACGCCTTGAACTCTTTGAAAAGGTAAATGCACTAGGTATCGGAGCTCAGGGTTTGGGCGGTCTTACCACCGTGCTTGATGTCAAAATCCTAGACTATCCAACGCACGCCGCATCTAAGCCTGTGGCGATGATTCCTAACTGTGCCGCCACTCGCCATGTGGAGTTTGAGCTTGACGGTACAGGGGCGGTAAACCTAGAACCGCCAAGCATGGATATATACCCTGACATCACTTACAGCCCCGACAGTGGCAAGCGTGTCAATGTGGATACCCTAACCAAAGAAGAAGTGGCGACATGGCAAACAGGCGATGTGCTACTGCTTAACGGCAAAATCTACACAGGGCGAGACGCTGCTCACAAACGCATGACTGACATGCTAAATAATGGCGAAACCCTACCTGTGGATTTCACTAACAAACTCATCTATTACGTTGGGCCTGTGGACCCTGTGCGTGATGAAGTGGTGGGGCCAGCAGGGCCGACAACTGCCACTCGTATGGATAAATTTACCCGTCAAATGCTAGAACAAACTGGTCTTTTGGGTATGATTGGTAAATCCGAGCGTGGTAAAATCGCCTGTGAAGCCATCGCTGACAACAAAGCAGTGTATCTCATGGCGGTGGGCGGTTCGGCATATTTGGTCTCAAAAGCCATCAAAAATGCCAAAGTGGTTGCTTTCCCTGAGCTTGGCATGGAAGCGATTTATGAATTTGAAGTTAAGGATATGCCTGTAACGGTGGCGGTAGATAGCAATGGCGTATCGGTACACGCCACCGCCCCAAAAATCTGGCAAGCCAAAATCGGTAAAATCCCTGTGGTGGAAGGCTAAACATCCAAAATGTTCGGTCAATAAACCACAGCACACACCCCAAGCAAGGTCTTTGGGGTGTGTTTTTGTGAGTTATAAAAGAGATGCAACCAAATCGCCAAAATTATCAAACACCCCATCAGGGCGACTGTCCGCAATCGGCTCGCCATAGTTATAACCATAGGTTAGGGCGAGCGTGGTTATCCCTGCATTTTGCCCTGCTGTGATGTCATTTTTGGAGTCGCCCACCATGACCGCTTGCGATTTGTCTATGCCAAGCGTGGTGCAAATATGCAAAAGCGGAGCAGGGTCAGGCTTTTTAGTAGGCAAACTGTCGCCCCCAATGACACAGGCGAATTTGTCCGTCCAGCCCATGTTATTTAAAATGTCGGGCAAAAATTGAGCAGGCTTATTGGTACACAGGGCAAGCGTCAAGCCTTGTTTGATAAGGCGGTTTAATCCGTCCGTTACCCCATTGTACTCCATCGTTTTGCCTTGACAAGTGGCGTATTCTTTTAAAAATATCTCATGGGCGTGGTGCAAATTGTCAAGTGATAGCTCCGCCCACACTAATGCCCGCTCCACGAGTTTCACCGAGCCATTACCCACCCACGTCCGTACGTTATCCGTGCTAGCAGGGGATTTGTCAAAATGAGCAAGCATTTTATCCACGCCGTCCGCCAAATCAGGCACGCTGTCAATGAGTGTGCCATCCAAATCAAAAATGATGAGTGATTTTGTCATAAATTTGCCTATTTTTTAAAATTTACCAAAAGATTTAACTTAGATTTTATCAAAAAATTAGGGCGTGCCTACCGTTGATAGCATTCTCATAAGATATGGTAAAAATTTGATGATTTCAATCCATTTTTGCATGAAAAATAGCTATCTGACCACTTAAATCGTGTAAAATTTTAAGGTTTTTACTTAATTTTTTAAATTTAAGTGGTCGGATTGTGGCTCGAAGTCAAAATCCTTGTCGATATTTCAATATCAACTGCGGACTTTTCCTTGAAAAACGGGCGATTTCTCCTATTTTTCATTGCAAATACCAAAGGCAGGCACGCCCTGTAACATTGACCAAAAAACTGGCGAAAATGGGCGTAAATTGTAACAATTTATGTAAAACTTGCCGATTTTGCCCAAATTTGACTGTTTTAATGACGTGCTTTGTCAAAAGGCTGGGCAATTTTTTTAAAATTTATCAAAAAATTTTAAAAAATGGCGTTATTTTGGGATTTTTGGCTGTGAAATGGGGTAAATAAGCTGAGTTTTGGGATAATTTTGGCAAAATAACGCAATATTTGAGCGTGAATTGTGATAAAAGTAACAAAATATTGCAAAAGACATCCAATGTAAAAGGGGGTGGGGGTAAATTTTGCAAAACTTTACATTTAACACCACAAATACGCACAGTTTTTTAGAAATATTTTGTTACTATACACACATCGGCACTGATGATGAATTCGTCAGATGGCGACATAATAAACAAACTCGGTGCTTGCACCATAATTGGAGAGAAACCATGAAAACATTAAACAAAGCCCTACTAGCTCTTGGTGCGTCATCACTATTGGCAATGAGTGCCACTGCTGCTGTAAGCTACGGTGCAAATAGTGTGGGTCAGCCTTATGTGGGTGTAAAAGTAGGTCAATTTGACGTTGATAATGCTCGTGGTCATAAAGGTGACTTGACTGCTTATGGCGTATATGGTGGTTATAACTTCGACCAAAACGTCGGTGTTGAGCTAGAATACCAAGGTGCTGACAGCGAAAAATATAACCATAATGGCAATGAGTACGAACTAAAAGCGAAGACTTATGGTGCGTATGGTACTTATCGTTACCACTTCAACAACTCACCAGTCTATGCCAAAGGTAAATTGGGTCTGTCTAAAACAGAAGTTGAAAACAAAACAACCAACAGCAACCTATATTCTAGCGAAACAGACAAAACGTCAATCGCTGGTGGCGTGGGTCTGGGTTTCCAACCAACCGCTAACTTCGGTATTGAAGCAGGTTATAACTACCTAAACTCTGATGCCAACATGTGGGGCGTAGGTGCTCACCTAGCATTCTAATTTCGGCACTCCACGACATGAACAACCGTAGAGCGATTTACGGTTGTTTTTTTGTTGTTCAAAGTATCGTAAATTCAATTATAATCGTTTAACTTCAAAATACACCACCAAAGGGCGTGTTCAACACGCCCCTACAAGGTATTTTTCAAGATTTGGCATTGGTGCAAATTGGGCTTAATTTACTATAAAATATCGTAGTTAGGGCGTGTTGAACATTGATAACATTCTTTATAAAATAAGATGAAAATTTAACGCTTTTATCAATTTTTGCATGAAAAATGGCTAAATCTTGTTTTTCATCGTCAAAAACTTGTCTGATAGAATGACTATCAGCCTACGTTTTTTCCTTGAAAAACATGCGATTTTTCTCATTTTTCATTGCAAATACCAAAGTTCAACACGCCCTAATAAAAAAGGGGCAAATCATCGCCCCAATTTTTTATTTTTGCATTTTTATTTTTGATTGCTATGGCGATTTTATCGTTGCTGTTGCCACGACATTGCCATGTTCTCTCATCTCAAGCACAAGCCCGTTTTCATCATCGCTAAGCACATGCCAGTCGCCCACGCCTTTGGGCAGACCGTTGGCGGTGACGCTGATGCATTTATTTTTTAGGCGAATCATCGGTGGGGTGTGTTTGTAGATGGTGCCTTGTCCGTCTTGTTGGATGATTTGCCCTGCAATCACACTCGCCTGTGAGCGGTGGGGGGCGACATAGCGACAAGGCACGCCATCAATGCTAATACAGTCGCCTAGGGCGTAGATGTCAGGCACGCTCGTTTGCAGGGTTTGGGGATTGACGGCGATGCCTGTGTGTTTGTTAAAGGTCAGATTGGCACGCAAGGGCAGGCGTTCGTGAACGTGAAGTCCTGTGGCGACGATGATTTCATCGACCAGCAAGGGACTGACCGTCTCGCTGTCGCAGTCAAATAAGTCAATCTCATAGCCGTGTGCGGTGGCATTTACGCCTTTGACCATGCTATGACCAAGCCAATTTACCCCAAGGGCTTCGATGGCATTTAAAATCCGCTCGCCCGCCACGGCAGGCAGTAGGGCGGATAAAGGTCTGGGGTGTACGTCAATGAGACTGACCTTATGACCTGCCTTTATCAAGTCTTCGCTAAGCTCGGTGCCAATCATGCCTGCCCCGATGATGGCGACGTGCTTGGGGGTGGTTAGACGGGATTTGAGTTCGTCAAACCGTTCCAAATGATTGACGTGCCATGCCATCTCTTTGGCGATGGTGGGCGGATAGGCAGGGCTGGCACCGATGGCGAGAATGAGTTTGTCATAATATACCGTGCCACGGGTGGTGTGCAGGCTCTGGGTGTGAGTGTCGATGTTGGTGACGTAGGTGTTGGCAAGCAGACGTACGTTGTTATCAAGGGCAGACTGACTGCCCGTGGCACGCACCAGTTCGGCTCGTCCTTTGTTTTGGGATAGGGCGACCGACAGCATGGGCTTGTGATAACGGTCGGCGTCATCGGCACTGATGAGTGTGATGAGCAAATCCTTGTCCAAAGCACGCAAAGCGTCTACCATCGCCCAACCTGCAAGACCCGCCCCAACGATGACCACGCCACGCTCGGTGCGGTCAAAGACGACGGCAGGGGCGATGTGGCTTGTCTCTTCATAAGGCTCAAAGTCGCTTTTGCGTACGCCACACAGCGGACATTGCCAATCATCGGGAATGTCTTCAAAACGAGTGCCAGCAGGCAAGCCGTCTTCGGGGTCGCCCAGTTCTTCATCATAGATATAGCCACAGGCAAGGCAGATAAATTTACGCCATGCACCACGACCATCGGTGGGGGAAGTTGTCATGATTACCTTTTTATATAAATTAAATGAAATACTCAATCGGCTTAACTTTGGGTTCATCCATCAGCTGATGAGACAGATAACGCAAATGCTTGATGGCAGGCGTGACAATCGCCACAAACTGAGCTTCACGCAGACGGCGTTGGGGGTGGGCAGTCATCAGATAGCCTTTCGCCCCTTGATGAAGCATGGCAGATTGGGTGGCTTTTAGGGTCAGCATTGCCCCTTGTTCACGCACGTTTAGCACGTCTAAGAAAAACTCTTTGTCGCTGTTAAAGGGGTCTTTGCCAAGGCTTAGGGTTTTGGCGACCAGATTGTCAAGCTCCAAGGTCAGACTGCCTGCTTGATCTTCTAAAAAGGCGTTGGAGACCGCCGTGCCTTCTTTGATGTCGTCAATGGCTCCCATGATAATCCCTGCTCCGATACCAAGTTGCATGAGTACAAATGCCGAGCGAATACGGGCGATGAATGCTTTGCAGGGCAAGGCGATGATGTCATCGGCACTGATGGGGTAGTCGGTCAGCTCAATACGTAGCGTGCTAGACCCTTCCATGCCACTAAACGCAGGGCAGGGGTGCAGTTGCCATGAACTTTGTCGTGCTTTATCAAACTGCAAAAGGAAAAACACTTCATCGTCCGTGCCATCTATTTGTGCCACGGCACCGCAGTATTGACCGTCTTTGATGTGACTAATCCACGGCAGAATGCCGCTAACTTTGTAGCCGCTGCCGTCCTTTTTGGCGACAAATTTCATGCTCTCGATGTTCGCCCATGTCTTCATCGGGTTGGACAGAGCGGTGCCGCCAAAGGTGTGGGCAAGGGCGTGGTTGTCCAAAAATTCGCCCTTTAACAGGCTGTTGTCCGATTGATCAATATACAGTCCCATCACTTGATGACACCACGTCAAAAAAGCGGTCGTGCCACACACTCGCCCCACGTTGGCATTGGCAAGGATTGCCAAATCAAAGCGGTTGCCGTGGGCGTTTAGGTGTGGGGCGAACAGTCCTGCCTTGCCCAGCTCAGCCATCTCAGCTAGGGGATAATAACCCTTATCGATGTCGATGACTTTGGGGGCGATGTGTGTGTTGGCAAGTGTGGCGATGTTGTCTAAAAAGGCAGTTTGGTTGGTAAAGTGAAACATGAAAAGGCTCTTATGTCGTTTTGGAATAAGTGGTATTATAAAATGAAAGAACGGGCTTATTATTTTCCAATTTGGCATAAGTATAGCATATTTGGGAACATGGGTGCATTTATTCGCACTCGCCATGTATCATCTGCAATATATTCCCCACTTTATCCAAACATTCTTGATATTCACTCTCCATATCCGATTTTATGGTAATACCGCCTCCTGCCCAAAGCTCTACTTTGTCTGATTTTTGCAACGTGCGAATTAGCACATTCCAATTGCCTGTGCCGTCAAAATTCATATAACCCATGGTTCCGCAATACGCCCCACGGGGGGAGATTTCTAATTCATGGATAATCTCGCACGCCCGTTTTTTGGGTGTGCCTGTGATTGACCCTGCGGGCAAACTGCCAAATAAGACTTCTAGGCTATGCACGTCTTTTAATTGGGCGGTAATGGTGCTGACCATATGATGTACGTTTTTAAAACTTTCAATGGCAAAGCGTTTGGGTGTTTTTACCGTGCCGATATGGGCGTATTTGCCTAAGTCATTACGCAGTAAATCCACAATCATTAAATTTTCGCTAATGTCTTTTTCGCTGTTTGTGAGTTCGTTTTTTAATTTATCATCAATAATAGGGTCGCTGTGGCGGGGGCGTGTGCCTTTGATGGGTTTGGCAATCAGATGAATATTGCCATTTTCCCCATAAAATTCAAAAAACAATTCAGGAGATACCGACAATAATTCAAAATTGGTTAATTGTAAATAACCTGCAAAAGGGGCATTCATTTGATGTTGTAAATTGGGTAAATGGCTGGATAAATTAGCCAAATCCGCTTGCCAACTTTGCGTTAAGTTAATTTGATAAGTATCGCCTGCTTTGATGTATTCTTGGGTTTGGTTAAAGGCGTGATTGTAATCTTGATTTTGCCATGATGATATAAATTGGGCGGATGTTGGTTTTGGTGATTTTTTATTTAATAAATCAGCCAAACTATTTTTTATTTCATCAAAAATATCTTTATCAGCATTTATGCCAATCAAGTCAAATCCATGCTCGCACGGCTTAATATAAATATCATAATGCCCAAAATAAGCACAAGGCTGGTTGGGCTTGATAGCGATGTTAGGATTTAATTCGTGAGCCGATATGTCATAGCCAATAAAGCCCATTAAGCCGTGGGTGTATTCGTCTTTTTGGCTGGGGCAATCCAAGTTTTTGCCATAGGCGATGAGTTCATTTTGCCAATCGCTATAAGTGGTGGCGTAGGTGGTGGTTTGCCCTGCATGGCGGTTGTAGCGGTGGGCAGTAAATGTGTCGTCAAATTCAACCTGCCAGGCGGTTTTTGGGCAAATGCCAATCACGGGGCGATGATTGTTGTTCAAAAAACACACCTGCCAATCGGGGCAGTGCGTGGCGATGAGTGCGACAAGCTGGCTTGGGGTGTGCGTGGTGGTAATGGGGTGTGTGAGCATTTTTAAAAGAATAGGGAAAAAAGTGAATTGTAAGGGAAAATGGGGAAAAGGGAAAGGGGTTTTTCTTGAATTTGAAATTTGACAAAGGGCGAAGTGGGGCGTTATAATGCAACCAAAAATAGTTGCAAGGCATTTTATGACCGAATCTGATAAATTAAAAGCCAAATTGTATGGCGATGTACGAACTTTTGTATTTAGTGATTTGGTTACTTTATTATCGCAATTAGGTTATGAAATGCACGAACGGGCAGGTTCTCGTGTGGTATTTGTTCATTGTGATGATAATAGCGACCGCATTCATTTGCATAAACCCCACCCCGAAAATACCATTAAAGGTGGAGCATTAAAAGCGGTCAAAGCCTATTTGTCCGAAAAAGGCTATTTTGATGAATGTAATGATGATGTGTTAAATCAGGAGCTTAAAAATGATGACTTATAAAGGCTATATTGGCGAATTTACGCTTGATAATGATGATGAAATGTTTTATGGTAAACTTATTGGCATTAATCAGCTTGTTACTTTTGAAGCAGACAATGCTCACGATTTAAAACAAGCCTTTTATGACAGCGTGGACGATTATTTGGCGTTTTGTGCTGAACAAGGCATAGAGCCTGATAAGCCTTTTAAGGGTTCATTTAATGTACGTATTGATAGCGAATTGCACCGCCGTGCTTATATGGCAAGCCGTGACAGTAGTTTAAATGCGTTTGTAGGACAAGCCATTAGTGAAAAGCTAAATAGAATGGCGGTATCAATATAAAATAAAACCCTATTTTAATAATAGGGTTAATCATCATAAAAATGGCTTATCAATGCGAACAGCCAGCCAAACTTTTTCAGCTTTGCAATTCGGAATGTTAATGATGTTATTGGCTAAATAGCCATCATAGTTACTTTGTGAACCGCCAACGCTGACTTTGTCGCCAAGTGTAAATTTTTCACCGTGATTATTGCCAATCCAAAACGGCTCATTTTGCCAATCAACATACAAACCCGTTACCACAATCAACAGGTCATCAATGTACAAACAGCCATTTTTGGCATTGAGTGTGCCTGTATAAAGTGCCGCATCACCTTCCGCTTGCCGATTGGTTGAATACACGACAAATATTGATGGTTCTGACGGAATTGTTTTGCTTGGCTGAGCCGTGTTAATGGTTGCTTGCTCGGTGGGTTTGGGCGAGTTTTGTGGCTGACACCCCAAAAGGGCAAGCAATAAAACTCCAAAAATACTTTTGTAAATATGTTTATTTGGCATATAACACCTATTTTAATGAAATTTTAAAACCCTACAAGTTTAAATTATTGTTTTTACTTTTCAAATGAACATAATATACCCAAAGCACTTTAAAATTGGTGCAAAATTGGTTTTGTGAGTAAGGTGCGTATCACGCACCATTAAAGACTTTGGGGCAAAAGCGGTGCGTTGTACGCACCTTACGGTTTAACCTTCAAACTTTTTAACCACCAACGCCGAATTGGTTCCTCCAAAACCAAAGCTGTTACTCATTGCCGAGTTAATCTTGGTTTGGCGAGTGGTCTGTACGATGTCAAAGGCTTTTGCTCCGTCATCAAGCTCAGTGATGTTAATGCTTGGAGCGATAAAGTCATTATTCATCATCAGCACACAATAAATCAGCTCTTGCACGCCCACCGCTCCTAAGCTATGCCCTGTCATGGATTTGGTGGAGCTAATGGGTGGGGTTTTATCCGCACCGCCAAACACCTCTGCGATGGCGTTTAGCTCAGTAATGTCGCCAAGTGGCGTACTTGTGCCGTGCGAATTGACATAGTCCACCGTGTCAAGCCCTGCCTGCGTTAGGGCAATCTGCATACAGCGAGTTGCTCCTTCTCCGCTTGGGGCGACCATCTCCGCCCCGTCCGATGTCGCCCCATAGCCGACAATCTCCGCCAAAATGTTTGCCCCACGAGCAAGGGCGTGTTCTAGGCTCTCCACGACCACCATACCGCCACCGCCTGCAATCACAAAGCCATCACGGGTGGCATCATAAGGACGGCTAGCGGTCTGTGGCGTGTCGTTATACTGGGTACTCATCGCCCCCATCGCATCAAACATACACGACTGCGTCCAATGCTCACTCTCGCTACCGCCAGCGATGACCATGTCCGCCTTGCCAAGCTGTATCAGCTCCATCGCATGACCGATACAATGGCTTGATGTGGCACAAGCAGATGACAGCGAGTAGCTTATCCCTTTGATTTTAAGCCCTGTGGCAAGCGTGGCTGACACGGTGCTGCTCATGATTTTGGGTACGCTCATCGCACCCACACCACGAAGCCCCTTGTCTTTCATATTATCTACGGCTGTTACCACATCAGATGTGCTTGCCCCGCCAGAGCCTGCCACGACCGCCACACGGGGGTTGTCGGCAACATCAGCAGGTGTCAGACCTGCGTGTTTGATGGCAGAGAGTGCCGAAACATAGGCATAAAGACTTGCCTCACTCATAAAGCGTTTGAGTTTTCGGTCAATGTCTGTGGTATCTAGGGTGCTTTGGTCAATAGAGCCTGAAACGCACGATTTAAAGCCATGCTCGGCATAGCTTTGGTTAAAGATAATGCCTGATTTGCCGTTTTTTAGGCTATCGGTAACGGTAGCTAGGTCATTGCCGATATTTGAGACAATGCCCATACCTGTGATGACGACTCTTTTCATAAATATTTTCCAAAAAAGTTTGCTAAAAGTTTACAAATGTAATGCTGATATTGTAACAAATTATGACCTAAAAAGGTAGGGTGTGTCTACCCTTTATAATACTATTTACATTTTAGAAAGTTTATAGAAATAAAATGATGTTTTTGCATGAAAAATGGCTATCCGACCACTTAATTTGAAAAATTAAGTTAAAATCTTAAAAATTTACCCAGTTAAGTGGTCGGATTGTTTTTCATCGTCAAAAACTTGTCTGATAGAAAACTCACAGCCTTTGTTTTTTCCTTGAAAAACATGCGATTTTTCTCATTTTTCATTGCAAATACAAAAGGTAGGCATGCCCTAATTTTCAATCAAATTTATCACGCATGATAAAAAGGGTAAAAAACGAACATAAAAACGGCGACCGTAGCCACCGTTTTATTTCAATTGGAGCGTGCTTGCCCTTGGTATTTCAATAAAAATAGAGAAAAAACACAGCCTGATAGTCACTCTGTTAAATAAATTTTTGACTTCAAATCACAATATTTGTGCATTTTTCATGAAAAAATAATCATTATATGTATTGAAAGATAAAAATGCAAACTTGTACAAAATGAATTTTGAAAAAAATCAATGACTGAAACAATCTATTTTTTTAGAAATTCATCATGTATTACTAACCCTATATATATAATCCCTGCAGAAATAGAAGATAATATCAATATATTCATCACAAAATATACTTTTAATAAACTAAAAAATATAGGCAACCATCCACCAATTAATATGATTAAACCGATTATTTTTAAATTCTTAAATCCAATCAGGTGTTGAAATTTTGATTGATGACGAGAAGTGCTTATCGCCAATAAAAAAAATCCAATCATATAAAATATAAAAATAACAAGGTAAATCATATATATCCCAGTTTTTTATTAAAGAAATGAAAGTTAATTGACTTAAATATCATCTTGAAGAATTTAATAAATATCTTGCAAAGATTGATTATTTGTTTATAAATAAATATTCTAATCAATAGAGAAAAAGAATATTTATCAGACTTTAGACGTACTGCGAAATAAAATATTTACACGTTCAAGCCCTGATATTTTCTAGGGTTTAAAAATTGAAAAATGCTGCAAAATCATTATTTCGCAGTGGCTCTTTTGTATAATTGTTTTTATTTTTATTTTTCATAATTTTGCCAATATTTAATAATTCTTAGATTTATCAAAATAAGCATAATATCATTTTCTATTTCTCATTATTTATACAGATTTAATTCTATTATTTTTTACAAAATAATAAATATAGTAAAAAAATATAGAAAATAACAGAATAGTTAAATCAAAAAAAACAAAAACCCAATCATTAGAAAATATACTATTAATTATTCCTCGATTTGTCAATATTATACTTAAAATAGGAAATGCAAAGCATAATAATGAAGTTGTTAAAGCCAAAATCATCCACGATTTTTTGGCATTTAAAAATAAAGATATCATTATTGATGTAGCAAGAGAAATAAAAAATATCAATATCTCTGTTTTGTCTCTATTAATCATATCATTAGGCAATAGGCGATTTGCCCACATAAATATAATGGTAGCTAATGGTACTCCTATGATGACACCAGCGTTTGTTTTATTTGTTAGGTAAAAACCAAGATGTTTTTTACCTTTTAATTGATTTTTCTTTTTTACTGTCCACATTACTAGACCTGTCGCTATCATCGCCGTACCCGACAATCCTAGTAAAAACAACGCAAATCGCATGGGCATGCCCATGACTCGCCCTTGATGCATGCCTACAATAGCATTTTGTGCCAACAATCCTTTTGGGTATTTTGGATTGCTTCTTATAAAATTGCCTTGATAATCATAAATATTAAAAGTGCTCAATCTTGAAAAATGCTTATCGTTTCGTGTTTCTATAGAAATCTGTGCCGAAGTGGTATTAAAATGGTTGATACTAACAATCTTAATATCGTGGTTTGTATGGAGTCCCCAAGATGATTTGGCATGATGAATAATCGGTAGGATGTTTGGAGTTGTAGCAGGTTTAGCTTCATCCGTTTTTTTTGCCCACCAATCAAAAGCATAATATTGGCTATGAGTATCGGGAGATATATTGGCAATTTTTTCCGAATAGGGTAAATACATATTGACGAGTGTAATAATGCCTGTAAACGCGATCATTAAATGAAAAGGTAGGGGAAGAGCCGATAAAGCATTGTGTGCATCCAGCCAAGAACGATGTCCTTTTCTTGCACGAAATGTAAAAAAGTCTTTAAAAATTTTTTTATGTATAATCACGCCTGTAATAATAGCAATAAGCATCATAAAGCCTGCAATGCCCACCAAGTATCTCGCCCAAATGACAGGTATATAGTGCAAATCAAAATGCAGACGATAAAAGAATTCACCGCCAAGGCTGTGTCCGCTACTTTGCAGAAAGCCTTCTCGTGTCGCTACGTACTGTTTATAGTTCTCTCTACCTCCACTGGTTTGAACACCGATTCTTAAAGGATTGCGTTCATCACCAGAGTAAATAAAAACCCTATCAGCGTCAGAATGGTGTGTATCAACATAATCTAATGCTTGCACAATATCATTATCTGTGGTCTTTCCAATTGTTTGGTAAGCATGAGGCATTGTTATGATATTAATTTCATCTTTAAAATAACTTAATGTGCCCATAAAAAACATAAAATATAATAACCAACCCAATAGCAAACCCATCCAGCTGTGTACGGGGGATAGCAGTTGGCGAATACTGGGAGCTTTTACTTTTTTTCGGTGTACTGAACTCATGGATTTTAAATGGATTTATAAAAAGAAGGATTGGCTGTATGGATTAGTATCCAACAATACCAATGATTAATTGTATTTGGAAATCTAATACGTGAGAAGATATTATTAGACTTCTTAAGAAATTATGATTTTGTTGAGTTTGTAAAAAAATTTAATTTCAATAAAATTAAAGTTTTTAAAATAGAATTTTTTGAGCTTCATAATTCATAAAAAATATAACAAATGGTTTTTGGTTTTCATTTGCCAATAAAATTAGTGAAATTTGGCACAAAATACCAGCAAAGAAAAAATAAGAAAAAATTCAGGATTATCATAAAAATCCAAGCTTTTTTCAAAGAGTAAATGCAAAAAATCAATACAAAAGTGAATGAACCTCCAACCACCCCAATGATTTTACCCCAAGCAACTGCTGATACATTAAGTATTGGCAAGGCTAATGGCAATACTGAAATCAAAAAAGCTGTCAAATAAGACCCAAAAATTGCCAACAAAATACGGCTGGCAATTTTTGATTTTTGATAAATGGTTGATAAATTGCAGATAGGGTTCATTACTTATATTTATGCATAAATAAGTTGAAGGCTAATGTACTGTTATAATAAGTTTTGTCTGACAATTTTTTGTTTTGGTTCTCTACCTCATGACCAACTTGCAAAACGGTAATGCCTGTGCTTTGCACCACAATATGTGCCTTGCCATTGTCGTCTGTTACAATAAATTCGCCCTTGGGGTTATTGATATAGTCTTGAGCAATCTTAGCATTAGCAAGTGGTTTGCCCTCAAATAATACTTGAACAGGTAGCTTGTCACCGATGTTTAATTGAAAAGGGTCTGACAGTGCGATAATTTGTAACTGTAGCTCATCTGCCGATGACATGGGCTTATCTTGGTTGTCAAACAAGGTGATGTTATTTTGTACATAGACCGTGCCACTCACCGCATCTTTCACCTCAAGTTTGGATTTACGGTGCCATTCACCCTTATTGTCCTGAGTGTGGTAACTAGGTTTGTAGGTGCTGATGATGGCACTAACATCTTTGGGCATATTAACAGTGATGTTGTTTTTATTGGCAGTTGTACTAATGGCGATTGATTTGCCTTGTTTATCCAAACCACGAATGCTGTCTAAAACATCTGTATCATAACTGGCATCATCACCCCATTCTCCAAAGACTATGGCAAGCTCTCCTGCACGCTTATCAATCCAAAATCCGTGTGCCATGGCAGTGGATGTCATAAAAGATAAAATTAAAGCACCTAGTAATTTTTGCATACTCACACCTTTTGTTTAATAACTGTATAAAAACCTAGCATCCTGATAATAAGTGATAGATTTATTGAAAATAATAACAATTATTATTAAAAATGTCAATATATATTTTAATTTTTTTAAATTTTTGTTAAAAAATATTTTAAAATGTTATTGACTAAAATAAAAATAAGAATTATTATTGTAATCGTTTGTAAATAAATATTTTTACTGACAAGTATCGATTGTTGTTTATCCACTATTGTGTATCTATCACACAATAGGTTTCCTACAAAATTCTGATTTAAAACCGTTTGTGGTAAGCCTGTCGAACCATGACGGTTTTCTAGCCTGAAGGCATGGCTCAGGGCGAGCAGAATATCTAATATTGTAGGAAGTCCAATCATTAAAGGGCTCATCCTGTTATTCCACCCATGTAATAAGGCTTAGTATGAAAAAATTTTCTCAGAAACATCTTAGCATTGCAATATCCGTCGTTTGTTTTAGTCAGACTGCTTTTGGCGAAAACATTCCTGTTAATATGAAAGAGCCACACGTAGTTCTTGCTCATGAAACCATTAATTTTGAGGACTACAATCGCTACACTGTCCCCAATTCAACAGCTTCGGCAGGGCTAAGTCTTAGCAATACCGAAACCCCTCAAATGGTCAGTATGCTCAATCAGGCTCGTATCAAAGACCAAAATCTACAAACCATGAAAGAGGTGTTGGATAATACCACTGGTATTAATGTGGGCAATATAGATGGCGGTAGACTAAGTTTTAGTTCTCGTGGTTTTAATATTGAGCAGTTTAGTGCTGATGGAGCGGACATGGATTTTAATGCCCAAATGTCTGTAGGGGAGACCTTGGTGGGAACGGATATTTATGACAGGGTTGAAGTTACTCAT
This sequence comes from Moraxella lacunata, assembly GCF_900453205.1. Lineage (GTDB taxonomy): Bacteria > Pseudomonadota > Gammaproteobacteria > Pseudomonadales > Moraxellaceae > Moraxella > Moraxella lacunata_B. Next base: position 71,431 of record NZ_UGQU01000004.1, read on the forward strand.
GGTGCTACTGGGTTGCTGACAGGCTCAGGAGAGCCATCCGCTCGTGTTAATATGATACGCAAAAAAGCCATTTATAATACACCTACAGGAGAGGTATCTGCCAACGCAAATCGTTTTGGTAATTACGGGGCAAGCCTTGACTATGGTCAAGCTCTAACCAAGAGTGGCAATGTTCGTGGTCGCATGGTGCTTAACCACCAAGATGGTGAGACGTTTATTGATGGTGAAAAACGTGGGCGTACTTCTTATTACGCCACGGTGCAGGCTGATTTAACAGATAAGACTACATTTGATATTGGTGCCGTTTATCGAAAAAATAAGCAACATGGTGTGATGTGGGGTGGTTTGCCAACATATTTTAGCGATGGCTCTAAGACAAATTGGGAGTCTAACAAGAACAATAGTGTGGATTGGACTCGTTGGGACAATGAAACTAAAGAGTATTTTGGTAGTCTACAACACCACTTTAATGATGATTGGGAGCTTAATTTAAAAGCATACCATATGGACACCAAAGGCAATCCAAAATTACTTTACCATAGCTATAACACCGTAGACAAAATCACAGGGCTTCCATCTAATGTTAGAGACCCTGCATGGACATACAATAGCTACATTGCCAAAAATGCCACTAAGCAGACATTTTATTCTGCCGACATTAAGGGGTGGTTTGATTTGTTCGGTAAGGAACATCAGCTTACGTTTGGTGCAAGTCATCATACCGACAAGCGTGATGCCCGTTCAGTCAGCCTTGGTAGTGACCCAAATGCCCTTACAAGTCTTTATGATTGGCATGGTGGTAGTTATCCCGAACCAATATGGCCCACCCTGCCAGATACGCCACAAGCTGAAGTGAAGACTAAAGAAAAAAGCATTTATGGTGCAGTGCAATTAAAAATTGCTGAACCTCTAACACTGGTATTGGGTTCACGCCTGTCTGATTATGATAAAACTGGTTTTCAGTGGGGCAGAACAGTGACTGCAAAAGCCGATCATGTTTGGACGCCTTATGCGGGTATTATTTACGATATTAATGATAGCCAATCAGTGTATGCTAGCTATACCAGTATATTTAAGCCTCAAAGTGTGCGTGATATTAATGGAGACTACCTTGATGCAGAAGAAGGCAACACCTACGAGTTGGGTTTCAAAAGTGGTAGCCCAGACGGCAAACTGCAAGGACAGGTAACACTGTTTCACGTCCAAAAAGACAATATGGCACAAGCCATGGTGGGAGATTGTAACGCAGGGCGTTCATGTGTACAAGGCACCGAAAACAGCACTAAAGAAGTGGCTTATACCACCACAGATGGTAATACCAGTACTGGAATAGAGGTGGAAGTTAGCGGCAAGCTTAGCCCAAATTGGCAAGCAATGATGAGCTTTTCCCAATTTAATGCTAAAGATCGCAATGGAAAAGCCATTAATACCACATCATCTGACCGCATGATTAAGCTTTGGACGATACATGATATGAGTCGTTATATCAATGGTCTAAGCATTGGTGGTGGTGTGAATTGGTATGGGGAACGTTATGCTTACCTAACCAACCCTGCAACAAACACACAGGAAAAATACGGTCAGGACAGTATATTTCTCGTCAATCTAATGGGGCGTTATCGTGCAAATCCCAACTTAGATTTCCAGCTCAATATAAATAATGTGCTTAATGAAAAATACTTCTCTGGAACAGGGTTTAATCAAATTACCAATGGTGAACCCTTGAATGTCTCGGGCAGTGTAACTTACCGATTCTAATCTGTAGCCACATCAGCTGTTGTTGTATTAAACCGTTTGCCTCAATTTATTAAAGGTAAGCGGTTATTTTTGTGATAAGTCGTGGGGCAACACAATCATTAATCTCTTAAAGACTGATAATGAATTATGCAAAAGGACAGGCGAGGTTAGGTAGTTATCTATCTATCTATCTATCTATCTATCTATTTCCTAGATACTGCCAACTCCAATAACAATATCATCTATGTTTAGTCTGTAAAACAGTTGTTTGTGGTTTGGATAAGATTACAAAGCACACCCTCGTTGCAACTCCATCAATGTCAAGAAAAACAGTAAAAGCAAGATGATGTAGGGATGATTTGGTGCATTTTATTGAGAGTTTTTTGTGAGATGATGCTCAATTTATGTAAGAAAACCACTCAATACATCCTTGCTTATTAGTAGGAAAGATGTCCATTATGTCAAATGAATAAAAAAGAAAAGCTATGACTTCCTAGCTTTTCTTAAAATTCTCCGATTTGGTTTTTGGCAATATTTTTACAGAACTAAAAAGGCATGTCATCGTCTGCCACGCCACTGGCTGATGGCGGAGTAACTGCTTTGGGGGCAGGTTTGTCACCCATGAATGGATTGGCTCCATTTTGAGCGGGGGCGTTATTGTCTTGACCGCCCTGATTGGCATTTTGGTTCATGCCTTGGTTCACGTTCATGCCTTGATTGGTGTGCTGTGGGGCTTGACCGAAGCCTTGATTGGGGTTGTTATTTTGGTAGCTTGGGGTGTTTTGCCCAAAACCATTTTGGGAGTGGTTATTAAAGCCGTTTTGATAGCCGCCTTGTTGCGGTGCACTGCCACCAAAGCCATTATTGCCCTGATAACCGCCATGCTGACCGCCCCCGTTACCCCATTGGTTATTTTGTTGGTTGTTGTAGCCACCGCCAAAGTTGCGGTTGTTGTAGCCTTGATTGCCCTGCCAGTCGCCACCATTGCCACCGCCATTATTGTCACGTCTGTCAAGCATTTGCATTTGATTGGCTCGCACTTCGGTGCTATAACGCTCTATGCCTTGTTGGTCGGTGTATTTCCTAGTGTGCAGACTGCCTTCGATATACACGAGCGACCCTTTGCGTAGGTATTGGGCGGCAATCTCGCCTAGGCGGTTAAATAGGCTGATACGGTGCCATTCGGTCTGCTCTTTTTGCTCGCCTGTATTTTTGTCTGTCCAGCGGTCAGAAGTCGCCACGTTAATACTGGTCAGGCTACCGCCATTTTGGAATTGACGTACTTCTGGGTCTTGACCCAAACGACCAACAATAATTACTTTATTAATACTTGCCATGATGGTTACTCAACTTTTGATGTTTAAAAATAATGATTTGATTCAATAAATTTGTTTTAAATAAACGGTTAAATTCACATATTTAGTGTGACGATATTTTCACTAAATGGATTTACTTTTTTGGTTTGTCTTTTGGCATGCCGTCGCTTTTATTTGTGCATTGTGTTGCCATTATCTTAATTAAAATAAGTCAGAATAAGATATCCTGACTTATCTATTTGCAGTCAAGGCGATAATCTCTTATCTTATTTTACTGCTTAGTTTACTTTGTAGTCTTCTAGTTTTTTGCCTTTGGCTAGGGCTTCTTCTAACCAACCTGGCTTACGACCACGACCTGCCCAAACGTTTTTTGGGTTTTGTGGGTCACGGTAAGCAATAGATGCTTCTTTTTGAGCCTTTTTGCCTACTTTTAGAATCTCATCGATGGTGGTGCCGTTTTCTTTGGCGATTTGTTTAAATTGCAAGTAAGCATCTTTTAGACCTTGGGCTTGCTTTTGTTTGATTTTGGCTTGGGCATCTTTGGTAAGTGCTTCTAGCTGTTCTACGCTAAGTGCGTCAATATTTACATTAGACATGGTATTTCCTCTTTAAAATAACCGTGAGAATAATCAAAGGTAAATCCATCAATGTGCATACATCAATACATCCGATGATCATTGGTGGTGCCAGTTGGGATATTTTAGGTTTATTAAAAATAAATTTAAAATATCTCTATTTAAAAAGATAAAAACGCTGATTTTTATCGTATGATTATATTAACACATTTTATTTTAAAAATACAAATCATTTATTCGTCTTTTTGGGGTTTTTTAACACTTTTTTATCAGTTTTGACAAATTGGGCATGATCGATATTATCAATGACCGCCTTATCAGGACTGTGGTATTCATTAAGTAAAGACGTGGAATGATAAGGCACTAAGGCAGACGGCACAACCGATTTAGCGGCGTCAATATGCTTAATAGAATCATCAAAAAAGATATGCGGAGCAAATGTTTTTAATACCCTTGTTTTTTCAATACCGCCCAAGAAAAACGCCAAATCCACATCCACACCCCATTCCCTTAATGTCTTAATGGCACGCATGTCGGCAGGGGCATTACGAGCGGTCACAAGGGCGATACGAATCGGATTGTGGGTGCTGTCTAGGGTGTCGTGGGGCAGGCTCTTTTGTAGGGCGGAGAGCTTGATTAAAAAGTCGGCATAAGGACCTTTGTCGATGGGCAAATCCGCCATGCTCTCTTCGCGATGATGAAAGGCTTGTAGTCCTTCTTGTTTGAACACCAGCTCGCCTGAGTCGTCAAACAGCACTGCATCCCCATCAAAGGCAATACGGAGCTGTTCGGTGTCCAGCTCCAATATCTCCACAGGCGTGGCATCCAACACCGCACAGGCACACAGGCGAGCATCGGTGACGGCTTGAGCATCATCGACGTTGGTCGTCAAAAACAAATCCACATCAAAATCATCAATATAATCCGCCACACTCGCCCCCGAGATGAATGCCGAGCGAGTAATGCCCAGCCCATGCGTGCGTATGGCGTTTAGCACTTGTATGCCTAGGTCGGGGGTGGATTTTGAGACGATGACGACTTCGACAAAAGGCGACTCATCGTGGTAGTCTTTGGGTGGTTGGTATTTGTTTAGGTTTAGCAGGGCTTCGATGAGTGGGTAGCCTGTGCCTTTTTGTAATGGCTCGTTTTCGACCGATTTCATGTAGTCGCTAAACCGAGCGGATGCGGTGGCTTTGTCTTCTGCCAAAAAGCGTTTTAACATCTCATCATGCTCTTTTAGGTCAAATAATGCCGTCGCTGAGATTGCCACGATGAGTGTGTTTGAAAAATTAACCGCCATGATAAAGTCCTAGTTTTAAATAAATGCAAGGCGTGGTTTTAAAATTTATTTATGATGATTAAATGGTTATTAACAGGGATATAAAATCGGTGGGTAAATTTTGCCTTTGTTAATGTGGTTAATTTGGTTTTGTGGGTTTTAAATATGAAAAATCTTACCAAAACATCATTTATCTATCATGTTTATCTATCATGCCCAATCTTAATCCATCAAAACAACCATTTTAAATAACAACAACAAAGCACGCTCACGCCAAAAGCAAAAACCCATCCACAGGACAGGCTTTTTACCAAATCATCTTTATCGCAAAATAAAATAACTGCAAACAGCAAACCAGCGACAAACCCCAAATCACCGAGCGAAATGTCGCCAGATTCATGGCATATGCCACGCCATAGATAAGGCGTAACACGACATAAAGCCACGCCATGCCATTCACCACGTTTTGGGGGACAAAACAGTACATGGCGACCAGCACCGCCCCGATAAAGATAGGCAGGCTCTCAAAGCTGTTGGCTTGTACGGCATTTAGGCGAGCCGATAGCCCTGTGGTCTGTGCTAGGAATGCTCGTGGGTTGTGGTTGTCGGCTTTAAAGTCAAATCCGCCAGCCATCTTTGCCAAAAACGCAAAGACAAAGGGCAACACGCAAGCGACCATGAGCGCCACAATCGCATAATGCGTGCCGTTCGGCACGTGCAAAATCCAGTTCATGCTTATGTCATCGCCACTATTTCAAAATCATGGGTGATGTTCACCCCGCCATCGGCGAGCATTTTTGATGCTGAGCAGTATTTATCTGCTGACAGTTCAATGGCTTTGGCGACCTGCGATTCTTTGATGTTCTCGCCTGCGACGATAAAATGCAGATGAATGTCGGTAAATACCGCAGGCACGCTGTCGGCACGGCGGGCGGACACTTCACAGCGAACATCGCTAATGGCTTGGCGGGATTTTTTTAAAATGCTTACCACATCATAACTGGCACAACCGCCCAGCCCCATTAGGATAAGCTCCATCGGTCTTGCCCCAAGCTCTTGGGCTGAGTCAATGATGACTTTATGTCCCGAACCGCTCACGGTCTCAAAATTAATCGCTTCGTTATTTAGCCATGTTACACTGGCACTCATGTCGCTCATGGGATTACCTTTTTTTGATAAATTTTAATAAATATAATTAAATATAATGGGGCATTGTAGCACAAAATGACAAGGCGGTAAATTTTTGAGCGTTAAAGGTTGGGTTTGGTTTTTGTGCATTTTGGCAACAATGACGATGATAAACGGGGCAATTTTACCAACAAACACACCCAAAATCGGCATTTATTGCCATTATTTACCATTTGCAACATTTTTAAGCAAAATAATGTTACACTTTTTGGCAAAAATTTGGTTTAATAGACAGCAATAATTTGCCAAAATTTTGGCGTTCTTTAAATTTATTACATTAAGGTTAGTCATGATTGATTCAGACGGCTTTCGAGCCAATGTCGGTATCATCTTGGCAAATACAGAAGGGCAAGTGCTTTGGACAAAACGAATCGGACACGACAGCTGGCAATTTCCACAAGGTGGGATTGACAGGGGTGAAACACCGCTTGATGCGATGTACCGTGAATTGTATGAAGAAGTGGGCTTATGTCCGCACCACGTGGAAGTGCTGGGGGTGACACATGATTGGCTTCGTTACCGCCTGCCTAAGCGTTATGTGCGACTGGGGCAAGAGCCACTCTGTATCGGGCAAAAACAAAAATGGTTTTTGCTACGCTTGGATGAAAAAAACACCGACTTTATCCGCTTTGACACCGCAACCCCTGAGTTTGACGAATGGGCGTGGGTGAGTTACTGGTATCCTTTGGGGCAGGTTGTGCCGTTTAAACGGGGCGTGTACCAAAAGGCATTGTTAGAACTTGCCGAGCGGTTGCCCCTAAAAAAGGGGCTAAGGCTTTGATAAGGCTTTGATAAGGCTGTGATATAAGTTAAGTCACAAAAACAAGTCATGATGGTCATGGCTTGTTTTTTTATGCAAAAAACAAAAACCTGCACAAGGGCAGGTTTTTGGGTGTGTTTGACATTATAATCAAAGAGCTTAAAAATTGATACATTTTATAAGGGCGAATATAATTCGCCCCTACGGATTATGGTTAATTTATGTACCAATTTAAGACTTGTTGATTATAAATGCTTGTTTAGCAATTCAACAAACTCTGATTTAGGACGGCTACCAACCACGGTATCGACTTTTTCGCCATTTTTGAACACGAACAAAGTTGGAATGCTACGAATGCCAAAGCGTGCTGATGTCTCTGGGTTGTCGTCCACATTGACTTTGACGATTTGGAATTTGTCGCCATATTCGGCATCTAGGTCTTCTAGGACAGGGGCAATGGCTTTACAAGGACCGCACCACGCTGCCCAAAAGTCCACAAGAACGGGCTTATTGGCTTGTAGTACGTCTTGGTCGAAGCTTGCATCGGTGGTGTTAATAATGCTCATGGGTATTACCTTTGTAAATAAGTGAATGCGTGTATAATGGGGGTGTCTTGATGACTTTCAAGTGTGTGATGATAAGTCCTATTAATCGGTGGATTAGGGCAAATCAAATCATCACAATATCCCCAAAACTTCATGCTATAATAACAAACTTTTTGCCAGATGATGATTAAATTTACAAAAATCATCAATTCGCCCCGTTAATCCAAATCATTAAACGACCCCAAAACCCATGACCGACCGCCACGACCGCCTATCTGATGACAAAATCGCCCTAATGAACGCCCAAGAGTGCGAATATAATGATGAATTTTTTAAAAATTTTATCCACTCAATCACCGTCTATGAAGACGATGACATTTGGGTGGGGGATAAGCCTTTTGGGCTACTTAGTGTGGACGGACGCTCGTTGAAGGTCAGTTTGCAAAGCCGACTTTTAAAGGTTTATCCCAATATCAAGCTCGTTCATAGGCTTGACATGGACACCTCTGGCTTAATTATTTTTGCCAAAAATGAGTTTGCTCAAACGCACTTATCCAAGCAATTTGCCGAGCGAATGGTCAGCAAAGAATATCAAGCGGTCGTGTTTGGCACGATAGAGCGGGCGGGCAAAAAAGGCGTGATTGACGTGCCTGTTCGCTACGAACCCACCACCAAGCCCCGTCATATCGTGGACATGAATTGGAGCAAGCGAGCTTTGACACATTATGAAGTCCTGCACCACGAGCTACGCACCGACAAGGCAGGCAAGGCTCATGCCGTAACCCGTCTGGCTCTGCGTCCCATCACAGGCAGAAGTCATCAGCTACGAGTCCACTGCGTACATATCGGTCATGTGATGATTGGCGACCCGATTTATGCTGAAAATATCGCCTTAGAGCTTGCCCCACGTCTCAATCTACACGCCCACAAACTTCGCCTAAAACACCCCACGCATGGGGCTTGGCTCGATTGGGAAAGCGAAGTGCCGTTTTAGGGTGTTATTAAAAACGCTTAAATATGGGCGTGTAGGGGCGAACACAACACTCAAAAACAATCTTTACATAGGGCAAATTCAATTTGCCCCTACAAAACGGTTCAGCATGGAGTGAATTCACCCTTTAAAGATTTAAACACTCAAATTTCTCATCTCGTTTTTTCGTTTCGGTGGCAACCCTATCATTGCTTACAGGATTTTGTAGGCAAATGTGGGTTTTCTCTATGACACTGCCTGTCAATGTCGGAGCAAATACATTATTTAATGGCGTGCCATTGATATGATGATTGGCGATAGTGATAAGATTGTCTAGGGATTTTATCCTAACCGCATAATGACGATAATCAGACGGGGCGATATTGGCAAGCGTGCTACCGATATAATTAGTATAATCAATCTTTGGCGGTGTCAATTCGTCATCAAACCGCTTAGCGATTTCTGGGGCAGATAAATTGACGTGGTCAATACCTTGTTGATAAAAATTGGCAACTTGATTTAAAGTTTTATTTTTATTATAAAGCAATGTCATTTTTAATTTTTCAAACACACCATAATCCAACCTTTCAAGATTTTCAAAAGTTTCATAATTCATCATAAACTCTGCTGTCCATGCGTGATTTAAACTTAACTCATCAGCAGTTAAAGGTGGTATGATGTCGGTGGTCAAATCAGGGTTTTGACTTTTAAACAAAGTCATGGCTTGAAGCTGATTGATGATAAGATTGGCATAAATCATTTTTTCTATCAATGTATTAGCATTTGCCAAATGCTGTCTTAATAACGCCAATTCTTGTGATAATGCCGTCATGGATTGTTTGGGGTCATTATTTAAATGATGAATCAGATGAGCTCTTTGTCCATAAACCAATACCCGATAATCGGGCATTTGTACATCCACTCTCATGCTATTTTTAATAAGAGCAGGTGGATTTGTTAAAAATGTCAAATACCGCTCATGAATGATAGGATAAGGCGAAATACCAGTATCACTTTTGGCTAAACTTTTAAAACAATCATGGGCGTTATCATTATCAGACGTGATTTTACAAAATATGTCATCATCTGTTTTTATTTGCTTAGATAATCCATTAAGGTCATGTTTTTGATTTAATTGGCGGATATTTTCATCTAAATTACCAGATTGATTTAATACAAGCCCCAACTCATCATGATACGCCTTACCCGCCTGTAACGGCTCATCACTCGCCCCAATACCCAAAAGATAATAATAGCTGTCTTTTTGGGCGGTCGTGGCGGTATTTTGGCGGTCGTGATAGTTTTGGATAAGCGTGTCGGCATTTTGGTTTAGCGGTACATCACTACACGCTGATAGCAAAAGGCAGGATAAGATGAATGATTTTTTCATAATGGTTTTTGAGTATATAGATTAAACGCCACGCACCGAATAATTGCCAATTAAACGGTACGTCATTATTTTAATATTTTAGCAATCAACCCCCAACAAACTCACTCACCTGCTTACACAAAATCCCCCAAAGCCGACTTTGTGCTGAGTGGCTTGCCCATGCGTTGTGGGGCGTGATAATCACTCGTGGGTGGTTGTGTAGTGCCAACAGTGGCTCATCGGCAGGGGGTGGCTCTTGGGAGAATACGTCTGTGGCATAGCCTGCAATCTGCCCACGCTCAATCCCACGCACAACCGCCCCACTATCCACAACCGCCCCACGAGCGACATTGATGATAAGCGGTTTTTTGCTCATTTTGCCAATCGTCTCATCATTGATTAGGTGGTGCGTGTCGTCTGTTAATGGGCAATGCAGACTAATCACGTCCGAACGTGCCAGAACGTCATCAAAGGCGGTGTAGCTGTCATCTCTTGGCGGTTTGCCTGCTCGTTCGGCATATAGTACATTCATGCCAAAAGCGGTGGCGATTTGTCCGACTTTTTGTCCGATTGCCCCTTTGCCGACAATGCCCAGCGTCCGCCCTGCCAAATCAAAAATGGGCGTATCAAGCAAACAAAACCGCCCGTCCGCTTGCCATGTGCCGTCCGTGGCTTGTCTGTGGTAATGCACCCCTGCACGCATGGCGGTGAGCATGAGCATAAAGGTGTGTTCAGGCACGCTGTCTACCGAGTAGCCTGCGACATTTTTGACGGCAATGCCACGCTCATCACAAGCGGTCATATCCACGTTGTTCATGCCTGTGGCGGTGAGCTGGATAAGTTTGAGATTGGGCAAGCGGTCAATGACGGCACGGTTTAATATGACTTTGTTGGTGATGATAATGTCGGCATGAACGCACCGCTCCACGATAATATCATCATCTTGGGGCGTGCTGTCATACACGGTATAATCGTCAATGCCGTCTGGGGCGGGCAAGGCGACATTGTCCGAGAAGGTGGCACGGTCTAAAAATACGGCTTTCATAACTTATCCTAAAAATAAAAACACGCCTAATGTATAACAGCGTGTTTTTAATGTCAATCGTTCAATGATAAATGGGTTAATCACAACAATCATCGCCAAAGCAAATATTACACTCGGGCAGTTGTTCTTGGAGCCATGCTATGTCATTGGCATTTACAGGGTTGCCCTTTAAACTAAGCCAAAGCAAGTTTTTCAGATTGGCAAGGGGGCGAATGTCGCTGATTTGGTTATAGCCCAGATACGCTTCAGTAAGATTGGTCAGCTCTGACAAAGCAGAGACGTCGCTAATTTGGTTGCGTCTTAGGCTCAGCGAACGCAGTTCTGTCAAATTAGCCAATACACTGATGTCTGATATTTGGTTGTAGGACAAATCCAGCGTGTTAAAATACGCCAAACAGCCCACTTGTTTTAGTGCAGAGATGTCACTAATCTCATTATTGTTCAGATATAAGTATGACACCAAAAACAGCTTCGCTAAGGGCGAGATGTCTTTGATGTTGTTATCAGATAATGCCAATGTTTTTAATCGACCAAGCGAAGATAAGGCAGAGATGTCAGCAACTTCGTTATTCTCAATATTAATCAGCTCCAATCGAGACAAGTCAGCAAAGGCAGAGATGTCTTTGATTTGGTTGTGGTCAAGTCGGATGTGAGTCAGTTGCTTTAAAAGTCCCAATGGCTCAATATCGTTGATTTGGTTGTAACTCAGGTTGATACGAGTAAACTGTTTTAGGTTGGAGAGGGCATTGACATCACTAATACCCTGATAGGACAAATCAAGATCAATCTGTCGAAAACGTTGGCGAGGTGATGGTGGTTCGGTTCTGATTGTCCCTGTCAGGCTTTGTGAGCTTTGATTGCTTTCTGGGTCCATGATGGGGTCGCCAAAGTCAATGGTAATCACGCCTTTGTCGTTGCGTAAAAATGGGCGATGATTGCTTGATTTGGATTCTATGACATCAAAGATATTCTCAACATCAAGCCTGCTTTCATAGCCAGTATCATAACCCTGTGGCGTAGTCGTAGAAAAGTTGTCTAATCGCATAGGTTTGCCCTTATCATGCTAAATTTGTTTAAAGATGCATCAAATCTATGTTCTTTTTGATGATATAAACAAATCTTAAGCCATTAATAACTTCATTTATTTGTGATTGAAATCACAAATAAATGAAGTGCTAAATAATATTTTATAATATCGGTATTGTTAAATAAAGATAGATTTTAAGGTTTTCCGTTCGGACTGAGCTTGTCGAAGTCTAGGAAAACCGTTATGGTTCGACAAGCTCACCACGAACGGCTTTCTAGAAAAGTATACTCAATTAACAATACCAATAAAAGGGTATTGTTAAATAAAGATAGATTTTAAGGTTTTCCGTTCGGACTGAGCTTGTCGAAGTCTAGGAAAACCGTTATGGTTCGACAAGCTCACCACGAACGGCTTTCTAGAAAAGTATACTCAATTAACAATACCAATAAAAGCACTAAATAGCACTTAAATAATAAATTAAATATTGATTTGTTAGCAAGAATTAACCCAAATGATTTATATAATTTATCAGAAATGAGAATTGCATGAGAAATCTATGGCAGTTTAAAGAAAAAATAACGAGATGGCATGACAATAGTCAAAACGGCTTTACCACCACCAAAATGACCACCGCAATCAAGATAAAGACAGGGATTTCATTAAACCACCGCCAATAGATGTGGGTCTTTAGTTTGGGGTTGTCGGCAAGGCGAAGACGAAATCGTCCGCAAGCGATGTGATAGATGGTAAGTAGGATAACGAGCGTGATTTTGGCGTGTAGCCAGCCTTGGGTTTTGTAGATTTGCCAATTCATGATGACCATAGACAGCCCCAGTACCCACGTTGCCATCATTGCAGGATTCATGATACCACGGTAGAGTTTACGCTCCATGATAGCAAACCGCTCTTGGCTAATCTTATCATCGCTCATCGCATGATAAACAAACAGCCGTGGCAAATAAAAAATCCCTGCAAACCAGCAAACCATGGCGATGATGTGAAAGGCTTTGATGTACTCAAACATAGATTTTTGGCAAAATAAAAAGTGGCATGATACCACTTTTTATCTTTAAAAGCCAATCAAAACATCAAGCGAACCCCAAGCGAACCACCCACGTCTGTATCGCTGTCTTGGTGGGTGGCGTGAATCCCTGCATGAATATTTGCCTTGCCAAGTTGCCCTTGTACGCCCAGATGGGCGGTGGTGGCGTGAGATTTGTCGGTGCTAATGCTTGTATTAAAGCCCTTCGTGTATTCACGAATGGAGGTTAAAGTGGCATTAATGGTGCGTTCATCATCGTTAAACTCATGAGCGTGAGCGATACCGCCCGTCAGAGTCAAAGCGGGGCTAATCGGATAAGCCACATCGACGCCAATCTCGCCTTGCAGGGACTTTTGTTCTTGCTCACCAAAACGCATGGCGGTGGATAAAGTCGGTTCGCTCTCGGTCATGTCATTTACTTTGACTTTTTGGGCATGTACGCCGATAAGCGGACGCACAGTGGCTTTGCCCATGTCTATGCCATAGCTGGCTTGTAGCCCTGCATGAAAACGTCTGGCGGTGGTATCTGCGGTGTGCGAACGCCTTGCTCCCTCCCAGTCGATATGGCGGTGCGTATCCACGCTAAGTCGGTCTATTCCTGCCACGCCTTTTAGGCGGACATTGCCGATGTCATGACGATGATACACCCCCATGCCAATGGTTTTGACATCCGATGATAGGGTGTCATCCAGAGCATAATCTTGGTTTTGGTGAGTCAGATACGCCCCTGTATGGCTTGATGAACCCGCCACGTCCAAGCCGATTTGGGTGGTGGGGTCGGTACGGTCGCTGGCATGGACGCTTGCCCAAATGCTGTGTGAATTACCCAATTTGTCAAGCTGACGATACGTTTGGCGGTCGTGGGCAGAGCCTGTTTTGACAAGTTCGCCTGAGAGTTTACCCATGTGAGTAGGGGCGTCCATGATGGAGCGGTAATACTGTGCCAAAATACGGTGAGTGCGTCCCGATGGGTGAATTAAGTCAGCGAACATGTAGTTTTCGCCTGTCGCACCTGCCATGAGTGAGTTTTCATTGCAAGCCAATGATGACGATGTTGGGTTGATGTTTGGCTTATTGTGACATGCCACGCCATTGGCATTTTCAAAGCCAAAAGCTTCTTTATTTGCAACCGCTTCTTGAAGCAGGGCAAAGGTATTGGCAGGTACGACGTTGGCGGTAGTGCCATTTAGAATGTTAAATACGCCACTATTATACATCTGAGTTAGCAGTTGCACCTGTCCTTTTTGGGCGGATAATGCAGGGTGGTTTTGCACAAGTGGTGTGAGTGACAAATCAGGAATGTTTGGCACCAAGATGATTCTCGCCCCTGCTTGATTTAATGTTTCTATGTCAGTTGCGGTCGCTTGAACGGCATTGGCAACTTGTGCAGGGTTGGCATGTTCGATGGCATAGAACAAATCATTCGCCCCAATCCATATCGCATACAGTGCATTGGGGTCGGTCTGACCGTTGGTATTTGATAGATAATGCTTGATTTGGTCGTTGGTGGTGGGAATGTTTACGCTGACCGCACCACTTGTATCTGTCCATATGGCAGTGCGTGCCGACTGGGAACCGCCCACAGTGTAATTGGTGCCAGTGGGATTGTCGGGCGTGTTGGGACTGGCGGTTTTGCCATAACTTTGGGCAAATAAGCTTGACCATACAGGATCGGGGTTGGTGGTAAAAGATGGCTGTAAGGCATTGCCATGCGTGCCATCTTTTCGGGCGACCATATCTTTTAGGCGACCTGTGTCGGACAAGCTGTCCCCAAAAATGATGACTTGGCTAAACTCTTTGGCGTGAGCGGTGTGCAGGCACATCCCGACCATTAGGGCAAGTGCTGAGTATTTGGCAAAAGCGGATTTTTTCATTATTACTCCCTAGGTTGCTTTCAAAATAAAAACACTTGTAAAGTGTAACAAGATATTACAACAATTACAAGTGTTTTTTGATTTATGCTTGCTTGGTCTTTGATGGGTTATCTGCCAATGCCAATTACTTGCCAGTACCGATTTGCTTTAATTAGGGCGTGCCTACCATTGATAACATTTTTATAAAATAAGATGAAAATTTAACGCTTTTGTCAATTTTTGCATGAAAAATGGCTAAATCTTGTTTTTCATCGTCAAAAACTTGTCTGATAGAATAACTATCAGACAAGTTTTTTCCTTGAAAAACGTGCGATTTTTCTCATTTTTCATTGCAAATACCAAAGGCAGGCACGCCCTACTTATTTGGCGGTAGGTAGGGTCAGATAACGTGAGACGATTTTATCTATCTCACCTGAGTTTTGCAGGTTATTAATGCCTGCATTGAGCTTATCTAGCAGCTCTTGGTCGCCTTTTTGGGTGTACATAACAATATCTGCTGCGTTCGGAGTTTTGTCATACTCTACCACGCTCATCTGATGATCGGGATAATTAAGAGCGATATATTCTAAGAAGTATTTGTCTTGCAATACCGCGTCATATTTGTCTTGAACTAAACCTTGATACAATTGAAATACTGTATCTACGGTCTCGTGTGATGCAACAGATAACTCGTTAATGAGTTTTTCTTGCGTGGTATCTTTCATGGTTGCCACACGCAACGGTTTTAGGCTTGCGATGTCTGTTACCGCAACGTTGGGCTTATGCATGATGATGGATGGGTTTTGCAAGTAGGCATTGGTGTGACCGAATTTAGCAATACGTTCAGGTGATGGAGATAAACCACTAATGACAACTTGATATTTACCTGCTTCTAGATTGGGAAGCATGTCAATAAATCTTTCTTTGTGTAGCTCCACCTTAAAGCCTTGGTCCTCACCGATGGCGTGAATGATATCCACATCTATGCCAGTTAGGTTGCCATTTTCGTTTAAAAAGGTTAAGGGTGGTAGAACCCCTGAAGTCACAACCTTTACCACAGGGGCATCATCAGGCAGATTGCTTGGTCTTTCGGCAGGGGCGGCGGTGGTTGTCTGCTGGCTGTCGGCTGGGGCGGGCGTTTCGACAGGCTTATCGGTGCATCCAAATAACCCTGCACATAAGGCAAAAGAAAGCGTGATTTTTTTCATGACTTATCCAATAAATTGATAAAAATAGATGCCTATTTTAACAAACCTTTAAGACTTTTGTAAACTTATATCTTTTTATGTTTATGATGACAGAGCAAGCATAAATTTTATTGGGCTTAAGGGTTTGTTATTGTTTTGTTATCAAGCCGACAACGGACAACCCTGCGGTAAGTCATGAAATTCATCAAATTCTGCCTTGCCCGTCATGGCGTTCACGATTTTGGGTTTGGGGGTAGGTTTTTCGGCAACAAGCCCAAGCATTGCCATAAGTCTGTCATCGTTGGCTTGGGACTGATTGCCTGTGGTAAGCAGTTTGTCGCCATAAAAGAACGAGTTCGCCCCTGCTATAAACGCCAACGCTTGTTCACCGTCCGTCAAACTCTCACGCCCTGCCGACAGTCGCACGTAGCTTGTCGGACAGCAAATGCGAGTAACGGCAATCGTGCGTATCCACTCAATGACAGATAGTTTACCTTCTTCTAGCACCTTATCGCCAAGCGGCGTGCCTTTGATGGGGACGAGTAGGTTTACGGGAATGGACTGGGGTGGTATGGGCATTTGGGTTAATTCATGTATCCAGTCTATCCTATCATCACGGCTCTCGCCCATCCCCACGATTGAGCCACTGCACACATTTATCCCTGCACGGCGAACGTGTTCAAGCGTCTCTAGGCGGTCATCATACGAGCGGGTAGATGTTACTTGACTATAATAATTGCGAGAGGTATCAAGGTTGTGATTATAATAGTCAAGCCCTGCGTCTGCCAAAGTCTGGGCTTGGTCGGGTTTTAGCATGCCCAAAGTCATGCACGTCTCAAGCCCTAACGCTTTGACTTCACGGATAAGCTCCACCAAATACGGCATGTCCTTGGCTGATGGGTGCTTCCATGCTGCCCCCATACAAAAGCGAGATGAGCCTGATGCTTTGGCACGCTTTGCCGATGCCAAGACCTTTTGGATTTCAAGGCGTTTTTCGGCGGTTAGCCCTGTCTTATCCCGATAATGTCCCGACTGCGAACAGTAGCCACAGTCTTCAGGGCAGTTGCCTGTTTTGATGGATAATAGTGTGCTGATTTGGACTTCGTTGGCACGAAAATGCTGACGATGAACGCTTTGGGCTTGCATGAGCAAATCCATGAGCGGTAAATCAAACAGGCGAGCGATGTCTTGGCGAGTGATCGACTGATGGTTTGGTAGCATGATTTTTCCCTAATCAATAAATATTTAGTCAATGAGTAAGCGGTTATTTTAAAAAATAAGTGAATGATTGTAAAGGATTTTCATGACTTTATGAACCACATAATCAAAAAACGGCATTGCCTGCCGTTTGTGAATGGTTGTTAATGGCAGGTATGCTTTATGCTACCTGACCGTTTAGTACCGCTTGCACACTTTGCGATGCTTTTTTGATGTCGTGAAAGACCATGCCCAACTTGGCATCAGGACGCGCGACAACTGTCAATAACAGGTTCTCAGCCACGGCACTGACGATGACATAGCCCACTTTGCTTTGTACCATCACACGCTCGCTCTCACTGCCCGATAGCGTGTCAATCATACGTTCACTGACCGACAGTAGAGCGGCACTCATGGCACTAATCCGCTCTTCGTTCACACCCATGGGCAGGTGTGATGCCATCATCAGTGATGAGTGCTGATGCTTCAATCTCGGCAGAGTCGGCGTGTAATTCATCTAAAATTTCATTAAATTTGGCGATGTCTAGCATTTATTTATACCCCACTATTTTGCATATGATATTTTAGAAACTGATATTGAGACTAAAATACAAATGCCATAATTTATTAATAATTATAAAACAGATAAATTAATTTAAAAACAAAATACAATTGTTAAATAAATTAATTGCTATCAAGTGTAACCATTATACGCCCATAAAATGCAAATGCAAGTCATTTTTTAAATAAATCCATAAAAATTTTAATGAATTTACTGTCGTGTAAGTGATTGATAAATATGAATTAAAATTTATTAAGATTTGCTAAATAATAAAAATCATTATAATAAAAAAGACAAACTGCCATAACGAACAGTTTGTCTTTATTGGGGTGGATAATCGCCCTTTTGTGGGATAAATCAGCTTTTCTTTCTGCTCGCCTTTTTCTTAGCAGGCTTAACCACCTTCTCATCTCCCACTTTCTCCACCAACGCAAAATCTACTTGGAGCAAATCCATATTCACGCCAGCAACCTTAATCAAAAGCTGTTCGCCCAGTTTAAATACTGAGCCACGCTCGCCGATGAGTGCTTGCTCTCGCTCGTTGTATTCATAATATTCTGCTGACAGGTTGGAGATGTGAATCAGCCCATCAATGAACAAGTCATTTAAAGTGATAAACAGTCCAAAATTAGTAACGGTGGTAATTGTTCCCACAAATTCATCGCCCAGATGTCGCCCCATATAATGGCATTTGAGCCATGTTTCCACATGACGGCTCGCCTCCTCAGCACGGCGTTCGGTGGTGGAGGTTTGCTCGCCTGCCTCGTCTAGGGTTTTATAAATCGCAGGTTTGGGCTTGTTGCCTGTTACTTTGTCCTTAATGGCTCGGTGGAGCATGAGGTCAGGATAACGGCGAATCGGACTGGTAAAATGGCTATACTCATCATACGCCAAGCCAAAATGTCCGATGTTGTCAGGGCTATAATTGGCCTGCATCATCGAGCGAAGGAGCATGGAATGAATGCTCTCGGTGTCCGTTCGCCCTTCGGTTGCCTTGATGATACGCTGATAGTCGGCATGGGTGGGCGACTCGGTGGGGAATGCCAAACCAAAGGATTTAAGATATTCGGCAAGTTTACTGCTTTTTTCATCAGAGGGCTTATCGTGGTTGCGGTAGAGAGCGGGCAAGTCGTGTTTTAGGGCGAAATTTGCCCCACAAGTATTGGCAAGGAGCATCATCTCTTCGATGAGCTTGTGAGCGTCGCCACGAGTGCGTTTTTTGATGTCTTTGATGTCGCCGTCTTCGCCAAAGACGATGTAGCTTTCTGCCGTCTCAAACGCCATTGCCCCGCGTTCCTCTCGTTTTTTATCTAAAATCTGATAAAGCTGATACAAGGTATCTACCGACTTGCATACGTCAGGATTTTTGACCAAATCATCAGGCAGAGTTTCGTTCGTTGGGTCGTCAAAATAGGCATTGACTTGGTTATAAGTCAGGCGAGCCTGTGAGTGCATGACCGCAGGGTAGAACTCATAGCCTGTTACCTTGCCCGCACGAGACAGCTTGATGTCGGCAACCATGCAGAGGCGATCCACCTTGGGATTTAGCGAACATAAGCCGTTGGACAGCACTTCTGGGAGCATGGGGACGACACGGTGGGGAAAATACACGCTCGTGCCACGCTCATAAGCGTCCACATCAAGCGGAGATTGGGGCGTTACATAGTGGCTCACGTCCGCAATGGCAACCACGACACGATAGTTACCGCCTGAGCGTTTGCAGGCATAGACCGCATCGTCAAAATCTCGGGCATCTTCGCCGTCTATCGTGATGAGTGGCAAGTCCCTTAAATCCACACGTCCTTTCATGTCCTTAGCAGTCGGCTCGGTATAAGCATTGGCTTGCTCTATGGTGGCACGGCTAAATTCGTGCGGTATGGCGTGGTTTAGTAGAGTCGTTTCAATGATAAGCTCACGGTCATTAAGATTGGTCAAAAGCTCGCCAATCTTGCCTGTGGCGTACTCTTGATAAGTGGGCATGTCAATGATAGCAACTTTCACGCTGTCGCCCACGCTCGCCCCGTGATGAGCCACGTCATCATCGCTTAGGGTAATGGGTTGATGAGCGTTCGCCCCTGATAATTGGACAAAATAGCCGTCATCGTCCTTATCAAGCACGCCCACAAATTCGGTGCTGGCACGGTGCAGTACGGTTTGGATACGGGCTTCGGGCTTGCCACGAAACTCGGTGGCAACCGCTTCTACTGTGTCGCCGTCAAAGACCACACGCATTTGCTTTTCATGGATAAATAGGTCGGGTATATCGTCAAGCACGACAAAGCCAAAGCCCTTAGCATTTGATGACACCTTGCCTGTTACGGTGGTGGGTAGGGGGGCAATGCTAAAATGAATGCCGTCCGTGCGTTCTAGTTGGTTGTCCCGTAGCATGGCTTTTAGGCGGTTGGTTAGGGCAAAAAACCGCTCCTCATCACCCAAAATCCCAAAATGTAGCCCCAAACTTTCCATCGTGGCAGGTTTGCCCTCGTTATTCATCTGGGCGACAGTTTGCAGGATAAGCAGGCGTGAGGGAATGGGGTTTTGGTATTTGTTGGCTTCATCGGTGGCGTTGGGGTCGTTCCACGTTGGTGTTTTTTTCATACCTTTTCTCTTTATAAAAAATTGGTTAAATCTTCATGTTTGAGTTATCATAACATATTTAGCCACGAAATCATGTAACTTTTATGACAGTTTTTTTAAATTTTGCCACGCCCGACACCGCCCAATCATCAGGCTATTTGTCCGACATTGCACGGGTGGAGCGTGAGCTGTTTGATGATGCTTGGGACGGCTTGGCGGTGCATTCGGTGCTGGGGCAGTTTGGGGTGGGGGTGCTTGTCGCTTGTGATGACGATGATGAATGTGATGAAATGCTTGGTTATTGTATTTATCAAATTGTCTTTGAGACGGCAGAGATTTTACGCATTGCCACAGACAGCCGGCATCAACAGCAGGGCGTGGGCGGTGGTTTGCTTAGCGATTTTATCAAATTATGCAAGGACAAAGGGGCGAAGCGGATACTCTTAGAAGTGCGAGCCGACAACGCCCCAGCCATACGCCTGTACGAAAGACAAGGGTTTTATCAAATTGATGTACGAAAGGGCTATTATAAAGATGAATGGGGGGCGGTGGATGCGTTGATTTTGCAGAGGGATTTGGGTTAAAGAAATTGGGGTTGAATGGGTGCTAAGTTTCGCCCCATTTATCCAAACATACTTCATGCAAAGGATAACAACCAAAATCCCCACCATCTTTACCCAATGTTTCTAAGCGTTCTTTATCTGCCACATACCGTTCAATGGTTTGGCGTACCGTCTCAAAAGCGAGATTTTCCATGTCAATCTCATCAGGATAAAACAGCCGACATTCTAGGCTTTCGCTCCCCACACCAAATTGACCGTCTTTTAAATTGGCAAGATACATCGCATGAATCTGCCCCCATTGTGGCAAATCAAATAGGGCGTAGAGTTTCAAACCAATTGCCACGCCTTCGGCTTCTTCGACCGTTTCACGTTTTGCCCCGTCCGCCATGGTCTCGCCATTTTCCATAAAGCCAGCTGGGAGTGTCCACAGTCCATAGCGAGGTTCAATGGCTCGCCTGCACAGCAAAATCCGCCCCTCATGGACAGCAAGCACCCCACAGACCATTTTGGGATTTTCATAGTGGATATAACCGCAGGACGTGCAGACTAGGCGTGGACGGGTGTCGCCGTCTGGTATGACGTGCGTGGCGGGCTGACCGCATTGTAAGCAGTAGGACATAATGATATGATAAGCTAAATATCACAAGTTTAAATGAAAATGAGTAAAATGACAAATGATTTTATAGACAAACAAACGGTCAATGTGCCAGATTCGCACCGCTTTTATCCGCTCGCCCAAGCCTTAGCACAGTATCGTGGGGCGGATATTTTGCCCTTTACGGATAACAATGAGCTTTTGACAGGGTTTGTGCGTGAGCAAGCGATAAAGCGGTATGATAAGCTGATAAACGAAAGCCCCTTACCGCAGGCGTGCGTGCTTATCGTCATCACAGACGAATCTGTGCCAAAGCTACTTTTGACAAGGCGGTCAAACCATCTTAGTAGCCATGCAGGGGAAGTGTCCTTAGTCGGTGGTAAGCGTGATGAGACGGACATATCATCGGCAGATGTCGCCGTGCGTGAAGCGTGCGAAGAAGTGGGACTACATCGGGCGGACGTGGAGATTTTGGGGTATCTGCCCATGCAAATCTCCAAAAAAGGCTTGCTTGTCCGTCCTGTGGTGGCAAGCATACCGCCTGATGTGGTGGGGTCGCTTACGCCCAGCGAAGATGAGATAGCACGACTGTTTTGGCTACCCTTTGATGTGCTATATGGCACGCCTGTGGATGTTGTTTTTGACCGTCAAATCACGCACAGCACCGCCAAACTCCATACCCCTGCGTGGGTCTATGACTGCGATGATGACGGTATGCCCGAAGTGGTGTGGGGGCTGACAGGGCGGATACTATCAAGCCTTATGGAGATTGGTTTTGGGGTGGGGCATGAATGGTATTATCGCATAACATAAAAGGGCAATCACGCCCTTTTATTTGTGTATCACGCCTTTTGCATGGCAAGTGTTTGCAAGGCTTCTGACGATGACCATAGCCCTTCTAAGTCATAAAACTCACGAGCTTGCGGAGTCATGATGTGTACGACAATTCGCCCCAAATCCACAAGCGTCCAGTCGCTGTCTTTGTCGCCTTCACGCCCCAGTGGCATAAGCCCTGCTTCTTTGGCAGTGGCTCCGAGCTTGTCGGCAAGTGCCTTGACATGGCGTTTTGAGGTGGCGTTGGCGATGATGATACGCTCGGCAATCTCGGTCAAATGTTCAACCGTCATCACGGTGATTTCTTTGGCTTTTAAGTCGTCCAAGGCGGTGGTTACGAGCGTGATTTGCTCATCTAAGGATAGGTTATGTGTGGTCATGATGTTCAAATAAAATAAAGATTAACCGTCTATTATAGCACACTTTTATAAAGCTCGTGCGTTTTAATATAAGCAAAAATCGGCTTAGGCAAATGACATGGTTTGTCGTTTTGGGCTAGGGCGTGGCGGATTTGAGTGGACGAGACGGCAGGCACGGGCGATGTGTCATAAAAAATGCTTTTGGTGTTAAAAGAGTTATTGGTTTTTAACAAATCATCTTTTAAAAATTTATCAAAATCATCAGTCATCTTTGCCAACACATCAGCCACGACATCATCACTGCCAGCTCTGTCAAACGCCCAAATTTTAACGTACGCCAAAAGCTCTTTATAATCCCTCCACAAATGCAGACTTGCCAAACTGTCGCCCCCCATGACAAAAATCCGCTCATCATCAGGATAACGCTGTGCCAATGCACGCACCGTATCTATGGTATAGACGGGTGGGACTTGGTGGATTTCTGATGTGTCAATGCTTGCGGTAATGTCTTGATTTTTTAATATATCACACGCCAAAGACAGCATGTTTAGGCGGTGCGTGGGGTTGGTGGGTGTGCCTTTAAAGGGGTTGCCTGCGGTGGGCAAAAACGAGATGACAAAGGGCAAACCCAAAGATGATAGGCGATGATGGATAAGGCGTATCATCGCCAAATGCCCGTCATGCACAGGGTCAAAACTGCCCCCCAAAAACACCCGTCTCATCAAATGGTCAGCTCAACGTCAGTCAATAGGTCGTTACGGCGATTGCGGACGAAGACCACTTTGTGATTGTCGCCGTTGGGGTGGCGTTCGGTCAGCTCAAAGTAGCGGGGATATGCCTTTAAGAAGTCGCTAAATTTGTCATAATGGAACAGGCGAGCGTCAAAATCAGGCTCCACTTTTAGGATGTAGTTTTTGACAGGGGCGATGTTTGCCCAGCCTTGCTCGTCTGCCATGGTGGCGATGGCACTTTTGACCAATGCAATCGCCACGTCCACAGGCTTGAATTGGTTATCGCCTGAGAATAGCATGTCGGCTGAGTCATAAAAGTCCACGCTACTGGTCTTTTTCTGCTCTTCAAAGACTTCTAGGTAGGTAAAGCGGTCGCAGGCTTGCATAAAGGGCTTAGGCGTGTGCTGTTTGCCAAAGCCATACACCATAAGACCCTGCTCACGGATACGCTGGGCAAGGCGGGTATAATCACTATCAGATGACACAAGGCAAAAGCCATCAAACCGCTCGGTATAGAGCAAATCCATGGCGTCAATAATCAGGCTCGAATCGGTGGCGTTTTTGCCCGAGGTGTAGGCGAACTGTTGCATGGGCTGAATGGAGTGTGACAACAGCACGCTTTTCCAACTGGCAAGTTGGGGCTTTGTCCAGTCGCCATAAGCACGGCGAACGCTTGCCCGCCCAAGCGTGGCAATCTCATTCATGAGTGCTTCAAGGTAGGTTGTGGACGCATTATCAGCGTCAATCAAGACTGCTAGGCGTGCTTCGGCAGATGGCGACATGGTAAAATAAAAAAATACAAAAAAGCAAATGAAATTATTATAAGGTAAAATTTGCCAATTACCTATCATTTTTGCTGTTCATTTACAAAAAAGTTGGGTCGGCTTAGGCTGGTGTAGGATTTTTGGGTGTTTGAATGTGCCATGTTAGGGTGTGGCAAGTTTGCGTGAATGACTGGCTTTTACATTTTGTAGCGTTGTTTTACAATTTGGCACAGCAAATTTTTGATAATTTGATATGATGAGTTTTTATGCTATGTTAATTTGTTCATATTAAGGAGAAGTTATGAGTACACCAAAAACCCCACGCACCAAAAACCCCAAAACCACCAAAAAAACGGCGGTGGTTCACGATTTTATTGACAACCAAGAAGGGTTAAGCCACAGCGATGTGGAGGTGATTGCAAGTGATGTGGACATCGCCAATGCCAATGTATCAGATGTGGCAGTAGTTAAGGTTGGCAGTGATGAACCAAAGGATATCATTCATGAGATGGGCGATGATGATTATGGTGACCAAAAACCTAGTGACGAGAATCAAGGTAATGATAAAGATGACAAGGGTGATGAGAATAAGAATGCTCATGCCAATGACGACAAAAATACCGCCAAATCCGCCCAAGAGATAGCCAAAGAGACCGCCCAACACAAACTTGCTGAGCTGGCAAAACAGCTAGATGACCTAGATAATAAAGAGCAGGTAAAACAACAGGCACAGCAGGTGCTACAAACTGCCAAGGAACATCTCCAAGAGCTTACTGGTGATGACACTGATGAGACTGCACGCCTGGTCAATGACAAACTTAGCCATGCCAAACAAGAACTGCAACAGACCATAAGCGATGTCCAGGATAAGGCAGAAAAGGTGGTGCAAGATGTTCAAAAAAACACCCAAACGCTTGCCGAGCGTGCCAAAGAGACACTAGATGACGCCAAAGAGCAGGCAAAAGAGAGTTTAGATGGCATCAGCGAGCAGATCGCCAAACAAGCCGATGAACTGCTCGATAAGGCGGAGGACTTATTGAGCAAAGAACAGGATAAACATAAAGAACAAGATAAAGATGAAAAACATCAACCTACCAATGACCCAAACGCCAACAAGATCACCGATGAGCATGAACAAGCCCATGAACAAAAAACCAATGACAAATCGGTTGAAAAATCCCATGCTTTAAAAGGTCTGGGCGGGCTACTTGCCACAGCAGGTGCTTATTTAGGACGCGGTCATCAAGACAAGAGCTATCAGAGCGTGGATTTGGATGTCGATGCTACAACCAAGCATCCCTTTTACATCCAAGGTTCAACGCTTGGTGGGAGTTTTGTTAAGTCCATTTTGGGCAAAAAAGTCACAGCAGTGCATGGCTTGGCAGGCAGATTCATCTCCGATGACAAGCTAAATGCCGTCTCAGAGAGTATTTATCATAAGATTGCTGAGCTGGCTTGTGCATGGGCGGTCAAATCCGTGCCTACCGACCCCAAAATGCTTACCCCTGCCCAAAAGGACGAGCTGGCTCAAAGCCTTGCCGACCAAAACCGAGCTTTGGCAACGGCTGGCGGTGTGACGGGCTTTTTTGGGCTAAAAGGCGTGGTTATGGACACCGCGTGGCTACTGCTTGTGGCACTGCGAACAGTGTATCAGCTGTCGGTGGTCTATGATGTGCCATTGACAGGCAAAGACGGCATAAAAATGGCGTATGGCGTGCTGTCAGGGGCGAATTTGGATAAACTCCAAGAAAAACAAGTCATTCTGACCGCCCTTGCGTTGGCAGGCGGGGTATTGGCTCATGCCGATGAGGGTAGTCTAAAAGAAGAGCTGGTCAAACTTAGCTCGTCCAATACCACGATAAAAGACTTCGATGAGCTGTTAAAGCTTGCCCATTTGGACAAGCTTGCCGACAAATACGGCATTGACATTGACAACATCAACACAAGCTGGCTTCGTCATTTGGCGTCCATCTCCGCAGTTGGGGTGGGGGCGTATTACAACCGTGAACTTATTGATGAAGTTATCGGCACCGCCATGACGACCTTTAAAACAAATGCCATGCTCGCTGTTGAGTATCAAGGCGATTAAAATCAAAAAATAGGCAAAGCTCGGCTTAGACTGGGTTTTGCCTTTGTTTTAAAATGCCTTGATTTTCTTAAATAAAAGTATTATAATGCCAAATCCCATTTGGGATAAGTGCGTTTTTTGTGCAAATTTGCCTAAAAATTAATCAATTTTGCCAAAAACAAGTTTTTAATTAACGGGAGATATTGCCTATGGCAACTACAAACCAACTTATCCGTAAGGGTCGCAAGACCATTACAGAAAAGTCAAAAGTACCTGCACTACAAGCTTGCCCACAACGTCGTGGCGTTTGTACTCGTGTATATACTACGACTCCAAAAAAACCTAACTCAGCCATGCGTAAAGTATGTCGTGTTCGCCTAACTTCTGGCTATGAAGTATCTAGCTACATCGGCGGTGAAGGTCATAACCTACAAGAGCACAGCGTTGTGCTTATCCGTGGTGGTCGTGTAAAAGACCTACCAGGTGTGCGTTATCACACTGTTCGTGGTGCACTTGACTGTGCAGGCGTTAAAGACCGTAAACAAGGTCGTTCTAAGTATGGTGCTAAACGTCCTAAGGCGTAATTTAGCTTAATAACCCAAATTTAACCTGTGCATGGCTTGTGATGATGTGTGTTAATCTACCCCATGCCCACAATCATGCAGTAAGGCTGGCTAAATGCTTGATTTGTTTAAGATTGTATGCCAGATTTACCCTGAAGACATAAGGAACTATTATGCCAAGACGTCGTGTCGTCGCTGCCCGTGAAATTCTACCTGATCCTAAGTTCGGCAGCCAAACCATCGCCAAATTCATCAACCACGTTATGGTTGACGGCAAAAAATCAGTCGCTGAAAAAATCGTTTATGGTGCGTTAGAGAGCGTTGCTGCCAAGCGTAACATCGAAGACCCAGTGGCTTTCTTTGAAGAAGTGCTAGAAAGCGTTCGCCCAACGGTGGAAGTAAAAGCCCGCCGTGTTGGTGGTGCTACCTACCAAGTGCCTATGGAAGTCCGTCCCTCCCGTCGTACTGCCCTAGCCATGCGTTGGTTGGCTGACGCTGCTGCTAAGCGTTCTGAGAAGTCTATGGCTCTACGCCTAGCAGGCGAGCTAAATGACGCCGCCGAAGGTAAAGGTGCTGCCATCAAAAAACGTGATGACGTTCACCGTATGGCTGACGCTAACAAAGCGTTCTCGCACTTCCGCTTCTAATTTTATTAAAAGCGTATTTGACTTGCCAAACAATATCAGTCGTTTGTCATGGTGCGGTCGTGATTATGTCTTATCATGACAAACTGACACCCAATTACTCGCAATTTTTCTAGGAAAAATTATGGCACGTAAAACCCCCTTAAATAGATACCGTAACATCGGTATTTCTGCACACATTGATGCAGGTAAAACCACGACCTCAGAGCGTATTTTGTTCTACACAGGTAAAAGCCACAAAATCGGCGAAGTGCACGAAGGTGCTGCAACGATGGACTGGATGGAGCAAGAGCAAGAGCGTGGTATTACCATTACTTCTGCTGCGACCACTTGCTTTTGGTCTGGCATGTCTGAGCAGTTCCCAGAACACCGCATTAACCTAATCGACACCCCCGGTCACGTTGACTTTACCATTGAAGTTGAGCGTTCTATGCGTGTACTTGATGGTGCATGCATGGTGTATTGTGCGGTTGGTGGTGTACAGCCTCAGTCAGAGACGGTATGGCGTCAAGCCAACAAATACAAAGTGCCACGTCTTGCCTTTGTTAACAAAATGGACAGAACAGGTGCTAATTTCTTCCGTGTGGTTGAGCAAGTTAAAACCCGTCTGGGTGGTAATCCTGTGCCTGTGGTTGTGCCAATCGGTGCAGAAGACAGCTTTGAAGGTGTTGTTGACCTGCTTGAGATGAAATCCATCATTTGGGACGTAGAATCTCAAGGCATGAAGTTTGAATATGGCGAGATTCCTGCCGACCTAGTAGATACTGCCAACGAATGGCGTAACAACATGGTTGAAGCAGCTGCCGAGTCATCAGAAGAGCTGATGGACAAATACCTAGAAGAGGGCGACTTGTCTCGTGAAGACATCGTAGCAGGTCTTCGTGCTCGTACACTAGCGTGTGAAATCCAGCCAATGCTTTGTGGTACTGCCTTTAAAAACAAAGGCGTACAGCGTATGCTTGATGCCGTCATCGAGTTCTTGCCTGCCCCCACTGACGTTGAGGCCATCAAAGGCATTCTAGATGACAAAGATGAAACCGAAGGCAGCCGTGAGTCTTCTGATGACGCTCCATTTGCCGCCCTTGCATTCAAAATCATGAATGACAAATACGTGGGTAACCTAACTTTCGTTCGTGTGTACTCAGGTGTGGCAAAACAAGGCGA
Source organism: Moraxella lacunata (assembly GCF_900453205.1). GTDB lineage: Bacteria > Pseudomonadota > Gammaproteobacteria > Pseudomonadales > Moraxellaceae > Moraxella > Moraxella lacunata_B. The sequence goes on from NZ_UGQU01000004.1 coordinate 99,945, forward strand.
CAGCGTTTACAACCCTGTTAAGATGAAGCGTGAGCGTATCGGTCGTATCGTTGAGATGCATGCCAACAGCCAAAACGAAGTTGATGAAGTTCGTGCGGGCGACATCGTCGCATTTGTGGGTCTAAAAGACGTAACCACGGGCGATACCTTGTGTGATAATGACAACATCATCACCTTGGAACGCATGGAATTCCCAGACCCAGTTATTTCGCTAGCGGTTGAGCCAAAAACCAAAGCCGACCAAGAAAAAATGTCTATCGCTCTAGGTCGTCTAGCCAAAGAAGACCCTTCGTTCCGTGTACGTACAGACGAAGAGAGTGGTCAGACCATTATCTCTGGTATGGGTGAATTGCACCTTGACATCATCGTTGACCGTATGAAGCGTGAATTTAACGTTGAAGCGAACATCGGTGCACCACAGGTTGCCTACCGTGAAACCATCCGTCAAACGGTTGAAGTTGAAGGTAAGTTTGTTCGTCAAACAGGTGGTCGTGGTAAGTTTGGTCATGTATGGCTACGTCTTGAGCCACTTGACCCAGAAGGTGATGTGGAATACGAATTTGCTGAAGAAATCGTGGGCGGTGTTGTACCAAAAGAATACCACGGTGCGGTAGATAAAGGTATCCAAGAGCGTATGAAGAACGGCGTTCTGGCAGGCTATCCAGTCGTTAACGTTAAAGCGACCCTATATGATGGTTCTTACCATGACGTGGACTCTGACGAGCTATCGTTTAAAATGGCGGGTTCTATCGCATTCAAGAAAGGCTTTATGCAAGCATCTCCTGCCCTGCTAGAGCCTATCATGAAAGTAGAAGTTGAGACCCCAGAAGACTACATGGGCGACATCATGGGCGACCTTAACCGTCGTCGTGGCGTGGTTCAAGGCATGGGCGACTTGCCTGGTGGCACCAAAGCCATCCGTGCAGAAGTACCATTGGCTGAAATGTTCGGCTATGCCACCCAAATGCGTTCTATGTCTCAAGGTCGTGCAACTTACTCTATGGAATTTGCCAAATACCAAGAAACGCCTAAGAATGTGGCAGACGAGATTATCAAGAAATTCACTGCCAAAGATGATGATGAGTAATCATAATCATCTCACTTAAATCCGTTTTGGTTTGTCCATAAGTGGCAAGCCAAAACAATCATTTATCAAAACCTTGTGCAGTTTGCACGAATCAAAAGGATATTATCATGGCCAAAGCCAAATTCGAACGTAACAAACCACACGTAAACGTTGGTACCATCGGTCACGTTGACCACGGTAAAACTACCCTAACTGCTGCTATCGCAACTGTTGCTGCTAAGCACCACGGTGGTGAAGCAAAAGACTACGCTGCCATTGACTCAGCGCCTGAAGAAAAAGCTCGTGGTATTACCATTAATACCTCTCACATCGAGTACGACACTGCTAACCGTCACTATGCACACGTAGACTGCCCCGGTCACGCCGACTATGTTAAAAACATGATTACTGGTGCTGCTCAAATGGACGGTGCTATCCTAGTTGTTGCTGCCACCGACGGTCCTATGCCACAAACTCGTGAGCACATCCTTCTATCTCGTCAGGTTGGCGTACCTTACATCATGGTATTCATGAACAAGTGCGACCTAGTAGATGACGAAGAACTACTAGAACTGGTAGAAATGGAAGTACGTGAACTTCTGTCTGACTACGACTTCCCAGGTGATGACACCCCAATCATCAAAGGTTCTGCTCTTCTAGGTCTAAACGGTGACGCTGGTCAATACGGCGAGCCTGCCATCCTAGAACTACTAGACACCCTAGACAGCTACATCCCTGAGCCTGAGCGTGACATCGATAAAGCATTCCTAATGCCAATCGAAGACGTATTCTCAATCTCTGGTCGTGGTACTGTGGTAACTGGTCGTGTTGAATCTGGTATCATCAAAGTAGGCGATGAAGTTGAAATCGTTGGTATCAAAGACACTGCCAAGACTACCTGTACTGGTGTTGAGATGTTCCGTAAGCTACTAGACGAAGGTCGTGCAGGTGAAAACTGTGGTATCCTTCTACGTGGTACTAAGCGTGAAGAAGTTCAACGTGGCCAAGTACTTGCTAAGCCCGGTTCAATCACCCCTCACACCCAATTTGATGCAGAAGTATACGTACTGTCAAAAGAAGAAGGTGGTCGTCACACCCCATTCCTAAATGGCTATCGTCCACAGTTCTACTTCCGTACCACTGACGTAACTGGTGCCATTACTCTACAAGAAGGTACTGAAATGGTTATGCCTGGTGACAACGTTGAGATGAGTGTTGAGCTTATCCACCCAATCGCTATGGACAAAGGTCTACGCTTCGCCATCCGTGAAGGTGGTCGTACCGTAGGTGCTGGTGTTGTTGCTAACGTTAAGAACTAATCTAACAAGATTGGCTTAAGAGTAAACAAGACTAATAGTCAAAACCAAACCCCCTGCCAGAGATGGTGGGGGGTTTGGGTTTTTGGAAAAGGAAAAAAGGGGTGAAGTCAATGAAGTATGACTTCCAAACGACTAAAACCTGACGCAGGATAGATGGCATGGTCAAAGTAGTCATCAGACGCAGGGCGAATCTTACCCACCTGCTCTGCCAAGCACTCTACTAATAGCCCTAGTTCAAGCTGTGCCAATGGCTTACCAGGGCAGACATGAATGCCATGTCCATAGACCAGATTGTTAGCTTGGCTTCGGTATGGCTCAAAACTGTCCGCTTGATGAAAGGCTTCGGGGTCACGGTTGGCAGACTGCCAGTTAATCGTGATTTTGGCATCTTTGGGAATGTCCACGCCATGTAGAGTGACAGGGCAGGTGGTGCGTCGTCTGTTGGTGATGAGCGGGTCGTGTAAACGCAGTATTTCTAAGACGGCATTATCAATGTCTTGGGGGTTGGCTTTTAGATGAGTCAAGACATCAGGATGATGAATAAAAAATTCAAAAATAATCCCGACCGCTGACGACATGGTGGACAGCTCGCCCACTGTCCAGTTACGAATGAGTGAGACAAGCTCTTCATCGCTCATTACTCGCTTGCCTTGTGACAGCATGACTACGTCGTTCATCAATTCAAAGGTCACATCATCAGGGCGTTTTGTCCGCTTGTCATCCAAAATCGCCTTGATATAACTGTCAAATTCTAAGGCGACACTGGCAATCTCATCCCGATTTTGGCTTAGTGTGGCTTTGCGGTTTTTCTCAATCCATGCGTTCAGCGGCGCTTCGGTCTCATCGCCCCAGCCCATAAAGGCATTTTGTAGCTTGACAGCATAAGTTTTGGCAAACTCTGCCATGATGTTAATGGGCTGATCCTTGGGCAGTTGGCTTACTAAGCTGTCAATCAGCTCTTTGGCGATGGGGCGAAATCTCGCCATGCGGTCGGCGGTGAAATATTTATCATTAATCGCACGAAATGCCGTATGAACAGGTGCGTCCATGCCGTTTGGCACAGCGATATGACGTTCTGAGACGTGATTGGAAAATGTCGTAGGGTTGTTTAGAATGTGCATGACATCGGCATGAGAAAACACGCTATAACCGAGCTTATCATCATGGGCGATGGGACAGCGTGCTCGCATGTCGTCGTAAGCACGACGCTGATTTTTCTGAACTTGTTCATCATCAGATTGCCAGTTGATAGAAGTGGACATAAATTATCCTTGGACGGTGAATGGTCTTGCCATTGTAATCAACGCATGATAATCCTGCTATTAGCCCTTGGGGGTAGGGTATGATGGTTTTGTTTTGCCAATAAACTTAAATATAGTCTGCCAACTTTGAAACAATACTGCGTCAAACTCGCTCGTAGTACTACTTGTACAACTTCGCTCGTTTTCCTTGTCTTATTTCAAAATTTGTTTGACTATAAAAAAGCGAAACTGCCAAATTGGTCAGTTTCGCTTTTTGTTTGTTATTTAAAAACAATTATTTTTAGGGAAATCATTCACCCCAAACTTCATCAGCAATCTCTCTAATCATCTTCACCTTCGCCCATTGAGCTTCTTCGGTTAGGATGTTACCTTCTTCTGTGGACGCAAATCCGCATTGTGGCGATAGGCATAGTTGGTTAATGTCCACGTATTGCGTGGCCTCACGGATACGGGCGATGATGTCGTCTTTGTTTTCAAGGTCGCCTGTTTTTGAAGTTACTAAGCCTAGCACGACTTGTTGGTCTTTGATGTGGGCAAGTGGGGCAAAGTCGCCTGCTCGCTCGCTGTCATATTCCAAGAAAAAGCCGTCCACTCGGCACGTACCAAACAGCACCTCGGCAATCGGAGCATAACCGCCTTCTGAGAACCACGTTGAGCGGAAGTTGCCACGACAGATGTGCATGGTGATTTGCATGTCGGCAGGTTTGGCGTCCACGATGCGGTTTAGCATGGCGACATAATCGACCGCCAATTTGTCAAAATCAATGCCTCGTTTGGCAAATTCTGCCTTTTTGTCCAACGCACAAAACTGCCCCCAACTGGTGTCGTCGAGTTGTAGGTTACGCAAACCCATCTCATAAAACTTGTGCATGGCTTTGATGTAAGCGTCTGCAATGTCTTGATATAGGACGCTCTCGTCTTTGTATCGTTCAATCGGCTCATAGTTCACATCACGCACGCACGCCACAAGGTGTGGCATAGAAGGCGATGGAATGGTGAATTTGGTGGGGGTGTCGCCAGCACAATCTTTTAGGATTTGGTAGGCTTTGACAAAGGGGTGTGAGTCCGAAAAATCAATCTTATCCACGATTTTGACGCTATAACTTTTTGGTTTGGCGTCCTTAAATTGCACCGAAAAATTCTCGGTCTCTACCCATTCCACGCCGTCCAATTCCGCCATAAAGTCCAAATGCCACCACACACGGCTAAACTCACCGTCCGTGACAGCGTGCAAGCCGTTTTCTTTTTGTTTGGCGACCAGTTTGCCAATTTCATCTTTTAGAATAACATCGTACTCATCTTGGCTTATCTCGCCAGCATTTAGCTTGGCTTTGGCATTCATTAAAGACTCAGTACGCAAAAACGAGCCGACCACATCATTACGATAAGGGGCGACATTGCGGGGTTTTGCATTTGGGAAAAGTTGGCTCATGGCTTACTCTCTTTGGGTTGGTTAAAAAAATGTTACAAAATTACAAAAAATAACTTACCATTGGTTTGGTATTGTAACATGATTTTAGAAATAGTTAAAAGGAAAGCTTTTTTGTAAAGTATTTAAGGGGCTATCTTATTGAGCTTATTTAATAATTTATCAGCTTCATCTTGATGAAATCTTCTTAAATTATACACCTTTCCTTTTATGCTGTTGTATAATTTTTTATATTCTTCCTTATTGTAATTTTTATAAAATTTTTCACAAAAATAAACTTCTGAGCGAATAGAATTACGCTCTTTTTTGCTTAAAGTTAGACGTTGTGTAGAAACATTGATTTGGGTAACTTTTTGCCTATCTTTGCCATTTTTCATAATAGAATGTTTTTTGCGATTTGGTTTAACATTGATACTTGCTAATAAACCATAAACTTTAGAGATAATTTCTGATTTCTCTTTGTTGCTTAATATTCTTTTACTGGAAATTGTTATATCATCTACAAATCGGGTATAAATCCAACCTTTTTTGCCAAACTCTTCGACCAGCTTAGGTTCTCTCTGCCATAAAACTAAATTACCAATATAACCACTTACCTTGCTGCCTTGAACTAAAGAGCCTTTAAAAGTAGTTATTTCCGCCAAACATTCTGCTACCTCATGAGAGAATTTAAAGAAGTTACTCCAAATTTGATAAACTAAATTCTTGGTGATGCTAGGGAAAAAGTTTTTTATATCTTCACTAATAATAGTTTTCGGTTGTAGGTGTTGTTTTGCATTGGTGATATAATCCCTCTTTTTGATTCCGCCATGCAAATAGCTAGGAAATTTCAATACATTGAAAAAATTTTTAACGATTTTTGCATGTACTTTTTTTAATTCTTCTTTTACATCATAAGTTTCACGAAAAGAGCCGTCTTCTTTTTTGACTCTTCCTTGCAAAAAGAAGAAGTTATCTGAATTTTTTTGTAAGAATAGCAATCTTTCTAGAGTGATATCCAAAGACAGAGCCAGACTTTTTAGGTTGGCTATTGGTTTATAAGGGTAGTGAAACGTATTGTTATCCATTTGATTCGTTCATTAAGGATAGGGCGAGATAAGATAATTTTTCTGACAACTCAGGACTGATATTTTTTCTTTCATCATTTTCCGTTGCCAAAAATATTAAAATGGTTGTTGGTATGTCCAAAGCACTGCATATTTTTTCAATGGACGAAATATTGGGATCTCTTTTTCCTTGCTCTAAAAGAGTCAAGTAGGAAATAGACAATCCAGAAATTTCTGCTAATTTAGTTTTAGTAAAGCCTTTTTGGTTGCGACATAGTTTAATTGCTTTGCCAATATTCATAATTAGGATTTCTTTGTTTTAAGATTAAAAAAATAATAAATAAAAGCAACCTGCTGTATTTCAGCAAAATAAAAAATCATTCATCTTTATGTGCATATTCAAAAAATTGATTTAATATTTCTGAACCTTCATTTAAGATGACAAAGCGAAGAATAATACCAATGACATTGCCAAGCCTTCTTAATATGTCTTCATTTTTAACATTCTGACAATTTTCAAGGTCTTGAATGATTTTCTCAAGTTTTGCCTTTCTACCACTATCCAAAGTATCATGCATTTCCAACTGAAGTTTTTTTAACTCTTCAATGGTCTGCTTTAAAAGATTGTTTTTCATTTTAAAAACCTTTATATTAACGGTGCAAAATTACACCAGTTGCCAATATAATATTGAACCGATAAGGAATGCTTTGGATAGTACAGGTTGCTTTCTCAATGGCTGGGTTGGCAGTTGCCTAGCCAACCCAGTACTCCGTTAGGCTTACGTTCTGCGTTTGGGAGAACGCCGATTTGCCCGAAAGTAGATTATCCAAGAAAGATAACCGACACTTAAATAAGTGCCACGTAGCAGTTCAACATATTAGGTTTTATCTTTTAAAGACGCATCGAGATGATTCATCTCGTCCGATAAAGGATATTATATACAAAAAATTTACTAAGTCAATAATTTTTTTACTGATAGTCAAAAAATCAACGCTCATTCGGCTTTAAAAAATACAATGCCACCACCGCAAGCAAAATAAACCCACTCGCCCCCAGATACAAATCATCTTTACCAATACCCATGTCCAAGAGCTTGCCTGCCAAAATGGGCGAGACGATAGAACCAATCCGTCCCACGCCGATTGCCGTGCCGACCCCTGTACTTCTAAATTCAGGGGCGTACAGCGTGGGGTTAATGGTGTATAGCCCTGTGATACAGCCATTGACAAGGCTACCGACCAAAATGGCAAAGACAAGGGCAAGCGTCAAAGTGGGACTAAACACAAAGCCGATAATGGCAAGGGACGACAGCACGACAAATGCCATGAGCGTGGATTTGGGGGCAAATTTACTCACCAAAAAGCCAAAGATGAGCGAGCCTATTGTACCGCCAATGCTGATTGCCATACCGACCTTTTGGCTTTGTTCTTTGGCAAGCCCTGATGATTCTAGTAGGGCAGGTGTCCACGAGCTGATAAAATAAAAAGACGACATCACGGCAATGAACGCTACCCAAATGAGTAGAGTGGTCTTTAATTGACCTTTGGCAAAGAGCTGGCTAATGGGGGCTTTGGGTTTGGCGGATTGGGTTTGGGCGGGCAGTTGCCAGTTGCCTTGTTTGCCGATTTTGTGGGCGATGTTGGTGAGTTTGGCAAGGGCGTTGGCAGGTTGTTTTTGATTTAAAAAATCCACCGATTCAGGCAATAGGGCGATGAGTGCAATGAGTGCCAGCCCCGTTAAAACTGCCCCTGTCATAAACACCGAGCGAAAGCCGAACTCATCTTGGAGCATGACCGCCGACAGACCGCCGAGCATTGCACCCACCCCAAAGCCACACGCATAAATGGCAATGGCAAGCCCACGCCATTTTTGGTTGGCGTATTCGCTCACGATGACGTTGGTGCATGGCAAAATACCGCCCACGCCAAGCCCTGTTATCACACGCCAAAAGCCGATACTTTCCACACTGTGCGAAAAATAAGTCATCAGCATACCCACCGCCGATAGGGCGGTTGCGATGATAAGTAGCGGACGTCTGCCAAATTTATCCGCCAAGGGAGCCAGCCCCATAGAGCCAATCGCCATGCCAATAAAGCCTGCACTCATGAGCGTGCCAATCTCTGCCCCTGTCAGCCCAAGCTCGCTCTGAATGCTTTTGGCGGTAAAGGCAATCGCCAGCACATCAAAGCCGTCTAGCATATTTAGAATAACAGCTAAGGCAACGATGAGCCACTGGTAGGCACTCATGGGCGTGTGGTTAATGGCGTGGGCTAGGTCGGTTTGGTGCGTGGTCATGGTGTATGATGATAAATGGTGATAAAGAGTGCGTTACTATAACAAAAAGTTTAGGATTAATCAATTTCAATGTTTTCAATATATGATGAAAATTTTTAAGGTTAAAATGTCAATGTCGGTATTGCAATTTTTTACCGTCAAAAGGGGCAAATCATGGTAAAATAGTCGGATTTTCTTGTTTGTTTTTAAAAAATTTTGGCTGATTGGCATAATAATAACCAATAACCACACCCATCAGTCAGCATTAAGATAAGTGATATTGATATGCCACATAATAATTCCCAAGACCAAGCCGCACACGCCAAGCCCTTTCCCACCCTGTGGGTGATGATGATGGGCGTGATGATTGCCATCGGTCCGCTTGCCATTGACATGTATCTGCCTGCTCTGCCAACCATGGCGGATGATTTTGGCGTGAGTGTGTCCGAGGTGTCCAAATCAGTGCCGTTTTACTTTATTGGTTTGGTGTTTGGACAGCTGTTTTATGGACCGTTTTCTGACCGTGTCGGGCGAGTGCTACCCATGTACATGGGTATGACGATATTTGTGATTGCGTCCGTCATCTGTGCGACCACCACGAGCGAGCTGGTGCTGTTTGCCGCCCGTACGTTGCAGGCGTTGGGGGCGTGCGTGACGGCCGTGGTAACCCGTGCCGCCATTCGTGACACCCTAAACCCAATACAGGGGGCAAGGGCGTTTAGCCTTATGGTGCTGGTCATGGGATTGGCTCCGATACTTGCCCCGAGTTTGGGGGCATTGATTTTGGGATTTGCCGACTGGCATGCTCTGTTTTGGTTTTTGGCGGGTTATGGGGTATTTAATATCATCTTGACCAAGCTGTTTTTAAAAGAAACACTCGTTCCAGAAAATCGCAATACCAAGCCCATCAGCCAAACTTTTGCCTCTTATCTTGACTTAGCCAAGGACAAGACGTTCATCATTCCTGCGGTTGCAGGGGGCGTGCTACAAGGGGCATTTTTCATTTATTTGTCCATTTCCAGTGAGCTGTTTATGGTCAATTTTGGCTTGTCTGAAAAACAGTTCGCCATCGCTTTTGGGGCGAATGCCTTTGGTTTTATCGCCTTAACGCAGGTCAATCAGTTTTTGACCAGTCGTTTTCGCCTTGTGCAGCTGCTACGCTTTGGGGCTCTCATGCAACTTGTCTCTGCCAGTTGTCTGCTGATGCTGGCATTGACGGGGCTTGCGTATTTTCCGCTGGTGTTTATGGCGATATTTTGCTGTATTGCAGGGCTTGGGTTTACTCAGCCTAACGCTACCGCCATCGCTTTGGCGTATCAAAAAAAGCGGGCAGGTATGGCGTCTGCCATGCAAGGGGCATTGCAGTTTAGCGTGGGGATTTTTGGGGGGTTACTGCTAAGCCTGTTTGATGTCAGTCCTGTGTTAAAGCTGGGTATTGTTATCACGGCACTGGTGTCGCTTGGGACGTTTTTGGTGTATCAGCTTGACCCTAAGATGGATTTGTCAAAGATGGATTAACCCGACTCCCAATTTAAATTTATGAACCATTGATTTTTTAATGATTATTTTTCAGATTGTGGGGGCAAATTGCAATTTACCCTTGGTAAATCAATGGACTGTACAAAGTTGAGAGTGGGGCATGGATTAGCAAATTCAATTAAAGCGTGTAAGAAAATGACCTAAACGGGCGATGATTTATTTTATAAACAAATCAGGGTGTGCCTGCCTTTTACATTTGTCATGAAAAATAATAAAAATCGCAAAGAAAATCAAATTTTCTCTTGACAATACCAAAAACCATGCTATAATGGCGTTCTAAATTGATGCGGGGTGGAGCAGTCTGGTAGCTCGTCGGGCTCATAACCCGAAGGTCGTTGGTTCAAATCCAGCCCCCGCTACCATTTTTTTAAATCCTTATTTAAAATTATTTATAAAATTGTAAAATAAGGTATCTTTCCATAAATTTATCATTTTTTTAAATTGATAAAGTAAACATGGTTAAGATGTCGGCGAGCAATGATTTTAGCCCACCAACGTGTTTTGTGGGTTTTTTTGTATTTGCAATTTGCCAAACCGCCTAGGGCGTGTTGAATATTAGTATTTGCCATGAAAAATGAGAAAAATCGCCCGTTTTTCAAGGAAAAAATGCAGGCTGATAGTCATTCTATCAGACAAGTTTTTGACGCAGAAAAACCAGATTTAGCCATTTTTCATGCAAAAATAGACTAAACCATCAAATTTTATCAAACTCCAATAAAATGTTATCAATGTTCAACACGCCCTAACTCTTTTTGATTTTTAATTTGTGCTTTAACATAGGATTAACCAAGCCAAAATGAAACCGTCTAGCAAGATTGCTGAACTTACCCAAATGATTGCCCCTGCGGTGTCCGCTTGTGGCGTAGAGCTTTGGGGGATTGAGTTTATGCCCCAAGGGCGTAAATCACTGCTCCGTATTTATATTGAAGTCAATGCCGATGCCCGTGAGCGTGGTGAGCATATCACCATCGAGGACTGCTCAGCGGTCAATCACCAAGTCTCAGGCGTACTAGAAGTGCATGACCCCATCGCAGGCGAGTATGTGCTAGAAGTGTCAAGCCCTGGCTTTGACCGTCCGCTGTTTACCCCCAAGCAGGTGGCGATGTTTGTGGGAGAGACCGTCAGTTTGCGTCTGATTCACGCCATCGGACAAGGCGACACCAAACGCCGTAAGGTCGTCGGTCGTCTGGTGAGTGCGAGTGAGACGAGCATGAATGTGGTCACCGAAGATAAACTAGAATTTGACATCGCTTTTGATAATGTGGATAAAGCCAATTTGATTTATCAAGACTAAAATTTAACCAAAAAGGTAGATAAGATGAGCCGTGAGATTTTGACCGTTGTTGAGACCGTCAGTAATGAAAAAGGGCTTGACCCTGATGATATTTTTGGGGCGATTGAACAAGCACTTGTTTTCTCAACCAAGAAAAAAGTCTACACCGACCAACCCGAGGTAGCGGTGCGTGTTGCCATTGACCGTAAGACAGGCGACTATGACACTTATCGCTACTGGACGGTGGTGGCAGATGAAGACCATGAGATGCCTGCTTGCCAAAAGGCGATTAGCGATTTGGACGAAAACGAATACCAAATTGGCGACATCATCGAAGAGCAGATTGAGTCCATTGAGTTTGGACGTATTGCCGCTACCCAAGCCAAGCAGGTCATCATCCAAAAAATCCGTGAAGCCGAGCGTGCCTTGATTGCCGATGCTTTTGAAGCTCGTGTGGGCGAGCTTATCACGGGCGAAGTCAAAAAAGCAAGCCGTGATGGTTATGTCATTGACTTAGGCGACGGGGCGGAGGGTTATCTTGCCAAAGACCAAACCTTGCCCCGTGAAATGCTACGCCCTAAGAGCCGTGTGACGGCACTACTTGCCAAGGTCAATCGTGATGGGCGTGGCAGTCAGCTCGTGCTATCTCGTACGAGCAATGAGATGCTTGTTGCCTTGATGACCAAAGAAGTCCCTGAGATTAGCGAAGGGATTATTGAGATTCGTGATGTGGCTCGTCTGCCTGGTTTGCGTGCCAAAATCTCGGTAAAAACAGGCGACAGCCGTATCGACCCTGTGGGGGCGTGTATCGGCATGCGTGGCACTCGTATCCAAGCGGTGCAACAAGAGCTAGATGGCGAGCGTATCGATGTCGTGGTGTGGAGCGATGACCCTGCCCAGTACATCATCAGCTCATTGGAGCCTGCGGATGTGTCTAGTATCGTGCTAGATGAAGATAACCAAACTGCCGACATCATCTTTGGGGCGAACGACCAGTTGGCTCGTGCCATCGGCTCACAAGGTCAAAACGTGCGTCTGGCGTCTGATTTGACCGGCTATAAGCTTAACATGATGCTAGAATCTGAATACCTAGAACGCCAAAAAAGCGAGTCTGAGGCGATTATCACGCTGTTCTACGAGCGTTTGGAAGTGGATAGAGATTTGGCGGAAGCGTTGGCGGAGATTGGTTTTACCACCATCGAAGAAGTGGCTTATGTGCCTGCTGAGACTTTCTATGACATTGACGGCTTGGATGATGAGACCATCGGTGCCATTCAAGATCGTGCCAAAGAAGTCATCATCAATGATGAACTTATCAAACAGCAAAACATCAAAGAACCTAGTGGCGAGCTACTTGCCCTAGAAGAGATGACTCCTGCCATTGCTTATAAATTGGCGGAGCGTGACATCATTACCCTTGACGACCTAGCCGAACAAGCGGTGTTTGACATCGAAGACATCGAAGGTATGGGCAGTGAGCTGGCGGGCAAGCTGATTATGGCAGCACGTCAGTCATGGTTTGAATAACCATGCGTGCGTCATGGGGCGTACTGTCATGAGTACGTAAGGACGTTGCCAAATTTGGTTGGTGAGAATTTGGCAACTTGTAAAAATGGAGGGTAAAATGGGGATGAACAAGACTCATCCTGCCCATCCATTTTCACCAAATTCATTATTTTATGATAAAATCATTCATCAGATAACCAAACAAATTTAGGTAAACCAATGGCGACAAAAACCGTAAAAGAATTAGCAAAAGACTCTAACATTACCACTGACGTGCTTTTAAAACAACTAAAAGACGCAGGTCTGCCCACTCGTGGCGAAGATGATTCTGTCTCAACCGATGAGCAGGCAACACTCGTGGCGTTTTTAAAACAAAGTCATGGTCAAGCCCAAAAGACCCGCATTGGCATGACTCAAAAAACCACCACCACCAAAAAAATCACCACCACCACCGGCAAAGCCCAAAACATCAATGTCGTGCGTGCCAAGAAAAAGCAGTTTGACATCCAAAAACCTGACTTAGCTGCCGAAAAAGCCAAAGCCCAAGCAGAGCGTGAAGCCGAACAAGCCAAAGCCATCGCCGCCCTAGAAGCCAAACAAAACGAAGAGCGTGCCAAACAAGAAGCTGCCATGCGCCAAGAGGCGACATTGGCTGCCATGCGCGCCAACTCGGGCAGTGCAAATGGTGGCGAGAGTAAGTCCAGTGCGTCTGTGGTCGTCAAAAAAGCCAAAAAAGATGAAGCCGATAAAGACGACAGCGTGGTCAGCTCATCTGTGGTCAAAAAAGGCACAGCTGCCAAGAGTGACGTAAAATCTGACAAAAAAGAGACCAAGACAGACAAAGCCAAAAAACAACCTGCCAAACCTGCTAAGAGCGAGACCGAAGAAGAGCGTCAAGCTCGCCTTGCTCGTGAAGCCGAAGAGCAAAAACTGCGTGAGATAGAAGCGGAAAACCGTCGCCGTGCTGCCATTGACGCCCAAAATCGCACTTTGGAGCAGATGAAACAAATGGCAAATCGTTATAGTGAAAAAGACGAGGTGCCAAGTGCGGTCGTGCGTAAAGATGAGCCATTGGCGGCAGGTCTGGTCGGAGCGGCATTAGAAGAGTCTTTTGAAAAAGAGCGTCGTGAGATTAAGCGTGGTACCAGCAGTACATCAAGCCGTGCCAAAGGCGGTAAGAAAAAAGGCAAAGAAGAGCTTGAAATCAGACCTAAGTCACGTGGATTAAAATCATCACAAGCAAGCAAACATAAGTTTGAGATGCCTGTGGAAAAAATCATCCATAATGTTGAAGTGGGCGAAGGGATTGTCGTGTCTGACCTTGCCCAAAAAATGGCGGTCAAAGTGCGTGAGGTCATCAAGTCGCTCATGAAAATGGGCGAGATGGTGCGTGAGGGCGATGTCATCGACCAAACCACCGCTGCCCTTGTCATCGAAGAGTTTGGGCATAACTTCATCGCTGTGTCTGACACCCAACTAGAAGACGACCTACAAGAGGCTGCCACCGAGAAACAAGGCAACGTCCAAACCCGTCCGCCTGTCGTTACCATCATGGGTCACGTTGACCATGGTAAGACATCACTACTGGATAAGATCCGTGAAACCAAAGTGGCAAGCGGTGAAGCTGGTGGTATTACCCAGCACATCGGGGCGTACCATGTTGAGACTGACCGTGGCGTGATTACTTTCCTTGATACCCCTGGTCACGCTGCCTTTACTGCCATGCGTTCACGTGGGGCTCAGGCGACCGACATCGTGGTCATCGTGGTGGCGGCGGATGACGGGGTTATGCCACAGACCGAAGAAGCCATCGACCATGCACGAGCGGCTGGTACGCCAATCATCATCGCCATGAACAAGATGGATAAAGACACCACTGACCCAGAGCGTGTGCTAAATGAGCTGTCAGTCAAAGAAATCATTACGGACGCTTGGGGTGGGGATACGTCACTGGTCAAGGTCTCTGCCAAAACAGGCATGGGTATTGATGAGCTGTTAGAGACCATCAGTATCCAAGCCGAAATCATGGAGCTGACCGCCCCTGTGGATGGTGCTGCCCAAGGCGTGGTCATCGAATCTCGCCTAGACAAAGGGCGTGGTGCGGTGGCAAGCCTACTGGTCAAAAAAGGCACGCTAAAACAAGGCGACCTTGTACTGGCAGGCGAGTTCTATGGCAAAGTGCGTGCGATGACGGACGAAAATGGCGAACGCATTAAGTCAGCAGGGCCTTCTATTCCTGTGGAGATTTTGGGCTTGCCTGATGCTCCGATGGCGGGTTCTGAGTTCTTGGTGGTCTCTGATGAGAAAAAAGCCCGTGAAGTGGCGGATTTTCGTATCGCTCGTGAGCGTGAACGTTTGCTTGAACGCCAAAACAAAATGCGTCTAGAAAACATGTTTGCCAACATGGGCAGTGAGGCAAAAACCCTAAATCTTATCCTAAAAACAGACGTGCGTGGTTCGCTAGAAGCCCTGCTTAGTGCGTTAGATGAGCTGTCAACCGATGAAGTCAAAGTGCGTGTGATTAGCTCGGGCGTGGGTGCCATCACTGAGTCTGATGTCATCTTGGCGGAGTCTAGTGAGGCGGTTCTGCTTGGATTTAACGTGCGTGCTGACAATGCTGGCAAGCGTAAAGCAGATGAAGTGGGGCTTGACATTCGTTATTATAGCGTGATTTATGGCTTGATTGACGATGTCAAAGCAGCGATGAGTGGCATGCTTGCCCCTGAGCACCGTGAGAAAATCTTGGGTATTGCCGAGGTGCGTGAAGTGTTCCGTTCTAGCAAGTTCGGGGCGGCTGCAGGCTGTATGGTACAAGAAGGCACGATTTATCGTAACAAGCCCATCCGTGTTCTGCGTGATGATAAAGTCATCTTTACAGGACAGCTCCAATCCTTGCGTCGCTACAAAGACGATGTGAACGAGGTTAAGGCAGGCATGGAGTGTGGTCTGGCAGTCAAAGGCTATGAAGTCGCTGCTGGCGATAAGATTGAAGTCTTTGAGATTCACGAAGTGGCGCGCACCCTGTGATGTCATGGCAAAAACCGCTTGCCCTAAGGTAAGCGGTTTTTTGATAATAAGTT
Organism: Moraxella lacunata; assembly: GCF_900453205.1. GTDB lineage: Bacteria > Pseudomonadota > Gammaproteobacteria > Pseudomonadales > Moraxellaceae > Moraxella > Moraxella lacunata_B. Next base: position 115,740 of record NZ_UGQU01000004.1, read on the forward strand.
GCACAAATAGGAGTATTCATATGACATCATCTGCCTTTTCATCATTGACTCATGAAGACTTACTGGCATTGAGCTTGACACTTGATGACAGTTGGAGAGCGTGGATAGAGACTAACATTGAGAGGGGGTGTAGCCCTGCCAGTATCGCCAAAGTCTTGGCAGACAATAAAAAATTGCCAAGCAAGTATCTGCCTGCCGTGCGTCCAAATATCACCAATGATGATGAGAATTTTGTTAATATTGATGGGCATGTCGTGCAGGTGGTTTGTACTCTAAAATCGCCCCGAGTGGTAGTGTTTGACAACCTGCTCACACAGGCGGAGTGCGATGAGCTGATTGCATTGGCGGATGGTAGGTTGGAGCGTGGTAAGGTTGTTGATGAAAAGACTGGTAATTCACGTCTGCACGCTCACCGCAGTAGTGATAACGCCCAGTTCACTTTGGGTGAGTTTGAGGTCATTGACCGCGTGGAGAGACGGTTAGCGGCCCTGCTAAATTGGCCGGTGGAAAATGGCGAGGGTTTGCAGGTACTGCGTTATCAAAAAGGCGGAGAATACCGTCCACATTTTGATTATTTTGGTGACAGCGTGGGCGGTCGCAAGCATTTGGAAGTAGGCGGACAGCGTGTCGGCACTTGTGTGATGTATCTGTCAGATGTGCAGGCAGGGGGCGGAACGTCATTTCCCAGTGTGGGTATGGAAGTCAAGCCCAAAAAGGGTGGTGCGGTGTTCTTTGCTGATGTAGACGAGCAGGGGGATGTAGACAAACTGACCTTGCATGCAGGCGTGCCTGTCATTACAGGTGTGAAATTTATCGCCACCAAATGGGTGCGTGAACGTCCTTACAGACGTGAGAGTTAATGTTTTGGTTTGATGATAAATACCACAAAATCGCCCACAGTCATGTCGGGCGATTTTTTATGTCAAATCATTTTTTGGTATTGTTAATTGAGTATACTTTTCTAGAAAGCCGTTCGTGGTGAGCTTGTCGAACCATAACGGTTTTCCTAGACTTCGACAAGCTCAGTCCGAACGGAAAACCTTAAAATCTATCTTTATTTAACAATACCCATTTTTTTAAAAGTGTTTGCTTAAAACATCTTGGTTAGGTCTTGCTCTATGAGTAACTTATCCAGCGGAGTTTCTAGGGCGTCGGCAATCTGCCCCATCAGGTCAATGGACACTGCCCGTCCACCATTTTCAATCTCACAGACATAAGTTTTGCTGATGCCCGCCTGAAATGCCAGCTCTTCTTGGGAGAACTCTTTGATACGCCGAAGTTGTCTCATGTTTTGGGCGAAGATTAGGCGGTATAAATGGGGTGTTTGATTGGATTTTTTCATGGGGTTATTAGGGCGTGCCTACCATTGATAACATTCTTATAAAATAAGATGAAAGTTTAACAGTTTCAATCAATTTTTGCATGAAAAATGGCTAAATCTTGTGGCTCGAAGTCAAAAACTTGCTTGATAGAATGACTATCAACCTCAAGTTTTTTCCTTGAAAAACGGGCGATTCCCCTGCTTTTTTAAACAGGCATTTTTCATTGCAAATACCAAAGTTCAACACGCCCTATGGAATATGGGGTGCTACACCCAACCAACTTGATATTTACCACGTCCCTACGTCCACACATCATTGTATTTGTAGTAATTTTAAAGCTTCTTGGGTGTATATGATTGGCATTAACCATCCTGATTTATCGGCAACACCACCAAAAAGCGAGTTTTGCCCTGCCATGTGTCGGTGCTGATATGTCCGCCATGAGCTTCGGCAATTTGGGCGACCAGCGACAGCCCAAGTCCTGAACCTTTTTTCTCTTGTTTGAGCCGTACAAAGGGACTAAATATATCTTCACGCTTATCCACAGGAATGCCAGCTCCTTGGTCGATGACTGCCAGTACGGCATAGTGGCTTTTTTTGCCATCATCTTTGTCTTTGTTGCGAGAGAGTAGTTTAAAGAAGGCACGGGTATGCTTCTCTAATGCCGTATCTTGGGTGGTTTGCGTTTGCTCTTTGTTGTCGCTCTCTTCTTTATTGTCTATTTGTTCGGTTTGTTTTGGCAAGTCATCATTGATATTAAGATGGCTTGCCAGCTCATCATGGTCACTGCCGTGGGCGGTTGTGATGTCATGAGTGGCAGGCGTGTTCATGTGGTCATCGTCTTTGCCAAGGTCGATGAGTGCTTTGGGGATAAAGCCTGCTTCTGCCAGACTGGGCGAGCCATAGACATAGACTTCCACAGGGGGTGTGCCATGAATGAGAGCGTTATTGATGAGATTACGCACCAAATGCGTCAGCAGTTTGGGCTGTGCCATCATCGTCACAGGCTCAGCAAAGAGCGTCGCTTCGGTGTAGTGTTGGCATTCGCTTTTGATAAGCTCTACCAAATCCACGCTTTCATTGGCTTGTAGGGCATGACCTGCGTCCAGACGACTCACCAAGAGAATGCTCTCAACCAAATCATTAAGCCCTGTTAGGTCACGATTGATGGCATTGGCACGCTTGTCAAACTTGGCTTTGTCGGCAGGGTCGAGCTTTTGGGTGAGCATGTCCATCATCTCAATCTGCAAGCGAATGCGAGTAATCGGCGTTCTAAACTCATGACTGGCGTGGGCGAGCAGTAGGCTGTTGGCATTGATGAGTCGCTCTATCTTCTCGGCAGATTGGTTAAAGCCATAGGCGAGCATGGCAATCTCATCATTGCCCGTCTGATTGACCCGCACACTAAAATCACCATCACCCATTTTTGCCATCTTGCGACTCATCTGATTGAGTCGCCACGTCATGTTATGGGCAATGCCCCACAGTACCGCCGTCATGATAAGAATCAGCAAAAACGTGCCAGTAAAGAAGTTAAACATGCCCAAAAACGGACGTTCTTTGGGCGGTTTTCGGCTCTCATACCACACCGAGTAGCCCGAGCTGGTCTTTAAGATGACGTGATGTGGCTCTTTGCCTGATAAGGTGGGCAATGTCTCGGCAAGCCATGACGGCGTGGGGGGCAGACGTTCGGGCAGTTCGGTCTCTTCGGTCTGCAAAATAAGCCTGAGACTGGGGTCGTAGAGTCCGATTTTGGCGTTTAGGCTTTCATCAAAAATATCAAAGCTTTTTTTGACCACGGCAAGGATAAAACGTGCTTGTAAGCGGTTATTGTCTTTGCTTAGCTTATCCACTTCGACCAAAAAAGGGTCGATTTGCCCCACGATTTGCCCTGCGATGACTTTGGATTTCATGCTGTCGGAGTTATTATGGACAAGCTGGGCAAGCAAAATCATGGCAATGGCAAAGGCGATAATCGCCAAAAACACGCTGATAAACAGCCGTGCAAACAGCGAGCGAAAACCAAAGCTGGGCGGTGGGTTGTTTCTGTGGGGCATGGATAGTAGCAGGTGGATTTAAAATAAAATGGCAGTCTAACAGGGTATTGGTTTGGTTGATATATTTATTAAACCGCCATTAAAAAAACAAACATCCAGTCCCATAAGAATTGAATGTTTGGTAAGATTATACTTGGTCAGTGGCGAACTGATAACCCACGCCACGCACGGTAATGATACGTTTGGGCTGACGGGGATTGTCTTCAATTAAGGCTCTAAGGCGTGAGATATGCACGTCAATGGCACGGTCGATGTTCTCGGAACTGTCATCGTTCGGCATGGCTTGCCAGAGCTGTTCACGGTTTAGCACTTTGCCAGCATGGGTGGCAAAGTAGTGCAGGAGCTGGAATTGGTGCGTGGTCAGACGGACGATGTTGTCATCAATGGTCACTTCATGACTGTCGGGGAATACGGTCAGTCGCCCAAAGGTCAGACTGCCTGAATTGGTGTCGGCTTGGTTGGGGGTCTCATGACGGCGTAGCACCGCACGGATACGAGCGAGCAGTTCACGGGGCTCGAACGGTTTGGCAATGTAGTCGTCCGCCCCCATCTCTAAGCCCAGCACACGGTCGGTGGTGTCGCCCTTGGCGGTGAGCATGACGATTGGCACTTTGTTAATCATCACATTCTTGGAGGCGCGCACCTTTTGGCAGACCTGCATGCCGTCCATGTCAGGGAGCATTAGGTCAAGCACGATAAGGTTAATATCACGCTCTTTGGCTTCTAGTAGGTCAAGCCCTTCTTGGGCGGTGGGGGCGTGATGAACTTCATAATAGTTCATGGACAGATAGTCGCTGATAAGCTCTGCCAAATCTGGGTCGTCTTCGATGAGTAGGATTTGCTTGGTCATGGTCATGCCTTATGTCAAATAGTATTTAAATTGTCTTTTGTAAAGATATAAAGACGCCCAAAAATAAGGGCGAAAAAATCATGGCTATATCTTGCCAATATTTATTCACTTTGGCAAGGGGTAAATTGTTATTTAATTAAAATGACGGGGTGTATTTTAGCCGATTTTGCCTACATTTACCCACTCTTTGTAACTATTGTTACAGATGATTGTGAGATTGGGGGATAATAGCCTATGGGTTATTTTAAACGCACTCGTCCGCCATGAGCTTGTTTGGGCAAATCGGCAAGAACGACCAAACCATCTAAGGCAATGCCTGCGATGAGATATTGGTCGCTTTCGGGTTGGTATTCAATGACGACGATTTTGGATAAAGCCAAGCGTTCATCTTGTCCCACTGTCCATAGCCATGCAGGGCGGGGTGTGGCAGGGCGATAGGGTGGCTTGGTCAGCTCGGACAAATCCATGGGGTTTAGCTCATCATCAAAAATGGCAAAAGCAGGCACGAGTACACCCACATCGATTTGTCCATAATTGACATAACCGCCGACCCGTTCGCCAAGCGTGAGTTTGGCTTTTTTGGCTTGCTCGGGCTTGATGGCGACGTGGATTTCCATCATGCCACGCACTTTGGGGTTGAGGGCAATCTCTTGTATCTGACCGCCAAAACTTCGCCCATCTTCGGTGTCAAAGCTCACCCCATCGCCGATGGCAAGATAATCGGCAAAGTCGGCAGGCAAGGGGCTGATGAACTTAATAAACCGCTCATCGGAGATGACAAGTACAGGCGTGGTCTGGGGGTGGGTTTTGTCTTTATCATTGATGAATATCGCATCTACCTTGCCTGTCATCGGACTTTTGACATCAAAGGGGATTTTGGTGATGATGGGGGCTGTTGGTATCTCATCATCGGTGTCATCCGTCTGCTCTTGGAAGCTGGTTTTGCCTGTGTTTTTGGATTGGTCTTTTGATTTTTCGGATGTTTTTGTATTTTCTGCTTTGTTTGTGTTTTGCTTGTCGGTGACGGCATTGTCAGCAGGTTTGCCCGTATCATCGGCGATGGTGTCGTCATCGCTTTTGTTGTCATCTAGGCTGTCATTGGAGATGTTATCGGGATTGTCGGCAAAAGTGACGGTTTCTTGATAAAACTTGCCCACGATGTCGCCCACCTTGATCGTATCGCCTACTTTGATAAGCATGCGGTCAAGTTTGCCATCTTGGGGTAGGGGGATGGTTGTCTGCTTGTGGGGAATGATGACCCCTTCTAGGCGAAAGGCAGGCTGATAACGTTCGGATTTGATTGCCATGACATGAGCGGTGGCAAGGGTGACGTTGTCGCCATTGATGGTGATTTTGGCGTTATCAGCATCGGTGGGCGGACGCACAGCCGTGTTGCCATGCACCAGTCCATCTCGCTTGTGCTTGTCATCAAAGCTCTCCAAATCGGTCAGTTTGGCATCAGGCACAGGCTCGCAGGCACTCACCAACAAGGACAGTACCACAAGGGCGGACAGAGACCGCCAAGATGACTGGCAGGACAATGAGCAAAAAGGTAAATTCATGATAACAAGACAATAAAAACAGGTCGCTAAAAATACCTTGCTATCGTATCATATTTTTAGCCCATAAATCCTTTGTTTTATCAAAAAAGAGTGGAAAATTTGCCTTATTTGTGCTAAAAAGTAAAGTAGGTTTTTACTGACTAAAATATTTGTCAAAATTTAACCAAATCTTATTAACGTTTAGTTTTATCAATCAATGATAGGGCTTGATGTTTAATGAGGTAACTGATTTTGACTTTCTAATTGACAATCCATTTTTAAACAAAGGATAACACCGTGAGTGAACTAGCTGGCCTAAAAGTCATGATTATCGATGACTCAAAAACCATCCGTCGTACTGCTGAAGCCCTACTCCAAAAAGAAGGCTGTGAAGTGATTACTGCCGTTGATGGCTTTGATGCTTTATCAAAAATCGTTGAGACTAACCCTGACATCATCTTTGTAGATATTATGATGCCACGTCTTGATGGGTATCAAACCTGCTCAATGATTAAAAATCACCCAGAATACGCCCAAAAACCTGTCATCATGCTATCGTCCAAAGATGGTCTGTTTGACAAAGCTCGTGGACGTATCGTGGGCTCAAACGAGTATTTGACCAAACCATTTAGTAAAGAAGACTTGTTTGCGACCATCAGTCGCTTTCGCTAGTCGGCTCTCTTGACTTCTTGATGATTAGTTAGAAGTTAAATTCATTAATATAGGAGACAGACATGGCAAAAGTGTTAGTTGTGGATGATTCGCCCACAGAGATGTTGCGATTTCGTGAAATTTTGGTCAAAAATGGCTTTGAGATGTTTGAGGCTTACAATGGCGAAGATGGCTGTGCCAAAGCGATTGAAGTCATGCCCGATGTGGTGCTTATGGACATCGTCATGCCTGAGATGAACGGCTTTCAAGCAACCCGTAAAATCACCCGTGAGCCAAAGACTGCCCACATTCCTGTGGTCATTGTCAGTACCAAAAACCAAGAGACAGACCGTGTGTGGGGTAAGCGTCAAGGGGCAAAAGAATACTTAACTAAGCCCATTAACGAAGAAGAACTCATCAGAGTCATTCGTTCTGTCATGAGTGTATCTGCGGGGTAAATCATGGCATCTTTTGGTTTTATTGAGCTTTTGCGTCTTGCCGACCTTGCCAAGGCTCGGGCGACAGGGCGACATGACTCGGATTATACACAGTGGATTGGCATTGCCTTTGAAGTGGGCGGACAAGAATTTGTCGCTCCGATGGGCGAGGTGTCTGAGATTTTGGCGGTGCCTGAGCTGACCCCCATTCCCTTGACCAAGCCGTGGCTACTTGGTGTGGCGAACGTACGGGGACGGCTGTTGCCTTTGGCGGATTTGGCAAAATTTTTAAACATTGACAGCCATGAGCGTCTTAAAAACAAAAAGGTCATGGTTGTCGACCAAGACGGCTTTTTTTCGGGTATTTTGGTGGATCAAGTGACAGGCATGGTGCAGTTTTCAGGCAGTGAATACCAAGATGTACCTTTGCCTGAAGAGTCGCCCTTTGCTCCGTATAACCACGGCAGATTTGTCAAAGATGATAAGGCATGGCATGTGGTTATGCCGTCTTTGCTGTTTCATGATACAGAGTATCTAAATGCAGCGTTAGGCTAATTATGCTGGTGGTGTGTTGTTGATTTTGACAGCCTAAGTGTTTGCTATAAAATCAAAACTTGCCAGCATGCTAAAATTTTTTTGCCAATGACAAATTGTGTCATAAATATTTCTAAAAATATCATTTGTGTTATAGGGTGGTCACGCCCAGTGTGTTTGAGCAAATGTAAAACCAATCAAAAGCATTTCATCAGCAAGTGGTGGAATTGATGAGTTGTATCAGTTAAGTAAGAAGCGGGCGATATTGATAAGTGGCTCGGTTTTAAAAGGATAAGCAAAATGAATGATGTGAGCAAAGTCTCAGAACCCCTAGTGGTCGCACCAACGTCAGATTCAGAGAAAAAGTGGTGGACGCTACTCATCATCTCTGGGTTCATTGCCATGTTTAGCTTGGCGTATTTGGCGTATTCACTTCTAAAAGTAACCGATTATCTTGGCGATGTCAATCAGCTGGAAGTCAGTGCGGTAAATATCGTCAAAGATGTCAATGACGCCACGTTTTCTCGTGATTTTGATGTTAGTAAAGCTGCTTATGCCAAGTTACTGACAGACGTGCAGTCCTATGAGTCGGCATTATCACGCCTACAAAATAACAAAATGGTGGGCGATGCAGAGGCGATCAACGCCATCAGCAGTGATTGGCAGTCTAAAAAAGGCAGTGTCGATTATATCGTCACACATCAAAACGACGTCAACGCTTTGCAAGATTTACAAAATCAGGTTCAAGATGCCGCTCGTCAAATGCAAGAGCAGTATGCGAGTGTTACCGATCAGGCGATAAAAGTAGGGCTGTCATCTGCCACCATCAAAGAAATCCAAGAGCAGATTTTACGCCTTGAACGCATCAGCGAAAAAATGGCGGCATTGACCAGCAGTACAGGCACCAATACCGATGAGTTTAAAGAAGAAGTGTCAAATTTTGCACGCATCTTAAAAAACCAGCAAGCAGTCTATGGGCAAGCCTCCCCATCCTTGCAAGCCATCGGTGACACCTATCAGCAGATGGTGGAGCCAGTGATTACCCAACTGACCGACCTAAGCAACCCCACCATCCAATCCCGTGAATCTGCCCAAGCACTCACTGACCTTGCTACTAAGACCCAAGAGCAACTGTCAAAGATTGACCGTGGCATTATTACCCAAAAAAGCATTCTAATCCCTGCACTTTTGTTGCTACTTAGTGCTCTTGCTTTGGCATTTGCTTTGTATCGTTTACTAAGACAGCAAAACAGTCAAGAATTACGCATTAGTGAAAAAGAAAACATGCGTCAGCGTCAAGAGATGGAAAAAGAAGCGGCACGAGCCAGACAAATCCAAGAAGAAAACGAACGCTCGCAGATGGCGATTTTGCGACTGCTTGATGAATTGGGCGACCTAGCAGAAGGTGACTTGACCGTAAACGCCACTGTATCAGAAGATTTTACGGGGGCGATTGCCGACTCGGTGAACTTCGCCATCGACCAACTGCGTCAGCTGGTACTTGCCATTAACACCACCGCCGACCGAGTTGCCCAGTCATCACAGCAAACACAGATGACCGCGGTAGAGCTTGCCGAAGCGTCCGAACACCAAGCCCAAGAGATTGCAGGCGTGTCTGCCGCGATTAATGAGATGGCGGTGTCGATTGACCAAGTATCTGCCAACGCTTCAGAGTCTGCCTTGGTTGCCCAGCGTTCGGTTGCCATTGCTCAAAACGGTGCGGACGTGGTACAACGCTCTATTGAGGGCATGAACACCATCCGTAATCAGATTCAAGAAACCTCTAAGCGTATTAAGCGTCTGGGTGAATCGTCTCAGGAGATTGGTGATATCGTTGGATTGATTAACGACATTGCCGACCAAACCAATATTCTGGCCTTGAACGCTGCCATTCAGGCATCGATGGCAGGTGAGGCAGGTCGTGGTTTTGCGGTCGTTGCCGACGAGGTACAGCGACTGGCAGAACGTTCGGCTGCGGCGACTCGTCAGATTGAGACACTGGTTAAGACCATTCAGGCGGATACCAATGAAGCGGTATCATCGATGGAGTCTACCACTGCAGAAGTTGTAAAAGGTGCAAAACTTGCCAAAGACGCAGGCGAGGCACTAGACGAGGTACAAACCGTATCGAACACACTGGCAGATTTAATCCAAAACATCTCAAACGCTGCTCGTCAGCAAGCCACCTCTGCAGGTCATATTTCTAGCACGATGAACATCATTCAAGATATTACCTCGCAAACTTCATCAGGTACGATGGCGACTGCTCGTTCGGTGGGTCGTCTAAACGAGATGGCGGCAGCCTTGCAAGAGTCAGTATCTGGCTTTAAGCTATCCAACGATGATGTTTTTGCTGACAACTGATTGTCAGCATGGGGGGCGTGATGAATTTGCCTTTGTGGCAAGCGTACATAGAGCGAATCTGTGGATTTGTGTTGCCGTCGGTGCAACATAATTGGCTCATTTATGCCATCACGACCACCGCCCAAAGTCACAACATGAGCATACATGAGCTGTATGATGCTTTGCAACATGATATTGTTGTACCGTCAGAACCATTGCCAGCCTTGACTCAGTCGCTACTTGATAACTTGCTCATTGCGGAGAGTCGTTTTTTTCGCCATGAGCCGTCTTTGACATTCGTCGGAGAGCTGTACAAATCTTACATTACTAAGTGGCATAAGGCAACACCATCGTTTGATGTTCCGTCGATGTTTTCGGTATGGAGTGCAGGATGTTCTACAGGTCAAGAGACGTATTCGTTGGCAATGACACTTGACTTGATATCTCGGCAGTTTGTCAGACCTTTGCCGTTTCAGGTCAATGGCTCGGATTTGTCCGTACGCTCGCTGACGTTGGCAAAAAAAGGCGAGTATACAGGCAGACAAATTAATGAAATCCCTGCCCGTTACCGCTCCCAGCTTCATGCCACGCACGATGGGGTGGGCGTTTTTAATCACCAAAAAATATGGCAGGTGGGCATAAAAACTCGGCAACACACCCAATTTTTTTTGGCATAACCTTTTTGCAAAAAAACCGCTTGGCTTACCCAAGCAACAGGTGATTATTTGTCAAAATGTGCTGATTTATTTTAGAAAATTTGACCAAAGAGACATTTTGGCATATTTTGTGCAGAATTTAGACATTGGCGGTTGTGTTTTGTTCGCTCCTAATGAAGCCATGTTTTGGCAGCACCCTAATATGAGGCGTGTCGATAACGGTCAGATTAACGCTTGGCAAAAGATAAGCCAATGACTGACTTGTACCCATGTCAAATGATGATTTAAAAAATGGCACAAGCCAATTAAAGTATTGTTTTAGGATGATAATATGATTAAGCAGTCCAATGAATTAGTGGCATTAGAATGGCTGATTGACCCGTTAAACCAAGAATTTCAAGCATTGCACGCCCATGCAGCCCCGTCAGCATCTGAGATGTTGGCTTATTTTGCTCGCCAATATGGTGTTATTGGCAATGTGCTTGTCATGGCAAATCTGCCTGAGTTTACCAAACTTGCCAAAACCATCGGTGAGACTGCTGAGCATTTTGCAAAAACGGGCAACCCTGCGGTTTTGGCACCAAAAATCATCTACGCCAGCCATCTGTTGCAACATGAGATGAATCGCTATGCCACCACAGGTTTTTTGCGACGTCCTTTACTAAATTCACGCATTTATTATCTTAACTTGGTAGGGGCTCATGTGGGCGGCAAGATAGACAAACAAAGCATCTTGCAGTCGGTGGTTCATGAACGGTTTAGCGAGCAAATAGACCTAAAAGTGGTGCAGTCAAGCACGTTGGATGACAAAAGCTATCAAGAGATTAATCAGGCGTGGCGGGCGTTGGCAGGACAGCTTATTCAAAGCGGGGTCAATGGCGAGCAACTGACCAAACTGCGTAATCTTAGCACGCATTTGGCAGGAGCGGCGGTGGAGCCTGTGCTACAAAAGCTATGGCTCATCACGGTACTATGGCTTGAAAACATCGCATTAAACACCAAGCCGTTGCCATCTTATTATGCGCATATCTTGGGCGAACTTGATCGTGTGATTGCTTTTCAAAAGGCAGGCATTGCCCCAGAGCTTGAAGCAAGTATTTGGCTTGAAAATGTTATTGCTGATATTTATGTAGTACTTGCTAATCTAGACGTGTTAAATGAGCAAGCTCAAAACCTCTTAAAGCATCTCAATGAGATTTTGGCAGACGACCAAGCTTTCTTTCCCCATGTATTGGCGACCGTGGAGGGGCTGGTATTTTCGTTGGCGGACAACAAGATTAAGATGGATGTGCTACACGCCTTGCAAGAGCAACTGTCAGCACGTGGTTGGTCTTTCTATGCCCGTTATGTGGAACAAATCATTAGTGATGCAACCACCGCCCAAAGCAGTGATGAGATGTTTGCCCAAATGCAGTGGCAACTCAACACTCAGCTCCAAGATTTGTATACTGCCATCGCCAGTACCGCCGAGGTTATCAACACCAAAGGCGGTCGTCATGATGACATTGTTGCCAATGAGCGAGATGTGCTTCGTGAAGTTCGTATCTTAATAGAAGAAGTCAAAGATAAGTTCTCAGATTACCTAAACCATAAACAAGCCGATAAACTGCCATCATCTAAGAATTTTGAGTTACTGGTTAAAAACTTTAATGACCTAGGGTTGTTTGATGCGGCGACAGTGGCAACAAAAATTGCGGGGGTATTTACCCTGCTCCAAGAAAAATCACCAAATCATATCCCATGGCAAATCGCTCATAAGACTGCCGAGTGTTTGTCCTTGTTTGAGATGTTCCTTGATAATTTGGCACAACAAGTATTTGACCATGCTCTACTCACCCGAACAGAAGAATGCACCGATGATGCTCAAAGACTACTGCTTGATGCCAATCTAAGCGAGCCTGAACTGTATGATGTGGAGATGGCACGTCACTCTGCTCATCAGCATGCCACGGTTTATGATGACGCAGGCGAACACGTCCCCACTTTGCCATCACAAACAAACCTTGACGACGCTCAAGGTGGCATCCAAGATGTTTTGGATACAGACACAAATACAAATGTGGATTTGGGATTGGGTATTGATGTCAATCTAGGTGTTAATGATGGGCAAGACGGCGAAGCAGAAGATGGGCGAGAACTGGCTCATGATGTCGTCTTTGAAAGTCAGATGGTGGAGCCGTCTGTGCAAAAAAATGCCCAAGATGAAAATCAAACCGAGCAGGTTATTGATGATTTTGAGTTAGATGGTACATTGACCATCGATGAGTTGCCAGCGGATGACATGTCTTTGGATGATGCCAAAGCAGAGAATGATGTTGATGTTATTGACGTTAGCATTGATGGCATGCATGATAAGACTTTGGATGAGATTGGTTTAGACATTCATGATGCTCATAAGACAGCCACCATAACACCTGATGAGAGTACTAATATCAGTCATCAAGTCGCCCAAGACAACCAAATCAGCCAAGATGATTTTGATGATTTGTTTGATGATACGCTTACCTTTGATGATAATTTTGGTGTTGATGACATCAAAACACCCACAAAGAGTGAAACAGTCGACTTTGATGTGGCAGATGACGAGCTGTTTGATGATATTTTTGTTGATGAACCAGTTTTGGCAGTCGGTCAAGTAGGCGACCAAAGCCAAAATCCACGCTTAGATGATGACCCAGTCCAAGATGAGCCACAAATCATCAATCATTTACCTGATGAAGATATTGAGTTGGATTTATTTGATGACAGTATTGCATTGACCTTGGATGATGAGAAGCTTGACGACGATGAGCTTATGGTGGATGAGTTGCCCGACCAAGAGTCTCACACGGCAGAAGATGGTGTGTATGCAACCCAAAAAGAAGATGAGATTTTATTGTCTGATTATGTCAATGAAGGCACGGTGGATAATGTTGTACCAAGTCTTGCAAGTAGTGAGTTATTGACTGATGAGCTACCTGAAAATGGCACCAACGAAGATGAGATGGTTGTCGATGGTGTAGATGTTGCTCAAGCCGACAATAGCCAAGATTTGCCAGATCAAGATGTGTTTGATGAAGTTGTCTTTGATGATGAGATGATTGGCGAAGCTGATGTTATTTTTGACGATATAGATGATGCAGATGATACGAATAATATCAATATTGCTGATATTGCCGATGAAAAACTTGCCCAAAAAGAGTCTGATGAGCAAGTGGCAGTTCTTGGTGAGACAAAACAAGACGTAGCAGAGGGGCAGGCTACAGATGGTCTAAGTGAGGTTTATCTTGCTGCCAAAGCAAGCCTAAAAGAAGATGATTTTAGCCATGATGAAGAATTCCGTGAGATTTTCATTGAAGAAGTCGATGAAGTCATGGAAGAGATGCACACGCACCTACCAAAATGGCAAGCTGACCCCCAAAATCTCAAACCTTTAAAAGACATTCGCCGTAATTGGCACACCCTAAAAGGCTCAGGGCGTATGGTTGGGGCGTTTCAAGTGGGTGAGACTGCTTGGGCAATTGAAAATATGCTTAACCGTGTTCTAGACGAGACGGTCAAAGTCAGCCCTGATGTGGTGGCCATCGTTAGTGAGACTGCCGAAATTATCCCTGTTATGGTGCAGGACTTTGCAAGCAGTCAGCCCCCGAGCGTGGATAATGCACTGGTAGTCATGCGTGCCAATAATATCTTGGCGGGCAGACCCATGGATGAAGGCAGACCTGACCTAGCAGGCGAGAGCATAGAAGATGAGGTGCAAGACGAACCACTAGTAGAGCCAGTAGAGACAGACGAGTTGGTCAGTGATGATGTGGCAGATGACAACATCATGATTGGCGAGAATGACGATGAGCCTATTGGTGATGAGTTGGCAGATGCTGATGAGATTGAGAGCGTGTCTGAGGAGGTTGTTGATGATACCACCAATGATGAGCAAGACCAAACAGCGGACATGCCTGCGGTACTATTGCCATTTATCGAGACTGCCAAAGCAACCACGCATGAGCCGATGGAGGTCGATGAAGACATTCGCGAGATTTATATCGAAGAGGCAGGCGAGGTCTTAGAGACCATCATTCCGCTTTTTGATAAATACCAAAGCAGTCCTGACAAAGGCACGCTGACTGACATCCGCCGTGGTTTTCATACACTAAAAGGCTCAGGGCGTATGGTTGGGGCGTATGAGCTTGGCGAGCTGGCTTGGTCGATTGAGAACATGCTAAACCGTGTCCTAGATGAGACCGTGCCGATGGATGATGGCATGCAGACCCTCATCGGTGACGTGTTGGGCGAGTTTGGTGCGTTGGTGTCCATCTTTGAATCCAAATCAGACGATTACCCTGCCAAGATAAAACTGTGGGAGGCGGTCGCTCATGCTTATAGCAAAGGGCATGGTAAGGAGTTTGACTATCGCACATTGGATGCAGCTGATGGGTTGGACAAAAACGCCGATATACAAAATGCCAATACAGAAGACGGTGATGATATTGACAGTGTTGCCGATAATGGCGCTTTGCAGTCATTAGATGATGGAGTATTGGTGTCTGAGCCTGTTTTGGTGGAGTCATCAGTAGAAGGTGAGTTAAATCAAGACGTCATCAATGACAAAACCACTGAACAAACAGACCGCACCCAAGATGATGAGACTGACAAGAAGACTAAGCCCACTCACGAAGCACTTAGTTTGGTGGAGCAGGCAGGTCAGATCATGTCTAACACCACGCCAAGCAGTCCTGTAGATGATGAAGAGGATATGCTGTGCCAAATCTTTATCGAAGAAGCCAGAGAATTATTGGCGGAGGTGACAATATTTTTAAATGCACATGAAGCAGATGCTCAGACACCCGTGGACAATAAGGTGGTGCGTGCATTTCACACCTTGCGTGGAGCATCAGGCTTGGCACCACTGGTGGCAGTGGGTGAGGTGGGTGCTATTATTGAGCGTGGTTTGCAAAGTTTGCAACATCATGATGCACCGATGGGTGATAAACACAAACAAGCACTCAAAAATGCAGTGGCATTTATTGATGGCTATCTTGATGCCTACAACCAAACCGATGGCGGTCTTATCACCGCCCAAGAGTTGGGGGAATTGGCTGAGGATAAGCAAGAAATTGAAGAGTTGATGCTTGATGAGACTAATGTTTATCATGTAGAGAGTCTGATTGATGGGATTGATGAGCTGCTTGATGCTGAGCTTGAATTGGAGGGCATGAGTGTCAAAGAACAAAATGTGATTTGTGATTATGCCAAAACACAGCTTGCTCAGATTGACATGCTTTTAGCACGTACGCAAGATTTGCTAAAATTTCAAAGCCTGCTTGCGTCCTTAAAGCCTGCCTATGAACTGATGGCAGAGCATGCCGAACAAGCCAAAGATGACAGTTTTATTGACGCCTTGCTTGCGGTTCATCATGAGCTCATTGGGCTCTTTGACGCCATGGCAGGTAGCATGGCGTTAACGGTGGATAAATCAATTCTAAATAACCTAAGTATCATCACGTTAGAGCGAGAGAATTATTATCAAGAGCTTGGCAATACTCTAAAAGAGCAGTCTAAGATTAAAGAGGATGCCGATTCATCTAAGGCATCAATTGATGAGGGGGTATCACAGTCTGATTCTCAAGCACCTATTCGTTTAGAGATGATTGCCACAGATGATGAGCTGTTAGAAATCTTTTTAGATGAGGCGTTGGAGCTTGATGCTGAGGTGACTGAAGTTTTCGGTCAATGGCGAGATGATAAGGAAAATCTTGACCATCTAAAAACCCTGCAAAGACATTTGCACACCATAAAGGGTGGAGCGAGACTGGCAGGTATTAGCAGTATTGGTGATCTAACTCACGAAGCAGAGAGTGTATACGAACGCTTTACCAATAAACAAATGACCGTCACCGACCCGTGGGTTCGCACCATGCAACGTGTGCAGGATGTATTATCCTTGCAGCTAGATGCGGTTAAAAATACCAAGCAGTCTTTCTTTGCAGATAATACCATTGCTGATTTACAGGCTTATTTATCCGCAGGAGAAGTGCCAGAGGGGGCTGTGATTGCCATTCCTGTGCTTGATGCCAAAAAAGAAGAGAGTGCATCTGCCCAGCCTGCCACACCTGAGCTTGATGAAGAAGCCAGATACCAAAGTTTTATTAAAGACTCTTGGCAGGGCAACTTGCCTGACAAAGACATCTTGGGTGTATTCTTAGAAGAAGCTAAAGAGCTTGCTGAGAGCAGTAGTGAGAACTTTGCGGCATTTCGTAATAACACATCGGACGTGGCAAGTTTGCAAGCATTGCAACGTAAGCTACACACCATCAAAGGTGGAGCAAGAATGGTCTCTGCCAATGGCGTGGCTGACCTCGCTCACGAGATGGAAACGGTCTATGAGGACTTGGGTAACCGCCGTCTGCCTGCAACACGTATGGTGGCAAATCTACTCTTTGCCTGTCATGATTGGATCACATCAGCGGTTGGGCTGCTAGAACATAACTACAACCCACCTCGCCCTACGCCGTTAGTAGATGCTTTGCACCGTTTCATCAAAAACCCCAATGACCTAAACGAAGTGCCTGTGGTGTCGCTTGAGAATGAAATTGATTTCATCAATGAATATCAAGCCTTCTTGGCAGAATCAAAAAATACCCGTGATATCAGCCGCATGCCACCCATGAAAGGTGTGTTTGGAGAAAGTGTGGACAGTAGCAGTAACAATGAGATGATTCGTATCTCAGCCCCACTGCTTGAACGCATGATTAACTTGTCAGGCGAGGCGGCGATTAACCGTGCTCGTATTGACATGAACCTTGCTAGTATCACAGACAGTATCGAGGAGATGGGGGTTACGGTTCAGCGTCTGTTTGACCAGCTACGTCGCATGGATATTGAACTAGAAGAGCAGATTCTGGCACAGATTGATGATGGTACGTTTGATGAAGATTTTGACCCCTTGGAGATGGACCAGTATTCGTCACTTAACCAGTTGTCCAAATCACTCTCGGAGTCAGCATCAGACTTGCTAGACATTAAAGCGACCATGCTAGATAAGACCCGTGATGGTGAGAATTTGCTATTGCAACTGTCACGTACCCAAGCGGACTTACAAGACAGTCTGATGAATTCACGGATGGTGCCATTTTCACGACTGACCCCACGCCTCCAACGCATTGTGCGTCAAACCGCAAGCGAGCTTGGCAAGAACGTGGAGCTGACGGTAATTAACGCCGATGATGAGATGGACAGAAGTATTCTTGACCGCATTACATCACCGCTAGAACACATGCTTCGTAATGCTGTTGATCATGGTGTTGAAATGCCTGCTAAGCGTAGTGAGCTTGGCAAACCATTAACAGGTCATATCACGTTAGAGGTGCTACGTGAAGGGGGTGAGATGGTTATCTTGCTGTCTGATGATGGGGTAGGCGTGAACGTAGAGGCGGTGCGTAATAAAGCCATCAGTCAAGGACTGATTCACCCCGACGAACAGCTTGCTGATAACGACATCATGCAGTATATCTTTAATGCAGGTCTGTCCACCACAAACAAAGTAACCCAAATCTCAGGTCGTGGCGTGGGTATGGATGTGGTGCGTACAGAGATTCGTCAATTGGGTGGTTCGGTGTCAGTGGAGTCGGAGTTTGGTAGGGGCTCTCGTTTTATCATCCGTGTGCCATTGACAGTATCTGTGTCAGATGCACTCATCGTGCGTGTGGCTGACCGCCAATACGCCATCCCGCTGGTGCAGATTGAGCGTGTGGTGCAGATGAATGCCACAGAACTATTAACCTATCATCAATCGGGCAATAACACCATCAAGATTGATAATAAAAACTATCGTTTGCGTTATCTTAATGAAATCTTAACAGGCAATTATTTTAATGAGATTGTCTCGGGAGTGAGTTTGCCTGTGATTATCATCAAAACTCAGACAGGGCAAGCCCTTGCTTTGCAGGTAGATGAGATTGTGGGTTCTCGTATTGAGATTGTGGTCAAGCCATTAGGTCGTCAGCTTTCTAACCTATCGGGAATCTCGGCGGCGACCATCATGGGTGATGGCTCGGTCATGCTCATTCTTGATCTGTTGGCACTCATGCGTACCGCTCAGGCGAAACGAGAAAACAAAGAGGTGGAACCTGTCGTCAGCCGTCGCCATCTCATCATGGTGGTGGACGATTCTGTAACGGTACGCAAGGTAACATCTCGTTTCTTAGAACGTCAAGGTTTTGAGGTTATCGTTGCCAAAGACGGTGTGGATGCCATTGAGATTTTACAAGACAACATGCCCGATTTGATGCTACTTGACATTGAGATGCCACGCATGGATGGTTTTGAGGTCGCAACGCAGGTACGTCACAGTCCCCGTTTGAGTCATTTGCCAATCATCATGATTACATCACGAACGGGCGAAAAGCATCGAGACCGTGCCTTCGAGATTGGTGTTAATGACTACATGGGTAAGCCGTTCCAAGAGGTGGAGCTTTTGGAACGTATTGGCAAACTGCTAAACATTTAGCGGTTCGTTCATGAAAGATGATGGTGGGCGATGGAATCTAACAAAGATGTGTCGAAACAAAGACCTTTGAGTGTGGCGGCACAGTACTGGCAAAGCAAGATTGGTGTTAGTCCTACTTGTCAGCACTCGGATGTTGATGATATTTGCACCCATCAAATCATGCCATCTGATGAGCAGATTAAGGACATAAAGGTCATTGTGGTAAGTGACCAACGCAGTCAGCGACTTGCTTTTGATGATGGTTTGCGTGAGGCAGGCTTTGACGTTATTGGCTGTTTTAGTACCGAACAGCTTGATATAATGATAAAGTCAAAATTGCCCAAAGCGATGGTATGGCTAGTGGAGCCACCTTTATTGGATGGGTTGCAGGCACTCATTGATGGTCATAAGCCACGCCTGATGTTGGTGGGTTTTCAAGAGGCTCCCAATCCAAAGCATGATGAGAGTTATAAAAAATGGCAACGTTCACTGCTACGCCGTCTTTGCAACTCGCTTGGCATGCCCATGATAAAGACTACGGATAAAAAATCCACGACCATCTCCCATGTGTCTGTACGCCCTTGGAAATACGTGCTATTTTTGGGAGCATCGATGGGCGGACCTGATGCTTTGAAGATATTTTTGGATAACATCTCCCCTGAGTTGCCGCTTGCCGTTTTAATTGCGCATCATTTTGATAAAGAGATGATTCATGGTCTGCCAAAGATACTCACTCGCAATAATGACTGGCGATGTCGGGTAATTGGCATCAGTCAGCGATTACAAACGGGGACTTGCTTGATTGCCCCGATTGAGCAACAAATCGTCTGTGACAGCGAAGGGCGAGTGATTTTACTCGATAAGCCGTGGGAGGGTGAATATCAGCCGAACATCAGTCAGCTCCTTAAAAACACCAGCGACGTGTATGGCAGTGAACTTATTGGCATCATATTCTCTGGCATGGGTGATGATGGTTCTGCCTATCTTGCCCAAATTGCCCAAAACAAAAGTCACCTATGGGCTCAAAGCCCTGAGAGTAGTGGTTGTCCCAGCCAGCCCCAAGCGATGATTGATTCAGGATTTTGCCAATTTTTTGGGACACCTTTGGAACTTGCCAAGCGCATCAATCACATGCTTCGGGGTCTTAAATATTCACAATGACAAACAGTGACGCCCTAAATTCGCTTTAAGCGTGCCATCAAATGCATCACGGATGGATGATTCTTGGCAAAACAGCATGATGAATATTAAAGATAGTATCATCATTTACCATTGATTGAGAATAGTTATGAGAAAAATTCAAAAACACCAGTTTGAACCTGTAAGCTTGCTTACCGCTGAGCATGGTACCATTGAGGTGACCGCCATTCCTGCCATCGGTCAGCCTGATTGGTTGGTGCCAACCGCCCTTATCATGAGCGTGGACGAATACCATGAGCGAATCTGGACATATCTGTGGCGGGGTCAAGAGGTCTCGGTGTATCATCTGATTCCCAAAGACATTGAGGCGGACAAGCTCATCGTCTTAGAAGGTAACTCGGACGTTCACCGTTTGGCACTACAAACCGCAGGCGAACTAACCACCAGAAGGGTCCGTATCTCAGATGTGACAGATATTGTTCTAAGTGATGAAGAGATTGCTAACATTCAGCTGTCCATTCCTAATCTACCTAACCGTGAGCAAAGACAAGAAAACTATCTGTACCAAGCGGTCATGCTAGATGGCGAGATGTATGTCGTGCCTGATTTGGACTTAATCGCTCACCGCTTGGTGGATTTGGACAGCTGATTTACCAAAAAGCTACTTTTGTCTTATAATTTTTACCAAAAACTTCGTTATAATAAAACGAATTTTTTATTTAGGGGAATTATCATGACCACGCCAGCCACAAGCCAGCCGACACGCCACACTGACAAATACAGCCTTGCCACTCGCATTTTTCATTGGATAGGGGCGTTACTCATTATCGTGGCATTTGTGATCATTAATATGGGCGATGAGTATATCAGTCTGCACAAATCCATCGGCGCGAGTTTTTTTATTTGGACGATTTTGCGTATCATTAACCGCTTTATCGCCAAAGCCCCACCGCACCCGCCCATGCCAAAATGGCAAACGGCGATAGCCCATCTGACCCATCTAGGCTTGTATGTTGCCATGCTTGCCATGCCTATTACAGGTATGCTCATGAGTATGTATGGCGGTCGTGGTGTGAGCGTGTTTGGGCTGTTTAGTTTCCCGAGCGTGGTCGGTATTGACAGAGAGATGGCAAAGGTGATGAACGGACTGCACACAGGGGCGGTGTTTTATGTGTTGGTGTTTCTGGTCATCGCCCACGTTGGCGGGGCGTTGTATCATCAGTTTGTGATGAAAGATAATTTGATAAGTCGCATGAAGTAAAGTGTCAATGTAATGGTAAAAAGCCCCAACATTTGTTTGGGGCTTGTTTCTTTTCGATGAAAAAATTGATGGTATCTATTAAAAGAATATCCTAATGGTTAGTGGTGCTTTCTAGGGTAAAAAGTGCCATGGTTTTTGTAGCAAGACTCAATTTCATTGGCTGTAATTTGGCTTTTTACTCTTTGTAGTCAAACAAATTTGAAATAAGACAAGGAAAACGAGCGAAGTTGTATAAGTAGTACTACGAGCGAGTTTGACACAGTATTATTTCAAAGTTGGCAGACTATATTGTTGCAAGAAAGTGGCTTGATGTACGCTCATTGAAATTTACATGAGATTTTAAAACATCAAAGCAATCCTTGTACTGCCTTTTATGTGAAAAATAATACCTTTTATCTTAGCGTCGGAATTTTGAACGATATTTGTAGGTTTTATGTGATATAACTATGTTTGCTGTTGTGTTTATGTATGATTGATGCATGATTTATACAATAGTGTTAATCCACGTCTGTGAGCTGTGCTTGATTAACATATCTCATCTTTTGGCATTTTTATAGAAGCAGGAGTTCCCATGAACCACATTTATCGTATTATCTTTAATCGCAGTTTAGGCATCTATCAGTGCGTGTGCGAATTTGCCAAAGCGTGTGGCAAATCATCAGGTAAGATTTTTAAGGTCAGCGTACTGGCGACCGCAGTAGCAACGAGTGGCGTAGCGGTGGCTGATGATTTTTTCTCTGATGCCAATTCTACATTTATTGATGCGAATGTCAATGGTAATCAAACTTATAACAAGCCCTACATTGTCATCGCCTCAAAGCCTAGTGATGATGTAACCATCACCCTTAACGAGGGCGAGACCTTTAAGCATACCTCTGTTGGCACGGAATATGAGCAATCTGGTGGCGGTGCTGAGCCAGAACGCATTCCTCATGCGGTTCTTATCGGACAACGAGGCAAAGCTACGGTAAACGCCAATGGAGCTATTATTGATATTGCTGATGTACTTTTATTAGGCGAATCATCAAATTCTAATGCTAATGATAGTCATGGTGCACTCAACCTAACAAATGGTAGTCGCTTAACTGTTAAAAATGGTATACAGGTTGGTGAGAATGGATATGCCAAATTAAATCTTGATGGCAGTACTTTGACCACTAAGGAGTTATGGCTGAGCAATCCAGACCATTATGTACACCCAGCACTTGCTGGTATTCAAGCTGAGATTGAGGCTAAAAATAATTCAACCATTACTGCCAATGAACGTCTTGTCATTGGTGAATCAGGCAGAGCCTCGTTTAGACTTGCAAATTCGATCTTAAATACCGGGATCTTGAAACTGGGCGAAGAAGAAAAGTCATTTCATGATAATGGAGAAACAAAGGCTATTTTTGGTCATGGCGAGCTTTTTGCTGATAAAAATTCAACAATTAACGCCAAGCAGGTTTATGTAGGCAATGAGGGTTATGGTTACATCGTTCTTGATGATAAATCCAAATTGACCGCTGAGCAGGTTTTTGTTGGTGGCAACGGCAGAGGGGTTGTTAAAGAGTATGATAACGATAACGCCATTATTTCCCTAAGAAAAGGTTCAAGTATAAAGACAGGTTACATTGGTCGTGGAAATCTTGATAATTCTGGTACATCAAACATTTATATTGATGGTGGAACAATAATCATCACACAGCCAACAACATTATTTGAAAATTTTAGAGATGAAGATCAAGTGGGTATTGGCGGAGATGACATTGCTTATGATTTTAGTGGTATTGGTAATGATGAGACCATTCCAGGAACTGGTGGTGCTGTTTTCGATACCAATGGCTTTGATGTATCCATTGCCTCAGCAGTCAAGCTGGTAGATGGGGTAAGCACTTACAATCCTAGTACCAATCTTGGTGGTTTCTACAAAACAGGCAAAGGTACTTTAACAGCTCATGGTAATACAATATCAGGGCTGGGTAGTGATATTGTTATTGGTAATGGCACGCTAAACATTAATGGCGACTATGCCATGAAAAATGGTCAGACCCTTTATCTTGATATAAAAAGCAGAGACGATTATAGTAAGTTAAATGCCACAGGCACACTTGATATCGCACAAGGTAAATTAACCGTTCTGGCTTCTGATGTTGTCAAAAATATTATTGCAAACAGTAGTGCCAAGTGGAATGAAGTGGTTAAGGCTGGCACGCTAAATGGTCAGTTCCAAGCATTTAATGTGCTAGACAATAAAGGTAATGCCATTAAGACTAATCTTAACCCTCAGTACGATGGCAATGTGGTTAATTTGGTTGTTGATAAAGATAATACAACCCCAACACCTGTGCCAACTCCAACCCCAACACCTGTGCCGACTCCCACGCCTGTGCCAACTCCAGTGCCAACTCCTGCCAATGGTGTATTTGCTCATGCCGTCCAAAACACCCATAAAACCGCAGGTTTGCAGATAGCAAGCGTGCTTGATAAAGCGGTTGCCAGCTCTGACAGCGAGCTGGGTAAAACCCTTGTTGCCCTACAAACTGTGGCAAAACTTGATGATGAACAACTAAGCCAAATCGCCGAAAATCTCCAACCTGCGATTAACGCCCAAGCCCCTACTGTCATCAACGAACAGCACAACCTAGCCACCACCGCAGTTACCGACCGCATCTTTACCACCCGTGCTGACATCACACAAGGCTCAGACGCTGGCGGACGCTCGCTGTTTAAACGCAGTGATAATCTGTCAAACTCTGTATGGCTACAAGCCGTTGGACAAAAACACAAAGCCGATGAGCGAGGCGGTTTTGCAGGCTTTGACGGCAATTCGCACGGCTTTGTGGTGGGTACAGACGGCATGGCAAGCGATGATTTGCGTCTGGGTGTGGCACTGGGACACTCCGATAGCGACATTGACAGCACAGGCACTTCGGTTCGCCAAAACCTACAAACCAAACTCACTCAGGCTTATGTTTATGGCGATTATGGGCTCAATGATGACACCAGTATCAACGGCTTTGTGGGTTATGGTCGTGCCAATATCGAAACCGAACGTGATATTAACGTGGCCAATGTCTTTGAAGGCAAGGCACGTGCCGACTATGATGCCAAAATCAGTCAAATCGGCATCGGCATTGACCGCCGTATTGGCACCATCAACGACCATGTTTCGCCATTTGCTCAGCTTCGCTATACTCGCCTAGCCAGCGACGGGTATACAGAGACAGTCCATGGCACTGATTTAGTTGGGAACTTTGGTGTGAGTGTGGCAAAACGCACTGACAACATCGTCCGTGCCACCGCCGGTGTTCACTTTGCCAAACCCATCAATGACAACACTCAGCTTATCGGTAGCGTGGCAGGTCATTTAGAAAACGACCATCGACCCACCATCAGTGCTTCATTTAATGGTCTGTCCGATGTTAGCTTTAACCAAACTGCCCAAAAGAATGACAAATTCTCAGGGTCGCTCGGTCTAGGCGTACGTCATCAGCTAAGTGCCAATACTGAAATTTTGGGGCAATATCAAGGAGAATTTAGCAAAAATACCAGCACTAATGGCGGTACAGTCGCTATCAAGTGGAAGTTTTAATGCTGTAAAATCCTTGATAATGACACCAATCTTGCAACCTTAGTCGTACTTAAGGGAGAAAGATTGGCATGCCCCATCAAGGCTCGATTAAGCCAAGTCTTGATGGGGCTTGGCTTTTTAATTGTTTCAGCCTGTTTTTAAAAATTAGCAGGTGTACAAAATTTTGACGCAAATGAACTATCTGCCAACAAAAAGCACACTTTATCAAGTGTGCTTTTTGGGTATTAGATCTTTAAATGCAAATCTTGAATCAATCAAGAATTCATCATGAGATACTCAAATGCCGACAGCCCTGCCTTTGAGCCTTCGCCCATGGCAATGTTGATTTGCTTATAAGGCACGGTGGTTACGTCCCCACAGGCAAACACCCCTGCCTTATTGGTGCGACATTTGACATCAATCTCAATCTCGCCATGAGCGGTAATATCGACCAAGCCCTTGACGACATCAGAGTTTGGCACCAGTCCGATTTGTACAAATACTGCCGATAGTGGCAAAGTTACATTCTCACCCGACACTCGGTCTTGATAGATAAGACTATCTACTTTACCGCCATTTGCTGTGATTTCCTGCGTGGCGGCGTTTTTGATGATTGTGATGTTGTCTTTGGCACTCGCTTTGTCAATCAGCACTTGGTCGGCACGCAGTTTATCGCCAAACTCTAACACGGTAACGTGAGCAACGATACCTGCCAAGTCCAACGCCGCTTCCACGCCCGAGTTACCGCCCCCGATGACCGCCACAGGCTTACCCTTAAAGAAGGGGCCATCGCAGTGTGGGCAATACGCCACGCCGTTGCCGATGTTTTCATCTTCGCCTTTGACACCAAGTTTACGCCATTTGGCTCCTGTGGCAATGATGAGCGTGCGTGAAGTCCAACTTGCCCCTGTGTTTAGGGTAACTTGATAACCGCCTTTGACTTCTTCGATAGACGATACGCTCACGTGTTCTTTAACGGTGATGTTGTATTCTTTAATATGTGTGGCAAGGTTGCTTGCCAAGGTGTTGCCGTTGGTAAGTGGGATTGAGATTAGGTTCTCAATGTCTTGGGTATCCTTGACTTGCCCGCCAATACGGTCAGCAACGAGTGCCACACGCAGACCCTTACGAGCGGTATAAATCGCCGCTGCACTGCCAGCAGGTCCACCACCGATGACGGTTACGTCTTGGGTTTCTAGCTCTTCGCTTTGACCTTCGGCAAGCAGGTCGGGGTACTCGGCTTGAAGTTTGTCGATGATACGGGCGGTATCAACTTTACCATTTAAAAATGGCTTACCGTTTAAAAACACCGCAGGCACGCCTTGAATGTTATTTTTTTCAACAAGTTCTGGGAACACGCCACCATCAATCATCTCGTTTTCAATGCCGTCATTTAACACGGCAAATTGGTTCAACGCTTGCACGACATCAGGGCAGTTGTGGCACGATAGCGAGACAAAGGTTTGGAATTTCAAAGGTTTTTGAATGCGTTTAACCAGCTCTTGAATGCCTTCGTCCAGCTTCATGGTATGACCGCCTGCGTGCAAAATGGCAAGTAGCAAGGACGTGAACTCATGACCGCCGGGGATGCCACTAAACACAATGCCCGTATCACGGTTGTCGGTGGCGATTTTAAAGCTCATGGACGACAGGTCAGTATCCACAACCGTTTTGTCAAAGCCGATTTTGTCCGAACAGCTTGCGATTTGTTCCAAAAAGTCCACCAATTCGGCACGTTTGGCATGGTCGCCTTGCCCCAAAATCATGGCAATGGGGCGGGTCATGTTGGTGCTGTAAGTTTTGATGGCATCAAGTAAAGATTTGTCTAGCATAGAGAACCTTATTGTATCATTGTCAATAAACTTGACTATATTATAAGGGATTTTTTACCATTGATGAAATTGAATGTTTTTAAGATGATATTTATCAAAGTCAATTAATTGAAAAAAGCCATAATTTTGCTTGCTTATACCGTCAATTCTTGCTAAGATAAAGCCATGCCAAATGAGTGGATTTGGTGGGTAGTTGCCATCAAATCAGCTGTTGGAATATTACTAACCCATTGATAAATCAGGAGAATTTTCATGTTCCCAGAATACCGTGAACTCATCACCAAACTAAAAACCGAAAATGATTTGCACTTTGTTAAGCTGTTTGATGAGCATAACGAGCTTGACGAAGAAATCACCAAGCTTGAAAATGACCCTGTTGCCGCCAACAGTCGTGCCGAAGAAATTGAAGGGCTAAAACGCAAAAAACTGGCTCTAAAAGATGAACTTTATCAGTATCTTTTGACCAAAGCATAATCAATCGCTCATTTAAGTGATAAAAAACACAGGTTGGATGACCTGTGTTTTTGTTTGGCTGTAATTTTTTGATGATAAAAAATCGCCCAACATATTGAGCGATTTTTGCGATTTATCAAATTAGCTGATGTTGCAACGAGCTTTTTCTTTGGTGGCAAAGTCTTCAATGAGTGCTTTCATCTTCTCGGGGGTGATGCTCTCTTGCATGGCAGCTTCTAGTTTTTGGTTGGCTTCGCTCTGACTCATCTCCACCATCTTGGCTTGGTCTTCTTCGGTCATGACGATAGGCTCGCCATCAATGCTCTCACCACGAGCCAGTTTTTCTTGTTGTTCGGTGTATTTTAGTACCTTTTGACCGACTTCGCTTTCATAGAATTTATCTGCTTCTTGGATACCTTCAACGCCAACAGCGTCCACAAGCGTCTGCTTGCTGGTCTCATGATAGGTCGCCTCGCCGTCTTTGGACATCAGACAAGCCCCTTGCTCTTCGGTGATGTCAGGATTGGTCTGTGCCAAATGCATGAGCGTGGACGCTTGCAAGATTTTGTTCATCATGGCGATGCTTGGTGAGTTATCCAAATTGACGTTGGTGGTCTTAGCAGGGGTAGTTTGGGCGGTCTCTGCGGTATTGGCAGGCTGTTCGGCTGGGGCTTCGGTCTTGCTACAAGCGGTCAGTAGGGTGGCAGACACGGTAACTGCCAATAGGGTGCGATAGAGTGTCATAAAATCGTCTGGTATTGTTAATTGAGTATACTTTTCTAGAAAGCCGTTCGTGGTGAGCTTGTCGAACCATAACGGTTTTCCTAGACTTCGACAAGCTCAGTCCGAACGGAAAACCTTAAAATCTATCTTTATTTAACAATACCAATCGTCTCAATGTTGTCAATGGAATGACTAAAAATGAAGAACAACAATTTTAACACACATTCACCAACTTGACCGATGTTTTTGTCATAAATAAAAACCGCCTAACCTGATGGCTAAGCGGTTTGGGTTGTTCTGCTTTTAGGGCAAATATTAGACCAGATTTTACCAGTTAGGATTGACTTTATTAAGATTTCGGTCAAAAATCATAAGAGCTGTTTGTAAATGATTGTGCTATACTAATGCAAATTGCAAACTTTGGGAGATGAGTGTAATATATCATAACTTCCGCTCAAAAATATAAGGAAAATATAATGAAAGATTTGAATTTAAAAGGTGGGGAGATATTTGCCATTCCATTATTTATCCCTTATGATACCGATGAAAAAAGATTTAGTGAGAAGTTTCATAAAGAGAAACAAGGGGATTATGTGTTTTGTCGTATCATTAGCGAAGAAATGGCAAAAAGTTATATAATAGAAGTTTTTAATAAAGTAGGCTCATTGGATACAAGTTTGGATGAGATATTAAAAGCACCTAGACTGCTTAACCCAATCCCTATAACAACAATGGGTATTCGCAACAAAAGATGGATTAAAATACACCAACAAGAGAATTACGATAAAGAGAGAGAATCCAATTATTCGGAAATTCAATTAGTTATTGGAGGTATTTCTGGTTTGCAACTATGGCAAAATGGAAAGACTGCACCAATCATACAAGAAGAAGCACAGTTTTACGAGTTTTTTCGATTTTGGTTTGCGTCACATTTAGAAAAAAGAATCAGAGAAATTTTGAACGTAAAAGAACCGTGATACTCCGTAGGGTACATGTCACGCACCTTGTGATTATTTTAAATGCAATATCTATTTTATAGGTTAATCCTTCTTTTGGGTTGTATATGCTCGCAAAATTCTTTAAAAGAAGGTGCTATGATTATTGCATTTTCATCATGATAATCAATATATTTTATCTCACCAGTTTGACCGTCTATACAAAAATCATTACCCGAAAAATTTGTGGCAAATATCACATCAAAATCAAGGATATCATCAATAAAATCAGAAAAGCCATGTCTATCAGTATTTGCCTCTATAATGCTGGTTAGATATTCTGATTTTTCTTTATCTCCAATTTTTGGCATATAATAAAAGCTAGATATCTCGATGGGTAGATATAAATCATTTTCTATTTTATAAAATACATCTCTATAAAAAAATGCCCCATGATGAAATAAACCGCCATTATTTAACAGATAAAAATCAATAAAGTCTTGCCGGCCAAGAAAATTATTTGGAATGATCTCCTCAATATCCGCCAAATTAATGCTTTTCCAATGTTGAGTAAAGATAATATTTTTATTCAAAAATAAATTTCTGTTATTCATCATCGATGACCTTAATTTATAGTCCGTAGGGTGTACCACACACCGTTTATTATTGATTTTGAGCTTTGCACACCAAAACTTGCCCCCTTATATTAACACGCTTTTAATAAAAAATCCGCCCAAATGAGCGGATTTTTAAACCTAAACGGATTGATTAGATTTTACCAACTAGGTCTAGGCTTGGCTTCAAGGTCTCTTGGCCTGCTTCCCAAGCGGCTGGGCAGACTTCACCGTCATTTTCACGCACGTATTGGGCAGCTTTGACTTTACGAATCATGTCTTTGGCAGAGCGACCGATACCTAGGTCGTGAATCTCGGCAACTTTGATAAGACCGTCTGGGTCTACCAAGAAAGTACCACGCAATGCAGCATGCTCTTCTTCAATCATGATGTTAAAGCCACGAGTGATTTTACCAGTGCCGTCGCCTAGCATTGGGTATTTTACTTTACCGATGGCAGGAGATGAATCGTGCCATGCTTTGTGAACAAAATGACTGTCGGTAGATACGGCATACACTTCCACGCCAAGACCTTGTAGCTCTTCGTAGTGGTCAGCCATGTCTTCAAGCTCAGTTGGGCATACGAACGTAAAGTCGTGTGGGTAGAACATGAAGATAGACCATTTGCCTTTGGTGTCTTCTGATGAGATGGTTTTGAACTCGCCATTTACAAAAGCTTCGGTGGTAAATTCTGGAATCTGTTGGTTGATGATAGCAGTCATATTGTCACCTATGGTTTGTTGTTAAAAATGTCAATGTGATGAGCGTTTGAAGCTTACTCATCAAAGGATAAAATCCTTAAAGTCATTACATGATAACAAAAATTAACGGTTTATCCAGTTAAAAGTTTTAAATAAAAGGTTTTGTTTTATCAAACTTAGGTGTAAAATAGCAGGTACGATTTTTTAAAATAAGGAATGCGTGATGATTACCCTGCGTCAGTTAGAGTTCGCCCTTGCCGTTGCCAAGCACAAGCATTTTAAACGTGCTGCCGAAGAGTGTAACATTTCCCAATCTGCCCTAAGTCTTGGTATTGCCGAGCTTGAAAAACAGCTAGACACGCAGATTTTTGAGCGTAACAACAAGCAGGTGCTAATCACGCCCATTGGCGAAGAGCTGTTGGAGCGAGCCCAGCGAGTATTTAGCGAGATTAATGACCTAACGACCCGAGCCCATAGCCATCAGTTGCCCCTTGCCTACCCCATGACGATAGGCATTATCCCGACCATCGCCCCGTATCTGCTTCCCAAAGTGTTGCCAACGCTCAAAGACAAGCACCCCCAGTTTGAGATTGCGGTGACCGAAAAACAGACCGAACGTCTGTTAGAGCAGGTGCGTTATGGGCATATTGACACCGCCATCGTGGCTCTGCCTTATGCTGTTGATGGGTTGCATGCCTTTGAATTTTGGGCGGAGAATTTTTATGCCATTTTCCCCAAGGACAGTAAGCACGACAAAGCGAGTATTTCAAGCACGGAGCTGTTTGAAAATGACGTGTTACTACTGGGTGAGGGGCATTGTTTGACCGACCAAGTGCTGTCGGTTTGTACCATGAATAAAAACGAGCTAAAATCAGGCTTTTCTGATGCCACGCTCAACACGCTCATTCAGATGGCAAAAGTGGGCATGGGGACGACCCTAGTGCCTAAGATGGCGTTAGAGCAAATCGGCGATGACGTGACCGCCTTACCCCTAAATGAGACAGGACCCCACAGACGATTGGCGTTCGTCACTCGCCTAAACTATGCACGGGTCAATGACGTCAAAATCCTAAGCGAGATTTTTAATGAAGCCTTAACCGCCCACGAAGCCAAAGGCTAAGCCAATTAAGGCTTGCCTTTTAGCAAATTATGCCATGTCTGATAGTCAGGCATGGCTTTTTTGACTTCATGCCAAAAGGCAGGGCTGTGGTCGGGATGGATAAGATGGCACAGCTCATGCACAAAGACATATTCGGTGCAGGGGTAGGGGTAGGCGAGCAGATAAGTGGATAGCCAAATGCGAGCTTCATGGGTGTTGCAACTGCCCCAGCGAGTGTGCATTTTCTTGGTGCGAATCTCATCGGCAAAGCGACCGACCACAGGCTGCCATGTGTCTGCCAGAGCAGGCAGGCGAGCTTTGAGTTCATGCTCATAGATGGCAAGTCGGCAGGCGTGGGGGTCTTGGCGTTGCTGTTTTGATAGCCTGATGGAGTGCTGTGTTAGATAATCTGCCATGTCAAAAGGCTCGCCCCACAGCTTGGGATGGGCATGGCTTGGGCTGTGGTCGGCGTGGGTGTGTTTGCGTTTGTGGGCGTGAGCCATTGCCCATGCGGACTTGGACATGATAAGGCGGTGGATGTCATCATCAGACAGATGACGTGGCACGCTGACAGCAAAGCAGGGGCGAGCGTTTATGAATGTTAGGCGAAAATTGACGTTTTTGACGGCTTTTTTGTGGATGATGAGCGTGATGTCATGTTTGTCAAAATGGGCGAATAAATTGGTGTGGGGCATGGGTGGTGATGTATTGGGTTTAAAAATATTTTAACATGATGGCTTTTAAAAAGAAAAATTAAAAACAAAAAACAGGTCACGTACATGACCTGTTTTGGCTTATCCAAAAAGGATTAGTTCACGCTTTGCGGGGCTAGGATGGTAAGCTCAACACGGCGGTTTGGCTCATAACTGCTACCAAACTGAGTGGTTGCACCACGTCCAATAGCACTGATGCGGCTGGCACTCACGCCTTGACCTGCTAGGTAGTTAGCAACAGCAGCGGCACGGTTTTGTGATAGTACTTGGTTGGCGTTGGCGTTACCTTCGATAGACGCATAACCGTTTACCATAACCGTGGTTTGGTTGTATTGGTTTAGGGTGCTCGCCACTTGGTTTAGGGTGTTGTACGAGCTAGGCTTGATGTCATATCTGCCAACATTAAAGGTAATCGCCTCTGGGATAGACAAGTTAATGTTGTTGGTGACAGGGTCTCTTTGTACTTCAATGCCTGTACCTGCGGTTTGCTGTCTTAATTTGGCTTCTTGCTTGCTCATGTAAGCACCAACACCTGCACCGATGGCAGCACCGATGGCAGCATCACGACCTGTTTTTTCACCGCCAGTTGCCTTAGAGATGGCAGCACCTAGGGCAGCACCGCCCAATGCACCAAGACCTGCTTTTTTGGTGGTGTCATTCACGCCTGTGGTGCCAGTGCTGGCACAGCCTGCCAAAATCATGCTTGCAGAAACGGCGGTGATGGTAAGAATTTTTTTCATGGGATGCTCCTATTAGAGATGGTAAAATGAAAGTCCTCAAATGCGGTTTGGGCTTAACTTTGATATGAGTGTTTAAATATTAAAATCTAAACAGATATTTAAACCAAGCCCAAACCAGTTGATGAGACTATTATGCCGTAAAAAACTCTCTTATTTGTTATAAGTATGTAGTTAATCGGTTATTTTAATTGTAAAAATGGACTGGTATTTTGCACAATCGCCCTAAAACAGGGGCAATTCTTACTTAGGGCGTGCCTACCCTTGATAACATTTTTATAAAATAAGATGGAAATTTGATAATTTTAATCCATTTTTGCATGAAAAATGGCTAAATCTTGTTTTTCATCGTCAAAAACTTGTCTGATAGAATGACTATCAGCCTACGTTTTTTCCTTGAAAAACGGGCGATTTTTCTCATTTTTCATTGCAAATACCAAAGGCAGGCACGCCCTAAAATTGCAACAATTTTGGTAAAATTGTATCAAAATTTGTCAAAATGGGCGGTTTTTACCAAGATTTTTTTACTTATTTTAAATAATAATGATGGCAAAATCGGCTTATTTGTTTTCAAAGTCATTTTTTAAAAAAGCCTTTGAAAACTTTGATAATTTTTAATTATTTTTTTGATGTTTTTGATTATTTTGATAAAAATTTGCTAAAATAGTGCATAATAATACACCCATCATCAAGCGACATCGGGGTGCGGTTGGTACTTATCCTGATGGGCTGATGACGAGTAGATTTTGACACAAATTGTTACATTTATCTGATGGGCGGTTTTCGTATGCATAAAAATAACCCTAATACCACCTCCTTTTTTCAAAAAATCCATGACAAACACCCCAAACTTGCCCAAAAACTCCGCCTAGGTACGGGGCTTGGGACGATGGTTGCTAACAGCGTGGCAATCAGCGTGCCGTTATATGGGGCGGGGCTTGCCAAGATGCTTGGCTCAAAGCAGGGCGATAAGGCGGTACTATCTATCGCCAATCACTGGATTAACACCAACAACCGCCTGCTAGATACGCTCATGCCAAAGCGTGACTGGCGGATATCGGTGCCTGACGACCTAAAAAAAGACGGGCGGTATCTGCTCGTGTGCAACCATCAGTCATGGGTGGATACAAGCGTGGTGCAGTATGTGAGTGAGTCACGGTTGCCGATTACTCGATTTTTTGCCAAGCATGAACTGCTCTATATTCCTATCGTGGGGCAGGCGTTTTATTTTTTGGATTTTCCGATGATGAAACGCCACTCTAAGGCACAAATCGCCAAAAATCCTGCCCTTGCCACTCGGGATTTGGAAGAAGCCAGACGTGCCTGTGGACTGCTCGCTGACAAGTCATTTGTTCTGCTCAACTACCTAGAAGGCACACGGTTTAGCAAAGACAAACACGCCCGCCAAAACTCGCCTTATCAGCACCTATTAAAGCCCAAAGCAGGGGGCTTTGCCTTAGCCATCGCCAGTTTGGGCGATAAGATAGATGGCATACTGGACATGACGGTGGTCTATCCTGATGGCGTGCCCGACTATGGCGAGCTGTGGGCAGGTAAGATGACCCGTTTGGGGGTGGACATTCGTCATCTGGACATGGATGAGCGGTTATTTGCTGATTTAAAAGATGGCAAATACGACAGCGATGAGACGGTCAAGGCGGAGCTGTTTGACTTTTTGGATAAGGTGTGGACTGTCAAAGATGAGCGAATTGGGCAGATGATGCGTGAGTTTGAGCAGGTCTAGCATGGCTTAAAATGCCAATCTTAGCTTAAAATTCTAACCTATTGATTTGTCAGTGATTATTTTTCATGGTGGGGTAGATGATATTTGCCCCATATCCTATACCCAACAAACCTGATATTTACCACAGGTTTGTAGGGATTGGCTCCACACATCTTTTAATATTGTCATTTTTAGGGGCGTGTTCAGCACGTCCCTACATCCAAACATCTTGCGTTTGTGGTAATTTTGAAGTTTTTTGGGTGTATAAAGCTAAAAACAAGACAGAAAAACCAAACCTTTTAAAACCGCCCAAAAAGTTTTACAATACCCCAATGTTTACAAGTTTAATCATAGCAAAAACACCATGAGTAGCAAACACACCCCCGAGTTGTCCGACCTAGAAATCCCCCAACCGTCTGATGTGCCAGACGATGTCATTCCGCTCTTTGGCACGGACAAAGACGAGCGAGAGCCGACCGCTAAGCAAAGTCGCACCAAAATCATCTACGATGTCGGCATGCTTATCCTGCTGGTTATTGACCTGTGTTTGATATTTGCCGATAACATTTTGATGAGCGGACTTGTGACCAAACTTGCCGAATGGGGTGGATTTAGTGGCATGCTTAGTGCTTATCAAGAGCGATATCATGTTAGTTTATCCGCCATTGGGGGAATGTTTACGCTGTTTTGGGTGAGTGAGCTGTTGGTGCGGTGGCTACTTGCCATCAAACGTCGCACTTATTATCGTTGGTTCTTTTTTCCCTTTGTGCATTGGTATGAAGTGCTGGCGTGTTTTCCCATGCTTCGTGCGTTAAGACTACTGCGAGCAGGGATTATCATCAAACGCTTGCATGACACAGGCGTGATGGTCATTCCCAAAAAGTGGATAACATCCGCCCAGTTTTATTATCATGTTATCTTAGAAGAACTCTCGGACAGGGTGATTTTGACCGCCATTGACAACTTTCGTGAGCAGATGGCACAGTCCAAGACACATGGCACGCTGATTCAGACGACCATTGACCGTAACCGTGCTGAGTTTGAGAGCGTGGTGCTTGATTTGCTTCGCCGTGAGCTTGCCCCGAAGTTACAGCAGGCGTTTTTGGCACAGACAGGGCAACAGCTCTCGCATGACATCGGCACGTCCGTTGAGCAGGCACTGCTTGACACGCCTGAGCTAAGACGTTATCTTAAACTCATTCCCATCGCAGGGGGCATGATAGAGTCGCAGATTACGAGTGTGGGTCGTCATATTGGCGAGAATGTCACCATGGCGGTCAATGAGCATTTGTTTGATGAGAAAACCCTAGACGCCCTGATGGTCAATGTCGCCAAAGGGGTGGCAAGCATTGATACCACACACCCACAACTACAAAAGCTCGTGAGTGGGGTGATTGATGACGCTCTAAATGCCTTTGAAAAGCAAGTCAAAGTCCAGCAGTGGAAACATAAAGAGCAGTTGCATTTATAAAAGGGTGCTTTAATCTCAATTTAAAGTTACAACTTATTGATTTTTCAATGATTATTTTTTAGATTGTGGGGATGAATTACATTCGTTCTTGATAAATCAATCGCTTATACAAAGTGAGGGTGGGGTAAAGGATTCATCATTTTGCCAAATAAACCCGTGCCACTCATCACTAAAAATGCCAAAATCGCCACCCAAAGGCGATGATTTTGCCCCAAAACAGCAAAAAAAATGGTAAAATTGGCAAAATTTTAGGTGATGATGTTATGAAACCGATTACTTTATTTGGCAAAATGCTCAGTTTTAGCCGTCTAAAACTGCACACTGACGACCTGACCGCCATTCAAGATGAACTAAGTGTTCTATTAAAAGACAACACGTCCGTGCCTGTGGTGCTAGACAGTGAGTGTAAGCTTGATTTGTCGGCATTGGTTGAGATGTTGTGGCAGATGGGCGTACAGCCGATAGGTGTGGTTGATGGCGTGCTAAGTGAGCAGGCAAACGCCCTGCGACTGGCGACTTTTCCTGCCGATGGCAAACGCATGGAGCGTATCAAGCCGACCGATTCACGTCCTGCCCCTAGAAAGGCGGACAATACGAACGCTAATAACGCCCAGTCATCAGAAGCTAAGCCATCAGGACAAGCAGGCGAGTCCGCCAATCAGCCGACAGCCCAAAAAGAAGCGACCGCCACCCAAACCCAAACTGCTCCCCTAGGGTTGGACACTGCCGATAACACCTCCAAACAAGAGCAGGGCGTCACCAGTAGCGTACACAGCCAAATGCTTCGCTCAGGTCAGAGCCTGCAACATTTGGGCGGTGATTTGATTGTCATTGGTGGGGTCAATAAAGGGGCAGAAGCCATTACTGACAACAGTTTGCACATCTATGGACATGGACAAGGGCGACTGGTGGCAGGGGCGACAGGCGACAAACACGCCCGCATTTTTTGCCAAAAGTTCAACCCCACGCTGGTCTCAGTGGCGGGCACCTACTGTCTTAGCGACGCCATTCCGCCTGAGATGATAGATAAGGCGGTGCAAGTCAGCTATGATGAAGATAAGGGGCTTATCTTTACGCTCATGGCATGATGGGTTTGGTTTATCATTGTTTAAAATTATGGTAAAATAGATAAATTTTTTCTAAATCTTGACTGGTAGTAAATCATTGATGAATTAGGGTAAAAATGACAGCAATGATAAAAAAGACAGTTGAGCACAAAGTATTTTTTAAATTGCTAAATTACTAAATGTAGCAATACCAAATTATAAGGAGTTGCCCTGTGGCAAAAATCATCGTAGTAACATCAGGTAAAGGCGGTGTGGGCAAAACCACCACCAGTGCGTCTTTTGGGGCAGGTCTGGCAGAGCGTGGTTATAAGACGGTCATCATCGACTTTGACGTGGGTTTGCGTAACCTTGACCTTATCATGGGCTGTGAGAACCGCATTGTTTATGACTTTGTGGATGTCATTAGTGGTAATGCCAAGCTCTCACAAGCACTGGTCAAAGACAAACAGCAGGAAAATCTGTACATTTTGCCTGCCTCGCAAACCCGTGACAAAGACGCCTTAACCGATGAAGGCGTGGCGGCGGTCATGAAAGAGCTGTCTGATGAGCTGGGCTTTGACTACATCATCTGCGACAGTCCGGCAGGGATTGAGCGTGGGGCGCAGCTTGCCATGTATCACGCCGATGAAGCTTTGATTGTCACCAACCCAGAAGTATCGAGCGTGCGAGATTCTGACCGTATCATTGGTATCTTGCAGTCTCGCACCAAACGTGTCGAAGAAGGTGGTAGCGTCAAAGAACATCTCATCATCACTCGCTACAACCCAGAGCGTGCCGCTCACGGTGAGATGATGGGCATTGATGACATTGCCAATGACATTCTAAAAGTGCCACTCATCGGCGTCATTCCAGAGTCGAATGCCGTGCTAGAAGCGTCAAACCACGGTCAGCCTGTCATTTATTTTAAAGACTCGGCAGCAGGTCAATGCTATGATGACATCGTGGCACGATTCTTGGGTGAAAACCGTCCTTTGCGTCACATTGATGTCAAAAAGAAAGGTTTCTTTGCTAAGTTGTTCGGGGGCTGATATGAAAAAAGGATTTTGGAGTACGTTATTTGGTGGGGGCGATGAGCCAACCAGTGCGTCTATCGCCAAAGACCGCCTAAAAGTCATCGTCGCAAGCCACGACCGCCTAAACACTCGCTTAACCCCTGAGCGTGTGGATGAGATGAAGCGTGAGATTTTGGCGGTGGTCAATAAATTCATCAGTGGCGTACAGATTGATGATGTCAATATCAAACAGCGTCATGAAGAAAGCCTTGATGTGCTTGAAATGAACATCAATTTGCCCGACCGCAAATAACAGGCAAGACGGATAAAAAGGTGCGATTTGCACCTTTTTGTTTTTTAAAATTGGCATTATTGAGTTAAGGTTTGGATGTTAAAAATAAATCCTAACCCATCAAATCAACCACGCTTATCTCAATATCATCAATCACGCCTACATCCACAAAGATGTCTGCTTGTGAGTCTAATTTGTCTGTGATGTCATAATGCTCGCTGACAGGCTCGCCTTGATAGACGAGTGGAGCGATAAAAAATGGCTCGCCAATTTGCTCTAACAGTGCCGTCATCACGGGCGTGGCGGACGTGGTAAAGCGAAGTGATTTTTTGCTGATGATTTTTTTATTGACCGCTTTGGTCGGCTCCAAGATAAAGGCGTGATGGGGCGTAAAGTCGCTTTTTAGGGTGCGAAAAGCATCATTTGCTACGACCGCCACGTCCGACAGCTGACTGATGTTTTGGCACACCAACAGCAAATCGGACTCATCTAGTCCCAGACGCACCAAGCGTTCAAAGGCGTCTTTGGCATTCATCCCAAAGGCGAAACGATAGCCACACTCGGTCGGTGTGATGATGACTTTGCCTGATGATAAGGCAGTTGCCGTTTCGTCTATCAGGCGGGGTTGGGGGTTGTCGGGATGGATATAGAGTGTTTTCATGGATTGTCCTTATAAATTGATAATGTGTTAGATGGGTTTTCGGGGGCAAATGATATTTATAAATTCCTCGTTTACCTTACCATATTCATGTCTAAACACACCCAAATCAGGCGTTTGGCATCTTTGGATAAAAGGCAAGACGGTGCGTGTGGATTTTGCAAATAGGCATGAGCTTGGGCGTACACGTCTGTGGCAAAGGTGCTGTTTGATGTGTCAAAATCGGCATTTAGGTTGTCCGCTGAGACATAAAAATACCGCCCCAATGCCAATGACAGCAGGCATTCGATGGCTTGGGGTTTGATTTCTACTTTCTCAAACTGGCGTTGGGTCATCTCATCTCGCCCGTCAGGACAGTACCAGTAGCCAAAATCATCAAGTCCCCTGCGTGTTGCCCCTGCCACGCACCAATGGCTTATCTCATGCAACGCACTTTGGAAAAACCCGTGAGCGAACTCAATGCGAGCAGGCATGCCGTCTTTGCCAGCAAAGTATTCAGGTTCGCTCTTACCACGTACAAGTAGGGTCGGCATGGCGCTGTGCTGATAGAGATGATTAAATAGAGCGATGAGCCAGTCGGTCTGTTCATGCTCATCATCGCTTAGGGTTTGCCATGTCTGTTTTAGCGTGCGATATGTCTCATCAAAACGGCACACGTCTGCCACGCACGCCTGTATGGTTTTGTCATCATAAAAGGCTTGCCAGAGTGATGTTTGGGCGTGCAGACCCAGCTTGCTAAAATCAGTGGTGCTCATGGGGTGTTATCTGAATCTAAAAACAAAAATTATACCACGCTCCACAAATTTTGCGTGAATTTTGGCAGGTTTTATGAAATAATAAGCCAAATTTTTATGATGATGACAAGATGACCGCACCCACGCACCAATCGGGTACACTACCCCAAAACATCGCCTTTGACAAATGGGCAGACATCGGCTTTACATGGCAGGGCGATGTTCCTGTGACTGCCTTGCCACGCCTAGCAGGGCAGGTTATCGCTAGTGATGATGTGCTAAGCGTTGCCTTGATGCTCGCCCGACAAGACAAAATCCTGTGGCTAACCTATGATGTCAAAGCGGTGCTGTCCGTGGCGTGCCAACGCTGTCTTGACTCCATGTCTGTGGATGTCTCGGGCAATTACCGCATGGCAATCTTAGAGAGCGAAAACAAGATTGGCTACCTAGAAGCCCTAGATGAGACGGCAGATTATGTCCTGCTAGATGAGATTTGTCCCGATGACAAAAAAATGCTCCCTGTGGCGGACATGCTAGAAGATGAGCTACTGCTTGCCATTCCGCTCTCGCCACGCCATGATGACTGCGACATGCACACGGACAGCGTGGGCGACGTGGCGGACGAACCTGCCGAAAACCCCTTTGCCGTGTTGGGGCAGTTAAAGGGTAAACTGTCGGGCTAAGCAATATTTTGTAAATTTTGCAAAAATGGGCTTTTAAAATGTCAAATTTTTGGTATAATAGGGCGTTTAATGTATCTGCACCCATTTGATTAGGCGAAAATGATGCTACCGCCACAGATACCCACTTTCATTAAATTTGGCAGTCATTTGCCGTACTTTATTTTAGGAGCTATCATGGCAGTTCAACAAAACCGCAAAAGCCGTTCACGCCGTGATATGCGTCGTTCTCACGACCGTATCAGCGTTGCCACTCTAAGCATTGATTCTACCACTGGCGAAAAACACATTCGCCATCATGCGACCAAAGACGGTTTTTACCGTGGTCGTCAGCTATTTAAAGTAGCCGCCGAAAGCTAATTTGTTTGGTTTCTACCTTGTAAAAACCAAGCCTAAGCCAAGTTCCATGACCGCATGAGCTTGGCTTTTTTATTTTAAATTATTGATGACTATCAGTAGGATTTGCCTGCTTTTATGGTGCAGTTTGCTTTAAACAAGAGCTGTTTTATAAAAATGGTTATCGGACATTAAATTGTAAAAAATTTGTTTGTAAATTTAATCGATAATTTGTAAACAAATGTTTATTATTTATGGTAAAATGATACGTTCATCAGCGTGATGAATGTTTGATAAAAAATGGTGTAACATGACAACAAAACGTGTGGCAGTGATTTTCCCTGGTCAAGGGTCGCAGACCATTGGCATGATGGATGAGCTTGCCGAGCATTTTAGTGTGGTAAAGACTACGTTTGACGAAGCAAGTGGTGCGTTGGGCGTGGATTTGTGGGAGATAACCCATGATGAGAGCCGTCTTAATAAGACCGAATTTACTCAGCCTGCTCTGCTCACAGCGAGCGTGGCGATTTGGCAGATTGTCAAAGACAAACTCTCGGCACAGGGGATAACACCGCTGTGCTTGGCAGGGCATTCGCTTGGTGAGTACTCGGCACTGGTGGCAAGTGGCGTGCTTAGCCTGACAGATGCGGTCAAGCTCGTGCATGAACGTGGTAAGCTCATGACAGGGGCGGTGGCAGGGATAGACACGCAGATGGCGGCGGTGCTGGGGTTGGGTGATGAGCAGGTTGCCAGTCTGTGCGAAGATGCTACCGAAAACGCAGGCATTGTGGGTCCTGCCAACTTTAATAGCCCCGGACAAGTGGTGATTGCAGGCACACAAGTGGGTGTGAGCCATGTGCTGTCAGCGGTGGAGTCACTGGGCAAAAAGGCGGTGCCACTCAAAGTCTCTGTGCCGTCGCACTGTGAGCTCATGAACCCTGCCAGCGACGCATTGGCAAAACTTTTGGATGCGACCGAATTTGCCACCGCCCAAATCCCCGTCATCCAAAACCGTCATGCCCAAGTGCATAAGCATGCCAGCGACATCAAGACCGCTCTCACCGAACAGCTCTCCATGCCGGTGCTGTGGTCACAAACCATGCAAAAACTTGCCGACAAGCAAATTGATGTTGTGATTGAGTGTGGGCCGGGCAATGTCCTGTCTAACCTTGCCAAACGTCAAGAGACGCCGATTGTCGCTTTGCCGACGGACAAATTAGCACGTTTAGAAAAATTGGAGCAATTACATGAGTCGTAA
Organism: Moraxella lacunata; assembly: GCF_900453205.1. GTDB lineage: Bacteria > Pseudomonadota > Gammaproteobacteria > Pseudomonadales > Moraxellaceae > Moraxella > Moraxella lacunata_B. The sequence goes on from NZ_UGQU01000004.1 coordinate 157,566, forward strand.
GATTATCCTAGTCACAGGGGCGAGCCGTGGTATCGGGCGTGCCATTGCCGAGCAGTTTGCCAGCGAAGGGCATTTTGTCATTGGTACCGCCACCAGCGAGCGTGGGGCAGAAGCGATAGAAGAGTATCTGTCCGAGTCGGGCGGTATCGGGCGTGTGCTTGATGTCTGTGATGATGCGGCGATTGATAAGCTCTTTGAAGAGATTGATAGCGTGTATGGTTCGGTCAATGTACTGGTTAATAACGCAGGCATTACCAAAGATGGTCTGCTCATGCGTATGAAAGATGAAGACTGGGCGAGCGTGCTTGACACCAACTTGACCGCCATCTATCGCATGAGTCGCCGTGCGGTGCGTGGCATGATGAAAGCCCGCTCTGGGCGTATCATTAACGTCACATCCGTGGTCGGGCAGATGGGTAACGCAGGTCAGACCAACTATGCCGCGTCCAAGGCAGGCGTGGAGGGCTTTACCCGTGCGTTGGCTCGTGAGATTGGCTCTCGTGGGGTTACGGTAAACTGTGTCGCCCCTGGTTTTGTCGAGACAGACATGACCGAAGAGCTAGACGAGCGTTTGGTAAACTCCATGTTGGACGCTGTACCGCTTGGGCGTATGGCTCAGCCTGAGGAGATTGCCGCGGCGGTGTCGTTTTTGGCAAGTGATGGGGCAAGCTACATCACAGGCGAAGTGCTGGCGGTCAATGGTGGCATGTACATGTGATTTGTCACGTGTACGTCACGATTTTATGTAAATTTGTGAACGAGCGTACTAATAGCACTTGCATAAATGACAAAAATGTTTTATCATACACAAGTTTTCAGTCATCAAATCATTGGTGCTGATTTTCTTAAATTCCCATGTTAAAAAGGATACTCTTATGAGCGATATCGAAGCCAAAGTAAAAGCAGCCGTTGCCGAGCAACTTAGCCTAAATGCTGACGAGATTAACAATGCAGCGTCTTTCATGGACGACCTAGGTGCAGACTCTCTTGACCTAGTGGAGCTTGTGATGGCGTTTGAAAATGAGTTTGGTATTACCATTCCTGACGAAGATTCAGCTGAGCTAACCACTGTTCAAAAAGCCATTGACTACGTGTCTGCCAAAGTGTAAATTAGGTAGAAGTCAAACACACGCCACTTTTTAGTTTTAAAAAGTGGTTTTTTTATTAGGGCGTGCCTGCCTTTTGTATTTGCAATGAAAATCACGAAAAACCGCCCGTTTTTCAAGGAAAAAGTGAAGTTTGATAGTCGTTCTATCAAACGAGCTTTGCCTTCGAGCCACAAGATTTAGCCATTTTTCATGCAAAAACATTGTTTTATTTCTAAAACATTTCTATATTTTAAATTGTGTTATAAAGGGCAGGCATGCCCTACATAAGTATAACAATTCTACGCATAAATACAGTGCAAATTTTTATCATTTTATACTAAGATGGTAAGGAGTTTAAGGATGGTTGCTAGACAAATCATCTAAACGTCAACACACTTTCTATTAAATCCAAATAAGGAGCCATCATGGGTATTTTTAGTTTTGCCAAAGACATCGGCGATAAAGTATTTAACCGTAACAAAAAAGAAGAATCAGCCCCAGCCTCAACCCCTGTGGCGACACCGTCAGCTCCTGCCGAGCCAACCGCCCAAGAGATTGCCAATTTGCTACTTGCTCGTGTGCAAGCTAACGCTAGCATTGACGGCTTAAAGGTCAGCTACAATGGCGACACTGACACGGTAGTACTAACAGGTGTGGCCGCCTCACAAGCCGACCGTGAAAAAGCGGTACTTGCTGCTGGTAACGTTCAGCACGTTGCCCAAGTAGACGACCAATTAACCGTAGCGACCCCTGAGCCTGAATCTCGTTTTTATACCGTCAAATCAGGCGATACCCTATCTAAAATTGCCAAAGAAATGTACGGCAACGCCAATGATTACAACAAAATCTTTGAAGCGAATCAGCCACTGTTATCTGACCCTAACAAAATCTATGTGGGACAAGTGTTGCGTATCCCTGCTTAATTATCAGCAGAAATCATAAACACCTTGATGCACATCAAGGTGTTTTTTTATGCTAAAAATTGGCAAAATTAGGTATTGTTCAATAAAGATATATTTTAAAATTGAACGTGTAGGGGCGAATTATATTCGCCCAAAAATCAATACGTTATCACAGGGCAAATGTGATTTGCCCCTACAAATCCACCCAAAGGTATAGTTAATTAACAATACCCAAAATTATATTGTCAAGTTGGGTGAAATTTTATACAATAACCGCTCCATTAGTCGGGGTGCTGTCTATGACGGCTGAGAAATACCCGTGAACCTGATACAGTTAATACTGGCGTAGGAAACTAATCGTGTCATTCTTATTGTCTTTATCCTTGGTGGTTATCATCAAGGTAGTTTTTGGTGTGGACGGTCATGGGTTGCCCTTTATTTATCGGGGTTTATCATGACAACCAAACTCACTTCTTTATCCACACCACCCAAATCCACATTTTTTAGCCAATATGGGCCCGGTATCATCATGGCGTCGTCCTGTGTGGGCGGTTCGCACATCATTGCGTCCACGCAGGCAGGCGTGTATTATGGCTGGCAATTGGCAGGACTGATTGTACTGGTCAATGCCTTAAAATACCCCTTTTTTCGCCTTGCCTTTGACTATGCCAACCAAAACGACAAAACGCTACTTATGGGCTATGCCGAGCGTGGGCGTGGCTATCTCATGCTGTTTTTGGTGTTTAATATGTTCGCCACGGTCGTCAATGTCGCAGGGGGTACACTACTGTCAGCGGTACTGCTTGGCATGATGATGGGGCAGGGCGTGCCGTTGCCAATGTTAAATGCGATTATCATGATAAGTTTTGTTTGGCTTATCTTTGGCAAGCAATACCAAAAACTTGACCACATCTCCAAATTTATCATGCTTGCCCTAAGTGTCATCACGATGGTTGCCCTTGTCATGGTCATGGCAAATCCCACACCGCCCACCCCTGTGTCGCCCCCGTCCCCGTGGGTGTGGAGTGCCGTGCCGTTTTTGGTGGCACTGATGGGCTGGATGCCTGCTCCGATGGAGCTTAGTGTGTCAAGCTCGCTGTGGGTTGCCGAAAAAAACAAAATCAACCCTGACTATAAGCACCGCTATCGCCGTGATTTTAATGTCAGCTATGCTGTGAGTGTGGTGCTGGCACTTATGTTTATGGCGTTGGGGGCGATGGTGGCGGTAGGCGATGGCGAGCCACTACAAGGCGGTAAATTTGTCGGTGAGTTTGTGGGTATGTACGCCCACGCCATTGGCGAGTGGACACGTCCGCCCATGCTGTTTGTAGCGTTTGTGTGTATCTACGGCACGACAATCGTGGCGGTGGACGGCTATTCACGAGGCAATCAGCAGGCGGTGGCAATTTTACAAAACAAACCGCTTGACGACAACACCCAACAAAAGCACCTTCGCTACTGGACATTAGGCTCGCTGTTGATGGCGGGGGTGGTCATTGGGCTGTTTGGGGGTATGGTGGGTAAGATGATTGCCTTTGCCATGACTTTGTCGTTTTTGTTCGCCCCTGTGTTTGCGTGGTTAAATTGGGGCTTACGGCATAAATGCTCGCCCCAACCTGTGTGGGTAAATGTGCTGGCGTATGCAGGGCTGTTGTATTTGGTGGCGATGGTGGGGCTGTATTTGGGTAGTCGCTGATTTGCCAAATATTTGTTTGGTGGTAGGGTGTATATCATGTACCAATATGATTTTTTTATTTAAAAGGTGCGTGGTGCGTACCCTACTCTTTAACCATATTTATTGTCATAAAATGGATAAAAACAAAACCACAAACTTGGGGGAGTTTGTGGTTTCATAGGGGTTTTGCTACTTGCGTTATCCATAAGGGCTTCCATAATATCAGCTCTCGTCCATGTTGGCTTATCCATTTGCCATATCCTTGCTGATGGGTGTATTATGCCAAAATCTAGCCCCTAAGAAAATACGCCAATGTCATCAATGCGTGTAAGCATTTGCTTACAAGGTGATTTTTAAATCATTTATCTTTTGCCAAATCGTTTGCCATAGCCAGATATTTTTGATGTAACACGTTGATTTGACGGTGTAAATTATCCAAACTGCCTGTATTATCTATCACGTCATCGGCATAAGATAGGCGTACATCTCGGCGGATTTGCTTATCAATGATTGCCAAAATGTCCTTATCGCCCTGTCCGTCTCGTCTGCTGGCTCGCTGTATTTGTAGCTCTATCGGCACGTCCACGACCAAAATCCTATCGCAAAAGGCGGTCAAGCCTTTATCATCGCCCTTGATACTCTCTAACAACAGCGGGGCGGATAATATGGCGTAGGGGCTACTGGCGTGGTCAAGCTCGTGCTTGATTTGGGTGCGTATGGCAGGGTGGGTGATGGCGTTTAGCGTGGCAAGTTTGGTAGGGTCGGCAAAGACAAGCTCACGCAGGTAAGTTCGGTTAAGCACGCCGTCTGTAAGAATATCCGCCCCAAAGGCGTGGGCAAGCTCGTCTAACACAGGCGAACCCTTGGCGGTGATGGCGTGGCTGATAACATCAGCGTCTATCACGTCTATGCCGAGCGTGGCAAAATGGTCGCTCACGGCAGTTTTTCCGCTACCGATACCGCCTGTTAAGCCGATGATAAGGGGGGATTTGGGGGTGTTTGGCATGGTTTGTCTTTTTAAATGATAAAAGGATATTTATAATCAAAGAACTTTCAAATTACCACAAATTTATGATGTGTGGGTGTAGGGGCGTGCTGAGTACGCTTATAAAAATTGGTTTGTTGTCAAAGGACATACGGAGCCAGTTCCTACAAAGCCGTGGTAAATATCAAATTCGCTGGGTGTAGTTTATAATAAAGGTTTGGCAATTGGTAGGGGTAGATTGTGATTTTTAAATAATCTTAATGTTATCAGTGATTTATAAAATAAAATTTAACATATTAAAAATCAAAAATCTTTATCTAAATGTCAATCATCTAAAAAATGCTATAATACCCCAAATTTTTGGAAAAAGAAATTATGAAAGTATTAGGTTTAGAAACGTCCTGTGATGAGACAGGACTTGCCATTTATGACAGTGAATTAAACGGCGGTCAAGGTGGGGTGCTTGCCCAAGTGTTATATAGCCAGATTGAGCTACACGCCACTTATGGCGGGGTTGTGCCTGAGCTTGCCAGTAGAGACCACATTCGCAAACTCGTACCATTATTTAATGAGCTACTGGATAAAGCAAATATCGCCAAATCCGACATTGATGCGGTCGCCTACACCAAAGGACCGGGGCTGATTGGGGCACTCATGACAGGGGCGTTATTTGGGCGGACGCTTGCCTATGGGCTTGGCGTGCCCGCCATTGGCGTTCATCACATGGAAGGGCACCTGCTGGCTCCGATGATAGAAAATGATAAGGGGGTCAATTTTCCGTTTGTCTGTCTGCTTGTTTCGGGCGGTCATACCATGCTGGTGCGAGCAGACGGCGTGGGGCGGTATGAGATATTGGGCGAGAGCATTGATGATGCGGTGGGTGAGTGTTTTGATAAAGCCGCCAAAATGCTCGGTCTGCCTTACCCTGGGGGACCGAACGTGGAGCGACTTGCCAAAGGGGGCAACCCCCATGCCTATGACTTGCCACGTCCGATGATGGGTCGTGGGCTAGATTTTAGTTTTAGTGGCATGAAAACAGCCGTGCATAATCTCATTAAGGACACGGCAGGGAGCGACAGCGACCCTGTGGTGCGGGCGGACATCTCAGCAAGTTTTCAGTATGCGGTGGTGGATACGCTGGTCAAAAAATGTATCAAAGCCCTAAAACAAACAGGGCTAAAACAGCTTGTCATCGCAGGGGGTGTGTCTGCCAATGCGAGCCTACGCACGCATTTAGAAACCGCCCTTGCCAAAATAGGGGCGAGCGTACATTATGCTCCCTTGCACCTATGCACCGATAACGGGGCGATGATAGCCTATGCAGGGTACTGCCGTCTTAGCATGGGGCAGACGGATGGTTTGGCGGTGGCGTGCGTGCCACGGTGGAGTATGGAGAGCCTAAGCGTGTGAAAGGCTTAGGCTTGTAAGGAGTCTTAAATACTATTGATGATGTGGGGGTTTATATTCAATCTCGCCCCACACCCTCAATATTAAGCAATCATTTTTTGCGATTGGCTTTTTTAATTAGCTCTTTGGCGTTTCGGTGCGTCATCATCTGTGAGATTTCTTTGTCCTGTTCAGGTAGTTTTGCACCGAAATAATAGCCTCTTTCTAACACTAAAAAATCATAATAACCATCAATCTCTCCCAAAAATACCGTACAGAGATGATTTTTTGAGCGATTGGAACCCGCCATCATTTCATCTATGGTAGTAACGTTCGCATCACCTGAAAAACAGTACATATAGGAATCTTTAGATGCCTTTAATGTAGGTTTGATTGGTTTTTTAGTGTTATTTAAAAAATATTCCCTATGACCATACACAAACGTTGATGGAATGATTTTTTTGTCTTTTTCATCAATGATGACCGCCATTTTATAGGTTTTGTTATTATAAGGTCGATATTCGATGAGTTTTAAATCTTTGGCAAAATTCGGAGACTTGATGTCATGAGCGGTCTTTAAAATTTCATTCACCACAGGCTGTGCACAGAAGTTAAAGGGCTGGTGCTGACTGTCAAGGGTCTCGATCTTCAAATAGATGTCATCTTTTGAATAGCACTGAATGTGATAGCTGTTCATGGTTTTTTGGGGGATGTTAGAGTGAATGTCGTACCAATACGACTCATCAGCATGACTCATCATTGCCAAAGCCATCATCAAGGTGCAAAAAATAATTTTGGCTCTGGTTTAAAAAGTATGCTACAAAGAAAACCGTTCGTGGTGAGCTTGGGAAACCTAACGGTTTTCCTACCCGCAGGCAGGCTCAGGGCGAACGGAAAATCTAGTTCAGCATACTTTTTTAGACCACTACCATAATTTTTTTTCATAAAAAATCCTAAGTGTTTACGCTTTAATATGCCTTTTCATTTAAAAGGGGGGTGTGCTAGGCATTCTGCAGCATTTAAAAAGCCCCTTAATTAAAATTACCTCACCATTTTCAGATAGTCCTTGGCTTTGATGAGTTCATCTGATGTAAATTCTTTGTCGCCATATTTGTCAAAACTGCTACATACATACCGCAACTCATCATCCATGTCATATTCCACCATCGCCCTTGTGACAATTTGCCCTTCTTGTTCGTAACTATCAAACCATGCGTAGGGCTGATGCAGACAGAAAGTGTTACTTTTTTTATTTGAAATGACCTTTGGGGCTCTTTTGGGGTAGGTTTGCTTTTCCTCAATGCTCCAATCAAACCAAGCAAATTGCGGATAAAGATAGATGGATTTTGCTTTATCATCAATGACAAAGATGTCCGTGATGGGGGAGTTTTTTCCTTGATAAAATAGCTGTACTAGCTTTTTATTTTGGGCGAAATTCGCTATCTTTAACTCTTTACTTTTGCCGATAATTTTGGAAATTTCTTTTTTATCAGTCGTGCAGTAATTTTTGCCACCGCCTGTGGTACAACCGTGTAATTTATAGCCATCAATCGTGGCAGTGTCATTGGCGTGTGCGTTATTGGCATAAGCTGATAAACCAATAACCATTAAAGACAATAAAAAACATCTTTTCATTACTAAATCCTTTAAATCAAAATTACAATATTTTGGTGAATTGGTGGTGAAATCAGTGTTTGAATAATTCGGGTGCTTTATTTAATAAATATAACGTGAATTTGATAAGCGTTATTTTACCATATCAAATAATAGACTTCCTGCAAAACTACCCAATTCACCCAAACACGAGCTTTACCCTTAATTCATTGTCGATTAAAATGTTATTAGACTGATTCAAATTAACTATTCCAAACGGCTTGTACTCTACCATACCAAGTTTCCGCTTCCATCATATTGCCAAATACGACATATCGCTTAGGTTCATCTAAGTCTTTTACAGTTAAAGTTAAGAACGTTTTAACAGCATTGCCGCTAGGTCTTTGATCAAGACCGATATTGGTAACTTCTGATGCGTGAAATATTCCACAGCCTTTATGACCATAAATATAAAAAAGCCTTTTTTCAGAGTCAATGCCAAATATAGGGATTCTTAAAATGCTAGTTTTTAATAGATAGTCTGGCTGAAAATCAACACCTGCATTTTTCCTTGCATATTCAATTGCATCTGCATATCCTTTTGTGTATTTCCTAAAGTCATAGTATTTAGCACCAATAAATACTAGAATGACAGCCAAGAGTAAAAAACCTAACATAAAATGTATCCTAAATAAAGTAAAAAAATGTAATTATAGGATATCTGATTTTTTTTTTTGTCAATCCACAGTTAATAAATTTTTTGTAATGTATTGTAAATATATCAAGCGGTGGTTAAATCCCAATCAATCCGTCCACGCCATTTTTAAAATCCCTGCAATTACAAATGGCGTTATCATCACTGCCAAGATACTGCCCGCCCCGAGCATGGCAAGAATGGGCAAGCCATTTAGCCCTGTGGCGTACAAATCCACCGCCCCTGTGGCAAAAATCAGCACAGGCAGTTGCATGGGTAGGGCGATGAGTGGCACAAGTACCGCCCCGTTTTTTAGGGTCAATGTGAGCGAACTTGCGATGGCGGACAGCATAAGAAGCATGGGTGAGCCGACTACGATAGAGATGGCAAGCATGAGTGTGTCGCCCACAGGCAAGCCAAACAGCGGTATCGCTAGAAATGACAACACCGCCACAAAGCCTGCACTAAACAGCCAATGCACCGCCAACCGCACGGCTACCCATGTGGCAAGTGGGGCGTTTGAGACGACAAGCTCGGCAAGCGTACCATTATCAAAATCAGGGCGAAACAGCTCTTCTATGCCCATGACGAGCGACAACAGCACCGCTATCCACACCGCCGAACTTGCTAAGCGTAACAGCGTGGCAGGCTCTGCCCCGATAGCCAAGGGAAACAGCGTGATGATAAGTAAAAACAGCACCAAGGGGTAGAGCCATTGCACCGCCCCTTGACGTTTGATTTGCCATTCTCGTTGTAGTAGGGCTTTCATAGGGCAAACTCCGCTAAGTCTAGCACACGGTTTGCCCCTTGCATGGCTTGGTGGCTTGTGGCAAGCACCGCTCCGCCCATGTTTGCAAACTCGCCCATGCGTTTTTCTAATTTGGCGACCATTGCCACATCTAGGGCAGTCAAAGGCTCATCAAGGAGCCATAAGGGGGCATGGGCGGGGGTCATGATAAACAGCCGTGCCAGTCCGATTCGTCTTTTTTGTCCTGCTGATAGCTGAACGCTGGACGTATCGCCCAAGCCATACAGTCCAACCATGTCTAGGGCGGTATCAATGGTGTCATTATCCGCTTGTACATCATACAGCGAAAACAAAAACCGTAAATTTTGGGCGACCGTCAAGGCAGGACTGATACCCAGCTGATGAGAGACGTACACCAGTGGGGATTTGGTGATTGTGCCGTGCGTGGTGGGGAGTAGTCCTGCGATTTGGTTAAGTAGGGTGGTCTTGCCCAGTCCGTTTTCGCCGACCAGATGACACACATCGCCTGCGTGTAGGGTAAGATTGACGTCATCGCACAAGATAAAATCGCCCCGTCCAATGGCGACTTGGTGCAGTTGTAGGGTTGCTGAATGGGTCATGGGGCTATTCTTGATTATAAAGTGTTATCATAGCAAATTTTGGGGGAAATTTGAATGATGTGTGGTAAATCTGGTGCTTTTTTAAATTTAGGGTATTATTCAATAAAGACATATTTTAAAATTTGAACGTGTAGGTGCGAATTACATTCGCTCAAAAATCAAAACTTTATCAAAGGGCAAATTGCAATTTACTCCTACAAATCTACCCAAAGGTATGGTTGATTGACAATACCAAATTTAGTACCGTTTAACAAAAACACATTTTTAAATTTATCCCATAAATTATCCAAAAACCATGATTACCCACCATACCCAAAAGATTTTAACAGTTAAAAGATAAATTGAAAAATCCCTAAAAAACCCAAATAATGCTTTTTAATTCCCTTATTTTTTGTTATGCTAATTCTTGAAATACGCCCAAGAAATTTTAAAATTACCACAGACGCAATGATGTGTGGATGTAGGGGCGTTCTGAGCACGCCTTGTATGGTAATGTCATCAAAGGGTGTGCTCAGCACACCCACAAATCCGCGGTAAATATCAAGCTCGTTAGGCATACAACTTCTTAAAATACAACCAAGGCAATCTTATGTTTAAAAAAATCAAAAGTCTATTTAAAAAATCCAACCCCGACACAGGGGCAGAGAAGCCAACAGGCAAGGCAACGGACACCCCAAAAACCGCCAAGCCCAAACAAATCCTAACCGCTCCCACCGCCAAGCCCACATCGCACCCCATAACCCGTGACATCATGGCATGGCTTGACAAACAAGACTGGAAATACGACCACCGCCCACCTGATGACGGCGGACACACACATCATCTTATCATGGGCTTTACCGACCGTGAGAACGACTGGACGTGCGTGTTTCGTATCAACGAAGACAATCAGCTTGTCTCGGCATTTGGCATATTAGACGACAGCGTGCCTGTGAGTCATTATACCGCCATGCTCATGGAGATTGCCAAGATGAACATGAACGTAAGTTTTGGCGGGATTGAGTTTGACCCCACAGACGGTGAAGTGCGTGCCAAGATTGCCTTTGACGTGGAGTTTAACCCATTAACCGACAAATCGCTCGGCTGTTATCTACAAGCTCTGGCAGGACTTACCGAAGTGGCTCGGGGTATCATGACGCTCGTGCTGGCGGACGATGAGCCAAGCCAGTTTGCAGGGGATTATATTGAGCTTGGCGATGAGGTGAGTGCGGTGATTGATGATGAAAAACGCACCTTTTTCCTAGCCACACATACTGCTCAATGATGTTTAAAGTCGCCCACCACCCCCTATTTTGCTTGCCTTTGCCAGAGGGACACCGCTTTCCGATGGCAAAATATGAGCTGTTACCAAAAAAGCTCTTGGTGGACGGTATTATTACACCGTCTCAATTTTTTGTCCCAAGAATGGCGACGGTTGATGAGATTTTGACCACGCACAGCAAAGATTATTGGCAAATGCTAGATGAGCTGACCCTACCTGCCAAAGACTGCCGAAAAATTGGTTTGCCAATGAGTCAAGATTTGATAGACCGTGAACGCTATGTCGTGGGGGCAACGATAGACTGTGCCAAATACGCCCTAACAGACGGTATTAGCCTATCCACTTCTGGCGGTACGCACCACGCCTTTAAAGACAGTGGCGAGGGCTTTTGTGTGTTAAATGATGTCTGTATCGCCAGTAATGTGCTGTTAAATCAAGGACTTGTTAAAAAGATTTTAATCCTTGACCTAGATGTTCATCAAGGCAATGGCAATGCGTCTATCATGGCGGACAATGCCAATGTTTTTGTGATGAGTATGCACGGCGAGAAAAATTATCCTTATCATAAGCCTAAGTCGGATTTGGACATTGGTTTGGCGGACGGGGTGGGCGATGATGCCTATTTATCGCTTTTAAAGCACCATTTGCCCAAAGTGTTAGATGACTTTAAGCCTGATTTTATCTTTTATATCGCAGGAGTGGATGTTCTTTGTGATGATAGATTGGGTAGGATAAACTTAACGATGAATGGACTGTATGAGCGAGAATGGTTTGTGGTAGAAACCGCTTACCACCTCCAAATCCCAATGACGGTGGTCATGGGCGGTGGCTATGTTCCTGATGTGGGGGTGATTGTGGCGGGACATAGTGGGGTGTTTGGGGTGGTTAAGGGGATTTTTGAGAAACAATAATACTAACATTCATTCAATGTATATATGCAATGCACTACAAAACATTTTATGAACCTTTATATAATTGGTTTTACCGCATTCCATTTTGCTCTTATATGGAATATCCTTAAATGACCAATCATAACTATCAGAATATTTTTCAGACAGCCCAAATAAACCAACTTGATAAAAGCAACTAAGAATTATATTTACTAGATTTTCTTTATCAGGAGATTCATCTAAATAATTTCTAAATGCCTGATACAGAGGGTCAAAACTATAACCATTTTGAATATCTATACTAACTTTTAAAATCATTTCATCAGATAAGTTTTCTCTAAACTCATCGATAGAAAACTCAATTTTCTGCATATCAGAAATAATAGGGACAATATATTCAAGTGATGGATATATATCATGCCATTCTTCATATAAAGATCTAAGCCTTTCTCGGGAATATATTTTTTCAGCATCTTGTATGGCACCCCAGTCTATACTGACTTTATTGACAGAGTTTTCCAAACAATAGTTGATAAATTGAAGAATATCTCTTGGTCGCCAAAAAGTTCTTTGAAGAATGTAATTCCAAGCCTCCCCTTTTCTATTGGGGCTTGGAAATATATCTTCAAAACAAACATTTTCTTTTGTATATTTGCTCTTATAAAGATAAGATATTCTTTTATTTACAATATCTTTTAAATCCTTCTCACTCCATTTTACTTTGTATATGATTGACTGAAGTTTATCCTCCTGAAATCCAGCACTTCTGCTTTGTTCAATTGTTTTTAGAAATAAATCTACTCTTAAAGATGCTAATATCTTTACATTCCTTATTTTTCTAAAAAACTTAATTTCTTCAATAAGCGCCTTGATCAACCCATGTCTAATCTCTGGACTTGTCCAATTTTCATCTAGTTTATCTATAAGCAAATAATAAGGATTCTGTCTATCTGAAAACACATGTTCATTCAATACTTCAACTACTTTGGAAAGCTCAGATATTTGGATCTTATCAACAACAGCCTGAACTCTTTTTTGAACTTCAGTTTTAACTTCTTTAGCATTTTCCGATGAAGAATTTAACTTCCCATTAAAAAAATCGTGCACACTCACCCCTGTCTCTGCTTGAATATTTTGAGTGAGGTTTTCCATAATTTCTTTTACATTCTCTTCAGTTTCAATCCAATATTTATCAGACCAATTCTTAAGATATTCATAAGCGATCTTTTGATTGGGTTTTGTAATTGATTGATATATTTCAGATATGAAATTTGCTAATTTTTTGCTTTCACTCCAATCTGGATATTTAAGTTTTAAGAATTCTATAGTTAAAATATGCCTCCATAGATATCTATAAAAAATATCCAAATTTATATCATTTTGTTGTAAGAACTTGATAATATTTGAGTTATCTATATAGTTTAAAAACAAATTCTCCAAATCAATCAATTTTACTCTATTTTTGTTGGATTCAGATTCTATATGCATTAATGTAGCTGTTTTACCAGAACCAGTTCTACCAAGCACTATTGATTTTACCTCCTCAACATCATATAACACTTCAATAAGTCCGTTATCCACGAAACATTCCGACAAAAAACGATTGTCGCTTTCTGCATCCAATTCACCTATGTTGGTATTGGGTCTAATAACAACTTGCATAGCTTAAATCTCGTTAATAAAATTCAAAATAAAATAGATCTTATAAAATTTTAACACTCATTAAGAATTGGGCGTATTTTATGCTTATAAAAAATCATCAGTAAAATATCCCAACCCTTAAATTTTATATATAGAAATTATCAAAAGAAATACTACAGTCTCTCAATCTCCCCCATATTATCCTTCACCTTCCCAATCTGCCCTTCAAGCTCACTCAATTTCTCTCGTTCAGCCGAAACAACCGAAGATGGAGCTTTGGCAACAAAACTTTCATTGGCAAGTTTATTTGCAATTTGGTCATATTGCTTAGTAAGTTTTTCTAGCTCTTTATTTAGACGAGTAAGTTCCACCGCAGGGTCAATCAAGCCTTTCATCGGCACATAAACGACTGCTTGTCCAATCACACTAGATGATGATAATGGGGCTTTTTCATCATTTGCCAAAAATGTTAGGCTTTCTACTTTGGCAAGGGCTTTAAATAAGGGTTCAATTCTTTGAATTTGTGTTTTTTCTCCCTCATTGATGTTTTGTAATAAAACAGGCAATAATTTGGCATTGCCCAAATTCATCTCACCACGAATATTTCGCACCGCCCCAATCAAGCCTTGTAGCCAATTCATATCATTTTCAGCAGTTTCGTTAATTCGTTCAGGGTTTGCAACTGGATATGGAGCAAGCATTATGGTTTCACCGCCACGATTTATCATCGGAGCAATTTTTGTCCATATTTCTTCTGTGATAAATGGCATAATCGGGTGAGTAAGCCTTAAAGCCGTTTCTAATACCGAAAGTAGCACATAGCGTACTTGGGCTTTTCGCTCATCGCTGATAGTTTCATCATTTAATACAGGTTTAGTAAGTTCTACATACCAATCGCAATATTCATTCCAAATAAAATCATAAATACTTTGACTTGCCAAATCCAAACGATAAGTCTCAAATGCCAAATTCACCGCCTGTTCACATTTTTGCAGACGACTGATTATCCATTGTTCTGGCAATTCCCAAAGTTCTGGTTTTGCCGTTTGATGAATGTCTTTACCGTCCACATTCATCAAAACAAATCTTGTGGCATTCCAAATTTTATTACAAAAATTACGATAGCCTTCTACTCGTTTTAAATCAAATTTAATATCTCGCCCTGTACTTGCCAACGCACAAAAGGTAAATCTTAATGCGTCCGTCCCAAAGGCGTTAATGCCGTTTTCAAATTCCTTGCGAGTGGCTTTTTCAATTTTGGGAGCATCTTGGGGTTTCATTAAGCCTGTGGTACGCTTGGCAACCAAACTTTCTAAATCAATGCCGTCAATCAAATCCAGTGGGTCTAATACATTGCCTTTTGATTTAGACATTTTTGCCCTCTCACTATCACGCACTAAGCCGTGTACATAGACGGTTTTAAAAGGGACTTGCGGATTGCCATTTTTGTCTTTGACAAAATGAAGCGTCATCATAATCATTCTGGCAACCCAAAAGAATATGATGTCAAAGCCAGTTACCAATACCGATGTTGGGTGAAAAGTTTGTAAAATGGCATTATCAAAATCTTCATCCGTCCCTTTCCAGCCAAGCGTTGAAAAAGTCCAAAGGGCTGATGAAAACCAAGTATCCAGCACATCATCATCTTGGCGTAAAGCAATATCGCCTAAGTTATATTTTTCACGCACTTCGTTTTCACTGCGACCGACATAAAAATTGCCATTATCATCATACCACGCAGGAATACGATGACCCCACCATAATTGACGGCTAATGCACCAATCTTTAATATCACGCATCCACGCCATATACATATTGGTATATTGTTCTGGGACAAATTTAATATCGCCATTTTGTACCGCATCTATGGCAGGTTTGGCAAGCTCATCAATTTTGACATACCATTGGTCGGTAAGTAATGGTTCAATAACCGTGCCACTTCTATCGCCTTTGGGTGTTTTTAATTGGTGTGGTTCTATTTTTTCTAGCCAGTTTTCATTTTGGGCTTGCTCCACTACTTTTTTACGAGCAATATATCGGTCTAATCCTTGATATTGTGTTGGTACGCTGATTAAATTAGGCGTTTTTTGTTCTGCATTTTCAAATAATTCAAATTCGGTTAAGATATTGGCATTAACATCAAAAATATTAATCAGCGGTAAATTGTGCCGACTACCCACTTCATAATCATTAAAATCGTGGGCAGGGGTAATTTTGACGCACCCTGTGCCAAAGTCTTTTTCCACATAATCATCAGCAACAATCGGTATTTCACGATTTGTAATCGGCAAAATAACGGTTTTACCAATCAAATGGGCATAGCGTTCATCATCAGGGTGAACCGCCACCGCCGTGTCGCCAAGTAGCGTTTCTGGGCGTGTCGTGGCAACGGTCAGATAATTTTTGCCGTCTTTGGTGGTTAAATTGGCGTCCGCAAAATAATAATTAAAATGCCATAAATTGCCCTGTTCATCGTGGTTTTCCACTTCTAGGTCGGATAAAGCGGTGTGCAGTTTGGTATCCCAATTGACAAGGCGTTTTTTACGATAAATCAAGCCTTCATCATATAGGCGAACAAAGACTTCTTTGACCACTTTTGATAACTCATCGTCCATTGTAAAACGCTCACGAGACCAATCTACCGATGACCCCAAACGGCGAATTTGGCGAGTGATGTTACCGCCTGACAGCTCTTTCCATTCCCATACTTTTTCTAAGAACTTTTCACGCCCCAAATCGTGGCGAGAGATGCCCTGTTGCCCAAGCTGGCGTTCTACGACCATTTGTGTGGCAATCCCTGCGTGGTCGGTACCGCCTTGCCATAGCGTGTTGTAGCCTTTCATACGATGATAGCGAGTCAGCGCATCCATAATGGCGTTATTAAAGCCGTGCCCCATATGCAGTGAGCCTGTTACATTGGGTGGTGGTAGGGCGATGGAGAAGGATTTGTCTTTGTCAAGGGTGGGGCGAAAATAGCCCTTGTCTTCCCAAGTGGTGTACCATTTTTGTTCAATGTCGGCGGGGGTGTAGGTTGTGGGTAGGGTCATGAGAGTACCTTTAAAATGCTTTGAATTAACTATAAAAATAAAAACCCCTAATTTTACCGTAAAATTGGGGGTTTGGGAAAGGGTATTTTTGTTTATTGGAGTAATTTTGACAGTACACTCAGATTGTCGATTGCAAATGAAAAGATAAGCATTTGCCCCAAAAATTTGCTAAAATAAGCGGTTATTTGCCCCAATTTTTTATCATGACTTACCAATCAAACCCTGTCACCACACCAACTGTCGGCATTGCCAAACGTGCCACTCGCCAAAAAATTGCCACCAAAAAACGCCTACCACTCATCATTCCTATCCTGCTATGTCTGGGGGCAGGGGCGATGTTCTCACTGTCGCTTGCTCCCTATAAGCTATGGACGATAGCCATACTCTCGCCCATGGTGTTGTATGCTTGTTTGGTGGGTGAAGATAGGGCAGGGCGTGCGTTTTGGATAGGGCAGGCGTATGGGTTTGGGCTGTGGGCGGTAGGTGCGTTTTGGCTCTACACATCCATTCATGAGTATGGCAACATCCCGACATGGCTTGCCCTTATCATGATAGCTGTGATGGCGTTTATCATGGGGCTGTTTCATGCGGTCATGGCGTGGGCGTTTGTGCGTTTTGTGGGTCGTCAGCCGTTGGCATTTGCATCGTTGTGGGTGGTACAAGAATGGACAAAGACATGGTTACTGACAGGTTTTCCGTGGTTGTTTGTGGGTTATGCCTTTACTGATGTGGCATGGATAAGTTCACTGGCACCGATGTTTGGGGTGCTTGCCATTAGCTTTGTGGCGGTGCTGTTCGGGGCGAGTGTGATAGAAGTCTTTCGCCAAAAATTGGGCTTTTTGCTCATCAGTGCTTTTTTGGTGCTGTTTGCCATGATGATGTGGGTCATCAGCCCCAAATGGACCACCCCTACGGGCGAGAAACTATCCATGTCCTTGATACAGGGCAACATTCCCCAAGATTTAAAATGGCTGACCGAGTACCGCTACGAGACCCTAAGAATCTATGCCGAGCTGTCAGCGAGTGAGTGGGGGCAAGATGTCGTGGTGTGGCCTGAGGCGTCCATTCCCATGTTCCAAGATGAGGCGTGGGAGTTTATCAACGAGGTGCATACGCACGCACGCATGCAGGGGGCGACGTGGGTCATGGGCATTCCCTATAAGGATATGGAAAACTTTAACCCTGCCACACGAGAATATCCGCATTTGTATAACAGTGTGTTGGCACTGGGCGAGGACAGTGGCGGTCTGTATAAAAAACAAAATCTTGTCCCTTTTGGCGAGTACATTCCTTTTGAGGGGATGTTGAATATTTTACCTGATTTGGCAGGCATGCAAGATGTGGTCAGTTTTAGCCGTGGCGATGACAACCAAAAGCCACTACTGGTCAAAAATCAGCCCATGGGGTCGGCGGTGTGCTATGAAGTGGCATATCCTGACACCACTCGCAAAAATGCCAAAGAAACCCAATTTCTCTTGACCGTCTCAAATGATGCGTGGTTTGGCACAAGTGCAGGCCCTTTGCAGCACCTACAAATGGTGCAAATGCGAAGCATGGAGACAGGGCGGTGGTTCGTGCGTGCGACCAACACGGGGGTGACGGCTTTTATCGATGATAAGGGGCGTATCGTCAGCCAAGCGACTCCTTTTGTGCCGACCGTCCTGCGTGGGGAGGTGCCAATGATGACGGGGGTGACGCCTTTTATGCGATGGGGCAGTTATCCGATACTGCTGTTGGCGTTCATTTTGGTTGGGCTTAGCTTTATCGTCAAACGTCAAAGTCGCTATGATGCCAGTCATGAGCTGTATTATCAGGGCGAGGGTGTGCGAGATTGATGGCATAAAAATGTAAAAATTACCCATAATTTTAATGGGGGATTGTACAAAATGGTAAAAATTGGTATATAATAGGGCAAAATTTATTTCGTTTAAAAACAAAACTCACGCATTTGATGAGTGATTTTTAAAATGTTAAAATTTTAAATAAAATCAAATGCCAAATAAATGGTTAAATCAAACCCATCAACACGACAGGTGATTTATGGCACACGCACATGATGCTTCTGAAAACAACCCAACCAAAGAAATCATTCATGCTTTGATTGGCGTGGTTCTACTTTTGGTGATTATCGGCGGTATTGCCGTTTTTGCATGGTTACGCCCAGCGGGCAATCATGAGCCTGCAACCGTCTCAGCCACACCTGCGGGCAGAGCCTTGGATGAACTTACTCAAAAAGAGGCAAACCCGACTGATGCCCAAAAAGCAGAAGCTGTGGCAGAAGCGACCGCATCGGATGCGACCGCAGACACGCCTGCCAGCCCCGCCTCAGAGCAAGAAGCAGCTGCCCAAGTAGCAGATTCAAATGGCGATGCCCAAACACCTGTCCAAGACAAAGCGGTAGAGGATAAGCCTGTTGCCAGTGACGTGACAACAAGCGATGCACCACATGACACAACAGCCGAAGATAAGGTTGCTGATAACACAGCAACTGCCGAAGTAGAGCCAAAAGCAGAAGAAACAACCAACTGATTGGCAGATACAAGCCCACGCCATACTGAAGGTCAGTTTGGGGTGGGTTTTTTGTTTGTATTTGACAAGGTAATAAACTTGAATCGATGGGGTAAATCCTGCACTTTATCCAAATTTTTCAGCAATCATTTGTAAAATTTGTTATCATATGCAAAGGCGTGTTGAACTTTAACATTTGTAATAAAAAACAAGATTTGGTCATTTTTCATGCAAAAATGGATTGAAATTGTCAACTTTTACCATATCTATAAGAATGTTATCAATGGTAGGCACGCCCTATGAACTTCCTACAAAACTCCAAATTAAAACCGTTCATGGTGAGATTGGAAAATCTAACTGTTTTCCACCACCCTTTGATAAGCTTAGGGTGAACGCAAAACTGGTTTTGCAGGGAGTTTAATATTATTCATATTCAATACGCCCCCAATATTGGCATAATCTTTGCTTATTATTAGTGATAAGTGATTGGACTTCTTGATGATTCACCATAATTTAAAAAAATGCTTGCTTTTAGGATTGGGACTGCTACCTGTGTTGGTGTCTGCCGACATTAATCCTTTGGATTTGGATGCATTACTCATCCGTGCCACTCAAACACACCCCTTGGTGAATGCAGCCAAAGCGGACGAGATGGCTGCGGTTGAAGGCATGAAAGCGGCAAAGCTGGGTCTGTTGCCCGCACCGACCATTAGTGCAGGACATGATAAGGATGATGGACTGGTAAGTACCATCGCCATTCGCCAACCACTGTGGACAGGCGGGCGACTGACTGCACAAATTAACCAAAGTATTTATGACAATAAAGCCGCTAATGCTTATGTGTTTGAACAGCAAAACACCGTCGCCAAAAACACCATCGACATCTGGCGGGGTTATATCTACGCTGTTGCCTTGCAGGAGCTGTATGCTGACAGTTTGGCACGCCTAAAAGAGTTTGAAGCGATGATGGAGCGTCGTGTGGCACAGGGCGTGTCGGCAAAGATTGAGCTTGATTTGGTCAAAAATCGCATCTATCAAGATCAAAACTCGCTACAAAATGCCATAGAACAAGAGCGAGTTGCTGCCGCCAGACTCTCACAGCTTATCGGTGAAGAGTTGGGCGAAAAAAAATACAACATCACCATGAAGTCCCTAACAGACTACGCCAAAGCACAGTCGGTAAATTTTGAGACGCAGGTGTTTGGCAATTCAGGCAGTCATCACCCTAGCGTGGTACGCCAGCATTTTCAGGTAGAAGCCGCCAAGCAAGAAGCCAAAGCCCAAGCAGCGGGGCGTTATCCTAATATCTATGCCCAATACCAACACACCTTTGAGCATGATAATAACGAAGATGAGGGTGAGTTTTCATTGGGCATGTCCTATGACCCAGGGGCGGGTTTTTCATCACTTGCCTTAACCCGTGCTGCCAATGCTCGTGCCATGAGCCTAACCCAAACCCAAGAAGCGACACGACGAACGGTTATGGAGGGTTTGCAGACTCAGTATCAAGAGTTTACTTCAGCACGAGACAGGGAGCAGTCCATCAAACTTGCCATCGATGGGGCAAAATTGGTGGTGGACTCTTATGGCCGTCAGTTCATCGCAGGGCGAAAATCGTGGCTTGAAGTGCTAAATGCGGTGCGTGAACACACCCAATATGAGCAGCAACTCTTGGAAGTGCAAAGTCAGATGGTGGCAAGCTTTTATAAGCTACAAGTAGATTTTGGGGCGATGGATTGGCAGTCGGAGTACGGTAGTATCCATGCACCTGTCAGTGAGTTTCGACCTTATCGCACATTTTTGGCGTGGCGTAAGACCAATGCTCAGCCAACACCGAAGCTAAGCACTCCAATGGCTGATGGCAGTTTTGTTAATCAGCAGAATTTATGGATAGAGCCACCCCGCTTGGCAGATGAGTTGGGCAATGAGATGGATGAAATCGATGAGATTTATTCATCAGATGCTCAGATGGAGCACATCATTGATGGCGAAGGCGTACAAATGGGCGAGCAAATCCAGCCTGTGGATGAACGTCGTTTTCCGACTGCTGATGACTTTAAATAAGCAGATCGATAACTCAATCTGAGCCTATAAAAAATGGTTGTATTAAACTTATCGTCTGACAAAATGATGACGGCATGTCTCAACACCGACAGGTGCAAGTCTACTTTAAGCCAAATGGTGTCGTAATTAAGTTTTTTTACCCATATTTACAAATTATATTTATCAAATATTGTCATGCCAAAGTGTGACAAGCCAAGGATAACTGATGTCGTTAAACCAAACCACTGACCACCCAGACAACCAACAACTGCCAAAACAATACACCAGCAATAATGCCTTGGGCATTGCGGTGTTTGAACTTTTAAAAGACGTGGGCGTGACCGTGGATAAAAATCGTCTGGACACCGCACTTGGTCGTGTGTCAGACTTTGATGATCATGAAGAGCGATTGACCCATTTGCTTGGCATCTTGGGCATCTTCGATGAGCCAGATGTCATGGATGAGCCAGATGCTGCTTACATGCCCCTGTTTGCTCATCACCAAAAGTTAGGCTATGGTCGCATTGTACAAAAATACGGTCTAAGCTGGCTGTTTGAGAGTGTCGAAGGGCGAGTGAGCTGTCAGAGTTCAGATTTGGATTTTGTGGCAAAAATTCGTGTCTCAGACAAGCTGGTCGCCGAGAAAAAAGTTGGTTTTCATGAACTTTTGGTGCAAAACCTCAAAGAGTATAAACGTGTCGTGGTAGAAGCGGTTGTGGCATCTTTTATCATTAATCTGCTTGCCCTTGCTGTGTCGCTATTTTCCATGCAGGTCTATGACCGTGTCATTCCAACAAACAGCCAGTACACCTTGATTATCCTAGCATCAGGCGTGGGCTTGATGATTATTTTTGAAGCGATGATGAAATTTGCCCGCTCCAAAGTCATGGACAAGATGGTCATCGGTGTTGATGAGATATTATCAAGAAATATCTTTGAGAGGCTACTGGCGGTGCGTGTGGATAAGATGCCAAACTCGGTCGGCTCGCTGGCAGCTCAGCTTCGTGGCTATGAGCAGGTGCGTTCGTTTTTTACGGCAAGCACGCTGTTTACGCTTGTTGATATTCCGATGAGTATTTTGTTCATCATTTTGATTGCGGTCATCGGCTCGCCCATTGTTGCCATTATTCCGTTCATTGCCGCAGTAATTGGCATCATATTGGGCTTATCTAGCCGTAAAAAGATTGATAAAATCTCTGCCGAAAACGCCGCCGCATCCTATCTAAAAACGGGGATTTTGGTGGAGACGGTCGAAGGCATGGAAACCATCAAGGCAGGTTCGGGCAACTGGAAGTTTTTGTCCAAATGGCTGGATGTAACGAGTGATACCATTGATAACGACCTAAAAATGCGTCACGCCAATGACAATCTAAATTATAGCGTACAAATGCTCCAACAAATCAGTTATGTGGGGATTGTCATCACGGGGGCATTTGTGGTGATGTCGCAAGCCATGACCATCGGTGGCTTGATTGCTTGTACTATTTTGGGCGGACGTATTTTGGCTCCCATTATGAATGCCCCCAATCTATTGGTGCAATATTCGCATGCCAAAGCTGCCAAAGCTAACATTGAGCGACTCTTTGAGCTAGAGCAAGACAATAACGATGTCGCTCACCCACTTGCCCCATCTCGCATTCATGGCTGGTATCAGTGCTATAACATGACTTTTAGCTATGCGGGCAATGAGCGAAATGCCCTAAATATTGAGCATTTGGACATTAAGGCAGGTGAGCGGGTGGCGATATTGGGCTCTATCGGCTCTGGCAAATCCACTTTGCTAAAAATCCTATCAGGTCTGTATATGCCCACAGGCGGTCATGTGCTGTTAGATGGACTAGACATCAGTCACATCAGTCGTGAGTCCATGAGTGAGCAGGTGGGTTATCTACAACAAGACCATCGTCTTTTCCAGGGGACGCTTCGCGAGAATTTGCTCATTGGCATGCCTGCTCCGCCGGATGATGTCATCAGGCAAGAGCTACATCGCACGGGGCTTATCCGCTTGGTGTCGGGGCATTCTAGCGGTCTAGATTTGCCCATTAGCGAAGGTGGCAAGGGTCTGTCAGGTGGGCAAAAACAACTGGTTGCTTTTACTCGTTTGGTGCTGACCAAGCCATCGGTGTGGTTACTTGACGAACCAACGGCATCTATGGATAACATGCAAGAGAATCAATGCTTGCAAGTGCTTGCCCAAGAGCTTCAAGACCCCACCAAGACACTTATTGTCTCAACGCATAAAATGGGACTCTTGGCATTGGTGAATCGCATCATCATCATGGCAGATGGTAAAGTGGTCATGGATGGACCTAAGCAAGCGGTGCTATCACGACTTATCCAAAATGAGCAAAATGCCAAAGATGCCATGAAAAAAGTAGAGCAGACTAGTGCCACACAAAATATCGGCACCAACTCTAATACACCCAAGTAACCATAAAGGGAGATACCGTGAGTCAAAAAAACTATCAAAAAGCCAAATCACGCAGTAAACCTAGTGTGATTATTTGGGTGGCACTGGTGACCATTATTGTGCTTATTACATGGGCATCATTTGCTAAAATCGACCAAGTGACCAGAGCTCAGGCGACTGTCATCGCATCTGACCGCACCCAAGAGATTCAGGCGGCGGACAATGGCATTTTGTCAGAACTGCTGGTCAAAGAGGGCGATGATGTCAAAAAAGGCGACCTATTGGCGATATTAGAAGAAGAGCGTGCTAAGGCGGCATTGGATAACTCGGCAACCAAAGTGGCAGCCCTGCGTGCGAGGGTGGCACGTTTGGAGGCGGAGATTTTTGACCGCCCACTAAATTTCCCAGAAGAAGTGCAAAAGTACACCGAGTACGTCCAAAACCAAACCGAGCTATACAACCGTCGCCGCCAAGCCATCACCCAAGATGTGGCGTCATTACAAAAAATGCTTGACCTTGCCAAGCGAGAGCTTGCCATGAACGAACCGCTATTGGCTCATGGCGATGTCAGTCAGGCGGACGTGATCAGACTTCGCCGTCAAGTGGCAGACATCGAGGCGCAGATTACCAACAAACGCAACAAATACTTTGAGGATGCCCAAACCGAGCTGACCAAAGCCCAAGAAGAGCTAGAATCTGAGAGCGAACAGCTCAGAGACCGCACGCAAGTATTAGAAGAAAAACGGCTATTTGCTCCTGTGGATGGCAAGGTGAATAACATCGCTGTTACGACCATTGGCGGGGTGGTGCGACCGGGCGATACGATCATGCAACTGCTTCCGACCAGTAGTGATTTGATTGTGGAGGCAAAGGTTCAGCCTGTGGACATCGCCTATGTCAAAGAGGGTCAGACCGCCAGTGTCAAACTGGACGCTTATGATTATTCTATCTTTGGGGCGATGAATGGTGAGGTCATCTACATCAGCCCAGACACGCTCATGGAAAAAACCCCACAAGGCGATAAGCCCTATTATCGGGTGCAGATTCGCATTGCGGGGGCTCAGGTGTCAGCTCGTGAAGATGAGATTGTCATCAAGCCAGGTATGACCGCCAGTGTGGACATCAAGGCAATGGAGCGGACGGTACTATCCTATCTGACCAAGCCGATTACCAAGACGTTGTCCGAAGGTCTGGGCGAGCGATAGCACTAAAAACGTGGCATTTGTGCCACGTTTTTGATATTTCTAATGGGTACTAATTAGAGTACACACTCACCGCTCGTCAGATATTTTTCCAAATCGTCCGAACCGCCAATGTGCTTACCACCGATAAAGACCTGTGGCACGGTCTCACGCCCTGTCATGGCACGCACTGCCGTTGTGGTAACATCACGACCTAGCACCAGCTCTTCGTACGCCACGCCACGAGCGGTTAGGGCTTCTTTTGCCTTAATGCAGAACTGGCACCCTGCTTTTGAAATAATCGCCACAGACGGCTTGTCCGTCCATTCAGGGTTCAAAAACTTAATCATGGTGTCAGCGTCCGACACTTCAAAGGGGTCGCCGTCTTTTTCGGGTTCGTCAAAGATTTTGACAATCACGCCATTATCCACAAGCATGGAATAACGCCATGAGCGCTTGCCAAAGCCTAGATTTTCTTTACCGACAAGTCGCCCCATGCCGTCTGTAAATTCGCCATTGCCGTCTGGGATAACGGTGATGTTGGCACATTCTTGGTCGGCTTTCCATGCGTTCATAACAAAGGTGTCATTGACCGACACGCAGATGATGTCGTCCACGCCCAATTTTTTGAACTCACCGCACAGCTCGTTGTAGCGGGGCAGGTGTGTTGATGAACACGTTGGGGTAAACGCTCCTGGTAGGCTAAACAGTACGACTTTTTTGCCGCCGAACAATTCGTCTGTGGTTACGTCCACCCAGTTGTCGCCTTGACGAGTGCGGAAAGTTACGCTTGGGACTTTTTGTCCAACCATGTCTTTAAATGCCATTGCATTCTCCTAAAAATAGATTTGATTTATTATACAGAATTTTTGTGGATTTTGCCAATTATGCAGGGTTTTTGGGCGGATATTGGGTTTTTGAATAATGGGTTTTTGAATAAATTGTAATTGGCTTTGGCATTGGAGCGTTCATAAGTGAACACACGACTTGGCTCAATCTTGCCTTTGGCAATGGCTAGGACTTCTTGGGCGGATGCATACAATTCTTTATAAAAATCATCGCTCATTTTTCCCCTTGCAAAAATCAAGCACTATAAAATTAAAATATAAAATTTGACGTGTAGAAAATCTTTGTATCATCAAGGGCGTGTGTAGCACGCCCCTACAAATCTTGCTATGGCAAACACAAGTTCGCTAGGTATATCACTTCCCCCAACGTTGTCGCATTTTACCATTCTTAATTGAGCGATATACCTACCCAATCACATAATCCACCACCACAGGGGCATGGTCAGAATACCACACATCACGATAGACCCAAGCCCCCACCGTGCGAGCCTTCCAATCGGGCGAACAGGCGTGATAATCTATTCGCCAGCCGACATTCTTGGCACGGGCTTGCCCCCGATTTGACCACCACGAATAAATATCGCTATCAAACCGCACCACCCGAAACGTATCCACATAACCAAGCTCATCATAAATATGGTCAAGCCACGCCCGTTCGTGGGGCAGACAGCCAGACGCTTTTTGGTTGCCCGACCAGTTTTTGATGTCAATGCGTTTGTGGACGATGTTATAATCACCGCAGACGATGATGGATTTGTTCTCGTCTCGCCAGCGTTTTAAAATGGCTTTATAGTTGTCCAAAAACTCATCTTTACGAACCTGAGCATCATCGCCCGATGAACCAGACGGCAAATACAAAGACGCAATGTGTACAGGCGTATCTAGTCCCCATTCACTTAGGTCAAACCGCCCACAAGTAAACCGCCCTTGTGTATCGGCAATGTCAAAACCTAGCCCGTCCGTTGGGATAAAGGGCAATTTGCTATAAATCGCTGTGCCAGCATACCCTGCTCGCTCGGCAGGGAACAGATGAGCGTGATAGCCCACAGGCTTAAACTTATCCGTCCACTGCTCATGGGTTATCCGTGTCTCCTGCATACATATCACGTCTGCGTCTGACTTTGTGATAAAGTCAAATAAGCCTTTTTTCTCACTGGCTCTTAGTCCATTGACATTGA
The DNA here is from genome assembly GCF_900453205.1 of Moraxella lacunata. Classification (GTDB taxonomy): domain Bacteria; phylum Pseudomonadota; class Gammaproteobacteria; order Pseudomonadales; family Moraxellaceae; genus Moraxella; species Moraxella lacunata_B. The sequence continues at coordinate 184,264 of NZ_UGQU01000004.1, forward strand.
TAGATACCACTCTTAGGATACGCTTGTCGCCATGCTTGGCAATGTGGGCGGATTTTGGCGGTATGATGTCGTTAGGCTTGGGGTTTAGGGTAGTTGGGGCTTGTGGGCTGGGGTGTAATGGGTTGATGTTGGTCATGGTATCGTTTATTTAAAAGATTTGTAAAAGGCAAATTTTACCACAAAATGCCATGAGCATTTTTGTAAATCGTGATTGATAAGGGCATGCTGAATATTGATAACATTTATTTGTATTTTATAAAAATTTATGCTTTTAATCTATTTTTGCATGAAAAATGGCTAAATCTTGTTTTTCATCGTCAAAAGCTCGTTTGATAGAATGGCTATCAAACTTCTCTTTTTCCTTGAAAAACGGGCGATTTTTCTCATTTTTCATAGCAAATACCAACATTCAACACGCCCAAACCAAACAAAAACCACCCAAATTGATGAGTGGTTTTTGATGATTTTTAAACTAATAATTAATCAATGATAAAATGCTCGATGTCCATATCGGTCATCACTTCACTTGGGGCGGTCATGCTGTCGGCAAGCCCACTCGTGCGTGGTAGGATTTTATCAAAATAAAACTCTGCTGTTTGGGTTTTGGCAAGGTAGAACTCACGGGGTTGTTCACCGCCATTTTTCATCTTATCAAAGGCAATCGCCGCCATTCTTGCCCAGTGGTACGCCATTATCACATAGCCTGAGTACATGAGATAGTCTTCGGACGCTGCCGAGATAATCTCACGGTTTTTGCGTTTGGCGGTAATGGCAAGGCGACCAGTTAGGACGTTCCATTCGGCACACAGCTTGGTCAATGCCCAAACGTATTTACGCATGTCTTTGTCAAGGGCATAATCGCCACACCATTTCATGATACCTGCGGTGTAGTCACGCACGACCTTGCCACCGCCTTGTAGTAGTACCTTACGACCGAGCAAGTCTAGGGCTTGTACGCCTGTCGTGCCTTCGTATAGCGTGCTGATACGGGCATCACGGGCGATTTGTTCCATGCCCCATTCTTTGATGTAGCCATGACCGCCAAAGATTTGCAAGCCGTTTTTCACAGACTCTTGGGCGATTTCGGTCAAAAAGCCTTTTAACACAGGCGTGAAAAAGCCCATTTTGTCTTCCCAACGCTCAATCTCTTTTTTGTCGCCACGCACGGTCGCATCTGCCAGTTTGTCCGAATAACGCCCAACATGATAAATCATGCTTCTCGCCCCTTCGGTGAATGCCTTTTGGGTCAGTAGCATACGGCGGACATCGGCGTGATAGTGAATGGCATCAGCAGGTTTATCAGGCTCTTTGGTGCCAGACAAGGCACGCATAGAACGGCGTTCTTTGGCATAGGGCAGTGAGTTTTGGAAAGCAAGTTCCATGTGAGCCAAGCCTTGAATGCCAGTGCCGACACGGGCGGTGTTCATGTAGGTGAACATCGCTTTTAGCCCTTTGTTTGGCTCGCCAATCAAAAACCCTGTGGCGTTGTCAAAGTTAATCACGCATGTGGCGGACGCACTAATACCCATTTTGTGTTCGATAGAGCCACAGCTGACGCCATTACGCTCGCCCATGTTGCCGTCATTGTCAGGCAAGAATTTTGGCACGATAAATAGCGAAATGCCCTTGGTGCCAGCAGGGGCATCAGGCAGACGTGCCAGTACGATGTGTACGATGTTCTCGGTCAGGTCATGTTCGCCAGCACTGATGAAAATCTTAGAGCCGTTAATGGCATAAGTGCCGTCATCGTTAGGTTTGGCGGATGTTTTCATTTGGTTTAGGTCGGTACCGCACTGGGCTTCGGTCAGACACATGGTGCCAGACCACTCGCCAGTAACGAGCTTGGGCAGGTATAAGTCTTTTTGCTCGGTCGTGCCGTATTCCAAAATGGTATTGACCGCCCCAAGCGATAGCCCCGGATACATGGCAAATGACCAGTTGGCGGTGCCAAGCATCTCTGATTTGATGAGATTGAGAGACATTGGCAGAGCCATACCGCCATACTGTTCAGGGTAAGCAATGCCTTGCCAGCCCCCTTGGGCGAACTGCTCGTACGCTTCTTTAAAGCCTTTGGGCGTGGTAACCTCGCCGTCCTTAAAATGACAACCTTCGGCATCGCCTGACTGATACAGGGGGGCGATGACGTTTTCGGCTAAGTCGGCAAAGCCTTCTAAAATCATGCCAACCGTTTCGCTGTCGGCATTTTTGCCATGCTCAAAGGTTTTGTAGTGGCTTGGATAATCAAAGACTTCATTGATGAGAAATTTGATGTCCCGTAAGGGGGCTTTGTACGTTAGCATAAGACAGCTCCTTTGTGATAAAAATAAGATAAGGGGAAATGTGTGAAAACATCATTTCCCTACTATACCTTATTTTGTGATTTATGCTAGGGGTTTTGTGTTAAAAATAACTATTTTTCATAAATTTTAATTATTTTTATAAAAATAAATTATAAATCCAACACCACCTTACCCAAATCCACCGTCTGACCTGTCCACAGCTCAAACGATAAGCGAGCTTGATTAATAAGCATACCCATGCCGTCTATCTGTTTGGCGGTGTTAAAGTGGTTTAAGAAAGCAGATGGCTTGCCATACATCATGTCATACGCCACATCAGCCGACACACCACCCAAATCCAGACTTTGCCCTGTGGTCGTGGTGGATGTGGCGTTGATAATCACGTCAAAATGCCCTGTGAGTTCATCTAAGCCGTGAGCGTGAATGTGAATGCCTTGCGTGGCAAACTCTTGGGCGAGTGTTTGGGCTTTGGTCAGTGTACGGTTAAACACCGACACCACCGCACCGCTTTGGATAAGCGGTAAAATCGCTCCCCGAGTTGCCCCACCTGCCCCGAGTATGGCGACTGTTTTGCCGTGTAAATCCACGCCATGCCCCACCAAATCTGCCACCAGCCCCCGACCGTCCGTGTTATCGCCATAGAGTTTTCCGTCCTTTATGGCGAGCGTGTTTACCGCCCCTGCGTTTTTGGCGTATTCGCTTAATGTACCGACTTCTTGGCAGATGTCAAACGCCATTTCTTTAAAGGGCAAGGTTACGTTCGCCCCCACGCCCCCACCATAAAAAAACGCTTCAATGACCGCCTTAAAACTGCCAAAATCATCAGGGCAAAATTGGCGGTTGTAGCTGATGTCAAGCCCCACAGAGTGAGCAAAGGCGGTATGAATGGCAGGGCTTTTGGAGTGGCTAATTGGGTTGCCGATGACGATAAAGTGGTGCATACATTGTCCTGATGAATTTAAAATAAAAACTGTTAAAATGAACCAAAAACGGCTACAATAATCGCCATTATTTTCCCATATATGTAGGGCGTGCCTGCCATTGATAACATTGTCATAGGATATGACAAAGATTTGATGATTTCAATCCATTTTTGCATGAAAAATGGCTAAATCTGGTTTTTCTGCGTCAAAATCCTTGTTGATATTGCAATATCAACTGCGGACTTTTCCTTGAAAAACGGGTGATTTCCCCTATTTTTCATTGCAAATACCAAAGGTAGGCACGCCCTATCATTAACACAAGCCATTTTACCATTTACCGTTTATATCAGCCATGACCGACACCAATTCTGCCCCTGCCAAAAAATCCTTTAAAACCCCCATCATCTGGGCGGTCATCATCGCCTGTGCTGTGGCATTGGCGTTGTTTTTTCGTCCTGCCACGCACAAGGACGTGGTGCAAGATGACGGCGAGCCAAAGGTTTATGAAAAAGTGGTCTATGACGTGGCAAATTGGCAAGCAAGTCCTGCCATCAATGAGACAGGGCAGGGCAGGTTTGAGCGTGCCAAAACGCTGATAGCCCCCACCGCCACCAAGTCGGACGCCTTGGATTTTCATGGGGCTATGGCGGACAAATACAGCTATACATCAGGACACGAACCGCCCCTATATGTCATCGAGTCGGATAAGCTCTTTGAGCTGGCATGGTACTACGCTCACCCCAAAGACAGCGATACCATCAAGCAGGTAAGCCACGCCCATGCCCAAAAAGCCCACGCCCTTGCCACCGCTTTATATGGCGATGACGGCAAAGCGGTGTTGGAGCAAATGCTGACAGAGCAAATGGTCGGGGCAGAAATGCTACAAGGACATGGCATATTAAAGGCAGAATGTGCCAATTACACCTGTCAGCTTATTATGAAAAAATAGGGAAGTGCTTCATTCTTGGTCTTATGTAAGTGATTGATTTATCAAGGGCGTGTTCAACACGCCCCTACAACCCGAAAAATAATCACCTAAAATCAATAAGTAACCGTAAGGTGCGTAACACGCACCGCTTATTGGACTGATATTTTAAAAATCACCCAAATTGGCTTTACCACCACCAATAAGGACGGTACGGATAGCCATACCAACCGCCATAACCATAATGCATGCGGGTCATGCGTTCGCTCATCTGATGTTGCTCTGGTATTGTTAAATAAAGATAGATTTTAAGGTTTTCCGTTCGGACTGAGCTTGTCGAAGTCTAGGAAAACCGTTATGGTTCGACAAGCTCACCACGAACGGCTTTCTAGAAAAGTATACTCAATTAACAATACCGTTGCTCTAAGCCCATCATGTTGGCACGGTGTAGCTCTTCTAGGGTCTTGCTGTCGCCGACATCACACACGCCTTGTAGGGTGTAGCCCATTCGCCCCATGTTGTAGGCGTTGTCTATGGTGCAGTAGGATTTTAACCCTGCTTGGCGACCTTGCTCCCATAACGCTCGGTCAGGCGTGGCAAGTCCTTGACAGGTTTTGGCATGGCGTAATATCTCTTGACTGCTTGCCCCGCGCAGACCGTCAGCACGACCCACCTGCTCCCAGTTGGCAGATGAGCAGTCGGCTTGTTTTAATGTGGCAGTTGTAGCACAGCCTGTGAGTGCGAGCATGGGTAGGGCGGTGAGTAGGAATGCTTTTTTTGTGATAGGCTTCATGGTAAATTGCCTTTTATTGTTGATTAAAAAACGCACAAGCGTGGCTTATGCGTTTGTTACGACTAAGACAGCCGACTCGTTCAACGAATGTCATTAGTGGGCGTGGTTGTGCATGGGACGAGTACCTTCGCATTTTAGGCTGTATACGGTGCCATCAGCAGTGGTTATGTCCAACGCACCAAATTTGTTTTTGGTGTGCCATTCGTATTTTGACTCAGGATTGACATCATTAACAAACAGCATGCCAGAGGCGGATTTGGCAGGTTGCATTTCAACATCAACACTTTCTAACCCAAGGCTAGGGGCGGTGATAGTTAGCAGGGCATGACCTGCATCAGGGTTGTATTTGGCGGTGACTTTACCGTCTTTTTCGCACAGGTATTTTTCGGTTATCTCGCCATGATGATGTTTTTTGCCGTGCTTATGCTCATGTTTGTCGCCATGTTTGTGGGCGTGCTTGCCTTGCATTTCTTGGGGTTTGGGCTGTTTGATGGTTTGGCTGTTATTCGTGGTACAGCCTGTCAATACCAAGGCACCCACAGCAGTCGCAATCAATAATTTTTGCATGACAATCTCCTTAAAAGAAAAAAATAAAATCAGTTATCATTTAAATGATATATTTATTATAAATGAAATCCCCACTGCCGTGTGTAACAAATTTTTTCAAAATAAGAGTAAACTTGTAAAAACTTTAACACAACTTTTATCGTGAAAAACTGATGTGATAAAAGATAGGTATGTCCTAATCATCATTTTCTTTTAAAATAGCCATCATGCCTTGACTTTATTTTATTCAAAAGCTATATTTTAAAGAAATCTTTATCAGGAAACATCATCATGACCATCTTATCATTACAATCCCATCTTGCTCTATCCACGCCCATCGTCCAAGCCCCCATGGCAGGGGCGAGCAATGCCGATTTTGTCGTGGGGGCGTGTCGTCTTGGTGTGCTAGGCTCGCTTGGGGCAGGCATGATGTCGCCTGCCCGAATCCATGATGAGATTACCAAAATCAAGGCAGGGACGGATAAGCCCTTTAATGTCAATCTCATGATTTTGGATAAAAGTTTGACCCAAACATATAGCCAGACCATGCCTGATTGGCTTGATAATTTTTATCAAACATTGGGCGTTACGCCTGTGCTAGATGACAAACCTGCCCATGACTTTGCCGAGCAATTTGCCGTATTGCTTGATAACCCTGTGCCTGTGGCGAGCTTTACTTTTGGTATTTTAAATCTGCCCCAAGTGGACGCTTTGCATGCTGTCGGTACGCTTGTCATCGGTACGGCAAACACGGTGGCAGAAGTGTTGGCATGGCAGGATGTGGGAGCGGACGGTGTGGTCGTGCAAGGCGTGGGGGCAGGCGGTCATCAAGGAGGCTGGCTTGGTGAGCAGGGCGATAGATTATCTACGTTAGAGCTGTTAAAACTTGCTAAAAACGCAAGTACTATCCCACTTATCTCGGCAGGGGGCATTGCCAATCGTGAACAGGTTACTCTTATGCTAGATAATGGGGCGGACATGGTGGCGGTGGGGACGGTATTTTTGACCACGCACGAATCGCCTATCAATCCGCTTTGGAAAAAGCGTTTGCTAAGTGCGACAGGTAACGACACACGTCTGACACGACTATACTCTGGCAAATGGGCAAGGGGCGTGGTTACGGGCTATATGCAAGATTTTGCCCAGTTGGATAATGATGATTTACCAAATTATCCGACATTAAACGCCATGACAAAATCCCTGCGAGCCCATGGGGCGACCACTCAAAACAGCGAGCTGATGAGCCTATGGAGTGGTGTGGGCGTGGCGGACTGCCGTGATGAGTCTATGAGTGAGCTTGTGGCAAGGCTAGCAGGCATGCCCTAATCGACCAAATACACCACGTTATCGCCGTCTTTTTTGATGACATGGTTAAGCTCTAAACGCTTGATGATGTCATCGATATCAGCATTTTGACCGCCCCGAAAGCTAAAAATCGCTTCCAAAAATGTCCGTAGGGCAGGCAGGCGATTGGGCTTACTTTTTAGCACTCGCTCCAAGCAATAGTCATAATCGGCAGAGGGTGGCAGTTTTTGGGTAGGAGTGGATGATGAGCTTGGGGCGAGTATGAGTTGCCCGAGCAGATGATGAGCCAGTTTTAGCTTGTCCGCATCGGACAAGGCAGACGCCAAATCAAGGACGGTGTGATAAGACATGGGATTTCCTTAGGTGGTGGGATTGGCTTTATTGTATGACAAACACGGATAAATGAAAAGAGCAGATAACAAAAAGCGGACATGTTGCCCGCTTTTTTATTTTTGGTGTGATTAATGTTTGGGCGGTTCGCCAACACCCAGATACATCTCATCGTTTTTGGCAAGGGTGGGATGGTCAGCGTCTTTGATGTTGGCACGCAAGACAAGATAGCCCACAATACCTGAGATAAGCGAGCCTAGGATAATGCCTAAACGTGGGTCATAATCCTCAGGAATACCGCCAAAGGCAAGCCCCGAGATAAAGAGCGACATGGTAAAGCCGATACCGCAAAGCAGAGAGACGCCATAGATTTGCATGAAGTTTGTGCCTGTGGGCAGTTTGACCAAACCCAATTTGACGACCAAAAACACAGGAATCATCACGCCAAGCTGTTTACCGATAAACAAACCTAGGGCAATACCCATGGGTACGCCGTGCATGAGCTCGCCCATGTTAGTCCCCGCCAGCGAAATCCCTGCATTGGCAAAGGCAAATAGGGGTAAGATACCAAAGGCAACCGTGTTATGTAAATCGTGTTCTAGCTCTTCTAGGGGCGAATGCTCAGGGTCGGCGTTGTTTTTTAAAGGAATAAAAAATGCCAAAAGTACGCCTGCTAAGGTTGCATGCACGCCTGATTTTAGCATGGCGGCCCATAGGATAAGCCCGATAAGCAGATAAGGCGTGAGACGGGTGACGTTTAGGCGATTTAGTAAGAATAAAAAGGGCAAACACACCGCTGCCACGCCCAGTGATATCAATGATAATTCAGATGTGTAGAACAAGGCAATGATGATAATCGCCCCGATGTCATCAAAGATGGCAATGGATACCAAAAATACTTTTAAGGCATTGGGGACTTTGTTGCCGAGCAAGCTAAGCACGCCAATGGCAAAGGCGATGTCCGTGGCGGCAGGGATTGCCCAACCTTTTAGAGCCTCGGTATCACCATAATTTAGTCCATAATAGACCAAAGCAGGGGCAGTCATGCCACCGATGGCACAGATGGCAGGCAGGACGATTTGCTTGACATCGGACAGCTCACCTATCAAAGCCTCACGCTTTAATTCTAGCCCCACCAAAAAGAAAAAAACCGCCATCAGACCGTCATTAATCCAATGATGAGCGTCTTTGGCAATCTCAAATTGACCAATTTGCACCACGACAGGAGCATGAATAAAAGCATTATAAAGTTCAGATAAAGGTGAGTTTGCAACAATCATTGCAAGAACAGCAGCTAAGGCAAGGATGATGCCCCCAGCGGCTTCTAAGGCAAAAAAGGCTTTTATGCGACTCATCGACATGACTATCTTTTCCTATAAATATAAATGAAGGAACAAAACCCATAATTATAAAAATTAGTTATAAATAAAAATTAACCAATCTTGTGAATATATCACAAAAATTAATAATACGAAAGCAGTTTTGTGATTATTTGTGTAAGTTTTCTTTCTGTGGGTTTGCCAAATGCAATCAGTGGTGTGATGGTGGATACAGCTAACAAAATTGAATTATGCTACAAAAAACCGTTCGCTCTGAGCCATGTCTGTGGGTCGGTTGTTGTTATGGTTCGACTCATTTTTTGCTACGAACGGAAAAACATAATAGTTTTTCATCGTGTAGAGTGTAGCGACTTATTTTTTGATTTATCAAGGATGAATTGCAATTAGCTTTGGGCAAATCAGTTATTTGCACAAAGCTGAGAATCGGATATTAAGTAGTTGTATAAACATTTTTTATGAAAAAACATCATTTTATTCCCAAGATGCTTCTATAATTTTAAATAGTATCATAAAGGTTTAATGCGTCCTAATAATTTCATCTAAAACAAATGATGAATTTGGTGTGATTGTATTGCAAAATAGTATTGCTTATTTATGTATAATATTTCACAAAAAATAATATGATGTCTATATAATAACAAACTGTTAATTATTGTGAAAAATAAACGGTTGTTTATTAAAAAAATAATCATAAAAATCAATTCATTAAAACATTATTTGTAAACATAATATTATATCATTCTGTAGGTACTGGACAATAAACCGCCATTAATTTACAATTTGCAAACCTTATATTTAAGGTAAACATTCTTTTATTGCTTTGTAGTACCATGCTTCATGGCGGTAAATGACAGTGGATTTAAATGTTTTAATTTCATATTTATGATGGATAAATTGTGATATCATCAAGATTTGTGTTTGATAACTGGTTTTGGTATCAGGCTTATTCTTGTTGTTTATCACTTATGTTTTATCATAAACACAAACACAAGGGTGTAATATGTCATTACAAAATAAACCTACCAAGAAAGGGTTCTATGTTAAGCCTTTAAGTATGGCTTGCATGCTGGTAATTGGTGCTAGTAGTACGGTAAGTTATGCCAATTCAGCTCCAATGATTGTTGATTCGGAGTATAACAACTCCAAATACTCTTTCTACGATTACTATCTGGATTTCCTTAACCGTTTTAGACCAACCCCAACCCCAGCCCCAACTCCAGTGCCAAGCCCTGTGAGACCGGCTCCTGAACTTGTTCACCCAACTCCAACCCCGACCCCGGCTCCAACGCCTGTGCCAACACCGGCGCCGATTAGTGGCGGTATATCAGGTAGCTATGTTGCTCCAGTATCACCATCAGAGGTGAGACAGCCTGATTACACAAGACGCGTTCAAGCTAACCTAAAACGCAACCAACCTGCACCAAGTGCTGGCACGCGTACGGGCTATAGTGTCATGGATACGTCAAATAATTCTAATTTGACATCCAAATTTTACGACACAACCGAAGATGGTTATGCCGAGCGTCTTGACAACCTGAAGAACACCATTGATACACGTCAAGCCAAAGTAGGTGTGATTGATACAGGTATTAACCGCTTCAACCGAGACATGGTTGGTGCCAACGTCAACAACACACAAGTAAAATGTGTGTCTGCAGGACGCTCCACTTGCTTCACTCCGGAAAATGACTCTGGTATCATCGAAGTGGCAACTACGTCTGCCAGTGGCGACCATGGCAACCAAATGGCGGCTGTTATCGCTGGTAACAACGGCATGACCAACGCCAAAATTTACGGTAGTGACAGTATTGATCGACGTTCAAATGGTGGTAACCAGTTCTTGATGATGCGTAAGCTGAACCAAGACCATGGCGTTAAGATTTTTAACAACTCTTGGGGTTCTAACAACACTGACCAATGGTACTACGATGCTCAGCGCCTCAATTACAATCCTACTACAGGACAGATTAATCCAAATCCTTACAGAACCAGTATTACCAATGCTGAAGTGACTTTGCCCGTCATTCATGATCTTATCATGAATCGTGACTCGCTTATCATTAAAGCAACAGGTAACGAAGGCTTGAACGATGCTCATGATGAAAACCTAGCACCGCTCATGAACAGCAACTTCAAAAAAGGTTTCATTACAGTATCATCGCCACGTGAAGATTTTAGCCATGCTAACGACTGTGGTCGTACGGCCGAATGGTGCGTATCTGCAACATCATCTACCCAAAATTACGCCAACGATGGCAGACTGAGTAGCTATAAGGGTACATCACCTGCAACCGCTCGTGTGGCCGGCACGGCAGTGCTTGTGCAATCTGCTTATCCTTGGATGAAAAATGAAAATATCTCTCAAACCATTTTGGGTACTGCCAAGGATTTTTCAGAGATTACTGCCAATTCACCTAATGGCTACCAAGGACTAAGAAAGGTTAGTAGATTGCCATCCGGTTATTACGGCTCTTATTACACTGACAATCAGGGTAATTTCTATGTTCCTGGCAATGTCAATTGGGAAAACCGTCGAATTGTCGCTAATCATAACGGCAAGAACATTACATGGGAAGATGGTTGGGGTTTGTTAGATCCAGAAGCGGCCGCTAAAGGTTATGGTGGTTTCTATTGGGATAATGTGGAATTAGACACTAAAGGCGCGCCTTTATCTGTATTCTACAATGACCTAAAAGGTGATAAAGGCTTTACCAAAAAAGGTGAAGGTAAGCTTGTCTTTACTGGTAATAACAGCTATAAAGGCGACTCTGTCATCGAAGGTGGTTCACTAGAAGTAAATGGTAACAACGGTGGTTCAACCATGGTTGTTAAAGGTGGTGAACTAACAGGTTATGGTAATGTAGCTAATGTTCGTCAAACAGGTGGTTGGGTTAACAACGAAGGTAACCTAAACATCAGAGGTGACTACAACATCAACACTCAACGTGGCGTGGATGCTGGTCTAAAAGCTCAATTTGGCAACATGCTTACCGTGGACGGTAAGGCCAAACTAGGTGGTACACTAAATCTAACTGGTGAGACCAAAGATGGCATCATCAGCAAATCAGGTAGCCGTAGCACTGTACTTCGTGCTAAGCGTGGTCTTGAAGGTCAATTTGACAATTATCGTTCAAGCAACCCATTATTTGAAGTAACAAATGTTGAATATACGCCAGAAGTAGACAGAAATGGCAGAGTGGTAGGTGGTTCACGCACGAACAATGACGTGCAAGTAACTGCCAAACGTCTAAGTGCAGGCAATGTTGTTTATGGCATCAGCATGAATGACAGTGGTAGCCGTGTTGCACAAAACCTAGACAAAGTACTTAATGATTTAGATAAAAAACAAGAAACACAAGGTTCACTGACCAGTGATGAGAAGCAATTTGCTAACCGTGTATTCACTGGTTTTGAAAACATGAATTCTGGTGCAGAATCTAAACTTTCTACAGTAAGCACCAACCGTGAGCTATACAAGCTTGACCCAACTTTCTATGCTGACAGTGCATTAAACGCAGTAGAAGACAGTGCTAACCATGCAACCGAATTTGGTAAGCGTGTTAGCACCCCAAGAGGTGTTTGGGGTAATATCAGTCACCATGATTATGATGTAGAACTAGAGCATGCCACAAGTGCACGTAAAGGCAACAACATTAGTGTTGGTGCAAGCACTCAAACCGCAGCCGACATTAGTGTTGGTGCACAACTTGATGTAAGTAAACTTGACTTGGAAGAATCTGTTTATGGTATTGGCAACAAAACCAAAACTGACAGCATTGGCTTGACTGTTGGTGCTTCTAAGAAGTTGGGTGATGCCTATCTATCAGGTTGGGTAAAAGGTGCCAAAGTTGATACAGAAGCCAGCCGTGGTGAAAACTCTAACAAAGTTGAGTATAATGGTAAGCTATATGGTGCTGGTATCCAAGCGGGTACAAACATTGATACTGCATCGGGCGTGAGTGTACAGCCTTATGCCTTTGTTAACCATCAGCAGTACAAAAACGATGGTAGCTTCAATGACGGTCTTAACGTTGTTAACGACATCGAAGCAAAACAAACTCAGGTAGGTGTGGGTGCTGATATGGTGTTCCAAGCAACACCTGCTCTACAGCTTACTGGTGGTGTACAAGTTGCACACGCTGTTAGCCGTGATACCAGTCTAGACACTCGCTATGTTGGTACAGCGACTGATGTGGAGTATGGTACTTGGGATACTGACAAAACCAAATGGTCAGCCAAGGTTGGTGCTAACTATAATGTGACACCAAACAGCCAAGTGGGTCTAAACTACAGCTACACAGGTAGTGGCGATTCAGATGCTTCCCAAGTGGGTGTGAGCTTCGCCAGCAAGTTCTAATTCATTAATAAGGCAACAAAAAACAGCACAATTTCGGTTGTGCTGTTTTTTTGATTTTCAAATATCAACAATCAAGAATCCCACACTTCTTTATCCAACGTATTTTCTTGTTTGGCAACAGTTACCACCCCTGCGATGTCACCCCCAACGTTTAGGGCGGTGCGTCCCATATCAAGCAAGGCATCAATGCCCAAAATCATGCCATAGGCAATCGCCACCGCCGAGCCAGCTTCCACAGGCAAGCCAATGGATTCTAGTACCATAAGTAGCATAATCGCCCCTGCCCCTGGCACACCTGCTGTCCCAATCGCCTCAAGCACGGCAGTCATCGTAATGGTGAGCATTTGCGAGCCGTCAAGCGGTACACCCACCGCATTGGCGATAAAAATCGCACACACGCCAAGATACACGGTAGTGCCGTCCATGTTCATCGTCGAGCCGACAGGTAAGCCAAAGCTATAAATGTTCTTAGGCACGCCCATGTTTTGCGATGACTGGATAGACACAGGTAAGGTTGCCCCTGATGAACGGGTTACAAATCCTGTGATAAGGGCAGGGCGAGCTTTTTTCAAAAAGACAAGTGGGGAGAGCTTCATCAACGCACAAATCACGCAGTACACCAGTAGGATTTGCATGATAAAGCCGACATAAACGGTTGCCGTAACGCTTGCCAAAGAACCAAAAGCGGTTGCCCCATTTTTTGAAAAAACAATAAAAATCAACGCAAACACGCCAATCGGAGCGTACTGCATGACCCAACCGACAATCTTAAACATCGCTTGGCTAACCCCGTCCACAAAATAAAACACCGTGTCCGAGCTTTTTTTGACATTCTCATCATCGCTATCACGCCCAAAGGCGAGGGCGATGCCAAATATCAAACAAAAGAAAATCATGGGCAAAACTTGACCGCTACTAATCACGCCGATTGGATTGGTGGGGACGATTTCAAGCAGGATTTGAAGCATGCTTGGGGCTTCGGCAGTTTTGCCTTCGCTTGCGGTGTCGGCGATGAGTTCTAGCCCCAAGCCAGGGTTAAAGAGCTTGCCCACACCAAGCCCGATGATGATTGCAAAAATGGACGTAATGGTATAATAAATGAGCGTTTTTATGCCGATACGCCCAAGCTGGGCAGGCGTGATTGAGCTTGCCCCCACGATGAGCGTGGACGCAATGACAGGAATGACAATCATCTTTAACAGACGAATGAACAGCTCGCCAATGGGCGATAAAATGTTAATGGCGGTTTGGGCATTTTGAAAAATGATACCGCAGATTGAGCCTAGGATTAAGCCGATTAGGATTCTTAATAATAAGTTTGGCTTAAAATACCATGAAAAAAATTTTGACATTGAAATGCCCTATGTGAATGATAACTAAAAATAACAAAAATTTGCGTATTTTAACATAAAAAGGATTTTTTGGGACAAATTATGATAAAATAAGTTTTTGTGATAAAACTTAAAATAAAGGCAATTTATGGAACTCACCATTCAGATTATCTGCATACTCTTTTTTGTGGCGTTATTTGCAGGCTTTATTGATGCCATTGCAGGCGGGGGCGGGCTTTTGACCATTCCTGCTTTGCTTTTGACAGGCATGAATCCTGTGGCGGTGCTTGCCACCAACAAATTACAAGCGTCTGCTGGGTCATTCTCGGCAAGCCTTGCAATGATAAAAAAGGGACTCATTCACCCCAAAATGATGAAAATTGCTTTACTCTTTGCCTTTATTGGCTCAGGCGTAGGGACGATTTTGGTACAGCTCTCACCCCCTGATTTTTTAAAAAAAGCCTTGCCCTTTGTCATTGGGCTGGTGGGGCTTTATACGCTGTTTTCGCCCAATTTAGGCAAATTACAAACCACCCCCAAAATGAGCCAAAAAACTTACGAGCGTACCATTGCCCCTTTGATTGGCTTTTATGATGGCTATTTTGGACCTGCGACAGGGACATTTTTTAGTCTGTCGCAGGTGGTTTTGCGTGGACGAGAATTGATACAAGCCACCGCTCGGGCGAAACTGTTAAACTTTGCCACCAATTTTGCCAGTTTGATATTTTTTATCATTGGTGGGCAGATTGTTTGGGTGGTTGGGCTTGTGATGATGGTCGGGCAAATCATTGGGGCATTTTTGGGCAGTCATTTTGTGGTCAAAGGCGGGGCAAAATTTATCCGCCCTGTGATTGTGGTGGTGTGTTTTTGTATGGTGGTAAGGTATGTTTTCTTTTGATTGGATTGATATTGGGGGAAGGTGCGTAATAGGCAATCTTTAAAATCCAAATAACACCATTATTCAAGCAGCTCAAAATTCAAATGCTTAGACGCTTTTTTATCAAAAGTCATCACGGGTAAATTATTTGCTGATTGGCAACGACAAGCAATTAACAAATCGGATAAATCATAAGTATTGGTTTTGGCGGATAACAATACTTGTTCTAATTTGGTTTGACTTTCAAAACAAAAAACAGGATTTTCCATTAACTCCAATAATTGCTCAATAATATCAATGCGAGTGATTTTATAACGAAAAGATAAAACCCAATTCACTTCCAAAACCACCAATAAAGGAATGTAGGCTTGGGCGTTTTTGTTTTCCAAATTCATTAAAAAATTGAGTACGGTTTGATATTGGTTTTCATCGTCTTTTACCAAAAATCGCACAAGTACATTGGTATCCAAAGAAACCATTTAAATCTCCCTGCTTGCATATACTTCGGCAATACTCTCATTCATTTCTTCAACGGTTGCTACCACTGTTGTTTTATTGGCAAGTCCACCTGCCAATTCTTGAATGGATTTGCGTGCTTTGATAGGCTTTTTGGCAACTTTTAATTGCATAAGCATTTCCAAAAAACTTTGGTCAAATTCAATTATACCGTGATTGTCAGCATAAGGGGCTAACTGCGACAAATCGACATTAGGAATGATTAGGGTATTATTTTGAATAATAGCGGTAACTTGCATTGTCTGCTCCCAAAAATTCATTCCATTATAAATAAAATTCCCCAAAATCGCAAATTATGCTAAAATGCCCCATTTAATTTTTGAAAAGCCCACAATGACCCCAAAAAATATCCTACTTGCCTTAACTGGCGGTATTGCCTGTTATAAATCCGCCATTTTGGCACGCCTGTTAATCAAGGCAGGGCATAGCGTGCGAGTGATGATGACGGACGGAGCGTGCCAGTTTATCACGCCTTTGACCTTGCAAGCCTTGACAGGCAACGAAGTGCATACCAAACTGCTTGATGAAACCGCCGAAAGGGGAATGGGGCATATACAGCTTGCCAAATGGGCGGATTTGGTCGTCATCGCCCCAGCTTCTGCCAACACCATCGGCAAATTGGCAAACGGCTTGGCGGATAACCTTGTAACCACCGTCATTGTCGCCACCACCGCCCCTGTGTGGGTCTATCCTGCGATGAATCAGGCAATGTGGGGCAATGCCATTGTGCAGGATAATCTAAAAAAACTTACCCAATTTGGCTTTAAAGTTGCAAACCCTGACAGCGGTGAACAAGCGTGTGGCGATATTGGTATGGGGCGACTGCCAGAGCCTGAGGCGATTTGTGGACAAATTTTGGCGTTTTTTGAGCAACAAGAGACCGCCCAAACTTTGGCAGGCAAAACGCTCGTCATCACCGCAGGGGCAACCCTTGAGCCCATTGACCCTGTCCGCTATCTATCCAACCATTCCACAGGCAAAATGGGCTATGCCTTGGCAAGGGCGTGTGTGAATGCAGGGGCGAAGGTCATCATCGTGGCAGGCAGTAAGGTCAGTTTGTCCACACCAATGGGTGCGGATAAAATTACCATCGGCACGGCTGATGAGATGTTACAGGCGTGTTTGGAGGTTTGTAAAAGGGCGGATATTTTTATTGCCACCGCTGCCGTGGCGGATTTTAGAGTGGCAAATGTTGCCAGCCAAAAACTCAAAAAAACCGCCGACAATGACGGCTTGACCTTGCACCTTGTCAAAAACCCTGATGTACTGGCGACAATTTCCACCACTTATCCGCACCTTTTGACCGTTGGTTTTGCGGCTGAAACACAGGACATTGAAAATTATGCCAAAGGTAAACTTGTTGCCAAAAATTTGGATATGATTGCGGTCAATGATGTTTCAGATAAAAGTATTGGCTTTGGCAGTGATGACAATGCGATGACGGTGTTCTTTGCCGAAAAATATGGGCTTGATAAGGTCAATTTGGCAAAAATGAGCAAGGATAACATTGCCAAGAATTTGGTGGGGTGTATTGGGGAAATTTTGTCTAAATAAGGGATTATTAGGGGTAATCATAATGAATGACAATGACAATGACAATATAGATTTTAAAAAAGAATATTGGCGTTTATTAGAATTGCCATTAATGGTAATTTCTATTTTTTATTTTGTCTTGATGATGGTATTTAGAGAGTCGGTTCGTAATTTTTTAAGGGCAAATGGCGAATTTCCTTTTATCATTATGATACTGCTTGCTTTTATGGCGTTTGTTGTTATCATTCATTTTATTGGTAAAAAATTGATGCTTGGCTTTTGTCTTAAAAAGCAATTTTCACGCCAGCAATTAGACCACTATAATCGCATTGCCAAAATTGTCCACGCCATTGCAATGATAACGATGATGGCGTGGTTATTTGATTTGTGGTAATTTTTTTTAGATAATAGGGTGGATTTTACAAGGACTGATGATGAAATTTGAACTTTGGCTCATTCCCTTATTTGTCATTGCCAGCGTACTTCATGGTATTGCAGGTATGGGCTTTCCGCTGATTACCATTGGGGCGTTGTCGGGGGTCTATGGGCTGACAACCGCCATTGTGTTGGTGCTTGTACCAACGGCGGTGCTTAACTTGATTGCGTGGGTCGGTGGCACAGGCGGTGTGTGGCACAACACCACCTTTTATCTCAAAAAATATTGGTCGCTCGTTTTAGTCTCCATTTTGGGGCAGTGCGTTGGGGGCATATTTGCTTTTGGTGGTTAATTCTGCTTATCTGATGCTTGCCTTGGCGGTGGTGGTGCTGTGGTATGCGACTACGAGTCTGATGGGTAAAAAAATCGTCTTACCCAATACCACCACATCGCTTGTTGTCATCGGCTTTGTGGCAGGCGTGGTCGGTGGGGCAACCAATGCCATGTCGTCCGTGCTTTTGATGTACTTACTTTCAATGACCGATGATAAGGACACGATTATCAAAGTGGGGAATTTGTGCTATTTTGTCAATAAAATCGTGCAAGCCATTGTGTTAAAAGAATTTTTGTTGGAAGTACCCATTCAAACTTGGGCGATGATACTTGGGCTGACCGTTTTGTCGGTGCTTGGTATCATCATCGGGGCAAAACTTGGCAAACACCTGCCGTCCGCCAAATTTCGCACACTTATCCTGTGGGTGCTGGTCGGGCTTGGGGTGAAGGTGGGTTGGCAGGGTGTACAGGGGGTGCTGTAAGACAAAGGGTTGTAAGGTGTGTAATGCCACTATTTTTATATATGCTGATAAGTTAAATGCAATGGGAGTTTAAATGCTTAATTTATTTAACCTTGAACATCTGAATAAACATAAAAACCTTAAAAGCACCATCGCTTCTATTTGGGTGTGTGGTGCGATTGCGTTTACTAATTGGCTTTATATCACCTACAAACTCACCTTTAATCCTTTTTTACTCATCGTAGGGATTGCATTATCTTATTATGTCATTTGTTTTTTGGTAAATCATTATCTTGGCAAAAAGACCGTATCGCCCAAACAATTAAAAACAATCAACTACCTTGCTTGGGTTGTTTGGGCTATGCAATTAGTATTCATCATTTGGTTTTTTATGATAAGATAGGTTTTTTAAAATATTGGTTTGAAATCAACTTTTAATCTCCCCCCAACTTACCCCAAACTTCCCCAAATATTCCTTAAAGCGCAAGGCGTACATCACGCACTGTCTTAGGTTTATTTTCCTAAATGGTGTGTGACACACGCCTACGAATTATACTAACCGAACGATAAATTTGATACGGTTTTGTAGGGGCAAATCACATTTGCCCAATCAAGGTTTTAAACAAAAGGGCGAATATCATTCGCCCCTAAAATTCAATGGTGAATTTTGTAGCAGTTTTTAAATTCGGTTGGTATAAAATAACAATTTAGTCAATGCGTTTGCCTGCTTTATCTATATAAAAATACTCGCCATTCATTCTAACTAAAGCTTTGCCTTTTTCAAAATTATCAGGAAAATCATATTGAACAGGAATAACTATTTTTCCTGTCTTATTTATAAAACCATATTTACCATCGCGTTTTATGTGCGCTAATCCTTCTGTAAAATTTCCAGCATAATCAAATTGAAGGGGAATAATTACTTTGCCTGTTTTATCAATAAATCCCCATTTACCATTTTGTTCTACGCTTGACAGGTTTTCTGAAAAATTGGACGCCCAGTCATAATCGGCAGGAATAACCACTTTGCCTGTTTTATCAATAAAGCCATGTTTGTCATTTTGTTTGATAACTGCCAAATCTTCTGAAAAATCCCAAACATCATCATATTGAATGGGGATAACTGCTTTGCCTGTTTTATCAATAAACCCCCATTTGTCATTTTGCTCCACCCTTGCTAACCCATCTTCAAAATGAAAAGAAAAGTCATATTCAATGGGAATGATGATTTTGTCCGTTTCATCCACAAAACCAAATTTGCCGTTTTGTTCTACGCTCAATAAACCTTCTGAAAATCTCCCAATACCGTCATATTTAACAGGAATAACCACCTTACCTGTTTTATCAACAAAGCCATATTTGCCATTTTTTTTAACTTCCGCCAATCCATCTGACAAACAGTGAACATCATCATACCCTGCCACTTGCGGTATTTCGCACGCCAAAGCGGATATTGATGATAAAGATAGGGTAAGAATTAGGGGCTTTAAAAGTGATTTCATAAATAATCCTTATTTGATAAATTGACATTCATTTTATAAAAATTTTGGACAAATCACAAGTCATTAAATCACCCCTTAATCTCCCCCCAACTAATCCCAAACCTCCCCAAATATTTCCTTAATCTATCACTATCATTACTGACCTTTTTATCCAATCTTGACTGATTAAATAACGCCCGTCCTGCGCTTGCCATTGTAGGGTGGGATTGGCAAATTTGAATGACATTTAATAATTGCATTTTATCAAATTCATCTAAATGTTGGGCATTGATTTTGGTAAGCAAAGCAGGATTGATACCGACATCGTCTTTTATATCATCGTCCGCCCATAATTCTTTTAAACGCCCAATTTCATCATCAACCAATGTTTCATTGATTTTGCCATCATTTGCCAAAGTCGCAAGGCGTAAAATACTCGCCGACAAATCCCGAAAATTGCCCCGCCAAACCGCCCCATCGCTCATACAAAACGCCAAATACCGCTCATACGCCCCCTTACCAAATCGCACTTTCCGCCCAAGCTCAAAGCCTGCAATGTCAAGCTGATAGGCGATGTTGGGGGCGATGTCTTCCTTGCGGTCTTTTAGGGCGGGCAGGGTGTATTGCCAAACATTGATACGGGCGTACAAATCTTCCCGAAATGTCCCCGCCCGCACACACGCCTTCAAGTCCTTATTTGTCCCTGCAATCAGCCAAAAATCACTGTGTACAGGCGTATCCGACCCCATCGGATAAAAGCGTTTGTCTTCCAAAGCCGTCAAAAGCATCGCCTGCTCGTCCGCCCCAAGCTCGCCAATCTCGTCCAAAAACAGTACGCCCTGATGAGCAGTCAAAAGATAGCCATCCCGTGCCGTCATCGCTCCTGTAAACGCCCCTTTTTTATGCCCAAACAGAGCCGAATACGCCATATCGCCCCGCAAAGTCGCACAATTAACTTCCACAAACCGCCCCGCCACCAGATGCCGAGCCTTTTTAAGCTCATAAATTCGCCGTGCCAGTTGCGATTTGCCCGCCCCAGTCGCCCCCATAATCAGCATTGGCGACTTTGAGCCCATCGCCACTTGTTCAATTTGCCCGATTAGGGCGTTAAAAGTGGGGTTTTGGGTGGCAATGTCGGTTTTCAAAAACCGCACCGCATCGTCCTTGACCTTGCTTAGGCGACTGGCTAGGGCATCATAACGAGCCAAATCCAAATCAATCGTCTCCACTTGGCAAGGGCTGTCTTTGGGCGGGGCGGTCTGCAAAAGCAGGCTTGGGATTTGGCGGTTTTCCACCAGTAAAAACAGGCAAATCTGGGCAACGTGCGTGCCTGTGGTGATGTGGGTAAAATAATTTTCTTGTTCAATATCAAAAGGATAAGCGTCCGCCCAACTGGCAAGTTTTTCATACACTTCGCCAAAATCCCACGGATTATCAAGGGGCATATCCACCAAATTGACTTCTGTTTCTGGGCGAATCTCCTTAATGTCCGCCACCACTTGCTGGGCGAGTCGTTCGTATTTTGGCGAAATAAACAGCTCCACACGGTCAAACGTCATCACTTTATGTACATTGACATTGGGTCGCCATTTGGCGTGCCGTCTTTGGCTAAAACCATCGTCCAGCACCGTACCCAAAAAGCCAAGCATTACGGATTTTTTATGGTATCTCATTAACTTATTTACCTATATTTTTAGATATAAATCTATCCAATATTATAGAATTTTTCCAAAAATCTAACAAGTAAATTTTAAATTTTCCCCAATATTAAAAATTTAATCCATTAAAAATCAATATCTTAAAAACGATTTTCCCCAAAATTGCCCAAGTTGGCACAAGATTTGGATAATAAAAAGTGTAAAAATCCAAAAAGGAAACACCAATGCAAAAATTTATCCTAATTCGTGGTCATCAAGGCTCTGGCAAATCCACCTTTGCCGAACAAAAAATCGCCGAATTTAAAACACAATTTCCAAATGGCGAAATCGTCCATATTGAAAATGACAAACTGTTGATTGATGAAAATGGCGTTTATCATTGGACGCCAGAGCGTATTGAAAAAGCGGTGCAAATCGGTCAAACCGCAATGAAAACCGCCTTTGAAAAAGCCAAAGCAAATCCTAATTTGGATATGCTTGTTATTAATTCAAATACCAACCAAAAATCATCGTCTTGCATTCATCTTTTACAATCGGCTCGTAAAAAAGGACTGGTTACAGAAATTTATCGTTTGCATAATTTTTTTGACAATGTGCATAATGTCAAACGAGCCGATGTATTGTCTGCTTATATCAAATTAAACAATAATCAACTTCGTGATGAGATTCATATTGAACCAATCCGCCCAATGAGCGATGATATTAAAACCGATATTGAAAAAATGAGCCAATTTGATAACAAAAAAGAATTGCCCTTTGACGAAAACCGCCAAAGCTATATTAGCGATGAGTATTTACAATATGGCAAAAGAAATTTTATCATCAAACAATCCAAAACTTATCCAGAATTGTTTGTATTAAAATATAAAAGAGAAATATTTTTTAATAATCGCTTTGATAATGCCTTACTTGAAATGCGTGGAACGGTGATTGATAAATACAACAATATTATTGTTCGCCCATTTAAAAAGGTGTTTAATTATAGCGAGCGAATTTCCAAAAACAGCAAATATCCCATTAAGATAAGTGATGATACTTTGGTAGATGCGGTATTAAAAGTCAATGGCTTTTTGGGGTTATGTACTTATGTAGAATTAGATGAAAGCCACCCAAGTTACCAAGCCAGTTTTAATAAAAAGGTGCTGTATTCCACCACAGGGTCATTAGACAGCGACTTTGCCAAAATGAATAAAACCCATTGCCAAAAGTATGAGCCACTTTTTAAACAATATCCCAACCATACTTTTTTATTTGAAATCACCGATGAAAAAGATGTGCATATTATTAAAGAAATATTTGGCGAAACTTTGATTGGGATGATTGATGTGGCGAGCGGGCGACAATTTGACGAAGATGAGATTAATGCCATTGCCGATAAGTTTAATGCCGAGCAAGAAAAATTAAATACAGGCATAAAAATCACACGCCCACAAATCATTAAATCCATACCCTTTGGCGAATTAAAGATATTATTAAAAACCGTAGAACACGAAGGTTTTATGGTCTTTGATAGTGCAAGTAAAGAAATGCTTTTTAAACTTAAATCGCCGTATTATTTGATTTCTAAATTTTTGGGGCGGAGTAAGGCAAGCAATCTTGGGCGAAAACTGGATAAAAGACAAGTTGATGAAGAATATTATCCTTTGATTGATTATATCAAAGATAATCAAGAAAATTTTAATCAGTTATCAGAACTTGATAAAATTGCGTTTATTCAAGAGTTTTTGGGGCGATTGTAAAAAATAATCCGTAAGGTGCGTACCACGCACCAATAACACTCAATAACGGTGCGTAATACGCACCTTACAATTTAAGGAAATACGATGATTTATTTTACTTCCGATTTACATTTTCATCATCAAAATATCATCAAATTTTGCCCAACTTTTCGTCAAAACTTTGGCGATAGTCAAACGATGAATAAAGAGCTGATTGCCTTATGGAATGAAACGGTAAAGCCTGATGATATTGTTTATAATCTGGGCGATGTGTCATTTAGCCATCATCTAAACGAGATTGAGGTAGTATTAAAAGAGTTAAATGGCAAACATCATCTGATTTTGGGTAATCACGATAACCTTATCGCCCAAAATCAAGAGCGTTTTTTAACAAAGTTAAAAAATGACGGCAATCCCATGTTATCATCGGTGCAGGATTATTTAAAATTAAATTTGAAAGAATTAAAACGCACGCTGATTTTATTTCATTATCCCATTGATGAATGGGACGGTTGTCATAAAGGCTATTATCATTTGCATGGGCATATTCATGACCGCATGGCAAAGGTCAAAGGCAAGATTTTAAATGTCGGTTTTGATTTGCATGGGCGGTTTTTGACGCTTGATGATATTGATGAGTTTTTAAAGAATTTGCCCAATGTGTCGCATTTTGGCGGTGATGATGAGATTGTGCTTTGTGATGATGTTTGTAAAAATGCCAAAAGGATAAAAGATGAATTGTTAAAGACAAATACTTAAATACAAATACTTGAATTTAAGTATTGAATTAAATTTTTATTTTTGGTATTATAGCGATAGTATTTTTAAATTGATTTAAGAGGATTTTATTATGATAAGCCAAGAATTAACCCATAAACTATTAACCAAAAACCCTTATTTTAATGTATCAGGTTTGACTTCATCAGAAGCCAACTATATCTGTGAGCGTATCAAAGAAACCCTAAAACCAATCCAAGATGAGATTGTCAATCTAGAAACGCACACATCGAGCCTTGACGGTGAAGCATTGGATAATTTTAAAAAGGTTAATGATATTGACGGCAAACTTGCCAGAATTGGTGAGCTGTATGCCATTTCTGCTTTTTTTAGAAGTGCCATTAAAGAAAAAGACAATCGCCTTGATATGATTAACACTAAAATCAAACAAGTGCGAGATGAACAAGATACATTATTGGCAGGCATTGATATGGTAGAATGACAACGCCTAATCAATGTGGATATGGAAGATTATCTTTTAACATTGCCATTATCTGATGTGATGGCTTACAAAACTGCCGAAGCCAAAGCGTCTCATATTGGCAAATTTATCCATAACTTTGATAAAATCCGCACGAGTCTTACCAAAAAAGAACGCATTAGTTTTAAAGAAGTGGGTGAGCAGGTATTTAAAATTCATCATACACCATTATATGAGTTAGATGAATTACAGCAATTACAAAACTATCTATTAGCCGAGCATAGAGAATATGAAAGCACGGTCAATGCCTATAAAGCCAAATTCCGTGAATTTCAAAATAAATCGTTTGTAACTTATGAAGAAGAGTATAATAAACGCTCTCACGAACGCCAAATGCTGTTAAACGAAAAAGTAAAAGCCGAAACCGAAAAACTCATCGCTATAAAAAACGAGATTGCCAATTTTAAAATCATCGTGCCAAATGAATTTAAAGCAATCATTGATGAGTTATTGACCGTAAAACCATGATAACCGATTTTGGGGAAATGGGTTTTGACCTATAAAGCCCATTTTACCCAAAACCCAAAGTAGCACAAGGCAAAAAGAGAAGTGAGAGTCGCCTTAATAGGCACTCACTATAATCTATCATACCAACTGTAAATTGGTCATAATGTTTCGCCCTATTTTTATCCTTAATGTTTGCCAATTTTGAAAAAATTGGAAAAATGTTAAGACTTTATCTTTGTCGTTGACTTTGCAAAAATAGGGGTCTTTGCTTTTGATTTTGGCTTGGTCTGCGTGCCTTGTGCTACTTTATCTTTTTATCTTTTATTTTCTTATCAATCACTTATCAAGCACTTCCCAAATACCCCGCAAACAACATAATCACTACAAAAATTTTGCCCTTTCAAACAAAAATCATTTGGCAATTTGGCAAAAATGGTGTATTTTATAGCGTAATATTTGCTTACATTTAAGCGTCTGATTGTGATTAATTTTTGAGCAATTTGACCGATTTTACTGCTAATACATTCCATTTTAGAATATTAAGGAAGAATCATGCAAAATTTTAGTATTCCTGCCGACCGTCCTTGGGTCAAAACTTATGCTGATAAAGGGCTTGATATTAATGTCAAAGTGCCAGACGGTGTCAATTCACTGCTTGACAGCTTTGAGCAGAACTTTGCCAAACATGGCAACAAAGTCGCCCTAACGTGCATGGGAGCATCCATCACTTACAGCGAGCTTGACACATACAGCCGTCAGATTGCCAGTTATTTGCAGTCGCTTGGGCTTGACAAGGGCGATAAAGTGGCGGTAATGATGCCAAATATTTTGCAGTATCCGATTGCGATGATGGGTATTGTGCGAGCAGGGTTTACACTTGTAAACGTAAACCCGCTTTATACACCGCATGAGCTAGAACATCAGCTCAATGACAGCGGGGCAAAGGCGTTGTTCATCGTGGAGAACTTTGCTCATACCTTTGAAAAGGTCAAAAACAAAGGGCAAGTCAAGCACGTCATCGTGGCGAGCATTGGCGATATGATGGGACTCAAAGGTATTTTGGTGAATTTGGTCGTCCGCCATGTCAAAAAAATGGTGCCAAGTTGGAACATTCCCAATGCCGTGAGTTTTAAAGATGCCCTAACGGCAGTATCGGCAAGTCGCTATGTCCGCCCCGAGCTGTCGCTTGATGACATTGCGGTGCTACAATACACGGGCGGTACGACAGGCGTGGCAAAGGGGGCGATGCTCACGCATAAGAACCTTGTGATTAACGTTGAGCAGTGCATGACATTTGTCAATAAGGTCTTTCCTGCCGATGAAGATTTGACGGGTAAATACATCGCCACGGCGTTGCCTTTGTATCATATTTTCTCATTTACGGTATCCATGCTTGGTTTGAAGATGGGGTTTAGCTTGCTACTCATAACCAACGCCCGTGATTTTGATGCCTTAACCAAAGACTTTGCCAAATATCGTCCCGTGTTTTTCCCTGCGGTCAATACTTTGTTTAATGCGTTGGCTCATCATGAAGGCTTTAAAAACCTTGACCACACCAACCTACGTCTATCGCTTGGCGGGGGTATGTCGGTGTTACCAAGCACGGCAGAAGCGTGGGAGAAGCTCACGGGTACTTATATCGTTGAAGGCTATGGGCTGTCTGAGACATCGCCTGTCGCCACGCTAAATCCCCCAGGGAGCTACACGGGCAAAATTGGTATCCCATTTCCTAATACTGACATTATCCTATTAGACGATGACGGCAAAGAAGTGGCAATGGGTGAGCCGGGCGAGATTGCCATCAAAGGACCGCAGGTCATGGCAGGCTACTACAACCGTCCTGATGAGACCGAGAAGGCCATGACAAAGGACGGCTACTTTAAGACGGGCGACATCGGTGTGATGGACGAGCAGGGCTTTGTCAAAATCGTTGACCGCAAAAAGGACATGATTTTGGTGTCGGGCTTTAACGTCTATCCTAACGAAGTCGAAGAAGTCATTACTGCTCACCCCAAAGTGCTAGAATGTGGCGTGATTGGTGTGCCTGATGAACATAGTGGCGAGTTGGTCAAAGTCTATGTGGTCAAAAAAGACGACAGCCTAACGGATAAAGAAGTCATCGCATGGGCAAAAGAGAATCTAACAGGTTATAAACGCCCCAAATATGTTGAGTTTATTGATGAATTGCCAAAATCTAATGTGGGCAAAATCTTGCGTAAGGATTTGCGTAAATTAGAAGAGGATAAAAAGGCGTGATAAGGTAAAAACCTATAACGCTTAAAAATCCGTCCAATCTGAATATTGCCAATGGGGATATTCTGGGTTGGGCGGTTTTGTTTTGGGGCAAAAACTGTTACAATAGTCCAAATTTTACTTTATAAGGCACATCATGCGACACGACAACCGTGAATTATCCCAATTACGTCCCATCAGCTTTATCCGCAACTACACCAAACACGCCGAAGGTTCGGTATTGGTGTGTTATGGCGACACCAAAGTGCTATGCAACGTCAGCATAGAGCAGGGCGTGCCACGTTGGTTAAAGGGGCAAGGTCAAGGCTGGCTTACCGCCGAATATGGCATGCTCCCACGAGCCACAGGCACCCGCACCCAACGTGAAGCGACTAAGGGCAAGCAGTCGGGACGCACCCAAGAGATACAGCGTCTTATCGGTCGCTCGCTCCGTGCCATGCTTGATTTGTCAAAACTGGGCGAGAACACCATTTATGTGGACTGCGATGTCATACAAGCAGACGGTGGCACACGCACGGCAAGTATCACAGGTTCGGCAGTGGCACTCATTGATGCCCTAGAGAGCCTACAACGAGACAAAAAGCTGACCACAGACCCGCTCATCGGACTGGTGGGGGCAGTGTCGGTCGGTATCAAGGACGGACGGGCGTATTTGGATTTGGATTATGGTGAAGACTCGACCTGTGATACGGATTTGAACGTGGTCATGACCCAAGCAGGTGGGTTTATCGAGATTCAGGGGACGGCAGAAGACAAGCACTTTACCCGTGATGAGGCAAATGCCATGCTTGACCTTGCCGAGTCTGGGATTAAAGAGATTTTTGAACTCCAAAAACAAGCGTTGGGCTGGTAATGCTAAAAGTCATTGATGATGGCGTGTCTATCACGCTAAATGGCACCGAGTCGAACCCTGTCTTTGTCATGGCAGGGGTGCTTGTTGTGTTGGCGATATGTGTGGCGGTGGTTGCCATGACCGCTCCTGTACAGATTACCATTGGGGTGATGGCAGTGTTTGCGGTGCTGATTTTTGGTTTTAATATTTACAAAAACCGCCTAAAATACCAAAGCCGTATCGCCACAGGGGTGATTATCATCAAAAATCGTGCCTTTATCGCACAGGGGCAAAATGTCAAACTGAGCGAGAATGCTCGTATTGAGCTGATAAATGACACCTTAGTCATCACTGACCTAGGGAGAAGCTGGCATATCTTGGGCTTTGATAATGACAAAGAACGCCACGTCGCCAAATCGGTGCTAGAAGGCAAGGCATTAGAGAAGCGAGAGCAGGCGATACGGATTTTGTAAATTGGTTTATAAATTGATAAATCAAAACCAAAAACAAAGCCCAACATCGTCGGGCTTTGTTTTTGGTGGGTGCTTACTGTCCACTGGCGGGAGCGGTCGTCTCGGTGCTGTTTTTTTGGTTTTCAAGCTCAGCGATTTGGGCTTCGAGTAGGGCGATTTGCTCGGCTTTGGCGGTCGTCAAATCTTCCATTAGAGTCAGCTGATCTTGGATGAGTTTTTCTTGTTCAGCGATTTGGGCATCTTTGTCTGCCAAACGGTCAATCTCTTCTTTGATGAGTGCAGGGTCGCTTGGAATCTCAGCATTTAGAATTTCATCGGGATTAACCACAGGTTTGATGTCTGGCAGAATGCTGTCAGCAGAATCAACAGCTGGGGTCTCTGCCGGTGTTGTTTCTACCTGCTCTGGGGTGGGTTCAGGGGTGCTTGATTGGGTAGGGGCTGTGCTAACGGCAGGCGTGGGGGTATTAACAGTGCTACTGTCATTACCACTCATTGCCATGTAGAGTGCCACGCCAATCAGGGCTAGGGCAATCACACCGCCCAAGATGAGCTTGTTGAGCTTTTTGGGGTCGCTAAGTAGCCCTGTCAAGTCGCTTTTGTCGCCACTATTTTTGGCAGGCTTTGGAGTTTTAGAGGCTTTGGGTTTAGTCATTTTTGGGGTTTTGGGCGAGCCATCTTTTTTGCCAAACAATCCTTTTTTAGCAGGCTTATCTTTGGCGACTTCGCTTTGCCCGAGGCCACTGGCGACACTTGCTCCTGCGACTGCTCCTGCACCCAGTAGGGCGGTATCGACGTTGCTGTTTGCCACGTCAGTGGGGGCATTGGCTTGGTTTAGGTCATCTAGTTGATTGAAAAAATCGTCTTGGGCGGTGTTATTGGTAGCGTGGGTCAAATCAATGCCAGTGGCATTATCAGCCACGGTTACATCGGATAGGGCGATGTCCACAGGCTCATTGATGGTTAAGTCAATGTCAGAGCTAGCGGTGTTGGCAGTGTTTTGGTCAAACAGCTCGTCAAATTCGGCACTTAAATCGACATCAGCAGTCGTGTCGGTGCTGGCATTGAGATCGGCATTGCCAAAATCAATGTCCAAAAATTCATCATCAAAATTAATCTCGTTCGGGTCTTTTTTCTCTGACATGGGAAACCTATCTTATTGGCTAAATGGGGCTAATGAATGGCAGGGGCGTTCATCGGGCTTTGACTGACTTTGATACAAGTCGGGTCTGATGGTGCCAATGAGACGCTTACCAACAAATATTGCTGTACTATATCAAAATTTACAAGAATTTTCAGCTTTTTACAACAAAATTAAGACAAAAAGCACAAATTTTGACTCAAATTCATGGTAGGGCGACATCTGATGGCTATTTTATAAAACGCACCACGCCCACGCTCTCTGTCATCGCCCCTTCGGTGGTGGCTTGGATTTGGGGTAGGTCGTCTGCGGTGGGTCGGCGTGCTGTATGCCCACATGCCACGCACTCAATGTACTCATCAGGCTCTGGCGTGAAAATCTGCACCTGCACGGTGGTATCGGTCGCTTTGCATTGGGTGCATTTGACCCCTGCAAGAAATTGGCGTTTTGGGCGGGTGGATTGGTATCTCATGGTGTTTTTCAATAAAAATAGGGGTAGATTTTACCCCCATTTGTGCATTTGTGCAATGGTTGGTTGTTTTTCTAACATCTCGTCTATCATCAAAAACATAGCGAATGGCACTTAAATGACTGCCTGTATAAGCAGGGTATTTTTGTATTTTGATATAAGGGGGTAGGCTTCGTTTTGGCTTTGTATCCCAGTTGTTGTCATGGGCATAAATGTATTCTAAAAAATACTCTTTGCTGTCGTATTTTTGGATACGAGCATATAGGTCTTTTTTATCTACCAGTTTTTTATAGCTCCAATCCCGAAAGGGCAGTCTACAAAGCGACTCTTGGGTTAGGGCATAAGCGTTTTGTATTGACAATAGTAGGACTAAGAAAAAGATAAGTGATTTAAACATGTTATTAACCTCTTTGGATGATGTCCCACTGCCATTTAGATAATGATAACATGGTATCCATTCTTGGGCTGTCATTTTCTGGCTTTTTGGTTGTTGGATTTGCACGCCATTTATCAATGATGTCTTGGGGTAATTGAAAAGACTGATAATCCATGATGTTATCGGTATACCCTCGAAAAAAGGTATGGGGGACTGTTGATGGATAATTCGCTTTGTATAAAAGTATGATATAGATCATAACTGTGCCCCAGCTCATGTAAAATCGTCCGAGTTTCATTGTTAAAACTCATTGCTATTCATCAATATTTATAATTACCAATAAAAAAAATGTCAATACTATGCCGATTTTTTGGGTAGTTTTGTAAAATATTTCTTTCATCAATTTTGCCATGCAAATCAATGTCTTTATTTTCGTATTGTATCGTTACGGATATGGGGCAATATTGTTTGCATTCAGGCAAATCTTTTAGTTTCTCATATCTTTCTAGATAAGCCAAGTGCAACTCTTCAAATAATTGTTCAGCTTTTTGTCTATCATCTGTGATGGTACTGATAAGAATGATCATCTTTTCTTTATCTGAGTTGGTCATAATATTGACTTTATCTGGATCGTGTCTGTCCATCCATAATCGCCAATCTACTTCGTCTGTATAACGCAGTCCCAACTCTAATCTAAGAAGCTCTACCTTGTTGTTAAATAAAATAAATTCATCAGGAAAGTTATAATGAAATTGACCAGTTGTTTTATCATAAGTCTTAGAATATTTTACAAATTTTAGCGTATCATATTTATCAAGACGCTTTGCCATTTGTTCATTGGTTAGCATGACCTGATAATAACCGCCACTGGCAAAACAAATGGTTGTATTAAAAACTAATAAAATGCCAATAAAGAATTTTAATAAGTTCATTTATTTTTCTCCTGTAAAGTAATGATATTTTTATCATTATAGATAATATCCCATTGGTATTTATTAAGTGTAATGCCTGAGTTATAATCCATAAGATTGTCTGTGTGGGATTCTTGGAATACAAAATGATTTGGTTCCTTATGGTTAAAACTATGTTCTAACCCCAAACTATGTCCCAGCTCATGTAAAATCGTCCGAGTTTCATCATTAGCATTATAAATATTTCTGTAGATAATGACATGATTACCCCAATAATTGCAGTTTCTTGTGATTTTACATTGATGTTTTTCATCTTCATCAGGCTCTTTTCTATGAGCTATACCCAATGTGAATTTATCATTCTCCTCTACAACATAGTCGGTTAAAATAAGATAAGTAACATTTGTGCTATTGTTGGTTTCATACTGAGTGATATTTAAAACTTTGGTATTGTTAATTGAGTATACTTTTCTAGAAAGCCGTTCGTGGTGAGCTTGTCGAACCATAACGGTTTTCCTAGACTTCGACAAGCTCAGTCCGAACGGAAAACCTTAAAATCTATCTTTATTTAACAATACCAAAACTTTTAATAGATTGATGGCATCATTAAAGGCTTCTCTGCTACTCTCTCCATTCAAAGGAGTCAAATTGACATTTTTCACATTATTCACTGCATGTTGATATTTTTTAGAAAAATTATCAATCGCCTGTTGTTGCTGTAACTGGTGGCTACTGATGGTGGTGATTGTGTCTTTACCGTCTTTATTTTTGTGAAAAATTTGCTTATTTATTAAATTAATACCAATGCTTTCTTTGACTTCTGCTATCACGCCTACTTGGCTAAAAAGTTTGCTTTGGATGGCATTTGGGTAATCTTGTGGATAAGCATTTGTAGCAGAAAATGGATGAGCCACCAATTCAATGGGTTGTATCATAGCTTTTCTTCTTTTTGCATTTGGGTAAACACACAGCAGTCCGACTCGTTTTTCTGTGCCATTCTTTTTGACAAACACTTCTATGGTGCCAAGTTGGCTTAAAGCACTATTACAAGTGACAGTAATTATGGGATGATTGCTCTTGTAATAAATAATGGTTTTGGTTACAGATGTCGGCACATCCTTTGATGTATACACGGTTTTTCCTTGTTGATAAGCTGACTGCTCCATAATAAGATTGATGCTTTCTTTGGTCATGTTGGACAATGCGTCGCCTATTGCTAAAGTGGGCTTATCCACCGTTAATCCATCACTACATTTAAATAACAGTAACGTCTCATCATCTGTCAAGGGCGTATCTTGGTCTGACTGCTCAAAATGCAGATGTAGCTCCACACTACTAAGTCTCATGTCTGATTGATTGGTTGGTGAAAATAAATTTAACCAAGCAGGTGTATATTCATTGGGTCTGCCATATTGGATAATCTCTGATAGATTGACTAACTCTTTTCTTTGGTAGCTACGGTATTCTTCCATCAAATTTTCTATTGTACCGAAATATATCTTTTTGCTTTTATCGGTACCATAAAGATACTCATCTCTTAACCAATCAAACCCATATCCTCCTTGATAATCATCAGGACGTCTAAAATGCACGGTAAAGTTTGGCAATTCATCGTTAGTCTTGGTGCTGGTTAGATTGTTTTGTAACTTTGCTTGATGATACTGTGCTTGTGCTTGGCGATATTGGGCAAGTCTATTATCATCAATAATCTCTTTAAAACTGGTTTGAGAATTGATAAGTTTGGGTGGTGGATTGCATTTGCACAGACACAAATCATCATTTAAGGCAGGCATTGCCCCACCCAAAGAAAAGGACAGTCTTGGACCACTAGGAACGATTTGCCCCATAGACTGACAAGCAGGACACCAGACATCATCGCCGATACAGCTTTGGATATTGTTAATTGAGTATACTTTTCTAGAAAGCCGTTCGTGGTGAGCTTGTCGAACCATAACGGTTTTCCTAGACTTCGACAAGCTCAGTCCGAACGGAAAACCTTAAAATCTATCTTTATTTAACAATACCCAGCTTTGTTTTTTGCCATCTACATCAAAAACAATGGGATTGGTGGTTGTCTGGACGATACCGCCTGCTGTGGTGGTGTCGTTTTCTAGGATGTAGTAACGGGTTAGGGGCATTTTTATTTCCTTGAGGTGAGGTTAAATGTGATTATAGATGATTGGAGCAAGCGAATCAATCAGATATGCTTTGTGTATCATCACTTACTGTTACCGACACAAATCATTAATGAGTTATCAAGGAATCATAAAATAACCACATCCATACTGGCGGATGTGGCTATTTTATGGTTATCGTATGGTCTGATACACTACTTGGTTGTCATGATTTGGCTATTTGACAAACCCACTATGACGCAGTAACGCTCCCATGTCAGCGTCTCGCCCCATAAAGGCGACAAAGCTGTCTTTGGCAGGGCGAGAACCGCCCATTTGTAGGATTTCGCTTTTAAAGGCATTACCAATGGCAGGGTCAAATACGCCATGCGTGGCGGTGTTTTGATCGCTTTCAAATTTGCCAAAAGCGTCCGCCGACAACAGCTCCGCCCATTTATAAGAATAATACCCTGACGCATAGCCCCCTGCAAAAATATGGCTAAACGTGTTGGCAAATCGGTTATTGGCAGGGGGTTTGATGACGGCTATTTCATCACGCACGCCGTCCAGCACCGCCAAAATCTCATCATAATCCGCCAAATCTTTGCCATGAATGCGTAAATCAAACAGCCCAAACTCTATCTGGCGTAAGGTTTGTAGTCCGCTTTGGAAGTTTTTGGCGTTGAGTAGTGCAGTTAGCTTGTCTTGGGGTAGTGGCTCGCCTGTCTCTACATGGCGACTGATAAGAGCAATGCCGTCTTTGTCAATGGCAAAATTTTCCATAAACTGACTGGGCAATTCCACCGCGTCCCACTCCACGCCACTGATACCTGCCACGTCCGAGAGCGTGATTTTGGTCAATAAATGGTGCAAGCCATGCCCGAACTCATGAAACAGCGTGGTAACTTCATCAAAGGTCAAAAGGCTTGGCAAATCGCCCACCGCAGGCGAGAAGTTACCCACGATAAAGCCGACAGGGAGCTGTTCAATCTGGCTATCTTTATGCTTTTCTTGAAAGCCAGACAGCCACGCCCCGCCACGCTTGCCTGTACGAGCAAATAGGTCAAGATACAGCCCGCCTATCAAGCCGTTTTTGTCATGTAGCTCAAAAAACTGCACGTCCGTATGCCAGCGTGGTATGTCTGCCGTCCGCTCATTAAAGGACACGCCAAAGAGTTTGCCGATGATGTCAAACAGACCACTAAGCACCACAGGGAGCGGAAAATAAGGGCGAATCTCATCGCTGTTTAGGTTGTATTTTTCAAGGCGGATTTTTTCGGCTAGATAAGGCGTATCCCACGGCTCAACCTTGTCAAGCCCAAGCGTTTTGCCCAAAATCTCCATGTCCGCCAAATCCGCCTTAGCAAAGGGTGTGGCGTGATGAGCGAGCATTTTTAAAAAGGTTTCAATCTCATCTTTATCATTTGCCATTTTGCTTGCCAAGGATACTTGGGTGTAGTCATCAAAGCCGAGTAGTTTGGCTTTTTCTTGGCGTAGGGCGAGTATTTCGCTCATGATGTCGCCATTGTCAAATTCGGTGTGTCCATAGCTAGACACGGCACTGGCACGGGTGTTGTAGGCGTGATAAAGCGTCTCACGCAGGGTGCGGTCATCGGCGTACTGCATGACCGCCAGATACATGGGGATATCAAGCGTGGCGACATAGTCGGTGGCAAGTACGGTGTTTGGGTGCTTGGCTTTATAGGTGTCGCCTGCTGATTTTAGTAGGGCAAGACCGCTTGGGGTAATGCCTGACAGTTGGGCTTGGGTTAAGGGCAGGGCGAAGGCTTGGGTTGCGTCTAGGGCGTTGTCTGAGAATTTGGCGGACAGTACCGACAAGCGAGCCGAAATCTCGGCAAAGCGTGCTTTTTTGTCATCATCTAAGGCAACCCCAGACAGCGTAAAGCCTTGCAAGGCAAGCTCTACCGCTCGTCTTAGGGCGTTGTCTGCTCCTAGCTTTTCTAAATTATCATTGACAAGTTTATAAAGCTGATACAACCCCACTGATTGCCCTGTTTTGGTAGAAAAGGCGGACAAAGCAGGCAATACGTCATGATGAGCGGTGCGAATCTTTTGGCTAGATACCACGCTGTTTAGGTGCGAGAGTATCCCAAAACTGCGGTTTAGGTTAAGATTTAGGCGGTTAAACCGACCGATGATGTCAAGGGCTGTCGTTGGCTCATCGGTGCTTGGCAAATTATCCAAAAACTCATCGGCAACTTTTAAGTCTTGCTCCACTAAGGCTTTTAGTGTGCTTGCGTCTGTTTTGTCAAAATCCACAAGGCGTAAACGCTCATCTAGGGCTTGTGTGTGAAAATCAATCATGGGTGTGTTCCTAAAAATTTTGGGCTTAGAATTTGGGTTTATAATAAGGATAGCAACGCACTTTTGCAAGGAGTAGCATGGGCGTGGGGTAGGTTGCTTTTGTCATAAAAGCGTGGTATGTTTGTCTTTTATTGTTTGAATTTTTGAAAGCAAAAACATGACTCCCATTCACGTTGTTTCTTATAATATCCATAAAGGCATGTCGCCCTTAAACCGCCTTGTCAAGCTCCAACGCATGGGGCAAGCGTTGGCGGATTTGCCCATTGATGTGTTGTGCTTACAAGAAGTGCAAGGGCAAAACCTAAAACGAGCCGTCTCTTTTAATGAATACCCCGACCAGTCGCACCATGAGTGGTTTGGCGAATATCTGTCGCTGTCGCACAGCTATGGCGAAAACGTCCGCTATCCGCACGGCAATCACGGCAACGCCACGCTCTCACGCCACCGACTAGACCCCAAGCATAACGTCAATATTACCGTCTCTCGCCTAGAAAAACGGGGCGTTCTGCACAGCGAGATAACCCCTGACGGCTGGGGCGTGCCTGTGGTTGTGCTAAATGCTCATCTTAACCTGCTAGAAGCCGACCGCACCAAGCAATACAAGGCAATCAGCGACTATATCAACAGTGAGATTGATAAGGACAAACCACTCATTTTGGCGGGGGATTTTAATGATTGGGCGAAAAAATCGGGGCGGTTTATGGCGGATTTGGGACTGTCTGAAGTCTTTTATACCAAGCACGGCAAGCACCCTGCGACTTTTCCTGCCAAGTTTCCCATGATAAGCCTTGACCGCATTTATGTACGGCATTTGACCGTACTGTCCGCCCAAGTGTATGGCGGTGTGCCGTGGTCTGATTTGTCCGACCATTTGCCGATAGGGGCGAGGGTGGTTTTGGATAATTAGATGAGCAAACACCATGAATGATATGATTGTTTTAACTCGTGATAATTTTGACGAAGTTTTAACCCAAATCAAACATTGTGATAATCCAGAAAATTTACCGATTATCCAAATTAACCTAATTCGCCCAAAAATGACTTTTCGGCTATTTTGGTCTTTAATGATTTGTTTAGGTGGTTTATTTGTTTTATCAGCCAATATGGTAAAAGGAAATTTTGATATTTCTCTGATTGTATTTTTTATAACATGGATTTCCATGTGGGGTTTAGGTTTAACTTATGAAGTTAAATCCTATAAAATAAAATTATTTTTTAATAATTCTGACGATATTTTTTATTGCCGATTAACACCCACGCATTTTATTTATCATTTAAATGGTGATGAATTAAAGTTGGATTGGGAAAAGGTGGCGGACATTTCTTATGTTTGGGGTGGGCAAATGAACCAAAATCATATTATGATAACTCAAAGAAATGACGATTTACTGCGTATTTTTAAAAGCCAAACCACTTTAAATATTAAAGAATTGGAAAAACCATTAACCGCCTATTTTCACAAATGTCGCACCTTTAATTCTGACAACAAGTCCGTTTCCCTGTTTGCCATTAAACTTTAAATTATAAAAAATTTAAGCTATAATACCCCCAATTTCCCCTTTAAAAAGAGAATTTTATGGCATTTTCAAAAGTCCGCACCCGCATTGCCCCAAGCCCCACAGGCTTTCCCCACGTTGGCACGGCTTATATTGCCTTGTTTAATATGGTTTTTGCCAAATCGCAAGGGGGCGAGTTTATCCTACGCATTGAAGACACCGACCAAGTCCGCTCTACTGCCCAATCCGAACAGATGATTTTAAACGCCCTAAAATGGGCAGGTCTGACATGGAGCGAAGGCCCTGATGTGGGCGGACAATTCGCCCCCTATCGCCAGTCGGAGCGTTCCGAGATTTACAAAAAATACGCCAATGAGCTACTAGATAAAGGTCACGCCTTTCGCTGTTTTTGCACGACAGACGAGCTAGACCAAATGCGTAAAGAGCAAGAAGCCCAAGGCTTGCCCGTGCGTTATGACGGGCGTTATGCCAATCTAAGCCGTGAAGAGAGCGACAAACTTGCCGAGAGTGGCAAGCCCTTTGTCATTCGTATGCGTGTGCCGACAGACGGCGAATGCGTGATTCATGATATGCTTCGTGGCGAGATTAGCATTCCTTGGGAAACGGTAGATATGCAGGTGCTTTTAAAAACTGACGGCTTGCCGACTTATCATCTTGCCAATGTCGTGGACGACCATTTAATGCAAATCAGCCACGTCATTCGTGGCGAAGAGTGGATTAACTCCGCCCCCAAGCACAAACTTTTGTATGAGTATTTTGGTTGGGAAATGCCTGTATTGTGCCACATGCCCCTACTGCGTAACCCCGACAAATCCAAACTCTCAAAACGCAAAAACCCCACATCAATCACCTATTATAAGGACGCAGGCGTACTGCCTGAGGCCTTGATTAACTACTTGGGGCGTATGGGGTATAGCTTGCCAAATGAAGCCGAGAAATTTAGCCTAGATGAGATGATTGAGAGTTTTGATATTAAGCGTGTGTCGCTTGGCGGCCCTGTGTTTGATATTGAAAAACTCTACTGGCTCAATGGCGAATACCTGCGTGCGATGAGTGCGGACGAGTTAAAGGCGAAGATTTTGGCGTGGGCAAGCGATGATGATAAGCTGACCGCCATAGCCAAAGCCATTCAGCCACGCATTAACGTGTTGTCCGATGCAGTGAACTGGGCGGGCTTTTATTTTCAAAACTTGCCAAATGTTACCCCAGACGATTTTGCTCATAAAACGCTGGATAATGATAAATTACTTGAAATTCTCTATCTTGCCACATGGCAACTAGAAGCCTTGCCCGAGTGGAGCGAGAATAACATTTATCAGACCCTAAAAGGCTTGGCAGGGCATTTTGAGATTAAATTAAAAGACTTTATGCAACCGTTTTTTGTGGCGATTGCAGGCTCAACGTCTAGCACGCCTGTCATGAACTCCATGTATGTCATCGGTGCGGACATGACCTTATCACGCCTACGCCATGCCTGTGAAGTTTTGGGCGGACTTGGCAAAAAGAAACTCAAAAAATTGGAAGAGACAAATAAGGCTTTGCCGAATTTTTTAAATCAAGAATAATATAGGGCGTGCCTGCCCTTTATAGCACAATTTAAATTTTAAAAATTTGTGAAAATAAAAGAATGTTTTTGTATGAAAAATGGCTAAATCTTGTGGCTCGAAGGCAACAACTTGCTTGATAGGATAACTATCAAACTATGTGTTTTCCTTGAAAAACGTGCGATTCCCCTGATTTTTTAAACAGGTATTTTTCATTGCAAATACAAAAGGCAGGCACACCCTAAATAAAAACCGATAATTTTCAATAGGTTATCGGTTTTTTTAAAATTTTTTAAAAAAATTATTTGACAAAGCACAGGCTCTTTTATATAATACGCCCACCTTAACAAAGGGGCTATAGCTCAGTTGGTAGAGCACTTGCATGGCATGCAAGGGGTCAGCGGTTCGACTCCGCTTAGCTCCACCACTTCTTTTTAGAAGTAGAAAACACAAGCACCTAGGCATGCTCTTTGAGCAATCTTGTGTTGGTTCGTTAGGTTTTACGCTCCATTCGTCTAGAGGCCTAGGACACCGCCCTTTCACGGCGGTAACAGGGGTTCGAATCCCCTATGGAGTGCCAAATTCTAAATCCCCAAGTTACGGCTTGGGGATTTGTTGTTATGTCGGTAGGTTTTTCGCTTTATGGCAAATTTCACCACGCATTTGACCGTTGCTGCCATTGCCAGTACTGCCCTTGCCACGTTTGGCTTTGTGGGTGGGTTATTTGGCTTTGGCACGGCGGTTTTTTGTTTGGCGATAGGGGTTATTGGTGGGCTGTTGCCTGATATTGACCTTGAAACATCCATTCCTGCCAAGCGGTTCTTTACGCTCATGTCGTTATTTGTCGCCACGCTCACCGCCATTTTGTACACCGCCTATCAGACCACAGGCACACAGCTGGTGGAGCAGGCACTCATGGTGTGGGGTGGGGCGTTCGTGGTTGTGCGTTATGGCGTGATAGGGCTGTTTAGTCATCTCACCGTTCATCGGGGCATGGTGCATTCGGTGCCATACATGGCGATGTGTGGACTGTTTGCCATCTATGGGGCGTTTTATGGCTTTGGCATGACCGCCAAAGTCAGCTGGCTGTTCGGGGGATTTTTGTTCATCGGGTCGTTGGTGCATTTGGTGCTAGATGAGATATACAGCGTCAATGTACTGGGACTTAAACTCAAAAAATCATCAGGCACGGCATTAAAGTTTTTTGAACGCAAAAAATCCCTGCGATATGTCATGCTCTACATCATCGTGCTCGCTTTGTTTTTATATGCCCCTGATTATCAGCCTGCCCTAAATGGCATTCATGCATTGGTACAAAAATTTGCCACTGGCACCATTTAGCACGCTTTTATTAATTTTACCAATCATTGTCATTACATCCCACTCATGTCCGCCATGATGACAAACCTGTCATCAGATGATAAAATGCATGATATCCAGACAGATGAGTTTATCATGAATAATAATACCGACATTAACTATTATCCTGCACGCACCCTAGCCGCACCCATCACTGCCACTGGCATAGGGCTACACAGTGGCAAGGAAGTCACGCTCACCTTGCGAGACGCTCCCATCGGCACGGGTATTGTGTTCGTACGCACTGACCTTGAGAACGCCCACATTCCCATGAATGCTACGCTTATCCAAGATACAATGATGTCGTCTAACTTAGTGGCGGGCGATGCACGAGTTGGTACGGTAGAGCATTTGCTCTCAGCGGTGTCAGCGTGCGGTTTGGATAACCTATATATAGAAGTCAATGCCCCTGAGATTCCGATTATGGACGGTTCGGCAGCACCGTTTTTGTTTTTGATTGATGAAGCAGGCGTGGCAGAACAGCCCGCTCCCAAAGCCTTTTTAAAAATCAAAAAAACCGTGCGTGTGACTGATGAAGACAAATGGGCGGAGCTTGCCCCTTATGATGATGGTTTTTTGATGCATTTTGAGATTGATTTTAATCATGCTGCCATCAAAGCGACCGAGCAGACCACGTCGCTTGATTTTAGTACCGCCAATTTCGCCCGTGAAGTGGGGCAGGCTCGCACGTTCGGCTTTTTAAAAGACTTAGAGATGCTCAAAAAGCACAACCTTGCCTTAGGTGGTAGTATGAATAATGCCGTAGTGCTGGATGAGACATCGGTGGTCAATGGCGAGTTACGTTATCCTAACGAATTTGTCCGCCATAAAATGCTAGATGCGGTGGGCGATTTGTTCGTCATTGGGCATAATATCATCGGTAAATTTAACGCCTATAAATCAGGTCATGCCCTAAATAACGCACTCATTCGAGCGGTATTGGCAGATGACAGTGCCTATGAAATTGTAACAAATTATGACAAAAACAGCTGTCCGATAGCCTTCATTCCGCCCAAAAATCCCCTAAAAAATGAAGGATTTTAAGTCAAAAAATTTGGGCGATTTAAATTTCGGCAAACTGACTGAAAAATTAGTGTAATAAAGCTAAAAATTAATCAAAATGGCGTGTAACAAAGTAAAAGCGAGCTGACAGTAGCTCGCTTTTGTGTTTATGGGGGTTTTGGGGGATTTGTGCAGGGCTTTTATGAGAGTTTTATGGAAATTTTGTGAAAATGGGCGGATTTCTTTACATAAGATTACAAAAAGACCGTAAAAGTCCCAAATTTAAGAATAATTATCATTCTTTGGTGGTGGCGGTCTGAATAAGCTTGATAAGGGACGCCTGTAAACTTGGATTTTTGATGACAAGTTTGGCAGTCTGTGTTATAGTTCGCACCGTGTTTTCGCTTAATGGTTTTTCTAAGGTGGTTTGGGCGGTAATTTGACCGCTACCACGCTGATGAATTTTGTGATTGACAATGACCCCCATTTTTGAAAACTGCCCAAATGCTGGATGTTCATGCAGTGCCGACAGACATTCTTGATGTAGATAACGTACATGATTGGCGGATGTGATGGTCGGTAGTGCTAAGGTGATTTTATCATCATGAGCATACGCCACTTGTACCTGACTACTAAGCTCGCCCAACACACCTGACAGCAGGGGGATGGACAGATGGGTCAAGTGAGTAAAGTAGGCAAGTCGTCTGCTTAGGTCTTTGGGAAGTTTCGCCCCTGCCGCCGCCTGTTTTTCGGTGCGATTGGCAAGGTGGTTTGGAAAATGGGTTTTTAGATATAAGTCATCACTCATCATAATACCTTTTAAAAACTGACGGACATGGTGTCCAAGAGCTAAGTTTATCACGCCACTTGCTCAATGCCAATGCCTTATTGAGCCAAAAAGTACGTTCGGATGCGTATGGCATAAACCCAAGCTTTAACAAAACTAACCCATCTGACATCACTCATGTAAACAGGGGGCGACCAACCCACAGACAAACGCTGTGTCGTCGTGCATGATGGATGCGAGGCAATCTTATGAAAAAACTCTTTTGGTTAATGTCGGCAATTACCTTGACGACAGTCAGTGCAAATGCAGAAAGTGGCAGAATCACCATCTCATCTGCCAATGGCGAGCGTCAAGTAAACATCATCGCACCACCCATGCCTACCCAAACGCTAAGCAATGCTGAGCTTGACAGTGCCATCAATGAGCTGATGGGAGCGTCACAAGGTAATTCTCGTCTGACCCAAGGGTTTAGTACCAACACCCAAACACTCACTAACTTTTCAGCAAGCAATAATACAGGCAGTACAGTCGCCGCTCTAAATGGCTCTGCCCCTGCCACGGCTGCCCGTTTGGCTGCCCGTGCCGCTCACGGCAAGAGCGTGGGTCGCTGTGCCATGTATGTGCGTAAGGCACTACAATCCGCTGGTTATAGCTTCACACCACAAGCTTCTGCTTATATGTATGCCAACGGCACGCTTGCCAGTGCAGGTTTTACCCGTATTAGTAATGATAACTACGTACCACAGATTGGTGATGTGGCGGTCTTTAATCGTACCAGTAAAAATCCACACGGTCATATCCAAATCTATGATGGCAGTCAGTGGGTATCAGATTTTCGTCAGCCTAATTTTAGCCCGTATCGTAACCACAACGGATACAGCGTATGGCGTGACACTCGTTACCTAGATGCCACGGCAAATACAGGTACGATGCTTGCGATGAACGAGCAATAATTTGATAAAGACAGATAAAGACAAAAGAGCGATGGATTCGCTCTTTTTTGCTGAGTGTTTGTTTTAAAAGCAGGCGTGCCACGCACAAAAAAGGGCGTATTTGGTACGCCCTAGATATCATGGTTATAAAGCATTGTGCCACGCCACAAGCTCGTCCACGTCCCTTTTTATGCCGTCTTTTAACTGTGCCAAACTCTCATAATGACGCTCGCCATGTAGGTATTTTTTAAAAATCACACTCAACGTCATGCCGTACAAATCGCCTGTAAACTTCGGCAAATGCACTTCTAGGCGATAATCCGTACCGTTTACGCTTGGGCGTTTGCCGACATTGACCGCCCCAAATAGACTGCTTGCGGTTTGCCCTTTGATACCGCCCCCTAAGGCATATAAATCAACCGCCACACCGTCCCTAACTGCTAAAATATCCGCCCCAAAAATCCCCTGTATGGCAGGTTTTAGCCTATCTAAGGCAACGTTGGCAGTGGGAAAATCAAGCGTTCGTCCGATTTTGTCGCCATGTACCACTTGCCCTGTCATGGTATAGTCTCGCCCAAGCATGATTTTAGCGGTGTCCAAATCGCCCTGTGCCAACGCACCACGCACCGCCGTGGAGCTAACTCGCACCTTGTCATGGGCGATAGTGGCAAGGCTATCCACGCTAAACCCTAGCCCCTGCAAAAACGCCTTATCGCCTGTGCGGTCATGTCCAAAACGAAAATCATCGCCCAGCACCAGATGCTCTGCCCCCAAAGTGGTCAAAAGCGTGGCAAAGGCATGAGCAGATAGGTGGCGAAAATCGTCATTGAAATTTGCCTTGATGACAAAATCCACGCCATGACCGTCTAACAAGGCGACTTTTTCGGCAAAGTTTGTCAAGCGGGCAGGGGGGCTTTGTGGGCTAAAAAATTCCCTAGGCTGTGGCTCAAACACCATGACGGCAGTGGCAAGTGATTGCTTGGTGGCGTCTTTGATTAGGGCGTTAAGCATTGCCTGATGTCCCAAATGCACCCCATCAAAGTTGCCAATGGTCAAGGCGTGTGGGGGCAGGGCGGTGGGGGCATGTGGGTCTAAGTTGATGATTTGCATGAAAATGAACAATGGACGGACAAAGGGCATATTATAGGCGAAATTCATCATTTTTTCATAAAAAATTACCATAAAATTTGTTATGATGACCGCTTTGTGTGGTGATGATTGATGATGATAAAATTTTCTGTCAAATGGCTGTGGTTTGCCATATTGGTGTGGTTTGGGCTGTCCTGCTATGGACTTTTTTTGCGTGTGCCAAGCGGTCAAGTGCCAAGCGTGAGCCATTTGGATAAAGTGGCTCATTTTGTGATGTTTTTTGGGCAGTTTTATCT
Organism: Moraxella lacunata; assembly: GCF_900453205.1. Lineage (GTDB taxonomy): Bacteria > Pseudomonadota > Gammaproteobacteria > Pseudomonadales > Moraxellaceae > Moraxella > Moraxella lacunata_B. The sequence continues at coordinate 228,489 of NZ_UGQU01000004.1, forward strand.
GCTATCGCTGTTATTTAACATCAATACCAAAACCAAAGCGCTCTACCTGTGGGCGGCGGCTTTGGGCTGGGCGGTGGCAAGCGAGCTGATACAAGGCTATTTTACCACACGCACCATGGATGTATGGGACGGCGTGGCGGATATGGTAGGGGCGAGTTTGGCGGTGGGGTGGGGGTATTTATGGCAAAGGGGGTGTTTTAAAGGTATTGTTAATTGACCGTGCTTTTAGATGCATTTGCCCTATAAACGCATTGATTTTTGGATGAATAAATTACCCTGCACGTCTAAATTTTAAAAACATCTCTTTATTGAACAGTACCTATTTCAAATGTGTGTACCCTGTCCACTCACGCCCGATGATAAGGGTGATTATTAATGATACTCATCGCCCGATAGAGTTGTTCTATCAGCACCACTCGCACCAAAGGGTGGGGCAGGGTCAAATCCGACAGCGACCATTTAAAATCCGCCTGCGTTAGTACGTCCGCCGACACCCCGTCCGCCCCGCCAATGACCAAAGCGATGTCGGTGCCGTCCGTCATGGCAGTCTGCAAGCGGTCGGCAAGGCGTTCGGTAGAGAGCATTTTGCCTTTGACTTCTAGCACCCAGAGCTTTTCTTTGGGTAGGCGAGCGGACAAAATGGCTTGTCCCTCTTGGGTTTTGTATTTTTCTATTTCGGCAAATGATGGATTTTTGGCACGTTTGGCAGGGGGTATCTCCACAATCTCGGTACTCATCATTGGCTGTATGCGTTTGGCGTATTCGTCCACGCCTGTCTGTACCCATGCAGGCATTTTGTGTCCGACACTTAGGATTCTTAATTTCATGGCGATTTATCAAAAGCAAAAAGCGTATTATAAATAAAAACCACAAATATTGGTAAAGTTTTATAAAATTTGTTATGCTAGCCCATTTGAGTGAGTACGCCATGAGAACTCTTGGAGATCATTATGAACAGCTCGCCCAAGCGTTTTTGAGACAGCAGGGGCTGACCATCATCACGATCAACTACACCGCACATCGCACAGGCGAGATTGACATCATCGCTTATCATGACGAGCCACAGAAGGCAGGCGGGGTGTGTCCGACGCTTGTGTTTGTGGAAGTCAAAATGCGTAAGATAAGCCCCAATGCTTACTATGGGCAGGCGGTGGAGACGGTAACACGTGCCAAACAAAACAAAATCATCAAGACGGCTGAGCATTTTTTGGCGTATGGCGATGAGTTTTTGCAAAATCTTGGACTCACTACCAGCCAAAAGCAAGCCTTGGCATACCGATTTGATGTGATTGCCTTTGATGTGCCACCAATAGGGCAGGCAGGACAAAAAAGTAATGAAAGTCAGACAAAAACCCATTGGCTAAGAAACGCCTTTTTGGTAGAATGAGAGCCAAACCGATTATTAGGAAGCATCCATGTCGTCTTTACCATCCATTAAAGTGCTTGTGGGCGTGATTGCCACCGCCATGCTCATGACTGCCTGTGCCACCCAAAACGCCAATACCAGCACCAACGCCAGCACAGGCTATTATGGCGTGCCTGCCATGTACCGCACCATCCCCGAGCGTATCAGCGATGAAGCCATCGAACGCACCAGTTATAAGAATCTGACCAACATTAGGGATGTGAGTGAGAACAATGTACGCATTGCCATTGACAGTTTTCGCCGTGAAGTACTGCTGACAGGCGAAGTGCCAAGCCAGCAGGTCAAGGCAGATGTGGCGAATATGGTGGCGTCGATTAATGATGTCAAGCAAGTGTATGACAATCTGACCGTAACCAATACGCCCAAGGCTCAAAGCCACACCCTGCACGAAAACTACCTAAAATCAAAAATCATCGCCAAAATCGTGAGTGCAGGCGGTATCAGGTCGTCGCAGTACAAACTGGTGGTGCGAGACAACATGGCGTATGTGGTCGGGTTTTTGACCGCTCAGCAAGAGCAGACGATTGTTAATATTATCTCATCGGTGCAGGGCATAGAAGGGGTGCGAATGCTCGGCACACGCATAGATGGCGATACATCAGCTCTGCTTGCTTTGACAGGCGAGAATGTCGCCATTGATGATAATCCCAACGCGGGGGGCATGGTCTATGGCGGTAATGCAGTCGTCAATACACCTGCCAGCCCTGTTTATCCGAACGTGCCTACTAACTCTGTACCAACCACGAGCTATCCGCAGAGCATGTACCCTAACACGCAAATTGCATCGACTGTGCCAACTCAGCCAAATACGGGTTATGCACCTGTCAATAATTATCCCATTAATGCCCCTGCAAATAACTATCCTACAAATAATTACCCTGTGAACAATCATGGCACACAAAATCGTGATGTTCCTGTGATCAGAATGGAAGGTAACCCAACATCAAGCTATGTGAATTTGTACAATAATACCAGCAAGCCCTAACCAACAAATTTTAACAATGGGGTGTGCTGCCTTTTGCATTTGTAATAAAAAATGCCTGTTTAAAAAAGCAGGTAATTGCTCATTTTTCATGCAAAAACATCATTTTATTTTTATAATATTTCTAAATTTTAAATTGTGTTATAAAGGTTCGCACGCCCTACTGTAAAAGCGGGAAATTTGATATAATGACCCGTTTTTACTTTTTTATCAGTAACATGATTTGACGGTGATAATACCGCCCAAAATATAGAGATTTTTTATGAATGCAGATGACCTAATCGCCTTATTACGCCCCCATTTTCCAAGTGCTGAGATTCAAGCGGTCAATCAAGGCAATAAATTTGAAGTGCTTATCGTGGATGACAGCTTTGACGGTAAACGTCTGGTGCAACGCCAACAGGCGGTATATGCCATTGCCAATCCACACATCCAAAGCGGAGCGATGCACGCCTTGACCATTCATGCCTTGACACCTGCCGAATACGAAGCCAAAAAGGGATAATCATGGATAAGTTTAAAATCATCGGCAAAACCCGTATCGCAGGCGAAGTTGCCATTTCTGGCTCAAAAAACGCTGCCCTGCCCCTATTGGCAGGTATGCTACTGCCCAATGATGAGACGGTGCTACACAACGTCCCTACCCTAAAAGACACCGACACACTCATCAAGCTTATCGCTGGCATGGGCGTTGCCATCAAAAAAGAAGGCAACACCGTCATCGCAGACGCTCGCCACGTTGCCAACTATTATGCTCCGTATGAGCTGGTGCGTACCATGCGTGCGTCTATCTTGGTGCTTGGGGCGTTGCTTGGGCGGTTTGGTGAAGCCGAAGTCTCCTTACCAGGGGGCTGTTCTATCGGTTCACGCCCTGTTGATCAGCACCTAAAAGCCTTTGAAGCCATGGGAGCAAGCATTAGTGTAGAAAATGGCTATGTCAAAGCCAAAGCCCCTGCTGGCGGACGTCTGATAGGTTGTGATTTTACCTTTGACATGGTAACCGTTGGCGGTACAGAGAATGTCATCATGGCAGCGTCTCTGGCTCGTGGTACAACTCGCCTTGAAAACTGTGCCTGTGAGCCAGAAGTGGTGGATTTGGCAAATATGCTTGTCGCCATGGGAGCAAAGATTGACGGCATTGGTACGCCGACCATGATTATTGAAGGTGTGGAGAGCTTGCACGGTTGTGAATACAGCGTGATTGCTGACCGCATTGAGACAGGTTCATATCTGGCTGGGGCTTTGATGAGTGAAGGCGATGTCTTGACCACCAACACATCGGCTGAGCTGTTGCACCCTGTCTTAAAGAAATTTGAAGCCATGGGGGCAACCATTACCACAGGCGATGACTGGATAAGAGCAGTAATGAAGGGCAGACCCAAAGCGGTGGACATTCGCACCCAAGTCCATCCCGGTTTTCCCACCGATATGCAAGCCCAGCTCATGGCGGTGTGCTGTTTGGCGGACGGCACCAGCACCATCATTGAAAACATCTTTGAAAACCGCTTTATGCACGTCCCTGAGCTAAACCGCATGGGGGCAAATATCCGCATTGACGGACATACCGCCATTGTAACGGGCGTGGATAGCTTTATGCCTGCTCCTGTCATGGCAACCGATTTGCGTGCGTCCATGTCGCTTGTCATGGCGGCGACGTGTGCCGATGGCGAGAGTATTATTGACCGCATTTATCACATTGATAGAGGTTATGATAATGTGGAGAGCAAACTTAAATCGCTTGGGGTGAATATTGAGCGGATTAAGGGTTAAAAACTGTAATTGCTAACAACTTTATTCTCAACTTAAAATAGTAACTTTTTGATTTTTCGGTAATTATTTTTTTGGTTGTAGGGGTGAATTATATTCGCCCTTGATAAATCAATCACTTATACAAAGTTGAGAATGGCGTAATAATAAAATAAAAGGGCGGTCTTGATGATTGCCCTTTTATTTTGGGTTTGTCAGCTAAGCAGGCACCGACTGGGATAAGTGCGAGATAATCTGTGCCTTGCCCTTTTCTTTTTTGACAACATCCCACAGTTTATCTGCTTCATCATAGCCTTTGGTGAGCATACCGAGCCATTGTTTATAGCGACCGATGAGTCCGCTTTGGTTGTCGGTGGTGTCATTCAAAAAAGCGATTTGGTGGGGGATTAGCTCCACCCATGTCAAGGTTTTGTCGGTGTTTTCAATATTTGCCACAAGGTCAGGGCGAGTGACCGCCCCACGCCCAAGCATGAGATGGGGCGTGTTTGCTTGACTGATACAGTCGTGGGCGTGAGCAGCGTTCCAAATCTCGCCATTGGCAATAATGGGCAAACCAAGCTCGGTAAAGGGGGCGATTTTATCCCAATAGGCAGGTGGCTTGTAGCCTTGCACTTTGGTTCGGGCATGGATAGTAAGCCAGCTTGCGTTTGCCTGTTTGACCGCTTGCCCGATGTCGCTCATTTTGCCCATGTCAGTATAGCCCAAACGGATTTTTGCCGATACAGGAATATGAGCGGGGACAGCCCCACGCACGGCAGAGATGATGTCGTACAGCGTATCAGGTTCATCAAGCAGTACCGAACCACCTTTGTGGTTATTGACCGTTTTGGCAGGACAACCAAAATTTGGTATTGTTAATTGAGTATACTTTTCTAGAAAGCCGTTCGTGGTGAGCTTGTCGAACCATAACGGTTTTCCTAGACTTCGACAAGCTCAGTCCGAACGGAAAACCTTAAAATCTATCTTTATTTAACAATACCCAAAATTTAAATCTATCGCACACGCCCCAAGCGATACCGCTGTAACGGCACTTTGGCTCATGGTGTCAGGGTTGTTGCCCAGTAGCTGAACATGAATGGGCGTGCCACTTGCTGTCTTACCGTCCGTGAGTAGCTCTGGCACATATTTATAGAACACATGGGCAGGCAAGGGATAATGCGTGACACGAATAAACTCACTCACTGACCAATCATAAGGGTGACCCAAATCATGAGCAATCTGTGTCAAAATCTGTCTCATGAGTGGGTCGGTTAAGCCTTCCATCGGGGCGAGCAGGCGAACAGGATGGGCGAACAAATGGGCAAAAGCACTCATGTTGGCAGTTTAAACCCATTGGCAAGACTGATGGCTTTTTGTTTATCGCCTTTGATGAGTAGCTCTAAGGCATCCATGCCACACTCTATCGCACTGTCTATATTGGTGCGGTCATCGGACGTGGGTTTTGACAGCACCCAACCGCTGACCTGTGATGAGTGAGCAGGTCTGCCAATGCCAACACGCAGTCGCCAAAAGTCCGCTCCGATATGGGGGACGATGTCCTTTAAGCCGTTGTGTCCGCCATGCCCACCGCCTTTTTTTAGGCGTAGGCTACCTGCCGAGATGTCAAGCTCATCATGAACGATGAGTATCTCGTGGGGGGCGATGTTATAGAATTTGGCAAGGGGAGCGACCGCCATTCCTGAGCGGTTCATGAATGTATCAGGGGTCAGTAGGCGGACATCTTGCCCGTATATCGTGCCACGCCCGACACTGCCATGGAATTTTTTGTCATGGGTGAGCGTGATACCAAATTTGTCGCACAAAGCGTCCACAAACCAAAAGCCTGCGTTATGGCGAGTGTCTTTGTATTCTGCACCGACATTACCCAGACCGACGATGAGTTTTATCATGATTGTCCCATAGATGATGAAATAAACAAAAAGCCAATAGATGACCCATTGGCTTTTGTTAAGAGTGATGGTTTATTCAGCGTCTGTGCTCTCTTCGCTTGCACTTTCTTCACTGTCAGCAGAAACAGTTGGTGCTTGTACGCTAACCACAACACGGTCGGTGGCGTTGCTGTCAAGCTCAACGATGGTAATGCCATCGGCAAGTTTGATGTCAGAGAAGCGTAGTAGGTCGCCGATTTCTAGGTCGGTCACGTCCACTTCGATGGCTTCTGGCAGTTGGCGTGGCAAGCAGTTGATGTGTAGCTCAGTTACGTTGGTTTGTAGGATACCGCCTGCTTTAACACCTTCGGCAGTGCCAGTGAAATGTACAGGCACGGTAAAGTGCATGGTTTGACCACGAACAACACGTTGGAAGTCTACGTGCAGTGGCGTGCCTTTTGAAGGGTGGCGTTGTAGAGCCTTAATGATGACTTCTTGGTCGTTACCATCGATGGCAAGTGTGGTCACGCTTGAAAAGAAGCTCTCGTCTTGTAGGGCTTTGACCAGTTCGTTTAGCTTAACGCTCACAGATAGTGGCTCAGCATCACCGCCATAAACGATGGCAGGGATAAGATTGGCTTTACGCAGGCGGCGGCTCGAACCTTTGCCCTGCTCGTCGGCAGCACGTGCTACCGTAGTTAGAGTATAGCTCATAAGGATTTCCTATGTTAAAAGGCTACAAAAATGATGATTTTCGACCAATCATCATACAAAAGTGCAAAATAGCGAACTATTATAAGCCAGTTTGGGCGATATGGCAAGTGGTTTTTGCAAATCAGCCAAAGCATTTGTTGGTACTCATTGACTTCCTCCCCTCCCTATCGTTCGGGGGATTGCTTCTACAAGACGGTCAAGCCCGACCGCAAGAATGTTCCGACTGGCATTGATATCTCTATCATGCCGTGTGCCACACTTTGCACAAGTCCATTCTCTTATTCCAAGACCTGCTCTACCTTTGGGACTACTGGACATATCGCCACAGCACGAACAGGTTTGGGTAGTGTATTTTTCATTCACGATTTCAAAACAACAACCTGCATTCTTGCATTTATAGGTCAGTTGCCGTTTGAGTTCAAACCAGCTAGCATCGTAAACCGATTTGGCGAGTTTGCCTTTTTTATTGCTTGAATCATCAAACCAACTGCAACACTTCATCAAAATAAACCTCATAAGGTGTTTTCCAGTTTAAACACTTTCTGGGTCTATGATTAAGTTCATTCACTTTACTGATAATATCGCTTTCATGCCACTTGCTTAAATCTTGATGCTTAGGGAAATATTCTCTAAGCAGTCCATTGGTATTTTCATTACTTCCCCTGCCCCAAGGATGTCTTGGTGGAGGAAAGTAAAACTCTACATTTAACTGCTGACTGATTTTTTCATGATAAGCAAACTCTTTTTCTCTATCAGGGCAATCGCACCACCCCTTACCAAATAACAACTGTTCAAGATAAGACTTATTCTGTGAAGCTCGTAGGCTGGGTTAGCGACAGCGTAACCCAGCATTTATGGTTTAACCAATTGAATTTATTGGGTTTCGTGCCTCAACCCAACCTACGGGCTGGGTTTTATGCCTTGTGCAAGCATTAACATTATCTTTTCTCGTTCATTTATGCTAAGATGTTTGTGGGTGTTCATGGTTACTTTTTGATTTGTGTGGTAACAATATTATAAGTAATTATGAACATCTTTTCATTTGTTGCGGTTGGATTGTATGTTTAAGGGTTTATCAATTAATGACGAGTAAGAAAAGGCGTGCAGAGAAGATGAGAAATGCAACTTTGCAATTAAGAAAACTGATTAACAGTGGGGCGATTGACAAAAAATTGTTTACACAAAAACAGCTCAATGACATTAACACAGATGTGGGTGGAAAAGCCAAAACCAAAATACATGGTTATGCTTGGCATCATAACGCTCAGTCTAGTCCCAATAATATGCAACTCATTCCAGATGAAATACACAACAAAGCTGTAAGACATACTGGCGAAGGCTCTTTAAGTGAAGGTAGATAAATCATGAAACAATTAAAAATTATTGATGACAATGGTCAAGCAGATATTCAATTAATTAGAGATTTTGAGAAAGAGTATAATATTACCCTTCCAAACTCTTATGTTGAGCTAATATCAAAACATAATGGCTTAAGGCTTTATAATAATAGGTTTGATTTTATAAATTTAGATGGTTTAATAAGTTCAACTGATATATATTTTTTAAGCTTTGGTGATGATTTTTCTGAAAACATGGCGGACTTTTAATGGTGTGGTGATTCTTACTCATACGAAAATCTTGTGCTATTTGGTATTAGTGCTTATGGAGATAGTATTTGTTTTGATTACCGTCCAGATTTAAGCACAAACAACCCTCCAGTTCGTCTAATGAGACACGAAGACACCTTTATCAATCAATACGGTCAAGACAAAAACATTGTTTTTCCTATCGCTAACAGCTTTGATGAGTTTTTAGATATGCTTTATGAAGAAAGTGAATAATCCCATAAATATCTAAAATGTAAAACATACTGGTGAAGGTGCTTTAAGTGAAGGTAGATAATTATGATTAAATTAAATATTGGTTATGATTATGGTATTTCTGATATTGAATGGATAAATGATTTTGGAAAAAAAATATAATATTTCTTTTCCAAAATCATATTGTGATTTAATGCTTAAACATAATGGCGTTAGATTTGAACAGGATACATTTCGGTATTTTAAAAATAATCAGTACTGGGTGGAAAGTAATATTTCTTTTCTTGCATTTGGCAACCCTATAGGTACCGAATTGATAAATGACAGTCAATATTATAGCGAAAAAAATCTAATTGCTTTTGGCTTAAATGAATTTGGCTATCTTATATGCTTCGATTATCGTCAAGACCGTATGACAAATGACCCGCCAGTAGTCATTATGTATCATGATGAATTTATGACTAATGAACACGGTCAAGAAAAGATGGTTATTTTTCCAGTTGCTAACAGCTTTGATGAGTTTTTAGATATGCTTTATGAATAAACTGAATAATCTCATAGCAAGTAAAAACCTATTTAGTTATAAATCCATTTCTAGAATTAACATCAAAGTTGCTGACAACAATCAAACCAAAAGTGAGACCAAATATGAATGATTTAAGCAATGCCTATTATGAGGTTTTAGACGACCTACTATATACTTATTTTGCATTTTGTAGGGATTTTCGTTCCGAAGAAAAAAATCATTTGGAGATTATCTATATACTAGATGATGATTTTGTAAGTATGGAACATCATCCGCTAGAGCTGTTGATACACTATACAGGTATATTGTCTTTATGTTCCAGTTGGCATCCAGATGCCAGCAATTATTTTTTAGGGAAAATCAATGAGATTATTTCTAATCATAATATCAATGATTTATTATCTCTGCTTAATGAAGGGTATTATGAATTCAAAAGGGACTTAAAATCATTTAATATTATAAGTTGATATTATTTTACTTTTTTCCATAAACCCATAGTTTGGATTAAGATACCCCCAACATCTTAATCCAAACTTTAACTTTACCACACACCCCATCCCTCATCACCCCTCCCAACAAACCCCAATCGCTCCAATATCGGACGATAAAAACTGGCTCTGTTTAGCCCGTAGGCTGGGTTAGCGACAGCTTAACCCAGCATTTATGGTGTAACCAATTGAATTTGTTGGGTTTCGTGCCTCAACCCAACCTACGGGCTTTGTTAAGGCGTTTAAAGACATTGCCAAAGGTGTCATGTGAGGGTATGCCATGAGTTAAGTCAAGAAATGTGGCAAATCATGTTTTGTTTTCATTGCCAAAGTCTTCTATATCTACCCAGTCATGATAACCACAGATAACTGCGGTTAAAGCAATGGTTAGAATGTTTTTAAGTGGGTGTAGCAGGCTTTTGTTTTGACGCCTTGGGTCATGAACCTGTGATAAATAGTCAATGGGGTTTGTGAGCATAAAGAATGTCCTTTTTGCTCACATTTTAATGATTTATTGTGGGTTTGTCGATGGTTGTAGTGCGATTGCTCTGCACAACAACGCACTTGCACGTCCACAAAAGTTGTGCTATGATTAAGATGTGTTACTTTATTGTAACAATCGTTGCATTTAGTACTCATCACACTTTTACTACCAATATTGGTGTTTTTTTAATAGGTATCTTTTATGACTATGTTCACCCCTCCCCTGCTAAATTTCAATAAATTAAATCAGCGAACTCATAAATTTAGCAAATCCATCCTAACCATCGCCATCTTGTCTAGCCTTGCCTTGGTCGGCTGTGGTGATAACAATAGCAACAAACCTGCCGAACAAGCCACTGCCCAAAGCACAAACACAGCTGACACCGCCAGCACGCCTCCCGACACACCCACTCAGCAAACCACCGATGCCACACAAAAACTCAACGCCTACATAGACTGTGGTAACCAAAACCAAATGGTACAACGCTCTTATCATCATTATAGTCGCTGGGTCAAAGATATGAATGCAGGTCCAACAGGCAAAGAACCTGTCATTAACGGCACACTAGAAATCATCGCCCCTATCATTGAACGCTGTACAACCAAGCTCACCGAAGCAGTCGCCCTTACCCCCGCCTTGCCTGAACTTGACAAGGCAGCCAGCGAACTTGCGACAACATTCACCGCCTTTACCGAGATTAACAACAAAGCCTATACTTATTATGAACAGCAGAATTACAAGGACGATGATTTTACCCAAGGCAAGGCGATGCACCCAGAATTTGTCAAAGCTTATGAAGCATTCAAGACTGCCAATGACGCATTCAATGTCGCCCTAGATGCCGAAAATAATAAAGTCCAAAACGCCGAACTTGCTAAGATTGAACAAACCGAAGGCAAAAAGTACGCTTATTGGTCGCTGGCGACATCAATGAAAGCTAAAACAATGGTTGATATGATTAGCCAAGAAAGCTTTGATGCCGAAAAAGCAAGTGCGTTACTGACCGAGTACGAAACCAGTATGACCGAGCTAAAAAATCAAATCAGTGCCAAAGGGGCGGATGTGCCTGCCAATGCCGATATTATGGTCTCTGATTTGGATGAACTGCTGAGCGCCGCCAAAAAACGCATCCGCCGTGTGCGTAACAACGAAGCCTACACCCAAGCTGAAATTCATCAGCTAAACGCAGGCAGTCCAATGGTAGATGGCTCAGAAGCCAATGTGGTAGAGATGTACAACCGCTTTGTCCAAAAAGCCAATATCGTCCAATAAGGTGTGCTAATGCAAAGCAAAGCGACTTATTTTATCTGTGCCTTAATCGCCATTGGCGTAGGGTTGTTTGGCGGTTGGTTTGCTTTTAATAAGTATTCACTACACAATCGCTATCCAAGCGAAGGCAAAATCGCCGAAGCCTATCCCACAAGCGACCACTACACCGAAACTCGCAAACGCTTTGGTATCAGGTCCTATGACACGGATTTGGCGTTTACGGCTGATGGCGGTCAAACCATCCATCTAAAAAATGCCAATATCAGTAAAGATGAATTGGCAATCTTACAAACAGGTAAGCCGATTGAGCGTGAATACTTGCCTGACGACCCACAAAATACCGCCCGTGCTAAGGGCGATATGATGGGGATTCGGATTGGTTTGGCACTAATGCTGGTTGGGCTTGGTATTGGCATTTATTATATGATGATTGCCCTTGCAAAAGCCAAGCCTGACAACCCATCTGATTGATTGTCTTCATTGTCTTTTTAAGAATTTACATCAATGCACCGACCTTGCCGTGGGTGCATTTTTTTGAGCCAAGAAAATTATAAACAATTGTAAATATTTTGCCATAACAATTTGCAAGACTACAAAAACTTTGTTATGATGGTCTGACGCTTGTAAAATTTTATTTTCACTGTACAAATGATTTCCAAAATCGCACTTTGACAATAAAATCACAACCGTGTATGCTAAGCATCTTTTCGGCATCTGCCACCAAAAGGGAAATTTTATTTTATGTCATATCTAGCTCCCCTGCGTTCCCACGCAACACCCTAATCCACAATTCCACCCCCATTGTCAGTCTGCCAAACGCTGTGTTGGCAGGCTTTTTTGTGCCTGTTTGTCGTGTCTTTGACCGCTAAGCGATAAGGAAAAACCACGATGAACCTAACCATTCCCGCCACCCTTATGCGTGGTGGCACAAGCAAATGCTGGGTGTTTGAACGAGAAGTTCTTAACAATCAGCCCCTTTCAATGGACGACATTTTGCTCCGCAATTTTGGCTCGCCTGATATCCGCCAGTTGGACGGTGTCTGCGGTGGCACTTCTACCACGAGTAAGGCCGTTATTTTGCACCTCTTGCACGGTCAAGAGATTGACGGACAAGCATTTGATGTCAATTATCTGTTTGCCCAAGCCCGTAGGCTGGGTTAGCGACAGCGTAACCCAGCATTTATGGCGTAACTCATTATGGGTTTTAAAACCAGCAGACAGATAAATCCTGCGTAAGCCATCAGCTGAGCATTGGCTTGGCTGGTGGTTTTTTATTTGCGGTTAGGTGAGGGGGTGTGGGCAGAATTATCCATATATGGAAAGAAATACGGTTCACAACCGCCTAAAAAAACCAAATACTCCGATATGTGGAAATATTTACAGTCTTTTTGATTAAATTAACGCACATGCCACTGATATGTGAAAGAAAATACGGTTAAAACACCTAAAATCCGAGCAAAAACAGTAAAAATCTTCCAGTTTAATTAAAATTTATCCATTTTTATCAAAAAAACCACAAAAAGACCGTATTTTTTACCACATATAAAACTTAAAATCGGCATAAATGAGCTTTAATATATGGAAAGATTTACAGTTCTAAGGGATTTTTTGACGCCAAAGAGGTCATAAAAACCCTTAAAATTCATCAAAATAGCCCCTTATATGGAAAAAATATGGTTAAACTCGCCTGCAGATCCTGTAATTATTGGATATATGGAAAGATTTACGGTTCTGAGATCTTAAAAATAACAAGTGTTTAAATGAGATACACCCCATTTGCAAATGAATTTAATTTTGTTATAATCGCTTGTTACTTTTTTGTTAAACAATGTAAGGAGTGTGTCATGGACGCTGTAACATCAGGCGGGGCGGGCGTATGGATTTCGCTGTCAATTTATTTTTTGGGCATGATTGCCATTGGAGTGTATGCCTATTTTAAACAAAAAAAAGATGTCGAAGGCTATATGCTCGGTGGGCGTAACTTATCGCCTGCGGTGACGGCACTCTCGGCGGGGGCGTCCGACATGTCAGGCTGGCTACTGCTGGGGTTACCTGGTTATATGTATGCGTCAGGCATTGTGAGTTTGTGGATAGCAGGAGGACTGACGATAGGGGCATTTGCCAACTACCTGCTCGTTGCCCCACGTCTGCGTGTGTATACCGAAGTGGCAGGCAACGCCATTACTTTGCCCGACTTTTTTGCCAATCGCTTTGATGATAAAACGCACCTACTTCGTATGGTTTCTGCCATTGTGGTCATCATGTTCTTTACGGTCTATACGGCGGCAAGTCTGGTTGGGGGCGGTAAGCTTTTTGAAAGCTCGCTCGGGCTTGATTATGGCTTGGGTCTGTGGGTGACGGCAGGCGTGGTCGTGGCGTATACGCTCTTTGGCGGATTTTTGGCGGTGTCCTTGACCGACTTTGTCCAAGGGGTGATTATGCTCATCGCCATGCTGCTGGTGCCGTTTGTCGCCTTTAATGAAATCGGCGGTATCAGTGCCGGCATGGACGTGGCACGTTCTGTGAACCCTGAGCTGTTTAACATCATGAGTGGCGTGAGTGTCATGGGAGCGATTTCGCTAGCAGCGTGGGGTCTGGGCTATTTTGGACAGCCACACATCATCGTGAGGTTTATGGCGATTCGCTCAGTCAAGGACGTGCCTGTGGCGTGCGGTATTGGCATGGGTTGGATGATATTGAGCTTGATTGGGGCTCTGCTTGTTGGCGTGTCGGGCGTGGCATATATCCATAATAAGGGCATGAGCCTAGATGACCCTGAGACGATTTTCTTGGTGTTCTCACAGCTTTTGTTTCATCCGCTCATCGGTGGCTTCTTGCTGGCGGCGATATTGGCGGCGATTATGAGTACCATTTCTAGTCAGCTACTGGTGGTGTCAAGCTCGCTCACTCGTGATGTGTACAAGCTGTTTTTGGACAAAGAAGCATCCGAATCCCGCCAAATCATGGTCGGGCGTATCTCGGTGGTACTCGTGGCGGTGCTTGCGATTATGCTGGCAGGGGACAAAGACAGTTCGGTGTTAAAGATGGTGTCGCACGCGTGGGCAGGCTTTGGGGCGGCGTTTGGTCCGTTGGTGCTACTCTCGCTCATGTGGAAACGCATGAACTACCAAGGGGCTTTGGCAGGCATGATTGTCGGGGCATTGACCGTTATCGTTTGGGTGTATGGGGGTATTACGATTGGCGGACAGCCTGCTAATGACGCCATTTATTCCATCATGCCTGGCTTTGTGTTTAGTGCCATTGCGACGGTGGTTGTCTCACTTTTGACCCCACCGCCCAGTGCCAAGATTATGGGTGAGTTTGATGAGATGGAACGCCAGTTAAAGGCTTAAAATAAAAATACCCTAATATTCTGTTGGGCATCTTGTGGTGTGATTTACCCAAAACCTAAAAAGTTTATCAGCTTTTGGGGTTTTGGGTATTTTTTTGGCAAAATGGCAGGCGAGCTTAATAAGTTTTGCCCTTAGATGACATGCGTTAAAAAATGTTACAATATTTTTATAAAAATTTTTAAAAAAATGATTATACTAAAAGTATTTCCCAAAAAATAAACAGCCAACCACAAACAACCATAAAAAGGTATTCTATGCCCCAAAGACCTTATAACAAACCAATCAGTCGTGAACAAAAAGTTCGTACGTCATCAGGGCTTATCAGCCTGCTTTGGATGTTTGTGGGGGCGGTGATTGCGGTGATGATAGGATTTTTCTTATACTTATCGCCTTTGTTTGATGGTTTTAAGACAGAGGTAGAAGTCAATCCGCCTACCAAAGTTGAGCCATTGCCACAAAAAGAGCAAGCAAATAACTATGAGTTTTATGAAGTGCTACCAACACGAGAATTTCATACAGGGGAAAATGTGGCGGGGGGTGAGCCGGTGACGGATGAGGCGACCATAACTGAGCAACCTGAGGTTAAGCCTGATGCGGTGGTCATTTCTGACAGTCATCAAGAGAATGACAATGTAAGTGGTACTAACGAGATGGAAATAGCCATCACCGAAGAAGATGCTACCTATGAAGGTGAGTCAACTTCTGGCAATATTGAGATAACGGCTCATAAGAATACTTATATCTTACAAATTCGCAGTTATGACAACCCCGATGAGGCTGACCGCATGCGTGCTGAGGTCATGATGTCGGGTATAGATGCTCGGGTCATCAAGCGTGTGGATGACGGCATGGAGCTGTATCAAGTCATCTCCAATACCATGAACTCTAAGGAAGAAGCACTGTCTGCCAGCAGAAGATTGAGTAATAACGGCATTGATTCGCTTGTGGTGGAGCAAAGACGTTAAGTTTATAAGAGAATGCCATAAAAATACCGCCTGCTTGTGACAGGCGGTATTTTTATGATTATTGTTTGGTTTCGGTGTCGGCAGGGGTGGTCTCTTCTGCTGTCGGTGCCTCAGTGGGGACAGGGGCTTCGGCAACAGCCATGGTCTCTGTTGTCTCTGTGCTTGCTGGCTTCGCCGTTTCTGTCGTCTCAGGAGTGGCTGTGGTGGTTTCTGCTACATCAGTAGTTGCAGTGTCGGTTGTGGTGGGGGCGACTGCACCTGACGCTCCACCAGCACCGCCCATTGTGGGCTGTCCGTGGTCATCAAATTTCACTTCTTCTGCTTTTGGGGCATTGGCTTTGGCATTTGCCTCGGCTTCTTCTAGTTTGTCCACGGCTTTTGGATGGGCGTGGTCGCCTCCGCAGGCACTAAGTAGTAGGCTCGTGCTGATGATGGCGGTAAATAATTTGGCTTTCATGAGAACTCCTAACGGATGACTATTCAAATAATGCTATTATGCCACAAATAGCAGGGAATTGACAATTTATAATCTTGCACTCTGCCATTTGTGGTTTGGCTTTATTATTCTAAACTTTCTAGGCGGATACGCACCACAGGCTCGGTGACCGCCCCAAGGACTTCTATCTCTTTGATGGCTTTGTTCATCTGTGATTCTAGTACGGGCAAGGTCAAGATGATGACAGGTACGAGTCCTGATTTGTGAGCGTCACGTTGCATGATGGCGTCAATGTTAATGCCGTTTTCACTCAGAATGCGAGTGGTGTCAGCCAGTACGCCCAGCTCGTCTTTGACCGTCAAGCGCAGATAGTAGCCACAGGTCATCTCATCGCTAGATAGGATGCGAGTGTCGGACAGCTCTTCGGGGACGAACGCCAGATGTGGTACGTCGCTTGGGGTGTTGGCATTGATGACATAAATCAAATCCATGACATCCGCCATGACTGCCGATGCTGTCGCTCCCGCTCCTGCCCCATCGCCATAATACAACGACTGCCCCAGCGGGTGAGCATCTACCATGACGGCATTTTTTACGCCATTGACATTGGCAAGTAGGGTGCTGTTGGGGATAAGCGTGGGATGGACACGTAGCTCAAAGCCGTGTTCACGGCGAAACGCAAAGCCGAGGTGCTTGATGATGTAGCCAAGCTCTTTGGCGTAGACCACGTCTTGCAAGTTAATTTTGGTGATGCCTTCACAGTACACTTTGTTAAACTGCAAGGGAATGCCAAAGGCAATCGATGCCAACAAGGACAGCTTATGAGCGGCGTCAATACCTTCAACATCAAAGGTGGGGTCAGCTTCGGCATAGCCTAGGGCTTGGGCTTCTTTTAGTACGTCACCAAAACGACGGTTTTTTTGTTGCATTTCGGTCAGGATAAAGTTGCCCGTACCATTGATGATGCCTGCCACCCAGTCCACTTTGTTGGCGGCTAGGGCTTCACGGATGATTTTGATGATGGGAATGCCACCTGCCACCGCCGCTTCGTAACGCACCTGCACGCCATGCTCTTCGGCAAGCCCAAAAATCTCATTGCCATGTTCGGCAAGTAAGGCTTTGTTGGCGGTGACGACGTGTTTTTTGTGTTTGATGGCGTGGATGATGACGTCTTTGGCGACGCTCTTACCGCCAATCACTTCGATGACGATGTCCACATCATCATCGGCGGCGATTGCCATCAAATCATCGCTTTGTTTGATGGTGGGGTCAATGTCATCTCGCTGCCTCCTTGTGCCGACGTGAGTGATATAGATGTCATGACCGCTACGGCGAGACAGCTCAACGGCGTTGTCTTTTAGTAGGTTGACCACGCCCGTACCAACTGTTCCCAGACCCAAAACCGCAATGTTAATTTTATCTTTCATGAATGCCCCAACTGGTTATCTATAACAAAAATTAACGGTAAAACCGAACTGCTTAACTTATCATAAGTTCATGGCTTATGCTAGGGGTTTGTAAAAATTTTTATGGGTTTTGTCAAAATTTTTTGTAAAAATTGTAACAGGTGATGGGACTTGATGAGTGTGGTGATTTGTTTTTAAAATCTTATAAAAAAGGGCTAAAAACCGAGCCCTTTTGTTTGTTATTTATAAATTAACCATCAACGATTGGCAATAGCCTCTTTGGCAAGCTCAGCCGATGGCAAATAGCCCCCAAGCTGTTGTCCGTTTTCGGCAAAGATGGCAGGCGTGCCTGACACACCCAGCTTGTGACCGAGTGCCATGTGTTTTCGCACGGGGTTGTCACAGCTTGGGGCGGTGACGTCTTTGCCTTGTTTGGCGTTGGTCAGGGCGGTTTGGCGGTCACTGCTGCACCACACGCTCTCGGTCAGACCTATCATAGACTCGCCACGGGGCCATGCCAGATAGCGAACTTCGATGCCAGCGGCGTTGGTTCGGTCAATCTCTTTGTGCAGAAGTTGGCAATAATGACAGGTAGGGTCTGAGAAAACATAGATGGACGCTTTGGTCTCGCCTTTGGCAGGGAAGATAATCATCTCGGATTTGTCCACGGCTTGCAGCTCGGAGACGACCGCTTTTGACATCATGGCACTACTGATGTCCACAGGTCTGCCATCGCCTAGCTTCATGACCGCACCTTGAATGACGTACGTGCCAGTTTTATCAACAAAAAATGGCGAAACACCATCCAAAGTCGCCCAGTACATCTCGGGCATGTCGGTTGGGATGACGGACTGAACCTGAGCGTTAAGACCTGATTTGTTTAGGTTGTTTTGTAGGGCAAGGGCGACATCGGGCTGATGGTTGGGGTCGTCATTTTGGGCAGGGATATTGTCCACTGGCTCGGTGTTTGTTTCTTGGGTTTGGTCAGTGGCAGTTGCCGTGCTGCCTGTTTTTTTGTCTTGGTTGCACCCGACCAGCAGTAGGGCGGTCATGGCAACAGTCAAAGCGGTGTGTGATAGGGTGGGTTTGATGGTCATGATGATAAATGATAAAAGGAAAAATGAGCTATTATACCAAATTTTGCCATGATTTCCCAATACTTTTATACAAATGTTCAAAACAATCGATGATGAGATGGGTGGATGATGGGGTTTGTGATTGTCAAAAAATTTTAATATTGTTGTGTTAAAATATACCTTTTATTTGAACAAATCAAAAGCAGGGCAATCATGGCAAGTTTACTTATTCTATTAGATGATATCGCAACGGTGCTAGATGATGTCTCGGTGCTGACCAAAGTCGCCGCCAAAAAGACGGCAGGTGTGCTGGGCGATGACTTGGCATTAAACGCCCAACAAGTAACAGGCGTGCGTGCCGACCGTGAGCTTGCGGTGGTGTGGGCGGTAGCAAAGGGGTCATTTATCAATAAATGTATCCTTGTGCCGGCAGCCCTCGCCATCAGTGCGGTGGCGGCGTGGCTAATTACGCCTTTACTTATGATTGGCGGACTATTTTTGTGCTATGAAGGCTCGGAGAAGGTCATTCATAAATTTGCCCCCAAACTCTTGCCCCATGACTTAGATGATGAAGACGCTCATCAGGCACGCCTAGAAGCCAACGCCAACGATGAAGATTTGGTGGTATTAGAGCAAGACAAAATCAAAGGAGCGATTCGCACCGACTTTATTTTGTCGGCAGAGATTGTGGTTATCTCGCTTGGGGTGATGACGGCGACGACCTTTATGACCAAAGCCTTAGCACTATCTGCCATTGCCATTTTGATGACAGTGGGGGTGTACGGACTGGTGGCGATGATTGTCAAAATGGATGATGTGGGTATGCATTGGGCGGCACAGTCTGACCCCACCAAACAAAAAATGGGTAACCTGCTCCTTGCCTTTGCCCCCAAACTCATGAAATTCCTATCTATCGCAGGTACGCTTGCCATGTTCTTGGTTGGTGGTGGGATTTTGGTGCATGGCGTGGACATGCTACATCATCAAGCTGAGCATTTGTCGCACTTGTCGGGCATGTTTGGCGGTCTGACCGAGACCATTTATAATGGCGTGGTGGGTTTTATCGCAGGCTGTCTGGTTGTGGCGGTGGTGGTGATGTTTAAAAAGATAAAATCTGGGGCATAACGGCTTGTTTTTGTGGTTAATATCTGCTATAATCGGCAGGTTTTGTAAAAAACACCTTGTTCCAATTTGAGCTGATGCCTACGCCAAGACCGTACCAGCTAATTATAATATACAGCCAAATTGATGTCTTAGTTGTCTTGATAATCGGAGTAAACCATGCCCTTAGTAAAGGTCAAAGAAAACGAACCTGTTGATATTGCGATTCGTCGCTTCAAACGTGCTTGCGAAAAAGCAGGCGTTCTGGCTGACGTACGTAAAAAAGAATTTTACGAAAAACCAACCCAAGAGCGTAAGCGTAAAAAAGCCGCTGCGGTCAAGCGTTATAAGAAAAAAGTATGGCGTGAACAAGCACGCACCGTGCGTAAATACTAATCGGTATTTCGCCACGAAAAGCACTCATATTTGGGCGCTTTTCTTTTTGGAAAAATTGGGAAGGGCTTATGGTTATAGAATAGAAAATTTTACAATTTGTTACATCTTAATTAAATTAACGACAGTTGTACTTTGTATAATAATCATCTTTAATTTGCTTAATTCCTATATTTTATTTTTCTAATGAGATTATCATGAAAACTTTTTTCTCCTCTGCTGTTATTTTATTAGCTTTATCATTATCTGCTTGCGTGACACCCATTGATGCCACTCATACGGGGGCGGTCATTGTACCTGTACCTGTGAGCGTACCCGTATCTGTACCTGTATCGGTTGGAGTGCCTGTGCTTGTCAAAGAAAATCCCGAGCCTGTCAAAGAAAATAGCAGTGTTCATGTCTGCAAGGTCAAAGCGTTTACTGACACCTACCGTTCTGAAAATACCAGCCGTGGCAAGGCTCGCCTTGATGTCTTAAAGCAGTGCCAAGCCAAGCACCATGAAATGTTTTGCCGTGATGAAGATGTTGAATGCACCCAATATAATTAAGCGGTAAATCTAAGCCCTGATTATCAGGGCTTTTTTTATGGGGAAATTTTCCAATCAGGGGTAATTTTAGGTATAATACCCCAAATTTTTACAAAAATCACATCATGACCTACACCGACATCCCCAACCTTGCCACTTTTGACACGTCCGCCATTGACAAAGACCGCCCGCCCGTCATTCTGGTGGACGGCTCGTATTATCTGTTTCGCTGTTTTCACGGCATGCCCCCCTTATCCAACCAAGACGGCTTGCCCACCAATGCCACTCGTGGCGTGCTAAATGCCTTGGGCAAGCTCATCAAAAAATACAAGCCCACCCACATGGCTGTCGCTTTTGACACCAAAGCCCCCACTTTTCGCCACGAATTATCGGACGCTTACAAAGCCCACCGCCCTCCTATGGATGATGATTTGCGAGTACAGATTCCTTATATTCATGACTTGATTGAAAAATTGGGCATTTCCCTCATCAAAATTGACGGTTTTGAAGCGGACGACATCATTGGCACGCTTGCCCGTAACGCCTGTATGCAGGGCTACCCCGTGGTCATCTCCACAGGCGACAAGGACATGGCACAGCTGGTTAATGACTGTGTGATTTTAGAAGACAGCTTTAAGGACAAGATCACGGACGTACAGGACGTATTTGACAAATTTGGCGTACACAACACCCAAATCGCCGATTATCTCACGCTCATGGGCGACTCATCGGACGGCATTGCAGGTATCCCAAAAGTTGGGGCGAAGACGGCAAGTAAGCTCTTGACCGAATATGGCGACATTGACGGCATTTTGGCAAATCTTGCCAATATCAAAGGCATGGTCGGGCAAAAAATATACGAACATCAGGGCGAAATCCCCCTAAATCGCACCCTTGCCACGATTGTTACCAATCTAGAACTGCCCATTTCATTTGACGAATTAAAATTAGATAATGACAAAGAGACACAAATAAAACGTGCCAAAGCGTTATATGAATTATTTAAGACATTAGAATTTAAAAAAGAAATGGCAGAGCAGTTGGCATTATTAAAAATGGCGGAGTTGCCTGTTACTGATGATTTATTTAATAATGATAATGCCGATAATGAATTAAACAATCCTTTTAATGATAATTTAGCCGATAACAGCGATGAATTAACCGTTAAACCCTTACCCATTAAACAAGGTACTTATAAAACCATAAATAGCCTTGATGAATTTCATAAGCTTATTGATAAATTAAAGAGCGTGCCTTATTTTGCCATTGATACCGAAACGACTAGCATTGATTGGCAAAAGGCAGAGTTGGTTGGGGTATCTGTCGCCACCGCTAATTATGAAGGCTATTATATCCCTGTCGGGCATACGGGCGATTTTGATATTTTGCTTGATAATCAATTAGATAGGGACTTTGTTTTAACTGAATTAAAACCCATTTTACAAAATCAGCGTATCGGCAAAATCGGACAGCACATTAAATACGACAGTCATGTTTTTAAAAAATATGGCATTGAGCTAAATAATTGGCATATGGATACGATGCTGGCGAGCTATGTCATCAATGGCGTGGCGACACGGCATAACATGGACGATTTGGCACGGCACTATCTGGGCGTAAATACCACCACCTTTGAAGACGTGGCAGGTAAAGGGGCAAAACAGCTTAGCTTTGATAAAGTGGACATGGATAAGGCAAGCGATTATGCGTGCGAAGATGCGGACATTACGTATCGCTTGTTTAGTGTGTTTGATGACTATTTGCAAAAAGATACCAATGCCAATAGCCTTTTGCACAAAGTAGAAATCCCCACCGCCCAAATCTTAGCCCAAATGGAGCATGACGGCATTTTGATAAAGACCGAATTTTTGGGTAAATTGTCGCTTGCTTTTGACAATCAAATCAGTCAATTAGAACAAAAGGCGTTTGAGCTGGCAGGCGAGAGCTTTAACGTGGCAAGCCCCAAACAGCTTGGCGAGATTTTGTTTGACAAGTTAGGCATAGCAGGCGGTAAAAAAACCAAAACAGGACAATATTCCACGTCCGAAGCAGTGCTTGCCAAGATTGACCACCCGCTTGTGGATGTGGTGCTAGAACATAGAAGTCTGTCCAAGCTCAAAAGCACCTACACGGACGCTCTTGCCAAAGTCGCCGACAAACAAGGGCGAGTGCATACCAGCTACCACCAAGCCTTGACGAGTACGGGGCGACTGTCGTCATCAGACCCCAACCTACAAAATATCCCCATTCGCACCGACACAGGGCGACTCATTCGTGAAGCCTTTATCGCACCGACAGGGCGTGTGATTATGGCAGCGGATTATTCGCAGATTGAGCTGAGGCTCATGGCTCATTTTAGCGGCGATGAGAGTTTGATTAACGCCTTTAAAAACAACCTAGACATTCACACCGCCACCGCTGCCGAGATTATGGGTAAGGAGCTATCAGACGTAACGCCAAACGAGAGACGTTCGGCAAAGGCGGTGAATTTTGGGCTGCTATACGGCATGGGCGTGTTTGGGCTTGCCAAACAATTGGGCGTAGAAAATGGCGTGGCAAAGGACTACATCAAGCGGTATTTTGCCCGTTATCCTGCCATACATGACTACATGGAAAATACCAAAAGTTACGCCAAATCAACAGGTTATGTTACTACCATTTTAGGACGAAAGCTCTACGCCCCCGACATCAATTCATCAAACGCCATGATAAGACAAGGGGCGGAGCGGGCAAGCATTAACGCCCCACTACAAGGCTCTGCTGCTGAAATCATCAAACTTGCCATGATAGCTGTGGATAAAGTCCTGCCCAAAGACCATGCCAAACTTTTACTCCAAGTGCATGATGAATTGGTGTTTGAAGTGGATAGCGACAAAGCAGACGAGATAGGCGAACTTATCAAAACCGCCATGCAAAACGTGCTGACCGACACCGCCAAAAGCTTAGGTTGGGACGTGGAATTTGCCGTGCCACTTGTTGTGGAGATTGGTGTGGGGGAGAATTGGGAGAAGGCTCACTAAACAAGATAACAGACAAGTACCGACATGGCATTCACCAAACGACCTGCTTTTAACATAATCCCCACATGGCTTGCCCCCTTATTGGCAGAGCCAAAGCGTGCCTTGCCTGAGCTTAGTACAGGGCTGATGATGGCGGTGCTGGTCATTCCCCAAAGTCTGGGCTATGCACTGCTGGCAGGGCTGCCGCCTATCATGGGGCTATACAGTGCCATCGTGCCAACGATGGTCTATGCCTATGTTGGTTCAAGCTCGGTCAATGCCGTCGGGCCTGTTGCCATTACCGCCATCATGACATCAGGGGCGTTGTCGTCCTATGCGTTGGGGAGCTTGCAGTATCAGGCGATGGCGGTAACGCTTGCCTTGATGGTTGGGGTGCTACTCATGCTCGCCCATGTGATACGTTTGGGCTGGATTATGCAGTTTGTCAGTCGTGGCGTGGCAGGTGGCTTTATCAGTGGGGCGTCTGTGCTGATTATCTTGGGGCAGTTAAAACATCTCATCGGCACGCCCTTGGCAGGCGATGGACTCATTGACATGATGGGCAAGATGGCAGGGCAGGAGCGACTGTTTCATGCACCCACCGCCATGTTGGGACTGGGGGCGTTGGGGCTACTCTTCATGAACCGCTACCGCCCCACACTCATGCACGGCGTGCTGTATCGCCTACTGCCTAAGTCCGCCCATGCTCACATCGCCCGTTTTTTTATCGTGGTACTCGTCGGCATCAGTATCATCATCGCTCGGCAGTATGATTTTGCCAATCTCGGCATTGCCACGCTTGCCCCTTTGCCGACACATCTGCCCCTGCCTGCCTTGCCTGTGGTTAGCCTAGACATCATCATCACGCTACTGCCGTCTGCTCTGCTTATCGCACTCATCGCCTTTATATCCAGTGCCAGTGTGGCGGGCAATTTGGCACGCATTCGCCATGAGCCATTTGCTCCCAACCATGAGTTAAAAGGGCTGGGGCTTGCCAACATCGCAAGTTCGCTCTTTGGCGGATTTGCCGTCTCAGGCGGTATCTCTCGCACCAGCATGAATGTCGCACTCGGAGCGAATACGCCCCTATCGTCCATGGTCTGTGCCATAGGCGTGCTGATTATTGCGTTATTTTTGGGGCAATTCATCACGGGGCTACCCTATGCGGTACTCTCTGCCGTCATCATCACGTCCGCCATTGCCATGATTGATGTGGCAAGTTTTAGGGTTGCCCACGCCCAAGACAAAAGCGAAGCCTTAACCCTTGCCATGACTTTTGTGGCGTGCGTGGGCTTTGGGCTGAACATCGGGCTTATCACAGGGCTACTGGTCAGCTTTGCACTCATCATCTACTGCTCGCACCGTGTACATATGGCGGTCGTGGGGCAGGTTGAGGGTAGCGAGCATTTTCGGAACATCCATCGCCATGACGTACAGACCTTTGATAACATGATACTCATTCGCATTGATGAGAGCCTGTATTTTGGCAATGTCGCCACCGTCCGCACCGCCCTAGATGACATCTGCCGTGAGTATCCTACCGCTCGCCACATCGTCGTCATCATGACGGCGGTCAATCACGTGGATTTGTCCGCCCAAGAAATGCTTGCCGACTTTAACCGTACACTCATCATGGATGACAAGCAATTACACTTTACCGAAATCAAAGGGCCCGTCATGGACGCTCTCATGCACACCCCTGTCATCACAGCACTAAGCGGTCAAGTGTTTTTAAGTACAGGTATGGCGGTAAACACCTTAAAAAATACTTGACAGCCTGCCAAATCCGCTGATAATCAATTGAAAAATTGAAAAATTGAAAAATTGAAAAATTGAAAAATTGAAAAATTGAAAAATTGAAAAATTGAAAAATTGAAAAATTGAAAAATTGAAAAATTGAAAAATTGAAAAATTGAAAAATTGAAAAATTGAAAAATTGAAAAATTGAAAAATTGAAAAATTGAAAAATTGAAAAATTGAAAAATTGAAAAATTGAAAAATTGAAAAATTGAAAAATAGTCTGATTAAATTTTAATCAATTTTACATCCCTTATTCCAAAATTTTTAAAAGCATCCCAAATTTTAAAATTTTTTCATAAGCTTATGTCAAAATAGCATTGAATGCCCGTCTGTTTTTGGGTAAGATAAGTTCCACGATAAATCACCAAGTATGGGGAATCACATGCACACGAACATCACATTGTATAAACAAATCCACCCTTGTCAATGCCAAGCCTTGTCCGAGCTGGGTTTTAAGAGTTTGATAAATTTGCGTTTTGATGATGAGATGGCAGGTCAGCCCAAGACTGCCGAGCTGTGCCAAAGTGCCGAGCAGGTTGGACTGTCCTATCGTCATCTGCCTGTGGATGGCGAGAGTTTGCATTTGGAGACGGTGACGGCATTTGCTCATCTGTTGTCTGATTTACCCAAGCCGGTCATGGTGTTTTGTGGGACGGGTAGCCGTGCCAAACGTTTGTATCAGTCGGCTGTGGTGAGTGGGCTGATTTGATGATGACCGCCAAGTGAGAGCTTAGGCGGTTTTTATTGTCTTTTGCCACGCATTTTGGGTTATAATAATAAAAATTTTTTTAGGACTTGTCATGCTATCTTTATCCGACTTCCACGCCCTTGCCGAACAAGGCTACACTCACATTCCGCTTATCAAAAAACGCTTAATGGACGATGCCACGCCTGTGTCGGTGTTTGCCAATTTGCGTAAATTTTTTGCGTCCGCTTATTTGTTTGAGTCGGTGGTGGGGGGCGAACGCTGGGCGAGATATTCTATGATTGGGCTGGGTTCGGACATTATTATCCAGTATCATGACGACAAGGTGGTGATAAAGGACACACGCAAGGACGAGACGACCACGCACGACACCAACCCATTTGATTTTATCCGCACCTTTATGGCGGAGTACAAAACCCCAAGCCAAGATGTCATGCCCGACCTACCTGCATTTAGTGGCGGACTCGTGGGTTATTTTGGCTATGACATGATACGAGTGATTGAGCCGTCTGTTGGCGTGTCAAACTCGCCCAATCCTTTGGCTTTGCCTGATATGTGGCTTACCCTATCATCGTCTGTGGTAGTGTTTGACAACCTAGAGCATACCCTATCTATCGTGGTCTATGCCGACACGCACGCCAAAGACGGCTACAAAAAGGCGGTCAAACAGCTTGATATTATTGAGAATTTGCTGTCGCACAAGCCTGATTTGACCGTCAAAAAACAGCCCTTACCGCATTTTGTCTCACAAACAGGGCAAAACAAATTCTGCACGGACGTAAACCGCATTAAGGAATACATCAAGGCGGGGGACGTCATGCAAGTTGTCCCTGCCCAACGCCTATCAGGCGAGTACAGTGGCGACCCGCTCGCGGTGTATCGGGCATTAAGATACCTAAATCCGTCTCCGTATCTGTTTCTTATCCAAGGTGAGCTTGCCAATGATGAACCGTTTCATATCGTGGGGGCGTCGCCTGAGATTCTCTCTCGCATTGAGACGGTGGGCGATGAGCGTAAAGTTACCGTGCGACCATTGGCAGGGACTCGCCGTCGTGGCGTGGACATGGCAGAAGATTTAGCGCTAGAAGCCGAGCTACTCTCCGACCAAAAAGAAATCGCTGAACACCTGATGCTCATTGACTTAGGGCGTAATGACATCGGCAAGGTGTGCGACATTGGCACGGTCAAGGTAACCGATAAGATGTTTATTGAACGCTACTCGCAAGTCATGCACATCGCAAGCAATGTAGAAGGCGTGGTGTCGGCTGATAAGGACGCTCTGGACGTGTTCTGTGCGACTTTCCCAGCAGGCACGCTGTCGGGAGCTCCCAAAATCCGAGCCATGCAAATCATCGATGAGGTTGAGCCTGTTCGCCGTAGCGTGTTTGGCGGAGCGGTGGGCTATCTGGGCTGGGCGGGCAACATGGATACCGCCATTGCTATTCGTACTGCTGTGCTAAAAGACGGACAAGTCCATATCCAAGCAGGGGCAGGCGTGGTGGCGGACTCAGACCCCGTGGCGGAGTGGGACGAAACCAACAAAAAAGCGTTGGCGATTGTCAAGGCGGTGGAAATGGCGTGTGGGGGGCTTTTGGTTTAATCACAGCTTTTCGCAGATTTCTAAGTTTAGCCGAACAAAATCGTCCCAAGCGATGTGTTCGGCTAAATGCTTTTTATAATAATTCTCTACCTGACAAATAAGTGGACGTTCATCATAAATCAAACATAGGTTGGTGTCATCATTAAAATGCCGACAAACACCATCGCCACGGTCTAAATAAGCAGTATGTTCACTCAGATTGACACGGCGACAGCATTTGCCACAGGATGTGCATGGAAAAGGCGTAAGATTATCCATGGAGCTTTTTGGCTTTGCTTTGTAGCCATGACATGGTACTGGCACTATTTCCCATTTCATAGGGTAATTCTATGCCACGCCTGTCTATTTCGGCTTGTAAGACTTGTCCTTTTTGGGTTTCATTGCTGGCATGGCTAAGAGCATTAGATAAATCTCTTAACTCTTGGGGGTTGAGATTAAACTCTATTTTGGCAAGATTGGTAACATAAGCATTTAGCTCAGCATTAATCTCTTTCATATGGTCCAAAAAGACATCATACTTATTTTTAAGACTGTTTAAAAACTCCCACACTTTTTTCATGATAGGACTGTAATCAATAAAATAAGCAGTGCCAACCATCAAAAGACCTGTAAATAATGCACTAACAAAAGCGGCAATCTCCGTGCCAAAAGGCATGGTTAAGACTGTCGCCAAATGCTGATTGAGCATCACGCCCAATATGGTAGAAACGCTTGCAAAAATAAGTCGGGTAATCTCTCTCATCAAATCGCCAAATGCCAACTTTTGGGGGTTTAATACCAGCAGTTTGATGACTTGTACCAAGTTATTCCAAGATTCACGAATAAGTTTCCCCATTAATTTGGTACTGGTTAAGAAAATATTTAAAATGGTGTTGGTAATGCTAGACAAAACCCCAGCAATAAAGCTGTCTTTAAAGGTGTTTAGTACATCTTTAAATCTTAATTTTACCCTTTCAAAAATATTGTTTAAGGTATTTTTTAGTTCCCTCCAAAACATTTCAAGGCTAAAATTTATTTGACATTTCCTTAAAAGATTTGGCAGAGCCTCTTTTAATTCAAACCAAATCTCCGCCAATAACAGACCAACGGCTTGCCTTACGCCCATGCGAAATCCCTGACTGGCAGCAGCTTTCCCTGTGTTTTTAAAAAATTTACTGCTGGTGTAATAAGCCATACCAATTTCATGATTGTATTCACCCCGTGCTTTTTTGTCAGTTTCAATCATGGCTTCTTTATCAATATTTTGCAAAGCCTCCAAATCTTCCTTGGCTTGGCGTAAATTCTGTTTTAAATCCAAAACATCTTGACCGTGAGCATCTTTTGGAAGTTCTGCCAGTTGTTGCTCGTAGTTTTTAATTTTGGCTTCATAATTATTAATACTTTTTGGCAAAACTTCATTCAAAAATTTTTCGGTAGAATGTTGCTTTTTGGCAATATTGATTTTGTCATAGGTGGATTGAAAGTTACTATTTTGATTGGCAAGTTCTGAGCCGTCCAATCCTGCCAAAACTCTACCTGCATCATCATGAATTTCTTTGGCGGAGATAATATGGTCTAAATGACGTTTCTCGCCGTGTTTCATTGTGGTGTTACGGTAGGCATCATGCAATTTGCCCGATTGGTATTTTTGCTTATCTTCTCTGCCTTTGTTGATATAATTTTCATGCGAATGATAAGCGTGTGAATTGTAATCGCCACGATTTTCATAGGCAGAACGAGCTTCATCAGTTGCCCATATGCCTTGACGGGCATTGTGAATGGTATCTACATCACCGCCTTTTTTATCTTCAAATAATAAAAAATCCAAACCAAAAGTGGTTACAAGGCTATGAGTAACGGTTTTGTTAAGCTCGCCTGTCCAATCAAATTTTGCTGTTGTTGTCATTGTTACCTGCCAAATAAGATGTCATCGGTCACTTTAATGTGATTAAAATGACCGATGAGCAACGGGTTTTGAGTTTTTTTATGATGTGTATGCCTTACTATCTAAGGCTGCTTGATCCATAACTTCTTGCATCTGCTTGTCATTTAGAGCATGACCCCCAGCTTCCTGTTGGAACATAGGAGTGCCATCTTCATTATAAACAGGCTTGCCGTTGCTTGTTTCAATCTTAAATATGGGTGTGGTCATAACATCTGTTAGTATTGCAGCCAGGGCATAACCATTTTCAATTTTGCGATGAAGCTCTGTTTTATGTTCTATTATTTTCACTTGATTGGTTTTTACCAAAGAAGATGTTTGTTTTAAAATATCCAAGTAGTCTTTAAATTTCTCATGCAGATCGTTGATGTTAATTATAATAACTTCAAGATAGTTAGATAAGTCTTTTAAATAAGTACGAGTTACGTTGGCATTTTTAGTAAATTGTGCAACATTGGACTGAATGGATTTTGCTTTTTGTAGATTGTCTTTGGCATGATTGGAAAAAATCCAAGTTCCCCATAATCCAAAAATCATCACCCCGCCTAAGTAAGCAGCGGAGTTCATGGAAATATTCTCAATCTTTTCCATTTCAATCTTTTTTGGATGTTTTATCTCTATATGTTTTTGGCTCCCCTGATTCAATTTGTCAATTAGAGCCTCGGAAACCTCCCTAAATTCATGAAAGTCTTGTCCGATTTTAAAATAAAGTTTGTCTAAATCAGCGAGTTTCTGTTCAGCGAGCTTCTGGGCGTTTTCTAGGCTTAGCTTGGTCTTTTCATATTCTGCCTGTGCCATTCTTGTAATATTTCTAGATTTTTTGCTGTCTTGGTAGGCATCATAGGTTTTTTTAGTCGTGGCGGCACTAACAACCACACCAGCAACACCAGCTACAATAATTGGTAAGGGCATAACTTTACTCCTTTAAAAATGCTGATATTCAGCGGGGTTAAAATAAATTCTAATCTAAATAAGACCTCAATTCACCCTCCAACCTATCCTGCCATTCTTTTGGCTCGATAATGGTCAAATGTGGTATCCAACACCGTATAATGGGCGATAATTCATCATAATGCCAAACTGTGCTTTGTATAAGCCAGTCGCCATTGGCTTGCTTGGCGATAATGGACTGTTTGGGTAAAATCTGTCTTTGTTTAAAATATGAAATGACCTTTGAGCTGACATTGATAAGAACGGTTATTTCTTTTTGTCCTAGCCAAATGCTATCATTATTATTGATGAGTGTGTCAATTTTATCATTGCTATCAAAGTATTCTTTATTGATAATCAAATCATTAATTTTGCTTAACCGATAACTTTTTAGTTGGTCATTTTCCACACCCACCAAATACCAAAATCCTTCTTTAAAAATCAGTTTGTAAGGATAAATGGTGCGTTCTTTATTATCATAACGGCAGTGTATGATTTGGCGATTATTGATAGCACTGTCTAACTGCTTCATCATTTCATCAAATGCTTGACTGTTTTCATAGGTATAATGATGAATATGATATGAGCTGTCCGACTTTTGTTTAATTAGCTCCCTTAAAAAACCAATATCCATATTTGGCAACAAATGATGAATGCCGATGAGTTTAATCAGTTCGCCAAATTCTTTGTGGGTTAAATCAAACCGCCGAGTATTGTCCAAATACACAGCCCCACGTTCACGCACCAACGGCAGATAGCACTCCATGCGAGCCAAATCACGGCGAATGGTTTTGTCGCACACGCCATATTCGTCCGCCAGTGCTTTGGTGTTCAGCGTCTCGTTGCTGTTTAGGCGGATAAAGATGTCGGCAAATCTGTCCGCCAGTCGTTCGTGCTTGTTGCTCATAAGTTGTCAAATAAATTCCTTGTGGTGCGTTATCACTTTATGCCAAGAGCAATGAGCGAATAAATGTATTGTACCTATTTTGGGTAAATTCGTCAATATGGTGTAAATAGGTCTATTATTTTTCATAAGTTCATGGTGATGACCAGAAGTATTCACACCACCCAGATGATAGCCTTGCGAGCGTGGCTGTATGACGCACGCACCGCCCAAAACTTACCCATGCGGACGCTTGCCGAGCGACTTGACCGCCCGCATTCGTTCGTCCAGCGGGTGGAGAATGGCGACCGCCGTCTTGATGTGGTGGAATTTATCCAGTATTGCCAAGCACTAGGTATTGACCCAAAGGTGGGGCTTGACCTAGTGTTGCAGACAGAATAAGTCATGACATGGACAGGTTGTGTCCATATTGATGGCAGATGTGTGATTTGTGCTGTATTTTTGGGTATAAAATCCCCAAAAACATCTGGATTTTGGGGTATGGTTAATAAATGCTTTTTGGCATAGATGTGCAAAAATAGTCGGTCTATATATCTAAAACTGGCTCTGGTTCAAAAGTATGCTACAAAGAAAACCGTTCGTGGTGAGCTATGCCTGCCCATAACGGTTTTTCGACCCGCAGGCATAGCTCAGGGCAAACGGAAAACCTAGTTTTTTAGGAAGTTTAATTTACCTAATTTTCCAATTTCTCCGTATCCAAGACAGGTTTTGGTGTTGGGGTATCGGCAAGTAAGGCTTTGCCGTCCGCTACGGGGACAATGCTGTCTTTGGGGGCGAAAATCTCATTTTTGTGCTGACTTATCCACTCACGCCACACCGCAAGCCCAATCGCCAACACCACAGGCCCGATGAATAGCCCCACAAAACCAAATGCCGTCAAGCCCCCAAGCACGCCGATAAAGATGATGATAAAGGGAATTTTGGTCGCCCCACTAATCACAATCGGACGAATGAGATTATCCACCCAACTGATGACAAGCGTCCCCCACAGGGCAAGCCCAATACCTTCTGCCGTATGCCCTTGTGAGAGTAGCCACACCGCCACACCGCCCCACGCAAAGGGCGTGCCAAAGGGGATAAGTGCCACGACAAAGGTAAGAAGTGTGAGCAAAATGGGGTTTGGGGCGCTGGCAAAAGCATAGCCCACTCCTGCCAAAATCGCCTGAGCCAAAGCGGTCAATCCAATGCCATACACCACCGCTTGCGTGGTCGCCCCCACCGAGTCGATGTAGTCGTCAATGCGGTCGCCGATGATGTTTTTCATGGCTTGGCGGATTTGGCGAATCAGACTTTTGCCGTCCCGATAAAAGAAAAACAGGGTCATCAGAGCCATGCCGAGTTTGGCAAGGTTTTTTAGCACCGCATCAAACGCCATTTTGCCATAATACAAATGCGACTGCACCCACGTTCGCACCGTCTCCATGGTCGCTTCAGGGTTTTTGTTAATCTCCCAAAGCGTGTCCTTAATCGTCTGCCCGATGACAGGTAAGTCCTTGATTTGACTGGGTAAATCCAAATAACCTGCTTGCAGACGGCGAATTGCCGTACCAACAAAACTCACCACTTCATGTTGCAAATAAAACACGCCCACAATCAGTGGAATGCCAATCATGAGCGAGATACAAAAAGTCATCAAAAACGCACTAAAGCTGGGGCTTAGGCGGACTTTGGTGTGAAAAAAAGTATAAACAGGAAAAGTAACGTACGCCAAAATCCCTGCCCACAACGCTGGCACGATAAAAAATTGCACCACTTTAAAGCACAGTACAATCAAAATAACAAGCAAAGTCAAGGCGAGCAGGCGTTGTAAGACGAGTTCTTTATTCCATTGTTCAATCATAGTTTTGGCGTAAAAATGCGTAAAAAGGTGCTTGTAAATGGGGATATTATGCCAAAATTTTGACAAAAACGCATGGGAATTTTGTGGTGTTTGCGTTGCGTAAGTTTAAGGGAAAATAATTTAGAAAACCGTCAAAATCGCTTAGGGTAATGCACGCACAAGCCGATTTAGTCCGTTGGCAAAGGCTTGTTTTTCTCTATCCCCATACGGCTTTTGCCCGCCCATTTCTCGTGGGTCAAGCACGCCTGTGCCACGAAGCGTTTCCACAAAGTCCCGAGCGTTTAGTTTGGGCTTGATGTTGTCTATGGTAAATTCCTCGCCCCGTGCGGTCAAGACTTTTGCCCCTTTTTGTAGTACGTCATTGGCAAGGGGAATGTCGCTTGTGATGACCAAATCCCCTGCTTGGGCGTGGTCTGTGATGTAGGTGTCCGCCACGTCAAAGCCTTGGGCG
This sequence comes from Moraxella lacunata, assembly GCF_900453205.1. Classification (GTDB taxonomy): domain Bacteria; phylum Pseudomonadota; class Gammaproteobacteria; order Pseudomonadales; family Moraxellaceae; genus Moraxella; species Moraxella lacunata_B. Next base: position 262,241 of record NZ_UGQU01000004.1, read on the forward strand.
ACCACCACCGACTTTAAATAAGGCGATGGCGGTAATTTGATATAAGCATTTGCCACAAAAATCGCTTGCACCTGTGTACGGTTGGTGGTTTTGATGATGAGTTCTTTGGCGATGGTGGGGAGGGCGTCTGCGTCTATGTAGATAATCACGGTTTATAAGACACTCTTTAAGGCTTGTTGTTGCACATTCATCACACCACGCACCATATCATTGACATAGTGTTTGATGTCGTCATTTTGGGTTCTAAGCCACGCCACAAGGTCGGGTTCAAAATCGCTTTGGCTGTTAATTTCTGCCAACATTTTTTGAAATTGGCGTTCGTTTTCTGCTCGTTGTTCTGGACTTAATTTGTCGTGCAACTGCTCTTGTAAGATTTTAAAAGATTTTGCCATTACAATAATCCTTCATTTTGAAGTTCAATTAAATGCTGGTCGTACAAATCATCAGCAATCGGAATGTGGGTTTCGTACCAGTGTTTGTCGCCTGTTTTGTCGCTTGCAATGAGTAAAATTGCCGTGCGTCTTGGGTCAAAGGCGTATAAGGTGCGAAAAGGGTGACCGCCAATTTGTGTGCGTAATTCTCGCATATGGCTATGGCGCGAGCCATAAACATCGCTACTGTGCGGATAGCCCAAATTTACGCCTTTGGTCATCAAAAGTTTGACGGAGCGTTCAATGGCGGACTGTTCATCTATGGACAAACCCGCCCACCATTCGCCAAATTCATCGGTATATTCCACTTCCCACATTGTAAAATTCCTTTGAAGATTAGGCAAGCCCCAATTTATTCGGCAACAGCCCCACCACCTTTTCTACCGTCTCGGTAAGTTTCTCGCTATCGCTTGGCATTACGGTAATGTGGGCGATTTTGCGTCCGTGTCGCTCTTCTTTGTCGTAGCCGTGATAATGCACGCCGTCAATCGCCAAAATATCAGCAATCTTTGGATAATTACCAATGACATTGAGCATAACTGACGGCTTAACAATGCTGGTATCGCCAAGTGGCAAACCCGCCACCGCCCGCATATGGTTTTCAAATTGGCTACATACCGCCCCCTCAATGCTCCAATGCCCAGAATTATGTACACGGGGGGCGATTTCGTTGGCAATCAGGCCCTCATCGGTTACAAACAGTTCTAAGGTCAAAACACCGACATAATTTAAATGCTCCAAAAGTTTTTTGATATTTTCTTGGGCTTGTTCGGTTAAATTGTCCACATTGGGGGCGGGGGCGGTCGTTTTGGCAAGAATGCCATTGTGATGGACATTTTCCACCAAAGGATAATAGCGGATTTCGCCAGCTTGCGAGCGGACGGCGATGATGGACACTTCACGGCTAAAATGGATAAACCCTTCGGCAATTAAGGGAGCGGTTTCACAAGCCTTGCCTAATTCGTCCCAAGCCGTCTTAATGTCATTTTCACTTCTAATGACAAATTGCCCTTTGCCATCATAACCACCCCGAGTGGTTTTTAAAACAAGGGGTAAGCCTAATTTATCGCAAGCTGTTTGTAAGTCATCAAACGTACCCACTGCCAAAAATGGCACGGTGTCAATGGCGAGCGTATTAAACAAATTCTTTTCATTTAAACGGTCTTGGGCGATAAATAGGGCGTGAGCAGGGGGAAATAATCCGACCGTTTGCTCCAAAATTTTGGCACTGTCTAAGGGCGTATTTTCAAATTCTAAGGTATAAGTGTCGCAGGCTTTGGCAAATTCATCAAACTGCTCGGTGCTGTATACCTTACCCAAAAGGCGGGCAGGACAGTTGGGAGCGTCTTCTAGGAACACACAGCGAATGCCAAGTGGCAAGGCACTTTGGGCAAGCATTAAGCCTAATTGCCCACCGCCCAAAATGCCGATGGTTTTGATGGGGTGTTTGGAATGATTGACGCTATAAAAATTGGCAATGGAGAGGGGGGTGTTTGGCATAGGGGTTCTCAATTTGGCTTTTGGGTGTTTTGGGTTGTAGGGGCGAATTGCAATTCGCCCTTATGGACAACGGATAATTTATGAATTGACAATGCCGGGAACAGGATTGTCTAAAATGCTTTGGGTTTGTTTGGCACGAAATTCAGAGACTTTTTGCCCCAATTTGTCATCAGAAATGGCAAGCATTTGCACCGCCAAAAGCCCTGCATTGTACGCCCCTGCCGTACCGATGGCAAGCGTTCCCACCGCCACGCCTTTGGGCATTTGTACGATGGATAAAAGGCTGTCCCAACCGCTTAACATACTGGATTTGACAGGCACGCCAAGCACGGGCAAATCGGTCTGGCTAGCACACATTCCTGGTAGATGAGCCGCCCCACCTGCTCCTGCGATGATGACATTTAGCCCACGAGATTTGGCACTTTTGGCATAGTCAAACAGACGGTCAGGCGTGCGGTGGGCGGAGACCACTTCGCATTCAAAGGGGACACCAAACTCAGCCAAAATCTGTGCTGTTTCACACATGGTCGCCCAATCGGACTGTGAACCCATGATGATACCGACTTTTGGGGTGCCGTCTGGCGATGAAATGGGGGCAGGGTTTGGGGCGTGGGCGTTTGACATGATAATCCTTAAATGGCTAAAAATGGTTGAAAAAAAGGTATTATAGCAAATATTGGGGCGAATGCTAAGGGTGTGGGGAAATTTAATCTTTAAAAAATTTGGTATGGTTAATCTAAATAAAATTGTTAAAGTAAATTATAGATTTTGGGGTGAATAAATCATTATTGTATGTCTGTATTTTAAAATAAATCCATTAAAATTATTAGGATAATTTTAAATAAAATCCCCCAAATCATTTACCCCACAAATTGCACAAAATTATCATCATCTAATATCGGATTGTTGGTGTCAAATTGATAAGCGGTTAAATGTCCGCCCCTGCCTGCCGAATAATCAATACACACGACTTTATCGGATAAAATGGTTGGTTTATCATGTAGCCAATAATGCCCGATAAATATTGGTTTGTTGGTTGTAACACTAAATGCCAATAATTCATCGGACAAATCATTGAGATAAATCTCGGGTAAATCATTGGCAAATAGCGTTTTGTCAATGGATTTATTTTGCCAATCGTCTATCCACCATTTGACACGAGCATTCGTGCGGACTATGCCTGTTTTGTCGGTCATGGTTAAGCCAGTCGGCAGGGGGCTTTCTATGCCTTTTAATAAATGCTCTATGGCATAATAAGGCTTGGTGTTTCTTTTGCCTGTCAGCTGTACGGCATTGGGGGTTAATTTATTATTATCAAGTAGGGGCGTTAATATCTGTATGCTATATTTATCATAGCAGGCGTGAATACAAATACAGTCGTCAAATTCAAGCCAAAGGGGCAATTCATAAAATCGCTGTATCCAATGGTGATGTAATGGGCTATCAAATCCTACTTCATCAATAAAGGCTTTGTGCTGAAAGTTATTATTTTCGGTATGCGGACGCAGATATTTGCCATTGTCATTTTGGGTAGCGTAGCATATGGCGTTGTATTCGTGATTGCCCATGACGGCAAGAGCCTCATTGTTATCAATCATATCAAAAACGATTTTGAGTGTGGCTAATTGCTGATTGCCCCTATCAATAAAATCGCCCATAAAAATCGCTTGATGACCTTGTGGGGCGATATGGCTTGTGCCGTTATGAACATAGCCCAATTTGTCAAGAAGTCCTGTTAATTTGTCGGCGTGTCCGTGAATGTCGCCAATGATGTCGTAAATCATAAAGTTATCCTATGTTAATGATTTTTTGTAAAAGTTAAAAACTAATTTTTAAAATCCACCGATGATTATAACAAAAATTTTTGGCAAATTTGCCACCAAAAACCTCCAAATTTGTTACAATAAATATTTTTGGAAAATGCCGTGTCCGATTTACGCCCCAATTTTTGGCAAAATTATCCCCTATCCGCCCTAACCGATGACGAATGGGAAGCCTTGTGCGACGGCTGTGGCGTGTGCTGTTTGGTCAAATACCTAGACGATGATGATGTGCGACAGACCGAATACACGGACGTGGCGTGCAAACTGCTTGATACCGCCACAGGACATTGCTCGGACTACCTCAATCGCAAACGCTTTGTGCCTGACTGCATTCGTCTGACGGTTGATATGATAGCGGAGATGATGTGGCTACCCCACCATTGTGCGTACAAACGGCTCTACTTGGGGCAGGGCTTACCACATTGGCACCGCCTTATCGCAGGGCAAGACAGGCATGACAAACAACTGGATAAAGTGGGCGTGCGTGGTCGCTGTGTGTCCGAGATACAGTTTGATGATGAAGAGATAGAAGAGCGGGTGATAAAGTGGGTGAAGATTTAGGGAATGATAAAAATGCCAATTTATAATAATTGTATTTAGGGTGTGGAAAGCACGCCCCTACAAAAGCATTTTTCAAGATTTAACATTGTTGCAAATTGGGGTTAATTCATTATAAATAAAAATCACCCCTTACTAAACCTACCCCCAATACATACTTTATCCAATTCATCAAAAGACACCCTTACCATACCAAGCGTATCGGTAATGGTAAGTTTGCCGTCTGATTTGATATTGGTTTGGTGTTTTTGGCATTCGATATAAAGCGGTTTTTGTTTGTAGTCGGTTTGCCATTTACCCCCTTTAAAATCAAAATCGACATCATATTTTTTGCCAACCATAGGCGAGATAAATAGCATGATACTAAATAAAAACAAAGTCGCCATTGGCACAAATATAATGAGCGATACAGTGCCGTCCAATCGTTTATTTTCGCTGTATGTATAATAACCGCCAAGCACAAAAACCGCAATCGCCACTCCCATATAAATGTTGTCCATATTGCCAAAATCTAGCGTGATAAATTTATCAAAATAAAACAACACCCCCAATGCAATAAATAACCCAAAAGACGAATACGCCAAATGCCCCGAGCGTTTGCCCAAATCATGCTGTTCGGACAAAAATGCCTTGGCATAACTGTCATCATTAAAATTTTGTATATCAAAACCTTTTTGTTTAAATATCGCAATCACTTCATCAAAATCATCTATTTGCCATATATGCTCATGAATGGCAAATCTTTTGGTTAATGCACCAACCACACCGTTTGAATGACCATGAATTAGCAAAAAATTGGGGTATTTTTCTAATTCTGCTGGTTTATTTGAAAAAATAGCATCAGTTACGATTTTGCTTTTATCATGACAATAAGAAACTGCCTGTATGTCATGCCAATGGATTGGTTTAAAGTGTAAAATTTTACTTAAATACTTACTGTTTGTATAAATGCCTGTTTCGTCAATGATTAGGCGTATGCCATTGATTTTATCTTTAAAAAAATAAGCAACAATAAAATCAATCATCAAACTAATAATCAACAAAACACCCGTTACCAAAAAATAATTATATTTGGTTATTTGGGGGAAAAATATAATAATAATGGGTGTGATAAAAAAGATGACTGGCTTACTAACAGTCTTGGGAAAGTTCCAAAACAATGCTTTGGCTTGTTTTGGGCGAAGTGGGTAGCTTTTTGGGGTCATGAGGCGTCCTTTTTTGGTTTTTGATAATGTAGCAAAAATCTTGGTATGGTGCAATCGGTATCAAGAAGCTGTGCGTTGCCCGACTTTTTTGGGCTTTGCTTTGGACTTTGCCAAAAAAGCACACAAAACCCCTTGAATAACCCTTATAAATCCACTATATTAGGCATAAATTTTTAAAAAGGATACACCGCTCATGTCTGATGACCACAGTTGGCGACGTGGCTTAAAACGTTGGCTCTCTACCGCCCCCGAAACCCGTGATGACCTGCTTAACCTTGTCCAAGACTCTCGGCGGTTCTTGGATTCGGACATGGTTGATATGCTTGAGGGCGTGCTTGATTTGCCTGCCATGGCGGTCAAGGAGATTATGACCCCACGTCCTGATGTGAGAGCCATTACCAGTAGTGATGACATTGAGACGGTGCTTGCCACCATTTTTGAGTCCAATCATTCTCGCTATCCGGTCATTGATGAGGCAGACGATAATGCGGTCTTGGGTATTTTGCTCGTCAAAGACCTAATTCCCTATCTTGCTCAAAAATCGGCAGGGCAAAACCCCCCATTTTTGCTCAAAGACCTAGTACGAAAGCCCCTATACATCTCGGAAACGGCACGCTCGGATACCCTGCTACGCTCACTGCAACGGGCTCAGGTGCATATGGCGGTTGTGGTTGATGAGTTCGGTTCGGTGTCGGGCGTGGCGACATTGGAGGATTTGTTAGAGGAGATTGTCGGCGACATCGTTGATGAGCATGATGACATCGATGAGGACAGCACCATTAACAACATTATCACCCACCCTGAAAAAGACGGCGTGTGGCTCGTCCAAGCGTCCACGCTCATCGGCGATTGTAACGAGGTGCTGGGGACGAGCTTTGATGATACGGACGTGGATACCATGGGCGGTCTGGTCATGCAGGCGTTGGGGGCGGTGAGCAACTTAGAGGGGCAGAGCGTGTCTATCAATGACTGGCAAATCACGGTTGTGGACGTAGAAGGGCGGTATATTCATCTGCTTGAGCTGACCTTAGTGCCACAATTAAATGATGAAAATTAAGAAAGGTTAAAAAGGGCGAGCAATCGCTCTTTTTGTTGGGGAATGTGTGGTTTTGTAAGGTGCGTACCGCACACCAATATATTTTGATTTTATACTCACCAAACCCCAAAATAACACTTCAAACCTTCTTCGATTGTATCAAACTCTGACAAATGACTTCTAAGCCATCTTTTAATCGTTGCCCAAGTTTGCTCTATTGGGTTTAGCTTGGATGAGTAAGGTGGTAATGGTAAGATGATGTGTTTGTATGTTGTGTTATTGATAAGCTCTTGCAAGTGTTTCATTCTGTGAAATCTTGCATTGTCTAAGATGATGATACAAGGCTTGCCTGTTTGTTTGGTGTGATTGTTAAGACAAGGCAGTAGCATTTGTTCAAACCACGTTTCAAACAAAGCACTTGTCATTGTATTGTTGTAGATGAGTGGAGCAATCAAGTTTTTGGCTTTGCCCCCTATTTGTCCTGCCACTAAGGAGACTCGTTGATAGCGTCTGCCACTGACTTTATCATAGGCTCTTTGACCTTTTAGACTTCTTGCATGAGTACGGTGTAGATAAGTGCCAATGCCTGTCTCATCTATATAGACAAGCTCATAACCGTGTTTGGACGTAGCTTGTAGTTGTGTTAATTTGTCTTGGAAGTCTTTGACTTTATTTGGGTCTTTCTCGAAGTAAGTTGTGGTCTTTTTTTAAGAGTAATGTTCATTGCTTTGAGTGCTTTATGGATTGCCATATCACTACACCCAAATACTTCACCAATTTCACGTAGGTATTTGTCAGGATTTGCTTCTACGTAAGCAAGAAGCTCTTTTCTGTCAAACTTTCTGGGTCTGTTGGTGGGTTTTTTACAAGACAAATTGCCTGTTTCTTTAAGTTGTCGTCTCCAACGAAACACGGTGTGTCTTGATACACCAAAAGCTTCCATAACAAGGTCAATGTTCTTGCATTTGTCATAATAAGCCAAGGCTTTTTGTCTGATTTCTAGTGAATAAGCCATTTGAAGTAGTGATTAGTGAATGGTGATGGAGATATGGGGATGATTGGTGTTGTTTCAAGGTTTGTTGGTTATAAAAGATGAATATTGTACACCCCCCCCTTTTTTTTTCTTTCAATCTCACCCATGCCGTAACTGTCTTGGTCTAAACCCACTGGCAAGTAGCACCACGCCATACACCACCGCACCTGTCACGCAGATAGCGATTAGCACGGCAAGTTTTGCCCATGCCGAGCCGTCTTGGGGGTAGTAGGGTAGCACCGCATATAGGCTTACCGTCATGGCAAGCGTGGCGATGACAAACTGCATACCCATTTTGTACCAATGTTTGCCAAAGTGCCAAATATCCCGCTTTTGCAAAAAATAATACAAAAGCCCTGCATTGACAAAGCTCGCCCCTGTCGTGGCTAGGGCAAGACCGCCATGCAAGGGCAGTTTGGCAAGATAAAAAATCCCAATAAACACCACGCTAAATAGCATATTGGCAAACACCGAGACGATACCGATTTTGACAGGGGTTTTGGTGTCTTGTCCTGCAAAAAACGCAGGGGCGAACACCTTGATAAGCATAAAGCCCAAAATCCCACCCGACAGACAGCGTAGAGCAAGAGAAGCCATGTCGCCGTCTGTGGTACTAAATTCGCCACGCACAAACAGGGCATTCATCAGCACGTCCGACAGCACAAACATCGCCACAGACGCAGGCAGACCGATAAGAATAATGAGACGCATTGCCCAGTCTAGGGTTTTGCCAAATTCTGCCATGTCCGCTTTGGCACGGCTCGCCGACAGGCTAGGCAGAATGACCGTACCGATTGCCACGCCGATGAGACCGAGTGGCAATTCGCTCAACCGCTCGGCAGAGTAGAGCCACGAGACCGAGCCGTTTGCCATTTTGGACGCAAAAATGGTGTTGAGTAGCAGGTTGATTTGCGTTACCGACACCCCAAAAATGGCAGGGAGCATGAGCGTCAAAATGCGTCTGATCCCTTCATGTTTAAAGTCAATGCTTGGAGCGACCAGTAATTTTTTGCGATATAAATCAGGCAGTTGTATTACAAGCTGTAACGCACCTGCCACCGCCACCGCATAGCCTAGTGCCATGATAGATTTGTCAAGCATGGGAGCGATAAGCCACGCCCCGACTATCATGGAGATGTTGAGTAAGACAGGGGCGAAGGCAGGCGGGGCAAATTTACCATAGCTTTGCAAAATACTGCCAAAAAACGCCGTCATGGAAATAAAAAACAAATAAGGAAAGGTTAGGTATAGTAGTTCGGTTGCCGTGTTAAATTTGGCAGGGTCGTCCACAAACCCGGGGGCAAAAAGCTGTATCACAAAGGGGGCAAGGGCAAGCACCGCCACGGTAAGTGCAAGCAAAATCACCCCAAGCACGCCCGAGACACGGCTAATAAGTAGCTGAATTTCGTTAAAGGTTTTTTGTTCTTTATATTCGGTCAAGACAGGCACGAAGGCTTGCGAGAACGCCCCTTCGGCAAAGAGCCTGCGTAAAAAGTTGGGGATTTTGAAGGCGACCAAAAATGCGTCCATAAGACCGCCTGCCCCAAACACGCCCATAAGGACGACATCACGCACCAAGCCTAAAATGCGTGAGAGCATGGTCATGGAGCTAACGACAAGGGTAGAGCTAAGCAGACGAGATTTTGCCATGATAAATTGCCAACAAAAATTTGTGCGTATTATAAAGGATTTGGGCGATGAGTGGATGAATTTTTTGTGAATTTGTGGGGTGTGGGCGGATTTGTTAAATCAAAATTGGGGTTTTTTAAATTAAAAATAATAAAAAAAGCAAATGATTTTTTAAAATTTGCGTGATTTATTTTATGATTGTAAGGTGTATAACACGCACCTTTTATTTATATAAAAAATGATTTTGACCAATTTATTTTAAGTATTTTTAAAAATAGGTTAATTTAAAAATAATATAGTATAGTAGGGTGCGTACCACGCACCTTTTAAATGAAAAATCTTATTGGTGCGCAATACGCACCTTACTACAATTAATTTAAATACAACATTTTAATGGATAAAATATTGAATAAATTTGTGGAAAAATCATATTTGCCTTTTGATAAAATATTTATTTTGGGCAAACGTCATTCGCCCCTACACATCAAATTTTAAAATACATCTTGATTTAAACATACCAAAACGCAACATCAGCCCCTTTTATCAAACCACCGTCCGCCCAACAAATGCACCCCAAGCCCAAACAATACCGTCAAAATCCCCACATAATGCCACAAAATAAGACGTTCTTTTAACGCCACATAGCCCACGACCAACGCAATGACAGGCACAAGCATGATAAAGGGCGTAACCTTGCTTGCCGAATGCCGAGCCAGCAAATACCCCCAACCCGTATAACCGACAAAGCTCGCCACATACGCCAAAAACATCACGCTAAGCACCCCTGACAGGCTAAAATTTGCCAAATGGCTCATCACACCGCCCACGCCATACGCCACGAGCGAGCCTAGCGTAAAGGCGATGAGTGCCGAGATATTGCCCCAGATGACGAGTGATAAGGGATTGACTTGTCCGATTTTTTTTGACGATGACATTGCCAATCGCCCAGCTGAACGCCGCACCCAGCACAGGGAGCATACCGATGAGCGAAAATCCGCCTTGATATTGCCCCACGCCGATGAGCGTGAGCCCAACCCCTGCCGTTATCATGCCGACAAGATGATTGGGCTTGACCGATTCTTTTAGCAGTATGCACGAAAACAGCACGGTTAAAAAGACTTGTGCTTGTAAAATCAGTGCCGACAGCCCTGTGGGAAAGTGCCATGACAATGCCAAAAACATGAGGCTAAATTGTCCAAAGCTAATGGTTAAGCCATATAAAATTAAATAAATCCACGGGGCATTGGGTTTTTTAAAAAAGAAAACAGCAGGCAATAAAATCAATAAAAAACGCACCATGCCTAATATCAAAGGCGGTACATCATTTAAGCCGATTTTCATTGCCAAAAAATTGACACCCCAAATCAAAACCACGCTAAATAAGATGAAATAATCTTTGGTGTGCATAGTAATTCCTTTTAAAAATTGGTAATAAATTTGGGGTATTTTTTAATTAAATTTTTAATAAATCTCCTAAAAATTTTTTAAAAAATTAAATCCATTATTTTTTGCATAAATCATCGACCAGTTGTCTTAATTTTTGCCAATCAAAAAATTCTCCAGGGTCGGTTTTGCGAGCAGGAGCAATATCGCTATGCCCCATAAGGTGTCTCTTTGTGGTAGGATAGGCGGTATAAATGGCGTGGATAATATGAGCAAGGGCGGTATATTGTATCTCGGTAAAGGGCGAGAAATCATCGCCTTCTAATTCTATGCCAATGGTAAAATCATTGCAATTTGACCGCCCAAGATAAGCGGACTTCCCTGCGTGCCATGCCCTGTCATTAAAATTGACAAATTGACTAACAGACCCATCTCGCTCAATAAATAAATGAGCCGACACTTCTAAATCGGCAATGGTTTTAAAATAGTCATGGTCATTGGCATTTAGGTTGTTTTGAAAAAAGGCTTTGACAAAATGCGTGCCAGTCTTATCCGTTTTGCCAAATTCGCTTGGGGGCAGGCTGATATTATGAATGACAATGCCCGTAATGGGGCAGTCGGGGCGGGCATTAAAATTGGGGGACGGCACAAAGTCCGCTCCGTGTAATATGCCGTCTTTGATAAAAAAAGTGGTGAATTTTGTCATGATGATTTATACTTGTCAAAAGTCTATTCTATCAATTTTTATTTAAATTTAACACTTGATTTAACACTCGTTATGAAAAATTTTTACCAATCTACCCCCACGCTACTAGCCCTTAGCCTAACCGCCTTGATGAGCATGCCAGCGTATGCCGTCTCATCTAGCAATGCCCTAACGGACGGCACTAATGTGGCGTATCGAGACAGTCGTGTGGTTTTTGATGAGATTCAGCATTTATTTTTAACAGATAATTCTCAACCGAATACCGCCTCAACCGCCAGCCAATCTGACTCTTTGGCAGACGTGGCAAGCTCCCCTGCATGGCGAAAATTGTTACTGCTCGACAAAAAAGGCAAACCCACTGCCAAAGACCCTCATTTTTTACTGGCAGGGGGTGACACCAGGGCCGAGCTTGACGCTATCATCAAGGCGATAGATGAACGTGATGATAAGGTGCTGTGTGCCTTTCCTGCTCGCACGCACTATGTGGCAGAGCAATTGGGCTTGGCGTTAGATGACAGCGGTTGTGATGAATTTCATGCGTGGGCGAAACAGTATGACGCTTGGGCGTTGTCGCTGACCTTTGCCGATGAACACCCCAATTCGCTCGGCTCGGCGTTCGCTCATGTGATGATAAAGGCGGACACCGAGCAAAGTTTGGCAAGTGGACGTGATGATGATGCCTTTGCCATTAACTACACCGTTGCCCGAGACAGGGCGGACAGCGAAGCCGAAGCCAGTGCTCGCTCGCTGGTGGGCGGTTATGCAGGGGTCATGGAGTTTTATGATTATGATGAAAAGCGAGATGTGTACTTGCTTGATGATGAGCGAGACATTTGGGAGTATCGCTTAAATCTCACCACTGCCGAAGTCGCCCAAATCATGCGACACGTGTGGGAGACCAAAGATTTAAAACGTCCGTATTTTTTTACTCATGACAACTGTGCCAGTGAGATATTACGCCTGATTGATGTCGTGCGTGGCAGTGAGTTGCGTGAAGCGGTTGGCAAAGTCGTTATTCCTAACGAAGTGGCACGAGTGCTGACCGATAAGGGGCTGGTGCTTGACACCAAATACCTACCGTCCAAGAGCAGTACCGCCCAAGCGGTGCAAAACGGCACAAAGGGGGTAATTACAAGCCCCAGCAACCCCGCCCATGCCAGTCCCACGCACCGCATTGGCGTATCGGTCGGCTATGACGACAATTATCATGGCACACGCACGGGTGATAATGACGGCACAACTTTTGGACTGTCGTTACGCTCGGCATATCATGATGTGCTAGATAGACCTGTGGGCGTACGCCAGTATCTTGATGTCGAAATGCTCTCGCTCGATGTGCGATATGATGATAGGCTAAAAGTGGATAAGGCAACGGTGTTTAGCACACGCAGTTATAACCCAACCAACACCGCCAAAGCCCATAACGGCATGGCATGGGGTCAGCACGCACGGCTCATGCAGGTCATGGACGGCTCGGATAGGAATAATGATGACCATATGGTCTTTGATGTTCGTCTAGAAAAGGGCAAATCATGGACACTCGGGCAGGGTGAGCTAGGTACGGGCAGGCTTGCCGATACGCTCTGCTACGCGTTTGGCGGTTATGGCGGACAAGTGGGGCATATCAATAAGGGCTATCGTGTGGGGGCAGGCGTGAATGTCGGCTGTATTCATCATGCCAGTGATAAGGTGCGTGTCATGGGCGAGCTTGCTCTGCCAGTGTGGTATCATCACAATCAAGGCGAGACCCGCTCGGCATATGTTCAGCCTGCTATCAATGTCGGCGTGCAGTACGACATCAGCCCCACATACGCCCTACGCTTGACAGGTAAGGCGGAGCGTGGGCGTGATGACACGCATGAGCAAGTGGCGTTGGCGGTATTGCGGTATTTTTAGATTTCAAGTTTGTGCCTAGCGAATGCTGTGGGTGTTTTTAAACCTTCTCTGCCTTAAAATCTCATACAAACACACGCTCCCCGCCACACCGACATTTAGGCTTTCTTGTCCGTATTGCGGTAGGGTTAGGGGCGTGCATTCTTCTAATAAAATTTTATCCACGCCTTGCCCTTCGTGTCCCATAATCAGAGCAAGCGGTTTGGTCAAATCCTCATGATAAATCAAGCCATCAGCGTGCGAAGTTGTGGCAAACATTGGCACTTTAACGAAGTCAAAAATCTCATCAATGCTGATATTTTCATAAATAGTTAATGAGAAATTTGCCCCCATACCAGCACGCATTGTTTTGGGATTATAGGCGTGAGCGGTGCCTGTGGTGCAAATTATGGTATCAAAGCCTGTGGCACTGGCGGTGCGAAGTAGTGTTCCCAAATTGCCCGTATCTTGAATACCATTGATAATTAAGCAGTCATTTTCAATGGCTTGATTTAAAATCAAACTTGGCATCTCAATGATTGCCATTATGGGCAAACTTTCGCCAAGTGTGCGAATGTTTTTATAAAGCGTATCGCTAATGATAATGGGATTTTTATTTAATTTGGCAAGTAAACTTTGAATTTCAGCATTTGTCATTCCACTTTCGCTGACAATCACGCTGATGGGCATTTTGCCTGCTTTTAAATAAGCGTCCAATAAATGTGTGCCTTCAATCACCGTTTGCGAAAGTTTTTTGCGTTTTTTGGGGTCGGTTAATAAGGCGTGGGCGGTTTTGATTAGAGGGTTGTCTTTGGAGGTAATAATCATAGGAAGTTTTTTAAATGGGTTTATAAAATTAATTTTTTGCCACTATATTTCATCGCATATTCATTAAAAACTTTTTGAATATCGACATTCTCATTGTTTTCAAAATATTGCATATCTATTTTGTGCTTGTTTGTTTTTGTATGAATAATCAATGTCGGTATATTAAACATAAAACTAACATCGACCATTTGAATGTCTTGCCATTTGATTTCAAACCCTTGTTTTGGGTGATTAAATACCATGCCAATTTCATCAAAGATAAACATTGGCATGGGTCTTTGATTGTCTTTGTCATGCAATTTGTTAGGCATGATTGCCTTATAAATCATAAATAAAGGCACGGCAACAATAATCAAATCTTTAATGATTGAAAAATTGTCTTTATTGGGATTGAGTAAATTTAAATATAAGACACAGAGTAAAATGGCACATACCAAAACGCCAAACACCAAAAGTCCCCATAAAAAATAATTGACGGATTTTGAAAGCGTTTTTGGTTGATAATAAAACTCTTGTCTCATTCGCTCGACTTATCCCCATTCGCCAAAATCCCTGCCGTCTCGTGCAACGCCTTGACATACGCCACTTCTTCTTTTGCTCCTAGCACCACAGGAATACGCTGATGAATGGCGGTCGGATTGATGTCCATAATACGCACCACGCCGTCCGTACTTGCTCCGCCCGCTTGTTCAATGACAAAACTCATCGGATTGGCTTCGTACATCAGGCGAAGTTTGCCCGCCTTACCTGCAATTTTAGTGTCGTACGGATACATAAACACCCCGCCACGAATCAAAATACGATGCACATCGGCAATCATTGCCGCCACCCAGCGTGTGTTGTAGTCTTTATTGCGTATGCCTGTGTCGCCTTGTACCAACTCTTCAATGTACTGCTGGATTGGTGGTAGCCAATAACGGCGGTTGGAGGCATTAATCGCATACTCGGCAGTCTGCTCGCTGATACGCACATTGTCGTTAATCAAAATATAAGTTTGGGTCATCGGGTCAAAGCTAAACATGGCAACGCCCGCCCCAAAAGTTACCGCCAGCATGGTGGACGTGCCATAGATAAAATAACCTGCCCCAAGCTGATTTTCGCCTTTTTGCAAAAAGTCGCTCTCACACGCCTTTTGTCCTTGATTGTGATAAGGCAAAATAGAAAAAATCGTCCCCACCGTCATATTAATGTCAATGTTGGACGAGCCGTCAAGCGGGTCAAAGGTGACGAGCAGGGTGCCGTCATCATTGGCAGGGCTAATCTCATCAAGCTCTTCCGATGCCACCCCTGCACAGTTGGGGTTGTGGATTAGGGCGTTTAGTAGCAGGTCGTTGGAAATCACGTCCAGCTTTTTTTGGGCTTCGCCTTGCACATTTTGTCCACCTGCTTCGCCGTGAATGCCTGCCAATGCCCCTTTGTCCAGTAAATGACTAATAGCAACGCTTGCTGTGGCAAGCGTGGTCATGGTGCTGGCAAGCTCTGGCGTGGCGTGGGATTCTAGGTATTGGGCGAGCGTAGTTTGTGCGGTCATGGCAAATCCTTAAAGTCATAAATGCCCTTATTTTATCATGAAATGGGTAAGATGTCAGAGATATTTTATTTTTTGATGATGGGATAAACTCATAAAATACTGAGAGTAAAAAATGAATGATGAGTAAATATTCATCCGTAAAACCATTTTTTATAGGCATGCCATAACGGGCTGTTTTGTCAGCCCATGGGGATTTTGATGGAATTAACCAAATTTATTGATGAATTACTTAACGTCAATCAGATAAAAAAGAAAATCTCATTAAAATTTTTCATGTATTTTTTATCATCTCTTTTATTTTATGTTCTTTAACCGCTTATATTTTTGGTGGTGTTGTTGAGATGGTTTTATTTGTTTTATTTTGTAATGGAATACTTGTTTATATAAATTAGAATAAAAAATGCAAAAGAAAACAAAGAAGTAATTATAGAAGACTTAAAATTATATTTATTATCTCTCCCACATCAATCATTGTACTGATAGCAATTTTTAATTTTTTGCAATTTCCTTATTATATGACAGATTTTAATAAGGATAAAAAGAATTAAATACCATAACTGGGGTGGTTTCTTCGTCACTTATGGGCGGTAACCATAAAAAACTGAAAAATATTTTGTTGTAAATAATCATAAATCAAAAAAACTAGCTAATGACTAAGCCTCCCAATTAAATTATCCATATCATAAATTTATGAATAAAAAGATAGAGCTACACCCAAGAAACTTTAAAATTACTACAAATACAATGATGTGTGGACGTAGGGGCGTGCTGAGCACGCCTTGTATAGTAATATCATCAAAGGGTGTGCAGAGCCGACCCCTACAAACCCGTGGTAAATATCAAGTTGGTTGGGTGTACCAATGGGCGAAAGTATTGAAGTTGTTTATCACACTTATAACAGCCCATTTGATGGTAGGCTGACAACGTTTTAAAAACGTGTGATTTTCCTATTTTTGAAAACACAAAAGGGGCAGACTTGATGGATAAAGTCATCACGCCTGCCCACGTCAGTTAAAGTAACGATAAGTGATTGCTTTTTGATGTCAATCAATACTCAAACATCGCACTGATGGATTCTTCGTTATTGATACGACGCAGACTCTCAGCAATCATTGATGCGATGGTGACTTGACGGATTTTTGAGCAGGCTTTGGCTTCATCGGTCAAAGGAATGGTGTCAGTAACCACAATCTCATCTAGGGCGGAGCTTGTGATGTTGTCTAGTGCCTTGCCCGAGAGTACAGGGTGCGTGATGTAGCCGACCACACGTTTTGCCCCTTTGTCTTTTAGGGCTTGGGCGGCTTTGCACAGTGTGCCTGCGGTATCCACGATATCATCGACGATGATGCAGTCACGCCCTGACACGTCGCCGATGATGTGCATGACTTCGGATTCATTGGCTTTGGCACGGCGTTTGTCGATGATGGCAAGGTCAACATCACCCAGTGATTTGGCGACGGCTCTGGCTCGCACCACGCCACCGACATCAGGGGAGACGACCATGATATTCTCATAATTTTTTTGTTTTAGGTCGCTAAGTAGCACGGGCGTGGCGTATAGGTTGTCCACGGGTACGTCAAAGAAACCTTGGATTTGGTCAGCGTGCAAGTCCACCACCATCACACGGTCAATGCCAGCGATGGACAGCATGTCTGCCACCACACGAGCCGAGATAGGCACACGAGCCGAACGGGGGCGACGGTCTTGGCGAGCATAGCCAAAATAAGGAATCACGGCAGTGATACGTCCTGCACTAGAACGGCGTAGAGCGTCCGCCAGTAGCACCACTTCCATCAGATGGTCGTTGGTCGGGGCACAGGTCGGTTGGAGGATAAAAACGTCTTTACCACGCACGTTCTCTTTAATCTCAACGGCAATCTCGCCATCAGAGAAGCGGGTAATATCAGACTTACTTAGGGGGATGTGAAGATGGTTGGCGACGGTTTGAGCAAGTTCAGGATTGGCACTTCCTGAAAAGACGGCCATATATGACATGAAAAAATCCTATGGTTGGGACAGTGGGGTTAGCAAGATTATTTTACCATTTTTTACCATCATTGCAAAGACTCAAACGCGGTAAAATAGCAATGTGTAAACAACAAACGTAAAAAAACCAGTCTTTCAACTGGCTTTTTTACTCTTCTCAACCAAAAGAAGATGGCAGAGGCGGCTGGACTCGAACCAACGGATGTCAGGATCAAAACCTGATGCCTTACCAACTTGGCGACGCCCCTATAAAGTGTGATAAATTTTTTAAAAATTTACAAAAAATGGCAGAGGCGGCTGGACTCGAACCAACGGATGTCAGGATCAAAACCTGATGCCTTACCAACTTGGCGACGCCCCTATATAGGCGGACAATTATACCGAAAAATTAAAATTATGCAAGGGCTAATTTTTAAAATTTTAAAATAAATTGCTAAGTATCTGAAATTTATCAATTTAAAATGCCCATTTAGTAAAGCCCCCGAGCAAAGAGTGCAAGGCAGGGGGTATTGTCTATCAAGTGGTTGATGGCGGTGTCATTGAGCTTATGGGGAATGGGCAAAAACACCGCCGAACCTGTACCACTCATGCGTGCCTTGGTGCCAATCTTGTGCTCTAAGTCACACAGATAGCCAAAGGCATGGGCGACTTTGGCAGAGCGTGCCAGTACCAGCGGGGTAAAGACGTTGGTAAATAAGGCATTATCGCCAAAGAAGTTGGCACCCGATAGGGCGTGATGGCTATACACAGGGCAGTCCCGTTTGAGCTCATCACAGCCGAACAGCGTGGCGGTGCTGACGTGTTCATCAGGCAGTAACACCAAATAGCCACAGTCGGGTAAGTCAATGGCACTTAGTATCTCGCCAATGCCCGTGGCGATGGCGGAGGTTTTGTGAAAATGGGCAAAAATAAAAAACGGCACGTCCGCCCCAAGGCTCGCCCCAATCTTGATAAGCTCATCGGCAGAGAGCCGAAGTCCCCACAGCTCGTTGATGGCGATGAGCGTGGTCGCACAGTTGGACGAACCCCCGCCCAGTCCTGCCCCTGTGGGGATGTGCTTTTCTAGGACGATTTGGACGGATGAGGCATAAGCAGGATAGCGTTTGGCTAGGGTCTCGACCGCCTTGACGATAAGGTTATCATTGATGTCGTCGGTCAGCTCATCTGCCCCTATCAAGGTCACAAGCTTTTGGCTCGTGGACGTGCGAAAAGAGAGCGTGTCACCAAAATCAATGGCGGTAAAGATGCTTTGCAGATGATGATAACCGTTGTCCGCCCTGCCAGTGATGTGCAAAAACAAGTTGAGTTTGGCAGGCGAGAATAAAGTAAGCTGACTCATGATATCAATTCGGGTAAACGATGGTCATCACCACACGATGTCCGTCGGTGTGATTGATGATAAGACGGCTGGGACGTGGGCTGTTTTTGGGGTATTCAAAACTGGCTGTCCAGTCGTCATTGGTACTTTGGGTGAGCCTGCCTTGCTCGTCCTGCTGACTGTCGGTGTCGCCTTGGGCGGTTTTGCCGACAATCCAGTGGGGCAGATGACTGATGGGGGCGTGCCATCCTGTGGCTTTTTGGAGCAACTCTTCGGGGCTGTCTGCCTGTATCTCGCCCTTGTCGTTGGTGAGTGTGGCTTGCTGTCCGTCATAGCGGATTTGGGTCGCCCCCATGCCAAACGCCCCTGTTAGGTCAATGGCAAACCGCTCGTCTTCTTGTCCCCAGTTATAAAAAGCACTGCCTGCCTGTTTTCCGTTGGCGGTGTTTGTGGTAATACCGATTTTACCCGTGATGGCAAAGCGTAGGACATCATCATGAACCTGCTCGCTGATGACAGGGGCGGTCTTGGGCAGGGTTTGGCAAGCGGTGAGCGAGCCTGTGGCGATTAGGGTAAGGATAAGGGGGCGGATAAATTTCATGAGCTTCCTGATGAATAATGAGTGTTAAAGAGTTTTTAAAAATTATTTAAAACAAAGATTGGGCTAAATCCAAGATGTTACTTAATTCTCCACTTAAAATGGTAACTTATTGACTGCCCCATAATTATTTTTTTGGATTGTAGGGGTAAATCGTATTCGCCCTTGATAAATCAATCATTTATATAAAGTTGAGAATGGGACATAAGTTGTCTTTTGGTTAAATGATGGTTAAAAAGATTTTTTTAAAGTTGTTTAACAGTTGTTTAAGAGTTAATTTAATAAGGCATTGTCAAATAAAAATACATGTTAAAATTTGGATATATAGGGCAAATCATTTATCCAAAAATCATTCCCAAACCCTAATATTCCTGCACTTCATGCCCTGTCCGATTTTGCCCAAAGGCAAAGCGCTTTTGTAGGTCGGCAAGCAGGCGATTGACCTTATCAGACTCGCCAAGCCCTTGGTAGGCACGCAGTAGGGCTATGCCTGCGTTTAGGTCGGGGGCGACTTCATAGGGCATTTCTAGGTAGTCCAGCACCGCCCGATAGTTGCCCTGTGATAGGGCGTGATTGCCAAGTACGATAAGAGCTTCAAGCTGTAACTGTGGGTCGTAATTGGGGTCGTCCGAGCTGATTTGGGCAAGGCTCATCGCCCCTTCGAGTGCTGATAGGTCGTTGGGGTTTTGGCTTAGGCGAAGTTTGATGTCGGCTAGGCGATACGCAGGGTTCATGCGGTCAAGCTCCAAGAGCTTATCGATGGCAAAGCGTTTGTCATCATCGCTAAGCTCATTTTGCAAAAGCTGAAAACTGGCAAAGAGCAGGCGGTCATCATCGGGATATTCACGATTGGCGACGGTAAGCAGGTTTTGGGCTTCGGTCTTTTTATCTTGACGTAGCAAAATCTCGGCATGGAGTAAATAGCTGTCAATGGCATAAATCTCAAAATCATCACGCAGTCGCACCAAAGTGGCAATCGCTTTGTCCACGTCATCTTTGGCAAGATAGTAGCCGACCACTTTGGTGCGGGCGTCTAACACATGCTCGTAGTCTTTGACCTTTTCATAATGCTCTTTGGCAAGGGTAAGGTTGCCCGAGCGTTCGTAGCTGATGGCAAGGTAGTAATTGGCACGGCTATTAAAGGCAGGCACGTCAAGCAAGGGGGTCAAGACCATACGGGCATTTTCATATTTGCCGATGTCTAGCCCGACCAAGGCGGTCAGCAGGGCAACATCGGGGTCTTTGGTTTGACGGTTTGCCACTTGCAGTAAATCCCACGCCCGTCCAAGCTGACCCATGTCTATCTCATGGCGAATCTCGTACAGGTGTAGCTCTTTGATGGTGGGCAACTCCTTGACTTTTTGGCGAATAAATGCCCACATGGCGGACTCTTGCCTACTCTCTTTTAGGATGTCGATTTTTAGGGTGATAAAGGCAAGGTTATCGGGTTCATCTTCTAGGGCTTTGTTGATGTAAGCCAAAGCAGGGGCGTAGTCTTGTAGGCGTAGCAAAAGACCTGCTCGCAGTACTGACAGCGATGGATTGTCGTCTTCCATGGTTTGCAAGGCGGTAAAAAGCTGTCGCTGTTCGTCAGGGTTTTGTGGAAAAATCCCCGTCAAAATCCCCGTCAAATCTGCCTTTTCATCATAATCCAAAATCATCGCCAGCATGGTGCTGGCTTCATGATAGTCGCCTGCTTTTAGGGCAAGATGGGCGACATAGAACCACGCAGGGATATGCTCAGGGTTTTGGCGTTGCCATGCCCGAGCAAAGGCAAGCGACTGTTCGGGGGTCTCGTACTCGATGGACAGTGCTAACGCACGCTCAAAGACGGCTGTGGCATTGGCGGTAAAGCTCTCAGCTTTATAAATGGTCAAAGACTCGCCAATCTGCCCCCTATCCACGCCAAACTCCGCCGACAGCAGGGCGTACAAATCAGGATAGCCAAGCATGGGCGTGCTGTCATGGGCGTTTAGGGTGTCATCAAAGATGATGTCGGGAATGTCTGCGGTGTCGGCATTGGGCAGGTAATCATCATCGGTGCCGTCATCGATATACTCGCCATGCTCGCCCATGTCAGGCTCATCAAGCTCATCGGGGGTGGATGGAGCGATGGGTGCAAAGGCAGGTTCTACCGTCTGTGGCGTGTCTTCACTGGTGCCTTCATCGCTGTCTTGGGGTGGATTATCGCCAAGACTGCTGTCATCATCATAAAAGGGCAGGAGAATTTTTAGCAATGAGTCAAAAACCCCTGCCTGTGCCGTGGACATGGTTTTTTCGGCAAGGGGCAGAAGTGCCAACACGCACAGCACTAGGATGAGGCGTTTTTTATAAGTGGGCTTAGTTCTCTGATGAGACCGCTCAATATTTGGCGTTGCACTCATGATAAAAATCGATGGATAAAGTGCCTTATTATAAGATGAAATGCCAAAAAGTTGCAATGTTTTGAAACAACTTTAATGTAAAAATTACCAAAAAACATTGGCACAAATTAAGTGCAGTATAGCAATAGAATAAATCTGTACAATAATTCATCAATTTATATGCAGGCAAAAAAAGACCCACTGAAGGAGGGGCAGTGGGTTGAGGAAAGGGGTTGTGATTATTATTGTTACGTTATTCTAAATGGGGATGGGGTGGATTTTTTCAAGGATAAAAGAAGGAAAAAAAATGATAATTTTTAAAAAAAACTCATCATGCCAAGACTCATCATGTTCCAACCTAGGATTTGACGAGCATCATCACTTGGGGTAATCCAAGTATCAGGGTGGGTTGCCGTCCCATATTTGGCAAGGATGATACTGTCTTTTTATCGGTCTTTTGTCTGACCCCTAAGCCATCAGCATGGTGTTTGATAAAAGCAGGATTGATGATGCTGACTTTAAAGCCCAAATCGTGTAAGTGATAGGTTAAAGGTTCGTGATACACGTCTGTGGCTTGTAAAATGAAATGAATGTCGTTAACGTTGACCTCATCACTAAGATTGGTGTTAAGTCAATTAGTCAGGTATGCAAAGTCATCTGGTTTGTTATTAAAGTTTTTGGTTTTAACTTTCATTGAAGTTAAGTCTTTTAACTAAGCCACATCAAGTTTGTGTTTGCTGACATCTACGCCAATATAATACACCCAACCAACTTGATGTTTACCACGGGTTTGTAGGGGTTGGCTCTGCACACCCTTTGATGATATTACTATACAAGGCGTGCTCAGCACACCCCTACCAAAACCTGTGGCGAATATTAAGCCTGTTAGGGTCATGAGATGATTAACCATGCCTTATTTTGATGAGCGAGTAATCTTATTATCACGAAATACCAAGCCACTATTAGGAAAATCAAGTTCGGTTAAGCGTTTTAATTCACCAAAAGCACGGTGTTGGTTGTCTATCATCAGTCCCTGCTCTTTGGTCTGATAAATGGACACCACATCTGCCGAGACAAATTTACCGTCAGTTTGCATGGTAACATTGACAATGGGGGTAATGCCGTTTAGTCCACGCACATTAAACGCCCCATAAGTATTAAAATTCCCCAAACTATACGCAATAAAGCGGTCTTTATAGACTTCTACCGCCCGCGTAACATGGGGGCCATGACCGATGACGATGTCCGCCCCCACATCGATGAGACTATGGGAGAATTTATAAACATCGCCCCGATTTTCATTTAAATACATCTCAGTGGTTTTGGGGACACGCACATGATTTGCCCCTTCGGCACCGCCATGAAACGAGACGATGACGATGTCCACTTTTTTATCTAGCTCTTTGACATAGCGTTTGGCGGTTTCTAAGTCATTGATAGAGAGCGTACCGATGTTTGGGGCAAAGGCAACCATGCCGTATTTTACGCCATTTTTGGTGAACGTGGTCGTGGGCTTGGACAGCAGTCCGGCATAGTAGATACCGACATCAGCGAGCGTGTTTTTGGTGCTGATACGTCCGATATCGCCAAAGTCGCCTGTGTGGTTATTGGCAAGGCTTAACACATTAAACCCTGCGTCCTTGATGATTTTGGCGTAGCGGGTTGGCATACGAAAGGCATAGCAGGTGATGGGTTTGGGCTGACCTGTCTCGGGGTCGATGGCAGGCGTGTTGGGGCATTTGGTAGAGTTACCTTCGTCTAGTAGTACCCCTTCTAAGTTACCAAAGACCACATCGCCTTTTAGGTAGGGTTTGACATATTTAAAGCTATCACGACCGTCATTGGGCGGTAAAAAGCGCACATTGGGAAAAGACGACCCTATCATGATGTCGCCCACTGCCACGATGTTAATAAGTCCGTCTTTGTTTGGGGTGGTGGTGTCATCGCCATAGCCAAATAACAAATCATCATCGCTGATGATTATCTCATCACTGACGATGGTGCCACTGCCTTGATTGGGGTTGTATTCAAAGTCATCAACTTTGCGGGCGACATAGCTTACCACGTCATTTTTATAAGTTGTGGCGGTGTAGGTTACCGTATCGCCAAAGTCAGCGATTTTTTGTGAAAAGTGCGTCTGGGTCTCGGCACTGCATGATTGGCATAAGATACCTAGTGTCATAAAACACAACAATGATAATCTTGTCATAAAAATTCTCCTTAATTTGTAAAATACCATATCACCCAAAACATACCACGCCCAGCACCACGCCTTTTTCCGCCCCTGTTACGGCAGGTAGGTTGCCCGTTTGCATGAGCATATTTTGGCGAGCTAGCCACGCAAAGGCAACCGCTTCCACCCAAGTGGGGCTGATACCTACCATATCGGTGCTATGTATGGCAAAATTTGGCAGATGATAGCCAAACCGTGTCAGTAGATGAGCGTTATACGCACCGCCACCACAGACGTAGAGTGTGTTGTGGGTTTTGGCAAATTTGGCAATCTCACGGCTTGCCGATAAGGCGGTAAATTCGCACAAAGTCGCTTGCACGTCCACGGGCATGATGTCAAAATCCGCCAATATCTCATCAAGCCACGCCATATTAAAGGCTTCTCGCCCTGTGGATTTGGGGGCGGATTGTGCCAAAAAAGGGTGAGCCATGAGCTTATCAAGCAAGGCAAAATCCACCGCCCCTGATTTTGCCCAGTCACCATGTTTGTCATAGCTGACCCCCTGATGACGGTATATCCAGCCGTCCATAAGCAGGTTTGCCACGCCTGTATCGTAGCCTGTTACATCATCGCCCAGTGCGGTGATATTGGCAATCCCGCCCAAATTTAAAATCACGGTTTGGCTGTCATCGGTTGTCTCATCTTGTCCAAAAATGGCTTGATGAAAAGCAGGCACTAAGGGAGCCCCTTGACCGCCAACCGCCATGTCTCGTCTCCGAAAATCTGACACCACCGCAATGCCCGTGCGTTCAGCTAGGATATTGGGGTCAAGCAGTTGTAGGCTAAAACACCACTCGGGGCGGTGTCGCACCGTTTGCCCATGACAGCCAATGGCGGTGATGTCATCACTTGTTAGGTCTGTTTTGGCAAGCAGTTCATTGACAATCTCGCTGGCAAAATCACCATACAGACGGCTTGCCAAGCCCCAAAAATCAAGCTCGCTAAATCGGTCAAACTCCCCCACCGCAAGGGGTGCTGTGCCATTGGGTGTGCATAAGGCAAGTAAAATCGCCCGCAATTCGGCAGGAAAGGGCTTACTGTGCGTGGCGATAAGGCGAGGCTTGTCGTCATCAAAATTGCACAACACCGCATCCAACGCATCAAGACTTGTGCCGCTCATCATGCCGATGTAGTAGTTGTCTGTCAATATCATCGGTTCAGCCGTCATCAGCTCATCTAATTGTTCTAATTGCATATCATCTCTTGGGGTTAAAATGCCAAATATCAGGCTATTATAACGTAAAATCACCCCAAATTTTTGCGATATGCTATAATAATGCTATTTTTCTTTATATAAAAAGGTGTCCCATGTCAAATTTCCTACCCCCTGCCGAACAACTTGAACTTCTAAAACGTGGTGTGGTTGAGATTTATTCCGAAGAAGATTTGCTAAAAAAACTCGCCAAAGGTCGCCCTTTGCGTATCAAACTTGGCATGGACCCCACCGCCCCTGATTTGCATTTTGGGCATACGGTTGTCTTAAACAAACTGCGTGCGTTTCAAGAATTGGGGCATGAAGTGCTGTTTCTTATCGGCGACTACACCGCACGCATTGGCGACCCGTCTGGCAAAAATGCCACTCGTCCGCCCTTATCAGAAGAGCAGGTCAAGGCAAATGCCGAAACCTACGCCAAGCAAGTCTTTAAAATCCTAGACAAAGACAAAACGACCATTATGTTCAACTCTGACTGGTTTTCCAAAATGAGTGCAGGCGATATGATACAGCTAGCCAGCCAGCTTACTGTGTCTCGTATGCTTGAACGTGATGATTTTTCAAAACGATACAACAGCCAAACCCCAATCGCCATTCACGAATTTTTGTACCCCCTTGTGCAAGGCTATGACAGCATTGCCATGGAAGCTGATGTGGAGATTGGCGGTACTGACCAGACCTTTAACGTGCTTATGGGGCGTACCCTGCAAGGTCGTTACGGCAAAGAGCCACAGGTGTGTCTGACCATGCCCCTTTTGGAGGGCTTGGACGGTGTACAAAAAATGTCCAAATCGCTGGGCAACTACATCGGCATTGACGAACCTGCGGGCGTGATGTATCAGAAAATTTTGTCAATGCCCGACACGCTTATCGCTCGCTATTTTGAACTTTTGAGCTTTAAGCCGATGAGTGAAGTAAACGCTCTGCTTGATGAAATGGCGAACGGTCGCAATCCCCAAGAATTAAAGAAAATCCTAGCTCATGAACTCATTGAGCGTTTTCACGATAAAGAAAGTGCGGAGAATGCCCATAAATCGGCAGGCAACCGCTTAGCCGATGGAGAATTGCCGATTGATTTGCCAGAAGTGTCGCTCACGCTT
This sequence comes from Moraxella lacunata, assembly GCF_900453205.1. Classification (GTDB taxonomy): domain Bacteria; phylum Pseudomonadota; class Gammaproteobacteria; order Pseudomonadales; family Moraxellaceae; genus Moraxella; species Moraxella lacunata_B. The sequence goes on from NZ_UGQU01000004.1 coordinate 288,587, forward strand.
GACGGGGCGGACAAACTCTTTATCACCCAAGTGCTAAATCAAGCCAGCCTTGCCAAAAATTCCGCCCAAGCCAAAGATATGCTCTCTCGTGGGGCGGTCAAGGTAGACGGGCAAGTCGTGGACGCAAGTTTTACCCTAAGCGTGGGGCAGACGGTAGTGATACAAGCAGGGAAAAAGGCGTTTGCGAGAGTGAGTGTGTTGTAATGAATTGCAAGATTGAGATTTTAGTGGTAATGCTTGTTGGTTGTTTATTGACGGCTTGCACAAATAAACCTGTTGATGAAAATCGCCAGCAAGCAAGCGAATATATTGTTAATTCTGAAAAGAATGTGCAAAAAGCCTATTGGAAAAACCCCAAAACTTTAATTTTGGAAATCAATAGCCAAAATAGACACGAAACAACATTGGCATTAATTTTTTATTGCCATAATTTGCAAACGCTATATGGTCTAGAAAACCAAGACATTACAATTTAATGCCATTTCTACACACAATAATCAAAAATTGGCTTCAGAAAAATGCTCCTAGTCCCCAATGAAATAAAGCAAGGCATCTACCGCCATTACAAAGGCAACCTTTATCAAGTGCTACACACCGCCCGCCATTCCGAGACCGAAGAGACCCTTGTCGTCTATCGTGCCTTATATGGCGATTATGGGGTGTGGGTACGCCCTTTGACGATGTTTTGCGAAAGTGTAGAAATTGACGGTAAAACTTTGCCAAGATTTGAACTGGTTAAGGAATTACAATGACCGAGTTTAACATTACCGACCTTGTTGTAGGCGATGGTAAACCTGCCGAACGAGGTGCGTTGATTACCGCCCATTATACAGGCTATTTGGCGGACGGTACGGTGTTTGATAGCTCACACCATCGTGGGCAAGCCTTTGAGACTGTGATTGGCACAGGGCGTGTGATTAAGGGTTGGGATTTGGGCGTATTGGGGAGCCAGATTGGCGAAAAACTGCTTGCCAAATGGGGTATAAACGTGGATTTGCCAGCGTGCGAGCCGATGAGAGTTGGCGGAAAAAGACGGCTTATTGTCCCTGCTTTTTTGGGCTATGGCGAGCGTGCAGTGGGTAAGATTTTGCCCAACTCCGATTTGGTGTTTGAGATTGAGCTGATTGATGTTAAGACAAGAGACTAAATATTTATAAAAATCAATATCTTATAAATATTTTTTAAAAATCATCATAAAAAGACTTTACAACCCAAAACTATCCTGTATAATACGCACCACTCAAGCAGACAAGCTAATCAAAAACTTGTTTACTTTCAATAACTTAAAGTTAATAAAAAGATGTTAAAACAACATCATAAAAAACTTTAAAAATTTTGAAAAAAATGCTTGACATTAAATTTAAACAGCGTATAATACGCACTCATTCGCTGGACGACAGACGAATCACTATTTAAAAACATACTAAGAACAACTTGTGTGGATTTTTGCTAATACAAGATAATACAAAAATTATCATTTATCAAGCAAAAATACTCAAAGTTAATTCATTTACACGATGAGCAGATATTTTTAAAAATATCAAATATTGCTAGTAAGTACATAACGTACACGATAAATGAGCCAAAACAAATTAAGTCCTAAGCAATTAGGCAAAACAAAGATTAAACTGAAGAGTTTGATCATGGCTCAGATTGAACGCTGGCGGCAGGCTTAACACATGCAAGTCGAACGATGAAGTCTAGCTTGCTAGACGGATTAGTGGCGAACGGGTGAGTAATGCTTAGGAATCTGCCTATTAGTGGGGGATAACGTAGGGAAACTTACGCTAATACCGCATACGTCTTACGAGAGAAAGGGGGCTTTTAGCTCTCGCTAATAGATGAGCCTAAGTCGGATTAGCTAGTTGGTGGGGTAAAGGCCTACCAAGGCGACGATCTGTAGCTGGTCTGAGAGGATGATCAGCCACACTGGGACTGAGACACGGCCCAGACTCCTACGGGAGGCAGCAGTGGGGAATATTGGACAATGGGCGAAAGCCTGATCCAGCCATGCCGCGTGTGTGAAGAAGGCCTTTTGGTTGTAAAGCACTTTAAGTGGGGAGGAAAAGCTTGTGGTTAATACCCACAAGCCCTGACGTTACCCACAGAATAAGCACCGGCTAACTCTGTGCCAGCAGCCGCGGTAATACAGAGGGTGCAAGCGTTAATCGGAATTACTGGGCGTAAAGCGAGCGTAGGTGGTTATTTAAGTCAGATGTGAAAGCCCCGGGCTTAACCTGGGAACTGCATCTGATACTGGGTGACTAGAGTAGGTGAGAGGGAAGTAGAATTCCAGGTGTAGCGGTGAAATGCGTAGAGATCTGGAGGAATACCGATGGCGAAGGCAGCTTCCTGGCATCATACTGACACTGAGGTTCGAAAGCGTGGGTAGCAAACAGGATTAGATACCCTGGTAGTCCACGCCGTAAACGATGTCTACCAGTCGTTGGGTCTCTTGAAGACTTAGTGACGCAGTTAACGCAATAAGTAGACCGCCTGGGGAGTACGGCCGCAAGGTTAAAACTCAAATGAATTGACGGGGGCCCGCACAAGCGGTGGAGCATGTGGTTTAATTCGATGCAACGCGAAGAACCTTACCTGGTCTTGACATACAGAGAATTCGCTAGAGATAGCTTAGTGCCTTCGGGAACTCTGATACAGGTGCTGCATGGCTGTCGTCAGCTCGTGTCGTGAGATGTTGGGTTAAGTCCCGCAACGAGCGCAACCCTTTTCCTTAGTTACCAGCACTTCGGGTGGGAACTCTAAGGATACTGCCAGTGACAAACTGGAGGAAGGCGGGGACGACGTCAAGTCATCATGGCCCTTACGACCAGGGCTACACACGTGCTACAATGGTTGGTACAAAGGGTTGCTACACAGCGATGTGATGCTAATCTCAAAAAGCCAATCGTAGTCCGGATTGGAGTCTGCAACTCGACTCCATGAAGTCGGAATCGCTAGTAATCGCAGATCAGAATGCTGCGGTGAATACGTTCCCGGGCCTTGTACACACCGCCCGTCACACCATGGGAGTTGATCTCACCAGAAGTGGTTAGCCTAACGCAAGAGGGCGATCACCACGGTGGGGTCGATGACTGGGGTGAAGTCGTAACAAGGTAGCCGTAGGGGAACCTGCGGCTGGATCACCTCCTTAACGAATTATCTGATTAGCAAGAATTCACAACAAGTTGTTCTTAGTAAAGTAAGTTAAATTGGGTCTATAGCTCAGTTGGTTAGAGCACCGCCTTGATAAGGCGGGGGTCATAAGTTCAAGTCTTATTAGACCCACCATACTTTGGGGTTATAGCTCAGTTGGTAGAGCGCCTGCCTTGCACGCAGGAGGTCAGGAGTTCGACTCTCCTTAACTCCACCACTTACAATAAATTAGAACTAAGCAATCAAATTAAACAGCATACAATTAGATTTCTTAATTCTACTTTATGTAGATAACTTACAATTAACTGATGAAGTTAATTACATTATTTAACAACGTAACTATGAGTCTGGGTTAATTATTTAATTCCAACAAATAATTAACCATGGTGTTTGTACCCAATACAAACACCTAAAGTAAAGAGAACTGAATCAAGCGTAAACATAGGTGAATCGTTACACATTACCCTTATGACACCAAGACTACTTGGGGTTGTATGGTCAAGTAATGAAGTGCACATGGTGGATGCCTTGGCAGTCAGAGGCGATGAAAGACGTGATAGCCTGCGATAAGCGTCGGTGAGGTGGCAATATCCTGTGACCCGGCGATTTCTGAATGGGGAAACCCAGCCAACATAAGTTGGCTATCCTAACCTTTGGTTAGGAGGCAAACCGGGAGAAGTGAAACATCTCAGTACCCCGAGGAAAAGACATCAATTGAGATTCCCCAAGTAGCGGCGAGCGAACGGGGAGGAGCCGATCGAATTTACAGTAGCAAAATGGCGTGGGAAAGCCAACCATAGTAGGTGATAGTCCTGTATGCGAAACTGTTTATGAGACATATTAAGTAGGGCGAGACACGTGAAATCTTGTCTGAAGATGGGGGGACCATCCTCCAAGGCTAAATACTCCTGACTGACCGATAGTGAACCAGTACCGTGAGGGAAAGGCGAAAAGAACCCCTGTTAGGGGAGTGAAATAGAACCTGAAACCGTGTGCATACAAGCAGTCGGAGCGGACTTGTTCCGTGACGGCGTACCTTTTGTATAATGGGTCAGCGACTTATATTCTGTAGCAAGGTTAACCGTTTAGGGGAGCCGTAGGGAAACCGAGTCTTAATAGGGCGATTAAGTTGCAGGGTATAGACCCGAAACCGAGTGATCTATCCATGAGCAGGTTGAAAGTGCCGTAACAGGCACCGGAGGACCGAACCCACTGTCGTTGAAAAGCCAGGGGATGACTTGTGGATAGGGGTGAAAGGCTAATCAAACTCGGTGATAGCTGGTTCTCCCCGAAAGCTATTTAGGTAGCGCCTCGGACGAATACCATTGGGGGTAGAGCACTGTTTCGGCTAGGGGATCATCCCGACTTACCAAACCGATGCAAACTCCGAATACCGATGAGTACTATCCGGGAGACAGACGGCGGGTGCTAACGTCCGTCGTCAAGAGGGAAACAACCCAGACCGCCAGCTAAGGCCCCAAATTCCTAGTTAAGTGGGAAACGATGTGGGAAGGCACAGACAGCTAGGAGGTTGGCTTAGAAGCAGCCACCCTTTAAAGAAAGCGTAATAGCTCACTAGTCGAGTCGGCCTGCGCGGAAGATGTAACGGGGCTCAAACTAGGAGCCGAAGCTGCGGATTTAATTGTTTCAATTAAGTGGTAGGGGAGCGTTGTGTAAGCCTGTGAAGGTGTATCGTAAGGTATGCTGGAGGTATCACAAGAGCGAATGCTGACGTGAGTAACGACAAAACGGGTGAAAAGCCCGTTCGCCGGAAGACCAAGGGTTCCAGTCCAACGTTAATCGGGGCTGGGTGAGTCGACCCCTAAGGCGAGGCCGAAAGGCGTAGTCGATGGG
>NZ_UGQU01000002.1 GCF_900453205.1 Moraxella lacunata
ATTAAGAATACGATATTCCTAAAAGGCAACGCTTTTTGCGTAGTCTCATCAATCAGAACAAAGCCTTTTTGGTCGTTTTTTTGGGTCGGATTGTGGCAACCTCGGCACTCATACCCACATACTCACCCCTCCATCACCTTCTCATTGCTCTTAACCCTAAACACCCCAGGTGTTGTGATAAACACGCCTTGTTCGTTCATTTTAAACTCAGAACCACAGATGTTGATGGATAATTGAGTGGGGCTTGTGATTTGGATTTTACCTTCTGTTGAGATAATCTCTATGTTGTCTTTGGCGATGTGTTTGATGTTGCCTTGTTGGGCTTGTAGTTCTATGTCGTCTTTGGCGGTGTAGTGTTTAATACCTCCTGTTTGGACAAAGACTCTGATGCCGTTTTGGACGGTTAGATTGTACTTTGAGGTGGTGGCAAGGCTTAGGTCTTTGTTTGTGGTGATGGCAAGGTTGTTGTCGGTGGTGATGTGAATGTTTTGTTTGGCAGTTAAGGTCATGCCCGCCAGTGAGCTAAGGACGATGTGTGGGTTTGACAGCTCTGGATGACTTAGGGTGTCATCTAAGTCGTCATCGTGGTGATTGACATGGGCATGATGGTCATTGATCTCCCTACCTGTCATGCTTGTGTTAAGCCCATCTAAGGTGGGCATGAGGGTATTATCCAAGGCTCGCTCTTCGCATTGTGCTTGGATGCTACTTTGTATGAGTGATGAGTGGGTGCTTGTGGCTTGTTCTAATTGACTTGTGGTCTCTTTGATGTCTTTGATGTGACTTGTGGCATGTGGCCTCCCATGCGTGGTAATCACCACACCTTTATCTGCTCTTACCACCCCATGTCCATCAGTTCTCACCTCAAAGCCCTCGCCTCGGTATTCACCTCGTCCTTGGGGGGTGGTAAGACGTCTGATGTGTCCTAGGTTAATCTCGGTGTGTAGGTGGTCGGATTTTAGGTGGGTTTGCAGTTTGTCTTTAGTGTCATCCATGATGAGTTGGTTGGATTTGTCTCCCCCATACTCTTTGGAGCGGATGCCAGAGAGGACTTTTTCATGAGGGAGGGTGTATAGAGGCATGTTGTTTGGATTGGTCAAAGAGCCTGCCACATAGGGCATGTCAGGATTGCCTCCAAAGAAGTCAATGATGACCTCTTGGCCTGCTCTGGGTAGTGCAATGTGCCCATAGTGATCTCCTGCCCAGGTACTGGCGACACGAAGATAGCAGGTGTTTATCTGACTTAGGTCATCTTTGTCATCACCGGTGCGATTGTCTACAAGGTGTCTTTGGGTGAGTGTGGGTTTATCCCAGTGAAACTTGACTTTGATGCGACCGTATTGGTCGGTGTGTATCTCTTCACCTTCTGGGGCGACGACAGTGGCGGTTTGGGTACGGGCAATGGGTCTTGGGCAGGGGGTTGTGGGCACAAGCGGATGTGTGGCAGGGTATGCGGTAAAGCTTGTATCAGCGGTATAGTACTGATGGGTGTTGTTGTCTTCATCGATGGGTTTGATGCTCATCTGTAAGGCGTAGACAACCCAGTCGGTATTCATGCTTTGATGAGGGTGACCTGTTAGGGTAAATAAATGGGCAACCTGTATGCCCTTTAGTCTGCCATGTGCGGTGGCACTTAGGCTTTGATGCCGATAAGAGGCGATAAGCTGTTCGTTTTTTGTGGCCAGCTCATCACCCCCCGCTCGTCTGCCTTGATGCCATTCATAGCGTTGTAGGTGATGGATGAGTGCCTGATGTGGTTTGTGTGTGTCAGTTTGCACCCCTTTTATGGTATCATGAGCCATTAGGGGTTCATTAGGGGTTTTAAACTGATAATCAGATAAGAGACTTTGGGCACAGGTCAGTCTGCTTTTGGGGTTAAAGTGTTCTAGGTATTCAGCATACTCTGGCATACGCTGATTGGGTGGATAGAGCGTCAAGGTGTCATAAAAGGGATTGGCGTGTCTTTTTAGGTGACTGACATGGTCGGTGATGATTAGGGTGTGATTGTCTTTGGTGTGTTCAAAGTAAAAGCTGATGCCATGCTCACTCATGAGGCGAGTGATGAATGCGTAGTCTGATTCGTCATATTGGGTTTGGTAGTCTTGTTCAGGATAGTCATGGATGAGTTCAAACTGCCAAGGATAAGGGTAGCAGGATAACACCTCTTCGATGATTTGTGGGATGGATTTGTGTTGGTGGATGTGGTAGTTATTTGTTTTGGTGAGTAGGTAAGTCCATGGAGATAAGGTGAGTTCATAGACGGCATGCCTGTTGTGTGTGGTGAGTTTGGCACAGCTGGTGATGATGCCATGTCTTGTGACTTGTCCTGTGATGGTTCTATCATCGATGGGGTGTTTGTCATTTAAGTCAAGGGATATGCCTAAGGGCGTGCCGATGAGGGAGCTTAGGTCTAAGTGAGAGGCGACGCTTTGGTAGGAGGTGGTGCCTTGGTGGGGGGTACCCTCTTTGGGGTGGATGATACTGCCATGATAAGCTTCAAAACTGACATAACCTTCTAGCCCCTCTATACCATGGGCAGGGTTGCCATGTTCGTCTTTGGCTTTGACGATGAGTTTGTATTCAAACAGTCCGTTGATACTCTCTACCCCTTGTAAGCTGTCGAACCATAGATAAGGCGTGCCAGATACACTTTTGGGCAGATAAACAGAGTGTAGATGAGCACGATGGTTCATGGGGGTATCTCCTTATGGGCAAGATGTCATGTGTGTGATGTGTGTGGTATATATTTCTGGGCTGTGTTGAACAGACATGCAGGGTTAATGAGAATGATTTGATTGTAGCATGGGAGGTGGGAGGGGTCAAGGGGGGGGGTACTCTTAAAATAACACCGCAAAGAAAACCGTTGGTGGCAAGCAATGCTTATCCATAACGGTTTCTTCCATGTTAACAGTTATTACCTAAACCCGTCAATAACCATTGGTCTTGTTGGCTGGCTAGAATTACCATTGATTTTATTGTTTTCACCACCTTTGTTGGCGATATCCCCATACTCCAAAGAATTATGAATGTAAGTACCATAGATATATTTCATATCGCTATCATTTAATAATGGTACTGCATATCCACCACCTTTTTTAGTGTAGTTTGTTAAAATGTAGTTGTAACATTTATTATAAAAGGCGTTTAAGATTTTATCGGATTTCATCTCATTTAAATATTTATCAATGTTTTTCATGGCATCGTGTTCTTTTTTATTTTTGTTTTGTGGGTTTGAAGCGGAATGATATTTTCTAGCCCTATACCCTGCTTTTTTAATAGCTACCGCTTTTAAGATTTCAAAACAAATAAATTGATAGTGAAATTTGACGGTTCTCTTTGCGTAGACTTGCATAAGGCGACCATGTTCTTGGGCGGTGCGACCTGTCACTGGTTTTTCAGTTAACTGCTTTTTAGTATAATAGCCTTTACTTACAAACCAATTATAATCAATATACTCTTTATCCTGACGGTAGTCAGTGGTCAATTTTCTACTGACTTCCCTGTATTCCTCTGGATACCCTCCCCCAATGTCTGAATGAGCCCCAGGTAGGCTACACTCAAAGCCAATACCATCTTTGATTGCCCCCTTGATTTGGGTTAGAGGAAAATGATAGCGGTAATCGTTTTGGGCAGTCAAATGAAAAATATAGTTAATGTCTTGGGGTTTGCCGATGTCTAGACCTAATTCTTTAACATCATTATAATGTTTAACATCGTCAGATGAGACGGTATCTAATATCCCAACGAAGTTAATTTTGCTTCTTTTGAATGTTTCTGTTTGTTTTATATGGCTACAAAAATGTCTCGCCCAAGCCGCTCCACGACTAAATCCATAAACATTAAAAATAATATTTGCAGGTTCTATATTTGTCTTTTGAACCATTCTGTGTAGTTGACTTGTCAAAGAATTACGACGAGTGGTTCGTCCGCTAGACCCTGTCGCTAAACCCAAGCCTTGACTATCATCATTTTTATACTGGGTGGTACCAGAACCCTCTACATACAGTTTAATAACATTGTTGCCATCAGCTTCCATCATCTCAAACAATAAAGCAATGTTAGAATAATAATTGGTATAGCTTCTTTGACTTGGTCTATCCAAGTGTTTTAACTCAGGGTCTCTATGAGCGGCTGAGTTATAAATATTATTACCTGTACCATCAAAGAAGATATGAATCGTTATGGTTTTTAACTTCACATCCTTACTGGTGTTGGTAGGTTTGGTGGTGGTACCATTTCCTATTGGGCTTGTACCTGCTTTTTTGATGGTAGAACCGCCATCTTGATTGTAATTTGCCATAATTATCCTCAAATTTAATATTAAAATTTATCAAACTCTTCTACATAAGCCACTTCTGATAACAGTTTTTTGTCGCCTTGTTTAAACCAAACTTTAAGAAGTTCATCATTGACAAGCTCCACTTCAATCTCCACAGGTTTGGACATATCAAAATTGTCTTGCCAGTATTGGTAATATTCTGAGGAACGATCGCTTCCCCCAGTACCAAACATATCGCCCGATAAATTGAGTAGCAACTCGTAAGGCTTGTCATCTATGGCAAAGCGTAGCACAAACACCACAGGAATGGATTTAAAGGGTTCGGTGTGTTCTTCTGGTTTATGGATAATGAATTCTTCGCCATTCAACAGATTGGTTCTATAAGCAAGCAATTTGGCATTGCGACCCGTCAGCTTAAAATGCACTTGTACAGGATCAAAAAACCCTTCGTTGTAATACAGATGTGCCTTTTCTTGAAAGTCTTTGTATTCTTCTCCTAACTTATAATTTCTGGCAGAAGTTTCTCGGTCTGCAATTTCATAACAGATGTCCGTACCCTTCGTAGCATAAGTTTGATAGCACCGCTCTCCCCGCTGTAAGGCTTCAATTTCTGGAGGATAAGTGGCATCTTCTAACGTATCTTGCCACCAATCATAGTCAATGGGTGTGGCTTGATAGGTGCCAATCAGTCTTGCTTCATAGCCTGAGATATACAGATAGATTTTGCCCTTAGGGGCAAACCAAAAGACTAAATGTTCGTACCTGCGACCTGTTTTTAGGGGAAAATATTTATCTGCATACATTATTTGTGGAACAGTCTCCTTAAACATCGCCTTAATCCGCTCATAAGGCAAATCGGTTTTTAACTCATAAAACTGATCATCGGTAGAAGAATATAATAATAACTCCACACGAGCAGGAATGTCCCAAGTGTCGTAAGTTTTGGGTTGGGGTATAAAACTATTCGGTGCACCCCCTGTCCCTTGCTCCATATACCCAAACCAAAAAAAGGGCTTACCATCTTTATTAAACAGTTTTGAATGCTTACGATTATTGCCTATATTATAAGAATAGACAGAGTCGAAATTCACGCTATACTCAGCTTTGTCCATCATCTGATACCTCTTATAACCAAAAAAAATAACAATTGCTAACAGCCCTAAACCTACCAAAACAAATTTGAGATTTTTAGGAATTTTTTGCTTCATAGGCATACCTTATATAAAAATGCAACTTAATTTTCTTCATTTCTCTCATCATCCAAATCCTGATAAATGAAAATTTCTTCACTGCTAAATCCTGTGTTGATTCGCATAGTATAGCCTTCATCATCTGTTTTTCCACGATAAACGGTACCATTTGGGGTGATGATTTTGTATTTAAATCCAACAATAGGGTCGTTATTATCATCCAATAATCTAAACGCCTCATCGTGGGTCATATGAAATTCTGGCAGAGCATAATTTAGGGAATTACCCCCCAACACCTCCACAGATGAATGTAGCTTAATCTTTTTAGGCGAGCCTATCTCCACCCCCTCTTTATCTATCTTGATATAACTGCCATTGGAAGTTAAGATGATTTCTTTATCAGCGACAATCTCAATGTTGTTTTTGGCACTGATTAATTTTAGTACTTGCTCTGCAATGATTTCTATATCATCGCTTTGGGCTTGAATTTGAATTTTACCACGAGCAGTAAATAGCTTTATACCTAAGTTTTGTACCAACACCCTTAACCCCTGTGCAATGTTTGTTAATAAGTTTTTTGCACTGGCAATGCTCAATGTTCCTTGTGTGGTTAATGTGGTATTTTTTTGGCTTGCGATATTAATGTTGTTTTGTGATGATAGTATGGTACTGTCTTTTGATGATAACAGCAACTGGGCAGAGGATAGTTCAGGGTGTATTTGACTATTGTCTTCATCGTCCAACTCACTTTCGTGCAACTCGTCCTTGATGATGTTGTTGCCCATAAGGCCATCTAAGTCCTGCTTAAATGATTCTTCCACGTCAATGTCTAATGATGATTCATTAACATCATGAGATGCCGAGAGTTTTAAAAAAGACTTATGAATTTGATGAGAAACCATTAAAGATTCAGAAGACTCCCCCACATCCTTCACATGCCCCACCGTCCCCTGCCTCCCATGCGTGGTAATCACCACACCTTTATCTGCTCTTACCACCCCATGTCCATCAGTTCTCACCTCAAAGCCCTCGCCTCGGTATTCACCTCGTCCTTGGGGGGTGGTAAGACGTCTGATGTGTCCTAGGTTAATCTCGGTGTGTAGGTGGTCGGATTTTAGGTGGGTTTGCAGTTTGTCTTTAGTGTCATCCATGATGAGTTGGTTGGATTTGTCTCCCCCATACTCTTTGGAGCGGATGCCAGAGAGGACTTTTTCATGAGGGAGGGTGTATAGAGGCATGTTGTTTGGATTGGTCAAAGAGCCTGCCACATAGGGCATGTCAGGATTGCCTCCAAAGAAGTCAATGATGACCTCTTGGCCTGCTCTGGGTAGTGCAATGTGCCCATAGTGATCTCCTGCCCAGGTACTGGCGACACGAAGATAGCAGGTGTTTATCTGACTTAGGTCATCTTTGTCATCACCGGTGCGATTGTCTACAAGGTGTCTTTGGGTGAGTGTGGGTTTATCCCAGTGAAACTTGACTTTGATGCGACCGTATTGGTCGGTGTGTATCTCTTCACCTTCTGGGGCGACGACAGTGGCGGTTTGGGTACGGGCAATGGGTCTTGGGCAGGGGGTTGTGGGCACAAGCGGATGTGTGGCAGGGTATGCGGTAAAGCTTGTATCAGCGGTATAGTACTGATGGGTGTTGTTGTCTTCATCGATGGGTTTGATGCTCATCTGTAAGGCGTAGACAACCCAGTCGGTATTCATGCTTTGATGAGGGTGACCTGTTAGGGTAAATAAATGGGCAACCTGTATGCCCTTTAGTCTGCCATGTGCGGTGGCACTTAGGCTTTGATGCCGATAAGAGGCGATAAGCTGTTCGTTTTTTGTGGCCAGCTCATCACCCCCCGCTCGTCTGCCTTGATGCCATTCATAGCGTTGTAGGTGATGGATGAGTGCCTGATGTGGTTTGTGTGTGTCAGTTTGCACCCCTTTTATGGTATCATGAGCCATTAGGGGTTCATTAGGGGTTTTAAACTGATAATCAGATAAGAGACTTTGGGCACAGGTCAGTCTGCTTTTGGGGTTAAAGTGTTCTAGGTATTCAGCATACTCTGGCATACGCTGATTGGGTGGATAGAGCGTCAAGGTGTCATAAAAGGGATTGGCGTGTCTTTTTAGGTGACTGACATGGTCGGTGATGATTAGGGTGTGATTGTCTTTGGTGTGTTCAAAGTAAAAGCTGATGCCATGCTCACTCATGAGGCGAGTGATGAATGCGTAGTCTGATTCGTCATATTGGGTTTGGTAGTCTTGTTCAGGATAGTCATGGATGAGTTCAAACTGCCAAGGATAAGGGTAGCAGGATAACACCTCTTCGATGATTTGTGGGATGGATTTGTGTTGGTGGATGTGGTAGTTATTTGTTTTGGTGAGTAGGTAAGTCCATGGAGATAAGGTGAGTTCATAGACGGCATGCCTGTTGTGTGTGGTGAGTTTGGCACAGCTGGTGATGATGCCATGTCTTGTGACTTGTCCTGTGATGGTTCTATCATCGATGGGGTGTTTGTCATTTAAGTCAAGGGATATGCCTAAGGGCGTGCCGATGAGGGAGCTTAGGTCTAAGTGAGAGGCGACGCTTTGGTAGGAGGTGGTGCCTTGGTGGGGGGTACCCTCTTTGGGGTGGATGATACTGCCATGATAAGCTTCAAAACTGACATAACCTTCTAGCCCCTCTATACCATGGGCAGGGTTGCCATGTTCGTCTTTGGCTTTGACGATGAGTTTGTATTCAAACAGTCCGTTGATACTCTCTACCCCTTGTAAGCTGTCGAACCATAGATAAGGCGTGCCAGATACACTTTTGGGCAGATAAACAGAGTGTAGATGAGCACGATGGTTCATGGGATGTCCTTATTGAATGATTGAATGGTTAGGTGGGGTTAATGAGAATGATTTAGGAGTGATTGGATTTTAGCATGGGAGGTGGGAGGGGGTCAAGGGGGGGGGTGAAAAAACACAGCTAGAAGCTGTGTTTTTTGGGGTGTGTTTAACGGATTATTTTTTTGCATTGGCGAGGATTTCTTCTGGGATGAGACTGATGCCATGCTCTGTGAGTTTGCACCAAACATAAGCCTGTGATTTAGATAAGTGGCTTGGGGTTGGGTAAATGGGTGATACATCACCGATGTTTAGGTAGATGATTTTTTTAGTCATGCGGTCTTGGTAATAACCTGATACAGTAGCAGGTTGTCCTTCTTGGATGATGCAGGTTTCATCATATTTGGGTGGGGTGGTTGGTGTTGGCTTAGGACTGTTTTGTCTTGCCCACGCCACCAAATCTTTGGGGTAATGGATGAATTTGTGCAAGGGTGTATCGTCCAAATCAAAAAGATAGACAAGGCATGCTGGCACAAATTCCCAGTAGCCAAAATAGCCGTATTCATCTTCCATTCTAAGATGGCTGTTATGCCATAGCTTATCATTGTGGTATTCGTACCATTCTTCTAGGTTTTGTCTTAGCTCATCGATGATGGCGTCTTTGATTTTTTGGGTGTTGCCTGTGTTGTGATATAAATCATCTAGGCAGTCACAGATAATCGTATACCAAGGGTTGTTGTATAAACCACCGTCCACATTGCCAGCTCGCACTTCTTGCACAAGACCACTGATTCTAAACAAACGGTCAGTCATTGCATCGGTGGCATCAAAGACATCTTGGTTTTGACCTTCTGCCAACAGCTTAATTTTAGGTAATAAATCACGGCAATCTAACAAATAGGCTAGACTGATAAATTGTAAGACTTTGTCAGAATTAGAACCTAAAACACTTGGTAGACTGCCTTCATCATAATGATGTTTGGCAATGGCGGCAGCTTCATTTTCTTTGCATTCGATACATTTGTATAGATAAGGAATCAGAGTCTTGATGTCATCACCTGCGGTATAGGCAAGTAGGAGTTGTCCGTAATATACATCAAATAGGATTATCCAGTCTGGCTGTAAATCCACAGACAAGAAATTAAATTCATCCACATAATGGTTTTGGTCTTGTATACTGTAATCAACAACATCATCATAGTATTCTTTCATTTTTTCATAATAATCCTTGGTCATAAACTTCTGACGGCGTTTTTGGATAAAGGCGTTTGGCATGATATGCTCCTAGGTTGGTGTTAATCGGATTATTTTGCTTGTTTAGCTTGAGTTTTTGGTTTGTTGGCATTGGCAACACGGGTATTGATGGATTTATCAATATCTGCGTCCGTCCAATGAAAGGTTGGGGTGTGGTCTGGTTCGTGGTCTTTGTCGTTGACGAGCTTGTATTAATATCAATTTATCCTACCGACCGATAACTTGCCATTATTATAAACAAAGAGTACAACTAACAAAATTGAATTTTGCTACGGAAATCATTCACTCGAGCTTATAGAAAGGTCAGTTTTCGTTATTGTTTGACAAACCTTACTATGAACTGCAAACGTAGTACTTTTTCATTTTGCAGAGTGTATATTTACTCCTGCTCTATATAAGAATAAATTGGAGTTTGTATTGCTCTTGAAAAAAATAAGAATCCTCTAACACTACCTCACACTGTTCATGCATAACTCTCAATTCATCTTTTTTATCCTTCCAAGTAAAACACAACTTCATATAATCTGCATCAAAAATATCCTCTTGATAAAAATTATTTATCATTAGGTAGTCTACCACCTTTTTCTCTTTAGGACTATAAAAAAACACTAAAGAGTAAAAATTACTGCCATAAAATGTCAGATGACAACTAAAAAACAGATGTTCTTTTTTTATTTTTTCTGACCATCTAAATTCCAATGTTGACATACCATAACACCTGTCATCAAAATTATTTAAATTAACTTCTTTCATTATTTTTTGTGCTTGAAAATAGTAAACAATATAAACAGAAAACCATGCCATGGCAACAAATATTAATGAAATTAATAATATAAAAATTCTTGATTTATTCATTCTTATCCTCCTAATATTTTATCCACTTCTTTCTTACTTATCTGAAAAAATGAATTTTTGTTAGATTCAAGTTTTATTAAATGTGGTTTTGTCCAAATCACCATATCTTTGCCTTTATTATGTTTTTTACGATAAAGTTGATAGTGCTGATTAAAAATTGGAAAAAATAATTTCTCGGGAATAAAATACTTTTCCGTTGTTCCTGTATCATCAACGACAACGGTCATCATGCTGTTTTTAATATCATCTTTATCATATAAGGAAAAAGTCATATCATTTTTATTCCAATGACCTAAATAGTCTCCTTTTCCCTTATTTCCATCAATAATAAAATCGTAGCTGTCTATTGCATAACAATATATGGATTTTATGTTTATTTTATAGCTATCATTACTCTTAATATAAGAAACACTATAATCTCCAATAGACGCATAGATATTGAACGCTCCAAATGCAGCCCATAAATCATCAATGTTAAGAGAGTTGGATATATATGTTGCTGATTTTGCAGGGAAAGAATTATCAATTGCCTCCCTTTGTATTTGCCAATCTCTATGGAATGATTTTAATAATTCTATATCAGCTCCTCTATAGTAAGAACTCGAGAACTCATAAGTGTCAGAATCCTCAAAATTAAAAGGGGAAAAAGATAGTTTTTTTAATGATTTAATAATAACTTTTTTTGATTTTTCTGTTAATAAATTTGCAATTAGATTATTTAATGCTTGATTATAGCGTGGAAATTTTGATAGCCATTCATGATTAAATCTACTAGGGTTATAATAATCAAGTTTTGGATTTGAATTACCCCAACCTCCTCTTTTATCCGATAAAGTCATTTCTAAATTAGAATCATTGAACCACTTTCTTTGCAAAAAAGCCGCTTGTACCCACCCTTTACTTTCCATCACATTGGGTATATCTGTTAGTTTGAAAAAATTAGTTGTGGTTGATATCTTACTGTTTTTATTATTAGGTTTTAAAGTTGCAGTACATAAATCCTGAGCACTACACTTTATATTAATAATTGTGCCATCAGATTTTTTTCCTGATATATTGATGCTACCATCTTTATTAATGGTTGCATCATCTTTAGTAAAGTAAAATATATTATCACTCATAATTAACTCTCTATAAATGCACATTAATCAATTAATGGTTCCAAAGGTATAGAAACCATTAATGTTACTTCTTCAGCTTCTTCAGATTTTATCATACCTGTTAAACCCTTGGCATCTGTATTGATTTTTTGAATTTTTCCATTTGATCGTCTAATCCAAAAAGTTTGATTGGATAGCGGTCTTTGAGTCTCTTTATCAGCAACATGAAAGCCTTCAGAGTAATCACCAATCTGTATATCAGGTAATTCTGGCACCTCATACCCCACATACTCACCCCCCTCCATCACCTTCTCATTGCTCTTAACCCTAAACACCCCAGGTGTTGTGATAAACACGCCTTGTTCGTTCATTTTAAACTCAGAACCACAGATGTTGATGGATAATTGAGTGGGGCTTGTGATTTGGATTTTACCTTCTGTTGAGATAATCTCTATGTTGTCTTTGGCGATGTGTTTGATGTTGCCTTGTTGGGCTTGTAGTTCTATGTCGTCTTTGGCGGTGTAGTGTTTAATACCTCCTGTTTGGACAAAGACTCTGATGCCGTTTTGGACGGTTAGATTGTACTTTGAGGTGGTGGCAAGGCTTAGGTCTTTGTTTGTGGTGATGGCAAGGTTGTTGTCGGTGGTGATGTGAATGTTTTGTTTGGCAGTTAAGGTCATGCCCGCCAGTGAGCTAAGGACGATGTGTGGGTTTGACAGCTCTGGATGACTTAGGGTGTCATCTAAGTCGTCATCGTGGTGATTGACATGGGCATGATGGTCATTGATCTCCCTACCTGTCATGCTTGTGTTAAGCCCATCTAAGGTGGGCATGAGGGTATTATCCAAGGCTCGCTCTTCGCATTGTGCTTGGATGCTACTTTGTATGAGTGATGAGTGGGTGCTTGTGGCTTGTTCTAATTGACTTGTGGTCTCTTTGATGTCTTTGATGTGACTTGTGGCATGTGGCCTCCCATGCGTGGTAATCACCACACCTTTATCTGCTCTTACCACCCCATGTCCATCAGTTCTCACCTCAAAGCCCTCGCCTCGGTATTCACCTCGTCCTTGGGGGGTGGTAAGACGTCTGATGTGTCCTAGGTTAATCTCGGTGTGTAGGTGGTCGGATTTTAGGTGGGTTTGCAGTTTGTCTTTAGTGTCATCCATGATGAGTTGGTTGGATTTGTCTCCCCCATACTCTTTGGAGCGGATGCCAGAGAGGACTTTTTCATGAGGGAGGGTGTATAGAGGCATGTTGTTTGGATTGGTCAAAGAGCCTGCCACATAGGGCATGTCAGGATTGCCTCCAAAGAAGTCAATGATGACCTCTTGGCCTGCTCTGGGTAGTGCAATGTGCCCATAGTGATCTCCTGCCCAGGTACTGGCGACACGAAGATAGCAGGTGTTTATCTGACTTAGGTCATCTTTGTCATCACCGGTGCGATTGTCTACAAGGTGTCTTTGGGTGAGTGTGGGTTTATCCCAGTGAAACTTGACTTTGATGCGACCGTATTGGTCGGTGTGTATCTCTTCACCTTCTGGGGCGACGACAGTGGCGGTTTGGGTACGGGCAATGGGTCTTGGGCAGGGGGTTGTGGGCACAAGCGGATGTGTGGCAGGGTATGCGGTAAAGCTTGTATCAGCGGTATAGTACTGATGGGTGTTGTTGTCTTCATCGATGGGTTTGATGCTCATCTGTAAGGCGTAGACAACCCAGTCGGTATTCATGCTTTGATGAGGGTGACCTGTTAGGGTAAATAAATGGGCAACCTGTATGCCCTTTAGTCTGCCATGTGCGGTGGCACTTAGGCTTTGATGCCGATAAGAGGCGATAAGCTGTTCGTTTTTTGTGGCCAGCTCATCACCCCCCGCTCGTCTGCCTTGATGCCATTCATAGCGTTGTAGGTGATGGATGAGTGCCTGATGTGGTTTGTGTGTGTCAGTTTGCACCCCTTTTATGGTATCATGAGCCATTAGGGGTTCATTAGGGGTTTTAAACTGATAATCAGATAAGAGACTTTGGGCACAGGTCAGTCTGCTTTTGGGGTTAAAGTGTTCTAGGTATTCAGCATACTCTGGCATACGCTGATTGGGTGGATAGAGCGTCAAGGTGTCATAAAAGGGATTGGCGTGTCTTTTTAGGTGACTGACATGGTCGGTGATGATTAGGGTGTGATTGTCTTTGGTGTGTTCAAAGTAAAAGCTGATGCCATGCTCACTCATGAGGCGAGTGATGAATGCGTAGTCTGATTCGTCATATTGGGTTTGGTAGTCTTGTTCAGGATAGTCATGGATGAGTTCAAACTGCCAAGGATAAGGGTAGCAGGATAACACCTCTTCGATGATTTGTGGGATGGATTTGTGTTGGTGGATGTGGTAGTTATTTGTTTTGGTGAGTAGGTAAGTCCATGGAGATAAGGTGAGTTCATAGACGGCATGCCTGTTGTGTGTGGTGAGTTTGGCACAGCTGGTGATGATGCCATGTCTTGTGACTTGTCCTGTGATGGTTCTATCATCGATGGGGTGTTTGTCATTTAAGTCAAGGGATATGCCTAAGGGCGTGCCGATGAGGGAGCTTAGGTCTAAGTGAGAGGCGACGCTTTGGTAGGAGGTGGTGCCTTGGTGGGGGGTACCCTCTTTGGGGTGGATGATACTGCCATGATAAGCTTCAAAACTGACATAACCTTCTAGCCCCTCTATACCATGGGCAGGGTTGCCATGTTCGTCTTTGGCTTTGACGATGAGTTTGTATTCAAACAGTCCGTTGATACTCTCTACCCCTTGTAAGCTGTCGAACCATAGATAAGGCGTGCCAGATACACTTTTGGGCAGATAAACAGAGTGTAGATGAGCACGATGGTTCATGGGATGTCCTTATTGAATGATTGAATGGTTAGGTGGGGTTAATGAGAATGATTTAGGAGTGATTGGATTTTAGCATGGGAGGTGGGAGGGGGGTCAAGGGGGCTGCACTATTTATGGAAAGTGCCCGAATTCAGACACTTTGGAGACAACTTAAAGTTATGATTAGGGCAAGTGTGATTGCTTGGTTTTTTAATGACCAAAAATTTTAGCAGTTCTTCTGACCTGATTGGCTCGTTTGGACATTATGCCCATTCTAAGTAGAAACAACCCTGCTCGCAATGGTGCAGCAGCAACATTGACACCCGGGATAAGCAATGCCAATGTTGCACCAATCTCTAGTGCTAAAATAACCTTATCTGTTGTGGTTAACACAGGAAATGCAGATGGTTTTGGTCTTTGTATTGTAATGATTTCTGGTTCAAGCTCCACGCATGGCAAATTATTCTCCAAGCTACACGATGATACAGGTTCAATTTCATTGGATTTGGTTGGTACGATAGATGTTGGTACATCCATATCATTCATCAGATATTCAGCTGCATCGTCTAAATCTTTTTTGCTAATTATTGTAATCGCTTGCCCCGTTTGAGTATCAATATAAACACCATTGCCATTTTCTGAAATAACAAGTTCTACATCTTTAAACAGCCACGGTGCCAAGTTTTCTAGCTCATCAACTGTCTGTTTACTAACAGACATCTCAAGTTCTTGGCGACTGTATTTGACATCACCCAGTAAATCAATGACAGGCAGATTTTCAAACACCCATTGCTCAAGTTTATAAGCATCAGGCAGACGCTCTTTGGCAAAGATGGGCACCAATTCTGGCGAAAAGGCATAATCAGCATCTTCCTGTTCCTGCCAGTTATCATCCTCTGTGATGTGCAGAACGGAGAATCTGCCTTTGCCTGCAATGTATTGGTAGTCCTTTTCTTGTCCTTCAGATAAAGAATCGTTGGGGAATTTCATTTCTACCACACGCTTGATGTTATCGGCATAATCTTGGTTATACACACTATACTCAGCAGAAACTTCGCCCCCCGGCCAGCGACGCTCAGGGTTCTCAACAATAATCAAATCAGGGCGACGGCGATAGGCGTTTGGTGCCACCCCCTCTTTATAGACCAACCGACTATTCCAACCATTGGTATGACGGCGGTTATAGCCCTTAGATGAGTCTCGTCCTTTTGCTCTGTTTTGGGTGAGATGAGGAATGGCGGGGATGGGGTTGGTCTCTCTCAAGTCAGGGTCAGGCACGCTAAATGTGACCTCCGACTTATAATGCCATCGGTAATCAGCGTGCTCTTGGTCTAGTTTGATAAGCAGATGAAACGCCGCTTGAAAGCTGCGAAACTCTTTTTTATTCTCAGTAGGCAAAGGGATATTAATGCCTTTCATGTGCTTTAAGACAAAATCACACTTCACCCAAATATAGCCCTTGTCAGGGGCATCCACCAAGGCATACTCTGGGTCGTTCTTAACCCTAGTAATGTACCGACTCATCTTCCGCCCCTATAACGGATTGGGCATAACAGTCTCACCGCCATCCTCTCGGCTAATAAGACGCCAATCGATTGCATTATGCAAACTTTTTTTGCCACTTTCAAGATACAGATACACTCCTTTTTCTGGAAAGGGCATGCCTTGTTGTAGATACATACTTTGCCATTCGCCCTCGCCAAAGACAAAATCCACAGGTTGCCACATCCCACTGTGTGGCACAATGTGATAAGGATGATGACTAAACGATTGCCCAAAGATGGGCACCAAATTTGGCTTATTGCCCTTGGGGTTTAACACCCCTTGTTCAAAGTTATCATTATCCCAACGCCTTAACCAATAATACGCATCAATCCAAAAAAATGCACCACTGCCATATTGTGTATGGGGTGTTTGAATGGGGCGTGTTAAATGAGCTGCCACGACATAAGCAAGAGGTAGGGGCTGATGTTTGTTGGCAACTCTAGGTAAGCTGCCAGCTTGGATGACCATGGTTTGTCCTACGCTCTTTACCTCAACCTGTGGGTAGGCTTTAAGCGTTTGGGCATAATAAGGCTGTTCTAGTACTTTGTCCACAAAGGGCTGTCCGATAAAGCTAAGCCAGCTGATGCTGCGAATGCCACGATACCAATCACTGGTTGAAAATGCTGAACCATCTGCGGTAATGCCCCAGTACTCTCTGGCAACATCCGCCTCATAATATGCATAAGGGTGTCTGTCGTAGGGTAATCTTGTACTAAGTCCTGCATAGCCGTGAAACAGCTCACCATCATAAGTACCAAGCACATCATCCACCCAACCCAAAATCTCGGCTCTACCCTCTGCATTATAAAGTAAGCTTACAGGCAGATGAATTTTTAGATAGCTAAAAAAATGGTCTGCCAGTGTCCCAATAAAATAATCTTCGGCAAACTCGCCTGAGGTATTGGAAGTAAGGTGCCACTCGATGGCTTCTCTATAATTTTCAAACGCCAAAAATTTAGCCTTAGTACTCTCAAAACTTTTATCAGTTAATTTCACAAAACCTCTTGAGCCTTTTTTAAAATGAGCTTTCATCGGATAGCGAGCTTTAAACCGTTCTAATAGGTTGATTGTTTTTAATTTTTTTTCTGGGCTATTATCATTTTTAAAATAAACCAAAATGATAAACGACAGTTTGGCATAAATATCGCCTGTCTGTTTTTGCCATAAAATCTTATCTTCTGCCTTTTTTAGCTCCTCTATAATCGCCTCATCGGTGGGTGGGGTGTATTCAATATTGTTCATAAAAAAGCTCCTTGTATTGCTTGATATTCTTGAGGTTGGATAAAGTGTTGAGAGTTGATTTGGTTAGATTATAACAAATTATAAATCATTGGCAGTGGTTCAAAAAGTATGCTGTAACAAAAACTAAAAAGACAACTTAACCAAACAGTGGTAATTTACGGTTATGAAGACGACAATTACCATTACTTGCCCAAGTTGCCTATGTCATAGTATAAAGAAAAATGGCGTAAAAAGCTATGGCAAACAAAATTATTTTTGTAAAAATTGCCACAGACAGTTTGTCCAACAGTCAGAACTAAGCTACAAGGGCTGTTATTCGCACATAGACAACAAAATACGCTTAATGCTTGCTCGTGGTAGCATTGCAGATATTGTGGTAATTGAACAAGTGAGCAAAGCAAAGGTGCTAAGTGTACTCACAAACAGCAACCACAAAATCAAACCCAAACAACAACATTACGACACCTTAGAAGTAGATGAGTTTTGGACTTATGTTGGTAACAAGAAAAACAAAGTTTGGCTCATCTATGCTTATGACAAAGGCACAGGTGAGATTGTTGCTTTTGTGTGGGGCAAACGAAACCTTGCTACTGCCAAAAAACTCAAAATACAACTTACCCAACTAGGCATTACTTTCAACAAAATTGCTTGTGATGATTGGGATAGCTTTTTAACTGCCTTTAAGCACTCTTTAAAACAAGTTGGTAAACGCTTTACTGTGGGTATTGAAGGCAATAACACCAGACTGAGAACCTTCGTCAGGCGAGCATTTAGGAGAACTTGCTGTTTTTCTAAAAAGCTAGAAAACCATTTCAAAGCATTTGAGTTGGTGTTTCATTATATTAACTATGGTTGGGTTTAGCATACTTTTTAGACCAGAGCCAAATCATTAATCATCAATGTACTCAAAAAATAACTCCATACTGTCCTTGCCCGCCACATATAATGTGCGGGTTTTGATTGGCTTAGGTTTGTCGTTAATAAGCTCCAGGCTTTCAGCCTGAGCTGTAGTTACTATCATGGTTTCACCACGAGCATTTGTTCTACCTTGAATTTTCCTATTATCACTGACATTTATCTGATACGGATAGTTCGCTAATGGTTTGTTGGTTCTGCTGGAGGTGATGATATATTGACCAACAAATGGATGTCTAAGCTTGGGCACCTCATACCCCACATACTCACCCCCCTCCATCACCTTCTCATTGCTCTTAACCCTAAACACCCCAGGTGTTGTGATAAACACGCCTTGTTCGTTCATTTTAAACTCAGAACCACAGATGTTGATGGATAATTGAGTGGGGCTTGTGATTTGGATTTTACCTTCTGTTGAGATAATCTCTATGTTGTCTTTGGCGATGTGTTTGATGTTGCCTTGTTGGGCTTGTAGTTCTATGTCGTCTTTGGCGGTGTAGTGTTTAATACCTCCTGTTTGGACAAAGACTCTGATGCCGTTTTGGACGGTTAGATTGTACTTTGAGGTGGTGGCAAGGCTTAGGTCTTTGTTTGTGGTGATGGCAAGGTTGTTGTCGGTGGTGATGTGAATGTTTTGTTTGGCAGTTAAGGTCATGCCCGCCAGTGAGCTAAGGACGATGTGTGGGTTTGACAGCTCTGGATGACTTAGGGTGTCATCTAAGTCGTCATCGTGGTGATTGACATGGGCATGATGGTCATTGATCTCCCTACCTGTCATGCTTGTGTTAAGCCCATCTAAGGTGGGCATGAGGGTATTATCCAAGGCTCGCTCTTCGCATTGTGCTTGGATGCTACTTTGTATGAGTGATGAGTGGGTGCTTGTGGCTTGTTCTAATTGACTTGTGGTCTCTTTGATGTCTTTGATGTGACTTGTGGCATGTGGCCTCCCATGCGTGGTAATCACCACACCTTTATCTGCTCTTACCACCCCATGTCCATCAGTTCTCACCTCAAAGCCCTCGCCTCGGTATTCACCTCGTCCTTGGGGGGTGGTAAGACGTCTGATGTGTCCTAGGTTAATCTCGGTGTGTAGGTGGTCGGATTTTAGGTGGGTTTGCAGTTTGTCTTTAGTGTCATCCATGATGAGTTGGTTGGATTTGTCTCCCCCATACTCTTTGGAGCGGATGCCAGAGAGGACTTTTTCATGAGGGAGGGTGTATAGAGGCATGTTGTTTGGATTGGTCAAAGAGCCTGCCACATAGGGCATGTCAGGATTGCCTCCAAAGAAGTCAATGATGACCTCTTGGCCTGCTCTGGGTAGTGCAATGTGCCCATAGTGATCTCCTGCCCAGGTACTGGCGACACGAAGATAGCAGGTGTTTATCTGACTTAGGTCATCTTTGTCATCACCGGTGCGATTGTCTACAAGGTGTCTTTGGGTGAGTGTGGGTTTATCCCAGTGAAACTTGACTTTGATGCGACCGTATTGGTCGGTGTGTATCTCTTCACCTTCTGGGGCGACGACAGTGGCGGTTTGGGTACGGGCAATGGGTCTTGGGCAGGGGGTTGTGGGCACAAGCGGATGTGTGGCAGGGTATGCGGTAAAGCTTGTATCAGCGGTATAGTACTGATGGGTGTTGTTGTCTTCATCGATGGGTTTGATGCTCATCTGTAAGGCGTAGACAACCCAGTCGGTATTCATGCTTTGATGAGGGTGACCTGTTAGGGTAAATAAATGGGCAACCTGTATGCCCTTTAGTCTGCCATGTGCGGTGGCACTTAGGCTTTGATGCCGATAAGAGGCGATAAGCTGTTCGTTTTTTGTGGCCAGCTCATCACCCCCCGCTCGTCTGCCTTGATGCCATTCATAGCGTTGTAGGTGATGGATGAGTGCCTGATGTGGTTTGTGTGTGTCAGTTTGCACCCCTTTTATGGTATCATGAGCCATTAGGGGTTCATTAGGGGTTTTAAACTGATAATCAGATAAGAGACTTTGGGCACAGGTCAGTCTGCTTTTGGGGTTAAAGTGTTCTAGGTATTCAGCATACTCTGGCATACGCTGATTGGGTGGATAGAGCGTCAAGGTGTCATAAAAGGGATTGGCGTGTCTTTTTAGGTGACTGACATGGTCGGTGATGATTAGGGTGTGATTGTCTTTGGTGTGTTCAAAGTAAAAGCTGATGCCATGCTCACTCATGAGGCGAGTGATGAATGCGTAGTCTGATTCGTCATATTGGGTTTGGTAGTCTTGTTCAGGATAGTCATGGATGAGTTCAAACTGCCAAGGATAAGGGTAGCAGGATAACACCTCTTCGATGATTTGTGGGATGGATTTGTGTTGGTGGATGTGGTAGTTATTTGTTTTGGTGAGTAGGTAAGTCCATGGAGATAAGGTGAGTTCATAGACGGCATGCCTGTTGTGTGTGGTGAGTTTGGCACAGCTGGTGATGATGCCATGTCTTGTGACTTGTCCTGTGATGGTTCTATCATCGATGGGGTGTTTGTCATTTAAGTCAAGGGATATGCCTAAGGGCGTGCCGATGAGGGAGCTTAGGTCTAAGTGAGAGGCGACGCTTTGGTAGGAGGTGGTGCCTTGGTGGGGGGTACCCTCTTTGGGGTGGATGATACTGCCATGATAAGCTTCAAAACTGACATAACCTTCTAGCCCCTCTATACCATGGGCAGGGTTGCCATGTTCGTCTTTGGCTTTGACGATGAGTTTGTATTCAAACAGTCCGTTGATACTCTCTACCCCTTGTAAGCTGTCGAACCATAGATAAGGCGTGCCAGATACACTTTTGGGCAGATAAACAGAGTGTAGATGAGCACGATGGTTCATGGGATGTCCTTATTGAATGATTGAATGGTTAGGTGGGGTTAATGAGAATGATTTAGGAGTGATTGGATTTTAGCATGGGAGGTGGGAGGGGGTCAAGGGGGGGGATGAAAATTTGCTTGATTGTTGGAAAAGACAGTTGATGAAAAGCGTCCAAACAGGAACGCTTTTCAAATTTAAGAAAATAAAATCAAAAGGTTTTGTATTACAATTATAACACTTCCACCAAAGTCCAAGTAATCTCCATCGCCTCCACAGTACGCCAGTTTGTGTCCATATGGATAAAATAAGGGGCGATGTCACCTTTTTTAAGGACGACATATTGGCGGTAGTCAATGAGTTGTCCGTCATATTCGTTGATATTGTGGTACCTAAACTGACCACGATTATAATCATACTCGTCTAAATAAATATAACGCCCATCTTGCTGACAAACCTCCCCTGTCTTGACAGCAATAACATCGCCTGTTTCTGACTTAATAGGCTCTGCGGTAATGTCAGGTTTGCTTTTTTGGGGAAAAGCTCGCCATAGATTAGGGTCATCAAAGCGTCTTAACCAAAGGTCAGTGAAGTAGGCGTTAAAGGTTTGGTAGCCGATACCACCATCATATTCGTTCATTAATCTAAGAGAGCCATAATGCCCGTTTCGCATCGGACGACAAATGTCATTAACATCCAAATAACTTTGTGGAATAGGCTCATCAGCAGGTAACAGCTGTGGCACTTCATCGGCAATCAAGAGTACGCCATTATCGTATAATTTATGCTCCACTGACTTGGCGGTTACTTGCTCTAATAATTTATTCCTACCACCAATACGCTCTGCCAAGTCATCACTGATATAAGTCCACCAATCAATACTACGAATGCCGTGGTGCATAGCAACAGCATCCCATGTACTTGGCACAGCTATGCCAATAAATTTTTTACATTGATTTAGCTCATCAAAACCATATTCCTTTTCATAACCAATCGCCGTTCCCCAACCCATATAAGCAAAATAAGGGTTTAATTTATGCACGCAATAATTAAACAAATTGATAATTACTGCTTGTTTGTCAGGGTTAAAAAAATCCGCCCTATCCACCCGAAATCTAAGCTGGCTAATATTTTCAAGTTGCCAGTCTCGTTCAGTCAGACAAAACAGCTCATAAGGCACCGCTTCTTGCATGAGCTTATGGTTGCCTGCTGACACAAACCATTCAATGACATCATCTGGGTCTTTGCGCTCTTCTAGGATTTCGTTAAAGCTCGGTAATTTATCAAAGGGTTTTTCTGTCCATCTGCGGTTCTTGGAATTAAACCCCCAAGTGATATGCTCGCCAAAGAGTGCCATATACTGACTGATACAATCTCTTAAATGTTCTCGTGTTTCTTGTAGGTGTCCATCTCTAAAAAATAAACAAGCGGTCAGATGTACATCATTAACGGTTACTTCTTTGCCGTCTATGATGTCATAGTAATGAAAGTCTTCTTTGTATTCGTTCATGTCGTTTAGGGTTTTCACGGGGTTCTCCAAGTTAAGATCTAATCTTAAAAAATCACTATTTGTTCTCATTCTCTCCCCAATATAAAGATTTGTACCACTCATTTGCTTCCTCTAGGGTGGCGATTTTAATATTTGGATCTTTGGTGCATTTCATGTTATGCTGATGAAATAAAGTGGTTAAGGCATCAAAAGCCAACGATGTTTGTGCAAATTCATGATCATCTTGAGCATAAGCGAAGTATTGGCAGGCTTTATCTAAATTCTTGGTAGTACCAAAACCAAAAGCATAAAGTTGGGTTAGATAGGGTAGCAATTCAGGGTCATGTGAGCGTTCAAAATAATGATTGATGACGGTAAAAAACTCATTGGCGGTCTTGGAATTAGTTAAGGCTTTAAAGTCACGCAAATCAGCGTAAAAATAACTCTCTCCCCAGTTAAAATAATTATCTTTGGATTGATAACTTTGGTTGCTGGCAATAAAAGAGATGTAACCTCTTAACAGACTCTTGTCTCGTGCCTTTGCCATGACAAGTTCGTAGTAATAATCATTAATCATTTCTTTTAAAAACTCGTCGCTTTGGTAATTACTAAACTCCTTTAAAGCTTCATAATATGTTTTGGTTTCTAACTCATCATAAGCGTGGTCGGCATACCAGTCAATAATACGCCATTTGGCATTCATCTGTCCTTGTCTTGCCAATTCATAATAGACTTTGCCATCTTGATATTTATCCTCATCTGTATAGGAAAAGTTAGGGTCGTTAAGGTCGGCAGTCAGTTTTGAAGCTTGCAATGCGTACATCGCATCCAGATGACCTTCACTGGCTAGTTTTTTGACAATCATCATCTCAACGATCTCTGGCTTATGATAGTAACTATCACGAAAGAATTCGGTTGCTTTGGATGCTTGCCTTGGCGTCCATCTTGGATTGGCAAGCCAAGGGTATTTGCTGCTCATCGTGGTTTCTCCTATATGATTGGATTGGTTTGAATTGGTGGTATCAGTTGGCTGACAAGCCATTATCAACGCTGTGCCTGATAATAAAATAGCATACTTTAACATCTGTTTACCCACATGGAATAAGAAGTTTTTGTCCGATTTTAAGATTGTTAATGTCGGATAGGTTATTTTCCTTGGCAATGGCATTAATGGTCGTACCATATTGTTTGGCAATGGTTGCTAGGCTTTCGCCTTTACGTACGGTGTGGATTTTCATCTTACTAGGGTTGCTTTGTGGATTGCATTGCACGGGTTTGGCAACAGCACCATGAAAGACACGGAAAGCACCTTTGATTCTAGGTTCGCCGATTTGATCTTTGCCTTTTTTGAATCTGGCATAAATGCCACTAAATTTATGATGACCCACAGCTGTTTTAAACCACGCCAATGAAGTTGGAGCATAAACTGTAACTCCTAAGTGTTTTGCCAAACGTTCTGCGATAGAATTGACACCATTACCTGCTTGACAAGCAATGATAACAAGGGGTTTGTCTGATTTGTAGCCATCTTTTATTAACTGGTTGGCAATATCAGCAACTCTTGTGTAGCGTTCTTCACCATACATAATGATATTAGGATTGGCATGAGTAAACAAATAAAAATATCCAGCTTTTAAATGCTTTTCTTTAATGATGGTCTCTGTCACAGGATATAATGAATCATCTGTTGAAAACCAATTCACATATTCAACCTGCTTAATAGAAGCACCCTTTGTATTCTTGATAAGATTCTCAATGGTTACCAATTTTGCACCCTTTGGTACATCAGGCACAGCATCTAGTGCATATCCTTGAAGCTTCATGTCGTCAATCTTTTTGGCGAGAGCGGTATCTTTTTTTCTTAATTCAGCGATATAGCCACTGCTTGTTGCTTGATTATCTGGAATGGTCTTTGCCTTACTACTTGCTGGCACAGCGGATAACTCAGATGGGTTATTTTGATTTATCTCATCATCTACCCACAAATCCGCAACCTCACGGAGATCTAGTACTTCGTAATACCCCATGCTTGGCACAACTTCAAGCATACCATCTTCAAATTGAGGAATAAAACCAAATCTGTCTGATACGCCTCGGAATGTTTCGCCATCTTCATTAAGAATACGATATTCCCTAAAAGGCAACGCTTTTTGCGTAGTCTCATCAATCAGAACAAAGCCTTTTTGTCGTTTTTTTGGGTCGGATTGTGGCAACCTCGGCACCTCATACCCCACATACTCACCCCCCTCCATCACCTTCTCATTGCTCTTAACCCTAAACACCCCAGGTGTTGTGATAAACACGCCTTGTTCGTTCATTTTAAACTCAGAACCACAGATGTTGATGGATAATTGAGTGGGGCTTGTGATTTGGATTTTACCTTCTGTTGAGATAATCTCTATGTTGTCTTTGGCGATGTGTTTGATGTTGCCTTGTTGGGCTTGTAGTTCTATGTCGTCTTTGGCGGTGTAGTGTTTAATACCTCCTGTTTGGACAAAGACTCTGATGCCGTTTTGGACGGTTAGATTGTACTTTGAGGTGGTGGCAAGGCTTAGGTCTTTGTTTGTGGTGATGGCAAGGTTGTTGTCGGTGGTGATGTGAATGTTTTGTTTGGCAGTTAAGGTCATGCCCGCCAGTGAGCTAAGGACGATGTGTGGGTTTGACAGCTCTGGATGACTTAGGGTGTCATCTAAGTCGTCATCGTGGTGATTGACATGGGCATGATGGTCATTGATCTCCCTACCTGTCATGCTTGTGTTAAGCCCATCTAAGGTGGGCATGAGGGTATTATCCAAGGCTCGCTCTTCGCATTGTGCTTGGATGCTACTTTGTATGAGTGATGAGTGGGTGCTTGTGGCTTGTTCTAATTGACTTGTGGTCTCTTTGATGTCTTTGATGTGACTTGTGGCATGTGGCCTCCCATGCGTGGTAATCACCACACCTTTATCTGCTCTTACCACCCCATGTCCATCAGTTCTCACCTCAAAGCCCTCGCCTCGGTATTCACCTCGTCCTTGGGGGGTGGTAAGACGTCTGATGTGTCCTAGGTTAATCTCGGTGTGTAGGTGGTCGGATTTTAGGTGGGTTTGCAGTTTGTCTTTAGTGTCATCCATGATGAGTTGGTTGGATTTGTCTCCCCCATACTCTTTGGAGCGGATGCCAGAGAGGACTTTTTCATGAGGGAGGGTGTATAGAGGCATGTTGTTTGGATTGGTCAAAGAGCCTGCCACATAGGGCATGTCAGGATTGCCTCCAAAGAAGTCAATGATGACCTCTTGGCCTGCTCTGGGTAGTGCAATGTGCCCATAGTGATCTCCTGCCCAGGTACTGGCGACACGAAGATAGCAGGTGTTTATCTGACTTAGGTCATCTTTGTCATCACCGGTGCGATTGTCTACAAGGTGTCTTTGGGTGAGTGTGGGTTTATCCCAGTGAAACTTGACTTTGATGCGACCGTATTGGTCGGTGTGTATCTCTTCACCTTCTGGGGCGACGACAGTGGCGGTTTGGGTACGGGCAATGGGTCTTGGGCAGGGGGTTGTGGGCACAAGCGGATGTGTGGCAGGGTATGCGGTAAAGCTTGTATCAGCGGTATAGTACTGATGGGTGTTGTTGTCTTCATCGATGGGTTTGATGCTCATCTGTAAGGCGTAGACAACCCAGTCGGTATTCATGCTTTGATGAGGGTGACCTGTTAGGGTAAATAAATGGGCAACCTGTATGCCCTTTAGTCTGCCATGTGCGGTGGCACTTAGGCTTTGATGCCGATAAGAGGCGATAAGCTGTTCGTTTTTTGTGGCCAGCTCATCACCCCCCGCTCGTCTGCCTTGATGCCATTCATAGCGTTGTAGGTGATGGATGAGTGCCTGATGTGGTTTGTGTGTGTCAGTTTGCACCCCTTTTATGGTATCATGAGCCATTAGGGGTTCATTAGGGGTTTTAAACTGATAATCAGATAAGAGACTTTGGGCACAGGTCAGTCTGCTTTTGGGGTTAAAGTGTTCTAGGTATTCAGCATACTCTGGCATACGCTGATTGGGTGGATAGAGCGTCAAGGTGTCATAAAAGGGATTGGCGTGTCTTTTTAGGTGACTGACATGGTCGGTGATGATTAGGGTGTGATTGTCTTTGGTGTGTTCAAAGTAAAAGCTGATGCCATGCTCACTCATGAGGCGAGTGATGAATGCGTAGTCTGATTCGTCATATTGGGTTTGGTAGTCTTGTTCAGGATAGTCATGGATGAGTTCAAACTGCCAAGGATAAGGGTAGCAGGATAACACCTCTTCGATGATTTGTGGGATGGATTTGTGTTGGTGGATGTGGTAGTTATTTGTTTTGGTGAGTAGGTAAGTCCATGGAGATAAGGTGAGTTCATAGACGGCATGCCTGTTGTGTGTGGTGAGTTTGGCACAGCTGGTGATGATGCCATGTCTTGTGACTTGTCCTGTGATGGTTCTATCATCGATGGGGTGTTTGTCATTTAAGTCAAGGGATATGCCTAAGGGCGTGCCGATGAGGGAGCTTAGGTCTAAGTGAGAGGCGACGCTTTGGTAGGAGGTGGTGCCTTGGTGGGGGGTACCCTCTTTGGGGTGGATGATACTGCCATGATAAGCTTCAAAACTGACATAACCTTCTAGCCCCTCTATACCATGGGCAGGGTTGCCATGTTCGTCTTTGGCTTTGACGATGAGTTTGTATTCAAACAGTCCGTTGATACTCTCTACCCCTTGTAAGCTGTCGAACCATAGATAAGGCGTGCCAGATACACTTTTGGGCAGATAAACAGAGTGTAGATGAGCACGATGGTTCATGGGATGTCCTTATTGAATGATTGAATGGTTAGGTGGGGTTAATGAGAATGATTTAGGAGTGATTGGATTTTAGCATGGGAGGTGGGAGGGGGGTCAAGGGGGGGGATGAAAATTTGCTTGATTATTTATTTTGTTTTCGCTATAATCACATGAACTCATTTAAATGAGATACGATATTATTTATAAAGTAGCGTATCTCCCATTGATGAGTTAATCAACCTCACATTTTCTTTTATAAAGGTGCACATTATGGCTATAGATATTTTCTTAAAAATCGATGGCGTGAATGGCGAATCCAAGGATGCAGGACACAAGGATTGGATTGATGTTCATAACTTTACATGGGGTGCCAGTCAGCCTGCCACTCTAACCACAGGTGGTGGTGGTGGTGCGGGCAAGGTTAATTTCCAAGACCTAAAAGTAACAGCCGCTATTGATAAGGCAGCTCCTACCGTTCTCAAACACAGTGCCATTGGTCGGCACATCCCCAAAGTGGAAATCTCAGTTTGCAAGGCAGGTGGCGAACAGATTGAGTACTCTAGAATCACACTAGAAGACGTCATGGTAACTGGCGTTGAGTTCGTCGGTTCCAAGGACAATGAAGTTCTTTATGTGAATTACTCATTCCAAGCCGTCAAAATCAAAAACCAATACTGGGAACAAACCGAGCGTGGCGGTCGTGGTGCCGAAACTCAAATGGGTTACGACATCAAACAAAACAAAGCCATCGGCTAATCAGCCATTTCACCTTTTTAAAACACAACCTTATATTAATATTAGGTTGTGTTTTTATATCAGTATAGGTCGTTTTATGATTATTGATCACATCACCCACCATATAGAGACACTCATTAGCCAGCTTAAAAAAGACCCCATGAACCTAAATGCTAGACTGGCACTCATTCAATGTTATTGCCTAGAAGCGGATTGGCAAAAAGCCTTGAGCACCACCGATAATTTTCTAAAAATTCATAACGACCCACACGTCAAATCCCTACTTAAACAAAATATTCTTTGCGAGATACAGCGAGACGCAGTGTTTAAAAACACCAAAGCACCACTTGCTTACCCTGATACAGCTTTTCATGACAATCAGACCCTGTTATTACAAGCCTTCTATGACAGTAACGATAATATGGTTGATATTTTCAGCCAGCTCATTGATGAGTGCGACTTTTGGGCAACCATTACCACATATGACGAACAGAACTATCAAGATTCATGGATTGACAGTGATTTTAGATTGTCTGGTGTCTTTGAGATATTTGTGGATGCTCATTACTACTGGCTACCCACCAATAACATCCAATCCATTCATTTTTGGCGACACGAAGTACTAACAGATATTTTATGGCGACGTGCCAAAATAACCCTGCAAAACCAACAGGAAATCTCAGCCTTTATACCTGCCAGATATCCTATTTTAACCGAGGTATCAGAAGACATCAAACAAAACAAACGCACCCAATGGGAACAAATGTCTAAATTATCATGGGCAAACGGTCAAAAGACATTAACATCAGGCGATGTGGATATCCCCCTGCTTGATATTGATGTCATCACAAGAGGGTAACTAATGGCAGACAATACCGCAAGTATCTATGACAGGCTCATGCAGTACACCTCTGGTGCTAGCATCTCTCACAGTCAGTTAAGAGAGTTTGTGATTCGGGATTTGCTCTCTTTATTGAATACCGCAAGTTATTACACGGACAACCACGCCTACTTCAGCCAAAACGAAACCTATCACTGTGTCATGAATTATGGCATACACCCCTTATCAGGTAAAAGAGCCTCAGAGATTAACTGGCTTGATGTAGAGAGCAACATCACTGCATCCATCAGAGCCTTTGAAAGTCGGATACTGCCAGAGAGCTTGGAGGTAAAATGCCTAACAAAGCACGCCGATGACATCCTACACAATCAAGTAAGCATACAAATCACAGGGCTAATACGCTCAAGCCCACATCCCGAGAGATTTGTCTTAACCACTAAACTAGACTTAGAAACAGGCAGTTTTAACCCAACATAATATCTAGGAGCATGTCATGAACCGCAACTTTTTGGAAAAATACCATCAAGAACTAAAAAATTTTCGTGAAGCCAGTAAAGAATTTGCCAAAGAGCATCCTGCTGTGGCTGGACATCTTGGATTATTAGCACCAGAGATAGAAGACCCTTATGTTGAAAGATTGATTGAAGCAGTGAGCTTCTTAACTGCTCGCATCAATCTAAAAATCGATGAGCAATACCCCAAATTTCTAGAACACATCTTTCAAGTCATCCAACCAAGTTTTAATAAGGTCATACCCAGCTGTGCTGTCGTCTCTTGTTACACCAATGAGAACACCCCCTTTATCATTCCTGCTCAAAGTTCCGTATTCACGCATGCCAAAAAAAAGAATACAGCTACCTGCAATTTTTCTACCTGTCATCCGCTACAAATCACTCCTTTTCACATCCAAAAAGTCAATTACATCAAGACCTTTAAAAACAATTACCTCTCCCAAGAACGCCAAAAAGCCAAATTAGACATCATTTTTAGCTTTCCAAAAACACTATCCATTAAGGATATTGACTTTTCTTGTATTCATTTTTACATCAAAAATACCGACCATTATACCGCCACAGAGCTATTATATCACCTATCAACCAAAGCCACTTCTCTTAGTGTCAGTCAAAAAGACCACAAAAACATCTACTCCCCCAAAATTAAGCTTACTGGCATGGATTTTAATCTTGACATATCCAATGATAGAAAAATCAGCCATTTAAAAGATGTGGTGGAATATAGCATACTGCCTGAAAAGACCTTGTTCTTTGCCATAAACGATTTACAGGCTATCATAACAGATTGCCTAAAACGACATAAAAAAACCTCCTCTGACGACATGGTGGAATTTACTTTATCGTTTGGTTTAAGTGACTTTTCTGATAATATTGAAAAATATCTCACTCATGATTGTCTAGACCTAAACAGCATGATTATTAGCAATCATTTTATCAAAAAAACACGTTTTGTCATTGACCAAAATACCAACGAACAACACATCGTCATGGACAAAATCAGAGCCAAAGATTTTGAAATCATCTCCATCAAATCCATAGAAGGATTTAATTCAGTCAATACCAAAATAAAATCTTTTGAACCCATCTACAAAGTCGATGGTTATCACACCTTGGAGAACACCCAAGATGTTGGCTTTTATACTGACACCTATCGCTCAAACCAACTAGCCTCTACGAACAACTCCTACAAGGGCAATGAATGCTATGTTACCATCACCAATCAATATCAGCACATCACTCAGCACGACCTAAATCAGCTATCGGTTGAAGCTTGGTGTAGCAACCGAAGTCTGGTCAGAGACATCAGCTGGACGCTTGATGAAGATTTGCAACTTGATGACCGATTCAAGATCACCAAAATCGTCAGGCAGTGTCGTTTCACCGAACCTTTGGACTCACCCTCTCACACTGTCGCCCAGTGGCGACTGATGAATCTAATCGCCTCTAATTTCATCATTGATGATTTGAATAATGTAGAATCACTAACCAACCATATCAAAGACAGTCTGCTGACCATTCATGAAATGTCAAAAAATCAATCTTTTAAAGCACAGATTGATGCAATCATTAGCATTACAGCCTGCAAAACTCACGAAAGCCACAAACGCAATCGCAAGCTCATCCCCTTAAATGGCTTACATTTTGAAATCATCATAGATGAGGCAGTCATGAGTCATGCCCATCCTTATATTTGGGGCTGTGTTTTGCTCAGTCATCTAAAAGGGTATTCACCCATCAATCATTTTACCAAACTAACATTACGCAATAAAAAAAGTGAAATTATTGCCACATTGAGTTCTTTGGAGTAGTCATGTCATCTGATATCTCAGTTCAAGCAACCCCTTTAAACACCGATGACATGCAACTGTTTGCTCTACTTAGATATTTACATCTGCATGCCAATCTCACCAAAAACATCGGAGACGAAGTGCAACTAACAGAGCACAATGTGCGATTTGGACAGCTCGCCAAACTATCATTTCAGGAGCGACAAGTACACCAAATCATCTCACAGGGTAAATTTCTCAAAGTCAAGATAAAAGGCTTTGGCATGCTAGGGACAAACGGTGCCCTACCCTTGCACCTATCCGAGGCGATTTATGAGAAGAATTTACACGAAAAAGATCATACCTTTAATGATTTTTTAGACATCTTTCATCATCGTCTGATCAGCCTATTTTATAAAGCGTGGCTTAGCTCAGAACCTGCGGTCATGCTTGACAATAAGAGCAACCCTCTATTTAGTGAGCACATCGCTGGCTTTGTTGGCAACCAGTCTTTGGCTGATGAAGGCATGGAGGGACTGTTAAAATACAGCCAGTTTTACTATTCTAGCTTATTACTCAATCAAAATATGCCCACACACAATCTCATCGAGATACTCAGTGGCTACTTTGACACACCCATACAGATAGAAGAAAATATTGGCGAATGGATTCCTGCCGAAGCACACACCACCACCCTTTCCTCTCAACTTCTAGAACCTTTAGGTTCAGGACTTTTGATTGGTACACATTATTTTGATGCCACTCAAAAATTTCGAGTCATCATCGGGCCTGTGAGCACTGCCAAATATTTGGACTTTTTAAAAGGAGGACATCTATTTGATAAACTCATCAGATGGGTCGTCCGATACACCAAGCACAGCTATCAATTTGACATCAAAATCATTGTCGATAAAGACGACATCCGCCCCAGTCGCCTAGACACTTCGCACCCACTAGGGCGTAACAGTTGGCTTGGGCAACCCAAAGAAAACCCCCATGTCATCATAGATATTGATTAGGGCATACTATGACTTTTATCATCGCCATACAAGCCAAAGACAGCATCGTGGTCGTCAGTGACACATCAAGTTTCTACATCACTGATGACGGTCGTATAAAGCCACATCCTCACAAGCGACTGCCCAAACTAACACTGGACAGCCATCAAAATGTCCGTACCGCCAATGGCATTAGCCAACTGTCAGACATGGTCTTTGATACCATAGCAAGCAACCAGGAGCTTCATGAGTTAAGACGACAGCTTGCCAAGGTTAGCGATGTTTATTTGGCACATTTTAAAAACTCTCCAGCATTGGTGGAGCAAATTCAGCTAACCACAATATACTGCTCATTACTGCTAGACACAGGACCTAGACTATATAGCATACACACCGATAGCATAGAGAGATTCGAGGATAACAGCATAAGCATACTCAGTGCCAAACACGCAGACCCAACAAACATACTCCTAGAATTACAACAGCTCCAAAAAAGCATAAAGCCTGTCAAGGAGTTTGTTGATGAGTTGTCTTGCATATCGCATTACCTAAGACTCATTAAACCTATTTTCAAAAAAACCCACACTCTTGGTGACAGCAGTATGGATTTTCATGTATACTTTGGTGCATCTACTGGCTATTATTTTGAACACATTCCAAACACCTACTAAGTTAAATCCCAAAGGAGACCATCTATGGTAGCAGGCTCTAAACTACTCATCAACGAACACGGCATCTTCATCACCACCCCAAAAACCTTCCAAGTCAAGAGCAATGAGAAGGTGATGATGAGTGGAGAAAAAGTGTCATTTAGACTACCAAACATCTTATTAAAACCCGATTTATCAGAACTGGAAAAAGTAAAATTGACACCAAACCAACTAACAGCCAGTTTAGGTATTTTGGGTTGTATTGAAAAACAGGGTGGATTTTCTGAATGCGGGGAATTATTTATTGACAACATTAAAATCCAAGAATTTTGGCTGTCACTTGATAATAAAATTTATTACATACCACCAAAGAATATTGCAAACTCAAAGACAATAACTATAGATGGTATTGATTATCAGATTGAAAATGAGTTAACGATTGTTGGAAGCATGGCTGATACCTTGGATTCGTTATCCCAGCAATTTGAGAATCTAAATCAATTAAAGAAAGACTATGTCACAAGATTTGGTCAGGATAATGCCAATGTGATACTTATGAATGGGTTAAATAGATATTTGATTGTTTTGGAGCATATTCATACCTTAAATTGGGAGCAGGCAGAACTTGCGGAGTTTTATCAAAAAATTTCTGAGTCTCAATTAAATTTTAAGGATTCTGTCTGATGAGCAAAATTGACTATGTATTTTTTAAAGAGACGGGCGTACATAAAGTGATTTTAAAAGGAAAAAAGGTTAGAATGACACCCATTGTGCAATATGGCATATATTTACCCGACCCTTTTAGTAGCACGGTTCACCGAGCATCTTCAAAAAAGATGGGGGATTTTGATGCGTGTATTAATGGGCAATGGTATGGCTATAACATTGGTACAAATGCCAATCAAGGACTGTCTATTCTTGCCAATGATAAGGTTTATGGTATGCCTTCATCTGGTCTTTGGAGCATCTCCCAAACCCTTGATTATCAATGGATAGTAAAAGAAGGAGACCCAACAACACAGCATCATACAGGGATAGGGGGACTGTGTCCTTTAATTATTAATAGTCTGCTTTATGGAGAAAAAAATGTGTATACCAAAAGCGATTTACAAGATGTTGTATCATATGGAGAACCCAAACCAGAACATAAAAAATATCTCATACAGAGAAGTTCTACTAAATTTTCAACACTAAACAGCAAATCATTAGGTGTGGGAAAAATAGGCTTTGGTATCAAATCCAATGGTAATGTGGTGATATTTTTAGAAGAGGATAAAACCGCAAAAATGAGCTATTATAAATTTAGAAACTTATTTGAAGGTGAGGGCTGTATTCACGCCTTTGCTTGTGATGGCAGTGATTCTGTGTTTTTATATTTAAACAAAAAATGGAAAGTTAGAGCGGCTCTTCATAAAGACAATACCCAAACTTCTGGTATAGGATTTAGAATTGATGATTAATATTAAAATTTTATCACACGCCATTCTTATAGCTGCTTGGATTATTACCAATTTTTATTGGGTTAGTGTCATTTTTGGAGAATCTATATACACTTTTATTTGGAGTTGGTGCTCCAAGTCCATAGTGAATTTTTTTGAATTTTATTATCTTGGATTTTTGTTAAACCTTATGGTTTTAACTCCTTTTATTTATTTATTGTTGATTTTAAATAAAAAAGTAAAATTATTGTTATTAAAAAGATTTAAAATAATACTTTTTTCTCTTTGTTTTCTTGTGGTTTTATACAATGGAGACTTTATTATTTTTGATGTTAAATTTTATCCATTTAACCCCCATATTAATGAAACTGTCTATTGTGAGTATTTTAATTATTTTTCTGATAACTATTTACAATCTGGGGGTTGTGATGTTCCTGATTAATACCTAAAGTTATTTAACATACAAGTGATGTTCAACTTTTGACACCATGAATAAAAAACCGTATTTATGAACGCAAATACAAAACCACCACCGCCACCAATGCACAAAACCCCAATCACAACAAACAAACAGCAATCTGTCCTCACAATCAAGATGGAGCGATAGAAGTAGCGAAATATATTGTTGATGAGATTAAGAGAAACGTAAAATCCCTGGTTGCTCAAAAAATTCGTTATCATAATACTGGAGAGATAGGAGCGGAATTACAAAGAGAGTTTGATAAGTCAAATGAGAGAATTGGCAAAATTAAAGACCCATTTGAATTCGGACAACCCATTCGTAACCCAGAAACCCAAAGAAACCCCATAATATCGCTTAAATTATGGTATGACATGGTTGATACGAATAAGCCTTGGGATCATAAGTGGCAACTCGTACAGGATGATAGGTTTAACAAAAATAGCAAAATTACTGTACATAGACCTTTAAGATCTAATAAGCCAAATTCCCCACTATCTAAAAGTCATTATCACAAATATAAAGATTATGATTATTTCTATGATGTATGGTCAAACATTCACTATGGCTATGTTGGGCTTAGTGTTGGGTTTTCCGAGCAGGCCTTACTGTCAGGATCTTGGGTGCAACAAGCTGGGAGTGATATTATATCTGCATTCAAAGAAAGAAGATTGCCAAGAGCAGATACCTTAGATGACAATACTGCAATGAAAATTGGCTTTGAGCTTTATAAAAAACGTGGTAAATTTGCTGACAAATTAACCCCTGAAGATATATTGAAGATTTTGCATGACACAGATATCAGTAAAATGCCAGAATCAAAACAAATCCATTGGTGTAACAATCCAAGCAATCCAAATAGGATTAAAAAATGAAAAAATTAAATTTAGTAAAATTAATAAAGAAATATAAAAAAACTTCTTTTTTTATTTTTTGCATCATAACAATGTATTTATACGTACAATTATCTATATTTTTTTACGATACAGTATTTGAAATACACAATAAAACAGGCAAACAAATTTCTTTCTCAAATTTTCAATACAAACATAAAAATGAAGATAGTTTTGATTTTGAAGATGAGGATGAATATAAAAGTTTTAAATATTATTATGACATAAAAAGGAATGGAAAATCAAAATCTTTCTTAAATCCAAAGTATCACCATGAACAAAATCAGGTTTACGTTTCTATTGAAACAAGATATGGCGGAAAAGATTTAACTAACAATAATATTTATGAACGTTTTCATGTAAATTTTTCTACAAAACCAATAGAAAATCATCAAAAACCCTCCTGTTCTTTTAAAATAGAAGTTTATTCTGACAGAACTGTGATAACACCAACCTATAAGCGATTTTGTAAAAAACCGATGTATAACTATGAGAATTTTAATCTTTATGATATTTAGGTGTGATATTTAGTATAATAGACCTCTTGCGAAATTACGATTTTATTGAGCTTGTCAAAATTCTAAATCCAATAAAATCAAGGTTTGCAAGCCAAAATTTTTGAATTTCGCAAGAACTCTAATACAAAACAGCCATAGCTCATATAGACAAACTGAGCAACTCTGTAATAACCATCTTCAATCAAAATTCACTCCCCTATATTCCTTAAGTCTCAAACAACAAAAAAGCCCAAACCTTTCGATTTGGACTTTTTAAAATTTGGAGCGGGAAACGAGATTCGAACTCGCGACCCCAACCTTGGCAAGGTTGTGCTCTACCAACTGAGCTATTCCCGCATATCAGCATTCGCTGTATGGGTGCGTATTATATAGGATTTTTGGCAGACGTCAAGCACTTTTTTAAAAATTTTAAAAAAAAATTCAAAAAATTTTAGCCGTTATAAATTTTTAAAAACAAATCAACGACTTAGCACATCCAAAGTCACGCCCCACGACAGAAAGTTATCAATCTCATCAACAAGCCCCGTGAATAGCTTCTCTTTTTGCATGTCCAGCACCCAGTGTGTCGGACTGTACAGGGTGAATTTGATGTCGGATTTTTGGATGTCGGTGCGAGTGTGGTTAATCGCCACCGCCAAACGCAGTAGCAATGCCAGCTTGGTCATTCTGTCGGTGCTGATACTCATCAACGCCTTATGGTCGTTTGCGGTGATTCTTCGGCGATGGTAACGCACCATGCCTGCCAGTCTGGTCTGCTCCATCTGCGAAAAGCCTGCTATCTCGCCAAACTCCAAGATATACGCACTGTGGCGATGATAACTACTATGCCCGATACTCATGCCAATCTCATGCAATAGTGACGAGCGTCTGAGCAGGTCATGGTCGTTTTGGTTTAACCCCAGTGGCTCTTTGGCGACATCAAAAAGCAGACGGGCGGTCTTGGCGACCCGTTTGGCTTGTTTTTTGTCCACATTAAACTTATCAATGAGCTTCATCACCCCACCATCACGGGCGTCATTACTGTCAAAACGTGAGAGCATGTCATACATGACCCCTTCACGAAGAGCCCCATCAGAGTAGCTCATCGCCTTGACCCCAAAGGCTTCCATCACCGCCAGCAGTATCGCCACACCAGCAGGGAAAATCGCCTTGCGATGAGCCTTGACCCCTTGTAAGTCAATGTTCTCAATATGCCAAGCATCTATCAAATGCTGTTTTAGAGCCAATACCGCCCCTTTGGTAATCAGCCCATGCTTGATAAGTCCAAGCCCCGTCAACGCCCCAAGCACCGCCTTAATCGTCCCTGATGAGCCAATCACTCGCTCAAAGCCCATTTTCTGATAACGCTTGATGTGCTGAGCCATCTCTTTTTTGGCAGAACGCATGGCATACCCAAAGGCTTCGTCATTTATCACGCCATTTTTAAAAAACTTCTGCGTAAAACTCACCGCCCCCATCTGTGCCGACTCAGTCAGGAGCGACTGCCTGCCCTGTCCGATGATAAGCTCAGTTGAGCCACCGCCGATGTCAATGACAAACCGAAGCTCATCACTAGGGTTTGTGTTCGCCACGCCCAGATAGATAAGGCGAGCTTCTTCACGCCCTGAGATGACTTCAATGGGGCAGGGCAAAATCTGATTTGCCTTGGCAATAAACTCATCGCTGTTGGTCGCCTGTCTTAGGGTATTGGTCGCAACCACACGCAAACGCTCGCCTGCCACGTTATCTAAGCGACCCATAAAGCGAGACAAGCAGGCCAGCCCACGCTCTTGGGCGTCGGCACTTAGATGACCTTGCTCATCTAACCCTGCCCCCAATTGGACTTTTTCGGACATGGATGCAATTTTTTTTAGCTCGCCATCTTTGACATAGGCGATTGCCATGTGAAAGCTGTTTGACCCCAAATCAATGGCACATAAGAGTTCATCATCGATGATACTTGACATAACTGTCCTTTGGCTGTGTGACTAAGTGGATAAAAAGGATAAAATTGTCAGATTGATTTTAAAAGGTTTAGAAG
This sequence comes from Moraxella lacunata, assembly GCF_900453205.1. Taxonomy (GTDB): domain Bacteria; phylum Pseudomonadota; class Gammaproteobacteria; order Pseudomonadales; family Moraxellaceae; genus Moraxella; species Moraxella lacunata_B. The sequence continues at coordinate 37,978 of NZ_UGQU01000002.1, forward strand.
GTTTAGAAGGTTTAGAAGGATTTTAAAATTTGGTGTTATCAATATCTGCACACCCATATTTAATATGTTTTTAACATATTTTTAAAAAACCCTAAATCATGGTCACGCCCAATTTTAAAATCATCAAACCAACCGCTCTTTGGGAAATAGGATTTTAAAGGTAGAGCCTTGACCCAGCACCGAATCAATATGCAAGCTCGCCCCATGTTTGTGCAGAACATGCTTGACAATGGCAAGCCCAAGCCCCGTCCCACCCGTGGCACGAGAACGCCCACTATCCACCCGATAAAACCGCTCGGTCAGGCGTGCCAAATGCGTCTCTTCAATGCCAATGCCATTATCGGCAATACTCAGCAGTCCGCCATCTGATGTCTCTTCCCACAAAATGCTAATCTCGCCCTGCCTGCCTGTCTCGGTGCTGTCTGTAGGCGTGTATTTCATGGCGTTGATGACAAGATTTAAAATGGCACTGTATAAATATTTCTCAATGCCTAACACATGACGCTCGGTGTCTAAGTGTATGTCTAACAAATGCCCGAACTCTTTGTTGGTCGCACGGGCATCATCAAAGACCTGCATGAGCAGTCGGGGCATGTCCACCGCCACTTGTTGCTCACTGTCATCATGTTCTAGTCGTGACAACATGAGCAGGTCATTGACTAAGTTATTCATCCGCCGTGCTTGCTCACTCATCAAGGCAAAGCCCCGTTGCCATTTGGGTTCTAGGCTTGGGGCGTTTGAGAATGTCTCAATATAGCCCATCAGCACCGTCAAAGGCGTTCGCATTTCGTGCGACACATTGCCCACGAAGTCGGTTCGCATTTGTTCTAGATGATGAATGTAGGTGTGATTGGCGACGGTCAAAAGCACGTGGTTGTGGGCGTTATTAATCCTAGCGAGCGTGACCTTATAAATCTCGACACGGTAAATCTGCCCAAAAAACTCAAAGGCTTGTTTGGCGGATTTGGCGGTAGGCTCGGCAGGTTTGGCGGTATTGGTCAGTTTGACAGATTGATAAATGGCGTGAAAAATATCAGGGAATTTTTCCAAAAATTCATGATTTAAAATCAGCGATGACACCTTAGCACCGATGATGGGCTTATCCACATAAGCGGTCAAGATAAACAGTGCCGATGAGTTATGCCACACTATCTGTTCATGCTCGTCTAATATCATCAGCATGTCATCGGACGATTCTAATATCTGATAAAAATCATCGGATAAATCAGGGGCTGTACCCAACTTTATATTGACAGCCTTTGCATTGACAGCCGATGACTGACCGACAACATCTGCCGTCGTGTCTGTCTTATCAAGCCCTTTCTTATCAAGCCCTTTATCGTCCAACATGAAACTTGCCTTGCTTTTGTTATATCATTTTGAATTTTCAAATATTTTTATTAATCATTGATTAGAAAACCGATAACCCGTCCCACGCACTGTCTGAATCAGCCCATCCACGCCATGCGGGGCAAGCACCCTACGCAAACGGCGGATATGCACGTCAATGGTACGCTCATCAATGTACACATTACCGCCCCACACATGGTCTAATATCTGACTGCGGCTGTACACTCGCTCAGGATGGGTCATGAAAAATTTTAACAGCTTATACTCAGTGCTGCTGACCGCCACAGGCGACTCAGCGACCGAGACACGCTGACTTTTGTCATCAAGGCACAGCTCGCCCACGCTGAGCACTTTATCGGTTGGCATACTACGGCGTAACACCGCCTTGACACGGCTAACCAGCTCTTTGGTGCTAAATGGCTTGGTCATGTAATCATCCGCCCCAGCATCTAGCCCCAGTACTTTGTTGTCTTCTTCGCCTTTGGCGGTCAGCATGATGATGGGAATGTCATCGGTACTGCTGTCTTTTTTGAGCAAGCGACAAAAATCCAACCCCGATGTGCCTTGGGGCAACATCCAATCCAATATCATCAAATCAGGGCGAGCATCCACAATCTGACGATGAGCCGTCTTGACATCATACGCCGACACCGTCTCAAAATCCGCCATCTGTAACGTCGTAGCAATCAGTTCGTTAATGGCAGGTTCGTCTTCAACGATTAAAATGGTAGGCATGGGTTTCCTTAATTTACACAACAGCCCATACAGGGCATTGCCAAAAAATAACAATACTATAACAATAACACAAAACATCACAAAAGTGGGTAACTATTTGCAACCACCCTACTCCCCCACAACATCACGCACCACACTCATCTCGCTATGGCGAATGTCCGTACCGCTACTGGTATAGATGGCAAGCTCCGCCACGTTACGGGCATGGTCGCCCACCCGCTCCAACGCTCGTAACACCCACAGCGTGTGCATAATCTCGGACGACTTTATCTCATCTTTGTCCTGCAACCCTGCCAAAAGCTCGCCATACTCGCTATCCACCAATTCGTCCATCTGCATGACATCAAAAGCAAAACGGCTATCGTGGTTATTAAAGGCTTCCAGAGCGTCCAGCATCATCATACGCACATTGTCGGCAAGGGTGTGGACGTTGGCATGAATGGGCGTGTCATATAGGGCAATGCGAGCGATTTTTACCGCTTCATCGCCAATCCGTTCAAGGTCAATCACCGCCTTACTCATGCTCATGATATACCGCAAACCCACCGCCGTGGGCTGACGCATGGCAACAAGTTTGACCACCTTATCATCAAGCTGTCTTTCATGGTCATTGATTGTCTTGTCCGACTCAATGACCGCCCGTGCCAGCTCCTTGTCGCCATCGGATAGGGCTTTGATGGCTTTACCGACATTACTGACTGCCAAATTGCCCATCGTTAGGAGCAACTCTTTGGCAGCGGTTAATTCGTGGTCGTAGGATTTTGAGGTGTGTTTATCCATTATTTTTTCCAAATTTTAATTAAAAATTATCGGCATTGTTAATTGTATTTTTTAAAAAATCATTTAAAAAATCATTTTTTAAAGTTAAATTTTTATAATCAGTATTTAAATAAAAACAAATCAACCATACCGCCCTGTAATATAATCTTCGGTGGCCTTTTGTTTGGGATTGGTAAATATCTCTTTGGTCTCGCCCATTTCAATCATATCACCCAAATACATATAAACGGTATAATCAGAACACCGTGCCGCTTGTTGCATATTGTGCGTAACAATGGCAATGGTATAATCTTCTTTTAAATCATCAATCAAATCTTCAATCGCCCCTGTGCTAATCGGGTCAAGGGCAGACGTTGGCTCATCAAGTAGCAAAACTTCGGGGCGGGTTGCCACGGCACGGGCGATACATAGGCGTTGCTGTTGTCCGCCTGATAAGGACAACCCTGACGCTTTTAGCTTATCCTTGACTTCATTCCATAGGGCAGACTTTTTTAATGCCCACTCCACCCTGTCGTCCATCTCGGATTTTGAGAGTTTTTCATACAGTTTTACCCCAAAGGCGACATTGTCATAAATGGACATTGGAAATGGCGTGGGCTTTTGGAACACCATGCCCACTCTGGCACGGAGTAAGTTCACGTCCACCGATTTATCCAAAATATTCTCGCCATCTAGGATAATCTGCCCGTCCGCTCTCATGCCTTGATACAAATCATACATTCTATTAAACGTGCGAAGTAAGGTGGATTTGCCACAGCCTGAAGGTCCGATAAAGGCGGTTACTTTTTTGTCGGCAATGTCTAAATTGATGCCTTTTAGGGCTTTAAAATCACCATAATAAAAGTCCAATTCACGCACCGACATTTTTGGCACGATGACTTTGTCGGTTTGGCGGATATGGTTATCCACAATGGGGGCGTTTAGGGTCATAAAATCCGCCTGATAATTGGTAAATGAAGTATGGGTTTGGGTGGGTTTTTCTAATAACGCTGACATGGGATTTTTCCTAATGGATAATTAAACTTTTGGTATTGTTAATTCAATCTACCTTTGGGTGGATTTGTAGAGGCAAATTGCAATTTGCCCTTTATTGGATTTTGATAATTGGGCGAATGTGATTCGCCCCTACACGTCCAATTTTTCAAATATATATTTATTAAGCAATGCTAAATTTTAAAATACTTATTTATATTCCTTACCGCCAATAAATCTTGCCAAGACATTTAATGATAAGACAGCAAGGGTAATCAAGAGTGCCGCCGACCACGCCAATTTATTCCAAGTCATATCAGGATTCATGGAGAATTGATAAATCGTATTTGGCAAATTGGCAATTGTTTGGCTCATGTCCATGCTAAAATACAAGTTATTTAAAGCGGTGAACAGTAGCGGAGCGGTCTCACCTGTGATACGAGCAAAGGCAAGCAGTACGCCTGTAATCACGCCTGCTTTGGCGGATTTTAGGGTAACGTGTCCCACGAGCTTGTACTTAGGCGTGCCTAGGGCGTAGGCGGATTCTCGTAGGGTATTTGGCACAAGGGCGAGCATATTCTCGGTGGTACGCACGACCACAGGAATGACGATCAGAGCCAAAGCGGTCGCCCCTGCCCAGCCCGAAAAACCCCGACCGCCCGACACCATCAGAGCATAGACAAACAGACCGATGACGATACTCGGAGCAGACAGCAAAATGTCATTTAAAAAACGGGTAACACCGCCAAGCGTCCGCCCAAATTTGCCATCATTATCGGCAAATTCCGCCAGATAAATCCCTGCCATGAGTCCCACGGGCGTGCCGATAAACAGTCCCGAGAAAGCAAGCATTGCCGAACCAACAATGGCGTTTTTGAGACCGCCCACGGTGGCAGGGGGCGGGGTGTTGGCGGTAAAAATGGGCAATTCCATAAAGCCTGTCGCCCCACGAGAAAACAGCGTAATCAAAATCCAAACAAGCCAAAACAGCCCAAACACCATCGCTGACATGGTAAAGCCGATGCCAAGGGCGTTTTTGAATTTGCGTTTTTGGTACAACGTGCCATTCATCCGCTCATGGAATTTGGGCGTTGGGGCAGTTGGCTTTTCGTGCGTGAGTGTGGTCATGATAACCTTCTTTTAACCTTTGGGGTTGGTGATGTATTTATTTGGGCGAATAAATTTCGCCTACAATTTTAAATTACATGGTTTTAATATTTTGTCATTGTCAATCAATACCGCCTTTGAACGGATTTGTAGGGGAAAATTACCTTTTCCTATCTAAATTATTTATGCAACGCATTTATTTTTTGGCGTTTTATTTGTCTTTACAAATTTATAATTTAAAAAGGCATTTAATTAAACAAATTAAATTTTTGGTATTGTTAATTGAGTATACTTTTCTAGAAAGCCGTTCGTGGTGAGCTTGTCGAACCATAACGGTTTTCCTAGACTTCGACAAGCTCAGTCCGAACGGAAAACCTTAAAATCTATCTTTATTTAACAATACCAAATTTTTTAAATTTGGGCGAATAAATTACCCCTACAACTTTAAAATACACAAAGCGTTTAATCATTTCCCTGCCTTTTTATCAATTTTCATCAGCATAATTTTGGAAATTGACAAGACAATAAAGGTGATGACAAATAAGATTAAGCCTAAATGCAGTAGCGATGATAAATGAAGTTCGCTGGACGCTTCGGCAAATTCATTGGCAAGGGCGGACGTGATGGACACCCCCGATGCGAACATACTGGGCGTGATGTTAAAGGTGTTGCCGATAAGAAACGTTACCGCCATCGTCTCGCCCAACGCACGCCCAAGCCCCAAAATCACACCGCCAACCACGCCTGCTTTGGTGTAGGGCAGAACGATTTTGGTCATGACTTCCCACGTGGTCGCCCCCACGCCATAGGCGGATTCTTTTAGCAGGTCAGGCACGACAGCGAACACGTCTCGCATGGTGGCAGCGATAAAGGGGATAATCATGATGGCGAGGACAAGGCTTGCGGTAAACAGCCCAATGCCCATGGGAGCCCCATTAAACAGCGTGCCGACCACAGGCAATCCGCCCAAATGATGAATGAGCCACGGCTGAACCTTATCGCCAAACCACGGAGCAAACACAAACAAACCCCACATTCCATAGATGATAGACGGCACGCCTGCCAACAGCTCGATGGCGATGCCTAGGGGCTTTTTGAGCATTTTTGGACACAGTTCGGTCAAAAACACCGCAATGCCAAAACTCACTGGCACGGCAATCAAAATGGCGATAAATGACGTAACAAGCGTGCCATAAATCGGAGCCAACGCCCCATACTCGCCCGACACAGGATTCCATTCGCTACTGGTATAAAAGCCCAAGCCAAAGGCTTGCATACTCGGAATCGCCCCAATGACCAAAGATGCCAAAATCCCACCCAATGACAACAATACAAGCAGGGCAAAAAATTTGGTGGCAAGCACAAAGATGGCGTCTAGCTTTTTTTGTTTGTTTAATTGATCTTTTAGGCTGTCGGCACGGGCGGTGTGTGTTGTCATGATTGACCTTTTTGATTTTTAAATTAAACTTTATTTAAATGGTAATGCAAAATACACCCAAGAAACTTTAAAATTACTACAAATACAATGATGTGTGGACGTAGGGGTGTGCTGAGCACGCCTTGTATAGTAATATCATCAAAGGGCGTGCTCAGCACACCCCTACAAACCCGTGGTAAATATCAAGTTGGTTGGGAGTAACTTGTTTTTAATCATTTAAAACATTATGAGTTCCAAATTATTTTAAATTGCGATTTATATATTTTTAATTAACCTAATTTAATTTGGCATAAGGGCGAGAATATCCGCCCTTATTTTTTATCCACATTATTTATTAAACAACGGCTGACCGTCCGCCCCTTTGATTTGTGCCCAGCTTGCCTTAAACAGACCGACTGCCGTGTCGCTAAATGGCACATAATCCAAGGCTTTGGCAGAGTCATCGCCATTGGCATACGCCCAATTAAAGAATTCAAGCACGCCTTTGACTTGTTCGGGGTTTTGGGGATTTTTGTGGACGATGATAAAGGTCGCCGCCGCAATCGGCCATGCCCCTGCCGTGTCTGAATTGGTCAGCACTTTGTTAAAGCCTGCTTCTGCCGACCAGTCAATGTCCCCTGCCGCCGCAAAGCTGTCTGCCGATGGTTGGACAAATTCGCCTTTGGCGTTTTTTAAGGAGACGTGAGCCATGTTGTTTTGTTTGGCAAAGGCGTATTCCACATAGCCGATGGAATTTTTGACACGCCCCACGTAGCTTGCCACGCCGTCATTGCCCTTACCACCCATACCTGTGGCGGACGTTGGCCACTTGACCGCTTTGTCCACGCCAACTGCACTTGCCCAGTCAGGCGATGCTTTGGTGAGATAGTCGGTGAAGTTGAAGGTCGTGCCTGAGCCGTCCGAGCGGAACACGGTGGTGATGTTGGCGTCAGGCAAGGTTACGCCTTCGTTTAGGGCAGTGATGGCGGGGTCGTTCCATTTGGTGATTTTGCCCAGATAAATCTTGGCAAGCGTGTCGCCATCTAGCTTTAATTGCCCTGCACTCACGCCATCAACATTGATGACAGGCACAACACCGCCAATCACGGTTGGGAACTGAATCAGTCCATCAGCGTTTAGCTCGTCCACGGTAAGCGGTGCGTCCGATGCCCCAAAGTCCACGGTTTTTTCTTTGATTTGCTTGATACCGCCTGATGAGCCGATGGATTGGTAATTGACTTGTCCGCCTGTGGCAGAATTAAAATCAGCCGACCACTTGGCATAGATAGGCTGTGGGAATGATGCCCCTGCCCCTGTGATTTTTAGCTCAGCAAATTCGCCTGTGCTTGGGGCGGCTGTCTGTCCGTCAGATGTGGCGGTGGTAGCGGGGGCAGTTTCGGCAGGTTTGCCATCGGCACCGATGGGCGTGCCTTCGGCAGGGGTGTTTTGGTTGCACCCTGTTAGGGCAAATACGCCTGCCACGCTTAGAGCAAGCAGTTTGTGAGTAAAAGATAACTGAACTGACATACAAACTCCGATGTAATGGGAAAATTGGTGCGACTGCTTGCAGATGGCAATTTACAATCGCTGTGCGTATTTTGCCGTGTTTGTATGACAGCTTAGTGAATGTTTGATGACAGTTTTATGACAGGGTAAAAAGGGATGGGCATGGGACGGGTAAAATTAGCAATTTGACAGTTTGACAATTTAAAAAAGAATAAACCGCCAAATGAGCAAGCCATATTTTTCCAAAATACCACTGCCATGTGCTATAATAGCCCCTTTATCCCCCATTTGGCAAACCCTTGGAGAAAACCATGACCGTTGCTACTTTTAATCCCAAAACCGACACCAAACCCCACGCCCCCACGCTATCGCAGTTGGATTTGTCTCACTTAGAACAATTACCCAAAGACCCAACCGCCCCCAAACAAGTCTTTATCGCCACCCAAGGCTGTCAGATGAACGAATACGACAGCCAAAAAATGGGCGACGTGTTGGGCGACTCTCATGGCATGATAGTTACCGATGACATCAATGAAGCCGATGTGCTTATCATGAACACCTGCTCTATCCGTGAAAAAGCCCAAGAAAAAGTATTCTCCGAGTTGGGTCGCTGGCGTAAACTCAAAGATAAAAATCCCCATTTGGTCATCGGCGTGGGGGGCTGTGTGGCGTCCCAAGAAGGCGATAATATCCAAAAACGTGCCCCCTATGTGGACATGGTTTTCGGCCCCCAGACCTTGCACCGCCTGCCCCAGATGTATGATGAGCTGACCGCCAAGACCGCTCGTGCCAAAGCGTTAAACGTGGAACATACCAACACTGGCAAAAACGGCAAAACTCGCATTGGCGTGGTTGATGTGTCATTTCCTAGCATTGAGAAATTTGACTTTTTGCCCGAGCCAAAGGTCGAAGGCTATAAGGCATTTGTCTCTATCATGGAAGGCTGTTCAAAATACTGCTCGTTTTGTGTCGTGCCTTACACTCGTGGCGAAGAGTTATCTCGTCCGCTCGATGACGTGCTTGCCGAGATTGACGCACTTGCCGAACAAGGTGTCCGTGAAATTAACCTATTAGGGCAAAACGTCAATGGCTATCGGGGCGAGAAAGATGACGGCACGATTTGCCGATTTAGCGAGCTTTTGCACTATGTCGCCCACATTGACGGCATTGAACGCATTCGCTACACCACAAGCCACCCCTTAGAGTTTACCGATGACATCATTGACGCTTATCGGCATATTCCCAAACTCGTCTCGCATTTGCACCTGCCTGTCCAATCTGGCTCCAACGCCATTTTGCAAGCGATGAAACGCAATCACACCATTGACATTTAGATCAATCAAATCAACAAACTAAAAGCCATTCGCCCTGATTTGCACTTATCTAGCGACTTTATTATCGGCTTTCCTAATGAGACCGATGAAGACTTTGCCGATACACTAAATCTTGCCAAAGAGTTAGATTTTGACCATTCATACAGCTTTATCTACTCAAAACGCCCTGGCACGCCTGCCTCTGATTTGCCTGACAATGTCAGCTTTGAGACCAAAAAAGAACGTCTAGCGACTTTTCAGGAAGTCATCAAGGAGTCCACCTTTGCCAAGACCCGAGCGATGGTCGGTCAAACCGTGCGAGTGCTGGTCGAGGAGCGAGCCAACCGCAGAGACGGCTATTTGCATGGCACAGCCGACAACACTCGTTCGGTGATTTTTCGTGGCAGTGATGAGCTACTGGGTAAATTTGTCAATGTCCGCATTGATAAGGCGATTAGTATGCATTTGGTAGAAGGCGAGCTGGTGGCGGTATTAGGATAATGGACAATAGGTAAGATACTAAGATTGGTGTATTTATGACAAATACACCATGTTAAGTTTTTAGGCGTATTAGGGCATACCTACCATTGATGACATTTTTATAAAATTAAGGTAAAAAATTTGACAATTTTAACCAATTTTGCATAAAAATAGCCAAATCTCATCTTTCATGCAAATACCAAAGGCAGGCACACCCCAATCAGCACAATCCGCCATCAGCAGACCATAAAAAAGAGTGTTATTAAACACTCTTTTTAACACGCTTGGCCTTAAGTCTAAATCACCACATCCGCCATCTTGATGATCTCATCATGCCCGACAAACTTATCATTGATGTAGATACGTTCTATGTTGGGGAATGATTTTTGGCTTGGTATGATACTGCCTGATTTGAAATAATCTTCAATAATAATGCCATCATCATTTTGCTTGACATCGATAAACAGATGATTGCCCTGTTTGGCAAAGCCCAAATCAGACAACGTCAGCCCCGAAATCTTTAAGATATCGAGCCCACCAACATCACGAATCGTGTCCAGACCATCGCCTTTGTGATACAGATAAGTATCATTGCCATAGCCACCGATAAGCAGGTCGTTATCGAGTCCGCCAATTAGGGTATCATGACCAAATCCACCGATGAGCGTGTCATTACCACGACCGCCACTTAGGACATCATCTCCTGTCAGACCACTCATGGTATTGGCTTTATCATCACCTGTGATGTCATCAGCACCGAGCTTGCCCACATATCGCTTGCCAACAGTGATGGGGTCAGGCGTTGGCGTGATGGGCAGAACAGGCTCTGGCATCACGATGGGCTCACTGCCTTTGATGGTAAAGCTGGCATTGGTACTGACACTCTGACCGAAGCTGTCTGTCGCTGTTATGGTAATGTCATGCATGCCAATCTCTGTGGTCGCAGGGTCTATGATGAGATGATTGTTGTCAATGTAGATACCGCTCAAAGAATTTGCCGATAGCGAATAACTTAACGCATCACCATTGTTATCAACAAACAGCTTATCTAGACCCATCTGCATCATGGCATCATCTTGGCTTAGCACAAGCGGTAGAGTCAAGGCAGAGACGAGCGTTGGCCGTTCATTTACTCTTAGTGTGAAGCTGGTATTGGCATGCTCGCCCTTGGGGTCGGTGGCGGTCAATGTGATGTTAAATACCCCTTTATCAGGCGCCCTGCCTGTTAGCATCTTCGTAGCAGGGTCAAAATGCAGTCCATCCGCCCCTTGGATGCTATACGTCAGCTCATCACCATCAGCATCGAGGAATACCTCGCCAAGACCGAGCGCGATGTCTCGCCCTGCCAACACCATCTGGTCAGAGACACGATTATGAACGATGGGAGCGGTGTTTTTGGTTTCTTTTAGTATCATGCCTAGCAAGATGTCATTGTCGCCATCTTTTGTGGTGGGGGTGTCTTTGATGGCAATGGAGGCGTTGAAGTCTTTGCTTAATAGGCTGTAGTTGCCGTTATCGTATCTTATCAAGTCAAATTTGCCATCATCGCTTTGGTAGAGGTTGCTGGCATTGGCGGATTTAAAAAACTGTGTGCCTGTTAGATCATAATGATTGATTTTGATGATGCCACTATTATCACTGTCAATGATGGTTTTGTCATCCGCCCCACTTTTGGCTAGGTCTTCTAGGTCAAACACATACGTATCATTCCCTTTGCCACCAATTAGCCTATCTCGTCCTGCACCGCCTTTTAGCGTGTCATTCCCTTCAATATTCTCATCTCTGTTATCATCACCCCATAGGATGTCATCACCCTCACCACCATCTAGATAATCATTACCATACTGACCGATGATAAGGTCGTCTCCCTTGCCGCCGTACAAAAAGTCATTGGCATGTTCTGATTCAAAAGCATGCTTATCATAACTTAGCTTCACTTCTTCATGTGGTGTGATGGTATAATCACCTTTGTCTGCATCTATCTGTAATTGCCAATCAAATGTTTTTGCATCTCTTATGTATTCATTTCCCAGTCTGGTTTCCAAATACTTGCCATTGGTGTAGCCATATTCTATTGTGGGTTTTTTGGCTGGTATGATGGTGGGGGTTAAGTTCGTAAAGACAGGAACAAGTGGATGTACGCTTATGGGTGTGGGTGTATGAATCACGGTATCATTATGAACAATACTGACAGATTTTACCCCAAATCTCACATACCCATCCCCCAATATCACATCATCACCGCCACCCCCATAGATGATGTCACTGTCCGCCCCACCTTGTAGGAAGTCTTGGTTTGCACCACCATGAATCACATCATCACCTCGTCCGCCCAATGCCCAATCGCCTTTTTTGTTGTTATGGGTGTTGTTGGGATTATTTGAGTCGGTATGTATCGGTGTTTTACCATTTGATTTATACTCATGATCCACCCAAATAATGTCATCGCCAATCCCTGCCGAGATTAGGTCGTTACCCTCTCCACCGATAAGCAGATCATGGTCTTCTTTGGGTATTTCTGGGTCGGTTGGGTCTCTTAGTTCATAAGAGATGGGCGAACCTGATATAACATCATTACCTGCCCCACCTCTGATCACATCCGCCATATCGCCACCGAATATCAGGTCATGCCCATCACCTGCATCGATGTTTAGGTATTTTCTGCCTGTGCCAAAGATGGTGTCAGTCTTGTTTGAACCATAGATGTCTAAGTACTGAGCAGGAAAAGCGCCTGTACCTATATGCGATAAAAAACCATCAATGGCTTTGATGGTGTAGGTGCGATTTTTATCAATGTCTTCTTGGCTGTCGCCTAAATTAATAGACAATGCGGTGTATGTCGTGCCATTGGCGATGGCGATATTAAAGAAGTCTTTGATTCTAGCAATGTCAGGCACTTTGGTGTCATATATGGATAAATCATCGCCAATACGATGAGCAGTATATAGCACATTGCCTGCACTGTCTTTGGCTTCCCATATGCCTGATGCGCCTTGTTTTAGGATAAAGTCTGTGGGTAGGGGTTTGTTGTTAAAGAGAATATGTCCTTTGCCGTCAGCGTCATAGATGGTGTCGTGGTCTTTGATGTGGTAGGTGTCAAAATCAGCACCGCCTTCTAGGTAGTCATTGCCCTTGCCACCGTCTAGGGTGTCGTTGCCTTTACCGCCGAAGAGCTTGTCAGTAATTGAACCACCTTTAATTGTATCGTTACCCTTACCGCCAAATACATTATAATGATTTCCGTCAATATCCACCCCATCAATGTCTAACTTTAAGTTACTGTCTAAGTCTTGGTAGATATGGTCTCCTTGAACAACTGGTAAAGGTAGCAATCCAAATACTTGCAGTTTATCATCATAATCAATATCCATATCAGAATATTGAAGCTTAAAGCTCAACATCTCATTTCTAGCTTCTAGATATTCTTGGGTCATGCCATTAGGGTTGTCTTTTGAATATAACTCCAATTCGCCATTTTGATTGTATTTAGAATAATCTAGGTCTGTAATCACCATTGGTAGCAGGTGTTGTAATGAAAACCGATATGCCATCGCAAGCTCATTGTCTTGCAGGGCAAGTTCGCCATAATTGGTTGTTTCTTTGAAACTTTGTGGGATAATCATTGTTTTACCACGCAGTTCTTTAAAGAATGGGTAGGCTTGTTCCATTGATTGAATCATGTCATCAGCAGTGGTGATGTTATCAGCACTGTCTGTGCCTGTGATGGCTTTATGCAAAACTTTATAGATATGCAGGGCTTTTTCAAAGCTCATTTCTTGGTAATCTTTGGCACTAAACAAAATGGCAGTGTCTTCCATTACTACTGATTTGCCTTGTTTATTAACAAAGTTACCCAGTATCATGGTGTTAAAGGCGATGACGGCGTTGAGTTCTGTTGCATCTAAATGCCCCAAATAAGCTGAATAAAATTTATCTGAAAATTCAATAAACCAGTCCATTTCGTAAAGTTCTTGACCAAAAGCAATTTCAAAAATTTTACCCCAAATAATTTCCTCTCCAAGCCAGTAACCACCCTTAAAAGCCACATCAGTTGCAATGCCCACAATAACACCCCGAGCCGCCAAAGCGGTTAAATTGGGGTGGGATAATGATTTTACCTGAGATAGCATTTTAAATGCTCCATCATTAAAAGGCACATCCCATTTTGGAAATATTGTCAAAATGCTAGATGTTGCCCAGTTTGTCCAATAAGTCGCTCTATCTAGCAATTCCTCAGGATTTTTAGCATCAATTTCATTGGATAGCAAAAAAGCCAAGGTTCCACCATTAAACACATGGCTCAATGATTTAAAAATCTTATCATCAATACCATTGGCATAACTCCCCAAATCTTTATCAAAGATTTTTTGCATAACTTCTTGGGCATTACTCTTATGGACATCTACGCCACTAACGCCAATATGGGATAATTTTGATTGAATGTTATTATTTACATTTTGCAATTGTGCATTAATGGTGTTAATGGAATTCTGATAAATTTCTTTTTTGGCAAGATTATCAGTTTTATTAGCACTATCTTGTAGTTGATTAATTGCATCGCTTAGCCATTGCTTTTGTACAGACAAGCCAATAGCATTAAAAGACTCATCAGAGATGTTCTTAATTTTATCTATTGCTTTAAGACCATATAATGATTGTAGAGTTTCTTCTAGTATTATCGCGGATAGCAGTTTATTGGCGTTGGATACAAAAATACCGGCATTAGCATCGGATTGTACATTGCCCTCACTGTCAACATAAAACCCAACGCTTGTATTAATGGTATTATCACGCACAGCTTTTAGTGAATCAATAATTCTTTCATTAACAAAATCTGAAAGACTACTGCTTTGATTAACATTGCTCATATTTAGCTCCTAAGCCAAAGATTGAAAAAATAGACTGCTTGATAAACACAAACCAGCCGAACAAAAATTTAAAATAGAAAAGTATAAAAATTAGCCCAATATGTTGCCAGAATAAACTTAGCCAGTTAAATTTGCCAAAAATATAGTGAACAACTAGCTCCACATCAGAAACAAATGCCAATGTTGCACCAATGAATAATAAAAAAGCCCCAAAACTTAAAAACACGCTATATAGGAAAGATGAAACGCCATCAATATGTCTTGGGTCTGCCCGATAAAATCCAAGCCAATCAATAGGTTTCCACAAAATAACAATTAATGATGACATCACAAATGGTAAAGTAAAAGTTTTTATCACCCGATACAGCATGACTGCATGACCAAAATCTGAGTTCATAAAAAAATAGTCGTCTTTATAGCCAAGCTCATTGATGCCATCATCAAGTACATCCAAGACAAAAATATCCCTATCCACATTCAATGGTGGTACATTGGTATGACTAATCGCCCACTCAATCAATGCACTTGCCCATCTTGGTTCCCATACAAGTGCCAAATCCTTAACCCATGCTGAGATAAAAAACACTTCAAATAAAAAGTATGACCCAAGAAATACCAACGCCCACCTTTGGATAGGTCGCATGGCAAGCTGTCCTGTTTCATTGAGATAAGCAACGACTTCCTGACGGTCCTCATCATCTAGTTCATCAAGATGGGCGTGTAATTCTTGTTCTCGTTTGGCAGTATGTGTTTTCCCAAAAAACAACCTAAACCAAACAGGACAAAGTGCCATCATGGTGCAGATAAATAGATAATAGATGAAGTTAAAGAACAGATTTTGCTGTAAGCTAAATCCTTCTAGCTCAAAGCCAAGAAAAGCAAACCCCCAAAAAAACCAAAAACAGATGATAAGAGCATAATAAAACAGATTGTCTTCATACAGACGGTTGGAAATAAGCCAGTCGGCAATGGTGTTGGTGTGGTGGGGCATTTTTGGTACATATGTTTAAATATCTTTTTAATTTAACATAGCAAAAATACATTGTCAATATATTTTCTCAGCTCGTAGGTTGGGTTGAACGATAGTGAAACCCAACAGTTTAAGTTTTGAACTTGTTGGGTTTCGTACCTCAACCCAACCTACGAGCTTCCCAAACTTCTTCATAGTCCTCTTTGTCGGTTACAGAACCAAATGAATGTTTTTCAAGAATTTTTCTTGCTTCTTCAATAAAGAAAGCATCTGCTAGACCAGTTAGATTGCTCATAAAATACCTCGTTAGGTTAGTTTAAAAAAATTGTTTAATAAAATCAATAACGCCCAAAATAAGTAGTTTGCTCATTTTAAGCCAAGAAACAATAATAAAAAAACTAATAATCATAAGGACTAGACAAAAATTTAAATACAAATTATCTAGCCACATTACAATATTCATAGACATCTCGGCAGATATGTCTACGGATTGAACAAGAAGTATTCCACCCCACATCATCAAAGCACAGAAAAACGCCAAAAATGAAGTCCATAAATAAGATTTTAAAAATGAAAATAAATCACCGTTATGACTATGTTTAAATTTATTTAAGCCACTCCAGCCAATAATACCCAAGAAAGATGGATTAATTGCAATAATAATACACGGGACACCGATAAAACGAACAAAGTGAAAAAATAAAGCTGATTTACCGAATTCAGAATTAAGAAATTCTATCTCAGAATTATACATAGTATGCAGGATTTTATCACTTGATGAACCAATATCCAAAATAAACAACTTTCTATCTACATTTAACGGCGGTAAGTTGGTGTTTACTCTCACCCACTCCACAATCCCCATCACCCAATCAGGTTGCCACACCAACGTCAAATCCTTCACCCACGCCGAAATAAAAAACACTTCAAATAAAAAGTATGACCCAAGAAATACCAACGCCCACCTTTGGATAGGTCGCATGGCAAGCCCTCCTGTATGGGCAAGCTCTGCTTCTACTTCCGCCCTGTCATGATCATCAAGTTCATCTAGGGCTTGTTGTAATTCTTGTTCTCGTTTTGCAGTGTGGGTTTTCCCAAAAAACAACCTAAACCAAACAGGACAAAGTGCCATCATGGTGCAGATAAATAGATAATAGATGAAGTTAAAGAACAGATTTTGCTGTAAGCTAAATCCTTCTAGCTCAAAGCCAAGAAAAGCAAACCCCCAAAAAAACCAAAAACAGATGATAAGAGCATAATAAAACAGATTGTCTTCATACAGACGGTTGGAAATAAGCCAGTCGGCAATGGTGTTGGTGTGGTGGGGCATTTTTGGTACATATGTTTAAATATCTTTTTAATTTAACATAGCAAAAATACATTGTCAATATATTTTCTCAGCTCGTAGGTTGGGTTGAACGATAGTGAAACCCAACAGTTTAGGTTTTGAACTTGTTAGGTTTCGTGCCTCAACCCAATCAAACCCACATTTTTGTCGATTTTTAAAAACTTTAACCCCAGTATTTACAAGGGCTTATGCTTAGCTTGAAAAGAGGCTTGTTATACAAAATCCATAAAATAATCACCACGCCAATAGCAAAAGTTAAAAATGCAAAAAGCAAGTGAAACAAAGCAAATGCCCAGCCAATCAATCTTCCAAACCAACTATTAGATTGTCGCCACGCACAACCTGCTTCAAATAGCCGTAGCAGTAATACTGCAAAAGCAAAAAGCAACCAAATGATAAACCAAATACACCCAACCAACTTGATATTTACCACGGGTTTGTAGGGGTGTGCTGAGCACACCCTTTGGTGATATTACCATACAAGGCGTGCTCAGCACGCCCCTACGTCCACACATCATTGTATTTTTAGTAATTTTAAAGTTTCTTGGGTGTAATATCCCAACTACCATCTAGGTCGCCAAGTTGCAATATACCAAAACGTCAAAAAAAGCAGTAATATTTTGATTTTACCATGCTTTTCATCATGATTCTTAGCATGTCTTGTTCTTATGGTGTAGCTTACGATGAACCAATTTGACATCTCCAATTTTTCGACCGTTCTCTTGGCATTTTTGAACAAGAACGTCCTAACATGCTTGCGATTTTCTCGGTTTTGTGCCTTGTGCAAGCATTAATATTATCTTTTCTCGTTCATTTATGCTAAGATGTTTGTAGGTGTTCATGGTTACTTTTTGATTTGTGTGGTAACAATATTATGAGCAATAATGAATATCTTTTCATTGGTTGTGATTGGACTGTATGTTTAAGGCTCAAAAACTGCAAAAAAAGATCTAAGATTATCTTTGTTCAAAGAATTAGGTAGGGTCTGGGGGTGTATTAACCTTCACTATAGTGCAAACTTGCATAATTTGTCAGGCAAGATTACAAAAAGAGAAAATCATATACCAACTATTTGAAAACCATCATACCCAAGCCAATATTAAATGCGGTTTTGGTAAATTTATTGATTGATAAATCATCATTCAACCAGCTGTATGGAAATTATATTTGATGAAATCTACTAAACACTTATCCGTCTTGGTATTATTTTCATGCTTATGGTCAATACCCCAATCAAGCATGGCTAAAATTGCCAATTGCCCTGCCATTGATGAAAATAACATCCGTTATAGAAGTCATGGCAATTTTGTGGAAGCGTCTTACACCACGCACAATCAAACAAACACAATCCACCCAAAGCCAATTGAAAATAAGCAAATACTTTGGCATACTAAGTTATTGGAAAATGACAAAGTGCTAGACCCGCATTTAGAAGCCGATGTTCAGTTTAATATCACTTGCATTCAATACACCACTGATAAACATATTATCGCAACTGATAGACGCAACAGACGATTTATTTTGGATAAACAAACAGGCAAACTTTTACAAACCCAAACATACGAATTATTATACAATCTAAGGGTTAATGAAATCCCTATTTATCATCAAAACGACATCGCAAAATTAGAGCATTTGGGGGATTATTTATTTGTTCTAAAACGCATTGATTATATCAATCAATCATCATTAGCCATTTATAAAAATGATATGCCTGACAATTATGATGTTGTATTAAATATGCCAAATAACACTTTTTATTTATTGGCAAAGCAAACACTCAAAGACACCCTAAATCTTTTAAAAGATTTTGAAAAAGACAAAACCATTAACACCGAGCATTGGGTCAAAATGACAGCCAAGCAAATGACCGACTGGCATCACAAAACCTATGTCCAACCCAAATTATTACAACGAGCCAACTAATATGTGTCAACTACTTGGAATGAACTGCAACACCCCCACCGACATCGGATTTAGCTTTACAGGCTTTCGCCAGCGTGGGGGCTTGACCGACCACCATGAGGACGGTTTTGGCATTGCGTTTTTTGAAAAAAGCGAATCGGGCAACATCGGACTTCGCCAATTTCACGACAACAAGCCAAGCTACCTATCGCCCGTGGCGGATTTGATAAACCATTACCCCATAAAAGCCATGAACGTCATCGCCCATATCAGACGGGCGACCACAGGCGAAAAAAGCAACCTATCCAACCTACACCCCTTTGTGCGTGAAGTGTGGGGCGAGCAGTGGGTATTTGCCCACAACGGGCAGATGACAGCGAGCTTTATCAGTCGCACCGAACGCCTACACGCCAACGGCAATGCCGAGCATTATACGCCCGTAGGCACGACCGACAGCGAGCTTGCGTTTTGTTATCTGTTAAACCGCCTAAAAGCCACTTTTAAATCCCGTCCGTCCGATGAGGCGTTGTTTGCCTTTTTGACCGCACAATGCCGTTATCTGTCCGCCAATGGGCTTTTTAACTGCTTGATTTCTAATGGAAATTGGCAATTTGCCTATGCAGGCAGTCTTTTGTTTTATCTCACTCGCAAAGCCCCTTTTGGCGAGGCTCATCTGTCAGACGGCGAGATGAGCGTAAATTTTGGCGATTTGACCACTGCCAAAGACAAAGTTACCGTCATCGTTACCATACCGCTCACCAACAACGAAAAATGGCAACAGATTGCCGTGGACGAATGTGTGGTATTTAGGGACGGCGACGTGGTGTTTAAGGATACGCCCAGCAAAAAAACCTATCTATCTATCGAAGACGGCATCGCTTTGGCAAGAAGTGTGGGGGCAAGCGTGTGATGGGCATGGCAATCAATGGCAACCAATTAAGAAGATTTTGCCAACAATTCACCGCCTTAATTAAATAAAGATAATAATAACATTTATTATTTACATTATTGTAATATTTAAGTATAATTGTTACCATTTACACCTATTTAATTTAATTAAGGAAACGCCATGCCACAGTTTCGCCCAAAAACATTATCCGTCTGCCTGTTATCATTCATGAGTATGACAGCAATGGCACAGACCCAAGCCGTCAGCGATGACGATCTGCCAAATGTTGAGCTAGAACACATGGTCATCACCGCCCAAAGACAAGTCAAGCAGTCGCTTGGCGTGTCAAACATCAGCGAGGACGACCTTGAACGCACGCCTGTTGCCAGCGACATCTCAGAAATCGTACGAAAAATGCCGGGGGTAAATCTGACAGGAAACTCGGCAACAGGTCAGCGTGGCAATCAGCGACAGATTGATATTCGGGGTATGGGTCCTGAGAATACGCTCATCTTGGTCGATGGTAAGCCGATCACCTCACGCAATAGCGTGCGTTATGGCTGGCGTGGAGAGCGTGATACTCGTGGCGACTCGCAGTGGGTGCCAGCGGCGGCAATCCAAAGCATTGAGGTTATCAGAGGTCCTGCCGCCGCTCGCTATGGCAGTGGGGCGATGGGTGGGGTGGTGAACATCATCACCAAAAAAACCACCGAGGGCTTGCATGGCTCTGTTGAGCTGTACACCAATCAGCCAGAGGACAGTCAAGAGGGCGACAGTCGGCGTATCAGTGCCAATCTTAGTGGCTCACTGACCGATAAGCTGGGCGTGCGTCTTTATGGTAATTTTAACAAAACAAAGATGGACGACCCTAACATCAATCCTTTGGTGCGTTATTATAATGCCAATGGCACTTATTATATGGCACGAGCGGCAGGGCGTGAGGGCGTGGAAAATAAAGATGCAGGCATACGCCTAAGCTATGAGATAAGCCCTAAGCACACGCTTAATTTTGATGCCACTTATGGTCGTCAGGGCAATGAATATGCAGGCGACACACAGCACTCCAACCGTGATGCGACTTTGACAGACCCGACTTCTGCCCAAAATGCCAGCAATGCACTTCTTAACTCTCTTTTGGGCAGTCAGACCAACATCATGCGTCGTGATGGCTATGCACTAAGCTATGATGGCGAATTTGATTGGGGCGATGTCAGCTTGACCGCTCAATATGATAAAACCAAAAACACCCGTCTGAATGAGGGTTTGGCGGGTGGTCCTGAGGGGGTGATTACCAGTTTGGAATTTGAAAATACCAAACTTGACACCAAAAGACTGCACGGTGAGCTGACTTTGCCTTTGATGGTGGGCGTGCCACAGAAGCTCACATTGGGGGCAGAATATGTACATGATAAGCTCATAGATACCGCTAACACGGATGAAGGCACAGCCACAGGCACGGACAGACGAGCGATATTTGCCGACTATTACACCTCTGGCGACAGAAGCAAGATGACCTCACGCATTGCCTCTGTCTATGCAGAGGATAATTTGCAACTTTCAGATGACACCAATTTGGTGCTATCGGCTCGTTACGACCACCACAATAAATCAGGCGGTAATTTTAGCCCAGCATTAAACCTCACCCACAAGCTCAATGACGCTTGGACGGTAAAAGCAGGCGTGGCTCGTGCGTATAAAGCACCCAACCTTTATCAAAATTCAAGCGGCTATCTGCTCTACACTCGTGGTCAAGGATGTCCTGTCTATCTGGGCAATAGATTTCGCTGTATCTTGCAGGGCAATGATGACCTAAAACCAGAAACCTCACTCAACACCGAGCTTGGCGTACAATACAAACAAGACAATATCAATGCCAGCTTAACTTATTTTCATAATGATTATAAAGATAAAATTGTGGCAGGCAGTGCGGTGCATGACACAACAGTCATTGGGGCGGATACTTATCGTTTGTTAAAATGGGAAAATACTCCGAGGGCGACCATATCAGGTCTGGAGGGCAATATCACTTGGACAAAGGATAAAGCACGCTGGACCAATAACATCACTTATATGATGAAGTCGGTGGATAAGCAGACGGGCGACCCGTTATCATTGGTGCCAAATTATACATGGAACTCTGTCTTTGGCTATGACTTTAATGATGATTGGGATATGAATGTGGTATTTACGCAGTATGGTCGTCAAAAGGTACGCCGAAATGCTCAAAATGTCATCGAAGTCGGTCAGCTAAATGGACCTGATGTACGCAGTTATAATACCGTCTCTGTCAATGCAGGCTATCGCTTTAATGACAATCTACAAGGTCGTATCGGAGTGAATAACTTGTTTGACAAGCAGCTGCTGCGTGATAATAGTGCCAATCAGACCTATAATGAGACAGGGCGTGCATATTTTGCCAGTTTAAAATACGAGTTTTAATTGTTAAAATTAAGGGCATTTTTCGCCCTTAATTTTTTGGATAATTTTATGAAAATTAGTCATTTCTCTGCATTTTTTGCCTTATCCTTAATGGCATTACAAGGTTGTACCAGTCTGCCTGCCAAACAGTCTGCCCCAAACTGGCAAGTCGCCACCATGTTAAACAGCCATGAAAAAGTGGTGTATTCCAGCCACACCAACAAACACTATCTGATACAAGTCGCCACCATTGGCAAAAAACCTGCCAACGGCTATCCTATCATCTATGTGCTAGACGGCAATGCGTTTTTTGGGGTGGCAACCTCCATCGCCCAAATGAATCACGACAAACCGAGCGAAAAAAATCCCAAATCCTTAATGGTCGTGGGCATCGGCTACACCACAGGGCGAGCCTTTGACATACCAAACCGCACGCATGACTATACGCCACCGTCCAAAAGCTACCCCACCCCAAAAGGCGAGCAGACGGCTTTTGGTGGGGCGGATTATTTTCATGCTTTTATCGCTGATGAGCTTGAACCCATGCTGGATAAGGAGTTTGGCATTAACCCCAATCATCGCACACTTATCGGGCATTCGTATGGCGGACTGTTTGGGCTGTATCTGCTCATGGCTCGCAGTGAGAGTTTTGATAATTATGTCATCGCCAGCCCATCTATTTGGTGGAATGATAAGAGTATCTTGACCCATCAAAATGGAATTATCGCCACACCCAACGTCAAAAATATCCTTATCACGCTGGGCGAACACGAACTGAACGCCCGCCACCGTAACCCCAACACCCCCACCACGCTAGAAAATAGCAATGCCTATCTTATGAGTGAGTTTTTAAAAAATAAACTGCCCCACACCAACGTAACTTTTCATTTTAACCCCAACCAATCCCACGGCGAAAATGCCTATCCGTCCATCATACAAGGCGTGAACATGGCGTATCAGGCGTGCAAGGCGGACTCAAACTGTTAAATCTTGTCAAGCCAAAAAGCATACGATAATCATTCGCTTTACAGTTTTATAAAACAGGTTTATAATAACCCACCAAACATAACAAGCTGATTTATCGCAATGTTACGAGTGGTTTTTGTGGTGTTGGCTATCATGTTTAGCACCTGTCAGGCAGTAGCTCACACATCATCAGGCGAATGCGACATACAATGTTTACGCCTTGCTTATGCCAAACCTACCGACCAATGGTTGGCACCAACCATTGATGACGGCGTGGCATGGGCAGAGCTTGCCCCCATTGGCACGCCACCCATGCCCACACCCCTAAGCGAGCTTGGCAAACGGTTATTTTTTGAAACCGCCTTGTCATCAGACGAACAAATCTCTTGTGCCACCTGCCATGACCCACGCCACGCCTTTGCTGACCCACGCCCCGTATCGCTTGGCGTATATGACCGACAAGGCACCCGCAACAGCCAATCCTTGACACATCTGGGGTTAGACAGCCCACAACACGCCTTTTTTTGGGACGGACGAGCCAAGACCTTGCACGAGCAAGTACTCATGCCCCTGACCGACCCCAACGAGATGGACATTACGCTAGACAGCGTGCCAAACCGCTTGGCAAATGCAGGATACCTGCCACACTTTCGGACGGTGTTTGGGCAACAAATGACCGCCATTGACATCAATCAAGTCGCCCACGCCCTGACCGCCTATCTGCACACGCTCACCCCTACACCCACCCGTTTTGATGAGTTTTTAAAGGGCGACATCACAGCTTTGAGTGATGCCGAACTGTTGGGCTTGCACCTATTTCGCACCAAGGGGGCGGTGCATGAATTGTCATTTTGGGCAAGCGATGAGCGATGGCGATTTTCACAATCTCAATCAAACCCTAGCAGGGCGAAAACGCCAAGACTTTGGCAAATACGACATCACAGGCGACCCTGCCGATTTTGGCAAATTTAAAACCCCATCTTTGCGAAACCTTAGCACATCAAAACCGTGGTTTCATCATGGACTGTTTACCAATTTGCGTGGCGTGGTGGCGATTTATAACACAGGCATGGACATACCACCCACCAGCACCGCCCCACCCATTGCCCACGCTGACCACTTAGACCCACTCATCAAATCGCTAGAGCTGACCGCCTATGAGATGGACGCATTGACGGCGTTTTTGCTGACGTTGTAGCAAGATTAAAAAAACCAATCCCAAAAATCAGTCATTTTGTCCATAAATCCTCAATTGATGGATGAAATTTTGCTAAAAGTATGTTAAAGTACACTTATCTTGTAACTGATTATCAAATGATAATCAAAAGAGCTGTGATGATTGATAAAATCAATAATCAGCGACTAAGTCCATGATTTAAAAGGTGATTGATATGGGATTTACCAACAAAGATTTACGCAAGGCAGGTCTAAAAGTAACCTTGCCCCGCATGAAGATTTTAGAGTTATTAGAGAACGCAGAACACCACCATATGAGTGCCGAAGACGTGTACAAGGCACTTGCCGAGCAGGGCGAAGATGTCGGTTTGGCGACGGTGTACCGTGTGCTAACCCAGTTTGAGCAGGCGGGTATCGTTGAGCGTCATAATTTTGAAAATAACCTATCGGTGTTTGAGATTGCCCAAGAAGAACATCATGACCATTTGGTGTGCGATGTCTGTGGTAAGATTGAAGAGTTTCATAATGCCGTTATTGAAGACGAGCAAGAGAAAATCGCTGAGAAGTATAATTTCAAACTGTCAGGGCATTCACTGGTGCTACATGGCGTATGTGATAACGAAGAGTGTCAAAAGACCCTTGACCCTGCCAATAAAAGCTAAATCAAGAGTCATAAAAAGACTGGTCATTACCAGTCTTTTTGTTTGCCTATCGCCAAGTTATGAGTAGTCGCCCATGTCAATAGAGAGTTTGGCAGACTCTTCTTCGACCGCGGCGGCATTTTTGCTTTCGAGTTTGATTTGTAGACGTAGGTCGTTCGGGCTATCGGCGTGTTTGAGTGCGTCTTGATAGGTGATTTGCCCTGATTCGTACAGGTCGAACAACGCTTGGTCAAAGGTCTGCATGCCGATGTCACGAGAGCGTTTCATTACAGGCTTAATCTCGTGAATCTCGCCCTTACGGATGTAGTCAGCAATGAGCTGTGTACCCAGTAGAATTTCGATGGCGGCACGGCGACCTTTGCCATCAGGGGTTGGGATAAGCTGTTGGGCGATGATGGCACGCAAGTTCAGCGACAAGTCCATGAATAACTGTCCGTGTCTGTCCGCTTCAAAGAAGTGAATGATACGGTCGATGGCTTGGTTGGCGTTGTTGGCGTGGAGCGTGGCAAATACCAAGTGACCTGTCTCGGCGTACTGGATGGCATAGCTCATGACTTCACGGTTACGAATCTCACCGATAAGGATGACATCAGGGGCTTGACGTAGAGTGTTTTTTAGACCTTCTTCAAACGAGAGCGTGTCAATACCCACCTCACGCTGAGTGACGATACAGCCTTTGTGCTGATGGACGTATTCAATCGGGTCTTCGATAGTAATGATATGACCACGAGAGTTCTCGTTACGATGGCCGATCATGGCAGCCAGCGTGGTGGATTTACCTGTACCTGTCGCACCCACAAGTAGGATAATGCCACGCTTTTTCATGGCAAGCTCTTTTAGGATGGGTGGTAGGTTCAAATCTTCGGTGGTGGGAATCTGCGTCTCAATCTTACGCAGTACCATCGCCGCCTTGTTACGCTGAATCATTGCCGACACACGAAAACGAGCGGTTTCGGCTTTGTCAGAGATGGCAAACTGGCACTCGTTAGTCTCATGAAACTCTTTTTTCTGAGCTTCGGTCATGATACTGGTCACCAATGCCATGGTCTGTTCAGCGGTCAGTGGGGTTTTGGTCATGGGCAAAATGGTGCCATTGACTTTGAGTGATGGGGGAACGCCTTCGGTGATAAAAAGGTCAGAGCCGTTTTTGGCAATCATCACTTGTAGTAGTTTATCAAAATCCATGTGACCCCCTTATAAGAACGCTTCTGGCTGTTTGGCATAGACACGTGCCGTCTCTTTGGTGATGGTGCGAGCGGCAACTAAGTTCTTTAAGGTCTGGTCAAGGGTAATCATGCCTTCGCCAGCACCTGTTTGGATGGCAGAGTACATTTGGGCGATTTTGTTTTCACGGATAAGGTTACGAATGGCAGGCGTGCCAAGCATGATTTCATGAGCTGCCACACGACCGCCCCCGACTTTTTTGAGTAGGGCTTGCGAGATAACCGCCTGCAAGGACTCGGATAACATCGCACGAATCATGTCTTTTTCGGCGGCAGGGAATACGTCAATCACACGGTCAATGGTCTTGGCAGCGGAGTTGGTGTGGAGCGTCCCAAACACCAAGTGTCCTGTCTCGGCAGCGGTTAGGGCAAGACGGATGGTCTCCAAGTCACGCATCTCACCGACCAAAATGATATCAGGGTCTTCACGCAGTGCCGAACGCAAGGCGGCATCAAAGCCTAGGGTGTCACGGTGTACTTCACGTTGGTTCACGAGCGATTTTTTGGATTCATGGACAAACTCGATGGGGTCTTCGATGGTTAGGATATGCTCTTTACGGCTTTCGTTGATGTAGTTAATCATCGCAGCGAGCGTGGTTGATTTGCCCGAACCTGTCGGACCTGTAACCAGTACCACACCACGTTTAAAGTCGGAGACCTTTTTAAAGACAGGACCCATGCCCAAATCTTCCATGGTCAGAACCTTGGATGGAATGGTACGAAATACCGCACCAGCACCACGGTTTTGGTTAAAGGCGTTCACACGAAAACGAGCCAGACCTGGGATTTCAAACGAGAAGTCAGTTTCTAAAAATTCTTCGTAGTCGGCACGTTGTTTGTCATTCATGATGTCATAAATGAGCTTATGCACGGTAGAGTGATCCATCTCGGGGGTGTTGATACGCACCACTTCGCCGTCCACACGAATCATGGGCGGTAGTCCTGCCGATAAGTGCAAGTCGGACGCTTTATTTTTTACCACAAAACGCAGTAGGTCTTCAATACTAGGAGCTGACATGGGATTGCCTTAAAATGAATAAACTAGATAAATTATGGGTTTATTATACAATATTTTGCTTTGCCATTAAAGCACGTCCCGTCAGATATTACAATCCATTTTATGCCAAAGTTTATGCCATTTGTGGGGATTTTCTGCTAAAATACAAAGATTTAAGGAAAAATCATGACACAAGCTTCCCATCATCCATCATCCAATGCACTCATTGAACGGCATACGGCAGTCAAAGAACGCTTAGACGCCATCAATGACACCTATCAGGCCGACCCCAAAGCGGTGCTACTTGCCGTCTCAAAAACCAAGCCATCATCAGACATTGCCACGCTGTATCAGGCAGGACAAAGCCAATTTGGTGAAAATTACTTACAAGAAGCCTTGATAAAAATGAGCGAACTGGCACATCTGCCGATAACATGGCACTACATCGGGCATATTCAGCGGAACAAGACCCGTGACATCGCCATGCATTTTGACTGGGTGCAGACGGTGGAGCGAGCCATCATCGCCGAACGGCTAAACGACCAACGCCCAGATGACCGCCCACCCCTAAACGTGCTTATCCAAATCAACATCGATGATGAAGCGAGTAAATCAGGCTGTCGCATTGATGAGTTGGATGGGTTGGTACAAACCGTGATGAGCTTGCCAAAGCTGACCCTGCGTGGGCTGATGATTATCCCAAGCAAAGACGGTACGGACGCATTTGTCCGCACCAAAGCGATATTTGATGACATCAAAGGGCGTTTTGATTTGCCTGACTTTGATACGCTCTCCATGGGCATGAGTGGCGACATGGAGCAGGCAGTTGCCCACGGCTCAACGATGGTGCGAGTGGGGACGGCGATATTTGGCGAGCGGGATTATGGTTGATGTAGCATAGGCTCTTTGGGATTCTTTTGTCTTGCCCACGCCACCAAATCTTTGGGGTAATGGATGAATTTGTGCAAGGGTGTATCGTCCAAATCAAAAAGATAGACAAGGCATGCTGGCACAAATTCCCAGTAGCCAAAATAGCCGTATTCATCTTCCATTCTAAGATGGCTGTTATGCCATAGCTTATCATTGTGGTATTCGTACCATTCTTCTAGGTTTTGTCTTAGCTCATCGATGATGGCGTCTTTGATTTTTTGGGTGTTGCCTGTGTTGTGATATAAATCATCTAGGCAGTCACAGATAATCGTATACCAAGGGTTGTTGTATAAACCACCGTCCACATTGCCAGCTCGCACTTCTTGCACAAGACCACTGATTCTAAACAAACGGTCAGTCATTGCATCGGTGGCATCAAAGACATCTTGGTTTTGACCTTCTGCCAACAGCTTAATTTTAGGTAATAAATCACGGCAATCTAACAAATAGGCTAGACTGATAAATTGTAAGACTTTGTCAGAATTAGAACCTAAAACACTTGGTAGACTGCCTTCATCATAATGATGTTTGGCAATGGCGGCAGCTTCATTTTCTTTGCATTCGATACATTTGTATAGATAAGGAATCAGAGTCTTGATGTCATCACCTGCGGTATAGGCAAGTAGGAGTTGTCCGTAATATACATCAAATAGGATTATCCAGTCTGGCTGTAAATCCACCTCTAGAAAGTTAAAATCTTTGGTATAATAACCCTCATCGTGAATATGCTCTTCTATCAAATTATCCCAATAAGGCTTAATCTTTTCATAATAATCTTTGGTCATAAACTTCTGACGGCGTTTTTGGGCGAAAGTTGTCATGGGAAATCCTTTTTAATTTTTGATGGTTTGAGTTGAATAGCTTAATTTGATGGGTAAAACTAAGGCGTGTTTGATGGGGTTTGCAAACACGCCTTTTGTCATTTGGGTTACAACACCGAACGGGCGTCTTTGGTGATTTTCTCAATCAGGGCTTTGGCACGTTCGTTGTCTAGCAGTTGATTTTTGCGGTCGTTTTTTAGGCTTTGGCATTGGTCGTACAGCTCCAAGCAAGTCAGTACCAACAGCTCTTCGTTACTGGGGTTTTTGCCTTTGACGGCACGGCGAAGCTCACGGATTTTGTCATTGATGTATGCCCCTGCTTGCTCCAACTGTGCCACTTCATCGACAGGACAGGTAATGCGGTGCGATGACCCTGCAATGCTCAAATCAACCGCCTTAAAGCTCGGCTTGTCCGCCTTATCGGCAGGTTTGGTCGGGGCTTTGGGTGTGGTGTTGCCAATATTGCCAAGCGTGCTGTCGCTTACTTTTAGAGTAGGCGTGGGCGTGGCAGATTTGGCAGGGGCTGGATTTTCTGTGTTTTGGTTGTTTTGGTTTTGGCTTGGATTTTGGTTTGAGCTTAGGCTTGAATTTAGGTTTTGTTGTGTTTTTTGCTCGGCGGTCTTGTTCGGCTCGCTTGGGGCAGATGTCTCATGCGATGGGCTGACTTTGATGTTATTTTTGGCACCGAATTTGATGGCAGAATGAATGTTCATGAGTGTGTCCTTGTTGATTTTTATTGGTGATTTTGGTTATCAATTTTGCTAAGCCATGTTTGGATGACTTCGGCACGGCTGATGGCAAGGGCGTTTTTCTCGGCAAGATCCTTGTTTTGTTTGGCTAGGCGTTCATTGTCTTGGCTTAGCTCATCTAGGCGTTTGTCCAGCTCATCTTGGGCGGACAGTAACTCTTTGATACGGGCGTGCAAGGCGTTATTTTCATCTTTGCTTTGGTTGATTTCAAGCTGTAACTGGCTGATTTGACGGGGGCTGTCATCATGTGCCAATTTGTGTTTGAGATTGGCAAGTTCGGTGGCGGTGATGTTATAGCGTGCTTTTAGCTCGGCGATGGTCTGCTCTAAGAGTTGTAATTGGGTTAGCATGGGTGTTCCTAGGATAATGGGCAATAAGCGATTGTTAGCGATGATTGGTGTTATTGTAGCATGAGATTTTAAAAACACAAAACGCCCTTGACTTTTGCCAAAATGACGGCATTTATAGGGCAATTTAACCAACAGCGAGAGCCTTATGAGTGACGAGTTATCAGGATTTAATGACTGGACAGAAGCATTTAGCACATGGACAGATGTCTCTATCAGCGAGCTACATGGTCTCATGAGTGCTTTGATGACCGCCTGTCATCCCACGGACATGGCAGGATGGTCGGCGATATTGACCGAGCTTAGCTTTGCCCTGCCCGATGAGCGGGCGTTGGAGCTGTTGGTGGAGTATGGCGAAGACGTGAGTTTTGCCCTAAAAGACAAAGATGACGCCTATGGCTATGAGCCACTGGTGCCTGATGATGAGCATGAGCTGTCTGAGCGGTTTTTGGCACTAAAAGACTGGGCGGGGGGCTTTATCACAGGGCTTGGCATGGCAGAAGTGGCTCTGACGGCGGATGAGCGTGAGCAGGTGGCTGACCTTGCCAAAATCGCCAGTATCCGCCCTGATGAAGAAGATGAGTTTGATGGCGATGAAGAAGAGTATTTGTACTTATTTGAATTTGCCCGTATGGTGCCAGTGAGCCTATCTAACCGCAAACGCAAAAATGTGTCAGATTTGTCCATCATCAAAGGCTTATCCCCCGACCGTCTTACCGCCAGCGAAATCCAAAAAGAGCACGAAGCCCAAAAGGAGCTGCCCCCTGTGTTTAATGCGATGGATAAAAAGCAGTAGGTAGGGTTATCCAAAATCGGTTTTTGTGGATTTGACAAATTTGACAATTTTAAAAAGGACGTGGCGAACATGTCCTTTTTTGATGGGTTGTGATAAATGATAAAAAGGGGTTTTAACATGGTTTTTAAAATTGTCATTTTTATAAAAAATTATCCCAATTTAAAATAAATTTTCATATTTTTAAAAACACCCTTTATAATTCATTTTTAAAAATAAAATAATATAACATAACAAAAAATACAAATACGATGGCATAAAAAATTACCCAAATGATTTATTAGGAAAATCTTTAAATTGTCATAAAAATTTCATTGGAAATTCCCCAAAAATTTTGCTACATTACATATAGGGAATTTATCAGACAAATAAATTTCTAGGTTTGCCAATGATTATTTTGCCAAATGAAAATGATGATTGGTAAGAATATTTTCTTTATCAATGATGACTGATGATTTTTATTGGTTATTTTGATAAATATCAATAGATGGAGACAATCATGACCAAGCCTGCCACGATGAAAGCGATGACCTATTATGGAGCTGATGACATTCGTTTTGAAGAGCGACCCACGCCAGCAATTATTGACCCAACCGACGCCGTGATTCGCATGACTAAGACCACGATTTGTGGGACGGATTTGGGGATTTGGAAAGGTAAAAACCCCGAAATTGAAGCAACCGCCCGTGCCAAGACTGGCGAGTGGAACGGTCGTATCCTAGGACATGAAGGCGTGGGTGTTGTAGAAGAAGTTGGTTCAGCCGTCAAAAACTTCAAAAAAGGCGACAAAGTCATCATCTCGTGTGTATCTCGCTGTGGCTCGTGCGAAAACTGCCAAAAACAGCTTTACGCCCATTGCCGTGCCGATGGTGGCTGGATTATGGGGTACATGATTGATGGCACGCAAGCGGAGTATGTGCGGACGCCATTTGCCGACAACTCCTTATATCATCTGCCCGACAACCTAAACACCGATGTGGCGGTATTCTTGTCAGACGCCCTGCCGACTGGGCATGAGATTGGCGTGCAGTATGGCGATGTCAAACCAGGGGATTCTATCGTCATCGTGGGGGCGGGGCCTGTGGGCATGGGCGTGCTACTAACCGCACAACTGTACTCGCCTGCGACCATCATCATGGTGGACATGGACGATAACCGTTTGCAGATGGCAAAAGAGATGGGGGCGACCCACACGGTCAATTCATCATCGGGCGTGGCGGACGCCGTAGAAGCCATTCGCGCCATCACGGGCGGGCGTGGCGTGGACTGTGCCATCGAAGCGGTGGGCATTCCTGATACATGGGATATTTGCCAAAAGACCGTCAAAGAAGGCGGTAACATCGCCAACGTGGGCGTACATGGCACGTCGGTGAACTTTGAGCTTGAAAAACTGTGGATTAAAAACCTAAAAATCACCACAGGGCTTGTCAATGCCAACACCACAGGCATGCTGTTAAAAACCTGTGAATGCAGTAAATTGCCGATGGACAAACTTGCCACGCACCATTTTAAATTTGATGAGATGGAAAAAGCCTATGACGTGTTCAAACATGCGTCAGAGAATAAGGCGATGAAAGTGATTATTGAGTATTGATTGGTACTTGCATCAAAAAAACTACAAGCTTTAAAGTTTGTGGTTTTTTTGATGGATGAGTTAAGACTTTGTTGATGTTAGCCTGCGAGTTGGGCTTTTGTGCCAAACCCAACGGTTGAGATTTTTACATCCAAAATAGCATAAAACGAGTGCCAACAACCAGCTTACTGACCCTTTGACCGTTTTGCACTTGGCGAATAAATACAACCGCTTAGGCGATAATACCCCAGACTTTGCAGATATCCATCGTCATTTACACCCTACAGAATGAAAAAGTGCTACGGTTTTTCGTTCGTGGTGAGCTAAGCCTGCCCATGACGGAAACCGACCCGCAGGCAAGCTTGTGGTAAACGGTTTTCGTAGTAAAATTCAATTTTTGTTAGCTGTATGACAAGCCCACGTTGTTTGAGTAAATCAAGTTGCTCTGGCGTGTCAATCCATATTTTGGATTTTGCTGACATTACACACGCCCCCAATGAAAACTCGCCAACCGTTTCATTAAATCAGGATTTTTGACCATAATATCATCGCCCGTCCGCCCTTGTTCACGGTTATAATAGATGACGTTTAGACGCAGTAGCCAAAAAATCGTGGCAGAGTAGGCAAGCATGACAGGCAAGGCGGTTTTTTCGTTGTCCGTCAATGGGCGAACGCTTTCATAGCTGTCTATAAAGGCACTCATTTTGTCGGTGTTAAAATTCACGCTCTCGCCGTCTCTTGCATTGCCCCAAGTCGTACAAAAATCGTTAATGGTAATGGCAATGTCCATCAAATAATGCTCCACCGACACTTCAGTAAAGTCAAGAAGTCCCGTAAGTGTGACCGTATCGCCCGAAAAATCCCACAAGGTATTGTCAGTAAACATATCCAAATGACACAAACCCTTAGGCAAATCATCGGGCAGATTGGCGTAGGCTGTCCAGATGTCGTTCATCAGGCGAGCTTCATCGGTCGGCATATAGGCGGTTTCACGCTCTTTGACCCTTGCCCAGTCGTACAGTGGCACGCCATAGTTTTCGGCAGGCTCTAAGGTTTGGAGGGTATTGTGCAAGGTGGCAAGTGCTTTTCCCATCTCAAAGCACATTGGCTCATCGGTGGTTTTTGGGTGTGAACCTGAGAGTTTTGGCACAACTAGGATTGCTTTGTTTTCGTATCGCATGACGCAGTCGGTGCCGATGTCATCGCCTTTGGCGGTGAGCTTGACAAGCGGTGGAGCGATTGGCAATTTGTCTTTTAGGGCGTGCATGACGGTTGCCATTTTGATAATATCAGCAGGCACACGCTCTTCAAATAGGGTAAATACATAGCTAAACTCATCGCCCACGTCGCTGTCGGTTTGGATAAACCAGTTGGAATTTTTGATGCCTTGGGTAATCGGAATGGCTTTTTTGAATTTTACGCCAAACAAACCACAAAACGCAAAAAATTCATCATCAGATAGGTGGGTATAGACGGACATGGGTTGGCCTTTTTTGTCAAATAAAAAACTTTATTTTAAAACTTTTTGCAAAAATTTACGACTACTTTTTGACTTTTTAAGCATTGGACTTATTGTAAACTTAAAGTTAAAGAAACCGTTCGTGATGAGCTGTGCCTGCCTATAATGGTTTTCCGACCCGCAAGCATGGCTCGGGACGAAAGCAAAGCCTAGTATCGCAAGAAGTTATTATTGATTTCATAAAAGCCAGTCTCAACTTCACCAAATTAATCTTACAAATTTAGTATGAATTTGATGGGCGAATTTTGATATAATAACAAGTTTAACAAATTTAGCCAAAACGAGCCAAACCATGACAACCGATACGCTAAACACAACAAAGCCAAGCCAAAAAAAACCCGAACTTCTCTGCCCTGCTGGCACCTTTAAAAATATGCAATACGCCTTTGCTTATGGGGCGGATGCGGTGTATGCAGGGCAAGCCCGTTATTCTTTGCGAGTGCGTAATAATGATTTTGATGAAGACAATTTACGAGCCGGCATTGAATACGCCCATTCGCTTGGCAAACAATTTTATGTGGTCGTCAATATTCAAGCCCACAATGCCAAATTAAAAACCTTTATTGAAGACATTCGCCCCGTCATTGAGATGAAGCCTGATGCCCTGATTATGTCGGACGCAGGAATGATTATGATGGTGCGAGAGCATTTTCCAGAGCAGGTCATTCATTTGTCGGTGCAAGCCAATGCGGTAAACTGGGCAACGGTGAAGTTTTGGAAGCAAATGGGCGTGTCTCGTGTCATTGTCAGCCGTGAATTATCACTCAAAGAAATTGAGCAGATTATTGCCGAAGTGCCTGATATGGAAATTGAAGTCTTTGTCCACGGGGCTTTGTGTATGGCGTATTCGGGGCGGTGTTTATTATCAGGTTATATTAATAAACGAGATGCCAATCAAGGCACTTGTACCAATGCTTGTCGCTGGTCTTATAATACTTATAAAGCAACAGAAAATGAAACAGGCGATATTGTTCCTGTAACGCAAAATAATATTTCCAATGCCGAAATTTTTATTCCCAGTCAAAATGAAAATAGCATTGCCAATGTTAATTTAAATGGCGATAAGATAATGGGTGATGATTATGTCGAAAAGCCGTCCGATGAAGTGGTGCTGATTGAAGAACAAGGCCGTCCAGGCGAGCTGATGGCAATGTATGAAGATGAGCACGGCACTTATATTATGAATTCAAAAGATTTAAGAGCGGTGGAATTAGTCCCAGATTTAACAAAAATGGGCGTGCATTCTTTAAAAATTGAAGGGCGTACCAAATCGCATTATTATGTCGCTCGCACCGCCCAAGTTTATCGCCGTGCCATTGATGATGCGGTCGCAGGAAAGCCATTTGACACAAGCTTGATTACCGCTTTGGACGGTCTTGCCAATCGTGGCTATACCGAAGGGTTTTTAAGACGGCACATTCATTCGGATTATCAAAATTATGAATACGGCTCATCAAAAACCGACCATCAGCAATTTGTGGCGGAAGTTTTGGACATTAATGATGACAAATTAACTTTGACCGTCAAAAATAAATTAAGCCAAGGCGATGAAATTGAAATTATGACCCCGCAAGGCAATTTGATTTATACCCTTGATAAACTTTGGGACAAAAAAGGCAATGAAATAGAATCGGCACTCGGCTCTGGTTGGATTTGCCAAATTAACAATCCCTTTAAAGAAATGGACAAAGAAGTGTTAAAATTTGCTCTGGTGATGAAAAAGGTAGATGAGCCGATTTTTACTTGATTTTCTTATTTTTATAAGGAGAAAATTATGCAAGTGTATCATATAGAGAAATTTGATAGCCAAGCCAATCATTTATTTGAATTGGCTAAGTCAAACCCTGTGCATATTGAAAATCAAAATTCGCATTTTGTATTATTGGATTTTGAGTTTTTTAATGCGTTGGTTAATAAAAAACCAAAAACCTTATATGATGTGTGTATGGAATATAAGGCGATTGGTGATATGGATTTTGACATTCCTGAATTTAAAGATTTACCACCAGATTTTAGCGAATTGGAAACTTTATTTAATGATTGAGAAAGTACAATGATTTTACTTGATACCAATGTGATTTCTGAAATCAGAAAAATAGAACAAAATAAAGCCAACGCTAATGTAGTGGCTTGGGCAAACACTTTGGATTTTTCAAAGGTGTATTTAAGTGCGATTGTGATTGGAGAATTAAAACTTGGGGTTTTACTAAAACGCCATAATCACGATTCTGTGCAAGCAGATATTTTGGAAGATTGGCTAAACAACTGGGTTTTGGCAAAATTTGCCAATAGAATTTTACCAGTTGATGAGAGGATTGCTCAAATTTACGCCAGTTTAAATGTCCCAAATCCAAAAGCTTTAAATGATGCTTATATTGCCTCAACCGCCATTGTCCATAATTTAACCATTGCCACTCGTAATATTAAAGATTTTGATGGTATGCCTGTTAAGTTAATTAACCCTTTTGAATTTCTAGCATAACCACTTAGGAGACCTTATGAACATCAAATACCCTGCTTTGATACTGTGTGCCATTCTAGCCCAAAGTCCTTTGGCCGCTACCGCCTTTGCTCACACGCCCACTCACAGCACCGCCTCAGGGCTAAATTACCGCATTATCCAAGACGGTCATGGCAAAAAACCCACCTTGCACGATGAGGTAGAAATTCTTTTTACTTCCTATAATGCCAAAGGCGAGGTCTTGGAGGGTACGTTAAACGGTGTGCCTGTGATTTTGCCTGTCAGCGAAATGTTCACAGGATTAAAAGAAAGCCTGCTTTTAATGCCTGTGGGTGCAACTTATGAATTTGACATTCCTGCTCATTTAGGCTACCAAGAAGAAGGCAAAAGCGGTAGGCAAGCCGCCAAATACCGCATTGAGCTTTTGCGTATCAATCCTTAATTTTAGTACATAAACATTCTGTGCTATAATGCCTATTATTTTTTAAAAGGAATAGCTATGACCACTCAAACCCGTATTAACGAAATCCAAGCCATTTATAAAGAATGGCTTGCCGTCCACGAACGCCTAGAAATCGCCAAACAAGACTTGGCAAAAAGTAGCGATCTGATGAGTAAATTGGAGCATTTTTATTTTGATGGCGAGTATCGCAAGATTTTTGAGCAGATTGAAAACGGCTTGGAAGTGGATTTGACGACCGATGGCGAGTACAGCGTGATGAGCGAAGATGCCATCTGGAACGCTATTCACGACCACGACAGCACGCTGTGGGATTTTATGCGGTTTTGCGTCAAGCACTTGGACAAAGCTGGCGAATAATGGCACTAAAAATCACCACCGACTGCATCAACTGCGACATTTGCGAGCCAGAATGCCCCAACGATGCAATCAGCTACGACCAAAAAGGGCAAAAAACCTATGTCATCAACCCCGACCTATGCACCGAGTGCGTGGGCTTTTATGATGAGCCGACCTGCGATAAGGTCTGCCCGATTGACTGTATCATCAAAGACGATGAACGACCCGAAACCCCTGAGGATTTGATGGCAAAATATAAGCGGATTTGGGGGAGGTGACCCCCATTTTACCTTTACCGTTTTAGCTCTCCATGCCCTTTTTGACGTCTTTAACCGCTTTTTTGCCCCGACCATACCAATGCCAGCCTTTTTTGGCAAGTCTGACCGCTTTGGTGATGTTACTCTCGGTAAAGCTCGCCTCCCCCATTGGCACGACCACACTATTGCCATGCTCATCCACCACTGTTTTGGCATCGGCATTAAAGCCGTCTGTATCGCTGTTGTGGTCGGCATTTTGGGCAGTCATCCGCACCACAGACTCTTTGGCTCGTAGCGGGGCGGTCTTAAACAGCTCTGCCAAACTCATGTCCAGCTCATCTTTGGCAATGCCCTCAATCCGCTCCAAATTACGATACAGCTCCACGCACCATGGGTCATATTCTGCCTTATTTAAGGCACTCATCTCATCTTTGATGGGCAAAGGATAAGGCATGATTTTATAAAACTGCCACAGGCTTACGGTGTTTAAGTCCGTGCGTAGGGTATATTCATCATTTTCGGTGCGAGTGATGAGTTCGTTGGTCGCCAACTCATCGATGTACAGATTCCATTTTGGCGTCTCTTTACGTCCTAATACGCCCCGCAGTTCAGCTTCGCTTGCTGTCTCGCCCACTTGATATTTTTTATAAATCAAATTAAGCATGTCAAGCAGGCTAAGCAGTGGATGACGTACCGCCACTTCTTTGCTGTCAAAGATGGTTAAGGTGTAACTAATCTCCACCCCGAGCAATATCAAGTTCCACGACAGATACAGCCACATCAAAAACACAGGAATGGCAGCGAACGCCCCATAGATGGCTTCATAACTGGTAAAGTTGGTCATGACCGTCCCAAAGACCGTCTTTAAGGTCTCAAAGAGTATCGCCACGACCACACCTGCAATGGCGGCATTTTTTAGGGGAACTTTAACCTTGGGGATGAACCAATACATGGCGATAAAGCCACCGACCGTGAACAAGAACGAGATGATTTTTGCCCATACCCCCCAATCAATGCCATAGCCTGCCACTTGCTGATTTAAAAAAGATAACCCCGAGATGGCACTGGACGCACCAAATGCCACGCCCAAAATAATGGGGGCGACCGTAATCATCGTCCAATAACGGACAATGCTTGCCATGCCCCCTGTACGTTCCGAGACTCGCCAAATTTGGTTAAACGCCGTCTCAATGGTGATGAGCGTCATGATGGTCGTCACAAAAACACCCGCCACCCCGACAATCCCCAGATTGCTGGATTTTTCGGCAAAGTTGTCCATGTGCTGAGAAATCGCCGCCCCCGATGACGGCATAAGATTGCTATAAATGGCTTGTTGTACCTGCCCACGCACTTCTTCTAAGGCAGGCACGCTTGAAAAAACCACGAGTATTACCGTCAGAATCGGCACAAGCGACAACAGCGTAGTGTAAGTCAAACTGGCGGCTTTTTGAGTGCAATTATCTTCCAAAAAATGACGTACCAGCAAGCGAATGTACATAAACCAAGAATGATGGGCAAAGGGCAGTTTGTTAAGAAGTTGAATCATGAGCTTTGGGGTGGTTTTTCGGTATAAATCAATATTAAAATTTAACGTAGTTTAACAAATATTACCACAAAATTGCTTTATGTTTGTGTAATTTTTTTAAAAAAACATCAATGATAACTTTGGCTAAATTTTGGGTATAATAGGATAATTTATCACGCCATCATTATCATGACAAAGCCCACATCAGACAAAGCACCCAAGCCCATTATTCCCATACAGTCCGCCCTTCGCCGAGCATGGTTTGTGTGGCTGCTTTATTGCCTTATCATTTATCCTGTGCTTGCCAGCCTAGCGTTTGGCAGTACAGGTCGTGCCAATCTGGGCATGAATGGGGGCGTGGGGACTGGCATGGTGTTTGGCGTAATATGGCAACTTATCAAACTCATCCCCGCCCTACTGCTCACCCCCACCATCAAGCGAGCAGATGCCCCTTATGGGCTGATTGTGGCAAGTTTGGTCATGCTTATTTATTTGGGCTTTGTAGGTGTGTATTGGTTTATTCATGTATTTGAGCATTCGCCCATGTATATCAGCGTAGGATTTGGTTTTGAGACGCTATTACTGCTCATCATCAATGTCTTATTGTTTATCCTGTTAAGACGCCTACCGCCCATGCACAAAAATAAAATAAGAAAATAGTTAAAAATAGTTGAAAATAATCAGGCAAAATCATGATAACTTATAAAAAATACCCACCCCTACTCATCGGCTTATCACTTATCCCAACCGCCTTTGCCCATGACACACCGCCCGAGAACATCACTCGCACATCGCTCATCTATGACAGGCATGCCGAGCAATTAGGGTATCATGGCACCAGCATGGGGCAGTTTGGCACATCAGGGCATGACAGACCACGCTCACAGCCCCTAGCTCCGAACATCGTTACTGGCACTCGCTTTAATGAGCAGTACATCAATCGCCAAATCGCCCTGTGGTCATTACGCCAAATCAACAGCTCCATGCCACTCATTGACGACCCATGGACAAATCAAGTCATCAATGACATGACCGCCCAAATGAACGCCTTAGTTCGCACCCAGTCGCTCATCGCCACGCCCATCATCAATGACAGCAGTATCAACGCCTTTGCCGTACCAGGGGGCGTCATCGGCATGAACACAGGCACGATACTATCGGCAGGCGAGCTTGATGAAGTGGCAAGTGTCATCGCTCACGAAATCGCCCATTTATCCCAACGCCACTACGAACACAGTCAAGACAACAGCAAAAAACTCATCGCCCTACAAATCGGCGGACTACTGGCAGCCCTAGCGGCAAGCTCGGTCAGTGGCGACGTGGCAGCAGCTGCCATGATAGGTTCACAGACCGCCACCGCAGAGACGGCAGCCAGTCACAGCCGTGAGCATGAGCGAGAAGCGGACAGGATGGGTCAGCAGATTTTGGTGCAGGCAGGCTATGACGCTGCCGCCATGCCCCGCTTTTTTGAACGTCTATATAAACAAGTCTCCCTGACCACCTCCAAAAACGCCTTTGTACCGAGCTTTATCCAGTCACACCCTTTTACTGCCGAGCGTCTAAGCGAATCGATGAGCCGTGCCAAAGGTTATCCTGTACCAAGCATGGTCGCCCGTGAACAGCAAGCCCGTCTCTTTGACAAGCTGACATGGCGACTTCGTTATCTGACCAAACAGTCAGGTCTGGATGAGCTGACCATTCACGCCAAACGCAGTGACGGGGCAAGGCTTGCTCTTATCATGTATCTGGCGGACAACGCACGCACTGATGAAGCCCTACGCCTATTTGCCAACGCTTCTTTTGACCCGTCTGACCCACTTGTCTGCCTAACCCACGCCCATGTACTCACCAAGATGAACGACCACGCCCAAGCCGTGTCGGTGCTGTCATCTTGCCAAGCGATATACCCCGAACGCCGAGATTTGCGTTTGCATTTGGCGGACGCATATGTCAGTACAGGCGAGACTGCCAAGGCATTGGCACTGCTAAACCCCTTGACCGAGCGTACACCCCACGATAGGCAGGCGTGGCAAAGGATACAGCACGCCTACGAAAAATCACGCATGGACAAAAACATCGCCACCATACACGCCCTGCACGCCCGCTCACAGGTAGAGCTATGGGGTGGCAAATATGACGGAGCCTTGCAATCCAACGCCCAAGCCACCAAAGTCGCCAAAGCTCATCACCCAAACCTACTACCCATGTTGGAGCAAAGCAAGGTGATGATAATACAAGCTAAGGACTATAAGCCGTGATTTGCGTTGTATAGTCTGCCAACTTTGAAATAATACTGTGTCAAACTCGCTCGTAGTACTACACTTGTACAACTTCGCTCGTTTTCCTTGTCTTATTTCAAATTTGTTTGACTATAATTTGGGTTATGATTGGTGTTTTTAAAAATAAGGACTGATAAAAGAGTATGATTTATTAAAGGTGATAAAAAAAGCATTGCCAATATAGCAATGCTTTTTGATAGATAAATCAACCTTGTAAATACGCCTTAATTTTTTTTACAAGCTCATCCACTTGCTCTTTGGTGGTGTCAAAACTCATCATCAGACGTATCTCCCCCGTTTCATCATTCCAATCATAAAAATGAAAGTCATCGTGTAGTTTTGTAACCACATCGGGCGGCAATATGGCAAATACAGCATTGCTCTGGACTTTTTGGGTGATGACAACGCCGTCTAAGTCTTTGATTTGGCTGTACAAATAACTTGCCATGTCGTTACTATGTTTGGCAAGCGACAGCCACAGTTCTTGTTCAAACCACGCCACAAATTGAGCTGAGATGAACCGCATTTTTGATGCCAGTTGCATGCTGGATTTGCGTAAGTGCAAAATATCCTTGTCCAGTTTGGGATTTAAAAACACCAAACATTCGCCCATCATCATGCCATTTTTGGTACCACCAAGCGACAGTACATCAGCAAACTGGGCAATGTCCACCAAACGACAACCCAAGTGGGCAGCTGCATTGGACAGCCTTGCCCCGTCAATGTAAAGATACAGCCCAAACTCATCACAAGCTTGGCGGATATTGGCAAGCTCATCAAGACTATAACAAGTACCAAGCTCAGTGGTTTGACTAATATAGACCGCACGAGCCTGTGGGTGGTGCTCGGATGGGCGAATAAAGTGGCGGATTTTTTGGGGATCTAGCTTGCCATCATCACTATCAATCACCAACAGCTTAATCCCTGCAACATACTGCGGAGCGATACTTTCATCATTGTTGATGTGGGCGTGATTGGTGCAGATAACCGCACCAAATCGTGGTAATATCGCCGACAACCCCAAAACATTCGCCCCTGTGCCGTTAAAAACAGGATAACCAACTGCCTGCTCGCCAAAGGTTTGTTTGATATGCTCTGCCAGAGCTTGGCTGTGGCTATCGTAACCGTATGCCTTGTCATGTCCGTTATTGGCACTAATAAGTGCGTCCATGATGGCAGGATGTACGCCTGAATAGTTGTCAGAGGCAAAAGCAAAATTATGTTGGGCATTCGTACTCATGCGGTCAATGCCTTTTTGACAAGTCCTGAGATGGCAGCAGGGTCGGCTTGCCCTGCGGTCTTGTCTTTGACAGTGTTCATCACACGCCCCATGTCTTTCATGTCAGACGCACCAAGCTCGCTGATGGTCTCATTGATGATGGCGATGAGCTTGTCATCGGACAACTGCTCGGGCAAAAAGACGGAAATCACGTCAATCTCAAACTGCTCTTTTTGTGCCAAATCATCACGCCCATTAGCGGTATAGATACCCAAAGACTCTTGGCGTTGTTTGATTTGTTTTTGTAAAATCGCCAATACATCTTTGTCGTCAAGCTCACTTTGCCCGTCAATCTCTACTTGCTTGATGACGGCTTGGACGTTACGCAAAACTTTGACTTGCTCCATGTTTTTGGCTTTCATGGCGGTTTTGATGGTGTCGGTTAGGGTGGTTTTTAGAGTCATGAGTGTCTCCTGTTAAATGGTATATTTTAGCAAATTTGGGTTAGATTTGCGATATTGTATGGGTGTTTGCGCATGGTTTAATATTTAAGGGTATGATTTGTTTGTTAAAATTAATCTGGTTTGTTGTCAATTTTATATCAATATTTTATTTATCAAGGGCGAATTGCAATTTGCCCCTACAACTCAAATAACCAAGCAATAATTAACAACTTATCATTTTAAACTGATATTAAATTTAAATAAGTTAAATTAGGACTTTTGTAATTCCAAAAGTCTATCATAAACCTCACTTTTTTTAATACCCAATACATCCGCCACGATTGCACTTGCTTTTTTGGGTGGTAATTCTTTGGCAATGGCAAGTAGCCAGTCATCATAATCCGCCTTTTGTTCTTTTTGGGTATTGCCTGCCACAACCAGCACAATCTCGCCACGTTGTTGGTTGGAGTCATTTTTTACAAATTCTAATAAATCAGCCAACGGTAATTTTTTTATCGTCTCAAAAGTTTTGCTAATTTCACGGCACAACGTGGCTTCTCGCTCACCGCCAAACACGTCCGCCATGTCGGATAAACAGTCTGTAATGCGGTGCGGTGCTTCATAAAAAATCAGCGTTTCAGTACGGTCTTGATATGCCTTTAAGCTCTCTATGCGTCCATGTTGTTTGGCGGGCAAAAACCCCACAAAGCTAAATTTATCAGACGGCAAACCCGCCACAGACAACGCCCCGATGACCGCACACGCCCCGACAATCGGCACAACGGTGATACTCTCATCATGGCACGCCTTCACCAGTCGATAACCAGGGTCGGAGATGAGCGGTGTACCAGCATCCGAAATCAAGGCAACCGATTGACCGCCTTGTAATCGCTCTATCAGCCGTGCCGTCTGCGTGTCAGCATTATGCTCATGATAGGCGGTGGTGGGCGTGGATATGTTAAAAAAACTTAATAATTTGCCACTGGTGCGAGTGTCTTCGCAGGCTATCACGTCCACGGATTTTAGGGTGTCAATCGCCCTTGCCGTCATGTCGTTTAGATTGCCAATGGGGGTAGCAACGATATATAAAATGCCTGTCATTTTTTGCCTTTTTAATTTAAATCATGGTTGTTAATTTTATTTGGGCGAATGTGATTTTCCCCTACAATAATTCACAAATTTTTAATTATCATTATTTAATTCTGTATTATCCAATTTATCATTTGCCAAATTTTCATTATCAAAATCCGCATTATCAACATTTAAATTTTCGCCCAAATGTAGCCAATTACCCAATACGTCCGCCAATTCATCAAGCCCTTCTTTATTTAATGCCGAAAACAGCTGAATGGAAAATGGTAATTCTAAGGCTTGCAGTTGTTTTTTGGTTTGCAAAAGGGCGGTTTTTTGAGCCCCACGTTTTAATTTATCCGCTTTGGTGAGTAATACATGAACGGGCAGTTCGCCGTCCTTTGCCCAATGGAGCATTTGCTCATCAAAATACTTCAACAGGTGGCGAATGTCAGTGAGTAAAATTAGCCCCGTCAAACTTTCACGATGAACAAGGTAATTTTCAAGCTCTTTTTGCCATTTGATTTTCATCGCCTCTGGCACTTGGGCATAACCATAGCCGGGCAAATCCACGATACGACTATGTTCTGAGCCGACATTAAAAAAGTTAATCATCTGCGTCCGCCCCGGGGTTTTGGACGAGCGGGCGAGCTGTTTTTGGTGGGTGATGGTGTTAATAGCGGACGATTTG
This sequence comes from Moraxella lacunata, assembly GCF_900453205.1. Classification (GTDB taxonomy): domain Bacteria; phylum Pseudomonadota; class Gammaproteobacteria; order Pseudomonadales; family Moraxellaceae; genus Moraxella; species Moraxella lacunata_B. The sequence goes on from NZ_UGQU01000002.1 coordinate 82,537, forward strand.
CCTGCATTAGACCGCCCTGCAAACGCCACTTCAAAGCCTGTATCAGGCGGACAAAGTTTGAGCGTAGGGGCGGAGAGCGAAAAGGTGGTTTGGCGAATGATTTTTTGGTAGTCGGTGGTGGTCATGATGTCAAATATAACTGCTAATAATGATAAATAGTGTATCATGAAAGCCATAAAATAGCGATAAAAAACCCAAAGGCTAAATAAGTCGCATTCGGCATAGTTACCAAATATCCCTTGCAACTTGGCAAAAAACTTGCATAATAAAAGCATAAGAGAAAACAGTCATCCTCATATTTATCCCAAATTACCCTTAGTGGGAGTCATTATGTCAAAATTATTACAAATCGCCATTGCCAGTCTTGCCCTAGTCACCACAGGTGTAAGCCATGCCGATGTCGCCACGACTTACCAGAAAACCTGTGCCACCTGCCACGATAGCGGTGCCTTAAACGCCCCCAAAAAAGGCGACAAAGCCACATGGGATAGACTAAAAGCCCAAAAAGGCATGGAAACCTTAGTCAAAAACACCAAAAAAGGCATGCCCCAAATGCCCGCCAAGGGCTTGTGCCAAACATGTAGCGATGATGAGTTTCGGGCATTGATTGACTACATGGCAAAATAAAAAAATGGGGCATGTTTACCCAAACAGCAACATCATCTTTGGGTACATGCCCCATTTTTATGGCTTTTGTCAATCATGAGTTAAGATGATGGCTTGATTTGATAATTTTTTGTTAAAATCTCATCTTTTTGCAAAAAAATGTTGCCAAAACCACAATTTTTGTAGGAAAATTTAGCGAAGTCTTGCTATAATAAGCAAGATTTACCCATTTGACTTTTAAAAGCCAAATAAAAAGATACAAAACCCAAGACACGGGGATTGCCCCGAAGTTAGTAGGAAATTGTTATGAAAGCCATGAATTTGTCAGCCAAAGCCATGCTAGCCAAAACGTTGCTCGCCACAGGTTTTGGTTTTGTCGCCTTGACCGCTACTGCCGCTCCAACTGTTCCTGCCTTTGACATCGAAGCAGGTAAAGCCATCGTAGATGCCAACTGTGCCGCTTGCCACGGCGCCAACGGTGTCTCGGTTGCCCCAGCTCAGCCAAATTTGGGCGGTCAAAACATCAAATACCTATACAAACAACTGGTCGATTTTAAAACAGGTGCTAGAAAAAATGGCATCATGCAGGCACAACTTGCAGGACTTACCCAACAAGATCTTGCTAACGTAGCAGGCTACTATGCCAGTCAAGCCCCGTGGCTACCAGGCTATGGCAACAAAGCCACGAACGCCGCCGCCCAAAAACTCTATCTAGGTGGCGACAAAACTCGTGGTATCATCCCTTGTGCAGGGTGCCATGACCCCAAAGGGGCAGGCAACGACTGGGCGGCATTTCCACGCATTGGCGGTCAGCATGCTACCTATATCTCAACTCAACTAAAACTGTTCCGTGCGGCAGGTCGTGAGGACGAAGGTCTCATGGCAGAACAGGTTCGTACCAATGACTCTGCCAAAAAAGATGAAAAAGGCATGATGCAAATCGTGGCAGCCAAACTGTCCGATAAAGACATCAAGATGCTTTCTGAATTTATCAGTGCCGTTCACTGATTTGTCAGATTTAGACTTGTGTGTGATAAAACCCCTTGATTGGGGTTTTGTCGTTGCTTGATTTTGCCCTTATTTGGTTTTTGCTTACCCTTATCCATCCCTAACCGCCCAACCAGAGCTTGCTATGTTATCTCGTTATACCGTGTTTTTTGTGGCATGTGCCTTACCACTCTTATTTGCCCATCAGATTGCCCCGAGCATGGCTCATGAGCTAGATTTTTGGCTGTTGTGGGTGATTGCCATGCTTGTGGTGGGTCTACCTGTCTTATTTGCCGAGCTTGCCCTATCTGCTCGCAGTGGCGATGGTGTGTGGCTTGGCATGCAAAAGCTCACTCGTGAAGCCGATGCCAAGATAACATGGCGAGCCTTTGCAGGGCTGTCGGTGTTGGTCTCGCTACTCATTAGTGCGACCATGACCGCACGCATTGGGGCAGGACTTCATCAGCACCTACCCCAGCTCAACCTTAGCGTGCCAAGCGTTGGGCTTAGTGCAGGGGCGATGATAGTAGCACTCATCCTAAGCCTACTCAAAACTCGCCTGCTCGGGGTCGGGGTCATCATTGTCATTATCGGCGGGCTTATCTCGCTCTTTGATGGCGGTCTAGCTAGCGGTGTGAGTGTGCCAACCATCACGTCTGTATCGCTTGGCGAGTGGGCAAGGGCGGTCTCTTTGGCATTACTCTCGGTGGGCGTGGGTACAGGTCTGTACTGGTTCTTGGGCGTGGACATGACCCGACAAGTCATGGATAAGAACAACAAAAAGCCCTTATCAGGATTGATATTACCCATCTGGCTCACTCAGCTTGTGTTTGGGGCGTTTGCTCTGATGGTCGGCAGTGCCTTTGTCACGCCAACATCCTTTGCTGTGACGAGTGTGGGCATGCTGTTCATCGCCAGTTTCTTGGTGTACTATGCCATCAGTCAGCTCAAAATCCGCTTTGGACTCATCAAGGGCGTATCTGCTGGTATCGTGCTTGCCATGCTGTTATCCACCCTACCTGCCAACATCGCCCTAATGGCACTGGTCGTCATCAGTCTCTTGACGGTCGTTATCTTGGCGGTGTTCTCTGGCTTTGTGATGAAAATCAGCCACTTACGCAAAACTTTTAACTTTAAAAGCGAAGGGCGTTATAACATCTGGCGAGTGCTAGTGCGTATTGGCGTGCCACTTGCCATCATCATCGCACTCATCGGCTGGGTCGGGCAATGGCTACAATAAACATCGCTTTGGCGTATGCAGACGCGGACAGGCACTACTATCACGAACTTGCCCTGCCCCACGGAACAACCCTATACCAAGCCCTAGTTCATGCAGGCTGGCTTAGCCTGCCGAATTTTATCGACTTTGGGGTGTGGTGCGACACGCACATGACTGCCGACCCCAGCCACAAGGCGTGGTATGTCGGCATATACAGCCAAAAAAAACGTCTAGACACGGTGCTGTCAGATGGCGATAGGGTGGAGATTTATCGCCCCTTATCCTACGACCCGATGGCACGACGCAAATCCAAATCCAAAGTTCGCCTAAAAAAGCTCGGCTATCGCCCGTTATAGCTTTTACAGATAATAATTTTAAAAACCACATAAAAAAATCAGGCAAAGCACCCCACTTTGCCTGATTTTTATCTAGCTTACTAGGGCGTACCTGCCCTTTGTATTTACAATGAAAAATGCCTGTTTAAAAAAGCAGGGGAATCGCACGTTTTTCAAGGAAAAAACAAAGGCTGTGAGTTTTCTATCAGTCAAGTTTTTGACGATGAAAAACAAGATTTGGCCATTTTTCATGCAAAAACAATTGATTTATTTGTAAAATATTTTTAAATTACAAATTGTGTTATAAAGGGCAGGCACGCCCTAATTACTGATTTCTTCTTGGCAGTGATTCACGCCCTGCGATACGCACCACACGCCCATTTTCAAAAAAGATAGACAGGTACTGACTGGCGTTTTTGATGTCTTTTTTGCCCGCTCGCTTGCCGTCTGTGCCTGCGGTGTAGTCATACAGATAGTCAAAGCGGTTCGGGTTTAGCGTGTCTTTCATGGCAGGGCTACCAAGCAAATAGGTCACTTGGTCGGCGGTCATGCCTACTTGCACCTGCGATGCCTGAGCGGACGTGATGGGCGTGCCTTGGGGCAAATCAATGGTATACACACGAAACACCGAACAGCCTGACAATGCCAATGTGCCGACCAGTGCCAACGCCATGAATTTAGGGGCAAATGTTTGCGATAGGGTCATCATATACTCTCATCCTTATAAATAATCGTCATATTAAACGCAAGTGCAAAAATATGCAAGTTTTTTATGACGCCCTACCCCCAAAAGCCGACTACCCAAAGTTTACAAAATATGCTATGCTCACGATGATTCTACCGCCTGTTGATGTCATCATGTCCGATTTTTCACACGACTTTTTGCACGATTTTGCCACGATTGACCTGTCCACCCCTTGGCTTGCCCCGTATTTGCCTATTCATCAGGCATTTGCCGACCGCCCTGCCCTGCCACTGTTTGAGTGGTTAAACGGCTATTTTGCCGACAATGATATTGCCCTAAAAAATCACCAAAACTGCCCACTTACCTTTACCCACCAAAACGACCTAGAACACGGCACAGCGTACGAAACCCACATTGGGCAACACCACAAAATCCCAACCCGTGATAACCTACACGACTGGTTTGGGGCGTGCGTGTGGTCAGTTTTTCCCCATACCAAATCACTATTGAACGCCAAACATCTCGCCCACATGGGCGACAACCACACCGCCAATGCTCGCAACCGTGTGCGAGACACCATTACCGTATTTGATGAAAATGGGGCGATACTTGTTGTCGCCGATGATGAGATTGGCACTACCATTGGGCAAGCCTTGGTAGGTTTTGATTGGCAAACGTGCTTGGTGGATAACCGTGAATATTGGGCAGATTATCATAATGACAACAACAAAAAAGCCAAAGTCTTTATATTCGGTCATGCGTTATTGGAGCAACTTATCAACCCCTACAAATCCTTATGTAGCCATACCGTGATTATCAAAGTTCATTCGTCATTTTTTGCCAAATCACTCAATGAGCAATTAGCCATGTTGGATAATCAATTATCAGAACATTTAAATAACTTTTTAAAAGATGATATTACGCCACGCCAATTAAATCCCTTGCCGATATTGGGTGTGCCGTATTTTTGGGATAATGCCGACCCTGCCTTTTATGATGACCCTTTTGTATTTAGAAAAGGGCGGAGAAAATAGCTCTTTAAAATAAATTTAAAATAAAACCACTTTATAAAAACCCAATCATTTATCACACTCATATAACCAAGTTGGAAAAAACCATGTATAAAATTGCCTTGATTTTACATTTATTTGGAGCCAGCATTTGGGTGGGTGGGCATTTGTACCTGCTCATCCGCCTAATGCCCAATTTTATCCGCCAAAATGACGTGGCAGGATTTTTATCCTTTGAAAAAAGCTATGAACCCTTGGGCATGACCGCCCTTGCCGTGCAAGTGGTAACAGGCTTTTATATGCTAACAACCCTACTACCCCCATCACTTTGGGGGCAAAACATGGGCATGCTGACCGCCCTTGTGCATGGTAAATTAACATGGCTCATCTTAACGATACTTACCGCCTTGCACGCCCGTTTTCGGGTGGTTAAAAAGCTAGAAAATGGCATGCATACCGCCAATACATTAAAAGTCATGGGCGTTCACGTGTTACTTATCTGCGTGTGGAGCGTGGCATTTGTCATCAATGGGACGTTTTTCCGTTTTGGGTGATATTTTTATAAACAATTATCATTTGTAAAATCACGCCCCATCTTGTCTCATATCTTTTTGACATCATCATGACAATCAACCGTTTACCCTTAATATTTCTCAAAAATTTCTGTAAATTTATCAAAGTTTAGCGTATAATAGATAGGATTTTCATGCCTAATTTGGGCAAAAGAACGATTGTTAGGACGTGTTAAACGTGATGATGTTACCAGTCATAGACAGTGATTTGTTTTGATTTGCCAAGTTTTATTCATCTAAATTTTAATTAACACGCCCTAAACGTTCATCAAAACAGGTAGCCAGTCGCCACTGTAACTACAAAGCATTAACGTGTTGTTAAGGAGTTTAAGGTCAGCGTTAAAGCTCTCGTGTGTACCAACAGGAGTCTGGTATGGTCATTTCACTCAGAGTGAGTATCCGCTTATGATTACCATAAAAAAGGGGTTGGACTTGCCTATCACGGGCGAGCCAACCAAAGAAATTAGCGAACACACACCTACTCATGTCGCCCTTATCGGTTATGATTATATCGGTATGCGTCCGACCATGCACGTCAAGGAAGGCGATACGGTCGCCAAAGGACAGGTGGTGTTTGAAGACAAAAAGCGTCTGGGGGTCAAATACACCGCCCCCGTCTCAGGTAAGGTCATCGCCATCAACCGTGGCGAGCGACGTGTGTTTGAAAGCCTAGTCATTGAAGTTGCCCAAGGCGATGAGATTAGCTTTAAAACCCACGCCAAAGACAGCCTTGCCAAGCTGTCTCGTGAAGAAGTGGTATCACAGCTCAATGACGCTGGCGAATGGACAGCGTTTCGCACCCGTCCTTTTAGCCGTACCCCTGAACTTGACAGCACGCCGTCAGCGATTTTTGTAACCGCCACCGACACCAACCCCCTAAGTGCCGACCCTGCCGATATTATCAATGCCAATATTGATGATTTTAACAGTGGTCTTGCCGTCATCTCTATCCTATCGCCAAAAACGCTTGTTTGTCATGGCAAAACCGCCCCAACCAAAGCCACCAATGTTGCAGGCAGCGTTGAATATCACGGTTTTGACGGCGTTCACCCTGCTGGCAACGCAGGCACGCACATTCACTTTTTGCACCCCTTGGCTCGTGGCGTAACCGTGTGGACAATCGGTTATCAAGACGTGATTGCCATTGGTAAGCTCTTTACCACAGGTAAGATTCACACCGAACGCACCATTAGCCTAGCTGGCACGGTCGTCAAAAACCCGCGCCTTATCAAAACCACTCGTGGGGCGGATTTGAACGCCTTAACTCATGGCGAGCTAAATGGCGATGACAACCGTATCATCTCAGGGTCGGTGTTGTCAGGTCGTAAAGCCAGTGGCACGGTGGCGTATCTTGGACGTTTTCACAATCAAGTCTCAGCACTTGCCGAAGGTCGTGAACGCCCTGCATTTCACTACCTAACACTTGGGGCGAACCGTTTTTCAACGCTACCGATTTATATTTCTCAATTTTTTAAAGGCAAAAAATACGCCTTTACCACAAGTACCAATGGTTCACCTCGTGCCATGGTGCCAATCGGTTCGTTTGAAACCGTCATGCCCCAAGACTACCTACCCACTCAGCTACTTCGCTCGCTCATCGTTGGCGACATTGTAGAAGCAGTGGAGCTTGGTGCGTTGGAGCTTGACGAAGAAGATTTGGCACTTTGCACCTTTGTATCGCCTGGTAAATATGAGTTTGGCGATATTTTGCGTGATAACCTAACTCGTATTGAAGCAGAAGGTTAAGGAAGGCAAACGATGAAATTTTTACATAATTTATTTGACCGTACCAAGCCATCCTTTACCAAGGGTGGTAAATACGAAAAATACTATGCCGTCTGGGAAGCGTTTGACACCTTTTTGCGTCAGCCAAGCTCTCAAACGTACTCCGCCTCACATGTGCGTGATGGTATTGACCTAAAACGCATGATGATTACCGTGTGGCTCTGTACTTTTCCTGTCATGTTTTGGGGGATGTACAATGTCGGCTTTCAAGCCTTGACTGCCATACAGCATTTTGGCATTGACCCAACAGGCTGGCGTACCATTGTTACAGGCATGGTAGGCTATGACCCAAATAGCATCCTTGCTTGTATAGTCTATGGGGCGATGCAGTTTTTGCCCATTTATATCATCACCTTTGCGGTTGGTTTTGCGTGGGAGCTGATTTTTGCGGTGGTGCGTGGGCATGAGATTAACGAAGGCTTTTTCGTTACGTCCGTCCTATTTGCCCTATCACTACCGCCTGATATTCCGCTTTGGCAAGTTGCCCTTGGTATCAGCTTTGGTGTGGTCGTGGCAAAAGAAGTCTTTGGCGGTACAGGCAAGAACTTTCTTAACCCTGCTTTGGCAGGTCGTGCATTCTTGTACTTTGCCTACCCTGCCTATATGTCAGGCGATGCGGTATGGACGGCCGTTAAAGGCTTAAACAACGTGGACGGTTATAGCGGTGCAACCCCCCTAGGTCAAGCTGCCGCAGGTGTGCCGTCTAATGCTTTTGTGGACGCTTATGGCAATACCATTTCTTGGGGTCAAGCCTTTTTGGGCAATATGCAAGGCTCTATCGGCGAAGTCTCAACCCTTGCTATTCTTATCGGTGGTGCGGTGCTCATGTACACCAGAATCGCTTCTTGGCGTGTGATTGCAGGGGCGGTCATCGGTCTTGTGGTTACTGCCTTTATCTTTAATATGATTGGTAGCGACACCAACCCAATGATGAGCCTTGCTCCCCATTGGCATTTGGTCATCGGTGGCTTTATGTTTGGTGCCGTCTTTATGGCAACCGACCCCGTATCTGCTGCCCACACCAACACAGGTCGCTGGTGCTATGGCTTACTCATCGGCTTTATGACGGTTGCCATTCGTGTGGTAAACCCTGCTTTCCCAGAAGGTATCATGCTTGCCATTTTGTTTGCCAACCTATTTGCACCGCTATTTGACTACTTTGTCAAACAAGCCAACATCAAACGTCAAACAGCACGGAGACTAGCTCATGTCAGCCAAAAATAGTAACGTTACAACCCTTGTAACCGCTTTGGTGCTGTGCCTTGTCTGTTCGGTCATGGTGTCAGCCGTTGCGGTGGGTCTAAAACCCCAACAAACTGCCAACAGCACCCTAGATTTTAACAAAAACGTCCTTATCGCCGCAGGTAAATTTGACCCAAATACCGAGTCAAATGCGGTGGTGGCAGAACGCTTTAAAGAGTTTGAAGTTCATCTTGTCAATCTAGAAACAGGCAAATTTGCTACCGAAGAAGAAGCTACCCAAGCAGGCATCACAGACGTGGCAAATTATGACATTGCCAAAGCAGCTCGCACCCCTGCTCTTAGCACGCCACTTGAAAACGACATCGCTGCCATTGGTGGTAAGCCAAAATTCGGTAAAGCCTATGTCGCCAAAAACGCAAGCGGTGAGATTGAGACGCTCGTTCTACCCTTTCACGGAGCGGGTCTGTGGGGTCAAATCTATGGACTGCTTACCCTTGATAAGGACTTTAATACCATTAAAGGCGTAAACTTCTATCAGCACAAAGAAACCCCCGGTCTGGGTTCTCGTATCACCGAAGAGCCTTGGCGTGCCCAATGGCATGACAAAAAAGCCCATGATGACAACGGCAACGTGCTTATGGGTGTTGCCAAGGCAGGTACTGCCAAACCTACCGAAGTCAACGGCATTAGCGGTGCTACCCTAACAGGTCGTGGCGTGCATAACATGGTTCAGTTTTGGCTGGGCAAAGACGGTTATCAGCCGTTTTTAGACAACCTAAAAGCTGGCACAGCTGGCGGTAAAGGAGCATAATCATGGCGGATACCAAAAAGATTTTAACCACGCCGATTTTTAATAACAACCCCATTGCCCTGCAAATCCTTGGTATTTGTTCGGCATTGGCGGTTACCACGAGCGTGCAAAACGCCCTTGTCATGTGTATTGCACTCACGCTCGTTACGGCATTTTCTAGCTTTTTTATCTCAATCATTCGTAACAATATCCCGTCATCGATTCGTATCATCGTACAAATGGTCGTGATTGCGTCATTGGTTATCGTGGTTGAGCAAATCCTAAAAGCGGTCGCCTATGACACCGCCAAATCGCTAGGCGCGTTCATCGGTCTTATCATCACCAACTGTATCGTTATGGGTCGTGCCGAAGCCTACGCCATGAGCAACCCACCAATCCCAAGTTTTATTGACGGTATTGGTAACGGCTTGGGCTACTCAACCGTACTGATTTTTGTGGCAAGTATCCGTGAAATCATCGGTAACGGTAGCTGGTTTGGTATTCAGCTTTTAGAAAAAGCCACAGACGGTGGTTGGTATATCCCAAATGGCTTGCTGTTGTTGCCACCGTCATCGTTCTTTGTCATTGCTCTGTTCATCGCCATTGTGCGTTACTGGAAACCTGAGCAACAAGAACCTGCGGAGTTTGTCATTGCACCAAATTCTAAGGGAGGGGCACACTAATGGGACACTATATCAGTTTATTCATCACGTCCGTATTCATTGAAAACATGGCTCTTGCCTTTTTCTTGGGTATGTGCACGTTCATCGCTGTCTCCAAAAAAGTCTCCACCGCCATTGGTCTGGGCGTTGCGGTCGTTGTGGTTATGGCGGTTACTGTTCCGCTAAACAACCTGCTTTACCAATTCCTACTAAAAGACGGGGCATTGGCGTGGGCAGGTATGCCAAATACCGATTTGTCTTTCTTGGGACTATTAAGCTATATCGCTCTGATTGCGGCAACCGTCCAAATCTTAGAGATGTTTTTGGACAAATTCATGCCAGCACTCTACAACGCCCTAGGCGTATTCTTGCCACTCATCACGGTAAACTGTGCGATCATGGGTGGCGTGCTATTTATGGTAGAGCGCGATTACAACTTTGGCGAATCTATCGTCTATGGCGTGGGTTCTGGCTTTGGTTGGGCATTGGCGATTACGGCATTGGCAGGACTTCGTGAGAAGCTCAAATACTCAGACGTACCCGCCCCCCTTCGTGGTCTTGGCATTACCTTTATCACTGTCGGACTGATGTCGCTTGGCTTTATGTCATTCGGCGGTATGAGCTTATAAGGAGAAACCATGTTTGGTACAGCAATCAGTGGTGTCATCATGTTTACCGCCATCATCATGAGTTTGGTGGTGGTCATCTTGGTGGCACGCTCACGCCTTGTCAGCTCAGGCAAGGTAACAATCAATATCAACGACAACCCCGACAACAACGTAACGACCGCCGCAGGGGGCAAACTCTTGCAAACTCTTGCAGGCGAAGGCATTTTCTTGTCGTCAGCCTGTGGTGGCGGTGGTACTTGCGGTCAATGTCGTTGTAAGGTGTTGGACGGTGGCGGTTCTATCCTACCCACCGAAGAAGGTCATTTTACCCAAGGCGAGATTCGTGAGGGTATGCGTTTGGCATGTCAAGTTGCTGTCAAGCAAGACATGAAAATTGAGATTGACCCTGAATTTTTTGATGTCAAAAAATGGGAATGTGAGGTTATCTCTAATGACAACGTGGCAACCTTCATTAAAGAGCTTACTCTCAAAATCCCAGAGGGCGAAGTCGTACCTTTCCGTGCAGGTGGCTATGTACAGCTAGAAGCCCCACCGCATGAAGTGCATTACAAAGACTTTGACATTGCCAAAGAATACCACGAAGACTGGGACAACTTTAACCTATGGCGTTATACGTCCAAGGTTGATGAGCCTGTGATTCGTGCCTACTCTATGGCAAACTATCCCGAAGAAAAGGGCATCATCAAGTTTAACATTCGTATCGCAAGCCCACCGCCACGAGGTCCTGACAATATCCCACCCGGCAAAATGTCATCGTATGTATTTAGCCTAAAACCGGGTGATAAGATTACCGTATCTGGTCCTTATGGTGAGTTCTTTGCCAAAGACACCAAAGCCGAAATGGTATTCATCGGGGGCGGTGCAGGTATGGCTCCCATGCGTTCACACATTTTTGACCAGCTAAAACGCCTAAAATCCGACCGCAAAATCAGCTTCTGGTATGGTGCTCGCTCTAAGCGTGAGATGTTCTATGTTGAAGATTATGATGGTCTGGCAGCAGAGTTTCCGAATTTTGAGTGGCATGTGGCACTCTCTGACCCACAACCTGAGGATAACTGGGAAGGCTATACAGGCTTTATTCACAACGTTCTGTATGAAAACTACCTAAAAGACCACCCTGCCCCAGAAGACTGTGAATTCTATATGTGTGGACCTCCTGTCATGAACGCCGCCGTCATCAAAATGCTCAAAGACTTGGGCGTAGAAGATGAAAATATCTTGCTTGATGACTTTGGTGGTTAATCGCCAACCTTGGTGAAAATCCGCTCTAATGGGCGGATTTTTTGGTAAATAATAAATAATAATGACAACTCATTAAGGCTGTAAGAAACTCAAGACTTATTTACGCTTTGTCTAAAATAAATTTCTAACCACTCATAAGGCGTAAAAGTCAAAGTTTTTCCTATAATCTCATCTTTCTGACTTAAAGATAAATGGAGTTTAGTCGTATTATAGAAATTAAGAATCTTGTTTTCTTGCTTTCTGTGGTCACTGCTTGCAAATTCACCTTTGTTATGCCACATTTGCATGAGTACACTCAACCCCTTACCCCTTGCAAATAAAGCCTTACAACCCAATTTTAACTACAAAAAAGGCTTAGCCTTATTATACAGACTAAGCCTTTGATTTTTAAAGGAATATTTGGTGCGAACGGAGGGACTTGAACCCTCACGCCGTGAAGCACTACCCCCTCAAGATAGCGTGTCTACCAATTCCACCACGTTCGCAAGTGGTGTACATTATAGCCGAAGCCATCGCCATTTTCAAGTATTTTTTGCAAAAGATAGGGGTATATCTCGCCCAAAATGCACTTCGACGGTAAGTTTTGGCACATCTCCCAACACGTCTTGGCACACGTTCATGATATGTTCGGCAGTGAGCCATTCTACCGTACTGCTCTCTTGGGTGGTATCCTTAACCAGTAGAGCCGACCCCAGTATCGCCACACGCCTTAGCCCTTTATATCGCATGAGTTCATAAACGTGTGGTTTTAGGGCGGTGAGGGAGTGTTTGAGCATTCGCACGCTGATGGGCTGTTCGGGGAATTTTTGGACGACAAGACTACCGACATACTCCGCCCCACCCGTCTGCACGCCAAGCCCCGTGGTCTGCTTAGAGATACGGAACACCATCGCATCGCCCAGCGACAGCTCGCCCCCGATTGCCTTTTTTTGGTAATGCTCGTAGTTGTCGGCATACAAGCCTTTGCACCGTGCGATGACAGGGTGGGCAATGTTACCGTCTGTGCTAACAGGCATGATGAGCATCTGAGCCTTGGACTGCAAAAACGGCTCATGACTGGCAAAAATCACAACGCACCGCCTGATACAGGGTAAGCCTGCTCGCTGTCGGGATTTTCATTATCGCTTTTTTCATCAGCAGACGGCTTGGTATTGTCATGCTCATCGACTAGGGCGTCATGAATGACAAAGGGGTTAATGTTACATAACTGGCACATAATTTTCCTGATAAATGGTTTGGCGTGAGCATATTTGACTTTGATGATATTTATTTTTCAAAACATCAAAAGAATTTGATTATTATAATGCCAAACACCAAAAATACCAATGCCCACCCACAATAATGATATAATGCCCTTTTGATGATACCCAATAAATAGGCAATCATGACCCACCAGCTATCCAAATCCGAGCAAACCCAAACGCTCATCACCCTGCACATCACCGCCCTAACCCATGACGGACGTGGTGTTGCAACCTATGACAACACGCATGGCGACAAATCGGGCAAAAAAGTCTTCATAAGCCACGCCCTGCCCACCGAGACGGTAACGGCACATCTTACCAAATCCAAAAAAAGCTATGATGAAGCCGACTGCTCGGGCGTTCTAACCCCAAGCCCTCACCGCACCGCTCCCATTTGTCCGCATTTTGGGGTGTGTGGCGGTTGCACCTTACAGCATTTTGACGTGGACGAGCAGATTCGGCACAAACAGTCTGTCCTACAAAACCACCTTACCAAATCAGGCATTACCCCTGCCACGTGGCTGCCGCCAATCGTGGGCGACAGAACGCATTATCGCACCAAAGCTCGTCTGGGCGTACGTTATCTACCCAAGACAGGCAGGCTCATTGTGGGCTTTCGTGAGCGAGCGAGCAATTTTTTGACAGACATTGACACTTGTCCGATTTTGGATCAGCGTGTGGGCGATAAGTTAGATGGCTTAAAACACCTTTTAAAAACGCTAAAAATCAAGGACAGCATTACCCACCTAGAAATTGCCGTGGGCGAGAGTGCGGATAAAGAAATGGGCGACTTGCCAAGCGTGGCTCTTATCATTCGCTACACCAAGCCAATCAACAAAGCCGACACCGCCAAACTTATCCATTTTGGCAAATTGGTAAATTGGCAAATCTATTTACAGCCCAAAGGGGCAGATAGCATTTATCGCATTGGCAGCACCGACAAGGCGATACTACCCATGAGCCACACCACACCCCCGACAGGCGGACTGTTTTATCATTTGCCTGAATTTAATTTGACCTTACAAAGTAGTCCCACCGACTTTACGCAGGTTAATTTATCCGTCAATCGGCAAATGGTAAATCTTGCCTGTCAGCTTCTGGATTTAAAACAAGGCGAGCGGGTGCTGGATTTGTTTTGTGGGCTGGGTAACTTTTCGCTGGCTCTTGCCAAATGCGTGGGGGATACGGGCAAAGTCATTGGCGTGGAGGGTAGTCGTGATATGGTCATGCGTGCCAAGATGAATGCCAAAGACAACAGACTTACCAACACCGAATTTTTCGCCCAAGATTTAACCCAAGATTTTTCAGGCGAGCCGTGGGTAGGACAGGTGGATGCCCTACTCATCGACCCGCCACGCACAGGGGCGTGGGAGGTTATGGATTATCTGGGGCGATTTAACGCCCGCCGTATCGTCTATGTCTCATGCGACCCTGCCACACTTGCCCGAGACAGCGTTCGCCTTACCGAGCAGGGCTATCGGGCGACTCATGCAGGGGTCATGGATATGTTTTGTCATACGGGGCATGTTGAGAGTATTGTGCGGTTTGAAAAGGCGGTCTAAACCCATTAAAACAACAAACCCATCATCTATCAGATGATGGGTTTTGAGTGTGGTACATGCTAATTATTTGCTTAGCTTTTGGCTAATCTCACGCAGTAGCAATACTTCTTCTGATGGTTCGGCAGGAGCTTCTGGCTCTGCTTCGGCTTGTCTACGCATTTTGTTCATGCCTTTAACAAGCATAAATACAATGAACGCCAAAATGATAAAGTTAATCAAAATGGTAATGAAGTTACCATACGCCAGCACAGGCACGCCCGCTTCTTTTAGAGCAGCATAAGTCATCGCTGTACCCTCTGGCACTTTACCAAGCACAACAAACATATTACTAAAATCAAGCTGACCACCCATAATCGCAGAAATTACAGGCATAATCACATCTTCAACCAACGACGTGGTAATCTTACCAAACGCACCGCCGATGATGACACCGACCGCCAAATCCATCACGTTGCCCTTGACAGCAAATTCTTTAAACTCTTGAACAATGCTCATAATAAATACTCTTTTTAAATGAAAAAAATAATCGCAAATTGGCGACCACTACTTGCCATTTTGCCCATTCACTGTAAAAAGTAAGGCAGTGACAAAACAGTGCGTATTCTAGCACAATTCTTAGTAATTTACTTGGGTTTTTTGTTTGGATTTTTCAATAAAAATATTTGGGAAAGCTAACAAAGCCAATATTTATCGCCTGTTATCAATAACATAATACTACCAACGGTACGAAATTTACGACCGTCAGCAAATCACATTATTGAATTTTGTACTCAAAATTAAGTACAACTTTTTATTTTGTGCTAGGCTTAATGCCTAAGCATACAACTCTTTGGTTAAAGTTTTTGTAAAAATAGGGCAATTTATATAAAAGATTAAAAGGAAAAGGACAACGATTTCCATAATAATCACTCATATAATATTCTTTATTAAAAGAAAGTTTGTTGTTCCATTTTTCAATCTCTTGGCTATTTAGCATAGACCACAAATATTCGGCTTGCCCTTTGGTTTTTGATACTGCATCAGATTTTTTAGCATTGCCTACACCTTTATAAAACAGCATATCAAAAACCATCTCTGCTTTATCAAAATTTTGGCAAATCATATCAAAAAACTGACGAACATCTTTTTCTTCAAAATACATCAAAACACCTTCAACAATTATCAATGTCGGCAAGCATTTATCTTGAATGTATGCCATCCATTTTTCATCAAACATTGAATAGGCAAGATAGTAATTGTTGTCTTGGCGTGTGATAAGCTTTTCTCTAAGAGCAATCACTTCTGGTACATCAATATCATACCAAGTAACATTTTTTGGACAATTCAGTCTGTGAAAACGGGTGTCCAAACCTGCACCGATTTGAACAATGATTGATTGCTGATGTTTATTAATAAAGGCAACCGTTTCATCATCAATGAGTTTCGCTCGTGTACAAATACCTACCTGTGAAAACTTTGCTCGTTTAAATCTTGTAAAATCATAATTGATTTTTTGGATAATTTCCGTGGATTTTTTATCTATTAAAATGGGCGTATGATTTTGGCTTTCAATCGCTTTTGCCCATAAAGTTACCAGCATCGTTTCAGGAATGTTTGTGAGCATTGAAGTATTTTCTTGATACATCTCTCTGACTCTCAAATACTTATCTTAAATCTTTAATAAAATTTCTGTAAAATACATTTTTATTAAGTTTGCTAATTTTGTGCTTTTCTGGGTAAAATAAGAATCACATAAGCGAAATTTTTAGTTTTGCAGAATATTTAACAAAATAAAAAGATGATGATAATCTCTTATTTTATTTTTAGATTAGTGGTTATATACCTAACAAACCATAAGTTTAGTAAAGACTTATAGGAGAAAATTGCAATTTACTCCTAAGGACAATTGCCAATTTGTATCGTTAGACTTCCTACAAAACCCAAAAATAAGGAACACCGTTCGTGGTGAGCTAATTTAAACCATAACGGTTTTTCGCCACCCTTCGACTTAGCTTGGGGGCGAACAAGGGGGCAATATATTAAAAATGAGAATTATTTAAAAATAGTAAATATAATATTTTACAATTATAAGAATATTTTGAATAGATGTCAAGCAAAACAACAAAACCCCCAACCACATCAGTTGGGGGTTTGTGTGTTATTATTAGTCCTTTTTACGCCCAAGCCACTTACGCTCATTCTCCGTCAAATATTTTTTACGAATACGAATGGACTTTGGCGTAACTTCCACCAGCTCATAATAGGTTTAAAGGCTTGCAGAGCAAGAGTTTGGTGGATTGGGCTTTTGTGCAAAACCCAACGGTTTAAGCCTTGACTTTGTCGGGCTTCACTATCGTTCAACTCAACCTGCGAACTATTTTTTAACATATTTATCCCTAAAATAAAAATACACCAAAGGAAAAATATTTATATATATCAAAAACATTATTAATTCATCATATAAATCAGCATATAAAATTCTTTCCATTGTTAAGTATTGTTGTACATTATACTTATGTTTTTCTTTGCTCCAAACATATTGTTCTGGTAAAACAGCATAATTAAATACAGGTATCGGATCATTTATTGTACCTTTGTGTCTATCATACTCTAAATGATTAACTAAAATATAAATATTTTCATCATAAAAATATAGATTATTACGGTCATTTTTTCTCAATATAGTAAGATAGATTATAATAAACACCATCAGACTGCAAATGATATATGTACTTATCTCTACCAAATCCAGTATTGTATTTTTTGGTGTCAATATGCTCAAAATTATTTAATTTTATGAGTATTGATTTATTGATATAACTTTCTGTATTGACAAATTTTGCAACAAGTAAAGGCAATGGTATGGCTATGAATAAACATAGACCAGAAAAAATTAAAACAAAATTTTTGATATATTTTTGATTTGAGATTTTTATCATATTTTAAAAAATATTAATTGGGTAGTTGTCTTATTAACTTTCATTTTTTATGTTTTAATTTTTTGTTATAAAAATCACAAAATTCAGTAGAAATAAACATAATCAAACCTGCAAACATCATAAAGTGTGCAATATGAAAAAATATTGGTTTTAGTATTTTTTCTCTAACATAATAACGCTCTACACTATATTGATGACTTTCTTTATCCCATTTGTATTCTTGCCCATCAAGAGAAAAATTCATTACAGGAATAGGGTCTTTATAATTACCTTGATGACTGGTGATTTCTGATGTATTAACTACGATAAAAATACCATCTTTATTTTTTGGAAAGCTAAAAGAAGCATCATAGTCAACCTTATTTTTTCTGTAATAGCTTATACCATAATACACATTATGGCTTTTTATAATAAACATATCTTTGCCAGCTGAGCCATCATACATTACATATTTTTTATCAATATATTCATAGGGTTTTAAAATAACTGTTTTAGAGTTCTTTGTATAGCTATCAGTGTCAGCAAAAATACCAACGACAAATGGGACAACCAATATGCAAAAAAATCCAAAAAGCATAAAGTAGCCCCCTGTATCTCTCACAGTTTTAATGATGTGGCTTCTGGTATTTGTTAGCATTTCATACCTATTTAATCTATTGTTCTTCTTTGATAAGCAAAATATGCACAATAATTACAGTGCCGATAAGAAAAATACCGATGATAAGTATCCACCCAAAATAATATGTCTCATCAGATAAATTAAAATCAAAACCAAGATACATTTGGACATTGGTTTGATATTGTTTTTCGTCCCATACATAGGTTTCTTTTGAATGCCCATAATTTAGTACAGGGTAAGGGTCATTCAATGTGCCTTTATGTCGTTTTAGCTCAATTGGGTTAATAACAACATAAATTACCCCATCTTTTGTCAGAAATCCTCCTGCGTGTTTTCCACCACCTTTGGTCATTTGCGTATAAAAAGACAGGGCATAATAATTATCTGAATTTTCTACAATAAATACTTCTTTTTTTCTGTTACCGCCAATCGATTTATTTAAATAACTGTGATAATTAGCATTGTTAATTTCAACCGTTTGAGAATTTTGGATATAATCACTAATACCCACAGAAGGTCGCATTGCCATCATTGATATGGCGATAACAATAAGCACAGAGCCAATTATAAGCAAGATTTTGTAGATATTATTCATCTTATTTATTGGTTGGTCAAATTGGATTAAAACAAAATCCATTATAATCCAACCCCTACGGGTCAATGGTAAATTTTGTGGCAATTTTTTAGGTTGAGTGAATGTTACTCAATCAAGGTTTATGCCTTATGATTATTTGGATTTACCTTTGTTTATTTCTGGTAAAAATAAAAAAAATAACGTCAATATCAACAAGAGTGTACTATATGTATTAACCACCCAATCCTCAAACCTACCAGTTTTCAAAAAATAATCATAATGTGCAAAATGCTCTTTTGCGTTATGCCGCTGATGTCTATCACTCCAAAAGTAGTTTTGCGATTCGGTACCATAATTATATACACGAATGGCGTTATCCATAGTTTTGCCTTTACCTGAATTTAATTCACTTGGGTGTATTGATAAATACAAGGGTTTGTTGTATGAATATTTCCAGTTTGATAATGGCGAGCGGTCGCTAGTCATTTTATCTTTTGAACCCCTAGAATAATAAATAATCTCATAATAAGTATCATCGCTCTTAATTAGGTATGATTCCATCCTTATATGATAAACATTGTACCGATATTTGCTGGATAAATACTCATATGATTCTATATAGACTTCGGTGGATTCCTTAACATACTGATAAGACTCAAAATAAGCACTTCCAAGCGATGTGATAACTGGTGGTAGCCAGATTAGAATCGCACACAGAGTAAATAAATGTACCGAATGATTTGTTATCCATAGTTTGATGTTTGTCATTAAGATTCCTTAATTTAATAAAAATAAACACAATCCCATTTCCACCCCAACTTATAAAGTATGTTTCGTGAATTTTTAGCTCAGTAGGTTGAATTGATAAGACCCATTATAAATCCAACCCCACCCCCATATCAAGCCACCATACTTTCGCCCAATAAAAATCCAACCCCGTAGGATTGGATTTTTTGGATTATTTGGAACGGCTGTGTCTTTTGCGTTCGTTTTCCGTCAAATATTTTTTACGGATACGGATAGATTTTGGCGTAACTTCCACCAGCTCATCATCTTCAATAAATTCAAGTGCCTGCTCCAAGCTGTACTCCAACGCAGGGGTCAAAATAATGGCATCGTCCGAGCCTGACGCACGGATATTGGTCAGCTGTTTGGCTTTGGTTGGGTTTACCACCATGTCATCGCCACGAGAGTTGATACCCACAATCATGCCTTCATAGACTTCAAGCTGTGGTTTGGCAAACAGTCGCCCACGCTCCTGCAAGCTAAACAAAGCATAACCTAGGCAAGTACCTGTTACCATAGAAATCAGTACGCCATTTTGACGTTTGGCAACCGCACCCTCTTTCATCTCACCATAATGGCTAAAACTTGATGTCATGATACCCGTGCCAGATGTCATGGTCAAGAACTCCGAGCGAAAACCGATAAGCCCACGAGATGGCACGGTCGCCTCGATACGGATACGACCTTTGCCATCCACCTCCATGTTGGTCAGTTCGCCTTTGCGGTTGCCCATCTGCTCCATGACCGCCCCTTGATGCTGCTCTTCGACATCAAAAGTTACGTTCTCGTACGGCTCACACATCACACCATCAATCTCTTTGATGATAACCTCCGGACGAGACACGCCAAGCTCAAAGCCCTCACGTCTCATGTTTTCAATCAAGACAGATAAATGTAGCTCACCACGACCCGACACCTTAAAGCGGTCTGGGCTGTCGGTGTCTTCAACACGAAGTGCCACGTTGTGAATAAGCTCACGGTCTAGGCGTTCACGAATGTTACGGGACGTGACAAATTTACCCTCACGCCCTGCAAATGGCGAATCATTGACTTGGAACGTCATCGATACAGTCGGTTCATCCACCGACAATGCTGGTAAGGCTTCGACTTCTTTGGGGTCGCAAATGGTGTCTGAGATGTTAAGATTGTCAATACCTGTCACGCAGACGATGTCACCAGCTTGGGCAGACTCCACGTCCACACGCTCAAGTCCATGATAACCCATGATTTTTAGGATACGACCGTTACGTTTGTTACCGTCTTTATCCACGACCACCACAGGCGTGTTGGTCTTGATAGAACCACGCTGAATACGACCCACGCCAATCACACCCACAAAGCTGTTATAGTCAAGGCTTGAAATTTGCATTTGGAATGCACCGTCCACGTCCACTTTTGGTGGTTCAACGATGTCCACAATCGTTTCAAACAATGGTGTCATGTCGGGAGCAAGCTCATCAGGCGACAGCCCTGCAATGCCGTTAATGCCTGACGCATAAACGATGGGAAAATCAAGCTGTTCGTCTGTACCGCCCAGATTATCAAACAAATCAAACACTTGGTCGATTACCCAATCGGCACGGGCAGCAGGTTTGTCAATTTTGTTGATAATCACAATCGGCTTTAAACCACGGGCAAACGCCTTTTGGGTAACAAAACGAGTCTGCGGCATGGGACCTTCTTGGCTATCTACAAGCAGTAGCACACAGTCCACCATAGATAACACACGCTCCACCTCACCACCAAAGTCGGCGTGTCCAGGGGTGTCCACGATGTTAATGCGGTATTCGGTATCGGTGCGTTTGTCCGTCCATTTGATGGCGGTGTTTTTGGCAAGAATGGTGATACCACGCTCACTTTCTAGGGCGTTTGAGTCCATGACTCGTTCAATCTCACCCGCTCGCTCGCCCAAGGCACCTGATTGTTGTAAAAGTTTATCAACCAAGGTTGTTTTGCCGTGGTCAACGTGGGCAATAATGGCAATATTGCGTAGATGTTGGATATTGTTTGACATAAAATCTCAAAATTTTAAATAAAAATAGGGGTGTAAATTAAGAACTTACACAAAAGCTGTCTATTATAGCATGGATTTGACTAATAATAATATAAAATGCCAAGTTTTAGAAAATAAAAAACCACCCAAATCACTTTGGATGGTTTTTGAATAATCAGAAGATTATTTGGTTTGTGGCACTTCAGTTACCTTGTTACCTTGGATAACTGCATAAACACGGCGGTTAAGTGCTTTGTTTTCAGCAGTATCGTTAGGTGCTACAGGACGGTCAAAGCCATAACCTACCGCAGAGATACGGTTAGGAGCGATACCGAACTCGTTAGATAGCATAGACTTCACAGCATTCGCACGAGCTTCAGATAGGCGTTGGTTGTACTTAGCACTTGAACGCTTGCTGTCTTTGGAAGCGTGACCTTCGATGGCAGCAGTTGCGTTCGGGAATTCACGCATCTTGTCAGCAACTTTAGCAACTTCTTCACGGAACTGTGGTTTGATGTTTGACTTGTCACGGTCAAAGAATACACGAAGTTCCATGCGTAGGTCTTCACCCACCACGTCTATTACAGGGCAACCATTAGCATCAACACGCAAGTTACGTGGGGTATCTGGGCATAAGTCTAGATGGTCAGCAACACCATCACCATCGCTGTCGATGAACTGCTCTTCAAGAACTTGTACAGGTTGAACCACTGGCTCATGAATAGGTGCCACAGGTACGGTAGGTGCCAAACGACCGCCTAGAGTCACTTCAAGACCTGCTAGGGCTTGACCTTCCCACCATGCGTTGTCAAAGTTGTGAACGGCACGAGCTTCGCCACGTAGAGCTAGAGCGTCATTGATTAGGTAACGAGCACCTAGACCTAGGTTACCAATAGTATCTTTTGATTCAGATACTTCCGAACCATCTTGACGGCTTTCAACTTTGTACTTAGCTTGACCAGCACCAATAAGCACATAAGGCTTGAATTTATTGTTAGTGTAGCCTGAGAATTGCTCAGTACCGATTAGGAAGTTACCAGAGATGATTTCTTCTTTAGCATCAAATACGTTGTTAGGGCTAGCATTTGCAGAAGCTTTTGAAGCTCTTGCATCAGTATCAGTTACGCCGTATTCTACTTGGAATTGAGTAGATGGGGTAAGTTCCACACCTAGAGCGATACCAGTATATAGGTCGCTTTCAAGAGCAACACCACCATTAGTTGGGTTGGTTGGTGCGTTGGTGTTAGCGTTATTAAGTTGCTGACCAGTTTTGAAAATCTCACGTTGCTTTTTGTGAGCTTCATCTTGGTATTGATAACCAACTAGTGGGGTTACGGTTACGCCAGCAGATGCGGCGGTAGCAGCAGTGGCAACCAATGCCAAAGCAATTTTATTAAGTTTCATAAATTCCTCCAAAGGATGGTTTTGATAAAGTCAAACACACTTAGACTATCACTGTCTATTCTAACATTAAGCGGAAATATTTTTCAACACAAATTACAAAAATAATTCAGCTTTCTGACAGATGGGGATAGCTTAACGGCAAAATAAGGATTTGACAACCTTTTTTTGATAAAAAATACAGTTTATTACATAAAAGTTGCCAACTTTTACAATAAAATGGGGTTTTTAGCGATAAATGGCAATAACAATTAATCAGAGAATGCTTGTCTCATTTTTTTAACGGCGTTATCTAGTCCCACAAATACACCATCGGCAATAATACTATGCCCAATGTTTAATTCATGAATGCCGTCAATTTGAGCAATGGGGGCAACATTATCCACCGTCAAGCCATGCCCTGCATTGACCAAAAAGCTCGGGTGCTTGGATAAAGCAAATGCCACCGCCATTTTAACACGGTCTAGCTCATGGGCGATTCTGTCTTGGTTATTTTCAAGGTAACACTCGGCATACGCCCCTGTATGAATCTCAATGGCATCCGCCCCAAGCTCTATCGCTCTGTCAATCTGGGCGGTATCGGGGTCTATAAAGAGCGATACTTTGATGCCGACATTTTGCAGGTCTTTGATAAAGTTAGGTAATTTATCATTATTGATGACATCAAGCCCACCTTCGGTCGTCACCTCTTGGCGTTTTTCGGGGACAAGGCACACCCACTGGGGGCGGACATCGCAGGCAATGGCAAGCATCTCATCGGTTACCGCCATTTCTAGGTTCATTGGAATGCCAATCGCTTTTTTCATGGCATAGACGTCAGCGTCCTTGATATGACGGCGGTCTTCACGCAAATGCAGGGTAATGCCGTCCGCCCCTGCTTGCTCACACACCACCGCCCCTTTGACAGGACACGGATAATCCAC
This sequence comes from Moraxella lacunata, assembly GCF_900453205.1. GTDB lineage: Bacteria > Pseudomonadota > Gammaproteobacteria > Pseudomonadales > Moraxellaceae > Moraxella > Moraxella lacunata_B. Next base: position 106,282 of record NZ_UGQU01000002.1, read on the forward strand.
GCCACGAGCGTTACGAAGTGTGGCGATGTGGTCAATATTAACACCAAGTCGGGGGGTTTTCATGGTTTTTCCTTAATATGTCGCATATGTTAGGGCTTGCCATCTGCTGGCATGGTCGGCTCTTGGCTGTTGTCAAAAAGCGTTTGCTCAAGCTCGGGCAGTGCCGTTTTCATGAGACTACCGACATACATCTGTGGCTCTGATGGCGTAAAGCCCATGAGTGCTTCTAGCTCGCCCACCCGCTTTTTGGTGTAGGCGTAGGCGTTATCAAAAGTGTTTTTATCGCCACGCAAGCCTTCGGCAAAAAACGCCCGCCCAAAATAACTCAAATCGGCGTTATGACCGCACCCAAAAGACGCTCTATCGGCAGCCGATGCGGTAATGATGAGCGTGGTCGGTGACGCCAAACTCTCAATAAACGCACCCGAGTAGCACGATGAGATGACAATCACCCGCCAACGAATGCCCGATGCGTCAAGCGTCTCTTTGAGCCACACAGGGTCAATGTCGTCCAAATCCAGTGGCGGATTATCCAGCACCAAATCCCCCAAAATCTGACCGCTCTCATCCACCGCCCCGTGTGAGCTTAACGTCAAAAACAGCACGTCTTCATCGGCATTCATCTGTTTGCCGATGGTTTGGAGCGTCTCGTGAATACTGGTCTTAGTGGCGATGGGGTCAGACTGCCATGTGTTTGGGTTATTGATGAGTGCAATTGATTTGCCCTTTGTGCCAAAACGCACATCAAACAGCTGTTTTGCCTGCTCTATTTCATTGGTAAAGACATCTAAATCGCTATATCCTGCCACACCCATAAAGTACCAGTCGGTCTCGCCCGTCTCAGACTTTTCAATGTCCGCCAAATGGTCTGCCAAAATCATCGGCTGGGCATAAAAGGCGGTCTCGCTGATGGTCGGGTTTTGGTTTTTTACCTTAAAAATAGGTTGGTCTGCCACGTTTTTTTGCCACACCACCAAAAGAGCAATCGCCCCTATCATCATGATGACTCGCTCCCACCACTGCCAGTGCAAACGCTTGGCGAAAATCAACAGTAGTGCCGCCGTCTGCCACACAAACAGTGCCACAAACAAATCAGGCAAAATGCGATACATCCAATTTGGTAGCCAGTTTTGCAAGCTCAAAAACTGCATGCCACTTTGCACCAAAATCAGTAGCGTATCTGCCACTAGCCACAAAATCACAGGCACAAACAGCAGTGAGTAGTTCAGCGTACGCTTGGCAAGCAAAATCCCTGCAATGAGCATGATGGTCGGCCAAATCAAGTAGCTAATCAGCCCCTGCTCGTTAAAGTCGCTACCAAAATTTGCCGTCAGCCACGCCAATAAGATATTGACCGCCAACGCCAACAGAGCAAACAGCACAAACTGCCCAAACGTGGGCTTGACCCAATTAAAGGCACGCACCGACCCCACCAACATCCACAAGGCAGCGACGATGTTAGCGGCAAAGTTTAGGGAAAATCTTGGTAGGGATTGGATTTTTAGGGATTCTAGTGACAAATGGCGACTCTTTATCAGGTATAAAACAAAAGGTTAAATTGGCTTATTTTCGCAAAAATTTACGGTTGTGGCAAGTGATTTTATAAAAATTTGGTGCATTACTGTTTATCAATGACGAAATGACTGACGTTCATTCGTTAAATCAGCAGAGTTTATTTTTAGAAAAAGTTATACACCCAAGAAACTTTAAAATTACTACAAATACAATGATGTGTGGGCGTAGGGGCGTGCTGAGCACGCCTTGTATAGCAATATCATCAAAGGGTGTGCAGAGCCAACCCCTACAAACCCTTGATAAATATCAAGTTGGTTGAGTGTACTTGCTCAAAAACCATAAATTTTTTGTGGATTTTTTAAAAACTTAACCGCCAAAGCGGATAAATATGTTAGAATATTACCCCTATCTTGGTTTGGGTTGATTGATTGGTACTGGGGCATTTTCCCTTTGTCCAAATTTATCAATAAATACGCCATTAACCAAGAGTGAATTTACACCTTTCTACCTTTAACACCTTTTATAAAAGAGATGACATGGTCAGTATCTACCTGCTCATTCCATTAAGTCTTATGCTGTTCGTTGTGGCGATTTGGGCGATTGTGTATGCGGTCAAATCCAACCAGTTTGAAGACTTAGACAACGCCCCCGACCAAATCATCTTAGACGACCGTCAAGCCCGCCGTGACACCCTAAATCACGCTCGCCAGGCAAACCAAAATAACCAACACCACAAGGATAACGCATGAGTATCGCTCTATTAATACCTGCCCTTGCCATGGGCTTTTTGGGGTCGCCACACTGCATGGGCATGTGTGGGGGCATTGTGACTGCTTTTGGCATTTCGATGAAAAACCTAAGCCCTCAAAAACGAGGCATACTCATCGCCAGCTATCACACAGGGCGACTGCTCAGCTATATGGGTTTGGGATTGATTGCCACCCTCATTGGCGAGAGCGTGCTTGCTCCGCTCATGACCGATAACGCTCTGCCACGCATTGTGCTGGGTCTGGCGATTGTGTTTGCCGCCCTACTCATGCTTGGCGTGCCATTTTTAAATCGCCTTGAAAAAGTGGGACTGGGTCTGTGGAATCGCCTTGCTCCTGTCCGCCAAAAGGTACTGCCCATGGATAGCTTGCCCAAGGCTCTGGGAGCGGGTCTGCTGTGGGGACTACTTCCCTGCGGTCTGGTCTATGGGGCACTGGTCATGGCGATGAGTGTGGCGGCGGCAGGGCATGAACCCATCATGGGCATGCTGTTCATGCTCGCCTTTGGGGTTGGTACGTTGCCCATGCTTGTCATGACGGGGGCGGCACTGTCATGGCTACAACAGAAGGTCAAAGCCTTTAACCTGCGTAAATTTAGTGGAGCTGTTATGCTCATCTCGGGGCTGTCTGTCATGCTCTCGCCCACCATCATGCATCTCATGCACGGTCATCATCATGGGGGGCATGGCAATCATGGTCATGCACACGGTGAACACCACCACGAACACAATCATCAAATGAGCCAAGACGCTCATGCAGGGCATGAACATCATCATGACCATGGGCATCAGCACAGCCGTGACCACCATCATTAAATGCCATCATCAAAGCCCCGTCATGGGGCTTTGACATGATTGGGCGGATGTTTTTATGGACACGCAAAGCCAACCCCCAAAACCTATGGCAAATATCGAATTCATTGGGTGTACAAAAAACCACACCCCATTATCAATCACTACTTATTCTCATTATCAACCTTTTAACCTGAAAAATTTTTGATTTTATGATAAAATACTGAAAAATTTTTAACCCAAAACCGCCATGCTAGAAATCCGCCATTTGCAAATGCTCTCCGCCCTTGACCGCCTCGGTTCGCTTGCCATGACTGCCGATGAGCTTAATTTGACCGCATCCGCCATTTCTCACCAGTTAAAAGAGCTAGAAAGCTATTATGACATTACGCTGGTCAATCGCCGTACTCGCCCTGTAACCTTTACGCCAGCAGGTCGCTTGGTTTTGCAGCTTGCCGATAATGTCCTGCCGCAAGTCGCTCGCACCAAAGCCGACATAAGGCGTTTGGCACACGGACAAGCAGGGCAGCTAAGACTGGCAAGTGAGTGCCATAGCTGTTTTGATTGGCTGATGCCGATTTTAAATGTCTATCGTAACGAGTATAGCGATGTGGAGCTCGATTTTGCTTCTGGGTTTGAACCCGAACCACACCAAATGCTCCTAGACGGCGACATTGACCTACTCATCACGGCAAGCGATTTGCCGATAGACGGTATCCATTATGAGCCACTGTTTACCTACGAAAGTCGCCTTGTGATGTCGCCCACACACCGCTTGGCAAGCCATAGCGTGATAACTCCTACCGACCTAGCGGACGAGACACTCATCGCCTATCCTGTGGAGCAGACTCGCCTTGATGTCATTGCCAAATTCTTAGAGCCAAATGGCGTTACCCCCAAACATATTCGCACGACCGAGCTTACCGCCATGCTCATTCAGCTGGTGGCAAGTGAGCGGGGTGTGTCGGCACTGCCCGACTGGGTGGCGAGCGAATATGAGAAAAAAGGCTGGGTGGTAACACGTCCGCTCGGGGCGGGGGTATATTGTCAGCTGTATGCAGGGGTGCGTGAGAGCAGTATGGATATGGCGTATATTAAGGGGTTTTTGGGGTTATTGGAGGGGATTAAAAAGCCGTAATCGGACAGTAAAAGATGATGGCAAATATAGTGATTTTGACGGATTGGCATTTGATGTGGATAAATTTGGATAATATGTTTGATTTATCTTAGGCAGTTTTTATTTTATTTTGCCTTGTCAAATAAAATCTTTCTATTTTAATCTTGCCACCTTTAACCCCATCAAACTTAACCCTGTCAAACCACGCCTAAAAATAGGACAACCATCATTACGCTATTTACCCCCTGCCACCCACAACAAATTTTTATTGCAAAATCCCACCCATTTCACTTAAAATAATCAATTTGCCTTTATAAAATGGGGATTGCCCCCATAAACATAAATTCATCACATCTTTACCGAGCGTTAAATTTTTATGAGCGTATTTGCCATTGGTCAGCGTTATTTGTCCGATTCTGAGAGTAATTTGGGGTTGGGCGTGGTCATCGAAGTGGACGACCGCTGTGTTCACATCTTATTTCCCCAAAGCGAAGAAAAACGAGTGTATGCCAAAGCATCCGCTCAACTGTCACGGGTGGTCTTTGGCAGTGGCGATACCATTTTTGACCAAGACGGACAAGAGTTCGTGGTGGCAAGCTGTGAAGAGATAGCCGATGTCATGCGTTATCACTTGACCTGTGGCAAAAGTCTCATGGAGACTCGCCTATCAGCAAACATCACGCTCGCCAAGCCCTTGGAGCGACTGCTGGCAGGACGCATTGAGCATAATGAGCATTATGAAGTCCGTCAAGACGCCTTGAAACTCAACGCCATGCTCACCCGTCATCCGCTTCGTGGACTCATCGGGGCAAGAGTAGACATCATCAACCATCAGCTCTATATCGCTCACGAAGTCGGCAAACGCCTAGCCCCCCGAGTACTGTTGGCGGATGAAGTGGGACTGGGCAAGACGATAGAAGCAGGGCTTATCGTTCATCAACAGCTCATCACAGGGCGGGCAAATCGGGTGCTTATTCTTGTCCCTGACAGCTTACAGTATCAGTGGATGATAGAGTTAAAACGCCGATTTAACTTAGACTTTGCCATTTTTGACCTAGTGCGGACAGCATCCATCAAAGAGCATAACCCTGATGAGAACGTGTTTGGCACCGAACAGCTCATCATTGCTAGCATTGATTTGTTGCTTGACCATCATGACCTATATGAGCAGGCGTATGCATCGGGCTTTGATTTGCTTGTGGTGGATGAAGCCCATCATCTACATTGGGACAGCGAGCAAGGCGGTAATGACAAATACGAATTGGTGGCAGATTTTGCCCAACACATCGCAGGGGTGTTACTACTGACCGCCACGCCAGAACAGCTTGGGGTAGAGAGTCATTTTGCCCGTCTGCGACTGCTTGACCCACACCGCTTTGATGATTTGGATGATTTTATTGCCTCCCAAGACGCCTTTGCGGACGTGGCAATGGTGGCAACTTTGCTGATAGACGGCAAAGATTTGACCGACAAACAAATCACGGCAGTGGCAGGACTGCTCGGCTTTGATGTCAGCGAAATTGCCGACATCAACACCAATGACAAACTCCGCCAACACATCATTAACGAACTGCTAGACCGACACGGCACAGGACGTGTGCTGTTTCGTAACACCCGAGACAGCGTGCAGGGTTTTTATGGACGTACCAGTATCGCCTATCCGCTCCCCCTGCCAAGTGCATGGCAAAACACCCCTTACACCCATGGCAAATTGCGTGAACAGCTGTGGGGCGAAGAGAGCTTTCCCGACGGCTCATGGCTAGAAGCTGACCCCCGAGTGCCGTGGCTCATTGAGCTGTTAAAAAACGACTTAAAACACAACAAAGTCCTGCTCATCGCTCGCTCTGGGGCGACCATTGAGAGCCTAGAAGCGGTGTTACGTCTGCACGCTAGCATTAAGACCGCCATCTTTACCGAACAGATGAGCCTGCTGGAGCGTGACCAAGCATCTGCCTACTTTGCTGACACACATGGGGCTCAGATACTGCTGTGTAGCGAGATTGGCTCGGAGGGGCGTAATTTTCAATTTGCCCAAGATTTGGTGTTGTTTGATTTGCCTGCCAACCCTGACACCTTAGAGCAACGTATCGGACGACTTGACCGTATCGGACAAATCGCCCAAATCCGCCTGCATGTCCCTTTTGTCGTTGGCACCGCCCAAGAACGCCTATATCATTGGTATGACCACGCTCTAAACATCTTTAACCACATCAGTCCCACCGCCCAAACGGTGCAAGAGCATTTCATCGCTGACCTAAAACCACTACTAGAAGGGCAAGGCACGCCCAATGACTTTGCCGAACTGGTGGCGGACGCAACCGCCCTGCGTATACAGCTCGAAGAAGAGCTACAAGCAGGGCGAGACCGTCTACTAGAATACAACTCATGCCGTCCTAGCGTGGCAGGACGTATCGTGCAAGCCATGCATGAGCTGGACAACACGCAGATACTGCCAGTATTTCTTGACCGCTATCTGGACGCACTCAACGTCGATTATAGCATTAGCCGTGATGATTCGTGGGTCATTCATCCCATTGACAGCACCGAAGTGCAGGACATCTCGGGACTGCCCCTTGACGAAGACGGTATGACCCTAACTTTTGACCGCACCCAAGCCCTGACCCGTGAAGACATGGCATACATGACCCTAGAACACCCACTCATGACGGGCGTGTTGGAGTCCATCAAGTCAGGCACGTTTGGCAACACCAGCGTGGTGCTGTTAAAATCATCCGCCATGCCACAGGGTCTCATGCTCATCGAAAACCACTTTCGAGTCGAAGCCATCGCTCCCAAACACCTAAACCTATCCGCCTATCTGTCAGGGCAAATCATCCGTGTGCTACTTGCCGAAAATGGCAATGACCTAACCAAAGTGGCAACCCCCGACAAACTTCTACCCATCATTGACAGACTGGACAAAGCCAAAGCCCGTCAAGTCATCAAGGCAAGACATGAAGTCATCGGCAACATCACCGCCCTAGCCAAAACCAAGGCAACCGATGAGCTGTCCGCCATCAGTGCGTCCGCCCAAAGCCAATTTGCCGACCATCTGGATAAAGAGATAGGACGACTGCAACGCCTACAAGCCATCAATCCCAACGTGCGAGATGATGAAATAAAGACTCTCATTGAGATGAAAGAGCAGGGACTGTCGGCATTGGCAAATCTATCGCTCGTGCCTGACAGCATTCGTGTGCTGATTTGTGTCAAACCTGATTAATCCAAAAGGAAGTTTTATGCCCCATCTTACCCTAGAATTATCCAAAAACCTAAAAATCGCCGATGAAGCCGATTTGTTATTAAAGCTAAATACCGCCTTATTTGAAAGCGGTCAATTTGCCCAGTCCAAAGACATCAAAAGTCGTGTATATCATGCCACAGACAGTCTTATCGGACTGGCGTTTGATGATGGCGAGCATTTTGTGGTGGCACATTTGGCGATTATGGCAGGTCGCAGTGATGAGATAAAGGCGGATTTGGTCGGGCGTGTGATGAGCGTATTACAAAGCGAGATTGGTAAGACTTATCAAAACGTGCAATATGCGGTGAATTTGACTGAATTGTCCAACGTTTATCAAAAGGCGATTGTGTAACCCATGTCCTTCGCCCAAATCCACACCCGTTCTGTCATCGGTCTGACCGCACCGCCTGTTACGGTGGAAGTTCATATCTCACAAGGCTTGCCTGCTTTGACCATGGTTGGCTTGCCCGAAGCATCTGTGCGTGAAAGTAAAGACCGTGTCCGCTCGGCGATTATCAACAGTGGTTTTGATTTTCCCAATCGCCGTATCACGATTAACCTTGCCCCTGCCGATTTGCCAAAAGACGGAGCTAGGCTTGATTTACCCATTGCCATTGGGATTTTGACGGCAAGTGGGCAGATTGATGAGACGGTGCTGGATAATTTTGAATTTGTCGGCGAGCTTGCCCTAAATGGCGATTTGCGTGGGGTAACAGGCTCGCTGTCGGTGGCTCGCACCCTAAAAGGCGGTGGGCGGACGCTAATGCTACCAAGTGCCAATGCGTCCGAAGCGGTGCAGGTGGCGGACATTTGCGTGCTGGGGGCACAGAATCTCGCCCAAGTCTGCCGTCATCTAAATGCTATCAATGGCGGTAAGTCGGACGATAGGCTAACCCCAACCGCCATACCGACCGCCAAAACGGTGGCGACTTATCCGCTTGATTTGTCCGATGTCAAAGGGCAACACCACGCCCGTAGAGCATTGGAGATTTGTGCCACAGGTGGGCATTCTATACTGTTCAAAGGTTCCCCTGGTTCGGGCAAAACCTTAATGGCAAGTCGCCTGCCGAGCATTTTACCGCCCTTGACTGACGATGAAGCCCTAGAAGTGGCAAGCATTTATTCGGTGGCAGGACTGCCTTATGAATTTGGTATACGTCCGTTTCGCTCTTGTCATCATACCATGAGTGCGGTGGCGTTGTCGGGCGGTGGCTCACGCCCCAAACCAGGAGAGATTAGCCTTGCTCATCAAGGCGTGCTTTTTCTTGATGAATTGCCCGAGTTTGACCGCAAGACCCTAGAAGTCATGCGACAGCCGTTAGAATCCAAAACCATCACGATAAGTCGTGCCAACTCACAGGTGGATTATCCTGCCAATTTTCAGCTCATCGGGGCAATGAATCCGTGTCCGTGTGGCTATCATGGCGACCCGTCTAACCGTTGTCGCTGTACGCCCGACCAAGTCCGCCGTTATCAGGACAAAATCTCAGGCCCCCTGCTTGACCGTATTGACCTACATATCCACGTCCCTGCCATGCCGATAGACGACCTACAAAATGCCCCTGCTGGTGAGTCGTCCGCCACCGTGCGTGAACGTGTGGCAAAGGCTCGCCAAATTGCCCTAGACCGTCAAGGCAAAGCCAACAGCGAGCTGACCCCGAGCGAGATTGATGCACACATACCGCTTGGCACAGCCGAAAAACAGCTTCTAGCCACCGCCCAATCACGGCTCAACCTGTCCGCCAGAAGTTATCATCGGGTGCTCAGGGTTGCTCGCACCATTGCTGATTTGGCAGGGGCAGAGAGCGTGGGGACGGCTCATTTGGCGGAGGCACTTAGTTATCGCTAACTTCTTTTTATATCAAGCGACCCATCATGAAAAACGAGCCACTGACCGGCTATCTACTACATGCCCGAGCCTATCAAGAAAAACGGGCGATTTATCAGTTTTTTAGTGCCGAACATGGCGTGGTGCATGGCGTAGGCGTGCGTGGCATGCCGTCCTTTGCGGTCATTGAGCTGTTTGCCAGTGGACAAAACACCCTAAAAAACTTCACCCAAATTCACATCACGACCACATCGCCCCCACGCCCTTTGGGGCAAAATCAGTACGCCCTACTCTATCTTAATGAACTCATCTGCCGACTCATCGCCCCCGAAAACCCCTGCCCCGCCCTATGGCAACACTACCATGACAGCATAACACAACTCCAAGCTGTCAGTCATAACATGGGCGATGATAAAAATAATAAAACGGGCAACAGCACCGCTCATGAGATGAGCAACATGAACAAGATGAAACGGACACTACGGCAGTTTGAGAGAGCGTTGTTTGATGAGCTGGGCGTAGGCATTGACTGGGGTACAGATGAGACAGGGCGAGCGATTGATGTGCAGGCATATTATGACTTTATCCCCGCATGGGGCTTTGTTAGCACCGACGGCACTGGCATGTCAGGGGCGGTGATTAGGGCGGTCAGCGAGTCTGACCATCATCAGCCAAGCCCCACCGCCTTGGCACTGCTCGGACAGGTACATCGGGCGATGATAGACTACCTACTTGACTACAAACCCCTAAACAGCCGTAAGTTATGGGCAGAACAGGTCAGATATCGCCAGTTGTCTTGACCGCCTGCCCCACTTCTGTTATACAGTCAAAGAATTATAAAATTACCACAAATTCATGTCATGTGGATGTAGGGACGTGCTGAGCACGTCCTTTAATAATGCCAATTTTGGGGTGCAAAGTCAGCCCCATAAAGCCTATGGCAATCAGTTACAACTCACCGTCCGCCACGAGCGTGCGAATCACCTTTTTGTCGTGCTTGCCCACGCTGGTTTTGGGAATGTCGGCGACAAAACGTAGCTCGCTCGGTATGCCATATTTGGGTATAATCTCACGTTCATAGGCTTGGTGTGCCAATGCCAAAATATCATCAGGTGTAATGTCATCATGATTTGGCTTTTTGACCACCAACGCCAAAGGTCGCTCGCCCCATTTGTCATCAGGAATACCGATGACGGCAATGTCCGCCACAGACGGGTGCAACGACAAAATCGTCTCAATCTCCAATGACGACACCCACTCGCCCCCTGACTTGATGACGTCTTTTAGGCGGTCGGTAACTCGCACCACGCCTTTATCGTCCATGTGGGCGATGTCTTGGGTGTGCAGATAACCACCCGTCCACAGCTCATCGCCAGCGTCTTGGTTTTTAAAATAACTCTGGGTTAGCCACGGCGTACGCACCACCACTTCGCCCGTGGTTTTGCCGTCTTGGGGTAGGATTTGCCCGTGTTCATTCCAAATTTGCAAGTCCACCAGTGGCACAGGCACGCCCGTACTTACCCGAATGGCAAGTGAGTTTTCAGGCGTTAAAGGCTCTTTTTTGTCAAAAGTTGCCACCGTAATCACAGGGCAGGTTTCACTCATGCCATAGGCGGTATAGACCTGTATGCCACGGGCTAGGGCGGATTTGGCAAGCCCTTCGGTCAGGCGTGAGCCACCGATAATCATCTTTAAGCCGTCAAAGGCAATATCACGCTCGCCTGCTTCTTTTAGCATCATTTGTAAAATAGTCGGTACGCAGTGGGTAAAGCTTACCTTGTGTTTGATTGCCAAATCTACCAGTAGGCTTGGCACATAACGGCTTGGATAAATCTGTTTTAACCCAACCATGGTCGCCACATAGGGAATGCCCCAGCCATTAACATGAAACATTGGCGTAATCGGCATATACACGTCCGAGTATCTAAGCCCAACTTCATCGGGGTTTAGGCTTGCCCCCGTTGCCACCGCCATGGCGTGTAGGACGATTTGACGATGACTAAAAAACACGCCCTTAGGGTCGCCTGTCGTGCCTGACGTATAAAAAGTCGTGGCAATGGTATTTTCGTCAAAATCTTCAAATTCAAATACATCATCGGCACGGCTTAACAGCTCTTCGTACTCGCCCACCACAAAATCAGGGGCAGGCGTGGCGTGGTCATCAAGCCAAATGATTTTCTCAACGCTTGGCACGTCATGGACATGATTGCCAATCATCGGCATAAATTCAGAGTTAAGGAGCAACGCCTTGGGCTTGGCGTGGTTTAGGGTATATAGGATTTTTTCAGGGGACAGGCGGATATTAACCGTTTGCAAAATCAGCCCGAGCATGGGAATGGCAAAATACGCTTCTAAATAGCGATGACTGTCCCAGTCCATGACTGCCACAACGTCGCCTCGTTTTAGCCCCAAATCGGTCAAAACATTGGCAAAACGCTGTATCCGCCCCAAAAACTCCCGATAAGTAAATCGGGCTTTGTCGGCATAAAAAATCTCTTGGTCAAGCGAGACGGTTTTGGCTCGATTTAAGAGTTGTTTGATAATGAGTGGAAAAGGATAGGCGTGAGGGCTGGCTTCATAGCCGTAAATGTGGTCGTGCATGATGTGTCCTTACAAATAAAATAAAAAGTCATCAATCCTAAAATTATCCATCCTAAGACTGATGACTTAGCATAACTCATTTAAAAACACTTGTAAAGATTTTTATCAACAAAAATCCCCAACCAACGGTCAGGGATTTGACGTCTAACTGATATACAGATTAGAATTTATGGCTAACACCTAGGGCATAGACCACAGGGTTCACTTCTAGCTCACCGATTTTGGCACCGTCAACTTCCAAATCAGTTTTTAGGTCTACATAACGCACGTCAGCAAACACGCCCCATGGTGATGATGGCTTAGAGTAAGTTACACCAATTTGGGCGGCAGGAGCAACAACGGTGTCTGCTTCTAGTTTGGCATTACTACCAAGAAGCTCTTCTTCATAAGGCACAAGTACAGTCGCACCGATACCAATGTTAGCACCAAAACCGTTGTATTCTGGCGTGTTGTATTTAAATGTCAAAGTTGGTGGCAGGTGCTTGAATTTAGCCACATCGCCTCTGTTGGCATCATTGGCACCAACACTTACGGTGTGTTCAAATGGGCTCGCCAATAACAACTCTGCTGAAAATGGGCTGTTGGCAAAGCGATAGTCAAAAGAAGGCAATACCGCCATCTCACTGCTTGCTTTGGCATTCGGGAGACCTGCGGCAATGTCTTTTTCGGCAGTTGGGTCAAGATAGCCTAGACCTGCTTTAAAAGTTAGGTTGGCAGACGCTGTGGCAGACAACGCAATTACGCTGGTCGCTAAAAGAATGTGTTTTAACATTGGGGGTTACCTGTGTTAATAAAAAAGAAGTGTAAAATGGTTTTACACTTCTATTATAACGCATTTTTAATCATTTTGTCACAAAGTTTGGCATAATTATGACTAATTTTTATAAAAATTATCAAAAATCATAAAAATCGGTATAGTCATCGCCATCAATCATTGGTATGGAACAACAAAAACAACTCAGTAACATTGCCTTCTAGACTATTGGCGAGCTGCACCATCATGTCAATGTCACCTCGCATCATGCCAAGCTCTTCACTCTCTTCATCCATGCCTGACAAGATGACCATCGGCAAGGTCAGCTCCGCCACGTCTTCTTCGGTGTCGGCATCATCAAACCAGTCCACAGACTCATCGCCATACATCGCCTCGATAAAGCCGATACACCACGCCACCACGTCTGAGTCTTCGCCAAAGTCTTCTTCTTCGTCATCAGCATCAAAGGGCAGTTCAACAAGCTCTTCGTCTTTTAGGGTTTGATAAATCTCATCTCGCCATGCCGTCAGGGCGGTTTTGACATCGTCGCTCACGTCATTTTCATGCCCATCAAAATAGACAGACAGCCAATTTGGCAGAGGCTTGCCGACGATACTGGCAGTCAAAAACCCATGCGTGGCAACAGGGTCAAAGCCATAAGGGTTCGTCTCTTCGCTGTATAGTAGCGTCATTAATTCATCACGGGTCATGGGTGTACTCTTAGGGTTTGGATTAAAATAGCATGACTAAAAGTGGTATAATTAGATGACAGGCAAATGACAACACCAAACTTAGCCTAAGGCAAGTTTAGGCATCAAAATCATCATCGTCCAAATCATCAAATTCGGCAAAATCATCGTCATCTTCTAAGGCACGCATGAGTTTATTTAGGCGTTGCTCTTCGAGCATGGCGTCGATTTTAAGGCGTTTTTCTAAGGGTTTGGCTTTGGTGTCGTCTGCCAGTTGGGCATCGGCATCTTCTTCAAAATTATCATCATCAAAATCATCATCAAGACCGCTCATGATAACTCCTTTTGGATAAATGGGTTGGGGTAAATAAATAACGGGTAAAATGGGTAAATTTGTTTTTATTTTTAAATCAATTTGGCAAAAACAAACTGACCCAATTTCAAAATCCTTATAAAGGTAAAATCATCTTTTGTCAAGTAAATTTTTAAAAATATTGCCACCATTCCCCATGTTTATCCATCAGCCAGACAGCAATACCTTGTCTCGCACTCGCTCCAATGTCTCGGCATGGGAGACGCTCACGTGTCTTAGATGACGGCATTCACGCTCGGCAACACTAATCGGGTCGGCAAGTTTTAGAAAATTACCATGGGGCGACAGACCCGTGATGACACGATTTGGCATCAGCACCAGTGGTGTTTTGCGGTGTTTTATGCCCACGCTCACCACTTCATCTTGACGGGCGACGTCGCTGACATAAGTACGCATGGGTAGGGCAAAGCGTTTGAGTTCACGGTGCTTGTCATAGATGGTTTGATTGAGCATGAGTGTCAGTCGTGCCAGCAGGATGGATGCTAGGGCAGATTTGCTGTATTTGTCTTTGCCTGACAGCACGATACGACAGCCTTGGTCACCAAAGGGCGAAATACTCTCGACACTGACCCCATGAAACACCGGCAGGGCAAGCAGTTCTGTGGTCGCCTTACTCAGTAGCTGATGGCACAGCGAAAAATAGACGTTTTTGGTCTGATTGCCCACCGTGGCAAGCAGGTCATTGGGGTCGTCAAAGCGGGCTTGGATGACATAAGTATGCTCGCTTTGTGTTTGATGTGACGGTTCAGATTGGGCGGGGGGCGTATCATGCTTGGCGTGATGTGTACTAGATGAGCCTGTTTGAGTGCCGATGGGGTCGCCACTGCTGTGGGCGTGGTTCTTTTGATTGACATCATACAGCAGTCCCTTGGCAAGCAGGCGGTTACGCACGTCATGGGAAATCTCAATGCGGATGGCGTCGGTCGGGCGTGCCACATAGCCATAAATAAGCAATAGCAGTGCATGTAAAAACGCCACCCCCACCAGATACATCCAGTTATCAGAGATAATCTTGGCTCGATTAATCTCATGCGTCTGCACCGTCACATAGCCCAACACGCTTTGACTGCCTGTCACCACTTCTTTGACCGCCTCCCCGTTTGTCTCTTTGCCCACAGGCACGAGCAGATTGTCATTAACATCATACACCCCCACAAATGCCACGTCATCGCCCCGAATGTAGCGATTTGCCACCACGCTCATGCTGATGCGGTCGTTAATGCTAAGCGGTGCGGACAGCTCTTCGGCAATCGCCACCGCTTCTGCCTGTATGCTACGCTCATAACGCTCTTTTTGCTGTCGCTCGGCACTGATGACAAAAAACAGCAAATTTAGGGTTAGGCTTACCAAAATAAAAACAGCAAATAAGCCGTGACGGGGGGCAGGATAGGTCATGATGAATCGTTCATTGGGCATGTGGACAAATAGGGTGTAGATTTTATCATTTTTTTTGTGAAATTTTAAGCACTTAAACTCATACTGGCATGATTTGGATAAAATTTTTACATAATATTGACCAAGTTGTTATAAAATTTCAATAATTCATGTTCATGCCAATTTTAACTTTTCATTGCCCAGCTAAAAATGTTACAATAAAACGCAACATCAACAATAACGAGTACTAACGATGAATACTTATGCACTTCCCAAAGATTCTAAGGCATGGCAAAATGCCATTGACCGTGTGGCACATCTTTTGCCTGAGGGTACAACAGGCAGTATTCAAGCTCTAAAACAGCTGCCCGTTTTTGCCATTATTGTGGTGGTAGCAAAGACAGCAGTTGATAAACTGACAGACAGTGGTCGGCAAATGGATGACGTGGTGCAAGCATGGAGCAGTGAGCAAAGGGGCTGGCAAGCGGTGGTGGTCGCTGATGATGAGATGGCGGTTGCTAATGCACATCTGATTGGTACTCATGAGCATCTCTCTGACGTGGCGGTATATCGTTATTTACTCATCCCAACCGACCACAAAGAGATGAATGCCGACAAGCGTGAGGCGGTCGCCCACATCATCGATGAACAGCTGACCGCTTATCTAAGAAAAACCTTAAAGCCCAAGCCCAACTATCAATTTCAAGTTGATGAGACAGGGCAAGTATCCGAACTTACCCCCGAGCAGATGGCACAACTCAAAAAAGACTATATTGACGTTCATATCCTATCCATCGCCCAAATGCTTCGCCGTCATAAACTTGTTTGTTTTGACATGGATTCAACGCTCATTCATCAAGAGGTTATCGTTGAGTTGGCACGCATTGCTGGCGTGGCGGACAAGGTTGCAGAAATCACCGAATCTGCCATGCGTGGTGAGATAGATTTTAATGAAAGTTTTGCCAAACGTGTGGCACTCTTAGAGGGCGTGGATGTCTCGGTGGTTGATGAGATTATCAAAGACCACATCAGCTTCTCAGAGGGGGCATTTGCCACCATCAAAGCCCTAAAAAGCAAAGGCTGTCGCACGGTGCTGATATCAGGGGGCTTTACCCCGTTTGCCAAATACGTTGCTGAAACGTTGGGCATGGATGAATATCATGCCAATCCCCTACTGGCAACAGGCGGTAAGCTGACAGGCGGGGTTGGGTCTGATATCATTGACGGCAAAGCCAAAGCCCGCATTGTCGCTCATGTCGCTGACAAGATGGCGATAGACATGGAAGAAGTGGTGTGCGTAGGCGATGGGGCAAACGATTTGCCGATGATGGCGATTAGTGACATTGGTGTTGCTTATAAAGCCAAGCCCATCGTGCGTGTTAAAGCTGACACTTCGGTCAATATCACAGGACTAGAAGGCGTACTGTATGCCATGGGTCATCGCTTTGATAAGCACTGATAAATGCAAGTTACCAAAAAACACTTTATAAACGCTCAGATTTGCGTTAGAGTATTGTCTTTTATCATTTTTGAGAACACCATGCCAACTTTACCCATCATTGACGTAAAAACCAACCCTTTGGATGCCCTGCTGTACGGCTTGGGACTGCGACTGTTATCCCTATCCAAGGGCGATAACGAAACTTATCACAACCTAGTCAAAGACAAAGAGCTTGCCATTCAATTTAAAGGTGGCGATGACGTGGCACGCTACTACCGCTTTGTTGATGGGCATTTTGGGCAGGCGTTGGGGACTGCCAGACATGCTGATTTGACCATTGATTTTAAAGACTCCATGACGGGCGTGCGACTGCTTGCCAAAGGCGACATCGCCAGTTTTATGAGTGCCGTCCAAGATGGCGATGTGGTCATCTCGGGCGATTATAAGCTCGTACTGTGGTTTGCAGGTGTTGCCAAGCAAGGGGCGAGCTTGCCTGAGCCTTATGCTGATTATGTCAAACAAGCCAAGCCGTATTTTGAGCAGGCTCGTCCTTATCTAAATAAAGCGGTTGATTTTACCAATAAGGCGTTTGGTAAAAAGTTTGGCAAGTCTGGTAAATAACAACTCATTTATCAAATGCATAATGCATAGGGGCGTGGCATACACGCCTTTTTTACACGTCCCTTTTTAAAATGGATGTAACAAATCGCCCCGTGTCATCCCCAATTTAAATCACTACACCCATTACCCTACCCATACACCAATTTCTTACCACTGACCAGTCCTGCCAACAGCTCCTTAATGCCGTCCACGTCCAGCACGTCCTTGCCCCGAGTGCAGGCGACATAGAGCAGGCGTAGCTCTTCTGGGCTGATTTTGACGGTTTGGCGATTGACATCGTACAAAAAGTCATCATCTATCTGCACCCTGCCCCATTCTAGCCCCTTGGATTTGTGGGCGGTAGAGACGACATAGTCAGCGTGTGAATGCGTGGTTAGGTTATTGATGGCGGATGTGATGGTCTTGGTGCCATGCTCTTCGATGAGTCGCACCCATGTTTTTAGGTCACTGCCTTCGCCTGTCTCACTAAACTCTTGGACTTCGCCCCAATGACTAAAAAAGGCAAGCTCGGGCGTGCCATAGGCAGATTTGCCATGTTTTAAGCTGTCTGCCCCTTGGCAAAATCGCAGTATTCTTGCACTGTCGGCTTGCAGGGCGACTTTATGCCCCATCTTTTGCCCTGCCAACAGACGTGCCATGGCGTTGGCGTTGGTACGACAAAGAATGGCATCTTTTTGTCCATTTGCCAGCAGGCGTGCGGTCATCGAATGTTTGGCAGGGTTGCCTTTTAGAGGGATTTCTTCTTGTAATGCCTTTAAAAAAATATTGGCAACTTTGGCAATCTCATCACCAAAGCGAAACGACTGCGTGAGTAGCGTGGCAGGATACGGCAAGCGTTTCATGGCATTGGTCGCCCCCCGCCATTCATAAATCTGCTGATGAGCATCCCCGACATAAATGGTCTGCTTATTTTGTTGTAATAACGCCCCCATCATGAGCGGGTCGGCATCTTGGGCTTCGTCAAACAGGATGAAGTCGGCAGGAATGATGGGATTTGAGAGCGTCCACAGTTTTAGATAGACATCATGCCCTATCCCTGCTTGATGGCGGGGGTCGATAGACGACAGCCAGCGATATTCAAAGGCAGGATAGAGTAGCTCTTGCAAGCGCACCTTGTCAGCATCCGATAGCCAAGACGGGGGCGTGATGTGGCGTGGGGCAGGATAGGCAGATGACGTCTTACAAAACGTAATGATGGCTTCGCTTATGATATTGGCAAGTTTGACAGGGGTCAGCACCACGGATTTTTTGACCCCGTCAAAACTTCGCTCCACTTCGATGGCACTCAAGCCAAGCTCCGTTGCCAGTCTAGCAGGGGTCAGCCGTGGCAGGCTCACTTTGGCGGTAATGCCCCGTGGCACATGGCGATAGGCAAGTGAGTGAAAGGTTTGGCATTTGACATTGGGGGGAAATTTGCCTTGGGCTTCACTGGCGATGGACTTATTAAATGCCAAATACAGCCCACGCCCACGCCCACGCAAATTCTCGCTGATGAGTTTGAGTGTCGTGGTCTTGCCTGCCCCTGCATACGCCACGATTTTAAAGGAATCGCCTGTCATCGCCATATTTAGGGCGGATAATTGCTCATCGGTGGGGGCGTATGCGGTCATGGCGGTCGGTCTGGATAAAACGTGGTATTATAGCAAATTTTGCCTGCATTGTCGGTAGTTTTGGCAATAATAAACCGCCCTTTTTGGCGGTTTGTCTGACATCACAATCACAGCGAAATCTTAGAATTAAATCTCATAAGACGCTCGTACCGCCCAGCGAGCAACTCATTTTTGCCCAGCATTTCAAGCTCGTTTAATTGCTCGTTTAACAAATTTTTCAAATTTGTCATCACCACATCAGGCTCAATGTGTCCGCCTTGCCCTTCGTCCACAACTTCGTCAATGAGTCCTAACTGGTGCAAATTATTTGCCGACAGTTTCAACGCTTCGGACGCATCAGGGGCTTTTTCGGCGGTTTTCCATAGAATAGACGCACAGCCTTCGGGGGAGATGACCGAATAAATGCTGTTTTGGAGCATATTGACCTTATCCGCCACACCGATTGCCAACGCTCCGCCCGAACCGCCTTCGCCGATGACGGTAGCGATGATTGGGGTGTTAAGACTGCTAAATACCGCAATGGCACGGGCAATGGCTTCTGCCTGCCCACGCTCTTCTGCTCCCACACCAGGGTACGCCCCTGGGGTGTCAATGAAGGTCAAAACAGGCAAGCCAAAGCGTTCCGCCATCTGCACAAGGCGAATGACCTTGCGGTAACCTTCGGGGCTTGCCATACCAAAATTGTGGGTAATCCGCTCACGAGTAGAGCGCCCACGGTGCTGACCGATGACCATGACAGGCTTGCCGTCAAAACGAGCAAGACCGCCCAAAATCGCACGGTCGTCTGCAAATGCACGGTCGCCATGCAACTCATCAAATTCAGTAAATAGCGTCTTGACATAATCCAAAAACAGCGGACGGTCGGCATGGCGGGCAAGTTTGACACTTTCCCAAACTTGGCTAACAGCTTGGCTCATAGGTTTTTCCTTATAATCTATACAAATGTAAACTTAAATAGTTTAGCATATTTTTTGGCGTTTGGGAAATGGTTTAGGGGTCGTCCCACGCTCGCCCATTGGTGTAGTTTTTCTTAACAAAAGGGAAATGGCTGGCGACTCGGTCTTGTTGGAGCATTTTTACCATATTACTAATTATCCAGACGCAACTTTTGAGACTTTCGGGAATGTATTTTTCATTTTGATGTTCAAAATAAAAAGTCGCCCCCATTTCATTGGAGCCAATTGTATAAACAAAAAACCGCCAAAATGGTCTTTTGTAATGAATGTGCAATTTGCTACCGCCTGATAAATCAAACGCATACATTGTTGCGATATTGTCAATCGGTATCGCAACAAGCTCTTTGCCAAACCTATTGTACACACGCACGTCCTGATGAGTGATAGCGATAAAAGGGGTAATTTTTGGCAGATTTTTGATTTCTTTTAATGTGTTTTCTTTTTGGCGTTTTTGAAAAAACACAGTTCCAGTCATTGTCACTGTTATAATTAACCAAAAACGCCCAACCGCTATTAAATCATCTGGTGTCGCACCACCAATAAACGACCATGCTATTGGCATTATCATCATTATCATAAAGAAACCATAAATCCGCCAAGCATTTTGAAAAACTCTGCCATATTGCTCGACAAGTTGCTCTTTGTCGACATTCTCACGCATGATGACAAATGGTAAGGGAATACTCATACGGCTTGGAATGTCATCATTGCTCTTGTGTGCGGTCATGGATTTACCCCACCACCGACAATTTCACCCCCCATTTGGCAAATTGGGCAATGTCATTATTTAGTTCATTAACGATAAGCTCTTTGTGCAAGCCGTCCCCTAGCGTGATTTTCCAGTGGTCTTTGTCTTTGCCAATGGATAAATAAATGGGGGCGGATTTTATGGTGCGTGAGTGGTTAGCGGTAACGGCAAGGCGTAAAATCAGGCACAGATAGGCAAGTTTGCGACCGCCTAGGTTTTCAATAATATCTAGGTTTTCGGATTTGAGTTTTCGTCTGTGGTTTAGGGCAATCTGAGCCATGCTCGCCTGCCCTGTCTGGGCAAATCCTGCAATGTCCGAAAATTCAAGCAAATACGCACTATGACGCTGATAGTTGCTATGACCCACGGCAAGCCCAATCTCATGCAAATTGGATGCACGGCGGAGCAAGTCCCTGTCTTCATCATCAAAGCCCAAATCCGCCTTGACCATATCAAACAGTCGCCCACAGGTCGTCATGACACGCCCCGCCTGCTTAAAATCCACCGAATACCGCTCGGCAAGGGCGGACACCGAACGGTCTCGCACGTCTTCATTGTCAAGTCGCCCCAGCATGTCATACATCACGCCTTCACGCAACGCCCCGTCCGAATAATAAAGCTCTTTAATATCAAGCGTTTGCATGATTGCCAACAGCTCCGCCACTCCTGCTGGGAATACCGCTTGGCGATGAGCTTTTACCCCTTCAAAGGTGATTTTGTCAATATTACCAAGTTTGATAAGGTGTTTTTTTAATTTTATCATGCCGTCCAGCGTGATGACATCTTTGGCAAATCCCAGCTCTTCTAGCACAAGTTTACACGCCTTTGCTGTGCCAGATGACGCGATGGCATTGTCCCAGCCTGTTTTTTTGTAACGTTTGGCGATACTTAACAGCTCGGTTTGGGTTGCCGTCATCGCCCCGTCAAACGCACGCTCGCTGATACGTCCGTCTGCAAAAAATTTACGAGTAAAAGACACACAGCCCATTTGCAAACTTTCCATTTCAATGGGTTCAAAGCCTTGCCCGATGATAAATTCGGTACTGCCCCCACCGATGTCAATCACAAGGCGTTTGTCGGTGCTGGCGTTGGAGTGCGACACGCCAAGATAGATAAGGCGAGCTTCTTCACGCCCTGCGATGACTTCAATGGGCTTTGGCAAAAAAGCATTGGCACGGCGGATAAATTCTTGGGCGTTCACCGCCTTTCTTAGGGCGTTGGTTGCCACCACCCTTAGGCGGTCGGGGCTGATTTCGCTAACATGGGGTAAAAAGCGTTTTAGGCAGTCAATGCCACGCTCCATGGCTTCCTCAGATAGGACGTTGTTTTCGTCAAGCCCTGCCCCTAATTGCACTTTTTCAGAAATGCTGGCGATACGGCGCACCTCCCCGTGGTCAAGCCGAGCGATTGCCAAATGAAAACTGTTCGACCCCAAATCAATCGCCCCCAACAGCTCATCACGAGATAGTCCTGTGTCAGAAATGGATTTGGCAATGGCTTCATGGCGGGCGGTCGTGTCTATCATTACAGGTTTCATGGCGGTTTTTCCAAAAAATATAAATGACTACTGTAAAATAAAATTGGCAAATTGTCTAGGGCTTTTTGGGGAAATTGGGTTGATTTGGGGAAGCGTTCTGTGTTTGTCTGTCGTAATGATAAGGTGCGTATTACGCACCAATATTTTTTTAAGCCTTTGCTAATTGATGATAATTTTGGATGGATTTGTAGGAGCAAATTGCAATTTTTCCCTACCAATTTATCCAAAAAACTTACCCATTAACAATGCCTAAAAACATAGTGGTGCGTGGTATACACCTTACTTACTCTTAACCAGCTCTTAACCCATGTTAAATAATCGCACACAATCCTAAACCCCATCCCCCACAAACCCCCTCATATCATCAGGCATATCCACTTCAAACACCTGCACACCATCATCGCTCGGCACAGCAATCCGCCATGCGTGCAGACACAGCCGTTTTATGCCTTTTTGGGTCGCAAGGCTTGCTTGCGTGGGCGATTGGTATTTGTCATCGCCAAGCAAGGCATGACCGATACTTGCCATATGCACACGGATTTGGTGCGTGCGTCCTGTCAAGGGACTTGCCTTGACAAGGCTTACCGCCATGCCGTCCATCTCAAAAGTCGCCAGCACCTCTATCACAGTCTGGGACGGTTTGCCGTCTTTGTCCACCTTGACCCGTCTTTCGCCATTTTTTAGGGTGTATTTAAGGAGTGGTTTGTCTATTTTTTGACCGCTCTTGACCGTGCCATGCACCACGCACAGATAGTCTTTTTGTATGGTTTTTTCTCTAAAATGGGCTTGTAAGTCTTTTAAGGTACTGCGTTTTTTGGCGATAAGCAGTAGCCCTGACGTGTCTTTGTCAATCCTATGGATAAGTTCTAAATATTTTTTGCCCGTTGCCACTCGCATGGCTTCAATCACCCCAAAACTCTCGCCACTTCCGCCATGCACCGCCAAGCCGTGCGGTTTGTTTAGCACAATCAAGCCGTCATTTTCAAACACCACTCGTCCAAGCAAGCCTTTGGCAAAGTCGTCTGACACCACAGGTTCATCACGCACCGATAGGCGAATGGGAGCGACACGCACGACATCGCCTGTACTAATGCGGTCATGGGGCTTACAGCGTTTTTTATTGATGCGGATTTCATCGTCTCTGATGAGCTTATATAGGTGCGAGCGGGGCAAGCCTTTTAGGCGAGCGAGCAAAAAATTATCAATGCGTTGTCCGTCTTGGCTTTCAGTTACGGTCAAAAAATTGACACGGCTAAAATCGCTAATCGCATCATCAGCCGATTGGGGCGTTTTGGGGGAATTTTGGATCATATTGTTAAATTTTTAAAATTTTGATAGGAAAATTTGGGTAAATCTGATATAGTTTAGCACGTTACCAAATAAAGTGATGACAAAAGTGAAATTTTTGCCAAAAATGGCGTATTGATTAAAAATACCAAACATAATCTTGGTATTGATTATTTATATTCATCACAGGTAGCCCACCCAATTTTTTTATTTTGCACATCAAGGTGCGTAAGATTTTTTGCCAAACACACACAAAAACACAAGACAAACACTGTTTTTGTAGAATCCGCTGTTTGGTCTCATCGGTGCAAGCGATGACTGTATGATAAGGGTTATTCCCAACCAATTTTTAGGCGTTGAACTGATTTGGTAATGATTTACCAAATGGGTTTTTAGTTTTGTAGATTTTTATTGTAAAAAGCCAAAACATGGGTGCTTATGTACCCGATTTTTGCAAACCTAACACACCATAAAGCCCAACCATTTGTCTAATAGGCAACGCCCTATCTTACCGCCTTGATGTTTACTTTTTTAAGGAACATCATGAAACGCATTCTTATCAACGCCACCCACAACGAAGAAATTCGTGTGGCACTGTGCAAAGACCACCACCTTTACGATTTTGACCTAGAAAATCGCACTCGTGAACAAAAAAAAGCCAACATCTACAAGGGACATATCACCCGTGTTGAGCCGTCATTAGAAGCGGTATTTGTCGAATACGGCTCGGCTCGTCAGGGCTTTTTGCCCCTCAGAGAGATTGCCCCAGAATATCTCAAAGGCAACCCACGCACCGACAACATCAGAGACATCATCAAAGAAGGCGACAGCGTCATCGTTCAAGTCGAAAAAGAAGAACGTGGCAACAAAGGGGCTGCCCTGTCCACCTACATTTCGCTCGCTGGGCGTTATCTGGTACTCATGCCTAACAACAGCAAGGCAGGCGGTATCAGCCGCCAAATCTCAGGTAAAGTCCGTGAAGAGATGAAACAAATCATCGCCAGTCTGTCCATACCCCGTGGCATGAGCGTGATTGTACGCACCGCAGGACTGGGTAAGGGCTTTGATGACCTACAAAACGACCTAAACCACCTGCTAGAAGCATGGTCAGCCATCCAAGAGCAAAAACGCACTCGCCCCAGCCCCTGCCTTGTCCACCAAGAAGCAGGCGTGGTCACTCGTGCGGTGCGTGATTATCTGCGCGATGACATCGGTGAGGTATGGATTGACAGCGAGAACGCCTATAACGAAGCGGCGCATTTTATTGCGTCCGTCATGCCTACCCAGATGGGCAAACTACGTAAATACACCGATTATGAGCCACTATTTAGCCGTTTTGGGGTAGAGCGCCAGATTGAGACCGCTTATCAGCGTGAAGTTCGCTTGCCATCTGGCGGCTCTATTGTCATTGACCAAACCGAAGCCATGGTGGCAATCGACATCAACTCCGCCAAGTCCACCAAAGGCTCAGACGTTGCCGAGACCGCTTATCACACCAACTTAGAAGCCGCCGATGAGATTGCCCGTCAGCTACGCCTAAGAGACATGGGCGGACTCATCGTCATTGACTTTATTGACATGAACGACCCACGCCACCAAAAGGACGTGGAAAAACGCTTGATTGATGCCACACGCTACGACCGTGCCAGAGTGCAGTTTGCCGAGATTTCCAAATTTGGCTTGATGGAAATGAGTCGTCAAAGACTGCGTCCGTCCCTAGAAGAAGCCACAGGTTATCTATGCCCTCGTTGTCATGGCAACGGCATGATACGGGATTTGCGTTCGCTTGCTCTGTCTATCATGCGTCAGATTGAGCAGATTGCCCTAAAAGAGCGTATGGGCGAGATTCAAGCCGAAGTGCCGACCGAGATTGCCGCCTTTTTGCTTAACGAAAAACGTGAAAGCCTTGTCTATTTAGAGCAAGACTCAGGCACACGCATTACCATTTTGCCCCATGCTCATCTAGAATCGCCCAATTTTAGCCTGCACTTCAACCCAGACGGCTTTGCCCCGTCAAGCTATGAGCGGATTGTTGATGTTGAAGAGCGTGAAAACATTGACCGTGGCTATGAAGTGAACTGGCAAACCAAAACCGATGAACCAACCACAGTGGCAAACCGTTGGCAAAAGGCAGATAATGCCACCGCCAAAAACAAAGACCAAAAAGGCGACAACAAACGAGACAAAATCCCCCAAGAGACCCCCAAACAGTCCCAAGAAGTCAAAGCCGTGGCATGGTTATCCAACTTGTTCGCTCCCAAACCACAGGCACGCCTTGCTCACGCCCTAAATAACGAAGACGCCGCCGCTGCCATCGAATCTATCGTCAATGGCGGGGGCGTGAGCCTAGGTTCGTTTGGCACCCTAGCTCTACCCGAAAAAGAACACAAAGAAGCAAAAGCTGACGACAAAGCCCACGACAAGAGCAGTGACAAACATCATGACAAGACAGAACGCCCTGCTCGCTCTGAACGTGATGACAAATACAAGAAAAAGACCAAACGTGACCACAGCGACAGTGACAGTCAGAACAAGACCGACAAACGCGAAAACTATGATAAGGACAGAAACGAAAAAACCGACCGTCGCAGAAAAGAGCCAGACTATCCCAAGCGTGAGCCAAACTCTCAGCGTGAATCTCGTGGCGAAATGGTGCGTGGCGAGACACTAAGACCTGCCGACAAAGCAGACAAAGAAACAGATAAAAGCACAGACAAGGGCATGGACAAATCGGCAACCAAGCCCCAAGCCCATGAGCCAAAGCCAGAATCAAAACATGAGCCAAGAGCAGATAAGGATACTGATAAACCTGCCAAAGCTGACCGCACCGCACACAAATCTGCCAACCCTGATGAAGTGGTGCTATACATCAGCCCCATCATCGAGCCTGAGATGACAGGCGATGTGGTGCATGTCTCGCTAGACAACAGCAAACCCAAACCAAAACGCGCCAGAGCTGAAAAAGCCGAACCCGCCGATAAACCCAACAAAGACAGCGAAGTGGTAGACTTGGCGGTGCAAGCAGAAGCACGAGCAGAAGTGGTGACAGAAACCATCAATGTGGATGATAATGTTACCACTCCTGTTACCACACCTGCCAATGATACAGGGGTAAATCAGAAAGAGCAAGCCACATCCGCCCAAGCAGATGAAGTAAGTGCTAATGCTCATGACATGGTACAACAAGCAGACATGCCAACCGCTGATGTCGTGAGTGCAGAACGCCTAACCACGCTCGCCCAAGAGATGAATAAGGCAATCAACGACCCCCGAGTCGTGGCGGTCGCCCTGCGTGAGAAGCTTGGTCTGACCAAAGCACAGTCAGCCCCCACCACAACTCGCCCGACCATCACAGGCACGGCAGGCGAGTTCATCCAAAGCGTACTGGGCGACACCCTGCCCCAAGCATGGCGTGATGACTTTGTGGCACACTTTTTGCGTGCGGTAGACGCCATTCACGCTGACAAACCCACAGAGACTCACTCTGCGACAGACGGAGAGCAAGAGTTTGAACAGGCGTTCGCCAAGCAGTTCGTCAACTATGGCTACGCTCCACTCTCAAGCGAATATCTGGCGGACTTTGCCAAGCATACCACCGCACAGCGTGCATGGCACATCGGACAAGGCAAAACCGAAGCCATTCCACGCCCCATCACTCAGCGTGCCAGTAACGACCCTCGTGGTCAACACCCTGACTTAGGCACAAGTCCCATCCTTGATGAGACAGCAGGTGAATCCGTCCCGAGTACGATTACAGACGAGACGGCAACCCCTGCCACGGAAACTCACAAGCCTGAGCCTGTGGACAGCCCTGAACTGCCAGTAGGCGACATGGCGGAGCCTAGTACACATGACACTACCGAGCCAAGCTTATTAGAGTCTGCCAGCGACACCATGGATAAAGTGTTAGAATCCGCTGAGTCCGCCTTAGAATCTTTGGTGCAAGCCTTGGATGATATCATCAGCCCAACCGATGAATCCAAAGACGACGGTAAAATGTCAGATGCCAAAGCCCCCAAAGTAGCTGATAAAACTGACAATAAGACAAATGATGAGACCACCAAAACCAGTCCTGCCAGTTATAAGGACATGATTGAGAGCGTCTCAGGTCAACTGCTACAACCAACAGGGATTTTGAATTTGGTAACGCCCAAAAAGCCCAAACCTGCCAAAGCAAAAACCCCAAAACCTGCCAAAACCCCTGCCAAAAGAACATCCAAGGCAGCCCAAAAGGCAGAAGTCGTCAAACGCAAACCCAAAGCCGATGACACCGCCCCGCTTGATACCCCATCATCTGATGACAATCAAGCAGGATAAACCGCCATACAAAACCGCCCAAATTTATTGGGCGGTTTTGCCTTACAATCACAATACAAGTTAAAAATCGCTTGCAATCTACCAAAAACCTGCTATAATAATCGCCTATTCGGGGTGTAGCGCAGCTTGGTAGCGCACTTGCATGGGGTGCAAGGGGTCGCGAGTTCGAATCCCGCCACTCCGACCATATAACAGTCTAGGGCTATCTCACATTGTGAGATAGCCCTTGATTTTTCTTGTGTTTAGCCCTTTTCTTGTCTTTGGCTGTCCGTCATAATCTATTGCTATCCATAAAAAACTGGTATACGAGTTCGTAACCGAAATATACCAAAAATGAGCCTTACAGATACCGCCATTAAATGCTTACAGTTCAATGAAAAATGCACACCGAATAAGCCCAATAAAATCAGTGATGGTAATGGGCCATGGCTTTATATTCGACATACAGGCACAAAGGTTTTTGTATCAATTTACAGCCACAATGGCAAGTAAAAAGAAAAGGCATTAGGCAAATACCCTGCCTTATCGTTGGCACAAGCACGAGCCAAAAATATAGAAATCAAAGAGCAGTTAACACAAGGCATAGACCCCAAAGAAGTTGCCAAACAAGCCAAAATAAAGCAATCTGACAACCGTTTTGATACGTTCGATAAGCAGTGGTTGGGGCACCCTTTTCACAAAAAAACAGCTTAAAATTGCTTATAAGCTGTTTTTTATTTTTTATCTTTTGTAATAAATCAATCTTTTGTTTAGTGGTTTTTAAAAAGCCATGAAACATAGATCTTACCCACCCTTTGTATTTACAACGAAAACATCCGTTTAAAAGGCAGGCATTCTCCATCCTTGACAAAATTGTTTGGCTGATTTAGGATAACTCAAAAAGATTGCCACTCATGAAATTTATCACTCCCTTGCTTATCGTCCTATCATGCGTGGCGATTATCGCCATGATTTTATTACCCAATAATCAAAGCCAATTTACCCATATCAGCTATGATATGTGCATGCATAAAGAGCTGAGCAAGATTGCCCTAAAACACGGGGCAAGATTGCCCTAAAACACGGGGCGGATTTTATGACCAATCACGATTTTGATATGCCTGCCCTTCATGTGACTGGCAATAAACAAACCATTCAAACAATCCAAGATGAATTTAATCAAAGCCAAAATACGCACTCGTGGGCGGATAATTGCCATATCTCCAATCTTAACTACCACGCCAAGCACGTCAATCCCAAATTAGCACCCCATATCCCTGATGATGTGGATTATGTCAGCTATGCTCCGCCCAATATCGGACAGGATAAAGCGGTATATTGCCACTATCATTTTAGTGAGCAAATTTTTACCACGCCACAAGCACAGTCGCAATGCCATTTTATTTATCTTGATAATGACCGACTTATCACCGAAGACATTAGCGATTTAGAGCGACTGCATTTAAGCTTGATGTATGATACACATCAATTTTATAAACCGTATAGCTTTGTTTATAAATGGCATGATAACACCCATTTACGCTATGGCATCACCTTTGTTACCCAAGTGAATAATCAGCGTTATGGATATGCTGGTGTTTATTAAGAGCAATTAAAATAAGGGCAAATTTAATTTACCCTTATTTATCTATTTAAAATATTAATACCAATAGATTTAAACAAACCCAAATCCCACTTTTTTATCATCAACCGCTTTATATTCTTTTTCATCAATATGGGTTAATTCAGCAAGGGTCATCTCTTTATCCACCGTGATGTCTTTGCCAATGGATTTTAGATAGGCATTGCATTTTTCAATGGACAATTTACCAAATTGATATTCGGCAATCAGTCGCCCTCGTCTAAGCAGTGCATGGTCAATATCCATCAAATCGGCATTAAAGGTACAAATAAACTGGCATTCTAATACGTCTGACAATATCCCATCAGCGATATTTAGAATAATCCCCACCACGTCCGTTTGATTGCCACCGCCTACACGCTCGGCGATATAGTTTTCGCAGTCTTCTAATACCAGCACCGAATTTTTTTGCTCAATGAGCATACTCATAAATTCAGGTTTGGCAAGCTCACCAATCATATTATTTGGTACAAAAATAAAATCTTTATCGGGAATTTGAGCGGTCAGCCATTTGATATAATTGGTCTTACCCGTACCTGCCAAACCATGCAATAATACCACGCCTTTTTTGCCTTGACCCAGTTCGTTTTTAATTTTGGTGTGTACTGGCAAAAAGTCATCATTATACATCGTCTTTAAATCCAGCGTATAAGGCTTAATGCTTTGGTGTTTAAAAACTAAGTTTTGGCATTCTTTTAACAATAGCAAAATCTTACTTTCAGGCGAGACATATTTTTCAAAATAGTTGTTAAAAAATTCACGCATATTGGCAAGCACATTTTCATCGGTGGGGTCATAATAGACACTATGTACCTGCAATAATCCAGCCTCAAAAATCGTTTTATGATAGTCATTGCTCAAATCCTCACTGGCAACGATAAAAAATTTGTATTTTTCATAAAAATAGCAATGCTCATTTTCATAAAATTGCCCGCTCTTTTTATCAAAAGAGACGGTATAATAATCAGTGCATTTGATAAAATCAGCAAGCCTGTCTCTTCTGATGACCATATCCTCAAAAATGATGTAAGGATAAATAGAGTATAGTAGGTTGTCATAAGGATTGTCATTGACTTTGATTTTGTCATCTAAGTCTTGTATGACGACTTGATGTTGGTTGTTGATGTAATTTTCGTTAAATACTTTTCTGGGTTTATAATAAGGGGAATTTAAAATTTTCATAATATGCTCCGTCAATGAATTGGGTTAAATAGTTGGGTTAAATATTTATCAATGGGGTTTTGATGATTGTGCAATCATCTTTAAACATTCGCTCGCCATTATCATACCCACGCTTGCCGTTACCGTAACCGCCGAGCCATAGCCACCGCAGTTAAGTCCACTTTCACAGGCATTGGCAAGTTTTAAGGGTTCGGACGAATAGACACATTTCATGCCAAACTTTTCCTTTAAAGATTTATTGATATTTTTATCTCTTAGGTGTTGGCGTAATTTGGCAAGTAAGGGGTCTTGATATACATCTTTTAAATCACTCACTTTTATTTGCAAAGGGTCGATTTTGCCCCCTGCTCCACCTGAGATGATGAGTTTAACTTTATTAAATCGGCAATATAGGGCAATTGCCAATTTGGCATTCATGTCATCCACACAGTCTAATATAATAAGCGGTCTTTTTTTGGCTTTATAGTCTTTTATAACATCAATACTTGGTAATAGCTTATCAATATTATCAGGCGTGATAAAGTCATCAATGGCATTGATTTTGATATTGGGGTTAATGCCAATTGCTCGTTTTGTCATCTCGCCAATTTTTGATTCGCCAAAGGTGTCGGTTAGGGCGGGCAGTTGGCGATTGACATTACTCTCCACCAGCACGTCCATATCAATGAGCGTCATCTCACCAATACCTGTGCGAGCTAACGCCTCCACCGCCCATGACCCCACACCACCAATGCCAATCACATAAACATGAGCGTGGGTAAATTTGTCAAAATCATCGCCATATAGCGTGCGGGTGCCTGCAAATCTGCGGTTGGTCATTTTATTTTACTCTTTAAATTTTGGGCGAATAAATTGCCCCTACAAGCTAAAAATAATGGTAGTGGTCTAAAAAGTATGCTGAACTAGATTTTCCGTTCGCCCTGAGCCTGCCTGCGGGTAGGAAAACCGTTAGGTTTCCCAAGCTCACCACGAACGGTTTTCTTTGTAGCATACTTTTTGAACCAGAGCCAAAATAATTATTTAATAATTGATAAGTAGGCATTTTAAATTAAAATTAAATCATTTAATGGTGCGTAATACGCACCCTACCAATTTTTATTTTTAAAAATTATTTAATGATATTCAAAATTAGTTTTAAATGCCTCATTGCTGTTTTGCCAAAATTGATATGCCAAGGTTTCTTTATCCATATTAAATAACACCGCCAATTCATCTAAAACATATATTAAATTTTTGGGTTCATTAAAATAATTACCGCCCAGTTGAGCAGGGATAGGATTCATATCAGGGCAATCGGTCTCAATCACAAAAGCAGATATGCCAATTTTATCAAATACCGTTTTTACCGCTTGGCGTAATTTTTTGGCATTAGGGTTGGTGATTTGCCCTGTAATGCCAATTTTAAAACCCAATTTGGCAAAATGCAACGCTTCATTTTCGCCACCGCTAAAACTATGAGCGATACCGCCTTGATTGTGAGCGTTGTATTTTTGCATCTTTAAAAGTTTTAGGGTATCGGCGTGCGATTTGCGAATGTGTAATAAAATGGGTAAATCATGCGTTTTTGATAAGCCGATTTGCTCTATAAAAAAACGGCATTGCTTATCATAATTATCCACCGATTTTAATTCATCAGGATAAGTATCAAGCCCTATCTCGCCAATGGCAATGTTGGGATATTTGTTTAGATAATTATCTAAAATATCCAAATCATCATCGCTATGTTCTTTGATATATAACGGGTGTAAGCCACACGCCAAATGGTGCTTGATTGGATAATGGCTATCGGCATGGTATTTGACCTGTCTCATTCTATCAAAATATTTTGCCAAATAGCCAATAAGCACCACATGACGCACGCCATGCGTAAAGGCGGTGTGATTGTATTCATCACGCTTATTGTCGTATTCGGGTACGTCAAAATGGGTGTGGGTGTCAAATAAATACATGAGCTACCTTTTTGGCGGATTGGGACTACTTCGCCTTGGTATCAATAACAATACCAAGGCGGTTAGGGTCAGTTTAAGCAGTTTGGATTTTTTCATCAGCCCTTATCCAGCACCATTTTTAAAAACCGCCCTGTATGCGACTTCTCATCGTCCGCCACCTCCTCTGGCGTGCCTGTGGCGACAATCTCGCCCCCACCTGAGCCACCTTCATAGCCCAAATCCACGATGTAGTCAGCGGTCTTGATGACGTCCAAATTATGCTCAATGACCACCACCGTATTGCCCTTATCTCTAAGGGCGTGCAAGATGTCAAGCAGTTTGGCAATGTCTTCAAAATGTAGCCCTGTGGTTGGCTCATCTAGGATATAGAGTGTCTGCCCTGTGTCCCGTTTGGCAAGCTCTTTGGCGAGCTTAACTCGCTGTGCTTCGCCCCCTGACAATGTCGTGGCGGATTGCCCAAGCTGAATGTAGCCCAAACCCACCTGCATCAGGGCTTCTAATTTGCGATGAATGGCAGGGATTGCTTCAAAAAACACCAAGGCATCTTCTACCGTCATGTCTAGCACGTCCGAGATAGATTTGCCCTTGTAGTGGACTTCTAGGGTCTCACGATTGTAGCGACTGCCTGCACAGACATCGCACGGCACATACATATCTGGCAAAAAGTGCATTTCTACCTTAATCATGCCGTCCCCTTGACAGGCTTCACAGCGACCGCCTTTGACATTAAAGCTAAACCGCCCTGCCTTATAGCCCCTTGCCCGAGCTTCTGGCGTTTGGGTAAATAGGTCTCTGATGAGCGTAAACACGCCCGTATAAGTGGCAGGGTTGGAGCGTGGCGTGCGACCGATTGGCGACTGGTCTATGTCCACCATTTTATCAAGGTGTTCTAGCCCTGTGATTTTGTCATACGGCTCAGGCACAAGCGTGGTTGCGTTATTTAGGTGCGTGGCAGACAGTGGCATGAGCGTGCGGTTGATGAGCGTGGATTTGCCCGAGCCTGATACGCCTGTGATACAGGTCATGACACCGATTGGAATGGCTAGGTTTACATTTTTTAAATTATTTCCCTTTGCTCCGTCTAGGCGGATATATAGGGGTTCGGTTACGGTTTTTTTGCCTTTTTTAATCTCGCCTGTTTTGGCACTGTGGCGGATTTTGGGAATCTCAATGCGTTTTTTGCCCGATAAATATTGCCCTGTTAATGAGTTGTCATTCTTGGCAATCTCGTCCGCCGTCCCTGTGGCAATCACACGTCCGCCATGCACGCCTGCCCCCACACCAATGTCAATGATGTGGTCAGCGGTGCGAATGGCGTCCTCATCATGCTCCACGACAATGACGGTGTTGCCCAAATCTCGCAGGTGAGTCAGCGTGGATAATAGGCGGTCATTGTCTCGTTGGTGCAAGCCAATGGACGGCTCATCAAGCACATACATGACCCCCATAAGCCCTGCTCCGATTTGGCTTGCCAGACGGATACGCTGAGCTTCCCCGCCCGATAGGGTCTCGGCAGAGCGGGCAAGGGTTAGGTATTCTAGCCCCACTTTGGTCAAAAAGCCCAAACGCTCACGGATTTCTTTAAAAATCTTATCCGCCACTTCGCCTTTGTGTCCGCCGATGTGCAGGTTTTCATAATATTGCCACGCTTGCCCTATCGGCAGGGCAATGATGTCGCCCACGCCCCGTCCGTCCACTTTGACATTGCGAGCGATGTCATTTAGGCGAACGCCATTACAGACATTACAAGTGGTATCAGATAAATATTGGGCTAACTCATCTCGCACGATGTTGCTTGTGGTGCTGTGATAACGGCGTTCTAGGTACGGTAAAATCCCTTCAAATGGCACGGTTTTGGTTGTTTTACGCCCACGTTCATCGGTAAAGTTAAAGGTGAGTTTCTCTTTGCCCGAACCGTTTAAAATGATAGTTTGCTCTTTTTTGGTTAAGTCTTGCCACGGCTTATCCATGTCAATGCCAAAATGCGTGCAAACGGTTGTCAAAAGCCCAAAATAATAAGCGTGGCGTTTGTCCCAACCGTGTATCGCCCCTTGATTTAGGGATTTGGCAGGTTCGGTAACGATACGTTCGGCAGAGAAATACTGGCGTTTGCCCAGTCCATCACAAGACGGACACGCCCCAGCAGGATTGTTAAAGCTAAACAGGCGTGGCTCCAACTCGCTCACTGCCCTATCACAGGCAGGGCAAGAGTGCTTGGCAGACAGCACCGTCTCGCTCTCATCGTCCATGTTGTGCAAAATGGCAATGTCCGAGCCAAGGCGTAACGTGGTCTCCAAACTCTCCGCCACACGGTTACCCAAATCATCTCGCACCTTAAATCTATCCACCACCACGTCTATGGTGTGTTTGTGCGTTTTGGCAAGCGTGGGCAATTCGTCCATGTCATAGACTACCCCGTCAATGCGAACTTTGGTAAAACCCTGTGCTTGTAAGCTCTCCAATAGGGCAATATGCTCGCCCTTACGTTCACGCACGACAGGGGCAAGGAGCATGAGCCGTGTGCCGTCAGGTTTGGCAAGAATGTCGTCCACCATTTCGCTCACCGTTTGGGCGACCATGGGCAAACCGTGTTCAGGGCAATGGGGCGTGCCGACACGAGCAAACAGTAATCGCAAATAATCATACACTTCGGTAATCGTGCCGACCGTGGAGCGGGGGTTGTGGTTGGTTGATTTTTGTTCAATGGCAATGGCAGGGGACAAGCCTTCAATACTATCCACGTCAGGCTTCTCCATTTGTGATAGAAACTGGCGAGCATAAGCGGACAGACTCTCCACATAACGTCTTTGCCCTTCGGCGTAGAGCGTATCAAAGGCGAGCGATGATTTGCCCGAACCCGATAAACCTGTAATGACAACCAACTTATCTCGTGGAATGTCCACGTTGATGTCTTTTAGGTTATGGGTTTTTGCCCCTTTGATACTGATGTATTCGTGTGCCATGATGTACCTTTTAATATTTTGATAAATGTTTAGGTATTTAAAATACGATAGGTTTATAAATGGGGGTGTTTTTAAAATTTGAAATAGCAATAACCAAAATTTACAGCTAACAAAATTGAATTTTACTACGGAAACTGTTCGCCCTGAGCTATGCCTGTGGGTCGGTTTCCGTTATGGTTCGACAGGCTCACCACGAACGGAAACTGTAGCACTTTTTCATTTTGCAGAGTGTACAATGATAAAACAGCACAAAAAACCACCCAAATGCAGAGCATTTAAGTGGTTTTATTTTATGAACCCAATTAAAATTAATCAGGTAAATTTAACTTATTATTTAGCACTTCTTAGTACTTTACACGATACCATGCATCACGAGCAGCAAGTTTGGCCTGTTCCCACGCCAGACGTGATTCGCCTTTAACTTCATTCCATGAACGCTCCAAATCACTTTCATGATCTTCAAAGCGAGCATCAGCAGGATAATGTGGACGGTTGGCATAACCTACGGCATAAGCAGGTAGGTAGTCACGGTCATAGTCATAGCCTGCTACATAAGTGGGCGATGTGGCATAGTGAGCACGCCAGTAGGCTTCTTCAATGGTTGGGTCAAAGGCTTCGCCTGCGGCACTGCCTGCACCACCACCAACGATTGCACCCACGGCACCGCCGATAAGTGCCCCTAGTGGACCTGCCAATGCACCAATGGCTGCCCCTGCGGCTGCACCGCCTAGACCACCGACTGCCGTGCCTACTGGGTGTGAACCTGGCTCGCCTGTGATTGGGTCAGCGTTTAGGTCTGCTTTAGTCTCATCGGACATATTTTTTACAACGTCACGGTCGATATGGTCATAGTTACTCATGATGAATTCCTTATTAAAGATGGAGTTGTCACTTGGTTATTACTGATTTGGGCAAAGTGAAATTCTATTTTCATTTAACGTTGATTTTATGCATTATTTAAACTAACATAACAACCTAGCAAATCATCATTAAAATCATCCAAAATTGGCTTTACCCACGACACCAACCATGCTACGTCATTCATGCTTATCATTAGTCCAACAGATATTAAGCATTCATTTGGTATGTTTCTTGTTGGTGATGAGTGTATGATAGGCGATTTTCGGGGTGCGTGATAGCCATAAAATGTAAAATCATCGGCGGTCTTGTGCGTGCTTTGCCCTAGAAATTTTAAAAATGTTACGCCATTGTTGCAACTGTCGTAGTTATGCGTGATTGTGGGGAGAAGTGTTGATTTTGAGTAAATTTTGGGCAATTTTTTGGTTTTTCATGATTTGTCATTTGTGTTTTAGCCATTTTCATGCAAAAATTGATTGAAATTGTCAAATTTTCATCTATTTCATAAAAATGTTGTCAATGGTAGGCATGCTCTAATAACAAGACCATCAATCAGTCAATTTTCGCCATAATATTCACGCAATCCATGCTATAATAACCAATTTTCCCAAATTTACCCATTATGATAAGATTACAAGGCGTTAGCAAAACTTTCGCCATAAAAAAAGACGGCAAACCCACGACCTTTACCGCCCTACAACCGACCGATTTGACGGTGGCAAAGGGCGAGATTTTTGGTGTGATTGGAGCCAGCGGAGCAGGCAAATCCACGCTCATTCGCTGTGTCAATCTCCTAGAACGCCCCACGACAGGACACGTATTTGTGGACGGTGTGGACTTGATGAACCTAGACAATGCTGACCTTATCAAGGCTCGCCGTCATATCGGCATGATTTTTCAGCAGTTTAACCTGCTCTCATCTCGCACGGTGTTTGATAATGTCGCTTTAAGCCTTGAACTGTCTGGCACACCCAAACACAACATCAAAGAAAAGGTAAGCTCCCTGCTTGAACTCGTGGGCTTATCCGAGCGTCATCACGCCTATCCGTCTAGCCTATCAGGCGGTCAAAAACAGCGTGTCGCCATTGCCCGAGCATTGGCAACCGACCCAAAAGTTTTGCTCTGCGATGAAGCAACCAGTGCCTTAGACCCTGCCACAACAGGGGCGATTTTGGATTTATTAAAAAAAATCAACAGCGAACTTGGCATTACCATACTGCTCATCACGCACGAAATGGACGTGGTCAAACGCATTTGTGATAAAGTGGCGGTCATTGACAAGGGCGTGTTGGTGGAACAAGGCACGGTGGGGCAGATTTTTGCCAATCCCCAAACCGAACTTGCCCACGACTTTATCAAGGCGACTTTTCATGTGAGCTTGCCTGATGAATTTTTGGCACGCCTGCACGCCCATGAGACGGACGGCACTTATCCTGTGATACGCTTTGAATTTAGTGGCAAAACGGTGGACAGTCCGCTCTTTTCGGAGGCGACACGGCGATTTGGCGTGGCGTTTAACATTTTGACTTCACAAATGGACTATGTGGGCGGTGTCAAGTTTGGCGTAACCATAAGCCAAATGATTGGCGAGCGGACGGCGTGCGTGGAGGCATTGGCGTTTTTTACAGAACATCATGTTGGATTTGAGGTGTTAGGCTATGTGGCATGAGATTTATCAAGGCTTTATGAGCGAGCTGACCCCCCAAATGTGGCAAATGGTCTATAAGTCCACTTACGAGACGGTCTATATGGGACTGGTCTCTACCGCCATATCGGTGCTGGTGGGGCTACCGCTTGGATTTTTGGCGTTTTTGACGGGTAAGGGGCGGATTTTGGCGAATAAGCCTTTATTTGCCATATTGGACGTGATTATCAACGTGGGGCGGTCGGTGCCGTTTATCATTTTGCTCATTATTTTATTGCCCTTTACTCGCCTGATTGTAGGGACAACGCTCGGCACGACCGCCGCCATTGTGCCACTTGCCATGACCGCCATTCCTTTTGTGGCAAGGCTTACCGCCAACGCCCTAGCCGAGATTCCCACAGGTTTGACCGAATCGGCTCATGCCATGGGGGCAACCAACTGGCAAATCATCACAAAATACTACTTCCCCGAGAGCCTACCCATACTCATCAACGCCATAACGCTCACGCTCGTCTCGCTCATCGGCTATTCGGCAATGGCAGGTGTGGTAGGTGGTGGCGGTCTGGGCAATCTTGCTATCAGCTATGGCGAACATCGTGGTATGGTCTATGTCAAATGGATAGCGACCGTCATCATCGTGGCGATTGTCATGATATGCCAAAAGGTGGGGGATATGCTTGCCGAGCGGTTTGACCATAGATGATATGCCAAAATGGCATAAGTATAGTGCGTTATGTTAGTCAAAATTCATATTGAAGTTTGACTAATTTTTTGCTTTAATATGTTAAAATTTATTGTTGTCATGATTTTGTCATTTGATAAATTCAATGATTTTAAATTGACAAACAGATAAATATCATTCCTTTTTAAATAGAGACCCCTTATGAAAGCAAACAAATTTTTTGGTCTGTGTGCCTTGGCATCAGGCATTGCCCTAGTTGGCTGTGGTGGCGACAAACCTGCCCAAACCGAAACCAAAACCGACACAACCGCCCAAACCACAACGGCAACCGCTACCTCTTGCCCTGCTGGCGACCCCAACAAAATCAAAGTGGGCGTGATGAGCGGGCCTGAACATAAAGTTGCCGAAGTGGCCGCCAAAGTCGCCCAAGAAAAATACGGTCTGGTGGTAGAATACGTTGAGTTTAACGACTACGCCCTGCCCAACACCGCCGTCTCCAAGTGCGACTTAGACGCCAACGCCATGCAACACAAGCCTTATCTTGACAAAGACAGCCAAGAGAAAAAACTGGATAATCTGGTCATCGTAGGCAATACCTTTGTCTATCCATTGGCAGGCTATTCTAAGAAAATCAAAAGCATAAGCGAGCTTAAAGACGGTGCTATCGTGGCAGTACCAAACGACCCGTCAAACCTAGCTCGTGCACTCATTTTGCTTGAAAAGCAAGGGCTGATTAAACTCAAAGACAACACCAACCTATTCTCAACATCGCTTGACATAGTAGAAAACCCCAAAAAACTTGAAATCAAAGAAGTGGATACATCAGTCGCCGCTCGTGCCTTAGATGACGTGGATTTGGCGGTGGTGAACAACACTTATGCAGGTCAAGTGGGCTTAACCGCCAATGACGGCGTATTTGTTGAAGACAAAGACTCGCCTTATGTGAACATCATCGTTGCCCGTGCCGACAACAAAGACTCGGACGCCATCAAAAACTTCGTTCAAGCCTATCAGTCTGATGAAGTAGAAGCCGAAGCCAAAAACCAATTTAAAGACGGTGTGGTCAAAGGCTGGTAAATGACCAAAAATAAGGGCGTTATTTTGTGATAACGCCCGATTCTCTTATCTTGCAAACAATTTCTCCAATCCGTCAATCAACGCCACACGCCATACAGCATAATCATGTCCGCCTTCATATAGCCGAAAAGTCGCTTGATTGCCTTGTTTGTTTAGGCTGGCAACCAGTGTTTGGCTTGACCCCAAAATGCTGTCATTAACTGTCTCGCCCTGACGGTGTGTCTCGTAGCTACCTGCCATGATATGCCATTTTTGGGTGTGTTTTGCAGGATTTTGCTGGATTAGGTCGTATAGGTGTTGGTCTTGTCCGTTTTTATACCAAAATGAACCAGATAATGGCAACACATTGCCAAAAATATCAGGATGGCGATATGCCACAAATGCCGCAGCCAGTCCGCCATAGCTTGACCCTGAAATCACTGTCCTGTCTGCACTTGTCGATACACCCATCTGTTGCACCACAAATGGCACAAGCTCATCATTCATCATCTTAGCAAACTCATCATTCATCGGTAGCTCGGCATGGCGATTGACATTATCAATCAGCACGGCAATCACACCGATGCCTGTGCGCGTGGCAAAATCATCAAGCAAGCTTGGCACACCAACCACATTTAAATACACATCACCATCGAACAGATACAGCACAATCGGCTGACTGTCTTTTTTGACATTATTGGTTTGGTAAAGCCAAATGCGTCTTTGATTATTTAGCAACTCGCTCTTAAAAATCCGCTCTACCAGTTTACCCTGATGAGCCTTGGTCTGTGAAAATGCAGCATTCACACCCACCCAAGAGCCGTTACCAAAACGATGGGGATTTAGGGGGTCGTGCGTGAGTTTAGCGAGCATGGCTTGACGTTTTTTGTAGCGAATATCATCAGCACTCATTGCAGGATTTGGGGCAAGCATGGGGACGTTGGGGGCAAATTCATAACTTAGCAAAAGAGAATCTTTAACCCAAAAACTTTTATACCAAATATCACTCTTTGGTAATTTATATAGCCATTCATGGTCATTACTGGGCGAGCCAAGCAGGCGGACGTTGACGGTCGGCTCACTTTCACGCCACAAAAATGTCATCAATGTCTTATCGCCCACTTGCTCTATCAAGGGAGTGCCATTTTTGGCAACATTTTGCCAAAAATTGGCTAAGTTTTGGGCGGTTGGGTCTTGTTGTACTTGTTGTAACAGAGGGCTTTGTGGTTTATCATTATGGTAATCTGTGTCGTCTTGAACGGTGTGATTATAGGTTAAAGACAGGGTATAGCAAGCCTGTGATCCTGTGGGAGCGTCTAAGATCAGCCGATCATTGGTATGAGCATGCCATAGCAAAAAACTTTGCTCATTGACTTTGTTATTAAAAATCACACGTTTGACCTTATCCTGATGAAAATCAAGCGTCATGCCATGTAGTTTGTCGTTGTTGCTAAATGAGATTTTGCCCGCTACCAGGGTATTTAGTTGCTTACTATCTAGAGGAATTTGGGCGTAATTGCCATGAATACAACCTTGATGTGTGGCTTGCAAAATATCATTATGACTATGCTTGGTTGTGATGTCGGCATGGCTGATTTGATAAAAAGACAAAGCGATTAAGATGACTAAGGTTTTGGCAGAATGTTTCATAAGCGTCCTGTTTTATTATTTAAATTGGCACTTTAAAGAACAAAAGAGCAATCATTATTGCTCTTTTTTCATCAAGCGTGATTTGATTACCAACGATAACTCACCGAACCGATGATTTGGCGTTCTTTGCCATAAAAGCATGAATCGGCATTACTACAAGATGCCACATAATGCTTGTCGCCAACATTTTGGACATTGAGTTGTAGGGTTATGCCTTTTAGTCGTGGGAATAGTACTGCCGGGCGATAGCCAACTTTTAAATCCCAAAGTGTGTAGCTAGGTACAGTCAGTGTGTTAGTGCGGTCATAAGTTTTGTCTTGATGACGCATGCCCACGCCTACGCTTAGACCGTCCAAAGTGCCAGAAAAACGATAGTCCGTCCATAGTGAGTAGTTGTGTTTTGGTACATTCCAATGGGTTTTGCCAACATTGCTAGGGTCAGTATCTCTTTTGATGGTTTTGTCAAGATAAGTGTAGCTGCCACTTAGCCCCCAATTTGGTGTGATGTCGCCTTGTAACTCAATCTCAGCCCCCAATGTTTGCACTTCGCCAATTTGTTTATTGCTACGAGTGGCACGGTCAAACTGCACAAGATTTTGCTGTTTGATGTCAAATAGCGACCCTGTCAAAAGTACCCGTGGCGTGATTTGGTATTTTACGCCAAGTTCGGCCTGGGTGGACGTGGTTGGTTTTAGGGCGTTGCCATTTGCGTCTGTACCGATGGCAGGGACAAAAGACGTGCCATAACTGATATAGGGCGACACACCGTTATCAAAAGCATACAATGCCCCTGCTCGCCATGTAAATTTACTGTCTTTTTGGCTTGTGAATTGATTATTAAGCAGGTTTAGCTCGCTTGTTTTTGATTTGTCATAACGACCCCCTACCAAAAAATGCCACTTATCAAATGCCATTTCATTTTGGGCGTACACTCCAATTTGGCGATTTTCTTGCTTGCTTTTGGTACGAAGGGCAGGCGGAGCAATATTAACACCATAAATAGGAGCTTGCCAGTCAATGCTCGGGGCATCACCAAGATGAGTTGTTTCATCACGGTCAATATCAGTATAATCCACACCCGCCATCATGCTGTGCGATAGACCACCTGTATTAAGCTTGAAATTCACAGAATTATCTGTCTGAAAAGAGGTATGTGAATAATCCCACATTCGAGCCTTGCGCACCAGAGTACTGGGGTTGTTGCTATCAGGATACCAAACGATGACGGATTTTAGAATGTCGCTATATTTGCCATAACGGGTTTTTTGGCTGAATCTTAAATTATCATTAACATCATAATCAAACTGATAGCCAAGCTGGGTTTGTTTGGTTCTGATGTCGTGAAAATTGGGGTCAGAACCAAAAAAGTCATAGGGTATGTATTTGCCATTGACAGGGGTTAATAAACCTTGCGCCACCAGAAAATTACGGTCGCCCGCTTTGGGCTGATTTTCATGTAAGGCAAACACTTGCAAATTGGCTTTGTCGCTGATTGCCCAATTGATAGATGAAGATAAGGCATGGCTTTCTTGCTTAGCATCGCCTGCTTGCCATTCTAGTTTTTTAACCGCCCCAATCAAACGATAGTCCACCTTATCATTTAATTTGTTGTCGATATCAATGCCAAGCTCGGTACGGTTATTTGCCCCTACTTTTAGGGCAATCTCTTTCTCATTACTACCACTTGCCTTTTTTAGGTTAATATTAACCACGCCACCAGGGGAAGATTTGCCATATAGAGCAGAGATACCGCCTTTTAGTACGTCAATACTATCGATAAGATAGGGGTTCATTTCAAGAGAAGTGGCATAGCTCATGCCATCCACAAGCAAGGCTGACCCACCACCGTCATGCTTGTTACCAATGCCACGCACCGTCATTTCAATATTGCCATTCTCACCACGATAACCCCCTTGCACACCACTGGTATAGGCAAGTGTCTCTGCCACGTCAATCGGCTCTCGCTCATCCAGATGACGGCGTGTTACCACGTTGATAGATTGAGGCGTGGTATCTAGATACGCATCTGTTTTTAGGGCGGTAATTTCATCATAAGGGCGGATATAGCTGTACCTTGCCCCGTTTCTTTGAATAATAATGGTTTCTGGTGCAAGAGTAACGTGCGGTTCGCCAACATTATCATCAGTGTTAGCAAATGCCGTAGGATACGCCAAAACACCGAGTACAGCAAGGGCTAAGGGGTGTAATTTTGGCAAAGGATAGGTTGAAAAGTTTTGCATTTTAACTCCTAATTCTTGACAAAAATAATAATATAAATGATAATTAATAAAATTTTAACACAATCGCAACACACCCAACCGAATAAAAAGCAATTTTTTAACCAATGAGCATCACCATAAATCCCCACGAGCATCAGGCGAATTGTCAGCACATTCGGCTCATCACGGACGTGATTGACGTGCATATTTGCTTAAAAATAACCCATGTTGATACGCTTGCACCTACATATACGACAGCTTGGGATTATTTTGAAC
This sequence comes from Moraxella lacunata, assembly GCF_900453205.1. Lineage (GTDB taxonomy): Bacteria > Pseudomonadota > Gammaproteobacteria > Pseudomonadales > Moraxellaceae > Moraxella > Moraxella lacunata_B. The sequence goes on from NZ_UGQU01000002.1 coordinate 149,953, forward strand.
CAGGTGTGCGACTGGTATTTACCTTGGATGGGCAGACACATTTACGGTTTGATGGGGGAGACGGCGAGTATTGGCATATTTATCAGGCACAAGGGCAGGGTTTGTTATTTCCCATCAACCAAAAGACATTGGGCGATAAATGTTTTGTGCAGGGCAGGCAAAGCGAGCTTGTGATTTTTTGCAATTATTATTATTTGGAGAATTTAGGCATCTCTCCGATGATTATCAAAATGTTTAGAAATGCTCATTTAATGCCTTTTACTATTGACATGAATGCAACGGCAGGGCTGTTAAGTCAAATCATTACCCATTATCACATCCACAAAACCACTCCAAAAAAGCTGATTAATTTATTGGGTATTGTTAAATAAAGATAGATTTTAAGGTTTTCCGTTCGGACTGAGCTTGTCGAAGTCTAGGAAAACCGTTATGGTTCGACAAGCTCACCACGAACGGCTTTCTAGAAAAGTATACTCAATTAACAATACCATTTATTGACAAAACAAGTTTTTAAGCAGGTATGTCAGGACAATTATTCTTATCAGTATCATCATCGAATCATTCAAGCAGGACAATTATTACAGCACTGCGAACAAATACCGAGTATTGATATGCTTGCCAAACAATGCCTGACAAACCGTACAACATTACAAAAGGAGTTTCAAAACATCTTTGGCGTGTCGGTCATCAAATATAGCAGGGAATACCGCCTTTATGTGGCACTCAACGCTCTAAGGCGTGGCGAGAGTGTAGGTGGTGCGGCGTATTTGGCAAGGTATGATAATCCTGAATGCTTTAGTAAGGCATTTAAGCAGTTTTTTGGACGTACACCGTCAGCGTTTAGTGTCAAGTAAAGACAAATATCAAAAACAACCCAACAATCAAAGCCCTTGAATATACAAGGGCTTTGATTATTTAAGCGATATTATTCAGAAGTTACCCGATACATCTCTTGGATACTGGTTGTACCCTGCAGTACTTTCATAATACCTGAACGTCTCAAATCACGAAAACCGTACTTCATTGCCTCGTCTTTGATTTGAATGGCGTTGCCGTCTTCCATGATAATCCGTGAAATGCTTGGGTAGATTTTCATGACTTCATAGATACCCACACGTCCCTTGTAGCCTTCACGACATTCAGAACAGCCTACTGGCTCATAGATGACGTTATCAGGGTTGGCAAGATCTTCTTCGGTAAAGCCCATTTCTAGCAGGCTCTGCTTGGGTACGTTGGTTGGCTTTTTGCAGTTTTTGCACAGACGGCGAGCCAGACGCTGAGCGATTACTAGGTTTACTGAGGTTGCGATGTTAAATGATGCCACACCCATGTTGCGTAGACGGGTCAAGGTCTCGGGGGCAGAGTTGGTGTGCAGGGTGGATAAAACCATGTGTCCCGTTTGGGCGGCTTTAATGGCAATCTCGGCAGTCTCCAAATCACGAATCTCACCGACCATGACGATGTCAGGGTCTTGACGTAGGAATGCTTTTAGGGCGGAGGCGAACGTGAGACCCACTTTGGGGTTGACGTTTACTTGGTTAATCCCTTCCAAGTTAATCTCCACAGGGTCTTCGGCGGTAGAGATGTTGGTCTCGGGCGTGTTTAGGATGTTAAGACCAGTATAGAGCGATACCGTTTTACCCGAACCTGTCGGGCCTGTGATAAGTAGCATGCCTTGAGGTTTATCAAGAGCTTCTAAGAACAGCTCTTTTTGGTCAGGCTCATAGCCGAGTGCATCAATACCAAGCATCGCTGATGACGGGTCGAGAATACGCAGTACGAGCTTCTCACCAAAGAGTGTCGGACAGGAGTTCACACGAAAGTCGATGGCTTTTGTTTTGGAGATTTTTAGCTTAATACGACCATCCTGGGGGGCTCGGCGTTCGGAGATGTCCATTTGTGACATGACTTTAAGACGAGCGGCGATTTTACCGGCAAGTTGAATGGGCGGACGGCTGATAATCTGCAACACCCCATCCACACGAAAACGCACACGGTAAGATTTCTCATATGGCTCAAAGTGCAAATCCGACGCCCCCATACGAATGGCGTCAAGGAGCATTTTATTGACAAACTTAACAACAGGGGCATCTTCACCACCGCCTGAATTGACGTCAGTACCCTCATCGTCTTCATCACCTGACCCACCATCAAAGTCCCCTGACAGATCGACATCGCCTAGGTCGCCCAGTCCGCCACCGCCTGAGTAGACATCCTCAATCATCTTTTTGAGCTTGTCTTCTTCGACAACGATGGTTTCAACGGTCAGCTTGGCGTTAAAGGAGATGGCATCAATGGCATCTAAGCGGGTGGGGTCGGACAAACCCACAAAAAGTTTATTACCCCGTTTAAAGAGTGGCAATGCCCCATACTGATTGACGATTTTTTCATCAACCAGCTCTTTATTGACCGCATCAGGAGACAGTGCATTTAGGTCAAATAATGGGTCGCCAAATTCATGAGCAAGCAGACTGGCAATCTTATTTGCAGGGGCAACTCTGTTTTCTACCAAATATGGCACAATCGCCATGCTTTGCTGCTGGGCTTCAGTCAGAGCCTTGGTCATGGCTTCGGGGGCAACCAAGCCATTTGACACCAAAATGTGTGCCAAACCACCAAAATTCGGAGCGGACATAATATTTTCCTAAATCATTTGCCAATGTTTATTAAAATCAAATGAGCGACAAATTTTAAAAGAAATGTGTCATCAGATGAAAATTGGCGTGAAAATTGCATATATTTTTGCTTATTTTACTCCAAAAATAAAAAATTTGCTGTGCTTTTAGCATAAAATTTTACTCAAAGGGCAAAGTTTTGGGATTATCGGGAGAAACACCGCCAATAATACCGCCCATCATTTGTGTGCTGATTTTTTGGGGAATGTTTGCTATAATATGTTGCTAGGTTAAAATTACAATAGAGCCAAAGGAAATCCCATGAGCCAAAAATACGTCATCGGCAACTGGAAGTTAAACCCTGCCACCGCATCAGACGCGGCCGCCCTTGCCACAAGCCTGCCTGCCAATGATGGCTGTACTGTGGGCGTGGTGCCGAGCCTTGTGCATTTATCAGCTGTCAAATCAGTTTTGGCGGACGGCATCCTGCTCGGCGTGCAAGACATCGCCCATAAGACGGCTAAGACAGGGGCGTTTACAGGCGATGTGTCAGCTTGCCAAGTGGCGGATATTGGGGCAACTTTTACCCTTGTGGGACATTCCGAACGCCGTCAATATCATGGCGAGACCGATGAGGTTTTATCCGCCAAAGTCGCCCACGCTTTTGCTCACGGCTTATCGGTCATCTACTGCATTGGCGAAACCAAAGACGAGTATGAGCGTGGCGAGACGTTTGGGATTTTAAAAAACCAATTAGCCATTTTAAAGGCGTTTGTAAATCAAGCAGATACCGATGCTGCCAAACTTATCATTGCTTATGAGCCTGTTTGGGCAATCGGCACGGGACTAACCCCAACCTTTGATGAAATTGAAAAAACACACCGCTTTATCAAAGACGAATTAGCTACATTTGGTATGACCACCCCCATTTTATATGGCGGTAGCGTGAACGACAAAAACGCCCCCGAATTTGCCAAATCGGATGTCATCGATGGAGCGTTGGTGGGCGGAGCGTCCTTGAAAACCGACAGCTTTACCGCCATTATCCACGCATTTAGCCAATCAAAATAACGAGAACACCATGTTTACATTTATCTTAGCCATTCATATCATTGTCGCCATTGCCTTATCAGGTCTCATACTCATTCAGCACGGCAAAGGGGCGGATGCTGGGGCAAGTTTTGGCTCTGGAGCGGCAGGCACGGTGTTTGGGGCGGCAGGTTCGGCAAACTTTCTAACTCGCACCACCGCCATCCTTGCCACCATATTTTTCTGCACGAGCTTGGCATTAGGTTATCATGCCCAACAAGAAGCCCGTGACCAACTACGCCTAGATGTGCCTGTGGCTGATACGTCCATGCCTGCCGAAACACCGTGATTTGATGATGGAAAGGGACTGGATTTTGCCAAGCCCTTATCACAATGAATACTTCCTAATTTAACATCCGTGTCTTAATGGCAAGTTATTTAGACACGGATTTATCAGTAAAATCAAGACCGCTTTTACTTTTTTCGGTATTGTTCAATAAAGATATATTTTAAAATTGAACGTGTAGGGGCGAATTATATTCGCCCAAAAATCAATACGTTATCACAGGGCAAATGTGATTTGCCCCTACAAATCCACCCAAAGGTATAGTTAATTAACAATACCCTTTTTTTCTTTCCCTTTCTTCCTGTTCCGCCCAACCTAGCGACACACCAGCCCCACCGCCTTATCGGTATAGTCCAATTTTTGCCAATTAAGACGGCTAAAATCCCGATTTATCACATAACTTTGCACGCCCTTTTGACAGTCAAATAGTACGTCCAATTTTTGGGCAGGCAATCGCCTTTCAAAAAAATACACCTGGGCTTGTTTGGTTGTCTCATCAAGGCTGACAACATTGGCGGTATCTAACACCACAAATTGAAAAACTTGGGGCTTAGCATACGACCACGGACGAAACCAAGTCGTCTTTGGCACGCTTGCCACCACCACGCTCCCGTCTGGCAGTTTGGCACTGGTATCGCCAAACCATTGGTATTCGCTGTACACCTGATAACTCATCATGCCAAGCCCTGCCATGGCAGGAATGAACCATTTTGGCGTTTTTTTATAAAAAATCTTAATCGGCATGGCAAGCCCTGCAAATAAAAAGCCTGCAAAAATCATTGCCGTAATGTCCCAAAACATCATGTCTTTTCCTTAAAATATATTTTAAAAAATAGAGTTACACACAGTGTCTAAACTCAACATTACCGTATTGAACAACACCCAAATTTTTATCATTATAAATCAAATCCATATAAAAACTGCCTAAAACCGAGATTTTAAGCAGTTTTTGATGAGAGCCGATTAGTGGTCAACAGCAGCACCCGCTCCTTTTGGATAACGCACGCTTTCAACCAAGTCTTGAATCTCTTGTGATGGCGGTGCGGTCATGTACGACACAGCAAAGGCAACCACAAAGTTAATCAATGCCCCGATTGGACCAAAGCCTAGTGGGCTAATCCCCATAATCCAACCTGATGCGTCATCGGCAAGCATATTAGTACCAGGGATAAAGAACCAGCCTTTGAATAGGAAAATGTACACGCACGTTACGATAAGACCTGCCAGCATGCCTGCCACCACTCCTTTGTCGTTGATGCGTTTTGAGAAAATACCCATCATGAGAGCAGGGAACAAGGACGAACCTGCAATACCAAAGGCAAGGGCAACCGTCTGGGCGGCAAAACCAGGGGGATTCATGCCAAGCCATGTTGCAATCGCAATCGCCACAATCATCGAGGCACGAGCGACATTAAGTTCGCCTTTATCACTAATATCAGGCTTGATAACCATCTTGATAAGGTCGTGCGAGATGGCAGACGAGATGGCAAGCAGTAGACCTGCGGCGGTAGATAAAGCAGCAGCGATACCCCCTGCGGCAATCAGACCGATGACCCATGGTGGTAAGTTGGCAATCTCAGGGTTGGCAAGCACCATGATGTCATTGTTTACGTCAAGCTCATTACCTTTTAAGCCCTTGGATTCGGCAGCAGCAAGGAAGGCTTCATCTTTTGACTTGTCATTATAGTAGTCAATTTTGCCATCATTATTTTTGTCTTCAAATTTTAAAAGACCTGTTTGTTCCCAGTTTTTCATCCACTCAGGGCGAGCTTCGTACTCAATGGGGGCAGACTGCGTGCCATTTGGATATACAGTATCCACCAAATTCATGCGAGACATCGTACCTACAGCAGGGGCAGCGGTGTATAGCAGTGCGATAAATACCAGCGTCCAACCTGCTGATGAGCGAGCGTCCGAGACTTTATTTACCGTAAAAAAGCGGATAATAACGTGGGGCAAACCTGCCGTACCAATCATAAGCGACAAGGTCAATAAGAACATATTGAGCTTATCAGGCACATCGGCAGTATAAGCGGCAAAACCTAGGTCGGTAATCAGCCCATCGAGCTTGGCAAGCATGGTTTCGCCACCTTCTACCGTGCCAAACATACCAAGAGCAGGAATAGGGTTACCTGTAATGTTTAAAGAGATAAAAATCGCAGGAATGATATAGGCAATCATCAAAACGACATACTGAGCCACTTGCGTGTAGGTAATGCCTTTCATACCGCCAAGTACCGCATAAAACAGCACGACAATGGCAGCGATGATAAGCCCTGTGTTTTTATCCACTTCCAAAAAGCGAGAGAACGCCACGCCCGCCCCTGTCATCTGTCCGATGACATAAGTGGTACATGCTAGGATAAGGCAGACCACCGCAATCAAGCGAGCAGGTTTTGAGTAAAAGCGGTCGCCGATAAAGTCAGGCACGGTAAATTTACCAAATTTACGCAAATACGGAGCAAGTAGCAGAGCAAGCAGTACAAATCCACCCGTCCAACCCATGAGATAAGCGGACGCTGCATAACCGCCCATCGCAATCATGCCCGCCATGGAGATAAAGGATGCGGCACTCATCCAGTCCGCCCCTGTCGCCATGCCGTTTACAACAGGGTGAACACCACCGCCTGCGACATAAAATTCCTTCGTTGAGCCTGCTCTTGCCCAAATGGCAATCCCAAAATACAGGGCAAAGGACAGCCCCACAAAAATCAAGTTAATGGCAAATTGACTCATCCTTAGTCCTCCTCAACGCCATATTGTTTGTCCAATTTATTCATTCGCCACGCATAAAAGAAAATCAAGGCGACAAAGGTCAAAATTGCCCCTTGCTGACCGAACCACAGCCCCAAATCCGTCCCCATAAAGCTAATACCCATCAAGGCAGGACGTAGGATAATGGCAAAACCGAGCGATACGACCGCCCAAACGACCAAACAGCCGATGATGATACGCACGTTGGCACGCCAATAGCCTTGGGCATCTGCGGGCGGGGTGTTTGTTGGGGTGTGAGTGTTATTTGAAGTTTCTGACATTGCTTTCTCCAAAGTTGGTAAAAAAGCAAAGAAAGCAGATTTTGGTGGGTTTTCTCCCTTGAATAATTCATTGCTTCCTTGCAAATTACAGGTGTTTTCTTGCACCTTGATTTAGAATAGCACAACTGTGAGCAATTGCAATAGTCTATACAAAAATTTTTTTGTTAATAAAAAGAATGGTTATCATCAAACTCTGCGATGCCTCAAAGCCAAATACATCATCGCTACGTTGATGGCGTCATTTAAAGCATCATGGCGTGGCAGGTCGGGAATGCCTAGGGCGTTTACCATCGTTGCCATTTTTAGGTCAATCTCGGCATCATAATATTTATGGCGGGTTTCTTGGGCGTGGTAAATCCTTGATATTTCTATTTGTTTTTGGGGTAGGGTTATTCCTGCCATCGGTTTTAAAAATTTATTGACCATTGCCACATCATATTCCAAAAAATAGCCCACAAGAGTCCGCCCACCGACAAAGTCCAAAAACTGCCGTATCGCCGTTTCGGTGTCCAGTCCGTCTTTTAAATCCTTAGGTCGCAAACCATGAATGGTAACGTTGGTTGCTGTCATGATACCGTCAGGCTTGACCAGCACATAAAAAGACTCATCGGTTAAAATGCGATTACCCCGAATCTTAACCGCCCCGATGGAGATGATATGGGCTTCTTTGACGTTTAGGCTGGTGGTCTCACAATCAAAACTCACTAGCTCATCAGGGTGCGGTTCGTATAGGGGCAGATAAGGGGAATTAGCAGGTAGGCGGTGCTTTGCCCAAGCATGTTTTAGGGTGTGAAACATGGGTTTTCCTTATGATGAATGTCTTCCTTGTTAAATGGTGTCGTAAAATGGCATGTATCAAAATAAAGGGGCTTGCCCTATTCTCAACTTTGTATCAGTGATGGATTTATCAAGGGCGAATTGCAATTCGCCCCCACATTGGCAAATTTTAAAAGCCCAATTTAATACCCCAAACTATTTAACGCCCGCTCATCATCGCTCCACCCTTTTTTGACTTTGACCCATAAGGTGAGCATGATTTTCTTATCAAACAGCTTTTCCATGTCTTGGCGAGCTTCTATGCCGACTTGCTTAATGCGTGAGCCTTTGTCGCCGATGACAATGGTTTTTTGCCCTGCCCGCTCCACAAAAATGGTGGCATCAATAAAGGTACAGGCTTTTCGCCATTTGCCTGTTTCGGGGTCTTTGTGAGCAGGTTCGTCTTTGAAAGTGTCAATTTGCACGGTCAAATCATACGGCACTTCATCGCCAGACGCTCGCATGATTTTTTCACGGATAATCTCGCTCGCCAAAAACCGCTCACTGCGGTCGGTAATCTGCTCGGGGTCAAAAATCGGCGGACGGGTCGGCAAAAAGCCTGCAATCACGTCCATAAGCCTATCTAAGTTATGCCCACGCAAGGCGGACACAGGCACAATGTCGGCAAAATCAAAACTTTCTTGGTATTCGCCGATGAGTGGCAAAAGTTTGGATTTATCCTTAATAGTATCAGCTTTGTTGATGACAAGCACCACAGGCAGATTGGTCGCTGACAGTTTTTCAAGGGTCAAAAGGTCGTCTTCTCGCCACTGGACACTGTCCACCACAAACAGCACCAAATCCACGTCTGACAAGGCGGACACGGCAGTTTTGTTCATACGCTCGTTGATTGCTTTAACTTCTTTGGTGTGAATGCCGGGGGTGTCCACAAACACCATTTGGCAAGTGTCGTTGGTCAAAATGCCATGAATGCGATGACGTGTGGTCTGCGGTTTACGGCTGGTAATGGATAATTTTTGCCCAAGCAAATGGTTCATGAGCGTGGATTTGCCCACGTTGGGGCGACCGACAATCGCCACAAACCCTGCTTTAAAGTCATCAGAAATCACAGGCGTGGGATTGTCATTGAAAAAGGCGGAAATGGTATTTTCGTTATTGGTCTGGTTTTGGTCGTGTGCGTTTGTCATGGTTTTCCTAAATTGTAAAAATAAGGGCAATGCTGTCATTATATAACGACAACACAGGCGGGGCAAATGGTATTTGTAAATGTGGGTTGGTTTGGGAATTTAAAATACGAATGATTAAAAATGGGTGGTGATTTGGGTTGTTTTAGGGTTGTGGATTTGTAGGGGCGAATTACATTTGCCCTGTGATAACGTCTTGATTTTTGGGCGAATATGATTCGCCCCTACGGTTCAAAATTTACAATATGCTTTATAACGCCTTAGGTTTTTCCAATTTATTGAGCTGATTTATCATGCGTTCGGCACATTTTTGCTCGGCAATACGTCTGCTCTCGCCCGTCTCGGTAATGGGCGTGCAGTCCGCCACAGCCACAGTACATTTCACCACAAAGGTTTGATTGGGGGCGTTGCCAATGGTATCCATAAGCGTATAAGTCGGCAGGGGCAGTTTATTGCCTTGAAGCCATTCTTGCAGGCGGGACTTGGCGTCTTTTAGCACTTTTTCTTCGCCCACTTCGGTAATCAAGGTCTCATACCAGCATTTAACCAAGCCTTTCACTCGCTCAATATCGCCACTGTCTAAATACACGGACGCCAAAATCGCCTCCACCGCATCAGCTAAAATACTAGCACGGTGTCGCCCACCACCTTTACGCTCGCCCACGCCCAGTATCAGATGAGATGACAACTCCAACTTCTCGGCAATCTGCACAAGGGTCTCTTGGCGTACCAATGTGGCACGCATACGGGTCAGCTTACCCTCGTCATGACGGGGAAAAAAGGTAAACAATGCCTCGGCAATCACCGCCCCCAAAAGAGCATCACCCAAAAACTCCAAACGCTCATAGCTCATCTTGGGGTCATACGAGCGGTGTGTTAAGGCACGTCTGAGCAAATTGGGGTCGTTAAAGGTGTAGCCCAATTTTGAGCAAAGGGCGGGGTAGCCCTGCTCGAAGGTAGCAAAATGTGTCGGCAATGTGGTGTGTTTAGACATAACTCTTACTTGGCGTCGGCTGCGGTAATGTCTTTTTCAAAGCGATTGACAATAAAGGTGTTGCCATAGAAGTTGCTTTCTACCTCGTATTGGCTTTTGACCGCCAATGCCCCAGGGGTTTTGTTGGTAAAGACAATCATTTCTTCTGGCTTGGTATTATAGTTGGCATTGATAGACAACTGCTGAGATAAGCTCTGCATGAACTGACGCTCGTTTTGCTTGGCATCATTGGCTTTTTTAAGCTCGCCTGCCACCAATTTGGTGAATTGATAATCACCAACATAAGCAGGAATAATCCCAAGTCCCAGCTTGATGATGATACCTGCCATCGCCAAACCGACAATAATCGTGGTAACGCTCGCCCCACGTTGGTTGGTTAATGAAGTTAGTTGTTGCATATCACACCTGTTAAGTTTATGTTAAGCGACTAATCAATCGCTCCTGCTCGCCCAAAGCTGGGTAGATTAAACCCAGGCTCTTTGTGCATCCAAATATAAGTTGCCCTGCCTGCCAAATGACTCTCTGGCACAAAGCCCCAAAACCGCCCGTCTTCACTGCGGTCTCTGTTATCGCCCATGACAAAATACTGTCCAGTTGGCACGGTAATTTGCCATGCTGTGCCACCTGATATGGCAGTTTGTGGTGAGTTTTTTAATAAGAATGGAGCAATGGACGCACTATTTAAATCGCCCAAATAACGCACCGTATAGTCGTGCTCACCCAATGTCTCACGGTAATAGTGAGCATGCTTTTCTTCTTCCAAGCCATATTTGGCACGCTCTTCATCGGACAGGCGATGACTCTCAATCACAGCTGGCATCAGCTTGGCATTGAGCTTATCCGCCATTTGGTAATCCACGGGTGTTGTATTTACCGCTTGCCCATTAATAGACAGCACGCCATTACTAAATGCCACCGTATCTCCCGGCAGACCTATCATGCGTTTGATGTAGTAGCGTTTGGGGTTTTCAGGATAGCGGAACACCACCACATCACCGTGCTTGGGACTGCCCGTGTTTAAAATCTTGGTATGCGTAATTGGCAATCTTAGTCCATAAGATGCTTTATTGACAATGATAAAATCGCCCGTGTATAGGCTTGGCACCATCGAGCTTGATGGGATATTAAAAGGCTCAACCACAAACGAACGCACCAACACGATGATGAGCAAGATGGGCAGGTACTCATACGCCCACTGCACTAATTTTGGCTCAACCGCCGGTTCGCCCACGTTCATCCCTGCCTGCTTTTGTGCCTCGGCTAGGGTACGTCTGGCTTCATTATAGACAAGCGACTGATTTTTGAGCATCTCTGGCGTATGTTCATTGCCGATGAACTCAGCCGGTGCCTCATCATGTCCAAAACGCACGAGTGTCGCTTTAAACTCTTTTTCCACTTGCTCCAAATGAGTCTGAGCGTGTAAGATGAGCTTGGTTTGCTTGGCGACCAATTTATGCTGTTTTAACACAAATTTATCCGCCAAATACGCCACCAGTAACACCAGCGTAACAGGCACCAAGATTAAATTAATGTCAAATTCCACAAGCCACCTTTATCATAAATATCTGCAAGTTTTATACCAATTTAGAAAGCCTTAGCCGTCCACTTTTAGCACTGCCAAAAACGCCTCTTGGGGGATTTCTACACTACCTACCTGCTTCATGCGTTTTTTACCTGCTTTTTGTTTCTCTAACAATTTCTTTTTACGACTTACGTCCCCGCCATAACACTTGGCAAGTACGTCCTTACGCATGGCTTTGACGGTGGAGCGAGCAATAATCTGCGAACCAATCGCCGCTTGAATGGCAACATCAAACATCTGTCTTGGAATCAGCTCTTTCATTTTTTCAACAAGCTGATTACCACGACGGCGAGCGTGTTCTTGATGGCAAATCATGGCAAGGGCGTCCACTTTTTCACCATTGATAAGTACGTCCACACGAGCCAATTTATCCGCTTGATAACGTTCAAAGCCATAATCTAAGGACGCAAAGCCACGACTTGCCGATTTTAATTTATCAAAAAAGTCCATGACCACCTCGCCCATCGGAATGTCAAAGACGACTTGCACTTGGCGAGCCATAAACTTCATGTCCACCTGCACGCTACGACGTTCAATGGCAAGCGTGATGACGTTGCCCAGATATTCTTGTGGCACCAAAATATTGCAACGGGCAATCGGCTCACGAAACTCTTGGATTGTGCCTGTATCGGGGAGCTTGGACGGGTTGTCCACATAGACAATGTCGCCATTTTTTTTGACGACTTCATAAATCACACTTGGGGCGGTTGTGATAAGGTCAAGGTCATATTCTCGTTCAAGCCGTTCTTGGATAATCTCCATATGGAGCATTCCCAAAAAGCCACAGCGAAAACCAAAGCCCAATGCCTCGGACGTGTCAGGCTCAAAAAATAAAGCAGTGTCGTTGATTTGTAGCTTTTGCAAGGCTTCACGGAATTTTTCAAAATCAGACGAATCAATGGGGAACATACCCGCATACACCTGCGGAGTTACTTTTTTAAAGCCAGCAATGCTATCCACCTCGGGCGTTTTGGCAAGGGTAATGGTGTCACCCACAGGAGCCCCTGCAATGTCCTTAATCCCTGCGATGATAAAGCCCACTTCGCCCGCCTGCAAACGATGCGTTTCAAGGCGTTTTGGGGTAAAGACGCCAATGGAAGTAACCAAATGGCTCTCGCCTGTGGATTTGATAAAAATCTTATCGCCTGTTTTGACTTGCCCTTCACGCACACGCACCAAAGACACCACGCCCAGATAATTATCAAACCATGAATCAATAATCAAGGCTTGCAAGGGAGCATCTCGGTCGCCTTGCGGGGCAGGGATTTTCTCCACTAGGGCTTGTAGCAATTCATCAATGCCCACGCCTGTTTTGGCGGACACCCTAGGAGCATCCACCGCCTCAATGCCGATGATGTCCTCAATCTCCTCGATGACACGCTCAGGCTCAACCTGTGGTAAGTCAATTTTGTTTAACACAGGTAAAACCTCTAAGTCTTGCTCAATGGCAGTGTAACAGTTTGCCACGCTTTGGGCTTCTACGCCTTGGGCAGCGTCCACGACAAGTAACGCCCCTTCACAGGCAGCAAGCGAGCGAGATACTTCATAAGAAAAGTCCACGTGTCCAGGGGTGTCAATGAAGTTGAGCTGATATTTTTCGCCACTCGGATGATTGTAATATAGCGTTACCGATTGGGCTTTGATGGTAATGCCACGCTCACGCTCAATATCCATGCTGTCAAGCACCTGAGCCTGCATTTCACGGTCAGATAGACCGCCACACACCTGAATAAAACGGTCGGCAAGGGTGGATTTGCCGTGGTCGATGTGGGCGATGATAGAAAAATTACGGATATGAGAAAGTGCGGTCATGGTGTCTATAAAATTTAAATGATAACAGGATATTGTAGCAGTTTTTTAAAAAAATGCCTATAAAAATTCATCACGGTGTGATAAATGATAAATATGGTGGTTGTGAAAAGGGGTTGGGCTTATTTGGTTGTTATCGCATCCTGTGCCAAACTTTGATAAAAGCCCGACAGCTCCCACGGGGCTTTACCATAAAACGAGCCGTTCAACTGCGTCTGCTCAATGAGATATTCCCTAAATTTTAGATAAAAATCACGGTCAGGGGCGGTCGGATTTACCCAAAACTCATCCAAAGGCTTTTGGTCGGTCAGCCCTGCCACATCATACAAGGCACGCCCCATGATTTTGGTGGGTTTTTGATGATATACCGACTGCAATGCGGTGGTGCTGTTTACCGTAATCATGCCCATACTTGCCTTCATCAGGCTTGGCAAGTGCATGTCACAGCCATAAAACACCCTGCCCTGCACCCCAAGCTCATCACCGAGCTTAGCAATCATGCGAGTATAGTCACGATGTCCACGGTCTAGCGGATGATGTTTAAACAGCAGACTCGTGCCACTGGGGGCATGCTTGGCAAAACTTATCATGACTTCACGAATAAAATCACGCACGTCCTGATAGTCGCTGTGATGGCTGATTTGTGAATCGTTATGCACCTGCAAACTAACGAGATAGAAGTTTTTTTGCCCAACCAGTCGCTCTTGCAAACGTTTGTCCGAATGATAACGGGTAAACTTACGCACAGGGGCTTTGACCCACGCCCACGCTTCCGCCCATAGGGACAAGCCCCGATAATGCTCATAATGCGGATATCGCCACTGCCCCACAAACACCGCCACATAATACACCATGCTCGCCACACACAGCCGATAAAAACGGTTGTCGGTAAATTCTGGCTTGTCATTTGCCCGTTGCAGGGTATCAATGAGCGTTGAGTCCAGTCGTGAATAGCCGTTAATGCCATGCTCTTCTAGGGTGATATAATCAGGTCGCAGATAACCCTCTTCAAAGACAAAAAAGGCAATCCCTAACCGCTCGCACACCTGCCGTGCAATCTCATGATAAGGGCGACAGTCGTTAAAACAAACCACCGCTTTTAGCTGTTTGTCATCAATGAGTTTGGTTAAAAATTCATCAAACTCACTTTGACGCCCCCGAAAATTACTCATCTTGTCCTTGTGGCAATAAAAAAGAGCATCGCCTGCATTAAAATTAACCTTATGCACTCGCTTGCCCTCACTCATCAAAAATGTGGCAAAACGACAAAAAAACGTCCCCATTTTGCCTTGCAGTAGCAAAATATCATCATGAGATAGCAGACGTTTTAAGGTTAAAGACATAGACAATCAAACAAGTAAAAAGATGATAAAAACTAACAAATGAAAATAAAAACTGATTAAAATACAAACAGTTGGCTGACGTATTTTACCATAGTTTTTATACAATTTTTTACCGTATGATGATTTTGCGTAATTGCATGGCGGTGGTTTTGGCGTTTTGGGTCAGTCGTTTGGCAAGACTTGGCTTGGCGGTATGAGCTTGATTGTACAAATACTCGATGACTTGCTCAGGCGTGGCAAGTCCTATTCCATGCGGTAGATGATACATAGGATAAGTAATAAGCGTGCCATATATCAGCTCGTTTAGGGTTAATGGGAGCAGATTGGGGCGAGTGCGTCTGTTTAAGGCATTGATTTTGGGGTTGTTATCAATCTCAACCACATCATCGGTTAGTCCAAAACCTGCATAAAACGGCAAGCCATAACACGCCACCTTTTTATCTCGCAGCAGGGCTTCAAACCCTGTCAAAGAGCTTATTGTATGCACCACATCGCACACATCTAGGCAGTCGGGCATGGCGACATCGTGGGCGATGATGTCCGCCAGATGATGATTGTCCGCCTTGCCGACCCTTAGCCCTGCCTCCACATCGGGGTGTGGCTTGTAGATAATCACATCATCAGGGAAATCGGCTCGCACCCTTGCCAAAAGCTCGCTGTTTTTTTTAATCACGCTCGTACATGTCTGTACAGATGCATCATCTTCAACTTGTCCGACCACCAGACGAATGGGGTGGTTTGATTTTAAACTATTGATTTGTCTGACAAAATCATGATTTTTGGTGGGGACGTTGTATTTACTCACTCGTTTGGTTAAAAGCAGTTCATGCAAGCCTTTGGCACGCTGTATCTCGTCATCAGTTAGGCAAATGCCGTTTAAAATCTGCTCCAAACGGCTCGGAGCGGTCGCATCAAAATAAATCCCCACATCGTCCATGACTACCGACAACGGGGCGATGAGCGTTGCCCCCAAGCCATTTGAACGGATAAAGCCGTCTTCCATGCACCAAATGGTGGGGTTTGTCATGCCACGTTTGGCAAGCTTGTCTTTTAACAGGCGTTTGGATTTTTGCCCCCATACGACATAATTGGTAGTATTAGATAAAGCGTCAAATACTTTACTGTCGGCACGTTTGGCACGTTTTTCATTGATACCATATGGCAAAAAAAACCACCATTTGCTTTTGGGTTTGACGGTCAAATTTACCTTATCAAATCCCAAAAATCCCCGCACAAATGGCACTTTCCAGCGACTAAAATCATAAACGAGCAATTCTCTGCCAAGCCGATTTTGCCAATCACGGTTGGTGATGAGATAGTCCATGACCGTCTCTATGTCGCACGCCTCTCCTGTGGCAGGATTGGCATAATGGCTATATCGTACATAACTGGCATAAAAAAGCTGACTAAGGCTTGCCTGTGTGATATTTAATGTTTGATAATGACGGATAAGGTTTTGATAAATGGGCGTATTTTTGACAAAATCATCATCGGTCAAGCCAAAGCCTGCGTACCAATTTACCCCAAAATTATACACACGCTTGCCAAGCATTAACGCCTCAAATCCCATGTGCGAGCTGACTGTGTAGACCGCACAGGCTTGACGGATAAGGGCAATAGGGTTGCAGGGCGTATCTAAATAGAACGGCGGAGCGATGTCGGTCGGGGTAAAATAGCCCTTGCCAGCAGGGTGTGCCTTTATCCAGATATTAGCATTGGAATACCGCTCTTTGGCGTGGGCGAGCATGGCAAAAAAACTGTCCGCACTCGCCCCTGCTCCTGTGATGGACGCATCATTTGCCACTTGGTCGATGATGATGATGTGGGGTTTGTCGTTATTTGCCAATGCCGATAAATCAGGGGCGGTGGTGGTTTGGTTATATTTGGATAATTGGTGTGTGATGATTTCGTTGATTAACTGCTGTGCGTGTCGTTCTTTGTCATCACTCCACTGTGCTACGCAATCAGCAATGAGTGCTTGCAAGCGGTTGGGGGTGGTTAGGTCAAAATACACGCCCAAATCGTCTTTGATAAAACTCGCCCCCACGCTGTGTATGCCACTGCCAAGCGAGCGTAAAAAGCCGTCTTCTACCGTGATGAGTGGTAAGTTGTACATTTCAGCAAAAGCGGTCGCCTTGCTACGGCTTGGTTTTTTTCCCCATGCTAGCACGGCTTGGGCAGTTTTGTCTTTATAAACAATGCTCGCCCCAAGTGCCACGCCAAGCAAGGGATTATTTTTAATAATCCCTTTGGTGGCACAAGACAAACGCATCATCAGAGTTTGACAATCACGCCTGTCGCCACGGCAAGCTGATAGATGACCTGTGCAATGCCACGAGCGATTTCCACTTTGCGAGTTTTGACTTTTGGCAACACCATAATCTCATCGCCCTGCTGTATGCGATAGGCGGTGTTAACCACGCTGGTTTCGCCGTTTTGATGCATGACCAAAATCTCTTCGCTGTCGGCATTATCATCAAATCCGCCTGACTTGGCGATGTAATCGCCCACCGTCAAATCGGCATTAAAGGTCAATGCCCCTTGGTTACGCACTTGACCATTTACGGTGATGACGGACGTTTGGGCAGGGATATGAATGATGTCGCCCTGCTCCAAGATGATGTCCTGCCATGAGTTTGGCACGACCACCACACGCCCTGTCGGCTCAATGCGGCGAGCCTTATTGATGAACCGCTCCACCAGTTTGGCATCCTCAGAGCGTAGCTGGGCTTCTTCTCGGGTTGTGGACTGGGTAACCAGTGTCATCTCTTCTAGGCGGTCTAAGGCTCTGTTGATAGACACTTTTTGGCTTGCTTTGACTGATTCACGATAAATTGTCAAATTATTGACATTGGCAAGGCTAGACGGTTCAAGCTGTGCGATGACATCTTTTAATCTTGACCCATAGGGTAGTACCACCGCCCCATTACCCTTGTGAGCCCCCGTGACCTGCACCGCTATCGTCCCTGCATGACGGTCGGAGGTGACCACGAGCGTGTCGCCATTTTGGACAGGGATGTTTTGTGCTTCATTTAGAGCATAGTATTCTGCCGTCTTCGCTTTACCTGAAGCTCTTGTGATACTGACGTTGGTCGCATCTGGCAGGGGGTTTGCAACAGCAAGCACGTCCGAGATGGTCAAGTCATTGACCCCAAACTCAAAGACATATTCATTTTGTACTCGACCTGAGATGGAAAAGGTCTGTTTTTGGGGGGCGACATTAATTACATCCCCATCTCTGAACGAAAATGGCGACAAACGCCCCATGATAAGAAAATCATACAGGTTAATTTGTTGGACAACCTGACCGCCACGCAGGATTTGCACATCAATATAACTGCCACGCTTAGGGTCCACGCCCCCTGCACGGTCTAGGTAGGATAAGACACTATCGGCTGCCAATCCGCCATAGTACCCTGGTTGATTGACAAAGCCCGTGACAAACACTTTGACAGGTTGGGCTTGCTCCAAAGACGCATACACGCCCACATTAGAGCGGTAAATCCGTCCTATCGCCGACTGTACCACGCTTTGTAATTGCCCATTTTGCACGCCTGCAATGCGTACTGGCCCCACATTTGGCAAAAAGATATTACCCTGCGGGTCCACCGTCATCGTGGCGGCATACTGATACGCCCCCCACATTCGCACTTGTACGTTATCGCCGACATTGATGACATAGCTGTCATTAAAAGTGGAGCCTGATGTGGTAGAGAACGCCCCACGAAAGAGCTGTTCACCAAAAATACGCACGTCTGTTTTGACATTTTGGATGACGGGACTATTGTTAATGATGGCATTGGTCGGCATACTTGCCATTGCCACCGCTTCGGCAGTGGTTGCCTCTGACGGCACGCCCGTACCATTGACCACGCCTGCCAGTCTGCCTGTATTATTGTCCGTGGCAAAATTGGTATTGGCAAAGGCAGTAACGCTTAGCATCAAAGCGGCGGCTAAGGGTGTTTTTATTAGCAAATGTTTCATGTCTTATTTTCCATTATTTGGCGTGGTCTTTGATGACCGCCAGTACCAATACGATAAAACCATACAAGATGAGTAGTAGCACAAGCGACGTTCCCAACACATAGCCCACACGGGGGTATAAGGCATCTTCTGCCCGATGAGGGGAGGTGATGACCACCAAGTTTTTCATCTTACGCATGACTTCTACCCGAGAACTCTCTAAGGACGTCAAGGCGATTTTATAAAGCTCACTGGCAAACTCCGCCTCTGCTTTTAGGGTTTCAAATTCCACCGTTTTGGCGTTAAGCTTGGCATCTCGTGGCGAGGTGAGTTTGGCTTGTTCATCTTTGATTTGCTTTTCTACCGAACGTATCTGACTACGCAGGCTCACCACTTGCGGAGCTTCTGGATTAAGATAGCTGAGCAGTTGACGTTCTTCGGTACGCAGTGAGCTTAGCTGTCCTTGCAAGGTGCCGATGACTTGATTGACCATTTGGGCATTGATTTGCGGGTCAAAGATTTCATTTTGGTTTTGGTAGTCAATCACCGCCTTTTTGGCATCATTAAGCTTTTGCTCGGCATCAGCAGCTTGGGCGGCGACAAAGGCGAGCTGTTCATTTGCCACATCTTTTGAGATGTTATTGACAAATTTTTCAGATTCACGCAAGATGGCTTGGTTGAGCTTTAAGGCATATTCTGGCTCAAAGCCCTCTGTTGTTACCGTAAGTACATAACTTAGCTCGTCAAGCGACACCGACACACGTTTTTTAAAGTACTCTCTTAGCTCTTCTTGGGTAGCATCACTTGGGATTTCATTGATAAAGTCCGCCCCATTAACATGATACGCCTCACGAAACTTAAATTCTGCATCCAGCTTATCTATCATGTCATTAGACAGAATATATTTGGTCAAATATAGAGCATCTTCACGGTTGGTGTTATTAACCCCAAGCAGTGATGAGATGCCCGTGGCGGATACGCCCTGCTCGGAGACTTGCTTGATGACCACATCCGATGTACTGACGTAGCGTGGGTGAGCCAATACGAGTGTATAAGCACTGATGGCAATCCACGGCAAAATCACCACCAAGATAAACAAGATGATGGCTGAGCGATTACGCTTATTTTTTAGCTTTGTGAACATGTTCGTTATACACCTCAATGGCTTCTTTGGGGTCGTCAAAGACTTTGGCGGTCTGCTCCATCAGCACAATGCCAATATCACAATTTTTCTCGATGTCTTTTAGGTTATGCGACACCATCAAAAATCCTGCCTGCTTACGGCGGGCTTCCAATATCTCTTCGCTACGTTTACGAAACGCCGCATCACCGACCGCACCCACTTCATCTAACATATAATAATCAAAATCAAAGGCAAGCGACAGCCCAAAGGTCAGCCGTGAACGCATGCCCGATGAGTAGCTTTTGACTGGCATATCAAAGTATTTACCAATATCAGCAAACTCTTCAACAAAGCGAATCTTCTCATCGATATAATCACCACTTGAATACAAACGGCACACAAAACGCACGTTTTGTCTGCCTGTCAGACTGCCCTGAAAGCCCCCTGCCACGCCCACCGGCCAGCTGATGGTACTATCAGTAACCACCTCGCCTTTATCGGGGGTGTCTAGCCCACAGATGATGCGTAGCAAGGTTGATTTACCCGCCCCGTTTCGCCCAAGCAGTCCTACCGACTGCTTATCGGCAATGGTCAAATTCAAATCCTTAAAAAGATAGTGTCGACCGTGTGGGGTCATAAAGGATTTGGTAATGTTTTTAATCTCAATCATCTCTTATCATCATTTGGCACGAATCAAATCACGCTCAAAGGCTTTATACAATAGCAGTCCCAAAAAATTCACACACACCGTCCATTTGGCAAAATACCACATGTCCACATGATAAATCGGATATGTCGGCGACAGCGAGTGCCTTATCATCTCTAAGTTATGAATAAAGGGGTTGTACATCAGATAACTCAAATACGGCTCAGGTATCATATGCACCGAATAAATCACCCCAGAGGCAAAGTATAGCACCGTGAAAATAATGCTAATAATCTTACTTAGCTCACCCCCATAATGCCCCACAATCATGAGTATCATGGCAAGCCCAAAGGCAAAAAAGAACATCATCAGCCAACAAAACAGCACCATGTCCAAATGCTCGGTACTAAACCCAATGCCAAAAAAGGCAAGCCCACACAACAAGATGACAAAGGTCATAAAATAAATCACCAGCTCCAAAAACGAGCGAGCGATAATCACATCAATATGCCGTACCGCCCGATACATGAGCAATCCAGCATTGGCAGAGACCGCTCCTAGTGAGCGAGTGGCGATTTTTTGCATCATAAAAAACGGCGTAAACCCTGCCACCAAAAACAGCATATAATCCATGCCAGGCAAGGCACGTTTCATGATGGCTCCAAAGATAATCATCATAATCGCCATTTGCAAAATGACTTCTAAGGGAGCCCACAGATAACCCAAACGATAACTGCCAAAACGGGTCTGTAACTCACGCATGAACAGGGCATGAAACGCCGCACCCATGACGGCCAGTCCACTGCGTTTTTTTATCGGTCGGTATGGGGGTAGCTCAATGGACATGACAGGTGCCAAATTAGACAAATTTAAAAGAGATAAAAATTTTTGGCATTGTAGCATAAACCATTAAAAATTACCAAAAAACTGTTTGTTTTGCCAAATAGGTCAAAAATAATCACAAAAAAGACGTGATAAACACGCCTTTTATTCTTAATTTAGCTAAGATAAATAAGCTTGGGCAAATTACACTTTATCCCTACGCCCCATTATCAGCAATCTGTTTATCAGGCTTCACAATCATCCTTGCCACGACAAGCCCCAATTCAAACAAAATACACATGGGAATGGCAAGCATGAGCATACTTGCCCCATCAGGCGGTGTGATGATTGCCGAGACAAAAAAACAGCCCACGATGATGTATCGGCGTTTGTCGGCGAGCCATTCAGGCGTTACGATACGCATGAGCACCAGTAGCATGGTCGCCACAGGTATCTCAAACATGAGTCCAAACACCAAAAACAGCTTGATGACAAAATCCAAATAACTCTCAATGTCGGTCATCGGCAGGACGTTGTCAGGGGCGAACAAGACGAGAAATTTTAGGGCAGGGACAAGCACCACAAAATACGCAAACGCCATGCCCACATAAAATAGCACAATGGCGGATAGTAACAGTGGCACAACCGCCCGCTTTTCATGCTTATATAGAGCAGGCGAGACAAAGCCCCAAATCTGGGCGATGATAAACGGCACACAGATGAACAACGCCACAAAAAATGCCAGTTTTATCGGAGCCAAAAAGCCAGAAGCCACTTGGGTTGCGATGATACTGGCGTTATGGGGTAGTAGGGCGACAAGCGGGCTTGAAATCAAGTCATACAAGGGGCGACTAAAATACATGAGCGGTAAAAACACGACAAGCACCGCCACCGCCATGCGAATAAATCGGGTTCTTAGCTCAGCAAAATGTGCCATGAGTGGCATATCGCCGTCCGTGTTGTGTTTATCTAGCTCGCTCACACGCCCCCCTGATATAAGAGTTTGTCGGCTTTATAATTGGGTAAAAATGGGGCGGGGGGCAGACGGCGTTTTTTGTCATAATCGCCCAATAAAAAAAAGCGATAAGTTAAAGGCAAGGTATCGTATTGGGGGGTATTTGCTTGGGGATTTGTGCTTTTTGTGTCGGTGTTTTGATTGGCTTGCTTGGTGTCTTGAATTTCTTGCCAATTATCCAAAATCGCACTTTGATTGGTGCGTGCCATTTGGTCGGTTTGGCGGATTTTGGCTTGCAGTTCCTGCATTTGGGCTTTCATCTTGGCTTCGGACGCACGAATCTCATCAATTTCCGCTTTTAGGGCGTTTTGTACTTCGGTGAGTTCAAGCTCGCTTACCAGCTCACTTTGTAGGCGTGCCGACATACGGCGAAAATTACCGTACCATTTGCCAAGCGTGCGTGCGGTGATGATGAGTTTTTCAGGACCCAAGATGATGAGTGCGATGACCCCAAACAGCCCAAGTTCAAACAGCCCAAGATTAAACATAGCCTATCAGACCGTCTCGTCTTTTTTGACCTTAATCTCTTCTACTTTGGCGTTTTGGGTGTCATCGGCTTGGGTGAGTTTGGGCTTGTCGTCTTCTTTGACCGCATCTTTAAAGCCTTTGACAGCAGAGCCTAAGTCCTTGCCTGCATTTTTAAGTTTACTCGTGCCAAACACGATGACCACCACCACCAATAAAATCAGCCAATGTGTGATAGAAAATCCGCCCATGATATTACCCTTTTAAATTTAAAAAAATTAGTCTAACATAAAATTTTGACAAAATGATGAAATTTTACCCTTTTGTCGTGCGTGCATTTTTCTCATCAATGCCCGACAAACCAAATCGTCTTGCCAGCTCGGTCAAGACATCATCGCCCGACAGTCCCAACTGATGTAACGCCACAAGGCTATGAAACCACATATCCGCCACTTCATAGACCACGTCCGCTTTGGCGTGTTCGTCATTGTCGCCTGTGGCACGCACAAGCTGTAATTCTTTGGCGGAGATAATCGCTTCGGTCGTCTCTTCACCCACTTTTTCTAGGATTTTGTTGAGTCCTTTGTGGTATAGGCTTGACACATAAGAGCTGTCTTTGTTGGCAGTTTTTCGCTCATCTAAAATACGGTCAAGCTCGCCAATCACTTTGCCATTATCTGGCTTAATCAGCGTATGCGGTGCGTGCGTGGTTGCCGTATCACCATAAATCTCACTCGGGTCTTTGATAACCTTATCCACCGCCACCCAGTCAAGGCTGTCTGTATCCAATTTTTCAAAAAAACAGCTCGTCCGCCCCGTGTGGCACGCAATCCCCCCAATCTGCGTGATGATAAGCACAATCACGTCCCTGTCGCAATCGGTGCGAATCTCATGGACGATTTGGGTGTGTCCGCTCGTCTCGCCCTTATGCCACAGCTTGCCACGAGAGCGACTAAAATACACCGCCTGTCCCGTCTGTGCCGTCATCGCTAAGGCTTCACGGTTTTGCCATGCCATCATCAGTATCCGCCCTGTATCACGGTCTTGGGCAATGGCAGGAATTAGTCCATCTGCGTTAAAATTTAGGGTATCAAGATAGCTCATCATCGTCTCCTTTTGGGGTATTTTATCATAAATTTATGGGTTTTTTACACAAAACATCATTAAGCTAAGACTAAGGACCTGCAAAAAATACAAAACGATTGTTTGGATTTTCATTCATGATATTGGTTGTTTTATCCATAAAGCGATGATAAAAACGAATGACAAAATAAACATGATGTTTGATAAAGTCATTTTGTTCTTGCTCGCTTAATGCTTTCCATGATAAATTTGGATAAAACTCTTTGATAAATAAATAATCAAAACCTATCTTCCTAAAATACGCCTTTAATTCATCTAATGTTGGATTGTCAAAATCATGCCATAATAAATACGCACCTTCTTTGATGTCTTTTAATACCTTATCCATGATTTCATAAGTATAATAATTAATATCATGCCAATCAAACTCCGTCCTTTCTTCAAGTACCAATTCGCCATTTTCATCATGATAATAATCTTTGGGCTGGTCATGTGAACAAAAGTGATTTTGTAAAAATTTAACCACAAAAGGAAAAGCAAAATCTTCATCTAAGGTAAAATCTACCATGGATTTATCATCAAAATACTCATCAGGATTTGTATCACGGCTACCCACATTAAAAGTACCACCGCTACCAAAGCCTTCGATGATTTCTATGTCATAAGCATATTTTGCCAACTCTATCCACGCCCCATGAATCATCATGCCGAGAGAATAATCAGGTAATTGCTCTTGTATGTCAAAAAGCAGATTTAAAAAATCATCAGAAAAAATATCATCAATATGGGTAATATTTTCTATTTTTTGGCAAAGCTGATTTGATAAACCCAATGTTTGGGGCGTGGTTGGTTTATCATTGATGACAAATGCCAATGGTATGGTAGGATAAATGGTTAATTTTTTCATGTTATCATGTTTAAACAAAAATTAAATGGATTAAAATAAAATTATTACTTTGGCAAACCCTGCCTGATAAGTTTTGAAAACTCACGACTCTCCATGTCTGTTTTTTGCAAATGCTCCACATAAGGATTGGCTTGTGCCATCTTCCGCCACTCGTCCACCGTGTAGCTTGTGTCAATCGCCCGCTCATCGTGCAGATATTCTGGCAACAGTCCTGCCAGTAACGCCCGATAATCCACAGGTATCCGCTCAATCTCCCCCATCATATCAAAAATCAAAGTCGTACAATTACTAATCAGCGTATTATACCAACGGGCTTCATGGTTTAGGCTCTCGCCTTTTTGTAAATAAAGCAAAAACAGCTCACGCACGCTTTCTTTTGATAAATCAACAGGATAAATGTACACATCTTCGCCACGCACGTTGGTGCGAGAGTATATCAAATCCTTCTCATCACCCACCACAAGCCCAAGCTCAAATTGGCGAAAAAATCCCCCAATCGCCGAAAAGCTCTCATGCGACTCTTTACGAATTTCAATAGAGAAGCTCAATTTTTCGCCATTTTTAAAGCCAAAACTTGCCATCGTGTGTACGATTTTATCCAAGCCCCAATCGGAGATGATAAGCTCAAAAGTTTCTAGCTCTTGCAGGTTATACTGGCGAGTTTCCCAGTTTACGTCATATTTGTCTTTATCGTACCAGCGAAAATTACGCACATTGTGCAGGGTAACGATATCGCCTTGTTTTTCGTATTGAATGATTTTGGCGACTTCATCATGCCAAATGCGGTCATTTTTTGCGTCCATGCCAAAATACCACCCAAGCCCCACGCCAAAGCAGACAAGATACACCGCCAAATCCGTCCGCCGTCTAAAAATCGCCCGAGTGATAAAAAAGCCCGTTAAACTCATTGCCAAACATACCCAAAACACCATAAAAACTTGCGTACCCACATCGCCAAAGGGCTTATGCACCCATAGTGCCATCAGTAGCCAAAAACTGCTCGCCCCCACAAACAGCGTAAAGGCAATGGATATGAGCCAAACAAAAGCACGGGTAACAAAAAAGCGGGCGATAAACCGCTGAACGGCAGGGGGTAGAGCCTTGATAAGGGCGTTTTTGGGAAGTTGGTCGGTCATGATTTTGGCGGATAAAAGGGGGTATTATAAAGAACTTCAAGAATAATTGCACACAAAATCTTGCAATCCACCCAAAAACCCTTTATAATGTACGTCCCACCTTCCGCTATTTATTTTTAAATAAATTGGCAAAAAGGTTCATCGGTTGGTCTACCAACCTTTAATAAAGAGGCTACTTATGAAAGTAAAACTAAAAACCAAACGTGGTGCGGCAAAGCGTTTCAAAAAAACCGCCAACGGCTTTAAACGCAAACAAGCGTTCAAACGCCACATTTTGACCAAAAAATCTCCTAAGCGTATCCGCCAATTGCGTGGTTGCGTCATGGTTCACGTCGCTGACGTTCCATCAATCCGCCGTATGTGCCCATACATTTAATATCTAGGAGAATATAATGGCTCGTGTAAAACGTGGTGTACAGGCTAACCGCCGTCATAAAAAAGTCTTGGCTCGTGCAAAAGGTTACTATGGTGCACGCTCTCGTGTGTATCGTGTTGCCGTGCAAGCGGTAATGAAGGCAGGTCAATATGCATATAGAGACCGCCGTAACAAAAAACGCTCTTTCCGCCGTCTGTGGATTGCTCGTATCAATGCAGGTGCTCGTCTAAATGGTCTGTCATACAGCCGTCTTATCAATGGTCTTAAAAAGGCAAGCATTGAGATTGACCGCCGTATCCTAGCAGACATCGCCATGCATGACGCAGTAGCGTTCACGGCAATCTGCGAAAAAGCAAAATCTGCCCTAGCCTAAGCTAACAGCTTGCTTAAAAACCCCAGAACTTTTGTTTTGGGGTTTTGTTTTTACTTATTGAATAAATTTACCAATCAGCCCAAATCCGCATCGATTTGGCATTTTTAAAACAATGGTTTTGTTGGGCGTGCTTTTCATGCCCTTTGGCGACATCAATCCCCAAAAGTATTATTGTCTCGCACCACTCAAACGGTTATAATAACATTCCAATACCCATTTATTGACAACCGCCATGCACCATTTTAGCCAAGTCAGCTTTGATGAAGCCTTGATTCAAAAATACAACCGTCAAGGCCCTCGTTACACGTCCTATCCGACCGCCTTAGAGTTCGCCCCCATTCTAGACGGTGTGGAGACGAGCATTTTACAGCAAAAAGACCCTGCCATCCCCCTATCGCTCTACATTCATATCCCTTTTTGCCGTCATCTGTGCTACTACTGTGGCTGTAACAAAATCATCACCAAGAAAAACAGCGACTCGGGCGATTATTTGGATTATCTGTTTAGAGAAATTCGCCATAAAAAATCCCTGCTAAACGGCAATGCAAAAGTCAAACAAGTCCACTTGGGGGGCGGTACACCAACCTTTTTAAGTGATGATGAGCTAACCATATTGTGGCGGTTTTTACAAGATGAATTTGACTTTGCTGATGATGGAGATTATTCGGTAGAGATTGACCCACGAGAGCTTAGACAGACGACTTTGGCGGTCTTACGCTCGCTGGGGGTCAATCGCTTATCATTTGGGGTGCAGGATTTGGACGAGACCGTACAGATAGCCGTGAACCGTGTACAGCCCCACAGCATGGTGCAGGCGGTCATGCGTGAAGCCAGAGAATTGGGCTTTGGCTCGATTAATATTGACCTGATTTATGGCTTGCCCCATCAGAGTGTGGCGAGCATGGCGGACACGGTCGCCAAAATCATCGCCCTAGCCCCTGACCGCTTATCGGTGTTTAACTACGCCCATCTGCCCGAACGATTCACCGCCCAACGCCGTATCAAAGATGACGACCTGCCCAGTCCTGCCAACAAGCTCACCATGTTTGGCAACACCATCAAGGCACTCACGGACGCAGGTTATCAGTATATTGGCATTGACCATTTTGCTCGCCCTGATGATGACATGGCAATCGCCCAACGCCAAGGCAAGCTCCATCGCAACTTTCAAGGCTATGCCATCTTAGGCGAGTGCGACCTGCTCTCATTTGGGGTGAGCAGTATCAGTCAGATTGGCGAGCATATCCTACAAAACCCCACTGATTTAAAAGAATATCAGGCACGCATTAATGACGGCACGCTCCCTGCCATCAAGCACATCAAAGCAGATGACAAAGACAAACTTCGCCGTTATGTCATCATGAACTTATTATGCCATGACCGCTTGGACTTTGCTGATATTGATGAGCGATTTGGCATTGACAGTCGCCGTTATTTTGAGCTGGAGCTGGCAAACCTACACCAAATGGCAGAAGACGGGCTTGTCTTTATCGATGAGGCGGGCGTACAAATCCTACCCAAAGGGCGGATACTGGGGCGTAACGTGGCAATGGTCTTTGATGAATACCTAACCCAAAAGCACAGCGGACGGTTTAGTAAGGTCATCTGACACCCAATAAAAACGACCATCACATGTATGGTCGTTTTTTATACCAAGCATGGTTTAACCACCCACAAACAGCCATATCGTATAACCCACAAAGATAGACAACAGCACCGCACCCACGCCACGCCCGAGTTTTTGACTGCCACGCACGGCAAACAGACACAGAATAAACAACAGTCCTGTCACCCCACCCATGACAATCATATCACGGCTCACCACTTCACGAGCCACCGTCATGGGCATGATGAGTGCAGGAATGCCCACGACCGCTAGGGTGTTAAAGATGTTTGAGCCAATGACGTTACCCAAAGCCATTTCATCTTCGCCCTTGCGTGCGGCGATGATGGATGAGACCAGCTCAGGCAAGCTCGTACCCACCGCCACGATGGTAAGACCGATGATAAGCTCGGACAGCCCTGCGATTTTGGCAATCTCCACCGCCCCCCACACCACAAGGCGTGAACTTAGCACCAGCACCACCAAGCCCCCGACGAGTTTGGCGAGTGCCATACCCATGCGAAAATCCACCGTGTCAGGCACATCATCACTGGCGGACTTGCCCAGTTTTGCCATATAAATCTGAAACGCCAAAAACACCGCCAACGCCCCAAGGAGTATCGCCCCGTCCAGACGACTCACTTGTCCGTCAAGCAACTGAAAAATCGCCAAAGCGGTAATGCCGATGAGTATCAAAAAGTCGGATTTGACCAAGGATTTTTGGATAAACAAAGGACTTACCAACGCTGTCGCACCCAGTACAAGCGTGATGTTGGTGATGTTTGAGCCGTACGCATTACCCAGTGCCAAACCAGGGGCTCCGTTTAGGGCGGATAGCACCGACACGACTATCTCAGGGGCGGACGTGCCGATACCAATCACAAGCATGCCCACCAGTAGTTTGGGCATGCCAAATTTTAGGGCGATACTAGATGACCCTTCAATAAAAAACTCGGCACTATACACAAGCAAGGCAATGCCGACAATCATCGCAATAATGGCTAATAACATAGAATAAAAGATAAGAAAAGGGGTGTGTATTTTAGCACATGCCAAATATTACATTGTTACTTCTCGGTAAAAATAAGACATCAGACAAACCAAGAAACTCTTTTTGATTATACCATTTTTTGCCTTGCCCACACCGCCAAAATCACCACCACCGCCACATACACCGCCTGCACCGCCAAGCCTTGTACACTCGGATAAATCCCCAAAAACGCCACGCTAGGCACATCTACCACGTCTCGGGGCAAATGCCCTGTCAGTTGCAATGCCGAAATGCTCACGCCCAAAATCTTAAATCCTAAGGCATAAATCAGCCACGTTAAGACCTTAAATAATAACGGAATGGGTAATTTAACAGACGTTTTTGCCATGACAACTGCCACCACAGCCAGCACACCCAACGCCACCGCTATCCCCAGCACAAACTCACTCATGGCAATGCTTGGCAAAATCCCTGCATAAAACAGCACCGTCTCCGCCCCCTCCCGAAACACTGACAAAAACGCCAAGCCAAACAGCCCTGCCATGCTCCCTGTGGATAACGCCACGCCCATGTGCTTATTAATATAGGCATTCCATGCCTTGACGGACGATTTAGAATGTAGCCACGCCCCCACGCCCATCATCATGACGACCGCCACGATACCGACCGCCCCCTCCAACGCCTCACGGTTCGCACCTGACGTTAGGGCAGGAAACAGTCGCACCAACGCCCACGCACCAACAAGGCTCGCCACCAGTCCTGTGCCGACCCCTGCCATGACCCATTTTTTGTCTTTGGGTTGTCCTGCCACCGTCAAGGCGGTCAAAAGTGCCATGACAATGAGCAAGGCTTCAAGCCCCTCACGGAGCAAAATCAGCATAGAATCCACCCACGAATAGCGGGCGTGTGGGTTAATCGCTTGCAAGCGTTCTATTAAATTTGCCAATTTATCCACACTTGGCTTGTCGCCCTTTGCCATAATCACAGGCACATCGCTTTCTATCTCGGCATACAGCTTGGCATCTCGGGTACGCACATCGCCCTCAATGCTCGCCCAAATTTGGATAAATTCGCCCAATTTGGCTTGGGCAACTGCTTTATCATTATTTTTAAAAGCGGTTAAACCTTGTTTTAATAATTCTACCCCATACGCCAAATCTACTTTGTCATTTTTAACTTCGGTTAATTCATCACCTTGATTATAACTGTCAATTGTTGCCTTTAACATTGCCATATTATCCGTCATCATGGCAACATTGGGCGGATTATTTTCTGCTCCCACTCGTATCATTGCCATGGCGGTTTCTATTTTGCCATAATGAGCCATGCTGGTATTTCTTACCACCCTTTCATTGGCGACCCATGTTTTATTAAAATTTTGATAAACTGATTTGACTTTTTCAATATCACCACCTTTCCCCATTTCTTGAATGGCGGTATCCAATTGATTTAATACAGGCGTGATATTTTTGGCAAATTGACGGCGTTTGACGCTATAATCCACGGGGTTTTGCTCTTTTTCATAAGCATAGAGTTTTATGGATAGCTCTTTTAGCGTGTCATTATTGGGATTGGCTTTGGCTTGATTTAAGGCGGTGAGTGTTTCTTGATATAAAGTGCTTTGGCGGTTGGTGTCTTTGCCGATATTATTTAATTCTTTTTCTATGATAACCAAATCATCTGTGGCTTGTTTGGCATTGTTTTGTTTTACCGCTCCCATGGCATCCGACAATGGGGTAAATAATGGCGTAAAGTTTACTTTGGCATTGTCATCGGCATAAGAGACATTGGCAAAAAGACAAATAAAGAAAAGCAGAAAAATGGATAATGATTTATAAAGTTTCATTGTTTTGCCTTTTTAAATAACCTACAAATGATTTATCGGATTTTAAGGATTGGGGTAAATAAATTACCCTTATATTTTCGGCATTGTTAATTGACGATACTTTTGGGCGGTTTTGTAGGGGAAAATTACATTTGCCCTGTTAAAGTGCTGATTTTTGGGCGTTGTGTTCGCCCCTACACGTCCAGATTTTAAAATATACGGTATTGTTAAATAAAGATAGATTTTAAGGTTTTCCGTTCGGACTGAGCTTGTCGAAGTCTAGGAAAACCGTTATGGTTCGACAAGCTCACCACGAACGGCTTTCTAGAAAAGTATACTCAATTAACAATACCAAATATACCTTTATTGAACAATGCCTATTTTTCAATAAATTTAACCCTCAAACAACCTCTGCCCCAAATACTCGCCTTGCCTTACCCCACCAAAACACGCAAACAGTCCGCTACCAATATGCGTGGTGTATTCGGTCATTTTGTCGGTATTGCCAAAGGCGTTTTGAATCACACTAAACTGCATGGGCGATTTTTGAAAAGAGATAAAAAGTAGTCCTGCATTAAACTGCCCTGTCTTGACATCAATACCGCTACTGTACGAAAACGACCGTCTAAGCATTTGTAGCCCCGTGCGTTTGGCAAGCCCCATGTGAGTCGGCTCGGCGATGACAAGGTTACCCTTATCGTCTTTTTCATTGACATCAAAGTCATCAAACTCGCCCGTTTTGCCAATGCTCGCCCCCGTGTCTCGGTGTCTGCCAAAGGTGTCTTCTTGTCCGACTAGGCTCGTTCTGTCCCACGTCTCCAAGTGCATTTGGATAATCCGTGCCACAAGATACGTCCCACCGTCAAACCAAGCAGTCTTGTCCGAGCCTTTTGCCCACAGCCATTTGTCGGTATCGTCCAGCGTGGTTTTGTTGGCGGTGCCGTCCTTAAAGCCAAACAGATTGCGTGGGGTATCCGCCCCATTATCAAAGCTGTTGTAGCCTGACTGCGACCATTTCATCGTAATGAGCGAACGGGCTTGGCGGACAAGCTGACGCACAGCATGAAAGGCGACCTGCGGGTCCTCGCTACACGCCTGTATGCAAATATCGCCCCCTGACAACTCAGGGCGGATTTGGTCTCGGGGGAATTTGGGCAAGTCGCTAAACTCTGGCGGTGCCTTGTCCGACAAACCCAATTTCTCCAAAAATGACGGACTTATCCCAAACGTCAAGGTCAGTCCATACGCCCCCAAACTGTCCGCCTCGCCTGTGTCGGCAGGCGGTAGGTGGGGATTTTTGTCGTAGGGTTTGATGTTTTTGCCTTGGGTTAATTTAGCAGAATACTCCGTCCAATCCTTAAACATTTGACGAATCTCATCAACATTGGTGCTGTGTAACTCCGCCACCAAAAAATACGCATGGTGCTGAACGGGCGTGGTAATGCCTGCTTGGTGCTTGCCATAAAACTCATAAGTCATCTTAGCAAATGGGTTGGGCGGTGTCTGGCTATCAGGATTGCCCTTGGCGGTGGGGGCGGTGGTTTGGTTTTGGGCGTTGTTGCAAGCGGTCAATGCCCCTGCCCCAATCAAGGCGGTCGCTCCCATTTTTCCCAAAAAAGCTCGGCGGTTGGTCATGATTGCTCCTTTTGTCATCGTTTGTAGCCAAAAAACCCAACATTTAATAAAGTTTGTCAGGGCGAATTGCAATTCGCCCCTACGACCAAAAATAATTATTAAAAATCAATAAGTTATCATTTTAAGTTAAGATAACAATGGCTTATACATTCTTTTGGAAATTTATCACCAAAATACAAAAAGCACCCATATCTTATCGGTGCTTTTTGTGGCTTGTGGATTATTCCATGACAATGCCCATTTGCCCAAGTGGTTCACCAAGTTTGTTCACCGCCTCGGCAAGCTCTTTGGTGTTCTCGGGGGTTAGGTCGGTATAAGGCTTATAATCCTTGTCGCCCACTTTGTATTTATCCAACAAATCATTCACCGCTTTAAATCGCTCCTCTAAGGTCTTGACCAGTTCAGGATTTTTGGCGGTAAGTTTGGGTTTTAAAATTTCAAAAATCTTTTCTGCCCCTTCAATATTTGCCTTAAAGTCATAAAGGTCGGTTTTTGAAAAAATCTCCTCCTCGCCTGTGATTTTGGTGGTAGAAACTTCATTCAACAAATCCACCGAACCTTGAATCATAAGCTCTGGCGTAACTTCGGCGGTGGGGATTTTGGCTCTTAGCTCTTTAATATCAGCGATAAGCTGGTCGGCAAGCTCCTCGGTGCCTTTGGTGGTGTTTTGCGTCCATAGGATTTTTTCAATGGCGTGAAAGCCCGTCCATTTTTCGCCTTGTTCAAGGTCGGCTTCACGGTTGTCAATGCGTGGGTCTAGGTCGCCAAAACTCTCGGCAATCGGCTCACTGCGTTCAAAATACATACGAGCAAGTGGATAAATCGCTTTGGCTTCGTCCAATTTGCCTTCTTTTAAAAAGGCGACAAATTTTTCGGTATCGGCAAGCAGATTGTCAATTTGCCCTTCTACCCATTGTTTGTATTCAGCCGTTTCGGCAGATAAATCCACTTGGGCGGACTTGGCAGTTTGTTCGGTTTTGGCAGGTTCGGCAGATTGCTCGGCTTTGGGTTCGGTTTGGGCAGGCTGTTCAGCTTTTGGTTCGGCAGGCTTTTGGCAGGCGGTTAGGGCAAGGGTGGCTGTCAAAGCCAAAAGTAAAGGTTTTAGCGTCATAATAAGCTCCAAAAAGTAATGGAAATAATAACGCTTATCATATCAGAATTTGGGGTGGGGTGCAAGACACCTCAAATACGCTACCCGTTTAAAACCCCCTTAATAATATCCACCACTCTATCACTCTCAAACTGCGTAACAAATCGCACGCTCATCGCCCCTTGCTCATTCATGGCATTAAACCACCGCTCGGCGTGTCTGATTTTATGATTTTCTCTTTGGCGTAACTCGTCTTTATCTTTTACGCCTTTGCTTTCTAGCACCAAGTTTAGTACATCGCCCTTAGCGGTTTTGACGATATAAGCAAAATCAGGCGAATAAGTCTCCCCACCTGCCACAGGGATTTTTATGGCGTTTTTGGGAATTTTGGTAAAAACAACGACTTCTTGCACGTCTTCTGCGGTTACGTTTTGACCTTCAATATTACTGTCAAAAAACACTCGCTCAAACAAAAAACTCTCAAAAGGTTTGTTATCGGTCAGTACACCCCAATCTTGATTAATATCAATCTCAGGCAAAGGCAAGCCGTTTTTGTCGGTGAGTTTGGTTGGGTGGATTTGATTGCTGATTTTTTGATAGCCGATTTCAAATTTATTTAAAGAATGTTTCAACAAATAATCATTAAACCCTTTATCAATCATTCTTACCGTCTCATCATTCATAAATTTATCAATGGTAATGTCATTTTTTAATGCAAAAAATGCTTGGTGCAATGTCGTCATCTTAACATAGGATTTTTGAGAAAGTTTTTGTAAAAATTGACGATAATTTAAAGTAACAATCGGCTCAAATAATGTATTTTCTATGCTTTCATTGGTTTTAAAATCAATGAGTTTATCTGTTGTTTTTATCATCTCTTGGGTTTTTGTACTAATGCCCGTCATGGTAAATTTTGCTTTATTTTGACCCAAAAAATCCACCAATAAAGCCAAAATTTCCTGCTCATTCATCTGATATTGCAAAATCGCCTTTTGATTTATCGCCTCCCACAAGGATTTTAATTCATCGTATTTGCCCGTACGCATGGCGACTTTGGTTTTTTGTTTATCATCACTACTTGCTATTTTGCCTTGTTTTAAGGTATTATAATTAAAGGCATTGGGGAATTTTTGTTTGATTGTCTCATACGCTCCTGCCAATAAGTTATCATCGTCATCAATTAGCCCAAGTTCATATAATTCATTTATCAATATCCGTCTTTTAACATCTGGATAAGCTGATTTTATTTTTTCAAATAAATTATCATCAAATACCACAGGTATTATTTCACGCTCGGCAGTTTTATTAATATCCGCTTTTAATTGTGCGACAAAATCACGTTCACTGCTATCCACAAAATAATTTAATTTAAAATCAGTATCCTTAACACGGCTCATAAATTCATTGACAGGCAATCTTAGCCCCCGCCCCACTTCTTGCAATTTACTCGTTTCTGAACCGCTAGAACGCAATTTACAAATCCCAAATACATTGGGATTATCCCACCCTTCACGAAGTGTCCATTTTGAAAAAATAAAACGGCGTGGATTGTCCAATGACAACAAACTTTCTTTATCGTGCAAAATCTCGCCAATTTCTTTGGCGATTTTTTCATCATCACTGCTGTTATCTTTTGAAAAATAACCGCCATGCGTTGCCGATACGTCCGCCAACACCATTTGCAAGGAACGATAAAAATCGGTGCCAATCATCGCCTTTTCTAGGGCTTTTTTGGCTTCGTCTTTGACTATCATTTCAAAATTGCTTTTTAAACTCCCCACAACATCATCGCCGTCTCGGTACCCTTTAATGTCATCAATAAAAAATAAGGTCAAGGGCTTAATTTTATCCACACGATTTAATAATGCTTCTTCGGTTTCAAAATGCACCTTTACCGCTTGTCTTATCATGGCATGAAATACCGTATTGGCATAAGAAAAAGGGTTTATTTTATCACCCGTTTTTAATTCTGTGCCATTACTTAATATAACCCTGCCTGATTTTAAGTCTTGCAGGTACAACTCATCAATATGATGATGAATTTTTTGTAAATTCTCGCCTTTATTTAGAGTAAATTTTTGAGTTAGTTTTTTGTTTTCTATCAATTTAAAAACCGCCTGATTATTATTACTCTCCACCAATTTTATTTTTGTGCCGTCATCGCCTTGAATGTCGGTGATATGGGCAATCACGCCTTTGACCAAATCTTGATTAAAAGCGTCAATGGCACTTAACCGATAAATCAAATTTTTAAATCTATCATTAAATGTCGCCCCATACCGCAATATGTATTGGGGATTTAGATTTAATAATGACTGCCATGTTTTGTTATTATCATCAAATCGGTGTGGTTCATCAATAATCAATATCGGATTGACCGAACCAATCGCTTCAAAAGGCTTATCAAATTTATCTTTTAATAAAATACTGCCGTCATTGCCATTGTCTTCGCCTTTCATGGTTTTGCTATTGACCATACCCATATTTAATAATAACACATGAATTTTTTGGGCATTATCGGCTTGTACAAATCGCACAATCTCGCTTGGCATGGGATTTGTGCGTTTGCCCTTTTTGGTTTTTTGGCTTTCTACGACATACAGCTCAATTTCAGCTTGTCCATATTCCAAATTAAAATCCAATCTAAAATGATTTTTTAAAGCGTCCGATTTTAAAAACTGCTGTGTCCCTGCTTTAATGGATAAAGTCGGCACGACAATCACAAATTTATAAATACCCAATCTTTTGTGCAATTCATACATGGTTTGGGTGTAGGTATAAGTTTTGCCCGTGCCTGTCTCCATAGAAATGTCTAAGACATTGCTATAATCAGGCGATTTGTCAATTTGATTGTCTGATTGGATTTGATGAATGTTGTTTTTATAACGCTCGCCCACAAAAGACAATGTGGGATTTTCTCCCCTGTC
This sequence comes from Moraxella lacunata, assembly GCF_900453205.1. Lineage (GTDB taxonomy): Bacteria > Pseudomonadota > Gammaproteobacteria > Pseudomonadales > Moraxellaceae > Moraxella > Moraxella lacunata_B. The sequence goes on from NZ_UGQU01000002.1 coordinate 186,647, forward strand.
ATTGTCTTTTTTATAAACATTATCAAAAACACTTAATACCGCATTTACCGCCCCGATTTGGTGTGGCAAGTTTTTTTCATAATGAAAGCCTTTTTTCATAGCACTCTAACCACCAAATGAATGTTTAGGTTCTTTTTATTATTATACGTTGTTAATGCCTGTGCCAATTCTTTTTGTTTGGCACTGTCCACACTAAGCCCAAATAATACAATCCGCTCTATCAAAAATGATTTGTCATTATCCAATTTATCCAGTAAGGCTTTAATATGACCGCTACCAAAATCAGGATAAAGAATATATAAGGTTTTATCGCATAAATAAGCAGTATAATCTACCAAATCAATACTTTGTACTTTATCTGTCAAAACATGACTGTCATATACTCGCCATGTCGTCAAAAGTGTGTGGTATTCATCATCGCTAAATGTATGGCTAAATAAATCAGGCAAGGCAGTTTGTGGATTTATCTCATTATCATCAATCACCAAAAAGTTATCCACCGTCTCAAAAATTTTAAATCCCAAATCGCCTGTATAATCGGGATTTTCACTTTGTATTTTTTGGGCGGAGCGGATAATACGTTCTTTGGTAATTTCAAAGAGATTGTGTGGCTTATTTTGTTTATCTGTCCAATCAATCATTTTCTTGATAGATTTTTTTTCTTCGGTAGAATTAGCATTTTTTAAGTTTTCATCTAGATTTTCAGGTAATTGGACACAAATAAATTTACGATTATGTTTCATTTCAACATTTAATTGCATTGTGGAATGTGCCGTTGTGCCACTTCCAGCAAAAAAATCCATTACAAAATCATTCTCATCAGTACCGATGAGAATAAAATGTTTGATAAGCTCAATTGCCTTTGGAAAAGAAAAAGGGATGCCTATTGACTTCAACCATTTGGTTGTGGACTGCGAATCAAAATAAACATTTGATTTAGGAATTTGTTCTGTATAATCATGTAAGTATCTTTTAACTCTTGGTATTATTGATTCGTCCACTCCAAAAATAATATCTCCTTCTGTTATCATTTTTTTCAAGGTATCATCTTTATAACGCCAACCACCGCTAGGCATAGCACATGGCTTACCTGTGATCGGGTGCAAAATTTGTGTATCAAAATTTCCATTTTCTACACCACCAGAATTATCTGATTCATACACACCTTTATCATCTGCAAAAGTAAAATGGTCAAAATCATAAAATCGTGGGTATTTAACCAATTGCAATAATTCTTGATGAATTTCTTCTTCAGATAAATTCATCTTTAATAATTGCTTTGCTTTGGCTTGGTAGGCTTTTACTTGTAATTTTTCAACTCTCCATTCATCATCTAAATTATTTTTTTCTCTTGCATAACAAAACATATATTCATGAGAAACCGAAACATGTTTTGAATTGTTTTTTGATGAGTTAGAATTAATAATAAATTGAGCAATAAAATTCTCCTCCCCAAATATTTCATCACATAATAATTTTAATTGGGCTTGTTCATTATCATCAATGCTAATAAATATCACGCCGTCATCTTTTAATAATTCACGGGCGATATAAAGACGGGGATACATAAAGGTTAGCCAGGCACTGTGCGAATTGGATTTTTTGGCAGTAAAATCAAGCACTCGCTTAGCTTCGTCCAATGACATATCGGCAAGCTGTGCCAGTTGCTCGGGCGTGAATTTGCGGTCATCTTGATAAACAAAACCGTCCGACCCTGTATTATAGGGCGGGTCTATGTATATCATTTTTACCGCTCTTTGATAGGCGTTTTTTAGGTGTTTTAATACTTCTAAATTATCGCCTTTGATAAGCAGGTTTTGGCTATTGATATTTTGGGGAGCTTGATTGTGCGATTGATTTTCGCCAAATAAGGTAATGGGTGGACAATCACGCAAATAACGGGCATAGGATTTACCAAGCCAATTTAATTGATAAAATTCACGACTGCTAACAATGTCTGATGATTGCAATTCGCTTGCCATTTTTTCAGGTAAAAAATGACCGTCTTTATCAAAACAGTTGGGGAAATGCTCTTTTAAAAGGGTAAGTTTTTCGTTTTGGACAGGACTATTTTGGTCAAAAAGTTTTTGGATAATCATGACAAATCCCCTTTGATGAATTGGGGATTTTGGGCGTGGTTATGGCTTAATTGCGAATTGCGAATTGCGAATTGCGAATTGCGAATTGCGAATTGCGAATTGCGAATTGCGAATTGCGAATTGCGAATTGCGAATTGCGAATTGCGAATTGCGAATTATTGTAATGGCAGTTTTGATAATGTCAAGGGGCATGACGTTTTTTCCAAAAATTTTTTAACCTTTTATTTTAGCACAGTTTAGCCACAAAAGCACAAAAAATAAGAGCGTATCGCTACGCCCTTATGATGTTTTTTATCGGTCAATCACACCCTTTCAATCACAGTCGCAATCCCCTGCCCCAGTCCGATACACATGGTGGCAAGTCCGATTTGGGTGTCTTGTTGCTCCATGACGTTCAAAAGCGTGGTGGTAATTCTCGCACCCGAACAGCCTAACGGGTGTCCTAGGGCAATCGCTCCGCCATTGTGATTGACGATGTCTTGCTTGTCATACAGCCCCAAGCCTTTTAGCACCGACAAGCCTTGGGCGGCGAATGCTTCGTTTAGCTCCACCGTTTGAATGTCATTGATAGACAGCCCTGCTCGTTTTAGTGCTTTTTGCGTGGCAGGGACAGGACCATAGCCCATAATCGCCGCATCGCACCCTGCCACCGCCATGGAGCGGATAACCGCTCGTGGGGTTAGCCCAAGCTCTTTGGCTTTGCCTGCCGACATGATGAGCATGGCGGACGCACCGTCTGATAGGGCGGACGATGAGCCTGCCGTTACCGTGCCGTTTACAGGGTCAAATACGGGTCTCAGTTTTTGTAGGCTCTCAATATTAGCATCAAAACGAATGACTTCGTCCACCGTGCATAACTGCAAATTGCCCTGCTCGTCATGCCCTTCCACGCCCACGATTTCTTTGTCAAACCGTCCTTCTTGGGTGGCTTTGGTTGCCTTGATGTGTGAACCTAGGGCAAATTCGTCCTGCTCGGCTCGGCTGATGTCATTCATACGCCCAAGCATTTCGGCGGTCAGTCCCATCATGTTGGACGCTTTGGCGATGTGCTTTGAGCTACTGGGGTTGATGTCCACGCCGTGCATCATGGCAACGTGTCCCATATGCTCCACGCCCCCAATGATAAAGATGTCGCCTTGGTGGGTCATGATTTGGGCGGCGGCGGTGTGTAGGGCTTGCATGGACGAACCACACAGGCGGTTTACTGTTTGTCCTGCCACGTGCTTTGGAATGCCTGCCAATAGGCTTGCGTGGCGAGCGATGTTCCAGCCTTGCTCCAAGGTTTGATTGACACAGCCCCAAATTACGTCTTCGATGTCATTGGGGTCAAAATCATTTCGCTTGATTAGGGCTTTCATCAGCTCTGCCGATAAAGTTTCGGCTCGCACGTTGCGGAACATACCGTTTTTGGATTTGCCCATGGCGGTGCGTACGCCGTCTATAATCACTACGTCTGTTGGGGATAGGGTTGTCATGGTTTTTTCCTTAAACTTATAAAATGGTTAAAATTGGCTTAATGGCGACCTGCTCATACACTTCTTTCATGGTCAAGGTCAGCCCAATGCTATCAAGGGGTACGTCATCATCTTTTTGATAAATGCTCGCTTTCCAATCGTCCGCCTTGCGATAGACCGTAACCACCATAAAATCCTGCTCCAACAAGACGTATTCTTGTAGGGTTGGGATTTTTTGGTAGTCTTGCAATTTGACATAACGGTCAATGTTGGCGGTTGATGACGACAACACTTCCATGATAAGCACAGGCTCGGTCAAGATATTATCTTTGGTGTCTGAGCAGTCCACCACCACGTCAGGATAATAATACCGCTCATCGGCTTTGACTTTCATATCCGACACAAAAGGCGTGCAAGACGTGCCTTTTAGGTGTGCCTTTAACAGCGATACAAGATTTACCGTCAAAATGTTGTGGTTACGGCTCGCCCCTGCCATGGCGTACACTTGTCCGTCAATGTATTCATAACGGTGCGTGTCGTCATTGGCATACTGTTCAAGGTACATTTGTTCTGAAATATACGTCTGTGGTAAACTGCCCATATGCCACCTACTGATAAAACGTCTCGCCACGCTCTGCCATGTCTCGTAGCATTTGCGGAGCTTCGTACGCCTTACCCAGATGAGCGTATTTATCGCACAAGGCGACAAATTCTTTTACGCCCACTTGGTCAATGTAGCGACACGCCCCACCACGAAACGGTGGGAAACCAAGCCCCATCAGCATTGCCATGTCTGCCTCGCCTGCACTTGCCACGATGTTGTCTTCTAGGCAACGCACCGTCTCAGTACAAAACGCCACCATTAAGCGGTCAATAATCTCTTGCTCGTCAAAATCGCTACTGCCGTCTTGCACTGCTTTTAGTAGCTCATAAGTGGTTGTATCCACGCTCTTTTTGGGCTTGCCTTTTTTGTCAAGCTCATATTTATAAAAGCCCACGCCATTTTTTTGACCCAGACGGTTATTTTCAAACATGACGGTCGTGGCAGTCTTATAGTCAGGGTTCATACGCTCTGGGAATGCGTCCGCCATAACGCTACTTGCGTGTACACCTGTATCAATGCCCACCACGTCAAGCAAATAGGCAGGCCCCATAGGCCAGCCAAATCTTTCCATGACTTTATCAATCTTGACAAAATCCGCCCCGTGTTTGATGAGTAAATCAAACGCCCCAAAATAAGGGAACAGCACACGGTTTACCAAAAATCCTGCACAGTCATTGACCACAATTGGCGTTTTGCCCATTTTTTGAGCAAGGGCAACCGTGATCGCCACCGCTTCATCGCTCGTCCGCTCGCCACGGATAATCTCCACCAAGGGCATACGATGAACGGGGTTAAAAAAGTGCATACCCACAAAATTCTCAGGGCGTTTTAGCGATTTTGCCAACCGTGTGATAGAAATGGTGGACGTATTTGATGCGATAATTGTATTTTCAGAAACACGACTTTCCACATCGGCAAGCACTTTTTCTTTAATCGCAGGATTTTCGGTTACAGCCTCAATGACGATATTCACATCAGCAAATTCATCATAACTCAAGGTTGGACGGATACGAGCCAATGTTTCACCCATTTTAGCAGGGGTAATTTTTTGACGTTCCACCTGTTTGGTCAATAATTTATTGGCTTCACGCATACCCAAATCCAATTGGGCATTGCCAATGTCTTTCATGATAATCGGCGTACCTTTGACAGCAGATTGATAGGCAATGCCACCACCCATAATCCCTGCCCCTATCACGCTTGCAAGATTGATATCTTGAGCATTTTGGGAGAATTTTTTGGCTTGTTTTTTGACAAGTTGGTCATTTAGGAACACACCGACAAGGGCGGTTGCCTGTGGGGTTTTGGCGGATTTGGCAAAATTGGTCGCTTCAATCTTAATCGCTTCATCACGCCCCAAGTTGACGTGGTTTTCTATCGCATCTAGGGCAAGGGCAACGGCAGGATAATGCTTGGGGTTTGCCTTGGCAAAAATCACGCCTTTGGCAGAGTTAAACGCCATTGCCTGCTCGGTTTTGTTTAATTTGACAGGTTCTAACTTCTCAGCACGTTTGGCTTGCCAGTCAAGCTCGCCATTTATGCACTTTTTCACCAAATCCAAAGCCGACTGCTCCACGCTCTCGTCCGCCACGACAGCGTCCACCAAGCCCACTTTTAAGGCATCATTAGGTTTTAGGGGGTTGCCTGTGGCGATGAGTTCTAAGGCGTTGTCAATGCCGATAATGCGTGGCGTACGCACCGACCCACCAAACCCCGGGAAAATACCGAGCTTGGTCTCAGGCAAACCAATTTGAGCCGACTGCCCCATGACACGGTACTCACAGACAAGGGTCATCTCGCACCCACCGCCCAACGCCACACCATTGATAGCCGACACCTTAGGAAATGGCAAATCTTCAAAACGGTTAAATACGCTGTTAATGTCAAGTAGCCAATTTTCCAATTCTTCTTGGGGCTTTTTAAAATAACCGACAAACTCGGTAATATCCGCCCCTGCGATAAAGACCTTTTTGCCTGAGGTTACAATCAAGCCCTTAATGCTCGTATCCTGCTCCAAGGCAGTTACGGCTTCTTTGAACTCAGCATTGGTGGCTTGGTCAAATTTATTGACCGATTCTGTTTCATTATTAAAATGAAATTTGACAATGTCGCCGTCTAGTCGGCTGACTTGTATGGATTTTCCTTGATAAATCATAAAATCTCCTGTGGGATTTTGCAAAAATACCGTTTCACTATACCGAATTTTTGGCTAAATTTAAAGGTGTTTTTGTTTGACTTATCAGTCATTTTAAAATAAAAAAAGCGAACAATCGTCCGCTTTTTGTTTTATACACCTTATTCAATCACAGGCTCTTTGCCATCTTCTATCACCGCACGAGTCACCACCACTTCTTTGGCACCCTCCATGCTCGGAAGTTCGTACATGGTGTCAAGCAGGGCATTTTCGATGATAGAACGCAGACCCCTTGCCCCTGTCTTACGCTTCATCGCCTGCTTGGCGACTGCCGTTAGGGCTTCATCTTCAAAGGTCAGCGTCGCCCCTTCCATGTCAAATAAGTATTCGTACTGTTTGGTTAGGGCGTTTTTGGGTTTGGTCAAAATCTGAATCAGAGCATCTTCATCTAACTCATCTAATGTGGCAATCACAGGCAGACGTCCGATAAGCTCAGGAATGAGACCAAACTTAATCAAGTCCTCAGGCTCGACTTCTTTAAATAATTCGCTGATTTTGGTCTCTTCTTGGGCTTTGACATCGGCATTAAAACCAATGCCTGTTTTTTCGGTACGTTGCTGAATGATACGGTCAAGCCCTGCAAACGCCCCACCGACAATCATCAAGATGTTGCTGGTGTCCACCTGAATCATCTCTTGATTGGGGTGCTTACGACCACCTTGGGGCGGAATATTGGCAACCGTCCCTTCGATGAGTTTTAACAGAGCCTGCTGTACGCCTTCGCCCGAGACATCACGCGTGATAGAGACGTTTTCGCCTTTTTTGCTGATTTTATCAATCTCATCAATGTAGATAATCCCACGTTGGGTGCGTTCCACGTCATAGTCGGCAGATTGGAGCAGTTTTTGAACGATGTTCTCCACGTCTTCGCCCACATAGCCTGCTTCGGTGAGTGTGGTCGCGTCCGCCATGGCAAATGGCACATCTAGCATCTTAGCAAGGGTCTGAGCAAGCAGGGTTTTGCCCGAACCTGTGGGGCCGATGAGCAGGATGTTACTTTTGGCAAGCTCCACGGGCGAGATTTTGTTATCGGCACGCACTTTTAGGCGTTTGTAGTGGTTATAGACCGCCACGGACAACGCTTTTTTGGCGGTGTCTTGACCGATGACGTATTCGTCCAAATGCTCACGAATCTCTTTGGGCTTGGGTAGCACCGCACTCGCCCAGTCTTTATCATCAGCTTTGGCTTTTTTGGCTTTAGCGTGGCTTGGCTTTTTGCCTTGCTCGTTTTTGGTGTCCAAATCCATACCGCCCAACATGTCGCCACACAGCTCCACGCACTCGTTACAGATGTTGGTATTCTCATCAATGCCGGCAATGAGCTTTTTGACTTCATCTTTTTTCTTGCCACAAAAGGCACAGCACGGCTCTTTGGTCTTAGTCATCAGTTTTCCTTTTACACATCTTTGCTGGGCAGGACAAGCCTGCCGTTATCAGTCATTTGCTACACGGGGCGTTTTTCAAGCACGGCATCCACCAAACCATACTCTTTGGCTTCAAAGGCATCCAACCAATAATCACGCTCAACGTCTCGCTCGATTTTTTCAAGTGACTGACCAGTACGCTCGGCAAGAATGGCATTTAGGCGTTCACGGATTTTTAGGATTTGTTTGGCACTAATCTCAATGTCGGTCGCCTGACCTTGAGCTCCGCCTGATGGCTGATGAATCATCACACGGCTGTTGGCAAGGGCATAACGCTTACCCTTGGCACCTGCCGCCAGTAGGAACGACCCCATACTACACGCCTGCCCTAGGCAGATGGTAGAGACATCAGGCTTGATAAAGTTCATGGTATCAAACATCGCCATGCCTGCCGTTACCACGCCACCGGGGGAGTTGATGTATAGATGAATGTCTTTTTCAGGGTTGTCCGCTTCCAAAAATAGCAGTTGGGCAACAATCAAATTTGCCATGTGGTCTTCGACTTGACCAGTCAAAAAAATCACACGCTCACGCAAAAGGCGTGAGAAAATGTCAAACGAACGCTCGCCACGACCCGACTGCTCAATCACCATAGGCACAAGGGCAGACTGTGGGGCAGTGTGAAAGGTGTCGGCGAGTTGGTCATAAAAAGGGTTTTTGCGAAAATCACTCATACAATATCCTGTTAAGTCTTGGGCGTGCCTGCCCTTTATAACACAATTTAAAATTTAGAAATATTTTAGAAATAAACTATCTGTTTTTGCATGAAAAATGGCTAAATCTGGTTTTTCATCGCCAAAAGCTCGTTTGATAGAACGACTATCAAACCTCACTTTTTCCTTGAAAAACGGGCGATTTCCCCTATTTTTCATTGCAAATACAAAAGGCAGGCACGCCCTTAAAAATTCAAATGAAATCAAGCTATTTTACCACAAAATAAAAATACCCCAACACTTTTTGTTAGGGTATTTGTGTCATTTTGGCAAATTACATTTGGGCTTGCTGAGCTGCCGCCAATAGGTCTTGGTATTTGACTTCTTTGTCGGTCACTTTGCCTTGTGATAGGATGTATTCCACCACTTGGTCTTCTAGCACGACCGCTTCGATACCAGCACGCTCTTGTTTGTCGTTGGTGTAGTATTCGATGACCTCGGCAGGGTCTTCGTAGTTTTCGGCAGCCTCGCTGATAAAGGCAGTCACACGCTCTTGGTCAACTTCTAGCTTTTGTTTGTCGATGATTTGACCCACGAGCACGCCCAGACGTACCGCACGCAACGCTTGGTCTTCAAACAGCTCATCAGGTAGCATGTTTTTGTCAAAAGTATTTGGGTTGGCACCAAACTGCTGGGCAAAACGTTGTAGCATTAGGTTACGCTGACGGTCAATCTCCCCAGCCAGCATGGCATTTGGCACGTCAAATTCGTTTTTCTCAACCAACGCATCAAAGGTAGCTTGCTTGACTTGGTTGCGAGCGGCACTCTTAATCTCACGCTCCATGTTTTTACGAACGTCTGCTTTTAGCTTGTCAAGACCACCTTCACTCACACCAAACAGCTCAAAGAATTCATCGTTTAGCTCAGGCAATTTGGCTTCTTTAACTTCTTTAACGGTGATTTTAAAGTCTGCTTCTTTGCCTTTTAGGTTCTCGGCTTGATAATCTTCTGGGAAAGTTACCTTGATGGTTTTCTCTTCGCCCGCTTTCATGCCTTTCATGCCGTCTTCAAAGCCTGGAATCATCTGACCTGAACCGATGATAAGACGGAAATTCTCAGCACTACCACCTTCAAACTTCTCACCATCGATTGAGCCTTCAAAATCAAACGTCGCTTCATCACCGTCTGCCAGCTCGCCATCTTTGGTTTCAAAGGTTTGGCGTTGTTTTTGTAGGTTTTCAATCATGGTGTCCACGTCTTCATCAGACACGGTGGCAACTTGACGCTCCACTTCAATCTCGCTAAGACCTTTAACTTCCACTTCTGGCATGGTCTCAACAGACGCTTGGTACACCAAAAAGTCGTTTTCTAGCTTGACATCATCAATGCTAGGCACGCCCACGGCACGCACTTTTTTGTCAGCCAATACTTCAAAAACGGTGTCACGAATGACATCATTGATGACTTCTTGCTGAATGCCGGCACCATACTGAGCACGGATGTGGCTCACAGGCACTTTACCTTTACGAAAGCCATCAATTTTGGCAGTTTTAGCAAGGCTACGAATACGGCTTTCCACTTTGCTCTGGATGGTACCAACAGGTACTTTAACGGTCAGTTGGGTTTCTTTGTCTGAGATGACATTTACAGCAACGTCTAAGTTACTCATGGGGAATCTACCTTAAAATTTGTTAAAATTCAATCACTTATTTAGTGAAATTCTCAAAAATCTGGGTAAGCATTTTATAAAAACGCCCACAAAAATCCTAAAAGATGAGTAGTATAGCTTTTTTTTGGCAAAATTACAACCTATCAAATTCGCCCTGTTTTAAATGGGCGATGAGCTTATCTAGGGCTTGCCCACGATGGCTAATGGCATTTTTTTCGCTCTTTTCTAATTGTGCCGAAGTTTTATTAAGCTCTGGCAGCCAAAATAAGGGGTCATAACCAAAGCCATGCTCGCCCATCAGCTCTTTTAAAATCTGCCCACGCCACAATCCTTGGGCAATCATCGGCAACGGGTCATCGGCATGGCGAACAAGTGCCAACACACAGACAAAAAATGCATCCACCATTTCGCCTTTTTCAAAAAAGGGCTGTAATTTGGCAAGTAGTGTTTGATTATTCGCCCCATCATCGCCTTTTTCGCCCATATCATTTAAACTGGCATATCGTGCCGAATAAATCCCCGGGAAATTGCCAAGCACGGGCACGCACAGCCCACTATCGTCTGCTAGGGCAGGCAAACCGCTTGCAGAACTTGCGTGCCTTGCCTTGATAATGGCGTTTTCTATAAAGGACAATCCTGTTTCGTCAGCGTCTGTGATACCAAGCTCGCCTTGGGGAACGATACTAACGCCCAAATTTGCCTTATCAAATAGGGATTGAAATTCGGCAAGTTTGCCTTGGTTGTTGCTTGCTAGGATAAGTTTTTTCATAAAATTAAGCCTGAGTCTAGATGTCTTATTTTATCATAACATCAATAAAATTAATCAAATCTTAACTTTTGTATTTTTGGTTTGACTTTGGTATAATTTGTGTACAAAAAATAAGTCTTATTCTCATGACTTTTATTCAACACCATATAAGGACACAACATGTCACTGCCCCCAAATGAGTCTTTTGCCAACGATATTTATCACACCCCTTTTGATACACCCCCTACCCTACCCCCTGCCCAACCTGATGAGCCGTATCAATACGACTTTTATTTTTATGGAACAGGGACGGAGTATTTTAAGATTTGGATTGTCAATTTACTGCTCACGATTATCACGCTTGGGATTTATTCGCCGTGGGCAAAGGTTCGCCGTCTGCGGTATTTTTATGGCAACACCGAGCTAAACGATGAGCCATTTGACTTTACTGCCAACCCCAAGCGGATTTTGCTTGGGCGACTCATCGCTCTTGGGGTGTATGTTGTCATTAGTGTCTTGGGGCAATTCTCGCCCATGGTAGCAGCAGCGGGCGGTCTTTTAATCATAGCTTTGTTTCCGTGGCTTGTACGTTCTACATTACGCTTTCGGGCAAGAAACAGCCAATATAAAAATGTCCGCTTTGCCTTTGTAGGCAGTCTGCTTGCCGCTTATGTGTTGTTTGGCTTGGTTATTTTTGCCAATCTGCTCATCACTGGGGTGGGTTATGTTGCTGTAAATGCACAGATGGTAGGCACTGGTGCAAGCATATTTTTGATTGGCTTTGCTCTGCTTGCTCCATTTGCATGGCGACTGTTTAAGAGTTATCAGTTTGACAACACCCAATTTGGCGAGATGGCATTTGAGTGGCACGCCAGCATGCTTGATGTGTACAAGGCGGTGTTGATACCGATTGGGATTGCTATCCTTGCCTCTATTGGTGGTGTGGTCATGATAGGTCTTGGGGCAGTGATTGGGTCGGATTTTGGTGTGGGAGTTGTAGTGCTTGCCGTGATTGGTATGTACCTTATGATGCTACTTATCGTACCGCTCACCCAAGCCTGTCTGCACAAGGTCGTGTGGGGCAATTTGACCATTGGCGAGAGTGAGTTTGTGCTAAATGAGTTTAGCATTTTTAGATTTGCTTTTATTCAATTTACCAACTTTTTGCTGATTGGCTTGACACTTGGGCTATTTACCCCGTGGGCAGCAGTGCGACTTCATCGCTATAAGACCGAGACGCTGTCTTTGGTAAGTTATGAGAATTTTGATGAGATTATCACACCCCAAATGGTAGAAGAATCCGCTTTGGGTGAAGAGATTGCCGATGTGTTTGATATTGACGTGTCATGGTAGATTGTCATGAGTACACGCCTAATCATCGTACGCTATTTTGATGGCAAAACAAGCAAAGCCCATACCGCCCATATCCGCCCAAGCACAAGCCCTGATAGCTTTGTACTAGAAGGCGACGGCTTTGGCGGAGTGTATCGGACTGCCAATTGTGAATTTGTGCCGAGCGTGGGACGGTCGGCAGGGGTGCTTGCCTTTGGTAGCGGTGAGCGGATTGAGCTGATTGGCGGCGTGCCTGATTGGCTTGAACTGCACAACAAACGCCTATTTCAAAAAATCTCCATCATGGAGAGCAGTTTTGGGTGGATTTTGGTAAGCTTGGTCGCTGTTGTTATTTTTATGGCAGGCGTACTCAAATTTGGCGTGCCATTGGCATCGCACCACATCGCCCACTCCCTACCCCCTGATGTCTTGATGGAAGTCGGACAAAAGGCAGAAGAGCACGTCATGGAGCTGACCAAACCAAGCAAGCTGCCACAGGCTCGCCAAGATGAAATCGTCGCTCTGTATAACAAGCTAGATGGCAACCCCAAAGCCAAAGTGCTGGTGCGTGGGGGCGGAGTCATCGGGGCAAATGCTCTTGCCATACCGAGTAACACCATCGTCATCACGGACGAGCTCATTAAGCTTAGTGGGGATGACAACGAAATCCTAGCCGTGCTTGCCCATGAGCAGGGGCATTTGGTGCATCGTCATAGCTTAGAGCAGGCGATTAGCAGTATTGGTGTGGGGGTGCTGGTCATCGTCATCACAGGCGATGCGTCTGATTTGATACTCGCCCTACCCACCATGCTCGCCGCCGCCCAATACTCCCAAGATGCGGAGATGGAAGCAGATAAATTTGCCATCGATGAGCTAAAACGCCTTGGCATATCGCCCATGCACCTTGCCAACTTCTTTGAAAAAATGAAAAAAGGGTATTGTTAATTGAGTATACTTTTCTAGAAAGCCGTTCGTGGTGAGCTTGTCGAACCATAACGGTTTTCCTAGACTTCGACAAGCTCAGTCCGAACGGAAAACCTTAAAATCTATCTTTATTTAACAATACCGAAAAAAGAACATGGCGATGGTCAAGGACATTGGTCGGTACTGTCCACGCACCCCAAGACGGATAAGCGGATTGAGCAGGTTAAGAAGCATAGTGAATAGGACATGACTGTCATAATGTCGCAAAAACCGCCTTTGGGCGGTTTTTGTTTAGGCATGATACCCTTTGGGATTTTGACTTTGCCAACGCCATGTATCCACGCACATACGCTCGATGTCGTACTCCGCCGTCCAGCCAAGCAAATTTTTGGCTTTATCGCTACTGGCATAGCAAGTGGCAATGTCTCCTGCTCGTCTTGGGGCAATCACATAAGGCACCGCTTTCCCTGTGGTGCGGATAAAGGCATTGACCAGTTGTAGTACGCTTGTGCCGTTGCCTGTGCCTAGGTTAATCGGCTCAAAGCCAAAAGCCGTCTCACACCCTGCGATATAATCCAGTGCCGACACATGACCCTTTGCCAAATCCACCACATGAATATAATCACGCACGCCTGTGCCGTCCACCGTGTCATAATCATCGCCAAATACGGATAGTTTTTCTAATTTACCCACCGCCACTTGGCTGATATAAGGCATAAGGTTGTTAGGAATGTCGCTTGGGTCTTCGCCAATCGTCCCTGATGCGTCCGCCCCAATGGGGTTAAAGTAACGCAGAGAGATAATGTTCCACACTTGGCTGTCCTGCACGGATTTTGCCAAATCTTCTAGGATGTATTCCACCGTAAGCTTGGACTGCCCATAAGGATTGGTGCATGAGCGTTTGGCGGTCTCAGTAATGGGCAACACTTCAGGGTCGCCATAAACCGTCGCTGATGACGAGAAGATAAAGTTGGTTACGCCTTTATCTTTCATAACTTCTAGTAGGTTTAGCGTGCCTGTTACGTTGTTTTGGTAGTATTTAAGCGGTTTTGCCACGCTCTCACCCACCGCTTTTAGCCCTGCAAAATGAATCACGCCGAAAAAATCATGCTCATCAAACACTCGCTCCAAATGATCCTTATCTAGCACATCGCCTTTGATAAATGCTATCTCTGTACCGACAATCTTTTGTACACGCTCAATCGCCACAGGGCTAGAATTGGACAAATTATCATACACCACAGGCTCAAAACCCGCCTTAATCAGCTCAATCAACGTATGCGAACCGATATAGCCCGCTCCGCCTGTTACGAGGATTTTTTTCATAGGATTCTCACTTATTTTTGCGACCAATGCCAATATAATCACTGGTCAACATTTTAATCTCATCATCACTTAAAATATTTTTGGCATCAAATATCGGCACATTGTATTTATTTAATTCATAAACATCAGGCGGTGTTAATCCTGACCAATTAATGATAAATAAACTGTCTTTTTCATTTAATTCATAAGGATTATGAGTGATTGAAAATAAGGCTTGATTTTCATACATCTTTTGTAATTCAATCGTGGTATTATTGGTATAAACCACCGTTTTTATATCATACGACCACAACAATTTTAATAATGGATGAATGGCACTATTGGTACTAAGCCCTGCCCCAATGCGATAGCCTGCCCCCCATATCATCACGGTTTTATTTTCTATAAAGCCATTAAAATATCGCCAAAACTTTCTAAAAATCAGCTCTTTTTGGTCAGCATTGACATCAATCACGGCATTTAATACATCCGATTTGACGTTTTGATTATCAAATTGATTTTTTAATAAAGTCAGTTCATTGGGCAAGGTCTTTCCGCCAAACCCCCAACCTGCTCCCAAATACGCCGAACCAATACGACTGTCCGACCCCATAATCCGCTCAATGTGCTTAATATTGACATTTTCTTTATCGGCAAGGCGTGTCATTTCGTTCATAAACGACAAGCGAGTGGCAAGCATTGCCATAATCGCACTGCGAGCAAATTCTATGGTTTTAATGGTGTCAATTTGACATTTTTTGGCTTGGGATTTGATAAAAGAAACAATCTCACAATTTGCCACGCTATTTGCTGTTTTTTCGCCAATCAATACCAAATCCGATTGATAAAAACTACTAAAATTCGCCCCGTCTTTCATAAAAATAAACGGCAAATAATACACCCATTTGCTAATCATCTCATTGGCAATTTGTTCCATTTTGCCAATATTATCTATACCGCTTAGGATAATTTGACTGTGCGGATTGTCTTGGGTTTTGGTAAATAACGCCAATTCGTCATCGCTCATGTCATCAATAAATAGCCAGATTAAACTGCCTTGTGATTGTTTAATAAAATCAAGTGTATCATCACGGCTATTTTTATGATGATGAATGATTTTATTTTCATTGACATACAGCGACCATAAGGCATTAATTTGACGGTCAAAATGATAATTAAACAATGTCTCATCAATGGCATTTTTAATACTTAATAAATGCACTTTTTTATTTAAACTGGCAAGCAAAATCCCTGCATTAATCGCTTCATGATTTGCTCCAATGATATAGACCGCATTGTGTGTTTTCATTATCATTTACCGTAATTTTTTATTAAAATTTACCCTTAATTTTATTTAATAGCGTATTGGTTGATGAATCAAACGCCCCTACGCTTTTTTTGTCGCACAACACATCATAGACCTGATTTGCCATGACTTTGCCCACTTCCACACCCCATTGGTCAAACGGGTTGATATCCCAAATCACACTCATCACATAGACTTTATGCTCATATAGGGCGATGAGCGAGCCAAGCGTTTTTGGCGTTAGGCTGTCAAGTAAAAGCGTTGTGGACGGCTGATTACCACGATATTGTTTAAATTTGGCAAAATCATCGTCATTTTTTTGTAATTCATCAGGCAAGGCGTGATTGCCAAATGCCAACACCTGCGACTGGGCAAGGCAATTTGACAAGGAAAGCTCGTGCTGTTCGGACAAATGGGCATTGGCAGTTTGGTGCTGATGATAGCGATGAATGGGCGTGATAAAGTCGCAAGAGACCCGCTGTGTGCCTTGATGAAGGAGCTGATAAAAGGCGTGCTGGGCATTAGAACCAATGTCGCCCCACAAAATCGGACAAGTGTCATAGCCGACCTGCCGACCGTCTCTGGCGACCGATTTGCCGTTGGATTCCATTTCAAGCTGGGTTAGATAGTTGGGAAAATGCGACAATCTGCCGTCATAAGGTAACACGGTATGGGCGTTAATCCCCAAAAACGTGCTGTTCCACACACCCAACAGCCCAAGCAAAACGGGCATATTTTGGGCAAAATCGGCTGTGGCAAAATGCCTGTCCATGTTGTTCGCCCCTGCCAGTAACTCATAAAAGCCGTCCATGCCGATTTTTATGGCAATAGCAAGACCGATGACTGACCACATACTAAACCGACCGCCAACCCAGTCCCACAGTAGCAGTTGGTTGTTTTCATGAATACCCCACTCGCTCATCTTGTCAGGGCGTGTAGAAATGCCGATAAAATGACGGCGTAAAATCGTGGGCTTATTGTCGTGGGCAGACAACAGCCAGCCCAAGGCAGTTTTGGCGTTGGAGAGCGTGTCTATCGTGCCAAATGATTTTGATGAAATGATAAATAGCGTGGTTTGGGGGTTTAGCACTTTTAACAGACTGTCAAGCTGAGTACCATCCATGTTGGAAACAAAATGCACCCGAATGGACGTATCCGCCCACTCTGACAAGGCGGTGGTCGCCATTAGAGGTCCTAAATCCGAACCGCCCACACCGATATTTACCACGTCTGTCATGGCGTGCCCTGCATAGCCACGCCACACGCCTGTGCGGATACGGCTGACAATGGTCTCGGCTTTGGCAAGGCTGTCATGGACTTGGGTATTTACGTCCGTGCCGTCCACGATGAGAGTCTCGCCCTTTGGCAGACGTAAAGCGGTGTGTAAGGCAGGGCGGTTTTCGGTGTCGTTGATTTTTTGCCCTGTTAATAAGTCATTGATTTTATTGGATAATTGACAATCGTCCGCCAAGCTCAATAACGCTGATAAAATCTCATCGTCAATCGCTTGCTTACTAAAATCCATGTATATATCACAAGCATTGGCGGTAAATTTTTCGCCACGAGCAGGGTCGGATTTAAATAAGGTGTTTAAATCGGGGAGCGTGGCGGTGTGGGATTGTAGAGTTTGCCAAGTCTGTGAGCCTGTTGTATTTAACATCATTTTATCCTATAATATTGCCGTGAGCTAGAGGTCGGTTATCCTGTGCATCAAATTTATTTGATACAGCCCGCCTTAGACAAAGACCAAAAGCCAGCATTGGAAACAATGTTGGCTCTTACTTTTTTAATGTCCATATAGTTGTTGCTCGGCAAAATACATAAACGCACGCATATAGCTTGCCATATCGCCTGCATCAAAGCTATCGCCCACCATTGTCGCCACATCCACGCCCTTTGTGCCGATGAGCGCATCAATGGCATCGGTCAGCTGAATCTCTCCGCCCACGCTTAGGACGGTTTTGGCAAGATAATCAAAAATGGCATTGTCAAACACATACCGCCCCACCACCGCCAAGTTTGACGGAGCGTTTTCGGGTTTTGGTTTTTCCACAAAGCCTGTTACGGCAAAACTTTTATTTTCGCTTGATTTTTCAAGGGTTTGGGCGTTTTTCAATTTGGCAATGCCGTATTTGTCAATGTCTGATACCGCCACAGGGTCTACAAGGATTTGACTACGCCCAGTCCTCCCAAATTCACTTAGCATAAACGCCAAATTTTGTGTAGTATAATCGGTCTTAAATGGGTCTAGCACCACATCAGGGAGCAGCACGGCAAAAGGATTGTCGCCCACCACCGCTCGCCCCTGTAAGACAGCGTGTCCAAGTCCCAAAGGTTTGCCTTGACGAACACTGATAATCCGCACATCATCGGGCAAAAAGTTAAGACTGTCCGCCAATTTGTCTTTGCCTTTTGAGCGAAGCTGGGTGTCAAGCTCGCTGTTAATGTCAAAATAGTTTTCAATGGCAGACTTTTGGGCGTGATTGACAAGAACGATATTTTTGATGCCTGCTTTGACCGCTTCTTCCACCACATAGGCAATGGACGGACGACTACCAAGTGGTAGCAGCTCTTTTGGTACAGCTTTTGATAATGGCAACATACGAGTGCCAAAGCCGGCGGTGGGGATAATGGCGTGGGTGATGTGTCTGGTCATTAAATAGCCTTATCAGTTTTATGATACTTTAAATTATAGCGAATATCATCTATATCCACAACCAAAGAATGGGGGATCTCAAATATTTTTTGGATTGTTTGCTCTTGAATGTCAGGCATTTTTAAAGGTTGTTTTTTTGTCAAACAATCAATGTGCCATAATTGCCAATTTTCCCAATAGTCCAGCCGTGTTAATGCCGATTGTCGGTTATGTACGCCAAATTTATTCGAATTCATCAAAGAATCCTTATGATGACTGGCAAAAGTTAAAGGCTGTTTAATAGGTAATATTTTATCATCGCCATAATACAACTTTAATCTCGCCCAAAATTCACTATCTGCACCTGTTCTGGCAATATGCCAAAGCCCAATTTCATTTTGGATTTTTTGACGGCGAAATAAGGGCGATGCAGGATTTTGCCTCAAAAAAGGATAATATTGCCTTGCATAAAAATTACCATTATTATCTATTCTAAGCCAATAAGAAGTTGTAGCAACTAAATGTTCATTTTTTAATAATGGTTCAACTTGAATGGCGATTTTTTGGGGATGAGCAAAATCATCAGCATCTTGACAAGTTAAAAATTCGCCAGTAGCATACATTACTCCAATACTTTTGGCAACAAAAGTCCCAGTATTTCTTGACAAATCAATCCATCTAATGCGACCATCTTGTCTTGCCAAAGCTTGAATGATGCTTAATGTATCATCATCACTATGATCATTGATGATGATAATTTCTAAATTGGCGTAAGTTTGATTTAATAGGCTTTGAATACAAGTTTTAATGGTGTTTTGGGCATTATAAGCTGTAATAATCACACTCACTTTTGATGAATGCTCTTGTGTTTTATCAATATTGGACGATAAGCAATTAACACAAAAACAATCATTGTTTAAAGATAATGATAATAACTGATATTCTGATAAAATATGATTAAGTTGAGTGATTTTCTTATCATTGGTATTTAAATAAATATTGGCATGTAAGCATTGCTTATCAATCGTATCAAAATGTTTAAAAAATTCACCACATTCTGATTCAAAGTCTTCTAAAATATTATTATCATTAGCATACGATAATGCCAATCCCAAATAATATTGATCACTAAGCCATTCTCTATGATTTAAAAAATATTCTACAAAAATTTTAGGATATAAATAAAAAGCTTCCTTGATAAATTCTTTGTGATATTTTTTTAAATCATCATTGGATAGTATTTGCCAAATCTCTATTTGCAAATATTCATCAGAAATAACAAAACGTTTTAATTGAGCAATTTTTTTGGTAATGAATGATTTTTTTGTTTGAATAATGGGTGTATTATTTAAAACTGTTTGATAAAGTCCTGATTGCATCGCTTGCCATATATTGTTGAGCAAACGATAGCGGATTAATGTTGGAAATTTAGCCAAATATTCATTATTATTTTTATTTTTCATTTTTTTCCAAAATTTTCCAAGAATTTTTTCACACTACCAATATTGCTTAGCTCTCTTATAAAGTCAAATGATTTTTTAGGATCATAAGATGAAATATTTAAATCATTAATAATTTTATCAACTACCAAACTATATGTTTTTGCACTAAAATTCTCCAAAAAATATTGATATTGTATTGTTGAATTTTGTGTTGTATTATCTTGCTGCAAATAATCTTTTAAATATTTAACTAAATTTTCTTGATTGACAAAATAAATATTAGGAGTAGGTATTAAATGTTTTGTTGCAGGTGTTTTTTGCAAAAAAATAGTCAAACCCATTGCCATAGCGTCAATCAATTTTGCAGGTAGTTGGTATTTTGCTATCTCACTAGACTCATCTTGCATCAAAACACACACATCTCCCATTGCTACAATGTTCTTTGCTTGGTCATACGGTTGATTGGGTAAGAACATATATCTGACATTATCAATCGCCAATAATTCTTCTTTTAATGCCAACTCTGGAAAATCCCCAACAATCAAAAAAAGCAATTCTTGATGACCAATCTGAGAAATTACTTTTGCTGTCTCCAAAAGTCCTTTATGGCGTTTTGGTGTACCAAAAAATAGTATGACCTTATCTGTCTGACTAATACCATATTTTTCTCTGCTTTTGGCTTTTAGTGATGGGTTGGGATAAAATATTTTTTCATTTCTAATATGTGGAATAACAATTCCCCCATATTTATCTTGCAAAGCAGGATTTGAAACTGTAATCACATCAAAAATATCATATAGTGAAACAGAATAATTTGTCCAATAATCATCTTTAACATTATTAGAATATTCAAAATTAGATTTTTTCTCTTTTAAAAAAGATAATTCCTCATCATCAATATCCAATATTATTTTTGCCCCCCAAATATGGCGGTATAGTATTCCTAAAATAATGTTAGTAATTCTAGGTTTTGACAAATGCACAACATTGTATGGGTTTTTAATAACAAAATCAACTGCTTTTGGCAACAAATCATCAATCTTAGATTGATTGACTTCAAAAAAATTATAAATAATCTGACTATCATTTAATGGTTGCCAAACTTTTTTATGATTCTTCTTATTATTTTGAATCATGCACCCAATCAAATCAACATCATACTGTGTATATTGATACAAATTAAATAAAGTCGTTGCCCGACCAACAGCATTATGAGAAAAATCCCAAGATGAGACAGCGATTTTTGACGGCATACTATCAGATATATTGCCCAATAATAATTGCTCTACACCAGAATTATATTCACCACCAAAATATAAATAATGCAAATAATGCTGATATGCCATTTTGAAATCATCTACTTCAATATGCTTTTTAACTTCCTTCAAAGGAAACAAAATAGACATCATCTTATTAATTAATACCATATCAACCTTTTATTAATTGTCGCCACCAAAAATATCTCTGGTATAAACCTTATTATCAATTTCTGCCAACTCATCACTTTTGCGATTGGCAACGATAATATCGGACTTTGATTTAAAATCAGCCAATTCTTTAATGACAGGACAACCAAAATATTCGTTTTCAGATAAATTTGGTTCATAAATAATGATTTGCACTCCTTCGGCTCGCAAATGTTTAATCACATCAAAAATCGCCGAATCCCTAAAATTATCTGAACCAGATTTCATAATCAATCGGTAAATACCCACTACTTTTGGCTCTTTTGCCAAAATATCATCAGCAATAAAACGCTTGCGGGTTTGATTGGATGATACAACTGCTTGGATAAGATTTTGTGGAATATTTTGATAATTGGCTAATAATTGCTGAGTATCTTTTGGAAGACAATAACCACCATAACCAAAAGATGGGTTGTTATAATAATCGCCAATTCTTGGATCTAGGCATACACCCTTAATAATTGCTTGTGTATCCAAATTATGTACAGATGCATAAGTGTCAAGTTCATTAAAATAAGCAACCCTAAGTGCTAAATAAGTGTTGGCAAATAATTTAATTGCTTCAGCTTCTGTATTGTTAGTAAACAATACATCAATATCTTTCTTGATGGCACAACTAGCTAGTAAACTGGCAAATGTTTCTGCTTGTTCACTTTTTTCTCCAACAATAATGCGAGATGGATATAGATTATCATATAGCGCTTTACCTTCTCGCAAAAACTCTGGCGAAAAAATAATATTATTCACACCCAATCTTTTTTTAATACTCTCGGTAAATCCAACTGGTATGGTGGATTTGATAATTATTGTCGCAGTTTTATTGACCAACAATATGTCATCAATGACTTCTTCAACACTAGAAGTGTCAAAAAAATTAGTTTTTGGATCATAATTGGTCGGCGTGGCAATGATAATAAAATCCGCATTTTGATAGGCTAAATTTTTATCGGTTGTTGCTGTTAAATTTAATGACTTACTTGATAAAAATTCAGCGATTTCTTTATCCTCAATTGGAGACTGACGATTATTGATTTTATCTACTTTATTTTTATCAATATCCAAGGCAATGACGGAATATTTTTGCGATAATAATACCGCATTAGATAAACCAACATAGCCTGTGCCTGTAATTGTGATGTTCTTCATTTAAAATCTCAATAATATTAAACATTATAGTAGGAACGATACCAATCAACAAACTTCTCAATACCCTCATAAATATTTGTCTTGGGTTGATAATTAATATCCTCTATTAAATCAGATACATCTGCGTAGGTAGCCAAAACATCCCCCGCTTGCATTGGTAAAAATTCTTTTTTAGCCTCTATACCAAATGACTTTTCCAATGCCTGTATATAATCCATCAACTCAACTGGCTGACTATTGCCAATATTATACACTCTCCAAGGAGCAAAACTACTTCCACTATCAGGAGATAGTCCACTCCAATTAAGATTGGGTTGAGCTGGCTTAAATAAGACCTGAACGATACCTTCAACAATATCATCTATATATGTAAAATCTCTCTGGTGATTACCATAATTATAAACTTGCAATGGGACACCCTTAATTATTGCATCAGCAAATTTAAAAGGGGACATATCTGGTCTACCCCAAGGTCCATAAACGGTAAAGAACCTTAACCCTGTTGTAGGTAAGTCATACAAATGGCTATAAGTATGTGCCATCAATTCATTTGATTTTTTTGTGGCAGCATATAAACTTAAGGGGTGGTCAACATTATCATGTATAGAAAATGGCATGGTTTTATTTGCGCCATAAACACTAGAACTGCTAGCGTATACTAAATGTTCGATTGAATGATGTCTACAACATTCTAAGATGTGAGCAAAGCCAACCAAATTACTTTCTATATAAGATAATGGATTATCAATAGAATAACGCACCCCTGCTTGAGCTGCTAAATGAACTACTGAGGTAATTTTATGTTTTTCAAAACATTTCTCTAAATCTTTTTGATTTGCAATATTAATTCTGTAATGAATGTAATTCTCATGATTGATAAAGCGATTCAATCTATCTTCTTTTAGTTTTGGATCGTAATAGTCATTATGATTATCAACCCCAACAACTTTCTCCCCTCGACCCAAAAGGCTTAACACAACCTCTGAGCCAATAAAGCCAGCTGAACCTGTTACCAATATACTCATAACTAACCCTCTATATTTATAAAATATGAAACCATTTTAATAAACTCATTAACAATAAATGTTGGCGTAGATCTTTCCCTTAGAGACTGTATATACCTATCAGCAAGTTCCAAGTCAACAATGCCGTTGCTTGTTCGCTTATCTAAGATATGCTCAAGTGTTTCATTGATATTATTTTCATTGTAATCAATAAAGTACGGATAATGGTAACCCAAATAATACATTGCATCATCCACATCTCTTTCAAGAATTAACTTTGCTCCAACACAGGCGGCAGTGAAACCCTTTGTGAATGGTTTATGACCATCGATTCCACGACGATTTCTGACAGCATAATGATATTGATAATTTGGCACTTGCTTAATCCAAGTATGCATCATATCCTTGCCACTTGTATCAACTTGATACACATCAATATACTCCAAAGCCCCATCAGTTATTTTGGCATTAACTCTTTCACCAAAATACGCAACTTTATTTTTTGGTTTCTCAACAGCTCCTCTAAGTTGTTCAATACGAGGATCAACATGGTGAGTTAACAGATGTACCATTTTGTGTGGAAATCTAGTGTTGTAGTCAATAAAAGCAGTAATTGATGCAGCCACCAAAACATCAATATAATCAATATGTTCTTGATTTACTTTAGCATCAACATAGTCAGCACAAATAATATTGCCATTATTTTTAAGGTTTAGCAAGTCATTAGCGGTGACGGTGGACATAAAACCTTTAGTTGCAAATATAATGCTATTTTGAATATTTTTATAATTATCAGTTATGCTAATATTAAGTTTACCAATCAATTTTTTTGGTAAGTTTTGTTGTATAATATCGCATAATTGAAAGCCTCTCATCACTGTAGAACCAGAATTTTTGAATTTACTATTAAAGACAAAAACTACTGCACTTATTACATTATTAACAGAGATGGAACTATAATTTTTAAGTACGTCCTTGTGGCTAAATTTACTAAAATAAATATTCTTTCGCCCATCACCTAAATAATCTGGCAAGGTTGTTGGTCTGAAATTATTTTTCCACATTAAAAAAGATAAACTCAATTGATCTCTTTTACTGTAAGTTTGGATATGTTCCCACCATTCCTCCATAAAAAGATTAAGCATAAGATTATTGTGTACTCTCCATATAAAAGAGCCTTCTGCAATCCCAGTATTGGAAGGCATGCCTTGTGCCACATATGCTTTTAATTGATTGATAACTTCTAGGGGTCTATGTCTTCTATGTGCAATAATGGTAGCAACCTCCCAAGCAACGTCATCTCTCTCTGGATGTTTCCACATCACAAAATTTTCAGACAATAGATAGCATTTAATTAATTCCTCTAAATTTCCATAAAAAAATGTATTAGCATCAACAAACAAAGATGCATCATATTCGCCTAAATATTTATGAGGAAGCACCTTAAATCTTTTTGCATTCAAGTTATCATCTTGATATTCCGAAGGCACAACAACCACCTTCCAATCCTTGTTATCGTGCAATCTATCAGAAAAACAAATGAAATCTACATCCTTAAAACAACAATTAATAGAAGGAAGTTCATCCCTATTGCCGTATAAAGATGTATATACACATATTTTTTTATTTATTTTTTTAAATAAATTATTAAGGTTAACATCAACATTCTGAAATAACTCTCTATTTTTATTATTTATTTTGGCATATGTAGGTTTCAAACCTACTGATTTTTTGGGGAAAGTCTTATTTTCCAATCCAGTCCAAAACCGATCATAAAACTCAAATGCTTTTGTATAATTGCCCTGCAACAAATAAAACAAAGCTACTTTTTCCACCCAATTTCTAACTGGGTAATCAAAATTTATTGAGTTTGTTGGTATAGCAACACCATGTGCAATTCCAAGATGAATTTCCCGAGATAGTCTTTCATCATTTAAGTACAGCTCCATTGCTTTGCACAATAAAGGATATACCAACCTATATTTTTCTACAGATAGCTTTTCCTTGCTATTTTTATTTCTTTTATGAATAATAGATTGATCACAATTGCTCAACAGACCAAAGCTATCAAGTATTTCAGCAATGGACTGATGATCTGGGAAAGTCAATCTACTCTCTTTTTTTCCATTTTGCACATAATGCACCAAAGCAGATTTATTTTTTCTTAATATATCTAAGTTATTTAATTTATAGAATAAATAAGAAAAATCATTGCTTGTGTCAAAGTTATACAAATCATTATATAGTATAGCATGACACGCGGGAGATTTTTTTGCAAAATCATACATTAATGAGTTGTAATTTCGAACATTACTCAGATAGAATTTTTCATCAAATTCTTGTAGCGAAACAATTTCCTTTGCAACATTCAATTGGTGATATGCATCAATAAACCTTCTAGAATCAGAAAACTGAACGTCCCCAAATAAAGTAATGAAATTAGATTTATTAAAAATATCATAATGCGGATTATTCAATCCAATCCTAAACGAAAACAACTTCTCCGATTCGTTACCTAGACAACCAAAAACTCGCTCTAAGGCGTGAGCCAATGAACCATCGCCACCTGTCGTGACCTGCTCTTGAGAATCAATAAACATTTTTTCTATGGTATAAAAGGATTTTATTAGAGGACACAAATGCTCTCCTTTAATCCAAAACATTGTACCTGCACTAAATGTTGTGTTTTCATCAAATTTTAATCCCAAAATATTTGTTAATTGTTCAACCTTTTTTGCATTTAAATACATCAATGCTTGCAATGAGCGAGCATATAAACCTGGATAGATAGCACTCCAGTGATTACTTGCAGAGTACTTATCCAAAAATCTAAAAACATCTTTATTAATTAAAGCATCAAAAATCATATCCCCCTGTACTTTTCGTTCTAGGGTTTTTATGTTTTTTGTCTGTAGTTTTAAAACTGCATTATACTCATCTAGCCTGTAATGTTTCACCACTTTTAAGAAGGGTAGTAAGTCCATACCTAAATTTTCACATTCGAGATAGAAAACATTATCCTTATCTTTTATTTGATCTTTTATGGTATTAAGGATACTTAACTGTCCTGTAATAAATAAATCAAACTGTTGTGTATTGAATTGCTCCAGTCTTTTATATATATTTTCCCAAACATCTAAATAAAAACAATGTACCACAATAGCAATTTTTTTGCTATTAGTATTCATTTCATGTCTTACAAATTTTATGAACGGGCTCTTTCTAAAATCTGTTCCAAACTTAATTGTATTTATTGGTGTTTTTGTAGTATATGTAGCCCTCATAAAGGTAAACTGATCCCTTTCGGAATCGGATATGTAATAATTCCACCAAACCTCATTTAGGTTACGTATAGATTCACTATTTTTACGTACAATAAAGGCATTTTCAAACAACCCATTGTTTTTGGGATAATTTAAATCTTGGTAGGCTTTAATAGCTTTGTCACAAACAGAATCATCTTCTTTACGATCGTTATTATTTGATGCCCTAACATGATTAATCTCATCATAAACGCAAGAACGTTTATAATGTGGGTATAAAGCTATATCATTTTCTTGGAGTGTTTCTGATACCAAAAATCTAATATCTGCCGTCTTTAGTTGTAAGGATGAATCAATATATAAAGAAAAATCATGTTCGGGTAAGTACTTATGAGCAAGAATCTTTGGTAATCTAGACTTTCTTCTTGAGCTTAACTTAGCATCCACATTATCCAGAACGCAAATTTTCCATTTTTCTGATTTTAAATATTTATTATCAGTAAACAGGATGTATTCAATTGTGGGGTCTTGAAAAACCGGTTCTTTAATAGACTCGTAATTACCAAAATTGCAAGTATAAACAACAATCTTTTTTAAAGAATCATTTTTAAAAAACCCAAGATTTTTTAGACAAAAATAAATACTTAAATGTACGCTATCCAATTGCACATTGGGATAAGAAATCAACTGACGATAAATATTTAATGCATCTGTATATTGTTGATTTGCATATAGTTCATTCGCTTTTTTTAAAAGTTCTGGCATTGTTAAACTAAAATACATAATTCAAAGTTCCATTCCACTTAGCAAACAGTAAGTTCAAAGTGTTTTCTATCATTTTCTCGGATTTAGAATAACATTTTGATTTTCTTCTAAATCTTGCTGTGAAATGCCTAATGAGACTATTATAGCCCTCTATGGTAAAAGTTTGAGCTTTGCTTGTCATATGTTTTGATTTTGGAATGACTTCAAGGTAAGATTTCCAGTAGTCACTACAAAACAGTTGAATGTTATGGATATTCAATTGATTGTAAAGCTGTTTAAAGGTGTTGGTGTCTCGTCTGCCACAAACAAAACCTAAGATTTGTTTTGTTGTTCTGTCAATGGCAACCCAAGTCCAGCAAGCGTTTTTTTATGCTTGGTGTAGCTATGAATCTCATCAAGCTCAACGATATCTATCGCTTGATTGCTATCTTGTTTAATTTGATGTTGTTCACCAAGTTTTTTAACCCATTGATAGACTGTGCCATAACTAATACCTAATATGCGACCAATTGAGCGAAAGCCCAAACCTTCTAGATACATATTGATTGCCATTTGCTTGGTTTCTTCGCTTTTATGATGCGTTGGTTTATGTACCGAAAAGTAATGATTGCAACCTTTGCACTTATAGCGTTGTCTGCCATTGTTAAAACCTGCTTTGACAAAGTGTTTGTGCTTACATTTAGGACAACTATCAAATGTTTCGTTCATTGGTTTTTACTCTATATGGTAAAGTATTGAGCTATTTTAACTTATGTATTTGTTTTTAACAATACCAAAGTTCTAAATAGTTTGACATTATAATAACTCCTCAAAATAAAATGATTTGGGGCTGTAGTAGATTACACAATGTGATATACTACAAATATGAAGATAACCCGTTGTAAACTAAGTAAAAAAGTACAGTTAAAACTGCTTGAATTTTTTGTAGCACAAGTTGCTGCTAGAACAGCAAGTGATTTGCTTGGTATTCAGCATAACTCATCAGCTTTATTTTACCACAAAATCTTAACTTGTGATAGAATACCATTTAGCCCAAGAAGCCAAAGAACTCTTTGACGGCGAGGTTGAACTAGATGAAAGTTACTTTGGTGGCGTTCGTAAAGGTAAGCGTGGTCGTGGTGCAGGTGGTAAAACAGCGGTGTTTGGTCTTTTAAAACGCAATGGTAAGGTTTATACTGTTGCTGTCAAAGATACCAAAACCAACACACTAATGCCAATTATCACAAGTAAAATCAAGCCTGACAGTATTGTTTATACTGACAACTATCGAAGTTACAATGCTCTCGATGTGAGTGATTTTAGACACTTTCGTATCAATCACTCAACAGAGTTTGCCAAAGACCGCAACCACATCAATGGCATTGAAAACTTCTGGTCACAAGCCAAGAGAGTTCTTAGAAAGTACAATGGCATTGACAAGAAAAACTTTCATCTTTTTATCAAAGAATGTGAGCTTAGGTTTAATTATGGTACACCATCTAATCAGCTTAAAGTGCTTAGAAAATGGTGTGGGATTTAGGCTTATCTACTACAGCCCCAATGATTTAATTAAAAATACACCATTTGTTCTCATGGGGTCAAATCGAATTTTTCTATCCAGATTCACACAAGATAAATCAAAGTTAAGCAAATTATGACCTTTACTAAGTGTTAATCTAACGGTTCTATTTTCAGAAACACTCTCTTCAGCTCTTTCATTAAAGCATATGATGGCTATATCATCATCAGTACTGTATATCATCATATCTCATAATTGAACTTTAAGTTTTGATAATAAACACTATCCTTATCCAACACTTTTTCATTTCTAGCCCAATAAATATCTTTTTTAACAATTTTTGCTGGATTGCCAGCAATCGCAACATTTTCTTCAGTAAAACGCTTGGTTACTACACTCATAGCTCCAACAACACAACCACTAGGGATAGTTGTTCTCTTACCAATATATGCAAACTCGCCAATCCAAACTCTATCGCCAATAAATACGCCTTCTGACTTATCTAGCCACTCACCTGTTTTTTTATCAAATATCAAATGAGGTAGCTCACCACAGCGAATAATAATATTTCTTGACATCAATACAGATGTTCCAATATAACATTTATTTCCACTATTATATAAAAATATTTCACAATTTGGTTCGCAAGATGTATGGTTGCCAATAACAAGTTCTGTATTGTCTGCCAATACATTCGAGCCTACAACAACATTCAAACCTTTATACATGCCTCTACCTATACGAATTTTATTATTGTTTCCATGTATGGTAATCTTAAAAGTAGAAGGAGTTGCCGCTTCATCAATATCAACAATATTGCCCACACCATAAATACGACCATCAATTTGTACATTATTGCCAATATTAACTATATTTTTGGTGTTGTCATACACAAACTTAGACATACATATCTCACAATATACTTATATAAACTTCGGTGCTTGCTCAAAAATCAACCCTTCTTTATCTTTGATTGATAAACTTATGGGTGCATCTATATTTGGCCACTCAATCCCGACTGTCCCATCATTCCACAACAAAGAATACTCATCGCCAGGATTGTAATAATCGGTGCATTTATAAACAAACTCCGCCGATTCACTTGTAACCAAAAAACCGTGTGCAAACCCTGGTGGCACCCACAACATTCTTTTATTATCAGCACTTAGATATTCACCTACCCATTTACCAAAGGTGGGAGAACTTTGACGCATATCCACCGCCACATCAAAGACTTCGCCCTTTACCACTCGCACCAATTTGCCCTGTGGTTTTTGGTGTTGATAGTGCAATCCACGCAAAATCCCCTTTGTAGAGCTGCTATGGTTATCTTGCACAAATTGATAATTCCCACAATGTTTTTCAAATTCAGACTGACGAAAAGTTTCCATAAAAAACCCTCGCTCATCGCCAAAAACTTTTGGTGTTAATAATACCACATCAGGAATGGCTAATTTTTGATATTCCATTTTGACCTACTTGAATAAACTAAGAATGTATTGACCATATTGCGTTTTTTTCAGAAGTTCGCCTTGTTTTCTAAGCTCATCATCACTAAGCCAACCGTTTCGCCAACCAATTTCTTCCAAACACGCCACTTTTAATCCTTGACGATGCTCAACAGTTTGCACATAGCTGCTGGCTTCTAGCAGCGAATCGTGCGTACCAGTATCTAGCCACGCAAAGCCACGCCCCAGCCGTTCCACACTAAGTTCACCCATATCAAGATAGGCATTATTAACTGAAGTAATTTCAAGCTCGCCTCTGTCAGACGGCTTAACATTTTTGGCAATTTCTACAACACGATTGTCATAAAAATACAGACCCGTTACCGCATAATTGGATTTTGGCTTGCTTGGCTTTTCTTCTAGAGAAATTGCCTTGCCCTGTTCGTCAAATTCTACCACACCAAAGCGTTCTGGGTCTTGTACCAAGTAACCAAACACGGTTGCCCCAGATTCTTGCTGACTGGCATTTTTTAAAAGCTCTGAGAAACTGTTGCCGTGAAAAATATTATCGCCCAGCACCAAACACACCGAATCTTGACCGATAAATTCTTCGCCCAAAATAAATGCCTGTGCCAAACCATCTGGGGACGGTTGTACCACATAGGAAAATTTTACACCAAACTGCTCGCCTGCACCAAGCAATTTTTGGTAACTTGGCAAATCGTCAGGGGTAGAAATAATCAAAATTTCTTTAATGCCTGCCAACATCAATACCGAAATCGGATAATAAATCATCGGCTTATCATAAATGGGTAATAGCTGCTTGGATACACCCATCGTAATTGGGTAAAGACGGGTACCCGAACCACCTGCCAATACAATACCTTTTCTCATCATTGCTCCACAAAATTAAAATTGATAAAAATACCACTCATCAAAAGTTAGCTGTAACTGATTTTGCCAAGTTGGCATTGTCAAGTCAAAAGTTTGTTCCAACTTGCTCACATTTAAACGAGAGTTTTTGGGGCGTTTGGCAGGTGTTGGATAGCTCTCGGTTGGAATGCCGTGAAAGTTTTCATCTTTTAATGCCAAATCCACGCCTGCATTTCTTGCCACCCTAAAAATCTCGTCTGCATACCCATACCAACTGGTTGTACCTTGTGGTGCTAGATGATATACGCCGCTCAATTTTGCTTTATTCTGACTTGCCAACATTTTAACAATGGCAATCGCACTGACATCAGCAATCAATCTGGCTGGGGTTGGCGAACCAATCTGGTCATTGACAACACTAAGACTTTCTTTACTTTGAGCCAACTTTATCATTGTTTTCATAAAGTTATGTCCCCGTGCCGCATACACCCAACTGGTGCGAAAAATCAGATAGTTCTGACAATTTTCTATAATGGCATTATCCCCCGCCAATTTGGACTGACCATATACCGACAAGGGGGCAACAGGGTCATCTTCTTGCCAAAACTTCTCGCCATCGCCTTTATAGACATAATCACTAGAATAATGAACCAAAAGAGCATTTTGTTTATGGACGATTGTTGCCAATGTTAATGGCAATTTTTCATTGATTAAAAAGGCCTGTTCTGGCTCAGACTCTGCTTTATCAACAGCCGTGTAGGCAGCGGCATTGACAATCACATCTGGCTTGATTGCCAAAAGTCGTTCCGACAATTCGTCCAAATTTGAAAAATCTACTTCTTTTCTACCAATCGCTACAACCTCGCCAATTGGCGACAAGGCTCGCACCAGCTCAAAACCGACTTGACCTGTGGGAGCCAACACCACAATCTTTTTCATTTGTGCCACCTTATTGCGTTTGGTAGGTGCGGTAACTACCGTCCAGAATTGCTTGCCACCAATCTTGATTGTCCAAGTACCATTGAACGGTTTTTCTAAGCCCAGACTCAAAGGTTTCTTGTGGTTTCCAGCCAAGCTCTCGCTCAATCTTACCAGCATCAATGGCGTACCTTACATCGTGTCCAGGTCGGTCGGTTACATAAGTAATCAAATCAGCATAATTTGCTATGCCAGCAGGTTTGTTGGGCGATAACTCCTCCAACAATACGCACAAAGTTTTAACCACCTCAATGTTCTGTTTTTCATTATGCCCACCAATATTGTAAGTTTCACCAATCTTACCCTTGGTTGCCACCTGCACCAATGCACGAGCATGATCTTCTACAAACAACCAATCACGAATTTGCTTGCCATCGCCATACACAGGCAACGGTTTTCCTGACAAAGCATTCAAAATCATTAAAGGAATGAGTTTTTCAGGAAAATGGTAAGGACCATAATTGTTAGAGCAGTTAGTCACAATTGTTGGCAATCCAAAAGTACGAAGCCACGCCCTTACCAAGTGGTCAGAGCTTGCCTTACTGGCTGAATAAGGCGAGCTGGGTGCATAAGGCGTGGTTTCGGTAAACAAATCGTCTGTACCGTGCAAATCGCCATACACTTCATCAGTTGAAATGTGATGAAAACGAAAAACGGATTTTTTATCATCACTTAAATCAGACCAATAGGCACGAGCCACTTCCAGTAAAGCATAAGTGCCAACAATGTTGGTTTGTATAAATTCATTAGGACCATTGATAGAGCGGTCAACGTGACTCTCTGCTGCCAAGTGCATTACCACATCTGGCTGGTATTTGGTAAAAATTTCCGTAATTTTATTTTTATCACAAATATCTGCTTGCTCAAAATGGTAGCGGTTATTACTTTCCACCGATTTTAAAGACATCAAATTGCCTGCATAGGTCAATTTATCCACATTCACCACTTGATAATCGGTATCGTCAATCAGATGACGAACAACAGCAGAGCCAATAAAGCCTGCTCCGCCTGTTACCAAAAATACTTTTGACATTGCATACCCCCTTTATTTTTTGTTAAACCCAACAATCTCTTTGCCCAACCTTACAGGCAAATCAATGGCACTTTTAGGAGACTTCAACCCCTCCACCAGCGTTTTACCCAGTCGATAGGATAGATGTTTTTTTACTTTCTCCGCCTCGTGAGCATCTTGATAGTCTTCTATCGCTGGCAGCTCATCAGAGGGTTTGTGTTTTTGAAACTCACGATACTCTTTTGCCAACGCTAATGGCAATACCGCCAAATCTTTGGCAGATTTTGAGTGACTGACCATAGTCGCCCCAAGACGATAAGGCAAATCTTCTTTTACCCTATCTGCCGCTCCATAATATACAGGTTTGGCAGGTTCTTGCTTTTGAGATTTTAATCTCTGATTCTCAAGATAATATCTTTCAAGCTCTTCTTGGGTCTGATGAAGCTGTTTAATTAATAAATCATTCTCTTGTTTGATTTGCAGTGAAAACTGATTCGCATTTAATAACTCTTGTTTATTAGTCAACTGTTTTTCTAAACTCTTAACCTTCTCTTGTTCTTGACGTAGCAAATCTGATGACTTTTTATTCTCAAGATAATATTTTTCAAGCTCTGCTTGTGTTTGGTGCAATTGCTCAATCATCAGTGAGTTTTCTTGCCGGTTAACCATTAACTTGCTCTGAATTTCTTGCTCAGCATCCATTTGTAGTAATTTTTTTTGCTTGCTCGCTGTCTCTTTGAGTAAATCTAACGTACTACCAATCTGAGCCCGACTAACAAGTGGTATATCTGCCAAGTTTTGAAGTCTATTAAACATTTGATGTATATCATCACTAGAAGCAAGCACTTCACGAATCAAGAAATCTAATGTCAGAGAATCTGCTAGTGAAACATCATCTTGCAACGTGGGCAATTCTTCACTACCTGAAGAAAATTCAATTTGAGTAATTTTAGCAACAGAATGAACATAATCTTTTGCCGAATCCAATACCTGTTCACCATTAACAAGCAGACAGCGATTCTTATTTTTTTGATAAAAGTTAATTAAAGCTTGATTATACTCAAACCAATCTTTTGTTTTTTCATCGATAACTGATTGTTCCAACTGCTGGACTTCAACGTCATTAAGCAGGTGCTTTAAAATAACATCGGGCTTATCATAAGTTAAGACAAAAACCATGTCTTCGTCGAAATTAGCCCAATACTCTAACAGGCTAATAGCATTAGAGTCTGCCCAGCCCCATAATGACTGTTCATCATTTGCCATAATCAAGTCAAAAGCTAGACTATCCCATATTTTTTTAGGCTTTTTTTGAACATAAGAACTTTCTGATTGAGCATGACGAACTACAAGGGTTTTTTGGTTTTTTGAGAGTCTACTAGCGGCTGATCTCTGTTGTCGAGTTGATAACGCTTCTTGTGGCGCTGATATGGCAACACTACCAATTTTGATATTAATGTCTTGTGGTGTCATACTGTAAGCTTTGGAAGGCAATGCCTTTGCCATTCCACAAAAATTTAATATTTCTTCTAATTTTTGATAATTAGAATACTGATGACCAACAATCAAAACCTTGCTCATAAGAAACCCAATAATTAAACAAGTAAAATATTTCTATAATAACAAATAAACACCTGTTTTTCAACAGATGTTTATTAATCTCTTACACTAATCAACGCTTCTTACGCTGAATCGCATGAATGGCTCGACCATCTGCCGACAGTACCGCCTCATGCACCGCCTCTGATACGGTTGGGTGAGCGAATGTCATGAGTTGTAGGTCTTCTACGCTAGACACAAATTCAAGGGCAATCATGCCTTGATGTACGATGTCGCCAGCACCCACGCCCACCATGTGTAAGCCTAGCAAGCGGTCAGTCTTAGCATCAGCCACGACTTTAATCACACCCACACCTTCGCCCTGTGCTAAGGCACGACCGTTGGCGGATAGGTTGAATGAGCCTGTTTTAACTTCATGCCCTTTGGCTTTTGCTTGCTCTTCGGTCAAGCCTACCCACGCAATCTCAGGGTGCGTATAAATCACGCTGATGATAGTATCGTAGTTTACTTGGGCTTTTTCGCCATGAATGCATTCTACCGCCATCATGCCTTCTTCCATCGCTTTGTGAGCAAGCATCGGGCCACGCACCAAGTCGCCAATGGCATATACGCCATCTAGGTTGGTTTTGCATTGGTCATCTACCGCCACAAGCCCACGCTCGGTAAGCTCAATACCACAGCCGTCAGCCAATAAGCCTTCGCTATACGCACGGCGACCCACGCAGACGATAAGTTTGTCAAAGGTTTCGGTTTTGGTTTCGCCTTTAACATCGGTAGTAACTACCACTTCACCATTAACCACCTCAGCGTTGGTAACTTTGGTATCCACACGAATGTCGAGACCTTGTTTTTTAAGCAGTTTACCCGCTTCTTTAGCAATGTCTTTATCGGCAACTGCCAAAAATTCTGGCATGGCTTCGTACACAACCACTTCCGAACCCAAGCGACGCCATACAGAGCCAAGCTCCAAGCCAATCACGCCAGCACCGATAACGCCAAGACGTTTTGGGGCTTCTTTAAATTCTAAAGCACCCGTGCTATCCACGATAAATTCGCCGTCAGTTTTGGCAACAGGGATTTCAATTGGCACAGAACCTGCCGCCAAAATCACATATTTGGCAGTAATCGT
Source organism: Moraxella lacunata (assembly GCF_900453205.1). Lineage (GTDB taxonomy): Bacteria > Pseudomonadota > Gammaproteobacteria > Pseudomonadales > Moraxellaceae > Moraxella > Moraxella lacunata_B. The sequence continues at coordinate 222,578 of NZ_UGQU01000002.1, forward strand.
GGTCTCGGCACCGTCATGAGCGGTAAATTTGACTTGTTTTTCGGCTGATTTACCGTCAAGCAAAGTACCCACGCCTTGTAGCCAGTCCACGCCATTGCCTTTTAGTAGACCTGCCACGCCTGCGGTCAAGCCTTTGACAATGCTGTCTTTGCGTTCTAGCATTTTTGATACATCAATCGCCACATCGCCTGTGGTAATGCCGTGTTCGGCAAGTTCATGGCGAGTTGCTTCGTAGCGGTGTGAGCTGTCAAGCAAGGCTTTTGACGGGATACAGCCCACGTTTAGGCAAGTACCGCCAAGAGCAGGTTCGCCTTTGTGAATGCGTTTTTCAATACAAGCGGTGCTAAACCCAAGTTGGGCGGCACGAATGGCAGCTTCATAGCCACCAGGCCCGCCACCGATAACCACTAAATCATATGAATTTTTCATCATTATTCTCTCTTATTTTAAAAATAAAATGCCCACCCTTTGAGCAGGCATTTTTTGACAAATTACAAGTCTAGCAATAGACGTGCTGGGTCTTCGATAAGCTCTTTAATCGTTACCAAGAATTGTACCGCATCTTTACCGTCAATCAAACGGTGGTCATAAGACAGAGCCAGATACATCATTGGTAGGATAACCACTTGACCATTGACCGCCATAGGACGCTCATTGATAGCGTGCATACCTAGAATAGCGGTTTGTGGTGGATTGATGATTGGGGTAGATAGAAGAGAACCGAACACACCACCGTTAGTAATGGTGAACGTACCGCCCGTCATCTCGTCAATAGACAATTTGCCTTCACGGGCTTTAATGGCATAATCACGAATACCGCCTTCAATGTCGGCAAGACCCATGCTGTCGGTATCACGAAGGACAGGCACAACCAAACCACGGTCGCTTGACACCGCCACGCCCACATCATAGTAGCCATGATATACAATGTCATCGCCGTCAATAGAGGCATTGACCGCAGGGAAACGCTTCAACGCTTCGGTAGCTGCTTTTACAAATAGCGACATAAAGCCCAATTTTACGCCATGACGTTTTTCAAATTGGTCTTTGTATTTGGCACGCAAGTCCATGAGTGGCTTCATGTTTACTTCATTGAAAGTAGTAAGCATGGCGGTTTCTTGGGTGGCAGATAGTAGACGCTCAGCGATACGCTTACGCAGACGAGTCATTGGCTCACGTTTTTCAATACGTTGACCGATGGCAGTAGCGATAACTTGACCGTTGTCAGCTTTCAATGTTGGGTTAATCATGTCTGATTTGGTAACACGACCGCCACGACCTGAGCCTTGTACGTCTGCTGGATTTACGCCTGTTTCTTTGGCGGCTTTACGCACGGCAGGGCTTTGGTCTTTAAAGTCGCCTTCGGCTTCGGCTTTTGGCTGTACAGGAGCGGCAACGCTGGCTGGGTCAATGGTGGTGCCTTTGTCAGCTTCTTCTTTTGGTAATTCTGCTTTTGGTGTGGCGGTTGCACCTGCTTCAAAAGTAGCAATCACTTCGGCAGACAATACGGTGCTGTCCACGCCTTTGGTGATGCTGGTGATTACGCCGTCATCAGGGGCAACAACTTCTAACACAACTTTGTCAGTTTCAATCTCGGCAAGCAGTTGGTCGCGGGCAACTTGGTCACCTTCGGCAACGTGCCATTCTACGATTGTGCCGTCTTGTACCGATTCTGGGAATACTGGGGCTTTGATTTCAGCCATGATAAACTCCAAGTTTACTTAAATTTAAAAATTAAAAATAGAAATAAGCACACAAGTCGCCCTGTGTGCTGTCAAATTACAACTGTTCCACGCTCACGTTCAACGCCTGTGCAATCAAGGCTTTTTGTTGGGCGTTGTGGATTTTTGGCGAACCTGTCGCAGGGGCTGCCGCCGCAGGACGACCTGACGCAGGTAGCAGTTTGGCTTTACCTTCTGTCAAGCGGTGTAGCTCTGGCAATAGGTAGTACCACGCACCTTGGTTAAGTGGCTCTTCTTGCGTCCACATCACTTGTTCTAGGTTTGGATACTTAGCAAGCTCCGCCAAGATACGCTCTTCTGGCAATGGATAAAGCTGTTCAATACGCACAATTGCCACATCCGTGATACCAAGTTTACGGCGGGTTTCCAATAGGTCGTAATAAACTTTACCACCACAAAGTACCAAACGCACCACTTTATCATTGTCTAGCTTGTCAATCTCAGGCAGCACACTTTCAAATTTACCAGTTGCCAATTCATCAAGCTGAGACGTGGCAAGCGGATGACGAAGTAGCGACTTGGGCGACATGACGATGAGTGGCTTACGAGCTTTTTGTACCACTTGACGGCGTAGAGCGTGGAAAATCTGAGCAGGAGTCGTTGGGGTGATGACCTGCATATTGTCCTCAGCACATAGCTGTAAGAAACGCTCCAAACGAGCTGATGAATGCTCAGGGCCTTGACCCTCAAAGCCGTGTGGCAATAGCATGGTCAAACCTGATAGACGTTGCCATTTGGTTTCGCCAGAGCAGATAAATTGGTCAATCACCACCTGAGCTCCGTTAGCAAAGTCGCCAAACTGAGCTTCCCACACAATCAGAGCATTTGGCACGGTGGTAGAATAGCCATATTCAAAGGCAAGCACTGCTTCTTCTGATAGCAGTGAGTTGTAGGTAGCAAAACGAGCTTGCCCCTCACGAATGTGCTGTAATGGGATATATAGACTGGCATCTTTTTGGCTGTACAGCTCGCTATGACGGTGTGAGAATGTCCCACGACCCACGTCCTCGCCTGTGATACGCACAAGCGAACCTTCGTCCACAAGCGATGCGTATGCCAATGTTTCGGCAGCACCCCAGTTTAGGGGTTCTTGCCCTGTTTGCATGGCAAGGCGTTGTTCTAACACTTTGGCAACTTGACGTTGTAATTCAAAACCTTCTGGCACTTTTGCCATGGCTTGTGCGTAGGATTTTAGTTTTTCAACAGGTACGCCAGTTTTGACATCATCGGTTAAGCCATGACCCACATAAGGCGACCAATCCACAAACAAGCTGGTATCAGGCTCTTTGGCAAGTCCGTGAGCCACGTCCTCGCCATTGTCTAGGGCGATACGATAGGCATCATCAATCTCATTTGCCTGCTCGGCAGTTAGCACGCCCTCGCTAACCAATTTTTGGGCGTATTGGGTGCGAGTGGTTGGCAATTTTTTGATGACTTGATACATGAGTGGCTGAGTCGCTGACGGCTCGTCTGATTCGTTGTGTCCGTTACGGCGATAGCAGACAATGTCAAGCACGACATCACGACCGAATTCGGTGCGATAATCTAGCACAAGCTGGCTTGCGAACACCACCGCCTCTGGGTCATCGCCATTGACGTGCAGGACAGGGGCATGTACCATTTTGGCAACGTCCGTGCAGTACTCAGTTGAGCGAGCATCATCAGGGCGAGACGTGGTAAAGCCTACTTGGTTGTTGATGACGATATGCACCGTACCGCCTGTTTTGTAGGCACGGGTTTGCGACATCTGAAAAGTCTCTTGGTTGACGCCTTGACCTGCAAACGCCGCATCGCCGTGTACCACGATAGGTAGTACCGTGCTGTTGTCAATATCATAGCCATAAGCCTCACTACGGCGGGCTTGACGAGCACGCACCGAGCCTAGCATAACAGGAGAGACGATTTCTAAGTGAGACGGGTTAAATGCCAAGGCAAGGTGCATCTCACCGCCCTTGGTAACCACGTTTGAGCTAAATCCATTGTGGTATTTCACATCGCCCGAACCAACTGTTGGCTGAACTTTACCGTCAAATTCATCAAACAACACAGACGGATTTTTACCCATGATATTGACAAGTAGATTCAAGCGACCACGGTGAGCCATACCAATCACCACTTCTTTGGCGCCATAGGTTCCCACACGCTGAATCATCTCATGCACGGCAGGAATGAAGCTCTCGCCCCCTTCTAGACCAAAACGCTTAACGCCTGTATATTTACGAGCTAGGTATTTTTCTAAGCCTTCGGCGGCGGTCAAACGGTCAAGGATTTCAAGTTTTTTGTCTTTGCTAAATTGAATATAACCTTCGTTAGACTCAATATAATTTTCAATCCACTTTTTCTCAGTGGCGGTAAAGACGTGCATGTATTCGTAGCCAATGCTACCGCAATAGATACGCTCACAAGTCTCAATAATCTCACGCAAGGTCGCTTCAGACTTGCCAATGCTCATCAGACTGGTAGAAAATACCGTGTCAAGGTCAGCCTCAGACAAGCCATGATAAGCCAAGGTCAAATCCTCAATGCCATCACGCTTTTGCAATCCCAATGGGTCAATCTTGGCTTTACGGTGTCCACGACGGCGATAGGCACTGATAAGCTGTTGCACCGCCATGTGTTTTGGGTTGCCCTGACCGCCTGTGCTGGGTGCTGACACCACGGGGCGAGCGTTGGTTTGGTTGCGAGCTAGAAGCAAGAACTGCTCTTTAATGGCGTTGTGTGGAGCATCGCCTGCTTGCTCATAATCAGCAAAATACTTTTGCCAATCTTCGCTCACGTTTGCCTTATCCGCCAAATACTCTTCGTACAAGGCTTCAATGTACGCTGCACCGTCCGCTGTCAATTCGGTGCTTTGGTAAGCCACCGTGTCTTTGCTACTTTTTGTCATAATTTGCCACTCTTGGTAAATGATAATTTTTGATTGATTTTTTAAATTATTTCATAAAAAACCAGTCAAAATGTCCGATTTTGCAAAAAATAAATTTATCTTGTATAGTTTACGCCATTTAGCCCAAGATGACAAGTTGCAATGGTTTTAAAAATGTGAACAGACCTTAATTTTTAACAAAAACCGCCTATTTATACCAATTCAACTTCATTTTAAAATTTTTAATTAACCATTTTAAAATTTTAATCATAATAAAAATCCAAATTATAAATGGCGGCGGTCTAAAAATATACTGAGCCAAATTTTCATTTACCATAAAGCTATCCACAATCAAAATTGTAAAATTCAATCGCTTTACGGGAGTAAATTGCAATTTACCCCTATGGCTTACAGATAGTTTATATATCTATTTTTAAGTTGATTAAGTATAAATAAATATTGACTATATTTATTTACACAAACAAAAAAAACCCCACCAAACGGCAGGGCTTTGATAAGGCAAGCGGTTAGCCTGCCGCATCAAGTAGCATATTACGGATATGACCGATAGCCTTAGTAGGGTTTAGACCCTTAGGGCAGACAGATACGCAGTTCATGATACCACGGCAACGGAACAAGCTAAATGGGTCATCTAGGCGAGCCAGACGGGCTTGGGTGTCGGTATCACGGCTGTCAATGATAAAGCGGTAGCCGTTGAGTAGAGCTGACGGCCCCAAGAACTTGTCTGGGTTCCACCAAAATGACGGACAAGACGTAGAACAGCACGCACACAAGATACACTCATACAAGCCATTCATCTTCTCACGGTCTTCTGGCGACTGCAAACGCTCTTTTGGCGGAGCAGGTTGTGAGTTGATTAGGAATGGGTGAACTTTTTCGTACTGGGCGTAGAATTGGTTCATGTCCACCACCAAGTCCTTGATGACTGGCAAACCTGGTAGGGGGCGAACGATGATTTTCTCAGGCAAGGTGTTCATGTTGATAAGACACGCCAAGCCGTTTTTGCCGTTGATGTTCATACCGTCCGAGCCACAGATACCCTCACGGCATGAACGGCGGAATGTCAAGGTTTCGTCCTGTTTTTTTAGGCGTAGTAGCACGTCTAGTAGCATACGGTCTGAGTCCAACAGCTCAATCTCGTAGCTTTGCATATAGGGGGCTTTGTCTTTGTCTGGGTCGTAGCGATAAATCTCTACAATGCGTTTGCCTCGACTCATGGGTTTCTCCATTGGGAATTTGGGATTTTTAACTGTTTTTGTTAAAAAAGACCTAATTTAAATTTGAAATGATACATTTTGCCAATTCATCTGTATAAGTTGGGCTTTTACACCCAACTTAGATAATTTGTCAAAATTAGAACGTACGCACTCGTGGCTCACAGTAGTCCACAGTCAAAGGCTTTTTGCGTACAGGCTTATACACCACACGGTTGCCCTCAGAGTACCAAAGCGTGTGCTTCATCCACTCATGGTCGTTACGTCCTAGTGGGGCATAGCTGTCATCTTCTGGCTTTTCATAATCCAGCACGCTGTGAGCCCCACGGCATTCATGACGCAAAGACGCTGATAGCATGGTCGCTTTTGCCACTTCGTAAAGGTTCGCAACTTCCAACGCCTCAATACGAGCGGTGTTAAAGACGGCTGATTTGTCTTTTAGGTGGATTTGGGCAACTTTTGGAGCCAGTGCCATGATTTTTTCTACGCCTTCGTCCATGAGTGCTTGCGTACGGAACACGCCAGCGTGAGACTGCATGATGTTACGAATTTCATCGGCAACTTCTTGGGCGTTGTAGCCTTCGGTAGAGTTTTGTAGCTTATCAAGACGAGACTGAGTAAAGTCTAGCACTCGTGGGTCAAGTGGCTTATAACTGCGGTCTGATTTGGCAAATTCGTCTAGGATATGCTGACCTGCCGCACGACCAAACACCACCAAGTCAAGCAGTGAGTTCGTGCCTAGACGGTTTGCACCGTGTACTGACACGCACGCACATTCGCCAATGGCGTACAAGCCTTTGACCACACGACCTTCGGTATATAGACCTTGTTCGTCCACATGACCGTCTAGCACAGGCACGGTTACTTGACCGTGAATGTTGGTTGGGATACCGCCCATCATGTAGTGAATGGTAGGCACGACAGGCACGGCTTCTTTGGCGATGTCCACGTTAGCAAAGTTATGGCTAATCTCAAACACAGACGGCAAACGCTTCATCAAGGTGTCTAACCCCAAATGCGTCATGTCCATCAAAATGTAGTCGCCATTAGGGCCACAGCCACGACCTTCTTTGATTTCTTGGTCCATAGAACGAGAGACGAAATCACGGGGGGCTAAGTCTTTTAGTGTCGGTGCATAACGCTCCATGAACGGCTCGCCATGCTTGTTACGCAAAATCGCACCTTCACCACGACAGCCTTCGGTCAAAAGCACACCCGCTCCTGCCACGCCTGTGGGGTGAAATTGCCAAAATTCCATGTCTTGCAAAGGAATGCCTGCACGCACCGCCATGCCCAAGCCGTCCCCTGTGTTGATGTAGGCGTTGGTTGACGCACGGAAAATACGCCCTGCACCGCCTGTTGCCAGTACGGTTGTTTGGGCTTGGAATACTGAGATATTGCCTGTTTCTTGGTCAAGGGCAATCACGCCATTGATGTTGCCGTCAGCATCCTTGATAAGGTCAAGGGCAATCCACTCCACAAAAAACTGCGTGCCTTTTTCTAGGTTCTTTTGGTAAAGGGTGTGCAAAAGAGCGTGTCCTGTACGGTCGGCTGCCGCACACGCACGGGGAACAGGTTTTGCTCCGTATTCGGCAGAGTGTCCACCAAACGGACGCTGATAAATCGTGCCGTCTGCGTTACGGTCAAACGGCATACCCATGTGTTCTAGTTCGTACACGACTTTTGGGGCTTCACGGCACATATATTCAATGGCGTCTTGGTCGCCCAGCCAGTCAGAGCCTTTAACGGTGTCATAAAAGTGAAAATGCCAGTTGTCAGGACTCATGTTGCCCAAAGACGCACCGATACCCCCTTGGGCGGCAACAGTGTGGCTACGGGTTGGGAATACTTTGGTCAAAACGGCAACTTTCATACCGCCTTCAACGAGCTGTAAAGACGCTCTCATACCTGAACCGCCACCGCCAACGATGACCGCATCAAAGTTTAGCGTGGGGATATTTTCAATCGGTTTTTCTGGTGCTAATGCCATACTATTTTTCCTATCAATGTCTTATAAAAGTGTGATTTACCAAAAAATCATCACGCCCCAAAATAGGTACGCCAAAATGGCAACGATGACCACGCCTTGTAGAGCAATACGCAGTCCTGACGATTTGACATAGTCGGTAAATACCGTCCACATACCCACCCATGCGTGAAATACGAGCGATAAAATCGCCACAAGGCTAAATAATTTCATGGGCAAGCTCATCATAAAGCCATGCCATGCTTGATAATCCACTTGATTAAATAGGAAAAATCCTACCAACACCACAGAATAAAGGGCAAGCACCACCGCACTAATACGTTGTAGCACCCAATCACGAGAGCCTGAACCTGTGAGACCCGTGGCACTTTTAATGCCTGAATTGTTTCTTTTCATTAGAACATCACCCACACAAAGGACGCAATAATCAAGGCAAATGCGATAACAAAGCTCACAATCGCCGCCGTCTTACCTGATTTGAACTCTTCGTTCATGCCAAGGTCAGCAAGTAAGTGCTTGATTCCCATGACAAAATGGTAAGCGGTCGCCGCCACAAAAATCCACGCCACAAACCTAAGGGCGATATTATTTAGCACCGTCTCAAACCCTTCTGGCGATGACAGTGATGTCTGTAAAATACACAGCATGACAGGCACAAGCAAAAACAGCACAATGCCTGATACACGGTGCAAAATAGAAGCCATAGCGATTGGGGACTTTGAGTTTACCGCAATCACTTGGCTTAGGGGTAAGTTAATCGGTCGGTTATCTTTCACGAGCGGGCGTCCTTATCAAAATGAGCCGTACAAAACGAACAAGACGGCAAGGAGAGCTGGCTTTTTGGGTGATTTTTGCCACAATTAAAATACAAAACGGCCTTTCAATTGTAAAATTAAAAACTTAAAATATCGGTTTTGGTTTTATCCGCCAAATCTGATGAGTTACTCTACATAAGTCGGCATGAGCATCATGAATATTATATAGAAAGATATTTTAAATTTTTAAACGCAAAAAATCACACCGTCAGGCTGTCTTTAAAAATAAGAAGTCTGAACACAGCGTTAAATCAATGTCGCTTGTGTCACGCAGTGTCAGCGTGCCAAGCAACCATGCAAAAGCCATCAGGCTTAAACACGTCGCTACTTTTACTTTTACAAATCATTAAAAACCTTTAATCTTTTAAAAACTTTGCCCAAACAGTACATTTGAGAGTATTTATCGGTAAAATTTCACAGACTTTTACCAAACTTTTTGTGAAATTATCACAAAACTTATCACAAAATTTATCAAATGTCGTGTTACCCTATTGACAATGAAATTGATTATCGTTTTTTAAAATGACCTGCCAAGTTAAACAGATAAATTATAAAACGCTTGAACAAATTTTACAAACAAAATTACAACTTTTATGTAACTGACGTCAAATTTTTTGCCAAAATTTTAACCAATTTGACGATAATATTGTTACAAAATATGTCAAAAAATCCGTATGATGGCTAAGGTTTTTACGATTTGGACGGTCAGAGCAGGATAAGCTTAGGCAAAAAAGTGAATGAGTGTAAGGGTTTGGGGGATTAATTACAATTTTTTAAGGAATTTATCATGCTAGGGCTTGTAAGTTTGGCAAAGTTTTTGTATCATCATGATACTTGATGGCGATGATGAGCAATATGCCTTTGCTTTGGCAAACGGACGCACGTTGCAAGGAATTCAGCGACCAACAAGACCAAGGACATCATGCTCGGCTACCTGCCAGCATGCAAATTCACAATGCCAAATTAGCCCAAACCAAGCAGGATAAGGCTTTTGGGTCAGGATTTAGGCACCATTAAATTAAGGTTATTATTATGACACAACAAGTGAAATTAGTCGTTGATGGCACGGAATATGAAATGCCAGTCCTAGAATCTACCTTGGGTCGCCCTGTACTAGACGTGACCGCGGTCAATAAAGCAGGTTTTTGGACGTATGACCCTGGTTTCATGGCAACTGCCCCCGTAGAATCTGCCCTAACTTATATCGATGGCGACAAAGGTGAGCTTTTGCACCGTGGTTATGCCATTGATGAGCTTGCGGACAACGCTGACTACCTAGAAGTCTGCTACGCCCTACTCTATGGCGACCTACCAAACGCCGAACAAAAAGACAAATTCTACACACGCATCAATGAGCACATGGCAGTGCATGACCAACTGCGTAAGTTCTTTGAAGGTTTCCGCCGTGACGCTCACCCGATGGCGATTATGATTGGTGTGGTCGGTGCATTGTCTGCCTTCTATCACAACCATCTAGACATCTCTGACGCTGACCACCGTGATGACACGGCTGTGGATTTGATTGCCAAGGTGCCAACCCTTGCCGCCATGAGCTACAAATACTCTATCGGTCAGCCATTCATGTATCCACGCAAAGATTTTAGCTATGCTGAAAACTTCCTATACATGATGTTCGCAACACCCGGTGATGTGGACTACAAACCAAATCCTGTGCTAGTCAAAGCGATGGATAAAATCTTTACCCTACACGCTGACCACGAACAAAACGCATCGACTTCTACTGTACGTCTAGCAGGCTCAACAGGTGCCAACCCATACGCCTGTATCGCATCAGGTATCGCCGCTCTATGGGGGCCATCACACGGTGGTGCCAACGAAGCAGTACTTACCATGCTAGATGAGATTGGTTCGGTTGAGAACGTTGCTCCGTTCATGGAAAAAGTTAAGACCAAAGAAGCCAAACTCATGGGCTTTGGGCACCGTGTTTATAAGAACTTTGATCCACGTGCCAAAGTCATGAAAGAGACCTGTGATGAAGTGTTAGGTGCCTTGGGCGTGAATGACCCCAAACTACAACTAGCGATGGAACTAGAAAAAATCGCTCTGTCTGACCAATACTTCATCGACCGTAAACTCTATCCAAACGTAGACTTCTACTCTGGCATCATCCTAAAAGCCATTGGCATCCCAACGTCCATGTTCACTGTTATCTTTGCCCTAGCTCGTACCGCAGGCTGGATTGCTCACTGGACAGAAATGCACTCAGAAGCATTCAAAATCGGTCGTCCACGTCAGCGTTATGTGGGTGAAAAACACCGTGCTTTTGTTAAAGTTGAAGACCGCAAATAATCCTGTCTTTTAACAATGACCATAAAATCCTCCAAACGATTGGGGGATTTTATGGTCATGGTTGGGACATGTAAACATTAGGGCATGCTTGTCATTGTTACCGTTTTTATTAAATTATAAGGTATTAGTCTAAAAAGTATGTCAAACTAGGTTTTCCATTCCCCCCTGAGCCTGCCTGCGAGTAGGAAAATCGTTATGAGCAGGCATGGCTTACCACGAATGGTTTTCTTTGTAACATACTTTTTGAACTAGAACCAATTATAAAATAAGGTGAAAATACAAGCATACCCCATCATCAATTTAAAAAATACCAAACATTTTACAAAAATAACGCTTGCCATTTAGCAAAAAATACCTTATGATAACGCCTATATTAAAAACTTTTTATATCTTATTTATCATGAATTACCCCGTTATCGCCACTCGTCATCATCACCATCATTCCTAAAATTCTTTTGGGCGTGTGGTTTTGCTTGAAAGAAAAAAGACTTTCAAGGCGATGGCACAAAAGACGGTATCAACCCTTGAAAGCAATTTCAAGGGTTTTTTGTTTTTTTAATCTTAAAGGAAAAATTATGAATCGTCTAAAAATCGCCATTCAAAAATCAGGCAGATTAAGCACCGATTGCCAAGACTTATTAAAGGCGTGCGGTATCAAGTTTCATTACAACAAAGACCGCCTAATCGTCTATGCCAAAAACGAAGCCATTGAGCTACTGCGTGTGCGAGATGATGACATTCCCGCCCTTGTATTTGACGGCGTGGCGGATTTGGGTTTTGTGGGCGAAAATGTGCTGGACGAATGCCAGCTTGACCGCCAAAACAAGGGCGAGATTGCCAGCTTTAACAAACTTAAAGTCTTTGAATTTGGCGAATGTCGTCTGTCGCTTGCCGTACCAAAAGACTTTGATTACGGGGGGCTTGCAAGCCTAAAAAACGCCCGTATTGCCACCAGCTACCCCAATCTTTTAAAAGCCTATATGGACAAAAATGCCGTCCCCTTCAAAAATTGCCTGCTCACAGGCTCGGTAGAAGTTGCCCCCAGTGCAGGGATAGCGACTGCCATTTGTGATTTGGTCTCATCTGGGGCAACCTTAGAAGCCAACGGCTTAAAAGAAGTGGAAGTCATCTACCGCTCAAAGGCTTGCCTAATTGGCAAAAGTGAGCCATTATCCCTTGAAAAACAAGCCCTTGTGGACAAGCTTCTAACCCGAATGACAGGCATAGAACAAGCCAAAGAAAGCAAATACATTATGCTCCACGCCCCCAAAGACAAGCTCTCCGACATTGTCAAGCTTCTGCCCTGTGCCGAAAACCCCACCATTTTGCCCCTAGCCTCTGATGATGGCAAGGTGGCGGTGCATATTGTCAGCCAAGAAACCTTGTTTTGGGAGACGATGGAAGCATTAAAGGCGATGGGGGCAAGTTCTATTTTAGTATTACCCATTGAAAAAATGATGTTGTAATTTATTGATTTTATTACACTTTAAAAACCGTAAGGGCAAATCCCCTTTGCTAGCCCCCAAACCATTTATAGAATTTATTGATTTTAAAGAGAAAATTATGCAAACCCTGATTTGGAAAGAATTAAGCCAAGACGAACAAACAGCCGCCCTAACTCGCCCAGCCCAAGCGGTTGGCGAAGAGATTAGCCAAATTGTCGCCACTATCAGACAGCAAGTTTGTGCAGAAGGCGATACGGCACTGTTTAAATTTGCCAAAGAATTTGATAAGGTAGAATTAACAACCTTAAAGGTAGAAAAAAGCCAAATTGACCACGCCAAAAATGCCCTATCCGATGAGCTAAAATCCGCCATACAAACCGCCTACGCCAACATTCACAAATTTCACTTAGCCCAAAGCCCCACACCCATTGACATACAGACGATGGCAGGCGTGCGTTGTCAAGTTACCACACGCCCCATTGAAAAAGTGGGTCTCTACATTCCAGCAGGGTCAGCCCCCTTATTTTCTACCGTGCTAATGCTTGCCATTCCTGCCAAAATCGCAGGGTGCAAAAAAATTGTGCTGTGTTCGCCAGCTCCGATTTGTGATGAAATTTTGTACACCGCCGATTTGTGTGGGGTTGATGAAATCTTTGCGGTGGGCGGTGCTGGGGCGATTTTTGCGATGAGCGTTGGCACCAACAGCATTGCCAAGGTGGACAAAATCTTTGGACCAGGCAACGCCTTTGTTACCGAAGCCAAACGCCAAGCGAACGCCTATGGCACCGCCATTGATATGCCAGCAGGTCCAAGTGAGGTGCTGGTGATTGCCGATGAATGGGCAAATCCTGCTTTTGTGGCAAGCGACCTACTCTCCCAAGCCGAACACGGAGCCGACAGCCAAGTGATTTTATTAACCGACAGCAAGGCTTTGGCGGATAAGGTTTTGACCCAAATTGACAATCAACTTAGCCTGTTAGCCAGAGCCGACACCGCTCGCCAGTCGCTTACCAAAAGCCGTATCATCATCGCCGACAATCTACAAAAATGTGTAGAAATTTCAAATGATTATGCCCCAGAACACCTGATTATCAACACCCAAAACCCACGCCAATACTTAGACGACATTGCCCACGCAGGTTCGGTATTTTTGGGGGCTTATACGCCTGAAAGTATGGGCGATTATGCCAGCGGCACCAACCACACCCTGCCCACTTATGGTTATGCACGCACTTATTCATCGCTAGGCTTGGCAGACTTTTATAAAAGAATGACCGTGCAAGAACTTTCTACAGATGGCTTTAAAGCCCTTGCCCCAACGGTGGCGACAATGGCAGCGGCAGAAAAATTGGACGCTCATAAATTGGCGGTAACAGTCAGATTAGATGAATTACAAGGAAAATAAAATGCAAAACTTAATTAACCCCCATATTCGCCAATTAACACCTTATCAATCAGCACGCAAAATTGGCGGTAATGGCACCATTTGGCTTAATGCCAATGAATATCCAATATCGCCCAATGAGTTATTAAATGTTTTAACGCTGGATAATCTAAATCGTTACCCCGAGCCACAGCCAACCAGCATTATCAATGCCTATGCCAATTATGCTAAAGTCAATGCCAATCAAGTATTGATTACCAGAGGTGGCGATGAAGGCATTGAGCTGATTATTCGCACCTTTTGTCAAAATGATGACTGTATTTTATATTGTCCGCCCACTTATGGAATGTATAAAGTCAGTGCCGATACTTTAAATATTCAAAGTAAAATCGTGCCTTTAACCAATGAATTTGGGTTAAATCTAAATGACATTGAAAAAAATTTGGAAAAGGTAAAAGTTATTTTTATATGCAGTCCCAATAACCCAACAGGCAATTTGTTAAAGCGTGAGGACATTATTAGTCTTTTGACAATGACAAAAGATAAGGCAATGGTGGTGGTTGATGAGGCTTATATTGATTTTTGTTTTGAGCAAAGTTTGGCAAATGAACTTTCCAACTTTGATAATTTAATCATCATTCGCACGCTGTCAAAAGCCTTTGCCTTAGCTTCTATTCGCTGTGGCTTTGTTTTGGCAAATGAGTGGGTTATTCAAAGTTTACAAAAAGTCATTGCCCCTTATCCTATTCCCACCCCCACCGCTTTAATTGCCGACATTGCTTTATCTGATGATGGTATTAAGCAAATGAGCGATAAAGTTGCCATTACGCTTGATAATAAACTTTGGCTAGAAAATGAATTAAAGGCTTTGCCAATCGTTAAAAAATGCTATGCCAGCGTTGCCAATTTTATTTTGGTAGAATTTAAAGACGGTCAAGCGGTTTTTGATTATCTTTGGGAAAAAGGCATCATTGCCAGAAATCAGCACACCGCCCTTAATTTGACAAATTGTATTCGTATTAGTATTGGTACAATGGACGAAAACAAAGCATTAATAACCGCTTTAAAAGATATGTAATTTTTTTGTTCGCCAAATATAGGGGCGAACTTAAATTCGCCCAAAAACCTAAGTTAATTTTTTAAAGGAACAACAAATGAAACCCACCCTATTTATTGACCGAGACGGCACTTTAATTGATGAACCCAAAAGCGATTTTCAAATTGACAGTTTGGAAAAATTAAAATTGGAACAGGGCGTCATTCCTGCTCTTTTGCAATTACAAAAAAAATACCGCCTTGTGATGGTGTCCAATCAAGATGGACTTGGCACAGACTCTTTCCCAAAGGAAAATTTTGATAAACCGCACAATAAAATGATGGATATTTTTACATCGCAAGGCATTGTCTTTGATGATGTTTTGATTTGCCCACATTTTAAAGAAGATAATTGCGATTGCCGAAAGCCAAAAACAAAACTTCTGCAAAATTATATTGACAATCATCTATTTGACAAATCTAATAGCTTTGTCATTGGCGACAGAGATACTGACATACAGCTTGCCGATAATTTGGGTATTGTTGGACTTAAATATAGCCCTGATAATTTAAATTGGCAACTCATTAGCGAAAAACTCTTAAATGTATCGGTGAGTAATATTGGCGATAGACCAAAACGCTATGGCGAAATCATTCGCACCACCAAAGAAACCGATATTAAAGTACAAGTTTGGCTTGATGAAGCTGGGGTTAATCAAATCAATACAGGCATTGGCTTTTTTGACCATATGTTAGACCAAATTGCCACACACGGCGGATTTAGATTGGCAGTATCGTGCAAAGGCGATTTGTGGATAGACGAACATCATTCGGTAGAAGATACCGCCATTGCGTTGGGGCAAGCATTAAAACAAGCCATTGGCGATAAAAAGGGTATTGCAAGATTTGGTTTTGTTTTGCCAATGGACGAATGTAAAGCCGAATGTACGATGGATTTATCAGGCAGACCCTTTATTAAATTTAAGGGCAAATTTAGCCGAGAGAAAGTGGGCGATTTTAGCACCGAATTAACCGAACATTTTTTTCAATCGCTTGCCTATGCAATGATGGCAACTTTACATTTAAAAGTTAAAGGCGACAATGACCATCACAAAATAGAAAGTTTGTTTAAAGTCTTTGGCAGAACGCTAAGACAATGTATTAAAATTGAAGGCAATGAATTGCCAAGTTCAAAAGGATTGTTATAATGAACCTTGTAATTATAGATACAAATTGTGCCAATTTAACTTCGGTTAAATTTGCCATTGAACGACTGGGCATTAACCCTATTATCTCTGATAATGCCGATACCATATTATCAGCAGATAAATTGATATTACCGGGGGTGGGAACAGCCGATTTTGCGATGAATGAAATCAAAAACAAAAACCTAATAGAAGTGATAAGACAAGTTAAAAAACCGCTACTGGGTATTTGTTTGGGAATGCAGTTATTGGGCAGTTATTCAGAAGAGGGCAAAGATAATAAAATCCAAACCCTAAATATCATCAACGCCCCCACACAAAAACTAAATACCCAATTACCCCTGCCACATATGGGTTGGAATCAATTGTCTATTTTGGATAAAAACCATCCTTTATTTTATGGTATTGATGAGGGCGAATTTGTCTATTTTGTGCATAGTTATAGAATGCCTGTAGGTGATAATACGCTGGCAACTTGTGATTATGGCGAGAAATTTAGTGCCATTATTGGCAAGGATAATTTTTTTGGAATGCAATTTCACCCAGAAAAGTCAGGTAAAGTTGGCGAAAAGTTATTAAAAAACTTTGTGGAAAATATTTAAATCGTAGGGGTAAATTGCAAGTTGCCCATACAGTCCACATTCTAAAATTAAATAAGGAAAACACGATGAGTATGATTATCCCAGCCCTTGATTTAATAGACGGTCAAATTGTGCGTCTTCATCAAGGCAATTATGACAAACAAACCAATTATCAATTTGACCCAATTAGCAAATTTCAAGACTATATCAATGACGGGGCAGAATATTTGCATTTGGTGGATTTGACAGGGGCAAAAGACCCTAATAAACGCCAAATTCATTTGATTGAAAAAATCATTAAAGAAACCAATGCCAAAGTACAAGTTGGCGGTGGTATTAGAAATGAAGAAGAAATCAAAGCCTTATTTGATATTGGGGCAAGTCGTGTGGTCATTGGCTCAATGGCGGTCAAAGAAAGGCAAATGGTCAAAGACTGGTTTAATCGCTATGGGGCAGATAAATTTGTGCTTGCCTTAGATGTCAATATTGTGGACAATAAAAACTATATTGCCATTAGCGGTTGGCAAGAAAATAGCGGTGTGTTATTAGAAGACTTAATAGACGAATATTTAAAAGTTGGATTACAACATATTCTTTGCACCGATATTAGTAAAGATGGTACATTATCAGGTTCTAATGTCGCCTTATATCACACTTTAATAAAAAAATACCCAAACCTGAATATTCAATCATCAGGCGGTATTGGCAATCTTGATGATATTAAGGCAATTAAACAAACAGGCGTGTTTGGTATTATTGTGGGGCGTGCGTTATTAGAAGGCAAGGTTAATTTAAAGGAAGCCATCAAATGTTAAAAAAAGAACGAGAACAAGAAGTATTCAATGGCAAAAACCACTTAGCCAAACGCATTATCCCCTGCCTTGATGTCAAAAATGGGCAAGTGGTCAAAGGCGTGCAATTTAAAAACCACGAAATTGTGGGCGACATTGTCCCCCTTGCCAAATTTTATAGTGATGAGGGGGCGGACGAGCTTGTGTTTTATGACATTTCGGCTTCATCTGATGGGCGAGTGGTGGACAAATCGTGGGTGGAGAAGGTTGCCCACGAAATCAATATCCCTTTTTGTGTGGCGGGCGGTATTCGCACGCTTGATGATGCCAAACGCCTGTTTGACTATGGGGCGGATAAGATTTCCATCAATTCGCCTGCCCTTGCCGACCCAAGTTTGATTGAACGGCTGGCTCATCGCTTTGGCGTGCAAGCGGTGGTGGTGGGCATTGACAGCTGGTTTGATAAAAGTACAAACACCTATTGGGTCAATCAGTTTACAGGCGATGAGAAAAAAATCCGCCAAACCCATTGGCAAACCGCCGATTGGGTCAAAGAAGTGCAAAACTTGGGGGCGGGCGAAATTGTCCTAAATGTAATGAACCAAGATGGCGTACGAGCTGGCTATGATTTGGTGCAATTGCAAATGATACGGCAAATTTGTGCTGTGCCACTGATTGCGTCAGGCGGGGCAGGAGCGATGAGCCACTTTTATGATGTATTTATGCAGGCGAATGTGGACGGGGCGTTGGCAGCGAGCGTGTTTCATAAGGGTTTGATACAGATTGGCGAGCTTAAAAGCTACCTTAAAAATCAAGGTGTTGCAGTTCGAACTTAACCACCACTACCCACAAAAACGCCATTATCAGAAATGGCGTTTTTTATCGTTAAGTGTTTATCAAGCGATGCTTTGATGATTGTATTTAAAAAAAAAATCAAATCTCCACCCTATTGCCAATATCCTTTAGCTCCGACAATTTTTCAATCAGTCTTGGCATATCATCAAGGCTCATTGCAAAGCCCCATAAATAAGTCATCACCGCATAAATATGCCCCGCTTGAATGTTTTTATTTGCCAAAATTGCCAAAGTCCCACCAAATAATATCGCCATTGTGATGCCAATCATCAAATAAGCCGTCGCTTCTCTGTTTGAAATGGCAATGCGTAATTTGGCTAATAAATCATAATGTTTGATTAAATGCTCTTGTTTGTTTAATTCAATCATATTCACTTCTTTTTCAAGGCGATTATTGAGTTTAAAATAAAATTTGTCATTTTGGTGAGAAAATTTGGGTAAAATTGCCATAAAAAATAATAAAATTCCCATTGCAATCACCCCAGACCAAAATTCAATGATTAACAGCATTACCACCGAGCCAAATACAGTAAAACTTGCGGTAATTAACATTGGTAATTGCTCTTCAAAAAATTCAATAAATTGTTTGGCTAAATTGGCGTGGGCGGTTGCTGATGAAGTCGTGCCTTTTTGTTTTTCAGAAATAATCGCCTTGACCGCAATCTGGGCATAAATCCGCACAAAAACCCGAGTATCCACCGCCCGTCTTGCCGAACCAACACTCCAAATAATCAGCACTAAAAACGCATAAATCAAAGCGTGCCAAACTTGCTGATTTAAAATGGCGTTAATCACAAAACTGCCAATTAAAGGATAAGTTAAAAATAACACATTTTCTAACGCCACCAAAGCAAATGTCGCCATAAGTTTTTTAAAATGGGTTTGGCTGATAGATTTTAAGGTAGTTAGAGCGGTTGGGTTATTGTGGTTCATTGATTGTTTCACTCATTTTTGTCTTAAAAATCTGCTCCAATTCGGCAAATTCTTGGATTAACTTTTCTAGCCGTTCAATACCAAAA
Source organism: Moraxella lacunata (assembly GCF_900453205.1). Classification (GTDB taxonomy): domain Bacteria; phylum Pseudomonadota; class Gammaproteobacteria; order Pseudomonadales; family Moraxellaceae; genus Moraxella; species Moraxella lacunata_B. The sequence continues at coordinate 241,848 of NZ_UGQU01000002.1, forward strand.
CTTTGGGCGGTGTTATTTTCCACTTCCAATAATGGGGCGATGATGCTTTTGGCATAATTTTCGCCTGTGTCGGTTAGACTTAATAATTTGGCTCGTTTGTCGCTTGGATTGTCCTGCATTTGCACAAAGGATTGGGCGATTAAGTTTTTGCAAATGGTATGTACTGTTTGTTTGGGTAATGCCCATTCATCACAAATGTCTTTTTGGGTTAAGGATTTTTTGTGATAAAAACTATATAAAATAAACATTTCACTTAATAGCACCATTTGGGTTTTGGCATAGCTTTCAAAAGTGCTATCAAGGCTTGCGGTCAATTCGGCAAGGCGAGAGAGTTGAGTGTTTGACATAAAATTTTCCTTTTAAAGAGAATGAATTTAGTGAATTAAATTATTCAAATTAATGCACTTATTGAATAATAAATTTACCGTAAACCGTAGGTGCGTACCACGCACCTTTTAAAATTAACTTTTTTAATGGTGCGTAATACACACCTTACGCTCAAAATCATTATTTCATTAACTTTTGCCATTGTCCAATCGTCAATGACCGCCAAAGCCATTCCAATAAGCCATAATTAAACCGCTTAACCCAAAAATGACTAAATGTCATTTGCCCGATAAAAATCAATAACGCAATGACCAATAATCCACCCATTTGTAGTTTACCTTGATAATTAAGCCCTTGAAAAATAAACACGCAAATCACGGTATGACATACATAATTGGTCAGTGCCAATTTACCGACATTGGCAAGTGATTGGGTGAATAAGGCGAATTTGTGATAAACCAATAATAATCCCAATACCGCCAAATAAACAGATGATAATGCCATATCCGATAGAGTTTTTGGTAAAGTTGCCATTGGGTGATAAGGGTCTGATAATAAAGCCAACATACCCGTCAAACTTGCCCAAATAATTAGCCCAATGATGATGACTTTTTTCATTAAAGACTTTTTATCCGCCAAATTTTTTAATAGCCCAATTTTACCCACCACTCGCCCCAATAAAAATAAAGCAAACGCCGTTGGTGCCATTTTAATTAGGGCAAAATATAAGGTTTTAAAAATATTATCGCTTGCTTTTGGGCTAGCAAATTCACCAAATACATCTGGAAATATAGAAATCATTTGTGCCAATATCAACAATAATGCTGACAATACCAATAAGGCTTTTACCGATAAATGCCAATAGAGTAATAATCCAAACCCTAAAATGGCATACAGTCTTAATACATCTCCCCACCAAAACATTGAATGAATTAAGCCGATAATAAATAAAATCGCCAAGCGTTTTGTATAAAAACGGCTGATATTCACACCTTTTTTGGCAAGGCTTTCTATTTGTACCGAAAAACCAATGCCAAATAAAAATGAAAAAATAATATAAAACTTACTTTCAAAAAATAAGGAGCTGATATGGCGTGCTAAGGTGTCGTACCAAAGTGCCGAGTTTAGGGTCAGTTGCTCAAAATCGTGATTAATTGCCGAAAAAGTGATGATGTTTACCACTAAAATCCCAAAAATGGCAAATCCCCGCCAACAATCCAAAATGGCGATGCGGTCGTTTGGGGCGGTAATGGGTGTGGCTGACATCAAAATAGTCCTAAAAATTACTAAGTTGGGCGTATTTTAGTAAATTTTAGGACTAATTGCAAGGGGTTTTTGATTTTTTTTTGGAAGTTGCAATAAAAAACCGCTCACATGCTCTTGTTTGCTGACCACATGGCAGTTTTATTTTACAAAATAATACACTTGTAAACTTCTATTTTTAAACAAATCTTGTTACAATAGCTCTCTTTAAATTGCAAACAAATTTTTCAAAAACATTTGCAAGGAATATAATGATGAAAAAACCCCATTTTGAGCGAGCCGACAGCGAACGGGTGGTCATCACAGGCATGGGGGCGATTACCCCTGTGGGCAATGATTTGGACAGCATTTGGGCAAACTTGACAAACGGCGTGAGCGGTATTAGTGCCATACCTGATTTTGACGGCTTGGAGATGAGTGAGTTTCGCTCAAAGATTGCAGGGCTGGTTAAGGATTTTAATGCCAAAGAGTTTTTGAACCCAAAAGAGATTCGCCGATTTGATGAGTTTGTGCATTATGCCCAAGTTGCGTCCGCCCAAGCCTTGTATCACGCTGGACTGATAGATGATATCAAAGGCGACAGCCTGCCTATCAATGTAGACAGCGAGCGGTTTGGTGTGGTCATGGGGTCAGGGATTGGTGGCATACAAACCATTGAGAATAGTCGGGACACCTTGCGTGATAACGGGGCAAAAAAAGTCTCGCCCTTTATCATCCCAGGCTCCATCGTCAATATGCCCGCAGGACTCATCGCCATTCGCCACAACCTAAAAGGGGCAAACCTTGCCACGTCCACCGCTTGCACCACGTCCACACACGCCATCGGGCTTGGGGCAAGGCTCATCGCCTATGGCGATTTGGATGCGGTGCTTGTGGGCGGCAGCGAAAAGGCAAGCACACCGCTTGGCATGTCAGGCTTTGGGGCAATGCACGCCTTATCCACTCGCAATGATGAGCCGACAAAGGCAAGCCGACCCTTTGACAAAGACCGTGATGGCTTTGTGCTTGGGGACGGTGCAGGGGCATTGGTACTAGAAAGCCTTGCTCACGCTAAGGCTCGTGGAGCAACGATTTTGGCAGAAGTGGTCGGCTTTGGCATGAGCGATGACGCAAGCCACATTACCGCCCCACCAACAGACGGCAACGGGGCAAAACGTGCAATGATAAACGCCCTAGCAGACGGCGGTATCAGCACAGATAAGGTCGGCTATATCAACGCCCACGGCACAAGCACGCCCGCAGGGGATGTGGCGGAGAGTAGTGCCATCGAGAGTCTGTTTGGTAAGGATATTTTGGTCAGCTCCACCAAATCCATGACAGGGCATTTACTTGGAGCAGCAGGGGCGGTAGAAGCCATCTTTACCGTGCTTGCCTTGCAGCACCAAATCCTACCCCCCACCATCAACCTAGACAACCCAGACCCTGCCTGTACGCTTGACTATATTCCCCATACCGCAAGGGCGGTGAGTGGTGTGAACTATGCCATTTCGAACAGCTTTGGCTTTGGCGGGACGAATGGTAGTTTGGTGTTTAGGCGTTGGGCGTAATAAAAATCCAAAAGCCCTGTCTTAGAACAGGGCTTTTTATAGATAGACTCGGTAGAATTATTTCACTTTAACCAATTTGCCTTGGTTGTTTGATTTTAGTTTAACCGTTCGCTTTTTTGACGGGCAACAGCTCGGGTCGCTATCGGCGTAGGATACTTCTGTAACATGGATAATGCCATTGACCACTTTAACATTGCCTGATAATCCTGCCGAATACACATCGCCTTTTTTGTACTGGTTTTTGCCCGTTGCCAAAAATGTCGCCACTTCAAAACTGCCCGTGGTATTATGACAGTTTAGCTCTTCACAATAATACAGCGAGACTATCGCATCTTTTTTGCCATCTTTATTGATGTCAGCATAAATAATGTCTTTTTGCGACAATGCGTACATATAGGCATCTTCACCATTATACTCTATCTCTTCTTGATTCATGGCGTGTACCGTTTTATTGGCTTGTTTATTTACTAAGTTGTTCAAGCTCTCTGCATGGGCGGTACTGGCGAACAACAAGACAGCAGGCAGTAGATAAGATAATTTCATCATTTTCTCCGTGATATGGCTAGGTTAGGTTTAAGTCATCAAATTAGGGCAAGATGACTTAATCATCCATCATTATATAGATAAAGAACTTTAAAATTACCACAAATTTATAATATGCGGGCGTAGGGACGTGCTCTGCACGTTCGATAAAATCGTTACATCATCAAGGGCGTGGAAAGCATGTCCCTACAAATCCTGTGGCAAATATCAAATTCGTTAGATATAATTAAAAAAGCACTGAGATAAAACACTTGTTATTAATTTTAAAATAAAGGGCACTGTTTATTGATGGTATTTTGGATGAATTTATAGGAAAAAATAACCAACAATCAGTAAGTTACCATTTTAATTTAAGATTGGGCAAATTTTAAACCCCTTTTACACGAATAATTTACAAGAATTATTCTCAATTCTCTTGTTTTTTGCTTATTTTTGGTATATTATAACATTTTATTTATCCCAGCTCTGACAGGAGAGTATCATGCAAGTACTATCATCACTCAAATCCGCCAAAACCCGCCACGAAGATTGCCAAGTGGTTCGCCGTCGTGGTCGCACCTTTGTCATTTGCAAATCCAACCCCCGTTTTAAAGCCGTGCAAGGCGGTAAAAAACGCAAATAATTGGGCGTCATGCCCCCGAACCGCTCTTTATGGGGCGGTTTTTTTGTAATTACCTATTTTAAAATGTCGCTGTTTTGTACAGATGGGCAGGCTTACGTTGTCAAGCATGGCTTATTTTGTTATGATGATTATATTTACTACCCATCATAACTCTTTTATTTATTGGACAAGCCATGAGCCAGTCAGACATTTTTAGCACACTCATTCATCATCACGACATTCAGCGTAAGCTGTGTCAAGATTTTCAACATGCCATCACCCAACAAGACCGCCCCAAAGCCGAGAGTGCCTTTATCCCCCTAAAAAACGAGCTAGAAGCCCACGCCGCCGCCGAAGAGCGTCATCTGTATGTGCCTGTAATGGCGTTTGATGATGGGTTAGAACTCTCTCGCCACGCCATTGCCGAACATCATGAGATGGACGAGATGATGACGGTGCTGTCCGATGGGCGAACAGGGGACGAGCGATTCTTTAAGACGGCACAAGAGCTTATTGATGAGACCTTGCACCATTTAAAAGAAGAAGAAAATGAGTTTTTTAAAGAAGCCAGAAAACTGCTTGACAAACCCACCCAAGAGCGACTGGGCAAGTTATATCAAGCCGAACATCAGGCATTTGAAGATAAGCATGGGGAATGATGAGATTTGGCGGATAACACCATCCGCCTTTTATGGCTAAATCTGCCGATACACTTCATCAAACGGCACACGAAACCGCTCGCCCCATACGCCCTGCTCGCTACGCACACCGCACGACACCACCATGTTAATCTCGGCTATGGCAGGCAGTCTAAGTAGGGTCTTTATCATCGCCCCGTCAAAGCCTTCCATGGGGCAAGTATCAAGCCCACGCTCACTCATGGCAAGCATGAACGTCTGAGCGACCAGTCCACAGCTTTTGTGCATGACGATACGAATGTCATCTTTTGAGACGTCCTTTTGCATGGGGCGAACCTTTGAGATGGCACACGCTACGCCCTTTCTTGCCGCCCCCACCAGTGGCACATCTTGGGTGTAGAGCAGGGGCATGAGCCGATTATAATAATGGTCAAATTTTTTAATGCGTCTGTCCACCTTATGAACAGGGCTGTATGTACGTACGTTTTCACGCTCAAAGGCAAACACCGATGTGGCACGCTGTCTGTGCAAATCAGGACGTATCACGAACACCACCATTTGGTCGGCAGTCGTGGCAGAGCTTTGGGACAGGCAGGCTTTGGCGAGTGTGGCGAGTGTGGCTTTATCGGTGATGTGGTAGCACTCGTACAGTTGCATGTTAGAGCTGGTCGGAGCAAGTGTAGCAAGAGCTAGGCAGTCCTTGACGATGTTAGGGTCAATGGGCGTGGGCAGGTACTCACGCACGGCACGGCGATGGTGCAAGATGTCAGATAGGCTCATAATCTATGTCGGTTGGGTGTGAAACAACTATTATAGCATGATTGGTGCGGTGATGATTTGGCATTTTTGCATAAAAATTTTGCATAAAAAGGGCGAATTTATTCCGCCCTAATATTTTTAAACATTTTTACAAACGCATATCGCCCTACATCCAGTCCCTATCCGCCACTTCTTCTACATTCTCAGGCAAACGAGTTACCAGCACTTGGTCAATCTTATAATGGTCAATGTCCACCACTTCAAATTTTAGATTTTCATGCACGACAAAATCGGCAGGACGTGGGATTTTTCGCAAGCGATACATGATAAAGCCCGCCAACGTCTCATAATGATCCCAATCTTCAAACTCCACCACATCAAGGGCGTGCTTGACATCATCGATGGGCGTGCTACCGTCAATGAGCCATGAGTTTTCATCACGGCGGATAATCTGCTGTTCTTCCTCAATAGGCGACCCCCAGTCCCCCATGACCGTCATCATGATGTCGGACAATGTAATGACCCCGACCACCCACGCATATTCGTTGATGACGACCGCAAATTTTTCTTTACTGGCACGAAAGCGGTCAAGCAACTCAGAAAGGGTTAACGTATCAGGAATAATCAGCACATTACGAATGGTACTCTCGTTAAGCTGTACAAAAGATTGGTTGTTGAGCAGCCTTACCAAAATGTCCTTGGTGTCCACATAGCCGATGACTTGGTCAATGGTCTCATTGCACACCAAAAATTTGGAATAAGGAAACTCCGCTATCTTTTGTCGCATGGACTCTTCGGACTCGCCCAGCGTAAAATACACCACATCTTCACGCACGGTCATCGATGACGGCACGGTACGCTCTTCTAACTCAAAGACATTTTCAATAAAATGCTGTTCTTGCTGTAACACCACGCCTGCCTCCGCTCCTGCGTCCATAATGGCAGAGACGTCATCAAAGGTGATGCTCTCTTCTCGGACGGTGTTGATTTTGAACAGACGAAATGTGGCGTTGGCAATGCCGTTGATAATCCACACAAGCGGTTTGACCACCTTGATGACCACGAGCATGGGATTGATGACTGCTAGGGCGACCTTTTCGGGGTTTATCATGGCAATGCGTTTGGGAATCAAATCAGCATATAGGATAAAGATGAGCGTTACCACCGCAAAACTCGTAAAAAACGCAATGCTCTCTGTCCACTGCCCTTGATAAAACTGTCCGATAAACTGGGCAAAATAAGGACGAAGCGCCCCCTCCCCCACCGAACCACCAAGGATAGCGACTGCGTTTAGACCGATTTGGCTGGTGGCAAAGAAGTCTGCTGAATGCTCTTGCAAGTGCATGATTTTATCAGCACGGGTGTCGCCCCCTTCGGAGATGAGTTTTAGTTTCAATTTTCTTGCCCCTGCTAAGGCAATCTCAGAAATTGAAAAAAAACTTGATACTAATATCAATATGAATATTAAAAATAAATGTTGTAATAAATCCATGTGAATGCTCAAAATGTTTTAATGTTTTGTAGTAGTTTATCAATTTTCGTTTAAATTTCAAGTACAAAGACGTACGCCCACAAAAAAGGGCGAACGCTCGCCCCTGATGTTATTTGGGTTGGCAATGTATCACTTGCCCTTTTACCCCGCTTGCCATGTCGGTCATGAGATACACATAGGCAGGCATGATGTCTTCGGGCGTTTTTAGGGTCAAAGGGTTCTCCCCTGGAAAGGCGTGGGCTCTCATGTTGGTGCGAGTCGCCCCCGGATTGATACAGTTAAACCGCAAGGCGGTGTGGTTTTTGGTCTCTTCGGTAAAAATGGTACTCATGCCTTCTATCATCTGCTTGGATAAGGCATATGCCCCCCAAAAGGGTCGCACTTTTGCCACGCCAGAGCTTGTAAACACCACCGAACCACTGGGGGCGGACATCAGTAGTGGAAACAGAGCTTGGGTGAGCATAAACACGGCTGTGCCATTGACATGCATGACCTGCTCAAAGGTAATGGGGTCGTACATTTCAAGTGGGGTCAATGCCCCAAGCACACCTGCATTATGTAGCACGCCGTCAAGCCTGCCAAATTCTTTTTGAATTAGGGTCGCAAGCTCATTCATCTGAGCAAAGCTCGCCTTTTCTAAGTCCATGGGCAAAATGGCAGGCGTGGCAAGCCCCAAACTCTCTATCTCATCATAGACCGCTTCTAGTTTGGACTCTGTTTTGCCAAGCAGGAGTACAGTCGCCCCACATTTGGCATAGGTTAGGCTTGCCACTTTGCCAATGCCGTCCCCTGCCCCTGTTACTAGGATAATCTTGTCGGCTAGGCTGTCGGCGGTCGGGGTATAGTTTAAAATGTCTTGTGTCGTCATGGTTGGGTACTGATTTGTTTTATTAAGTAAAAATTAAAATATGGTTAAATTTAAATAATTTTATACTTGCTTAACTCCAAAATATACCACCGTAGGAGTGTACTAGTTTTACTAACGGGCGTGGAAAGCCCACCCCCTACAAGCCTGTGGCAAATATTAAGCTCATTAAATATATTTTTTATTTATTTTATTTAAAAGGTGCGTGGCACGCATATTTTATCAATGAAAAATTAAAAGCGGTTAAATTTAAATCATTTTAAAATTGGCATTGTCAAATTGGCAACGGCTTAAACCAACCCCAACACCAACCGCCCCAATTCATCAGGCGTATCCACCACCTTATCCGCCCCCCACTCATGGGGGTTTTCATCAGGGACGATATAACCAAACCCCACCGCCACCGTCATCATGCCAGACGCTCGCCCTGCCTGTATGTCTCTGATGTGGTCGCCCACATAAATGCAATTTTTGGGGTCTATGTTTAGCTTTTTGCACGCCAAAAACATCGGCTCGGGGTCGGGCTTGGTGTTTGCCACATCATCAGGGCAAACCAGTACCGCACAGCGTTTGACCAGGTCTAATTTATCCAAAAGCTGTTCTGATAAATATCTGGGCTTGTTGGTAACAATGCCCCACGCCACGCCTTTATTTTCTAGAGTGTCAAGTAGGCTGTCCAAGCCGTCAAACAATCGGCTATCCACACAAATGTCCTGCTCGTACAAATCCAAAAACTCTTGACGATAGGCAAGCATTCGCTCGTCCGTGTCCGCCACGTTCATGAGCTCATCGCCAAACATCAAACGCACCATTGCCCCAGCCCCTGCCGAGACCTGCTCACGAATGGCGGTATCAGTGGGGCAAGGGTGATTGTGCTTGGCACACATGAGTTTGATGATGCGGATAAAATCAGGGGCGGTGTCAATGAGCGTGCCATCTAAGTCAAATAAAACCGCATTTAGCTTTGTTGTACTTATCATATCAGCACCGCCTTTGGACTTTGACCTTTACCACTGCCTTTGGTAAAAGACATCATGTAGTTTACGTCTACATTACTGTCAGAGAGCCAAAACCGCTTGGTTAAGGGGTTATAGTGTAGCCCCGTCATGTTATCACGGGCAAATCCTGCCCCGATAGCCATGTCATCAAGCTCGGCAGGCGTGATGAATTTGTTAAAATCGTGCGTGCCTTTATCCACAAGGCGTAGGACGTATTCTGCTCCCACGATGGCAAATAGGTAGGATTTGGGATTGCGGTTAATCGTGGACGTTACAAACACGCCATTGGGCTTTAATAAGGCAAAGCACGCACGCACGATCGCAGACGGGTCAGGGACGTGTTCTAGCATTTCCATGCACGTTACGACATCATATATCCCTGCCTGCTCGCTAGCAAGCTCTTCTATCGCCACACAGCGAAAGGCGAGCGTGTCGGTCATGCCCGTCCGCTCGGCATGAATCTGCCCTGCTTGCAGGTTTTGCTCCCCCAAATCCACACCCAGCACGTCCGCCCCACGCACCGCCATAGAATGCGACAAAATACCGCCACCACAGCCCACGTCCAGCACCTTTTTGCCGTTTAATCTTGAGCCAAAAAAGGCACACGTTTGGTCTTCTATCCAGTCAAGGCGTAAGGGGTTAATGTCGTGCAAGGACTTAAACGCCCCTTGTCTGTCCCACCACTCATCAGCAAGGCGGGTGAATTTGCCAATTTCATCAAAGTCGGCATTGTGGGCGGTGTGTGCGGTCATGAGCTATCCCAAGTGATAAATTGGCTTATCTTACCATTTTTAGCGATTTTTAACCACTTTTTCCCTTGCTTTTCGTGCAGATTTTGGCAAAATTTGTATTGCCTATTTAAAAATGCTTAAATTTTAGGCAGATTTCATAAAAATTTACATAATACAACGCTTGATTAAGAATTCTATTACCCAATTTTGGCAAAAATAAGTTAAACTATGCGATATTTTTATTTACTCACATTTGGTTTTACCAAAACGATTTGTTGGCACTGTGCCAATCTAGGATTTTTTTTATGAAAAACGCCCTTAAATTCACCGCCCTTGCTTTGGCGGTCGGTCTATCTGGCATGGCTCATGCCAATTTTGTTGAAGGTCAAGACTACAAAGTCCTGCCCAACCCTGAGAAAATCGCTGGCGATGTCATCGTGGTGCGTGAGTTCTTTTGGTATGGTTGTCCGCATTGTTACAGCTTAGAGCCACACATGCAAAAATGGGCAAAAACCCGTGCCAAAGACGTGGCGTTTTTCCGCACGCCTGCCGCCATGAACCCTGTGTGGGAAGTGCCTGCCCGTGGTTTTTATGCCGCCCAAATTATGGGTTATGAAGAAAAAACCCACCAAGCTCTATTTGACGCCATTCACAAAGACGGCAAACGTGTGGACAAATCCAAAGAGACTCTTGCCGACTGGTATGCCACCCAAGGCGTGGACAAAACCAAGTTTAATACCGCTTACGACTCATTTGCCGTTACCACCAAACTAGAACGCTCAAAAGCAGGGGCGAAAAACTATCAGCTTACTGGCGTGCCTGCCGTTGTCGTGCATGGTAAATATGTGGTTGCAGGCGATGGCGCCAAAGTTACCCAAGTGGTTGATTTTCTTATCAATAAAGTGCGTGAAGAGAAAAAATAATCAGCTCTCTCATACAGTCCGTGCCATGATTGGTGCGGACTTTTTTATGTCTTTTTATCACTCCCCCCTTAACAGCTCGCCAAACACCCCCAAACTCTCTCCAAACTCGTCCACCTTTTCGCTGTCTAGCTCCAAACTCATTATGACATTGTGGGCATAGTCCGCCCCCAAAATCTCGCCCCCAATTTGCCCGACCAGATAGCGGATTTGGGCTTCGTGGGCGAAGGTGGTGACGACTTTAACCTGTGATTTTGGCACAAATGACACAAGGGTCATCTCATCCACCACCAGTTGCGTGGCGGTGGCGTAAGCTCGTGTCAATCCGCCTGCTCCAAGTTTGATACCGCCAAAATACCGCACAACCACCACCAACACATTGCCAATCGCCTTATGCTGTAAGACATTTAAAATCGGTCTGCCTGCCGTGCCGTTTGGTTCGCCGTCATCGTCAAAGCCTGCGTGCGTGGTGTTGTGCGGGTCGCCTAAGATATAGGCAACGCAATGATGACGGGCGTCAGGGTATCTCTCACGCAACTGTTCCACGTGAAACATCACTTCGTCTTTTTGGCTGATGGGATAGGCAAAGGCGAGAAATTCGCTTTTTTTGATTTCAAAAACCGCTTGGCAGGGAGCAGATAAGGTGTGGTAGGTCATGCGAAAATTTTTCTAAAAATGTATAAGTATGATACACTAAACACCGTTATTTTTAAACCAAAACACCTGAGACCAAACAATGAGACTAGACAAATTTTTAAGCAAAGCCACAGAATTATCCCGTAAAGATGCCAAAAAAATCCTGCACGCAGGCGAGATTACGGTAAATGATGAAGTCGTGAAAGACGGTAGCGTACATATCCAAGCCGATGATGACGTGCTATGGGCAGGCGAGCCGTTGTCGGTGGCGGACGGTAGCCGTTATATTTTGCTCTATAAGCCAGACGGCTTTGAATGCACGCTAAAAGCCAAAGAATATCCCATTGTTACTGAGCTGATTGCCGTACCAGAAGTGGCAAGTTTGCGGATTGCAGGACGGCTTGATGTGGACACCACAGGGGCGTTACTACTCTCCGATGACGGGGCGTGGCTACACCGAGTTACCAGCCCCAAGCGTCATCAGCCCAAACGCTACGAGATCACGCTTGCCGACCCGATGACCGCAGATGAGCAAGCACACGCCATAAAACAGGTGGCAAATGGTATCTTGCTAGAAGGCGATACTGACAAAACCCGCCCTGCCGAGTTGTCATTTATAGACGAGACTCACGCCACGCTTATTTTGACCGAAGGTAAATATCATCAGGTCAAACGCATGATGGCGTATTTTGGCAATAAAGTCATCGAGCTACACCGAGCAAGCATTGGCACGATTACACTGGATGGGCTTGAGATGGGCGAGTGTCGCTTTTTGAGTGATGATGAGATTGGGCAGTTTTGATTAATTTGGGCGGATTGGCGTTTTATTTAGGCAAATAAATGTTCCACCGCCCCAATTTTTATGAACTTCTATCCATCGTGTTTACTGCCCAACCTTGTCAAATTGTGGGGAAGTTGTAAAAGGCTCTCGTTAGCTTAGATTTTGGGGTATAATCTATGCCAAATCATTTTGGGATAAACCATGAAAACATTTAGCACGCTACTCGCCCTAAGCCTTGCCATCACAACTACCACCATCAGTCTGCCAAGTACCGCCCAGACACCTGCCCCTATTACCGCAAGCGATGACCAACTCATCAAGCAAACCCTACGCCAAATCGGACTTGCCACGCCCGTTCGTACCATCACCCCGACAGGCATTGGCGAGCTTTTAATGGTAACGCTGACCACAGGCGAGAGCCTACTTATCACGCCTGACACTCGCTATGTGATTAATGCCACCGCCGAGCCAAACCCCAGCACCATTCACGCCATCAACCCTGCCATCATGAGCGATAAGCCCACAGGCACCCCGATAGACGAAGACCATAAAATCGCCCTGCTTGCCAACATGAACGCCCTACCCCTAGTCACTCCCGACACCGTGTTTTTTCACACGAGTATCAAAGGATTGCTTTGGGCGGTTGCCCAAAATGGCACGCCATTTTTGGTCAGTGCAGACGCTCGTTATGTCATCGGGGGCGATGTCAGCGTGATTGCCAACGGCGAACTTGGTGGACTTGACACCGCCTTTGAGACCGCCAAAAACCGCCACACGCTCGCCACCTTAGACCACACGAGCCTTACCATCTATCCCGCCAAAGACGAGCGAGCGGTCGTCTATGTCGCCACCGACATCAACTGCCCCTACTGCAAGATACTTCACAAAAACATCCCCAATCTTACCGCCAAAGGCATTACCGTCAAAGTCATCGGCTATCCTGTCTATGACGAGTCACCCGAACCCATGCGACAAATCTGGTGCGAGCGTGATAATGCCAAACGTGCCAAGCTCCTAGACCTTGCCATGAAAGGGGTCAAGGCAGGCAACCAATGCGGTAATGACGACAACCACCTGTCATCCAACATCGCCAAAGTCCGCCCCCTTGCCATCATCGCCACGCCTGCCGTCTATGGCGAAAATGGCGAACTGTTTGAAGGCAACGTGGCAAATGATGAATTGGTCAAGTTTTTGATAGCAAAGTAGTATTGTCTTACCCCAATCTCAACCTAAAATGGTAACTTATTGATTATTCAATAATTATTTTTTGAATTGTAGGGGTGAATTGCAATTCGCCCTTGATAAATCAGTCATTTATGTAAAGTTGAGAATGGGGTATTGTCTTGACAAATATTTTTAAAATCGCTATATTAAAAATCATTTTCGTTTTTAAGGACAAAACCATGACCCACTTCATCACCTGCGACCTATTGGACGACAACGAAGACAAAACCATTCACGTCATACCACCCATGATAGACGGCAAATCGTTCAAACAGTATGGCGGTATCACAACCTTTGGCGGGCAAGCCGTTACGGTCAAATGCTTTGAAGACAACTCCCGTGTCAAAGAACTGCTTGCCACAGACGGACAAGGCAAAATCCTAGTCGTGGACGGTGGTGCGTCCCTACGCTGTGCGTTAATGGGCGACATGATTGCCAAATCGGCGGTGGACAACGGCTGGGCAGGAGTTATTATCTGTGGCTGTGTGCGAGACGTGGACGAGATTGCAAAGATGAGTCTTGGCGTGCTAGCCTTGGCAAGCATTCCCAAAAAGAGCGTAAGAAAGGGCGTGGGCGAGACAGGTCTGCCGATTGTGATTGGTGGGGTGGTTATCCATGACGGCGATTGGGTTTATGCCGATAATAATGGCGTGATTGTGAGTGGGGAGAAGTTAGTTTAGGTTGGGGTTAAATTGGGGGCTTGGGCTGGGTTTTAATTTAGGCAGATTATCAGGGTAAATCATCAAATGTTAAATTTGGGCGAATATGATTCGCCCCCGACACGCCTTTTTCTTTTAAAATCATCACTCCCTTGTCCGAGCAACGATCTCGCCAGCCCCACTTGTCCGCTATCGGTCAAGCCTTGCACCACACTATCAAAATCGCCCTGCTCTCGGTTTGACTCAGTTTAAATCTGCCAACCATCTCACCGACATCCACCGTCAAGCCCAAAATGCCCTGTATCTCGTCCGCCAGATAGTCGGCAGGAGCGTCTTTCATTTTCCAAGGGGTGTCTTGCGTGCTTTCATGGATATTGGTCAGGGTGCCAACCGCACGCATGAGTCCCTTGACATCATCAAACACGCCAGCACGCCCACGCACCTGCACCACTTCATAATTCCACGTTGGCACATGGCGGTGGTGGACGTGTTTGGATGGATACCAGTTGGGCGTGTATAGCCCTCTTCGCCATAAAACAGTATCATCACGTCTGTCCCATTGACATACTCAGCAAGCGGATTGGCTTTGGCAAAATGGGCGATGAGTGTGTCGTCTTTTTGCACCACATAAAAGGGCAATAAATCCGCTTGTGGCGTGCCGTCCTTGATACTGATAAGCGTGCCTAATGGGTGGGCTTTGATAAAGTCGGTAAGGACAGCGTGATCAGTTTCGGTAAAGAGTGGGGGTAGGTGCATGGCTTTCCTACATCAATCAAACGGTTACACTAACAACAGCAAGAAGAACTATCATACCAAACAGACTTGGCAATCCAAAAAGCAATAAAAAGAATATGCCAATACCGATTTTCGCCCAAAGATTTTTAAATCCACAAAAATCAAACAGCATTAAGGCGGTCAAAGTATAAATCAGTATATCAATAAGGATAAGGATAAATATTGGTGAATGTGTTAAGTCAATAGGTTTTGATAAAAAAATTATCAATGCAATAATATTGGTAATCAAAAATATCAAAAATACCAACGCCCAAACCGCCTTTTGTGCCTTTACCATGATAAGTATCAGATAGGATAACATCATGCCAAAGAACAACCCAAACACCACACCGCCTATCATAAGACCAACATATAGCCCAAGCCACACCAACAGCACTGAGCCAACGGCGGTTGATGCCAATGCACCGACATTGTTATTGGACGTGGTGTTGTCAAGTGGAGTATTGTCAGGCGTGGTGTTGTTAGGATTTTGCAACTTGCCCAATTCTCTGCCCCATTACCACCGTCTTACCATGCACAAACTCATCGCCCCATATGGCATTTGCCGATTTTGGTAGCACGATAATCGCGGTAGAACCTAGATAAAACCGCCCAAGCTCATCGCCTTTTTTGAACATGATGTCATGCGTGCGGTGCTGAATGTAGGGCGTGCGTTTGATTGCCCCTGTCGCCACAGACTCAATCCCTGCCACAATCATCGCCCCAACCAATACCACGCACGCACGCCCAAAAGCGGTATCAAATTCGCACACCAACCGCTCGTTACGGGCGAACAGGTCAGGGACATTCTCGGCGGTGGTGTTATTGACCGAAAACAGCGTACCGGGGACGTAACGTGTGGCAACCAACGTGCCGTCAAAGGGCATATGCACACGGTGGTAGTTGGTGGGGGCAAGATAAATCGTGGCAAATGAGCCGTCCACAAACGCCTTACTCAGCTCAAAATCCGCCAAAAGTTGCCCCACGTCATAATCTCGCCCTTTGGCTTGGAGAAGTTGCCCGTTTGTGATTGCTCCGATTTGGCTGATTTTACCGTCAGCGGGGCAGGCAATGCCGTCTGCCGTCTCGTCAATCGGTCGCATACCACTCTTTAATTCACGGGTAAAAAAGTCATTGAAGCTCTCATAATCGTCCAAATTGCCACGCTCATATTCTGCCAAATCGATGTTGTAGGCTTTGGCAAAGGTATGGACAAAGGCTCTTTTGATGTACGGATTTTGGCTTTTGGCAAGGTAGCCTGCCACTTCTGATAGGGTTTGCTGTGGGGCAAGATTTTGGGCTAGGGTAAATAGGTTCATGTTCATGCCTTTACAGTAATTAAAATAACAGGTATTGTTAATTGAGTATACTTTTCTAGAAAGCCGTTCGTGGTGAGCTTGTCGAACCATAACGGTTTTCCTAGACTTCGACAAGCTCAGTCCGAACGGAAAACCTTAAAATCTATCTTTATTTAACAATACCAAATAACAAATCAACCATGCTATTGTAACGTATTTTTGTTAAGATAGGGATTTCTTTTTTAAAAGGCGGATAGAAATGTTCAAAAAAACATGGCACACAAGCTACAATGGCATTGACATCAAGGTGGATAACGCATGGGGCATCTTTGGCGGATCAAAAGAGACCATTTTTATCAATGGCGAGCGAGTATATTTATATCAAGGTCAGTTTTTTTCTTTTAAAAAACTGCTGACCTTTAAAAATCCGTTCGACTCTCGAGCGATATTTGGCACAGCTCATGATTTTTTTGTCAATGGCACCAAAATCACCATTAAGCTTGGCAATAACGCACAAGGCACAGGTGTGGCATGTCAGATTTTCATCAATGATGAGTTTTATTATGGCGATGATAAGGTGTTGTTTGCCGATTCATGATTGGCTAATATATTTGCTATAATAACCATTTTATTTTGCTAAATTTTATGTCAAACACCCCAACCAATCCCATGACTGCCAAAGAACGCCTATTTCATGCCGTGCTGTTTGAGATTGGGGCGATTGGGCTGACGGTGGCTGTTTTTGCCCTGCTTGGCGACAATCATAGCCATGCCCACGCCACAGGTTTGGCGGTGGCAATCTCAGTGCTGGCGGTTGTTTGGAACATGGTGTTTAATTTTTTGTTTGACAAAGTGGTAACGGGCGAACGCCTTTACCGCTCGCTTGGCACTCGCCTTGTTCATATGGGCTTGTTTGAAGGTGGGCTGTTTTTGGCAACCGTGCCGATGATTGCCTACGCCCTAGATGTCTCGCTGTGGATGGCGTTTGTTATGGATATTGGCGTGGTGGCGGTGATTGGGGTATATACGCTACTTTTTAATTGGGGTTATGATTGGGTGCGGTATAAGATACGGACAAGGTAATTTTTAAAATGGTTAAAATTTGGCATTGTTCCATTAAAATAATTTTTGCAATAATATGGGCGTGTAGGGGCGAATTGCAATTCGCCCAAAATTCACACTTTGCATAGAATAAATTCTACCAAAAATAAATCACCCCGACAATTCCGTGTAAACCCAACCCAAAGGAAAATCCATGAAAGCCCTAATCCAACGAGTTAAGTCCGCCCATGTCGCTGTGGACGGTCAAATCATCGGACAAATCCAATCAGGCGTGCTTGCCTATATCGGCATTGGCAAAGATGATGATTTTGATAAAGCGTGCAAATTGGTTGATAAAATCATCGCCTACCGCATTTTTGAAGACGACAACGGCAAAATGGGCAAATCGGTGTCCGATGTGGGCGGTGGCTTGCTACTGGTGTCGCAATTTACCCTAATGGCAAAAACCGACAAGGGTCGCCGTCCTGATTTTGCCCCTGCCATGCCCCCAGATGACGCAAGGGCGTTGTTTGATAAGCTGGTAAGCTATGCCAAACAAGCCTATCCCAACGTTGCCACAGGCGAATTTGGGGCGAATATGGCGGTCATGGCGGTCAATGACGGCCCGATTAATTTTTTGCTTGACGTGTGATTTTTACAATTTACCATTAAAATTGTTATGATAAAATGGGCGTGTCAAAGCAAAGAGCATTCGCCCAAAATCAAGGCTTTTTAAAAGGGTAAATGTGATTTGCCCCTACACATACCCCCTTAAAACATCATCAATCTCTTATTTCACACGCCCCACATCGCCCATAAGCTCATCAGGCAAAGGTAGGATTTCCCCAATTTCTGCCACATTTTCAGGCGAGCCGATGACGAGTGCATCAAAGCCGTCATCATGTGCCACACCATTGACGATTTGCACTTTGCCGACCTTGTCGCCGTCTTGGACAGGCTTAGGCAGTCGCACACGGTGTAAGTAGGCTTTGGGGCTTGCCTTAAAATAGAGCCGTGCGATAATCTCTTGCCCCAGATAGCACCCCTTATCATAATCCACGCCCCCACGCTGGTGCAGGCGTAACTCTTGGGGTTGGAACAGCCCCGCTGTGGCTTGGGTTATCCACACATTGCCCGTCTCAATGCTCGCTCTCGCCCACGCCCCAAAGTTGGCAAGGCTTTCATCATCGCCAAAAGTCGGTACGCCATTTACCACAACAGGATAAATGGGTATGGGGGCGGACTGGCTAAATTTAGAAAACGCCCCGTATTTTTTAATATGGGCGGTAAGGCTATCCATACAGTCCGCCGACGTGATGAGTACAAAGGTCTCATCATCAGTGCGAGATACCCACAGCCCAAAGGCAACACGCCCTTTTAGGTCGCTAATAGCACAGGGCAAAAAATCATGGGTGAGTTTATCAACATTGACGGTTAATTGACCTTGTAAAAATTTGGCAGTGTCTTTGCCGTTTAGGGTGATTTGTGAAAATTGGCTCATGGTGTTCTCGGTTGTTATTTATCATTTGTCATTTTCATTTCAATAAGGGGGCTTGGCTTTATTTTCAAGCCAAAATGTATCAAAAATGATATAATGCTTTTATTTTAGGTAAAAATTTATGACTTATCCTGCCTGCCCCAAATGCGATGAAACCTACACCTATGCCGATGGCGACCTGCTCATCTGCCCCATGTGTACCCACGAGTGGTCAGCCGATGGCGATACGGACGACACGCCCGTCATTAAGGACGCCGTTGGCAACGTGCTAAATGATGGCGACAGCGTAACGGTCATCAAGGACTTAAAGGTCAAAGGCTCGTCCACACCTATCAAGGTCGGCACCAAAGTCAAATCCATTCGCCTAATCCATGATGCCCCCGATGACCATGACATTGATTGCAAGATTGACGGCTTTGGGTCGATGAAATTAAAATCCAGCGTGGTTAAAAAGGTGTGATGAAAGGATAAAAAGGGCGAGAATATGCCCTTTTTTGATGGGTAAAAAACCGCCAATTTCTTGACGGTTTTTTGGTTTATTCCCACTCAATCGTGGCAGGCGGTTTGCTACTCACATCATAGACAACACGAGAGACATCGGCAATCTCATTCATGATACGCGTTGAGATTTTGTCCACAAGCTCATAGGGCAAATGGGCAAAACGAGCGGTCATAAAGTCCACCGTCTCCACCGCACGCAGTGAAATCACCCACGCATAACGGCGTGCGTCCCCCACCACGCCCACCGATTTGACAGGGCAAAACACAGCAAAGGCTTGGGCGGTCTTGTCATACCAGCCAGACGCACGAAGCTCCTGCATAAAAATATCGTCCGCCACTCGCAAAATGTCGGCATATTCTTTTTTAATCTCGCCCAAAATCCGCACGCCAAGACCCGGGCCGGGGAAGGGGTGTCTGTAAATCATCTCATGGGGCAAGCCAAGCGTTGTGCCAAGTTTACGTACTTCATCTTTGAACAAATCACGCAGTGGCTCAACGAGTTCAAAGTGCAAATCATCAGGCAGACCGCCGACATTGTGGTGCGATTTGATGACGTGAGCCTTGCCGTTTTTGGTTTTGGCGGACTCGATGACATCAGGGTAAATCGTGCCTTGTGCCAAAAACTTCACGCCGTCCAATTTGCGAGCTTCTTCGGAGAACACTTCAATAAACTCTCGTCCGATGATTTTGCGTTTAACCTCTGGGTCGGTCGCTCCAGCGAGTGCGTCCAAAAAGCGATTCTCAGCGTCTGCCCGAATCACCCGAATGCCCATGTTATCGGCAAACATTTTCATCACTTGGTCGCCTTCGTTGAGACGCAACAAGCCATTATCCACAAACACGCAGGTTAATTTATCGCCAATGGCTTTGTGAAGTAGTGCCGCCACCACCGAGCTGTCCACACCGCCTGATAAGCCAAGTAACACCTGCTCATCGCCAATTTGCTCTTTTAACTGTGCCACTCGCATTTCAATAATATTTTCAGGGTTCCACAGATTGCCACAACCACAAATACCATGCACAAAGTTGCTAATCACTTCCACGCCTTTGGCGGTGTGGGTTACTTCTGGGTGAAACTGCACGCCATAGAGCTGACGGCTTTCATCGCTGGCGGACGCAAAGGCACAGCTTGGCGTGCTTGATGTTACGGTAAAGCCGTCTGGCAGGCTTGCTACTTTGTCGCCATGGCTCATCCACACTTGGATTTGGGCATTGTCGTCTTTTAAGCCGTTTAGGAGTTTGTCGTCCACCGCCACGTCAATTTGGGCATAGCCAAACTCTTTGACCGCCCCTGCCACCACCGAACCGCCAAGCTGGGCGGACATGGTTTGAAAGCCGTAGCAAATACCAAGCACAGGCACGCCAAGCTCAAAGACGATTTGGGGGGCTCGTGGCGAGCCTGCTTCGTACACGCTTTCAGGCCCGCCTGATAGGATAATACCCTTGGGGTTAAAGGCTTTGATGTCGTCATCGCTCATGTCAAAGGGGTGCATCTCAGAGTATACGCCCGCTTCACGCACACGGCGAGCGATGAGTTGGCTGTATTGCGAGCCAAAATCTAGAATTAGGATACGGTCGGAGGTGATGTTGGTCATGGATATTCCTACAGGTCAAATGATAAAGGTGCTATTATACCAAAACTAAACCGACAAAATCGCCACTTCTTTGACATAACTTTCAAAATCCGCCACGCTCTCCGCCAACAGTTCATCATCGCCCAAGTGCTTGGCGTATTCTATCCACAAAAGTAGCTGATAAATGCTGTTGTATTCTGCTTTTTTAAATTGCTTGACAAACTGCTTTATCGTGCTTTCATCGCTTAGGTTCAAACGGTTAAACCACGTCTCAATCTTGGTGCATTGCTCAGGCGTAAACACAATCTCAAACAACGCCCCCGTCAAAACATGGCGGTCTTCTTCAATGATGAGCTTACCCACCCGTTTGATTTGGCGGTTTTTGGCGGCATGACTGTCAATCTCGGTCAAATGCTTTAATTCGTCCAAAAAATACTCACTCACTGGCAAATTGGCAAGCTGTTTTTTGGAGAGTTTGGCAAGCGGTTCGGACAATTCTTGTAAACGTTCGTGGGCTTTTTTAATTTCGGTGCGAGACACTCTCATGTCTTGTTTTGACCAGTCGATATTCATAGATTTCTCTTTTTAAATTTAATATTAAAATACGCCCAACCAACTTGATATTTACCACGGGTTTGTAGGGGTGTGCTGAGCACACCCTTTGATGATATGACTATACAAGGCGTGCTCAGCACGCCCCTACGTCCACACATCATTGTATTTGTAGTAATTTTAAAGTTTCTTGGGTGTATGTTTTGTAAAAAGTTGGGATAAATCGCCATTTCATTGGATAATAGGGCGAATGTGATTCACCCCTACATTTGCAAATTTTAAAATATTTTTTATCTAAAATATACAAATTTTTAATATAAATTAATTCAATTTATTAGCCAATTCATACGTTATTTTTAACATTACCAATAGCGTTTTTCACGGTGTTTAATAATAACAGGCATATTATCAGGCAACTGATTTTTTAATAACTCGCCCACCTTTTGGGTAATATATACAGAGCGGTGTTTGCCGCCTGTACAGCCAATGGCAACGGTTACCGAATAACGGTTGTTATTTAAAAAATTAGGGAGCCATTTTATCAAAAACTTGCCAATATCATCCGCCATATTATCCACTTCTGGATAATTGGCAAAAAAGGCTTTTACATCATCATCAAGCCCTGTTTGCGGACGCAAATTTTCTTGCCAATGCGGATTGGGCAATATCCGCACATCAAAAACAAAATCAGCATCAATAGGCGTGCCATGTTTAAAGCCAAAGGACAACACATTGACCGACACCACATTATCCATACCGATATGTTGGCGGACTTTTTCTTTTAGCTCGTGGATATTGAGCGTACTGGTGTCAATCTTAATATCAGCATGGGTTGCAATCGGTTTTAACAGTTCAATCTCTTGGGCTAGGGCGTTGGGCAAGTTATTGGCGATTGGCATGAGTGGGTGAACTCGCCGTGTCGCCCCAAAGCGTGCCACCAGTACGCTCTCTTGGGCGGTAACGTATAGGATTTTGACCGCTTCGTGGTATTTGTCGGTCAAGTTCTGATACACGCTTTCAAAGGTGGACAAGTCGGCTTTTGGCGTTCTGACATCTATGCCCAACGCCACTTTTTTGACATCATTGCCAATCAAATCATCCACCGCCTGACCCACCAGCGACAAGGGCAGATTGTCAATGACATAAAAACCAAAATCTTCTAAAATATTTAGAACAGACGTTTTGCCAGAGCCTGACCGTCCTGACACGATGATGATTTGGGTGTTTGACATTTATTTTCCTTATAATAATTTATGATAAAACTCTATTTGCAAATTTATACAAATTATTTATTAGGGCGAATATAATCCCCCACCATTTAAAAAGATAAGTGTTTAATCATCAATCAATTACCATTTTAAATTAAAATAATTTTTTATGATAAATCAATTTCTATATTATCCAACAGTCGTGCCTTACCAACATATACCGCCGTTAATACCACCAATTTTTTATCGGTATCTTTAACAGGCTCTAATTTATCATTATAAAGCTCCAAATAATCCACGTTTAATCCCATGTTAGTTAATTCATCGTGGTATTTTTGGATAATGGTTGGATACTCGTTTATATCCGATTTTATCACATCGGCTTTAATCTTTTGCAAGGTTTTTTGGATAATGGGGGCGGTGTTTAATTCATCATCGGTCAAATAACCATTTCGTGATGACAATGCCAAACCGTCTTTATTACGGACAATCTCACCACCGATGATTTTTATGCCAAAATTTAGCTCGTCATTGAGCCTACGGATAATCGCAAGCTGCTGATAATCTTTTTTGCCAAATACCGCCACATCAGGGCGAATAATGTTAAAGAGCTTACCCACCACTAAGCCCACACCGTCAAAATGCGTGGGGCGAGATTTTCCGCATAGCATCTTGGCAATCTCGCCAGAGAGCACCTGCACATGGGGCGGATAAGTCGGATACATCTCATCAATGCTCGGAGCGAACACCATGTCCGCTTGTACACTTTGCAATTTTTCGCAATCAGCGCCCAGCGTGCGTGGATAGCTGTCAAAATCTTCGCCTACCCCAAACTGCGTGGGATTGACAAAAATACTCACCACGACAATATCGGCATGAGTTTTGGCGATATTGACAAGCGACAAATGCCCGTCATGCAAATTCCCCATGGTCGGCACAAAACCAATGGTTTTGCCGTCTTGGCGGTGCTTGTTTAGGGCGGTTTGTAAGTCGTTGATATGATGAAATATTTTCATTATTTATCCATCATTAGTGAAAGGCATGTTCCACGCTCGGAAAAGTTTTGTTTTTGACCGCTTGATGAAAATTAACAAACGCCCCCAAAATATCGCCTGTTTCATTGCCACCGTCTTTTAAAAAGTCTTTGACAAACTTAGCAGGTTTGCGAGTATAAACGCCAAGCATATCGTGCATTACCAAAACCTGCCCGTCCGTATCCACGCCTGCCCCAATGCCAATGACAGGCACGCTAAATTTTTCGGTAACTTTTTTGGCTAAGTGAGCGGGGACGCATTCCAATAAAATCATACTCGCTCCTGCACCCACCAAAATTTCACAATCGTTTAATAATTTTTCGGCTTGTGCGTCTGTTTTGCCTTGCACTTTGTATCCGCCAAACACATTGACCGATTGGGGCGTTAAACCCAAATGCACGCAAGTTGGCACGCCATTATCCGTCAAGACCTTGACCGTGTCGGCAAGCTCGCTACCACCTTCAATCTTAACCACATTCGCCCCTGCTTGCATGACCGCACGGCTACTTGCAATCGCATCAGGCAACGTGGCATAGCTCATAAAGGGCAAGTCGGTCATAATCAAGGCGTGGCGGTTGGCACGGACAACGTTGGCGGTATGATACACCATGTCGGCAATGGTAACAGGTAGCGTGGACGCCTGCCCCTGCACCACCATACCAAGACTGTCGCCCACCAAAATCACGTCAATGCCCGCCTGTGCCATAAGATAAGCAAAACTGGCATCATAGCAGGTCAGGCAAGAGAATTTTTCGCCTTGCTTTTTGTATTTGGCAAGCGTGGATAAGGTTATGGGGGCGGTGTGAGTTAGGTAGGTCATTCATCTTCCTAATTCATTGTGTACAAACAGTTTGATAAACAACATTTTTGCCAATCATGGTACCATGTTTATTTAGTTTGAATTATTTGTCAATTTGGTTAATCCATTCATCTCATGAGCCAATGCCAATTCACAGATAGCTTGCCCATTTATCATCAATTTATCATTTAATTCTAAAAGTGGCACAAGCACAAAATTTCGCTCAAAAATCCCACTGTGTGGCACGGTCAGCCTGTCATTATGGATAATTTCATCGCCATAGAGCAAAATATCCACATCAAGCGACCGCTCACCCCACCGCCGTAACCGCACACGCCCTGCCCCCTGCTCTAAGTCTTGACAAAAATCAAGTAGACTCATGGCATCAAGGCTTGTCTTGGCGGACAACACCGCATTGACAAAATCAGGCTGGTCGGTAACACCAAAGGGCTTGGATGAATACAAAGACGACAGCACCACATCACAAAACCACTCATCACGGGCTAGCGTATCACGCACCGCCAAAATGTGGCTGGTCGGGTCGCCAAGCTCGTTGGCGATATTACCCCCCAATCCTAAGTAGATTTGCACCTTATCAGTCATCGTGTTTGGCTCGTGGTTTGGCGTTGGATTTTTTGCGTTTTTTGGGCTTGTCTTTATGGTCGATGGGTTTATCTTTGTGTTTGGTTTTTGGTTTGGGCGATTTTGCTTTTTTGGGTGTTGGTATATCATGCTCGCTCACACCCTGCTCACGCTCTTTGATAGAGAGTGTTGATGACGGCTGACGTTTGCGATAACGCACCGATGGAATATAAGGCTCGTCATTGTCCAGCAGTTTGGCAAAATCACTCTCGCTGTACGCGCGACGCTCAAAGGTCGGCACATCCACCTGCCGTGCTCTTGGTGTGGGGCGAGTACTCTTGGGTGTGTTGGCATTATCCACCACCAGTAGCGGTTGTGGCACATCATCCGCCTTGTCATCATCACGCCCTGAGAGCTGTTGTAGTTGTAGAAGTTCGGCATCTTTGTCAATGCCTTTATCTGCCCCACGTCGTCTGCGAGTGCGAGTCACACCACCCCCCAATGCACTTAGCATTTGGCTTTGACTGGTCGCATCGACCGCCAAATAACGTTGCCACCACGCCCCCATGCCGTCTGTAGGCTCAGACAAAGGATTATCATCATAATGTTCACGCATGACCAAAAAGTCAATACTGGCACGAAACTTAGGGCTACTGATAAGTCTGTCTATCTCCTTGCCTTTGGGGGCGGTTAGGCGTGGTTGCATGAGCCAAATGCCTTCGATAAACTCCTCGGCAAACTTAGGAATGGCGGTCTTGTTACGCTGAGCATCAAACACCTTGCGAGACGCTTTTATTTGGGCTTCGTGAAAGGGCAGACCCTTTTTCTTAAACTTTGCCAAAGCATGCAAATAATTCTCCCACAACAGCACCGCATAAAAAAAGGCAGGGTTGGCGGTTTTGCCGTCATGGATACGCTCGTCCGTATTTTGAGCAAAGGCGAGGGCGAGACGTGTGGGTTCATTGCCGGCATGATTGATTAAATGCTCTATCGCCCCGTATTGATACAGTAGGGGTAATAGTGGTGCCAAATAGCCACCGGTGAACATCTTTTGGGTTTCATCATAGAGCCGATGAGCCGAGACTTGTTCCAATAACGCCCAATTATCTT
Organism: Moraxella lacunata; assembly: GCF_900453205.1. Taxonomy (GTDB): domain Bacteria; phylum Pseudomonadota; class Gammaproteobacteria; order Pseudomonadales; family Moraxellaceae; genus Moraxella; species Moraxella lacunata_B. Next base: position 267,803 of record NZ_UGQU01000002.1, read on the forward strand.
CATTAAATTGTTTAGCAAGAGCTTTGTCAAATTCAAAACCCAGTTTTGCCTTAAACCGCAACGCACGAAGCAGACGCACAGGGTCTTCCTCAATACGCACTTTGGCATTACCTAGTAGGCGTAATGTGCCGTTTTTGATGTCATCAACCGCCCCACAAAAATCGAGCACTTCACCCTTAATCGGCTGATAATACAAGGCATTGATAGAAAAATCACGGCGAGCAAAATCCTGCTCTATCGTCCCCCACGCATTATCACGGGTAATCATGCCATCATCGGTCGTGTGCGTGTCGTCCTTAGGCGGAGCCCGAAAAGTCGCCACTTCGATGAGTTCACGCCCCGAATAGACGTGAGCGAGCAAAAAACGCTTGCCAATGATACGACAACGCCCACCAAAGACCGCCTTAATCTCATGAGGGCGAGCGTTGGTTACGGCATCAAAATCCTTAGGAGTAAGCCCCAAAAGGCTATCACGCACGCCACCGCCCACGATATAGGCGTTAAATCCTGCTTTGTTAAGCGTGCTAATGACTTCCACGATACTGTGCGGTAAAGTGCGTTTGTCAAGCCCCAATTTCTGTGCCGACAGCACGGTCGCTGATGATTTGGGGGTTTTGTGTTTGGTTGGTTTTTTTTGCATAAGGTGTTTAGACTGCTTTTTTGATGTTTGGTCAATGGCGTGCTTTGCCATTGGTTTGTCTGTTTGGCGGTGCTTAGGCTGTTTAGACCGCTTGACTTTTTTGGTTTTCTTGGGTTTTTTGGGGCTAGCATGGGACTGCCCGAGTTTTGCGTCCGCTTTTGTCTTTGCCATGACTTGTGTCACTCATTGATTTACTAGGGCATGTTAAATTTTGATAACATTTATTTGAATTTATGAAAATTTACACTTTTAAATTGTTTTTACATGAAAATGGCTATCCCACCACTTGCATTTAAAAGATTAAAAGATAGGTGAAATCTAATGACACCCAACCAACTTACATATTTGCCACGGGTTTGTAGGAGTGTGCTGAGCACACCCTTTGATGGTATTGCTGCACAAGGCATGCTCAGCACGCCACTACATCTACAAATCATTATGTTTGTAATAATTTTAAAGTTTATTGGTTATAAGCGGTCGGACTGTTTTTCATAATAAAAAACTTGCTTGATAGAATGACCATCAAACACCCTTTAACAACCACCCATCATAAGCTTCATTGTACCTTGTTTTTGCCAAAAAAGCTAATGCACCGTGAGTCTGTGACGGTTTTTTTCTAAGGTTTTGACCCCAATGCCTTTAACCTTTGTCAAATCGTCCACACGCTCAAATCGCCCAAATCCCTCACGATAATCCACAATCGCCTGAGCGGTCTTTGCCCCCACGCCATTTAAAGTTGCAAGCTCGCCTGCCGTGGCGGTGTTGATATTAACCCGCTCGCTCATCGCTTTTTGGGCGGATTGTTTGGCAATCAGGGCTTGATACGCTTGTTTGGGGTCGGCGTAGCATTGGTGGGCATGGACGTGGGCATAAGATGATAAAGCCAATGCCAACCCCACCGCCCAACGCTTTAATTTACAGCTTTTCATTTGTGCTATTTTCATGGGCTTTTGCCATGTCCCAATAGTTATCCATCTCCGCCAAACTGCTCTGTTCAAAGGTTTTGCCTTGCTCCATCAGCGACTTTTCTACAAAAGCAAATCGGCGTTTAAACTTGGCATTGGCATTTTGTAGTGCCATTTCAGCATCAACATCCAAATGCCGGGCAAGGTTAGTCAGCACAAACAGCACATCGCCAAGCTCGCCTGCGATTTTGTCTTTTTGAGCTTCATCCAATTTATCTGTTTTATATTTAAACTCAGGCGTGGGCAATTCTGCGTGTAATTCGCCAAGCTCTTCTTGGAGTTTACCCAACACACCGCTCAAATCTTGCCAATCAAAACCGACTTTACCCGCCTGTTTTTGTAAGTTTTGGGCGGTCATCAGAGCCGTGCCTGCCTTGACATCGGACAATAGGCGTTTTGGGCGGTCTTTATTTTCAATCTGTTTAATCTCGTCCCAACGGCGTTTGACATCTTCGTCTGTTTTTAGATTTTCTTTGTCAAACACATGGGGATGTCTGCGGATGAGTTTTTCTTGTAAAGCAAAAATCACATCGCCCATATCAAACCGCCCTTGCTCGGCATACAGATGGGCATGAAAGACGATTTGCAAAAGCACATCACCAAGCTCGCCTTTGATGTCATCGGTGGCAAGGGGGCTTTTGTCGTCATTACTAATGGCTTCTACAAGTTCAAAAACTTCTTCGATGGCGTATTTTTGTAGGCTGTCGTTGGTTTGCTTGGCGTCCCATGGGCAATCGGTGCGAAGGCGTGCCATGAGTACCAAAAGGTCAGAGAATTGATTGGTTGGAGTCATGATTATTATCCAAAAATAAACCCCATTATACTAGATAACAGGGTCTATCACACCTATTTTATGCAAACTACTGAGCCAAATCTTCAAACAAGGCGGTGGACAAATAACGCTCGCCCGATGACGGAATCACCACCACGATGAGCTTGCCAGCATTTTCAGGACGGCTTGCCACTTGCAGGGCTGACCAGACTGCCGCCCCTGCACTAATGCCCACCAGCAGACCTTCTTTTTCTGCCATTTGGCGAGCGGTAGCAAAGGCGGATTCGGTGGCAACCGTGATGACTTCGTTATAAATGCCTGTATTTAGAATGCTGGGCACAAAACCAGGGGCAAGCCCTTGTAGCTTATGAGCTCCTTTTTCGCCACCGCTAAACACAGGCGAATCAGACGGTTCTACCGCCACGATTTGTACGCTGTCTTTTTTGGCTTTTAACACTTCGCCCACGCCTGTGATTGTACCACCCGTGCCAATCCCTGCCACCACGATGTCCACTTGTCCGTCTGTGTCTCTCCAGATTTCTAAGGCGGTGGTTTCACGGTGGATTTTTGGGTTGGCTAGGTTGTCAAATTGGCGTGGCATAAAATAGCCGTCTTGACTGGCAAGTTCGTTCGCCTTGGCAATCGCCCCGCCCATACCTTCTGATGCAGGGGTTAATACAAGCTCTGCCCCATACGCACGCAGCAGAGCACGGCGTTCTAAGCTCATGCTCTCGGGCATGGTGATGACAAGTTTATAACCCTTGGACGCACACACCATGGCAAGCCCAATGCCCGTGTTGCCTGATGTCGCTTCTACGATGGTGGTGTCTTGGTTGATAAGTCCGTCTTTTTCGGCTTCGTTTATCATCGATAGGGCAATGCGGTCTTTGACCGAGCTTGCGGGGTTAAAATACTCTAACTTTGCCACGACACGAGCGGGCAAGCCTTCTGTTAGGCGGTTTAATTCCACTAGGGGCGTGTTGCCGATAAGGTCGGTGATGTTTTTGGCAATGTTCATAAAATTTCCCTTGTTAAAGGTTGTCGGTTTAAAATGATACACGGTTAGCATACCAAATTTTTATAAAAATTTATAGGCAAAAAATGTTAAGCCTTATTCTATTTTGGCATTTAAATAATTTCACAATATCTACGGCTAAATCATGATAAAATTAAGCTGTTTCATGTTCATATTTAGGATAATTTATGACCGCTTTTAACCCCATCACCATCTCCTGCTTTAAAGCCTATGACGTGCGTGGCGAACTTGATGTTAACTTGGACAATGCCATCGCCTACCGTATCGGACGAGCGTTCGCCCAATATCTCAATGATGGCAAAGAAAATCCCGTCATCGTGGTCGGCTCGGACATTCGCCCGTCTAGTGAGAGCCTAAAACAATCCGCCATTGACGGCATCACGGACGCAGGCGTGGACGTAATTGATTTGGGCATGGTTGGCACCGAAGAAGTGTATTTTGCCACAAGCCATTATAACGCCATCGGTGGTATTGAAGTTACCGCAAGCCACAACCCCATTAACTACAACGGTTTAAAAATGGTGCGTGAAAACTCTCGCCCCATCAGTGGCGATACGGGCTTGGCGGACATTCGTGCCATTGCCGAGCGTGGCGAATTTGTGGTGGCGGACAAAGGCAGGGTTACCCTAAATACCGACAAAACCGCCTACATTGACAAGCTCATGAGCTTTACCGACACCGCCAAATTTACCCCCAAAAAAATCGTGGTAAACAGTGGCAACGGCTCGGCAGGGCCTGTGGTTGATGAACTACAAAAACGTCTTGGCGATAAGGTTGAGCTTATCAAAGTCCACCACACCCCAGACGGCTCATTCCCCAACGGCATCCCTAACCCCATGATTATCGCCAACCAAAAGGCGACTTCGGAGGCGGTCATCGCTCATGGGGCGGATTTTGGCGTGGCGTTTGATGGCGATTTTGACCGCTGTTTTTTGTTTGATGAACATGGGCGGTTTATCGAAGGCTCATACATCGTGGGCATGCTTGCCGAAGTGTTTTTGAAAAAACATCAAGGCGAGAGCATCGTCTATGACCCCCGAGTGATTTATAACACCGAGAACGTCATCGCCCAAAATGGCGGTACACCTGCCATCAGTAAATCAGGGCATTCGTTCATCAAGCAAGTCATGCGTGAGACGGGGGCGATTTATGGTGGGGAGATGTCGGCTCATCATTATTTTCGTGATTTTGCCTATTGCGATAGTGGCATGATTGTGTGGCTCCTTGTGATTGAGCTTCTGTCAGTAACGGGCAAAACCCTATCCGAGCTGGTAAACGGCTATATCAATGATTTCCCCAGTTCGGGTGAGCTAAATTTTCGCTTAGGACAAAAAACCGCCAGCGAAATCAGCGAGCTTTTGGAAAAAAAATACCACGCATTAAATCCTACCAAAAACACCCTAGACGGACTCAGCCTAGATTTTGGCAACTGGCGGTTTAATCTACGTTCGTCCAATACCGAACCACTCATTCGCCTAAACATCGAAACCAAAGGCGACAAAGAGCTATTAAAAGAGCGAACCGATGAGATTTTAGCGGTGTTAGATGAATGCGGTGCGGTGAGTGCCGACCATTGAGTTTCACACCAAAAAAGTGAACCGACCCCCAAATCTTAGACACAAGATTAAAGGTTAGGTTAATAAAGCTAAGTGGTTTGACCAAGGACTAAGTCTCTGTACTGTTCTTTGAACTTGACAGGACTTAGTCCTTTTAGTTTGGTCTTTATTCTATCATAATTGTAGTAGTGTATATACTCATCAATTACTTTTTTAAGCTCATTAAGGCTTGTAAACTTGGTTTGTTCATAAAAGATTTCCTGTTTTAATGTTCCAAAGAAGTTCTCTATCACGGCATTATCTAAGCAGTTGCCTTTTCTTGACATACTTTGGGTAATGCCATGGTTCTTTAAAGTTTGTTGATAATGAAACATTTGATAATGCCAACCTCTGTCTGAATGAATGATGGGCTTGTCATCCCTCTTTTCTTGGCTTAGCTTATTTAAGGCATCATCAAGCATCTCTTTGACCAAGTCATAGTTTGGTCGCTCTTTGATGGCATAACTGACAATCTCTCCATTAAACAAGTCTATGATGGGCGATAGGTAGAGTTTTTGGCAAGTTTTACCATGACTACCATCATCACCATGTGATATAACCTCAACCTTAAATTCTGTGATGTCTGTTGCCCACTTTTGATTGGGCTTTGTGGCTTTAAAATCTCTTTGTAGGACATTGTCTTTAATCTTGCCTTGGTGTTCACCTTGATAAGATGAGTAAGCTTTGTATTTTCGTTGTCTGATTTTGGATTTTAAACCAAGCTCTCGCATGAGTCGTTGTACTTTTTTATGGTTGATGACAATGCCCTGACCAGCAAGTGTTTGATTAAGCTCTGCACAAATCCTACGATAACCGTATCTGCCTTTGTGGGTGTGGTAAATGTGCTTGATTTGTTCTTTTAGGGATAGGTCTTTGTCTTGCTGTTTGTTTTGTTTTGGGTGGTAATAAAACACACTTCTTGGCAGGTTTGCAATGTCAAGTAAGGTGTTTAGGGTGTGCTTATGCCTTAGTTCTTGCACGATTTGAACCTTTAATTGGTTGATTTGTTTGTTTGATGTTGTTCTTGTTGAATTAAGGCATTGTACTTTTTTAGATAGTCGTTCTCTGCTTCTAAGTATGCTAAGCGTTTTAGAAGTTTGGCATAGTCATCATCTTGTAGATTGACTTTGCTGGTTGATTTGTTTTTTTGCTGGTTTTGTCTTTGTTGGTGCTGTGCTTGTTTGACATTGCTTTTCTGCCTTTAGGTTTGGGGGTGAGTCCCATTATACCAAAGCTTTGATAAGACTTTAACCAGTTTGACAGTAAAGACGGGGGTTGGTAGATTAAGCTCTATGGCAAGATGGGTTAAGGATTTGCCATTTTGAAGTTGTTTGATTGCATTAAGTTTAAAGTCTGTGTCATAGACAGCTTTGGTACTTCGTCTTTTAATGCCATCAATGCCATGTGTTTGATAGAGTTTGACCCACTGTTCAACAATGCTGTCTGTGGATAGGTTAAACTGTTTAGCGGTTTGCTTGTAACTGTGTCCGTTTAGATAATATGCTATGACAGACAGTTTAAAGTCGGTGGTGTATTTTGCCATAGAAAGCACCCCAAAGGTTAGTTTGGTGTCTAACTTTTGGGGTGGGGTTCATCACTACCCTGTTTTTTTGAACATTGTTGAATCTTTGGGAATCAAGAATCGGTTCAATAGACAACAAAGAAAACAACATTCCATTCTTCCTGCTTTTTAGCTTAATTGATTCTCCATAAAACCAACTGTATTGACATATCTTGGATAGCCAGTACTATTATAGCCATTTGCCTTTGTCTTAATTTTTGGTATGATGGGATAAATAGGTATGTTCGACATCCCATCTTGACATTCACATCATCAACTACTTTAATAAAGTTAAATTTGCTGAATAGGTAGTATGCCATGGCGGAGGTCATGTCAAACTGAGGGTCTTCTTTAAGGTAGTTTGAAACCTCACCTAATTTAAAACCTTACTTTCTATTTTCTGCCAGCATATAACCAGCTCTTGCCAACAAAGCGTGATAAAACACATCTTTCATTGAAGCTTTCATAAAAAATCCTTGTAACCAAAAGTAAAAAAGAATGAGACTTGATTATATACTCGTTTTAGTGGGTTGTAAACAGCGATTTTTGTACTGTTAAAACATCATCACGACTTGCTTGTCCTTGACGAGACTCCCCTGTACCAATCATACCACTAAACCAGCCCCAAGCATATAATTCTCCGTCTTTAGTTAAAACGCCAGAGGCATCATTGCCATTCACAAGTAAGGCAGGATTATTCATATTCTCTGCAATTTTAATCGGGGTACGATAAATGGTGGTTGATGGAGCATTGTAACTACCATAACCAATTTCACCCCAAATATATAAATTACCATCCACATCTACGGCAGAACGGTCGCCAATATTGACAATTCTATTTAAAGTAGGGTGTTTAATGGGTAATTCTGGGTGCTGTCCTTTGGGTAGGGCAAGTCGTCCCCCTGAATTATCGCCCCATACCCATACTTCACCATTATCAAGTAGTGCCATACTGGCACTGGTAGAGACAGATATATCTACCGCTTTTCTCGGTAAGTCTACTTTTTGGGCGGGGTGATAAGGGATTGCATCTTTGGGTAGTGGTTCAACTGTCCTACCCAAACTACCAACGCCCATTGTATAAACTTCCCCTTTGTCATTAAGTGCAACAACCCCACCTGCCATACTTTCAACTCTAATAATATTGGTCATATTTTCTAGTTTGGTAGGTTCTTTTAGAGGTTCTTCTATACCATTTGCCCAGCCCAATGTTTTTCCGCCCAAAACATATACTTCCCCTGTTTTGGTAACAAAGATTGAATTTGAACCACCTGCACTAATGTCCACAATATCCGTTAAGCCTTCTATTTTTCTTAATTTATAAATTGCTGTGTTGCTGTCAGTAGGGTCTACCACGCCATCATAGTTAAACCCCCACCCCCATACACTGCCATCTTTTCTAAGCAGTAGCATATGACCTGTATCACCTGAGACAGCAACGGCATCATTAATGTCCTGTACTTGTTTTGGGGTTGGGTCAAATCCCCCTACTGCCAAATTATTACCACTACCGCCCCAAGTCCATAATGTGCCATCGTTTTTAATGCCTGCCGCCCAGCCATCAGCCATCGCCACTTTCTTAGGCTCTATGATAATCTCTAAGGGTTGTTCTAATGGTGTATCAGGCATATTTGCCTTAGGATATTTATCATTACAAGCAGTCAAGGTAACAGATAGGCATAAAAAAAGAGCGGACAAGGCTCTGATGGAGGGTGTGTGATAAAACACATCTTTCATGGTCGCTTTCATAAATAACTCCTGTTACCTTTAAAATGAAAATTGAGAACGATTATATGCTGATTTTAGTGGGTTGTAAATAGGGATTTTTCGGGGGTTAATATGTACTCTTCATAGAAAGTATTAACAACATTTCCCGTTCCTCGTTTGCCATGATGATTAGAGCCCCACACCCACAACTCACCATTATTTAGAACCACTGAAGTTAGATACAACTCACTTGGTTTAACATTTTGCATAATACGAATAGGATGATGTATATAAACGCGAGAGCGCGAATTAACACTATTGCCAAACCCTTGTTCGCCCCATATGTATAAATCGCCATTGCTGGCAACAGCAGACCCTTCACCTATATTAATGATTTGGTTTAATTGTGGGTGTTTGATTGGCTTTGTTATTCTATTACTGGCTGATGATTTTATGCCAATTCTTACAGGATTTGCCCCCCAAACCCAAACTTCACCTGTTTCAAGCAATACCCCAACATCTGAACCTGTCACAAAAAAATCAACCGCTTTGTGTGGCAATTCTACTTTATCAGCAGGATAAAAGGCGATTTCATCATGGTCATGACGCTCCACCACTTCACGCCCTAGTCCTTGCCAATCAACCCCTGTGGTATAAATCTCACCTTGGCTATTGAGTGCTACCGAGACATTACCTAATGACCCAAACCGAACAATGTTAGTAAGATTGGGAATTTTAGTGGGAACTTTGTTGGGCTGATTAACACCATTTGTCCAGCCTTTTTCGTTTTCACCAATGGTATAAACTTCACCTTGTTTGGTTAAAAAGAATGAATCGCCAATGCCTGCCACCACATCAACCACACCCTCCAAACCTTCTATCTTTCTAGGCTGATAAATCAAAGTATTATCATCATTGGGGTCTACATAGCCATCATGATTACTTCCCCATCCCCATACACTGCCATCTTTTCTAAGCAGTAGCATATGACCAATGCCACCAGAGATGGCAACGGCATCATTGATACCCTCTACTGGCATTGGAGTGGGGTCTACAGGATTGCCTGTGGTGGTGCGTCTAATCTTACTTAGACCACTCCCCCAAGTCCATAATGTGCCATCATCTTTAATCCCTGCTGCCCAAGTCTTTGTCATCGCCACTTTCTTAGGTTCTATGATAATCTCTAAGGGTGTTTCTAATGGCGTATCAGGCATATTTGCCTTAGGGTATTTATCATTACACGCAGTTAGAGCAAGTGACAGGCATAAAAAAAGAGCAGATAATGCTCTGGTGGGGTGGGTTTGATAAAAAATGTCTTTCATAGAATTACTCATAACTAACTCCTGTTACCTTTAAAATGAAAGTTGAGAACGATTATACGCCCGTTTTAATGGGTTGTAAATAGGGATTTTTGCAAAACCAAAACGGTATTCTCGTCTGCCCATCGCCCTTTCTTTGATACTCCCCCATTGCCAGTTTTACCATCATAATCCTCCTAACACCCCACATCATCAACACGCTTTCTAACAACCCCTGTATGCGTTAAAACAATCCTATAAGACAACTCATCAGACACCGAACAATACTTAATATGTCCAAAATGACCACGTGGACTGGCACTGGCCCCAAAGTACTTAATATAATGCCTAGATGCTGACACTCTCATATCAATTCTGCCATGTTTTAAATTAAGCCCATACTCTTTAATCAACTCACCATCATCAAGACGGGCATTACCATCTAAATCCCTAAACACAATAATTTTTACTCCCGACTGCTTATGGCAACGATTTGACTCATCAGCAGGACACATAACAATGTTTTGCTTAGTAATATGGCTTTGACTACAGGCTTCTTTTAATGCATCAATAACGACAGATGTAACATTATTTGCTTCCATCCCCCGCAAAACCCGCATCACACTAGGATAAGCAATCATACCAATCACACCAATCACAACCACGACCACCATTAACTCAATCAACGTAAACGCCTTTTGCCCACCCATTAATATCACCCTACGCACAAGCAAGTTACTCACATAAATAATTATAAGTAAAGTTAAGTCAAGCTATTATACACAAATTCAAGGATTTTAAAAACCAAAACCCCCTCCATCATCCGACAGAGGGGGCTAAATAAGGTGCTGACGATGACCTACTCTCACATGGGCGAACCACACTACCATCGGCGCTAAGACGTTTCACTTCTGAGTTCGGGAAGGGATCAGGTGGTTCCATCTTGCTATTGTCGTCAGCGTAAAAGGATTAACAACGCTGTTATGAGTCTGTTTTATTTTAATTTCATTTTTTAAAGTTTTTACTAAATCAAGATTAAGGTTATCATTACACTTTACAATACAACACTTAAAGTGATTTAAACCACTTGGGTGTTGTATGGTCAAGCCAAACGAGCAATTAGTATTGGTTAGCTACACACATCGCTGTGCTTCCACACCCAACCTATCAACGTCGTAGTCTACAACGGCTCTTTAGGGAAATCTTATCTTGAGGTGGGCTTCCCGCTTAGATGCTTTCAGCGGTTATCCCATCCGAACATAGCTACCCGGCGATGCTTCTGGCGAAACAACCGGAACACCAGAGGTTCGTCCACTCTGGTCCTCTCGTACTAGGAGCAGATCCTCTCAAATTTCCAACGCCCACGGTAGATAGGGACCGAACTGTCTCACGACGTTCTAAACCCAGCTCGCGTACCTCTTTAAATGGCGAACAGCCATACCCTTGGGACCTGCTTCAGCCCCAGGATGAGATGAGCCGACATCGAGGTGCCAAACACCGCCGTCGATATGAACTCTTGGGCGGTATCAGCCTGTTATCCCCAGAGTACCTTTTATCCGTTGAGCGATGGCCCTTCCATACAGAACCACCGGATCACTAAGACCTACTTTCGTACCTGCTCGACTTGTGGGTCTCGCAGTTAAGCGCGCTTTTGCCTTTATACTCTTTGAACGATTTCCGACCGTTCTGAGCGCACCTTCGTACTCCTCCGTTACTCTTTAGGAGGAGACCGCCCCAGTCAAACTACCCACCATACATTGTCCTTGATACTGTTATATCTAAGTTAGAACCCCAACATAACCAGGGTGGTATTTCAAGGTTGGCTCCATGGCAACTGGCGTCACCACTTCAAAGCCTCCCACCTATCCTACACAAGTTAGGTCAAAGTTCAATGTAAAGCTGTAGTAAAGGTTCACGGGGTCTTTCCGTCTAGCCGCGGGTACACAGCATCTTCACTGCGATTTCGATTTCACTGAGTCTCTGCTGGAGACAGCGCTGCCATCATTATGCCATTCGTGCAGGTCGGAACTTACCCGACAAGGAATTTCGCTACCTTAGGACCGTTATAGTTACGGCCGCCGTTTACTGGGGCTTCGATCAAGAGCTTCGCTTACGCTAACCCCATCAATTAACCTTCCAGCACCGGGCAGGCATCACACCCTATACGTCCACTTTCGTGTTTGCAGAGTGCTGTGTTTTTAATAAACAGTTGCAGCAGCCTGGTATCTGCGACTGCCAACAGCTCAAAGAGCAAGTCTTATCACCATCGGCAGCGTACCTTCTCCCGAAGTTACGGTACCATTTTGCCTAGTTCCTTCAGCAGAGTTCTCTCAAGCGCCTTGGTATTCTCTACCTGACCACCTGTGTCGGTTTCGGGTACGATTTCTTTATGACTATCGCTTAGAAGCTTTTCCTGGAAGCAGGGTATTTGCCACTTCGCTGTACATGTACAGCTTGCTATCAGATCTCAGTAATAGTCTAGCGGATTTGCCTACTAAACCTACCTACATCCTTCCACCTGGACAACCAACGCCAGGCTGACATAACCTTCTCCGTCCCTCCATCGCATCATAAACAAGTATCGGAATATTAACCGATTTCCCATCGACTACGCCTTTCGGCCTCGCCTTAGGGGTCGACTCACCCAGCCCCGATTAACGTTGGACTGGAACCCTTGGTCTTCCGGCGAACGGGCTTTTCACCCGTTTTGTCGTTACTCACGTCAGCATTCGCTCTTGTGATACCTCCAGCATACCTTACGATACACCTTCACAGGCTTACACAACGCTCCCCTACCACTTAATTGAAACAATTAAATCCGCAGCTTCGGCTCCTAGTTTGAGCCCCGTTACATCTTCCGCGCAGGCCGACTCGACTAGTGAGCTATTACGCTTTCTTTAAAGGGTGGCTGCTTCTAAGCCAACCTCCTAGCTGTCTGTGCCTTCCCACATCGTTTCCCACTTAACTAGGAATTTGGGGCCTTAGCTGGCGGTCTGGGTTGTTTCCCTCTTGACGACGGACGTTAGCACCCGCCGTCTGTCTCCCGGATAGTACTCATCGGTATTCGGAGTTTGCATCGGTTTGGTAAGTCGGGATGACCCCTAGCCGAAACAGTGCTCTACCCCCAATGGTATTCGTCCGAGGCGCTACCTAAATAGCTTTCGGGGAGAACCAGCTATCACCGAGTTTGATTAGCCTTTCACCCCTATCCACAAGTCATCCCCTGGCTTTTCAACGACAGTGGGTTCGGTCCTCCGGTGCCTGTTACGGCACTTTCAACCTGCTCATGGATAGATCACTCGGTTTCGGGTCTATACCCTGCAACTTAATCGCCCTATTAAGACTCGGTTTCCCTACGGCTCCCCTAAACGGTTAACCTTGCTACAGAATATAAGTCGCTGACCCATTATACAAAAGGTACGCCGTCACGGAACAAGTCCGCTCCGACTGCTTGTATGCACACGGTTTCAGGTTCTATTTCACTCCCCTAACAGGGGTTCTTTTCGCCTTTCCCTCACGGTACTGGTTCACTATCGGTCAGTCAGGAGTATTTAGCCTTGGAGGATGGTCCCCCCATCTTCAGACAAGATTTCACGTGTCTCGCCCTACTTAATATGTCTCATAAACAGTTTCGCATACAGGACTATCACCTACTATGGTTGGCTTTCCCACGCCATTTTGCTACTGTAAATTCGATCGGCTCCTCCCCGTTCGCTCGCCGCTACTTGGGGAATCTCAATTGATGTCTTTTCCTCGGGGTACTGAGATGTTTCACTTCTCCCGGTTTGCCTCCTAACCAAAGGTTAGGATAGCCAACTTATGTTGGCTGGGTTTCCCCATTCAGAAATCGCCGGGTCACAGGATATTGCCACCTCACCGACGCTTATCGCAGGCTATCACGTCTTTCATCGCCTCTGACTGCCAAGGCATCCACCATGTGCACTTCATTACTTGACCATACAACCCCAAGTAGTCTTGGTGTCATAAGGGTAATGTGTAACGATTCACCTATGTTTACGCTTGATTCAGTTCTCTTTACTTTAGGTGTTTGTATTGGGTACAAACACCATGGTTAATTATTTGTTGGAATTAAATAATTAACCCAGACTCATAGTTACGTTGTTAAATAATGTAATTAACTTCATCAGTTAATTGTAAGTTATCTACATAAAGTAGAATTAAGAAATCTAATTGTATGCTGTTTAATTTGATTGCTTAGTTCTAATTTATTGTAAGTGGTGGAGTTAAGGAGAGTCGAACTCCTGACCTCCTGCGTGCAAGGCAGGCGCTCTACCAACTGAGCTATAACCCCAAAGTATGGTGGGTCTAATAAGACTTGAACTTATGACCCCCGCCTTATCAAGGCGGTGCTCTAACCAACTGAGCTATAGACCCAATTTAACTTACTTTACTAAGAACAACTTGTTGTGAATTCTTGCTAATCAGATAATTCGTTAAGGAGGTGATCCAGCCGCAGGTTCCCCTACGGCTACCTTGTTACGACTTCACCCCAGTCATCGACCCCACCGTGGTGATCGCCCTCTTGCGTTAGGCTAACCACTTCTGGTGAGATCAACTCCCATGGTGTGACGGGCGGTGTGTACAAGGCCCGGGAACGTATTCACCGCAGCATTCTGATCTGCGATTACTAGCGATTCCGACTTCATGGAGTCGAGTTGCAGACTCCAATCCGGACTACGATTGGCTTTTTGAGATTAGCATCACATCGCTGTGTAGCAACCCTTTGTACCAACCATTGTAGCACGTGTGTAGCCCTGGTCGTAAGGGCCATGATGACTTGACGTCGTCCCCGCCTTCCTCCAGTTTGTCACTGGCAGTATCCTTAGAGTTCCCACCCGAAGTGCTGGTAACTAAGGAAAAGGGTTGCGCTCGTTGCGGGACTTAACCCAACATCTCACGACACGAGCTGACGACAGCCATGCAGCACCTGTATCAGAGTTCCCGAAGGCACTAAGCTATCTCTAGCGAATTCTCTGTATGTCAAGACCAGGTAAGGTTCTTCGCGTTGCATCGAATTAAACCACATGCTCCACCGCTTGTGCGGGCCCCCGTCAATTCATTTGAGTTTTAACCTTGCGGCCGTACTCCCCAGGCGGTCTACTTATTGCGTTAACTGCGTCACTAAGTCTTCAAGAGACCCAACGACTGGTAGACATCGTTTACGGCGTGGACTACCAGGGTATCTAATCCTGTTTGCTACCCACGCTTTCGAACCTCAGTGTCAGTATGATGCCAGGAAGCTGCCTTCGCCATCGGTATTCCTCCAGATCTCTACGCATTTCACCGCTACACCTGGAATTCTACTTCCCTCTCACCTACTCTAGTCACCCAGTATCAGATGCAGTTCCCAGGTTAAGCCCGGGGCTTTCACATCTGACTTAAATAACCACCTACGCTCGCTTTACGCCCAGTAATTCCGATTAACGCTTGCACCCTCTGTATTACCGCGGCTGCTGGCACAGAGTTAGCCGGTGCTTATTCTGTGGGTAACGTCAGGGCTTGTGGGTATTAACCACAAGCTTTTCCTCCCCACTTAAAGTGCTTTACAACCAAAAGGCCTTCTTCACACACGCGGCATGGCTGGATCAGGCTTTCGCCCATTGTCCAATATTCCCCACTGCTGCCTCCCGTAGGAGTCTGGGCCGTGTCTCAGTCCCAGTGTGGCTGATCATCCTCTCAGACCAGCTACAGATCGTCGCCTTGGTAGGCCTTTACCCCACCAACTAGCTAATCCGACTTAGGCTCATCTATTAGCGAGAGCTAAAAGCCCCCTTTCTCTCGTAAGACGTATGCGGTATTAGCGTAAGTTTCCCTACGTTATCCCCCACTAATAGGCAGATTCCTAAGCATTACTCACCCGTTCGCCACTAATCCGTCTAGCAAGCTAGACTTCATCGTTCGACTTGCATGTGTTAAGCCTGCCGCCAGCGTTCAATCTGAGCCATGATCAAACTCTTCAGTTTAATCTTTGTTTTGCCTAATTGCTTAGGACTTAATTTGTTTTGGCTCATTTATCGTGTACGTTATGTACTTACTAGCAATATTTGATATTTTTAAAAATATCTGCTCATCGTGTAAATGAATTAACTTTGAGTATTTTTGCTTGATAAATGATAATTTTTGTATTATCTTGTATTAGCAAAAATCCACACAAGTTGTTCTTAGTATGTTTTTAAATAGTGCGTGATACATCGTCTGTATCATCAATCAAGGCTGACTATTTTATCACAATGGATTTTTATGTCAAGCACTTTTTTAATTTTTTTGAAAGTTTTTAGAAGTTTGTTTTTAACTTAACTTTTAAATAAATTCTTCCAAAATATTCAAACTTTAACAAACTTCATTCTTAATTTATTTTAGATTAAAGTTGTTTTGTTGGTGTTTTGTAACCAACCATTGCTTGAATGAGTGCGTATTATACAGGGTTTTTGGTGGGGGTCAAGCACTTTTTTGAATATTTTTAGGAAAGTGGTGTAAGGTATTGATTTTGTTGTTTATTTAAAAAAAGACAGTCAGTAGACTGTCTTTTCGTTCAGACTAACCCTTAATCTTTTTAGTGCCGACAACTTTACAATGCTTGTATTGAATTTCGGAATTTGGATCCATGATTAATACATCTGACTTATGGTAGTTACCCAGTGTCATAGCACCACCACTAATTGTCCAACTGTTTTCATCACCAAAAGATGTGCCAGCAACATCAGAATGTGCTAAGTTAATCGGTAAAAAGCGAGTTTTGCCCCCTAAATGAGCTTCGGCATAGGTTGGTAGTTTTTGCTTATTAAAGCCATAAGTAACCTTGACTGCACCACCCTTGTTGCAACTGTATGACACTTGTCTTACTTTTGTGGCGGTTTCGTCCGCTTTTGCCGCATCCATGGTCGCTTCTGCATGAGCCACGCCTGTAAAGGCAACGCCAAGAGCGAAGATTGGGGCGATAAATTTAACTGCTTTCATAAGAACTCCTTAAAATAAGGTAAACAAAACAAAATATGATAATCAAATCAAACAATCCTAACTTCATTAAGAAGTAAGACTGCTTCATCTTGATTGGTATTATATAAGAAGAAAATCAAACTTGATACTGTATAACGGTAAAGAATTGTTGCTGATTTGGCGTTTGTGGTGACATAATGGTTGTTTTGAAATGATTTGTTACATTTTAGAAAAAGTTAGGTTTATCAATGATTTATAATTACAACCGTATTTACATTTGTACTTTATTCTCATTAAAAAATTATCAAAAAAACTTCATGCCACCCTACTTAAATGGTAAAATACACCAAATTTCCCATTTTGTACCTTTAATTGAGAATTATCATGCAAATTACCGTCATTGACCACCCCCTTGTCCGTCACAAATTATCGCTCATGCGAGAAAAAAACTGCTCTACCTATAAATTTCGCACGCTCACCAACGAGCTTGGACGGCTGATGGCATATGAAGCGAGCCGTGATTTTGAGACCGAAGATTTTGACATGGACGGCTGGGATGGTAGCACCATCAAAGGCACGCAGGTCAAGGGTAAGACGGTAACACTGGTGCCGATTTTGCGAGCGGGACTTGGTATGTTAGATGGCGTGCTTGATTTGTTGCCCACCGCCAAAATCTCATTTGTCGGCTTACAACGTGATGAAGAGACACTTGAACCTGTGCCATTTTTTGAAAAATTTGTTAAAGACATCGAGAAACGCCCCGCCCTAATCCTAGACCCCATGCTTGCCACAGGCGGTAGCATGGTTGCCACCATTGATATGCTAAAAAAACATGGCTGTCAAAGCATCAAGGCCCTTGTGTTGGTCGCCACCCCCGAGGGCGTAAAACTTGTCAATGATGCTCACCCTGATGTTGAGATTTTTACCGCATCACTTGACAGTCATCTGAACGAAGACGGCTATATCATCCCCGGTCTTGGGGACGCTGGCGATAAGATTTTTGGCACTCGCTAAACCACTCTACGCCAGTCGTAATGATTGGCGTTTTTCTTTTATTTTTGAGATGATAATTGCCAAAACAAACACCACCGCCTGCAATAGTACAATCGTCGCCCCCGTTGCCGAATCCAGATGATAACTTAAAATCACGCCCAAAAAACTGGTCAAACACGAACTTGCCACCGCCACAGCTAGCATGGTGTGAAATCGCCTACATAAGACAAATGCTGTAATGCCGGGGGAGATAAGCATCGCTACCACCAAAATCACGCCAACGGCTTGCATGGCAACCACAATCGTGGCAGAGAGTAGGATAAGCAACCCATAATGAAGCAATTTGGGCGATAGTCCTGCCACACGGGCATGGCTTGGGTCAAAGCAGTACAAAAGCAAATCCTTACCCTTTAACAGCACCGCCCCCAAAATCGCCCCACAAATTATCATGGTTTGGATAAGCATTTCACGGCTGATACCAAGCAGATTGCCAAACAAAATGTGCTTTAAATGCTGGTCGGTGTCTATCTTGGCAAACATGACAAGCCCCACCGCAAACATTCCTGCAAAGACAATGCCCATGAGCGTATCTTCCTTGATACGAGTGTTGTTCTTTAAAAATCCCACCGACACGGCACAAAATAGCCCCGCCACAAACGCCCCAAGCGACATCGGCACCCCAAGCCAAAACGCCACAATCACCCCTGGGAACACCGCATGGCTAATCGCATCGCCCATGAGCGACCAGCCCTTTAACACCACATAGCACGACAGCACCGCACACACCGCCCCAACAACGACTGATGATAATAAGGCGTGTTGCATAAAGGTGTGTGATAAGGGTTCGGTGAGAAAGTTTAAAAGTTGCATATTAAAATCTATGGTTGTCAAATTGGGCGGATAAACGCTTTCTTTTTAATCTTTGTGTGATTATCCCAAACTTCGGCGAAAACAAAAACGCTAGCACAAACAACATCGTCTGCAAGGACACAATCACACCCCCCGTTGCCCCGTCTAGGTAGTAGCTTAGATACACGCCAAGCCCACTTGTGGTTACGCCTAAAAATCCTGCGATTAGAATAAGCGGACGAAATCTGTCGGTCAGTTGATATGCCGTTGCCCCAGGGGTGATGACCATCGCAATCACCAAAATCGCCCCCACTGTTTGTAGTGCCGACACCACGCACGCAGACAGCAGGCTAAAAAACAGCACTTGATACACTTTGGGCGACAGTCCCACCGATTTGGCATGAATTTCATCAAAAAAGACAAGCAATAAATCTTTCCAAAAAACGAGCAAAAAACCAAGCGACACCGCCATGACAATGCCCACTTGTATCATGTCGGTATCGCTAATGCCCAAAATATTGCCAAAAATAATCTCTTGGACATTGACAGACGTGGGATTGATAGAGATGATAAATAGCCCCAACGCAAAAAATGTGGTAAAAATAAAGCCAATCACCGCATCTTCTTTTAGATTGGTCAATGACTTAACCCACAAAATCGCCAAAGACGCCAATATCCCCGAAAAAAACGCCCCAATCGCATAAGGCAGTCCCAACGCATACGCAATCGCTACCCCCGGCACAACCGCATGGGACAAGGCATCACCAATAAGCGACCAGCCCTTTAACATCAAATATGCCGACAAAAACGCACACACGCCACCGACCACAGACGACAACACCATCGCTTTTACCATATATTCATAGGCGAACGGCTCGGCAAGCAGGGAAAACAGCTCACTCATGGCGTGTCCTTATTTGGGTTGGAATTTGAATTTGGCGTAAGGCTGGGCGTTGTGGTGTCGGTTTTTGGGTTGTACAGTTGCACGCCGTCATTTTTTGCCCGTTTTTGGTTCATATTGACCTGCCCCACACGGCTTGCCTGTGCGGTCTCATCGCAGTGGCTACGCTCGGGCGTGCCGTCATGCACCCCATAAAACACCGCAGGTACTTCATCGTCCGCCAAAATCGTAACGGCACGACTGTCATCGTCATCGTGCAAGTCCTTGCCTGCCAAGCGAATTTGTCGTAACACGCCCCCAAACACCTTCTCCAAATTCTCTTGGGTAAAGGTCTCTTTGGTCGTACCGCTCGCCAGCACGGTACGATTTATCATCACCACTTGGTCGCAAAATTCTGGAATCGTCCCCAGATTGTGCGTGGAGATTAAAATCAAATGCCCTTCACTTCGTAAATCATCAAGCAACGCCATAATCGCTTTTTCGGTTTTGACATCAACGCCTGTAAACGGCTCATCAAGCAGGATAATTTTGCTTTCTTGGGCAAGCGAGCGTGCCAAAAACACCCGCTTTTTTTGACCGCCCGACAGCTCGCTGATTTGCCTGTCTTTTAGATGAGAAATGTCCACCCGAGCCATGGCATCGGCAACCTTTTGGCGGTCGGTTGCCTTGGGCAGTCGCAAAAAATTCATATAGCCATACCGCCCCATCATCACGACATCATAGACCGATACAGGAAATTGCCAGTCCACTTCTTCGGCTTGGGGGACGTAGGCGACAAGGTTTTGTTTTAGGGCGGTGTTAATGGGCAAGCCACAGAGCAAAATCTGCCCTGATTGGGGTTTAATCAGTCCCATAATGGACTTAAACAGCGTGGATTTGCCAGAGCCGTTTACCCCAACCAAGGCACAAGTTGTCCCACCTGTTAAGGCAAAATTCATGTCAAAAAGGGCGTGATGACCGTTGGCGTAACGCACGGACAACTCCTGAACGCTTATGCTGGCGGTTAAATCG
This sequence comes from Moraxella lacunata, assembly GCF_900453205.1. Taxonomy (GTDB): domain Bacteria; phylum Pseudomonadota; class Gammaproteobacteria; order Pseudomonadales; family Moraxellaceae; genus Moraxella; species Moraxella lacunata_B. The sequence goes on from NZ_UGQU01000002.1 coordinate 288,088, forward strand.
TGAATGTGTGTCATAATTGCTAAAAACTGATTTAAAAAAGATAGAAATTTTTAAAATTCCCATATTTTTTAAATCAAACACTTGCTATTAACGTGAATGAAAAATAAATCAAAAATACATAAAGTCCACTGATAAGAGCAAATAACCACTCTTTGTATTGCCATTTGATAAAAGGTACAATCGCCATAAAGCTAAGCAATATCAATGCCATAACACCTGTTGGTGCGATAAAAAACGGAACAAACAACCCTGTAAGAGACGCTACAAACGTATCCAATAAAGAATTGTCAGACACAAAATATTCGTAACAACAGTAACCTAAATACAAAATCCAAGGCGATAACATTGCTACATATTTTAGATATCTCATCATCAAAACAACCATTCAAAAATTTGGCAAGATACCGTATTTTATCTTGCCAAATCGCCTTGTCAATTATTTTTGGACTTTTGCGTCTTCAAACCCTTTAACCACCGTGCTTGCCGTTACATTTAACAAATCAAGATAAGTTGGCACTACACCGTCTTTTTCGCTTAGGCTGTCCACATACAAGACACCGCCATAATACGCCCCTGCCTCTTTGGCGACTTGTTTGGCAGGTTTGTCCGAAATGGTGCTTTCGCTAAATACCACAGGAATTTTGTTGGTTTTGACCGTGTCAATGAGTGCCTTGACCTGCTGGGGCGTGCCTTGTTGCTCGGCGTTAATGTCCCACAGATAGGCTTCTTTTAACCCATAATCTTTGGCAAGGTAGCTAAACGCCCCTTCAGAGGTAACCAGCCAACGCTCATTTTCAGGAATCTGGGCAAGTTTGGCACGCAACGGCTCATCCATCGCTTTGATTTTTTGGGCGTATGTTTCGGCATTTTTGATATACACGTCTTTGTTTTTTGGGTCGTGTTTGATGAATGCGTTTTTGATATTTTCCACATAAATCAAAGCGTTAGACGTGGACATCCAAGCGTGCGGGTTTGGCAAATCCTTATACGAGCCTGCCTTAATCGGTATGGGCGTGATGCCGTCCGTTACCACCACCGCAGGGGTGTCTTTGGCATCGGCATAGAATTTTTCAAACCAACGCTCCAAATTCATGCCGTTGTACAAAATCAAATCGGCTTCTTTGACCTTGGCAATGTCCTTTGGGGTCGGCTCATAGTCATGAATCTCCGCCCCTGCCTTGGTAATGGATTCCACGTCCGCCACGTCTCCTGCGACATTTTGGGCGATGTCTTCGATAATGGTAAAGGTCGTTACCACCGTCATTTTGTCGGTTTGGGCGGTGGGAGCAGGGGCTTGTTCGGTTTTTTGTTCGGCAGGCTTGTCATTGCCACAGCCGATGAGAGCAAGGCTAAGCCCCAAGCAGGTCGCCCATTTTTTTAACTCAAAAGAAGGTATCATCATAAAATTTCCAACTACATCAATAAATTGAAATTACCCTTATTCCATTGGTTTAAATATGCATATTAAACATGCATCAAAAAACCATGTTATAAATAAGGAATTTAGATGATAATAATACTCATTAATTGTTAAAAAATCAAGGGGTTTGATAAAATAAATACACAAACCAAAAACCCTGCCAATATCATAGCAAGGTTTTTGTCAAATCAAAATTTAACATTTTAAAATGTCAATATTTTTTGATTAAATTATTTTTAATTACTTCAAACGTCTTTTACCTGTGGCAAACTCATAGATGAACAGCACGATGATGGCACCGATGACTGACAGCACTAAGCCACCAAAACCGCCATTGGCTGACAAATTCAAAGCACTCGCCAAGAATCCGCCAACGACCGCCCCGACAACACCCAAAATAATGGTCATAATCCAACCCATCGGGTTCGCCCCGGGCTTGATGGCTCGTGCCAACAGTCCAACGACAAAACCTACGATAATTGTCCAAATAAAACCCATGATGTCTCTCCTATAACTGCCTAGCCCATAAACGCTTTGGCGAATCAATTAAACTGTGGTCAAACAATGGTCTTAGAATATCTTTGCTAACCGACCAATTTACTTTGTCTGCTTTTTACTTGATGTAAAAGTTAAACGAATTGTAAGCCAATCTTACCGCCCACACCACCCCAAAAACGTTAATAACGTAGGACGAATGTCAAATTTTAGGCAGATTTTTGATGATTTGGTTAAAATCTTAGCAAATATGCAATGATTGTGAGTGATTTTTGTAAAAAAGAGCAATAAAAAAGACCTGCCTAAGCAAGTCTTTGCTTTTTGTGATGGTTAAGTCAGTATTTCCAAAATCCGCCCATGTATCCCTTCAAATCCGCCATTGCTCATGACGACAATGGCATCGCCTGAGCGGACATTTGATTTGATAAATGCCAAAATCTCATCAATGCTGTCAAGCACGACTTGACCGTCCGTGTCGCCAATGGCTTCTTTTAGCCCCCACGACAAGCCTTTTGGCTCGTACCAAATCACACCGTCCGCCAATGACGCAGACGGAGCAAGCTCGGCTTTATACACACCCAATTTCATGGTGTTGGAGCGTGGCTCGATGACCGCCCAAATTTTGCGACCTGTGAGCTTTTTCTTAGCACCGTCAAGCGTGGTCGTGATGGCAGTTGGATGATGAGCAAAGTCGTCGTATACTTGCACACCACCAATATCGCCGATGAGCTCCATACGGCGTTTTATTCCTGCAAAGTTTGACAGAGCCTTGCACGCTGTCGCCACACTCACGCCCACGCTGTACGCCCCTGCAATAGCAACTAACGCATTATTGACGTTATGCACGCCACTCATGCCCCATGTTACCGTGCCTGTCTCATCGCCTGTGTGTCCGATATGTTTCACGTGAAACACCGAGCCGTCCGCTTGCTCCAAGCTCGCCTGCCAGTCCGCCTCATCGCCCACGCTTGTCCGCCAAACAGGTGTCCATACGCCCATTTTTAGGGTATCTTCTAAGCTCTCCACGCCTTTTGGCATGATGATTTGACCGCTTGGCGGTATCATGCGAATCATGTGATGAAATTGGGTTTGAATCGCCTTTAAATCAGGGAAAATATCGGCATGGTCATATTCTAGATTATTTAAAATCGCAGTCGTGGGACGATAATGCACAAATTTTGAGCGTTTGTCAAAAAAAGCACTGTCATACTCGTCCGCTTCAATGACAAAATAGTCTTGACCCAAATGCGAGCTGTGGGCAAAGGCGGATTTTAAGCGTTCATCATCGGTAGCCACAAGTGGCACGCCACCAATCAAAAAGCCCGTATCAATCCCTGCATACTGCAAAATCCAAGCAAGCATGGTCGTGGTTGTGGTCTTGCCGTGCGTGCCTGCCACCGCTAGGACGTGGCGGTCTTGTAGGACGTGTTCGGACAAAAACTGCGGGGCGGACGTGTAGCGAAGTCGCTTGTCCAGCATATATTCCACCGCTTCCATGCCACGTTTGCAGACGTTGCCCACCACCACCAAATCAGGGGCAGGGTCTAGGTGGGCGGATTTGTAGCCCTCCAAAATCTCAACGCCGGCGTTGTGAAGCTGTGTACTCATGGGCGGATAAATGGCGATGTCCGAGCCTGTAACGGTATGTCCAAGCGAACGTGCAATCAGGGCAAGCGACCCCATAAATGTCCCACAAATACCCAAAAAATGAATGTGCATGATAGTGCCTTACTATGATAATTTGGCAAATTATAGCAAATTTAAACATTTATGTACATTAGACTTCCATATTGGCAGGTATCTTGTTTAATATCAATTCCTTTTCATTGTATAATAATTTGATAATAATATGTTGTGGATCATTATCATCATTTAAAACACAAACTAGCTCTACCTTACTTTTTGAAAAATTTGGCTTAAATTTAGTTTCAAGCCGATTGTCTTTTTTCTCTTCAAAAATAAAAGGTTTTAAGCTCGCATTATTTATGATCTTATCTTTTGTTTTACCAACTGGGACAAATCCCCAACAATCAACTGGATTAGATTTAACAATAATTAGCAATGGTATATATTCCGGAATAAATTGCTCTGGAGCCATACATAAACCTTTATTTTCCTTAAAAGATTGATATATAGATTCAAACAATTTAAGTGTTTGTTGATTTTTCTGACTAAAGCACTTAAAACCAATAATATTTTCAATATCTCTAGCAATTTGAAATTTATTTTTTTCAATATAAATTTCAATATCTTTGTTTTCCTCAACATCCTCCCTCTTTTCATAAATTCTTTGCCAATTATTTCTATTTCCTCTATAAGCAATGCAATTTAATTTTCTGTCTTCATCAAAAAGCAATCCTGAAATCTCTCCCTTTGTATGGACAGCATACATAGACTTAGTATTTATCGCACTATAAGCTTGATTATTATATCCTCCGATAATTTGTACGGAAGTAGAGCAGGTTGGACAAAGTGCATATTTCTTGCCATTTTGATAATAAGGATAGCTCTTATTTGTTTCATTCTCAAATTTACTAACATGGAATGGAATGTTGCTTTCAGCTGTCTTTACATACTGCATTGAAATCTCCAATAATTTTATCCATCTTTTAACATTCTAACAAGCCCAACACCCAATATCACCAAAAACACCGCAAACATCGCCAAAGTCAGCTCAGGTATGCTAAATCCCACCATTTGCCAGTCTATCACGGCACATTCGCCCGAGCCTTTTAGCACTTCTTGAAACACCTGCAAAATCGGCAGGGTATCCACCCAGTAGTTCAGCCCTGGTCCACAGGCAGGCACTTCATCAGCAGGTAGGTGTTGAAGCCACACATGACGACCTGCTATCGCAAGCCCCCACAATGCCCCAAGAGTCATACCGCCCCATAGGGTAAGTTTGCCCCAGAGTTTTTTGGGATTCACAACCATACCAACAAAGGCAAACACCCCCATTATCCACACGCCAATTCGTTGAAAGATACACAAAGGACACGGGTCAAGCCCCAAATGCTTTTGAAAATAAAAAATCGCCACAAGGGTCGCCACAACCGATAAGGCAAATAAGCACGCACACAGCGTACGAAAATTAAGATGTTTTAACATAACTATTTAACGAAATTGTTTAATAAAATCCACAAACGGCACGTCCGTTTCTCGCTCCAACTGTTGTTGGTCGGCAAAGGACTGTATGGCGATGTTGGCATAATTAAAGGCGTTTTCATTGCTGATGGCATAGCCAAGCAGTTCATTTTGGTGCTTTTGTGCCAAAAACTGCCCAAGTTTCCATGTGCTGCCAAGCCGTCTTGAATCCGACTCAATCTGTGCCGACAGCGTAAAGTTTGGATTGGTTGCCTTGCCTTGCATGAGTGCTAATGCACTACGATAGTCGTTGCCCTCGTGATATTCATCAAAAGCGTCCGCAATGGGTTGCATCTCGTTCAAGGTACGCACAATCCATTCATGTAGCTCCTGCTCGCCTTGCTCGGTTGTGATACGCACGCCTTTTTTGCGACCGTGATTGACGACCGTCTCTACATTGTCCGCCAGATACTGCTCTTCATCAGGTAGCAAATCAGGCGACGCGGACAGCAAGCAATACAACGCCAAAATCTCCAAAAAGCACGCCGTAGCGGTCGTGATACCGATGTCGCTATACGGGTCTAGGTCAATGGCACGAAACTCCACATAGGCAATCCCCCGACTTTGTAGGGCGTGTGTGGGTGTTTCGCCTGATTGGGTTACTTGTTTTGGGCGAATGGGACTATAAAACTCGTTTTCAATTTGCAAAATGTGGTCGTTAATCTGCACAGGATTGCCGTCTTTGTCGTCCACCCCAATGTCTGTAAAGTCGGCAAATGGCGTGCCAATGGCTCGTCTTAGCCCTTTGATGTATTCATCCAAATCGTTGTAGCGAATGTCCAGCTCTTTTTGAACACTGTTGGTATAGCCCAATTTGCCCATGCGTAGGCTTGTGCCGTTGGGTTGATAGTAAGTGTGTTTGGCGTTGTCAAGCGGTACAAGGTCATGCGTGCGACCTGTCAAAAAACATCCACACACGCTCGGGCTTGCCCCAAGTAGGTACAGGACAAGAGGCGTTAGGCGTTTGAAGTTGCGAATTAGCCCCAGATATTTTTTGTTTTTAAAATCTTGTAAATCGGTACACACTTCCGCCTTTGCCCATTTTTTAAACAAGTCATCGCCCACCGATAGATTATAATGCAATCCTGCAATGGTCTGCATTTTGCGACCGTATCGCACCCCAAGCCCTGAGCGGTAGAGCGTTTTGAGTTTGCCGATGTTGGATGTGCCATAATCAGCAAGCGGAATGTCGCTGTCATCTGCCGACAACATACACGGCATGGATAACGGCCACATCAGCTCGCCATGTTCGAGCGAGCGATGCACCAGCACATGAAGCTCACGAAGCATATCTAGGGCATCTTTGATTGTGGCTTTGGGCGTGGTGATGAGTTCTAGTAAGTTTTCGGAATAGTCGGTGGTGATGTAAGGATGGGTCAGCTTTGAGCCGAGTTTGGCAGGGTGGAAGGCTTTGGAGGCGTGTCCGTTGGACTGCATACGCAAACCTTCTTTTTCTATGCCACGCTTCATGCCTGCCACAAGGGCTGAGTTAAACCAAGTGGGCAGGGTAAAATGTAAAGATGGATTCATTATATTATCCGTATTAAACCATTAATGTGTCTAGGGCATGTTGAACCTTTACAACACAATTTAACATTTAGAAATTTTGTAGAAATAAAATGATGTTTTTGCATGAAAATGGCTAAATCTTGCTTTTATTGCAAATACAAAAGTTCAACACCCCTATTATAATAGAGATGGGCGTATGACTGCAAAGAATTTTTGGAAAAGATGCTTATTCATTTGGTAAAATATATCAATAGAGAACCGAATCGATACATTTGATTGGTAAATATTTGGCAATAAAGGCATTGTTAAATCAAAATACACACCTCAAACTACCACTCCACTTAACAAACAGTAAGCTCAGTGTATTTTCTATCATCTTTTGGCATTTAGAATAGCATTTGGTTTTACGTTTAAACCTTGCGGTAAAATGCCTAATCAGACTGTTATAGCCCTCTATGGTAAACGCTTGAGCTTTACTGGTTAGGTGTTTGTGTATGGGTATGATTTCTTGATAAGACTTCCAGTAGTCAGAGCAAAACAGTTTTATGTTGTTTGGGTTTAGGTTGTTGTACAGTCTTTCAAAGGTTTTACTATCTCGCTTACCACACACAAAGCCTAAGACTTGTTTGGTGTTTCTGTCAATGACAATCCACGTCCAACAGTAGTTTTTTTAAACTTGGTGTAACTGTGAATCTCATCAAGTTCGACAGTGTCTATCACTTGATCGGCATCTGCCTTGATTTCATGTTGTTCACCTAATTGCTTAACCCATTGATAGACTGTACCATAACTAATACTTAGCACTCTACCAATGGAGCGAAAGCCTAAGCCTTCAAGATACATATCTATTGCCATTTTTTTAATGTCATCGCTCTTATGTGAGGCATGTTTGTGTACAGAGAAATAATAACAGCAGTCTTTGCACTTATAGCGTTGCTTACCATTATTAAAACCTGCTTTAACGAAAGAGGGTGATTGACACTTAGGGCAATGGGTGAATATTTGACTCATTGGGTGTTTGCTTTGCTTATGATAGACTATGTGGGTATTTTAGCTTATGTATTGCTGTTTAACAATACCACAATAAAAACTCACCCGATATGTTATTATTGGGTGAGTTTTAAGTAGTAACTTAGAATGATAATAACAGAGCTGCTAATTTCTCCATTCATCACCCATGCCACAGCTATTATCACGGCATTTTCTACCATTGGCGCTTAGAACAAGTGCACCATCTCTAGCTTGTGTACCAGTTGCACTCGGATTTGCTGTTAATACCCAGTTACCAGAGTCTAGGCCACCGATGGTTACATTATATAATGCAGTACCTGTGCGAGGATAGCTCCCAAGCAAATCTTGGATGGCTTGGTTATTGTTAGCTGCCAAAGCACGGTAACCACCCCGTCCCACCGCCAGCTTTCTTGCCTCTAACTGCCTACCAATATTTTGTAATTCTGTCATCATGTCTGCACGCTTAGTACGCACAACATAATCTTGATAGCTAGGAATAGCAATGGCTGCCAAGATGGCGATAATCACCACCACAATCATCACTTCTATCAGTGTAAATCCCTGCTGTTTATTCATCACCAAGTCTCCTGCCCTGCAGCATTGCAGGTCGTCGTAGCTAGACCTACCACAGTCGGATCGGCGCCAGCGCTGGATTTACACTTAAAACCTGTGCTACGCAGCACAAAAGCACTGGCATTATCAATACTGCCATTATTGGGGTTTGGCGTGGCATGCATCACCCAAGAGCGTCCCGAACTTACAATGTCGGCATTAATGGCAGGATTTAGACCGACTGCTGTATTATCACCGTCTCTTAACTCAATACGATAGCGAAAGTTATCTTGGTTACTGCCTAACGGCACGAATATAACCGTACCGTTAGGGGTGTTATCACCATAACTATGAATCGACCTTCCGTTATTATCGACATTTCTGACGGGTACAAAACCACGATAGGTCATGGCAGATGCTCGCCATCTATCTAAATCCACTTGGATTCTACCCATGCTAGACTGCACCTCTGACTCTGCATTACGAACAACCATGTTGCGATAGTTGGGAAGGGCAATGCTGGCAAGTATCCCCACAACTATTACCACAATCATCAGCTCCAACAAGGTAAAACCCTGCTCGTGATGTTTAACAAAAAACCTCTGAGTCATATCATCTCTCCGCATTTTGGAAATCGTACCAACGATTCACTCGCAGGTTGTATCTTTCTCTGTCAATCTGTGGCTGTCCGGTAACATTACTACCGGGACCAGCATTAACCGATGTACCTGCCGTATCAACAAATCGACCATCTGAACCACCACCTTGGGAAGGACTGGTGTTTGCCATACTGGCTCTTTCTTGTACGGTTTGAGCACTTAGGAATGTACGCAAATTTGTGGTTGTATCACGCTCTGAAGTATAGGCGACGGTTGCCAACTCTTGGATACCCATACCAGCCGTTGCATAACCTAATGTGCCATTTGGAGATGGTTTTTCGGCAGTATTGGTTGGGCAGACACCCCAAGGCATACAATACATTTGACGCTCTGTTGCACCTATGGTACGAGCATCACACGACCCACCACTACCAAACTGAAAATCAGGACTATAGACACTGTTATAGTACACACCACCTGCAACCATGCCCGGTCCGACCGCTTTTAGGTTCTCAACATCAATATAACCATCATAACGAATCATGTCATAATACCAGCCCATATGCTCATATACTGGCAGCCTAGTGGTATAACCACCAACCGTAACTTCTCTTGCTTCGTTGGGCTTTCTATCTCTCATCGTTCTGATGAGCGACTCACGGTACGCCTCTGTATCACTAGCCCCTGCAATCAACTTGGTATCCATTTTTTGCAAATTTGAATTATTTAGGTTGATGCTCATCAAGCCACTCTCCCCAATCAACGAGTTGGTTGCACGGGTGCTGGCGATATCACGGTCAATGATGCCGTAGACACGGTTTGCATCTGACAATCCACGGCGACGGCTTAGTGGCGAACTTCTGTCCCCTGAGGCGACATTAACCACCGCAAAACGCTGTGAATCATTAGGATCGGTATAAAAACTTGCAATCGGTGCTTCATAAAAACGATAAGGGATGTGATTTTCACCCAAACCACCCTCGTTGGCGTTAAATACCCTGACCACACCTCTGGTTATCTTGTTGGTGAGTTCTACTTCCTGATTACTACCCGACAGCTCAATTAAGTCAATACGAAACACCTGACCACCCAAATCGGCAAAATACAGATGGTCAATATAACCGTTATTGTTGCGGTCAAGTGCTGTAATGCCACCCACCACGCTGTGATTCATATGAGCCAACCCGCTGGTGGTTGTAACACCTGCACTACCAATATTCTCACCTTTTGTCCAGCGTCCAACCAGCTGTCCTGTCTCCGAGTCGACCATATAAACCGCGTTACCTTTGGTCTCTGATTTGTTAGCACACGTTGTATCCTTATTGTCAGCATCATTTAGTTTAAACAAAGTGTTCTCATAGCACATGTCATAGCCACCGCCAAAAATCAACACCTCACGCTCAATACTTTCATTTCTACTGCCAGTTCCTATTTTGATTTTTGCCACAACAGGTTTCGCCCAAATTTGACCCATGCGTTCAAATCCAGCTGTTTCGCTGTCTATGCTAAATAGCATGCTAGGTGCCAATCTATTGGTCAAATTCAAACCATACAAACCCTCACCCCCCATACGCAGACCGCCGTAGGCATAGATATGACCTTGCTCCTGAGCTGTTGCGTTATTCGAAGCGTCAATCGCATTGGTAGTAATCCGTGTGGGTGAAGCTGAAAAGTCATAGTTGTATTTAGCATTAATCACCCAAGGTGCATCGACCCCAAAGGCAGGCTCGCCAGAAGTGCCTGTTCCTGATGGGCTTAGAGCTCTACGCTGTTTGTCATCTTCAAACATTCTGCGAGGGATAAAACTAAACTCCTCTTCGCCAGTGCTGGCATCTGCCATAAGTAAAGCACCGCTCATGGAACCATACAGCACATAGTCCTCACGACCTTGTGTTGATGAGACGTTGCCTGTGCTGTCAAACTGACCTTGGTATGCCACCAATGCTGGTACAGAGTGATGTATACCACCCATGACCGGCTTGCCTGCAGGTGCTTTGCTAAGCTCACTTTGTAGTTTAGCATTCTGCTGTGCTGTCGTGCCTTGATAGTCTGATGCTAACAAAGACACATTACCAAAACCCAAGTAATGCAGGATATACGCCTTATCTAAGGCACTGTAGCTCGCTGACAGGGCATCAAAGCCAAATAGCTGACCGTTTTGGACACCTACTCTCTTCATCTCACCGTCATCTTCTACATAGACTGTACGCACGGTATTCTTATTAGCTGCTGTAGGTGCTGGCAAGCGTGCATAGCTACCCCCTGTGGTAATGGCACCATCGGCGACATTTCCTTGTTGCCATATATCCAGAGCCCTAGGGTTGGTGGCATAGGGGAAAGTGGAGCCTCCCGCCGTCTGATAGAGTCTGGTCGTCCCATCTCTACCATATAATGTGCCGTTTAGCGTGTGGTATTTTTTTAAGTTGCCCGGCCATGTTGCAGGTGCTTCTGCGATATTCGCCTGTAGCATGGGGAGATAGGCATAAGGCTGCAAGCTGGCAATGGACAGCGGGTCAGTTGGCACAGCCACCGTTCCTGAAGGAGCGGCTGAGATAATGCCCGACACACTGCTTACAAATTCAACAATACTTCTGGCGACATCATTCGAAGATTCGGCATAATAAAAACCACCCTGACCATAACCATGACCACGCTCACCTAGGTAACATAAGTTTTTGGCATCACGGCTACTATCTGGAATTCGAGCACAGTCATAAACATTTTTTACAGATCTCTCTCCAGTGATAACATCCGTAACCTGCATGTCGGTTTTGTAATTACTTGCATTCTTAAAGACCTTACCAAAACCTACTGTTGCTGTTAAAATAGGCTTTTTGACTTTGTTGTTGGCCTCAGCCAATAATTTGGCAAACTCACCAATACACTCCCATTGAGGATGACCGCTTGTTGTATACCTTGAAACATAAGCAGAACCACTACTTATAATGCTACTTGGCTGTCCGTTGATACGGCAAACTCCATTTGACATTGATACAGAGCTTGTTCCTTCAAGAGCAGCATTCATAATTGATGTAGTAACAGTGCTGCCAACGCCGTTACCACTACCATTATTAGGCTCACCATCAGTTAAAAAGTAGATACCATACCCATCACATTGCCCATTACCTATGGGTGAGTCATAGGCATTATCCTTGACTGCATTGGCATGCGCCAAAGAAAAACCACTACCTACACTACTTCTAGGTCTCTCCACTTTCCGATAATAATAAGTATAAGCTCGACCCACCGCCTGGTGGTTTATACCCAGATTATTAATAAGCTGTTGACTAAAATTCTCTCTAACAATTCCACCTGTTCCACTGCAGCCAGAATCCAAAATCTTTTCTCTTTCCACAGGAGTGGTGCAACGAAAGAAGTTGGCACCATACTGATAACCTACTAAAGTATAATAATCAACCATTTCTTGTATACCACTAGTTTTGGTGCCCAACATATAAGCACCTGCTTCTGCGTAAGCATGGACGGTTGGCGTATTAGTCTCCGCTCTTAAATTGGAAATTATTCTTGCCATAGCAAGACGATTCTCATAGGTTAACGTAGAGACAGGGTATGAGATAACCCCACCCCCATCATAACCACCCCTGTAATAAAAATTGCCCAGTCCAATCTTATACTGCATGTAATCAGCACCAAAGCCATTAGCTGGATCGGCAAGCAGTGGCATGATGGCATTCTTTAGTCTTGATATGCGGTCATAATATCTAGTATTTGTCCCACAGGAATTTATTTGATAACTAACCATCTCACCATTATTTCCATTATCATCTTTTATGGTGATGGATTTATTGTAAACATTGGGAACAACTCTACCGTACGAACCCTTACGGCAGTAATTTCCGTAATCAACCTCAACACTACGAATATCCATCGATCCCGAATTATCCAGCATCAACATGACTGATGCACCACCACCTGTAGGTGCTTCATAGATTTCTAGATCGCCAATGCGTTTTTCAACAGTATTGGCATGAGATTGTAGTGTCGCTGCACTCATGACCGTCATGGTGGCGATAATGGCGTGACTGAGCTGTTTTATTGAAAATGTTTTCATAATATATACCTTGGTATTTTAATAATAATCACTCTTAAGATTCTTATGGTGTAGGTGCCCGACAGGTGCCATCTGCAGCAAGCTGAGCATTGTCGCAGACATCCGCCTCTTTTTCAAAGCGCAGAATAGCTTCTTCAACGATGGCTTTGGCAGGGACACCTTGCTCTTGGAGACAAGTGGTTAAATTTCTTGCACCGAAGTTATTGCCATAGTTGACATTCGTAATATCACCGACCGCCATATCCATACAATTCCTAATATCAGCACTGCCAGCACTGGACAAGCCAGGCAACATAGACACACTATGCATGGCGATACGAGAGCTAGGCGGTGTGAAGCCTGCACCCAGCTGCTCGCCTTCTAGTGCTAACTTAAAATTATCACTATCGGCAGTCTCACTGGTTAATCCACGGGTTACCACCTGAGTCATAACAGTGTTACGCCCCGATATATAGTCTTGGGCATTATTGGGGTTGCAAGCACCATCATTAGTACGCATGGTGCCGCCACCTGGCAGTAACACACGAGCTCTCTCGACATCAAAAAATGTCTGTGCATTGGGTGTGTAGCAAAAACGTACTTGATGATCCACTTTCTCATTAGGATCCGCATTGGCACCACCGATGGGAATGAAGTAGCCAAGCACGCCTCTGGTCTGAGACATCATCTGGGGGCGAAGCGCATGATTATTATCGCCAGCTACCGTCTCGATATGAGCCAATACAGAGTCAGATGAGTTTAACATCAGCACGTCAGCTTGTTCATTGGTGGCAACACGTAAATCCAAACTACCCTGACGCACCGCTATCATGCCTGCAATCGCAATCAAAAGCAAAAATAAGAGCACAGTAATCAGTGCCACCCCAGATTCAGAGCGATTTACCATAGTACCACCTTTATTATATTGTTGTATTGTCATAGTCGCACCAAGACATGATTAAGAACGACCACGTGAGTTACGTAGCATGATGTTAGTCTCATAGACACGACGAATAAATCTGCCTTGATCAGCTTTCATCCTAACTTGATTACCTAAAATAGTATAAGTTGGATTTTGTGGAGCATCAATCGATGAGACACTACCTTTAGTCAAAAGACCAAGCTGAATGGCGATGATTGCTGTGTTAGCTCCCATGCCATTATACTCGGTCGGCGTCACATAACGAATACCATTGCCATTGGCAACACCAAATCTCACCTGAAAATCATCAATGCCTGAGACAATCAACGCCCCGTCATCGCCAAAGCGATGGATGTTATTCTGCCTGGCGGCACCCGTTAGAATGGTCGCATCTGCCGTCCCCTGACCACCATCTTCAACGATGACATCAGAGACATATAGACCAGCATCACAGCGAAGCTCTAAGGTATCGCCATTGGCTCGGACAAAGTATCGCTCGATAATAATCTGACCATCAATGGGCCCGACAGGGTTACCTGACATTTCTAAAACACCCGTTCTAGGTCCCAATACCAAATTACCCTCACAGTCACGCATGTTCACAGGTGCTCTATACTGAATGGTTAGCTGATCACTACCACCACCATTGGTGTTTGTCGTGGTAGCACCTAATGCATCTCGACTAAGAAGGTTAGTGGTGAGATTGCGTAACGCGCCAACAGCCTCAGCATTAGCGTCACCTGCTAATACGCCACTGTCCACAGCACTGGCTCTAGAAACCTCTGACAGACCCAGACCCGCCATGCGGATATTATTCTCAATATGTTGCAGACCAAATACATTGGCATCTAGGATACTAGAACCCGCTTCTTGGACGGTGGCTGTACGTACGCTGATCACATATACCTGAACAACTGCTGCGATGATAAGCAAAGCTAACACAAGAGAAATCATCAACTCTATGAGAGTAAAACCTTGTTGTTTATTGATCATTAGTAAGTCTCCAATACAACACAGCTTGAACCACGATTGTAGGTGCCTTGATCAGAAATACAGTCTTCATTACCATCACCAACGGTCGGAGTTGTCTCTCCCCAGCTTGCAATCAGACAAACACGCACCAATCCTGCACCAGGACAGTCCAAAGCATTTAGCATCATTTGGTTATCTGCAGCCAGTCTCATGGCTTGATGGGCAGTATAATCCACCTGCTGTGCTGCAGTGCAAGCGGATGTTGCACAGTTTGTGCCAGGTGCAGCTGGTATGGCTGCTGCATAAGTGGCAGGGTTTGCACTAGCACCATGTGCAGCGATGGCATCACGATATCTTTGCTTCATGTCTGCGGTAGGATGCAAACGCATGTCCTCTGCAATATTACGTACTGCTACCATGGCATCGCTACGAATAAGCGTCTCATCTGTTGCCTTTACCGCTCTCATCTGCATGGCACTAAACCCAAGCACAGCAACAGCAAGCAGTAGTAATGATACCATAACCTCTACCATACCCAAGCCATGTTGGCGAATACAGGTATTCTGTCTTAACATTGGCTATTCTCCGAACGTAAGCTAACATTACCATTAACATCAACCGCCACCACTCGTCCTGCACGAGTTCCTTCACTATCACAAGCAACCGTAAAGGTCGATGCTGGATTAACTCGCTTGTTTGCTAAAAATACCACCGTGGCAGCACCGCTTGATGTTGTTACTGGCGTTGAGGTGCTGATATTAAAATTCTTTAATGTGGTACCCGCTACCGTCAATGTTGCATTATTTCCCGTCAGAGTAAGTGTCACATCCTGTCGGCGCATCATACTCTCTGCACGTGCCTCTTTCATGGCAGCGACAATGGTTTGGGCGGTAGATTTATTACGCTGACTCTCTAATGACCTATTGATATTTGGAGCAGCAATAGTGGCTATGACACCTATAATCGCAACAACGACGCCTAGCTCAACCAAGCTAAACCCCAACTGTTTAGATGGTACCACATGACCACATCTAGATACTGAAAAGGACACGGTGTATTCCTTATAATTTTGCCGAATTGTCATACAATATCAGCTTTTTAGGACAAAAAATACAAATACAGATAAAAGAATTGTTGCAAAAAATATTCCACATATCGCAAATTTTAGGGGAATAGGGCTTTTACTTTCATTATTCATACAAAAAACATACAAATACAGCCTGTTTATGCTAAAGCTCATATTATGCAACAATCCATTGACGGTCTGTAAGATTTTTTATTTTTGTGAATTTATTTTGTTATTATACAACTGGGGCACCCCAAAATACCAAATATAGCGACCAACCGACAAATAATTGGTATTATTGGCAAAGTGATTGTTTGAAAATAAAAAACACCTGCCAAAGACAGGTGTTTTTCAATCATTATCTTAATTAGAATTAAGAGAAATCTAGTTCAGTTTCAAAACCTTTTAGGCTGTGACGAGCCATTGCTAGGTTTGATTTTTGACGATCAAGCACTAGGTACAAAAATAGGTTTTCGTTACGCACTAGTGGACGGATAAGGTGGTATTGCCCACTTAGAGTGATTAGGATGTCTTCGATAGACTCATTAAGACCCAATGCTTTTGCAGTTTTACGCTTAGCACGTACCACTTCGGTGTTACCAGCAGCTGCTAGTTCTAGGTCAATACCAGTACCCAAAGTAGCTAGGGCAAGACCTGATTCACTGTCAACCAATGCTGCTGCTACGAAGCCATCGATGTCACTTAGAGCGTCAAGAGATAATTTAGCCATGATGCTATTCCTTAAAAAGTAAATTAATATTGAGATTAATGACGATTTAAGTAATAGTTATCAATAATTAAAGATTTTAAAATTAACAAGTTAATTTAAAATTTTAATGACTATTAACAAATTTCTAAAAATCGTCATATCATAACAAAATCACGTATTAGCA
Source organism: Moraxella lacunata (assembly GCF_900453205.1). Taxonomy (GTDB): domain Bacteria; phylum Pseudomonadota; class Gammaproteobacteria; order Pseudomonadales; family Moraxellaceae; genus Moraxella; species Moraxella lacunata_B. Next base: position 304,722 of record NZ_UGQU01000002.1, read on the forward strand.
TTTCGTTATGTGTGTATTAAACCACACTAAGAAATAAAATGCAAGCATTATTTTGAAATTTTGTGCGGAAAAAATAGAAAAATCAATTTTTTAATAAAATTTATATAAAAATCAATTACTTTTATAATGTATGGTTTTTTAAAAGATTATTTTTTAATTTTTAAAACTATTGATTTAAGCAAATACCCAATATGGCTCAAGACATGCCTAATATAATAAATGATAATCATATACAATATCTTACCATCAATCCACCCTAACCCAAATCGGCATGGTCTGTGAATATTGGCTCGTGCCATAGCTACCGCTTGTGGTGTTGTCGGTGCGAATGTCGCCGATTTTTGTCCATTGTCCACGGTGTAGCATGATGTCATTGGATAGATTTTGGGTACTAAGTGTGCCTGTGCGTGCCGACTGGTGTAGGCTTAGGCGGATTTGACCGTTTGGTGAGACGGTCGCTTTGGCAGAAAAACCGTCTGTGAGTGCCACCCAAGACGTACCAAAATTCACCCACACCCTGCCATATCGCTGATGGGTTTGCCAGCCTACAAGCCCGATGAGTGTGCTTTGACTGATAGACACAGGTGAGCCTGATAGAGTCCGTACGGTGTAGTGCTGATTTGACGTGCTTTGGCTTTGGGTGTTGTGGTATTGCCCATTTATCCACACCTGCCGAGAGATACCGACATTGACATGACCGCCTTGACTGCTTTGGGTGATTTGGTTATTTAGGGCAAGCGAGATGTTAAGCTGGGTGGGGGCAACATCCACTTGACGGACAAGGGCGGAGATACGCTCATAGTCGGCAGGGGTTGCCTTGATGATGAGTTTGTCTTGATATAGCCGTGCCGTACCACGATTGCCAAGCTCATCTTGGACGATGTCAAGCAGAGCAGGGTCGCCATAGGTATGAATGACGTACATTTGGGTGTTGGCATGGGCGAGCGTGGCAAGAAAGCTTAAAATAATGAGTGATTTTTTCATAATGATAAAAGGTTAAAATAATATTTAGCTATTTTAACCTTTTTTGGCATTGGGCTTGTAGGTTTATTGTGTGCAAAAATTGCCAGTTAAACCACTTAATAAGCCATTTATTTTAACCCAAGCACGTCCTGCATATCATACAGCCCTGCAGGTTGGTCGTGTAGCCATAGTCCTGCTCGTACCGCCCCATTGGCAAAGGTCATACGGCTTTGGGCTTTGTGGGTAATTTCGATAATCTCGCCATTCATGATAAATTCCACCGTATGCTCGCCGACAATCTCGCCTCCACGCACCGCATGAATGCCAATCTCGCCATCGGTGCGTTTGGCTTGCCCTTGTCTGCCATAGACGGCGGACGTTTTGAGTGTTTGCCCACGGGCGTTTGCCACCGCATTTGCCATCATAAGAGCCGTGCCAGACGGTGCGTCTAACTTGTGTTTGTGATGATGTTCGATGATTTCAACATCAGCGTCCATGCCCAGCACTTTGGCGGTCGTGGCAAGCAGGTTAAGCGATAAGTTCACCCCTGTGGAGTAGTTGCCCGCATAGACGATAGGAATGTGTTTGCTGGCTTCGTGCAGTTTGGTTTCTTGGGTTTCGTCAAGTCCTGTTACCCCCATGACAAGGGCGACTTTGTTGGCGATACACGCCTCTAGCACCTCATCTAAGGCATCGGGCAAGCTAAAATCGATGAGCACGTCCACCCCTGACAAATCTAGCGTGGAGAGTGTAACCCCACATTTACCCACGCCCACAAACTCGCCTGCGTCCACGCCGATAAGGCTAGATATAGAACGGACAAATGCTCCTGCTAGGTTGGCTTTGGGGTTGTCTAGCGTGGACTGAACGAGCATACGCCCCATGCGACCTGATGCACCCATGATTGCGATGTTTAGTGCCATGATGATTTTCCTTAGGATTAAAGTTTAAGATGATTTGATGATAACCAAAAATTTGCCAAAAGTAAATTTAAAAAATAAGATTTTGGCTCAAAAAAGCATGCTACAAGGGAAAACTATTGCCTGCTCATAACGGTTTTTCGACCCGTAGGCATGGCTCAGAGCGAACGGAAAACCTAGTTTGGCATACTTTTTAGGCTACCACCAAAAATAAAAAACACGGCAAAATTTTACCGTGTTTGTTGGGTGAGGCTAGACTTAATCAAAAATGTCTTTAACTTCATCTTTGATTTTATCAAAAAAGCCTTTTTTCTTGGCACTTGCTCCGTTGTCGCTATTTAGAGTTTTGGCAAATTGCTCAAGCAAGGATTTTTGTTCGCTTGTCAAGTTAGTGGGTGTCTCAACGATGATTTTGCACAGCAAGTCGCCCTGCATGCCACCACGCACGGTGGTTACGCCCTTGCCACGCACACGCAACACTTTGCCACTTTGGGTACCTTCGGCAACTTTGATTTTTAGGCGACCACCGCCCAACGTGGGGATTTCTACTTCATCGCCAAGTGCGGCGGTGGCGATATTGATAGGGATGTCAAGGTGTAAATCCGCCCCATTTCTGGTAAAGATGTCGTGCGGTCTGACATGAATCTCGACATATAGGTCACCATTTGGCATGCCACTGTCGCCCGCTTCGCCCTTGCCTGATAGGCGGACACGGTCGCCATTGTCCACGCCAGCAGGGATGGAGACCTCTAAGGTCTGAGATTTGTGCTGTTTGCCTTCGCCATGACAGTCGGGGCAGGGGTTTTTGATTTTTTTGCCAGTGCCGCGGCAGTCAGGGCAGGTTTGCTGCATGACAAAAAAGCCTTGCTGAACACGCACCTGACCATGTCCACCACAGGTAGGACAGCTGACGACATCGCTGGCAGACTTTGCCCCTTTACCGTCGCAGGTCTCACAGTGAACGCTCGTGCTGTATGTGATTTCTTTTTTACAGCCAGTTACCGCTTCTTCTAGGGTGAGACTGATTTGGTAGAGCAAATCCGCTCCTTTGCTAGCACGAGAGCCACGAGAGTTGCCAAACATGTCACCAAAGATGTCGCCAAAACCGCCACCGCCACTAAAGCCGCCACGAGCCCCACCACCAAAGAAACTACCAAAGATGTCGTTTAGGTCATCGGCACTAAATCCGCCAGCATTGCCAAAACCACCGTTATTCATGCCCTGCTCAAAGGCACTGTGTCCCATGCGGTCATAAGTGGCACGTTTTTGGGCATCCGACAGCACTTCATACGCCATCGTCGCTTCTTTAAACTTTTCTTCGGCACTTGGGTCGTCTGGGTTTTTGTCAGGGTGATATTTCATCGCAAGACGGCGGTAGGCTTTTTTAATCTCTTTATCATCTGCCGACTTGTCCACGCCCAAAATGGTATAAAAATCTTTACTCATGTGTTGTCCTGATTGGCTTTTGGCTACTTAGGCGACCCAAAAAGGTCACGATTCGCAAAAATAAAAAATTTGCCTATTTATGGTGCTTTTATGCCATTTATCAAGCGTGATTGGTGTGATTTTTTACCAATTTTCAAAAATTTATGGCAAAATACCCCACATTATCCCTATTATCATCATGTGTTTATGAAAATCACCAAACCGCTCTTGGCACTTGTCATCATCGCCCTTGTCATCGTGGCAGGCTCGCCCTATTATAAGCTCTACACCCTAAAAAACGCTTATGACAATGGCGACTACGCTCCCATTATTAACAGCATAGATTTTGAGACGCTGCGTCCGAGCCTAAAACATCAGCTCATCACCAAAACCGATAACTGGCTCGGCTCTAACGACGTGGTGCAGGGCTTGTCACTCTTTGGCGGACTGCTTGGGCTAGATGGTGCCAAGCTTAACACCATCGCCCACAGCTTTATCAATACTGCCGTGGATAAGGGCGTTACCCCTGAGAATCTAACTCGGCTTGCCCAAGGCGATGTTCAGCCCGAGAGTGAACCCATGCTTGTGGGCATTGCCTTGTTTGGCGGTTATGTCGATACCGAGCGACTACTCACCGACTACATCAGCACAGGCGACATGAACATCGCCATCAATAATCAAAAAACCGCCATCGCTACCAAGGCAAGCGATAACATCGGACAGCCGACCCAGCCCAAGCTGTCCTACTGCGGTCTTAACTGCTTTGAAGTTGCCACCACCATCAAAGATAAACCCTATACCATCGTCATGCACCGCCATCGGGTGCTAGACTGGCAGATAGTTAATGTTGTATTACCTTGATTTGTCAGGCTGAACGTGCAAAACAAAACCGCCATTAAGACGGTTTGATTGCTACAAATCTAAGAATCCTCAACCTAAATCGAAAAAGACGACCCACAACCACAGGTAGTCGTGGCGTTAGGGTTATCCACGACAAAGCGAGAGCCTTCAAGCCCTTCGATGTAGTCAATCGTTGAGCCGTGTAGGTACTGATAGCTTAGGCTGTCCACCACGAGCGTGGCATCGCCATTGTCAAATGTGGCATCATCATCGTCTAGCTCATCGGCAAAATCAAAGCCATAGGAAAAACCCGAACAACCCCCACCCGTAACATAGACCCGAAGCATCAGCTCGTGATTGCCTTCGGCATCTTTTAGTTTTTGTAATTTTTTGGCGGCGTTGTCGGTTAAGGTCATGACGTTTTGCATGGTTTTTCTCTTTTTAAAATTTTTACAATTCTTAGGGATAATTATACCATAATAAGCCCAAATTTTAGCGATACAAGGTATAATGGATAATTTTTATAATTTGCACAAAAAACCATGATAGAACTCTCCCAAGTCGCCGTCCGCCGAGACGGTCGCCTGCTGTTTAGCGGGGTCAATCTACAACTTCATCAAGGTCAAACCATCGGCTTGACAGGCAACAACGGCACAGGCAAATCCACGCTATTTGCCACCTTGCTTGGCGACCATGGCACAGATGTCGGCTCGATTGACATGCCAAAAAACTGGCAAATCGCCCACATGGCACAAGAAGTCGAAGCCACCGACATGACCGCCATCGATTATGTGCTATCAGGCGATGATGAATGGTACGAGCTTAACGACAAAATCCAAAACCAATCCGCCCTATCCGAGCATGACATCGCCCCCCTATACCAACGCTTTGATGAGATAGACGGCTACCGCACCCCGTCCAAAGCAGGGCAAATCCTGTCAGGGCTAGGATTTGGCGAGCATGAGCATGACAGGCAGGTGCGTGAGTTCTCAGGGGGTTGGCGTATGCGTCTAAACCTAGCTCGCACGCTCATGCACCGAGCGGACGTGCTACTGCTTGACGAGCCGACCAACCATTTGGATTTGGACGCGATTTTATGGCTCGAAGATTGGCTTGGTAAATTTGACGGTCTTATCATCGTCATCAGCCACGACCAAGCCTTTATGGATACCATTTGTACGCACATCGCCCACATCGAACACGGCACAATCACCCTTTATACAGGCAATTATAGCCAGTTTATCCGCACGCGTGCCGAACGTCTCGCCCAACAGCAACAAGCCTTTGAACGCCAAGAAGCGATTAAGGCTCACCTTGAAAACTTCATTCGCCGTTTTGGGGCAAAAGCTACCAAAGCCAAACAAGCCCAAAGCCGTGTCAAACAGCTTGCGAACATGACCGACATCGCTCCTGTCATGGCGGACAGCGAATTTACCTTTAAATTTTATCCACCCAACTGCATTTCATCGCCACTCATCAGCTTAGATAATGCCACCGTTGGTTATGACAAACCTTTGATAAATAAAATAAATTTACAAATCACACCTGACACACGGCTTGGCGTACTTGGGGCAAATGGGGCAGGCAAATCCACACTCATTAAGGCGCTCGTTGGCGAGTTGCCACTCATCGCTGGCACGCACAAAGTCTCTGACAACCTAAAACTGGGTTATTTTAACCAGCACCAAATGGACGCATTGGACGAATCTGCCACCCCGCTCATTTTGCTTCGGCGACTGGCAGGGACGACATCGGACGCTGATTTACGGGCGTTTTTGGGTAGTTTTAATTTTAAAGGCGATAAGATTGACACGCCTTGCCGTCTGTTTTCTGGGGGCGAAAAGGCACGGCTTACCCTTGCTCTTATCGTCTGGCAACGCCCCAACGTGCTGGTACTGGACGAGCCGACCAACCACCTAGACCTATCCATGCGAAACGCTCTCATGCTCGCCCTACAAAACTTTGAGGGGGCGTTAATCCTAGTCTCGCACGATAGGGATTTGGCGATGAACGTCTGCGACAATCTCATGCTGGTGGCGGACGGACGAGCGGACGAGTTCACAGGCGACATGGCGGACTATGCTGAGCATTTGCGTCAGGCTCGCCTTGCTAAAGTCGCCCAAAATAAGGCAGAAAACAAAGAAAACAAAGCCGACACCGCCACAACCGTCAGCGACAAACCTGCTTTATCCAAAGAAGAAATTCGCAAAAAAAATGCCGAAAACCGCCAAAAAACCGCCCCACTTCGTAAAGAGATTGAAAAATTAGAAAAAGAGCTCGACAAACTGACAAATGAGCTTGGCGAGATTGAACACGCCTTATCCGACCAAAGTCTCTACGATGACGACAATAAGGATAAATTGTTAAGCCTACTTGCCAAACAAAGCGAATGGCAAAAACAAGTGGCGGACATCGAAGAGAATCTACTGTTAAAAATGGACGAACTTGAAACGTTGGAGAGTGCTTTGTCGTGAAAAAACAGCCCCCCAAACATGATTATTATGCCATTTTAGGCGTGCCAAAATCCGCCAGCACGGACGACATCAAGCACGCCTACCGCCAGCTTGCCAAACGCCACCACCCCGACCGTGCAGGCGAAGGCGAACAAATCGTGCTGATGAACGAAGCCTACGCCACCCTAAAAGACCCCAAAAAACGTGCCGAATATGACGTGTATCACACCGTCTATTTTAGTGCGGTGGGCAAATTGACCCAAAAAATCAACCAAGAACTCCAAAAATCGCCTACTGTCATGGCAAATTTGCAAAAATTTGAAACAAACGCCCAAAGATTTACCAACTTTGCCGAAAAGCGTATCCACGAATTGCAAAGAGATTGGCAAGCGGATAGGGGCATTTTTAAAAACGCCAAAACCCTATTTGCCAAAGCCCAAACCATCATCGCCCAAACTGCCAAAGAAGCGAGCAAACCCCCAAAAGACACCCTACCCACGCTCGTCATCAGTAAGGAGCTTAGTCAGCAGGGCGGGCAAATCACCTTTACCCATCAAGGTCGCACCGTTCGTACCACGCTCCCGCAGGATCTGACAGACGGCTCACAAATCAAGCTCACGATTGGGAGTGTGGGGGTGTGGTTTGTGATACGGATTGCCAATTAACATATACCAACCGAACGATAAATTTGATACGGTTTTGTAGTTTTGTAGGGGCAAATCACATTTGCCCAATCAATACAGGTTTTAAACAAAAAAGGGCGAATATCATTCGCCCCTACCATAATCCAATGGTGAATTTTGTACCAGTCTTTAAATTCGGTTGGTATACATTGATAGAAAAGTGCTGATGACTGGATTTTTATCAAAAAATTTTATAAACTAAACCAAACTCATCAGCACCCAAACCCCATGCCTCACATTGCCTACCTTGACCTAGAAATTGACAGCCATACCAAAAAGATGATGGACATTGGGGCGATTTTTGCTGATAAACATCTACATACCAGTAAAATGAATGAAATTATTAGCCAAATAAAAGACGCAGATTTTATTTGTGGGCATAATTTTTTAACTCACGATTATACTTATATTCAATCGGATTTGCAAAGTATTAATAAAAATACCATAGACATTGTTGATACGCTCTATTTGTCCGCCTTATTATTTCCAAAAAGACCTTATCACGCCCTAGATAAAGATTATAAAACAGATTTTGAAAACTCCAACAATCCTTTAAATGATTGTATCATTACCAAAGAGCTTTTGGAACAAGAAATCATCGCTTTTCATCAATTATCAGAAAATTTAAAAATCATCTTTTATCAGTTATTAAAAGATAAAGCAGGGTTTGCACCATTTTTTAAAATTGTTAATTTTAATCAATACTGTTCATCAATCGTTACGCTCATTAAAAATCACTTTCAACATAAAATTTGTGAACATTCTATTTTAAATGAATTTTTTCAAAAATATCCGATTGGGCTGTGTTATGTTTTGGCACTCATTGATTGTGATGAACGCCATTCTATTAGCCCAAGCTGGGTGTTATACAAACACCCAGAAATTGATTATATTTTTAATGAACTTCGTGCCACACCCTGTCATAAACCCTGTGTTTATTGCGATGATAAATTAAATGCCAAAAAAGCACTGGGTAAATATTTTGGTTATGATGATTTTAGAAGTTATGATAACAAACCATTACAAGCACAGGCAGTACAATCCGCCATTAATGGTGAGTCTTTATTAGCGGTATTTCCCACAGGGGGTGGAAAATCCATTACTTTTCAAATCCCTGCATTAATGGCTGGCGAAAATAAAAAAGGCTTGACGGTTATTATTTCGCCCTTGCAATCTTTAATGAAAGACCAAGTGGATAATTTAGAAAATCGTGGCATTACCGAAGCAGTTACCATTAATGGACTGCTTGACCCCATAGAACGCCAAAAAGCCATAGAACGCATTAAAGACGGCACGGCAAGTTTATTGTACATTTCGCCTGAAAGTTTGCGTTCTCGCACCATTGAAAATTTGGTATTGTTAAATAAAGATAGATTTTAAGGTTTTCCGTTCGGACTGAGCTTGTCGAAGTCTAGGAAAACCGTTATGGTTCGACAAGCTCACCACGAACGGCTTTCTAGAAAAGTATACTCAATTAACAATACCGAAAATTTAATTTTAAGTCGTACGGTGGCTCGTTTTGTGATTGATGAAGCTCATTGTTTTTCGGCGTGGGGGCAAGATTTTCGGGTGGATTATTTGTACATTGGCGAATTTATTAACCGCATTCAAAGTCAAAAAATGGTGGGGCTTAATATTCCTGTTTCTTGTTTTACGGCTACGGCAAAACCACAAGTGATTGATGATATTAAACAGTATTTTAAAGAACAACTGGATTTGGAATTAAAGTTATTTTCGGCAAGTGTTGAAAGAAAAAATTTGCAATATCAAGTTATTCCCCAAAATAATGAAGAACAAAAATACCAAACACTGCGAGAACTGATTCAAATTTATGATTGTCCAACGATTATTTACGTGTCTCGCACCAAAAAAACCACAGACATTGCCACGCAATTATCCCAAGACGGATTTAATGCCTTGCCCTATCACGGCAAAATGGACAGCGAATTAAAGATATTTAATCAAAATAGCTTTATCACAGGCGAAACGCAAATAATGGTGGCAACGAGTGCGTTTGGAATGGGCGTAGACAAAAAAGATGTGGGCTTGGTGGTGCATTTTGAAATATCCGATTCTTTGGAAAATTATGTACAAGAAGCAGGGCGTGCAGGACGAGATGAAAATATACAAGCCAAATGCTATGTGTTATTTTCCAATGATGATTTGGATAAGCATTTTATTTTATTAAATCAAACCAAAATATCACAAAAAGAAATCGGGCAAATATGGCGTGCCTTAAAAGAAAAGTTTGCCAAAAATAAAGCGATGTCCATTTCCGCCTTAGAAATTGCCCGCCAAGCAGGTTGGAATGATGAAATTAATGACATAGAAACGCGTGTTACCACTGCGATTAACGCCCTAGAAGAATCTGGCTATATCAAACGCGGGCAAAATATGCCAAAAGTTTTTGCCAATAGTATTTTGTCGCCCAATGCCCAAACCGCCATTGAAAAAATCAACAATTCTACTTTAATTGCTTTTGATGATAAACAAACCGCCATTCGTATTATCAAAAAACTCTTTTCACAAAGAAGTCAAAGGCAATTAACCGATGAACAAGCAGAATCCCGAGTGGATTATATTGCTGATGTTTTGGGATTACAAACCGAAAAAGTCGTCAAACTCATTACTTTAATGAGAAAAGAAGAAATCTTAGCCGACCAACAAGATTTGCAAGCCTATATTCCCAAAAATAGCCGAAGTTATCCGATTGTTAATAAAATCAATGAATTGTATGACATTGAGTGTTTATTATTGGAACAATTTCAACTGGGCGAAGGGGCATTATGCACAAGCCTAAAAGCACTCAACCATCAATTTGCCAATCAATATCATCATGATAAAATCAGTCCAAAAACCATTAAATCTTTACTTACTTTTTGGAAAATAAAAAACTGGATAAAACGAGCCGAAGAGTCTTATCAAGAAATCAATTATGAGCTAAATCATTCTTATGATGATATTTTGGCTTTTATGCAAAATAAAAAAGAAAAAGCCATTTGGCTTGCAGGGTATTTATACCAATTGGCACAAGCACAAAATAAAGAAAAAAGCGATAAAAATGGCGATAAAAGTAATGAGACTTTGCCCGTTGATTTTTCATTGGGCGAATTACAATCAGCGTTTTATAACAGTCAAAAAATAAAAATTAGCTTTGATGAGTTAGAAGATGCTTTATTTTATATTGCCAGAATGGGATTGATTAAGATTGACGGCGGTTTTTTGGTGATGTATCAACGGCTACATTTAACACGCCTAGAAATGGATAATCGCAAGCAATACACCAAAGACGATTATAAAAAACTCTATCATTATTATGAAACTCGCCGTGAGCAAATTCATATTGTCGGTAAATATGCCAATTTAATGACCGAAAATCAAGAATCCGCCCTACAACTTGTCAATGATTATTTTAGCCAAGAGTATCAAAAGTTTTTAAAAACCTATTTTAAAAACAGCGATATTTTAAATAAAAATATGACCGAACAACGCTTTAATGAGTGGTTTGGTAATCTATCAAGCGAGCAATTAGCCATTATTAATGACAATCAAAGTCAGCATATGGTGGTCTTTGCCACCGCAGGCAGTGGTAAAACAAGGGTGCTGGTGCATAAATTGGCAAGTCTTTATCAAATGGAAGACATTAAACACGAGCAATTATTAATGCTCACCTTTTCTCGTGCCGCCGCCATAGAATTTAAATCCCGTTTGGTGGAGCTTTTGGGTAATGCAGGGCGATTTATTGAAATTAAAACCTTTCATTCTTATTGTTTTGATTTATTGGGACGGGTTGGCGATTTAAAAGATGCCGATAAAATTATTGAACAAGCCATTTTAAAAATTAATAATGGCGAAGTAGAAGAAAGTCGTATTGCCAAGTTGGTGCTGGTCATTGATGAAGCCCAAGATATGAATCAAATCCAATTTGAGTTAATTCAAACTTTAATGGCAAAAAATGAAGAAATGCGAGTGATTGCGGTGGGCGATGATGACCAAACCATTTATACTTTTATGGGGGCAAGTCCTGATTATATGGGGCGGTTGTGCAATATGGGGGCGACACGCCATTATTTAACTTATAATTATAGAAGCCAAAAATATATTGTGGATTTTTGCAATCGCTTTGCCAAAAATATCGACAATCGTCTAAAACAAGAAGAAATTATCGCCATTAATCCACCCAAAGACAACATAAAAGGCGTGCTATTTTCTGGCGATATAATGCCTTATTTGTTAGAGCAAATGAACCAAAAAAGTAAATTGGGTGGTAGCATTGGTATTTTGACCCAAACCAATGAAGAGGCGATTGATATTTTAGGGCAATTACGACAAAATAAATTGCCGTGTAAATTGGTGCAAACCAATAACGGTTTTCAGATGCAAAATTTATTAGAAGTACGAGTATTTGAGCATTATCTAAATATTAGCGAATATCAATCTATGATTGATGAACAAACTTGGCAAAATGCCAAAGAAAAAGCAAATGATAGTTTTAAAAATAGCAAAAATCTATTTTTATTAAACAACATCATCAACAATTTTGAATTAGCAAATCCAACGCATAAATATATATCTGACTGGCAAGCATTTCTAAAAGAATCAAATCTAGAAGACTTTTATCAGGTAGAGGCAGGTATGATTTTTGTCTCCACCATTCATAAAGCCAAAGGGCGAGAATACGACAGTGTTTTTGTATACTTGGACAATCCAAAATACCAAACAGACGATGAAAAAAGGGTGTTATATGTGGCTTTTTCTCGTGCTAAGTCAGATTTGACGATTTTGAGCAACCAACAGTCAATCTTTGGTTTATGTGATAATAATCTGATTGATATGGAATGTTATAATGGAGGAGAATATCAAAATTCTGAACTTGCCTTGTATTTGACCCATAAAGATGTGAATTTGGGAAATTTTAAATATAATCAAGAAATCATTGAAAGATATTTAATTGCTGGTGATACAATGCCTGCAAATAATTTTGGGGTCTTTTACAATCAAAAACAATTATTTGCGTTTTCTAAATCAAAGTTTATTCCTGCATTGGATAAATATTTAAAGAAAGGGTATCGTGTTATTGGTAGCGAAATCAACTTTATTGTTTTTTGGTATGATAAAAATACCCAAAAAGAATATCGGATTATTTTGCCAATCATATATTTGCAACGTTATTAATTTTATCACACAAACCATACCAACAATCTATTTTGATTGAAAAATCATTACATTTGTACTAAAATAACTACTTTATTAATCAGCTATTATTAACATGACAACAACCACCTTTCGCCCACCCATTTGGCTCAAAAATCCCCACCTACAAACCATTTTGCCCCGTTATGTCGTCAAATACACGCCCAATTACACACGCAAGCTCATCAAAGATTCTTTGAATGAAAGCGATGTGGCGTTTGATTACCTACTGACTGACGATGTCAAGGTGGACGGCAAATACCAAAAACCGCTCATCGTGCTTTTTCATGGCATGGAAGGGTCAAGCCAAAGCCACTATGCCAAAAACCTTGCCCATGCAGTACACGAGGCGGATTGTCATTTTGTGGTGGCACATTTTCGCTCGTGTGGCGGTGTGGCGGTCTCAGGCAAGGTGTTTTATAACGCAGGGGATACTGGCGAGATTCATCATAATTTAACCCATTTACAAAACGAATTTGCCCACATCTATGCCGTTGGCGTGTCTCTTGGGGGCAACGCCCTTGCCAAATACATGGGCGAATATGGCACAGACGTGATTTGTCAGCGTGCGGTGGTGGTATCCGCTCCTGTGGATTTGGCAAGCTCATCGGTGGCTATGGAGCGACTGCTCGGACGGCACATTTATACGCCTTATCTACTTAATCCCATTGTCAAAAAAGCCCTAGAAAACCGCCTAACACCTGATGAATTAAAGGCGTTAAAATCCGCCAAACGTTTGGGCGATTTTGACAATGTTTTTACCGCTCCCCGTCATGACTTTCGCTCCAAAAACGACTACTATCGCCAGTCGTCTGCCTTGCCTTTTCTTATCCACATCAACAAACCCACGCTCATCATCACAGCCCAAGACGACCCCTTTTTGGGCGTAACTGCCGAACGCTCGGACGTGTCTGATGATGTGTGTCTATTGGACACCAGATATGGTGGGCATATTGGGTTTTTGGATTATGATTATCGCACTCGCTCGTTTGATATGGGCTTTATCGGTCGGCAAGTGATGGGGTTTTTTGGGGTGGGACAATGAGACGACTTTTCTTTTTAGTCACAACGATTTTACTCATTGAGCTGTTTACTTACATCGGAGCAAAGGGCATATTTTGGCTTATCAAACCTTATCTGCCCAATGCCAAAACGGCGGTGTTTGTGGGTATGTTTGTCATCACGCATTTGTTTTTGGTTACGCTGTTTGTGGGCATGTTCCGCTTTGGTATGGGTTATATGGCGGTGTTATGGCTTGGCGTGTTAAGCATTATCATGACCACACTGCTTGTGATTGCCATAAAACACATCTCATCTTTTGGTACTATCATGGGCGGGGTAGATGGGGTGATGGTGCGTGTGTTTGGCGTGGCAAGCTTTATTGGATTGGTTAGCTTGTCCGTTTATAACGCCTACACGCCTGTGGTGCGACATCTATCCATGCAGATTGGCAAACCGATGAATCCTGTCAGGGTCGCTGTGGCAAGCGACACCCATTTGGGTTATTTGGTCGGCAGTCGCCAGCTTAACCGTTTGGCAGACATTTTAAAACGTGAAAAAGCAGACGTACTGCTCATGCCGGGCGACATTATGGATGATGACACGCACGTTTATCATGGCGAAAAAATGCACACCGCTTTTGACAATTTGGTCAAATCAGTCAATGGCAATCTCATCGCAAGCCTTGGCAATCATGACCTATATAACGCCAAAGAACGCCATGCCATTGTACAAGCGGTGCGTGATAGCGGAGCGATACTGCTTGATGACACCGCTCAGATGTTTATTATCAATGACACGCCGATGACGATTATCGGGCGATATGATGACCATTACGCCGACCGTCTGCCCACGCACGAGCTCATGCGTGGCGTGGATACTCGCTATCCTGTGATATTGCTTGACCATAGGCCGAGCCAGATTGACCAAAATGTACAACTGCCCATAGACCTACAAGTATCAGGGCATACCCACAACGGACAAGTTTTCCCTGCCAATTTTATCGTCAAAGCCCTAAACCGTGTGGCATACGGACACGAAAAAATCAACGGTACGCATGTGGTGGTCTCATCAGGCTATGGCTTTTGGGGTGTGCCGTTTCGCTTGGGCTCACAAGCGGAAGTATGGATAATTGACATGCGTGGCAAGTGAGAGTTTAAAATAAAAAAAGGGCATGACGCCCTTTTTTGATGGTTATGTTTTTAAATGCTAAATCTTACCATGGCATTGCTTGTACTTTAAGCCACTACCACACGGACAGGGAGCATTACGGTTGATGTTGGCAGGGATAAAGACATCATCAGTATTTTGGGGTTCTGCGATATCACCCACATCTGTCATGCTTTGGTTGGTGTCAGTGCTAGTAGTATGACCGTTTGGCGTAAGATTTGGCATGGACGGTACAGCACCGCCCAGACTGACCGTGATACGCTGAACGTTTTGGGTGGCTCGTGGGCGACTCTCATCGGTGGCAATCTCGCCTTCTAGCCCCATGTCATTATGCTCAAAATGCAGTCGCATCATCTCGGCTTGACGGCGACGTTCTTCTTCCATTTGGGCAATCTCTTCTGGGGTTGCGATATGCACCCGTGCCAAGTCCTGCACCACGTCTGATTTAATCGCCCCAAGCATGGACTGGAACAAATCAAAAGATTCACGCTTATACTCTTGCTCGGGATTCTTTTGGGCGTAGCTACGCAAATGAATGCCTTTACGGAGCTGATCCATTTGGGTCAAATGCTCTTTCCAATGGCGGTCAAGGTTACGGAGCATAAAATCACGCTCCAATCGGGCAGCATTTTGCTCGCCCATGGACTCACGTTTTTTCTGATAATGGGCGATGGCAAAATCAATAATCTTAGCACGCAAGCCCTCTTCATCAAGACGGCGGTCAGCATCTAGCCAATCATTAATCGGCATATAATAGCCAAAGGCGTCCTCAATCTCATCTTCTAGCCCGTCAATGTTCCACTGGTCATCGACCGAACCCTCTGGCACGAACTGCGTGATAAGGGCGTTATACACCTCATGGTGCATGGCTTTGATGGACTCTTGTAAATCAACCTCTTCTAGCAAGTCATCACGCTGTCCATAGATGACCTTACGCTGTTCGTTAGCGACATCATCATATTTTAGCAGGCTTTTGCGAGCGTCAAAATCACGAGCTTCTACCTTGCCCTGTGCGTTCTCAATCGAGCGAGACACCATTTTATGCTCAATGGCTTCGTCCTCTTTTAGCCCCATGGCACGCATCATTGACACCACACGGTCGCCTGCAAAAATCCGCATCAAGTCATCTTCTAATGACAAGAAAAAGCGAGACTGACCAGGGTCGCCTTGTCGCCCTGCACGCCCACGAAGCTGGTTATCAATACGACGTGATTCGTGGCGCTCAGAGCCGATGATGTGCAGACCCCCTGCCGCTTTGACCGCTTCGTTACGAGCTTGCCATTGGCTTTGTAACTCGCTCTTTTGGGCATCGGTGAGTGCGTCCAAATCCTCTATCTCCGCCTGCCAGTTACCACCTAGGATAATATCCGTACCACGTCCTGCCATGTTGGTGGCAATGGTTACCGCAGACGGTCTGCCTGCTTGGGCGATGATTTCGGCTTCTCGTTCGTGCTGTTTGGCGTTTAGGACGTTGTGTTTAATACCAGCTTGGTCAAGCAAATACGACAGCTCCTCACTCGCCTCAATGGTTGCTGTACCAACAAGCACAGGGGCTCCTTTGGCGGTGATTTGGCGAATCTCACGGATAATGCCTTGATATTTGCCCAATTTAGATAAGAAAATCTGGTCGTTCAAATCCACACGAGCAATCGGACGGTGTGTGGGAATGATGACCACATCAATGTCATAAGTCGATTTAAACTCCGCCGCTTCGGTATCTGCTGTCCCTGTCATGCCAGAGAGCTTGTCATACAGACGAAAATAGTTTTGGAACGTGGTGGTTGCCATGGTTTGGTTTTCGGCTTGAATCTCCACACCCTCTTTGGCTTCTACCGCTTGGTGTAGCCCCTCGCTCCACCGTCTGCCCGGCATGGTACGCCCCGTGTTTTCGTCCACAATGACAATCTCGTTATCCTCAGAGATGATATAATGCACGTTTTTAATAAACAGATGATGAGCTCTAATCGCCGCCTGCACATGAGCGAGCAGGGGCAAGCGAGCAGGGCTGTACAGGCTTTCTTTTTCGCCAAGCTCGCCTACTTCTATCAAGAATTTCTCAATTTTCTCATAGCCCTTTTCGCTAATCTCAATGGCTCGGTTTTTCTCATCAATCCAAAAATCCTCCGCCACGTTGTTTTTATTATCTTCTTCGTTGTCGGATTTTTTTAGGCGGGGAATGATGTTATTAATCAAGGCATACAGATGAGCCGAGTCTTCGGCTTGCCCTGAGATGATGAGCGGTGTCCGAGCCTCATCAATCAAAATACTGTCAATCTCATCGATGATACAGTAATTGAGCGGACGCTGTTTTTTCTCATCTTTGCTAAACACCATGTTATCACGCAGATAATCAAAACCGTATTCGTTATTGGTGCCATAAGTGATGTCAGCACGATAAGCATCAAATTTCTCATGGGGGGGCTGTTGGCTATAAATCACACCCACCGTCAGCCCCAAGAAGCTAAACAGCCCACGGTTTAGCTCAGCATCACGCCCTGCCAGATAGTCGTTCACGGTTACGACATGCACGCCCTTGCCACTGATGGCGTTTAGGTACATGGCAAGGGTTGCCATTAGGGTCTTACCCTCGCCCGTTTTCATCTCGGCAATCTTACCCTCGTGCAAGGTCATGCCACCGATGAGCTGGACGTCATAGTGTCTCATGCCGTTCACACGTTTGGACGCTTCACGGCACACGGCAAACGCCTCGGGCAAGAGCTTGTCAAGACTCTCACCATTGGCATGACGGCTTTTAAACTCATCGGTTTTTTGGCGTAGCTCATCATCAGACAGTGCTGAGATTGTGGGTTCAAGGGCGTTAATCTTGTCCACCTGCTTTTGCATACGCTTTAATTCACGTTCGTTTTTGGTGCCGAATACAGCACTGATGGCTTTTGTTAGCATGGTTTTTTCCAAATTGCACAGGGCAAAATATTTTATAACAGCAATACAATCAAATTATATGGTAGTCAATTTTAAAAAATCAACCAATCAGCTCACCAAATGCCTTATCTGCACACACAAGTGTCCGCTCAATGTCGTCATCGGTATGGGCGATGGACATAAAGAATGCTTCAAAGGCAGACGGAGCAAGGTATATGCCCTGTTTTAGCATGGCATGGAAAAACTGGTTAAAGCGTTTGGTGTCGGCGCATGCCACGTCATTAAAGTTTTTGGGCAATTCTTTGGCAAAAAACAGCCCAAACATACCGCCTACATGACAACTTGCAAAATCTATGCCGTGTTTGTCCGCCAGTGCTTGTAAGCCGTTTACCAGTTTGGCGGTTTTGGCGGTCAGTTCCTCATAAAAATTCGGACGAGTTAATTCATCAAACATCGCCTTACCTGCACGCATGGCTAGGGGGTTACCAGACAGTGTCCCTGCTTGGTAGACACCGCCCAAGGGGGCGATACACTCCATAATCTCACGTTTACCGCCAAACGCCCCCACAGGCAAGCCTGCCCCGATGATTTTACCAAAGGTGCTAAGGTCGGGGGTAATGCCAAAATGGTGGCTTGCTCCACGCAGTCCCACACGAAAGCCCGTCATCACTTCATCAAAAATCAACACCGCCCCGTGCTTGGTACAAAGCTCACGCAAGGTGTTATGAAACTCTTGACTTGGGATAACCATGTTCATGTTACCCGCTATCGGCTCTAAAATCACGCACGCAAATTCATCGCCAAATTTATCAAAGGCAGAACGCAGGGCATCAATGTCATTATAAGGCAAGGTTACGGTATGCTTGGCAAAATCAGCAGGTACGCCTTTTGATGTCGGCTCGCCAATGTCGAGCATTCCAGAGCCTGCCTTGACAAGCAGACTGTCCGAATGCCCATGATAGCACCCTTCAAATTTGACAATCTTATCTCGCCCTGTATAGCCACGAGCCAAACGAATGGCACTCATGGTCGCCTCTGTGCCTGATGACACCATGCGAATCAGCTCAATGTGTGGAATGATGTCGGCAATCAAATCCGCCATGGTCGTCTCAAAGGGCGTGGGAGCCCCAAAGGATAAGCCGTCATCACAGGCGAGCTTGACCGCATCGATGACCTTGGGGTGGGCATGTCCCAAAATCATAGGCCCCCACGAACCAACGTAATCAATATACTCACGCCCTTCGGTGTCGTACATATACGCACCTTTGGCACGGCTCACGAACACAGGCGTACCGCCCACCCCTGCAAAGGCACGCACGGGCGAGTTTACACCCCCCGGAATGTGGCGTTTGGCTTTTTCAAATAAGACTTGGTCGGCGGTAAGTGTCATGGCAGTTCCTATATTATTAATAAAAAGAAAATGAATAAATCAGCCTATTTTATCATTTTTTGGCGTGACTGTCTGATTTGATTTTGCTTAATGGATGCTTGGTAAGAGATTGGAAATATTCATTCGTTTTGTTAAAAATAGAAATTTACAAAAATACTGATGAATTTTACACAAAAATGCTATTTTTTATTTAAATTTTTCAAAAAAACCGATATAATAGTACAACAAATAACACAAAAAATATTTATCGTAATATTTATTTACATAAAATTACAATAAATTGAGCAAAAAGCAAACATCAGTACCACGGAGATTTGACATGGTCATGAGCATAAACCCCAATGATTTTGTCAATGAGAAATCAGTTGCCCCCATGAACGACAACAAACACCCCACCAAGCCAGAGCTTGACACGCTGACCGTCCAAAACATGGACAACAAAGAGCAAGGCTCGTCCCTTGTAGCGTTTTTAAAAAAACACCAAACCTTTTTAACACTCCAATGCGTGCTACTTATTTTGCTTGGGGTAAGTTTTTTGTTTTGGTGATTTAACGCCAACAAATCTATCCCAGCCCTGCCCAGTCGCAGGGTTTTTTTATAAAGCCAGATTTTGCTTTGATGTAAACTCCCACCGCTCGCCTGTGATGGGGTCGTTAAATACAAGGTGTTTGGCAAGTAGTTGCAAAGGGTTGGTAAAGTCATCTTTGGCTTTATGACGGACTGATGGATAATAAGGGTCATGACAGATGGGTATGCCAAGATGATTGAGATGAACTCTTAACTGATGAAGTTTACCCGTCGTGGGGCGAAGCTCGTATTTGGCAAGGTCGCCTTTGACCGCCAAAATATCGATGTGCGTGTGGGTATTGGCAGGTTTGTCAGCATTGACACGCATGACATAAAACGGCTCGCCACGCTCCAAATGCAGGCGAACATCTATCGGCATTGTTAATTTATGATTAACAGTGGCGATGGCATGATACACCTTGGTGATGGCATGATGGGCAAATAAGGCTTGATACTGATGGCGTGTGGCGACATTTTTACTGATGAGTATCAGTCCTGCCGTCTCTCTGTCTAGCCTGTGAATGGGGGACAAATCGGCATTGCCCGTATCGGCTTTTAGGCGAGCAAGCAGGGTCTGTTTGACATAACTGCCCGATGGCGTTACCGCCAAAAAATGGGGCTTATCCACCACCATAAACTCATCATTTTCAAAGAGAATCTGATAATCAAACGGCACAATAATCTCATCTTGTAGCGTCCGATAATAATAAATCGTCCGCCCATGCACATAAGGTGTCTCTGCCGTCAAAGGGGCAACACCGCCTGTCATCTTACCCCCAATATCGCCCCAAACATCGCCACTCTCAAAGCGTGCCTGCCACTCATCAGGGCTGATATGGGGGAATTTTTGGCATAAAAACGCCAGTAGACTCTTGGGCTGATTGTTTAATTTTTCTAAATAAAGACGACTTGGAGAAATACCGTCTTTCACGGGCGGTGTGGTGTGGGGCATGGTGTGTTTTTTTGATTACGTTATCTTGACGCCATTTTATCATATTTGTGATAGCGTGATGAGCTTGACATATCTAAATTTATAGATATAATGATATATTATTTTTAGCTTATCTGTATTCATGAAATCCACTGATGTTTTTAAAGTGCTTGCCAACGATGTCCGCTATCAGATTTTGCTGTGGCTCAAAGACCCTGCCACACATTTTGGGGCGGACGCTTTGCGTTGCACAGAGACAGGCTTTGACGGTGGGATTTGCGTGGGTGTGATTGCCGAAAAATCAGGGCTTGCCCAGTCGGTGATTTCAAGTTATCTAGGTAGCCTACAACAAACAGGGCTAATAGAGAGCAAACGCCTTGGCAAATGGACGTATTACCGCTACTGCCCAAGCGGTGTGGACGGCTTTATCCGCCAAGTGCGTGATGAGATTGGCGGGTTGTCTGATTAAAATAATTTGCCTTTTGCGGTGTGTTGATAATTGGGCGAATGCGATTTGCCCCCACCTATCCATTTAATCAAATAGCCCCAAAAATTTTGCCAAAACATATCTAAATTTTTATAAATGTAAAAGCGAGAAAAACCATGACCCAAACCACAACTGAGCTATCTATTTTAAATCTAGCCCCATTACGAGACGGCGAGACTTTTAACCAAGCGATTGACAACCTTGTGGACTTGGCACAGCTTGCCGAACGCACAGGCTACACTCGCTACTGGATTGCCGAACACCACAATATGCCCTATCTGGCAAGTTCCGCCACGAGCCTTTTAATCCAGCGTGTGCTTGACAAGACAAGCACAATCCGAGTGGGGTCGGGCGGTGTCATGCTCCCCAATCATTCGCCCTTTGTTGTTGCCGAGCAGTATGGCACGCTGGCAAGCCTATATCCTAACCGTGTGGATTTGGGGCTTGGGCGAGCCCCTGGTACTGACCCTGCCACCGCCCGAGCCATTCGCCGTCATCAGGACGATTTTGCGATGAGTTTTCCTAGTGATATCAAAGAGTTGCAGTTTTATTTTGGCAATGACGACAGCGACAAAGTGCGAGCCTACCCTGCCAAAGGGCTAAACGTGCCACTGTATATCTTGGGTTCTAGCCCTGAGAGTGCGTATTTGGCGGCAGAGCTTGGTTTACCTTATGCCTTTGCGTCTCATTTTGCCCCACGCTTTTTGACGCAGGCGGTGGAGATTTACCGCAGGGAATTTAAGCCGTCTGACGTGCTTGACAAACCCAAAGTCATCGTTGGGCTAAACGCCATTGTTGCCGATACCGACAGTGAAGCCGAGTTACTGGCAACCACCAGTTTGCAGTTTTTCTTAAATGTGGTAACGGGCGAACGCTCAGGCATGAAACCGCCTGCCCCTGACATTGAGAGCCATATTCCACCGCATATCCTATCCATGGCAAAGAGCATGACGGCGTGTAGCGTGATTGGCTCGCCACAGACGGTCAAAGCCCAGTTAGAGCAATTACAAAGCCAAGTCAATGCCGATGAATTTATGGCGGTCAGCTATATTTATGACAAAGACAAACAAGCTCGCTCGTATGAATTGCTTGCTGATGTGGTAAAAGGTTGATGTTGATGGCGCTGACCTTATAGGGTGTGGAAAGCACGCCCCTACAAAAGCATTTTTTAAAAGGTAGAATTGGAGCAAATTGGGGATAATTTACCATAATGGCGTGTTGGGAAATTACATTTACCCAAAACCCTGCCCAAAAGTAGGATAGATTAACAATAGCATGTTGTTTTATCATGGTTAAAAACCTAACATTTGATGCGTTTACAAGGACGAATGTGATTCGCCCCCACCGTTCAATTTAAAAACACCAATTTATCAATTAACCATTTTATTTTAAAGAGAAAAATTATGACTGACACCACCCCACTTTTTACCCCGTTTACCCTAAATAATGGCGTAGAAATCAAAAACCGCCTTGTCGTAGCCCCAATGACCCACTATGCGTCCAACCCTAACGGCACGTTATCCGATGAAGAGCGGGCGTTTTTGACAGGACGGTCGGACGATTTTGGCTTATTTATCACGGCGGCGACTTTGGTGCACCCAAGCGGTAAAGCCTTTGTCGGTCAGCCGTCCGCCTATGATGAGAGCCATTTGGCAAGCCTGACCGAAACCGCCAATATCATTAAAAAAGGCGGTGCAAAGGCGATTTTGCAAATTCATCATGGCGGTTATCAGTCGCTTGCCCAGTTTGGCGAGGTTATCGCTCCGTCTGACATAGACAACGGCAAACAGTCCGCCCGAGCCATGAGCGTGGACGAGATACAGACAGTCATCACAGGCTTTGGCGTGGCAACCGACCTTGCCATACGCGCAGGATTTGATGGCGTGGAGATTCATGGGGCGAATAATTATCTTATTCAGCAGTTTTTCTCGCCCCAAGCCAACAAGCGAGATGATGAGTGGGGTGGGAGCTTGGAGAATCGCTTGCGTTTCCCCAAAGCCGTTATCAAAACGGTCAATGAAACAAAAGCCAAACACAACAAGGCAGAATTTATCGTGGGCTATCGTTTTTCGCCAGAAGAAGCAGGCGATGATGGCTTGACGATGGCGGATGCGTTTGATTTGATTGATGCTTTGGTGGATGAGCCTTTGCAATATTTGCACGTCTCGTTGTGGGATTTTTATAAAAAGGCGAGACGTGGGGCGGACACCAATTTGACTCGTATAGAACAGCTCTATGCCCGCATTGGTGGCAAGTTACCGCTCATTGGCGTGGGTTGTCTGCTCTCTGCCGATGACGTGGTGCGTGCGTATGATACAGGCTGGGTAGAATTTATCGCTGTGGGTAAGGCGGTCATGATAAATCCCAATTTTGCCACGCTATTAAAGGCAGGCGACACCGACAAAATCGCCACGCACATCGACCCCGAGCGTAACGACATCTACAAAATCCCAAGCCAGCTTTGGGCGTATCAGCAAAAAGGGCTTGCCTATCTACCGCCATTAAAGGGCAAAGAGTGGCAACCTTTGGATATGTGATGAGCATATTTCAAAAAGGGCGAAATGATTCACCCAATCTAATTTTTTAATTCTATAAACCCTAACTAGGAGATACCCATGACAAATTCACAAGCGATTGATTTGGATGATTTAAACCTTGATGAGCTGGATTTTAACACCATGCTTGGCGATTTGGCGGACGTGAGCGTGGTCGGCGGATTTGATGGCGACAATGATGACGGCTGTGAAGGCGGTGCGTGTAAGATTTAGATTACCCAAATCTTTTGACGATTTAATCAGGTCTTGGAATGCAAGAGCTGATTAAATCACTTTAAAATCAACAATCATTACTTCCAAATACGCTACCCAAATGATAAAAACCTTGCTATACTAACCTTATGGCAATTATCATAACGTAAATCATGAGCGACAACACCAATAATCAAAACTGGCAAGAATTTCAAGAACTTAGCAATCAACGCATCTTATCAGAACAGCCTGATAATACAGTCACCACTAACACAATCAAACCACACCAACTCACACCTTCGGAACAAAATACCACAGTTTTTGATACGCAAGGCATGGCACTCATCTTTGGCATTGGGGCTTTTATCATTTCCCTTATCTGTCTTTATACTGTTCTTAAAAACTCCAAAAACAACCAACAAGACAAACCTAATAAACTAAGAATAAAACGCAAAAGCTCAGCTCCGTTTGGCATTCGCCCAGAATTTTTGGAAGAAACCAAAAGTGAAAGACAACACCGAATTGCACAGCGTAAAAAATACGGAATATTTGACAAAGACGGCAAACGCTTAAAATAAATGCCTATTGTCACTTTTGATTGATTTTTCATTGATTATTTCCGTCATAACCCACACAAACAGCAACAAGCAAAAAACAGTAAAACCCCCATAAATTTGTTATAATATTCTTTTAACTTGAAGAACAACAACATGAAACTGACCAATTATAGCGATTATGCTCTGCGTTCTTTGATTTATCTGGCGGTAACGCCCAAAGATGGCGAGCTTGCCAACATTGACGACATCGCCCAAGCCTATGACATCTCAAAAAGTCATCTCACCAAAATCATTCATCAGCTGGGTAAATTGGGCTACATTGAGAGCGTGCGTGGCAAAGGTGGGGGCATTCGCCTAGCCAAAGACCCAAGCGAGATTAACATCGGGCAACTCATTCGCCATACCGAGAGCGATTTTGGTATATTACAATGCTTAGATGACAACTCCAAAAACACAGACGGCAAAATCAGCTTGGTCAATATCGGCGATGATACCAACAGCTGTATCATCTCGCCTGCCTGCCGTTTAAAAGGTGTGTTTTATAAAGCCATGCTTGCCTTTGTGACGGTGCTAGATGGCTACACCCTTGCTGACGTGCTGGTCAATGACAAAGAGTTATTGACACTTTTGGATAAAAATATGGGATAGGTATTTGTAAGCATATACTGACAAAACTTTGCGATTTTTGCGTATTTTCTTATGGTCGTCATTTTGGCATAATACACCCATCAGCAAGGAGATGGCAAATGGATAAGCCAACATGGATGAACGCTGATATTATGGACAACCCAATGGAACACCGCAGGTAGCAAAACCCCATAACAAAAGCCACAAATGACCCCCATTTGTGGCTTTGTTTTTGTTGTTAGATTTATACATGACAAAACAAAGGTGAGCAACCCCACCTTTATTCTTAACGACTAACCCAAACTATTTAAGCCCCGCCTGCTGTAATAACGCCCCAAAACTGCCCACTTTGACAGGTTCGTTTTTAGGTTTGTTAAATTCACGTTTTGGCTTATTGTTGGGCTTGTTGTTTGGTTTGGCATTTGACTTGTCTTTAAATTCTTTATCCGCTTTATCGGACTTTGAGACGTCTTTTTTGTCAGGCGATTTCATAGAAAGCCCAATGCGACCTCTTGGCTCGTCCACCGATAGCACACGCACTTTGACGATGTCTTGGGGTTTGACTATGTCCGCAGGGTCAGCGACAAAACTGTCGGACAACTCAGAGATATGCACAAGCCCGTCTTGGTGTACGCCAATATCCACAAAACAGCCAAACGCAGTTACGTTCGTTACCACGCCTTCTAGCTCCATGCCGATTTGCAAGTGCCCCATTTCGCTCACGTCATCACGGAATTTGGCGGTTTTAAATTCGCCACGGGGGTCATGGGCAGGTTTGGCAAGCTCGGCAAGCACCGTGGCAAGCTGGCTAAAATTGTCCGTGCTGTCATTTAGCGATTTGGCAAGGGTCTCGTTGCCCAGCACGTCCGACAGCGATTTGTCCGCCTTACGCAAAATCTCATAAACAAGCCCATAACTCTCAGGGTGTACGCCTGTTGCGTCCAGTGGCTCGGTGCCGTCTTTGATACGCAAAAATCCTGCCGACTGCTCAAAAGTCTTGACACCCAAGCGTGGTACGGCTTTTAGCTCTTCACGGTTTTTAAATGCCCCATTGGTACGGCGATAGTTCACGATTTGTTGGGCGACATTTTTGTTCAGCCCTGCGATATGGGCAAGAATGGCAGGGCTTGCCGTGTTCACGTCCACGCCCACCGCATTCACACAGTCTTCGGTTACTTTGTCAAGGCTAGATTCTAGCTCGGCTTGATTGACATCGTGCTGATATTGCCCCACGCCGATTGCCTTTGGCTCAACCTTGACAAGCTCGGATAAAGGGTCTTGCAATCGTCTGGCGATAGACACCGCCCCACGCACCGACACATCAAGCTCGGGTAGCTCGTGACTTGCAATCTCACTTGCCGAATACACGCTCGCCCCCGCCTCACTCACCACCACCGCTTTGGCAGATAGGCTGTTCTCGCTAATCACCGACCTCACAAGCTCGTCCGATTCACGGCTTGCTGTGCCGTTGCCAATGGCGACAAGCTCCACGCCATAATCAGCAATGAGTTTGGCAATCACCGCCTTTGCCTTGTCGGTCGTGGGGTCGATAAAGGGATACACGGTATCGGTCGCCACGACATCGCCTGTGCTGTCAATCACCGCCATTTTTACGCCATGACGGATACCAGGGTCCACGCCTAGGATAACTTTGCGTCCAGCAGGGGCGGTCATGAGTAGGTGTTTTAGGTTTTGGGCAAATACGCCAATGGCGTGCGTCTCAGCGTCCAGTCGTCTTTCGGTCAATAGGCGATGCTCTATCTGTGGTCGCCATTTGGCATTCCATAATCTGTCTGCCGTCTCGCTCAAAAACTGCCCACGCTCGTCCGTATCGCTCGCCCCAAAAGTGGTTTTGATTTGGGCGATAAACGGCTCATCTTCGCCAAGCACGGATAAGACAAGCACGTTTGCCTGTCTGCCACGAAGCATGGCAAGTAGGCGATGATTGGAGAGTTTGGCAAAGGTTTCGGTATGGTCAAAATAGTCTTTGAATTTCTCGCCTGCCTCTCGTTTTTCTTCGCCCACAAGCTTAGAGTGAATGCTTGCCGTGGCGTTAAAGCCTGTTCGCACCTTGTCAAACAAATCTAAGTTTAACGCCCATTCATCAAGAATAATCGCTTGCACGCCTGATAGTTGTAGCTCACGAGTACTATAATCCACATCAAAGCTCTCGCCCTGCTCGTCCGTTACCGTGCTAACAGGGGTGTAATCAGATAGTGCCGTATCCAAACTCTCCCCTGCCAAAATCCGCTCGGCAATCGGGCGAAGTCCTGCCAAAGTCGCCTTAGCCGACAAGGTACGGCGTTTTGGGCGGTAGGGCTCATAAATCGCTTCAAGTTCCAATTTACTCATGGCGTTTTTGACACGCAGGGTAAGTTCGTCCGTTAGGGCGTTTTGGGCGGTCAAAAGGTCAAATACTTTGTTACGGCGAACCTCCAAATCCCGCTCGTGCGTTAGGGCTTTTTCTAGGGTACGAAGCATATCATCATCAAGTCCGCCTGTTTTGTCCTTACGATAACGGGCGATGAATGGCACGCTCGCCCCTTCGTCTAATAAGTCGGCAAAGGCTTGAACCTGCTCGGCACGCACACCATGGTCTGTGGCAAGTTTTTGGTAGATGGCGGTGTGGTTGATGGTATTAGGGCTTGTGGCTTGGGTATCCATAATATCCTACTGTATGAGAATGATAAATGTGCTATTATAACAAGTTTTGGGGGTGTTTGATAGGCGCAAATCCACGCCCCGATTTGTCCATTTTCATCCATTTTACACAAGGTGCCACCATGATTACCTTTGTCATTTTGCTGATATTGGCGTGCGAGCGTTGATAAAGGGGTTTGGGGCATGATTTGCGTTTGTGAGCATATACTTACAAAACTTTGCGATTTTTGCGTATTTTCTTACAAGATAACTTTTGGCATAATACACCCATCAGCAAGGAAGACGGCACATGGATACGCCGCCACGGATGACCGCTGATACACGAACCACGGATGATGGACGGACTGCAAAACCCATACGGTAAGCCCTAACGCAAGTTGGGGCTTTATCGTTTTCAAAAACTTCTATCTATACCCATCACTTTTTCATTGATTTTTTAAAATTTTGCGTTACAATCTATCTTTTTATCACCTGCTTAAATAATGAACAAACGCATCACTCGCCGTGATTTTTTAAACGGCTCAGCCCTACTCATCACCTCCCTTGCCACAGGCACACTGACCGCTTGCAGTGATGACACTCCCACACCACAGGCAGACACCCCCAAAACCAGTGGCAGTACCCCACCGCCAACCGCCAAAACCAGCTCCAACTATCCACCCGAACTGACAGGCTTGCGTGGCAATCATGCAGGCAGTTATGATGTCGCTCATGAGATGGCATGGAAAAAAGTACAGTTTGACGTCTCAGGCGAGAGCGTGTCAGAGACGGTAGATTTGGTTGTGGTCGGGGCAGGCATTAGCGGTCTTGCCAGTGCCTATTTTTACCAAAAAAAATTTCCCAGTGCCAAAATCTTGGTATTGGATAACCATGATGACTTCGGCGGTCATGCCAAACGCAATGAGTTTAGCGAGAGTGTTGATGGTAAAGACATCTTTCGCATCAGCTATGGCGGTAGTGAATCCATCGACACCCCAAGCGAATACAGCAAAGAAGCCATGGGACTACTCAATGAGCTTGGTATTGATGTACAAAAATTCTACACCTATTATGACCAAGATTATTTTAAAAATCTAGGCATGAACAAGCAGGGCGTGTTTTTTAATAAAGCCACCTTTGGACAAAGCGTGGTGCTGTCCGATAAGCCCAATGCTGACAACGCCACAGAGCTGTTTGCCAAAGCTCCTTTATCAGATACGGACAAAACCGCCTTGATAGAGCTATACACCACTCCCAAAGACTATTTGGGCGACATGGCACTGGGCGAGCGAGAAGACTATCTACAATCCATCAGTTATGATAAATTTTTAAAAGACCATGTCAAACTCCCCCAAGGAGCGATGGCGTATATGGAAGAGCTTTGTTTGGAATACTGGGGATTTAACATTGATGGTCTGTCAGCTTATGATGCCTTTTATGAAGGCTATGCAGGGCTTGAATTATCAGGGTTAGAAGCCGATGACGATGGCGAGAGCGAGCCTTATATTTTTCACTTTCCTGACGGCAATGCCTCCATCGCTCGCCTACTGGTTAAAAAGATGATACCTGCAGTTGTCGCCAACCCCGACCACGCCAACGGCAAAAGCGAGATGGAAGCCATCGTATTGGACAAATTTGACTACACCAAGCTTGACACGCCCGAGCAGCCTGTCAATATCCGCCTAAATGCCACCGCCGTCCAAGTCAAAAACATCGAAACCGACGGCAAAAAGGGCGTGATGATAGGCTACAAAAAAGACGGCAAACTCCACCGTGTGGACGCTCGCCACTGCATCTTAGCATGTCAGCATGGCATGATACCATTTATCGATAACGACCTACCCCAAACCCAAAAGGATGACCACTTACAAAACATCCGCATACCCATGATTTATACCAAAATCTTGGTCAAGGATTGGCAAGCCTTTAAAAAGCTCGGTGCATGGCAGTTTTACACCCCCAAAGCCCCTTATTGCTTTATCATGATAGATTATCCTGTAAGCATGGGCGATTATCACTACCCCAAAGACCCGAGCGAGCCTATGGTTGTTCATATGGCACGCATTGCTGTACCTTATGGTACAGGCAAAGACGTGCGTGAAGCTTGTAAAATCGGACGCTCCGAGCTGTACCGAGCCAGTTATCATGACCTAGAAAAGCAAGCCCTTGACCAACTGCGTGAGATGTACGACGTGGTAGGAGAGAATCTTGACGACAAGATTCTTGCCATCACCATCAACCGCTGGGGGCATGGATACAGCTATGAACGCAACGTCTTATTTGACAAAGATGATATTGCTGGCAAAACACTAGATAGCGTCAAACAAGCTCATGACAATATCCACATGGCAAACTCTGATGCCGACTGGATGCCTTATGCTGATGGAGCGATAGACCAAGCGTGGCGAGCCGTCCAAGAGATTAAGGCATAAGTGGAAAAGCCTTAATAAAACAAAAGAGCTTGAACACCAAGCTCTTTTTATCGCTTATTTATTACACATTCTTGTTTCACGTGGAACACTCATCTGGCGTGATATTACCCTGTTTCACGTGAAACTTTTTAAGGCTCTTTGGCTCATACAGGGCTGATATTTTTTCGGCGATTATCTCTACCGTCTCATCTTGTAAGCTGGTTATCATGAGCTGACAAGGCAGTGACAGTAGCGTATCAAGTAGCAAATCCATCGCCTCCGCATCAAGCTCCGCATCAATGTCATCAACAAGCACCACAGGCTGTATCTGCTGATACGCACACATCACTTGTAGTTGCGAGAGTCTTAGAGCGATGACGAGCAGTTTTTTCTCGCCCCGAGAGAGCACATCCACCGCCTGACTTTTGATTTGTCCGCCATCGCCAGACTGCTTTAACATCACCATCACATCAGCACGATGAGCCCCCACGCGGGTATAACCCAGCTCCATGTCAGAGTCCAAACGAGACGCCAGTACACAGAGCAGTCCTGCCTTATCATCAAAACCTGCTTGATAGGACAGATAAATATCGCCTTGGTAATGTGGTAGCAGTCGCCCCATCATCTCATCAAAGCACACCTGCCACCGCTCAAAGACCGCCTGCCGACATCGGTGTAGTTTATCTGCATGATACGCCAGCTGACTGTCCCATGCCCGCACTTCACCGCCTCGCTCACGCACACGGGGCGATTTTAGTAATAGATTTCGCTGTTTAAGCAGTCGCTGATAGGCAAGCCATTCTCCATAAAACTCCTGTTTCACGTGAAACGTCAGCCAGTCCAACATCTGCCGTCTGGCATGACTGCCCTCTTCTAACACCGCCATGCCACCGGGGTCAATGGGCAACACTGGCAAGGCATAAGTCAGTGGACTTTGAGTGGCTACGGTTTGCCCATTGAGTTTTAACACTGTCGTTGCCAGCTGTCGCTCATCCAGATTTTTTTGCACCGCCAGCATGTCAGACCCTGTCATCGCCCACACCGTGCAGGATTTTTGATGATGACTGATGTAGCGTTTGGGTTCGTGATGACGAAAAGTTTTACCCCGAGACAACAAAAACACCGCCTCTAAAAGCGATGTTTTGCCACTGCCATTACGCCCCACGAACACATTACAATCAGCGAGTGTCAGACTTATCTGAGCTAGGTTGCGTACATGGGTGATTTGAAGCTGTGTGATCATGCCCTGCCCATCACACACGCATGGGCATGACGACATATTGATAGTTGTGGTCATCGCCCACTTGATAAATGCGTGTCGGACTGGTCGGATGTACCATTTCTAGGCGGATGTCGCCCTCTAACACATTTAGCACAGCACGCAAATAGGACTCATTAAATGAAATCTCAATCGGCTCGCCTGTGTAATTGACTGCCACCTCTTCTCTGGCTTCGTCTTGCTCACGGTTGGTTGAGATGACATCCACCGTCTCGCTTTTGGTAAAGTGCAGTAGCACGCCAGGGGAGTCTTTGGTGTTTACCACCGCCACCCGACGCAAGACCTCGACCATGCTGTCTTTATTAAAAATGGCGATTTTATCGTTATTGGTTGGCATGACACGGCGATAGTCGGGGAATTTACCCTCAATCAAACGGGCGGTCAAAGATATCATCATTTGCCCGCCAAAGTTTAAACTGACGGTCAAAAAGTCGTTATCTAACCCCAAAGTTACCATGTCGCCATTTTCTTCGGCGGTTTTTAGTAGGTCGGTCAAGAGCTTTTCTAACCCACTGACCGCCTTACCCGGGATGATGACTTTGGTTTCATCATGGCTGTCCGCCAAAGTTTGATACGCCACCGCCAAACGATGTCCATCGGTTGCCACCGCGGTCAGTTTATCGCCCTCAATCTCAAAGAGCAGTCCTGTCAAGTAGTGGCGTACATCTTGGGTCGCCATGGCAAAGCGGGTGTGCTTGATAAGATTAAATAGGGTATCGCGTCCGATTTTGACCAGCTTTTCTGAACGTGGCTCGCCAATACTTGGATAATCCTGAGCAGGTAGAGTGCTGAGCATGTATTTACCCTTACCACTGGTGATGTGACAGCGACTGCCTGCCACTTCAATGCTGACCATATTATCAGGCAGAGCTTTACAAATGCCAAAAAACTTATCCGCAGGAATGGTTACCGCCCCTGTCGTCACGCACGCCCCCTCAGGCAGACTGATGACATTGGTCAGCTCCACCTCCAAATCGGACGCGGTCATCGTCAGGCTTTGTGGTTCTAACACGAGTTTTAGGTTGCCTAAAATTGCCATTTGGTGATGATTATCCACCGCCTCAATGATGAGCGTTATGGCTTTGATGAGCAGGGTTTTATCAATGACTAATTTCATAAAAATCCTTAATATTTACAAAAATGTAGGGCGTGTTGAATATTGGTATTTACAATGAAAAATAGGAGAAATCGCCCGTTTTTCAAGGAAAAGTCCGCAGTTGATATTGCAATATCAACAAGGATTTTGACTTCGAGCCACAATCGGTCCACTTAATTTTAAAAATTAAGTTAAAATCTTAAAAATTTATATGATTAAGTGGTCGGATAGCCATTTTTCATGCAAAAATTGACAAAAGCGTTAAATTTTCATCGTTTTTATAAATAATGTTATCAATGTTCAGCACGCCCTAATACGTCTATTATAACAAACTTCACACCGCATTTCATGATGGCTGTTACCATCAAGCAAATTCAAGCGTGGCAAGTAAGGCCTGGTAGTCTTTTTCTACCGATGACTCCTCAGCTCGCAGTTCGCTAATTTTCTCGCAAGCATGCATGACCGTGGTATGGTCTCGTCCGCCAAACACCTGCCCTATCTCAGGAAAACTGTCTTGGGTCAGCTCACGCACCAGTGCCATCGCCATCTGACGGGGGCGAGCAATGTTGCGAGCCCGTTTTTTACCAATCAAATCTTTGACCGACACGCCATAATACTCCGCCACCAAGTCACGGATGTTCTCTGCATTGACCGCCCTTGCTCGTGCTTCAATGCGGTCTTTGATGGCGTGACGCACCAGCGAGAGTGTCACCTCACCGCCCACCAATAGAGCATTGGCACGCACTTGGTTTAACGCCCCTTCTAATCGGCGGACATCGGGGGGCATGTTTTGTGCCATAAAAATCGCACAGTCTTTGGGCAGCTCCATGCCAAGCAAAGTCGCCTTTTTTTGCAAAATTTGCATACGCATTTCAATGTCAGGCGGTTCAATGGCAAGCGACAACCCACCCTCAAAGCGTGACAAAAAGCGCGTGTCAAAATCCTGCATTTGGGATGGCGGTCTGTCAGACGCCAAAATCAAGCGTTTATCACCTTTGGTGAATTCGCCAAATAGCATCATCAAAAACTGCGAGACTTTCGGGCCGTTTTTGTTGTTAATCATGTGCACGTCATCAACGATGAGCAAATCTGCTTGACAAATCCGCCGAAGCAAAGAATCCGCCCCACCCTCACCCCCACGCAAGGCGTTAATGGTCACCTTAAAAAACTGATCTTTACTAAAATAACACACCAAAAGCCCGGCACGCTCATAACGATGAGCCACCGCATGCATGAGATGAGTCTTACCCAGCCCTGATGAACCATAGATAAAATACAAATGCGTGTCGTGCTTGACAGCCTTATCGGTCAGATTTTTGGTTAGCTCTTGGCAGGCGTTATATGCCAGTGCATTAGACTTACCCTTGACAAAATTTTCAAAGGTAAACCGCTCTTCTAAGGACTGACTCTCTTCAATGCTCGTCGGTTTTTTTGGTGATTTGAGCTTTTGTTTTTTAGGGGATTTATCTACCTTACCGCTTTTTGGCACAAGGGGCATGACCCGAAGGGCGACACCTGACACATCCTGACCACCACCATCTGCCAGACGTGCCACCACCGCACAGATTTTGTCATAATAATGCGTCTCAATGCGACGGATAAACACATCATTAATGGCGAACAATACCAGCGTCTCATCAGCAAATACAGGCTTTAAGGAGCGTAGCCACTGATTAAGCTCACTCTCTTTTAGCTCATGTTTTAGCTCAGATAAGCACGACTGCCAAAACAGCTCAGCATCGACATCATGCTTTTGAACATCGCCAACCATGTCGTCATCACCCACCCCATTATCCGCCACGCCTTTGTCATCGACAGCAGGGGCGTCATTTTTCTGACCAACACTCACATCCATACCAACACCCACCTTATCAGACGGTAGATGTTCTGGCATGACTTCATCGAATAGCGATATGTTTTGCATGATAAATTAACTCAAATAACAAACTTGGGTAAGCAAAATCTAACTGAAAACGAATTTAAGTGATTAGCCAGAACACAGCCAGCCCACTTTTCATATTTACATTCACCCAAACATCATTAGAAACCAAAAGTTATGATTTAAAATAATCATAACGATAAGTTTTTGATAAAAAATAATTAAAATACAAGTTAGGCGAAAAATCCTGCAATTCTTGGTAATTGTATTATTTTTAATCAAATACCAACTTGCCCGCCCTTAAATTTTTGCCTATAATACCACAAATTTGACATTTTTCAACGATAATTTTTCTGTGGATAAGTTTGTGGATAAGTTTGTGGATAAGTAAAAAAAGAACTTATTCACATTTTATCCACAAGTTATATACAGGTTTATCAACAATATAAATATATGATTTTTATAAAATTTTAATACTTATCCACAGAAATATTCAACCCTTATTATTATTATTTTTATATTAAAATAAAAAATAAGTCAGTAGCAAATCTGTGGATAACTTTTTAAGATAATTTAAAAGTTACTATATTTTGACTGTCAAAACAAATCACATGTCATAATACAAACCATCAAAAAAACCAAACTTTTAAAAATTAACTTGACTTTGGCACATCTTTTTAGTAAAATCCATAGGTTTTTCGCCAAACATTAATTTATAAGCACATTGATTGATAATTAGTCTGGAGGCTTGACTGTTTGGTTAAACATAACCCATCACAAAAAAACGGCTTCTGCAGAGCCTGTGATACAACCTTAAGGTGAATTATGAAACGTACATTCCAACCCAGCGTTCTAAAACGCAAACGCACTCACGGTTTTCGTGCCCGTATGGCTACCAAAAACGGTCGTCAAGTCCTAGCACGTCGTCGTGCCAAAGGTCGTCATCGTCTGACCGTATAATCTTATAGATTATCACAGATTAAGCACCCTTTTTTGGGTGCTTTTGTTTGTCCAAATTTTGCCTTAAAAGTTTGTAACTTTAGGATTTTATATGTTGGATAAACCATTGACGAAACGCACTAAGCCTTGTATGATAGTTTGATTTAATACGTTTATGCCATGACAAGTCCGCAACTTACCCCGCCATTTTGCTTTACCAAAGCTCAGCGTCTGCTTAGCCCCAATGACTTTAAACGGGTGTTTGATAATCCTATCAAAAAAATCCACTCAGAGCATTTGCTTCTATTTGTCCAAGCAGGTGCGTCCGAGCAAACCCACGCCCGCTTGGGGCTTGCCATTACCAAAAAGAAGGTTAAGCTTGCGGTCATGCGTAATCGACTAAAACGGCTCACTCGTGAACACTTTCGCCATACAGCCCCCACGCTTGGGGCGGTGGATGTGGTGCTGATTGTTAAGAAAAACTACACAAAAGAGATTGACCTAAATGGCGAGCTGACACATATTTTTGAAAAATTATCTACCCTGTTTTCTGCGGATAATTCTCGGTAATTTTGGTCATGCTTGTCAAATTTTTACTGCTTATCATCAAATTTTATCAAAAAGCAATCAGTCCGCTTGTCCCTGCTCGCTGTCGGTTTTATCCAACTTGTTCAGTTTATGGCATACACGCCCTAAAATGGCATGGCGTGCGTGGCATACCGCTTGTTATTAGGCGGATTTTTCGGTGTCAGCCGTGGGGTGGTTCGGGGGTGGATTTTGTGCCGTTACCTTTGGCTTGTTATCGTTACGTGCATTGTGATGATACTGCCCTTGTCCGATTTGCCAATAGGGGTGTTTATAAAGACCGCACAAGTTATCAAGCGGTTAGAAATCAGATGATGAAGTAGCGAGCTGTCTTTATTAAAGTTTTTAAAAATCAACAACTTATCATTTTATAAAAAGTTAGCCTGTAAGTAAATATAAGTAAATGCTAGGTTTTTTGGCAAAAATTTAGTAAAATGGCGGATTTAGATTTTTATGGGTGGTTGTCCGCCCCAATCAGGACTGTTTATGCAAAAGATTTTTCGGACTTTGATTATCATTGCGATGCTCATCACATCGTATTTGCTTATCTTGGCTTGGCAAAAAGACTATGGCGGTCAAGCACCCACCCCTGCTCAGGCGACCTCGGTTGCAGGCTCGGATTTGGCACCTGCCACAGGCGATTTGCCTGCCTCCGCCTCCACTCCAACTGCCCCTGCCAGTACCAATCTTATCTCGGTCAGCACCGATGTGTATGACATCAAAATCAATCCTGTGGGCGGTGATGTGGTCTATGCAGGGCTAAAACAGTACGCCAAAACGTTGGGCGGTGATGAAGCCTTTGCCATTTTGGAGACAGACGCTCGCACCTATGTCGCTCAGTCGCTCATCGGCGGGGTGGACGGCATTGACACGCAGTCAGGACGTGCCACGTACACCAGTCCAAGTCAGAGCTATGCCTTGACGGGCGACACCTTGTCTGTGCCATTGACGTACAGCAAAGATGGGCTGACCATTACCAAAACTTATACCTTTACCAAGGGCGGCTACCCCATCAAAGTAACTCACAACATCAATAACGTGAGCGGTAAGGACTTTAATGGCGAGTTGTTTGTGCAATTAAAACGAGACAACAGCAAAGACCCTGGTCTTGCCGACAAAGGCATGATGGGCATTGCCACGCATTTGGGTGGTGCTTGGGGGACGGCTGATGAGCCTTATAACAAGCTTAAATTCAAAGACTTCAACGATGGCGAGATTACCAAAAACGCCCAAAACAGTACCGATGGCTGGGTGGCGATGGTTCAGCACTATTTTGTCTCAGCGTGGGCACCCGACAACCACAAGCCCGTCTTTTTTAGTCGCACCAGTGGCAACGACAACTACATCGGCTATCAAAGCCTCATCAGCGTTGCCAATGGCAAACAGATGAGCGTGGATGATACGCTTTATGTGGGACCAAAAGTGCAATCACAACTGTCTGCTGTCGCCCCAAGCCTTGATAAAACAGTAGATTATGGCATATTTTGGCCAATCTCAAAGCCGATGTTCCTAATTCTTGATGCTCTGCACAAAATCTTGGGTAACTGGGGCTGGGCAATTGTTGGCTTGACGATTATTGTCAAAATTGCTCTGTTTTGGCTATCCAACAAAAGCTATGTGTCTATGGCAAAAATGCGTGCCATTGCCCCCAAATTAGAAGCCCTAAAAGAAAAGCACGGCGATGATCGCATGGCGATGAGTCAGGCGATGATGCAGTTGTATCGTGATGAGAAAGTCAATCCGATGGCGGGCTGTTTGCCAATACTTCTACAAATGCCGATTTTCTTGGGATTGTACTGGTGTTTGGTGGAGAGTGTGGAGCTACGCCACGCCCCTTGGATGCTATGGATTCAAGACCTATCAGCGATGGATCCGTGGTTTATTTTGCCAATCATCATGATGGCAACCATGTATTTTCAACAACTGCTAAACCCACAACCCACCGACCCCATGCAGGCTAAGATGATGAAAATCATGCCCTTGATTTTTGGGGTGTTTATGCTGTTTTTCCCCGCAGGTTTGGTGCTATATTGGACGGTAAACAACCTGTTTAGCATGGCTCATCAGCAGTTTGTTAATAAGCGAGTTGAAAAAGCCTACAACAAACCTGTCAAAGTGTTATCCGATTGATATTTGACAATCCCAAACCAATCCGCCTGTCTGGGCGGATTTTTTGTGGGCAAAGTTGGTTAAATAGTGGTAAAATGACAAAAATTTTATCAACTACCACTATGCCAAATCAATCTCAACAACCCACCATTGTCGCCATCGCAAGCCCTATCGGTCAAGGCGGTGTGGGCGTGATTCGCCTGTCGGGTCGCGCCGCCTATACCATTGGCTGTGCCATATCGGGCAAATCGGCTCTCACCCCACGCCACGCCCATTTTGCCAAATTTAAGGACAACACGGGGGTGGTCATCGATGAAGGGGTCATCATCTACTTTAACGCTCCGCATTCGTTCACAGGCGAAGACGTGGTGGAACTCCAAGGACATGGCGGTATGGTCTTGCAGAACCTGCTTTTGGCTCGCTGTTTTGAGCTTGGGGCAAGGCAGGCAACCGCAGGGGAGTTTTCCTTGCGTGCCTTTGAAAATGACAAAATTGACCTAGTACAAGCCGAAGCGATAGCGGACGCCATTTCTGCCACGAGTGTCGCTCAGGCAAGCAGTGCCATGCGTTCGCTCTCTGGTGAATTTTCCAAAAAAATCAATGATTTATCCGAGAAAATCGCCAACATTCGCCTATATGTGGAAGCGAGCATTGATTTTCCTGATGAAGATGACGTGGAATTTTTGTCGGACGGAGTGATTGAGTCCAAAATAGATGAGATTTTGCGTGCCATTGATGACATTTTGGCAACCGCCAAGCAAGGTCAGCTCTTGCGAGACGGGGTGCAGGTGGTGCTGGCAGGTCGCCCCAACGCTGGCAAATCAAGCCTGCTAAACCGCCTAGCAGGGGTGGAGCGTGCCATTGTTACCGACATTGCAGGGA
The DNA here is from genome assembly GCF_900453205.1 of Moraxella lacunata. Classification (GTDB taxonomy): domain Bacteria; phylum Pseudomonadota; class Gammaproteobacteria; order Pseudomonadales; family Moraxellaceae; genus Moraxella; species Moraxella lacunata_B. The sequence goes on from NZ_UGQU01000002.1 coordinate 343,377, forward strand.
CGACACGAGACACGCTGTCCGAGACACTGGTACTGGACGGTTTGACCGTGCATTTGACCGACACCGCAGGGCTTCGAGATACGTCCGATAAGGTGGAGAAAATCGGCATTGACCGTGCCAAATCCGCCGTCAAACAAGCCGATATTTTGTTGTTTGTCTATGATGTCAGTAGCGAGAGTGAACCATTTGCCCTTGCCAAAGAGCTGTTTGCCGATATTATTGATGAAATTGGCATGGAGAATTTTGAGCGTAAATTGGTGATGATTGCCAATAAAGCCGATTTATTGGGCGATGTTTCACGTGAAACAATGGCTAATTTTAACCATGATGATAATCATAATGGCGAAAATGTTCCACGTGAAACCATGCAAAATAGTTTAAACAACCAAGACAATGCTAATGTTCCACGTGAAACAATCAGCCAAATCCGAGTTTCCTGCACCACAGGGCAAGGGCTTGATGAGTTGGTGGGTTTATTAAAAGACAAGGTGGGCTTTCATCCGCCAGAGAACAGTCTCATCGCCCGCACTCGCCACATTGACGCCCTAAAACGTGCCAAAGCTCACGCCACAGACGCTCACACTCAGCTTGTCGTCTATCAGGCGGGGGAGTTGGTGGCGGAGAGCCTGAGACTTTCGCAAACGGCATTGGGCGAGATTACAGGGCAGATGACGGCAGATGAACTGCTTGGGCGGATTTTTTCAAGTTTTTGTATCGGAAAATAGGAGAGCGATGTGCATTGTCCGTTTTGTAGTGCCATAGACACCAAAGTGATTGACTCACGCCTTGCCGCCGAAGGGTCGCAGGTTCGCCGTCGTCGCCAATGTACCGAGTGTGGCGAGCGGTTTACCACGTTTGAAGTCATGGAAGTGGTTATGCCCCGTATCATCAAAAGCAATGGCTTGCGTGAGCCTTATGATTATAACAAACTTCGCCGTTCTATGGCATTGCCCCTGCAAAAACGTCCTGTGAGCATTGACGAGATAGATACAATCGTACACCGAATAGAGCAACGTCTACGCCAAACAGGCGAACGTGAAGTATCTAGCAAGGTGCTTGGCGAGATTGTCATGGCAGAACTCAAAGTTATTGATGATGTCGCCTATGTGCGATTTGCCAGCGTCTATCGGGACTTTCAGGACATTGAAGCCTTTAAGGCGGAACTTGAAAATTTTCCCCCAAAAAGTGATAATGGCAAAGATGGGAATGGTGGGTTATAAGGTGTTTTTAAGACACCAACCTAATTTTTAAGGAAAAACCAATGAGTTTAAAACAAGCCAAAACCCTAATGACCCAAGATGAATTTTGGGATATTATCGCTAAATCTGATAAAGGCGAAAATTTACACGAAGTGCTAAGCAAATTTAGCGATGATAAGATTTTTGGCTATTGTTATTGGTGGGATTATTTTCATACCATTTCTTATAAATCGGATTTGTGGGCGGTGGCTTATGTGGTTATGGGCGATTGTGATGATGATAACTTTGATGATTTTCGTTATTGGCTAATATTTCAAGGGCGAGAAGTGTTTGAAAGTGCAATGAAAGATGTGGATAGTTTGTGTGAAGTTTTTGAAAAAATGGGGGATAATGATTATCCTGCAAGGTCGGAAGAGATGACCGATACACCGCAAGAGATTATTGACGAAAGACACGGCGATGACGCATTTTATGAAATGGAAGAATTGTATTCGGATTTGTATTTAGATTATCCAAAGATTAATTTTGATTGGGACAAAGACGATGAAAACTCCATTCGCCAAATTTGCCCTAAGACTTTTGATAAATGGTGGGGGAATGATAGTTTTTAAGGGGTAAAGTGGTTTTTATATAAATCCCAAGTAATCATTTGGAGTGTTCAATGATAACTATAGAAACACACATTAATCAAGTCCAATCTTTACTTAATGAATTGGATTTAAAGAAGAAATGCCAATTTTCGGCTTGGTGTTGCAATGATATTTTAAAAAATGAAAATATCAAGCAAGCCTTATTTGAAATCACCAAGACGCACGCCAATTACCAAATGTTACAAGCTGTTATTTCGGCGTGTTGGTATGATTATACGCTGATTAATCACAAGCCAACCTTAGAATTACTTGATGAAATGCAGTTTAATTCAGAAGAATACCCAAATTTTTGGCTTGAATTGGAAAGTTTGAATGAATTATTGATTGCGGTGGAGTGTATTATCAATGGAATTTTATCCAATGAAGTTGCTTATTTTGCTAATGTTGCAGAAAATTTGATTAATTATAAAGATTTATTAGCTGAATATCCCATTTCTGATGATGGTTTTATTGAAAAACAAAATTATCAAAAAGAATATGATATTCAAATCCAATTTCTTAATGACTTAAAAGACAATGAAATAGATGATTTAAACAAATATAGAGATTAGATTTATTTTCTTAATCTAATTTATGCTTATTGTATTTAAACATTATTTAATCAAACCATTTATTTAATTTAAAACCTAAAATGACAACCCTATCTCTACTTGACCCAACCCTAATCGCCCAGCTCTCCCCCATTTTGCCAGATGATGAACGCTTTATGGCAATGGCAATAAATGAAGCCGAAAAAGGCGAATTTACCACTCGCCCCAATCCTGCGGTGGGCTGTGTGATTGTTAAGAATAACTTAATAATTGGCAAAGGCTTTCACCCCAAAGCAGGTTATCCCCATGCCGAAGTATTTGCTCTAAATGACGTCAAAAATAACGGTCAAGATATAGAAGGGGCGACCGCTTATGTAACGCTTGAACCGTGTAGTCATTTTGGTCGCACGCCCCCCTGTGCGGGTGCCTTGATAAAAAGTGGCGTGGCTCGGGTGGTTATCGCAACGCTTGACCCTAATCCACAGGTGGCGGGCAAGGGCGTGGAAATGCTGTTAAATGCAAGCATATCGGTGTCGCTTGGCGTGTGCGAGCGTGAAGCCAAAGAGCTGAATAAAGGCTTTTTAAAGGCAATGGCGACAGGTTTGCCTTTTGTCCGCCTAAAAATGGGCATTAGCCTAGACGGTCGCATTGCCATGCAAAATGGGCAGTCTAAATGGATGACGGGCGAATTATCTCGCAGGGACGTGCAAAACTTGCGTGCCAAAAGTGGGGCGATTATCACAGGCTCAAATACGATTATCGCCGATAACCCTGCCCTAACCGTGCGTTTGCCTGATGTGGAACTTGATAATATCGGCACAACCGCCATACCACAACCCAAAATCGTGGTGATAGATAGATGTGGCAGGTTGTCGCCTGATGATGATTTTACGGTACTCAAAAACCCTAATACGATGATTTGGCAAGATGATTTACCTGCTCTTTTAAAAACGCTCGTGGCAAAGTATCAATGCCATGATGTGCTGGTGGAGACAGGGGCGACGCTTGCCACAAGTTTTTTAAGCCAAAACTTGGTAGATGAGCTTATCATTTATCAAGCTCCTTGCCTTTTGGGGGTGACTGCCCGTCCGATGTTTGGGGGGCAGTTTGAGCGGTTGCAGGATAAGCTAAATTTTACGCTTGTAGATGTAGAGCGGCTTGGTGATGATGTTAAGATGATTTTTCTCCCAAAAAACTTATCCACAACTTGATTGCTTAAATGATTGAGCAAAAATTTGGCAAAAAATGTTCCACGTGAAACTGTGGAAAACTTTTTAAAAATCGACGGTTTTGATTAAAAACAGGATTTGATAACACGCCATAAGCCTTGATTTTAAAGTGTTCCACGTGAAACCAAAAACAGCTAACCATGTTCCACATGAAACATCTTTGGGTTGTGGATAAGTTCAATGGATTATTTATAAAAGGTCAATGGTTAAAAAGTTATCCACAACTTATTTATAAAAATTTCCTAGATTTTTTATGGAATTTAAGGTGGGTAAAGCAGAATGTTTCATAGATAAATGATTAATTTTTTAAATCATGTGCAAAACAGCAAATCATTTAAAAAACCAATCATAAAAGGTAAGCCATGTTTACAGGTATCATAGAGACGACAGGCACGCTGACCGCCATTACGCCCACGGGGGGCGATGTGCGATTGACCATTTCTGCCCCCGAGCTTGATTTTGGTGATGTCAAATTGGGCGACTCCATTGCGTCCAATGGCATTTGCTTGACGGTGGTGGCGATAGACGGCAACAGCTATTCGGTAGATGTTTCACGTGAAACATTAGCCATTTCCGCCCTAAACGTTTGGAAAGTGGGCGACACGCTCAACCTAGAAAAAGCCATGCTCCCAACCACTCGTTTTGGCGGGCATATCGTGGCAGGTCATGTGGACGGCGTGGGCAAAATCGCCAAAATCGCCAAAGACGCTCGCTCGGTCTATATCGAAGTCGCCCTACCGTCCGAGCTGATGAAATATACCGCCGACAAAGGCTCAATCACGGTGGACGGCATTAGTCTGACGACCAACCGCATAAAACCGTCTGAAAATATCGTCTGCCTAAACATCATTCCCCATACGGCTGAGATGACGAACATCGCACGGCATTGGACGGTGGGGCGAGCGGTGAATATCGAAGTGGATTTGGTGGCACGGTATTTGGAACGCTTGCTATTGGGGCAAAAGGCAGAGACCACGCCAAAAAGTAATATTACAATGGAATTTTTGGCGAAAAATGGGTTTGGGTGATGGAGAATTAACTATGCAAAATACTAAACTTTGCCAAAATATTTTTGATGATATTCAAAAAATTGCCTTTTTTAAACAATGCTCTACCCAAAAAGAATGCTTGTATAAAAATATTCGCTATGTTGATTATGATATAATGGAAAAATCCATTAACTCTTTGGCATGGGAAAATTACACCTTAGAGCAAGCCAATCAAATGAGTGAATATTTATTCAAGAAAGCCAATCAAGACTTTCAATGTTGGAATGATTATGCTGAAACATTTAGAAGTCAATGGGCAACCTTTGAACCTATTGTGTATCAAGCAATTAAAGACAAGCAGTTGCCAATAGATATTATGGTGAGTGTTCAGTGGGATTTGGGTCATTATTATATAATGAAGTCATTTTATCGGCATAAGTTACCTAAGTTTTTTGAGTATTTATTTTTGATTTATCAATCGGGTTTTTTGCCTTGTGGGATTGATGATTATGAAAATTTTGATGACCCAATTATTTTGATATATTAATGGTAAGGTGCATATCACGCACCAATTTAAGGCATAAAACCCAAGCGGTGTATCATACACACCTTATGACCGTAATAAATTTTGCGGTAATTTTTAAGTTTTTAATAGATTAAATAGAGTAAAAAATGAACAATAACAACAAATTACGCCTAATCTTCGCAGGCACACCAGAATTTGCCAAAGTCGCTTTGCAAGCCTTGATTGACAAGGCGGACGAGCTTAATTTGGACATTGTGGCGGTCTATACTCAGCCTGATAGAAAGGCAGGACGAGGGCAAAAATTGACCGCCAGCCCCGTCAAAGAGCTTGCCCTTGCCCATAATATCCCTGTGGAACAGCCGATAAGTTTTAGCTTAAAGCATGAAAACGGGCAGGTTTCACGTGAAACACTTGCCAATTATCGTCCTGATGTGATGATAGTCTGTGCGTACGGTTTGATTTTACCACTTGGCGTGCTGGGTACCCCGACTTATGGTTGTCTTAACATTCACGGCTCGCTACTGCCTAGGTGGCGTGGGGCAGCTCCCATTCATCGTTCAATTTTGGCGGGCGATACGACCACAGGCATTACCATCATGCAGATGAATCAAGGGCTTGACACGGGCGATATGCTCTATAAACTCCCTTGCGACATTACGGACACCGACACAACCCAAACGCTTCATGACAAATTGGCGGATTTGGGCGGTGTGGCGATGATAACGGTACTGAAAGATTTGGCGACTTATCAAGCCAATGCCGAGCCACAAGACGACAGTCTTGCCAATTATGCCCAAAAAGTAAGCACCGATGAAGGGCAAATCAACTGGCAAAATTCTGCTCATCACATTAACCGTCAAATCCGTGCGTTAAATGCGTTTGCCTTTTTAAATGGCGAGCGTATCAAGGTGCTAGAATGCACGCCCATAAAGCCCGACCAAACCACAACCGAGACGGCAGGGAAGATTGTGAGTGTGGGGCGAAAGGCAGTGCTGGTGGCGTGTGGTGCTGATGACAATGGCGATAAACATTTGATAAATATCACAAAAATGCAATGGGCAGGGGGCAAGCCTTTGACCGCCGAGCAAATTGCGGTGGGTGATAAATTAAAAGACGGTGAGATTTTTGAATAATGACAACGGCAACTGTTTTTTGTGAAAATTGGCAAATAGATTGTTGTGGTGACCCTTTTAAAATTGGCGATAATGTGGAATGGGATTGTAATTATACTTATGATGATTATCGCATTAAAGAAGCACAATATGAATATGAAGCTCATCTTGAAGCAGAAGTGATTATTCGTGGCGTAGTTGCCGAAATCTATGATGTCGCTTTTGAACAAAAAGACGGTGCTGTTTTTTCTTATGCAATTAAACCAATAGAGCAAGTAACAAGATTTGGCACGACTAGCGGTTTTTTGGCTGTTTTGCATAATGTAGAAGTGATAAAATAGGAATATGATGAATAAAAATTTACCCGTCCGAGCCAATATTATTTTAACCCTTGAAAAAATTAATCAAGGGCAATCCTTAGCATTATTATTGGACGATTTATTAAATGCCGTCAAAGATAATGAAAAAGGCTTTACCCACGAATTATTATTAGGCACGCTTCGCCATTGGCACGCCATTAGTCGCATTGGCGAGAGTTTAATAAAACAGCCCCCAACTGATATTGGCATTACCTGTGCTTTAAATATGGGCTTGTATGAAATTTTATATATGAATACGCCCGATTATGCCATTATTAACGAAACATTAAATGCGGTCAAATCTTTAAATAAAAATTATGGCGTGGGACTTATTAACGCCATATTGCGAAAAGTGGCGGACAAAAAAGAAAAATTCGCCAAAAAGGTCAATAAAAATCACAGTCTGCCTAATTGGCTTGCCAAAGAATTAAAGCAAGATTGGGGTGAATATTATGAAAGTTTGGGGCAAAATCTGCGAAAACCCGCTCCGATATTTTTGCGTGTTAATGGCAAATTTAGCACGCTTACATATTATGCCAATCTACTAAATTCTGCCGATATCGCCTATGAAATCCTACCACTTGGCATAGCAGACGAGCGTGTGATTAAGCTGACCACTTCACAAAAAGTGCAATTCCTGCCGCATTTTCAAGACGGTTTTGTGAGTGTACAAGACCGTCATGCACAGCTTTGTGGGTATATTTTAAAGGTATTAAATCTACCCAAAAACCTAAGGTTATTGGACGCTTGCACCGCCCCAGGGGGGAAACTCGCCCAACTGCTTGAACTGTCAAACGATGTGTTTCACGTGGAACATATCACGGCACTGGATAATGACGAAAAACGCCTAAACCGTGTGCATGACAACTTGGCTCGCTTGGGGTTGGCGGGCAAGGCGGACGTGATTTGTGCGGACGGTACGAGCTATCGCACGGACACGCCCTTTGATGTCATCGTGCTTGACGCTCCGTGTACCGCCACGGGGGTTATCAGGCGACACCCTGACATTGCTCTACTTCGCACCGAGCAAGATGTCGCCCAAACGGTCGCCTTACAAGCTAAAATTTTACAAAATCTGTGGCAAAATCTGGCGGTGGGCGGGCATTTACTCTATATTACCTGCTCCTTGTTGAAGGCGGAAAACGAACGCCAAATGACAAATTTCCTTGCCAGTACGCCAAACGCCAAAGCGGTGGATTTTGAATTAACTCTGCCTAATCAAATCAAGCAAGCGGTGGGTTATCAATGTTTGCCGTTAAATGACGATGACGGCGACGGGTTTTATTATGCGTTGCTACAAAAAGTGGATTAAAGGCAAAATAAATGATAATATGAACATTATTTTTTAATGAAATAGATAACCAACCGCCAAAATCATTTGTCAAGATTATATCAATTTAGATAGATAAGCATTTGAAGACAAATATCAGATGTATTGTGGTCGATAAATAATAGGAGTTGTTATGGATATTAAGCCAATACAAACCATTGAACAAGCCGTTCAATACATACAATCCATTCCAGTCCAAAGACAGCAAGGTATTTTTGATTATTTGTATGCTGATATGATTGATTATCAAAGCAAATCAAAAACAAATCAAGAAAAACGCCAATTTGGATTATATCAAGGTAAAGGCAGTTTTAAGTTGTCTGATGATTGGGAGATGAGTGAAGAAGAGTTATTGGGATTATAACATGAAAAATCAGTACGTTATAGATACACATATTTTTCTGTGGTTAGTTTTTAATCCTGATAAAATCAATGATAAAATCAGACGTTTATTAGAAGATAAAAACAATCAAGTTTTTATCTGTAATACCAGTTTTTGGGAAATTTCCATTAAATATAATCTGGGTAAATTGGATTTAAATGGTGTATCGCCCAAAGAATTGCCTAATATTGCCCTAAAAATGGGTATTGAAATTATACAAGTTAATCATGATATTATGGCAAACTTTTATCAATTGCCAAAAGTAGAAAAACATAAAGACCCATTTGATAGAATTATGATTTATTATTGTATTTATCATAAATTAACATTGGTTTCTATTGATGATAAATGCAATGAATATCAAAAGTTTGGTTTGGATTTAATATAATTTTTTAATTTAAAAGGTACTTTTATGAACTATATCAGCACTCGTGGCAATACCGCTCCCATGCAATTTAGCGATGTTTTACTTATGGGGCTTGCCCCTGACGGCGGTTTGATGCTACCCGAGACTTACCCACAGATTGACCGTGCGACTTTGGATAAATGGCGGTCGCTGTCTTATACCGAGCTTGCTTTTGAGATTATGTCGCTGTTTGCCACCGATATTCCAAGCGATGATTTAAAGGCACTCATTGACAAAACCTACACCAAAACCGCCTTTGGCACGGACGAGATTACCCCTGTTCGCACATTAAAAGACGGCATTAAAATTTTGGAATTATCCAATGGTGTAACGCTTGCTTTTAAAGACATGGCAATGCAATTTTTGGGTAATGCCTTTGAATATGTCCTAAAACAAAAAAACAAACGCCTAACCATTATCGGAGCAACGTCTGGCGATACAGGCAGTGCCGCTGAATATGCCTTGCGTGGTAAAGATAATATTGATGTCTTTATGATGTCGCCACACGGCAAAATGAGTGAATTTCAGCGAGCTCAAATGTATAGCCTTATGGACGATAATATCCACAATATCGCCATTGACGGTATGTTTGATGATTGTCAAGACATTGTTAAAGCCATTCAGCAAGATAAAGCATTTAAAGACAAATATCAAATTGGCACGGTTAATTCTATTAACTGGGGTCGTATTTTGGCTCAAATTGTTTATTATTTTAAAGGCTATTTTAATGCCACCAATAATAATGACGAGCGGGTAAGTTTTTGTGTGCCGTCTGGTAATTTTGGTAATGTCTGTGCAGGTCATATTGCCCGTGAAATGGGATTGCCAATTGCCCGCTTAATTGTGGCAACCAATGAAAATGATGTATTAAATGAATTTTTTAAAACAGGTAAATACATTCCAAGAAAGGCAAGCGAGACTTATGTAACGTCTAGTCCGTCTATGGATATTTCAAAAGCGTCTAATTTTGAGCGGTTTATTTATTTGCTGATTGGCAAAAATGGCGATGAATTAAATCATCTGTGGCAAGATGTAAATAGTGGTAAAGGCTTTGATTTGTCGCATTTATTAAATGATGCTACCAATAAATATGGCTTTGTGTCGGGTAAATCCACGCACGCTGACCGCATTGCCACGATTAAGGCGGTGTGGGAGAGCGATAAGGATTTGTTAGACCCGCACACGGCAGATGGCGTCAAAGTCGCCCGTGAAGTGCGTCTGGCTGATGAAGTGATTGTCGTTGCCGAGACGGCATTGCCTGCCAAATTTGCCGAGACCATTATAGAAGCGGTTGGGCAGATTGATATTCCACGTCCCGAGCATACCAAAGACATTGAAAGCCTACCCCAAAAAGTCGTGGTGCTTGATAATAAGGCAGAGCTGGTTAAAGAGCAGATTGAGAAGTTTGTGAAGTTTGTGAAGTTGTGATATACACCCAAGAAACTTTAAAATTACTACAAATATAATGATGTGTGGACGTAGGGGCGTGCTGAGCACGCCTTGTATAGTAATATCATCAAAGGGTGTGCTCAGCACACCCCTACAAACCCGTGATAAATATCAAGTTGGTTGGGTATAAAAAGCCATTTTAGAAATAAGATGGCTTTTTACATATTGATGGTAAGATTTTTTTGACATTTGGTGGTGAAATCATACAAAACTTAAAACCATCCAATAGCATAACGTTTGCCGTTTGACATAAAATTTGTCATTTAACGCATCATGGTAAGGTGTGCAGGGTCTATGAAGTGTGGTAGTTTGGACTGTTGGGGTTTTAAATTGGCTAAATTTTTTTAGAAGTTGTATTTTTGTCGGAAAGTTACCGCCAAATAATGATAAAATAGTTAATATTTTTTTACATTTTGTGGTATGCTAAGCAAGATTTTAGCAAGTTCGTCTTTTTCTAAAAAGACACACTTGTTGCCTTTAATAATGGATAATGATATGAAGCTAACAGCCCTAAAAAGCCTGATGACTGCTTGCCTAATCGGTGGCGTGATGATGTCATCAGCCCATGCAAACAACCCTGCTCCAACCATCAAAGCAGACGCCCCCAACCGCTACACTGTCAAAAAAGGCGATACACTGTGGGACATCTCTGGTAAATATCTGAGTGCACCGCACAGATGGCGTGAGATTTGGGCAACCAATAAACAAGTCAAAAACCCACATCTTATCTACCCTGGTGATATCCTTATCATGTGTATCATTAAGGGTCAGACCTTGGTCGGCGTGGACACAGGTGAGGGCTGTGCAGGCATTGAAAAGCAAATGCAAGAGGTAGCGCCCAGTGAACCAGTTCGTCTGACACCGCTAGAAGGTAGTGTGCCACCTATTCCATTATCAAATATCCGTCATTGGCTTGACCGTTCGGTGATTGTCAATCCCGATGATTTTGAGACGACCCCTTATGTACTGGCGTCCAAAAAAGGCAATCTTATTACCGCAACAGGCGACAAGATTTATGTCAAAGGGGCGCTGCTTACCCCAGGTCAGACTTATGGCGTGTATCGCAAGTCCGAGCCTTATGTAGATGTGCAGACAGGTACGGTGATTGGGCTAGAAGCGGTGCAAGTAGCTCGTGGTATCGTGACTGATGTGGCGGGCAATGGTGTATCAAGTATTCAAATCACCCAGTCATTCGACACAGAGATTCGTGAAGGCGACCGCGTATTCTCTGAGGTATCAACCCAGCTTCCTGTGGTGTTCTATCCTGCCCCTGCTGAGGTGACTCGTGGCGGTAGCATTGCACGCGTGATGGGTAGTATCGGCAGTGCTGCCAAAGGCAGTGTGGTCGCCATCAATATCGGTGCTGCTCAAGGAGCAAGAGCGGGTCACGTTCTTGATGTCTATCGTAAAGGGGCATTGGTGCGTGACATTCGTGATAACGACACGCCAGTACGCCTACCTAGCGAAAAAGCAGGTCAGGTAATGGTATTTAAAGTGTTTGACCATATCAGTTATGCTTATGTTCTCTCATCAGAGTTGCCACTAAGCAAGGGCGACCAGTTGGTGCCACCGCCTTATCTATAATTCATTGACAAATAGTGATGTATTAAAATTGCCAGTACGCTTGTATTGGCAATTTTATTTTGTCAATGAAATTTTATAAAAAAGACAGTAGTGATATAATGCAAGCCTGTCATTTAACATAAGAAACAAACATGAGTTATCAAACGCTAGATGAGACATCCGCCACGCTTGCTTTGTGGTATGTGGTAAATACTTCTTTGACCGCCTTTTATAAATTGACCGAGCAATTTGGCGGTGCAAAGCAGGCTCTGACAGAAGGGCTTGGGGCATGGCAGGAGCTTGGTGTGCATAACGCCCACATCAAAAGATGGCAGGATGTTGATGACGTCATGGCGATGGTAGCCAGACTGCATGATGAAGCAGGGCGTGGGGTGTACGGCATGCTTTTGATGGATGATGAGCGTTATCCTGAAATACTCAGACAAATGTATGACCCACCACCAGTGCTTTTTTATCGTGGGGAGGTGACACGCTTGTCGGATAGGCAGGTGGCAGTCGTCGGCAGTCGTTCTCCCACAGAGTTTGCTTATCAGATGACTTTTAATATGGCAGAATATTTGGCTTATCAGGGGCTAACCATCACCAGTGGACTGGCAGGCGGTATCGATAAGGCGGCACATCTGGGCGGATTATCAAATGGACGGGGGCAGACGGTGGGGGTGATGGGAACAGGCATTGATGTGTGCTATCCTAAAAACCACAATGCTCTGTATGCTCAGATTATTAATGAGGGTGGCTGTCTCATTAGCGAGCTGCTGCCCGCCACGCCCGCCACCAAGCACAACTTTCCACGCCGTAACCGTCTGGTGGCAGGGTTATCACTTGCCACGCTGGTCACCGAAGCCACCATTGCCAGTGGTTCGCTCATCACCGCACGCCTGACCGCAGAGCAAGGTAAGCAAGTTTTCGCTGTGCCTAGCTCTATCGATAATGTTAATGCCGAGGGCTGTCATCATCTCATCCGTGAAGGGGCGACCCTGATTTACCACCCCAGTCAGATTATTGATGAACTTAGTGGAAGTGTGATGGGCTATAACGCCCTACCCAAAACCTTCTCTCGGGGTGTTTCAGCCCTTGATAATGCTCATGAAAAACTCCCTGTGTCCGCACCAGTTGCCATTGCACCCCATTTGCAGGGCGTGTTTGATAAGTTATCCAATCAGCCGACTGACCTAGATACACTTGTGGCGGCGACCGCTTTGGATGTTGGGACATTGCTGGCGTCTTTGTTGGAGCTTGAAATGATTGGTATGGTAAAAGTGGTTGGGGGTCGCTATGAGCGAGCATGAATGTATCACTCACAGTGCTGATGTGGCGTATGAATGGGTCATGCAAGGTAGGATTTTGGCTTATCCTACCGAGAGTGTATGGGGGCTGGGCTGTCATGCTTTTGATGTGCAGGCGGTAAATAAGCTTCTTGCCCTAAAACAACGCCCTGTCGAAAAGGGCGTGATTGTACTGACTTCGGATGAATCATGCATTGATGTATTTTTGAAAAATCTGCCGAAGGCTCGCCAAAATGACGTCATCAAAAGTTGGGCGTGTGCCGATGACAGACGGCAGGCGAGTACGTGGCTGTTTGATATCCCTGATGGGGTTGATATTCCCCAATGCGTGCGTGGCAAACATGAGAGTCTTGCCATTCGGGTGATTCACCACGCTAAAATCGCCAAATTATGTGATTTGCTTGCTACTCATGATAACAATCCGTTTGGCTTTTTGGTATCTACCAGTTGTAATGTTGGTGGGCAAGCCCCTGCCCATGACTTTGAGACGGCGTGGCGTTATTTTGGGGATGAAGTCTGTTATCTGCTCGGCGATACGCTAGGCTATGATAAACCCAGTCAAATCATTCATGCCAGTACAGGGCAGGTGGTGCGATAGTTTTGACAGTAATAAAAAAACCCTTTGTGTGATACAAAGGGTTTTGGCTTTTTAAAGCAAGCAGATTGCTTGGATATCAGTTAGATACCAGCGGCAGCTTTAAAAGCGGCTTCATCAAAGTCTTCGCTGTGAGTCACAACCACAGTGCCTTTGTCGATGTTTACGTTAACAAATTTAACGCCAGTAACGGTTTCGGTTTTGGCAACCAGAGCGTCAGCAGCAGCTTGGTCGGCAACAGTTAGATTGAATTGAGATTGTGGCATAATATACTCCATGGGTAAATGAGAATGGTGGGAATGTGTTTAAATGAGATGAGTTTGAACCAGCTCATCATTTAGAACTTAGTCTTATTTTAATTGATATTAAGCTTTGTGCAATAAAATACAGATAAAATGCCGTAAACTAAGCCTTAATAGCATTGATTTTACAAGCAATTACAATGTAAACTAATGTAACCTAAAATTGGCGATTTGCCACGTATTTCAACCATTTTGATGGTGCGATTAACAAAAATATTGATGAAAATGGCGTTTTGTTAATCAATTTTAATGCGTATTTTAAAAGTTTTAAATAACTATTCCTTATACATTATGTGCCAAAAAGTTTGTTTTTCTTACTAAGTTGTGATTTAATAGCCGTGCTGAATAATAGCATTTTTTATTTATCACCTAAACACTTGATAAAGTTGGATTTTATTGAGTTTTTTAAAAGGAAGGATTATGCAAGAAAAAGCAACATCTTCTCGCATGCAGAGATTTTTAAAGGGCGTAGAGTGGCTTGGCAATCTGTTGCCACACCCTGCCATTTTATTTGTATGGATGTCAGTTATTTTGCTCGTACTATCGGCAATCATGTCGATGATGGGCGTATCGGTGGCTGACCCACGCCCAGAAGGGGCAAAGGGGCGTAGTGAAGACGGCATGATTTATGTTGTCAATCTCTTAAATGGCGACGGGCTTGCCAAGATTGTTGAGAATCTTGTGTCCAATTTCACAGGCTTTGTGCCACTGGGGACGGTGCTTGTCGCTCTGCTTGGGGTGGGTATTGCTGAGCGGTCAGGCATGATTTCGGCAGCCCTTCGGGGGCTTGTCATGAACGCCCCGCCAAAGATGGTTACTTTTGTCATTGTTTTTGCAGGTATTATGTCAAACACCGCTGCTGAGCTTGGCTATGTGGTGCTGATTCCGTTGGCGGCGATGATTTTTCATTCGTTGGGCAGACATCCGCTGGCAGGACTTGCCGCTGCCTTTGCAGGCGTGTCGGGTGGTTATAGTGCCAACTTATTGCTTGGTACGGTTGACCCACTACTGTCGGGTATTAGCCAAGAAGCGGCACGCATCATTGACCCTGACTATGTCGTGGGAGCAGAAGCCAACTGGTATTTTATGGCGGCAAGTACGTTTTTGGTAAGTGGTATTGGCTACTTTGTCACCGAAAAAATCGTGGAGCCATCACTGGGTAAATACAACCCTGATGACGCCGATGACCCAAGCGTGCTTGATAGCAAGGTGGAGCGACTGACCGCCTTAGAAAAGAAGGGACTGGTTTGGTCGGGCGTGTCCATGCTGATTTTTTGTTTGCTACTGGCATGGACGATTGTGCCTGCAGACGGGATTTTAAGACATCCTGAGACAGGGCTTGTGGCAGGCTCGCCATTTTTGCATGGGATTGTGGTGTTTATCTTTGTGTTCTTTGCCATTCCAGGGATTGTGTATGGTAAGATTACAGGCACCATCAAGAGCAATGATGACGTGGTGGATGCCATGAGTGCTGCCATGAGTTCGCTCAGTATGTACATCGTGCTGGTGTTTTTTGCTGCCCAGTTTACCGCCTTTTTTAATTGGTCAAACATCGGTTCGGTCATGGCGGTATCGGGAGCGAATTTCCTAAATGACATCGGACTGACAGGACCTTTGTTGCTCGTGGGCTTTATCCTGATTTGTGCTTTTGTCAATCTTATGCTCGGCTCGGCATCAGCTCAGTGGGCGATTACCGCACCGATTTTTGTACCCATGCTCATGCTGACAGGCTATGCCCCAGAGATGATTCAGGCGGCGTATCGTATCGGTGATAGTAGCACCAACATCATCACACCGATGATGAGCTACTTTGGGCTTATCATGGCGGTGGCGATTCGTTACAAAAAAGACACAGGGGTCGGCACGCTCATGTCGCTCATGATTCCGTACTCGCTCTTGTTCTTGGTGGGGTGGACAGCGTTGTTCTGCATTTGGGTGTTTGTCTTAGGCTTGCCCGTAGGACCAGGGGCTGCGACTTATTATACACCTTAATCTTGCCAGATAATAAAAATCCCTTGTTTGATGACAGGGGATTTTTTAAAGTGGCTTACCAAGCCATTTACCAAACCGATTTGCTAAATCATCTAAAATCAGTTTGGTTCGTTGGGAGATGTTTTTGCAAAATATGCTGAGCAAAAGTGTGTAGGGGTGATGATGGTGTCAATTTTTATGGTGTATGGCGATGGGTTTGGCAGGGGTTTTTTGATGGTTTTTAAAAATTTATCACAAAAATTTAAAAAACCCCTTGCATTTTTGCCAAACTTTGCTATAATCATCGCCCACAGCTTTTGGCAAATTTGTCAATCAAAACGGTGACGTGGGTGAGTGGCTGAAACCACATCCCTGCTAAGGATGCATACGGGAAACTGTATCGAGGGTTCGAATCCCTCCGTCACCGCCATTTATTTTAAAAAATAAATAAAAAAGGCTTGACATACTAAATTTTTAGTGTATAATAGCCGACCACAACAAGTGGTAAAGATTGATAATCACATCAGTTGTACTGCACCCGTAGCTCAGTTGGATAGAGCACTTGGCTACGAACTAAGGGGTCGGGAGTTCGAATCTCTCCGGGTGCGCCATATACCAAACACCAAAACTTGATTAAGTTTTGGTGTTTTTATTTGTGTGGGTTTATCAAATGGGTTTATGAAAATAATTTGATGGCTTAACATGGTATAAATTTAGGTTTGGCTTAATTTTTAAATTACAGTATCAAAAATTTAAAATTACCACAAATTCACAATGTATAGATGTAGGGGCTGGCTTTGCAAGCCTTGAAAGATGGCGTGTTTAACACGCCCCTACTAGTCTGTGGCAAATATTAAGCTCGTTAAGCATAAGTCGTCAAATAGCCATTTTATGTAAAACGGATGAAAGCGTGACATTTTGTCAAACGCCAATAAAATAGTATTAATGACAATCGCACCCTAAGACTTTACACATAAAAGCGTCATAAATATTCAACACACCTCAAAGTCATGGTAAAATAAAGCCTATTTTGACTCTATTTATCACCATGGCTAAAAAAAACAAAACCCCAAAACCCCGTCCATCACAGACACACAGCGAAGATGAGCCCATACAGGTGGACCCTGATGAGCTACCTGTCATCGCCAAACCCTTGGTGCGAGTGATGGCACTGTTGTATGACGGCATGCTGATATTGGCAATGTTGTTTTTGGCGGGGACGATTGGGGCGGTGATCGGTACGCTGTTGTTTATGGAAGTAGGAACAGACTCGGCACATGCCCAAAGACTGCCAACTTGGTATCAAAATGGGGTTATGACACCGCTGTTTGTGCTGACCTTGATAGGTTTTTATGGGTTGTTTTGGCGAAAATCAGGGCAGACGCTCGGCATGCAGACATGGCGATTAAAGACGGTGGATAACGCAGGACATCTGCTGACGTGGGCACAAAGCACACGCCGTATCATCAGTGCCTGTCTACTACCCATACTCTGTGCGACCATCGGTGGGGTGCTACATGGCTCACGACTGGCGGTGCTGATGAGTGCCATGCTTGGGTTTTTGTTTAATTATCTGTTTTGTGCATTCAATACTCGGGGGCTTGCGGTGCATGACATGCTGTCTAACACCATTACCCTAAAAGTCCCCAAAATCCAGCATGAAAGCCTGTGGCAGGCATGGCGTAAAAAACAAGAAGCCCCCTAATAAACAAGAAATCTAAAAATCGCCCAGTCTGTGTGGATTGGGCGATTTTATATAAGGGCTTTTAATTTTTTAAAGTTTGC
Organism: Moraxella lacunata; assembly: GCF_900453205.1. Classification (GTDB taxonomy): domain Bacteria; phylum Pseudomonadota; class Gammaproteobacteria; order Pseudomonadales; family Moraxellaceae; genus Moraxella; species Moraxella lacunata_B. The sequence goes on from NZ_UGQU01000002.1 coordinate 361,061, forward strand.
CATATTGTTACTTTGACATCCAAATAAAAAACCTATTTACCAAAAATGGGTAAATAGGTTGGAGAAACAAAAACAAGTAAAAAATCAGCCATCAATTAACGTGGGTTTACAACCACGTTTTGGTCGGTATTAATGATAATCTCAGAAGGTCTGTCCACAACGATACGCACTTCATTAGGGTTTACTTGGTGGGCGTTGCGGTAGTTGTCATAGGCTTCGGTGCAGCCCACACAACGAGAGAGTGCCGACCAAGGTTTGACAACCAAAGTCTCATAAGAACTCTCCACGCTACCTGATGCCATAGAAAATGGCAAGCCTACCGCGTGAAGGGCTGTGCCTGCAACCGCACCCACCAATTGTAGGGGTTTGGCAACGGTAATATCAAGTACCGCAGAGCCGTAAGTAGGGCCAAAATCTTCTTCATCAATCTCAATGGCAGCGTGAGCGGTGGTACTAATAAGAGCGGTGGCAGTCAGTGCTAATAGTGTGTGTTTGATTTTCATGAGAGTATCCTAATGGGGGCGATTTGCCCAAGATAGATTTATGCTAATATTAAAACAAGTTCCGTCCATATTATCAAGCTTATTTTGCCAAAAAGTGGGTGGACGGTAAAATTTTCCGACAAGGGGTAAACAAATCAGTAACATTTGGCGACGTCTGATGATTACCAACAGTTGATAAATCAAACAGTGGGATTAACAGCTGGGTTAAGTGGCTGACAGCTCGGGCAGTACACACTGGCTCGCCCACCGATTTTAATGTTTTCCAAAATCTCATGACACACCGTACACGGCTCACCTGCCCGCCCATAAGCCAGTAGAATTTGCTGAAAATAGCCCGTTTTGCCTGCCCCCACGGTAAAGTCCCGAAGACTTGACCCACCTTGTTCGATGGAGCGAGCGAGTATCGCCTTGATGTTATTGACCAGTACGGCCATCTTGTCTTTATCTATCTGATGGGCAGGCATGGCAGGGTGTATGCCTGACATGAACAGGCTCTCTACCGCATAGATGTTGCCCACACCGACCACGATGGACTGCTCCATGATGACGGATTTGATGGGGCGAGCGATGGGTCGTTTGGGGTTTTTATGAATCATCCTATACAGATAGTCGGCATCAAAGGCATCATCCAAAGGCTCTACCCCAAGTTTGTCAAGATAACGCTCAGCATCATCTGCCCACATCACCATGCCAAAACGTCTGGGGTCATGATAATGCAAACGCACCGATGAATCATCAAAGCCAAAGATGACGTGGTCATGCTTGCGTGGGGCAAGGGCGTCATGCTGTTGCAGACTGCCTGACATGCCCAAATGAATGAGCAGGCGCAGGGGTGAGCCGTTTTTATTAAAATCAAGCAGTAGGTATTTGGCACGGCGAACCACACGCACAAGTTTTGCCCCGACAAGCTTGTCTAGGTCGTCTGGTATTACTTCACGCAGGCGATAACCTGACGTGTAAATGTCGCTGACACGCTGACCGATGAGTGGGGCAAGGCTGGCTTTGGTCGTTTCAACTTCGGGTAATTCAGGCATGATTGGGGTTCTAACAAATCGGACAAGAGTAATAAATGGCTATTTGCTTTTGTGTCTAGGTTTGTTATTATAGCTAATTTTGAGAAAGAATGCCATTGGCTGGGTTTGTGATGTTTTGTGTGGTTATCAAAGCATTTGTTTGTATTTATCAAACGGTAAAGATATTTTAAAAGGAAAAATATGACAAAGTATCCAACCCCAAAAATCATCATCGCTTATGCCTTATTTACAGGCTTATTAAGTGGTCTTCTAACCTTGCCATTTGTTAGCCTTTTTATGACAAGTCGTAATGATTGGGGTTATTTGGCTATTTATTTTTATTGGTGGTTTTTGGTGAGTTTAGTACCTACCTTGTTAAGCGGTATTGTGATTAGCTATTTTAAAATCATCATCAAAAGACCCTTTGACTATTTGAAGCCTTTTGGTGTTGCATTTTTGGTATTTTTTATTTTGGGGTTGGTGTTTATTGGCGTTTTGGCACTTATGGAAATTGATTCAAGATTGTTGAAATTTGAAAGTGCTATCTACTTTATCATGCTAATATTTTGCATTGCATTGCATTGCATTGCATTGCATTGCATTGATAAGCGGAGTGTCATCAACCATATTAGCCAAATTTATTTTTCCAAAATATTAAAAGGAAAATTTTATGAACAATAATAAAGAAAACAAATACCCAACTTTAAAAGTCATTATGCTTTATCCATTATTAGGTGGTGCTATTTTTTGTGTTATTGTCATTGCTATAATGTTTTTAATTTTATTAAATAGTGGTGTTGCTTTTTCATTAGAATATTTTGGTATTGTTAAATAAAGATAGATTTTAAGGTTTTCCGTTTGGACTGAGCTTGTCGAAGTCTAGGAAAACCGTTATGGTTCGACAAGCTCACCACGAACGGCTTTCTAGAAAAGTATACTCAATTAACAATACCAATATTTTTATTTTTATTTAATGACATTTTCTTGGATTGGATGTATTTTAAATTTAATCATTGCTTTTATTTTTATTATTTTTAAAATCAAAATCATCAACAAAAATTATGCTAAAATTTTTGGCATAGGGTTTTTTATATACTTCTTGTCCAGTTTTTTATTTTTTCATTCTGATATGAATGTAGGTCAGGCACTTGTATTTGTTCTAGGTTGTGGTTTATTTGGTGGAGTGTCATCAACCATATTAGCCAAATTTATTTTACCAAAATATTAAAAGAGAAATTTTATGAATAAAAATAAAATCATCATTCATCTTGCCCTATTATCAGCCGTCATTGTTGGTGCTATTTTATATTTTTATATATTTAATGATTATCAAGAAATACTTACAAATAATTGGATTTCCTTAATTTTTATCGTAATTGTTATTCATATATTGATAGAATTATTTTTTAAAGTGCTTTTAAAATATTTTCAAGAAAAAATTCCTCATACTTTTAAAAAAGAAAATTCACTACCTACCACACCAATGCAATGGAAAATTTATAATTTTGCAATGATGTTTTTTGTGGGAATGTATGTTTTGTTTTTTGTGGTTTTGGGGCTTGCTATTTTGGTTCTTGGCGGAATGTGGTTGTGGGCGTATTATTTTGGCAATTGAATGTTTTTCTTGCCCAAACCCAAAAATAATGCGATAATAGCAAGTTAAATCCCTTGTTTTTATTTTGTAATTTTTCTTTTTAAATCAAAAGGATAGCTATGGCTCAATATATCTATACGATGAACAAAGTGTCCAAAATCGTTCCGCCAAAACGGGAGATTTTAAAGGACATTTCGCTTTCTTTCTTTCCGGGTGCCAAGATTGGCGTTTTGGGTCTCAACGGTGCAGGTAAATCCACCCTGCTACGCATTATGGCAGGTGTGGACACAGAGTACAATGGCGAAGCTCGTCCGCAGGCGGGCATTAAGGTCGGCTATCTGCCCCAAGAACCCCAGCTTGACCCCAACAAAACCGTGCGTGAAAATGTGGAAGATGGCGTGCGTGAAGCCCTAGACGCCCTAGAACGCCTTAACCAAATCTATGCCGAATATGCCGAGCCTGATGCCGATTTTGACAAACTTGCCGCCGAGCAAGGCAAAATGGAAGACATCATTCAAGCGTGGGACGCTCACAACCTAAACACTCAGCTTGAAAAAGCGGCGGACGCACTTCGCTTGCCACCGTGGGACGCTGACGTGTCTAAGCTGTCAGGGGGCGAAAAACGCCGTGTTGCCCTGTGCCGTCTGCTCCTGTCTAAGCCTGATATGCTCCTGCTTGACGAGCCGACCAACCATTTGGACGCAGAATCTGTGGCGTGGCTAGAACGTTTCTTAAAAGACTACTCTGGCACGATTGTGGCGATTACCCATGACCGCTATTTCCTTGACAATGTCGCCGAGTGGATTTTGGAGCTTGACCGTGGCTATGGCTATCCTTATCAAGGCAACTACACTGAGTGGCTAGAACAAAAAAATAAACGCCTAGAACAAGAGCAAAAGCAAGAAGAAGCCTTTGCTAAGGCGTTAAAACAAGAGCTAGAATGGGTGCGTAAAAACCAAAAAGGTCAGCAAGCCAAATCCAAATCTCGCCTTGAACGCTTTGAGGAGATGAACTCTCGTGAGTTTCAACAGCGTAATGAGACGGCGGAGATTTATATTCCACCAGGACCAAGACTTGGCAATAAAGTGATTGAAGTCAATAATATCTCAAAATCCTTTGGCGACCGCCTGCTTTATGAAAACCTATCGTTTAGCGTGCCACCCATGGCGATTGTCGGTATTGTGGGGCCAAACGGTGCCGGTAAAACGACCCTATTTAATATGATTACGGGCAAAGACAAACCCGACACCGGCACGGTAGAAGTGGGCGAGAGCGTAAAAGTCGCCTATGTGGGGCAGGTCAGAGATGAGCTTGACGACAACAAAACCGTGTGGGAAGAGGTCTCAGACGGACTTGACATGATTACCGTGGGCGAGTACACCACGCCAAGCCGTGCTTATATCGGACGCTTTAACTTTAAGGGTCAAGACCAACAAAAACGTGTGGGCAGTCTGTCAGGCGGTGAGCGTAACCGCCTACAACTTGCCAAAACCCTAAAACAAGGGGCGAACGTTATCCTACTTGACGAACCGTCCAACGACCTAGATGTCGAGACCTTGCGTGCCCTAGAAGATGCCATTGAAGTCTTCCCTGGTACGGTAATGGTGGTCTCGCACGACCGCTGGTTCTTAGACCGTATTTGTACGCATATTTTGTCGTTTGAAAATGAACAGCCTGAATTTTTTGACGGCAATTACACTGAATACGAAAAATGGCGTAAAGAGCGACTTGGGGCAGATGCCACGCCTAAGCGGATGAAATATAAGAAGATTGGGGGTTGATTTAGCTTTCAATAATAAAAACAGCGACTTAAATGGGTCGCTGTTTTGGTGTACACAATTAAAAAAATATGGTTTAAAGAAATAATGTTAAACAGAAATTTTTTAAGAAAAATCAAAATTGATAATATTTTAAAATATTTGGAATTAGCGACAAAGCTTGTCGCAATTATAATTATTGTTGCTACGATAATTGGTGGTTTAAATATTTACTCTTATCTAAAAGACATTAACCATTTATTTTTGTTTTCTGATGTAGTTGGAATATCGTACGCTTCCGTCTCTGCTTTAATTTCTTATTTTTTATTTGTATTTGTAGTCTCTCTTGGTTTTTTATCGCCATTTATCATACCAGTATTTCTGTTAATTATAAGTAATGATGGTAACAAAAATAACAATACAACCAATAAAACAACCAATAGAAATCCAAAATCTCTATTCAATCCAAGCGAAAGATTATTAAAATTTATAACAAATATTAAATCACTATTGCAGTTTGGCATTTTGTGCATAAGTCCTATATGTCTTATTGCAATTCCACTATTGCCAATTATGCTAATCATCTTTATTGTTTGTTCTTTTCCATTTTATGTTATAAACTTTATTATTAAAGAATTTTTCTTTGGAAAAGAAAGGATTTTATCATTTAATTTATTATCAAAGTTTATACATTGGATTTCATTCTTGTGTACAATTAGCATTACAATAATTGTATTTTTTGGCAACGACTTCTTAAAAATACTTTTATATGGAATTATAATATTTTTCATTGTAATATCTTTTTTGTATACAAGATTATTTATAAAAAATATATATGATAATAATGTATTAATTTCTGAAAAATTGCTCTTGATAATCGTTTTATCGTTTATGTCAATATCTCCTTCATTATTACATTTTTTATTTGTGGTTTATCCTACGGTTAATATCATTAAATATGAAATTGCTGTTATTTTATTTTATATATTTAGCATTTTTCTATTTGGTCTATCTTGTCTTTTATCACATATCACAATTTATGATTATTTTCAAGAAAAGAAATTTGATTATACAAAAAAATATAATATGAAATTGATTGTTGTAAATTTCATACCTGTTTTTATATATGTATTGTACTTGTCATATTTTTCATCTTATAATATGTCTCTATACTCATTAAGATTTATAGAAAAACCCCAAGACTCATCTTGGTATCTTATTCATAATGGCAATACCAATTCTAATACAATAAATGGACTAACTCAAACAGATATCACAAAAGCAAAAGAGATTTTTAATGCTCAAAATTGTGATGGCTTGACTGATAAAGTGCAAGAGAATTGCAAAAATGATAATAAACAAATCTTTAACCAAAGACAAAATGCTCTTTATGGTTATATGGCGTGGAATTTGGGTAACACCAAAGTATTTTGCCCTGTGTCGGTGGATTTCTTTAAGTTTACTGCTGATGAAGAAAGTCGAATCAATCAGTCAAAAGATATCGCAAAAACAAAAACCCAACAGGAAAAATCCGCCAAATGTCTTGTGATTGACGGCAAATATTTACAACCTGTTAGTGAGCATTATTTGGGCCAAATGATGTTGTGTGAAAAAATCCATAAAAACACATAAATTTAAAGTTTGGTGGCGGTTTTTTGTCTTTTTTCAGGCTATTTTTACCAACAACAAAGACCGTCAAACCACGATAATCCCAAATCCATTTTACCAAAACCCAATTTTCCGATATAATACCCCAAAACCAACGACAAGAGACATTATGGCACTATTACCCATTTTACATTATCCTGACCCACGTTTGCGTACTGTGGCAAGCGAGGTTGGCGAGATTACTGATGAGATTAAGACCTTAATCAGCGACATGTTTGAGACCATGTATGATGCCAAGGGCATTGGGCTGGCAGCGACACAGGTGGACAGGCACGTGCAAGTGGTAACCATGGATCTCGCCAAAGAAGGCGAAGAACCACAGCCCAAGGTGTACATCAACCCCAAAGTCACGCCACTGACCGATGAGCTTGTCCCTTATAAAGAGGGCTGTTTGTCCATTCCTGAGGTGTATGATGACGTCAGTCGCCCTGCTCGTGTGCAGATTGATGCCTTAGATGCTGACGGCAAGCCATTTAGCGTTGAGGCGGATGGGCTGTTGGCAGTATGCATTCAGCATGAGCTTGACCACCTAAAAGGCATTGTGTTTGTGGATTATTTATCCCGCCTAAAACAAGACCGTGCCAGAGAAAAGGTGCGTAAAGTGGTCGCCAAAAAAGGCTGATGTGCAAGCGTTCATAGATAGCCCAAGATGGATATCCAGTAAAAAACCAAACAACAAAGCGTTGTTTGGTTTTTGTGTTATTAGCTCTCTGCCCCATCAGGGACAAAGACATAACCCACACCCCACACCGTTTGGATGTAGCGAGCCTGAGATGGGTTGTCTTCGATGAGTCGTCTTAGGCGTGAGACCTGCACGTCAATCGAACGCTCCATCGCTCCCCATTCACGCCCACGGGCTAGGTTCATGAGTTTGTCACGGGTCAGTGGCTCTCTGGGGTGCTGAACGAGTGCTTTTAGAACACTAAACTCGCCCGTGGTTAGGGTGACGACATTGCCGTCTTTTTTTAGGGTGCGAGTGGACAAATCAAGTGTCCAAGAACCGAACTCAACCACTTCCATCTGCTGAGATGGGGCTCCGGGCAGCTCTCGGTTATGACGGCGAAGCACTGCTTTGATACGAGCCAGTAGCTCTTTGGGATTAAAGGGCTTGGGCAGGTAGTCGTCCGCCCCTGCTTCCAGCCCTGCGATGCGGTCGGTGTCCGAGCCTTTGGCGGTCAGCATGATGATGGGAATATCGGCATTATCGGCACGCAGGCGTTTGCAGATGGCGATACCGTCTTCGTCAGGCAACATCAAATCAAGCACGATGAGTGAGAACATCTCACGTTGCATGAGTTTATCCATCTGCTTGCCATCATGGCACGCACGTACGGTAAAGCCATCATCTTCTAAAAATCGCTGTAATAAGGCACGCAGTCTGGCGTCATCATCAACGACTAAGATACGATGACTGGCATTTGGGTTTGGATTGGCGTTATCTTCGGTCATGTGTCACCCCTGATAATTATAGGCTATTAGTTTACAACATTACACAAAAAATTGTAACTGTTTTTGATAAATAATATTTTAAGGTTAAATCATATCGAATGATTAAAAATCTAAAAACTGACGAATTATCATACCATGATGAGTGCCAAAAGTCGGTAATATTTTGGTAAATGGGTTTGGTCAATACCTTTAATTTGTCAATGCACCTTGTATGGCATGCCATGTACAGCGATAAGCGTATAAACAGGCTTTTATCCCAATAAAATTTGTGTTAGCATAAGGACATATTTTTAACCCTTTAATATCAATCATTAAGGACATACCCCATGACTAACATCACCCGCAACCCTGCCACACAGCGGTTTGAAGTGACCATTAACGGACATACTGGCTTTTTAAGCTATGAAGTCGTCGATGATGATACCCTAAACTATAACCACACCATCGTCCCCAAAGAGCTGGGCGGACGTGGACTGGGTACGGCATTGGTCAAACATGCCTTGGACTATGCCCGTGATAATGGCAAAAAAGTCGTGCCAAGCTGTTCTTTTGTGGCAAGCTACATCGACAGACGAGACGAATACCAGTCACTGTTGGCGTGAGTACATTGCGATAATCGTTTACAAAAATGTTGGTAAATTTGCCAAAAATTTTGCCGAAATTTTGAAGATTTTGGTAAAATGGCTTGGTGTATTTTTATCTTTTACCTAACCAAAGGAATATCATGAGCAGTCTTACCGCAGACCAAGTTGCCTTACAATTAGAAAGATTGCAAGGCTGGGCATTGGATGGCAATAGCCTTGTCAAGACCTATGAATTTGCCAGTTTTGCTGACGTCATCGCCTTTACCACCCGTGTGGCGTTCTATTGTGAAGAGCTAGAACATTACCCCACGTGGGAGAACACCTATACTTTGCTCAAAGTACGCATTGGCGAGGCTGACCAATATGAAGTGCATGGGCGAGACATTCAGCTTGCCAAACGCATGGAAATGGCAAGGGGTGTGGTCTTTGATAAAAAAGATTAAAGCGAAATTAATTTGAAAAATGGGTGTCATTACCCATTTTTGTGTTTTTAGATTTTAGAAATTGTTTTAAAACTCTGCCAACTCCCCATTATACATAAATTCCCCAATCAAAATAGGTCTTTTTACAAAGACTTACAAACCTTGCCATCAATCTCACACAGCTGATTTTTTGACTACATTTCAATCATAAAACCCCCTATTTTTTAACAGACAAACGCCCCAAAACTCGCTACAATCATCATCAGATTTTAAATTTAGATTTTATAATCGGACGGTTAAATTCAATCAATCATTTGATTGATGATTGGCCATTTAGCAATCAAGTTAAGGAGTTTGTTATGAAAGCAACATTGAAAAACCTAAAATCTGCCCGTGGCAATCCTGCCGTGAGTATCTTTGTCAAAACTCACCGCACTCACCCAGAAAATGAGCAAGACCATATTGCTCTAAAAAATCAGCTAAAAGTCGCCGAAGAGCGTATCGCAAACGAGCATGACAAACGCATAAGCGATGCCATCATGGAGCTTATCCATGCCAAAACAGATGAGCTTGACCATAATTATAACCTAGATACGCTTGCTATTTTTGCCAACGAAAATGAAGCTCAAGTGTTGCGTTTGCCATTTGATGCCAAAGAGCGTGTGATTTTAGGCGAAAAATTTGCCACCAGAGACTTGGTGCGTGATATGTCTGAGGCGGTGCATTATTATGTACTTGTGATTACAAGCGAATATGCTCGCCTGATTGAGGCGACCAACGACCGTGTGGTCAAAGAGATTGGAAATACAAGCGAACGTCAAGCCCAAATGAGTGAGCTGACTTTCCCAATCAAAAACACAAGTCTGCCTACAGGTTCAAAAGCCGACCGCACGGGCTCATCGGATGACGACAGCTATCTAAAAGAGTTCATGAACCGTGTGGACAAGAGTATGCAGGAGTTTCGTAATATTGACCCGTTGCCTGTGATTTTGGTGGGAGATAGCCGTACTTTGGGCTTTTATGAGCAGGTAGTGGACAACGACAGCTTTATCATTGGCAAGGTTGATCACCTGCCCAACCTAAAAGACGGACGTGCCGAAGACATCGTGGCAGGCGTACAAGACGTGGTGGAGACTCAGCGTCTGACTCGCTATGAGACTGCCCAAGGCGAGCTTGAAAAAGCTCGTAACGAGAAGATGGTACGCACCGATTTACAACAAATCTACCGCTCAGCGGTTGAAGGCAATGCCGTCAAACTCTTAGTGCGTCAAGGACACATCGTGCCTGCGACCATTGATGAGGCTGCTTTGACCTTGCTTGTGGCGGACGATGCGACAGCGGACGGCGTAACCGATGATGCGGTCAGCGAGATTATTGAGATAGTCAGCCACAATGGCGGTGAAGTGGTGTTTGTCCCACAGGACAAAATGGACGAAAAAGAGCCGATTGCCCTTATCACTCGCTACTAATTAGCACTTGAACAAAAACCCATCATTTTTGGTGGGTTTTTTGGTGTTTTTGTGATAAATTATCTTTTTTGTATTTATAAAATTATGAGCACACTAACCATCACAAGTTACAACATTCACAAAGGTATGTCGCCCCTAAACCGCCTTGTCATCATGACACAATTGGGGCAAGCATTGGCAGGAGTATCGCCTGATGTCTTGTGCTTACAAGAAGTCTCTGGGCAAAACCTAAAGCGGGTTTTGGCGTACAACGAATACCCAAGCCAATCCCAGCATGAGTGGTTTGGGGAGTTTTTGGGTTTGACCAATAGCTATGGCAAAAATGCCGAGTACACACACGGTCATCATGGTAATGCCACGCTCTCACGCCACCCCCTAGACCCCAAGCACAATGTCAATATCACGGTCAATCGCCTTGAAAAACGGGGTGTGCTACATTCTGAAATTGATGTCAATGGGCAAAAAATGGTGATTCTAAACGCCCATCTAAACCTACTCCATCGTGATAGAATTAAGCAGTATAAGGCAATAGGCGACTATATCACAGGCGAGCTTGATGATGGCACACCGCTGATTTTGGCAGGGGATTTTAATGATTGGTCAAAAAAATCGGACGATTTTTTGGGCGGTCTTGGGCTTGTTGAAGTGTTTGGCAAGTTGTATGGCAAACACCCTGCCACTTTCCCTGCCAAATTACCCATGATTAGCCTAGACCGCATTTATGTGCGACATCTAACCGTCAAAAATGCGATTGTGCATGGCGGTGTTCCGTGGGCGGATTTGTCCGACCATTTGCCGATTACAGCGGTGGTGGAGGTTTAGGGTGATGGTGTTAAATTTGCCCATTTGCTCCAAATTTTTGCTACAATAGCTCATTATTCTTACAAGTTTTGACTTATGCCAAAATCCAAAGCGCCCAAAGACACCGCCCATAAATCCAAAAAATTTCCAAAAAAACGCTTCGCCATGATGTGGTTGCCCTTTGTTGTGCTTGGGTTGACTGTTGTTTGGTTTTTGATTGTATATTTTAGTGTTTTTGCCAAGACCGACCGCCCCGCCCAGACTTTGACGGTGGATAAGGGCGACACTTATCATAGCCTGCTTGTCAAGGACAAATGGCAGACCAGTCCGCTTGCGTCGAGCACTGCCACACGATTGTATCTTAAATTTCATGCCAAAGGCAACCTAGAAACAGGAGCATACCAAATCCCACAGGGGGCGAGCCTTGCCGATGTGGTCAAGATTTTGGGGCAGGGGGCAGAGGTTGCCATGATAAAGGTGCAAATCATCGAAGGCAGGACGGTCAAAGACCTATACCACACCCTAAAAACGACCGATGGGGTCAAGCTTGAACTACTCACACCGCTCCTGTCGGATGCTGATGGGTATTCATGGGTGGATGTGGCACGAGACAATGCCAAAGTTGCCAAAGCTCTAAATGTCAGCACGCCCAACGGCAACCTAGAAGGGCAATTCGCCCCGAATACCTACTTTTTTAATCAAGGCACTTCCGACATCGCCATTTTAAAAAAACTGCACACCGACCAAATGGCGATACTTGATAAGGCATGGACACAGCGTGATGAGAACTTGCCTTACAAGACACCTTATGAAGCTCTCATCATGGCAAGTATCATCGAAAAAGAAACAGGCATCAAATCCGAGCGAAATGACGTATCAGCCGTATTTGTCAATCGCTTACGTCAAGGCATGAGACTACAAACCGACCCGACCATTATCTACGGGCTATTTGACCGCTATGATGGTAAGATTTATAAATCCAACATCGCTGAGCGAACCGATTATAACACTTACCAAATAGACGGCTTACCGCCCACGCCCATTGCCCTGCCGTCTGCCGAAGCGATACAGGCGACCATGCACCCGTCCGATGTGCCATATATCTACTTTGTGGCGACAGGTAAGGGCGGTCATAAATTTAGCGTAACGCTTGATGAGCATAACAAAGCGGTGGCGGAATATCGTAAAGTGATGGCGGAGAAATAGCAATGAACCAACCACCCAAATTCATCACCTTTGAAGGCACCGAAGGCGTGGGCAAAACCACTGCCGTTGATGGCTTTTGTGCCAAACTTGACAGTCTTGGCATTGCCCATATTCGCACCCGTGAACCAGGGGGCAGTCCGCTTGCCGAAGACTTGCGTAAGATTTTGCTGGATAACAAAACCCACATCAATAACGACACCGAACTTCTTTTGATGTTTACCGCCCGTGCTGACCATTTGCACCGCACCATTTTACCAGCACTCTCGGACGGCAAATGGGTGATTTGCGACCGTTTTTTTGACAGCACCGTGGCGTATCAAGGCTTTGGACGGTTTGGGGGCGATGAGCGTGAACTTGCCAAGATTGAACGGCTTATCGCTGACTTTATCCCAAGACAGCCTGATTTGACCTTTTGGCTTGATTTAGACCCTGCCATTGGCTTGGAGCGAGCAGGTAAGCGAAGTGTAGCCGACCGCTTTGAGAGTGCAGGGCAAGGATTTTTTGACAAAACTTATCAAGGCTTTTTGTATCAATATCAAAAACACCCCGAGCGTATCAAACGTATCAATGCCAACGGCTCGCCTGATGATGTGGCAGGGGAGATTATGCAAGTTTTACAAGATTATTTGGTGGATTGATTTTTTTTAGCGGATTTTAAATACATCTAGCAAACTCAATATTTACCAAGGGTTTGTAGGGACTGGCTCCACACGTCCTTTAATGTTGTTATTTTTATAGGTATGCACAGCACGCCCCTACCTAAAATCTATCCATACAAGCAAGACTTTATAACCTTTAAACACACATTTTGCCTTGACGAATGGCGTGCTTTTTAGGATAATTTGACTATTTAGATAGGAATTATTATGAACATCAAACCTGCCATGCTCGCCCTAAGCCTTGCCCTTGCCCCCGTTGCTCTGCCCATTGCCACGCCTGCTTATGGGGCGGTGGCGATGGATTTTTCGCCCCTAGTGGAGCAGGTGTCTAGTGGTGTGGTGCGAGTGAGTATCACCAAAAAGGTCAGCGAAGAAGAGCTGGCATTGGCTCAGCAGGTGCAAGCCTTACAGCAGTTCTTTGGGGGGCGGGTCGCCGTGCCAAACCTGCCAACGGTAGAATACGGCTACGGCACGGGCTTTTTTATTACCCAAGATGGCTATATTCTTACCAATCATCATGTCGTCGAAGGGGCGGATAAAATCACCGTGACCCTGCATGATCGCACCGAGCTAGACGGACGCCTTATCGGTTCGGACGAAGCGTCCGATGTGGCGGTGTTAAAGGTGGCGGGGCAAAACTTCCCTGCCCTAAGTGTTGCCAAAGGTGATACCCTAAAAGTGGGCGAGCCTGTGCTTGCCATTGGCTCGCCCTTTGGTTTTGACTACTCAGCGTCATCGGGCATTGTCTCTGCCAAGAGTCGCAACATGAGCCGTGAAGCGGTCGTGCCGTTCATTCAGACGGACGTGGCATTAAACCAAGGCAACTCAGGCGGGCCTTTGTTTAACCAAAAAGGTGAAGTGGTCGGCATTAATTCACTCATTTTTAGTCGCACGGGCGGACACATGGGGCTGTCTTTTTCTATTCCCATTGACACCGCCATGGACATCTATGAGCAGATTCGCACGACAGGGCGTGTCTCTCGGGTCTATCTGGGCGTGGTGTTGCAGGACATTGACCGCAATCTGGCGGAAGCTTATCGCCTTGACAGACCGCAAGGAGCTTTGATTACTCGCACCAGTCCTGATTCCCCTGCCGATAAGGTGGGGCTAAAAGCAGGTGATGTCGTGCTTGATTTTAATGGGCAAAGTATCGGGCGAGCGTCTGATTTGTTAAATCTCATCAACCGTGCCAAGGTGGGTGACGAGTTTGAGCTGACCTACCTACGAGCGGGCAAACAGCACCGTGCCAGTGGGCAGTTTGCCGAGACAAGTGATGTCTCTACCAGTCAAAACGCCAGCGATGGTGTCAGATTAGGCTTACGCCTAAAAGAGCTGTCAGGGCGTGAAGCTCGCATGATTCAGGAGTTTGGCGTGGCAGGTGGCGTGGTCATCAGCTCGGTGGATGTCACAGGACTGGCAGGGCAGGCGGGACTGATGGCAGGGGACGTCATCGTCAATCTCAATCATCTGCCGACCGCAGGCATTGGCGAGTTTGAAAAGGCGTTAAAGAGCCTACCCAAAAAAGGCGTGGTTACCATTGGTATCATTCGTGATGGCAATCCTGCGATTTTGGGGCTTAGGGTTGAGTAAGAGCTGACTAGATGGGGTTGTTGCTCAAAGTGATGACCCTATCCGCACTTGCGATGGTTTCAGGACGATGAGCAATCATCACACGAGTGATATTTAGTGATTTAATCATGTCATTGATTTCTCTTTCTTTTTCGATATGGCAGTGGTTCAAAAAGTATGCTGTAACAAAAACTAAAAAGACAACTTAACCAAACAGTGGTAATTTACGGTTATGAAGACGACAATTACCATTACTTGCCCAAGTTGCCTATGTCATAGTATAAAGAAAAATGGCGTAAAAAGCTATGGCAAACAAAATTATTTTTGTAAAAATTGCCACAGACAGTTTGTCCAACAGTCAGAACTAAGCTACAAGGGCTGTTATTCGCACATAGACAACAAAATACGCTTAATGCTTGCTCGTGGTAGCATTGCAGATATTGTGGTAATTGAACAAGTGAGCAAAGCAAAGGTGCTAAGTGTACTCACAAACAGCAACCACAAAATCAAACCCAAACAACAACATTACGACACCTTAGAAGTAGATGAGTTTTGGACTTATGTTGGTAACAAGAAAAACAAAGTTTGGCTCATCTATGCTTATGACAAAGGCACAGGTGAGATTGTTGCTTTTGTGTGGGGCAAACGAAACCTTGCTACTGCCAAAAAACTCAAAATACAACTTACCCAACTAGGCATTACTTTCAACAAAATTGCTTGTGATGATTGGGATAGCTTTTTAACTGCCTTTAAGCACTCTTTAAAACAAGTTGGTAAACGCTTTACTGTGGGTATTGAAGGCAATAACACCAGACTGAGAACCTTCGTCAGGCGAGCATTTAGGAGAACTTGCTGTTTTTCTAAAAAGCTAGAAAACCATTTCAAAGCATTTGAGTTGGTGTTTCATTATATTAACTATGGTTGGGTTTAGCATACTTTTTAGACCAGAGCCTTCGATATTTAGATGGCTGGTTGCCTCATCTAAAAATAAAATCTTAGGCTTTTTATATAAAGCACGAGCGATAAATATTCGCTGTTTTTGTCCACCTGATAACACACTCCCCATATCTCCTACTAAGGTTTGATAATTCATCGGCATTGCCATAATTTCATCGTGAATGCCAACCATTTTGGCACATTGTTCCGCCCATTCTTTGTCCAATTTATCATCAAAAAAGCTGATATTTTCTAATAAACTACCTGCAAATAATACATCATCTTGACTGACACACGCCACACAGTTTAAGGCATTGACATCATTCATGGTTTTAATTAATTTCCCTGCAATTTTAATTTCGCCACTATTGGCGGTTAATTCGCCTAATAATAAACTCATTAAGGTGCTTTTACCACAACCAGTTGCTCCAACAATCGCAACTGATGAATTTTCTTTAATATGAAAACTTAAATTTTCAAAAATATAAGGCTCATCATCACTATATTTAAAGGATAAATTTTTGACTTCAATATCATATTGTTCAATTTTTGGTTCATATAATATAAATTCTTGATTTTCTTTTTTAGTCAAAACAATATCAGCAAGTCTTTCGGCATGTAAAGATAGCATTTTGACTTGGACAAATTTATCAATCAAACTACTGACTCGTCCGCCAAATTGGTTTTTATAGGCGATAAATGCCATTAAAATCCCAACCGTAAATGTACCATCTATCACATAGCTTGCTCCTAAATAGATAATAATCAAGTTTTCTAATCCAAAAATAATGCCATTAATAAAGCCAAACGCTAAGCCTAATTTTTGCGTTTTTAATCCTGCATTGATTTGATTAACGAATAAAGTTTGCCAAGTATTTTGGCGTAAAGTTTGTTTGTCAAATCGTTTAATCGCCCGAATGCCCCGCATGGTTTCCATAAAATATAGAGCGTAAATACCATTAATTACGCATATGTTATTATTTTTTCATTATTAAGTCTTAGCTTTTGTGTTAAAAATAGCTAAATCTTGATTTTTGTCGTCAAAATCCTTGTCAATATTAATCATATTGACTTCGGATTTTTCCTAAAAAATCTGGCGATTTATCTTATTTTTAATCACAAAAATCAATGGTGTTTACGCTCTGCTTTGCTTGGCATTATGAATAATGGCTTCTTCGCTGGCTCGTCTAAGTGGCATATACCAAGCCCATCTTAAAGTGCCATAAATCGCCATTGCACCAATGGCAATCCACGCCAAAGTCGGGCTATAAAAAAACATTAAAACAAGCGTAAAAATTGTCATTAAACCGTCCAAAATGGCGGTTAAAAAACTGGTGGTTAAAGTAGATTGAATAGCATCAATAGAACCAAAACGAGAAATAATATCGCCCAAATGCCTTTTTTGAAAAAATGAAATTGGCAAATGAATTAAATGATTAAAAATATTGGCTTTCCATTGTACATTTAAAGTTGTTGCCAAATACATCACAATCCACGCTTGTAATAAACTAATCAATTGTGTTAAAAACATTAACAAGCCAAAACCAATCACAAGTGTGGTTAATAAATTTAAATCAGCTGATACGATGGCGTGGTCAATGACCCATTGCATAAAAAAGGGGCTGGTTAAAGCAAATATTTCTAATACAATGGCTAAAATTAAAATCTGATTTAACGATTTCCATAGCCCTTTAATTTCACCAAAGAGTTTAAAAATTTTGATTTGTGTTTTTTCTTCTTTTTTCTCAAAACCATTATCCGCCCATATCTCTAAGGCAATGCCTGTAAAATGCTTGGAAACTTCTTTTAATTCTAATACTCTAAGACCGACTGCAGGGTCAATGATGGTAATTTTATTTAAGCCAACAGATTTTAATACCACAAAATGATTTAAATCCCAATGCAAAATACAAGGCGTACGCAGTTCTTTTAATTCATCTAATTCTAACTTTAAAGGACGAGTGTTTAGTTTAATCTGTTGGCAAATTTTAATTAGGGTGTGTAGCGTTGCTCCTTTTTGGGAAGTGGGATATTTTTGTCTTAAACTAAACAAATCCGTATGATAACCATAATAATGAGCAATCATCGCAATACACGCCAATCCGCATTCGGAATTTTCGGTTTGCAATATTACAGGCAATTTATGCCCAAGACCCAAAGAAATATTTTCCAAGTAATTCATAACCATCCATCATTAAAAAATAAAAAAAGGTGCCATGCACCCAATGACAATAAACGCTTGATTAGATTTTGCCAGTAATGCTATATAAAGGCTCTAATACCCACTCATAGAGCTTCCTAGTTTCGTGTAAGATATCCCCCTCTAATGTCATACCTACTTGTAATGGCAGGTCATTGCCATAGGCTTTTATCGTTTGCTTTTCTAATTTTGCACGCACGACATACAAAGGTTCATTAGTCATTTGTTCGCTTTGTGATACGGTGCCAATACTTTGGATGTTTTGTCCTGCTAATGCAGTTTTTGCTACTGAGATGATTTGTGCATTGGCGTGTCCAAATTTTTGATAGGGATAGGCTTGATAACGGAGCAGTGCCTCATCACCAGTTTTGACAAAACCAATGGCACGACTTGGTACATACATTTCGGCGATGACATGACTATCATGGGGCAAAATGGTAATGAGTGGTTTACTACTTTCGATGTATTGACCTGTTTTGATGTGATTGGTGCTGATTACACCATCAATCGGAGCATAAATAGAGATAAACTCCCCTGCCTTGTTTTGGATTTTGCTTTGCCTATTATCCGTGAGGGATTGTTGTAATTGATTGAGATTGGCTTTATGATTTTGTTTGGTTCTATCTAAACTGATGGTTTGTTCTTTGATTTGTTTTTCAAGTGATGATAGCTCTCGGCTGAGTGTCATGAGTTGTTCGTGTTGGGCGTTATATTCCATTTGGCGGTTATTGACTTCAAGAGCGGATACGGCATTGATGGCACTGATTTCTTGATGTCTTTTTAGGTTATCAAGTGCAAGCTAAACTTGGGTTTTTTGCAATTCAATCTGAGCGATGAGTTTTTGTTTATCATCTTTTAGTCGCTCAATGGTGGTTAATATATACTCACCAAACCCCAAAATAACACTTCAAACCTTCTTCGATTGTATCAAACTCTGACAAATGACTTCTAAGCCATCTTTTAATCGTTGCCCAAGTTTGCTCTATTGGGTTTAGCTTGGATGAGTAAGGTGGTAATGGTAAGATGATGTGTTTGTATGTTGTGTTATTGATAAGCTCTTGCAAGTGTTTCATTCTGTGAAATCTTGCATTGTCTAAGATGATGATACAAGGCTTGCCTGTTTGTTTGGTGTGATTGTTAAGACAAGGCAGTAGCATTTGTTCAAACCACGTTTCAAACAAAGCACTTGTCATTGTATTGTTGTAGATGAGTGGAGCAATCAAGTTTTTGGCTTTGCCCCCTATTTGTCCTGCCACTAAGGAGACTCGTTGATAGCGTCTGCCACTGACTTTATCATAGGCTCTTTGACCTTTTAGACTTCTTGCATGAGTACGGTGTAGATAAGTGCCAATGCCTGTCTCATCTATATAGACAAGCTCATAACCGTGTTTGGACGTAGCTTGTAGTTGTGTTAATTTGTCTTGGAAGTCTTTGACTTTATTTGGGTCTTTCTCGAAGTAAGTTGTGGTCTTTTTTTAAGAGTAATGTTCATTGCTTTGAGTGCTTTATGGATTGCCATATCACTACACCCAAATACTTCACCAATTTCACGTAGGTATTTGTCAGGATTTGCTTCTACGTAAGCAAGAAGCTCTTTTCTGTCAAACTTTCTGGGTCTGTTGGTGGGTTTTTTACAAGACAAATTGCCTGTTTCTTTAAGTTGTCGTCTCCAACGAAACACGGTGTGTCTTGATACACCAAAAGCTTCCATAACAAGGTCAATGTTCTTGCATTTGTCATAATAAGCCAAGGCTTTTTGTCTGATTTCTAGTGAATAAGCCATTTGAAGTAGTGATTAGTGAATGGTGATGGAGATATGGGGATGATTGGTGTTGTTTCAAGGTTTGTTGGTTATACTGTTGATTTCTTGGGTTTGGCTTTGTTTGGTATAAAAGATTTGATTTTGAATAAGTGTATTTTTGAGTGCCAACTCATCATCGATGGCTTTTTGGGTACTGCCCTCATCGCCATGATGGGCGGTGGAGATTTTATAAAGCAAATCACCCTTTTTGACTGCCTTGCCGTCATGAGCATGATTTTCAATAACGACACCACTGGTAGGGCTGTGGCTATATATCAGCCCCTGCTCTGGAATCAGCTGACCTTTGACGGTGCTACGTTTGGTGTATTCACCCCAAATCAAAAAGGCAACAAGCATCAACCCGATGCCTAACGCACATAGAGTTAAAAAAGTAAAACTGACTGGGCGAGTCAGAATAATCGTACCCGTCCAGTTCGTTTTTTGAGCATCTAGGGCTTCTTGGCGGAATAAACTCATACATCAGTTGCTTTCTTGTTTATCGTAGTATAGATAAAACGCAAAAAAAGTTGTTAAAGAAATAAACAATCCATAATATACATAATAAGGAAAATTATTAAATTCTTGCAATATAAATATAAATAATGCAATGATTGTATTAGGTATTTTTGTATGTATATGACATTCTTAATCTCTAAAATATTATTTAGGTGTTCATGATGCAATATTAATCGCAATCAAACCATAATGTCGATTGATATCATTTTAATTATAGATTGATTAGCATTTCATATATTGTACACTAAGATTATACCAATCTCAACTTAAGATTGTAAATTATTGATTATTTTTAAGTTACAGGGGTGAATTGTAATTCTCCCCTGTAAAAATTAATGACTTATATAAAGTTGAGAGTGAAATTAAGATTCTCAATCATTATGGAATAGACCATTCTTTGGTTGTTTGTCAATATGCTCCTTACAATCTTCATAATTTTTTGATATATCTCATGATATGCCCGTGCAATAGATTAGCAATTCTTTTGCTGAAATACATAAAAATACTCATAATAATCAAATATATATAAATTGATATCTGGGTATTTATATAAACAAAACCCATAAATACATATACAATGCATATCAGTAGTAGATAAAATAAGCTGTTACTCATAAATAAATTTCCTTTTCTTTTCTAAATTTAATCTGGCGGAAGAGTTCCTGATTTAATTTGATTATCAATATATATTTTGTAATCTTCACCTAATTTATTCCAATCTACATTGTCAATTTGATGTCCTGCGTAACCACCTACCACACTTCCTGCCGCGGCACATTTATCACCACACATACGACCGCCAATTACACCACCAGCAGCACCTAGTATGGTAGTTGCCCAAGTAAATGATGAGGAATTGTTACTTGTATGATTGCTATCCCCGTAATCATTACCTGAGGTATCGCTACCACCTGATGATGACGATGATGATGCATTACCTGCACCAGACACAAAAAATAATTCATTGATTGTTAATTCACGCATGACAAAATTCCTCTTGTTGATTAATTTAAAAAGTAAAATAGTAGAGCCACAACAAAGGTGATATTCATAACCTTTGAAAATATGCAAATATATTTGGGTGGATTTTTGTTCCCTATATTGTAAATTTTTGGAAAGAAAAATCCCAAAGTAAATGATGTTATCACCGTAACATATACGATTGATAAATAAATATTTGTATTAAAATTATTTATTTCAATACATAATAAAATTATGCTAGACATTAAAAAAGAAAATAGCACAATGCGACACAAGGTTTCTTTGTCAATAGCTTTTTGTTGATTCATAAGCCACCCCCACCACATCAAAATTCGCCAAATCATAAGCAAGTTTTTGAATGTGTTCATGTTGTGCTTTATCAAAATGTGTTAATACTTCCGATAAAGCAATGGGTTGGTGATTAATGATGATGTTGATGAATTTTTTACTCAGCTCATCCACATTAATCTTGGTGCCATTTGAAATCAGATAGCCTTTATCCAATGTGCGTATGTCTACCACATTGAGGCTAAGTTTACTTTCTGGTGGCAACTTATCATTGTTGGGATTGCCAAACAACTCCATATTAAAGCGAGTATCCATGCGATGATTACCCAAAAATTCCTGCATGAACCTATCATACATAACAGGGTCGGTCATCATGGCAGACAGCTGGGTGCAGGCTTGGGCGATGTTGTTTTTGTCAGTTTCCCAATCAGATAAGTTATAACGAAGTGGCAAGATGTTGGGTGTTTGCTTGGTAAGCCATTCCATTGTAGTCATAGCCTGTTGGGGCAAAAGTGCCGATTGCCAAATGAAAAGTTTCACAGCCCATCGGTACAGGGTTGTGCCACCATCCTCGTGGGATATATAGCACATCACCAGCCTCCAAAACTACTTCCATGTCAGGCATGGTCGGTTCTGGCACATCGACATCTTTGGATTGTTGCATGTATAAGGGACTTTCAAAATTGGGTTGATATAACGCCCAATGTTTTTTGCCCATGAGTTGCACTGCAAAGACATCACGAGTATCCCAATGACTTTTAAAGGAAGCGTCCGACCCAAAAGCAAGATAACCACTTACTACCGTAGATGCATTGACAAACTGGGCGACTTGCTTTGCCAAATCATCAACAAAAGGTTCATTGTTGATGCGATTATAAACAATCGTTGCACCGTTTTTCAGGTGGTGATAAATGGCAGGTTTGACAAAGCGGTGGCGAGTACGCCCAGTGTCATCAAAGCTCTCCACATATTCAGAGATAGGTACAATCTCGCCTTTACGCAGACGAAAAAGCTCGTCCATTGGGTTGGCTCGTTGGTACAATTCGTTGATTTGTTGCCATGTGATGTCTAGGTTTTTGACAGCACCCTTAAACAGTTTGGGCTTTTGATAGAGTATCTCTTGCCTGAACTTATCAGACGACATATTAAAATCCAGTTCCATACAGTTCCTAACTTTGAAGTGAAAATGAATATGAGTTTCATTTATCTTAGTTATGATATAATATACTAAAATGCAAAAAAACAATGCCATCCATTGCTAAAAGTAACCCATTCATCACAAATTTATTGATTTATTATTTTAATTTATATTTAAAAAATATTTTAAAATTCCAATAAATACAATAATTTTAATTTAAGCATTTTAAAACACCCAGTAAAATGTTAAACTAAGCCATTCGATACAAAATGATAAATCAGGTGTTTTATGGCAACTTATGATGAGATGAAGGCAAGACTACAAGGCTCGATGACGGCACTGGTCACGCCCATGACGGCAGACGGGGCGGTGGATTATGAGGCTTTGGGCAAATTGATTGACTGGCAGATTGAGTCTGGCACGCACGCTTTGGTGGCGGTGGGTACGACAGGCGAGTCGGCAACGCTTTCTATGAAAGAGCATGGCGATGTGATTGAATTTTTTGTTAAGCGTGTGGCAGGTCGCATTCCTGTGATTGCAGGGACAGGGGCGAATAACACCGCCGAAGCCATTGAGCTGACCGCCCACGCTAAGGCAGTGGGGGCGGATTTTGCCCTTTTGGTTGTGCCTTATTATAACAAACCCACCCAAGAGGGCATGTATCAGCATTATAAGACCATTGCCGAAGCGGTAGACATTCCCCAGATTCTCTATAACGTCCCAGGGCGGACGGTCGTGGACATGGCAGAGGACACCGTGGCACGCCTTGCCGACATCCCTAACATTGTCGCCATCAAAGATGCCACAGGCGATTTGGAGCGTGGTAAGTCGCTCATTGAGCGGGTGGGCGAGCGTCTTGTGGTGCTATCAGGCGATGACCCAACCGCCCTAGAACTCATGAAATTTGGAGCGAAGGGCAACATCTCAGTAACGTCCAATGTCGCTCCCAAAGCCATGAGCGAGATTTTTAGCTTAGCTTTGGCAGGTAAGTTTGATGAAGCAAGTACCATCAACCAAGGTATTGAGCATTTGCACAAAGAGCTGTTTTGTGAATCTAGCCCCCAACCTGCCAAATATGCCCTGCACAAGATGGGCATGATTGACACGGGCATTCGTTTGCCTTTGGTGTGGCTGTCAGCAGGCAATCAACCCATCATTGACCAGGCACTACAAAAAGCCAATTTGATTTAACAGTAAGAATAAGTGAGAATAACATGACAACGCTAAAAACAACGCTAAAATTAACCGCCCTTGCCATGATGAGTGTGGTGCTACTGACGGGCTGTCAAAGCATCAAAGGTGTGCTGGGCAAGCGTGATAACGGCAGTCTGGACTATGTCCACGCCACCAAGCTAGACCCTATCCGCCTACCTGCTAACCAAGCGTCTGCCCCATTTATCCCCCTATATGACGTGCCAGAGGTGGCAGGCGAGGTTGTCCCTTCGACCAACGAGTCAGGCAAGCAGTACGAGCTACCTAGACCACCACAGGTGAGATGATGGTTTGGTACGAGCGTTGCTGTTCGTGCCTTTTTATTGTGTAAATTTATCGTGCAAACCGCCACAAAACGGAGAAACCCATGCAAAAGCAAGCCCTACTTTATACTGGCAAAGCCAAATCTGTCTATGAAACGGACAACCCTGATTATCTGATTTTGCATTTTCGTAACGATGCATCCGCCTTTAATGGCGAAAAAATCGCTCAGCTTGACCGCAAAGGCAGAGTAAATAACCGCTTTAATAACTTTATCATGGGCAAACTGGCAGATGCTGGCATTGAGACGCATTTTGAGCGTGAGCTGTCTGATGATGAAGTGCTGGTCAAACGCCTAAAAATGATACCCGTAGAGTGCGTGGTGCGTAACTATGCAGCTGGCGGTATTGCCAAGCGTTTGGGGCTTGCTGAGGGCTTGCCACTCATGCCACCGACCTTTGAGCTGTTTTATAAAGACGACAAATTGGGCGACCCCATGCTTGCCCCAAGTACCGCCATTGCCTTAGGTTATGCCACCGCAGACGAGTTGGAGCAGATGAGTGTGCTGACTCACAAGGTCAATGACGTGCTAAGTCAGATTTTTGATGAAGCGGGTCTTATGCTGGTGGATTTTAAATTAGAATTTGGACTGTTTCATGGGCGTGTGGTGTTAGGCGATGAGTTCTCGCCAGATGGCTGTCGCTTGTGGGATAAAGAAACCAAGAAAAAACTCGACAAAGACCGTTTCCGTCAAGGTTTGGGCGATGTCGTTGAAGGTTATGAAGAAGTGGCAAGACGTATCGGCGTACCGCTTGACTGATAGACGTGAACAAGGGCGGTTATCGCCCTTGTTTTTTTTATGATATTTACCCCAATTTGCACCAATGCTAAATTTTAAAAAGAAATTCATTTGTGGGGGCGTGCTTTCTACGTCCCTTTAATATTGATGTTTATAGGTGTGTCCAGCATGCCCAAAGCCTGTGATGACATTGAGCTTGTTAGGTATGATTGGATGGATTTGGCTTTTATGCGCTTTATTTCTTGTATTCAAAACGTGGCATGAGTCCATCATGCCCCTACACGCCTACTCAAAATACCACCATCCAAATCCTGCCTAATCCACCCCCCCCAGCCCGCCCCAATCTACCCCAACGATTGACGATGCAGTATACATCTGTTAATATCCATGTTATTTGTAAGGAAAAACATGGACACCCTACGCCCCACCGACCTAAAAACCATTTTACATTCCAAACGTGCCAATTTGTATTATTTAGAACATTGCCGAGTCATGCAAAACGACGGGCGAGTGCTGTATCTGACCGAAAGTAAAAAAGAAAATCTCTACTACAATATCCCCATTGCCAACACCACCGTGATACTACTTGGCACAGGTACGTCCATTACCCAGTCTGCGGTGCGACTCTTAGCAAGTGCAGGCGTGCTGATTGGCTTTTGTGGGGGTGGCGGCACACCTTTGTTTATGGGGAGTGAGATTGAGTGGCTGACCCCACAATCAGAATACCGCCCCACCGAATACATTCAAGGCTGGCTGTCGTGGTGGTGGGACGATGACAAACGTCTGGCAATGGCAAAACGTTTGCAAATGGCTCGGCTTGATTTTATGAATGACGTATGGGGGCGTGATAAGGACTTGCGTGGGGCGGGGTTTGATAGTAAATGTGATGAAATCATAAGCTTACAAAATCACTACCGTACCCAGATTTTGGGGCAAAATAGCGTATCAGACCTGCTTGCCTTAGAAGGGCGTATGACCAAAGAGCTGTATAAATTTGCTGTCAAACACACAGGTTATAAGGGATTTAGCCGTGATTATGACGGCGTGGATAAAGCCAATCAGTTTTTAAATCACGGCAATTATTTGGCATATGGCTTGGGGGCGACCACCGCTTGGGTTCTCGGCATTGCCCACGGATTTGCGGTCATGCATGGCAAAACTCGGCGTGGGGCGTTGGTGTTTGATATTGCCGACATTGTCAAGGATACAATTATCCTGCCACTTGCCTTTATGTGTGCGTCTGATAATGCTCGTGAGCAGGAATTTCGTGAACTCTGCTTATCCTATTTTACCGATTATCACGCCCTTGATGTGATGTTTGAGACGGTAAAGGGGCTTGCTCTAAACAAGGAATTTGGATAAGGATTTTGCATGATTGTAACCTTTATTTCTAAATGCCAGAAAAAAGCCATTAAACGCACTCGTAAGATTTTGGACGCTTTTGCAAGTCGCATTGGCGACAACGTTTGGCAAACCAACATCACCGAGATTGGTCTAAAAACGGTGTACGAGCTCTTAAAATCCACCGCCAGTAAATCCACCGCAGTTGCCTGCCACCGTATCGCCACTCGCCACCGCACTGAGCTTGTTTGGGTGGTGGGGAATAAATCCAAATTTAACACCACAGGGGGCGTAGCCGTGAATCGTACCAGACGTTCTATTTTGCACCATGATTGGGAGAATAACTGGCAGTTTTTGGACGGCATTGGCATCATCGCCACATTGGCAGGACTGCTCCATGACATCGGCAAATCCACGATAGGCTTTCAAAATAAACTCTTTGCCACCACCAACATCTGTGACCCCTACCGCCACGAATGGGTGTCGTTAAAACTCATCGTCTGGCTGGTGGGCGACTGCACGAGCGACCAAGCAGTATTTGAACGCCTCGCTCATGTTGATGAGTATCTGGCAGATAAGGCATTGCCGGCTTTGTCCGATTTTGGCACGCCAGATAAAGCGGATATGGGTAAGCTACCACCTTTAACCAAATGGATTATTTGGCTTGTTGTAACACATCATCGTCTGCCACTGCACACGCTTATTATTTTAAAAAGCCTGAAATGTATAGCACACCAAACTGTTTGTCAGGCGATGTGCAAAGTTATTTGGCAAGTCTAGAAGCCATAGAGCATTGGGTGCTTAATAAGGGCAATAAGGCGGACGACTTTTTTAGCTTTAAACAGTTTATTTTGCACAACAAACTGTGGCAAAAACAGCTCAAACGCTACGCCACAAAAGCCCAAAATTCGCCCTATCTGCAAACCCTTATCAAGCAATACCCCCAAGCGGTATCCGACCCATTTTTACTGCATTTATCACGGCTATCACTCATGACCGCTGACCATAATTATTCTGGTTTAAAAAAAGATGATAAAAAACGGCATCAAGGAAAATTTGACCCAAACCTTATTGCCAATACCATTAAAATTGATGATAAAAACCAAATCACACAAACACAAGCCAAGCAAACACAAATCAAACAAACATTAGACGAGCATTTATTAGGCGTGGCACAATTTAGTGCTCAATTTGTGCGGATTTTGCCAACGTTGCATGAAAATTTGCCAACCCTACAAAACCACAATCCTTTATTGCAAAATACCGATACGGACGGATTTTTGTGGCAAAATACCGCCTTTAAAACCGCTTTAAAACACCGTGAAGCGACCGATACACACGGCTTTTTTGGGATAAATATGGCAAGCACAGGCAAAGGCAAAACGCTTGCCAATGCTCGTATCATGTACGCCTTGACCGACCCTAATAAGGGGGGGCAAGGCTTACTGTGGCGTTGGGGCTTCGTGTTTTGACCTTACAAACAGGGCAAAGCCTACGCCAAAAACTGGCTTTGACGGATAAAGAGCTTGCCGTATTGGTGGGCGGTCTTGCACAAAAACAGCTTTTTGAGTTGCAAAACAGCGACAATGACACCGAGATAGGCTCGGATACAGGCAGTGAGTCCGCCCAAAGATTGCTAGATGAATTTGTGGATAGCGACATTGACACGGATTTGGGCGAGCTAAATCTTGGCACGCTCGTAGAGAGCGACCACGCCAAACGCCTGATAGCCTCCCCTGTGGCAGTCTGCACCATAGACCACCTAATGCAAGCCAGCGAGTGCAAGCGTGGTGGGCGGTATATCGTACCGATGTTACGGCTGTTTAGTAGTGATGTGATTTTTGATGAGCCTGATGATTTTGACCAAAACGACCTGCCTGCCTTGTCTCGCCTCGTGCATTTGGCAGGAATGTTTGGTTCTCGGGTGATGTTGTCGTCTGCGACATTACCCCCTGATTTGGTGGCAGGGCTGTTTAAGGCGTATCAGAGCGGACGTATGATTTATAACGCTAATTTTGGCAAACCTACCCCAAAGGTGGTGTGCGCGTGGTTTGATGAAAATGTGAGCAAAGCGGTACAAGTGGCAGATGATTTTGATGCTTATCATGAGCAGTTTATTAGGGGGCGTGTCAAGCATTTAAATGACAATGCTGTGCGTCATTGGGGCGAGATTTTGCTGATTGATGAGATGGATAATGAAGACGATGACGAGTTTTATAAAGACATGGCAGGCGTGCTGTTTGACAAAGCCAAAGCCTTGCACGACTTACATCACACCCAAATTCATGGTAAGACGGTAAGTATTGGGCTTATTCGCATGGCAAACATCAATCCACTCATCGGTATCGCCAAAGCCATGCACGAGACGGGCGACATGGCAGGGTTTGACGGTTGTCAATTTTATTTGGCATGCTATCATGCAAGACAAGTGCTTATTTTGCGAAATCAGCTGGAAGTGCGACTTGATAAACTCCTAAATCGCCATGACCCAAAGGCTCTTGCCAACAATCCTGATATTATAGACAACCTTGCCAAGCACCCCGACAAAACGCACCACATCTTTATGGTACTTGCCACGCCTGTGGCGGAAGTGGGGCGAGACCATGATTATGATTGGGCGATGATTGAGCCAAGCTCCATGAGGTCTATCATACAAACAGCAGGGCGAGTGTGGCGACATCGCACCGATAAGGTGGCTTTTGCTCCCAATATTGCCATTTGGAATAAAAATATCAGGGCGTTAAAGGATAAAGACATTGCTTTTTGCCGACCGGGATTTGAAAGCGAGCGTTTTCCCCTTGCCACGCACCAAGTGAGCAAACTTATCAAACAGGCAGATTATGAACGCATTTCATCGGTCGCTCGGATTAGCAAATCCGCTACGCCAGAACCCAAAAAGAATCTGGCGGATTTAGAACACGCCGTCATGCAGGATTTGATGAACAATGATGACATCAATGTGGTCAATGCTTATTATGAGCCAGATACCGCCAACCGTCTGCACGTTCATTTGTCTTGTCTGACACCATTTCGCCAAAGTCAAAAGCAGACAGATTTTATCGTCAATCCGCTTGATAACACCCTAAATATCTCGTCCTATGACAGCGTAGAGATGCACGGTGTGGCGAACGCCAAAACAACCCATGAGATTATCCCAAAGGCGATAACGTGCCAAAATCCCAATCTTGATACATGGCTGACCGCCAATCTATCGGACGAGCTTGCCAAGCTTAGGGAGTATTATCCAGACACGTCTGTCAATACGCTCATCATTCGCTTTTGCGTGCTGACCATTCGTGATGATTATCATAACGGCTATTATTTTGATGAGCGGTTTGGGGTGTATGAGCGGTAACGTGGTAAATACAGCTAACAAAATTGAATTTTACTACACAAGCCGTTCGCCTTAAGCTTGCCTGCGGGTCAGTTTCCGTTAGGTTTCCCAAGCTCACCACGAACGAAAAACCGTAGCACTTTTCATTTTGTAGAGTGTAAGTCATCTATGCGATGTGGAATGTGTATTTAACATACATAATTTTCTAAGTCATCTTTGCGATGAACTTTATATTATACTTGATTTATTTATCAATAACAAAATTTCACATACATTTTACAAATATAATGGTTGAAATCAATTTTTAAATATGCTTTAATACCCTAAAAATAACAAGGAAATCCCATGACGGCACCGACCCCAAACACCAATTTGACAACCGATGACATCAAGCGAGCGATTGATGAGTTTTTGCTCGCTCAATTTCACAAAAAAGCCGACAAAGAGCTAAAACAGCTTGCCAAAGCCACAGAAGCAGGCGAACCCACCAAAATCGCCCAAGCCCAAGAAGCACTTGCCCCCATACAAGCCAAATACCAAAAACAAACATGGCTTAGCGATGCCAAAAAAATGGCAACTCAGCTAAAATTTGGCACGCACATCTCAAAAGGCGTACACCCCGATGCCAAAGGCGACAACATCACCGCCAACGCCACACCCTGCCCATTTGTCGGCACGCACACCCTTGATACACCAAGCCTTGATGCCAACGGCAACGCTGCTGCCCTGCCACTGGCGAGCTTTTTTGATTGGCAAGTGGGCGACATCAAAATAAGACAGCTTATCACCGACAAACACCCTGCCTTGGTGGGGGCATTTCATGATGACGTGGCGGTTTGTGATGACTATCGGCAGATTTTTTATGACACGCTCACAGGCAAAAAGGACGTACCTGCCACGCACGAACGCAACAAACAGCTTTTTTGGGCATTGCCTGATGATGAATATCATCTCATCATACCGCTGTTTGCGTCCGCTCTTAGCCATGATGTTTTTCATAAAATCAATCACTTACGCTATTCAGACGCCAACAAACAAGCCCGAGACAACCGCTTTAAGGGCAAAGAGACGACCGCTTATGTGTCGGTTGTGGATTTGGCAACGATACAGCTTGGTGGTACAAAGCCCCAAAACATCTCTCAACTTGTCAGCCGTCAAGGGGGTAAAACCTATCTTTTACCGTCCTACCCACCCACCTTTACAGGCAGTAGCGATTTGTCTTTTGCCAAGACAGCCAAGACGATTTTTGGCAAGTCGCTAGCCTATGTGGTCAAAGATGATATGGACGAGCTTTTTAAACTGCTTGTTCGTGTCAATAAAAACCACAAAAACACCATAGACGTTCGCACCGCTCGTGATGACATTTTGCAAAATATTATCTTAAGCGTACTACAAGTCGCCCATGCTATCCGTCAGAAAGAAGCAGGCTGGTCAAAGGCTTATAAACTTGCCTTGCACCAAAAATACTGGCTAGACCCAAAGCGTGGCGAGCTTGACGGCGAAGACAAATTTAAAAGAAATCATGAGAGCAAAAACTGGCAAAACGATGTACAAAAAGATTTTGCCCATTGGATTCAAAACGAGCTTGAAAAACGCTTGGCTTATTATCAGCAAGAGCAAAAAAAGAAAAACAAGCAAGCGGTAGAGCTAGAATTTGGACGGGCGGAGTTTGAGCATTGGCAAAAAGAATTTAAAGACACCTTTAACGCAAGTTTGCGTTTGGGGCAAGGAGTATTGACATGAGTTTTATTTATCCACAGCATTCGCTGGTCGGCTATGTTCGCCTTGACCGTCTCAAAATCATCAATGCCAATGCCGTCTCCGCTCCCTTGACTTATGGCTTTCCTGCCTTGACAGGATTTGTTGGGGCAACGCACAGCCTAAGCCGTAAAGTATCAAGCCTTATGGGTTTTGAAAATATTCGCTTGGACGGTGTGCTGGTGGCGTGTTTTGATTGCCAAGTTCAAACTTACCAAGAAGGCTATAAGGACAAAACCTTCGCCCAAACTCGCAACCCCATTTTAAAATCAGGCAAAACCGCCCCAATCATCGAAGAAGGGCGTTGTCATCTCACCATCTCTTTACTCATCGGTGTGTATAAAGACAGCGTGCAGGATTTGACCGAAGATGAAGCAAATCAGCTCACCCAAAACGTGCAAGAATTTGCCCTATCCCAACGCTGGGCAGGCGGCAGTCTAACAGGCATGAGTGGCGTGCATTTTGTCAAAAAAGACGACATCGATGAGCAAAAATCTCGCCTATGTCCTGCCTTTATCATCACGTCCGCCCATGATGAGCTTGGCAAGATTACCCAAGAATTACAAGAGCAAAATCCCAATGCCACCGCCCTAGATGCACTCATTGAGACGGCGGTGTTGCACCACACACCGCCCACGGATAGCCAGTCTGAGTGGACGACTCATTCGGTCAAAAAACAACGTGGCTGGCTTGTGCCTATGCCTGTGGGCTTTGTTGGTATCTCGGACAAATACAACAAGGGGCAGATGAGCAACGCTCGCTCGGACGAGTACCCTGCTCAGTTTGTGGAAGCGGTATATTCGCTTGGCAAGTGGCGATTTGCCAATCGCATAGATGATCTAGATTCTGCGTTGTGGTATGGCGATTATGATGACACTTGTGATTTATATGTGATTAAGCATTCTAAATATTTGTAATTTTAACCTTTAACCAACTTTAACCCAATAAAGGAAATTGTCATGACCCTAAAAACCCCTTCCGTGCTTGCTTTTGAACGCAAACTTGACATCTCGGACGCAACCTTTTGGCAAACCAATGGTAAAGACAAAATGCCTGTACTTGTCCAAGAAAAGTCCGTGCGTGGCACAATCAGCAATCGCCTAAAAAACGCCATTGCCAGCGACCCTGCCAAGCTGGACTCTGAAATCCAAAAGGCAAATTTGCAAACCGTGGATGCAAGTTTTTTGGACGAGTCGTGCGACACGCTCATCACTCGCTTTACGGTCAAGGTACTGCCCTTTGACGGCAAAGCCAACGTCTGCAACGAACAAGCCTACCAAAACGCCCTGCTTGATGTGGTGCAAGCCTACAAAGACGAACACGGATTTGATGAGCTTGCCAGACGCTATGCCTACAACATTGCCAACGCTCGCTTTTTGTGGCGAAACCGCATGGGGGCGGAGTCGGTGTCGGTGGTGGTAACGCTTGGCGATGAGTCGGTGAAATTTGCCAACGCTCGTGAATTGTCGCTCAACAATTTTGATTATCAAGATGACAAATTGGCTCGTTTGGCAAGCTGGATAAAAGGCGGACTCATGGGCGATAAATTCACCATTTTGACGGTGGAAGCTCATGCCAAAGTCGGATTTGGACAAGAAGTGTATCCGTCCCAAGAGCTGATTTTGGATACAGGCAGTAAAAAAAGCAAGGTGCTTTATCGTGTGGGCGACACGAGCCAAAACCGTGCCGGTATGCACTCACAAAAGGTCAGTAACGCCATTCGTACGATTGATGATTGGTATCCAAATGCCGAGTTTCCTGTGGCGACCGAGCCTTATGGAGCGGTTACGACCCTTGGCACGGCATTTCGTCAGCCCAAAGAAAAGCAGGACTTTTATAGCTTGTTTGACGGCTGGGTTAAAGACGGCAAAATCCCAAGTGACAACGAGCAACACTACGTCATGGGCGTATTAATTCGTGGTGGCGTGTTTGGCGAAAGCGGTAAGGAATGAGCATGGTTTATCAAGAAATTACCCTAATCCCAAACGATGACATACCGCCCTATGCGATATGGAGCAAGCTCTACAACCAGCTTCATATCGCTCTTGCGGACGTGGCAAATGGGCATGGCATCAATACCATTGGCGTAGCATTCCCTGATTATCGCTACAGCGAGCAGTACGACAAAGGCACGCTCGGCAGTCGCTTGCGGGTGTTTGCCCCAAGTCGTGATGAGCTTGATAAGCTCGATTTACCCCTACGCCTGTCTCGCCTGTCTGATTATGTACATATGAAAGCGATAGCGGATGTTGGCGAGCGAGCGACAGGCTATGTGGTGGTGGAGCGTTATCGCCATTATGACTTGGGCAAGCAGGTGGAGCGGTTTGCTGATTTTAAAAATTTGACAGTGGAGCAGGCGTTGGAGCATTGCCTTGCCCACAAGAAAAAAGCCAAAAATTACCCCTTTGTCCGCCTAAAAAGCGAGACCAACCAACGGCAGTATCATCTGCATATCCGCCAATATACGGTCGCCAAGCCACAAACGGGGGTGTTTAACACCTATGGCATTACTAACATTAATGACGAGACCAAGGCAAGCGTTCCGCATTGGTGATTGGGGTTGGTTGTGCCAAAATAAGGGGCATGATACAGGTTTACACTCTTTATTTTTTGACTATTTAAAAACTTGATAAAAATCAAACACTTATAAAAAGGCGAAAAAACATTGGGTAAACGCCCAAAATATGGCTGTAAGCCTTGATATAAGTGGGTTTTATGTTGTATAATTCTTATTCCACATCGCATAGATGACTTAGAAAAAGCACACCTGCGATGATAGCTATCCACATGAATTCCACATCGCATAGATGACTTAGAAACAAATTTGTTTGTTGCCATGCAAGGCAATCATATTCCACATCGCATAGATGACTTAGAAATCCTGATGGTTATATTTGGCTCGACCACCATCATTCCACATCGCATAGATGACTTAGAAAGAGCAAATCTACAACAGCATAACCAAGGGCAAATTCCACATCGCATAGATGACTTAGAAATTTGGTAGTGGTCTAAAAAGTATGCTGAACTAGGTTTTCCGTTCGCCCTGAGCCTGCCTGCGGGTAGGAAAACCGTTAGGTTTCCCAAGCTCACCACGAACGGTTTTCTTTGTAGCATACTTTTTGAACCAGAGCCTTATTTTTTACATGAAAAATGACTATCCGACCACTTATTTTAAAAAATTACACCCAACAAACTTGATGTTTACTACGGGTTTGTAAAGGTATGCTAGCCTTGTAGAGTGCATACCACACCACTCAAACCCACGCCCATTCATTGCATTTTTCAGATAATCACGCTACAATCATCATACTGCCAGTCCCAAAATCAAGCATAAGCCCAAACCCAAACCGCCATGAAAAAATTCTACCTAATCCGCCACGCCCAATCCGAATCCAACGCAGGACACGCCATTCGTCCAAACCATAAGATTGCCATTACCAAGCTCGGACAAGCCCAAGCGACAGACGTGGCGGACTGGCTCATCACACACGCCCCCATGCCTGATAAGGTTTTTGTGTCGTCCTATATCCGCACGCACCAGACGGCACAGCCTTATTTGGATAAGACGGGCATGACCCCTGTACAGATTGATGATTTAAGAGAGTTTAATTACCTAGATTATGAGCATATCAAGGATTTGACATTGCCCCAAATCGTCAAAATGGCGGACGACTACTGGGCAAATAATGACAAAACCCACACCGACAGCCCCACAACCGATAATTTTACAAACCTTGCAGAGCGTGTTAAGGCGGTGCGTGATGCGTTTGATGCTTTGCCAGACGGCACTTATGTAGTCTTTACGCATGGTATGTGGCTAGGTATGCTCATGTGGCAACTTGTGCTTGGCTATCATGGGGGCGAGTGTCCACGCCTGTTTAATATGATAAAATTTAGAGAGTTTGAACTTGCCGTCCGCCCCAAAAACTGTGAAGTCTATCTGATGATAAGCGATGACGGACATAGTACGATAAGCAAGGTAAGAGCTAGGGGCGATGATTGATTTTGAATTTGTAAGAAAATACTGACAAAACTTTGCGATTTTTGCGTATTTTCTTATGGTTACCGTTTTGGCATAATACACTCATCAGCAAGGAGAGGGTACACGGACATACCAACACGGATGAACGCTGATATTATGGATAGAAGTTATGGACACACGGAGAAACATCTCCTATACAGCAAAACCGCAAATGTTTATTTGCGGTTTTGCTGTTTTTGGGCTAAAAGTTATTTGGTTGGGTTGTCTTGGGGTTATCACCATGGCTTGTCTTGATAAATGAACTGATGATACATACACTCTACAAAATGAAAAAGTGCTACGGTTTTTCGTTCGTGGTGAGCTAAGTCTAACCATGACGGAAACCGACCCGCAGGCAAGCTTGTGGCAAACGTTTTTCGTAGTAAAATTCAATTTTGTTAGCTTTACATATATAAATAGCGTTTCACGTGAAACATCATCGCCAGGCCAAGCCTTTTAGCTGTGCTTTTTTGGGCAAAAAATGCTATAATAACCCACATTTTTCAAAGAATTAGGCGTATGCCAAAGGATTTTTATGAGCGAGCAACTTCCTACCAACGACTACAATGCCAGTAGCGTGCGAGTTTTGCGTGGATTAGAAGCGGTGCGAGTCCGCCCTGGTATGTACATTGGCGACACCGATGACGGTTCGGGCTTGCACCACATGGTGTTTGAGGTGGTGGATAACGCCATTGACGAGGCACTCGCTGGGCATTGTGATGAAGTGCTTGTTACCATTCATGCCGATGAGTCGGTGTCGGTCATGGACAACGGACGGGGCATTCCTGTGGACATTCACCCCGAGGAGGGCGTGTCGGCAGCTGAGGTCATCATGACCGTGCTTCACGCAGGGGGTAAGTTTGACGACAACAACTACAAAGTCTCAGGCGGTCTGCATGGCGTGGGCGTGTCGGTGGTCAATGCGTTGTCTAAGAAACTCACGCTCAATATCTGGCGGGACGGCTACGCCCACACCCAAGACTACACGGACGGCGTGCCTGATTTTCCCCTAAAACGCCTTGACAAAACCGACAAAAAAGGCACCGAAGTTCGCTTTTATCCAAGCGATGAGATTTTTACGGGGACGATTTTTGATTATGATATTCTTGCCAAACGCTTGCGTGAATTGTCCTTTTTGAACTCGGGCGTGCGTATTGTGCTGACCGATGAGCGAGACGGTACGCAAAACATTTTTGAGCATAAAGGTGGACTTGGCGAATTTGTCGGCTACATCAATGACGGCAAACAAACCCTAAACGACATTTTTCATTTTACCGCCCAAAGCACGGACGGCATTGGCGTGGAAGTCGCCTTGCAGTGGTCGGACAGTTATAATGAAAAGGTTTTGTGCTTTACCAACAACATTCCCCAACGAGACGGTGGCACGCACCTATCGGGCTTTCGCTCGGCTCTGACTCGCTGTCTGAACGCCTATATGGACAGCGAAAACATCGGCAAAAAAGAAAAAGTAGCGGTAACAGGCGATGACGCTCGTGAAGGGCTTGTGGCGATTGTGTCGGTCAAAGTGCCAGACCCCAAATTTAGCTCACAGACCAAAGACAAACTTGTATCCAGCGAAGTCAAATCTGCCGTTGAAACGGCCATGCACGAAAAGCTGTCCGAGTTTTTGCTTGAAAATCCAGCGTCCGCCAAAGCAATCGCAGGTAAAATCCTAGACGCAGCTCGTGCAAGAGAAGCGGCTCGTAAGGCTCGTGAGATGACACGCCGTAAGACCACGCTAGACATCGCAGGACTACCGGGTAAACTTGCGGACTGCCAAGAAAAAGACCCTGCCTTATCCGAGCTGTACCTTGTGGAAGGGGACAGTGCAGGCGGGTCTGCCAAGCAAGGACGTAGCCGAAAAACACAAGCCATTTTGCCATTAAAAGGTAAAATCCTAAACGTGGAGCGAGCCCGTTTTGACAAAATGCTGTCATCTGCCGAAGTTGGCACGCTCATCACAGCACTCGGCACAGGCATTGGCAAGGATGAGTACAATCCCGACAAACTTCGCTATCACAAAATCATCATCATGACGGACGCTGACGTAGACGGCTCGCACATTCGCACGCTACTGCTCACGTTCTTTTTCCGTCAAACGCCAGAGCTGATTGAGCGTGGGCATATCTACATCGCCCAGCCCCCACTTTATAAGGTCAGAAAGGGCAAGCAAGAGCTGTACCTAAAAGACAATGACGCTCTAAAATCTTATCTACTCTCGTCCACGATTGACGACAATCAACTGTTTTTGAGTAAAGATACCCCCGCCATTCGTGGCGAGGCGTTGGAGAGTCTGTTGAATGATTATAGCCTTGCTCAAAACACCAAAAACCGCCTAAGCCAAAAATATCCTGAAAGTCTCATCGATGCCCTAACCTTTGTGCCAAAGCTAGAAAATGAGATGCTAAAAGACAAAGTGGCATTGCAGGCATGGGCGGACAAATTGCTTGACGTGCTAAATGACAAGGCAAGCGAGCTTTTGCCACAGGTGAGCCTAGAGGCTGTGGGCGGCGCGGACAATGAAACTACCCAAACATTTTTGCCAAAAATCACCATTTTTGTGCATAAACTGCCCCAGTATTATACGCTTGACCCCTTATTTGTCAATTCGGGCGAATATGCCAAATTGTTAAAATTATCAAGTACTTGGAACACGCTACTGACCGATGAGAGCTTTATCAGACGGGGTGATAAAGATTTTGCGGTCAAAGATTTTGACCATTTGTGGGAGCAGTTTATGGCGGAGGCTCGCCGTGGACTTGCCATTCAGCGTTATAAGGGCTTGGGTGAGATGAATGCCGACCAGCTTTGGGAGACGACCATGGACCCCGAAAACCGCAATATGCTCAAAATCACGATAGAAGATGCCATTGAAGCCGACCGCCTGTTTAACTGCTTAATGGGCGATGAGGTTGAGCCAAGACGGGTGTTTATTGAAGAAAATGCGTTGAATGCGGATATTGATACGTGATGACTTAATGGCTTAATGACATGGGGCGAGATATTCGCCCTTTTGTAAAATCAGATTAAAAAAACAGGAGTTGTTATGAGAGTTTGCTCTACATATGTTTCTAATGATGGCGGTGATTGGCTGTTTCATTATCATGATTCTGCCAACAATCATGAGCCAAAACCCCAAACCATGGCAAGATTTCAAAACGAATTGCCTGAGGTGCTTGCGTTATTGGACAAAGAAGACATCAAGTCCGAAGAAAAAGCCTTTGAATTATTCATGGAAAAAATGCTGACCGACAAGGATTTTTTGGACGATATTAGCATGGACATGCCCCAGGCAGACATTGACATGGATAACGCCTTAGAAGAGCTATTCAACAGCCACAACACCAAAACCGAAGACAAAGCCTACCAAAAGATAGACAAACTTTGTGATAAATACCCCCAAAGAATTGACTTTTTGTATAACGCCTACGAATTTGCCCCAGATTGGTTTGTAGACAAAGGATTTATGCGACTAAACATGGCGGTACTCATTGGGCTTAACGCCTTGGCACAGGCAGGATTTGATTGGCAAAAAGATGAGTTGTACTGGGGATTTGTTGAAAACCGCCCCTTTCTGCGTGCCTACGCTCGCTACGCCCAAGAAATCATGGAGCGATATCATGACATAAGACAAGTGATGTTTATCCAACAGCGTTTGTTAAAAGCCTGCCCGACCGACAATCTAGGCATACGCCATGAGTATGTCCAATCCTTATTATTTTGCAAAAAATACAAAGAAGTCATCAAATTATACAAAACCTACCCCGATGATTTTGACCCCAGTATCGTTTATGGTGTGGCGTTTGCGTCATGGCAATTGGGGCAAAAAAGTGCCGACAAATACCTAAAAAAAGCCATCCAAGAGTTTCCTTTGTGTGCCAAAGAATTATTAAAAAAACGCCACACCATGCCATCAGACGGCTATGCTCATGGTGGTATTATGGTTGGCAGTCCTGCACAGGCTTATGAGTTTTGGCAACAGTATGGGCAGTTTTGGCAAAAAGATGCGTTGGACTGGCTAAAACAGCACACAAGCGAGCAGGACAAAAAACCAAAATCACCCAACAAAAAATAAATGGTACTATGGGGTGGGCATGCCTTTGGGCAATGTGATTCGCCCCGACACGCCCAAATTTTAAAATCATCTTAAATCCACAACATCAAAGGAAGCCCCCATGAACACCTACCGCCTAAAAATATCCTTAGTAGAACCGCATTACCCCATTAACGAGTTGCACCGCATTGTCGAAGTGTCGGGCAATATCCGCTTTGATGAATTGCATCAAGAGATATTTCGCCTGTTTGAACGCCATGACGAACATCTGTGGCAGTTTTTTATCAGTCGGGGCAAAATGGACAGTTTTAATAAGCTGTTTAATGATTGTCATGAACACGTTCTGCTGGACGACAGTTGGCAGTTGGATGATGACTTATTTGTCAGCGAAAACAAAATCTACCCCACATCAACCACGCTAGATGAGCTAAATTTAGCCGAAAAAGAATACATCTATTATTGGTTTGATTTTGGTGATGATTGGCTGCATCGCATTCGCATTGAAAAAATCACCCAAAGCGATGACGCTGACAGCTACCGCTTTACCGTCATCAAAGCCGTGGGCGAGATGCCACCCCAATATGCCGATGAGTCTGACGAGTTTGTAGATACACCCTTTGACCCAAATAACATCAGCCCTGAGCTGGATTTTGAGCTGTCCTTGTTGTCCGCCATGATGCTTATCGTGGGCGACCCAACCAATCCGACACGCTTTGGTGATTTGGTGGAGGCAGGCATTGCCGATGAAATGCTAAAAAGAGAGCTTATCAAGCCTTGTGTGAGTCTCACGCATAGAGTACAACTGACCGCCAAGGGCGAGAGCGAGCTTGTGCGTGCGATGGAGATGCTTGGGATTTGATTTTGATATTTGGCATTTCGCATAGGAATACACCATGACAACCACACCGTTTGCCATCGACTGGCACGCCCTAATAGACCCCAAACTTGACAACTTTATCGCCACAGGCACGATGGTGCTTGATGACGTCTTTGATTCTGAGAGCCTGTCCGCCTTACAAGATGAGAGCGGTTTTATCGACTATAAAGAAGCCAAGCTCGCACATGGCGAGCGAGAGACCGCCATTCGTGGCGACAGCATTCGCTGGATTGATGAGTCCTGCCCTGTGGGGTCGGCATATCTTGGGGCGATTGATGAGCTTGGGCGGTATTTTAACGCCACACTATACACAGGCATTCGCTCATCAGAAGCTCATTATGCCTGTTATCCTGCGGGCTTTGGCTACAAGTGGCACAAAGACAACCCCAAAGGGCGAGACGAGCGAGTGATTTCGGCGGTGTTTTATTTAAATGACGAATGGGGCGAAAATGATGGCGGTCAGATTACTGTGATTGACAAAAACGAAAAAACGCATCAATTATTACCCAAAGCCAATCGTTTGATTATTTTTGATAGCAATTTATTACATCAAGTGGAAATTACCCATAAAACCCGCTATTCTATTGCCACTTGGTTAAGACGGGATTTGGCTTAAAGGATGGTTTTATGCTACATCATAACGATATTTTAACCAAAACAAAAACCATAACTCAAAACACACAACTAAAAGAGCGTGTCAGCGAGTTATTTATCATTGCATTGACAACGGGTTTTCATCGTGGATTAACGCCCATTTCTAATTTTTATGCAATGTGGCAAATTCCAGAACACGATTATCAGCCTTTGATTTATGATAAAGGTTACTTGCATTATGAATTAAATGAAGTGCCTTGTCATATTTGTGGACTGACCAAAACAAGCGATGAAACTGATGATTTTACAGATTTGGAAATTGGGCGAACCGAGTTAAATGCTTGGTATGAAGGTTATTATGATTTGTTATATATTGATAATTTAATCAAAAATCCCAATTTGGCTAGCAATAAAGTAGATGAATTATTAATACAGCCTTATTTACCAGAATATGCCAAAGTATTAAATAATTTATTAAATTTTATTGAAAATATGGAAATTGGTAACAGCCCTAGTCAAATAGAAAGCTTGATAAGCAAAGCCAAAATATTACCAAAAAGCAATAAAGCATCTCGGATTTGGCTACTTAGAATTTTATCACAATTAGGTATTTTACCTTGTAAAGAATTTCCAAAATTTCAAGGAATGGCAAATGGATTTTATCCTTATCATCAATATTGTGACTGGGAATTAAAAATGTACGATAAATTTGGTGTAAGGGCTGACCCTGTCTTTCCATTTTCATTATATAGAAGTGGTGATGGTGTAAATTGGGAAATGGCAAAAACCATTTTTCCACAATTAACCAAAATGGAATAATAATGCCTTATATCATCATCGCTTTATTAATTTGGTCAAGTTCATTTACCGCAGGCAAATATGCCTATTCCATGTTTGACCCTGCAATGGCGATTGAACTTCGTTTTATCATCGCAAGTTTGATTGTCTTACCCTTTTTTATCAAAACATATCCTTTGATAGAAAAACGCATTCGCACAAAACTGTGGGGCGTGTCTTTTTTGATGTTTCCTATTGGTATTTTTATGCAGTTTATGGGATTGTTTTACACTTCGGCAAGCAGTGCGGTAGTTGTGATTGGGACGGAGCCGATATTGGTATTATTATTGGGATTTTTATTATTTAAACAAAAAGTAGCGATTTATGATTGGCTGTTAAGTTTAATCGCTTTTATCGGCATTGGCTTATTGGTATTGGGTTCGCAAAATGACGGAGCGGTCAATTTGTTTGGGCTTATATTGGTATTTTTAGCAGGGACTGGATTTGCATTAAGTTTGTATGTTGCCAAAGACATTATGAAACAACTAGATAATAAAGTCTATACTTCGGCAATATTGGTACAAGGAATGATTTTATGCTTGCCTTTATCATTATTTTTAATCAAAGATTGGCAAGTGAATTTTAATTGGCTTGGTTTATTTTCTATTATTTATCTGGGGCTGGGGTGTAGTTGGTTTGCCTATAAACTTTGGAATATTGGACTTAATAAAACTCCCGCCCATATTAGTGGCATGCTCATTAGTTTAGAACCTGTATTTGGCGTGCTACTGGCAATGGTGCTACTGGGCGAGACGATGACGCTGTTGATGGCGGTTGGGAGCGTGCTGGTGATTGGCTCGGCGATGTTATCGACTGTCATTCCGATGATTAAACAAAAACAAGCCCAATAAAGACAATCAAAATCCTAAAACCCCCTTATTTTAAGGGGGTTTTATCGGCTTTAGTATTTTATATTCACCGACACACTCACATTTCTGCCTTGCTGTGGCACAAAGGGCAAAAATGAGTTGTGGATATAGACTTTTTCGTTTAACAAATTATTGCCACGCAACGACCAAGTGGTGTCCACATCGCCAAAATGACGATGATAATCTAAGCCGACATTAAGTAGATTATAGCTTTTGGTGGCATCTTCATTGATAT
This sequence comes from Moraxella lacunata, assembly GCF_900453205.1. Classification (GTDB taxonomy): domain Bacteria; phylum Pseudomonadota; class Gammaproteobacteria; order Pseudomonadales; family Moraxellaceae; genus Moraxella; species Moraxella lacunata_B. The sequence goes on from NZ_UGQU01000002.1 coordinate 403,810, forward strand.
AGATCGGACATAATTTATCACGCCCTGCCTTATGATAAGGGCATTCGCTGTCGTATTTGGCGGCAACCGACTCTGATGTGCGATTTTGGGCAAAGACTTTGCTAAATTCTAGGCTTGATGAAAAATTGCCGTGTTCGCCATTGATTCTAAACCCAAGTCTGTCAGGCGACATTCTAGGGGCGTGGCGGTCAGGGCGTGTGATGGTTTCTTGACCGATGATGGGGCGTTTGTAGATGGCACATTCTTCTTCATAATCTGGGTGCGTTCTGCTCCACCCACAGTCCTCTGGGTCTTCGTAACCGACCAGTTGTCGGTCGCCATAGATGTTGCCGACAAAAATCGGGTCAAATCCATACAATCTGCCACGCACTTTGTCGCCAAATACCGATACTTTGTAATTGGGGTTAAATTGATAGCCAATCTCTAATTCCGCCCCACGAATTTTGGCTTTGGACTGGGTAAAGCGTCTCATGGCAAGATTGCCAACTTTATACAGATTTTCTGGATGGATATAATTGTCAAAGTTATTGCCATAGACACTGCCTTTGACACTCCATTTATCGCCCTTAAAATTTGCCCCAAATTCTAGGTTGTCCGATTTTTCTTTGTTCAGGGCTTTGTTGCCAAACATAAATGAATTGGTCGCCAAATGCTTGCCGTGATAATAAAGCTCCATCGGTGTGGGAATGCGTTCGTTGTGCGAATAAGTCGTATCAAGGCGAAGTTTGGGCGTAATGTCCCAAAGAGCGGTGATGGCGTATGAAGTGGCGTGGTTTTTGTAGGGAGTTAGGTCGGGGTATTCTTGACGAATGCGTCTGCCAAAACTTTTTAGGGTGTGGTCAATCTCATCTAGGTCATAATGCACGCCAATTTTGGTATTCTCGTGGCGGTAGCCTGTTTCAAGCGTTAGATTGCCAAACTTGGCATTGGTTAAGGCAAACAGCCCCAAACTTTCTTGGGTGTTTTCTACTAAGGGTCGCTTGTTGCTTTGTTTTTCCTTAATGCTTGGGATAAGGGCGTGTGTGCGGTTGTGCTGATAATCTGCTCCCCACACCAGTCCATATTTGTCAAACAGCGTATGATGAAAACTTAATTTGCCAAGCCTTGCATCATTGCCATAATACACAGGATTACCCTGCACAAACCGCTCTTTACTGCCTGTCATAATCGGCTTGCCTTCGTCAAATTCAGTGTGCTTATAGTCGCTTTGTCCTAAGTTTAGCTTGATTTTATCCAGCCAAACAAAAGGGTTGTTTAACTCGCCTTGTAGGCTTGTACTACGAGAACGCATTTCAAGCCAAGGGGCTTTGTGGTTGTGGTTGTGCTTATGCCCATAGACATTGTCGTGGCTGTGGGTGGGATCTGCCTCGTGGTCATTACCACAATGAAAATGCAAGGCATCAATCATATCGCTGTCGTCCATCAGGTGCGGATAAATGGTCAGATAATGCCGACCTCGCCCCAACTTAGCATCAGGCTCTAAGATGTGGGCTGAACATTCATCAAATTTGTGGTTATGTCCCACCAGTCCATAATTTTCACGGCGTAAGGTATGAGCAATGCCAAGATAGCCTTGATTGCCAATATAAGATAAGCCGATGGTGTTTGCTTTGGTGTTGTTATAAGAATCTGGCAAATATTTTAAGGTCTCATCATCAAACTTAATGGCAGGCACATTATAAGGATTGGCATCTCGTGCCAAGCCCTCCACACGCATCGCCAAACGACTACCCAATGGAAAAGCGAGCGATGAGGTGATGAGCTTTTCGTCCGATCCCAAGTTAAAGCGAAACAAAGTCTCGCCCTCCACCCCAGACGGCAGACGGCTTGGCACTTTACCGTCTATGACATTGATGACCCCAGCAGGCGAGGCATTTGCGTGCATAAGCGTACTTGCCCCACGCACAAGCTCCACCCGACTGGCAAGCAAAGTATCCACCGATACAGCATGGTCAGGGCTGATATTTGACATGTCCGTTACGCCCAGTGCGTTATTAAGCACCTTCACACGCACGCCCTCTTGCCCACGCACCACAGGGGCAGACGCACCCCCGCCAAAGGGGTTTGAATGAATGCCAAGCTCACCTGACAAGGCATTGCCCAGTGTGGCGGAGCGTTGTTGGAGTTTGGATTTGGAGACGGTGGTGTCAGAGGCTTTTTGATTACCCACAAAGGCATGTCCTTGTACAGGACTGCGATTGAGGGTGATATGCATGTTCTCCAAAACCACGTGAGGTTCACCATTTGGTGTTTCATGAGCAAAAGCGGTGTTGGCTAAGATGGCTAGCACCGCACAAGAAAGCGTTTTATAAGTCCTCATGACCTATCCTCTTCATAAATATTTTAAAAAATAACATGATTAAGTAATATTATAATATTTAAAAATATAATTATACAATATAACATAACAAATAAAAGCTCATTACTTTTATGTAAAAATTTGCTACAATGACATCTGCTTTTTATTTATCCATCAACCATTGACCGACAAGATCGCACCCATGACCCCCACCTTATTCCTTTCTACCGCCCTTTTAAAAGAGCCGTCCATTACCCCCCATGATTTTGACTGCCAAAATATCTTGGCAGAGTTTTTGGGCAAATTAGGCTTTCATTGTGAATTTTTGTATTTTGGCGACCCTAATGACAACGGCAAAAACGCCCAAATTAAAAATCTCTACGCTAAGAAAAAAGGAAGCGACCCTACCGCCCCCCATTTGTGCTTTGCAGGGCATACTGATGTCGTGCCTGTGGGCGATGAGAGCCAGTGGACTTATCCGCCTTTTTCGGCAACGGTGGCAGACGGCTATCTGTGGGGGCGTGGGGCGAGCGACATGAAAACCGCCATCGCCTCATTTTGTGTGGCGTGTGAAAATTTTATCAAACAAAATCCCAACCACAAAGGCGACATCTCCCTACTCATCACCGCAGACGAAGAAGGTGTGGCGATTAATGGCACTGAAAAAGTCGCCCGAGCATTGGCAGAGCGTGGCGAACGCATGGATTATTGCTTGGTGGGCGAGCCGTCCAGCACCAGCGTACTGGGCGATGTCATCAAAAACGGTCGGCGTGGCTCATTAAATGGCAAGCTCACTGTCACAGGCAAACAAGGACACATCGCTTATCCACATTTGGCAGTCAATCCAGTCCACGAAGTATCGCAAGCATTGGCAGAACTTGTGGCGACCACTTGGGATAATGGTAATGATTATTTTCCTGCCACCAGTATGCAAATTTCTAACATCAATGGTGGCACAGGGGCAAGCAATGTTATCCCTAATAGTGTGGAAGTATTGTTTAATTTTCGCTTTTGTACCGAGAACACCGCCGAGAGCTTACAGGCAAAAACCCATGCCATTTTGGATAAACATTTTGGGAGTTCAAAGGCAAATTATACGATTGAATGGAATTTATCAGGCGAGCCGTTTTTGACCCCAAAAGGCGAGTTTGTGGATGCTGTGGTGTCCGCCATCAAGGACGTTACAGGCACGGACAGTAAGCTGTCCACCTCGGGCGGGACATCGGATGGGCGGTTTATCGCTCCGATTATGAATGCCCAAGTGGTTGAGCTTGGCGTACTAAACGACACCATTCATCAGATTGATGAAAAAGTGGCGGTCAATGATTTGGAGAAATTAACGCAAATTTATGGGAAAGTTTTGGAAAGGCTGATTGCATAAGAAACCCATATAAAAAGGGCAAGTGATTCGCCCTTTTTGTTGTACTAATTTTCCTGATTTAAAAACTCACATCACTCAAATGACCAATGGCGGGCTTGCCAGTTGCCAAGAGCATCTTTGGTTGAGTAGCCTTTGACATATGGCTTTACCGCACGCACATTCACTTGATAATACACCCACACATTTGGCACATCTTTGTCCAAAATCGCTTCAAGCTCATGATATACCTTGGCACGCTCTTCGGGGCTGTTGGCGGTGTAGGCGGTTTTTAGTAGGTTGTCATATTCGGCACTAGAATACGCCCCATAGTTGCCCGAGCCTTTGGTTTTCATGACGTTTAGGAATGTGGCAGGGTCGTTGTAGTCGCCACACCATGCCGCACGAGCCATTTGGTGTTCGTGGTTACGGCGACTAGCAAGATAGGATTTCCATTCTTGGTTGTGTAGTTCAATCTTAATAATATTACCCAAAGCTTCTTGCCATAGGGACTGGGCTGCCACCGCCACTTTTTTGTGGTTTTCGCTGGTGTTGTAGAGTAGCTCAAATTTCAAAGGATTTTGCTCGTTGTAGCCTGCTTCTGCCAGCAGTTTTTTGGCTTCGGCAATGCGAGCGGTTTTGTCAAGTTTTTGCCAATCTGGGGTGTAGTTGGGGTTGTTGGCGGTAACTTTTGGGGTCATCTGATAGGCAGGGGTCTCGCCACGAGCCGCCACTTTTTCGGCAATCAGCTCTCTATCCATTGCCAAGGTCATCGCACGGCGAACACGCACGTCATCAAAGGGTGGTTTGTTGACGTTCATTTCATAATAATACGAGCAAAACGATGGTGATGTTTTGACTTCATTTTTGTCAGCTTTGGCAAGAATATCGCTTGGAATGTCGGTATAAGTCACATCAATCTCGCCTGCCTGATAACGAGTGTAGTCCGTCTGCCCAGAATCCACCGCAAGTAGGACCAGATTTGGAATGGCAACTTTGTCGGCATCATAATAATGGGGGTTTTTGGCAAGGACGATTTTTTCGCCCATGACACGCTCTTTGATGATGTATGGACCGTTTACCACGATGTTTTCGATTTTTGACCAGTCATCGCCCAATTTCTCTACCACATTTTTGGGAACAGGTCGCATGGCGGTGTAGGTGAGCATGTCAGGCAAAAACGCCACAGGCTCGGACAGGGTAATCTCAACGGTCTTATCATCAATGGCTTTCACGCCAAGCTCGGTGGGGGCTTTTTTGCCTTCGATGATGTCGTTTGCATTTAAAAACTTGGCATCCGCCACATAGTTGGCAAAGTTGGCAGCTGTCTTGGGGTCAACCATACGCTGAAAACTAAACACAAAGTCATGGGCGGTAATCGGCTCGCCATTTGACCATTTGGCATCACGCAACTTGAACGTCCATACCTTGTTGTCAGCACTCTCCCAACTTTCGGCAATGGCAGGTTCAAGATTGCCATCAGCATCTGTACTGACAAGCCCCACAAACTGCTGACGGGCAAGCCCAGACTCAGGCACACCCCCTGTTTTGTGCGGGTCAAGCGAACCGACTTCGGCACCGTTATTGATAACCAGCGTATCACGGTCGGATTTTGTCGTGTCCGCCTTGGTCTCGCTCGTCTTGTCGGCGGTATCGCCTGTTTGAGCTTGGTTTTGGGGCTGACTGCACGCCCCAAAAAACAGCGGTAAGCACACAGGCAGGGCAAGGGCTAGGGATTTTTTGGAAAATTTAAAGGATTGGCTTGTCATGTCAGCTCCATCGTGATTTGTGATATGTCTTGATGTGTCCTATTATCAGGGCTTTTTATGCAAAGCCTAAATTCCATTATGGCATATATCTCTATTATTTTGGCATATAAAATGGCTTAGCTCATCATGTCCCATCGGACACGAAAAGCCATGCACTCACACACCCACCATCTGATAGACATCATACGCTGGCACTTCATAGGGATGAGCTGATTTGTAGGCACGCACCACGTCCATGAGCCTGTCATCAGGGACGATGGTCTCAACCCGCCACTCGGGGACGTACTCTATTTTGTCAATCTGACCGATGGCAGGGTTTGCCCCTTTTAAAGGTTTAAATTGTCCCACGCCAAGCACTTGCCACGAACAATGGCTGTATCCGTCAAATTGCCCTGCCCCTGCGTTAAATAGGGCGGTTTTGACATTTTCTAGGTCAGACTCGGGGATATAGGCGATGAATTTGTGCATGGTTTGTCCTAAAATGGGTTGTTGGTGATGCTAAAGCATGGATGATGTTTTTGGCATGATACTTAAGTACTCTATCACAAAAGAGTGTATTAGGGCAAATCACTTTTGCCTTTTGTGGCAGTCAAGCCATCAAGCAAATTGGGGCGTAGCTGATGTCTTACGGCAGATAGGAGGGCGAACTTATCCAAGTAAATGAGAATAAATAATAATTGATAATGGGGTGTGATTTTGTTATAGTATTATTTTTTCACGTCAAATCAAACAGGGAAAACAATGACCAAATTGACCAAATTTTTTCGCTCATCATGGCTTGACCGAAATGAAGGTGTTCGCATGGCGGTTATGGGATTTTGGGTGTTCTTTTTTATATTGCTTCCAAAGATTATCCCTTCTCGGTTGCCACCTAACCTACATGATACAGCACTGTATTGGCTTGGGGTTTGTGGCTTGGGGTTTGCTACCCATTCTTTGGCAAATGCCTATTTCTCAAAACGTGATTATTCTGATGAACAATTAAAATGGCTTAATAAAATAGGTTATGGACTGTGGTTGGTATTTGTTTTATTGCCTTTTGGGGTTTGGTATTATTTGAAATAATACGATGATTTGGATAATTTAACTGTGATAATCATGTATTAGGAAAACACCATGCCAACACCCGACCCAGAAAAAAATTGCTATTGCAACTTATGGCAAACAGACCCTGATCATTTAAAAAAGCGAAACATTCCTTATGGATTTTGCGGTATTTGTAAATGCGGTGAATATGGGCATTTACGCCACGCACCCAATGGACCTTATACGGCTGAATTTTGTGATAAATGTTATCGCAGACTGGTTGTTATTACCTATTTAAAATCAGCGTTGATTGTTTTTTTGTTGATTGCGTTATTATGCAAACAATGGACTGTGGCGGGCGGTTTACTCGTGGCGATTGTTATTTTGCATGGATTACAATTAGCCCATTAACCCATTTTAAAACCACCCAATCTTTGTTATAATGTTACCAACTTGACGGAGTGCAACCCAAAGTTGCCGAGATTGTGGTTATGCCACAAAATCCGTTGAACCTGATGCGGTTCGTACCGCCGTAGGAAATCAAGTTTTCAAAGTCTATTTGTGGTTAAGTAGTAAGGTGCGTACCACGCACCACATTCAGCGTAAAATTTAATCGGTGCGACCGATATTTAACACCCAAGCACCTTACCCACAGCCCATTTATCATAAGATTTTTGATGACTTGGTTTGTTTTTAGTCATTTTAAGGATTTTATGATGAACCAAATCAATCAACCACAAGAAATTATCAACCAGCACGAACAAGATGCCAAAGACCTAACACGCATTTTGCCAGCGTCCAAAAAGGTCTATGTAACAGGTTCACGGGACGACATTCGTGTGCCATTTCGTGAAATTAGCTTGACCGATACGCCCACAGGGCTTGCCAAAGAGGGCTTTGAACAAAATCCCCCCATTTTAGTCTATGATACATCAGGCGTTTATACCGACCCTGATGTTAAGATTGATTTAAATCAAGGCTTACCCAAACTGCGTGAGACGTGGATTGCCGAGCGTGATGATACGGACGTTTTGGACGGTTTGACATCGGATTTTGGCAAGGCGCGGCTAAACGACATTCGCACGGCAGACATTCGTTTTGCTCACATTGCCAAACCCAGACGAGCCAAACGTGGCAAAAACGTTACCCAAATGCACTATGCCAGACAGGGCATTATCACGCCTGAAATGGAGTACATCGCCATTCGTGAAAATGGCAAACAGCGTGATGGCGTGGATTTACGCCAACATCAAGGCGAAAATTTTGGGGCGAGCGTGCGTGAGATTACCCCTGAATTTGTGCGTCAAGAAGTGGCAGAAGGGCGAGCGATTATTCCGTGTAACATCAATCACCCAGAGAGCGAGCCGATGATTATTGGGCGAAATTTTTTGGTGAAAATTAACGCCAATATCGGCAACTCCGCCCTAGGTTCGTCCATTGATGAAGAAGTTGCCAAAATGACTTGGGCAACACGCTGGGGGGCGGATACCATTATGGATTTATCCACAGGCAAAAATATCCACGAAACACGAGAATGGATTATCCGTAATAGCCCTGTGCCGATTGGGACGGTGCCGATTTATCAGGCGTTGGAAAAGGTAAATGGCGTGGCGGAGGATTTGACGTGGGAGATTTTTAAGGATACGCTCATTGAGCAGGCAGAGCAGGGCGTGGATTATTTTACCATTCACGCAGGGGTGCTACTGCGTTATGTGCCACTCACCGCCAATCGCTTGACGGGCATTGTCTCTCGGGGTGGGTCAATCATGGCACAGTGGTGCTTGGCTCATCACAAGGAGAATTTTATTTATGAGCATTTTGATGAGATTTGTGAAATCGCCAAAGCCTATGACGTGGCGTTTAGTTTGGGTGATGGACTTCGCCCAGGGTGTATTCAAGATGCCAATGATGAAGCTCAATTTAGCGAATTAAAAACCTTAGGCGAGCTGACCAAACGAGCATGGGAGTATGACGTGCAAGTGATGATAGAAGGGCCGGGGCACGTTCCGATGCATATGATTAAAGAAAATATGGATATGCAGTTAGAACATTGCCACGAAGCCCCATTTTATACGCTAGGGCCCCTGACGACCGACATCGCCCCTGGCTATGACCATATCACCAGTGCAATAGGGGCGGCGATGATTGGTTGGTATGGTACGGCAATGCTGTGCTATGTTACGCCAAAGGAGCATTTGGGCTTGCCTGACAAAAAGGATGTAAAAGACGGTATCATTACCTATAAAATCGCTGCCCACGCCGCCGACCTTGCCAAAGGACATCCGCTCGCCCAAGTGCGTGATAATGCCTTGTCTAAGGCACGGTTTGAGTTTCGTTGGGAAGACCAGTTTAACCTTGCCCTAGACCCTGACACGGCAAGGGCAATGCACGATGAGACCATGCCAAAAGAAGCTCATAAGTCGGCACATTTTTGTTCAATGTGTGGCCCGAAGTTTTGTTCGATGAAAATCACGCAAAACGTGCGTGAATACGCCCGTGGCGTGGACGAGATGAAGGATAAATATAAAGAAGAGGGTAGCCAGCTTTATCGGGTGGTGTAGGCGATAGATTGCAAAGAAAAGGGCTTGGGTCAATCATCGCCCTTAGCTCTCACCTTGCTTATCATGCTGTGTCCGTCATCGCTTATCATCAGATAGACTTCACAGTTTTTAGGGCGGACGGCAAGTTTAAATTCTCTAAATTTTATCATATTAAACAGGCGTGGACACTCGCCCTCATGATAGCCAAGCATCAATTGCCACATGAGCATACCTAGCCACATACCATGCGTAAAGACTACATAAGTACCGTCTGGCAAAGCATCAAACGCATCACGCACCGCCTTGACACGCTCTGCAAGGTTTGTAAAATTATCGGTTGTGGGGCTGTCGGTGTGGGTTTTGTCATTATTTGCCCAGTAGTCGTCCGCCATTTTGACGATTTGGGGCAATGTCAAATCCTTGATATGCTCATAATCTAGGTAATTAAACTCTCTTAAATCATCAATCTGTACAGGGGTCATGCCCGTCTTATCCAAATAAGGCTGTGCCGTCTGGTGCGTGCGGATATAGGACGACACAAAAACCTTATCAGGCATGGGGGCGTGTGTGATGAGCCAGTCCGCCACGTCTGTCGCTTGGGCTTGTCCGAGCTTGGTAATGGCAATCTTATGGTTTGGACGAATGGCGTGTCCTGCGTTGGATTCGGATTGGGCGTGGCGGATTAGGTAGAATTTTTTCATGGCGGTTTGGGTTTGGGCTTATGCTTGATTTTGGGACTGGCAGTATGATGATTGTAGCGTGATTATCTGAAAAATGCAATGAATGGGCGTGGGTTTGAGTGGTGTGGTATGCACTCTACAAGGCTAGCATACCTTTACAAACCCGTAGTAAACATCAAGTTTGTTGGGTGTAATTTTTTAAAATAAGTGGTCGGATAGTCATTTTTCATGTAAAAAATAAATTAAAGCGTTAAATTCTCGTCTTATTTTATAGAAAAGTTATTAATGGTAGGTACGCTTTAATACTTGACAAGATTTTCTCTTAAAAAATCTTGAACCGCTTGGGTGTGGCTATGATGATTGATGAGTATAAAATCCTGCCTGACATCATTAAAAGAAAATTTTTGAAAAATATTGATGTCCGATATGTCTGTTTTGATATTTTCATAATTTAGTAAGTATAATTTGATGATGATTTCTTTGTTAAAAATGGTTTTGATTAATAAATGGTCTGGGTGTAGTGTGATTGTACCACTTTTGGCGATGAATTTAATCCCATCAATGAGTAGCTTGATGATAAAAATCAAAAATGCCACTAACGCAAACAGGTGAATTTGGGCATCTAGCGACAGCTCATTAAAATGATACACGCCCATTGCGATATAAAATAAAAACACCATCACAGCAAGCACACCTGCAACCATACAAAACCCTACCAGATAATACCGAGAATTAAAGGTTTGGGGCAGATTTGGTATGGCGGATTTTTGATACAATACTTGATTGAAGATCTTTTTGTGAAGCAAAAACATCTGAAAATCCACCCATATCTGTGCATCGTGACGACACAGATTGATATTTTGTTGGTAAATGGTGTTTTTGTGATGATAGGAGATTTGCAAAATGGTTGGCGGATTTTTATAACGTTTGGCAGGCAAATAGATGTCGGTAACAGCGATGATGTTTTGATAATCTATTCTTACGGTTTTTATTCGCCAAAGCCCAATTTTTATTGTGATACCTTGTGCGTCTTGATGAATGATTTGCCGACTTTGTAGTGTCAGATAAATACAAAGGGGAATTAGAGATGATAACATTCCCAAAGCCACCCATTTAATGAGAGCATGCCAATCTGCCAAAAAATAAATCGGTACCGCAAAAGCAAGCACGCACAATAAGATGATCGCCATGTTTTTTAAGTTCATTTTAATAAAATCATGGCGATGTTGGATAAGTGTGGGCGGTAATGAGCATTCCATAAACTTACTCTAAATTTGCTTATGATGTCGCCGTGCTAAGCCCCACCACGCTCAAAAACCCTTTTGGTAATGCCCCGCCACGCCCTGCACGTTTGCCTTGATAGCTTGCCCAGTCGGCAGGTTTTAGGGTGAGCGTACGCTTGTTGGTGCGAACGATGAGATTGTCCGTGTCGGCTAAGGCACACACCGCCACCAGCGTTTCGTTGTCTTTTAGGCTCATGAGTTTGTTGCCCTTGCCCTTTGCCAGTACGGGCAATTCATCACGGTTAAAGATAAGCAGATTTCCGCCACTACTCACCACCGCAATGTGCGTGGCGTTGTCCACAGGGGCAAATGGCAACAGGGTCGCCTCGCCCAGATTGACCACCGCTTTGCCTGCTTTTTGGGCGGTGTCTAGCCCTTTGGTGTCGGTGATAAAGCCATAGCCTTGACTGCTGGCTAGGATAATGGGATAACTGCCAAATAGGGCTTGCTCAATTTTTACGCCATTTGCCAAATTAAGCATACTGCTAATCGGCTCGCCCTGCCCACGAGCGGACGGCAGACTTGCCGTGTCTAGCCCATAGCTACGCCCCATGTTGTCAAGCACGATAAGTCGCTCGCCCGTCTTGCCAAGGGCGTGCGTGGCGTACTCATCGCCTGTGCGAAAGTTTAGGGCGACAGGGTCAATCTCATGCCCTTTTGCCATGCGAATCCAGCCTGCTTTTGAGATGATGACGGTTACACTCTCGCTCGGGGTCAGCTCGGACGCTTTGACAGCGACAGATTCTTCACGCTCCACAACGGGCGATTTGCGTTTATCGCCATGCGTTTTCATGTCGGCAGTTAGCTCGTCTATGAGTAGGTTTGTCAGGCTATCGGGGTTATTCATTTGCTCAGTGATAATGGCTCGCTCTTTTTGTAGTTCGTCTCGCTCGGCATTTAGCTCAATCTCTTCTAATTTGGCTAATTGGCGAAGTTTGATGTCAAGAATGGCGTCCGCTTGGGTGTCGGACAGCCCATAACGGCTCATCAAGACCGCCTTGGGGTCGTCTTCGGTGCGAATGATGGCAATGACTTCATCAATGTGCAAATACGCAATGAGCAAACCTGCCAAGATGTGCAAGCGTTTGTCAATCTTATCAAGGCGGTTGGCGAGTCGTCTTAGCACCACCGCACGGCGTGATGAGAGCCATTCGGATAGGATTTGTTTTAGATTTTTGACTTCGGGTTTGCCATTTAGCCCAATCATGTTCATATTGACCCGATAGGATGTTTCTAGGTCGGTCGTGGCAAACAGATGAGCCATGATTTTGTCAATTTCAACCTTGCCACGCTTAAACTCAATGACAATACGGCAAGCGTTCTCGTGGTCGGATTCGTCTGTGATGTCATTAACCCACGGTAGTTTTTTGTCGGTCATGAGTTTAGCAATCTGCTCAATGATTTTTGAGCCTGAGACCTGATAGGGCAACGCATCTATGATGACGGTGTTTTTGTCTTGTTTATCAATATGATAAGTCGCTCGCATTTTGTAATTACCACGCCCTGTTTCGTACATTTTGACAAGTTCATCTTTTGGCGTGATAATCTCGGCAGATGTCGGCAAATCAGGGGCAAGCACCGTCTTGCATAGCTCGGCTGTGGTGATGTCGGGGTTTTTTAGAAGCTTGATACACGCCTTGACGGTCTCGGTGAGATTGTGGGGCGGAATGTCGGTCGCCATGCCCACGGCAATGCCTGTGGTGCCGTTTAGCAAGATGTTTGGCAAGCGGGCAGGGAGCGTGGCAGGCTCGCTCATCGTGCCGTCAAAGTTGGGGATAAAATCCACCGTGCCTTCGCCAAGCTCGGATAGCAGGGTGCTGGCGTAATTGCTCATCTTGGCTTCGGTATATCGCATGGCAGCAAAGGATTTGGGGTCGTCAGGACTGCCCCAGTTGCCTTGCCCCATGACAAGCGGATAGCGATAACTAAACGGCTGTGCCATAAGCACCATGGCTTCATAGCACGCTGTATCGCCATGCGGGTGATATTTGCCCAGCACGTCGCCCACGGTGCGGGCGGACTTTTTGGGCTTGGCGGTGTGGCGAAGTCCTAGCTCATTCATGGCGTAGATGATACGGCGTTGGACGGGCTTTAAGCCGTCAGCGATGTGCGGTAAGGCTCTGTCCATGATGACGTACATGGCGTAGTTTAGGTAGGCGGATTCGGTAAATTCGGCAATGGAGCGGGTGTCAAAATCGGTTTTCATGGTGTGGTGTCAATAAAAAATTTGGGGTATTGTAGCAAACTTAATAAAAAATGGCTATTTGTCAGGGGGTTAAAAATACCGCTACCCAACGCCCTAAATTTATGCTAATCTATACTTAAATCCTTTATTTTATTAGCCATTAGGAGCTATCATGGACATCAACAAACACAAAGCCGATTTGCTTGCCCTAAAAGCAGAGTATGAATACCGCATTGACAAAATCACCAATCACCTAGAACACCCCCAAGATGAGCTAGGACATCATTGGGACGACCAAGCTGTCGCCGCCCAAGAAAATGACATGCGTAAAAATCTGCTCATCGAAGCCCAAGAAAACCTTGCCAAAGTCAATGTCGCTTTATCTTGCATTGAAAACGACTTGTATGGCGAATGCAGTGAGTGCGGTGAAGAGATAGAAGAAGGGCGACTCGACGCGGTGCCGTATGCCACAGAGTGTATCAAGCACGCCAAATAGACAGCCTGACAACCATAAAAAAGCGGTTCATTCTGAACCGTTTTTGTTTTGGCGTTTTTAAATCCTAGCCCACACTTCGCCTTGCCTTGACCACGCTTGGCTGTTGCTCGATTTTGGCAAGCAGGCGAGATAAATGCTCAATGCCTGCCACTTCCACAAAGAATTTCATCTGAGCGTCCATGCCATCATCAAAGACTGTCTCGGCACGTTGGATATTGACTTTCTCACGGTCGATGACATTAAACAAATCCCGCAGCAGTCCGCTTGTGGCGTGAGCGTCCACGACCACACAGACAGGCTGATACCGCCCAAACTCCGCTTGCCAGTCGGCACAGACGACCCGCTCTGGCTCTTTTTGGGCGAGACGTGACAGCTCCACGCAGTCGCTACTGTGGATACTAACCCCATTCATGAGCGTAATAAAGCCTGTGATGGGTTCGCCATGCACGGGGTTACAGCATTTGGCAAGGTGTATCTCGACATTGTCAAGTCCATGCACGTCAATCTTGTATTTGTTGGGGCGAGTTTGGGGTTTGGATTCGATGTGCGTTTCGCTGACATTGGGCGTACTTAGGTTCAAATCCTTGATGATTTTGCCTGAGATTTGGCTAACCCCAATCTCGCCCATGGTGATGGCAAGATACAGCTCATCTTCGCCCTTGTAGTCCAGCTCTCGGCACAGCACACCAAAGTCCACGCCCGACACCGCCACGCTCAGTCGCTCTAACTCACGCAGTAGCAGGGCTTTGCCCGTTTCGATGTTTTTGTCACGGTCTTGTTTGTTAAACCATTGGCGTAGTTTGGCTTTGGCACGAGCGGTATGGATGTATCCGAGCGATGAGACAAGCCAGTCACGATTCGGCTCACGGCTTGATTTGGTGATAATCTCCACTTGGTCGCCTGTTTTGGGCTGATGAGTCAGTGGCACATAACGCCCGTTTACCCTTGCCCCTTGGGCACGATTGCCAACTTCGGTATGCACATGGTAGGCAAAGTCAAGCACGGTCGCCCCCTTGGGCAATTCGGTGATGTCCCCGTCTCGGCTAAACACGTAGATTTGTTGGACGTTATCAAGGTTGTCAAGCTCTATCTCGTCGCTCTCGCTTTTGTCTCCACCCAAAAGCTGTCTTAGCGAGCTGATTTTGGCGGTGAGATAGTCGTCCGTTTTATTGCCCTTTAAGCCCTCTTTATAATTGACGTGCGACGCCTTGCCAAGCTCCGCCTCAAAGTGCATGTCAAAGGTGCGAATCTGCACTTCTAGGGTGCGATTTTGGGCGATGACGACCGTGTGTAGCGACTTGTAGCCGTTGGGTTTGGGGTTGGTGATGTAGTCATCAAACTGCTCGGGGACGTGTCGCCACAGTCCATGCACCACGCCTAGGGTGTGATAGCACTCGGCGTTGGTGTTTACCAGTACCCGTAGGGCTCTGATGTCATAGAGCTGGTCAAAGGATAGGTTTTTCTTTATCATCTTGCGATAGATGGAGTAGATGTGCTTGACACGCCCTGAGACTTCGCATTTGATACCGACCCGATTTAGTTCATCGGTGAGTGTTTGCTTGACTTCTTCGATGTAACGTTCACGCTCGCTACGTTTTTGGGCAAGCAGACTGGCGATACGTTTGTACTCATCAGGGGCAAGATAGCGAAAAGCCAGGTCTTCTAATTCCCATTTTAGCTGGGCGATGGATAAGCGGTGAGCCAATGGAGCATAGATGGTCATGACCTCACGAGCCACCCGTTTTTGGCGGTCGGGCGTGGCAAAGGACAACTCACGCATGGCAAAGGTACGCTCGGCAAGTTTGATGAGTACCGCCCGCACGTCATTGGTGGTGCTAATGAGCATGCTGTATATGGTCGATAGCTGTTCACGGTTGTTATTTTCAAAATAATCTTCAAGCCGTTTGTTGCCCTCTATTGCCTCGGACAGTCGCCCCATGGCAAGCGTGTCTTCGATGAGATGGGCGATGTCTGCCCCGAACTCATGAGCGATGGAGTCCATGCTAATTAGCTCACGCCGTACCGAGCGATAGAGCATGGCAGCGACCAGAGCGTTTTCATCTTGGAACAGATATGCCAAAATGTCCGCCATGCCAATGCCTGTCACATACGCTCCTGAGCGAGAGTGGTGGGGTTTGGCGGATTGTATGCGGACGAACTCGCAGGCTTTTTTGAGTAGGGGTAGCTCATCTTTGCCGATACGCTGGGCGACATTGGATAGCCATTTGTCAATGTCAATGTCGGTCTCGCTAATCTTGGCAGGCGTGTCGGTGGCGTGGCTGTGGTCGTGGGTAGTGGTGAGTTTTTGACTGTGAAGCTGTGCCTGAAAATCGGGGTGCAATTGGTCTGCCACAAGGCTTGCTGCTAGGCTTGCACTGTCGCCTGAGTCTTTGCCTGTCAGCAGGGGCAAGCTGTCTCGAATCTGTACCACGTCATGTCCTTTAATAACTTGTAATGATTATTTTCACAAACCCATGTTTAGCAGATTGGGTATATCAACAAAATTAACTTAAATTAAAATTGCCATAAAAAAATAAAATACTCATGCTACTTATTATATTATGGCATTTTTGAGAATTTTTTAAAAGCCAAAAACCCCTAAAATTTACCAAAATTTCCTGCCTACTTTGCCAAAAACTGTGGTATAATGGCTCTCTTTGGTAAAATAATTTGCCAAATCATCGCTGAACCTGCTTATTTTCTATTGATATGAGGGTACGCCCTAGAATAAGCCACATCGTAGGCTAGGACGGTTTTGCCGTCAAATGTGTTTAAGAACGAGTTAAGTTCGTTTTATACTTCTGGGCGTTTGGATATTTCATCATTACGTTTAATGATAAATATATCAGAAAAATGCAAATTGCCATTGTTTATTTTTTAACACAATTAAAATGGCACGTCTAAAATGACTTCTGTGTACTTCTTATCATCATGATTGCTGATTTTGTCAAGGTTGGTTTTGATTATAAAACCAACGGCAAACTGTTGGCAGTATGAATTGTCTTCGGTGTTTTTTGTAAAACATGATTGGGTCTGGCAAGGGCTATCCTTTGCCATGTAGATGTTTTTTTAAGATTTTTTAAATAGACATTTTAAAAAACCCCAACCACGTTCGCCAAGCCAGCGATTATTATCAACATCATGACATCAAGGTTATTTATGACAACCCAGCACCAACAAGATTTTGCCCCACAAAATGAGCAAACAGGCGAGCAACCCACCGAGCAAAAAGAGCAAAACAGCCTAACTTTTGAGCAGTTAAACCTTGCCAAACCCATTTTAAAAGCCCTGACCAAATCAGGCTATACCACGCCCACGCCCATTCAGGCAGGGGCAATCCCCCATGCCATAGACGGACGTGATTTGCTACTGTCCGCCCAAACAGGCTCGGGCAAAACGGCGGCGTTTGTCCTGCCGATTTTGCACCAATTAGCCCAGCCAAAACCTGCCGAAAAATCCAGTGAGTTTAGCCAAAAATCACACAACCGCCACCAAAAGACCGCCATTAAAGCTTTGATACTGACCCCCACCCGAGAGCTTGCCATGCAGGTGCAGGAAAACGTGCGTAAATACAGCAGTGAAATGCGTGGGATTTTTAGTGTACCATTGGTCGGCGGTGCTCCGTATGGCGGACAGATTCGTGCCTTGCGTAAGGGCGTGCAGATTGTCATCGCCACCCCCGGTCGCTTGATTGACCACATGAATGACGGGCGTGTGGATTTGTCCGAGCTTGACACGCTGATACTAGACGAAGCTGACCGTATGCTGGACATGGGTTTTGCCGATGACATCAAGACTATCCTGGAAGCCGCCCCAAGCGAACGCCAAACCGTGATGTCATCAGCGACATGGGACGGAGCGGTTGGCAAGATTGCCGAGAGCTTTACCGTGAATCCTGAGCATGTCTCTATCAAAGTTGAGTCGGCTCATATCGATGAGAGCGTGTATTTTTGTGATGATTTTCACCACAAAAATAAGATTTTGATTGAACTTTTGGGCAACCCCGAGATTAACCAAGCGGTGATTTTTACCGCCACCAAACGCAGTACCGAACAGCTTGCCCAGTCGCTCACCGAAGCAGGATTATCGGCTCGCTATCTGCATGGCGATTTGCCACAAGGCAAGCGTAACCGTATCATCAGCGATGTCAAGTCGGGCAAATGCAACTTTTTGATTGCCACTGATGTCGCCGCTCGTGGCATTGACATCTCTGCCATTAGCCATGTGGTGAACTATGATTTGCCCCGTCAAGTCGAAGACTATGTGCACCGCATTGGTCGTTGTGGGCGAGCAGGACGGACAGGGGTCGCCATGAACCTATGTAGCATGGACGACAGACGTCAGCTTGGACACATCAACCGCTATCTAAACCGTGAAATGAAAGAAGAAGTGGTTGCAGGACTAGAACCCAAACGAGTTGCCCCAAGTGCCAAAGACAAAGACGGCAGACGTGAAGGGCGTGGCAGACGTGGCGAGCGTTATGGTCGCTCGGGCGGTCGTGGTTTTGGGCGTGGCGAGAGAGCAGAGTTTGGCACTCGCTCAGGGCGGTCATCGTTTGGCGGTCATGACAGACAAGCTTATGATAAGCAGGCTTATGACCGACAAGGCGACAGACCAAACCGTGAACGCCAATACCGTACAGAGCGATATGAGCGTGGTGAGAGTGGACGTGATGAGCGTTTTGCCAAGCCGTACCAAGAGCGTTTTGGCGACAGAGACGACAGATGCACTCGCCAAGACAGAGACTATCGCCAAGATAAGCCCAAATCTTTTGGTTATGCCCGTGAAAACAGCCGTGAATTTGGACAGCGTGATAACACCTACAAAGGCGAGCGTGCATGGCGTGATGACAAAAGAAAGGACAGCAAAGAGACGGCAAAATTTGGCGGTAGAGACGGCGTGAAAAAGCCCTACAAAAAACGAGCGGTCGAAGAGGTATTCTTTGCCAAACGCCAAGAGAAGAAAGCCAAACGCAAATTTGGCGAGTTGTGATATTTTATTAGACAGGCAAAAACCCATGTTTTGGCATGGGTTTTTGTTTTGGATTTCATGAATTGTTAAATTAATCTTAACAAATTCATCTTAAAAACGCACAGACGCATTCTCGCCCAAGCTATCAGCAACCTTACCGCCTGCAATGGCAGACGCTGTTAGTTTGAACATATTAACGACACTGTTACCACTTAGCCAGTATTCTGCCCCATTGGGGATGACTTTGATGAGTTGTACATTGGCATCATCTTTGCCATTGGCAAAAAAGGCACTGTACGTGGGCGACCACAGCTCATCGAGCTTGGCAGGGTCGGCGACCAATTCGGCTTTGCCATTGATAGACAGATAGTCTTTGTTGTTTTGGGCGGTGTAGGACAGATTGACCTGTGGGTTTGCCTTGATGTCGGCAACGGTTTGGGTGCTGGCATCAGCGATGAACCAAATCTCTTTTTTGCCCAAGTCAAACTCGCTAGTCGTCATGGGGCAGGCGTGTAAATGTCCGTCTGCGGTAACGGTTGTCATCATGGTAAATTTGATGTCTTTGACCAACTCGCCAATGGTGTCAATGTGGGTTTGGGTGTCGCTCATGGGATTGTCCTTGTTTATCAGTGGATTAAAATTGCTTTATCACCAAATTGTGATGTCTTACTTTAACAAGTTCTGCCCCATTTACCAAGTAAATTTATGTACCGCTTTGTGTGCTTATGTAAGGGCGTGCCTACCCTTTATAACACTATTTACGATTTAGATGTATTTTAGAAATAAATCAATCGTTTTTGCATGAAAAATGGCTAAATCTTGTGGCTCGAAGTCAAAAACTTGTCTGATAGAAAACTCACAGCCTTTGTTTTTTCCTTGAAAAACGTGCGATTTTTCTCATTTTTCATTGCAAATACAAAAGGCAGGCACGCCCTAGTTATACTTTGATTGCGTATAAAGCAAATCAGCCGTATGTATGGATAAATCCCCATTTACCCCATATAACACACCAAAAAGCCCCAATCATCGGAGTTTGACTGGGGCGTATTCGCCTTTATTTTTGCAAATTTTTAAAATTGACGGTGTTATTTCACATCAATCTGACGGCGAAACTTTTGCCCTGCCTTAAAGGTAACGACACGGCGAGCCTTGACAGGGATAACTTCCCCTGTTTTGGGGTTGCGACCTGGGCGGGACTTTTTGTCTTTTAACTCAAAGTTGCCAAAGCCTGAGAGCTTGACTTCTTTACCGTCTGCCAAACTTTGGCTAATCTCACTAAAAAAGGTATCCACCAATTTGCGAGCGTCTTGGCGAGTCATACGCAGGCGAATGGTCAAATGGTCTACCATGTCTGCTTTGGTTAAGGTTGCCATGTGTTATCCTTTTAAAATTAAATTAAAATTGGCATTGTTAGGGTTAAGGGCGAACCACATTCGCCCTTGATAAACATCAGCTATCACGCAGTTGTGCTTGGTAATTGTCGGTCAATGCCACAATTACCCTATCCATCAACGCCTTAATCTCATCATCAGACAGGGTGCGAGCAGTATCTTGCAAGGTCATGGCAAATGCCAGTGATTTTTTGCCCGCAGGCAGTCTGTCGCCTTCATAGACGTCAAACAAGGCAACATCTGTCAAATGCTCGCCTGCCACATCACGCACGACATCTGCCACGTCTTGCCATGCCAAATCCTTATCCACGAAAAATGCCAAATCACGGCGAACGCTTGGGAATTTGCTCGGTAGGCTCACAGCAAGGGGCTTGCGATGCAGGGCAAGCAGTTTATCAAGCTCAAACTGAGCCACCCACACGGTCGGCAAATCAAGCTCGCTTGCGATACTGGGGTGGAGCTGTCCAAAGTAGCCCACTTTTTCGCCATTTACCACCAAATAGGCACTTTGCCCTGAATGCAAAAACGCCAAATCCGTTCGCTCATAGCTTGGGCGGACATGAGCAGGGAGCAGGGTTTCGATGTCGGCTTTTAAATCATAAAAGTCCATGCCACGCACGCCATGAATGCTGTCGGTGGCTCGTCCTGTGGCGATGATGGCAAGACTATTGATTTGGGCAAGGCTTGCGACATCTTTACCCACGAACGACAAACCCACCTCAAACAGTCGCACGTCCGTTTGCTGGCGGTTGAGGTTGTGGCTCACGATAGGCAGTAGGCTAGATAGTAGCGTACGTCTCATGACCGCAAGCTCGGAGGAGATGGGATTGGCAAGAGGCAAAATCTCGCCCAATTTGTCATCGTGGAGCAGTTGTTCTAATTTGTCATCACAAAAGCTAAAACTCACCGCCTCAAAATAGCCCTGTTTGGCAAGTGTCAGTTTGAGCGTGTGGGTCAAATCTGCCGTGTCATCATAACTCATGTCCACTGCAAACTCGGGCAGGCGTGGGGCGATGTTGGCATAGCCATGCACCCGAGCAATCTCCTCGATGATGTCCTCGCTGATGCTTAGGTCAAAGCGATGGCTTGGGGGCTGACAGGTAAATGCCGTGCCGTCAAAAGTGGTGTTAATTTCTAAGCGGTTTAATAGCTCGGTAATAGTATCGCTGGGCAGGCTGATACCAAGCAGTTTTTCGACTTTGGTAAATGGCACGCTGATGGTGGTGCGTGCTGGCAAATCAGAGACGCTCTCGGCGGTGGTGATTTGTCCGACTTGACCGCCAGCAATGCTCGCTATCAAAGTCGTGGCACGGTCAAGGGCGAGTTTGGGTAAGTTAAAATCCACCCCACGCTCAAATCTGGCACTGGCATCGGTGTGCAAACCAAAACGTCTGGCACGCCCTGCGATGTTTAGCTGATTAAAATAAGCCGATTCTAGCACGATGTTGGTCGTGCTGTCCGACACGGCAGAGCGAGACCCACCCATAATCCCTGCCAGTGCAAGCACACCCACCTCATCAGCAATGACCAGCTCATCGCCACTTAGGGTAATGGTTTGCTCGTTTAACAGCTCTACCGTCTCGCCTTTATGGGCAAGGCGTACCACGATAGAGCCGACAATTTTATCAGCGTCAAAGGCGTGTAGGGGCTGACCAAGTTCTAATAAAATAAAGTTGGTCACATCCACCAAAAAATTATGGGTGCGTAGTCCGCTCGCCACGAGACTGTCTTTTAGCCATTTTGGGGTTTTAACGGTGCGGTCAATGCTCCCGATATACTGAGCCAAATAGCGAGGGCAGGCGGTGGTGTTGTCTACTTTGACCGCTACCGCTTTATCTAGTGTGGGGGCAGTCGTGATAATCTCTGGGCGGTTTAGGGATAAGCCATTAACCACGCCAATCTCACGAGCCAAACCTAACACGCTCAAACAATCGCCACGATTGGGGGTAATCGCCACATCAAAAATCTGACCGTCCAGCCCCAAATATTCACGCACATTCACACCAATCGGTGCGTCATCGTCAAGCTCTAAAAGTCCGTCAATCTCATCAATCAAGCCCAGCTCAGACGCACCGCAGAGCATGCCTTGTGATTCTACACCACGCAGTTTGCCTTTTTTAATTTTAAACTCTTTGCCGTCAATCGGTGGTAGTACCGCCCCAACGGTTGCCACCGCCACTTTAAGTCCTGCACGCACATTGGTTGCCCCACAGACAATTTGCAAATGCTCATCTGTACCAACATTGACGGTGGTCACGGAGAGTTTGTCGGCATCGGGGTGCTTGTCGCAAGTGATGACCTGACCCACAACCACACCACTAAACTTGGGGGCAATGGGGGTGATGTCGTCTAGTTCTAGTCCAAGCATGGTAAGCTGTTCGCCAAGCTCGGCGGAGGTATTGGCAGGATTGACCCATTGTCTGAGCCAGTTTTCGCTGATTTTCATGGTTTTCTCTTATTATCTTGTTTTGTATGGTTTAATTTGGCTTTGTCTGGATAAGTGCCACTAATATCTTCTTCGCTAAATTCAAACATTCGCATGATTTCATCATCACCCCAATGAATATCATCGGGAATGGTGACTTGCCCTTGTCCAAGACCAATGCGTCTTGTGGAGGTATTGTCATCATGCACGTCGTTTGTCATTTAAGCAAACTGCCCCAAAAATCTCACATCATTTTGGAAAAATACTCGCAAATCATCAATGCCATAATACAGCATGGCAAAGCGTTCGATACCCAGTCCAAAGGCAAAACCTGTGTATTCATCAGGGTCAATGCCACAGTTGCGTAGAACTTGGGGGTGAACCATGCCACAGCCTAAGACTTCTAGCCATTTGCCAGAGTCGGATAAAATATCCACCTCCGCAGACGGCTCGGTAAATGGGAAAAAGCTCGGACGAAAACGCACGGTCATCTGCCTACCAAAAAAGGCATTTAAAAACTCATGAATCACGCCTTTAAGCTCGGCAAAGCTCGATGATTTAGAAATCATCAAACCTTCCATTTGGTGAAACATCGGCGAATGCGTCTGGTCGCTGTCACAGCGATACACACGCCCAGGGCAGATGATACGCAGGGGCGGTTCGCTCGCCTCCATGGTGCGAATCTGTACACCTGATGTGTGCGTACGCAGTAGATAATGAGCGTCAAAATAAAAGGTGTCGTGCATGGCACGAGCAGGGTGGTGGTCGGGGATGTTTAGGGCTTCAAAGTTATAATAATCGCTCTCCACCTCAGGGCCTGTCGCCACGCTAAACCCTGCTTGTACAAAAAACTGCTTCATCCGCTCGGTGGTGTGTGTAATGGGGTGTAGTCCGCCTGTGGGGCGGTGGCGTGGCGGGAGCGTGATGTCGATTTGCTCTGCCATGAGCTTGGCGTTTAGGGCTTCTTTTGCTAGTACCGACCCACGCTCATCAAGGGCGGTAGCAATGCGAGTGCGTAGCTCGTGCAGGTATGCCCCGTAGGTTTTTTTGCCCTCAGCGTCCAGTCCGCCCATTTGTTTGGAGAGGGCAGTGAGGGGGGATTTTTTGCCTTGCAATGCTCCTTTTAATTCTTGTAATTGGGCGGTGTTGTAAGCCGTGCCAATCGCTTTGATGACCTGTTTGGCATAATCATCAAAATCATCACTGCTAATGTCTGCTAGGGGTTTATCCAAATGCGATAGGGCAAGCACCACGTCTAAGGGAGAATGAGTATCAGTCATGTTCGTTATCATCATGAATTTAAAAGAACTATTGTAAAAAATAATTATAAAAATGTAAACAAAAACCACGCTATTTTGGCAAAAACTGACAAATTATGGGCAAAATATGACCGATTTTTTGGGTTTTTATGGATTATAGTAAAAAATATTTGCAATATGATGTAATTTTATGTATATTTACCTTGCAGTTATAAAACTGTTAATTTGTATCAAGATAAACGCTGTTGTTATCAGGTCAGGAATGCTTAATTAGGATTAATTAAGTGGACATGGTAACACCACTTCAGCTTAAGGAACATCATGAAACATTTTTCCGCTCAAAAACTAGCCATCGCCACTTCCATTGCCCTTGGTGTCATGCTTGCCACAACCGCTCATGCCGACCCTAAAATCTCAGGTCGTCTTTATCTGAGTACGCTTTATGAGAATAAAGATGTTACTGAGACCAACACAGTCACCAATGCAGTATCCAAAACCAACACTGACCGCACGACGTTAAATTCGGGGGGTTCTCGTATTCGCTTTACAGGCGATGAAAAGCTGACAGATGATGTTACTTTGGATTATCGTTTAGAATACAGTGTGTTTTTGGATAATGATGCTGTAACCAGTGATGGCAAAAGCTTAAATTTTGCCGCTCGCACCACTTATTTGGGATTAAAACATAAAGATTATGGGCATCTGGCCGCAGGTCGCATGTACACCCCTGATGATGACATTGATTATGTCAATGCAGGCTATCTATATGCCTCAGGGGCGGAAGCACCATTTAGCTATCATGGTCAGCGTACCAATAATACGTTCCAATACACCAGTCCAAAAATTAATGACAAGACGCAGTTCAAGCTCCATTATGCCATGGATGAAGACATTGGAACGTATGTCAGTGGTTCCAATAATCACGGCGGTGCAGTTAGTGGCGTTTTTGTCAATGGCGAACAAACTACAATCAGAAGAGATTTGATTGCAGGTCATGTGTTGCATGAAGATGAGAAGTTTGATGCAGGACTTGCTTATACCTATGCAGGCGAGTTTAAAGCCTTGCGTGGCATGGTGTGGCTCAAACCTACTGATAAGTTTAAGTATGGCATCATTGCTCAGCAAACAGACTACAATAGTGGTAATAAAGAATTAGGTGCATTAATCACGGGCTATTATAGCATGGATGATAAGACCGATTTTTATGCTCAAGCAGGCTATGCTGATAATTTTAAAGGTTTTAAAGATGGTGAACGCACTGTTGCCAGTACGGGTATCATCAAATGGTGGTATTGTTAAATAAAGATAGATTTTAAGGTTTTCCGTTCGGACTGAGCTTGTCGAAGTCTAGGAAAACCGTTATGGTTCGACAAGCTCACCACGAACGGCTTTCTAGAAAAGTATACTCAATTAACAATACCCAAATGGTTAAAGCGTGATGGTGGTACTAGGGTTCGTGCATTTGGTACATTAAACTATGATGACCGCACTGAATTTAAATACATCAACGACCAGCTCATCAAAGTTCAAAGCGATGCCTTTGGTGTGGAAGCAGGTTTGCGTTACGATTTCTGATAATTAGACAGCATAAAACCAGTCATGACAAATGGCTGGTTTTATTTTTGCCAAAATCACAACTGGCAATCTAAATTATTTGTTAAATATTCCTATTTTCATTGATTTATCAAAGATTTTTGGTTAAAATATGTAACCATCATTTATCTTTCCTGTTTTGTCATATATAGGACGTGTTATGTTTACCAAAAAACTTTTAGCCCTTGCCGTTGTTGGTGTGTTTGGTCTGACCGCTTGCAACCAAGACAAACCTGCAACCACAGACACCGCCCCTGCCGAGCAAAAAACAGAACAAAAGGCTGAATCAGCACAAACCAAACCTGCTGACACCACAGCAACCCCTGCCACAGGCGATGTTACCATCAAGACCGCCACAGGCGAGCAGACCATCCCTGCCAATCCTCATCCCATCGCCGTCTATGACATGACCGCCCTACAAAACCTAAAAGCCTTGGGCGTTGCGGTGCAAGGCATGCCGTCAGCGGAGATGACTGCCGAGCGTATCGCTACCCTAAACCTAAAAGCGGACGGCACGCCAGACGGCACAAGCGTTGGTACACTATTTGAACCAAATTTAGAAGTATTGCACAGCCTAAAACCACAAGCCATTTTTGTGGGTTCTCGTATGGCAGAAAAGAGCGAAGAGCTTGGCAAAATCGCCCCAACGTATAACCTAACCATTGACACCAACAACGTCTATGAGTCAAGCAAACAGCAGATTACCGATTTTGGTAAAGTGTTTGGCAAAACTGCCGAAGCCGACAAACTCATCGCCGACATTGACACCGCCATTGCCGAGACCAAAAAAGCGGTAGAAGGCAAGGGCAACGGGCTTGCCATTCTTATCAATGGCAACAAAATGAGTGCCTATGGCAAAAACTCACGCTACGGCTATCTACACACCACATTCGGCATTCCCATGGCGGACGCTGACGTGAACAAAAACGAAGAGCGTCATGGTCAGCCCATTAGCTTTGAATATATCCAAAAAGTTGACCCTGATTGGCTGTTTGTCCTAGACCGCACGTCAGCGATTGGCGAAGAAGGCGTATCGGCTAAGGAAGTGCTAAATAACCCACTCATGCGGGGCACCAAAGCCTATAAAAATAACCAAATCGTCTATGTGAGTGCAGATTCTTATCTTGCCTTTGGTGGCTATTATCAATGGCTAAAAGATGCTAAGATTGTTACCGATGCGTTTAATGCAAAAACAGCTCAGTAATTGGTGTTGGGTGTAAAAAAAGGGGCGGATTTTATTCGCCCTTTTGCTGATTTTTATTAGCATTGTTAATTGATTGTGTTTGTAGTGAATTTGTAGGGGTAAATTACATTTGCCCTGTACCATAAGTGTTTTTTGGGCATTGTATTCGCCCCTACACATCCAAATTTTAAACATGGTTATTTAAATTCAAAATATACTAAAGGGCGTGGAAAGCACGCCTCTACAAAGGCATTATTTTAAAAATGCAAATTGGGGCATATATTTTGATTTAATCATATCAATTTATCATATAAACCCATTTTAAATTATAAACCCCTTTGCCCCACCATGCACCTTAGGAATTATCACTTGGGAACCCTATGACCGCAGCGACACTCTCTACCCCGAAGTCCGCCCCAAAATCTCGGTGGTCGCCAGCATTTGTCAATGTTGGTGCGTTTTTACTTTTGTTTGTTTTGATTGTCATCAGCATTTCGGTGGGGGTGGCGGATTTTTCATGGGCAAAACTCTTTGACGACACCGACAACAGCTCACAGTTATTTTTGGTGAGCCGTCTGCCCCGTACGCTGGCGTTGATTTTGACAGGGGCGAGCATGGCGATAGCAGGCATGATGATGCAGGTCGTGCTAAAAAACCGCTTTGTTGAGCCGTCTATGGTTGGGGCGACACAGTCGGCGGTGCTTGGGATTTTGCTCACAAGCCTTTATATGCCAACCTTGCCCCTTTTGGGTAAAATGAGCGTGGCAACAGTCATGGCGTTTGGCGGTATGATGATTTTTATGCAGATTATCAAACGCTTACCGCCCACGGACTTTCTCATCATTCCGCTTGTGGGGATTGTGTTTGGGGGGATTATTGATTCGTTTACGCTGTTTTTGGCGTATCAGACCGAGACGGTGCAAATGCTGTCGGTGTGGCGGTTTGGCGATTTTTCTAGCGTGCTGGCAGGGCGGTATGAGACCTTGTGGCTTGTTGGGATTTTGTCCGCCATTGCCTATATCATGGCAGACCGCTTGACGATTATTGGGCTTGGGGACGGTATCGCCAAAAATCTAGGGGTCAATAAAGACGCTGTCATGTGGCTTGCCATTGGCATGGTGGCGATGATAAGTGCGGTGGTGGTGGTAACGGTGGGGGCGATTAGCTTTGTGGGGCTTGTCGTGCCAAATATCGTGAGCCGTCTGGTCGGAGATCGCCTACGAGTGTCACTCCCTGCGGTGGCGTTGCTTGGTGCGTCTTGTGTCCTTTTGTGCGATATTATCGGGCGTGTGATACGCTATCCCTTTGAAATCCCTGTCTATGTCGTCTTTGGTGTGCTGGGGTCGGCACTGTTTTTGTGGCTTTTGTCAAAATCAAAATAGGGGTGTGTGATGAATTTTGAAAAGTTATTGGGCAACCCTATTTTGTGTGCGTTTATCGTGCTTGTGATTGGTTGTGGGCTGTATTTGACCCTAAATGTAGTGAGTTGGGATTTTGCCTTGCCCCTGCGTACTCGCAAGCTCATCGCTTTTTTGGTGGTGGGCTATGCGGTGGGGGTGTCCACGCTACTGTTTCAAACGCTCACGCATAACCCCATTTTAACGCCAAGTCTCTTGGGTTTTGATGCCTTGTACGTCTTGATACAGAGCCTTATGCTGTTCTTTTTGGGTATGCTAAGTTATGTCACCTTGCCTGTGGTTGGTAAATTTGCCTTTGAAGTGGCGATGATGATGATTATGTCGGTGATTCTGTTTCGCTTTTTGTTTACCAAGCACAATCAGGATTTGACACGGCTTATCTTGGTGGGCGTGATTTTTGGGACGTTGTTTCGTAGCCTATCCTACATGGTCGCTCGCATGATAAATCCTGATGAATTTGTAACCGTGCAAGCCAATAGCTACGCCAGTTTTACCGCCGTCAATGTCAATCTACTCATCACAAGCGTGGTGCTGTCGGTGGCGACTTTTATTTATGTGTGGCGACAACGGTTTGCGTTGGACGTATTGCTACTTGGTAGAAATTGTGCCATTTCGCTTGGCGTGCCGTATCATAAGTTGTCTCTTGGCATTTTGATGACAATCTCGCTACTGGTATCTATGGCAACCGCCCTTGTGGGTCCGATTACGTTTTTTGGGCTACTTGTGTGTGCTTTGACCAATCGGTTTTGCACCAAAATGGCTCATGGCGAGAGGCTGATTTTGGTAACGCTCATCGCCAGTAGCACGCTCATCGTGGGACAGGCGGTGTTTGAGCATGTCTTTAAAATGGCAGGCGTGCTTGAAGTGGTAATTGAGCTGTTTGGCGGGATGGCGTTTTTGCTACTGATTTTTACACAATATGGCAAACAACGCACAATGCAATAATTCTTAATACATAAAATTTAATCTATAAATTTAGGTTGTTGAATGAAAAATAAATTAAAATCATTACACTTATTTGATGTGGTTATTTTGGCGATTATCTTTTTTGGTTTTGCCATTTATAGTTCCAATATGCAGTTTTTTGAATTGATAAGTCATGAGCAGGTTGCTCCCGAGACTTTGGAATTCAACAGTTCAAGTAATTGGTCGGGGATTTTGAGTGAAATTGTGGCATTATTGGTGGCGTTTGGGTATTTGACCTATCGTAAATTTGATTTTAAACAATTAAATTTTAGTGTCAATCGCTGGACATTGCCAAAAATGGTGCTGTACATTCTCATTGCAGGAACGGTGGCAAGTGCTTATGAAGCCTTGCAATACATGGCCTTGCCACAGCTGTATCCACCTGCTGAAGCACAGTATGGGACAAGCGAGCATTTTAGTATGTGGTCTGTTTCCTTTATTTTATTTGCTCTGCTAAATGGCTTTTATGAAGAAGTATTTTTTATTGGATTGGCGGCATTGACCACAAAAAACATTTGCCCCTTGCCATTGTGTTTACTTTGTTTGTGCGATTTGCCTTTCATACCTATCAAGGATTGGCAGGAGCATTAACCATTACCACTTTGGGGATTGTGTTTTTGTTATTACGCTATAAAAGTGATGAATTGTTGCCATTTACTTTGGCACATTCATTTTTTGATTTATTTGGGCTTGGCTTGCCTTTGTATTTGTTGGAATAATTGGGGTATTTATGATAAAAGTAAAAAACGTCAGCCACAACATCGGCGATTTACCCATTTTAAAAAACGTAAATTTTGAGCTACCCACAGGGCAAATCATCGCACTCATCGGAGCGAATGGGGCGGGCAAAAGTACGCTGTTTAGCCTGATGGCTCGCATGAATCCTTTGCAGGACAAATCCGCCTGTATCAGCTTTGATGGGCATGACATCAGCACCGCCACAGATGGTGATATGGCAAAAGTGGTCGCCATGCTCGCCCAAGAAAACCACATTCAAGGGCGACTGCGTGTGCGTGAGCTACTCATGTTTGGGCGTTATCCTTATCATCAGGGCAGACCCACACAGGCGGATAAGGATAAGGTGGAGGAGATGATAGCGACTTTTGAGCTTGAGTCGCTTGCCGAGCGGTTTTTGTCCGACTTGTCGGGCGGTCAGCGTCAGCGTGTGCTGATTGCCATGGTGGTGTGCCAAGATACCCCGTATATCTTGCTTGATGAACCGCTCAATAACCTTGATATGTACCACGCAGGGCGACTCATGCGACAGATGAAGGTGCTGGCAAGTCGTGGCAAAACGGTGGTTATCGTGCTACACGACATCAACCAAGCGTCCCAATTTGCCGATACGGTCGTGATGATGAAAGGGGGCGAAGTGGTGTCGGTGGGTACACCAAAAGACGTGCTAACGGCTGAAAATATGAAAGTGCTGTATAACGTGGACGTAACGGTGCTGATGCATAATGGCAAGCCGATTGTGGTGGATGTGGTGTGATTGGGATTTGATAGATTGCACTATCAAAACAAAAGGTGTTATAATAGAATATTTAGATAATTTTCTTTAATTGGACTTAGACGGGGGCGTTATGATGACTGATAGCAATTACGCCACATTCACACTCAGACTGACTGGCATTGATTTGGATAATATTCATCCAAATGATGTGGGGACTTTATTGTCTGATTTTTCTCGTCTGCTTAATGAAGATAGTCTAAAATTTGATAGCATTCGTCAAGGCTCTGCGGTGGTTTCTGTGCGAGCCAATCAAGAGCTTTACCCCCAAATTTTGCAAAATTTTCAAAACGGCATGGTAAAATCTGCCTACAAATCTTTGACAAAAACCATTCGTAAATACGCCAAATATTATCCTGATATTCAAGCTGAACTGTGGGCAAAGCCAAATAATAAAAGTGAAAATCAATTAATTGAAACCTTGGATTATCAAGAATACACAAAAACCATAAAACAAACAGAAACGCTAATTGGCAAACTGCAAAAACCTGCACATGGTAAAGATGATACTGACCATTTTACCATTTTGCTTGCTAATGGTAATCAAGTTGCTGTTAAAGTAAATAAAATATTGTCTCATGAATTGGCAGGGTATTTGGAAGGGCTTTGGCTGGCGGATAGTTTGATTGAATTTACAGGTATTGCCAAATATCAATTGACAGGTTGGCAAATGAAATTGTCTGAATTTACCGCTCAAAGCTTTGTTGTTTTGCCTAATAAAAATGAATTGACAAAATGGGCGGACGACTTTCATGCGTGCGGTGAAAGCGGTTGGCGAGCATTGGATAATCCTGAGCAAACTTGGCTAATGGAGCGTCATTCATCATGATAATGGCGGATAACAATTTTTTGATTGCTTTGGTTGCTGATAAACAAAAATATCGCTTATTATTGCAACAATTGGAGAGACAAAATCATAAAATTGGTTTGCCAACACCCGTATTGGCAGAATTTATGGTGCGGGATAATAATATGGAGCGAGAACTGTTTTTAACGACCAATCACTCTTTTATTCAAGAATTCGATTTTGACAAAAAGTCAGCAATCGTCAGTGCTAATATCATGCGAGAATTATTAAAAACAGACTTTTTCAAAAATAAATCAAAAGATAAACAGATTATTAAGGTAGATATTCAAATTTTAGGCATTACCATTGCAAATGGTGTCAAAAAACTATTCAGTGCTGATATTGAAATAGCAAGAATTATTGATATGCTTGAACTACCGATTGAGTTGGTTAATTTTGATGAGAATGACGGTTTAGAGCAATCTGATTTATTTGGTACTGTTTGTTAAAACTTAAAAAGGGCGAAATCTCGCCCTTTTTAAGTTGGTTAAACCATATGATTTTCCCCCACCTTATTCCCCACCAAAAACGCCACCAAACCAATCACCAACGCAGGTACGACAGCGTGCAAATCCCATAAGGCAATCATATCACTCAATCCACCCTATCCCCACGCCCAGCCAGCCAGCCAAAGCCGACATTGACACACATTAGAATAAATAGCACATACAGCGACACTTCCCAAGTGCCTGTTTTTTCGTACAATTTACCCAACACCAACGGGCCAAAAAACGCCACGCCATAGCCCACCGCCTGCACCATGCCCGACAAATCCCGAGCGGTGTCAAGCCGTGTTGTACGAATAGAAAACAGCATGAGCGACAACGTAAAAATACACGCCCCACCAAAGCCCATGAGTGCCGACCAAACCATGAGACAATCAGGGAACCAAATCAATCCACCCGACCCCACCACGTTAGCAAGGCTTGCCACTAAGGCAATGATTTTTATGGGAAAATTTCTTTTGATTAAAAAGGTTAATAAAAATATCGCCACAGGAGCGGACAGCTGAAAAGCAAGGGCAAGAGAGCTTGCGTCTGCCAAACTTAGCCCATAGCCCATGCCAATGGACGGCAAAAAGCTTGCCACTGTATAAAACAGTAACGACTGTATCCCCATATACACGCCCAAATACCAAGCATCCTTGCTTTTCCATGCGTTAAAATGGCTGGGCGTGCTTGTGGTTTGGGCGGTGTCGGCATGATATAACTTATTGATAAATAATAACATAAAAAACGTCATCACCGCAAATACCCCCCACCACGACAACGCCACCTGCCACGACACCACGCCCATGAGTGGTACGACCAGATAAGCACACAGCCCTGCACACACCGACATGGATAGGCTAAATACGCCTGTGGCAAGAGCGATGTGATTGGGGGCGTATTTTTTGATGAAAGGGGCGGTTAGGGCGTTTAATAGCCCAATGGCAAGCGACAAAACAACCGTACCGACAAACAGCCCACCCACCCCAAGCCACACCCGAGATAGCACACCGACCGCCAGCACCGCACCGCTTATCATCATCATAACTTCTAGCCCAAAACGCTTGGCGAGCATGGGAGCAACCAGAGCCCCAAAGGCAAACATTGGCATGGGAAGCGACCCCAACAGCCCAATGGCGGACACCGATAAGCCCAGTGCGTCCGTGAGCGTGGGAGCGACCGAGCCTAGCATGACAATGGGCGAACGCATATTTATCGCCAACAGCACAAGCGTGATGATAAGTAGGGCAAGGGGTAGGGCGGATTTGTGGGGGTGTGGGGTGTTTGGCATGGCGGTTTGGTGTGGGTAAAGATAGGATTTTAACAAAAAAGGATAAGGCTTGAAAAGGGAAAATTT
This sequence comes from Moraxella lacunata, assembly GCF_900453205.1. Lineage (GTDB taxonomy): Bacteria > Pseudomonadota > Gammaproteobacteria > Pseudomonadales > Moraxellaceae > Moraxella > Moraxella lacunata_B. The sequence continues at coordinate 436,853 of NZ_UGQU01000002.1, forward strand.
AGGATAAATAAAAGAAAAAGGGCGTGAATCGCCCTTGTGTCTATGTTGATTGTTTGTGTTGGTTATTGTAGGGGTAAATTGCAATTTTCCCTTTTAAGAATTTTACATTTGGGCGAATAAATCACCCCTTTTTAAATTCAAATTTTACATTCAAACGGATTTTAAAACCGCCAATATCAAATCTCTTTGGCAATCTTATCCAATGTCGCTTTATTGGCAAGCATGGCTTTTTTGTCGTCTTCGGTTAGGGACTCGCATTTGTTGGGGTCATTACCACAAAACTGGCAAAACTCATCGCCCATCAGTGTCGCCACGCCCCCGCATGAGCCTTTTAGGGGTTTTTTCTTGACCAAATAACCAATCCCCATAAACAAAAAAACAGCACAAACACCCCAAACGTTACAACAAACATGGGGATAAATTGGGCGAGCAAATCATTCATGGCGTTCTCCTAATTGGTAGAGATGAAAGTTGTATTATAAAGAATTTTACCAAAAAAATCAGTCCGTTTTTTGTAATGCTTATGCCAAAAAACCGTTCATGCCATGCGTTTTAAGTGGCAAACAAAACCCTAATCATCGTGTTTAATCGCTCCCTGTCTTTGGGGGTGTTGTGCTGTTTGATGACTTCTTGGACATCGCTGTCAAAAAAACTGCTCAAATCATCATGGGCTTTTTTTCTTGCCCTTGCCTGTAAGATTTGTGGGTTTTTGGTGGGTGTCGCCCCACTAAAATCAAAATCTTTATAGCGTTCATAATCTGGGTCAATATTTTGCATTGGCATACTCCTTTTCTTGATTTTTACTTGGAAAAAAGGCGGTAATAATGCGATAAGTCTCGCCCCTTTGCGTCCAAACCACGACCAATAATCGTGCTTGATTGCTCATACCGATTGTTAGGGTTCTTTGTTCATCATAATCGCCAAAATCATCTTTTTCAAGGGCGTTGTCATCAAAAAATACGCTCGCCACTTCATCTAATGTAATGCCACGATTTTTATGAACAAGTTCGTACTTTTCATCATGCCATTCAAAAATCAACCCAAATAAGCTAAGAATTGGCATAAATACTGTCCTGTTCTGTAATTGTTTGTTAAAGGGTTTGGCATATTTTCAATAAAATAATTTTTTTATTAGACTTCTTTCCAAACCCAGATTTTTGTGGATTTTTAAAAATTTCAACCCTAGTATTTATAAGGGTTTATTTTTAGTTTGGAAAGAGATTTATTATAAAGAATTTTACCAAAAAAATCAGTCCGTTTTTTGTAATGGCTGACCAGTAAATATTTACCCTTTATTAAATTTTTAAATCAGGGCGAATATAATTCGCCCCCCATCACACGTCCAAACTTTAAAAACTTAAAAGGCATTGTTATTTCACAATGCCTTTTATTTACTCTACACTACTTCAACTCCTGCACACACCTGCCGATGAAAACTCATCAACAGTTTTAATTTTGGCACATACAGCCAATGCAAAAACTCCACGCAGTTATCTTGTTCAAATTCATCTAAGATTACCGATTTGGATTTGCCGATAAGGGTGCTTACATTAGTGATATTAGTCATGGGCGGTCTCCTGATTGGTTGGGTTGATTTGGTTGGTTGTGGTAACTGGCGGTTGCGTGGGCGGTGTGTTGTCGCTTTCATCGCTTTTATTGTCATCATCTTGCCCTGTCATGCCATACCAATCCACATGACGAGTAGCAATCATCACCACAGCGATACACACAAACGAGAACACCGACCCCATAAGCAGGTTCATGCCACTTGCCGAGAGTATCGCATAAAAGCACGCATACAGCGTCCCCAGCACCGCCCCAAAACCCATGCCACGCCCAAACGAGCCGAGCATATAACAGGCATACCAACCGATAAGCCCCACGCAGGCAAGGCTTGCAATGATATAGGCATACAAAAAGGCAATGTGTTCGGCAAGCGACAGCAGAAGCAAATAAAACACAAGCAACGCACTTGCCACAAGCAGATACTGAATGGGGTGAATACGTAAGCCTTTAATAACTTCAAACAAAAAGAATGTCCCAAACGACACCATGATGATAAGCAAGGCATATTTAATACTGCGGTCAGTCTTGGTGTAGGTGTCGTTGGTGTGGATAAAATCGGTCATGAGAGCGTGGTGCGTGTGTTGGTCAAAATCGCCCATGATACCCCGTGATAGCTCCATGATAAGTTTTTGATTTTGCACGCCTAGCACATGGGCTTGCCATGTCGCCCCAAAGCCGTTGTCGGTGAGCGATTTGTGCGTGGGTAGAGCTTGCCCGTGGAATTTGGGGTTTTGCCAGTTGCTGTTTAGGGCAACGGTGTTCATCTCGCCAAGCGGTAACACGCCAAAACTGCCAATGCCAGACACGTCAAGCTCAAACTGTACATTTAGCTCCCCACTGCCCGTAAAATCATCTTTCATAAATTCATCCAAGGTCATGGGCAAAGCCACTTCCAAATGCGGTAAGGTGTTGTCCGTGCCAAAGCTAGCAGGATAGCTTTTGCCATTGACGGTTACATCCGTTGGCATGACACCCCGCAAATCGCTTAGGGCAATGATAAGTCTTAGTGGTTTGGGAATGTGGACGGATTCGGTAGGTGTGGCAGGCGTGGGTGTCGCTTGGGTGGTTTGGCTAGATTGGACAGTTTGAGCGGTAGCAACTTGCTCGCTTGGGGTGGGCTGGGCTTGCTCGTTTTGGGTTTGCTGATTTTGAGCCTGTTCGTTTTGCGTTTGGGTATCGGGAGATACCGTTTGGGCAGGCTCGGCAGGCTGTTCAGTGTGTAAGCTGTGGGCGGTGGCATGGGCGTTAAAACTCTGCTGTACGACTACTTTTGTGCCATAGCTTATCGCCCGATAAATGCCCCGTTTGTACTCGTCATCTCGCACATCACTTGTCGCCTTAATGTCGCTTTTGGTGGGGAAAATGTAGTGCGTCTCATCGCCATGTCCTGCGACCAAAAAGGGCGTGGCTAGAATTTGCGATGACACATGGGATGACTTAATCTCGCTGATGACCTCATCGTGATAAGACTGTCGCTCGCTCACAAGTCCGCTCACGAACATCAGTCCGACAAAAAACACAAGGCACACCGCCCCGATGAGTGATAATTTTGTACCGATTTTTTGCATAATGAACTCCTAAAAACATGAAGTCATTATAAAAATCGTGTGTGTAAAAATTATGGAAAAATGGGGCGGTTTTATGGAAAATGTGTGAAATCAGCGTGGCACACTCATCACCATAATCACGCAATTATCCCTATCCTGCCCAAAACTCACCACCCCGCCATGAAGCTCTATCACTTGCTTGACAAGGGTTAGCCCAAGCCCCGTGCTTTTTTGGCGGTGGGTATTGCCCATGCTAAAATACCGCTCAAAGGCTCGCTTGATGATAAAATCGTCTAGCTTATCGCTGTCGTTTTTGATATGGATAAACGTGTTCGTCTCGGTTTGACTGGTCTCAATGGTTATCGCACTTTTGCCATAATAAATGGCGTTGTCAATGACGTTTTGCACCGCTTGGGTCAGCCAAAATTCATCGGCACGGATATGAATACCGCTTTTGGTAAATTGCACGGTTCTGCCAAGCTGTTTTAGGGTTGCCGACTGCTGATTTAGGCAGGTTTGAATGAGTGCGTCCAAATCAACATCGCTCATGGTAAGTTTGAAGGTGGGCTGTTCAATCTTGGCAAGGGTCAAAAGTTTGTCCACCAAGGCGGTTAATTTGTCCGTTTGCGATAGGATAATGCCGGTAAACTGCTCACGCTCGGCAGGGCTCAGCTCGTCTGTCAAAATCTCGCTACTGGCACGAATGGCGGTCAGGGGGGATTTTAGCTCATGCGTGAGCGTGTGGACGTACTCGCTCACGTACGCTTTGTTTTCTATGGTGTCTTTCATGGCGTGAATGCTTGCCATGAGTTCGTTCAGCTCTCGCCCAAGATAAAAATGGGGTGGTGCGGTACTGGCAAGCCCTTTGGTGTAGCGGTTTACGCTGTCTATGCTGCGTCTTAACCACCATGCCATGAGCGTGGCGGTAGCAAGCGTGATTGCCATAATTGATAAGATAATCTTAATAATTTCATCGGTGCTTTTGTTGATATAAGGGATAAGCGTTTGGGTGGGTTTGCCAACGGACACTACGCCAATTATCCGCCCGTCTGATACAATCGGGCTTGCCACATACATGACCGAATGCCCGCCGATGTCAGTGCTTCTTGCCCCGTATTTGCCACGCAAGGTCAGATACACGTCATTCCAACGGCTAAAATCCGCCCCCACGCTCGCCCCACGACTGTCATAGATGACCGTGCCTGTGCCGTCTGTGACATAGATGTGGTAGGTGCTTTTGGATTTTTGATGATACCAAAGCGGTTCATCAGGGTTGGTAAAGGCGTGGGATAATTTGGCGTTAAGCGTTTGATTTAATTCATCTTTTGATAAATCTGCCACGTCATCTGCCACGATGTGCGACAGTAGCACCGATGTATCCACAAGGCTGTCTTCTACCACCCGTTTGGCGGACGGTCGCACCGTTTTTTGGACATAATATAGGGCAAGGGACGATGACAACAGGGTAATCAAGGCAAAGGTGAGCCAAATTCGCACAAAAATGCTAAAACTTAGGCGTTTTTTAAAAATGCGGTCAAGTAGGGTGTGAAGGGTAGGCATTTTAGTTAAGATTCTTGGTTGTGTGCCAAATAATAACAGTCGTCATTATCAAGAATAATATAATGATAATAGTGCCCTGTTAATCTATTTGGGCAGTTTGGCTTAGTTTTTAGGGGTATTAAACAAAAGGCTTGCTTGTTATTGCTCTGTCTGATTTTATTCAATACAAAAAGCATTGTATGATAGATAAAAGAATTAGCGGAATTTTCTTTTATTTTTTCATTGATTTCATCTATCATTTGCGTGATGTTATCATTTATTTGTGCCATTGAAATTTCTTTAAATTCTGTATTGACAATCCATTCTTGCCAATTTCCAAAGCCTATTTCATTATCATAATCCACGCTATTTAAAGTGCAAACAATTTTTTGTAAATCATTATCTGTATTTATTAAACCAGAAACCAGCCAAACAAAACTTACCTGCCAAGTATAAACACTCAAATCCAAATCAGCATTATTTTGCCTAAGTGGCATATTTTTACTACACTCAATTAGGTCAAATGGGTTGATTGTCATTATTTATCCTTTTTAAAATCATTCACAAAGCCCATACCCAAGCCCCCGATGCGTGATGATAATCTCATCATCGCACACTTCTGCCAATTTTTGCCGTAAAGTCTTGATATGACTGTCAATGGTGCGTGATAGGCGGTGTTCGGGGTGGTCGGAGATACTTGCCAAAATCTGCTCACGGCTTAGAATGTGCGTGGGATTGGCAAGTAAGGTAAGCATGATACCAAGCTCGGTTTTTGATAAGGTCAAGGCGTGATTATTTAGAAAAAGTGAATAATCACAGGCTTGATAATGCCAAATGTGTCTGCCTGTGGTTTTGGTAAAGTCGGTGTGGGCAGGGTCTGATTTATCGGCTTTATCCGATTTTTGGGTAAAGATATTTTCTCTACGCCATATCGCTTTTAGCCGTGCTATCAGCTCTCGGGGGCTAAATGGCTTGGCAATATAATCATCCGCCCCCAGCTCCAAACCCAAAATGCGGTCTATCTCGTCTGTGCGTGCCGTCAAAAACAGTATGGGGGCGTGGGCGTGCCTGTCGCCTTGGCGTATCATTTGGCACACGCCAAAACCGTCTCCGTCAGGCAATCCCACGTCCAGCACAACAGCGTCAAGGCGTGGCGTATCAAGGCAGGGGGCGACTTTGGCAACTGTGTCCGCCCATGACACGGTATAGCCTTCACACTCTAAGGCAAAACGTAAGGTCGTGGCAATGGCAGGGTCGTCTTCGATGATGAGAATGTGCATATCAATAACTCCCACTGTTGATTTTACCGTAGTGTAGATAGTCAGTCAGATACAGTACCGCCACGGTTTTGCCGTCCACTTGATAAGGATAAAACATCTCATAACGCCCGTCATACGAGCTGTGGTGGGGCTTGGCTTGCCCTGCAAACATTTGGTCTAATGCTTGGCGTTGAGCGGTGTCGGTTCTAAAAATAAAATCTGTCTTTTTAAGATGATATTTCTTGGTTGGGGTGGTGTCGTCTGCCACCGAACCTATCGCTTCGGCTATCTCAAAGACGACAGCATTACCTTTTGTCAAATCATCATCGCTTGGCAGTCCTGCATGGCTTTGTTTGTATTCATCAAATCCCAAATACACCGCTTCATCATCGATTTTATCAGGCACAATGATGGTAACCTGATTAACATTGTTGTCGGTGGCTCTTAATAGCTCGGTGTGCCAAATGGCGGTATCTATCCATGTTTTTTCAAAGCGAAAATCGCCCAAAAAGTCCAAACTGTCGTGATATTTTTCCACGACTTGATTGGTAGATGTTTGCATTAGGGTAAATTTTCTTTGAGTGGTAACATAATCGCCCCAAAACAGCCCACTGGCTATCACACCAAACATCGCCATGCCAAGCACAAGAAATTTGCCCATATGCGATTTGGTGGCAGGGGTGGGGGCGGTGTTTGGGTTTTCTTTTTGCTCGGCAATGCGGGTTAAATTAAGCATGATATTTAAAATCAATGCTCCTGCCAACACCGCCAAAATCCCCAAAATACTAAACCCAAACATCTCGGTGAGATTTTTTTCAAATACCTTTAAACCAAAGACTTGGATTAAAATAAAGCCAAACACCCAATAAATCAGCCCCAAAATCCCCAATATGGCGATGATGTTGGTGGCTTTGACAAGTTGTTTGTGGTTCATGGTTATCCTTCTGATTATATTTTTGGGTATTTTAACTTAAAAATAAAGTGTTTGGCTAAGGGTTGGGATTTTTTCACAAATTTTCCATAAAGAACACCGCCCAATCAAATTGAGCGGTGTTCTTTTGTTTTCCAGTATTTACCAATCAAAGATTATTTATCATCTTTCACTTCGGTAAACTCAGCATCTACCACGCCGTCATCGGCAGGTTTGGCGGGCTCGGCTTGACCTGCGTCCGCACCTGCACCTTGCTCTTGGCTATAAATCTTGGTACCGATTGGCAAGAACGCATTATCAAGGGCTTCTAGCTTGGCTTTGATTGCATCCACGTCATCTTCTTTGGTTGCAAGTTCTAGCTCGCTGATTGCCGTTTCTACCGCTTGTTTTTCTTCATCGGTCGCTTTATCGCCATTTTCTTTTAGGGCTTTTTGTACCCCTGCGATACGTCCGTCCGCTTCGTTACGCACGCCCGCAAGCTCGGCAAACTTCTTATCCGCTTCGGCATTGGCTTCGGCATCACGCACCATTTGTTCAATCTCTTCATCCGTCAAACCGCTGTCGGCTTTGATTTGGATAGATTGTGATTTGCCTGTGCCTTTGTCCTTAGCAGAGATGTTCATAATGCCATCAGCGTTGATGTCAAAGGTAACTTCAATCTGTGGCACGCCACGGGGTGCAGGCGGAATGTCGGTGAGGTCAAAGTTGCCCAACAGTTTGTTTTGATTGGCAATCTTACGCTCGCCTTGATACACCTGAATGCTTACGGCAGGTTGGTTGTCGGCAGCGGTTGAGAACACTTGTGATTTTTTGGTAGGAATCATCGTGTTTTTCTCAATAATCGCCGTCATCACGCCACCCATTGTCTCAATGCCTAGGGTCAATGGAGTTACGTCAAGTAGCAACACGTCTTTTTTGTCACCAGAGAGTACCGCACCTTGGATAGCGGCACCGATTGCCACCGCTTCATCAGGGTTCACGTCTTTTCTTGGCTCTTTACCAAAAAATTCTTGCACTTTTTGCTGAACCAGTGGCATACGGCTTTGACCACCCACCAAAATCACGTCATCAATGTCAGAAGCCGACAGACCTGCGTCTTCTAGGGCGATTTTACATGGGGCAATCGTGCGAGCCACCAGCTCTTCGGTCAAGGCTTCTAGTTTGGCACGGCTGATTGTTACCACCAAGTGTTTTGGGCCTGTAGCATCTGCGGTGATGTATGGCAAGTTCACTTCGGTAGACGTTGAGCTTGACAGTTCAATTTTGGCTTTTTCGGCAGCTTCTTTTAGGCGTTGCATGGCAAGCGGGTCGCCTTTTAGATTGACGTTTTGCTCTTTTTTGAACTCGTCCACAAGGTAGTCAATCAAAGCAATATCAAAGTCTTCACCGCCTAGGAACGTATCGCCGTTGGTAGATAGCACTTCAAACTGCTGTTCGCCGTCCACGTCCGCAATCTCAATGATAGACACGTCAAACGTACCACCACCCAAGTCATAGACAGCAATGGTGCGGTCGCCTTCTTTTTTGTCAAGACCAAAGGCAAGGGCGGCGGCGGTTGGCTCGTTGATGATACGCTTCACATCAAGCCCTGCGATACGTCCTGCGTCTTTTGTGGCTTGACGCTGAGCGTCGTTAAAGTAAGCAGGCACGGTAACGACCGCTTCGGTTACGGTTTCGCCAAGATAATCTTCGGCGGTTTTTTTCATTTTTTTCAAAACTTCGGCAGAGATTTGTGGCGGTGCTTGTTTTTTACCGTTCACTTCTACCCACGCATCGCCATTGTCAGCTTTGACGATTTTGTAAGGCACAAGACCGATGTCTTTTTGAACCGCTTGCTCGTCATAACGGCGACCGATAAGACGTTTTACGGCAAATAGGGTGTTTTGTGGGTTGGTAACTGCTTGGCGTTTGGCAGATTGACCGACAAGGGTCTCACCGTCTTTGAATGCCACGATAGAAGGCGTGGTTCTGGCACCCTCTGCGTTTTCAATGACTTTGACGTTGCCATTTTCTAGTACCGCCACACAAGAGTTGGTTGTACCTAAGTCAATACCGATAACTTTACCCATAATTTTTCTCCGATTTGTTAAGTGAATTTTTGGCAAATTTGCAAAACAGTTTTGCCAAACTTGCTGTGTTATATTTGTGTCAAATTTGGATTTTCAAGAGGAAATTTGACAAATTTTTAAAAAATTTTTTGTAAAAATTTTGTTTTAAGCCATTGAAATTTAAAACAAAATCCATAGGCTATCATAAAAATTTCGCCCATGTGTTTTTATGCTTATCCAACTTGAGTAAGTTGTAATTCACCCAAGTTTTAAGCATAAATCAAACGTTCAAGGACGGGATTAAGCTCCCACCAATACCATCGCAGGACGAATGGAGCGTTCATTTAGCGTATAGCCTTTTTGCAACACTTGACCAATCACGTCTTTTTCGGCATCAGGGAAAATGCCCACCGCTTCGTGTAGGTCGGGGTTGAATGCCTCGCCTACCTCGCCCACGGCAACCACGCCATTGCGTTCTAGGACGGTCAGTAGCGATTTGTGGGTTAGGCGTAGCCCTTCAAGGGTTGCTTCGTCCGCCCCTGCTTGCTCGCTAGCTTGGGTGGCACGCTCCAAGTTATCCACCACGTCAAGCAGTTCTTTGGCGAACTTTTGTAGGGCGAATTTTTTTGCCTTTTCGGTTTCTTGCTCCATACGGCGTTGGGCGTTGTAGCTCTCGGCATTGGCACGGGCGGCAGCCTCTTTTGCCTCCTTGACTTCGGCTTCAAGCGTTTCAATGGTGGCGATCAGTTTGGCAAGCTCGTCTGTTTCGCTAGGCTCTTGGTTTAGCTCTTGGGCTTGCTCGTTTTCGTTTAGGATTGGCTCTTGTTCGCTCATGGTGTTCTCCAAAGGGGATAAAATTCCCCTTATTGATAAAGGTTATGGGGCAAAATTTCAAGGGATAATGTCGGTTTGGGCAAAAATTTTGTTATAATGGGGCAAAATGCAATTAGGATATGCCATGCTGATTTTAGACCTACCGCCCAGCGTAGAACAAACGCTCATCGCCCACGCTCACGCCCAAGATTTAAGCGTAAGCCAATACGTCCAAAACCTATTGCCAAAAGCCGACAAATCCAACCAACAGCCCCATGAAAATTTGGCATGGGAGCATGGTAAAGAGCTGTTTGGGCAATTTTCCGAAAGTGAAGACGGCACGTTAAGCCAAAATGTCAAAACGTTGGTTGCACAAAGGGTATTGGAAAAATATGGCAAAAATATTGATTGATACGGGCGTTTTTGTGGCGTTGTTTGATAATAAAGACAAGTATCATAAAAAGTCTGTTCAATTTATCAAAGACAATAAAAAGCCGTTAATCACAAGTTTGGCGTGCGTTACTGAGACTTTATTTTTGTTAAAAAACCCAATGAACCGTAAAGGGTTTTTAAATTGGTTGCATTTGGCACGCATTGAGATTGCTGAATTTAGCCATAAAGACATGCCAGCATTGGCGGATTTGATGAGCCAATACAGCAACGTGCCAATGGATTTTGCAGACGCTTGCCTTGTGCATTTGGCACAGCGTGAGACGTTAAGCCACATTGCCACCATTGACAGCGATTTTCGCATTTATCGCATTCACGGTTATCCGTTTCGTGTGATGATTTAAAATAACCCCATTTGGAAAGCCCCCATGACCACCCAAAAACCCTTTAAAAAAGACCCCAAAAAAGACCTTCAAAAAAACAAAAAACCCACCCAAAAACCCAAAAAACCCGCCATACCGCATTTTTATGGCATTCACGCCATTAAAGCAATTTTAAACACCCGCCCAATGGATGCCAAAGCCCTGTTTGTGCAAAGTTATGACAACCACCAAAATGCCGACCACGCTGACATCATCGCCCTTGCCACATCGCTTGGTGTGTCGGTACAAACCGCCCAAAAAGACACATTGACCGAACTGTGTGGCAGTCCCCAACATCAAGGCGTGGTGCTGTCGGCACGCCCTCGCCCCATGCTGGACGACAGTAAGCTTGATAGTCTAGCAGGGCAGGATAATGCGGTGTTTTTGGTGTTAGACCAGATTACCGACCCGCACAATTTTGGGGCGTGTCTGCGTACCGCCAGTGCCATGGGCGTAACGGCGGTCATCGTCCCCCGTCATCAAAGCGTGGGGCTAACCCCAACGGTCGCCAAAGTCTCGGTGGGCGGAAGCGATGCCGTGCCTGTGGTGGCGGTAACTAATCTGGCACGGTGTTTGGAGAAGTTAAAATCGGCAGGGGTGTTTGTGTTTGGCACGGCTCTTGATGAGAGTGCTAAGCCCTTGCAGGCGTGTGATTTTGGCGGAAAAGTCGCCATTGTCATGGGGTCAGAGGGGGATGGCATGAGACGGCTGACAGGTGAGCTGTGCGATACGCTTGTCTATATCCCCATGACGGACAACCCCGACCGCCCCCAGAGTCTTAATGTCAGCGTGGCGACAGGTATGGTGCTGTGGGAGGTGTTTCGAGGGCGTTAGGATAAGTGGGTTGGCTTATTATGTCTTATTTTGGATACACAAGGGGTAAATTGCCATTTGCCCTGTGAAAAATATGAATGTATTGCACATTTATAATGTAAAAAAATTATCTTAATTGGCTAATGCCTTGCATTTTTAAAAAACGCCTATTTGCCAATTACCAAATCCAAAATCTACCCTCATTTATCCAATCGCCCCACCCCAACTTTGTCTTTTGTAAAAGCATAAAAGACAGATAAAGTAACAATAATCATACCTAAGCGTTTTATATCATTAAAATTTTTTTGCAATCATAATAGCGATTTCTATGTTTTTTTGGTATGATATGCCGTATTTTTTCGCCAAGTGATTTTGTAAGCGATTTTGGGGGTTGGATAGTTAGCACGCCCATTTGATGATTTTGCCAACGTTTACCAATGGCGTTTTATTTTTTAAAATTAAAGAGACACACAATGAAAACCACACGCACCACTTTTTTGATGACTGCCCTAGTGGCGTCCATGCTTGCCCTAACAGGCTGTAACAAAGACGGCGATACCGCCAAACCTACCAGCACCGCAAACATCAGCGAACAAAGCCCTGAAATGGACAAAATCAGCTACATCTTGGGTCATGACGCAGGCAGAAATCTAAAAGAAATGGACGGCGAGATTAACCCAAAAATCATCGCGGCGGCACTCTCTGAGGGTTTTGAGGGCAAAGAGAGTAAATTTACCGATGAGCAGGCTCGTGCCATCTTTGAAGAATACCAAAAACGCAAAGAAGCAGACGCGGTCAAAGAGTTAGAAACCAAAGCCAAGACCAACAAAGAAGCAGGAACAAAATTCTTAGAAGAAAACAAAGCTAAAGAAGGCGTAAAAACCACACCGTCAGGACTACAATATAAAGTCATCACCGAAGGTACGGGGGCTAAGCCTAAGGCGACGGATGTGGTCGTTACTCACTATGAAGGTAAGACCATTGATGGCAAGGTCTTTGACAGCTCTTATGAGCGTGGCGAGCCTGCCCAGTTTGACCTAGGTCAGATGATTCCAGGGTTTAGAGAGGGTGTTCAGCTCATGCCTGCTGGCAGTAAGTATGAATTCTATATGCCGTCAGAGTTGGGCTATGGCGAGGCGGGTTCACCGCCAGTCATTGAGCCAAACAGCGTGCTGATTTTCACCGTTGAGCTACTAGACGAAGCCAGTGCCAAAAAGGCGGCTGCCGATGCCCAAGCCAAAGCCGAAGAGCAGATGGCAGAGATGATGAAGCAGTTAGAAGCACAGGCAGCCCAAGGCGAGCCAAAGGCAGAAGCTGAGCCTGCTAAAAAATAACACTAACATGGGTGACGCCGACCCAAGCAAACCAAGTGCGTCGTGACGGACTTGGTTTTTGTTTTTATCGGACTGATTTTAAACCAAATACCCAAACATATCCAAACCAATTATCATGACCACAACCGACCGCACACCTGCCTTGATTCATGAGACTGTCTTGTTACACGAGACGGTAGCAGGCGTGCTTGGTGTGTCTGATTTGTCGGGTGTGTCGCCACAGGCAGGCGTGTATGTGGACGCAACCTTTGGACGGGGCGGACACAGTCGGCTATTGCTTGATTATTTGACAGCCGACAGCACGCTTATTGTCTTTGACAAAGACCCACAAGCAATAGCGGTGGCAGACGAGCTTGCCAAAACCGACAGCCGTGTGGTGGTGGTGCATAACACTTTTGCCAGTCTTAATGAAAGCCTAGCAAAACTTGGCATAAGTCAAGTGGACGGTATCATGGCGGATTTAGGCGTGAGCAGTCCCCAGCTTGATGATGGTTCTCGTGGATTTAGCTTTATGAAAGATGGGGCGGTGGACATGCGTATGGACACCACTCGTGGACAAAGTGTGGGGCAGTGGCTTGCCACCGTTGATGAGGAAACGCTTGCCAATGTGCTATATGAATATGGCGAAGAGCGTCATAGCCGTAGAATCGCCCGTGCGATTAAGGCGATGGAGAGCTATGATTCCACCTTGGAGCTTGCCGAAGTTATTAAAGAGGCTCACCCTGCTTGGCAAAAAGGCAAACACCCTGCCACGCAGAGCTTTCAAGCCATGCGGATATTTATCAACAACGAGCTTGGCGATGTCAAAGAATTTTTAAATCAGACCCTAATCGCCTTAAAATCAGGCGGACAGCTTGCCGTGATTAGCTTTCACTCATTAGAAGACCGTATTATCAAGCAATTTTTAAATAATCACAGCAAAGGGCGACATGAAGGCGATGACAAACTACCCATACCGCCAAAACGTCCCAAATATTTTGATAAACCCTATCGCATTGCCCCAAGCGATGACGAGGTGCGTGCCAACGTGCGAGCCAGAAGTGCCTATTTGCGTGGGGCGAGGCGAAATCAGACGGCATTTGAATCGTTCAATTGACCATCCAATTGATTCGTTATCGCCATGATTTGTCCCATTTAATTTATCATTTAAACCATTATGAATCACAACCCATGAACCCAAGCACTGACAGCGACTTACATGAATACACGACCGAGCCGATGAGCTTGGTGGGGTTGTATCGGCTGATTGTCATCGGACTATTGTTTGGGATTCTCATCACGGGCGTGATGATAGCCACACAAACCCAAAAACGCCATCAGACCTATCAAGAACTTACCCGTCTAAGACAGCAACTGGTGAATATGCAAGTCGAAGAGAGTCGCCTGCTCATTGAGCAGCAGACATTTAGTGCAACCCCACAGGTGGCAAGACGAGCGGTGGGCGAGCTTGGCATGCATTATCCAACCAAAAAAGAGCAGATAAATCAAGACGAATGGGACGAGCTTGGTAATTTAGGCAATCTAGACAATACAGGGGCGTCTCATGAGTAAAAACGACCAAACCCCAAAACAGCCCAAACACCCAAAAAACCAAAACCGCTCAGGGCAAAAGACAAGCACTCCCCCCAAGAGTGATATTGGCGAGAAACTAAGCAAAATCGGCAGTCTGGGCAAAAAGCTGGACAAAAGCCATGCCACCAAACGCACGCCTGACACCCAAGAGTCAGCCCAGAACCCTCTGAAAAAAACACGCAAACGCAAAAAAAGCTCGGGTGTCTCGCTGTTGGGTGGACTTCAAGATGTGGGGCGTTATAAGATAGTTTGGGCGGTGATGGCGGTGTGCTTCTCGGCACTCTTTGCCCGTGCTTATTGGCTTCAAATCGCCAATGCCGACTACTACATCAGCCAAGGCGACAAACTCATCACCAGTAAGCGAACCATCACTGCCCATCGTGGCAACATCTATGATACCAACGGGGCTCCGCTTGCTGCCAATGCCCCTTTAACCACGGTGATTTTTAGCCCTTATGACTATGCTTTGGCGTATTATGATTTGCAAAAGAAAGTCAAAAACACCAAAGGCGAAGAGCGTCGCCAAAAGCTACTGCAAGAGCTTGATGAGATGAACCTAGAAACATTGGCGGCTGCCAGTGGTGTTTCACGTGAAACATTAGAACAAGCAGTACATCTAAATGGAGCGGTGGATTTGGATGATCCAGAAGCCATCAAACAAGCCCTGCCATCGGGGACAGGGTCTAAACGACTGGTGCTACTTAACCGAGTCGCCCCTGAGGTAGCTCAGCGAGTCACCATGCTAGGCTTTAAGGGCGTGTTTAGAGAGACGAGCGAGAAACGCTACTATCTACAACCTGAACCCATGGCACAGATATTGGGCTATATGGGCTACTCCCAAGATGACCCGCCTGTCTATGGGGGGCGAGCAGGCATAGAAGCCAAATATGACAAACAGCTGACAGGACAAAACGGTCAAGTGCTAAGCCTGCGAGCGGTGCAGGGCAGTATCGGCGACATCAAAGAACTCTCACCCATGACGGCAGGGCAGGACATTCATCTGACCATAGATTCACGGTTGCAGTATATTTTGTACAAAGAACTAGAAGAGCTTGGGCGGGTGCAGTCGGCACGGTCAAGCTCGGGCATGATTGTCGATGTGCAGACAGGTAACGTACTTGCCATGGGGTCGTGGCCATCTTTTAACCCGAATGATTTGTCAAAAAGACACGGGGCAAGCGAGCGGAACCGCCCTGTACTAGATACCTTTGAACCGGGGTCGGTGGTCAAGCCTTTGACGGTGGCGGCCGCCTTGGAGTCGGGGCGGTATAGTACCCGAACACTCATTGACACAGGGGCAGGTAGCATGAGACTTGGTGGGTATAGCATTCGTGATGGCGGTCGCTATGGGGCGATTACCATGGGGAAGCTCATCCAAAAGTCATCTAATGTCGCATCCGCCAAAATCGCCCTAGAGTTGCCCCCTGACGCCATCGTGAACATGCAAAGAAAGTTCGGCTTTGGGCAAAAGACGGCTTTGAACCTACCTGCTGAGTCGGCAGGCGTGCTACATACCCCGACCGCCAAAGACGTCACTCGTCGTGCCACGTTGGCATACGGTTACGGGCAGTCGGTCACGCTGGCTCAGGTTGCAGGGGCGTATGCGGCACTTGCCAATGGGGGCAAGATGAATCATCTACGACTGGTTAAAGAAGAATCCGTTCCTGCCCCAGAACAGGTCATCAGTGAGCAACACGCCAAAGACATCACCAACATGATGATTAGCGTGACCGAAAAAGGCGGTACGGGGACAGCCGCCGCCATTGATGGCTACTATGTGGCAGGCAAGACAGGCACGTCACGGCGAAATAACCCCAAAGGGGGCTATTATACCGACCAATATCGTAACGTCTTTGCAGGGTTCGCTCCTGCGACCAGTCCCCGTTTTGTGGTGGTGATTTTGGCAGAAGACCCAAGACAGGGCAAGTACGCTGGACAAACCGTCGCCCCTGTGTTTGCAAAAGTGATGAAAGAGACACTTAGGATTTATAACGTGCCATTTGACAAACCGCTCGATACAAACCAGTAAGCTGTTTTACCATTTTATTTTTATTTTTAAGAAGGATTTTTTTATGACAACATTCAACGATTTTGCCGAAATTTTACAGCCTCATGTGTCTGATGTGGATTGGGGGCGTATCAAGGATTTGCCAATCACAGGCTTTGTGCCGGACAGTCGCAAGGTGGCAGGTGGCGAGATTTTTGTGTTGTTGTCGGTCAATCCTGACATCAAATCCAAGGCAAAAGGCTATATTGAAACTATCAATAGCCAAGCGGTACTGTCTGAGATAAGTGCGTCCGACATGGGCGTGGATAATGCCAAAATGCCGATTGTGCATATTGCCAATCTGCGCCTGATTTTGGGCGATTTGGTCAAGGCATATCTGCAAAAAACAGGGGCGGCAGCTTTGCCAAAAGTCGTGGCAGTTACAGGCACCAACGGCAAGACCACCATTAGCCAGCTTACCGCCCAGCTGTTATCCCTTGCCAATCACAAAACTGCCGTCATGGGAACAGCAGGCAACGGCATTTTGCCAAACCTAGCCCCAAGCACCCATACCACGCTAGAAGTGGTCGCTCTGCAACACGCCATTTATGACTATGCCAAAGCGGACGTGGAATGTATCGCATTGGAGGCGAGCAGTCATGGGCTTCATCAGCACCGCTTGCAAGGCGTGCCAATCACGGTGGCGGTGTATTCCAACCTTTCCCGAGACCATTTGGACTATCATGCCGACATGGACGACTATGCAGGGGCGAAAGCACGGCTGTTTGACAAGGCGTTATTTCCCACGCTGACCCATGCCGTTATCAATGCCGATGATGAATTTAGCGAAATCTTTATCCGCCAAGCCAAAGCCTCTGAGCTTGCCATTTGGACATACAGCACCAAAAATTCCAAGGCGGACTTTTTTGCCAAACAAATCAGCCCAAGCCTAAATGGGGTAGAGCTCATTATCCAAACCCCGCAAGGTGAGATGACGGTAAAAAGTCCGCTTTTGGGTTTGTTTAATGTATCAAACCTATTGGCAAGCATTGGGGCAAGCCTTGCCATGAATGTAAGTTTTGATGAAATTATCAATAATATCAATCACTTACAAGGGGCAAAGGGACGCATGGAGCAAGTGCCGTCCGAGCGTGGTTCGTTTATCGTGGACTATGCCCATACCCCTGATGCGGTGGAGCAGGTGCTGTCAAGTTTGCGTACGCATTGTGCTGGCACGCTGTTTGCGGTGCTTGGTTGTGGAGGCGATAGGGACAAGGGCAAGCGACCTTTGATGACCAAATCCGCCCTAAAATTTGCCGATAAAGTCATTTTGACTGCCGATAACCCGAGAAGTGAAAATCCAAACGCCATTTTAAAGGATATGCAAGAAGGCTTGGACTGTGAGAGTCATTATAAGATTGAAATTGAACCTGACCGTAAATTGGCGATTGAACTTGCGGTAAAATTAGCAGGCGAGAATGACATTGTGGCGATTCTTGGTAAGGGACACGAGACTTATCAAGAGATTAAGGGCGTACGCCATGACTTTGATGATAGAGTGGTGGTGGGGGAGATGGTTGGCAAGTGGGGGAAGTGATAGGAGTTAGGCGATGAGTGATAATCAAGAAGTAATTTTAGATAACCATTATGACAATATTTTTAATTGTTTGATGATAATTGTTTATTGTTTGCTTTTGTTATTGGTTGCCTTTGAGATAATTCATAGTTTTGTCATTTTTATTGTTGTTATTGCTAGTAATGAAATTAGAGCCGTTGTCATAAAACGCATAAAACAATATTATCAACAGCAACCGCCAACCCAAAAAGCCATTAAGATTGCTAGATTATTTCATTGGTTATTTGGGGGTGTTTTTATTGGTATTGGAGTATTTTGTTTTTATAAGTGGATTTTTTTATAAGTTTTAAAAATGTCCTTGTATTAACTAAACGCACCCAATCAATACCTTGATATATACCAAGATATATATTAAAATAAAAACACTTGTTTAAGGAGTTTTTATGCCAAATTTGCATACTCAATCAGACCAAGCTACGCCCACCACCGCCAAAATTTTTATGAATGGGCGTAGCCAAGCGGTCAGATTGCCCAAATCGTTTGCATTTGCCCCAAATACCCCTTTGATTTTGCAAAAAGAAAATGATGTATTAACCATAACGCCTGTTGCCAACTTGGGGCAAGTTCCTGCGTTATTTACTAAATTGGGCGAGCATTTGCCTGATGAATTTGTGCGAGAGGAATTTGTTGCTGACAAGCGAGGCTGGTAATGTCGCCAAAATATATGCTTGACACCAATATGTGTATTTTTTGATGAAAAATACACCAAAAGCCGTTGTGGAGCGATTTAGCCAACATTTTGTTGGTGAAATTGTGATGAGTGCGATTACTTGGGCGGAGTTGCAACGGGGGTTGGGTATTTATCAATCACAAGCGGATTTTGACAAATTATCGGCTGTGATTAAGGTTGTGCCATTTGATGATAAGGCGGGCGAAATGTTTGGCAAAATGATGCAAACAGGCAAATTTAAAGCGTGTTTTGATACGCTGATTGCTTGCCACGCTTTGTCTTTGGGTCTGACGATTGTTACCAATAATGTTGATGATTTTGAAGGTTTTGGCTTGGTGATAGAAGACTGGACAAAATGAAAAGACACCCAATCAACACCTTACCGCCCAAATTTGTAGGCATTACCAAAGTCGCCATTAAAAATGAAATCGCACGCCACACCGCCCTTATCAATGACGATAATACGCCTGATGAAATTTTGGCGGATATTGATTATGGCAATGACATTCCCATTTTAAAAGGTGTGCTTGATGAAATGGAAAACCCACACCAAACGGTAATGGGTGATTTGTATGTATTAAGCCAAACTGCGGACGGTACAGAGACGACTTTGCAACGATTTGGTAAGCCCATTCCGACTGGCGAGACAATAAAATGGGTATTTTTGGCAAAGGATTTTGATGAAGCTTGTGCTATTAAAAATCAGTTAATGGGGTTTGAGCCTTATAAACCAATGTCTAAGAGCATCGCCATTAATGAGCGTTATGTCTTAAAAAAGAACAAAGAACGCTATGCCTTAGAAGTCATTATTTATCAACCACAAAATTTTGGCGGTATTTGGCAATGTGATTATCATATTGGGGCGAATGTGCCAGACTTTGACAACATTTATCAGACAACTTATGATAAAAATGGGTTAAATGTTTTAAAAAGTGCCATTAAAAGTGTGGAAAATCACTTAACTGCATTTAGAAAATTGGGCTTTAAAGTATTAGTCAATCAAATGGTTAATCGCACTAATAATATGAAGTAAGATTATTTTTTTAAAGACTTTTAGCTTTGCCTGACAATCAATCAATCGGATTAATTACCGTCATCGGCAAATGCTCAAAATCGCCCACATTTCTCGTGGCGAGAGTTAGATGATGAAGTAGGGCGGTTGCTCCGATAATGGCATCGGGTGTTTTGATTTTCTTGTGTCGGCGAATTTCGGCAGATTTATAAATAATTTCACGGCTGACATCAATCCATTGAAAGTTATTTTTTAAAAACAGATTGATGTTGTCAATTTCTTTCTCTGATGAATTGGGTTTTGATAAAACTTCTGAAATGGTCAAAGTAGAAATTGCCATATTGCCGATATTATCGGTCAAAAATGTTTCGGCTTTTTGGATACCATTAAAATAATAGATGATGACATTGCTATCCACCAAAATCATTGACTTATCTCCGCACCGTCTTTTTCCCACTCTCGCTCCCATTCAGAGCGGAGTTGGTTTTGGTAGGCAACACCGTCAATGTTTTGGTTTGCCCAAATGCCAAAAACTTGCTCGCCACCAATCAAACCTTTTTGGGGCAAGGGCTTGGCTTTGTTGGCTAACAGTTCGCTTTGCTGATGAGCGATGATTTGTTCTTGAATATAAATCGGCAAAGAAGTGGTTTCTACAAGCATTGTTTTCTCCCAAATAAGGTTTATTATAAGGCGATTTGGGGCGTTGTCAAGACAGTTGGGTATTGTCAAGCGATGAAATGTTGGTGGGATTTTGCTATAATAGCCCTATTTTATTACTTAAATTTATGATTAAAAGGCACAAAAATGACCCCCTATATTTGGCAATTTGACAATCTAAACACCGCTCTAAGTGAGCTTAATCCCACTTGGCACGGTGAGTTTACCGCCCAAAGTATCAAAATCACCACCGACACTCGCACGATAAACGCAGGCGATATTTTTTTGGCAATTAAAGGCGATAATTTTGACGGACACGAATTTGTGAATGCCGCTCTTGAAAAAGGGGCGGTACTGGCGATTGTCAATGAAAAAGTAGAAAGTGATTTGCCCCAGCTTATCGTAGGCGACAGCAAAAAGGCACTCGGGTTACTTGGTAAATACCGCCGTGATGTCCACCCCGATTTGCAAGTGGTTGCCCTGACAGGCTCAGCAGGCAAAACCACCACCAAAGAAATGCTGGGCAGTATCCTAAGTCAACTCGCCCCCACCTTGATTACAAGGGGGAATTTGAACAACGATTTGGGCGTGCCGATGATGCTTTTGGAGCTGACGGACGAACACAAATTTGCCGTGATGGAGCTTGGGGCGAACCACATTGGCGAGATTGCCTACACCACCCGCCTTGTCTCGCCTGATGTTGCGTGCGTGCTTAACATTGGTACGGCTCATTTGGGCGAGTTTGGCGGTCGGGAAAACATTGCCAAAGCCAAAGCCGAAATTTTTCAAGGGTTAAATGAAAATGGCGTGGCGGTGCTACCTTATGGCGATGAATTTTTTGGGTTGTTGTCAGATGAAGCCGAGAAATTTACCGCTCAAATTTTAACCACAGGCGAAAAAAATGTCCCACCCCGTGAAGCGATGGATTTTTCCAAACTAAGTGAAGCCGAGCAAGCCGAACTGGATAAACTTGCCTTTGTACAAGTGATGGGCGATGTCTTTGCTGATGATGTGGAAGTGTTGGCGGATAAGGTTGGCTTTAATTTGGTCGTTAATCTGGCGGTGGACGAATTTGACGAAGGCGAAGTTTTGCTCCCTTTTGCGGGCGAGCATAATGTGGCAAATGCTTTGTCGGCGGTGGCGTGTTCGCTTGCGTTGGGGCTGGATTTGGAGTTAATCGTAAACGGCTTAAATTCAGCCCGCCCCGCCAAAGGGCGTTTAAATTTTAAGCCCTTTAACAATCATCTAATTATTGATGACACTTATAATGCCAATGTCCCTGCGATGATTGCAGGGTTGAAAGTGCTAAACGCTCAAAAGTTTTTGAAAGTAAATACCTTTGACAAAACTTTGATGGTCATTGGCGACATTGGCGAGCTGGGCGATGACGCAGTTGCCGAACATCAGTCGCTTGGCGAGCAAATTGGACAAATTGGTGTGGATAAGCTGATTTGTGTTGGTAAATTGATGAAAAACACTTTTAACACCGCCCAACAAGCAGGGATTAATTGCGTGCATTTTAACGATAAATCCCAAGTCACCCAAGAAATTTTGTCCACGATTAACACTGGCGAAAATTGGGCAATGCTGTTTAAAGGGTCAAGATTTATGGCAATGGAAACCCTAATCCACGATTTAACCCAACCTGTAAGCGAGTAAACGATGTTATATTGGCTCATTGATTATTTTGACATTTTGTATCGCCAAACCATTGCGTCTTTGGGGCTAAGGAGCTTGCTTGCGGTCATGACGAGCATGGCGATTGTGCTGATGGCGGGCAAGCCTGTCATCGCCTACCTGCGTAACCTAAAATACGGTCAAGCGGTACGCACAGACGGCCCAAAAACGCACCTTGTCAAGCAAGGCACGCCAACGATGGGCGGTGTGCTGATTTTGTTTGCCATTGGGATTTCGACTTTGCTTTGGGCAAATTTGACCAACCCTTATGTGTGGATTTTGATGGCGGTCATGGTCATCTTTGGGGCGGTCGGCTGGCGTGATGACTGGCTAAAAATCAAGCACAAAAACCCCCAAGGCTTGGTCGCCAAAAAGAAATACTTTTGGTTGTCGGTGGGAGCGTTGCTCGCTGGTGGGTCGCTTTACTATATCTCTTTACAACAAAACCCCACCACCATGCACGCCATGCAGGATTTGCTTATTCCTGCCTTTAAAAATCTGTACATTCCCTTGTCTGTCATACCCTTTGGGCTTGGCTTTATTACGCTCACCTATTTTGCCATTAACGGCACGTCCAATGCGGTCAATTTAACAGACGGCTTGGATGGCTTGGTCGCCTTGCCTGTGGTGCTGGTGTCGGCAGGGCTTGGGGTGTTTGCTTATGTGTCGGGTCATGTGGAATGGGCAAATTATCTGTCCGTGCCGTATATCGCTTATAACAGCGAAGTGGTTGTGGTCTGTGCGTCCATGATTGGGGCGTGTTTGGGCTTTTTGTGGTACAACGCCGCCCCTGCCGAGGTGTTTATGGGCGATGTGGGGGCGTTGAGCCTAGGCGGTATGCTTGGCACGATTGCGGTGATGACACGTCAAGAGATTGCCTTTATCCTAATGGGCGGTATTTTTGTCATGGAAGCCTTGTCGGTCATTATCCAAGTCGGCTCGTACAAACTGCGTAAAAAACGGGTCTTTTTGATGGCACCTTTGCACCACCATTTTGAAGAAATGGGACTAAAAGAAACCAAGGTTGTGATACGTTTTTGGATTGTGTGTATCATCCTTGTGGTGCTGGCACTCATGACATTAAAATTAAGATAAAATAAAAAGCCCTGCGGAGATGCGGGGCTTTTTGTGGGGTGTGAGTTTTGTTTTAAAACCAAACATCCTTGTCTGATTTAACTTTACCAATCTATCCGCCAAAACTTGGCACCATGCCCAAATAACCGCCAATTTGGGCGATGATGTTTATTATGCCAAAGACGATGACAAAATAAATCATAAATTGACCGCCAAAGACTCGGTAGGTGCTATCAGGGTGCTTTTGGCGGTGAGCCTTGGCAAGTAGGGCAGGGACGATGACGCCCCACACGGTCAAGGCAAGCCCTGCAAAGCCAATGGCGGTTGTAAAGCCAAACGGGGCAATCAGACTTAGCACCAAAGGCGGTAGGAACACCACCGCCACCGCATAGGCTCGCCCTGTCTTGTCATCGCCAAACCCAAAAAAATCACTCAAAAAGTCAAACAATCCCAACGCCACGCCCAAAAAGGAACTGGTCAATGCCATGTAAGCAAATGCCCCCAGCATGGTGCCGATAAAGCCCGATTTGCCAATCGCCCCTAGTAGCGTTGCCACATCGCCGTCTTTGGCGATGACGGGGGCAAAATCGGTGCGTGGTAGGTTGCCTTGGACGACCACTTGCCACAGCAGATAAAACCCGAGTGCCATGAGTGTGCCTATCAAGACCGATTTGGCGACTTTGGCGGTGTCGCCCCCAAAGTATTTGACCATGCTTGGCACGCCGATATGATAGCCAAAAGATACAAGCACCGTGGACAATGCCACCCAGATGTAGGGCGTGTAAGCCGTGCCAGTCGGAGCGTGAGTGTCAAAGAGCGTATCTAGACTAACCGATGACATCATGCCAAAGGCGGAGATAAAAAAGCTGACTATCATGCCAATCATCAGTACGCTTGCCACTCTGTCCACCACCCGAGTTGAGAGCCACACAAACACCGCAAACAGCATGCTGATGATGAGCGAACCTAGGCGTGGGGCGATGTCCGTGCCTGTCAAGGCAGACAGATGACTGGCGGTCAAACCCCCGCCACTGGTAATGTAGGCGTAGAGCAGGATATACAGCACAAAGACGAGCGATAGGCTATTGATGGTGTTCCAGCCTTTGCCGAGCAAGGATTTGACGATGGTTGCAAGGTTGGCACTCGGGGGAATGTAGTGCTGGCTTCTAATATCATAAGACCCGATGCGTACATACAAAGCCAAGTGTAGGCGAACACCAACAGCGACCATGAGAACCACACGCCTGCTGTGGCGGTAGGATTGGCGAGCATGCCCGCCCCAATGGCGGTGCCTGCGATAATCATCGCCCCGCCAAAGACCGAAGGGGATTTTGACATAAATAAACCTTGATAACCTGCCGATGTGGCAAAAGGGGCTATTTTAATCGTTTTTTGGGGTAATTACAAATACGACCGCACCATAAGCCAATAAAAACCAACTCACATCTTTTAACACGATTGTCTTTTAAAATAAAAAATGCTTGTGCTACAATAAATGAGCTTGTTTTAAATCCATCTAAAAAGGAAAAACTCATGTTCAAAAACTTCGCCTCAGACGCTCTTGGCTTGTCCGACATTGGCAAAATCATACCGCCCAGCCAGTTTAACCAAACGGACATTGATGACTATATTTTTCATGAAGATAATGAACGGATTTATTTTGTCATCAAATCAAAGATGGACGAATACTGCTTTACCAACACCGCCTTTATCCATTTAGACGGGCAGTCCGCCACGAGCAAAAAACGTATGCTAAAACGCTATCCTTATCGTTATTTTGCCCCAAGTCAAGTCTCCATTGAGACGGCAGGGACGATGGATTTGGACGTGGAATTAAAGTTTCATTTGGGCGGTTTGGCGTTTAGCATTGACATTGACAAAAGCCAAATCGAAGGCGTGCGAGACATTTATAAGGCATTGACTGCCATTGCCGAGCGTTGTCAGGTAATCCGTCATGATGAGATGGTGTTAGAGAAGACCTTTGAGACGGTAACAGGCATGTTTAATTTAAAAGACGTGCCAGAGGCGGTGATTATGAGCTTGCCTACCGTCATCAATCAAACCGTGCAAAAAGTGGAGGCAGGCTATAACGAACGCCTAAATGCCATTCGCCAGTATGACTTTGGGGTGGTGTTTGAGCATTATTTGCGTGACTAACGGTCAAAATAGGATAAACTAAAACCGCCCCGAAATCACGGAGCGGTTTTTATGGCAAGTGGGTTATTTTAGCACTTCTGCCATACTATTTGCGACATATTCCACGTTGGCGTTATTTAGCCCTGCGATACACATACGCCCGTTTTCTACCATATAAATGGCAAACTCATCACGCAAGCGGATAACCTGCGGAGCGGTCAGCCCTGTAAAGCTAAACATGCCACGCTGTTTGGTAAAGTAGCTAAAATCACGCTCGGGGAGCTTCTGGGTCAATACGTCTTGGAGCTTTTGACGCATTTGGCGGATACGGTCTCGCATCTCGTACACTTCGCCTACCCATTGATTGAACAATTCATCATCGTTCATCACGGTATCCACCACCGCATTACCGTGAGACGGTGGGCTTGAATAGATACGGCGAACGGTGAATTTTAATTGACCAAGCACGGTGTCCGCCTCCGTCTTGGTGGGGGCAACCACCGACAGACCGCCAACACGCTCGCCATAGAGCGATAGGTTTTTGGAAAATGAATTTGACACAAATACGGTCAAGCCTTTTTCTACCGCTAGGCGAATGGCAGACGCATCGCCGTCCATGTCATCGCCAAAGCCTTGATAGGCGATGTCCATAAAGGGAATGAGTTTTTTGTCTTTGATGATGTCAAGCACACTACCCCATTGCTCGTTTGACAAATCCACGCCCGTGGGGTTGTGGCAACAGGGGTGTAGTAGCACCACGTCATTTTCGTTTAGGGTGTTTAAGAACGCACACATCTCGTCAAATTTGACGCCAATGGTCGCTCCGTCATAGTAGGGGTATTTGCCAACTTCTAGTCCCGCCCCTTCAAAAATGCTGATGTGGTTGCCCCATGTTGGGTCGGATACATAGCATTTGGCATTGGGAAACCACTCGTGGATAAAGTCCGCTCCTACCTTTAACGCACCAGACCCGCCCAAGGTAGCAATCGTGGCAACTCGCCCGTCTTTGACGACCTGACTGTCTTTGCCGAACAGTAGCTCTTGGCACGCTTTTTTGTAACCTGCCAAACCGTCCATTGGCAAGTAGCCACGGGGACGGGGCGGGCTTGCGATACGTCCTTCGGCGGTTTTGACGCATTCTAGGACGGGCAATTTGCCGTCTTCGGTGTAGTACACGCCCACGCCAAGGTTTACCTTGATGTCGCCTCGTGGGTCGTTTGCAAATTTGTCCATAAGACCCAAAATCGGGTCGCCAGCATAGGGGGTAACGTGTTCAAACATAACAAATACCTTTGTTGTTGTGGATAAAAACTAAAAAAACTGTGTCAGTATAACGCAAAATCGGGTGGTTGTGGGGGAAATTTTGTTGTTTTTGGAGATACGTTTATCAGCCAAATAACACCGACTGCTTACCATCAATCTCAACAATGAGCTTTCCGCCTAGGGCTTGGACGTATTTTTTGATGGTGGCGTATTCGGGGTTGTCAGCACTTTCCATTTGGCAAATGGCGGATTGGGGCACGCCAATTTTGTCGGCAAGCTCGGCTTGGGTGAGTTTGGCATTTTTGGAAGCTTGCTTAGACGGATACTGACCAAAGTGTCGGCAACTCGCTGTTCTATCTTGTTACGGCGTTCGGTAGGCAGGCTTGCCATGTGGTCGGCTAGGGTTTTGTAAGTTTTCATAGCTCATTATCCTTTAAGTATTCGCCATAAATACGTTCGGCAAGGGGTATCATGCGTTGATAAAAACGTTTGTCGCCTGCACACAGAAAAATGACCTGTCTTTTTGGGTCATAAGCCACGCTTTCTTGTTCGCTTTTGACTTAGATTTGTCAGCCATTCGGTAAAATGCTCGGTCATTAAAACGGTGTACAATTTTTATCCCCTTACCAAAATGATAAGTCAAGACTTATATTTTTTCAACTCATTCTATACCGCCTTGGGTTTACTGACCAAAAAATCCCCAGCGTTATTAATCAAAAATTCCTTAAAGGCAAGAGCGGCAGGCGACAGCGAGCGGTTTTTGTGGGTGTAGAGCAAGAATTTACGTTCTACCACAGGCTCGCTGATGGGTCGCATGACCAGCCCGTATAGTTCCACCCATTCGGCAGCATAGAGTAGGCATAACGTCACTCCAAGTCCCATTCGGGTCATGCCAAGGGCGGTTGAGAGAAAATTAATCTCAAAATCGGGGTTAAAGATACGACTTGAAATATTATTGGGAAGTTCGTTTTGTAGGCTTTTGATAAAAGGTCCATTTAGAGTAATGAGCTTTTCATCAAGTAAGTCCGCCCATGTGATTTCATCTTTTTGGGCAAAGGGGTGGTTTGGCGGTAGTACCAAATAAAAAGGCGAGCTAAACAGCACATCCACATTCAAATCATCAGAATAAGGACGTTCGGGAGCAACCCCCAAATCGGCTTCTAGGTTCTCAATATGCTCAACCACATTATCCACCGAGCAGTCGGTGAGCGTGACCTGAATGTTGGGGTGTAGCTCACAGAACTTGGCGACAAATTTGGGCATGGTGGACGCAGACAACTGCTGAGAGACAGCAAGGCGGACATGTCCTTGGTGTAGTGATTTTAGGTTATTGACTTTTTCGTTGAGTACTGACATCTCGTTGAGTACTCGCCGAGCCTGTGGCAGTAGCCGTGAACCTGCGTCTGATAGGTGTAGTTTGCGTGTGGTGCGGTCAAATAGTTTGACATCAAGATTTTGTTCTAACTCCTTGATCAGACCGCTTAGGGCGGATTGGGTCAGGCACAGTGTCTCGGCAGCCTTGGTAAAACTGTTTTGCTCGGCGACAAGTACAAAGGCTTTTAGCTGGCGTAGGGTGGTACTCATTATTATTAACCTTAATAAATATATAAGATGATATTATAAATGATAATTGCCAAGATACAAGGGGGCGGATAAAATATTTTGGGATTTGATGGTTTACCCGACCAAATTATCCAAACAAGCCCTGATTGTGCTAAAATATCGCAACGATTCATACTTATAATGGAACATTCATGCTAACAGCCCTAACCTTAGATAATTTGGCTTTGATTAAGCACCATGAAATCGTCTTTGATGAGCGTTTTAATGTCATCACGGGCGAGACGGGTGCAGGTAAGTCTTTGATATTGGACGCTTTATCGCTTTGTGTGGGCGGACGAGCTGATGCTGGCATGGTGCGTTTTGGCGAGAGTGAAGCGTCGGTGTTTGGCGAGTTTGATATAACCGATAATGACAAAGTGAGCCAATGGTTTGCCGAGCATGAGCGAGAGCTAGAAGAAGACACACTGCTCATCCGCCGCAAAATCAGTGCCAATGGACGTTCAAAATCATGGATAAATGGCGTGCCAGCGAGCCTTAGCGAACTAAAATCACTGGGCAGCATTTTGGTCAATATCCACTCACAGCATGCAGGGCTTGAACTGCTAAAACCGCAGTTTGTCATCGATTGGCTAGATGATGTGGGGGGCTTGCACACTCTAAAATCAGCGACCAAAGACGCCTTTGGGACATACCAACGCCTAAAAAAAGAAGCCGATGACGCTCGTGCCATGTCCACTCAGCGTGCCGACCGGATGGCACTTTTGTCATCACGTCTAAGTGACATTGAGCCACTCATGGCGGTGGATATTGGCGAGATAGAACAAGAGTATGATGAGCTGTCCAACCTTGAAAATCTCATGCAGTCAGCGGTGCAAGCAGTCACGCACCTAGACAATGACGAGATGAGTGTGTCGGGTCTGTTAGCACGCAGTCTAAAAATCTGTGATAACTTATCGGACAAAAGCCGAGCGTTCGCCGAGTGTAGCGAGCTACTTACCCAAGCGTCCGAGCAGATAGATGACGCGGTGGCACGGCTTATGGACTATGCCGAGCAGTCACTGCCTGACGAAGAGCGACTAAATGAGCTTAATAATCTCATGGGGCTGGCTCATCGCCTTGCCAAAAAATACCACACGACCACAGATGAGCTGACCGCACAGGCAGGGCAGTGGCAGGCGGAGCTGGACAAATTAGAGAGCCTGCCTGATAACGAGACCATGGATGAGCAGGTGGCAGGGGCATGGGATGAGTATGTGAGTGTGGCGGACAAACTGCATCACGAACGCACCAAAATCGCCCCACAAATCGCTGATGAACTGGCTCATCGCCTGTCGGCACTTGCCCTGCCGAACGCCAGCTGTCTCTTTGAGTTTAGCCCTAAAGAGACACATCAGTATGGTGGTAGTGGGATGTTTGACATCGCTCTCATGTTTAGTGCCAATGTCGGCATGCCCATGCAACCGCTACACAAAGTGGCGTCAGGGGGTGAGCTGTCTCGCATGGCTCTCATCATGCAGGTCATGAGTGCAGGCGTGAATCAAGAGACACGCCCGACCTTGGTGTTTGATGAAGTGGACGTGGGTATTAGTGGTGGTACAGCTCAGGTGGTGGGCGAGCTACTAAGAAGTTTGGGCGACCATCAGCAGTTATTCGCCATCACGCACCAAGCACAGGTTGCGGCGGCGGCACACCGTCATATCTTGGTGCACAAAGAGCATGGCGAGCAGACGATGAGTCATTTGTCCATCATCACAGGCGACAGACAGATTGATGAGCTAGCACGCATGTCAGGTGGCGTGAACATCACCGAAGCGACTCGGGCTCACGTCAAGGGCTTGCTTGATGATATCAATAAAGCCAGCTCATAGCTTTACCACCCACAAACCTTGTAAAATGGCGATTTTGCCCCATATTGACCCTAATGATAATGACATCCCCAAGCGAGCTGATTTGAAAAAATTTTCCAACTTAACTCATCATTTTTTATTGCCCAGTCCGTCCATGCCTGATGAACGCTTTGCTGACGCATTGATTTATATCTGTCGCCACAGCACTGACGGGGCGTGGGGATTTATGATTAATAAGCCTCTTGGTGCTTCGGTGGGCGGTTTGCTACACGAGCTTGATTTGCCCGCCAGCCAAAAGGCGATGAACACCCCTGCCATGCACGGGGGCTTTATCCGCCCCGAAGCGGGTTTTGTGCTACATACAGGACTGCCCGAGTTTGCGTCGTCGTTTGCGGTGGGCGAGAACGTATGTATCACAACCAGTAAAGACGTGCTAAGCCTGATATCGGGCGACAGTTTGCCCCACTTTTTGCTTTGCATGGGGTTTTGTAACTGGGCGGCAGGGCAGTTGGAGCAGGAGATAAGCGAGCAGGACTGGCTGGTTTGCCCTGCTGATTTGGAGATATTGTTTCGGGCGAAGTTTGAAGACAGATTGATGTTGGCTTATGATAAACTGGGCATTGACCCTGATAAATTTACCTTGACCACAGGGTTTGCTTGATTTTTAAACGTGATTTTTTAAAAGTTAAAAAGCCAATTTTGCTTTACCTGCGACCAATTTTTTGATTTGCCAAATAATAGGAATTTCATGACAACACCGACTTTGATTTTAGCCCTAGATTTTGGCGTCAAAAAAATGGGCATGGCACTGGGCAACAGCCTAAGTGCAGACGCACGCCCCTTTGACATTTTGGCGATGGACAACGGACAGCCCGACTGGGATAATCTACTGGGCATCATTGAGCAGTGGCGGATTGATGTGGTGGTGGTCGGTTTACCGCTTAACATGGACGGCACTGATTCCATGCTTTCTAAACGAGCGGCTAAATTCGCTCGCCGTCTGGCACACCGTCTGGGCGAACGCCATTTGCCCGTACAGGTGTACATGTATGATGAACGCTTATCATCGCACGAAGCTCGCATGATGGCGTGGGAGCGTGGCTGGATAAAGCACGAGCGAGACCCAATTGATGATGTCTCGGCGTGCTTGTTGGTTGATGGTTATTTTAACTCGCCAGAGCTTGCCCGCTATGTTGGCAGTTATCATGATAATGAGCAAAAAGGCAAAGATTAGGGCGTGCAATTTTATTGAGCATCAAATTAGACAAATCCCACCCCAAAACCACACAAATAAAAGGACACGCATGGATAACCACGCCCCCAACCCAACCGAACCCAACCCCCAATCCAACCCCCAAGCCAAACATCAGAAAATCATCCAAGTCATCACGCAAGCGATGGGGCTTGCCAATGTCAGCGTGTATTTGGGCTATGGGGCGATTGTGTGTTTTTGTGTGTTTGGCACGTTGGCGAGCATGGCGACGTTCAAAGACAGTGGGTTGGTGTATTGGGCGTTTCATTACCTGCCCTATGTGCTGATTGGCTTGTCCATGCCGATAAGTTTGTATCATCTGTTCATTTTGGGTCGCTATCGCATTATCCAAAAGGGTATTTTAAAGATGATTTTGGTGGTGGGCATGGGGCTGCTCGCATTTGCTTTTGCCATGGCAATTAAGGGTTGGGCGGTGGCATTCTACATGAGCCTGTTTTTGGCAATGATTGCGTGGTTTGGCATGCCGTTTTTGTTTCGGGTGAATTTAAAGAAGTTTTTAAATTTTCTAAATAGTCCGACTGATAAAGCCGATGAAAACGAGAATGAAAATAAAAAATAGCCAAAAATCGTGAGTTATGCTACCATAAGTCATTTAAAATTACACGCATTTTCCCATGAATTACAAACACGCCTACCACGCAGGCAACTTCGCTGACGTTGCCAAACACATTTTATTACTCCAACTGCTCGCCCAATTTAGTGCCAAAGCCAAGCCCTTTTATGTGCTTGACGCTTATGGCGGACGTGGGTTGTATTCCTTGGAAAGCGATGAGGCGACCAAAACAGGCGAGGCGGACAAAGGCATTCGTGCCTTAGAAAATGCCGACCTTGGCACACCGCCAAAAGCCATTGCCCAGTATCTATTAGACCTTGACACCGCTCGCAAAACCTATGATAAGCACGTCTACCCAGGTTCGCCTTGGTGGATTGCCAATCACGCCCAAAACCATTCGGACAACGCTCCCTTGCGTGCCGAAGCCTTTGAAGCGGTGGCAGACGAGTATGACGCCCTAAACTATCAGCTTTATCAGCTCCCCATTGGCATTCATCATCGCAACGCCTTTGAAGGTGTGCCTGCCGTGCTACCGCCCAAGGAAAAGCGTGGCATTATCCTGCTTGACCCGCCTTTTGAGCAGGAGCATAAGGATTTTAGCCGTTTAGTAGATTTGCTTGTGGCAAGTCATAAAAAATTTGCCACAGGGACATTTGTACTGTGGTATCCCATTAAGAATAAAGAGGCGGTGGAGCTGTTTTATAAAAAAATGAAACGCACCGACATTCGCCGTCAGCTTGTCTGTGAGCTAAACCTATACCCCAATGACGTAGCAGTGGGCATGAACGGCACAGGGCTACACATCATCAATCCGCCTTGGCAATTTGACGAACACGCCAAAGCCATTTTGCAAACGCTCGCCCCAATCCTAAAACCAAAAGACGCTCCTGCCATGAGCATGGACGACATGGCGGTGGTTAAATGGTTGGTTGGGGAATGATTTTTAAGATATTGTTAATTAAGCGATTAAAATTGGTGTTGTTCAATTCAATGTATTTAAAATTGGATATGTAGGGGCGAATTACATTCGCCCAATATCAAAATATCATAATTAACAACAACCCATTCATTTTAAAAATAAAACACCATGACAACCCAGCCCTCATATTCCCAAAAAGACCCAGACGACCATGACGGCATTACCTTTGAAGTCGTTGAGACCGAACAACACGGCAATCAAAAAAAGATAAGCCGTGGGGTCTATCCCATTCCCAATCTTATCACCAGTGCGTCCATGCTCTCGGCATTTTTTTCTATCGTTGCCAGTAGCGAGGGGCGGTTTGATAAGGCGTGCCTCGCCATTTTTTTATCCGCCATTTTGGACGGCATGGACGGACGAGCCGCCAGACTCTTAAACGCCCAAAGCCCATTTGGTGAGCAGTTGGATAGCCTTGCCGACTGTATCGCTTTTGGGCTTGCCCCTGCCATACTTGTGTATCATTTTGCGTTGCATGAATTTGGGCGGTTTGGGCTTGCGTGTGCCTTTGTGTTTAGTGTCTGTGCGGCGTTTCGCTTGGCAAGATTTAACGTGCAAATTGGCACGGTGGATAAAAAATACTTTATCGGATTGGCAAGTCCTTTGGCAGCGATTTTGGTAACGTCAAGCGTGATGGTGGCAAGAGACCATGGAGCCACCCTTACCCCCCAAACGCTCGCCACCATCTGTGCGGTGTGGACGGTGATTTGTGGACTACTTATGGTGAGCAATGTCAAATATTATAGTTTTAAAGAATTTGACCGCCAAAAAACCCCCTTTGTTGGGCTAATTATTGGCGTGCTTATCATGGGCATTGCCCTATATGACATTCCTGTGGGCGTGCTTGCCATTGGTGTGATTTATGCCTTGTCGGGGTTTTGGACGACATTTATGGCAAGACGAGAGAAAGCCTAAATACCTTTAAAACCCAACCCATAAACCCACTTGGCTTATCATGTCATCTGCCAACTCGCCCATTATCCAATTCTTCCACGCCACTCGCCCACGCACCTATCCCATCGCCATCATGAGCCTTGGAGTGGGGCAGGGCTCGGCGTATCGCACGCTTGGCGGATTTGGGGTAGATAATTGGGTGCTGTGTGTGCTGATTATTTATACCGCTTTGTCTTTGCAGATTTTGTCAAACCTTGCCAATGATTTGGGCGACGGCATTCGTGGCACTGACCAAGACCGTCATCATGACAGCCCAGTCCGCCTTGTCGGCAGTGGGACGGTGTCGGCAAGCAGGTTTCGGGCGTGGCTTGTCCTTTGGCTTATCCAAACCATGATGGCAGGGGCGGTGCTGATTTGGTTAAGTCCTTTAACGGTTTATCAAATCGCACTATTTTTTGGCTTGGGGGCGGTGTCGATTTTGGGAGCATTGGGTTACACCATGGGCAAAAAACCTTATGGTTATCATGCGCTTGGCGAGCTTGCTGTTCTGATTTTCTTTGGCTATGTGGCGGTGCTTGGCGGTTATTATCTACAAACGGGCAGGGCGGATATCGCTCAAAATCTCATCATCGCCACAGGTGTGGGGCTGTTGTCCGCCTGCGTGCTGTACATCAATAATCTGCGAGATACTGACACCGACCGCACCAGTGGTAAGACAACGCTTGCCATTGTGTTGGGTCGCTACCGTATCGTGGGTTATCTCGTCCTTTTATATGGGGCGATGATGTGCTATGGCTATCACGCTGTTGTCTTTGGCGATAGGGCGTGGGTGTTGGCATTATGTTTTCCCCTACTTATCAAGCACACCCACGCCGTCATCACGCACCGCCACAGTCCTGCTCGTTTGGGTAAGGAGCTTGGGGCGATAGTGGGGCTGGTGGCCGTGGTAAATGCTTTGATGATGGGCTTGGTTAGGGTTTGATGTATCCTGCAAAACTGAATCAATGGCGAACTTCCACGATAAGCCTTGTTTTGCCAATTTCATCTAACTTGGCGTGAATAATGTCCGTGTTCACGCCATCCAAATTGGCGTCCCATTCATCAAGGAGCAATATAGGCGTATCATCGCCCGTTAGCTCATCAATTTCACCGATAAGTCGCTGTCCTGTTGAGCCTTCGGTATTATCAAAAATCAGCTCATGCTTGGCGGGCAGGTAATAAGCACGCTCGCCAAGCCTGTTCTTTAATGTCAAAAGCACGCACGATTTGCCCACGCCATTATCGCCAACAAGGGTAATGCGTCCTGTGCTGGGCGGATTTTTCAAAAATTCATCAAAATCAAAGGCTTGATTGGTCTGTTTGACAAAAATTCTATCTTTTTTAATGTGCTTGTCAAGTGTGACATTTGGCGTATCAAACAATTGGATTAGCCCGTCAAGCCGAGCCATGAGTGTGCTAATTTCCGCCCGATAGCCAATGAGTTCATGGCTCATTTGAAGCATTTGAATCTGGCGTGGCAACGTAGCAACGAGCATGGCAAGCATCGCCATATCCCCCAAATTTTGCCAAAACAGCACGCCACTTGCCGTCAAGACGCACACAAGCAAAACAAGCATTCCCACATTACTGCTTAGGTGTCGCATGGATTTGGCATGGATACTGTCGGTTTTGGCTGTGTTAAGGGTGTCTGTCAAAGTGCGATTGTGTCGTAAGTAATTGTATTTATTAAAAATAATCACATTATCCCACGCCCTTGATAGCCCCGACATCAGCATGAGCCGAGACATTTGGGCGGTTCTGGCAAGATTGCCAAGCCTGTCTTTAAATAAATGCACCGCTCCCATGGCAAGCACCATGCCCACGCCATAACCCAATAAAATAAAGCCGTCTAGCACCCATGCAATGACAATCAGGTTGAATCCGACATTTAATAGTAGCGTTATCATATCAAAAACGCCAAGTAAGCTATCATCAAGAGTGTGTTTGCTTTCTTGGGCGAGCATGGCGGTGGCGGTGTGTTTTAGAGTGTGGTTATTATAATGGCATGATTTTCCCAAAAAATGCTTATCAAACAAAGTGTTATAACGTGCCAGCGAGTCAAATTTGGCTTTTTCCAAAAAGATACTGGCAAAATAAAGCGGTATCAGTACGAGTGTCAAAGATGTCACAAAACCAATAAGATAAGGCAGCGACAGTGTGCCGCCCGTTACACTTTTGGCAAGATTTGCGATAAAAAAGGTGGATGATGCGACAATAAGTTGGGCAATACCAACAAAGGCAAGGCTTGCCACAAAAGCAGGGGTAAATAGTAGAGCGTATCTCATACAGAACTTTCCAAAGTTTTTAACCTAATCTCAACTCAGAATGATAACGTATTGATTATTGATGGTTTTTTGAATTGTAGGGGCGAATCACATTTACCCTTGATAAATCAACGGCTTGTATAATGTTGAGAGTTGGGTGTTTTTAAAAATTTTAAGCGTAGGTAAAGATGAGATATGAGTTACATTGGCAAGTCCTTTTGAATGAAAAATACTAAGATAGCAAAATGCGAGCGGTCTAGCAAGCAAAAATTTAAAAATAAATCCCCTTAAAAATCAACATCTTACAAAAAATATCAAAATTTTTAATTTTACCCCTTGACCCCCACCAAAAACCCTGTATAATACGCACTCATTCAAGCAATGGTTGGTTACAAAACACCAACAAAACAACTTTAATCTAAAATAAATTAAGAATGAAGTTTGTTAAAGTTTGAATATTTTGGAAGAATTTATTTAAAAGTTAAGTTAAAAACAAACTTCTAAAAACTTTCAAAAAAATTAAAAAAGTGCTTGACATAAAAATCCATTGTGATAAAATAGTCAGCCTTGATTGATGATACAGACGATGTATCA
Source organism: Moraxella lacunata (assembly GCF_900453205.1). Lineage (GTDB taxonomy): Bacteria > Pseudomonadota > Gammaproteobacteria > Pseudomonadales > Moraxellaceae > Moraxella > Moraxella lacunata_B. The sequence continues at coordinate 473,202 of NZ_UGQU01000002.1, forward strand.
CGCACTATTTAAAAACATACTAAGAACAACTTGTGTGGATTTTTGCTAATACAAGATAATACAAAAATTATCATTTATCAAGCAAAAATACTCAAAGTTAATTCATTTACACGATGAGCAGATATTTTTAAAAATATCAAATATTGCTAGTAAGTACATAACGTACACGATAAATGAGCCAAAACAAATTAAGTCCTAAGCAATTAGGCAAAACAAAGATTAAACTGAAGAGTTTGATCATGGCTCAGATTGAACGCTGGCGGCAGGCTTAACACATGCAAGTCGAACGATGAAGTCTAGCTTGCTAGACGGATTAGTGGCGAACGGGTGAGTAATGCTTAGGAATCTGCCTATTAGTGGGGGATAACGTAGGGAAACTTACGCTAATACCGCATACGTCTTACGAGAGAAAGGGGGCTTTTAGCTCTCGCTAATAGATGAGCCTAAGTCGGATTAGCTAGTTGGTGGGGTAAAGGCCTACCAAGGCGACGATCTGTAGCTGGTCTGAGAGGATGATCAGCCACACTGGGACTGAGACACGGCCCAGACTCCTACGGGAGGCAGCAGTGGGGAATATTGGACAATGGGCGAAAGCCTGATCCAGCCATGCCGCGTGTGTGAAGAAGGCCTTTTGGTTGTAAAGCACTTTAAGTGGGGAGGAAAAGCTTGTGGTTAATACCCACAAGCCCTGACGTTACCCACAGAATAAGCACCGGCTAACTCTGTGCCAGCAGCCGCGGTAATACAGAGGGTGCAAGCGTTAATCGGAATTACTGGGCGTAAAGCGAGCGTAGGTGGTTATTTAAGTCAGATGTGAAAGCCCCGGGCTTAACCTGGGAACTGCATCTGATACTGGGTGACTAGAGTAGGTGAGAGGGAAGTAGAATTCCAGGTGTAGCGGTGAAATGCGTAGAGATCTGGAGGAATACCGATGGCGAAGGCAGCTTCCTGGCATCATACTGACACTGAGGTTCGAAAGCGTGGGTAGCAAACAGGATTAGATACCCTGGTAGTCCACGCCGTAAACGATGTCTACCAGTCGTTGGGTCTCTTGAAGACTTAGTGACGCAGTTAACGCAATAAGTAGACCGCCTGGGGAGTACGGCCGCAAGGTTAAAACTCAAATGAATTGACGGGGGCCCGCACAAGCGGTGGAGCATGTGGTTTAATTCGATGCAACGCGAAGAACCTTACCTGGTCTTGACATACAGAGAATTCGCTAGAGATAGCTTAGTGCCTTCGGGAACTCTGATACAGGTGCTGCATGGCTGTCGTCAGCTCGTGTCGTGAGATGTTGGGTTAAGTCCCGCAACGAGCGCAACCCTTTTCCTTAGTTACCAGCACTTCGGGTGGGAACTCTAAGGATACTGCCAGTGACAAACTGGAGGAAGGCGGGGACGACGTCAAGTCATCATGGCCCTTACGACCAGGGCTACACACGTGCTACAATGGTTGGTACAAAGGGTTGCTACACAGCGATGTGATGCTAATCTCAAAAAGCCAATCGTAGTCCGGATTGGAGTCTGCAACTCGACTCCATGAAGTCGGAATCGCTAGTAATCGCAGATCAGAATGCTGCGGTGAATACGTTCCCGGGCCTTGTACACACCGCCCGTCACACCATGGGAGTTGATCTCACCAGAAGTGGTTAGCCTAACGCAAGAGGGCGATCACCACGGTGGGGTCGATGACTGGGGTGAAGTCGTAACAAGGTAGCCGTAGGGGAACCTGCGGCTGGATCACCTCCTTAACGAATTATCTGATTAGCAAGAATTCACAACAAGTTGTTCTTAGTAAAGTAAGTTAAATTGGGTCTATAGCTCAGTTGGTTAGAGCACCGCCTTGATAAGGCGGGGGTCATAAGTTCAAGTCTTATTAGACCCACCATACTTTGGGGTTATAGCTCAGTTGGTAGAGCGCCTGCCTTGCACGCAGGAGGTCAGGAGTTCGACTCTCCTTAACTCCACCACTTACAATAAATTAGAACTAAGCAATCAAATTAAACAGCATACAATTAGATTTCTTAATTCTACTTTATGTAGATAACTTACAATTAACTGATGAAGTTAATTACATTATTTAACAACGTAACTATGAGTCTGGGTTAATTATTTAATTCCAACAAATAATTAACCATGGTGTTTGTACCCAATACAAACACCTAAAGTAAAGAGAACTGAATCAAGCGTAAACATAGGTGAATCGTTACACATTACCCTTATGACACCAAGACTACTTGGGGTTGTATGGTCAAGTAATGAAGTGCACATGGTGGATGCCTTGGCAGTCAGAGGCGATGAAAGACGTGATAGCCTGCGATAAGCGTCGGTGAGGTGGCAATATCCTGTGACCCGGCGATTTCTGAATGGGGAAACCCAGCCAACATAAGTTGGCTATCCTAACCTTTGGTTAGGAGGCAAACCGGGAGAAGTGAAACATCTCAGTACCCCGAGGAAAAGACATCAATTGAGATTCCCCAAGTAGCGGCGAGCGAACGGGGAGGAGCCGATCGAATTTACAGTAGCAAAATGGCGTGGGAAAGCCAACCATAGTAGGTGATAGTCCTGTATGCGAAACTGTTTATGAGACATATTAAGTAGGGCGAGACACGTGAAATCTTGTCTGAAGATGGGGGGACCATCCTCCAAGGCTAAATACTCCTGACTGACCGATAGTGAACCAGTACCGTGAGGGAAAGGCGAAAAGAACCCCTGTTAGGGGAGTGAAATAGAACCTGAAACCGTGTGCATACAAGCAGTCGGAGCGGACTTGTTCCGTGACGGCGTACCTTTTGTATAATGGGTCAGCGACTTATATTCTGTAGCAAGGTTAACCGTTTAGGGGAGCCGTAGGGAAACCGAGTCTTAATAGGGCGATTAAGTTGCAGGGTATAGACCCGAAACCGAGTGATCTATCCATGAGCAGGTTGAAAGTGCCGTAACAGGCACCGGAGGACCGAACCCACTGTCGTTGAAAAGCCAGGGGATGACTTGTGGATAGGGGTGAAAGGCTAATCAAACTCGGTGATAGCTGGTTCTCCCCGAAAGCTATTTAGGTAGCGCCTCGGACGAATACCATTGGGGGTAGAGCACTGTTTCGGCTAGGGGGTCATCCCGACTTACCAAACCGATGCAAACTCCGAATACCGATGAGTACTATCCGGGAGACAGACGGCGGGTGCTAACGTCCGTCGTCAAGAGGGAAACAACCCAGACCGCCAGCTAAGGCCCCAAATTCCTAGTTAAGTGGGAAACGATGTGGGAAGGCACAGACAGCTAGGAGGTTGGCTTAGAAGCAGCCACCCTTTAAAGAAAGCGTAATAGCTCACTAGTCGAGTCGGCCTGCGCGGAAGATGTAACGGGGCTCAAACTAGGAGCCGAAGCTGCGGATTTAATTGTTTCAATTAAGTGGTAGGGGAGCGTTGTGTAAGCCTGTGAAGGTGTATCGTAAGGTATGCTGGAGGTATCACAAGAGCGAATGCTGACGTGAGTAACGACAAAACGGGTGAAAAGCCCGTTCGCCGGAAGACCAAGGGTTCCAGTCCAACGTTAATCGGGGCTGGGTGAGTCGACCCCTAAGGCGAGGCCGAAAGGCGTAGTCGATGGGAAATCGGTTAATATTCCGATACTTGTTTATGATGCGATGGAGGGACGGAGAAGGTTATGTCAGCCTGGCGTTGGTTGTCCAGGTGGAAGGATGTAGGTAGGTTTAGTAGGCAAATCCGCTAGACTATTACTGAGATCTGATAGCAAGCTGTACATGTACAGCGAAGTGGCAAATACCCTGCTTCCAGGAAAAGCTTCTAAGCGATAGTCATAAAGAAATCGTACCCGAAACCGACACAGGTGGTCAGGTAGAGAATACCAAGGCGCTTGAGAGAACTCTGCTGAAGGAACTAGGCAAAATGGTACCGTAACTTCGGGAGAAGGTACGCTGCCGATGGTGATAAGACTTGCTCTTTGAGCTGTTGGCAGTCGCAGATACCAGGCTGCTGCAACTGTTTATTAAAAACACAGCACTCTGCAAACACGAAAGTGGACGTATAGGGTGTGATGCCTGCCCGGTGCTGGAAGGTTAATTGATGGGGTTAGCGTAAGCGAAGCTCTTGATCGAAGCCCCAGTAAACGGCGGCCGTAACTATAACGGTCCTAAGGTAGCGAAATTCCTTGTCGGGTAAGTTCCGACCTGCACGAATGGCATAATGATGGCAGCGCTGTCTCCAGCAGAGACTCAGTGAAATCGAAATCGCAGTGAAGATGCTGTGTACCCGCGGCTAGACGGAAAGACCCCGTGAACCTTTACTACAGCTTTACATTGAACTTTGACCTAACTTGTGTAGGATAGGTGGGAGGCTTTGAAGTGGTGACGCCAGTTGCCATGGAGCCAACCTTGAAATACCACCCTGGTTATGTTGGGGTTCTAACTTAGATATAACAGTATCAAGGACAATGTATGGTGGGTAGTTTGACTGGGGCGGTCTCCTCCTAAAGAGTAACGGAGGAGTACGAAGGTGCGCTCAGAACGGTCGGAAATCGTTCAAAGAGTATAAAGGCAAAAGCGCGCTTAACTGCGAGACCCACAAGTCGAGCAGGTACGAAAGTAGGTCTTAGTGATCCGGTGGTTCTGTATGGAAGGGCCATCGCTCAACGGATAAAAGGTACTCTGGGGATAACAGGCTGATACCGCCCAAGAGTTCATATCGACGGCGGTGTTTGGCACCTCGATGTCGGCTCATCTCATCCTGGGGCTGAAGCAGGTCCCAAGGGTATGGCTGTTCGCCATTTAAAGAGGTACGCGAGCTGGGTTTAGAACGTCGTGAGACAGTTCGGTCCCTATCTACCGTGGGCGTTGGAAATTTGAGAGGATCTGCTCCTAGTACGAGAGGACCAGAGTGGACGAACCTCTGGTGTTCCGGTTGTTTCGCCAGAAGCATCGCCGGGTAGCTATGTTCGGATGGGATAACCGCTGAAAGCATCTAAGCGGGAAGCCCACCTCAAGATAAGATTTCCCTAAAGAGCCGTTGTAGACTACGACGTTGATAGGTTGGGTGTGGAAGCACAGCGATGTGTGTAGCTAACCAATACTAATTGCTCGTTTGGCTTGACCATACAACACCCAAGTGGTTTAAATCACTTTAAGTGTTGTATTGTAAAGTGTAATGATAACCTTAATCTTGATTTAGTAAAAACTTTAAAAAATGAAATTAAAATAAAACAGACTCATAACAGCGTTGTTAATCCTTTTACGCTGACGACAATAGCAAGATGGAACCACCTGATCCCTTCCCGAACTCAGAAGTGAAACGTCTTAGCGCCGATGGTAGTGTGGTTCGCCCATGTGAGAGTAGGTCATCGTCAGCACCTTATTTAGCCCCCTCTGTCGGATGATGGAGGGGGTTTTGGTTTTTAAAATCCTTGAATTTGTGTATAATAGCTTGACTTAACTTTACTTATAATTATTTATGTGAGTAACTTGCTTGTGCGTAGGGTGATATTAATGGGTGGGCAAAAGCCACTGTACCTTGATAAGGCATTTTCCACCAGGTGTCTTAGTTTGTACAAGTAGTCATCTATTGGGTTTTGGTCTTTACTTTTGCTATTACTGCGTTTTGATATGTTGGGTGTTGTATTGGTTTGTTTAATTTACCCCCCTTAGTTCATCACAGTCGTAGCCAATATCCGCACTTAATGCTTCTGTATGCTTTGATAAAACTTGTTTGTTTTGCTCTATAAGCTGTGGAGCAACCTTAACATCATGAACTTGTCCACCTGTGATGAGAAAATCAATAGGGTTACCGCAAGCATCTACCACAAGATGAATCTTTAATGCCTTGTTCTGTCTTGTTAGCAACATTACAAGCATGTTGATGGGCTTTGATGTAATTATCATCTATAAACACCCACTCAGTATCAGCTTCTTTGGATGGGTATTGAAACAATTTCATGAGCTTACCTAACTTACCAACGCACAAAGGTTTTGTAAATAGTGTTGTGGCAACTAAAACATTTGGGTAAGTCTCTCCAAGGTATGCCTGTACGAATGCGAAACAAAATGCCTTCTAGGGTTACCAAAATCGTTTTTTGTTTTGTTAATAAAGTTCAACATGGTCTAGTTCTGATGGGTATTGTGCCAAATATGATTTACCTGTTATTTGGTAATACGGATTTAAAAAAAATCCACTCAATTTCTTGAATGGATTTTTAAAAATCAATAACAACTGATAAATTCCCGATATACCCAACCAATATATCGGTCTGTTTTGGCGTTAAACACCATTATTCAAGGACGACCTTTGTTGTCATAATCGTATTGACTGACATAAACCACCGCGCCATTTGGCACTTTACCAATGACCTTGCCATTGGGTGTGGCTCGTACATTGAGCGGTGTGCCTGTTGGGTCGGTTGCCTTGCAGGTTTGAGCGTGGGCAGATATGCTAGCAAAGCTTAATATTAGAGCAAGTGCTAATTTTTTCATATAAACTGCTAGTTAATAAGCACAAAATTCAATATTTGCCCACTCTGCATCATTATAAGGGATAATCTTGATTTTATGCACGCCTTTGACTTTGGTGGTAAAATCAAGCTCTGCGTCGTCTGCATAGGCGGTGCGACCTTTTGGGTCTATGATTTTAATATCCTCAACATCACGAGCGTTTTCTCTAATAGTAACATAAATGGTTTGGTTGGCTTTGGTATTTAAAGTAAAGTTCGGTTTGTATAATCCCCCTCAAAGCTACCACAATGGCTACCTTTGGCAAAAGAGATAGGAGTAGTCTTGGCAAAACTCTGATCGCTCATTATCATTGCCCTACAAATTAACAAAATTTTTAAACTTTTCATAAAATTATCCTTAAAAATACGCTTATTATCATAAACCAGTTAAAATAAAAAATCCACTCAAAATTACTTTGAATGGATTTTAAAGGATAGAACAAATGATGATTGTTTCAATCCATCACTTTTAAACCCAAATAAATCACCTTATCCATTAAGCATTTGTCTTGACCACGCTGAATTATTTGCTCCGTACGGGGATTTTGCTTGGGTTCTACTTGTGAGTTGATATGATATTGATGATTTAAGTGAATAATTTGATTGTTGTGTAAAGTTAAAAATCCTTGATTGTCATAAATCTTGTAATCCTTAATAGAATTTACCCAAAAAATGGGGGTTATCAATTCTGCTGTACTATCCACATTAAACAAAAGACAATCATTGAGCCAAACAAACCGCCCTGTGGTGCCTATGGTACCATCTAGGGTATGAATGGTTGAGCCTTGTGGGTACCAAGTAAAAAGTCCAATGGGTACAGTGCGGATATGACTGGGGAGCTTATAGTCATTACCCATAAGCTCATTTGGTGTGGTTTCTAATACAGAATAGGTAATTGGCTCGGTAGGCTGTTTGGTTGTGGTTGTACAACCAAACAAAAACAATACAGGCATCATCAAAGCAAGTTTTTGCATAAGTTAATTCTTAATGGTAAGGTGCGTAACACGCACCATTAAGGGATATGAACCAAAAACGGTGCGTGGTACGCACCTTACAAAATTATATGGTAGTTTGCAATGATGGGCAAGTTGTTTTAAGCAAAAAAGTATTCAAGGTTTTTAAATAAATTTTAAAAAATCAATAAGCACAAAATTCAAGTTCGGCATAAGTATGGCTGTCGTGCGGTATGTCAAATCCAATCGTATATTTCCCCTTGTTTGCAATATGATATTTCCATTGTGCTTGCTCAATGTCGTACTTTTGACTGTATACTTTGCTATAATCAAATTCAACGCCATCACCTTTGCTATTGGTGAGGTAGGGTTTTGAAGTGCCTGCAATTAAATCAATGGTAAATGTTTGATTTTTGTTTAAATAAATATGAAGATTGCTACGAGTATCAATTTCATAGGTAGCACAATAATCGCCCTTTTTAAATTTGATTTCTATGTCTTTGGGCGGTTTGGCAAAACTTTGACCGCCCATTATTATCGCCCCACAGATTAACAGAGTTTTTAAACTTTTCATAAATTTTCCCTTAAAAAACTGTTTTTATTATCATAACAAATCCATAAAATAAAGACAAGTTAAAATTTAAAGTGGCAAGAGTTGTGATGATTTATTGTTTGACAAACCCACCCAAATCCGCTACCATAACAAAAAACAGATAGGGATAATTCTATGACTTTACTCACTTTACATATTCTAAGATGAATTATCCGCCCAAGCGGATAAATTTGGACTATTAAATGAACAATCCATATTGCAAGCCTTTCGTGAATTTCTTAAAAAAAGCCCAAAGAGCGAGAGCTTAGCGGAGCTTAAAGGAATGGTTAAATTTATGGCGGAAGATTTTAATGAATGATTATGATGATTTGTTTGGTAAGGTATTTTTAAAATAAAAAATCCACTCAATTTTTTTGAATGGATTTTTTTGTTTGATTAAATCTAGTCATTGAATGCACAAAACTGAACATTAAGATATTGATTTTGCTGTCTTGGCATTATGGATATAGTATAGTTTCCTTTTGTTGTCGTGTTATATAGAAGCTGTAAATCTCCTCCATAATCAATTTCATCATACTCCTCAAATGTTGATAGAGTGCGACCTTTTGGGTCTTTGACAACAGCTTTGAAATTTTCCGATGTGCTAATATTTAAAATTTGTCTAGCACCTAATTGCAGTGTAAATTTTTTCCCTTTCACATTACCTGAAAAGACACCACATTCACTACCTTTGGCAAACTTAATTGGCACAGTATTGGCAAAACCTTGTCCGCTTACTGCAAGCAATGCACAAAGAGTTAAAATTTTTGGCTCTGGTCTAAAAAGTATGCTAAACCCAACCATAGTTAATATAATGAAACACCAACTCAAATGCTTTGAAATGGTTTTCTAGCTTTTTAGAAAAACAGCAAGTTCTCCTAAATGCTCGCCTGACGAAGGTTCTCAGTCTGGTGTTATTGCCTTCAATACCCACAGTAAAGCGTTTACCAACTTGTTTTAAAGAGTGCTTAAAGGCAGTTAAAAAGCTATCCCAATCATCACAAGCAATTTTGTTGAAAGTAATGCCTAGTTGGGTAAGTTGTATTTTGAGTTTTTTGGCAGTAGCAAGGTTTCGTTTGCCCCACACAAAAGCAACAATCTCACCTGTGCCTTTGTCATAAGCATAGATGAGCCAAACTTTGTTTTTCTTGTTACCAACATAAGTCCAAAACTCATCTACTTCTAAGGTGTCGTAATGTTGTTGTTTGGGTTTGATTTTGTGGTTGCTGTTTGTGAGTACACTTAGCACCTTTGCTTTGCTCACTTGTTCAATTACCACAATATCTGCAATGCTACCACGAGCAAGCATTAAGCGTATTTTGTTGTCTATGTGCGAATAACAGCCCTTGTAGCTTAGTTCTGACTGTTGGACAAACTGTCTGTGGCAATTTTTACAAAAATAATTTTGTTTGCCATAGCTTTTTACGCCATTTTTCTTTATACTATGACATAGGCAACTTGGGCAAGTAATGGTAATTGTCGTCTTCATAACCGTAAATTACCACTGTTTGGTTAAGTTGTCTTTTTAGTTTTTGTTACAGCATACTTTTTGAACCACTGCCAAATTTTTAATGCTTTCATAAAAATACCCTTAATTTTAAAATGGATTACAGGCATTATACTAAAAATCAAAAAAAACAATTTTTTTAAATTTTTATAAAAAAATCCACTCAAAACACCTTTTTGAGTGGATTTTAATATTAAGCCAAATTATTCACTTTTTGGCTCAACCCTTCCCTTTTTCTCAATCGCCTTATCCAGTACGCTCATAAAGTCAGATAGGCTCATACTACCCAAATTCTCGCCCTCTCTTGTACGCACATTGACCGTACCAGACTCCACTTCTTTGTCGCCCAGTACCAGCATAAAAGGAATGCGTTCAAGGGTGCGTTCACGAATTTTAAAGCCGATTTTTTCGTTACGAACATCGCCAATGGCACGGTAGCCCTTGTCGGTCAAGGCTTTGACGGTGTCAGCGACATTGTCCGCTTGCTTGTTGGTGATGTTCATTACCACGACCTGCTGGGGGGCAAGCCACGCAGGGAACCAGCCTGCATAATGTTCAATCAAGATACCAATAAAGCGTTCAAAACTGCCCAAAATCGCACGATGAAGCATTACAGGGCGTTCTTTTTCGCCAGACTCGCCCACATATTCTGCCCCCAGTCGCTCTGGCAAATTAAAGTCCAGTTGTAGCGTGCCACATTGCCACACACGCCCCAAGCAGTCTTTTAGGCTAAATTCAATCTTAGGACCATAAAACGCCCCTTCGCCCTCTTGCAGTTCCCAAGCGAGCCCTGCGTTATCCAAAGCGTCCGCCAAATCTTTTTCGGCTAAGTCCCAAAGCTCATCAGAACCGACTCGTTTTTCGGGGCGAGTGGAGAGCTTCATTTGCACATCATCAAAGCCAAAATCTTTATAGACTTGCAAGGTTAATTTAATAAAATCAAGGGCTTCGGTGCGAATTTGGCTATTGCTACAAAAGATATGGGCATCGTCTTGCACAAAGCCACGCACACGCATAATGCCGTGCAAGGAGCCAGACGGCTCATTACGATGACACGAACCAAATTCCGCCAAACGCAAGGGCAAATCACGATAGGACTTTAAGCCCTGATTAAACACCTGCACGTGGCACGGGCAATTCATCGGCTTAATGGCATAATCTCGTTTTTCGCTAGATGTCGTAAACATCATCTCGCCATAATTTTCCCAATGCCCAGATTTTTCCCACAGACTTCTGTCCACCACTTGCGGGGTCTTAATCTCTTGGTAGCCGTTGTCTTTTTGCACTTTTCGCATATATTGTTCAAGCACTTGCCACACCGTCCAGCCGTTGGGGTGCCAAAACACCATACCGGGGGCTTCTTCTTGCAAATGGAACAGATTTAAGGCTTTACCGATTTTGCGGTGGTCTCGTTTTTCGGCTTCTTCTATGCGTTTGATGTAGGCTTGTAGCTCTTTTTTGTCCGCCCACGCCGTGCCGTAGATTCGTTGTAGTTGCTCGTTTTTGGCATCTCCTCGCCAGTAGGCACCGCTCATTTTGGTCAGTTTAAACGCCTTTAAAAAGCGAGTATTGGGAACGTGCGGTCCACGGCACATATCAATGTATTCTTGATGATAATACAGCCCCATTGCGGTTTCGTCTGGCATATCGTCAATCAGACGAAGTTTATAATCCTCGCCACGATTTTTAAAGATTTCAATGACTTCATCTCGTGGGGTCATTTTTTTGATGACATCGTAATCTTGGTTAATCAGCTCCACCATACGAGCTTCAATGGCTGCCATATCGTCTTGGGTAAAGGGCTTTTCACTAAAAATATCATAATAAAAGCCCTCATCAATCACAGGTCCGATGACCATTTTGACTTCTGGAAACAGTTGTTTGACAGCGTGTCCCAAAAGGTGTGCACACGAGTGGCGGATAATCTCCACGCCCTCATTATCCTTTGGGGTGATGATTTGTACGGTTGCGTCTGTCGTGATGGGGTCGCAGGCGTCCACAAGTTTGCCGTTTACTTTGCCTGCGAGCGTTGCTTTGGCAAGTCCTGCACCGATACTTTGGGCGATTTGCATTACTGTTGTTGCACCGTCAAAGTGCTTGATGTCGCCACTTGGAAGTGTGATTGCAACCATAAGAAGTCTCCTAATGTTGGCGTTGGTAGTGATGTTCGTTACGAGTGAACATTTAACCGCTACCAGTGGAATGAGTTAAAAATAAAAAGCACATACGAAGTGCTTTGGGTAAAGGGCGGTATTATAGCACCTTTTTGGGTGGGGGGAAAGTGGTAAATGGTGGGGGTTTGGGGTATAATGCAATTAAATTCGGTTAGCTTAATGGGATTTAATATGAATTTAAAAAAGACCGCTTTAATTTCGCTTGTGGTAATTGTTGTGATACCCATTGTGTTTTATGCACTATTATTTTTTTTTGGGAATTTTATGTTTGATTGGCGTTTCTTTGGGCTCAGAATTATCGTGTGTTCCTGTTGGTGTTTTGTCAAAAGTTAATGAAAATACTAGGGACAGTATTTTGTTTTATCAAACTCAAAGAAAAATTAAAAATAAAACCGCAGATGAAGTAGATAATTTTCTGTATGCAAAAATGATATGGAAAGAAAAAGATTGGTTGCAATCCGCCCATAAAATCAATCCTAGTATTCCAGAAGATAAATTGGTGGATTTTTATTTAGAGCAATCTGCCAATATGGGCTATCGTGAGGCTATTGGTAGTTATGCTAATAAATTAGCTAGTGATGGCACGCAAGAATTTATACGCGGTTCACACGATAAAGCCAATCAAATGTATAAACAAGCCTTATCACAAGTCAAAACTTTAATCATCAATGACTGTAAAATCAATTCAGACATAGATATTTGGAGTGATTTTTATACCTATAAAGACAGAATGGGGAAAGTGGATAAAAGACTGCTTGATGAGCTTTTCTTTGTTAGGCAAATGGTAAAAGATGAATACTCTTATGAGCCACATAATGACGAAAATATTAAACAGGCAACTTTTATTTATATGTATGATTTGATAAATTGTAATCATATTATGCAAAATAATGGTGGTGTCAATGATTATATTCCTGATACTTATGAAAGATTTTTAATGCATAGAAATGAAAAATCCAGAGTGTTATTATACGCCTTAGAAATCGTTACCAAAAAAGACTTAAATTTACCCAAACCAACCAACGAAAGCGATATACAAAAAGAACAGATATTAAAAGAAAGGGCAATGGCGTTTGCACAAGAATATCAAAATGAGTTTTTAAAAGGAAAATAAAATGACCTTTCCAATCATCATTTCAGGCGGACAAACAGGCGTAGATAGAGGTGCATTGGATGCAGCCTTAAATAAAGGCGTGGCGTGTGGCGGTCATTGCCCAGAGGACAGGCGAGCCGAAGACGGAACAATTGACGACAAATACCCACTCACGCCCCTAGCGGGTGCAAGCTATCGTAAACGCACTCGCCAAAATGTGATAGACAGCGATGCGACTGTGATTATTTATCATACACAAATTGTGCCAAAAGGCGGAACAGAATTGACCCTAAAAACTTGTATCAGCCAAAACAAACCTTATTTGCTCATTGATATGAATGTCTTTTCGGTAGGCATTGCCTCTGATTATATTCTTGATTTTATTAAAAAATATGACATCAAAACCTTAAATTTTGGCGGACCTCGTGGTTCTGGTGTGCCAAGCATTCAAGCCTTTACACAAATGGTGGTGGAGCGGGCGATTGAGAAGTGGGCGGACTAAACAGGCATTTATTTACGCCCACCAAACAAAACCATGCTTAACCGCCCCAATCCTACCGCCATGCCTCCAAAAATTCAGCGTGTCGCACCGCCTCGCCATCTTTGAGCTGTGATAATCTGTCGTGAGTGAGTGCCTCGTACATTGCCACGACATCAGGGGCAAACTTGCCTGTCAAAAGTTGCCAACGCAAGTAGATGAGCCATGTGTTTAGCACATCAGACTCGCAGTAAGTGGCAAGCTTATCCCATTGACCTGCCTTGACCATCGGCACCACCTGTGAGCCGTCCAGACCGCCTTTACCAGCAAAACCGCACAGGCTGGCGATGGTGTCGAGTTTTTGTTTGTTGCCATAGTTGCCCAGCGATAATTTATCCATCAGATCAAGATGTGCCTCGCCGTATTTGTACAGATAATTGGGGGCTTGGCTGTTAAATAGGGTGGGGGCGGAGAGTTTGTGGTGCATGGCACGATACAAGATGACTGGCAAATCAAAGCCCACGCCATTCCATGAGACGAGTGTGGGGGCAGGTTTGTGTTTAAAGGCTCTAAAAAAAGTGGCTAAAATTTCAGATTCACTCATGGTGTTTAGGGCGAGTGATTTTAGGCTAAATGTGTCGCCATTGACCCACAAAAACGACAAACAAGCGATTTTGTGCAAAGGCAGTCTCATAAAAGGATTGCCAGCCTCTGCCTCTCTGATGGCGGTCAGGGCGGTTTGTGCGTCATCATCAGAGAGTGTGGCAATTTCGGGATAGAGCAGTCGCCCTGTGTCAAGGTCAGGTATGGTTTCGATGTCAAAAACCAAAATCGGTGTGGTGGTCATTGTTTTTTCCTTAACATTATCTAACAACTCAAATCCCAAACAGCCCTGTGGAAAGATAGCGGTCGCCTCTATCACAGACGATAAAGACGATGACGGCTTTGGGGTCATCTGCCTTGATTTGTTTGGCAATTTGGTAACTTGCAAAGCCTGCCCCCCCACTTGACACCCCACAAAAAATCCCCTCCACTCGTGCCAAGGCTCGCATATAATTTTCAGCGTCCGTCTGGTCGATGTCCATAATCACATCTACCCAGTTTTTATCAAAAATCTTAGGCAGATATTCTGGCTCCCAACGACGAATACCAGCGATGTTTGAGCCATCAGACGGCTGTAAACCGATGATTTGAATGGCAGGATTTTTCTCTTTTAAAAAGCGAGAGACACCCATAATCGTGCCTGTCGTTCCCATACTGCTGACAAAATGGGTAATCTTACCGCCTGTTTGCTCCCAAATTTCAGGGGCGGTAGTATGGTAGTGAGCAAGCCAGTTGTCATTGTTGTTAAACTGGTCAAGCACCACGCCCTTGCCCTCTGCTTGCATGGCAAGTGCCATATCCCGAGCCGTCTCCATATTATCCGCCTCAATGAGGGTTGCCCCATAAGCACGCATGGCATCTTTTCGCTCTTGGGTGGAGCTGGCTGGCATGATGAGCGTCATCTTATAGCCCATCATCGCCGACACCATTGCAAGGGCAATGTCCGTATTACCGCTTGTGGCTTCGATGAGGGTGTCGCCTGGTTTGATTTGCCCTCGTTTTTGGGCCTCACTTATCATATTAAAGGCAGGTCTGTCTTTGACCGAGCCAGCAGGATTGTTGCCCTCTAATTTGGCAAAAATGTCAGCATGGACATCAGTGCCAAGACGAGTTAAGCGAACAAGAGGGGTATTACCGACAGTGTGGGCGAGTGTTTGCATGATTTTTATCCTAAACTTTTGCTTTATTATAGCATAATTTATCCACCGCTTAATGGCAAAAAATATGCTAAACTAACCGCCAAATTATCACAGCCATGCCCGAAACTCCCATGAAAAAAACCCCTTTTGATTTAAGAAGTGCTTATGGACAACTGGTCATCATCGTTTTTTTGCCGATTGTGATTTTGGCGGTGGTGGGTGGAGGACTTGTCTTTAAAGAGGTGCGAACAGCGAGCCTTGGCGAGCAAGACGCTTTGGCATACAGTGCGTTGTTAAATTATGAAATGGTGCTGACCCGTCATTTTGCCCGTACAGAGGCGATGAGTGATGGTGCGTTGAGCGTGCCTGTGCTTGATGAGTTTTTTCATAAAATTTCGCCCAAGCAAGTGTACCGCATGGCGATTTTTGATGGTAATTACAAACAGCTTGCCAGTTACGGGGGTTATGATGGCGACACGCCCTTTGAGGTGGGGCGACTGCTTGCCAAAGATAATGATTTTGAACGCCAAAAAACCACTTACGGCACAAGCTATGCCAGAGCGATGAGTTTTCATGGCGTGCCTTATTATGTTGTCGTGGAGATGGACAGTGAGTCTTTGACCATCACAGGGTATCGGGTGGTGCTTGCCCTTGCCATCACAGGGCTGATTACCCTGCTTTTGCTACTACTGATTTTAAATATCTACTCAAAACGCTGGATAGCTCCCATTTATGAGATGCGGTTATTTTTACAAAAATTGACCACCGATAATCTCGACAAGCCCATCAAAGCGACCACCGATGGCGAGTTTTCGTTATTACAAAGGGATTTTGTGCAGGCGATGAGGCGATTGTCGGCAAGTTTTAATGAGCTAAAAACCCACGCCAATGAAACCGAACAGGATTTACAACACGCCCTAGATGAGATGGAAATGCAAGCCATCTCTATCCGTCAAGCAAGAGATGTGGCGGTGTCATCAAGCCATGCCAAATCAGCATTTTTGGCAAACATCAGCCATGAGCTTCGTACCCCCTTAAACAGCATTGATGGTTTTATCAATCTTTTGGCAAGAAATGAGGGCTTGACCAGCGAGCAGACTTTGTATGTCCAAACCATCAAAAAATCCTCCGCCCACTTGCTTGCTCTTGTCAATGATGTGCTGGATTTTTCAAAGTTGGAGGCAAATAAACTTGTGCTAGACAGTCATGAGTTTGACCTATATGCCGCCATCTATGATGTGGTGGACATGCTCTCGCCGATGGCACTTGAAAAGCATTTGCGTCTGTCGGTGCTGTTTTATCATGATGTGCCAAGCCGTGTGGTGGGGGATAGTTTGCGTGTCAAACAAATCCTAACCAATCTCGTTGGCAATGCCATCAAGTTCACTGATACAGGGGGCGTGGTGGTGCGTGTGGGTCTGTCCGATGACAATGATGGCTATCTAAACATCAGCGTTGAAGACACAGGCAAAGGCGTGTCCGATGATGACAAAGCATCGCTGTTTAAAAGTTTTAGCCAAGGCGATTTGTCAGTGACCCGTCGTTATGGCGGAACGGGGCTGGGGCTTGTGATTAGTAAACAGCTGACCGAGCTGATGGGCGGAACGATAGGTTTTTATGACAATAACAGCGAAAACATCGCCAAGACAGGGGCGACGTTTTGGTTTGAGATGCCCATTCATCTAGGTGGTGCAAGCGTGCAGGCTCCTGATGAGGCAGATACCGATGACGATTTATACAGCCTAACAAAACTTGCCCCAACCAAACTGTTGGTGTGGATAAACCACGCCCCCGCCATCCAAGTGCTAAAAGCAACCTTGGCAGGGTCGGACGTGGACGTGCATTTCGCCATCGGCTTTGCCGATTTGTTAGAACAGCTAGACAAGACAGGGCATGGCTTTGATTGGGTGATTGTGGATTATTTTGGGCAGGATGCGTCCTTGGATGACGTCGGTGCCATCCTTCGCCAAATCCGCTCTCGCTATCAGGGCAAACTGTCCGCCTATGGCTATCAAGTGGGCATGGACAACGCCCTACTGGACAAATACCAAACGCACGCACTCTACGAACCCATGAACAAACGCCAACTCATCGCCATGCTCGCCGATGACAAGCCCATGCAGGATACCCCCATCAGTAAATTCTCGGGTCATCGGGTGCTGGCAGTGGACGACCATCCGCCCAACCTGCTCGTGCTAGAAGCCTTGCTTGGCGAGCTTGACGTGGCAGTCATCACCGCCCATAATGGCTTTGATGCCATCGAGACCATGACCCGTGCCATCAGCATGGGCGAGCGGATTGATTTGATTTTTATGGACATTCAAATGCCCAGAATGTCAGGGTTAGAAGCGAGTATCCAAATCCGCAAAATCGAAGAGAGCCACAACCGCCCCCCCATCCCCATCATCGCCCTAACCGCCCACGGTCTGTCTGATGAAAAAGAGCGACTGGTGTCGGCAGGTATGAGCGACTATGTCGGTAAACCCATCGGGCATGAACAGCTGGTGCAGACGCTCTCACGCTGGCTTGGCGAGTCGGGCAGACCTGTGCTTGCCCCCACAGACGGCACGCCCAACTTTGCAGGTACGCCCTATGGCAAGATGGGCGAGATGAGCGAACTGACGGGCGATGACATGGGTGACGGCACAGATAAAGACACAAATAAAGGCATGGATAAAGGCGTGGATGACAATGGGCTAACCCCCCAACAGAGCAAGCACGCCCATAAAGTTGATAAAGCCAAACCCACCCTGCTTGACATCGACTGGGCGGACGCATTGGCACGCTCTGCCAACAAAGACGACCTTGCCAAAACCTTACTCTCACTACTTATTGAGAGCAGCGAGAGCGAAAAGCTCGCCCTAGAACGAGCATGGGCAGACAGAGACAGGGTTGCCCTTGCTGACATCACACATCGGTTGGTCGGGGGCAGTCGCTACACGGGCGTGCCACGCCTTAGAGCCACGGCAGAAGACTTTGAACAAAAGTGCCGTGCCAATTTGGACGACACATCAGCAGGGCAATTCATCAGCATTCGCCCCAGTTACCGCTCACTCATCGATGCCCTAGAAAGTCTTGAAAATATTGACATCGAAGACTTTTTGGCAAATGGAGTGAAGAACTCATCCACCCCTGAATCAATACCTGAATCAACACCTAAGTCGGGCGGTCATGACGATGAAGACACCCTACCTTGGAAAATGGTATAAAGCACAGCAAAGGAGAGCCCATGCAAACACTCACGCTAAGCCATGATAACCACACCGCCATCATTACCTTATCTCGTCCCCACAAAAAGAACGCCATGGACTTTGTGATGATGCAAGAGTTAATCAAGACCGCACGCCACATCAAGGCGGACAAATCAGTGCGTGCCGTCATCATCACGGGCGGGACGGATTTTTGTAGTGGACTGGACTTGGCGGTGTTTGGCTCGCCCAAGAACATGATTTTTGCCACCAAAGAGCTGATAAAGCCAGCCCCCAGCTTGTTTCAAAAGGTGTGCCTAATTTGGCAGAGCCTGCCTGTACCAGTGATTGCCGTGGTCGATGGTGTGTGCCTTGGGGCAGGGTTACAGCTTGCCATGGGGGCGGATGTGCGTATCAGCCACCCATCGGCGACATGGTCGGTACTTGAAGCCAAATGGGGACTGGTCGCTGACATGGGGCTAACCCGTCTTGCCAGAGATGTCGGCAAGGATAAGCTAAAAGAGCTTGCCATGTCTGCTCGCCTGCTTGATGCCGAGACTGCTTACGACTACGGACTCATCACTCATATAGATGATGAGCCGATGGCACGTGCCAAAGCCCTAGTCGATGAGATTGCCACTCGCTCGCCTGATGCGATACTGGCAAGCAAACGCCTCATCAATCGCATGCACCCAAGCGACCATCTGACCTTATACCAAGAAAAACTGTGGCAGTTAAAACTCTTTGCCAGTCATAACCGCAAACTTGCCATCAAAAAAGCCAAAGACACGGCGGTGGCGTTTCGGGACAGGCAGTGGGGTTAATCATCAACGCCAATATAACAGTAGATAGAAATCTCATCTACAAACAGTAGAAAGGGCGTGCCTGCCTTTTGTATTTGCCATGAAAAATGCCTGTTTAAAAAAGCAGGGGAATTGTCCGTTTTTCAAGGAAAAAAACGCAGGTTGTGAGTTTTTATCAAGCAAGTTTCTGGCGATGAAAAGTAATCTAACCACTTGACTGGGTAAATTTTAAGAGTTTTAATTTAATTTTTTAAATTAAGTGGTCGGATAGTCATTTTTCATGCAAAACATCATTTTACTTCTATAAAATTTCTAAACATTAAATTGTATTATAAAAGTTTGGCACGCCCTAATCAAATTCCACTAATATGCTATTAATGTTCAACACCCCCAATCACATCAAGCACAACCCCCCGAAGCCAACGATGAGCCATATCCTGTTCGGTGCGTTCGTGCCACGTCATCATTATGGTAAAGCCGTCAATATTTATGGGCGGATTTTGCAGGCGGACGTTTGGCAGGGTTTGGGCAAGATGTTTGGGCAACACCGCCACCAAATCCGAGTCATTCAAAAGCTGTGGCAACAGCGAGATGTGATCAACCGACACCATCACTTTGCGTTTTCGCCCCAATTTTTGTAGGGCAATGTCGGTTGCTCCACTAAACTCACCACCATTGTACGACAGCATGGCAAAGGGCAATTCACAAAACTCATCAAGCGTCAAAGCGGTGTCTGCCATGGGGTGTGTTTTGCTCATCGTACAGACGTAGCTTTCTTTATACAGTAGGGTTTGGGGCATATCGTCTGTGATGTGGTGTTGCCCAACCAGTGCCAAATCAATTTTATTTTGTTCAAATAAAGTTTTAATATTTTGCCCTTGTACGGGCAATAATGCCACTTGCACATTGGGGGCAAGCCGTCTTAATTTTAAAATCAAGGGGACGACAATAATCGCTTGCACATAATCGGTCGCCCCAATCCGCAATGTCATCGCCAAATTTTCAGGTTCTAAAATGGGCGGTTGTAACATTGAATTAATATCAGTTAAGATTTGCCGTGCGATTTTGCCAAGTTCTAATGCTCTATCGGTCGGTTGCATTCCGTGCTGAACTCGGACAAATAAGGGGTCATTAAAACTTATCCGTAAGCGATTTAAAATCCCACTCATCGCAGGTTGAGTAACGGAGAGTCTTTGTGCCGAACGGCTGACATTGCATTCGTCTAATAATACGACAAAGGCTTTTAATAAATTTAGGTCAAGTTTGCGAAGGTCGGTCATATTACACCTCTCCTCCAATTCCTTTAAATTTTTCCACAAACGCCGCAATTTTCTGAAAAATACTTTGTTTGGCGGTCAAATAATTGGGATTGAGCGGACTCATTTTGGGCAATACTGCATTTAAATCCGTACCGTTTTCGCTGGCATATTCTCGTTTGAGTGAAGTCATTAAATAGCGTCTGGCAGCCTCTGTATTTAAATTATTTTCGCTAATCAGTTCATCGGCTTCGCGTTTTTGTTCGCTTTGGGCAAATTCATAAAACTCACCAATAATACTTGGCTTATCAGGAATGCTATCCAAATCCGCTTGATTAATAAAATCCACCACCAAACTTTCTTTGGCACGATTACTGATGCTTGCCCGAATGGTACGGCGAATTTCTTCTACCAATGCCGTCTTATCTTTGATTTTTTTGTGATGGTCAAAAATAAGTTCCAAAATATAATCCAAATTAATCTCTTGCGATTTTAATAAATCCACTTCAAAAACCACATCGTCCCAATCAATTTGGCTTTGATTTTGGTTTTCTGTCGCTTTTTGCTGACGAAGCCAATCACGAATGTCATTATAAGTAGAACGATAATCTTGCACCACTCGCTCAGATGGCATTGGTATGGTTTGCATTGTAGCAAAATCATCATCGCTTAATTGAAATTTGGTTTTAAATTCCGTTACCGCAGTTTCATTATCCAAATCAATTGTTTGTATTTCTTTGAGTGCAGTAAATTCATCATAATTTTGCAAAATATTTTCGGCACGCAAATACTCACCAAATAATTTGGCAAATTCTTTTTTGTCTTTTTCGGTTTCTATTTTTTCAGGGTCGGGGAATCGTTCATTTAATTCCTTGACAACTTCCAAATAACCCCGCCGAGCCTCGCCTGTTTGGCTATCGGTATAGCCCTGCATATATTCTTGATAGCTTTTTTCCAATACCACATTTTTGGTATTTTTATCACCAAATAAAGTAATGGCGTCAATGGTGGCTTGTTCCAAATCACGGAAAGTTACGATATTTCCAAAAGATTTGGTGGCATCATAAATACGATTGGTGCGTGAATAGGCTTGCATTAAACCGTGATAACGCAAATTCTTATCCACAAATAAAGTGTTTAAAGTCGGTGCATCAAACCCTGTTAAAAACATACCAACCACAATCAATAAATCAATGTCTTGATTTTTTACGCGTTTGGCTAAATCACGATAATAATTTTGAAATTCACGACTTTCTACGCTGTAATTGCTTTGAAATAGAGCGTTATAATCATTAATCGCAGCCTGCAAAAACTCTTTGGCACTGCTATTCATTGCCGTTAATTCAAAGCCCTCATCTTCAATATCGCCAACCGCATCTTGGGCTTCATTGGCAGAAAATGAAAAAATGGTCGCTATTTTTAAAGGTTTTTCTTGGTCTTTTTGCAATTCTTTAAAAGCCTCATAATAGGCTTTGGCGGCATCAACTGAACTTACCGCAAACATTGCATTAAAGCCTTTGCCACCTGCATTCAAACGGTGGGTTTTGTGTTTAAAATTATCCAAAATATATTGGCTGATTTTGGTAATTCGCTCGGGGTGTAAAAGTGCTTGCTTGGTTTCAAATGCCGATAATTTATTTAAATCTTGTTCGCTCTCGATGGATTTGAATTGTGGGCGAACATCATTATAATCCACTTTAAATTTTAAAACTTTTTCATCACGAATGGCATCGGTAATCACATAAGAATGCAATTGACGACCAAACACCGAAGCGGTCGTTTCTGCCCCCAAAGCATTTTGTGGAAAAATAGGCGTGCCTGTAAAGCCAAATTGACAAAACTTTTTGAATTTTTTATTTAAATTCTTTTGTGCTTCGCCAAATTGTGAGCGATGACATTCATCAAAAATAAACACCACTTGTTTTTGATAAATTGGTAAATTATCTTCCGATTTCATCAAATTATTAAGTTTTTGAATGGTGGTTACAATAATTTTATTATCGTCTTTTTCTATATTGCGTTTGAGTCCTGCGGTACTTTCCGAGCCATTCACACTATCAGGCGAAAAGCGTTGGTATTCTTTCATTGTTTGATAATCCAAATTTTTCTATCCACCACAAAAAAGACTTTATCAATAAATTCCAACTCTGTCGCCAAACGAGCCGCCTTAAAACTGGTTAAAGTTTTTCCCGAACCTGTGGTATGCCAAATAAAACCACCGCTCTCGGTATTGCTCCAATTTTTGCTTTGTGCCGAACTTTGAATTTTCCATAAAATGCGTTCTACGGCGGCAATTTGATAAGGTCGCATAATCAAAAGCGTATCACTAACATCAAACACCGAATAATTTAATAGCACATTTAATAATGTGTTTTTTTGAAAAAAAGTGGCGGTAAAATCCTTTAAATCTTTAATTAGTGTATTATCCGAGCGAGCCCAATTCATTGTAAAATCAAAGCTGTTTTTGTCGCGTTTGGTGGTATTGGCAAAATAACGGGTATCTGTACCATTACTAATGACAAAAATTTGTAAGAATTTAAATAACGAATTATCCGAATTAAAACTCTCTTTGCTATAACGATGTACCTGATTAAAGGCTTCACGAATGGCAACGCCTCGTTTTTTGAGTTCAATTTGAATCAAAGGCAAGCCATTGACCAAAATCGTAACATCATAGCGGTTTTTGTGATTGCCTGTTTGTTCAAATTGATTGATGACTTGTACAAAATTGCGGGCAATGTTCTTTTTGTCCAGCAAATAAATATTTTGGATATGTCCATCATCAAAGACAAAATCACAAATATAATCATCGTGAATTTTACGGGTTTTTTGGATAATATTTTCGGACGGCACATCCAAATATTCTGCGACAAAACGCTCCCATTCTTTATCCGAAAAAGCCATTTGATTGAGTTTTTGTAATTGCTCACGCACATTTGCCAATAGTTTGGCTTGGCTGTTTAAATCACGGCGATATTCATAACCTTGATTGATTAAATCTTCAATCAATTCTTTTTCCAAAGCACTTTCGCTTTGATAACTGGCACCCGATTGGTCAATTTTTTCGTATTTGTCCAAAACAATAAAATGATTGGTTTCGGTAATGGGGGTGGTTTGGGTGGTGGTCATTGCCTTACTCGCTAAGTTCGTCTAAGTTCGTCTAAGTTCGTCTAAGTTCGTCTAAGTTCGTCTAAGTTCGTCTAAGTTCGTCTAAGTTCGTCTAAGTTCGTCTAAGTTCGTCTAAGTTCACTCATCAGACAACCGCCAAACCTTGTTGATATTATAAATCTTGCCAGCTCGTTTGAGTGCTTGCAGTAAGTTTTTAACCTTATGATGCTTTTGTTCCTCACTTAATCCATCTGGAAATTTTTGGTACAACAATTCCCTAAACTTCTGCGCCCCTGCCTCCGTAAATGTTTGCAAATATTTAATAATCAAGTCTTTATAATACTGGTCGTCAAATGCTGTATGATGCATATAATGAACCTGCTCATCGCTCACCTCAGCGACATCTGCCGAAATACAGTAATTGGGTTTACGACCTTCTATTAATCCTAATTTTTTTAAATTTTTTGCCTGCTCATCGCTAATAGGTAATTTTTTTTGAACTCTATCTAATAGAAAAATATCATACAAACTTAGATCAGGTAAACTTGCTAACTTTTGAGCATAATTAATATCCAAAATTTTACCCTCTATGCTCACTTGTACAGAATCATTTGATAAGTCATAATCAGGCAATGGAAAATAACGCTCTTTTTGCACCAAAAACATCTTTTTGATACCACTACCAATCGTGTCAATCATTTTTAGATTAACCATTGCGTTCGCCAAGAAACGATTGCGATACCGTTCCTCTGGAGCATCGCTACTAATAACCTGCCAAACATCATTTGGAATAAAACGACCTTTATTTTTAAAAACAATGCGACCGCTTTCAAATTCCACTATGCTAATTTTACCACCCAGTTGATAATCTTGATGAGCAATGGCATTATGCAAAGCCTCTCGTATCACAAAACCATCATATTGGTCAATCTCCTCAGGAAATAAAGTGCCTTGTTTAATATAACGATATTTTAGGTTTCTTATTTTGGAGGCTAATTTATCTACATTGAGCAATAACGGACTTCCAAAATGCTGATAATCTTTTTCAATGCCATCTCTATCCTTTAAAATCCATGTCATTGTCGGTGTTGCTGGATTGATTAAAACTTCTGATTCGGGCAATCCAAGCAAAATAATGGCGGTACGAGTAATTTTTCCTTTTATGGTAAGTTTGGCTTTATTTAAAAAGGTTATATTATCCCAACCCTCTATCTCTTGCTTTAAATCAGGGTGTTTTTCTGCATATTTAATGCGTGCAAAAGCGATTGCCTCCATAGACAAATCATCAATACTGGCATTTTCTACAATACCAGCACTCCAATCTGACATATTCTGCTGATTACGAATTTGTTCTATTTTATGCAAATCCAAACTCGTTAATGATTCGCCTTGTCTGGCATAATAATGTCCTTTCCAAGTGGTTGGTATGCCTTTTAAAGCAGGTGGAATTTCAAATAAAACAATTCTTTTCCCTTGATAGTTAAGCGTATATATTTCTTTAAAGCTAATGTTGTTGTTTGTGTTATCCGCAATCATTTTTTTAACTGCCAATAGCTCTTTTTCAGTATTTTTATATCGCGAACCAATAACTTTATGATTGTCTTTAACACCAAATATCAACCAAGCACAATCCAAGCCACGCAAGTTGGCTTCATTACTAAGTGCCGAAAAATATTTTCCCAATTTATCGTCATCAAAACTATTTTGAGCCTCTTTAAATTCAATGACTTCACTTTCAATTTGAGTTAATAGCTCTATCAATTTATTTGCAATATCATTCATATTATTACTTACCTTATTACTCAAACCCCAACAACAACTCCCGATAATATTCATATTGCTTTTGACGCAACTGGATTTCACGGGGCAAACCTTCGCTAATGGAGTGGGTCAGCGTTTCAAATTTATCCAATATCGCTACGATTTGGGTTTGGGTTTCTAGGGGTGGGATTGGGATTTTGTAATCTAAAATCATTTCTTTGCTCCCGCGTGGCATTTTTGCCCCTTTGGCGTGTTGCATATTGTAAGCAAAAAATTTATCATCGGATAAAACTTGATATAAATATCTTGAATTAACAGAATTATCCGTCAAATGAATGACCAAAACATCTCCACTTGCTCCACCATCATTATTGGCTTGCCATATCTTTTTTAAATATGGACGAATATTACCAATCAAAATATCATCTTTAAAATAAGCTGTAACATTACCTTTTTCTGGAATATGATTGGATAGTGTTTTTCCTTGTTTATTTTGCAATAAGTTATCTACACCAACATAATTATTTTCATCAAGATTTTCATAAGAAATACGGCTTTTTGAATAATGAGCAATCTCCCCCAAACTTTTCCATTCCACATTATCGGAAAAATTTAATAATTTATCACGATAGTATTGATATTGCTTAACTCTTAGGTTAGCTCGGCGGTTAGCTCGGCGGTTACGGCGGTAAATGCGTCCAAAATTTGGGCGATTTTTTGTTGAATTTCTAGGGGTGGGATTGGGATTTTTACCTTTTCCATTTGATTGCTCATCAATTTTGGATTTCCCATTCCTGAATACACATATTTTTTAGCTTCAATACAAAGCCAATGATAAATAAATTTGTAATTTAGTTGATTATTGTTATTTAAAATAATTAAACCGCAAACATTTGTTATGGAAAATTTTCCGTTACGATAAAAAACCGTTCCAGCATTCGCACCGTCTGTTGTCCAAGTAACGAATTCCCCTTCAAAATCAAAAGTATTGATTTTGCCAATCTCGCCATTATTTGCTGTTTGAGAGCTGTAAACAGGGTAGTTTCCTTTGTTATCCGCCAAATATTCTTTTGACATAACTCGCCCACGCTTTAATTCAGCTACTTCCCCCAAAGTTTTCCATTCCACTGATTGCTCATTTAAGAGATTTTTAATAAAGGTGTGCATTATTTTACTCCATTTCAATCTGTGCAATAATGTCATCAATACTTTGGCGTAAAGTGCTAATTTTACTGACCGTTTGGCGGATTTCTTCATTTAATACCGCAATATCAATCACTTCTCTGGTGTCTTCGGCTTCTACATAGCTGGATACAGACAGATTATAATCATTGCTTGCAATTTGATTATTATCAATATTAGCACTTTGATGAGCGATTTCACTTTTTTCGGCAAAGATTTGGAGAATTTTTTCAATATGCTCATCGGTCAAAACATTATTATTGGTTTCTTTTTTAAATAATTTACTGGCATCAATAAATTGAATTTGATTGTTTGTTTTGTGTTTGGACAATACCAAAATATTGACCGCAATGCTTGTCCCAAAAAATAAATTGGGGGCAAGGGCAATCACCGTTTCTACAAAATTATTATCAACCAAATGGTATTGTTAATTGAGTATACTTTTCTAGAAAGCCGTTCGTGGTGAGCTTGTCGAACCATAACGGTTTTCCTAGACTTCGACAAGCTCAGTCCGAACGGAAAACCTTAAAATCTATCTTTATTTAACAATACCCAACCAAATATTTGCGGATTTTTTGTTCTGCTCCACCACGATAAAAAATCCCTGGAAAAGTAACAATTGCCGCCCGCCCTTTGGCAGATAAATAATTTAAAGCGTGCATAATAAAAGCAAAATCGGCTTTGGATTTTGGAGCGAGTACGCCAGCAGGGGCAAAACGGTCATCATTGATTAAGGTGGGGTCGTCCGAGCCAATCCAATTAATCGAATAAGGCGGATTGGACACAATGGCATCAAAAGGCTTACCATCGCCAAATTCAGGAGAAAGTAGGGTATCGCCCAATGCAATTTCAAACTTGTCGTAATTGATATTGTGCAAAAACATATTCATACGGGCAAGGTTATAAGTGGTGTGATTGATTTCTTGCCCAAAAAATCCGTCTTCAATTATGTGTTCGTCAAATTGTTTTTTGGCTTGTAATAATAATGAGCCAGAACCACAAGCAGGGTCATAGATTTTATTAATGCTGGTTTGACCGTGTAAAGCCAATTGGGCAATTAATTTAGAAACATTTTGTGGGGTAAAAAATTCACCGCCAGATTTGCCTGCATTGGCGGCATAATTGGAAATCAAAAATTCATAAGCATCGCCAAACAAATCAATTTGATTGTTTTTAAAATCGCCAAAATTGAGTTCCGCCACGCCCTTTAAAACAGACGCTAAGCGTTTGTTTTTATCGGCAACGGTATTACCCAAACGGTTTGAGGTGGTATCAAAATCGGCAAATAAGCCTTTGATGTCGCGTTCAGAATCAAAGCCATTGGCGGACGATTCAATAGCATCAAAAATGGCTTTTAAATCGGTATTGAGATTGGGATTGTCGTTGGCATTTTTGGCGACATTTTCAAATAATTGGCTAGGGTAAATAAAATAGCCTTTGGTTTTAATGGTGTCTTCTTTGATTTGTGCCAAAATCGGGCTATCATCTGGAAAACTGGCATAATGAACGCTGTCATCGCCTGCTTCAATATAGGCACAGAAATTTTCGCTGATAAAGCGGTAAAATAAAGTGCCCAAAACATATTGTTTAAAGTCCCAACCGTCAATAGAGCCTCGTACTTCGTTGGCGATTTGCCAAATACGGCGGTGCAGTTCGGCGCGTTGTTGTTGTGCGGTCATCGTTTTTCCTTGCTTGCGTAAAAGGTGATATAGGCAGTGAAATACTTTTGCCACTATCAATGAGCATTATATCTAATTATCAAAATAATCAATTTGAAATGATAGCACATTTTCTCTAAAATATCATCATTTTAAACCGATTAGGAAACGAACAATGGCAAAAATCCGCAACCTTTTTACCCCCTTTTACCTTAAAAATCTTGAACTCAAAAACCGCGTGGTTATGCCCCCAATGTGCCAATATTCTGCCACAGACGGTGTGCCAAACGATTGGCATTTGGTGCATTACACCAGCCGAGCGGTGGGCGGTGTGGGCTTAATTATCGTTGAGATGACCAATGTTGCCCCAAACGGTCGTATTAGCCCAAACTGCTTGGGGTTGTGGAATGATGAGCAACAGCACGCCTTTAAAAAAAATCGTGGACAGCGTTCACGCACAAGGGGCAAAAATCGGCATTCAAATCGCCCACGCAGGTCGTAAAGCCCAAGATGAGCCAAATGCTGTTGCCCCGTCCGCCATTCATTATGGCGAGTTGGATTATGCTGGGCAAAATCTCATCACACCAAGAGAATTGACCACAGCCGAAGTCAAAGACTTGGTGCAAGCCTTTGCCGATTCAGTCAAACGAGCGGTGGAGGCAGGTTTTGATACCATTGAAATTCACGCTGCACACGGTTATTTGATTCATCAATTTTATTCGCCAAAATCCAATACTCGCACCGATGAATACGGTCAAGATAAAGCGCTTTTTGGTGTGGAAATCATTGCTGCTGCCAAAGCGGTAATGCCTGCCGATATGCCTTTAATCGTGCGAATTTCTGCCCAAGAATATGGCAAAGACGGCTTTGACAGCGATTATGGCGTAGAAATTGCCAAGCGTTTTGCAGACGCAGGGGCGGATGTGTTTGATGTCAGCGGTGGTGGCGATGGCGTACTCGTTAAGGGCAATCACCCTGAATTTTATGCAGGCTATCAAGTGGATTTGGCTCGTAAAGTCAAACACGCAACTAACAAGCCCGTGATTGCGGTCGGTATGCTGGATAACTCTGCCGTTGCCGATCATGTGCTGGGCGTGGGCGATGCCGATTTGGTGGCGGTCGGTCGTGGGCTTTTGCGAGACCCGTATTGGGTGCTAAACGCTCAATATCAGCAAAATGGCTCGGACAGTAGCGAAATGCAGTTTGTACCAAGACAATATGTGCGTGGGTTTATGTGATTTTGCTTGATAAAATACCGTTCAAATTGAGAGATTTGAGCGGTGTTTTTTATGGAATATGATATAATATTTTATATTTTTGATAACTCAAATAAAAAGGTAAATGATGACTTACGCACCCATCGCAATACTATCATTACTGCCTATATTGGCATTTGCCGAAGTGTCTGCCGAACAAGCCCGCGCAGAGCGTGAACGCCAGTGGCAAGCCGCATACGAACGCGAAATGGCACAGCAATTCCCAACCTTAGAGCAAGAAACCACCTTGGCAGGCATTACGATGCCCGCAGGTACGAAGTTGGGGTTACTTAGCAAATACAGCGTAGGCGAAGAAGCGGTCAAGCCTGAATATTTTGAAACAGCCGAGTTTCCACAAGCGGTGATTTGGCGGGGGTTGCCGCTAAAATCCATCAATCGCCGTTTGCAAAGTTCGCATTGTTTTGAACGGCACAATTTTGATTTTGATATGTGCGAAACCCTGCCTGAAAAAGAGCGTGAAATACAAATTCATTGGGGTTGGCATTTGGATACCGTATTGGCACAACCCAGTAAAATCAATGGTTTTACTTGTAAAGACGAAGTGCATTGGAAACGCCCCGAAGTCCTAAAACCCTACCCAATGGATAAAGTGCCATATATATCTGCCGAACAGTCTGCACCCGAATTTGTGTTTGACATGTGTGTATTGGCAGAAGGCAATGAATTTCAAAGCAAAAATGGCGAATTGAGTTTCAGGCTGCCTGAAAAAAGCCGCATTTTCCGCACGCGTTTTATGGGTAACAGTTTGCCAGATATGTGGACAGGCAATGATTATGGCGATACCTTATCTTTTAATTTGTTTGATTTAGAATCGGTAACTTGGTATTTGGATTTACAAAGTCGTGATTTATACGCCGCATCAGGCACGATCATAAAAGGTTCGCCAAGCTGTCCGCTTGCCCCCAAAACTTATGTTGAATGGGATTTTAATCAGCCCGAAACGCTAAAAGTTTACAGCAAAACATCTGTTTTACAATGTGGTAACTTCAAAATTGAAATGCTGAAAAATCCGCCACAGTCAATAGAGTTGGAGTTTATACATATGGAAGTATGACAAATGTATTTTTAGACAGCCGAAAAAACCCATTTATCATTTCAAATAATACCTACCTATCAAAACTATCAATTACCCATAATAAATAAAATCTTTTATAATGCACGCCAATTTTTAAAATCCTCAATTTTGGAGCAATGATGACCTTTTTTAATAAAGACGATATTTTAAATGCCTTTCATTACCGTGCCTCCACTCGCTCGTACGATGGCAATAAGAAAATCAGCGATGACGATTTTTATGCCATTTTGGGAATGGGGCGACTCTCCCCAAGCTCGGTAGGCTCTGAGCCTTGGCAATTTTTGGTATTGCAAAATGCCAATTTACGCCAAAAATTAAAACCCTACTGCTGGGGTATTCCCACGATGGAAACTTCAAGTCATATTGTGGCGATTTTGGCAAAGAAAAACGCCCGCTATGACACGCCTTATTTTGGGCAGATTATGGACAGACGGGGCTTAACTGGCGAGGCTCGTGAAAAAGCGTTGGCGGTGTACAAAAAATTCCAAACAGAAGACATTGCCATTTTGGACTCTGACCGCAGTCTATACGATTGGGCAAGTAAACAAACTTACATCGCCCTTGCCAATATGATGACGGGGGCGGCGATGATGGGCATTGATTCTTGTCCGATTGAAGGTTTTGATTATAAAGAAGTAAACCGTGTTTTGGCGGAAGAAGGCTTATTTGACCCTGCCGAGTGGGCGGTATCGGTAATGTGTACTTTTGGCTATCGTGATAAAGACATCAAGCCAAAGGCACGCAAAGCCTTTGATGAAGTGGTGAAATTTGTGGAATAAATTTTGATAAAAACACCGCCCAAAAAAATGAACCGACCCCAAAGCTCGCCACTCTAGCCTTGAACAGGTTTTATTTTTGACAGTAGTCTAAAAAGTATGCCAAACTAGGTTTTCCGTTCGCCACAAGTTTGCCTGCGAGTCGGTTTCCGTCATGGGCAGGCATAGCTCACCACGAACGGTTTTTCTTGTATACCCAACAAACCTGATATTTACCACAGGTTTGTAGGGATTGGCTCCACACATCTTTTAATATTGTCATTTTTAGGGGCATGCTCAGCACGTCCCTACATCCAAACATCTTGCGTTTGTGGTAATTTTGAAGTTTTTTTGGGTGTAGCATCCTTTTTGAACCAGAACCTTATTTTTATATCTATCTTTGCTTTTAATTCTTATGCTACCATAAAACCCACTTCATTTTGAACCGCACCCCAAAGGTTGGTATTTGAGCATCTAACTTTTGGGGTGCGGTTCTCATTGGGGTGCGGTTGTTTTTTTGTGTATTAAGAAAGTGTATTTTGATATATAATATGCCAAATTTTATCCCGTTTAACTCAAAATATATTTGTACATAAACGTGTACATAATTCATAAAAGGCAAGAAATGACAACCAATTTAACCAACCAAATCAAGGCTCGTAGAACATTCGCCATCATCTCGCACCCTGACGCAGGTAAAACCACCATGACCGAAAAGCTGCTACTGTGGGGCAAGGCAATCCAAGTGGCAGGCGAGGTGCGTGGACGTAAAGCCGACCGCCATGCGACATCCGACTGGATGAGCATGGAGCAAGAGCGTGGTATCTCTATCACGACATCGGTTATGCAATTTCCCTATAAAAATCATGTGGTTAATCTACTAGACACCCCCGGACACGCGGACTTTTCAGAAGACACTTACCGCACGCTGACCGCCGTTGATAGTGCGTTAATGGTCATTGACGGGGCAAAAGGCGTGGAAGAGCGGACGATTAAGCTCATGGAAGTGTGCCGTATGCGTGATACGCCCATTATTTCATTTGTCAATAAACTTGACCGTGAAATCCAAAATCCGCTTGCCCTGCTTGATGAGATTGAAAGCGTCCTAAAAATCAAATGCGTGCCGTTTGCTTATCCCATTGGCATGGGGCAGGATTTTGTGGGGGTGTATAGTTTTGTGGATAACAAGACTTATTTTTATAAAAAAGGCTTTGGTTCACAAATCACGGATATCGAGAGCCGAGATGGTTACGACCATGCCGACATCAAGGAGCGACTTGGGCAGATTTTGTGGGACGAGTTTATGGACAACATCGAACTTGCCCAAATGGCGTATGAAGACTGGGACGTGGACGAATTTTTGGCAGGGCGACAAACGCCTGTTTTGTTCGGTACGGCGTTGGGTAACTTTGGTGTAAACATGATTTTGGACGTGCTGACCCAATACGCCCCGCCCCCAAAAGACCATGTGGCGGTAGAACGCACCGTCAAAGCGGACGAGCCTGCCTTTACGGGCTTTGTCTTTAAAATTCAAGCCAACATGGACCCCAAGCACCGAGACCGTGTCGCCTTTATGCGAGTGTGTTCGGGCAAATACGAGCGTGGCATGAAAATGAACCATGTGCGTATCGGTAAAGAAGTGCGAGTGTCGGACGCTTTGATGTTCCTAGCAGGCGACCGTGAAGCGTTGGATGAAGCGTACGCTGGCGACATCATCGGCTTGCACAATCACGGGACAATTCAGATTGGCGATAGTTTCACCAGTGGCGAAACCCTTAATTTTACAGGCATTCCGCACTTTGCCCCAGAACTGTTTCGCCGTGTGGTGCTAAAAGACCCACTAAAATCCAAGCAATTACAAAAAGGCTTACAGCAATTATCCGAAGAAGGAGCGACCCAAGTATTTATGCCCCAAATCAATAATGACCTGATTTTGGGGGCGGTGGGCGTGCTACAATTTGAAGTGGTGGCACATCGTTTACTAGAAGAATATAAGGTGCAATGTAGCTTTGAGCCGATTTCTATTGCTACTGTTCGTTGGGTGCATTGTAATGATAAAGTCGCCTTTGAAAAATTTAAGAAAAAAGCCCACGACCAACTCTCGCTGGACGGTGGTGGGTATCTGACCTACCTTGCTCCAAGCCGTGTTAATTTGCAGTTAATGCAGGAGCGGTATCCAGAGGTGGAGTTTAGGGCGACAAGGGAGCATTGATAAAATTTCGGCAGTAAAAACCGCTTTATGGGCGGTTTTTTCCATACTCGGTCAAATGAATGAGTTTGAATAAATGAAACTTCCCTTTCATCTACAACGTCCATTTTTTAAAGTCATTTTAGAAAATGATGATATAAAAGCATTAGAAACTTGGATATATCACGAACCAAGTTTGGAAGAATATTTATCGCCTGAAGATTATTTAATGCTAATCGGTTTGGATTTTAATGATAAGAAGGCAGTGATTGAATTAGAAAAACTCATCAGTCCCTATTTGGATTTTTTGGCATATTATCAAAATCTATTAAAACAAACCTTATCATCGCTCATCAATAATCCTAATGATTTTGATAAATTATCACAGATTTATGATTGGTATTGTCAAGGGTATTATTTTTTAAGAAAATTGGCATTAACTTATGGGTTAACTGCCAATTTGTCTTTTTATGATGAGGATTACCAAGACTTTCAATTTTCTGATGAGAGTTTAGCTGAGATTGCCCAGCAAGCTCATTGGCTTTATGATGATTTGATTTATCAAAACATTGTGTTAATCAATCCACCAAGCTATGATGTGAATATAGACCATTTTCAAGATTTTAGAGATGACATACAAAAGGTGAGAACAGATTTGCCTTGATTCAAAAGCATAGTAAAATATTGGCATGTATCATTTTTTACGGTAAAATGCTTATCATGAACTGGTATTATAAGAATTAGGAGTAACGATGACAACCACGACCCTTTTTTGGCATGGCGATTTACAAGCGGTAGAGTTGCCAAAAGCCTTTCAATTTCAAGGCGATAAAGTCAATATTTATAAAAAAGGGAAGCAGGTGATTATTGAACCTGTGGCTGATGAGTGGGCTTGGATTGATGAACTTAGTCCGCCTGACCCTAGTTGGGAAAAGGCGATTGAAGAATTGCGAGCAGACCCAATAAGCGAACGTGATTGGGGTGCATTAAAATGAAGTATTTATTGGATACCAATATTGTTATTGCCATCCGAAATAAAAACCCAAAAGTCCTTGCTGAGTTACAAAAACACCGCATTGAAGATATTGCCATATCTAGTATTGTGTATTTTGAATTGATTTTTGGAGCCTATAACAGCCAGCGAGTGCAAGATAATTTAGCTGATTTACATCGTCTGCCCTTTACAATTCTACCCTTTGGTGAAAAAGACGCTTATGAAGCAGGGCTGATTCGTTCCGATTTAAAAACCAAAGGCACGCCAATCGGTGCTTATGATACGCTGATTGCAGGACAAGCCATCAGTCAAGGATTGATTCTGATTACGCATAATATCAAAGAATTTAATAGAGTCGCCAATTTAGCTTATGAAAACTGGCTTTGATTTCACCCATTTGAACAAATAACCATGCTCACCTGCCCCATCTGCCACATGCCCCTAACCCTGCACGGCAAAACCTACACCTGCCAAAACCGCCACAGCTATGACATCAGCAAGGACGGCTATGTCAATTTGCACGTGGTTCAGCACAAAAACAGCCACAGTGCAGGCGATACGCCAACATCGGTACAGGCTCGCAGACGCTTTTTGGCGGGCGGATTTTATGAGCCGTTAAGGGATAAGGTCGGGCAAATCATTGACGAGCTTGCCCCAACATCGGTGCTAGACATCGGCTGTGGCGAAGGCTATTATACCGCTCGCATGACACACTCTGCCCAAGTTATCGGGCTTGACATTGCCAAAACCGCCATTATGACAGCGTCCAAAACGTATAAAAACACTGACATCGGCAAACACATCACTTGGGTGGTGGGTACAGGGGCGGTGTTGCCTGTGGCGGACGAGTGTGTGGATATTTGCACGAGCTTTTTTAGTCCCTTGCCAAAGTCCGAGATGGTCAGGGTGTTAAAATCAGACGGGTCTTTGCTTGTTGCCACACCTGCTCCCATGCACCTATATGCCATGCGTGAGAAGCTGTTTGACACCGTCAATCCGCACAATCCTGCCAAATTTATCACTGAACTGTCGCCAGAATTTACCCTGATTGATGAGTGGCAGATTGATGCTGATTTATGCCTTGATAGCCAAAGCCTAAATGATTTGATAGACATGACCCCTTATACTTATAAAGCCAAACTTGAGCGTAAGACGGCATTAAAAGCACAGGATAGGTTTGATGTAACGGCGAGTTTTTGTGTGTATTTATTTAAAAGAGCATAAGTTTCTCAAATGATGATTTTTGTACAAGGAGTTGCTTTTTTGACTGCTTGGACTATAATGATTATTATTTTATTGAGAAATATGTATGAAATCCTTATTGTCCATTTCCATTATCGCCTTGCTGTCTTTATCCGCCTGCACCACACCTATTTCCCAAAATACAAATCCAAATACAAATTCAAATTCAAATAAGCTTGCCATGACCACCACGCCCAGCTCTTTAACGTTTAATCCCAACAATTACAAAACCATCACCATCACCCAAGACGGGCAAAGCCTTGTTGTGCGTGCGTTTGAAAATGTTCCCTATGTGGCAAACCCTACCGAGCCTGATTATCAAGTGATGAATATCTATGTCCCCGAGTCGTATTTTACAGGCGGTAGTATCAATGGCTACACGGCAGACACCGCTCCGATATTTTTCCCCAATGGCGTGGGTGGATATATGCCGCCAAGCCGATGACTGCCGAGAGTAGGGCAGGGCGAGACGGTACGCCAAGACCAAACAGTGTGGCTGCCGCCCTTATGCGTGGCTATGTCGTGGCAAGTGCAGGGGCTAGGGGGCGGATACTCGGCACAGATGGCAACTACACGGGCAAAGCTCCGTCCGTCATCGTGGATTTAAAATCCGCCATTGCCTATTTAAAAGCCAATGACACGCTCATGGCAGGGCGAGCCGACCGTATTATCGCCAATGGCACGTCCGCAGGCGGGGCGATGTCGCTACTACTCGGAGCAAGTGGCAATAGCATGGATTATCACGCCGAATTGCAAAAAACAGGGGCGATTATGACGGCTGATGACAGCGTGTTTGCCGTGTCCGCCTATGCTCCAATTACCAACCTTGAAAATGCCGATATGGCGTATGAATGGCAATTTAACGGTATATTTGATTATCAAAAAATGAGTGTGGGCATGCTTGACTATAATGTCAAACGTGAACGCATAAAGGCAAGCCTAAGGACGAGCAAAAAATTTGGTCAAATGAATTAAAATCCAATTTCCCCAGTTATATCAATGGGTTGAAATTAACAGGGCACAACGGTCAAGCATTAACATTGGATAATAACGGTAATGGCACCTTTAAAGATGAAGTGATTTATCATTTAAATAACTCTGCCAACACCGCCTTTAAAAATGGCACGGATTTAAATGATTTTGATTTTTTGGCACAACGAAAATCGGCAAACCCCTTTTATGTGGCAGATTTTGACGGTTATTTGAGATACTTGGGGCGTGGTAAAGGCGTACCTGCCTTTGATGCCACAGATTTGACCAGTGGTGAGAATAATTTGTTTGGCAATAAGACTTTGAACAATCAGCATTTTACCGCCTTTGGCAAAAAATACGGACAAGGGAGCATGGCGGACGCTCACACCGTCAAGATGATGAATGCGATGAATTATATCAACCAAAGCCCTACCCAGCATTGGCGTATCCGTCATGGGGCGAAAGATAATGACACGTCCCTTGCTGTACCTGTGATACTCGCCACCGCCTTACAAAATCAGGGCAAGAACGTTGATTTTGCCTTGGCGTGGGGTGTGGGTCATGGCGGGGATTATGACTTGAAGGAGTTGTTTGATTGGGCGGATAGTCTTGTCAAGGAAAATGGCGTGGGGAAATCCGAATAATTGTTTAAAACAAAAAGCCCAACATCGCATTGGGCTTTTATACTAGGCACTAAAAGCAATCAAAATACTTCATCACACGCCTGTTTAAAGCGTGCCACCGTGCCTGATACATCGGTCAATTTATCAAGCCCAAACAGCCCAATTCTAAAACTCTTATAATCAGACGGCTCGCCCACTTGTAGCGGTACGCCCCCTGCGATTTGTACACCGACTTTGGCAAACGCCACGCCTTTGTGTACGTCATCATTTGGGGCGTGGCAGACGATAACCCCAACCGCTTGACTGTCTTTGTCTGCCACGCTTACAATCCCTTTGTCGTTTAACACTTGTAAAATGGCTTGCCCCAGTTCTATTTGGGCGGATTTGAGTGTGTCAAATCCTATCGCTTGGCATTCTTTTAGTGTGTCTCTTAGCTGTCTTAGTCCGTCCGTGGGCATGGTCGCATGATAGGCGTGTCCGCCATTTTCATAGGCGGTCATGATATTTGCCCACACCTTTAAATCTAAGGCAAAACTTGTGGATTCGGTGCTTTGTACCAGCTCTTTGGCACGCTCGGACATCATCACAAGTCCACAGCAAGGTGTGCTAGATAAGCCTTTTTGTGGGGCAGAGAGTAGAACATCAATGCCCAATGCTTTCATGTCAAGCCACACACAGCCCGAGGCGATACAATCAATCACTAAAATCCCGCCCACGTCATGCACCGCTTGACCTAGTGCCTTGATATAGTCGTCTGATAACATCATGCCAGAAGCGGTCTCAACGTGGGGAGCGAACACCACGCTTGGGCGGTTTTGGCGGATATGGGCGGTAACTTCGCTAATGTCGGCAGGGGCGAATGTGGCAGGGTTGCCGTGGATTTGGGCGGTAAAAACGTGCGTGGATTTGGCGATACGTCCTTTTTCCAAAATCTGCGTCCAGCGATAGCTAAACCAGCCATTTCGCACAATCGCTACGTCCTTATCTGTGGCAAGCTGACGGGCGACCGCTTCCATGCCTGACGTGCCAGAACCAGGGATAATCGCCACGCCATCGGCATGATAAAGCTCTTTTAAAGTGGCGGATAAGTCTCTCATCACGCTTTGAAATTCGGTAGACATATGGTTCAACGCTCGGTCGGTATAGACCACCGAATATTCCAAAAGTCCTTGTGGGTCAATGTCGTCTCGTAAGGCAGGCATGGTTTTGTCCTTAAAAAAGTGGGTTTGGGATAATTTACAAAAATTTAGCATAAATTGCAAATGGTTTTTGCCAAATCACGCCGATTCGCTTGCCTTATGGCGGTTTTTGAGCTTAACCACAAGCCAAATAAACACCACAATCCCCACGACCGCAACCACCCCTGCCAATACAGGGGCGAATATGGCAAGTGCCGACAGTCCAATGGCGGTACCAGTCTCTGCCAGTCCGATGACAGGGTTGGCGACACCGGCGGTCGTGGCGGTTGAAACGGCTCTGGCACCGGCGGTCGTGGTCTTAATGGTCGCTGCCGCTCCGCCCCCTGCCACGATGGCGAGCGCCCATGTCATCGCAGGACTCATGTCGGTCAGACTGCCTGCCATGGCTATCGTCCCTGCCATGCCTGCCAGTGGCACGGCAATGGTGTCAAGCAAATTATCCACAAACGGCACTAAATAAGACATGGACTCAGCGATGCTCGCCACCGCCAAAATCACCAACGCGGTCGTACTGCCTAGCCACAGCCAGCTCTCACCTAAGGGCAATATGCCAAAATAGCTTGCCAGCGACATACCAAACAACGGCACGAACACCCGAAAGCCTGAGCTTGCCGCCAAGCCAATACCAAGACAAATGCTCAAAATCATCTCTGTTGTCATTTTTTGTACTCTTCTTAAAAAATAGGGTTATGCCATTATACAAAAATATCGGCAGGCGTGCGAATGATTTGTATGTCAAATAATAAAAAAATACCAAGCCCACTGCCAGAAAACAATTAATATAAAAAACAAGGACTTATAAAATAATTTTAAAAATTTTTAAAAAAATACTTGCACAAATCAAAAACTATGGTATCATACGCACCACTTAGGAAACACCGCCGGCTTAGCTCAGTTGGTAGAGCAACTGACTTGTAATCAGTAGGTCGCCAGTTCGATTCCGGCAGCCGGCACCACTCCTAAGAAACCTTTCAGGTCAAGCCCGTTTATTGGGCTTAATCTTTTAACAGACCATTAAAAGACATACCTGTACCACTTGGTGGGGTTGGGGAGCGGTCA
Source organism: Moraxella lacunata (assembly GCF_900453205.1). Taxonomy (GTDB): domain Bacteria; phylum Pseudomonadota; class Gammaproteobacteria; order Pseudomonadales; family Moraxellaceae; genus Moraxella; species Moraxella lacunata_B. The sequence continues at coordinate 512,575 of NZ_UGQU01000002.1, forward strand.
AACCCAACAGACTGTAACTCTGTCGCGAAAGCTTCGAAGGTTCGAATCCTTCCCCCACCACCATATTTTCTTACCAAATACCCATGCGGGTGTGGTTTAGTGGTAGAACCTCAGCCTTCCAAGCTGATGGTGCGGGTTCGATTCCCGCCACCCGCTCCATTTATTAGCAAAACTATTTGCTCTTGTAGCTCAGGGGTAGAGCACTTCCTTGGTAAGGAAGAGGTCGCGAGTTCAATTCTCGCCAAGAGCTCCATATCCGACCCTTTGAAATGTTTATTTCAAAGGGTTTTATTCCCCATTCTCCCCTCTTGCATCATTTATTAGACTTCTTTCCAAACCCAGATTTTTTCAGATTTTTTAAAAATTAAACCCCCAGTATTTTCAAGGGTTTATTTTTAAGTTTGGAAAGAGAATTGGTGTTACACCCAACCAACTTAATATTTACCACGCCCCTACGTCCACACATCATTGTGCTTGTAGTAATTTTAAAGTTTCTTGGGTGTATAAAGGATAGTCACGCTCTAGATGCCTTGTCTTATTTCAAATTTGTTTGACTATAATTATTTAAAACATTAAATGTAATAAAATGTATTTTTTAATTAAAAGTATGTAAAGAAATACTACTAAATTATCAATACCAAGTAAATGCTTCTCTGGTATCACCCCTTATTTTTGTCTAAAAAATGGCATCTTATTGATTTTTATGATGAGATAAATGGACAAAAACAGATGCTGAGATAAGTCAAGTCCATTTTAACGCCTAGGCGGTTTATATCCGACCGTTTTACCTGGTATGATTTTTGCAACATGATAAATGTCAATCTTATCTTTTGTGTGAATTTTGGAAAAGCTTATCATGACTGACATGAGATAAAGTGTCATGATAAGCTTAACTGTATTAAAAAATGGGTATTGTTAATTGAGTATACTTTTCTAGAAAGCCGTTCGTGGTGAGCTTGTCGAACCATAACGGTTTTCCTAGACTTCGACAAGCTCAGTCCGAACGGAAAACCTTAAAATCTATCTTTATTTAACAATACCAAAAAATGTACATCTGTGACATTTTTTGTCAGTGGTGTGACAATTTTTGACAGTATTTTTGCATAATTTTACAACTAAGATAGGTTTGATTGACACAAAAATGAGATGATAAGCATGATTTAAAAGGCATTTTGTGAACCCAAAGTCTGCCGTGATGTTGATGTATTGTCGTTTAAAAAGTATCATGACAGGCATGCCACACAAAAATGAGTTTTAATGTATTATGCAAGTAGTTACCATAATTTATGTTTATGAGGAGTTGCCATGCAACTAAAAAAATTAGCCTTCATCGGTTCGGCACTGATGATGGCAATTCATGCACATGCCGATGTACGTTTAGGCAATCAAGTTACATGGAAGATGTCAAGTCAAGGTGCGGTAGATGAGTTTACCAATCTAGCCACGCATGATAATGCTGGTGGTGTGGTTTTCATCAGACCGCTTGCCAATGCAGAATCTTCTGAACAGTCTAGCACCAACATTGCCATCAATGACCGCTATCTAACTAGCCTGCAAGATGGACATTATACATCTGGTGTGGCATGTGCAGGCAATGTCCAAATCAGTGCTGTTCCCACAGGCAAAAAAACCAACGATTTATCAGCCCAATCCATTCATACTCATCTAAATCCACGAGAAGTTCAGTACTTTGTCGTACAAACTGGCAATAACTATCAAGCCAGTTTAACTCAAGTAGACGCCAATCAAGCCCAAGAGCTCATCCAAGGTACTCGCCGTCAAGCTCATCAAGTCAGTCGTGTACAGCCTGCTAACTGCTCGCCAGTACAACGTACCCAGCAGCAAGTCGCCCCTGTATCAGTCGCCCCTGTTAGAGCAACGACAAACGTACAGCCCAGCCAGCCGTCTTATGCAGCTCAGCCCGCCAAATTAAATCTAACCATCCAATTTGACCATGATAAAAGCCATGTCAAACCAGCATTTCAACAGGATGTCGCCAAAGTCGCCAATTTTCTAAAACAACATCCTAACACCAGTGCTACCATCGAAGGTCACACCGACTCAACAGGTGCCGCTAGCTATAACCAAAAGCTTTCTGAGCGTCGTGCTAAGGCGGTCAAGCACCTATTGGTAAATAACCACGGTATTGAGAATTCTCGTTTATCTACCATCGGTTATGGCGAATCTCGCCCTGTTGCCACCAACAACACCAAGGCAGGGCGTTATGAAAACCGCCGTGTCGTTGTTGTTTCACAATAATCATCATACAGTCAATTAAAATAAGGATAACACATGCAATCCATCAGTGTAAAAGTCAATGACAGCGTTCAGACCATTGCCGAAGCAAAGGTCATCACCAAAGACGGTCAACCTACCATCATCAAAGCCAATCGTAATGCCAACTATGAGCTTATCAACGATGCCACAGGTCGTGGTCCTGACCACATCGTCACCAAGCGTGTTGGTAAAGATTTGCATATCTCTTTTGAAGAGAGTGCCGAAGAGTCCGACCTAATCATCGAAAACTTCTATGACTATGACAAATCAGCACTCATCGGACAAGCCGAAAGCGGTCAATACCACTACTACGTGCCAGATACCGGTCTTACCCAAGACTATGTGACCGAGCTTGTCATCGGTGACATCGAAGGTCAGGCTCTAGGCGGTCAAGGCTATCCTGCGCCATGGTGGATTGGTGCAGAAGAAGGCAGTCGCTTTGGCATCATGCCATGGCTTGTGGGCATCGCAGGTCTGGCTGGTATCATTGCCGCTGTGTCTGATAGTGATGATGACAAGGGCGGTAACAATAATACCGCTGTAGAAGTAGAAGATAAACCTCTGAGCATCTCTAACCTAGAAAGTAACACGACCGCACAAGGTGCAGCACAGGCACTAAGCTTTACTGTTACCAGTGATGGTGCTAAAGTGCCTGAAGCTGACATCTCCATCAATGGCACCATACTAAAAGATGCAGATGGCAAGACAGTTCAAAGTGATAGTGAAGGTAATGTGACCATCACTGCCGAGTTATTGGCATTAAATGGCATCACGCTCGGTGGTCTTAGCGATTTTACCATCGGTGCAAACAAAGACACTTATAAAGACGCCACAGCCACACTATACAACCCACAAGTTGTAACCATGGATGGCGGTGTGGTTGTCACGCCCCATGAGACCGCGACCAAACTTGAAGTCTCCTACACCAAGCCAGGTGAGACAGAGCCTACCACCGTTACATTCACCCATGAAGACACCAATGGCGATGGCGTGCCTGATACATGGGTAGATGATAAAAAAGATGACAGCATTACCATTGACCCCGCCACTGGCAAAGTGGTCGTTCCTGTGGCTGAGATTGGCTCTAATACAGCCGTTACTGCTAAGCAAACCACCAATGTCGGCACAACCAATAACAGCGATGACGTGGGTGACATTCCATCAGCCAAACCTGCCGTAGACGCCATCAAAACAGGTGATGATGCAGGCGATGTTGTTGTGAAACCAAGTGACGATGCTACTGATGGCTCGGCAGTTGTTGTAAAATATACTGACAAAGATGGTAATAACAAACAAGTAACCATCACCAAAGACCAAGACGGTTGGGAGGCTGATGGCGATCTGCCAGATGGCGTTGTCCTAGACAAAGACAATGGCACCGTAACCATCCAATCTGACAACGTAACCGACGGCTCTGACGTTACCGCCATTCAAACTGACCCAGGTCGCAAAGAGAGCGATCCGGTGTCTGATAAAGCAAGAATAAACGTGCCACAGCCAGAGATTACCGCCAATGATGACGGCTCTGTGACTGTCACGCCATCAGACAAAGCAGATAAAGTGGTTATCAACTATATCGACGAAGATGGCAAACCAAATACCGCTACCATCACCAAAGATGACAATGGCAACTGGACATCAGACGATGACAACGTTATTATCAATAACGATGGCACCATTACTCTGCCAGATGACAAAGTCAAAGACGGCTCAGAAGTCTCTGCCAATCAGACCGTGGGCGATAAAGACAGCGACAAAGGCACAGTAACCACCCAAGATAACGTGCCACAGCCAGAGATTACCGCCAATGATGACGGCTCTGTGACTGTTACGCCATCAGACAAAGCAGATAAAGTGGTTATCAACTATATCGACGAAGATGGCAAACCAAATACCGCTACCATCACCAAAGATGACGATGGCAATTGGACATCAGACGATGACAACGTTGTTATCAATAACGATGGCACCATCACGCTACCTGCCGATAAAGTCAAAGACGGCTCAACTGCCACTGCTGAGCAAACAGTCGATGGCAAAGACAGCGATAAAGTGCCAGTGGTTGCCAATAATGAAAATAATACCACCCCTGCCAAGCCTGCATCACCAGAGATTACCGCCAATAATGACGGCTCTGTGACTGTCACGCCATCAAAAGAAGCAGATAAAGTTGTCATCAACTATATCGACGAAGATGGCAAACCAAATACCGCTACCATCACCAAAGATGACAATGGCAATTGGACATCAGACGATAATAATGTCATCGTAAATCCAACTACGGGTGAGACCACCATTCCAGCCGATAAAGTCAAAGACGGCTCAACGGTCACCGCACAACAAACCACCCCTGTGGGAACCAGCGATCCAGCAGATGCGACCGCCAAAGATGGCATTGCCGAACCTGACGTGACCGCCAACAATGACGGCTCGGTAACTGTTAAGCCAGCAGATGATGCCACAGAGGTTGAAATCAGCTATGTAGATGAAGATGGTAAAGAGCAGACTGTGACAGTTACCAAAGACAAAGACGGCAACTGGACAGCAGACGATGACAACGTTGTGATCAACGATGACGGCACCATCACGCTACCTGCCGATAAAGTCAAAGACGGCTCTGACGTGACTGCCAACCAAACTACTGACAATGGTAAGAGTGGTGATGCTTCTGATACAGCAGGAGACGCCAGAGCTGACGCTCCAACTGTCACCCCATCTACCACAGACGGCTCTGTAACTGCCACACCAGGAACTGACAATGCCAAATTAGTCGTAACATACACCGATGAAGATGGCAAAGAGCAAACCGTTACCATCAATAAAGATGCTGACGGCAACTGGACAGCTGAAGGTACATTGCCAGAGGGTGTCACTGTTGATAAAGATGGTAAAGTTACCATTCCACAAGATGCGGTGAAAGATGAAAGCACTGTCACAGCTGCAGCTCAAAACACCACAGGTGGCAAGGCACAAGACCAAGCGGACACCAATAGGGATACTGGCACAGCCACAGACCCTGCCATCGAAGCCACTCGTAACCCAGACAACAGCGTTTCAGTTAAAACTGAACCAAACGCTACCGTGACTGACAAAGATGGCAACCCAATCACTGATGACAACGGTAACCCAATCGTTGCTGACAAAGATGGCAATGCAACCATCCCAGCAGACAAAGTGCCTGCCGACAACACCATCGGTGCCAAAGACCCTGCAGGTAACACTGCCACAGATACCGTTGATCCAGCTGACACCACCGCGCCAACTGTGGAAGCCACTCGTAACCCAGACAACAGCGTTTCAGTTAAAACTGAACCAAACGCTACCGTGACTGACAAAGATGGCAACCCAATCACTGATGACAACGGTAACCCAATCGTTGCTGACAAAGATGGCAATGCAACCATCCCAGCAGACAAAGTGCCTGCCGACAACACCATCGGTGCCAAAGACCCTGCAGGTAACACTGCCACAGATACCGTTGATCCAGCTGACACCACCGCGCCAACTGTGGAAGCCACTCGTAACCCAGACAACAGCGTTTCAGTTAAAACTGAACCAAACGCTACCGTGACTGACAAAGATGGCAACCCAATCACTGATGACAACGGTAACCCAATCGTTGCTGACAAAGATGGCAATGCAACCATCCCAGCAGACAAAGTGCCTGCCGACAACACCATCGGTGCCAAAGACCCTGCAGGTAACACTGCCACAGATACCGTTGATCCAGCTGACACCACCGCGCCAACTGTGGAAGCCACTCGTAACCCAGACAACAGCGTTTCAGTTAAAACTGAACCAAACGCTACCGTGACTGACAAAGATGGCAACCCAATCACTGATGACAACGGTAACCCAATCGTTGCTGACAAAGATGGCAATGCAACCATCCCAGCAGACAAAGTGCCTGCCGACAACACCATCGGTGCCAAAGACCCTGCAGGTAACACTGCCACAGATACCGTTGATCCAGCTGACACCACCGCGCCAACTGTGGAAGCCACTCGTAACCCAGACAACAGCGTTTCAGTTAAAACTGAACCAAACGCTACCGTGACTGACAAAGATGGCAACCCAATCACTGATGACAACGGTAACCCAATCGTTGCTGACAAAGATGGCAATGCAACCATCCCAGCAGACAAAGTGCCTGCCGACAACACCATCGGTGCCAAAGACCCTGCAGGTAACACTGCCACAGATACCGTTGATCCAGCTGACACTACTTCGACCGAGCTGTCAATTAGTGTTGATGAAGCTGAGATTGAAGAGGGCGGCACAGTAACATTCATAGTGACCCGTACAGGCGATACTAATAAAGGGTCGTCAGTTGGTTGGACGCTGACTGGTTCAGGAGATAACCCTGCTACTGTAAAAGATGCTGAAAGTGACTTTGCTGATAGCCAAGCGACTTCTGGTAAGCTAACTTTTGCTGTAGGTGAAATCACCAAGACCATTACGGTGCAAACCAAAGATGACCAAGTGATAGAGCCAAACGAAGGCTTTACAGTAACATTGTCAGGTGCAACAGGTGCAACCGTCACCAAAGACAGTGAATCTTCAGTGATTAAAAACAACGATAAACTTGTTGTGAAGCTAGAATCTAAAAATGACAGTTTCTCAGCATCGCCTGCAGTGGGTAGTGGTGATGATAAGTACACCAATAGTCAAGAAGTGACTGTTTCTAATATTCCAAAAGATGTAAAATGGGAATATAATATCGGTGCAGGCTGGATGGAAGGCGAGGAAGCGTCAGATGAAGGTGTAGCGACCATTACTCTGCCTAAAAATGAAAGTTGGAAGGGTAAAGAGTATGTCATTGAGGCTCGCATTAAGGCGGGTCAAGGTTATGATGTAGAGAGTACAAAGTCTGATAAACTTGAAATGACCTTAGACCAAGTGGCTCGTGTTCCTACCGCTATCAACTATAAAGATGGCGTACTAACAGGTGAGGCTGAAGCGGGAGCATTTATCTATAATGACCAAAATGGTGATGGTGTCTATCAAGTGGGCGAAGAGTTTGCTATCGCTGATGACAATGGCATCTTTAACCTAACTTTAGCGAATAACTTGATTGATTATCCAGATCGTGGTGACCGTGAATGGGATAAAATCCAAGCCAGCTTAGGTGTTATTGATAAAGCGGGTAATACCTTGGATGCAAACAAGCAGGGCAAGTTGTATTACTTTGGCAATCTAGATACCTATGACTGGTTTGAGAAAGGGGATCGAACTGGAGGTCTCGTCAATAGGGTTCATACTTTAACAGATGCCGATGATGTTGTGTTAGCGGGGGGGTTGTTGAAAGGAACCTATGATTTAGGTGATGGCAATAACTCGCTGGTAGTAACAGGAAGGGGTTTAGCCTCAGGCACTAAAGTTGTCACAGGTAATGGCAATGATAACATCTATCTTAATAGAGGTATGGATGGTTCAAGCATCGAAATGGGTGGTGGGGATGACATTCTTAACCTAACCTATGTTGGATACTTGGCAAACGTTGATATGGGTGCAGGCAATGACACTCTTATTGTGAGAAGAGACAAAGATCTTACATCTGGTAATGCTAGTAACAGTATTGATGGTGGTGAAGGTGTTGATACCATGGTCTTTGATGCATCTAACGGTAACTATACCTTGGATAAAATTACTGGCTTCGAAGCTTATGACTTGACAGGTCAGGGTGCGAACACTTTGAATATTACCCGTGCCGAGCTATTTACCAATAATAGTGGCTCTTTCATTGATGTTCAGGGTGCTACCCATGATTCGGTGATCATAGTCACAGGCAATGGTGATGATACCGTTAAGTGGTACGGCTCATCTGTGAGCACCGGCAAAGTCACCTATGATAACACTGAATATGATGTCTACACCGATGGTCAGGGTAACCAACTATGGGTGGAGAATGTCACAGTAACAGGCCTCTAAACTTAATTGTAAAACATCCATCAAAACGCTCCCAAGTTGGGGGCGTTTTGTTTTGGCATCACTTTTGATATTGCAAAGAGGGCAGATGGGAGAATGGGTATTGAGATTTTTTGACAGCATGTCTAACAAACGGCATGCTAAGGGGTAGATACTCAGGTCAGCGTTTTGACAAATCTTGTAGTGGCTTAGACATTTTATCTACATGCCTGCCTTCTACGCCGTCATAATAGGCATAAATCTTGGGTAAATCCGCCTCAATGTCGCCTGTGGGATAAAACAAGGGCATAAAGCGGACTTCTTTGGTTTTATAATCCATCGCCACAGGCAAGATAGGCACACCTGCCCCCACCGCCAGATAATAAAAGCCTGTTTTCCACTCATCGGTATAACCCCGAGTACCTTCGGGGGCTAGCCCCAAAAAGAGCGGTTTGCCAGTTTTAAAGCGGTCAATGTTGGCTTGTAATACCGAGCCTTTTTTGTCCCTATCAATGGGAATGACCCCTGCCCACGTCAAAAAATGCGACATGATGGGGAGCTTGAACAGCTGTTTTTTACCCAGTAATTTGATGTCCACATCAAGGGCGAGTAGGGTGGGAATGGCGTACACGCCGTCCATGTTGGAGGTGTGGGGAACAGCAAGCAGTACCGCCTGCGAGACGTTGGGAATCTCGCCTGTGATACGCCAGCCTGTCTTGTCCAAAAAGGCACGAGCAAGGCGTGGGGCGATTTTGCCATGCCTGCGTGGAACGTTGTCGCCTAGGGCGGTGGGGTCGATGGTAGGTAGGGCGTTCATGTCCATGGGGATTTTCCTTAAAATGGGTTTGGGGCATGTCTGGGCGACACGCTCTAAATCGGTGTGTCTTTCATGGGACAAATTACCATTTGCCCCATGTATTTATCCAAAAAATATTCAACGCATTTTAACGTATATCTAACGAATTTGATATTTACCACAGGATTTGTAGGGGCGTGCTCAGCACGCCCTTGATGATATAACGATTTTATCAGGCGTGCAGAGCCAGTCCCTACGCCCACATATTATAAATCTGTGGTAATTTTAAAGTTCTTTATCTGTGTTTTAAACTAATAAATCAGCTATCTGCGTCCAAATTTGCGTTTGTTGATAATCTCGCTCATGACAGTGTTAATCTCGTCATCATCGAGATGAGCGGTGTGATGTAGCAGTTCTAGCATGTCAGGGTTAAGGACAAATTTGGCGTGTTTGGCAATCTCATCAATGCGTTCATCAAACCCAAGCAGTCCTTGTTCATCGGTCGCTACGTAATCTAGGCGTTTTAGGGTATTTAAAAAACTGGTAAAGAGTGCTTTATCAAATGAATCTGGCAAATCATCAGCATACAGTAGGGAGATACGCTGTGCCAGTACATGAGATAGGTTAACCACCTGTTCGCTTGTTAGGCGGTTTGAGCCTTGCTCGGACAACAAGGTCAATGCCATAAAGTAGCGTTCTAGACTCTGTTGGGCAGGGTTGGCTAGCACGATGAGCTGTTGGTAGGCAGGCGAGTTGCTTTGGGGGGCACCGACCACGCCATTGCCCAAATCCACCACCACGCCCTCATGGATAAGTACGTCAAGCACCTCAAAGATGAAGTCGCTGATGGTGCGTTGGCGGAATTTTAAAAACAGTTCGGTTTGTAAAAAGGGATATAACAGCTCGGCAATGCTGACCAGTTGAGCCTTATTAATGCGTCCATTTCTTTGGATAAGCGAAGCAAGCAGGCTTGGCAGGATAAAGACGTGTAGGATGTTATTTTTAAAATAACTGAGCAGGGGGGCTTGTTTGTCCGCTACTTTTATCATGTCGCCTAGCACATGGGGGAGTTTTTCGGTGAGTTTTAACTTCATGGCATATTGCAAGATATCATCAGGCGACATGTCGGTGATGTGCGTGTCCTTATCATAGGGCAGTGCTTGGGCGATACGCTGATATAGGGCGATTTGCTCCATCGCTTGGGCTTCGCCTAAGGCAGATTTTGGGGTGGACAGTAGCACGAGTGCCATGAGTGAGACAGGGTTTACCACCACGGCTTTGTTGATGTTTTGCAAAATCTTAACGCCGAGGTTTTGTACCAAAGCATGTGTCTTTTTGGTGTTGTCGTTGCTGTCGTCTTGGGCTTTGACATCAAATTTTTGCATGAAATAATCCAAATGCAACGGCTCACCAAATGAGACGTGTACCGTCCCAAAAATCCGCTCTATCTTTTTGGCAGTTTGGAGGATTTGTAGTAGATTTTCGCTTTCTTTGGGCTTGCCTTTGAGCTCGCCCACATAAGTCGCTCCTTCCATAATCCGTTCATAGCTGATGTAGGTCGGGATGAAGACCACGGGCTTGGCAGGCTCACGCAGATAACTACCCACGGTCATGGCAAGCATACCGAGCTTGGGCGGTAGCAGACGCCCCGAGCGAGAGCGACCGCCTTCAATGAAATACTCAATGGGAACGGCACGTTTCATCAGGGTGTGAACGTATTCTTTAAAGACTGTGCTGTACAAGGCATTGCCCTTAAAGCTACGACGCATAAAAAACGCCCCGCCATTTCGCAGAATCTCACCCACGATAGGCAGATTGAGGTTTTCCCCTGCGGCGATGTATGGAATGCGTAAACCCCGTTTATAAATCACATAAGACAGGAGCATGTAGTCAATGTGGCTACGGTGGCATGGCACATAGATGATTTGGTGGTCGGGGGCAAGCTTACGCACCCGCTCAAAATGACGCACTTCCACGCCGTCATAGAGTCGCTCCCAAAGCCACGTCAAAAAGTGGTCAAAAAAACGCACGACAGAGTGTGAATAATCGCTTGTTATCTCACCCACATAACCGCTGGCTTCTTTTTTGATTTGGGCGATGGTTTTGCCTGTGCGGATGGCTTCTTTTTCTATGGCTTCTTGGACGATGGGCGATGATAAGATTTGCCCCGTCACGTTGCGTTTGTCAGATAGGTCAGGCCCGATGATACTGGTGCGTTGTTTGTCCAAATAGCCTTTTAGGCGTTGGCTGATATGGTTTGCCAAGTGCGATGTACTAAGGTCTACATTGTCAGCATGGTCGTCCTTGCTGTCTTGAATAAGCTTTTGTAAATCCTTGGGCTGAGCAAACTGCACTGCCGTATCACGCCCCATGACCCCGATATTAAAGAGCTGTTTGGGAATGCTGGGGCTATTCCATTCGTCCGCCATGAGCAGGCGAAACAGGCTGTCTTCTTTGCTTGGGGCTCGTCCCCATAGGATGGTCACGGGAATGAGTCGCACACGCAATGTGGGGTCATCGATACATGCTTTGATGAGTCGCTCTAAGCGTGGCGATGGAATGTTCTCTGAGCCGTGACGGTGCTTTAAAAAGATGACAGAGGCACTCTCATTAAGACTGCCAATGCTGGTACTGGCAAGGGCGGATGGTAGATTTAACTCTTGGGTTTTAACATCCACGAGCAGACTGTTGGAGCGTGAATATTCTCTTAGCACATAAAACGTGGGAATATCATCATCAAGCTCTGGCACTTCGCCCAAGATTTGTGCTTTGACCGCCAAAGATAAGCCTTTGCCTGATAAGTTGCGATAGACCGATGGTTTGTTTTCTGCTCTTTTGGGGGCTTCTTGCTGGTTTTGGTGGGTGGGTTTTGGGGTGTTATTTGGTTTTTTAGAAAAAATCTGAGAGATATTCGGAAGTTTTAACATAGTACGTGCCATGATTTGACAATAATCTTAGTATTTTAACATTTTTAACTAGAAATGGACAAAAATTTTGTTATACTTGTACGCCTGCCAGAAACGGTGTGGTTTGATGACATTTGTCAATACAGGTAGCACCGCTTGCCCTTAACCATTTTAGATGTGTGGAATGATTATGCCAAATACGCCTGATGATAGTTTGATTCGTGACTTGATGACGACTTTGACCCTAACCGAGATAACCCCCGATGTGTTCTCGGCACCGAGCTTTGACTATGTGGGGGCAAGGGTGTTTGGCGGGCAGGTGCTTGCCCAAGCGATGATGGCGGGGGCGAAGACGCTCCAGATAGATAAGCCTTGTCACAGTTTTCACGGTTATTTTTTGCGTGGGGGCGACATTCGCCTGCCAGTCATCTACCAAGTTCGCCGTCTGCGTGATGGCAAAAGCCTATCGGCTCGGCAAGTCGTGGCGGTACAAAACGTGCCAAACAACCCTGACGACCCCACGCTTGGCACGACCGAACAGGTCATTTTTAGCATGATCGCGTCATTCTCACCCATGGAAGGCGGACTGGACTACCAAGAGAGCATGCCCGAATATCCGCACCCTGACACCTTACAAAGTGAGCAGGAGCTAAAAGACGCCCATGTCGGCAAAATCCCCGACGCCCTAAAAGCCCGCTACCTGCGTAAACGCCATGTCGAGATACGCCCTGTCACGCCCCGAGACCCCATTCATCCACAGCCCATGCGACCCCGCCAAGCCAACTGGCTCCGTATCAATGGATTACAAGACCAGCCTGTCGCCATTCATCAGGCTCTGCTTGCCTTTGCGTCCGACTTTTATTTGGTGGGTACGGGGCTGATGTCGCACGGGCTTAGCTTTATGACCAAGGGTTTACAAGTGGCAAGCATTGACCACAGCATGCATTTTCATCGCCCCTTTGATGTCAGCGACTGGCTACTGTACGACATGTGGAGCGACACGACCAGTCACGCCAAGGGGCTAAACCACGGGCAGTTTTGGCAAGATGGCAGGCTTGTCGCCACCACCCAACAAGAAGGGCTTATGCGACTGGTTGGCGGTGAGCATGTAACCAGCAGTTCGTGATACAAAAATCACACATGGCATTAATATCGGGCAAGGCTTGTTGGGGCATTATTTTGCTACAATAAGCCGTTTTTTGGCTTGTCATTGTTTTTTATCATTTTATGAAAAATCCACTGTTAAAAAATCTGTCCTTATACATCGCTCTGTTTGGCGGTGCCATCCTGCTGGCCGCCTGCACCCAAGAGACGCCCGACACGCCCATCTTGTCAAATGATGAGATTGCCAAAGTGCTACCCAACCGCTCACAGGACAAGGCAAGTTGGGCAAGCGACATCGGGGCGATATTTGACGAGCTAAAACTGCATAAGGACAAAGAGAACATCTGCACCGTGGTTGCGGTCATTGACCAAGAGTCCAACTTTCACGCCAATCCCGCCGTTGCCAATCTCGGGCAAGCGTCCTTACGTGCCATCGATGATAAGCTAGAAGACAAACTGGGTAAACAGCTCGCTGGCGTGTTTCGCACCATGCTCGCCACTCGCCCGACCAAGGATGACAGCTTTGAGAGCCAAATCAAAAAAGTAAAAACCGAAAAAGAGCTGGACGAGCTATACCAACAGATGTTTGACTACTTTACCAGCACCTATAAAGTCAGTGGCGTGAACAATCTTACCAAGCTCACAGGCGAGAGCCTTGATGAACGCCTAAATCCCATCACCACCTTAGGCTCCATGCAGGTGCATGTCAACTACGCCAAACGCCACCGCCGAGCCAACATGAACGACCGCACCCTGCGTGCTGACATGTACGGGCAGTATGGCGGTCTGTATTACGGCATTCATCGCTTGATGATGTATCAGGCGGATTATGATAAGCCAATTTATCGTTTTGCTGACTACAACTCTGGCGTGTATTCAAGTCGAAATTCCGCTTTTCAAAAACGTGTGGCAAGCCTAACAGGAATCAGCCTTGACATCGATGGCGATTTGCTGTTATATGCCAATGGCACGGTGAGCAGTGCCAAATCACAAACTGAGACGGCACTCATCAACCTACTCGCCACCGCCAAAACACCGCTCACCCCCGCCCAAATCAGAAGTGATTTGAAAAAAGAGAAAAAAGCAAGTTTTGAGCAAACCGCCACGTATCAAGGGGTTAGCGAGCTGTTTAAAGCCAAATACAAAAAAGACCCCACCTATGCCATCATGCCACAGGTCGTGATTAGCAGTACAAAGATGAAACAGGACAAAAACACCAACTGGTACGCCACCAATGTCAATAGACGTTATGAAGCGTGTATGACGTTGGCAAATAAGCTGGGGAAATAAATGGGGTAAATAGGGGGTGCCTACTCTTTATTTGCCATGATAAATGATAAATGATAAAGGCAAATTAAGAAAGATAAATAAAAAAAGGTAAATAAAAACCACAGAGCGATACTGATTTAAAAATCAAAACTTAACTGCTCAAACTGCCCATAAAAATCAAACTCATAATTGACTGGGGTTTGGCGTTGTTTGTGGCGAAGTAGGGCGTTGATGTTGCGACGTCGTCTACCAAGGTTTTTTAAAATTTTTGCTCGCTCGCCATCGCTGATGATGTGCCATGTTTGGCGTTCGGTGCGATTTCTAAAACAGCCCATGCAGTAGCCCTTTTTGTTCATGGCACACACGCTAATGCAGGGGTTGTCTATCATAAAAAGTTCGTTTTGCATGGCAGGCGAGTGTGGTTAATAAAAAGGGCAAATGTCGGACAGGAGTATTAATTATAGCGAAAATTGATAAAAATTGATACAATGGCGTTCGATTTATTTATCATATATTTGCCCATCGCACCATTTTACGATACTCTTATAACACCACTTTACTGCCCATAAAACGACCATGACCATCATCTACCTGCACGGACTAGACTCCGACCCCAATGCCACCAAAGCCGTCATCACCGCCAACCACGCCAAAGAGTTTGGCATAGACACCCTACGCCCTGATTTGAACTGTCCGCCTGATGACGTGGTGGCTAAGCTATTGAATTTAATCAAAGAAAACCCCAATGCCGTGCTTGTCGGTTCGTCTTTGGGTGGGTATTTTGCTACACTCTTGTCCGACATGACAGGCACGCCTGCGGTGCTATTAAACCCGAGCATATGCCCTGATTTGAGCTTTCAGCGATTTTTAACGGACAATTTTGACGGGCAAGCACTCACAGACGATACCATCATCTACACCACGACAGGGGGCTGGCAGATTCGCTATGGGGATTTGGCGTGGTTTGAAAAGCACCGTTTGACCGTCAAAAATCCCCAAAAAATCAAAGTGTTATTAAAAATGGGTGATGAGCTGTTGGACGCCCACGCCACTCAAGCATTTTTTGAAAGTTGTGGGGCGGACGTTGTCGCCCAAGACGGGGGCGACCATAGAATGAGTGATTATAAAGAGCAGGTGGGGCGTGTTGTGGGGTGGGTACAAGCACACCAATCCAAATAAACCGCTCGCAACAGGAGTTCTTGTATTTACAGCCTGCCTAAATTACAAACTGCTTGGCAGGCTTGTCATGTATGCTTTTGACGCACATTTGCCATCCTTCCCTTGACAATACCTACCCATACCAACACACTTTTTTAAAGATGTTTATTGATACCATAAAAAACCTACAAAACCCCAACCAAATTTTATTTTTTGGCTAATCTATGTTACAATCCTTTGAATATTAACAAATTTTGTGCAAATGTTGCTCAAAATTAACCCCATTGGTGCAATCAAATATGAATAGGATTGGTGTGTTTATCAATCGTTTTTAATCATTTAGGCGTTTATCCATATTTTATTGCACTACCATTGACAATAGGAGTGTAATATGAGTACGCCTGTACCCAAAAAAAACAAGCACGGGCTAAATCCGCCTGTGTTCTTGACATCGGCAGGGCTGATTGCCTTTATCAGTTTGTTTGCCATTTTATTGCCTGAGCTTGCCGACAAGACCTTTAAGGCGGTACAATCAGCGATTGTGGATAATGCCAGTTGGTACTATGTGCTGACGGTGGCGATTATTTTGCTGTTTAGCGTGTATTTGGGCTTATCCAAACTCGGTAACATCAAGCTTGGCCCTGACCATTCTCGCCCTGATTATAGTAATTTTTCGTGGTTTGCCATGCTGTTTTCGGCAGGTATGGGCATTGGGCTTATGTTCTTTGGCGTGGCAGAACCTGTCATGCACTTTTTAAATCCGCCACATGGGGACGGTAGCACCATAGACGCTGCTCGCCAAGCCATGCGACTGACCTTTTTTCATTGGGGCTTGCACGCTTGGGCGGTGTATGCGGTGGTGGCTCTGATTTTGGCGTTTTTTGCGTATCGGCATAACCTGCCCTTGACGTTGCGTTCGGCATTATATCCGCTTATCGGCGACAAGATTTATGGCCCTATCGGTCATGCGGTGGACGTGTTTGCGGTGGTGGGGACGCTGTTTGGCTTGGCGACTTCCCTAGGTTATGGGGCGTTGCAGGTCAATACGGGGCTTAATCATATGTTCTCGTTCATCCCTGTGGGGACGGCAAGCCAAGTGGTGCTGATTGCCATCATCTGTGCGTTGGCGACTGTCTCGGTGATGTCGGGACTGGATAAGGGCGTAAAAATGCTCTCCGAGCTTAATCTAGGCTTGGCAGTGGTTCTACTGCTCTTTGTGCTATTGGGCGGTTCGACGGTGTTTTTATTGCAAGCGTACGTCCAAAATGTTGGTTCATATCTTTCAAACATTGTCGGCTTAACCTTTAACCTATATGCCTATGACAAAACCGATTGGTTTGGCGGTTGGACGATTTTGTATTGGGGTTGGTGGCTTAGCTGGGCTCCGTTTGTCGGTCTATTTATCGCTCGTGTGTCTCGTGGGCGTACCATTCGTGAGTTTGTGCTTGGGGTGCTGTTTGTCCCAGCCGGCTTTACCTTTTTGTGGATGACGGTGTTTGGCAACTCCGCCATTGACATGATTTTAAATCAAGGCAACACCTTGCTTGGCGAGATTATCAACAAAGACGTATCGCTGTCCTTATTTGCCTTTTTAGAAGAGCTTCCCATGTCGGGGCTGTTTAGCTATGTTGCCCTTGCCATGATTATCGTGTTTTTTATCACGTCTGCCGACTCTGGGGCTTTGGTGATGGATATGCTTTGCTCGCACGGCAAAGGCAGCAAAGGGGTACGTTATCGTCTGTTTTGGTCAATCGGGGCAGGCGTGGTTGCCATTGCTCTGCTACTGGCAGGCGGTCTTGGGGCGTTGCAAACCATGGCAATCGCCAGTGCTTTGCCCTTTGTAACAGTGCTGATGATTGCGATGTATGGGCTGTTAAAGGCTCTGAACGTGGACGCCCAAAAGCAAGAAATCCTACAACAAAACCTAAGCGTGCCTTTGCCTGCCCAAGGCGGTGGCGTATGGCGTGAAAGACTGCACGTCATCATGAACTTTCCAAGTCGCTCTGCGGTAAGCCGTTTTATTGATACAACCGTCAAAGAGGCATGCGAAGATGTGGCAGAAGAGCTACGGGGCTTGGGCGTGGACGCTAAGGTCTTAAATGAAAAATCAGGCAGTGTGGTGCTACTTGCCAATCACGGCAGTGAGATTGACTTTGTCTATAAGGTACGCCTGTCAAGCCATGTCCAGCCTGACTTTGTCCATAGCGATGACGACACCAGCACCGCAAGCGATGACGACACCCAGACCTACTATCGTGCCGAAGTGCATTTGGGTGAAGGCGGGCAAGATTACGACATCATGGGGTGGAGTAAAGAAGGGGTGATTAACGACATTGTCAGCCAATATCATCGCCATATGCACTTTTTGCATAGTTTGCGTTAAGGTGGTATTTAAAAGTGTTTTTAAAATGCCGTCCAAGTGAGAATTGAAACCCCACCCCAAAGCTCGCCACTCACACACTAACCTTTGGGGTGCTTTCTCTTTCAATTCATCACAAATATTGTTTTAAAAACGCCAACACTTTTTCTTGGTATTCTGGTGTTGTCCAAAATTTTGGCGTGGCGTGTCCTTCGCCTTCTAGGATAACCAGTTCGCTAGGAATTTGATATTCTTTCAATTTTTTCAAATAGCGAACCGATTGTTCGTGAGATACAACACAATCATTGTTGCCGTGAAACATCAAAGTCGGCGGGGTGTCTTTGGAAACCCGATAAAGTGGGCTTAATGCGGTGGCTTTTTTGATAAAGGCAGGCGAGCCGTATTTTTCGCCAACAGCATAGGCACTCAAATCAAAATCTTGGGGAATGTCGGCTTGTATCACATTGGGGCTGGGCTTTGGTGGCGGTCATATTGACAAAATCAGCAGAACCATAATAGGGCAAGCTCGCCTTAATGTGTTTGCCCTGCGTTACGGCAAGCCACTGTGCCAAATGTCCGCCCGCACTTTCGCCCATTACCGCAATGCGATTGCTGTCCAAGCCATATTGTTTGCCATTTTTACGCACAAATTCAAAGGCTTTTGTTACATCATGATTTCGTCAAGCAATGCATCGGGCAAAAAACGATAGCCCACCGACACAACCGCATAGCCGTTGTCAAGCAGGCGTTTTATCATTTCTTCTACATTTTTGTGTGAACCGCCCATGACTTCCATTTTGTCGCCAGTGATAAATCCGCCACCGTGAAGGTACAACACGACAGGGGTGTTACCCCGATGATTTTTGGGCAAATAAATGTCCATTTTTTGGCGTTCGTTGATGTTGTCATAAGCGACATTGGCATAGCTGATGTGATTGAGTTTATTGGCAGTTGCCATTTGCTTGGTGTGCTGGGTGCTTGCCTTGCTGTTGGCTCTGATGGCTTGGTCTATGGCGGTGTTGGCATTTACGCTCACTTGGCTTGATGGGGTGGTTTGGCAAGCAGACAGTGCCAATGCCAAAGCGGAAAAGGTCAGGGCAATGGCGATGGTTTTGAATTTTTTCATAACATTTCTCTTTGGGTTTGATGGAATGGACATATTATAAAATTTTAGACTTGATAAAAGCATGGCGATTTTTGGAAAGTTGGTTTTTAAAAATGGAAAGATAAATTTTCAGGCTGTCTGAAAACCCATTTTGCAAAATTTTTATAAAAAAACACCGCCTAATTTTAAATTAAACGGTGTTTTAAATCCCATTATTTCCCTTCAAAATACGCCAGTTTATCCCGATAAAACGAACCTAAGTAATAAGTCTTACCCACAGGCAACACGGTAGAAACACCGCTAAAATCGGCGGTATATTTGCCTTGATAAATGGCATTGGTCGCCAAATTGTTAGGGTTAATCGTGGTGATGTGATAATCTTTTAAACAATCAAAAGTCAAGCCATTTTGACAAGTCAAAGCCATAGACCCTGCGGTAATCAGCTTATCGTCCGCCCAATGCAAATTGTCAAATACGCCATAATTAAGCTGGGCGGTGGCGACTTCTTTGGCGGGGTTGGTGTTGGTTAATTTG
The DNA here is from genome assembly GCF_900453205.1 of Moraxella lacunata. Taxonomy (GTDB): domain Bacteria; phylum Pseudomonadota; class Gammaproteobacteria; order Pseudomonadales; family Moraxellaceae; genus Moraxella; species Moraxella lacunata_B. The sequence goes on from NZ_UGQU01000002.1 coordinate 531,990, forward strand.
CTTAACTTTTTGGCATTGTTAAACTAAAATACATAATTCAAAGTTCCATTCCACTTAGCAAACAGTAAGTTCAAAGTGTTTTCTATCATTTTCTCGGATTTAGAATAACATTTTGATTTTCTTCTAAATCTTGCTGTGAAATGCCTAATGAGACTATTATAGCCCTCTATGGTAAAAGTTTGAGCTTTGCTTGTCATATGTTTTGATTTTGGAATGACTTCAAGGTAAGATTTCCAGTAGTCACTACAAAACAGTTGAATGTTATGGATATTCAATTGATTGTAAAGCTGTTTAAAGGTGTTGGTGTCTCGTCTGCCACAAACAAAACCTAAGATTTGTTTTGTTGTTCTGTCAATGGCAACCCAAGTCCAGCAAGCGTTTTTTTATGCTTGGTGTAGCTATGAATCTCATCAAGCTCAACGATATCTATCGCTTGATTGCTATCTTGTTTAATTTGATGTTGTTCACCAAGTTTTTTAACCCATTGATAGACTGTGCCATAACTAATACCTAATATGCGACCAATTGAGCGAAAGCCCAAACCTTCTAGATACATATTGATTGCCATTTGCTTGGTTTCTTCGCTTTTATGATGCGTTGGTTTATGTACCGAAAAGTAATGATTGCAACCTTTGCACTTATAGCGTTGTCTGCCATTGTTAAAACCTGCTTTGACAAAGTGTTTGTGCTTACATTTAGGACAACTATCAAATGTTTCGTTCATTGGTTTTTACTCTATATGGTAAAGTATTGAGCTATTTTAACTTATGTATTTGTTTTTAACAATACCAAATTTTGATATACCCACTTTTCTTTTGGGTTAACTTTTGCTAAAATCCTTAATTAGCAAAAGTTAACTCATAAATAACATTATTCATCAAAAACAGACATAACATTTAGTTATTCTTCATTACATTGATGGTATTTGACGAGCGTTTGTTATGATAATTTGTAAATCCACATCATTATTGGTTATTCATCAATAGCAAGTGGATACTGTAACACATGCCATAATATTAAGGAGAGGCAAATGAAAATTCTAATTTGTGAGAGCGAGCCAGCCCTGCGCAAACATGTTCAAACAATTATCGAGACACTCGCGCATGAAATCGTCGGGCAAGCAGAACGCTTAGAAGAAGCTTACACATCGGTGATGGAACACCAGCCTGAGGTTCTATTTATCAATGCTCACTTGGCTTACATTGAAGAATTTTGTCAGAAAATCAACCAAGAATTTAACCATCCGCCTGCCATTATTTTCTTTGGGCTAGATGACACTCACCTTATGTTAAATGCTCTAAAATGGGGAGTTTGCGACTATCTACCCATTCCCATTCAAGAAAACGATGTCAAGAACGCCTTACAAAAGTGCTGTCGCATTAACGCCGCCCAACAAGCAAGCCTTAACGAGAAAAACGGTAAAAGTGGTCGCACTCGCCAATACATCGCCGCACGCACGCACCGTGGCGTTGAACTCATCTCGCTGTCTGATGTCTACTATTTTACCGCTGACCAAAAATACGTCAAAGTACGCCACAAAAATGGCGTGGTACTCATTGATGAAACCTTAAAAGACTTAGAAGAAGAGTTTGAAGGCATCATGTTCCGCATTCATCGTAATGCTTTGATTAATCTAGATTATTTGGATTTGTTGGAAACGGTGGATAGCGGTCAATATCAAGTACGCTTTCGGGGCATGCCTGAGAAACTGTCGGTATCACGCCGTCATCTGCCCATGCTCAGAGAAAAAATTCACAGCATTTGACGGGCAAGCCATCCGATACCATCCAAGGGCGTTGATTCGCCCTTTTGTATTTTAGCCACCTTGATTTGGTAGTTATTTACATCCATACCAAGAAATAACTGGTATGAATTTTTATTTGGCATTTTGGGGTAAATGTGGTTAAAATAGGCAATCATTGATAAGATAACATAGCGATAACACAATCATGAAAACCCTAACCATCGCCACACGCCAATCCCCGCTTGCACTTTGGCAGGCTCATTTTGTCAAAGACGAACTTCAAAAACTCTACCCCGAACTTGACATTCGTCTGTTAGAGCTGGTCACCAAAGGCGATAAAATCTTAGATACCCCTCTTGCCAAAATCGGCGGAAAAGGCTTATTTGTCAAAGAACTAGAAAACGCCCTACTAAGCGGTGAAGCTGACATTGCCGTACATTCTTTAAAAGACGTACCCATGGTACTGCCTGACGGGCTTATCATCGGGGCATATCTTGACCGCCATAGCCCTTTCGACGCTTTTGTAAGCAATCATTTTGCCAGTTTAGATGACCTACCCCAAGGGGCAAAGGTCGGCACATCAAGCCTACGCCGTGAATGCCAACTGCGTGCCTATCGCCCTGACTTAGAAATCATCAGCTTGCGTGGTAATGTTGGCACACGCCTTGGCAAGCTTGATAATGGCGACTATGATGCAATTATCCTTGCCCAAAGTGGCTTGGCGCGGTTAGAGTTACACGAACGCATTCGCCACAGTCTACCTGCCGACATCTGCCTGCCTGCGGTCGGGCAAGGCACACTTGCCATCGAGTGCCGAGACGATGAGATTAGGGAGCTTATCAAGCCCTTAAACCATGACATCTCCGCCCTACGAGCCATCACCGAGAGAACCATGAACCATGCCTTAGAAGGGGGCTGTCAAGTACCGATAGCAGGATTTGCACAGCTTGATAAAGGCGTTCTGCACCTAGAAGGTCGAGTAGGCACGCCCGACGGTCGCACCCTGCTAAAAGTCACCGCCCAGACCGACATCACGGACAACGCCACACAAAATATCCAAAATGCCCAGCAACTGGGGCAAGCTGTCGCCACAGAGCTACTTACCCAAGGGGCGGATGAGATTTTAAAAGCCCTGTATCAACATCAAGACAACTAATACCAACAACCCCATAGGCACAATCAACCCAGCACCATGACCCCCCTATTCATCAACACCCGTCCTAAGCACAAAGCTGACATGAACCTGGTCATCCACAGTGTTGGCTTGCCACTGCTTGCCATTTGGCATTTTGATGAATTAGAGCAGTCAGAAATGCAGGATTTGGTGGATTTTGTCCATGGCAAATTTGACACACTTATCGTGGTGAGCGTGGAAGCAGTCACGTGTGCGGTGCGTTTTTTAAAAGAGCAAGGCATTGACCACGCCTGCGACCTACCCCATCATGACACCCTAACCGTCATCGCTGTGGGACAGCCGACAGCAGATGCTTTGGCGGAGTTTGGTTTTTCGGTGCTAACCCCTTTTGATGCAGGATGTCCGATGAGTAACGAAGGCATGCTTGCCATGCCCGTCATCAGTGAGCTACACACAGGCGATGATGTGCTGATATGGCGTGGGGTCGGTGGACGGCGATTGTTGTCTGACACACTCATCAAACGGGGCGTGAATGTGCGTGCCATCGCCTTTTATGAGCGGTGCGTGCCGTCAGAGCTGGCGAGCGATTTTACTCGTCTGCTTGGCGATAGCACCGATGACAGCCCTGATGGAACTTTTAATAGTAGTCAAAACCATCAACATCAAATTGGCAAGCACTCACCCATCTTTGTCCTTATCAGCAGTCAGATGAGTCTAAACGCTTGGCAGAGTGTGTATGACCAACAGATTCACAGCCATCGCACGCACACGCATGGGCTTTTGCCACAAAATGTGATATATTTAACCCTGGGTCATCGCCTGACCGCCCTAACCGCCACGCACTATCCGCACAGCCGTGTCTGCCCCGTGGTGGATTTGACGGAATCAACCCTAAATCAAGCCATACAAGACGTCATGGCAACTTACCCATCGTGAGACATTTTAAAATTTAACGCTTTTATCATCATGCCAAACACCAAAAAACCTGACAGTCCAAGTGCCGAAGCCATCAAGGCAAATCTAGAAGAGCTGGACGCCAAATTCGCCCACGCCAAAGAAGTCGAGAGAGAAGAGCTTAAAAAACAAGCCGACCAAGCTCGGGTGGTACTCATGCGACTGCAATGGCTGGTCATTATCCTACTGGCAGGTGGGCTGTTGTGGCTATACCTTTCTTTTACGTCGGTCGTGGATAAAGTAGATGAACGCCTTGCCAAAATGGACACCGTCGATACCCGCCTAAACGACATGGACGACCGCCTGTTCGCTATCACCCCAACCGACGGCCACAAAAAAACAAATAAAGCCGAAGCGAGCAAAGACGCTGAATTTTTAAAAATCGAACTTGCCATGACCAACAAGCTCTTTGAACAAGGCAGTTATGATGACACCTTGACCGCCTTGCAAGCCATTGATTATCAGCTTGGGCAGATGACTGGTATCGCCCCATCGGTCAAATCCGCCCTAAGCAGTAGCATAAAGGCAGACATCGCCTACATCGGCACGCTAAAAACACAGCCTGACGCATGGCAGGCTCACATCATCAAAATGCGAGACGTGCAAGCTTTTTTACGCACTCAGCAGACCAGCACACCCAACGCCCCCCTAAGTCGTGGCGACATCCTGCTTCATGACGCCAGTATGATGTTATCGCTTGCCATCGGTTCGGCAAACGTGCGAGACAGGGGACTGATGACCAGTTACTTACAAGAAGTCCGCTCACAGTTAGAAAGCCATATTACCTTACACGGCGGTAAGATTGACCCTGAGAGTCTAAAAAAGCAATCTGAACAAACCGCTTTGGCAAACAAAGCCAGTGACAGAGACGGCAAAAAAGACGGCAAAACCACAAACAATACCGACACCAAAACAGGGCAAATCGGACAGCAAGTCGCCCTAAATACCATCGATGATGCCCTATTTTGGGTCTATGATTTACTTGCCAACAGCCCCAAAAACAAAGAGCTGAGCAGTGTTCAGATGTTAAAATAAACCCCAAAACAGGCAAAAAAACAGCGAACTCATCATGCGTTAATCACTTTAGATAAATTGAAACTTAAAAGGACATCCCCATGACCCATCCTTACACTGCCACACTCACAGGCAATGACCGCCCCACCGAGCTACACGACTACCCTATCGTCCACGTCCAACCTGTGGCATGGGGCGAGATGGACGCCTTTAATCATGTCAATAATGTCGCTTATTACCGCTACGCCGAATCTGCCCGTATCAGCTATTTGCATTCGCTTGCCATGTTTAAGGACGAAACTCTGACCATCTTAGCAGGTTCATCATGCAACTACCTACGCCCCGTGCATTATCCTGACACCCTACTTATCGGCGTTAAATGCACCAAAATCGGCAACACCAGTCTGTCGATGGCGTACGAATATTACAGCACCGCTCAACAAGCCATCGTTGCCAACGGCACGGCAACCATCGTCCGCACCGACAAAGATGGCAACAAACAGGCATGGACGGCAGACGAACGGCAGATTTTAAGTGATTTTGAAGGGCGTCCGCTATGAGTGATACCATTATGCTAGACACCACAGGGCTGATTTGCCCTGAACCTGTCATGCTCCTACATAAGAGCATTCGCACCGCCAAAGGGGGCGATGAGATTCATATCCTAGCGACCGACCCTGCCACGACCCGAGACATTCCCAATTTTTGTCGGCATTTGGGGCATACGCTTGCCAGTCAAGAGACCCTTGATGACGGCAGTTATCGTTATGTGGTTGTTAAAAAGTTGGGCTAGACATGATTGTATTTGGTCTACCCGACCGTTTGGGGTTTGCCATTTATAAAGAGATGTTTTGCTTGCCTGTGATAAGCATTGGGCTTTTGCCGTGCTTGCTGTTTGGTAGTTTGTTTTTTGTGCCAAACGATTATACCGGCATACTGCCTGTGGCAAAGGGCATGAATGGCAGTGCTGGCAACAAATGGATATATGATACCCTAACATTTTATTATCTGTTTTTGCTCGGGCAAGTCCTGCTAAAACACCATCTCATCGGACTGTCCGCACCGACTTTATTTGCCCTAAAAAAGCATTACCGCCACACCTTACAAACCCAAGCAGTAGAAAATCCCAATCAAGCGTCTTATTTTTGGCTGTTTATGGTTGTGGCGTTGATTTATTTTTTGGGATTTTGGGAGTTTTCTGAGACCGCCAACCACAACAGCCGCACTTATTTGGCACGATATGGCAATGAATTTGGTAATTTCATCTTTAAAATCATGACATTATTGTTTGTGATAGAAGGCTTGGCATTATTTATCGTCAATCGGCATTTTGCCAAATTCTTTGATGACATCACGCTCTAATGACACCACTCATACACTCTGTCTAACCGCTCAATCGTCTGCCCGACCCACTCTATTAGCTCATCATCGCTAAAATCATCCAGCTTGTCTTTGTCTATAAATTTGCCCAAGCGGTAAAATTCGCCTGCGTTTAGCTCTACCTTTTCATAGTCAAATTCATGGGCTTGTTGAAAGTCGCCATACTCATTAACACGGCTATGCCAAAAATAAAAATCATCAAAGTCCGCCCAATCAATCTCATTTATCCAATTATTAAACTGCCCCAATGTGCTATTTGAGCTGTTTGCCTTATAAGAATGCCATGTCAAAGCGACAATCAGCCTTTGCCTATTTAAAATCACGACAATAATCGGAGCATTGCCAAGATAAGTTTGGTATTTATAATAAGCAAAAAAGTGCCGTCTGATTTCCCAGCCATTGCACCAATTTTCAATGTGCGGTTTGGCAAAGTTCATTGGTAAATTTTGATAAACTTTTAAATTAAAGGCTTTAAAAACTTGCCAAGTGGTTTTGTGATTGTGTTTGATGGCGTCTAATTCATCAGGACAATACAGCTTTAAGTCTTTAATTTGAGCATAAGGTTTATTTAAAATATCGGCGTGGGTGGGTTTTAGCATAATTTTTTTATCAATGAATGCGGTAATCGTCGGTTATTTTAACCAATTTTCAATTTGCAAGCCGTCCACTCGGAGAAATTCTCGCACATTGTCAGTAATAACAATCAAATCATTGGCAATCGCTTGCCCTGCAATCAGCGTGTCATAAGGACCAATGGGTGTGCCACGCCTTTCTAGGGTTGCACGAATTTCGCCAGCCTTATCAGCGTCCTGTGAATTAAATTGCAACACTTCAAAGGGTAGTAGATTGATTTTTTCAAGGTTTTGGGCGGTTTTTTGGCTTTTGTACGCCCCATAATACAGCTCCGACAAAACAATTGACGAGATGGCAATTTCACGCTCTTTATGCTGTTTTAGCGTGGTCAAAAATCGCTCATCGGCATTCAAAATCGCAATGACCGCATTGGTATCCAGCAAATATTTCATTCAAATGCACCCCAATCTCGTTCATCGGCTTTTAAACTTTGGCGACCTTCCAAAATGGCTTCTTCAAAACTGTCGTCTTTTGGCATTGCTCGCAATTTGTCCAGCCACGCCCAATCTTGGGTCTCTGCTGGCTCAATAATCACTTGTCGTCCTTGTTTTTTGATACGCACTTCGGTGCCTTCAAAACGAAAGGCTTTGGGTAGGCGAACGGCTTGACTGTTGCCAGTCCAAAATAATTTTGCGGTAGCAGTTTGGCTCATTGTTATTCTCCAAAATATATATGGATAATAGCTATTATACGGTATTTTTGCCTAAATGCAATGATTTAAGGGTATTTATTTACGACTGCGATTTTAACCATTTTAAAAATTAAAACTACTTTTCTATTTTTGATTATTATCAAAATAATAAAAATAATTTTATCTATAATTTGTCTAATTTAAACACATAAGCATAACCATACCATTTTTCATTGGGATTATAAGTAACACAAACTTTATCGCCAATGGATAAATTATCATAAATATTTAATTTAAAATTACTTGCATTATTTTCTAAATTAAAAGTATTATGACCCAAAGATGGTTTGTTAATTTGACTGACAATCCCACAAATTTTACTTTGGTTTTTGGCAACAAAATATTTGGTAATATGATTTGCTATTGAATTTGGTAAAACAAAAAACAAAGCCAAGAATATAATAATAGCGTTTTTGGCAATATTATTAAATTCCCAATCTTTCTTGACGGCATATTTTAATAAGCCACATAAAATGAGTATCATGAGAAAATATATTGCCAAAAGAATATAAGTTTTGTAATTATTATTAAGATACATTATCCCAATAAAAACCAGTAAAACGACAGTATCTCTTAGATGTTTTTTCATTACCGATTTCCCTTTAACCAATTTATAAACGCAAAACTCGTCTGTTCTTTTTGATTATCGCCAAACTCATAAAACTGCATTCCTATTAAATTATCAGGCAAATAATTTTGGGGATAATAATGATTAGGATAATCGTGCGGATAAATATAATCCACGCCATAGCCTTGCGATTTCATCAAGGTGGTTACACCATTTCGCAAATGCAGTGGTACAGGCGAATTATCCGTTTTGGCAAATTCTATGGCTTTATTAATCGCTTGATAAGCGGTATTGGATTTTGGCGATGTTGCCAAATAAATCGCCACTTGCCCCAGAATAATTCTTGCTTCGGGCATTCCGATTTCTTTGACACTTCGTAAAGCGGTATCGGCAAGTAATAGGGCATTGGGATTGGCAAGCCCAATGTCTTCCGATGCCAATATCACAAGCCTTCTGGCAATAAAGGCAGGGTCTTCGCCAGCGGTAAGCATACGAGCGAGCCAATAAATAGACGCGTCAGGGTCAGAACCACGCACCGATTTAATAAAGGCGGAAATGATGTCATAATGCATATCGCCGTCTTTGTCATAGCGGACGAGCGTTTGTCCTGCGACTTTACTGATACTGTCAAAATCAATAATAATTGGCTCGCCTTGATAAGCATAAATCGCAAGCTCTAATAGATTTAATGCACGTCTTGCATCGCCTTGTGAGAGCCTATAAATGGGCGAAATGTCATTTAAAACAATGGGGAGTTTTTTTAATTGTTCGTCAATGGAAATTGCCCGCTTGATAATTTGAAAAATCTCATCATCGGATAAAGGTTCTAATTTATAAACTTGGCAACGGGACAATAAAGCGTTATTGACGCTAAATGACGGATTTTCGGTGGTTGCCCCAATCAAAGTAATTTGCCCACTTTCTACCGCACCCAATAATGCGTCCTGCTGGGCTTTATTAAAACGGTGAATTTCATCAATAAACACCACAGGCGATGTATTAAATAATCCGTCATCAATATTTAAAACTTCTCTTAATTCTTTAACACCGCTGTTAATTGCAGATAAGGGGCGAAATTCTCGCCCTACGCTATTTGCCAATAAACTTGCCAGTGTTGTTTTGCCAATGCCTGCATTGCCGTGCAAAATCATAGACGGCAAATAACCTTCGGCTACCATTTTGGCAATGGGGGCGTTCTCGCCTAATAGATGATTTTGCCCAATCATCTTATCAATGGATTTGGGGCGAACACGCTGGGCTAGGGGGATTGAAGTTGCCATTTTGGGGTTTTGCACCAGTAATATTGAGAAATTAAATTAACCAAAAATAATAAGGGAATAAATAATAATATCAAATAAAAACTGTCAAAATGTCTTATTGCAACAAACATCAAAATATAGGTAATAACAAGATTATAGGTATTGATATTGTTTAATTTTGGATTTATTATAAATTGGTGATGACAATTTTGACAATAAAAATCATCAATGCGTTGGTGTAATCTTTGTGAATGACAATTTGGACAACAAGGGGAAAATTGATAAAATGACGCTTTTAATTCTTCTAAGGCAAGTGAAATTTTAAAATCATCTTTGACGGTTTGATAATCATCAACCCCATTTAAAATGGGTTTGTTTTTTAATTTGTGATAATGATAATTTTGTAAATTTTTTTCAAATTTATAAATGCCAATGACAATTGACATACACAACAATACAGAAAAAGTTATCCAAAGTTCGGCACTAAAATGAATGTTATCAAAATTGGCAATCAATTCAATAAGCCCAACAAACAATCCCATAATAATGCTAAAAACTGCATACAGTTTCCATTGATTTTTGATAAAGCGTTGTGAAAATTGCCAAAAAGTCATCTTTTCTAATTCTGGCAAAAAGGGATTAACCAACAAACTTGTTTGGCAATGCGGACAAAAAACAATGCCGTGATGATAAATGACATCATCAAGCACCTTGCCACAGTTTGGGTGTGGGCAAATGGTTGGGGTGTTTTTTAACATTTGTCAAGTTTCTGATTTTAAATGGTTGGTATAAAGGAATAAACTTTGCTAAAATACCCCATTATACACTTTTTTTTAAAAATGATGAAATTAAAAACCCGCCCAATCCGCCCGCTCACAGACGGCGAACGCCAAATGGCTCGTTCGGTCTTTGGCGATACGCTCGCCCTTGATGACATTCGCCTGACGACAGCTTGGTGGGTGCTAAAAGGCTATGCGGTGTCGCCCAATGGGTGGGTGTATTTTCATCAGGATGATTTTTGTGAGGATTTTAGCGATAAGCCTTTGCACCTGCGGGCGTGGCTTGTGCACGAGCTGACCCACGTTTGGCAAATTCAGCAAGGCATGGCGGTGGTAAGACGAGCGATATTTAACCGAAAATACCGTTATAAATTTAAAAAAGGCAAATCGTTCTTTAAATACGGCATAGAACAACAAGCCAAAATGGTGGAAGATTTTTATGTCAGAAGAGAGCTGGGAAAGGATTGTACGGCGTGGCGTGAATGTGTGCCGTTTTTATAAGGGCAAATTGCAATTCTCCCTTGTAAACTATGTCAAATTTATGGTGCGGTTGGCATGGTTATTATCAACCAAACAACTCGCTATGCGTGGCAAGCCGATGTAATTCCACCACTCCATCATTTATTTTATAAATTAGCACCAAATCGGGCTTGATATGACAATCTCTAAACCCTGCCCAATCGCCTTGTAATGAGTGGTCTTGGTATTTTTGGGGTATGGGTTTGGCATTTAACAAGCAATCGGATACTTCCGTCCACGCTTCGCCAATCAATGCCAAATAATGCTTTTTTTAAATCCCTTTTAAAGGGATTGCCCATTTCAAAACTACGTTTAGCCACGAGCAATCTCCGCCATTGCTTGATTTAACTCATCTAAGCTATCAAATCGCTCGGTTTCGCCATTCTCAAAAGCTTGAATACTCTCACGCAACAGCTTTTCGCCATTGCTACTAAGAGTGTGCGACTGCCCCCAATCAAAAGACAATGGCACTTTGCCTGTTTGGGCGATTTGATTAAAAAACATCCGCACTGCTTGGCTTGGGGTCAAGCCGTATTGTTCTAGCACAGGATAGGCTTTTTGGCGTAGGTCGTTGTCTAGTCGCATATTAAAATTGGTGTGGCTCATCATCGCTCCCATTGTTAAAAAGTTAAAGTAAAAATAATGCTAATGTAATGATGATGTCATTATAATTGAAATTATTGATTGGGGCAAGTTGGGTAAAAATTCACAAAAGCCATAAAAACAACACCATTTACCGCCAACCAACCCCTACCCCAGCCCCACACCCGACAGCTCCCTTGCCAGTCGCCCTGCCGAGTTGTCAGTCAGACCGCCCACAAAATCCAGCACTTTCATGTAGCCGTCATATAGGCTATCGGTGTCCGTGATTGGACTGTCTTTTAAAAGCTCTAAGGCAAGGCGGTGTTTGGCGGTTAGGGGTTTGTCGGTGAGTTTGGCGTGGATTGCAGGGACGATTAAATCCAAAATCTGTCCCAAACAGCCAAAACTGGCTATCTCGGTGATGAGTTTGCTATGGTGGTTAAATATCTGATTTTTGGCAAGATTTTTGGCATTTTGCAAGGTTTCATTGACCGCATCATCACACACCACAAGCAAATCTTTGTGGATAAAATCGCCCGATAACAACTCATCATGGTAATCAAAAAAGCGCCTTGCCACTTCATCAACCGCCTTGCCAATGGCTCGCCCACGCATTGCCCCGATACGTTGTTTGTTATCTTTGATGTTTTGATAATCATCAAAATCCGCCCCCAGTAGCGGTTTGACCACTTTGGCAAAATCGTCAAAGCCAATCAAATCAAGCTCCACAGCGTCTTCTAAATCAAGCAAGGCATAACAAATATCGTCCGCCGACTCCATAAGATACGACAAGGGGTGCCTTGCCCATGTGTCCGCCCCATGCGTGGCAAGCGTGAGCCTGTCCGCCACTTGTCGCATGATGTGCATTTCGCTCTGATAGATGTTAAATTTGGTCTGCCCCACGCTCCCCCACGGGTATTTCATGAGCGTGCCAAGACTGGCACAGGTCAGACGCATACCGCCTGCGTGGGCGTACATTTCGGTGGTGGTAACAATGCGTAAACTGTGGGCGTTGCCTTCGTATGTGGTGATGTCGGCTTGCTCCGCCTTACTAAGTGATTGTAAATACTCATCATTTTGGCGAAACCATTCACGCAAAGCATCCTCGCCTGTATGCCCAAACGGTGGATTACCCAAATCATGAGCCAAACACGCAACCTGCACCAGCGTGCCGATGTCATACGAGCTGATGTGGGGCGGTAGTAGCCCATGCCGAGCCAGTCCCTGCCCCACGCTGTTGCCCAGACTACGCCCCACGCTTGCCACTTCTACGCTGTGGGTTAGGCGGTTGTGGGTGTGGTCGGATTTGGCAAAGGGGTGGACTTGGGTTTTTCGCCCCAGTTTGCGAAAGGACGATGAAAACACCACACGGTCATAATCGGTGTGAAATTGGCTACGAATGGGTGAATGCTCGCCACGCATTTCACGAATTTCGCCATTTTCAATCCATAGACGGTCAGCACAGAGTAGGGATTGCCAGTTCATAAGTTTTCTTATTTTTGATTTTAGAGCATTGCCAAATCTAAAGCTACGGAAAAGCTATAAGAAACAGGCACGCCATCCTGATTTAAAATCATATATTGTTGACGCCGAATACTTCTTGATAGGCAAGTATTAAGATATTGATTATCAATGCCATGTATTTTTAGATTTGAAATTCTACCTTGTTCACCCACTTTGGCTTCTAAGATAACAGAATTGACAACTTCTTTTTGTAAGTGCTCACTACATTCAGATCCTGCCAAAGCAGAACGAACCCGCTCGCGAGCCTTATTAGAAACATCTTTTTCAAAAGTACCAAAATTAACTTGGATTTCTTGTTTGATATCAATTATATCTTGTATGTCTTGGTCGGTAAATTGAACCAAAAATGGCTTTAGATATTCTTTTTCTTCATGACTGACCGATTGTTCCCATTTTTTAAGATTTTCATCATTAAACAAGTTTTTAAAGGCTTGTTTATCTGTTTCGGTTAGTGGACTTACTCTTCGCTTGATGGTTTGCTCGGCAATCTGCAAGGCTCTTTGGTTAAGAGTTTCTAAGGTTGGGTGGGGATTTAGCAGGACGATATTGCCATCATCACTATAAGGCGAATAGGATATTTTCCAAACATGGTCGCCCACGTTTAAATTTGTACCTTCAGTAATTTTGGGGTGATATTGTGGTTTACTCACATTTTCTATGATTATCTCTTTAATGGGTTTTTGATAACCTTTTGATTGATGATTTGCCATCAATGTATCCAGATTATCTGTCAGCATCTCAAAAGTACCTGCAAAAACCATCGTGCTTAATAATAAAGATGACATTAATGTTGATTTTAAAAATTTCATCACAACTCCATCATTAACCATGAATATTCACTCCTTCACCGCAAGCGTAACCGTATACGTTTTGCCTTGTTTGATTTTATCGGCATTACCAAACACTTCATTAAATGAGCGTTTCATAAAATCACGCAGTCCGTTAATGGTAACGACATAAAACCGTCCGCCCACTTCCATGCGTTCATAAGCGTCCAGCAGGTACAGATAATGTTGTTCTTTGCTGGCTTTGGCAGGTAGATTGCTCATGACAAGGCTAAATTTTCGCTCTTTTGGCACATCACGAAAGCCGTTGGAGAGCATTACTTCGGTATTTTTTAGCCCGTTTTTTTGGCAATTTAAGCGGGCATATTCTACCGCCACAAAATCTTTATCAATCAAAATATGCTGACCGTTTGGACATTCACGTCCTGCCGTCATGCCTAGCACGCCATAGCCACAGCCTAAGTCAATGGAATTATCATCCGCCTTAAAATCAATATAATCAAGAAGCATAAGACTACCATCATCAAGCTTTTCTGGGCTAAAAATCCCCCAAGTGGTATGAAAGGTAAAGGGCTTACCAAGCACGTCTTGGGTAAAGGTGATGTCTTGTCGCCATTGTTTGGCTTTTGTTTGGAGTTCGTCTAAGGTGGTTTGGTTTGTCATGGGTTTTCTCTAAAATCAAAAGTTTATTATACCCCAATCCCCCCACGCATACCATAGCGATATGAGCAGACAGTTTTTGCCAAAAATGTTACAATGGTATTTTTATTTGGATAATTGGCATGAACATTTCAAAATTTGGCAAAAAATTCACCCAAAACAGTGGCATATTACAACTTATGGACGATTTGGGGAACGCCCTAAACAGCGACAAACCTGTCAATATGTTAGGCGGCGGCAACCCTGCCAATATCGCTTCGGTCAATGAGGTGTACCTACAAATGTTCAAAGACAGCATACAAGGCGATGGGGCGGACAGTGTTGCCTTAGAATGTGCCAGCAATTATTCCAATCCGCAGGGCGATGGCAAATTTATCACGGCGTTGGTGGACTTTTTTAATCGCCATTATGATTGGGGCATTACCAAGGACAACATTGCCCTAACCAATGGTTCGCAAAACGCCTTTTTCTATTTGTTTAATCTATTCGGTGGGGCGTTTGATGATGGCGATAAGTCCATTTTGTTGCCACTTACCCCTGAATATATCGGCTATGCGGACGCTCATATTGATGGCAAGCATTTTATTGGCATAAAGCCCAAGATTGAGCTATGCGATTATGACAATCAAGATGGCTTTTTTAAATATAAAGTGGATTTTGACGCCCTAGAAAATTTGGACGCATTAAAAAATAATCAAATTGGAGCGATTTGTTGTTCTCGCCCAACCAACCCCACAGGTAATGTTTTGACCGATGATGAAATGGCACGACTTGATAACATCGCCCAAAAATACAACATTCCCTTGATTATTGATAACGCTTACGGAATGCCGTTTCCTAACATTATCCACACCAAGGCGAATTTGGTGTGGCATGACAATATCATTTTGTGTTTTAGTTTATCAAAAGTGGGGCTGGCTGGCGTGCGGACGGGCATTGTCATTGCCAAACCTGAAATTATCAAGGCAATCAGTAGCCTAAACGCCATTGTCAATCTTGCTCCGTGTCGTTTTGGGGCGAGCATTGTTACGCCACTTATCAACAATGACAAAATCAATGAACTGTCATTACAAGAGATTCGCCCGTTTTATTTAAAGCAAGCCCATACCGCCATTGACTTATTAAAACAAGAATTTAAAGATTTCCCCCAAGTCAAAATTCATAAACCAGAAGGGGCGATATTTTTGTGGATTTGGTTTGAGAATCTGCCCATTTCTACCCAAAAATTGTATGAGGTTTTAAAGGAGCAAGGCACGCTGATTATTCCCAGTGAGCATTTTTTTGTGGGAATTGATACATCTGATTATCGCCACGCCCATGAATGCATTCGCATGAGTATCGCCCAACCTGATGATGTTTTGGAGAAGGGGATAAAGGCGATTGGGGAGGTGATTCGGGGGTTTATCAAGCCAATCCCAACCCATAAATCAACCCACTTTTTATCAAATCAATGCTAAAATAAAACCATTTTATCCAACGAGACTTCCCATGAATTTATCACAGCTACTCAAAGACACCAATTACCAACTTACCCAGTTTTCTGCCGAGCATATCACGCTATTGGAAAATACCATTTTTCAAAAACCCAGTAAAAATGGCGATGTGCCCTATGTGCATTGCTTGATACGCAAAAAGGACATTAAACTAACCCCAGAAGAAGCGGTTCGCCAACTGTATCTGATGAAATTACACCATGATTATGGTTATCCTTATGAACGCATGGAATTGGAATATTCGGTAGTATTTGGGCGTGAGAAAAAGCGTGCTGATATTGTGATTTTTGATAAAGACAATCCTAACGTTGTTTATATCATGGTAGAACTTAAAAAACCCAAATTAAAAGACGGTAAAGAACAATTAAAATCCTATTGCAATGCCACAGGAGCACCGATTGGCGTTTGGACAAATGGTGATAGCATTTCTTATTACAACCGCCGAGACCCCAATTATTTTAAAGACATTCCCAATATTCCAAGCGTTCACGAAAAATTATCCGATATTTTGCAAGAACGCTGGACGATTGACGATTTAATCAAAAATGACAAAATCGCCACACAACGAAAATCACTAAAAGATTTGGTGATTGAAATGGAAGATGAAGTATTGGCAAATGCTGGCGTAGATGTTTTTGAGGAATTATTCCAACTCATTTTTACCAAACTTTATGATGAAATGGAAAGTACAAGAAATAAAAGTCGTCATTTGGAATTTCGTAATTATGGCGATACCGAAAGTGATTTAAAAGCCAAAATTGGTGCTTTATTTGACAAAGCCAAAAGTAAATGGGAGGGTGTATTTGCTGAGGGTAGTAAAATTAATTTATCGCCATCGCATTTGGCTATTTGTATTTCATCATTAGAAGAGGTCAAATTATTTAATTCCAATCTTGATGTGGTTGATGAAGCCTTTGAATATTTGATTAACAAATCCAGCAAAGGCGAAAAAGGACAATATTTCACACCGCGTTATGTGATTGATATGTGTGTCAAAATGCTAGACCCCAAAGCAGATGAAACCGTGATTGATACAGCAGCGGGCAGTTGTGGGTTTCCCGTACATGCCATTTTCCATGTTTGGGAAAAACAACTTAAAGAAAAAGGATTGGAGCGTTCCCATTTATTTACTGCTGAACAAAAATTACCAGAACAATTGGATTATGTAACCGAAAAAGTCTTTGCCATTGATTTTGATGAAAAGGCAGTGCGTGTCGCTCGTACACTTAATTTGATTGCAGGAGACGGTCAAACAAATGTACTGCATTTAAATACTTTGGATTATGAGCGTTGGGACGATTTTACCAAAGATGAAGAATGGAGCGATGTTTATGGCAATGGCTGGAAAAAGTTAAGAAAATTACGCAAAACCAAAGACCAAAACCGTGATTTTCAATTTGATGTATTGATGGCAAATCCACCGTTTGCAGGCGATATTAAAGAAACTCGCATTCTTGCCCGCTATGAACTTGGCAAAAACAGCAAAGGCAAACAACAGTCCAAAATCGGGCGAGACATTTTATTTATTGAACGCAATTTGGACTTTTTAAAAGACGGCGGGCGTATGGCAATTGTCTTGCCACAAGGTCGTTTTAATAATTCTAGCGATAAATACATTCGTGATTTTATTGCTGAGCGTTGTCGTATTTTGGCGGTGGTGGGCTTACATGGCAATGTATTTAAACCACATACTGGCACCAAAACTTCTGTTTTGTTTGTGCAAAAATGGCATGATGAATTATGCCCCAAAGTGGAGGATTATCCCATTTTCTTTGCAACAATGCAAAGCCCAAGCAAAGATAATTCTGGTGATAAAATCTATGTTAAACACACAGACGGCACGCCCAAATTGGACAGTCACGGGCATTTAATCGTAGCTCACGACCTATTTAATCACGACAATGTTACCCAAGATGGTATCGCTGAAGCCTTTATTGAATTTGCCAAAAAGGAGAAATTGTCTTTTGTGGGAAAGAACTAAGCCCTTTTGATAATGCCAAATATCAGGCATTATTGGAAGGGCTGGAAGTGAGTATTTTAAATTTGAGTGAATGCAAAAAAGTCATTGATTTTAGGATTGATGCAAATACCTATAAAAAGGATTATTTAAAAACAGATAAACTTATTACCATGAATAAATATTACACGATAGGGGATATGTCTCTTTCCGTGCAGAATTTTGGTGCGTATTCATTATGTAGCTTTATTAATTTTCAAGATAATGGCATTCCATTTTTGATGACAGAAAATGTAAGAGAAAACTATATTGATTGGAATATTCAAAAATTTGTAGATTTAGATAGTCATAAAATGTTATATAAATCACACTGTAAAAAGGACCAAGTTTTAGTAACAATGGCAGGAGAATATCTTGGTAGGGTTGCTGTTTATAATAAGGATTTTATATGTAGTTCAAATCAAGCAATTGCTAAAATTACCTTAAAAAAGAACTTTAATCCATATTTGATTTCCACATTTTTAAATACAAAATATGGACAAAATCAAATCAATAGATTAAAGACGATTACAGGGCAACCAAATATTAACATGTCTTTAATTAAGGATTTGAAAGTTTTAAATTTTGATGAGGAGTTTTCAGAGAAAATTGAAATGATTGTTAAAAAATCATTATCCAATAAAGAACTATCTCAACAAATATATCAAGAAGCCGAAGCTCTATTATTGGAGAATCTAGGCTTGCAAAATTTTCAACCAACCAACCAATCGGTTAATATTAAAGCTCTAAAAGACAGCTTTTTACAAACAGGCAGATTGGATGCGGAATTTTATCAACCGATTTATGAGCAATTGGAAAATCACATTTTTTCACATTCCACTGGTTTTGAAAAATTGGGTGATGTTTGTCATTTAAATGATGAAAACTACACACCAAAAGACAATCAAGAATATGATTATATTGAATTATCTAATATTGGTAAATCAGGAGAAATCACAGGTTCAACTCGTGCTTTTGGCAAAGAATTACCATCTCGTGCCAGACGCAAAGTGCGAACAAATCAAGTTATGATTTCTAGCATTGAAGGCTCATTACAAAGTTGTGCAATTGTACCAGTGCATTATGATAATGCATTATGCTCAACAGGATTTTATGTTTTATCATCGGATAAAATCAATGCAGAGACTTTATTGGTTTTGTTTAAATCGTCTTTAATGCAACAGATTTTAAAGAAAAACTGTTCAGGAACGATTTTGACGGCAATCAATAAAGAGGAATTGTTAAATATTCCACTGCCAATTATTGATGAAAAAATCCAAACCCAAATCGCTGAATTTGTCCGCCAAAGTAATGAATTGCGAGAACAAGCCACCCAACTATTAGCCCAAGCCAAATATAGCGTAGAGGCAGAAATTGAGCAAAGTGCTTTACAAGAGAGAGAGAGAGAGAGAGAGAGACTTATAAATGAGGCTAATTATCATTTAAGATTGGCAGAATGGGTATTGTTGGAAAGTTTGCTTTTGGGGCAACCCAAAAATATATCAGTGCAATCATTTAGCCAATCTTTTGGCATTAGCGGTCGACTTGATGCAGAATATCACCAACCAAAATATAAGCGATTATTACAAAAACTAAAACAGCACCACCACAAAACATTGGGTGAATTGGTTGATTTGCAAAAATCGGTAGAAGTGGGATCGGAAAATTACCGTGATGAAGGTTTGCCTTTTGTGCGTGTGGCGGATTTTTCCAAATTTGGGATTAGCCAAACGGATAAGTTTGTGAGTCCTGCGGATTTTGCCGACATCATTCGCCCCAAAAAAGACACCATTCTACTTTCAAAAGACGGTACAGTGGGCATTGCTTATTGTGTGCCGTCTGATTTGGAGGTGATTACATCGGGGGCGATTGTACATTTATCGCTAAAAACTGATGAAATTTTGCCCGATTATTTGGCATTGGTGCTAAATTCAGAGGCGGTACAACTACAAGCCGAGCGAGATGCGGGCGGTTCAATTATCCAACATTGGAAACCGTCTGAAATTTTGGAGGTGGTGATTCCAATTTTGCCCAAAGACATTCAGCAAGCCGTCAGTGATAAAGTGCAGATGAGTTTTGAATTAAAGAAACAAAGCGAAAACTTGCTAGAACAAGCCAAAGTTTTGGTGGAAAATGAGATTAAAAATGGCGTGCATGCTACCCCCTAGGATGATGCTCTTCGTGCAAGGCTTGCAGACGTGCCGTGGCAACGTGGGTATAAATCTGCGTGGTGGATAGGTCGCTATGCCCGAGCAAAAGCTGAACGCTACGCAAATCCGCCCCGTGGTTGAGCAGGTGCGTGGCAAAAGCATGGCGAAGCGTGTGCGGTGAGATGTCGGTTTTGATACTCGCCAAGAGAGCGTATTTTTTAATCAAATGCCAAAAATTATGGCGGGTCATATAACCGCCCTGCTCGGTCAAAAACACCGCTTGGCAGTCACCGCCCTTTGTGCCGACCTTACCGCTTTTGCCAGCGGTCAGTTCATGGCGGCGGACAAGATAGCTTTGTAGAGCGTTGTGGGCGTATTCGCCAAGCGGAATCAGGCGAGTCTTTCCACCCTTACCCGTCACTTGGAGCCAGCCTGCGTTTAGGTTTAGCTCATCGAGCGACAGATTGACCAGCTCCGAGACACGCAGACCACAGGCATACATGACTTCGAGCATGGCTTTATCACGCAATCCTAATATCGTCGCTAAGTCAGGCGTGCCAAGCAGTCTGGTGATGTCGTCTTCGGATAGGGTCTTGGGCAGGGGCTTGTCGGCTTTGGGGTTTTTGATGTTCTCACAGGGGTTGTCATCACGCACCCCATCTCCCACCTGCCATAAGAAAAACTGGCGTAAACTTGCGAGCATTCTCGCCTGCGTGCGTGGCGATTTGCCTTGGTTTTGTAGATACACCAAGCACCCTGCTACGTCCGTCTCTTGCCAATCGGGCAATGCTCGCTCACTGCTTGCCATGCAAGTACGTAAATCACGAATGTAAGCGTTACGGGTGCGTGTGGCAAGTCCCCGAGCGAGCATGTTAATGCGAAATTCGGTCAGATACTCTGGGTCGGTGTCAGTGGTCGTCAAGGACGGCAGGCGGGGCTTGGTGGCTCGGGTTTTGCTCATGGTCAGATACGGTGCTGATATTGGGGGTATTGTAACAAACTTTAGGGAATGATTAAATGGTTTTTGGGTGGCAAGCCTGTCTTTATATCGTACAATGTGCCTTTTAAAAAAATTTTAAAGACAAATAAGGCTTGACTGTTTTTAAAATTTTACATCATCTGCCTTTAATCCCCCAAATCCGCCCCCATGTAGCCTATTAAATTTTTAACACAAATAGGCACCCTTATGGCAAGCACCCTAAACACCGCAGAAGAAATCATTGCCGACATCAAAGCAGGCAAAATGGTCATCTTAATGGACGATGAAGACCGTGAGAACGAAGGCGACATCGTCATGGCAGCGGTTCATGTCAAGCCGTCCGACATCAACTTTATGATTACTCACGCTCGTGGGCTGGTGTGTTTGACTCTATCCGAAGCCCGTTGCCGTCAGCTTGAACTGCCCCTAATGAGCGACAAAAACGGGGCGAAGTTTAGCACCAACTTTACCCTATCCATCGAAGCTGCCGAGGGCGTAACCACAGGCATATCCGCCGCCGACCGTGCCAGAACCGTGCAGGCAGCCGTCGCCCCCTTTGCCAAACCCACCGACATCGTCCAACCTGGACATATCTTCCCCATCATGGCAAAACAAGGCGGGGTGCTACATCGGGCAGGTCATACCGAAGCAGGCTGTGATTTAGCACGCCTTGCAGGGCTTGAACCTGCGGCGGTGATTTGTGAGATTATCAAGCCTGATGGCGAGATGGCACGTCGTGATGATTTAGAAATCTTTGCCAAAGAACACGGGCTTAAAATCGGCACCATCGCCGACCTTATCCACTATCGCATGACCAACGAGCAGACCGTGGAAGTCATCGATGAGCGGGACTTTGCCAGTGAATTTGGGGCGTTCAAACTCTATCGTTTTAGAGAATATGGGGCGGATGAGATCCACATCGCCCTAGTCAAAGGCGACCCAAGCCGTGGCGTGGCGACCGTGCGAGTCCATGCCCTAAAACCCCTAAAAGACCTGTTTGGGCATACTGACAGCAAGCACAGTTGGGATATTCGCTCAGCACTGTCTCAAATCGGGCAAAGCGAGCAAGGCGTGTTCGTGTGGATTGACTCGGGGCGTGCTGTCGATGTCAGCGGTGCGTTGGATAAATGCCAAGCCAATGTCAGCGTACACGAAAGTAGCGAGCCTTATCGCAGTATCGGTGTTGGAGCCCAAATCCTAAAACAGCTTGGCGTCAAAGACATGCGACTTCTATCAAGCTCTGCCAAATTTAACGTGTCGGGCTTTGATTTGAACATCGTGGAAGTCGTGCCACGTTGATTAGGGCGTGCCTGCCCTTTATAACACTATTTACAATATAGAAATATTTTGGAAATAAAATAATGTTTTTGCATGAAAATGGCTAAATCTTGTGGCTCGAAGTCAAAAGTTCGTTTGATAGAAGACTCACAAACTTCACTTTTTCCTTGAAAAACGGGCGATTTTTCACATTTTTCATTGCAAATACAAAAGGCAGGTACGCCCTATTGGTTTAAAATAACGGTATTGTTAAATAAAGATAGATTTTAAGGTTTTCCGTTCGGACTGAGCTTGTCGAAGTCTAGGAAAACCGTTATGGTTCGACAAGCTCACCACGAACGGCTTTCTAGAAAAGTATACTCAATTAACAATACCAAAATAACAAAAAAATCGGATAAGTTATTATCCGATTTTTTATTTTATTTGGTGCCAAATCGGAAACCATCCCATCAAAACTGTTCTATATTTTTCCATTTTCCAAAAGATTGTCAGCCGATTTTATATTTTGTCAAGTATTTTTATGATTATCAATGGGTTAGGGTCTGGGGTTAAATCATTGACTATTTTTGATAAATGATTTATATTAACCAAAAATCCACATAAGGACACCTGATGAACGTACAGCCTTGGCATTGGTTGGTTTTTGGTCTGATTTTGATGATATTAGAGATGTTTGTGCCGACCTTTTTTCTGCTATGGTTCGGGGCGTCTGCTGTTGTAACGGCAGGGCTTGCGTGGGCGTTTGGCTTGGGTTTTGGGGCGGGGGTCATCTCGTGGCTTGTGCTGTCGGTCATCTCATGTGTGGCGTGGTTTAAATTTATCCAACCCAACATCAAGACTCGCACGACCGCAGGGCTTGGGGGTAGCGTCATCATCGGCGAGATAGGTATGCTCACCCAAGCTCCGAGTGCGGATAGACTCGGCAAAGTGCGGTTTAGCGTGCCAAAAGTCGGCTCTGATGAATGGCTGTGCCGTGGGGCAGATGGCGAAGTGTTGCAGGCAGGCGATAGGGTCGTGGTGGTGCAGATACTGGGTAATGAGTTGGTGGTTCGGCGTAAATAATGCCATTGGATTGCTATTTATTACCAATTCATCATATTAGATAGATTGGTAGGGGGTAATCACATTTGTCCTGTATTTCAAATTTAGATAATTTTAGATAACTGTTAGATAGGGGCTTATTATGGAAGTTTTATTTGTCTTGGTGGCGTTTGTCGTTTTTACCGTTTTTAAGGGTGTCAGACTTGTACCACAGGGCTATAAATGGGTGGTTCAGCGACTGGGAAAATATCATCAGACCTTAGAACCGGGTTTGAATTTTATCATTCCCTTTGTCGATACGGTCGCCTATAAAATCACGACCAAAGACATCGTGCTTGACATTCCCAGTCAAGAAGTCATCACCCGAGACAACGTGGTCATCATCGCCAATGCGGTGGCGTACATTAACATCATTCAGCCAGAATATGCGGTGTACGGTATTGAAGACTATGAATACGGCATTCGCAATCTGGTGCAAACGTCTTTGCGTTCTATCGTGGGCGAGATGGATTTGGACAGTGCGTTATCAAGCCGAGACCAAATCAAAACCCAGCTCAAACACGCCATATCAGACGACATCGCCGACTGGGGTATCACCCTAAAAACGGTGGAAATCCAAGACATCAAACCGTCCCACACCATGCAACTGGCGATGGAAGAGCAAGCGGCTGCCGAACGCCAACGCCGTGCGATGGTAACACGAGCAGATGGACAAAAACAGGCGGCTATCCTAGAGGCGGACGGACGATTGGAAGCGTCTCGCCGTGATGCCGAAGCTCAGGTAGTGCTTGCCAAAGGTTCCGAAGAATCCATTCGTCTTATCTCATCGGCGATGGACGGCAAAGAAATGCCTGTTGTGTACTTGCTTGGCGAGCAGTACATCAAGGCGATGAATGAGATGGCACAATCTGATAATGCCAAAACTGTTGTATTACCTGCCGATATCCTAAACACGGTCAAAGGATTGGTGGGCGATAAGTTAAAGGGTTGATTTTATGACCATTTAACTTCAAAACGCACCAATTTAAAAGTTGCGTGATACGCACCTTTGTATACCCCCTTTTAAGGTATAATAAGCAAAAACCCGTTATCCACATCTTGTACGCACCTTAGAACCATAAGGGCAACCACCCAAGATTAAGTTCGTGTCGTAGCTTTAAGAGTGGATAACCTTTCATCAATCAAAACCGTACAGTTGATAGACTCTAAACCGAATACAAGGCAGGTTAATGATGAATAATGCTAAACAAACCAAAAATACCAAGCAAACCAAAACCAATGTAGCGAACAAGCCCAATGAACCCATTTACTGTGGCATTGATGTGGGCAAAAAGGTCTTTGTGGTATCACTTTCTTGTAAGGATAAAACCAAAACCTTTTCAAACACTGGGGGCGACATCAAACAAGCGATGGCTTATCTTAATACCAATGCAGGCACAAACCTAGCTTTGGTAGTACTTGAAAGTACAGGCGGATTAGAAATCCCCCTTGCCAAAGCCCTGTATCAATCAGGCTTTAATGTGGTGATTGCCAATCCTAATAAAACCAGCCAGTTTGCTAAGTCTTATTCTAATGCTAAGACAGATAACCAAGATGCCAAAATGCTTGCTCTTTATGCCAAGTTTTTAAGTCTTGATGAGAGCAAACTTACTCATTTGCTCTATGTCCCACCAAGCGAAGAGCAAGAACGCTTAGAGGCATTGGTAGTACGCCGTCATCAGCTTGTGGCAATGCGTGTACAAGAAAAGAACCGTATTTGGCAAATTCATCAAAGTCAGCTTGAGAGTGTTAAACAAGTCATTGCTTACCTTGATGAACAGATTGCTAAGTTAGAACAAGACATCGACACCCTAAGCAAACATTTTGATGACACCACAAAAAAGTTTAAAGACATCAAGGGGATTGGTGGTGTTACTGTCGCTACCTTGATGTCAATGTTACCTGAACTTGGTACATTAAGCAATAAAGAAATCGCCTCCTTAGTGGGCGTTGCCCCACACCCCAAAGAAAGTGGCACACTTAAATACAAGAGCCATTGCAAAGGGGGTAGGCAATCGGTTCGTAATGTCTTATACAATGCCACCAATGTGGCAAGACAATATGAACCCAAATTTAAACAGTTTTATGAGCGTTTGATAGGCAAAGGCAAACCCTTTAAAGTTGCCATCAACGCTTGTATGCGTAAACTCCTAATCGTCATTAACGCCATTGTTAGAAATGACAGTGTTTGGCAAGCGGATTATCATCTTAATCTTAGCGTTAAGTAACATCCACAAGCCAACAAAGTTAATGAGGGTTGGTGGTACTGTATTCTTTAGGGATACAGTTGCTACCATACTACCAAAATAAAAAAGCGGTGATAATGACCGCTTTTTTACAGATAAAGTTTTGAAAGGTGGATAAAAACCAGATAAAAGGCGTATGATACACCCATAAATTATCTTTAAATTATCTAAATTATCAATCAAGCTCATCAAGCCATGCCATTTGAATGGCTTCTAATATCGCTTCGTTGGATTTGTCAGGTTCGCCCACAAAGTCGTCAAGCTCACACACATAGCGGTGCAAGTCGGTAAAGCGAATGTACTGTACGTCCACATCGGGGTGCTTTTCGGCAAGGGCAATGGCGATGTCTAAGCTGTCGTGCCAGTTGAGTTTCATAAAAAACCTTTTTTAAATACAAATTCACGCAAATTTTAGCAAAAAAATTAAATCAATGCTATAATAATCGCCATTTTTATTTATCATTGTTAAATCATGAGCGTACAGACCCACACCCCCAAACCCAACCAAAATCAACGTAAAGGCAAACCACAAATCGCCAAAGCTGACCCCACCAATCCGCACCTAACGCCGATTGACCGTGAGATTTTGACCCCGCCAAACGGACACAAAAAAGTGCTATTACACTCCTGCTGTGCCCCTTGCTCGGGCGAGGTGATGGAGGCGATGCTTGCCAGTGGCATTGAATTTACCATTTATTTTTACAATCCCAACATTCACCCCAAAAAAGAGTATGAGATTCGCAAAAACGAGAACATCGCTTTTGCCCAAAAGCATGGCATACCATTCATTGATGCTGATTATGACATGGATAATTGGTTCGCTCGTGCCAAAGGCATGGAGCAAGACCCCGAGCGTGGCAGACGCTGTACGATGTGCTTTGACATGCGATTTGAACGCACTGCTCTGTATGCCCATGAGCATGGCTTTCCTGTGATGACAAGCTCGCTTGGGATTAGTCGCTGGAAAAACATGGCACAGATTAACGACTGCGGTCATCGTGCCGTTGCCCCTTATGAAGGGCTTGATTATTGGGATTTTAACTGGCGTAAAGGCGGTGGTAGCAGTCGTATGATTGAGATTAGTAAACGAGAGCATTTTTACCAACAAGAGTACTGTGGCTGTGCTTATTCGCTCCGTGATACCAATAATTTTCGCCGAAGTCAGGGTTGTGAGCCGATTAAAATCGGCGTGAAGTATTATGGGGATGATGAGGAATGATAAAAGCGGATAGTTATCCGCTTTTTATTGATTGAGGGGGGTTATTAAGAAGTTTATTTTAGAGATTTTAAGTATTTAACATCATTCTTTTGGGTGGCTTTATTGCCAATTTTATAAATTTGGTACTTTACACTAACTTTTTTGGTGTACAATCTACCTTGCGAGCCAAAGCCATACTCCAAAAAATCAGTGCCTTCAATCTTACATCGTAATTTTGCTTTGTCTGGTGTATGATTGAGATAGCCGATCAGCTTTTCAACCAAGAAGTTATCACTCTCATTCAATAATAAAAATTCATCAAAAGAATTTTTGTTAAAAATAATATTAGGATATAATTTCATTCTTTTTTGATAAAACTCACGCTTAGACTTACGATTTTCTAAGGCTTTTGATTTTAAATCATCATATTGTTTTTTGATGACAATAAACTCTTGTAATAATAATTTATTCTCTTCGCTTAATTCTTCATTTTTAAGCATTATCTCCAACTGCTCATCTTCCAAAGAGTGATAATTCTCCTTTAACTCCAATAATTTACTTTCATATTCTGC
Organism: Moraxella lacunata; assembly: GCF_900453205.1. GTDB lineage: Bacteria > Pseudomonadota > Gammaproteobacteria > Pseudomonadales > Moraxellaceae > Moraxella > Moraxella lacunata_B. The sequence continues at coordinate 559,209 of NZ_UGQU01000002.1, forward strand.
CTGCTTTTTAATGAACTCTTGTTCCAGCTCTTTATTTGCTTTAATTTGGCTCTCTAAGCGTGCTTTTTCTTTTTCATAATCATAAAACTGTTCCGCTTGCTTTTTGGCATTTGCTACGAAATCTTTTAATTGTTCAAAAGACTGCTTATTTCTTTTGGCATCTTTTTTGGCTTGTTCTGCCACTTTTTCGAATTCTTGTTTTTGTTGTGGTGTAAGATTGTTAGGATCAAAATCTTTGTATTTTGCCTTTCGCTCAAGCATTTTGACCGCCATAAATCCAATCGCAGAAGTTGCTCCATACACGAGTGGAATGGTGGTAAAACCGCCCATAAAAGGCAATACGGTCTTATAAAGTCCAAGCACAATCTGCTGTGCGACAAGCCCCCAACCTGCCACCGCCGCCAAGGTGGTCAAAAGCGAGCCTGCATCAATGTCGGCATCAGCATCGTCTGAGATGATTTTGTTAAGATAATAAATCATCACCATCTGCACAGGCGTTAAAATAAAAATGTCTGCAAATGGAATGGACTGAACGGCAATGATGGCACAGCTTGCTGACCCTAGTGCAATTACGCTGTTGATTTTGGTGTGATAGGGGATGGAGGGGTCATTGACGATTGCTTTTAAAATATAAGCAAGAGCGTTCTTTTGTTTTTCGCCTTCGGCTTTAGCAATTTGTTCTTTACTCATAATACACTCACTTGACGATTGTTTGGTGGTTGTTAAAAATTCAAAATTTCTTTGGCTTTATTAAGATCTTGAGCGGTTTGTTCTAGCAGTTTTTTGACGCTCTCTGGTAATTCTTGGTATTTGTCAGGGTGCATTTCTGCCATTTTTTTGCGATAGGCTTTTTTCATTTCTTGGGACGTGGCATTTGGTGAAACACCTAAGATTTCATAAGCCCATGCTTTATCTTTATGGTCGGTATCTTTATCATAACGATGATGATTTATTTGGCGTACAAATTGTATCGCCGAATGAATGATGTCGGTATTTGCTTTAAGCAGTATGCCAAATTTTTCAATATCTTCACAAGCACCGATAATATCAACAATTTGATGGTTGTTGATTTTTTCAATCATCAAATCCACAATGCTAGAAAAAGCACTATCAGCACAATAGATAAATAAAGCACGTCTATCATATTCTGATATGATATCACCAAAATTTAAATTGATATGACTAAGATTTTTGATAGAATTTCTTAAATATTCAGTTTCTGATTTGTTGTTTGTAATAATGTCTTTATAGAATGCTTTAATGATTTTGACATATTCAGATTGCCAGCTTTCATATTGTTTGTCATCATTCCACCTTAAGGCGATGAGAGATTGTATTTGCAAAACAGGTAAAAACCAATCCGTCGCCAATGCCATCTCTTTACTGATGTAGATGGTTTTTGAGATGGTTGCAAAATTTGTTTTGGTTTCATTGCCAATATTAAATTGCTGTTCAATTATAATATCTATATCAATATCCCTATTTCTAGGCAAATCAAGTGCATTGATGGGAATGGTTAAATAGACTTTATTGTCCTCATTGATAATACCTAATGTACAAAAATGACCACGCTCATCATTTAATAATTTGAGATGGCTTTTGACCAATTTTTCTTGATATTTGATATGGCAAATATAAGTCGCTCTTTTTATATGGCTGGGTATAGATTGGGAAAGATAGGCATAATTGCCCACCCTTTCCCATTCATAACTATTATTAAGACCATTAATCATATTTGAGCCATTTCCATTCTCTTGATTTAAAAATACAAAATAGATAAATACGCCTACAATAATAAGAAAAATTATCATAAATATCCCAATTACTTAACAGGATCGCCCCACGCATTGTCATCTGGCTGACTATCTTTAAATGATAAAAATAAACTGGCTAATACACCAAGATAAGGCACATAACAAAGCAAACTTAGCCAGCCTGAATACCCAAGGTCATGACAGCGGCGAATGTTTAGAGCGATCATTGGTAATGTATGAATCAGCGAAACAAATCCAATGATGATGAGTATCATCACACCAAAAATTAACTCAAACTCTTGCCCTATTTGATACTCATAAGGAGTGCTCATAGCAGCCAATATGAACGAGAATGGAATGCTTAAAATGCTCAAAATAACAATCATCAAAGTAGTAACAAGCATAAAATACCAGTATTCCTGTCGGCGTGAACGACCTTTATAATCAAAACACCTCTTCCAAGTATAAAAATAACTTTTAAATAGACCATAAGGATATTCAATTGTCTCTCTTACTTGATTATCATACAATGTCTCTTTTTGTGAGGATTGATAAAACTCTGATTGGGGTTTGGCTTGCTCTTTATGAAAGGTGTGCGTGTTTTGTGAAAAGTGGGTTTGGGTTGTCTGCTTGGGTTTATTTTCAAAATCAGAAAAGGCATTGATGGCACTCAAATTGGTGTTGTCTGAATTATCTGCATACTTCGCCCAAATACCTTGTGAGTTTTTACCAAACTGTATTTTATCGTTGATTTGTGGGTCAAACAGCTCTTGCCAGCACTTTAGTGGCAAAGTGCAAATTTTTTGATTGTCTGCTAAAACGCTAAAGCATTGTTTATCAGAATCGATGGCGATGATTGTGCCGTGATAGTTCTTGTCAGATTGGGTCATCAGATGTCCTTGTTATTGCATTTTATTTATGTCGGTTATTCTAATATTTATTTAAAAATTTTTCAATACAAATTTGAAACAGTTTTTGCTACATTAACTTTATGAATACCAAACCCCGCCATGATGTCAAAGCTGAGTTTAGCAAGCGATTAAAATACGCCCTAGAACAGCGTTCACTCAGCACTAGCCCCACCTTTGTGCGTAATGCCTTTAATGAGCGTTATGCAGGCAATCCTGTCAGCATTCAGACAGTGAGCAACTGGCTATCTGGTGTAGCAATTCCTAGCCAAGACAAATTACAAACACTGGCACATTGGCTGTCGGTAGATAGTCATTGGCTTCGATTTGGAGAGGTTTATCCACCCATCAAAGGTAGTCTACCCAACCTGTCTAGTGGTCAGATAGAGGTGGCATTAGGATTTGCGATGCTCACCCCGATGCACCAAAAAATCGTTGCCGATCTTATCACATCACTCCTCCCCAACAAAACCGAAGAAAAATCCTAGTATCATTGATTTTTTCAATCAAAATCAAAAAATAAGTTAATTTTTTTAATTTAAAAAACCAAACAAAACTATCAAATTATTATAATTTACCAAATCATCAATCCTGCCTATAATAGCTCCATAGACTGACAAACTGAGCAAAAGCAAATCAGCAATGAATGTCATTTGTATTGTTTACACATACTAACCGACAATTATGCCCTGCTTTGTTATACTTATTCTGTCATACTTTGATATCGTAACACACCCTAACCATAGGATTTATCATGACTGATACCCCAAAATGCCCCTACTCAGGCACACCCCTTACCATGAGCAACGGAGCTCCTGTTGTTGATAACCAAAACTCATTGACCGCAGGTGCCAGAGGTCCCTTACTTGCCCAAGATTTGTGGCTAAACGAAAAACTTGCCGACTTTGCCCGTGAAGTCATTCCAGAACGCCGTATGCACGCCAAAGGTTCAGGGGCGTTCGGGACATTTACCGTCACAAACGACATCACCAAATACACCCGAGCAGCGATTTTTAGCGAAGTGGGTAAAAAAACCGAAATGTTCGCCCGTTTTACCACCGTAGCAGGCGAGCGTGGTGCGGCGGATGCTGAGCGTGATATTCGTGGTTTTGCCCTTAAATTCTACACCGAAGAAGGCAACTGGGACATGGTCGGCAACAACACGCCTGTATTCTTTCTGCGTGACCCCCGTAAATTTCCTGACCTAAACAAAGCGGTCAAAAGAGACCCCAAAACCAATATGCGTAGCGCCACCAACAACTGGGATTTTTGGACGCTACTGCCAGAGGCATTCCACCAAGTAACGATTGTCATGTCCGACCGTGGCATTCCTAAGTCTTATCGCCATATGCACGGCTTTGGCTCGCATACATACAGCTTTATCAATGCCAATAATGAGCGTTTTTGGGTCAAATTCCATTTCCGTACCCAGCAAGGCATCGAAAACCTAACCAACGAAGAAGCCGAAAAAATCATTGGTCAAGACCGTGAAAGCCACCAAAAAGACTTGTTTGAAGCTATTGAACGTGGCGACTTCCCCAAATGGAAAATGTACGTTCAAATCATGCCAGAAGCAGATGCAGATAAAGTGCCTTATCACCCATTTGACCTAACCAAAGTCTGGCCAAAAGGCGACTATCCTTTGATTGAAGTGGGCGAATTTGAACTTAATAAAAACCCAGAAAACTTCTTCTTAGATGTTGAACAATCCGCCTTTGCCCCAAGCAACTTGGTTCCTGGTATCAGCGTATCGCCTGACCGTATGCTACAAGCTCGTCTATTTAACTATGCCGATGCACAGCGTTATCGCTTGGGCGTAAACCGCAACCAAATCCCTGTAAATGCTCCTCGTTGCCCTGTATTTAGCAACCAAAGAGACGGTCAAGGTCGTGTTGATGATAACTATGGCGGTCGCCCACATTATGAACCAAACAGCTTTGGACAATGGCAACAACAGCCTCAGTATGCCGAGCCACCCCTAAAAATCAATGGCGACGCCAAATTCTGGGATTATCGTGAAGATGACAACGATTATTTTAGCCAGCCACGAGCCCTGTTTAGTCTCATGACTGATGAGCAAAAGCAAGCGTTGTTCACCAATACTGCTGCTGCTATGGGTGATGCACTAGACTTCATCAAATACCGCCATATCAGAAACTGCCACGCCTGCCATCCTGACTATGGCATGGGTGTTGCCAAAGCGTTGGGCATGACGGTAGAAGATGCCATTAAAGCGTATGACACCGACCCTGCCAAGCATTTGGCGAGCTGTTTGCCACCACAGGCGTAAGCGGTTTTGGTTGATTTAGTTGATTTAAAAAACCACTCTGGATAGGGTAGTTTTTTTGCATTTGATTATTATTTCTTATACAATGTCTAAAAACCCAAAATCTACTCTGCCATGATTCCCTTTTCTATCTCTTTATATCCTTTGTTAATCGCTTTGGTATTTTTCATAGGCTTGCCTTGTGCATTGGTGTGGTTTATTTGGCTTGTTAAACGGTATTGTTAATTGAGTATACTTTTCTAGAAAGCCGTTCGTGGTGAGCTTGTCGAACCATAACGGTTTTCCTAGACTTCGACAAGCTCAGTCCGAACGGAAAACCTTAAAATCTATCTTTATTTAACAATACCTGTTAAACTTAAAATCTCGCCGACTGCACGACAAAATTTTAACAGCCGTGCCAAATACAACAAATCCATGATGATATTTTTAACAATCATCAGCATAATTTGGCTATTAAGCGTGGTAGAGAGTTACCGACTTAACAGACTGTCAGCAAAAATCGCCGAAGAAATTGCCGAAGAAGAAGCCATTCGTACACCCACTCTTAGCCAAGAAACCATACTTGCAGGGATTACCATGCCTGCTGGCACAAGATTGGAACTGCTACATCAGGGAGCGGTAGGCACGCAATGGGTCAAACCTGAGTATTTTGAATCCGCCTACTTCCCTAAGCCTATCCTGTGGCAGGGCGTCCCTGTTACACAGTTACACCGATTTTTAGACACCAAACAAGACAATGACTATTTTAGCTGTCGGGAAAACAACCCCAATCTAAGTGATGAAGAATGCTCTCGTCGCTCATCGTACAAAACCACTCGCATTTTATGGTCAGTTGTTGTGGGCGTGGTTGATAAACCTTTGAAAACGGGTAAGTTTTATTGTCAAGGAGAGATTACTTGGGGGCTTATCCAAGATAACAAAGGCAATACCCCCAGTGTTGATGCTAGCTTGCCACCGCCAGCTTATCAAAAAATACAAAATGGCAAATGCCAGCTTGCCAAAGATGATACTGCAACCAGTGAAAATGGTTTTTTGGCGTTGAGTTTACCTGTGAATAGTCGTATTTTTGTTGATACAATGATGGGTGATGACTCTACCGAGTTTTGGGTTGTGATAACTGACAGCGAGATACATCATTATAATTTATTTAGTCTAAATCACAGTAGTTATGGCTATGACACTCATTTGAATTTGGATACTTACCATTTACAAAAGTTAAAGGGAGAGATTGCAAAAGGCACGCCCGAATGTCCGCTACCTCCAAAAAGCTATATCTCATGGTCTGATAAAGAAGCAAATACCTTGTACGTCTATACCGACACACCTGTGGCAAAATGCGGTCAATTTAATGTGGTATATCTAAAACAGCACCCTGATGAAGAATGGTAAAGCGGATAATGATAGGTAATGACTTTTTGGGATTTTAGTCATGTTTGGGCGTGGTTTTTTATTGATAAATCATTCCCCTTAAGAGATGATACCAATGATGATTTTAAGAAACATTCGCAATACTCTCGCAAAAATCATTACTTATTTTTATATTTACACGACAAATCATTCTTATATGGTTATACTTGCCACACGATGATTGGGTATCATACACTCACTAACTTAACCACCGTTGGAGTTTTTATGAAAACCAAATTCATCGCCACATCGGCAATCGTTGCCATGCTTGCCATGTTCGGCACTGCTCACGCAGGCACCACCGCCAAGCCCGCCAAAGCTGATACCCACGAATGCAAACCACCGCATGAACACGGCAAAAAAGGCGACCGCCCAAATGGTCAAAAACCACCTAAAAATGGCGAAAAACCAAGCGGACAACAAGGCGACCGCCCAGAACCACCCAAAGACACCAACGGTAAACCCATGCCACCCAAAGACTTTAAAAAGAATGGCAAAAAAGACGGTTGCCCACCGCCACCCAAAGACGGTCAAAAATCAGCCATACCCACCCCAAAGAGCAACTAATAAAAAATCCGCTTTTTCATAAAGCGGATTTTATTTTTAAAATTTAATCAAACAAATTCCCCAAAAAACTCATCAATATACCCCACAGGCATATCAGCAAGCGTATATCGCCATTTTGGGTTTTTGTCTTTATCAATGAGCAATGCCCGCACCCCTTCTTTAAAATCGCCATGATTAACACAATGTGTCGCCACCACCGTTTCCAAATCAAATATTTGTTTTAAAGAAAAATCTTTTTTGGTCGTTTTTAAATCATGATAAATTTTAAAGGTAATGGCTTTTGTGGTATCCGAGCCATTTTTATAAATGTCTATGGCGGATTTGATAAAATCATTATCGCCTTGATAATTCATTAAGGCATTATCAATCGCTAATAAATCGCCTTGATTCATGAGATGATTGATTTCATCAAATGACTTTAATAAGATACTGTCGCCCAATATAGATTTGTCATGAAATTCATTTAAACAAGCGGATAATAAATGATGATTGGTACTATTATCCTTAAAATCAATTTGACAAATATGGCTTAGCACGTCATCAAATCTATCATGACTGATTGCAAAATCCGCCACGCCAAACGCACAAGCGTCCGCCCCTGTAAATCTCGCTCCCGTCAGTCCCAAAAACAGCCCAATCTTGCCCGCCAAATGATTTAAAAAATAAGATGCCCCTACGTCAGGAAACAGCCCGATAGAGACTTCGGGCATTGCCATGAGCGTGGCGGACGTAACGACTTTATGGCTTGACCCGCCAAACAGCCCCATACCGCCCCCCATGACGATACCATGCCCCCACGCCATGATAGGCTTGGGGTAGGTGTGCATGGCGTGCATGAGTCCGTACTCGTGCGTGAAAAAGTCGTGGGCGGTCTCTCCGCTCGCCCCACCATAGAGTGCCTTGATGTCGCCCCCTGCACACAGCCCCTTGTCGCCTGTGCCGTGTAGCACCACGACCGCCACGCTGTCATCATTCGCCCATGTATCTAGGTGCGTGCGTGTGGCTTTGACCATGTCTAGGTTTTGGGCGTTTAGGGCTTTGGGATTGTTGAGCGTGATGATGCCGATGTGTTTGCCGTGAGTGGTGGGGGCTAGGCGTGCCAAAATCGTGTCAGTCATGAAAAATTCCTTTTAATGGTTAAAATAAGGATTTAATATAACAAATTTAAACCGTCAAATCAATATTTTTAAATTGAAAAATCACACCAGTTATTTTATAATCTTTTTGTCTTTTAAATTAGCTTAATCATTGGAAAAAATCATGTATTGTTTAATATCCCCTGCCAAAAACCTAGATGAAAAAACCGCCATTCCCTTTAATGTAGATAATCATTTAAGCGAACCTGTACTTATCAATCACGCCATAGAATTAATGAAAACCCTAAAAAATAAAGATGTGATAGACTTACAAGAACTTATGGGCGTATCTGCAAAAATCGCCGAATTAAATGTCGTGCGTAACCAAAATTGGACTTATCCTTTTGATGATAATAAAAAGCCTGCCATTTATCTGTTTGACGGCGATGTTTATACAGGTCTGGACGCTTATTCATTAAATACTGATGAGATTTTATATTTAAATCGGCATTTGGGGATTTTATCAGGCTTATATGGCATTTTAAAGCCGTTAGATAATATGCTCCCCTATCGGCTGGAAATGGGAACGAAATTAAAAACACCCCATGCCGATGATTTATACGGCTATTGGGGCGATGAGATTACCGATGTGATAAATCATAATATCAAAAATAGCGGTTCTGATGTATTGATAAATCTTGCGTCCAATGAATACTTTAAAGCGGTCAATACCGCCAAAATCAAGGCGGAGATTATCACGCCCAAATTTTTAGACCAAAAAAACGGACAATATAAAATCGTGAGTTTCTATGCCAAAAAAGCCCGTGGCATGATGATGAATTTTTGTGCAAAACATCAAATCACCAATCCCGATGAGCTAAAAAACTTTGACATCGACAGTTATTATTTTGATGAAAAAGCAAGCAGTCATGATGAATGGGTGTTTAAACGAGATGAGCAGATTTAATAGTATTTTTTAATAAATTATTTAATTTAACTTAACAATTATTTATTGTAACAACGCAAAAATTACCGCCACTTTGCCCAAAAAAGTGCTAAAATAGGCAAAATTTTGGTTGTAAATTTAGTTATTTTATCACATTAATTTTAGTTGAAAAAAGGTAATTCTTATGGCAAAAGCACCCAAAGAAAAAGACGAAAACATTGAAGGCAATAAAGAAAAAGCGTTGCAAATGGCATTGGCTCAGATTGAAAAGGCGTTCGGCAAAAACACCATCATGAATCTGGGCGATGAGTCTATCAAGGTAGATGTCGAGACCATTTCCACAGGCTCGCTGGGGCTGGACATTGCTCTGGGGATTGGTGGTCTGCCAAAGGGGCGTATCATTGAGATTTTCGGGCCTGAAAGCTCGGGCAAAACCACGCTTACCCTACAAACGATTGCCGAATGCCAAAAACAAGGCGGAAAATGTGCGTTCATTGACGCAGAACACGCCCTAGACCCCATTTATGCCAAAAAATTGGGCGTAAATTTGAACGAACTTATGGTCTCACAGCCTGACAACGGCGAGCAAGCCCTTGAAATCGTAGACATGCTTGTGCGTTCTGGGGCGGTGGATTTGATTGTGGTGGACTCGGTTGCTGCCTTGACCCCAAAGGCTGAGATTGAAGGCGAAATGGGCGACAGCCACATGGGTCTGCAAGCACGTCTGATGAGCCAAGCCTTGCGTAAAATCACAGGTAACGCCAAACGCTCTAACTGCATGGTGATTTTCATCAACCAAATCCGCATGAAAATCGGCGTAATGTTCGGCTCGCCTGAGACGACAACAGGCGGTAATGCCTTGAAATTTTATGCGTCTGTCCGCCTAGACATTCGCCGTATCGGCTCGGTCAAGGACAAAGAAGAAATCATCGGTTCTGAAACCCGTGTCAAGGTCATCAAAAACAAAATGGCTCCCCCGTTCCGCCAAACCGAATTTGACATCATGTATGGCGAAGGCATTAACCGCTTGGGCGAGATTGTAGACCTTGGGGCAAGCCTTGACATCGTGGGTAAATCAGGGGCGTGGTACAGCTATGAAGGCTCAAAAATCGGTCAAGGCAAAGCCAATGCCTGTCAATTTTTGGCGGAAAATCCAGCCATCGCCCAAGAGATTGAAGCCAAAATCCGTGAGCTCAAACTTGCCAATGTCGTGCCAGTCGCCCCCAGCGATGATGACGGTGAAGTGCCTGAATATGTCGAAGGCATGGACAACTAATTTTATGGTCAAACCCATAAAAATACAAACCTTAGATGACATTTTAGCAGACATGGGACAACCTGTGTCTGCTAAAACTTTTGATAAAAAGAGTAATAACAGCAATAGCACGGACGATAAAAATACCAAAAAAGCGGATAAAACGAACGATAAAAACAGCAACAAACAATCCGATGATAATTTTTTATCTGATAAACCAAAAGGTTTAACCGACCCTGCCAAACAATCTTTTAAAAAATCTAAAAAAACAGTTAAAAACACCCAAAATTCCAACTCCCAAACCGATACGCCAACACCCACACGCAAACGCAAATCCCAAACAAGCGATAATCAGCCGTCTGCGGTGGATTTATTATTAAAAGACGACAGCCAAACGGTGCTTGATGATAATTCTTTAAAATTATTAAGCCAAGTGGAGATTGAAAAATTACAACTTCCCGACAAAGAAACTCGCTATTTGCGTTGGCTTGCGTTTTATTATTTATCCAAAAAAGAGCTGTCCCGCCATGAGCTAAAAACCAAACTTATCGCCAAAGACTGCGACCCACAGGCGGTAGATGACTTGCTTGATGAATTTGCCGAAAAAGGTTATCAGTCCGACACACGCTGTGCGACCATGCTCGTGCGTGAAGCGGTACGCAAAGGGCGTGGCGTGCGGCATCTGACGGATAGCCTAAAAAAAGCAGGGCTTGATGTCAAGGCATTTGGCGGTGTGGATGAGCTGATTGCCATGAGTGATGTGGATAGTGTGGCGGACGGCACGATTTTGGACGATGATAACAAGGGTGATGACAAGGATGATGAGATAGACTGGCTCAAACTTGCCGTAGAAGCTCGCTGTAAAAAATATGGCGATAATATCCCAAAAGACCCCAAAGAAAAAGCCCGCCAACTGAGATTTTTGCAGTATCGGGGCTTTGAGATGGGTGTGTGTTTTGATGCGTTAAAGATGAATTTGGGGGATTTTGAATAAAGGTGATTTTGAGTAAAGTAGTCAGACTTGCCTATCACGGTAATCCATTAGCCCTACCCCTACCACTTCTAGAAGCTGTGAATCTTGGTGTGTGGCAACGGTGCGAATGAGTCGTGACGGCGAGTGCGTGAGCGTATTGGTCAGGCGATGAGCAAATTCATCTAGCACCATCATCATGTCATCACCCTGTGCCAGACGGTGTTTGGCATGCGATAACAGTCGGCTTTTATGCTCGTTTGCCATCATGCGATAATCGGCAATATAACGTTTGGCGGACAGCAGTTGCATTTGACTCTCGATACTTAGGGTCAGCTGACTGACCATCAGCTCCGCCTCTACCGCCGCTTGTTTTCGCTCTTCTAGGTTACCTGCAATGACATGCTGTAAGTCATCCACCGAATACAAATAGACATCATCAAATCCGCCCACCGCAGGGTCGATGTCTCGTGGCACTGCCAAATCCACCAGTAGCAACGGGCGATGACGACGCACCTTTTGGGCGTACTTGACCATCTCTGTGCTAATCAGCGTCTCCATGCTACCGCTACAACTGCTCACCACATCGGCACGGCTTAGCACCTGCCCGAGACTATCTAGCCCCACGCACTCAACATACACCGACCGCCCTGCATTTTGTGCCATTTGCACCAGCTCATCTTTGAGTAGTTCGGCACGCTGTGGACTGCGATTGGCAATGATGATGTTTTTCATGCCAAGGCTTGCCACGTTATGAGCGACAAGGCGGTTCATCTCGCCTGCCGCCACCATGAGTAGCGTGGTATTCTCTGGCTTGTCAAATATCTGCGTGACCAGCTTGGCGGTCGCAAACCCTAACGTCACCGCCTGCTGTCCGACCTTACTGTCACGGCGGACACTGCGTGCTGACGCAAAAATCTGCTGAGTAAGCCAATGAAAATCACTGCCCACCCCACTCACTGCCTGCGACTGCGACACCGCTTGTCTGATTTGCCCCAGAATCTGTGGCTCGCCCAGTATCATTGAGTCTAGCCCTGACGCCACACGAAGCCAGTGGTTCAACGCACGGTTATTTTCATAAATGTACAAAAAAGGCGAAATGTCATCTAGTGCCACGCCCTTGAACTCGGCAAGCCACGACCGCACTCGCCCCGCCTGCACGCTCACATCATCATCGTCAGCGACCGCTTGCCACTCATCGTCAAACCCCACATAAATCTCACTGCGGTTGCAAGTAGAGACGATGACCGCCCCCGAAACCGACTCATCAAGACGGCGAATGTCAGTAATCGCCTGTGGCAAATCCGAGCCGAATGACAACCGCTCTCGCAGGGCGACAGGGGCGGTTTTGTGATTGACTCCGATGACGGCTAATTTCATGACAGGCTATATTTGGTAGATAAAATAAAACAGACAGATGATGAAACGGATTATTATAACATCATTTGCCAAAAACACACAAAAAATGGGGGTTTTTATGAAACTTTTCAATCAAAACACACACTTTGACAAAATCAATCGTTTTTAAATAGGTGATTTTTTTATGTTAAAATATACTTATATCTAACGAACTTAATATTTATCAAAGGTTTATCAGCACTATCTCCGCACGTCCTTTATTGTTGTCATGTTTATCTATTGTTGTCATGTTTATCGGATGTGCACAGCACGCCCCTACACCCTTATATTATTGAGCTTGTGATAATTTTAAAATTTGTGGCTATACACTTAAGATTTTTAATTTAAAAATAACCATAAAAATTGGCAATCTCTCGCCCATTTTATTGCCGTCTTTGGAGTAGATAAATCCCCACGCCTGCACTAATGATAATCGGCAACAGTGCCATAAAAAACGGGGAGAACCCTGTCGCGAGTGCCACAAACCCTGTCAAATCGGTCAAATAACTAAACAAAAGCCCTGTCAATAACGCCATGACAATGCGAAGTCCCAAGCCCTGCGAACGCAACGACCCAAACACAAAGGACGACGCCACCAGCACCAATGACAACACGGCAAAGGGCGATAAGAGTTTTTGCCAAAAGGCGACTTCATGGCGTAACGAGCGTTTGCCTTGATGACTCATGAGCTGATGGTGAGCATATAGGTCGGTCAAAGACAAATCTTCGGCCTCTTTGGTCAAAAGATGAACATCACTCGGGGCAAGGGGCAGTGATAAGGTCTTGTGCATATCAAAACTGCGAGAGACGCCCGTATCGCCCACGGTCAGCTGTGCCACGTCGGTCAGTTGCCACTGATAATCATCGCCTACCTGTTCATGGAACACGCCACTGCCTGCACGGGTCGCCCCCGTGAGATTCGCCCCTTTGTCCAGATAGTAGCGTTTGGTTGCCCCCAGTTTGCCATCCGAGTCGGCATAGCTGATATAGACAATCTCCTGCCCTTGCTCGGTGTCATTCACCGCCCAATAGCCATTGACCGTAAATAGCTTATCGGTCGTGGCGGTGTGCGTGGCTATCTGCGACGCTTTTTGGTTGGTTGTTGGCAGGATAAATTGATTGACCACTAATGAGATGACTACGAACAAAAACGCAGGTAACATCGCATACCCGATAATGCGGTACACGCTCACCCCAGACGCTCGCATGACCACAAGCTCACTATTGCCTGCCAACAAACCCAGTCCCACCACCGCTCCAAGAAGTGCCCCAGTGGGAATAAATTGCACCAAAAAATAAGGCGAGCGGTACAAAATAAAACGCAACGCGTCAAGATACGTATAAGTCTCGGATAAGTTTTCAAGCTCGGACAGGTAGGCAAAGATGATTTGCAATAGCCACAAGCCCGCCACCGCCCCCATCATGGCAAACAGTGCCGAGCGGATGACATAACGGGGTAAAATCCATGCTTTCATGATACCCCCTGCTCTGATTGCTGATGACCTTGGCGACTGATACGATTTCGGCGAAGCTGTGCCACGATACGGTCATGATAATTTAGATACAAGGCAAAGGCGATGAACAGCACCAATGCCACAGGATAGATGTACACGCCAATTTTGCCCTTGGCAATGCTCTCTTTTAGAGAAATCAAAATCAGCACGTTCGCCACAAACACAAAAATCGCAGGAATGAGTTTGAGCCATCTGCCTTGACGGGGTCGCACGGTCGCAAGCGGTGTGGCAAGCAGCACAGCGATAATCATCAAAAACGGCAACGACAAACGATAACCGAGCTCGGCACGCACCTGCTGCGGGCTAAACGTGCTGTTTTTTAGGGTTATCTCGCCTTGCACCCCACGCACACTCAAAAGCTCGCCTGTGGCAATGCCTTCTATCTTCATCGGGCGTCCTTGACTCTCGCTTTTGCCCGTCAGATGAATGCGATACCGCCCAAACCCCACTTGATTATACTGACGACTTGCCGTATCCACCTCATACCGCCGACCTTCGTGCAAGTCAAGCACCACCGAACCGTCATGCGTGGCGGTCGGCACTTGGGTTGCGGATTTGGCTAGGATAATGGTGTCTTTGTCAGATAGTAGCTGGCTTGGGATTTTGCTCGTGTCTAGGTTATCAGCGTGTAGCGGGTCGCCCTGCTCTATGGCGGTCTGCGTGGTCGGTGTGTTGGCATGCTCTGCTTGCTTGCCATCATTCATTTGAATGACGATGACATCTTTTAAAAATTCACGCTCATCGCCCACTTCACCCACATACAGATGATAGTCGCCACTGCTGATGAATTCTTTGGTGCGAATTAAATCAAAAATCTCCACCACTGATTGTTCTTGCCAAATGTTGGTGGCACGCCCCACCCCCCACGGCTTACCAACAAGCGTAATAAAACCCTGCACCACAAACACCACAAGCACAAGCGGTATCAGCCATCTTGATACCATGCCACGACTGACCCCGCCTGCGTTTAGTACCGCCATCTCATGGTCGGCATACAGTCGCCCAAATACCAGCATAAGCCCAATAAAAAAGGACAAAGGAAAAATCAATTCCAAAAAATAAGGCAAGTTATAGCCGATGAGTGTCCACAGCACCCCCACATCAAGCCCCCCTTCGGCAGCCATGCCAAAATAACGTATCAGGCGACCACCCAAAAGCATAACCACCAAAAACCCTAGTACAAGGGCGGTGGTCGTGGCAACTTGGCGTATCATGTATCGGCGTAAAATCACGGTGCTAGACTGATGATAAAAATGCATTATTATAGCAAATTTTCATGGGTTTTGCTAAAAATAACGACAAGTGTTTAAAACACAAACCCCAAAGTTTTTTTGCTTTGGGGTTTAGGCTGATTTCATTTATATGCATTTTAATCTATTATATGCATTTTAATCTATCAAAAACTATCAACAGGCACAAACACACTCCCCACCATAAGCCTGCGTGCCGAACGACTCATAGACACCTTACGAGCGACCCATTTACCATTTATACACTCGGACTGACCACCTACCGTGAGTGTCCCTGATGGGTGTCCAAACTTTACTTCAATCAAAGGCTGACCACCTGCTACATCATTAACAATCGTTCCGACAATCGTCCCTGCGGTGCCAATTGCCACACTGGCTGTTCCCATCATAGCGTGATGTAGCTGCCCCATACTCATTGCACGAGCAAGTAAATCAATATCATCAGCTTTTACCGTTTTGCCGCTAGATGCTATGTAGTCTGACGGCGGTGCGACCCAAGCGATTTTGGGTGTGTGCTGACGGCTTTGGGCTTGCTCCACATCATCAATCAAGCCCATTTTGACCGCTCCATAAGCACGAATTTTTTCCAATTTGTCTAAAATTTCTGCATTAGAATTAATGTCTTTTTGTAGCTCTGTGCCTGTAAAGCCAAGCTCGTGGGCGTGTAAAAATATCGTAGGAATGCCTGCGTTAATCATTGTAACTTCAAATTCACCCACATCAGGCACGGACAAAGTATCCTTTAAATTGCCTGTGGGGAACATCTCACCGCCTTCGTCCACAGGGTCAATAAATTCAATTTTAATTTCACTGGCGGGGAAAGTTACCCCATCAAGCTCAAAATCGCCTGTTTCTACTACTTGACCATTCTCAATCGGTACATAGGCAATGATGGTCTTTTTGATATTTTCTTGCCAGATACGCACGGTGCAAATGCCGTTGTTGGGGATTTTGGCTTGGTCAATGAGTCCATTAAAAATGGCAAACGAACCGACCGCTCCTGTTAAATTCCCACAGTTGCCCGACCAATCTATCATCGGCTTGTCAATGGCGACTTGCCCAAACAGATAATTGACATCGTGTATGCCGTCTGTGCAAGGCGATAAAATCACGACTTTGGAAGTGCTTGATGAGCCATTGCCCATTCCATCTATTTGCTTGCCGTAGGGGTCTGGACTGCCGACAACACGGAGCAAAAAATTGTCTCGTGCCGTCCCTGCTACTTGGCAAGGCTCTGGCAAATCGGAGAGTTTAAAAAATGTGCCTTTTGATGTGCCACCACGCATATAAGTGGCTGGGATTGGGGTTTGCATTGTTTTAGTCCTTTTGTGGGTTTATACTACTTAAATATTGATAATACAAAATATCCGCAAATTCACTTTCGGATAATTCACCAATCACCAAATCACGCATAGCGTCCGCCATTAAAATATGGTCTATCGTAATTTCATAATCATTGAGCGATAAATATTCTAGGTCAACCGCCAACCCTGTGCGTTTATTGGCATCAGATAAGGCGTGAGCCATTGCAATGCTATTTGCATATTTACTGGCAATTTCAAGCACATCATTTAACCCTTCATACAAAATCGCATTATCAATCCGAGATAATACTCCTTGTAATTTGCCAATATCCGCTTGTCCTTTCATTCCTTTTTCAGTAGAGAGAATATAGGCGTTAATTTCAATCACTCGCTCAAATGGAAAACAAATAATTTCCATTACATATCCGCCAAGCGTTTAAATGTTTCTTTATGCGTTCGTAACACAAGTTTGGTTTCGGATTTGATAATTTGTTGCCCTTGTTCGCCTGTTAAATCTAGCTTTTTGGTTGCAGGGACTTTTGGGCGATTGGTTGGGGTAATGCCATATTTTGAAAGTTTGTTGTTCATAAAGTTTTCCTTTGGGCGTAAGGTGCGTAATACGTACTGTTTTGGTGAATTTTTAATAGTATATACATCAATCATCTTACTTTTATTAATTTTTACTCATTATCTGCATTAAAAATTTTTTAACTTCAGGATATTTTGTATTAGCTTCATTTAATATATTTGTAATCTTAAGATTGCCAGATACATTCAATTTTGATGCAATTCCACCTTTCATATTTGGAGAGGAAAAACTTAGAGAACCTAAACCATCAGGATTTTTGCTTTTTAATAGCATATCCATGATAGTTAAGATACCATCATTTGCAAAACTCTTATTTTGCAAATTTTTCTCCAATTCTTTAAAATTAAATTTAGATAAATTTGTTTTTTCATTTAGTATCAGCATAGATAGTTGAAAAAATAATTCAGGATAGATAAAATCTTCTATTTCTAAGTTACTTTTCACTTTCTGTAAATTTTCCAGATCTGGTAACTCACCATAAACATTAGGAATAAATTGACAATCAACTTGAATATTTTTAAAAGTCTTTCGTTTAATCAATTTGTAACTTTCTCTACCAGCACTATCATTGTCAAATAACACAAGGATATGAGGTTTCTTTTGCAAATTAGCATACCAATCATCATAGAACTGTAGCTGAACGTCATATTTATCAACTGAATTTATTGAAAAAATTCTTTTGGTTTTTATCCCAAAGAACTGACATAATTCAGTAATGTATTTTTTGTCGCATTCTCCTTCAACGAAAATGTTATACTGGTCTAATAGATCTGTTTTATCTTCCTCAAGACCTAGGTATTCTCTAATTTTTTTCGCACCATCTTCTTGCGATAAATCTATGGCAATTGTATTAATAGGGTTAATATAAGTTTGGGTTCTCTTATAAAATTTTTCTTCACTAATTTCTTGATCTAATAGAATCACATTTCTTAAACTGGAATAATCTATAAACTCAGGAGAATGAGTAGTAACAATTACTTGATGCTTTTTAGCTATATCATATAGAATAGTTTTGAGTTTTAATTGAAGTCCTCTATGTAAAAAAGCATCTGGTTCATCAATACAAAAAATAACATGTTTTCTAGATAGTTTCTCAATAATTTTTTGATGCAATAGTATAAATCCTAATTTTTGCAAACCAGAACCCTTTGTATCATTGTTAAAACCAGCTTTATCATTAATATGAAAACTAATATCCGCTGATATTAAATCTTGGAATTTTTTCACTTCCGCATTACTTTTAAACTCAACAGACCAATTTTCATTAAATCTTTCAAAAAGTGGGTTTATTTCCTCTGCCAATTTACTTAAAACATCTATTAATCCTTTATTGTATTTTTCAAAAGAATCTTTTAGCTCCCCTTTAAGACCAGAAAACCTAGATTTATCAAATTCAATTTCATATACATCATTAATAATAATATTAATTAAATCAGGAAAGGAAATATTAATAGCTGGAATATAAAAGAATGCAATATTCTTTAATATTTCATTAAATTTACTTTCTGGTAAACTACTTTTTGAAGTATTTTTACCAACTTTATTAATTAAAGTGCATTTGCTTTCTATATTAATTTTACCATCTTTTTTCTCAATATTTCTGATTAATTCGTATGTTTTTCCATTACCATCGTCAAATTGCAACTGAATTTCTGTCGCTATAGACCCTCCTCTTGTATTCTGTTTTAAATACGGAGTGTCTTTATCAAAGATATAGCTATTTGGATTAAAAAATAAATTCAATGCACGCAATACATTTGTTTTTCCAACATTATTAGCTCCACAAATACTAATAAAATTATGATTGGTATCAATTTCTAGTTTAATATCATTGATAGAACGGAATCTTTTTATGACAATATTTTTAAGTTTCATTTCATCACCTTTGATTGGATAGTACCATGGCAAAATTATTCTACAACAATCACTATCTATTTTAACTAACAGACAGCACCACACTATCTGTCAATTATACTACAATATCCTACACTTATTACCGAAATCTTCAACTTCAGGCACTAAATAGTCAATTATGCCACAATATCCTACACCTATTACCCCAAAAACCTCCCCGCAAACTCCCTTAACACACCCCCCGCCTTATAAGTTCTCACATCACTATCGCTATCTAGGCGACATAAGACAGGCACTTTTTCAATATCGCCATTTTTGCGTTCAATGACAAGGGTAAGCTCACAACGAGCCGAAATTTCTCCTTTCACCGAATAAATTTCCGTACCGTCCAATTTTAGGGTATGGCGATTTTGACCGTTTATAAATTGCAGTGGCAACACGCCCATTCCCACTAAATTGGTGCGGTGAATGCGTTCAAAGCCTTCTGCCACAATCACTTCCACGCCAGCCAAACGCACGCCTTTTGCCGCCCAGTCTCGGCTTGACCCTTGCCCATAATCCGCCCCTGCAATGATGATGAGAGGTTGTGAGCGGTTCATATAAGTTTCTATTGCTTCCCATATTCTCATCACTGTGCCATCTGGTTCAACTCGTGCCAGCGAGCCTTGTCGCACGGTGCCGTCAGAGTTTTTGACCATTTCATTAAAGAGTTTTGGATTTGCCAAAGTCGCTCTTTGTGCGGTCAAATGGTCGCCTCGGTGTGTGGCATAAGAGTTAAAATCTTCCTCTGGCACGCCCATTTTGGCAAGGTACTCGCCTGCGGCTGAATTTTTGACAATGGCGTTGGACGGCGAGAGATGGTCGGTGGTAATATTATCAGGCAAAATGGCAAGCGGTCGTAAGTTTTTAAGTTCACATTCTTTTGCCAATGCTCCCTCCCAATAGGGTGGACGGCGGATATAGGTGGACTTTTCACGCCAATCATATAAAGGATTGCTTGCCTTGTCAGATTTATCCAAATCAAACATTGGAATGTAGATTTCTTTAAATTGCTCGGGTTTTACGCACTTGGCGACAATCTCATCAATCTCATCATCTGATGGATAAATGTCTTTTAGATAAATTGGTTTGTCATTATGATAGCCTAAGACATCATTTTCAATGTCAAAACGAATCGTGCCAGCAATGGCATACGCCACAACCAGTGGCGGACTTGCCAAAAATGCCTGTTTTGCTTGTGGGTGAATGCGTCCATCAAAATTACGATTACCAGACAGCACCGCCGTGGCGTATAGGTCTCTCTCTACAATTTCTTGTTCAATTTCTGGTCGCAAAGCCCCACTCATTCCATTGCAAGTCGTGCAAGCATAGGCAACAATGCCAAAGCCCAATTTTTCAAGTTCGGGCAGTAGCCCTGCTTCTTCTAGGTAGAGCTTGGCAACTTTTGAGCCGGGGGCAAAAGACGATTTGACCCACGGTTTACGAGTTAGACCAAGTTCATTGGCTTTTTTTGCCAAAAGTCCTGCGGCAACGGTATTTCTTAGGTTTGAGGTATTGGTACAACTGGTGATGGCAGCAATAATCACTGCACCATCAGGCATTAGTCCATCGTTAAGATTTTCTATCACCCCTGCAATGCCTCTCTCTTTTAGTTCAGCAGTGGCAACTTTGGCGTGTGGATTGGAAGGTCCTGCGATGGTGCGAGTAACCTGTGATAAATCAAATTCTAACACTCGTGGATACTGGGCGTTTACCATTTTATCCGCCCACAGCCCCACCGTTTTGGCGTACTGTTCCACCAATTTTACTTGTTCAGGCTCTCGCCCTGTTAGGGTCAGATAATCTAAGGTATTTTGGTCAATATAAAACATCGCCGCCGTTGCCCCATATTCAGGCGTCATATTAGAAATGGTGGCACGGTCGCCCACACTAAGCGAGTTTGCCCCTTCGCCAAAAAATTCCAAGAATGCACCAACGACCCTCTCATCTCGTAAAAACTTGGTCAAAGACAATACAATATCAGTTGCCGTAATCCCTGCTTGCCGCTTGCCTGTCAAATGCACACCCACAATGTCAGGCGTACGCATCATTGAGGGTTGTCCTAGCATCACGCATTCGGCTTCCAGACCGCCTACGCCCACAGAAATCACGCCTAAAGCATCGGTATGTGGCGTATGGCTGTCTGTTCCTACACAAGTGTCAGGGAAAGCGACACCATCTTTTCTTTGCACCACAGGCGACATCTTTTCTAAATTGATTTGGTGCATAATGCCGTTGCCAGCAGGAATCACATCCACATTTTTAAAGGCGGTTTTTGTCCAGTTGATAAAATGAAAACGGTCATCATTACGGCGGTCTTCAATGGCACGGTTTTTGGCAAAAGCGTCAGGGTCATCGCCTCCGTGTTCCACCGCCAAAGAATGGTCTACAATGAGCTGGGTTTGTACCACAGGATTGACTTTGGAGGGGTCACCGCCAGCTTGGGCAATCGCATCACGAAGCCCTGCTAAATCGACCAAAGCCGTCTGACCCAAAATGTCGTGGCACACCACTCGTGCAGGGTACCAAGGAAAATCTAGCTCTTGCTTATTACCGATAAGTTCATTTAGATAATCGGTAAGTTTTGGGTCATCGCTACAATTTCGTACCAGTTGCTCGGCAAGTACTTTGGCGGTGTAGGGAAGTGCTTCATACGCATTTGGGCGAATGTCGTTAATTGCCTGTTCTACATCAAAGTAGTCTAATGCAGTATCGGCTAAGGGTTTACGGTAGTTTTTCATTGCTAAGTTCCTTTGGCTGTGAAAAATATTAAGGGAGTTTTCGTTGGCGTGGTTTGGGAAATTGTTCGGCAATTTGTTCATAAGGCTTGAACAATTCTGTTAAAATCTTATAACAAAATGAATTTAACCACAATGGGGAATTGTCCGCCAAGATAATTTGTTGATAATTATGGTTTGGGTCTGTGTTATTGTGGTCAATAATTAAAAAATTGTGGCAACTTTCATTGGTAGCGACTACCCTAGAAATGGCATTGGCTTGTTCGGAAAAATCGCTATATAAATCATCGTTTTTTAAATTTTCAGAATGTTGCAAAAAAGACGATATTTCATCAAACATTTTATTTTGTGTATCCAAATTAATATCAAATTCATAATGACGATAAATTGCATATCGCCAAGAATAATCCTGCAATGGATAAGTAAATGTTGCTCCTGCTTTGGGATTTCCCAAAAACATACCAAATTGACAACGAGCCAACATTCTTTTTTGTTCACCAGAGCGAAAATATATCATTTGTAACATTTTTGATTGTTACCCTATTTAAAAGAAGTCCAAAAAATAATCGTAAGGTGCGTACCACGCACCAATCAAAAGATAACTCTCTAAACGGTGCGTTATACGCACCTTACGGTTCTACATCAAAATAATGTAGCTCGGTGTTTGGTAGGGGTTTACGGTAGTTTTTCATTGCTGTTTCCTTTTGGCTGTGAAAAATTCAATGATAAATAATATTTTGGGTTTTGGATGCGGACAAACTGTATTTTTCTAATGGGTTTAATAATGGGCTTTAAGATATTATTGTGCTAAGGTATAAAAATCCATTAAATCATTTGCCCAGTCATCATAACAATTTTCTTCAATAAATTTCTTGATATACCATTCATTTAAAAATAACATAACACTTTCTTTATCATTAAAATTCAGTGAAATTAAATCAATATAATCCATATAATTAAAAGGCAAATTATGCTCATCTAACCCATAAATATATTGTTCAAAATCCTGATTACTGATAAAATTTAACGCATATCCCAATACAATTTTTTCAAATTCATTTAAGGTTTCAATGCAATTTAATGGATAATCCAAATTTTGGAAAAACTCTTTTTCATACCAATCATCTAAATTATCATAAATCCTACACAAGGGAAAGGGCGGAGTATCCTTGCCAGAGCAATAGGTTAAATGTACAACGGCAATTTTATCATTCTCTAAAAATTGATAGACAACATCATCTATATAACTAAATATGGCTGTTAAATTCATACCATAAAGCAAGTGTCCAACATCAACTTCTTTTTTCAATTCATTATTTAAATGATTTTTAAGTTTTTCATCATCAACCTTTTCCCAAATAAAATAATTGGAATTTTTTAATTCATATTTTAAATCAAAATTTTCTAAGGACATCTTTAAAACCACTCAACATTTTAAAAACAAAGGCACATTTTCCCAATTAAAAATATGCCCTTGTTTTATTTAATTACCGCTCATTCATCGGTACAAATGCCAAATTCTCAGGGCCTGTATAATTGGCACTTGGGCGAATGATTTTACCATCTGCTCGTTGTTCTAAGATATGAGCCGCCCAGCCAGCCGTGCGAGCCAGCACAAACAGTGGGGTAAACATTGCAGTAGGCACGCCCATTTTTTGATAAGACACCGCAGAGAACCAATCAAGATTTGGGAACATTTTTTTCTCATCCCACATCAAGGTCTCCAAGCGTTCGGCGATGTCAAAGAGTCGCATATCGCCTGTTTCTTCACTTAAATCTTTGGCAACTTGCTTAATGACGACATTTCTAGGGTCGGCAATGGTATAAACTGGGTGTCCAAAACCAATGATAATCTCTTTTTTGGCAATACGCTCTTTGATGTCAGCTTCAGCTTCATCAGGTGTGCGATAGCGTTTTTGAATGTCGTAAGCCACTTCATTCGCTCCGCCGTGTTTTGGACCTTTTAACGCCCCAATCGCTCCGCAAATACAAGAATACATATCCGAACCCGTTCCTGCAATGACTCGGCTTGTGAATGTGGACGCATTAAATTCGTGCTCGGCATATAAGATTAAGCTAATATGCATTGCCTTTCTGTGGTATTCATCGGGTCGCTTACCGTGCAATAAATGCAAGAAATGTCCGCCAATAGAATCTTCTTCACTCTCCACGCTAATGCGTTTGCCATTGTGGCTATATTGATACCAATACAAAAGAATAGAACCAAGAGACGCCAATAATTTATCGGCAATATCACGGGCTTCACTGGTTGGCATACTTTCTCGCTCTGGAAATACACAGCCAAGCATAGACACGCCCGTCCGCAAAACATCCATTGGGTGCGTATGAGCGGGCAAACTTTCTAATACTTCAATGACCCGAATTGGCAAACCACGCATTGATTTTAATTTTTGCTTATAGGCAATTAGCTCATAGCGGTTTGGCAAATGTCCGTGAATTAAAAGATGAGCGACTTCTTCATATTCGCAGTTATTTGCCAAATCCAAAATATCATAACCACGATAATGCAAATCGTTACCCGATTTACCAACGGTACATAGGGCGGTATTACCTGCGATTTGTCCGCTTAGGGCGACTGATTTTTTGGGCTTAAAGCCGTCAATTTTGGGTAGGGTTTGTTCACTCATAGCAGTGTTCCTTTTGTCCTTAATGGGAAGAATGATAATTTAATGGCATTAGGCGGTTAAATTATCAGGTTTTGGATAATTATGCTTGGATAATTATCCGTTTTTTAAATATCCTTTTTTTAAACTTGGTGGGGATATTTAAATTTTTTTAAAAAGTTTTAGGGTTTGGGTAAGGTGCGTATCACGCACCGTTTTAACCAGATTTCCAATTAAATTAAGCTAATTCTTCATTGACAATCTCAAACTCTCTTCCATTATTATCAATTAAATTAATTACCAATGCATCAAAACCATTATTTTGCAAGGTTTCAAAATTGATAATTTCTCCATTTATCAATTCAATTTCACCATTATCATTGATAAAATCTTCTTTTTCTTCAACATAATCAATACCATAGAATATTTCAAATTTAACAGAATACAAATCATCGCTCAATTTGACCAATGGACGATTTTTTATTTGTTGATTGCTATATTCATCACAAAACATTGCGTTATAGCCGTATTCTGTGCCGTCAAATAAAACAATTCTTTCATTGCTGATTGGTTCAATAGCAATAACTAATTGTGGAGCAAAATCAGTTTGTACAATTACTTTATTATCATCAGATAAAAATTCGCCATAATACTCAATGATAAATTTATCTTTTCCATTACTTGCAATTAAATCAAAACAAGTAATTATTTCGTCTTTAACTGTGCTATTTTGTGCAAAAGAAGTTAAATAGGTCGGCATAAACATTTAAAAATCTCCAAATTTTAGTGTGTCATACGCACCGAATTATTCAAAATCTATACTTCATCAGCCCGAACAATACCTTCATATTCTGGGTGAATAATATATTCATCATTTTCCAAATCGGTGGCAAATTGTTCAAATAAGACTTTTAAAGAAACAGCTTCTAATGTGCGACTTGGCTCATCGTGCCACATTTGAATGATTTGCCCAACCGTGCCAGTTTCGCTTGGGTCAAGGTCAATCATTTTGCTGTCGCCACAACCATTGCCTGTTAATGGTATCCATTTTGGATTAAACCAAAAATCCGCTTTGATTTCGTTGTGTTCAGGACTGCAACCACAATCGCCATCACCGTCCTTAAAATCACCATTATTGTATAAATCTATCCAAATTTGATATTCAATGATAATATCATCAATAGAAAACCAACTTTCATCAACAAAGACACCAAGATTATACGAACCATTATGAATGCGATAAATTTCTTTAAAGTCATTAGGTAATTCAAAGCCCAATACTTTTTCTAATTTAGCAAAATCATCATCGGTCGCCCCATCATTAAAAGATAAATCCATATCGCTTTGATATTTTTCTTTTAAGCGGGCGAATTGGGTGTGAATACGGTCAAAAATTTGTTGCATTTTAAATTACTCCAAAATTATTTGTTTAAAAATCATTTCTTAAACGCATTATCCAAACGGTCTTCAAAATAATGATAATCAATGTGTTTATATTTTTGGGGCTTAAAGCCATCAATTTTGGGTAAGGTTTGTTCACTCATAGCAGTGTTCCTTTTGTCCTTAATGGGAAGAATGATAATTTAATGGCATTAGGCAGTTAAATTATCGGTTTTTGGATAATTATGGTTAGATAATTATCCGTTTTTAAATATCCTTTTTTTAAACTTGGTGGGGATATTTAAATTTTTTTAAAAGTTTTGGGGTTTTACATAAGTCATTTTGTATAAAAATTTACTACTCACATTCCGAAATTGGCGATAAATTATCATCATTAGTATTATTATTTATTTTTAAATACAAATGCCTGTGTACTAAAAATAATGTATAAATTATTAAACTAAATATTGCCAACAAACTCAATATATTAAGACCGTTTGTTGTCCAATAAATAATTCCACCAATAAACCAAAAAATTGAAAACAACCAAATTCCCAAAATGTAGCCTATGGGAGTGAAACATACCCATTGGTTGCTACTTTGAGCAAAATTTGTTTCCCAACGAACTATATTGAGATTGCTATTCTCAATATAGTTTTTGATGTAATTTCCAGCTCCCCTTATCCACCCCAAATTTTCAATGATAATAATATCAAAAATTAGTGAAAATATAGATGCTATAAAAAAAGGAGAAATAAGTATATCTTTTCCATACAGAAATGAAAATAACCCACCAGATAGAGCTAATTTTGATAAAATCAAGTTGTAATGAACGCCTATTCTTGAGTTTATTTCTTCTCTGATGGACTTAAATATTTCTATATTGTACTCATCTTTTTTCATCATACCACCTATTTATTTCTAAATATGAATTTATTCGTATAAAAAATCTATATGTTAGACTTGAGATGTTTCTGAATTAAACGCATTATCCAAATAATCCTCAAAAGCGTGGTAATTAATGCGTTCGTATAATTCTGCACGAGTTTGCATTGTGTCTATGACATTTTTTTGCGTGCCGTCAGCTCGTATGGCATTATAGACATTCTCTGCTGCTATTCATCGCTCTAAATGCCGACAGTGGATACAGCACCAAGGACACATCAACGCTGGCTAATTCGTCTGTGGTATAAAGGGGCGTTGAACCAAATTCGGTAATATTGGCAAGAATAGGTACACCCGTTTTATCGCTAAACTGTTTATACATTGCCAAATCAGTAATTGCCTCTGGAAACAGCATATCTGCCCCAGCCTCGACATAGGCACAGGCACGGTCTATTGCCGCCTCTAAACCCTCAACCGCCAACGCATCGGTACGAGCCATAATCACAAAATTCTCATCGGTGCGAGCGTCCACCGCCGCCTTGATGCGATCTACCATCTCTTGTGTACTAACAACCGCTTTGTTTGGGCGGTGTCCACAGCGTTTGGCACCGACTTGGTCCTCAATATGCATTGCCGCTGCCCCAAATTTAATCAAAGATTTGGTGGTGCGAGCCATATTAAAGGCACTTGCTCCAAAGCCAGTATCAGCGTCCACAAGCAAGGGCAAATCACAGACATCAGTAATTCTACGAACATCGGTCAAAACATCGTCAAGACCGCTAATGCCTAAATCAGGCAAGCCCAAAGACCCAGCGGCCACACCACCGCCAGATAAATAAATGGCTTTAAAGCCAGCTCGTTTGGCAAGTAAGGCGTGATTGGCGTTGATGGTGCCGACAACTTGTAGGGGATTTTCGTTGGCGACGGCTTGGCGGAAGGCGAGACCTGCAGAGGGGAGACTCATGGCATTTATCCTTAAAATTTCAACTAAAAAGCTGGCGGTGAGTGAATGGCGTTATATACCCAACGAACTTAATATTTACCACAATCTTTGTAGGGGCGTGCTGAGCACGCCCAAAAAACTGCTATCGTCAAAGGACGTGCTCAGCACGTCCCTACGCTACATATCATAAATTTTGGTAATTTCAAAGTCCTTTGACCATTAGTATACCCACAAAAAATCCATTTGTCTTTATCTGATATTTTTTAATTTTTATAAAATTTTTTATTAAAAATACTAACATTATGCAAAAATTGCATACAATTTGCCAAAAATAATATAATCTACACCTGTTTTATTAATTTTTTGCATAGTTATTTGACAGGTCAAGAATAATTCTTATTGTTTTGACATATTTTGTTACAATTTATCATCGTACACGGCATGAATGGCGTTTAATAGTGCCGACATGTGCGGATGTTGGGCGGTGGCAAGCGTATTCAGATAAATGGGCGAGACGGCATGATCGGCTAGGGGCAGATAGGCGATTTGATGACTGCGGACGGCGGTCAGGCTCTCAGGGACAAAGGTTATGCCTTCGCCTGCTGACACGAGTCCTAGGGCGATTTGAATGTCTCGGGCTTTTGGGGTGTTTTTGGGGTACAGATGGCGCTGATGAAACAGGTGCAAAATCGGGTCTTGGGTATGGTTCGGGGCGAGCGTCATGGGCGTGCGATGATACAAGATGATGGGCTCGCCCACCAACTGCGACAGGCTTATCGGCACCTCCATGTCCGCCAAAAGGTGCGTGTGTGGCATGGCAACCACAAGTTTTTCTTGTCTTAAAAATCGCTGATGGACAAAATGGTCTTGATACAAAAACCGCCCAAAGCCCACATCAATTTGCCCTGTTTTTAGGGCGTGCATTTGCTCATTTGAGCTTATCTCAATCAAGCGAATGTCAAGGTTTGGCAGGTGCTGTTTTAGCTGACCGACAATCTCAGGCAGTCGCCCATACAAGACCGATGCCACAAAGCCGATGGTAAGACTGTGGGCGGTTTTGCCAAATTTTTGGGTAAGCAGGATAAGCTCATTAAGCTCGCCCACGCTTTTTTGGAGGTGTTCAAAGAAAAACTCGCCAGCTTCGGTAAGTCTCATCGGGCGGTGGGTACGGTCAATCAGCACCTGCCCAAGTATATTTTCTAAACTGGCAATATGCCGAGACAAAGTCGGCTGTGAGATACCAAGAGCTTGGGCGGACTGGCTCATGCTCCCTGTCTTGGCAAGATGGATAAAGGCATTTAGCTGTGATACGCTAACATCTATCATAACATCATCCACAGACACCTTTAAAGCCCAAACGACAACTCGCCAAAATACACCCCCGAATTCATCGGTTTTAGGCGATGGGCTTGGGGCTTGATGAGCCATTTGTTCTCATAAGACAGCACACCATACTGACCGTCATCGGTTGTAACGATGACATACTCATCCCACAGCTCTATGTCTTTGTATAAGGCAGGAATGATGACATCGCCTTTATGATTGATGACCCCCGACAGCCCAGTATTATCTTGTAGTCGCTCCAAGGGGTGTAGCCTGCCCTGCTGTTTTGCCCAGTCATCCGCCCACGAAAAGACATTGTATTGATGAAGTTTGGTGATGTTATTGTTAAATATCGGCTCGGTGATGAATTGACCGTGTTTGTCAATGATTTGCATGACGTTCGTGCCATCTGCCACAAAGGGGGCATAGCCTTGTTCGTTAAAATCGCCATAATTGCCCTGATGAGTAAAGACCTGCCTGCCCTGCACATCAAACACCACACGGCAATCACACGCCCCCGCCAGCCGCCCGTAGGCAAATCCATGCTCATCAAAGCGGTAACTGTTCATGTCATAAAACACCGTCTCGCCAACAGGCAGAACATCATCCATCACCCACACCCCTTCTTTGTTCATGAATCCGTAATGGCTGTCTTGCTTGTCTTTTTTGACAGCGATGAGTTCTTGGGCGTCAAATAAAGGCGAATCAACGGCAGATTGGTGATTGTGACTGATGTTTTTATTGGGAAAATAGTACTCGGCAGGGATTATCCATTTGCCTAAGATGTGCATGATACCTTCTTTATCAGTTTTGCTGTTTTCAACCACAAAATAACCATCTTTATCAGGCAATGTTCGCACCTTTAAATCACCATGCAGTTTGACGAGCCACTGTCCATGCTGATTGATAATACCTTTATAATCAGACTCCCACTCATTCACCCCACGTTGGCATGACGTGGCAATGGCATAACCCTCGTGCGAGTAATACATATTCCTAAACACATCGCCACGCTTTTTACCATGAATGTCAATCAAACCCATGCACCCAAAATCTTCTTTTTCTGGGTCTTCATTTCTATACACGCCCAATATCTCATCAAAACCATCAATTCTTTGCCAGTCGCTAGACTCGCCATTGATACTGTCATACATCGGCTCGATGACCCACTGGGCTTGGGGATTGACATAGCCCCACAGGTTATTTTTTGTACTGCGGGCGGGGATGATTTGGTGTTTTAATTCATTATCCAAAAGCATGAGCTGTAACTGGGCGATGTCCTTATCGGACAAATCCACCCTCTCGCCTGTGGCGTGATTGACCAAATGGCTGTTTTTGGTCACCATCTCAAAAAATAGATTCCGAGCGATAGCCCTTTTCTCTGATTCGCTATCATCAGACAAATGGGCAGTTCGCTCTTCAAATATTGACTCCATCTCTTCAAAAAACTTCTTACTGTCTTCACTAGCCCCCTCATTCCGTTCAAGCGTAAAGGGCAGTATCATCACACCCCCGCCCATCGAATGATTATCAAGCGTCTCAATCTTATGACCCGCCTCATCAAATCGATGAATGACCTGCTCTGTGGCATAGGGATTAACCCCCAGCAGATAGGTTTGGTCGTCATCGTATGTTAGCTTGACGGATTCATAAATCGCAGGGATGATGACCTTACCATCTTCGCCCATCACGCCATGAATGGTGTCATAGGGCATGTGGCTTTCGTATTTGGGATTTTTGACGACATAATCCATGTACAAGGGTGCCGAATGGGCATACCCAATAAATAGAGTGAGTATTGACAATGCCATGGATTTGATGACAAATTTGGATACAAATTTAACTGTCGGTGTCAAAGTCATCATCACAGCTCCTTTGATGATTAAAGTTAGGGGTTGGCGTATGGTTGTCCAAGTTATCCTAAAATAGAATTTTTATAAAGTTAATAAACACCCCTCATTATCTCTATTTTTTACTGCATTGTAAATATGTCATCACTTGTATCATAAAAAATACCATTTAATAAACCAAACCATCCATTCCCAATCAATCCACTCTCAATCCATCCTAGTTTGTTTAGCCGTGTCATCCCATCCATATTTTTTGTAATCAATCATCCAACCCATGCTCAAACCCCCAAAAGTGTGCTAAAATTTAAACAATCCTTTCCCCACTCACAAACAAGGAGTTTGTATGTCTGTATCCACCCTAAACCTAAGCGTCAGCGACAAGCTTAGCCCCAAAAAAACCAAAGCCCAGCCCCATCTGGTCGTCTTTGCCGACAGCGATGCCAAGATTTTGGGCAACCTTGACAGCGGTCACCTAGACCGTGCCAACGCACTCATCAAAGCCAGTGGCTTTAAAGGCTCGGTCGGTGAGAGTGTGACCGATTATGGCATTGATGACGGACATGTCATCAGCGTGATTGGCACAGGTTCGCTGGACAAGCTGGCAGGGCAAATGCCAAAACTGGGTAAAGCCACCTTTAACACCATCAAAAACAGCAAATCTGCGGTCGTGGCGTGGGGCGATGTCATTTGCCAAAAGCACTTTGGACAGTTTGTCAATGCCTTACTGCATGCTGAATACCGCTTTGAACCCTACAAATCCAAAAAAGGCGACAAAATCGCCCTATCTACTGTTGAATTTATCAACACCAAAGACGCCAAAGCCGACTACGAAAACGCCCTAGCCGTCGCTACTGCCACACACATCGGGCAGAGTTTGGCTCGTGATGTCGCCAATGATGCCCCCAACATCATGACTCCCGCTGAGCTTGCCAAAGTTGCCGAAAAACTGGGCAAAGACTACAAAGACGTGGTCAGTGTGAGCGTGCTTGGTGAAAAAGAGATGAAAAAACTGGGCATGGGCTGTTTTTTGGCAGTCTCACAAGGTTCAGACAACGAAGGCAAACTGGCAATCATCGAATACCACGGCAAATCAGGCAAGAAAAAGAGCAAACTAAAAGACCCCATCGCCCTAGTCGGCAAAGGCATTACCTTTGACACAGGCGGTATCTCACTAAAACCATCAGCAGGCATGGATGAGATGAAATACGACATGGGCGGAGCAGCTGCCATGCTTGGCACCATCAAAGCGGTGTGTGAAGCTCGCCTGCCACTAGACATGGTCGTGGTGCTTGCCTGTGCTGAGAACATGCCATCGGGCAAAGCCACTCGCCCATCAGACATCGTAACCGCCATGAACGGCATGAGTGTTGAGATTCTAAACACCGATGCCGAAGGTCGTCTGGTGCTGTGTGACGCCCTGTGCTACGTCCAAGACAACTACAAGCCACGCACCATCATCGATGCCGCAACCCTGACAGGGGCGTGCGTGATTGCCTTGGGTGGAGTGCGTTCAGGGCTGTATTGCAATGACGAAGACACGCTGTTCGCCCTAGAAGAAGCAGGCGAGTACACAGGCGACCTAGTATGGCAAATGCCCCTAGATGATGCCTACGATGAACAACTTAAATCTACCTTTGCAGACGTCCAAAACATCGGCGGACGTGAAGGCGGTTCTATCACGGCAGCGTGCTTCTTGCAACGCTTTATCAAAGAAGGTCAAGCATGGGCTCACTTAGACATCGCAGGCACAGCATGGTCAGGTGGCGACAACAAAGGAGCAAGCGGTCGCCCTGTACCCATGCTCATGCGTTACTTAGTGGGACAAGCAGACTAACCCCAACAAATCATCATTCAAAACGACCATATGTGCATGGTCGTTTTTTTAACCTTTGAGAATTATAGGGCGTGCCTACCATTGATATACTAAATTCATTTTAAAACCCTACAAATCTATGCTAAAATATCCCTATTATGGCATATTCAATAGAACTTAAACAAAAGGCCTTAGCCTACTTAGAGCAGTGTGGTAATATTAGCACAGTTTGTACTGCTTACAACATTTCAAGAAGCACCTTGTATGCTTGGATTAAAAAACAAGAACAAGGTGATTTGTCCTGTCAAAGTGGTGGCAATCGTGGTGTTAAAGTGGACAGAAATAAGCTTAAAACTTATGTAGAGCAAAACCCTGATGCTTACTTGTATGAAATTGCTGAAGTTTTTAATTGTGGTACAAGTACCATCTTTTATGCTTTACGCTCTCTTGGTATTACCCATAAAAAAAGACCACAAGTTACAAAGAACAAGACCCAAACAAAATCAAAGACTATCAAGACAGGCTAAAACAGTTACAAAGCATACAAGACTACGAGCTTGTTTATGTAGATGAAACTGGTATTGACACTTACCTACACCGCACCCACGCCAGAAGTTTAAAGGGTTAAAAAGTCTATGATAAGGTGAGTGGTAAATATTATCAACGCATATCATTGGTTGCTGGACAAATTGGTAACAAAGCCAAAAACTTGATTGCTCCGCTTATCTATCAAAACACAATGGTAAGCAACTTATTTGAAACTTGGTTTGAACAAATGCTTCTACCTAGCCTTGACAACCACGCCAAGCAAACAGGTAAACCTTGTATCATCATCTTAGATAATGCAAGATTTCATAGAATGAAGCAGTTACAAGTACTTGCTAATAACACAACATACAAACATGTTATCTTGCCACTCCCACCTTATTCACCTAACCTAAACCCCATAGAACACACTTGGGCAACTATTAAGAGATGGCTTAGAAGTCATCTGTCAAAGTTTGAGAGTATTGAAGGTGGGCTGATGTCTTATTTTGAGTTGAATTGAGTATAACATTTTTATAAAATAAGATGAACATTTAACGCTTTTATCTATTTTGCATGAAAAATGGTTAAATCTTGTGGCTCGAAGGCGAAAACTTGCTTGATAGAACGACTATCAATCTCAAGTTTTTTCCTTGAAAAACGTGCGATTTTTCGTGATTTTCATTGCAAATACCAAAGGCAGGCACGCCCTAACAAAATAAAAATTCATTAACACTTTTATTACAAAAAGTGGTATAGTTATCACATTTTGTAATCTTATCATCTTGTGATTTAACAAGTGTTTGTTAATAAGGAATGATTCATGCGTCAACTTGTGAATGCATACATGCGTGTGGGACTTGTGCCACTTATTTTGATTGCCTTGGTGCTAGGCGTGTTGATTGGCAGTGTTGCCAAAGATGTTGGCATGTCGCTTGGGGTGCTGGGCGATGTGTTTGTCGGAGCCTTAAAAGCAGTCGCCCCGATATTGGTGTTCGCCTTGGTACTCTCTGCCGTGGCAGGATTTAAGAGCAGTAGCGACGCTCGGGTCAAGCCTGTCATGCTACTGTATGTAGTGGGGACGTTTACCGCTGCTTTGACTGCTGTACTGGCAAGTTTTGCCTTTCCCATTGAGCTTGTGGGTCTGGCCGACATGCAAGCGGTAGAGCAATCCGCCCCCCAATCTTTACGTGAAGTCCTAAAAAACCTACTCATGAATCTGGTTGCCAACCCCGTGACCGCCCTTAGCAATGCCAACTATCTGGGTATTTTGACATGGTCGGTACTGATTGGTTTGGGGCTACGTCATGCGTCCGAGACCACCAAAACGGTCGTTCATGACATCTCAAATGCCGTCTCAGCGGTGGTAAAATGGATTGTGGCGATTGCCCCATTTGGTATCTTAGGGCTGGTGTCAAAGACCGTGGCAGAGACAGGTTTTGACGGTTTGGCAAGCTACGCCAAGCTACTTATCGTACTGGTCGGTGCCATGCTGTTTATCGCTTTGGTGGTAAACCCCATCATCGTCTTTGTCAAGACTCGTAAAAACCCCTATCCGCTCGTTATCGCCTGCCTGCGTGAATCAGGAGTGACGGCATTTTTTACCCGTTCATCTGCCGCCAACATTCCAGTGAACATGAACCTTGCCAAAAAACTTGGGCTAAACGAAGACACCTATTCGCTCACCATTCCACTGGGGGCAACCATCAACATGGCGGGGGCCGCCATCACCATCAACATCTTGACGCTTGCCGCCGCTCATACCCTTGGCGTGGAAGTCAGCTTCTTCCAAGCCCTACTGCTTGCCATCGTCGGAGCGGTGAGTGCTTGTGGTGCCTCAGGTGTGGCAGGTGGCTCACTACTGCTCATCCCGTTGGCGTGCGGACTGTTTAATATCTCCAACGACATCGCCATGCAAGTCGTTGCCATCGGCTTTATCATCGGGGTGGTACAAGACTCAGCAGAGACTGCCCTTAACTCATCAACCGACGTGTTATTTACCGCTGCTGCCGACCCTAAATATGCCTATAAGGGTTAAGAAAACCCAAGGACAAAAGGAGTAATGATGAAAAAATTATTATCAACTCTAATCACAGCAGGGATACTGGTCGGTTGTGCCAGTACACCTGCTACACCGCCTGCCATGCCATCTCTACTGGTCATGCCTAACACCAAAAAGACCAACGAACCGCTTAGCCCTGACACCTATGTGGACGGTGTGGGCATGCTTCATTTTAGAGACTATCACGCCAAAGTCACTTATGGCGACAGGATTTATCTGCTTGATAGCTATGTCGTTCCATTAGAGCAACCTTTTTATATCCATGTACGTACAGCAGATGGCACAGCGATTATGGCAGATACCGCAGTCAAAATCGCCATCAGCTATATCACCCCCAAAGGCTGTACCGAGCCATTGGTTCGCCGTGCAGACCTAGACAAAAGCACTAATGATAAGAGTGAATGGATTATCGGTGTGGCGTGCTAATTCCTTGTTGACCCAAAAACAAAATCGGACACTAAGTCCGATTTTTTGTTGTGCAAAGTTAGCTGTCTTTAGGTTTAAACCCTGCTGGGCGTTCGTAATCGCCATTGTCTAAGAATAATTCACGCTGTTCAGCGATGAATTTTTTGGCGTCTTTATCCACCATACTTAGGTGCTTTTCATTGATGAGCATGGTTTGTAATTCTAGCCATTCGTCCCACGCTTTTTTTGAGACGGTGTTTTGGATTTCTTCGCCTTTGGCATTGGGGAAAGGTGGATTTGGTAATTTTGGCAAATTTTCTTGGTATTTACGACAAAATACAAGGTTGGCTTTGGGGTTAAAAATTTCGGTCATTTGGGTTGCCTTTTTAATTGATAAGTTTGTTATTTAATTCTTGATACAAAGGGAATTTGGTATCCACACTTGCCAAATAACAATCGTGAATTAAGACCGTGGCGATGATAAGTCTGTCCCAAGGGTCTTTGTGGTGTTCTGGCAATTCAACCGACAAACTGGCAATTTCTGGTGTGATGTTTAAAAATTCAATGCCAGTTAATTGCTGAATGCGTGTTATCCAAGCGGTATAATTAAGCCCATTTGGCAAAATAATTCGATTGTGACGAACAAGCCAATTAATCTCAAAACACGAAATTGCCGAAACATATACTTTATCATAAGTATCAATGGCTTGTTTGATTTTATCAGAAAGCAAATCAGGCTCATTGACATACCACAATAAAATATGCGTATCCAATAAGAGTGATTTCATTTAAAATGCTCCCACTCTTGATAACTTTCTGACATATCAAAAATATCGCCTACAATTTTTAGTTGTCCTTGTAATTCTTTGGGGGGTTGGCGTTTGGGTTTGGGGGCTTCTTGTTTTTGTTTTGGCAAAATCAGCACTTCCACATCAGACACATCAGGCGGTGTGTCTATCCAATGGATTTGATTGCCATTGATTTTGGCTTGGTACGCAACGAGCATAATTTGACCCTTGTAAACTGACAGTACTCCATCAGTTTACAAAAATTAGCCCCATCTTGCAAGCACAATCCGCCCTATTTTCCCCATTGCAAGCCAAAATCACGGCGTTTGATTTTGACCATATCGCCATTGTCTCTGTGCCACACAATGCCTTCCACCACATTGGCTTCAAACCATTGTTTTAAGCCGTCAAAATCTCGGGGCGGTTCGCTCTCAAATCGCCAAGCCCCGTGCTTGACAAGTTGGTGCGTGGCGACTTTGTGCGGATTGCCTTGCACCTTTGGACCAATCAGCTCATAAGTGCCATCATCGCCCACAAAATCAGCAAAGGCTTCATTGTGCCAACGGTCGGCAGGGTTGTCAGCTTCCACCGCCACCCAGCCCGGCCAATGCCCTGTAACAGGGTCTGGCTCTTGGGCAGGGATAAATCCCGTAGGCGGGGTTTTGCCCTTTTTGGCATCATAGCGTTTGTAGAGTTTGCCGTCTTGGACGAGCGTGGAAGTGCCGTCAATCTTAACCGTTGCCACGCCTTCGCCTGCCACAACCCACTCCGCCCCCGCCACGATTTCATCATAGACTTGGCGAGTGCCTTCATAATCTCTTTTAAATAAAGAAATGACTTTTTTCATAAGAAACTCCAAAAATAAAAAAACCACCCAAAAATTTGAGTGATTTACCATTGCAAAAAAAAAATTTATGCACGACTAAGCCTACCACTCCTAAAATTAGGGTAGCAAATACAAATCATTGAATGAGATTGTTTTAAAATAATTGTATTCATAATCATACACAAAAGATAGATAGCTTAATAATGATAGCCTAAAAAGCCAAAACCGTCAAGCCAAATTACATAATCCTTTTTCTACCATTTTCAATCGCCTGTTTAACCGCCATTGGAGCAGTTCCCCCAATATGGTTACGAGCATTGAGCGAGCCTTCAAGGGTCAAGCAGTCAAAGACATCATCGCCAATCAAATCGCTAAATTGTTTTAACTCATCAAGCGACAACTCTGCCAAATCCACGCCTTTTGATACGCCTAACGCCACCGCACTCCCAACCACTTCATGAGCATCACGAAACGGCAAGCCCTTTTTGACCAAATAATCCGCCAAATCAGTCGCTGTGGCATAGCCTTTCATTGTGGCGGTACGCATATTTTGGGCGTTTGGCGTGATGTTTGGAAGCATATCAGCAAAGGCGATGAGCGAGCCTGTCAGCGTATCCACGCAGTCAAACAGGGGTTCTTTGTCTTCTTGGTTGTCCTTATTATATGCCAACGGCTGATTTTTCATGAGCGTAAGCAGGGTGGTCAGCTGTCCGAACACTCGTGCCGCCTTACCCCGCACAAGCTCTGGCACGTCAGGATTTTTCTTTTGGGGCATAATACTTGATCCTGTACAAAAGCGGTCAGGCACTTGTACAAAACCAAACTGAGCCGACATCCACAAAATAATCTCTTCACTCATTCTGGATAAGTGCATCATCAAAATGCTGGCGTTGGCGGTAAATTCAATGGCAAAATCACGGTCAGACACCGCATCGAGCGAGTTCTCACAAATGCCTTCAAAGCCAAGCAATTTGGCAGTAATCGTACGGTCAATCGGATAAGTCGTCCCTGCCAAGGCTGCCGAGCCAAGTGGCATTTGGTTAATGCGAGTGCGAGTCTGGGCAAAACGCTCGCTATCACGGCAAAGCATTTCAAACCACGCCATCAAATGATGAGCAAAACTCACAGGCTGAGCGGTCTGTAAATGCGTAAAGCCGGGCATGATGGTCGTGGTGTGTTTGCTTGCCAAATCAAGTAGACCATTTTGTAATTTGCCAATTAAGGCGATGATTTTGTCGGTCTCATCTCTTAGGTATAGGCGAATGTCGGTCGCCACTTGGTCGTTACGGCTACGCCCTGTGTGCAGTTTTTTGCCGAC
This sequence comes from Moraxella lacunata, assembly GCF_900453205.1. Classification (GTDB taxonomy): domain Bacteria; phylum Pseudomonadota; class Gammaproteobacteria; order Pseudomonadales; family Moraxellaceae; genus Moraxella; species Moraxella lacunata_B. The sequence continues at coordinate 597,807 of NZ_UGQU01000002.1, forward strand.
ATCGCCAATCAAGGCGGTCAAGCGACTCTCAATGTTCATATGAACGTCTTCTAGCTCCACACGCCATTCAAATTCGCCACGCTCAATCTCACCTTTGATTTGGGTCAGTCCGTCCACGATTTGACGGCTTTCATCGGCGGTGATGATACCGCACTGCCCAAGCATCGTGGCGTGGGCGATAGAGCCTTGAATGTCTTGGTTTGCCATGCGTTTGTCAAAATTGACCGAAGCGGTAAATTCGGCAACAAAACGGTCGGTGGCTTCGGTAAAGCGTCCGCCCCACATTTGGGCGGTTTGGGTAGTAGTCATGATAATGCCTTATTGATGAAAATAAGGCGTATCTTAACAATGAATGCAGTAGAGTACAAGCGATTTTGCTGTTTTATGGCATTATTTGTGCTAAGTGTGGCTTATCACTGCTTGGAGATAGACTCAGGCGAATTATTTTTGCGATAGCGAATGGAAGCTATCACTGACGCCACGATAAAGGCAACCCCGATAAGCCCCGTGATAATCTCAGGCACATGAAATTTCATCGAGATAAGCATGATAATTGCCAACGCCCCAATGGCATAATGAGCCCCGTGTTCTAGGTACACAAACTCATCCAGCGTGCCTTTTTCAACCAAGAAAATCGTCATCGAACGCACAAACATCGCTCCAATGGCAAGACCAATCATGATGATGACCACGTCATTGGTAATGGCAAATGCCCCAATCACCCCATCAAAACTAAATGATGCGTCCAGCACTTCTAAATATAAAAAGCCTGCGATACCACCTTTGGCAATCGCTCCCACTACTTCGTTGCCGTCCACTTTGTCATCGTCATCATCGCCTTCTAAGAAAGTGGATAGCACGTTTACACCCATATAGATAAGAATGCCCCACACGCCTGCCATAAGGACAGCAGGTTCATGTACTTCATCTACCCACGACAAGGATGTCATCAAAATCACAATCGCCACAAACACGCTCATGGCATCGACTTTACCAAATTTGGCAAGGTGTTTTTCAAGCCAGCCAAACCAATGAATGTCTTTGTCATCAAACACAAAGTTCAAAAAGACAAGGAGTAGGAACATACCACCAAACGCGGCAATCTCGGCGTGATGTGCCATGAGCTTGGCGGAGTATTCTGTGGGATTATTAAGTGCCAAATCGACAACTTCTTTCATACCCATGTCTGCCGTTACCGCCACGATGACAATGGGAAATACCAGTCGCATACCAAACACAGCGATAAGCATACCGACGGTTAAAAACAGCATTTTCCAAAACTTATCCCAATGCTTTAAGACGGACGCATTGACCACCGCATTATCAAAGGATAATGAGATTTCCATGAGTGCCAGCACCATTGTAATAAACAGTGCCGAGAGCATGGCGGTTGTCCCACCATGCGTAAAGCCCCAGTACGCCGCCCCAATCAAGCAGACGATGGTAAAAAATATGTCAAAATAAAAATGTCTTAGGGTTTTCATCATAGATGAGATGTTCCTGTTTTATAACAAGAAAAGCGATAAATAATCATGCTTAATGAGCTTAATATTTACCACAGATTTGTAGGGGCGTGTTGAACACGCCCTTGGTTAGCACACTATCTTTATAGGTGCGTAGAGCCAGCTCTCTACATTCATACATCATAGATTTGTGGTAATTTTAAAGTTTTGTAGCCATATCGCCTTTATCTAGCTGTTGGTAATTTTGTGATATTTAACAAGTAGCTCATCTTCGCTCTCGTCATAATCAGGGTCTTTGGGAATGCAGTCCACAGGACATATGTCCACGCATTGGGGCGTGTCATAATGTCCCACGCATTCGGTGCATAGGTCGGGATTGATGACATAGATGTCATCCCCTGCTGAGATGGCTTCATTGGGGCAGACAGGCTCACACACATCGCAGTTGATACAGTCGGTTGTGATTTTGAGTGCCATGGCTTAATAGTCCCTGCCCCATGCCACGAGCATGGTTTTGGTGTCCAAATCCACATTAAGTACGATGTCACTATGCCACGGAATAAGCCTGTCTTCACTATCCACGCTCTCGGCAGTCGGCTTGACCGAAATGATGGCATGGGCGGACGTCTCGAACATCTCTTTGATGACGCCCAAATTATCGCCTTCTTCGTTGATGATCGTCAGCCCCACCAAGTCCGACCAATAATACTCATCATCATCCAAAGCGGGCAAGTTTGATTTATCCACCCAAACGCTCACGCCATTCATGGTCTCTGCCACGTTACGGTCAGGCACTTCCTTAAAACTTGCCACCAACCCTGCCCCCTGCTCTCGCCAGTCGCTGACCGTCAAAGGGCGAAAACCGAGTGCTGTTTTCATGTACCAATGAGGCATGTCAAAGATGTCCGAGCGGTTGTCAGTCAAGCTAAACACCCACAGCCAGCCCTTAATGCCATAAGGTTTTTTTAGGGTAGCGATTTGGATGAGCGTGTCAGGATTGGGCGATGTTGTCATGGCGTTTTAAATAAATTAATAAAAATAAATGCTTGCAAGGTAAATAAGAGTTTTGACTTATTTTAAAACCAGTAAAGAGATAAATAAAAAATCGGTCTGCATGACACTCATCAATCAATGATAAGAGACACACAAACCGACACAAGATGTCAGCGATTACGCTTTGTTGCTAGCCTTAACCAGTTGGGCAACACGGTCAGAAGGCTGAGCTCCTTTACCAATCCACGCATTATAAGCGTCTTGGTCAATGCGAAACGCTTCTTCTTGACCACGAGCCAGTGGGTTAAAGAAACCAATACGCTCAATGTGGCGACCGTCACGAGACGCACGCTTGTCAGCAACAACGATTTGGTAGAATGGGCGTTTTTTTGAACCGCCACGAGCTAGACGAATAACAACCATGATAATTCTCTCTTGAATTCATTAAATGACAAAGTATTTGCAAGAAAAAACTGGTCGCCAAAAATGTGAGGATGAGCCGATGGCAAAACCAGATTTATAAAAAGACCCTAATTATACCAATTTTTATGCCATTTTCAAAGTAATTTTTTAAAAATTCTCATGCCGTGATGCAATACCTGACAACATGGGCATAAATTGGTTTGACAAAGCAATTTCCGACTTTATGCACAAAACGTGTGTTAAAATAGAGCGTATCGCACTTTTATCCCATTTTTATGAAAAAAAATTACAAGTACTGGCAACTTAAAATCAGACACACGCTAAATTCTAACACATGGCAGACGGTCAGCATGGTGATTTTTATCGTCTTTGCCAGTATCGCCTTATCGATTTGGCTCATTTGGCGAAGCCTGTATCTGCCTGAGATTAAGAATCACGCCAGTTATTTGGCAAGCGAGCTGACCTTTATTGACAACGCCAATCAGAGCTTTGCAGACGACCCTGCCATGCTCAAATGGGTGCAGGACAACAGCCATGTGCAAATCATCAGCGACCCGAGCGAGTTTCCTGTGGTCAATGACAAGATAGTGGCTGACTTTTTTACCGACATTTTTGCAGGGCAAGTCAGCCGAGAGCTTGGGCGTGAGGTCAAGGTTTATTTTAAGTTCAAACCAACTCCGAAGCTGTGGATTTGGGACAGCAAATACCCCAACGTTTGGCTACGCGAACCTGTCATTCATTATTCGCAGTACAGTGCGGGGTTACTGGCAGGCTTTGTGTTTGGCTTGCCGATTTTGACCATTTTGGTAAGTCTGGTTTTGGTGCGTCGCCTAAATCGCCCACTCAAAAAACTAGAACGCACCGCCAATGACTACATTCATCTAGGGCATGCAACCGTGCTACCCGAGGTTGGCTCAAATGAGATTCGTAAAGTCAATACCGCCTTTAACCGCCTATTTCACACCCTACATCAAGCCCAAAAAGAACGCACCATCATGCTCGCTGGCATCAGCCATGACCTACGCACGCCCCTAACTCGCATGCGACTGACTGCCGAGATGTTGCCTGATGAGTTTTTTCGAGAAGGGCTGGTGTATGACATCGAGGACATGGATGCTATTTTGGAGCAGTTCATGTCATTTATGAAAGACGGCTCGGATGAAGCAGTGCGAGCGACCAATTTGGAGCTGATTTTCCATGAAATCAGCGTGCAGTTTAATGACGTGCGTTTTGTCTATGACAATCAGGTCGCCGAAGATGTCATGGTGCGTCCTTTATCCATGAAACGTTTGATTGTCAATTTGGTCAATAATGCGGTGCGTTATGGGCGTGAACCCATTCATTTGGGAGCGGTAATTGATTATCGAGACGCTGATGATTTGACCGCTGAAACCCTTAAAAAAAGAATACTCACCATCAGTGTGCGTGATGAGGGCGAGGGTGTGGCGGAGAGTGAACTACAACGTATTATGCAACCTTTTGAGCGTGGTGAGACAGCACGGACAACCCAAGGTAGTGGGCTAGGTCTTGCCATTGTCAGTCGTATCGCTCACCTGCACCAAGGCGAGGTCATCGCCCGCAACCATGACAATGGCGGGCTAGAAGTTCTTGTGCATATTCCTTTGGTAGATAATACACGAAGCACAACTGACACATCAGACAATCCGACAAAACATGATATCGGTCAAGATGAGAGTAGCCCTATTTAAGCCAATAAATCCTATCAGTCTAAAAATGGTGTGATTTTTAATTATTTTTTACCAATCTCGGGGGGCAGCTGATTGGTCGTATCGGTAAAGCTGACGGGGGCGACAAGACTGGCTTTGGCTTGCTCAACATTCTTATCGGTACTAGGCACCAGCAGAAAATAACCCAACAGAGCCGCATTGGCAAGCACCAATAATCCAAAAAGATAAGGCATATTGACATCCTAAGATAAATTTGTAATTTATTTTAGCATAACTTTGTCAAAATGCCACGCCAGTTATCTGTATTTATCGCTATTCGTCTGTACCGATGAGTTTTTTCTCACTTTTTGCGCCCGTCAGCTCATCTGCCACGACAACCACGCCCACCTGTTTGACTGGCCATTCCATGGTAAATCTCGCCCCATGCAAACTTGGGCTTTCATCCACACTCATGTTACCACTAAACCAAAATGCAATGCGTGAAACAATGGACAGTCCAAGCCCATAGCCACCTGACGCACGGGTACGACTGTCATCGAGACGGGCAAAAGGAATGAACACTTTTTCACGGTCGGCTTCGGGAATCCCATGCCCATCATCTTCGACGGTGACAAATGCCATGCCTTTTTTGACCCCTGCACTGATGATGATGGTGCTTTTGGCATAACGCAGGGCATTGCCTGCTAAGTTTTGTACCACGCGGTGCAAATAACGCCTGTCTGCCATCGCCACCACTTTTTGGGCGGGCGGTTTGATTTGTATGGCAATGGGTTTGCCCAAAGCATTGGTCTCACGCTCAATTTGTTCAAGGAGCTCTTTTAGGCACACCATTTCCCAATCCATCTTGGGCGAGCCTTCTTCGAGCTTGGCATAGGTTAAAATTTCATCAATGAGTTCATTTAAAGAAGCAATGTCATCATCAATATACTGCTTTTGTACCTGCCGTGACTCATAATCATCATCATCAGCAAGCATGTCCACCGCAAAACGAATGCGTGCCACTGGTGTTCTTAGTTCATGCGAGACGGCACGGGTCAGCTCACGCTGAGACTCGATGAGTCTTTTGATGTGGCGGGTCATGGTATTAAAGGTTGATGACAGACGGGCTATGTCATCGTACCCTGCCACCTGCACCATGGTGTCAAGTTTGCCTTCAGCAACTTTATTAACCCCCATTTGTAATAGTTGCAAACGTCGCTCTAATGGGAAAATCAGGGCATACACCCCAAAGCTGACCAGTAACAGGCAAATCAGCACAATACTGATAATGACGTCCAAAGAGAAGAAATTAAACAACGGCACATTCGCCACCAACACTTCATTGGGGATGTTTGATGAAATCATCACTGACAAATGTGGGTTTTGATTTTGGTTGTCAAAAGTCAGCACTGCTTTGCCTGCATTTAGCTTATCAAACTGCTCCCTGTCCAACTCCAAACTTGCCAGTGGCATGAGTACAATGGGGTAGCCAAAATTTTTACTTAGGTAAGTAAGGCGTTGTTGTTTTTCTTCTAAAGTATCATAATCTCTTAAATCATCAAGCAAAAAACCCATGGCGGCATGAATTTGTCTTTCGTTAATGCGGTCAAGTTCGGCAGATAATATGTTCTGACCATCATCTATTTGATGATAAACCGTAGAATGACGGGTCATCTCATCATGACGCACCACAGATTTGCCCTCGTGGAGGCGTTTTAACTCACGCCCTTTAAAATCAAATTCATCAACGGGCGTTACATGAATCTCAGAACCAAAAGCTCGACTGGTTGCCAGTAGCCACTGCTCTTTGTTGCTCTCATGCTGTCTGTCATAAGAAGCTGTGCCTAAATAAAAAGCAACCGTGGCAATGGATTCTCGATAAGATTGCAGGCGTTGCTGGTTAATTGCCTGCATGAGAAAATAGCCAAAAAAGGCAACCAAAAAGCAGACAAGCAAAAGCCCTGCATAAATACGAAAAAAGATACTACGTTCGGTGATTGATGAGAGTGCCATACCATTGACTTATCATGAGTGAAAATAAAAAGCCAGCGATGTGGCTGGCTTTATTGTAGCATAGCTTGGATATTGACTGATGTTAAGATTACAATTAATTGCCTTCTTTAACAAACAGATAACCTTTACTACGCACTGTTTTGATACGTTTGGGATTTTCTGGGTCATCGCCAATTTTTGGACGAATACGAGAGATACGCACATCAATTGAACGGTCTTGACCATCGTACTCAATACCACGAAGTCGCTCAAAAATATCTTCACGAGATAAGATACGACCTGCATTTGACGCAAGTAACCAAAGCAAATCATACTCAGCACTGGTAAAATCAACCAATTCGTCATTTAAGGTAACTGAGCGACCGCCATTGTCAATGACCAAGTCACCAAATTCCAAACGCTGTGGTGTGTCGTCTGTCGGTGCCGAGTCAGAGCGACGAAGCAAGGCACGGATACGGGCTAGCAACACTCGGGGCTGGGCAGGTTTTGCCACATAATCATCCGCTCCCATCTCCAAGCCTAACACCTGATCCATGTCTTCGGTGCGTGCTGTTAACATTAAAATCGGCTGAGCATAGTGTGGACGTACTTCACGGCACACTGTCAAACCATCACTACCTGGCAACATGACATCAAGCACCACCAAATCAGGCTGTTCACTAATGATGCGACGAATCGCACGAGTGCCATCAGTTTCAATCGCCACGTCCAATCCGTTACGTCTGAGATAGTCTTGGGTTAAGACGGCAAGACGCTCATCATCTTCAACAATCAGAATTCGGGGAATATCTTCTTTTTCTGGGGCTGTCGTTGTCATATATTATCCTTGAATACATCAAAAGATACATCAAAATCAGGTAATGCCATCAATCAAGCAGACTTGTTTGGTGGACGTGCTTATTCTAACAAATTTTTGAACAATAAGCACGATTTTTAATCAGCAATTAAGCACGATTTTTATATTTTTGAATGGTTTGTAGCTGTGCCAATGACTCTGCCAATGCTGTCAGGGCAGCAGTGGTATCAATATTAGCACTTTGATTTGCCAAGGCTTGCTCAGCATTGCGACGAGCTTCGGCAATTTTTGCTTCATCCAGATTACTGGCACGTTCTGCCGAATCAGCAAGCACGGTCACAATCTTAGGTTGAACTTCAAGTACGCCACCTTGTACATAAATCACTTCATCTGTACCATCGGCTGATTTTAGGTGCAAAGGACCTGGTTTTAGCAAGGTGATGATTGGCGTATGACCTGCCAAAATACCAAGCTCACCATCAATACCCGAAGCCACAAGCACGCTAATGTCACCTGAGTAAAGCTCTTCTCTGGCACTGACCACTCGGCATGTAAATGTTGCCATGATGACTCCTATCTATTTTATATCATCGTTTTGTCCGTGATAAAGTCAGTTAAGATTGGATTTCTCCAATCTTAACTTTGGACATTAAGCAGCTTTTAGCTTGTCAGCTTTTGCAATCACTTCATCAATACCACCTACCATATAGAAGGCTTGTTCTGGTAAGTGGTCATATTCGCCACTGATGATGGATTTAAAGCCAGCAATGGTATCACGCAATGCCACATATTTACCAGGTGCTCCTGTAAATACTTCTGCCACGTGGAAAGGCTGTGATAGGAAACGCTGAATCTTACGAGCACGATAAACAACCAGCTTATCTTCTTCTGACAACTCATCCATACCCAAGATGGCAATGATGTCTTTTAACTCTTTATAACGTTGTAGTACTTCTTGCACACCACGAGCAACATTATAATGCTCATCACCGATAACTTGTGGGTCAAGCTGACGTGATGTTGAATCAAGCGGGTCAACCGCAGGGTAAATACCTTGTGAAGCGATATCACGGCTAAGTACGACCGTTGCGTCCAAGTGAGCAAAGGTGGTTGCAGGCGATGGGTCAGTCAAGTCGTCCGCAGGAACGTAAACGGCTTGTACAGAAGTAATCGAACCTGACTGAGTAGAAGTAATACGTTCTTGCAATGCACCCATCTCTTCGGCAAGTGTCGGCTGATAACCTACCGCAGATGGCATACGACCTAGAAGTGCTGATACTTCGGTACCTGCTAGGGTATAACGGTAAATGTTATCAACGAACAACAGAACGTCACGACCTTTGCCAGTAGCTTCGTCTTTTTCATCACGGAAGTACTCTGCCATGGTCAGACCAGTTAGAGCAACACGCAAACGGTTTCCTGGTGGCTCGTTCATCTGACCGTATACCATCGCAACTTTTGACTTGGTAAAGTCTTCGGTATTAACAACGCCAGCTTCTTGCATTTCGTGATAAAAGTCGTTACCCTCACGAGTACGCTCACCCACGCCTGCAAACACGGACAGACCTGAGTGTTTTAGGGCGATGTTGTTAATAAGCTCCATCATATTAACGGTCTTACCAACACCGGCACCGCCGAACAGACCAACTTTACCACCTTTTGCAAATGGGCAAAGCAAGTCAATAACTTTAATACCAGTTTCTAGTAGCTCTGTTGAGTTAGATTGTTCATCATAGCTTGGGGCTTCACGGTGAATAGACCATTTTTGCTCAGCATTCACAGGACCTGCTTCATCGATTGGGCGACCCAATACGTCCATGATACGTCCTAGTGTTGCTGTACCCACAGGCACAGAGATGGGTGCACCTGTATTAGAAACAGGCAAGCCACGTTTTAGACCTTCGGTAGAACCCATGGCAATGGTACGTACCACGCCATCACCTAATTGTTGTTGTACTTCCAAAGTTGTTTCGGTGCCATCAACACTTAATGCATCAAAAATTTGGGGTACTTGACCACGGCTAAACTCAACGTCAATTACCGCACCAATAATTTGTACAATACGACCGCTCATTGCGTTCTCCTAAATATAAGTTATTCTGCAATACCCATTTTGGACTGATTGGCAGTCTCTCTAAAGGTATAGTTGGAGACCACTCCACGATTATCAAATAAAATAACCAACTCTTTGGTTTGAGTGTTCTCACCCAGTGAGAAAAAATTGTAAGGAATAAAATTTCTTGCCATTGGTTTTGATTTGGAATGACGATACGTCCAAATTTCATTACCACTGTCAGTAAATGAGACATTATCAGCAGAACCAAAAATTTTGCTCACATCTTGTTTGGTGGTTTTACCTTTAATGATGGCTTGTTCAATGCTTTGTTGGTTTTGTTCCTTCATGGCCACATTTCCTGTTGATGCACAGCCCACCGCCAAAGTTGCCACAATCAATGATACCAACACACCACGCACATAATGATTCATAAGAACTCCAATTTTATCAAGATACCGCAGCAGCACCACCAACGATTTCCGAAATCTCTCGGGTAATCGCTGCTTGTCTGAGCTTATTATAAACCAATTGTAAATCTTTAATTAAATTACCAGCATTATCTGTCGCCGCTTTCATCGCTACCATACGAGCAGATTGCTCTGATGCGATGTTTTCAAGGACGGCTTGATAAACCAATGATTCAATATAGCGTACCATCAAACTGTCAATCAACGTCTTTGTATCAGGCTCATAAATATAATCCCAACCGTGACTGATACCCTCATCATCGGACAAAGCTCCCTCAGGTAAAGGAACAAGCTGAGTGATTGATGGTTTTTGGGTCATGGCATTGATGAACTGATTGTACACCAAATAGATTCTATCTAATTTGCCATTTTGGTAATCATCAAGCATGGTCTGTACGGGACTGCTGATGTGTTCATAGCTTGGGCTATCGCCATAATCGGTAACTACCGATGTGACATTACCACCAAAGTTTTTGAAAAAACCAACGCCTTTTGAGCCAATGGCTGCAAACTCAACTTCGACAGACTGCTCTTGGTAAGTTTTGACTGACTTTAATAAACTTTTAAACAGGTTAATGTTTAGACCACCTGCCAAACCACGGTCAGAAGTAACCACGATAAAACCCACACGGTTCACAGGGCGACTGACCATATAAGGGTGCTTATAATCGGACTGTGCTTGCACAAGGTGTGAAATCACACGGTGCATACTTTCAGCATAAGGGCGACCCATGCCCATGCGTTCTTGAGCCCGACGCATTTTACTGGCAGCAACCATCTGCATGGCACGTGTGATTTTCTGAGTGCTTTTAATACTGGTTACTTTTGCACGTATTTCTTTTAAGCTTGCCATAATTATTCCAAAACTGGACTCAGTTTAAATGGGTATATGGTGTATCAATGATACACCATATTGCTCTTAGTAGCTACGAGATGCTTTGAAAGCTTCAATCCCTGCTTTTAGACGACTCTCGATGTCATCATTATAGTTGGCAGTCTCATCAATCTCACTCATGAGAGCACCATGTTCGCCACGAAGGAAGCTTAACAAACCTTGCTCAAAAGCACCGATTTTTTCAACAGGTACATCAGCAAGATAGCCTTCGTTTGATGCATAGATGACCGCCGCTTGGTCAGCGATAGACATCGGTGCGTATTGTTTTTGCTTCATCAGCTCAGTCACACGCTGACCGTGTTCTAGTTGCTGTTTGGTTGCGTCATCCAAATCTGATGCAAACTGAGCAAAGGCAGCCAACTCACGATACTGTGCCAAGGCTGTACGGATACCGCCTGAGAGCTTTTTGATGATTTTCGTTTGAGCTGCACCACCCACACGAGATACCGAGATACCAGCATTTACCGCAGGGCGAATACCTGAGTTAAATAGGTTAGATTCTAGGAAAATCTGACCATCAGTAATCGAAATTACGTTGGTAGGTACGAACGCTGATACGTCACCTGCTTGGGTTTCAATGATAGGCAAGGCAGTCAATGAACCAGTTTTGCCTTTGACTTCGCCACCCGTAAACGCTTCTACATAGTCTGCATTGACACGAGATGCACGCTCTAACAGGCGTGAGTGCAAGTAGAATACATCCCCTGGGTAGGCTTCACGTCCTGGTGGACGGCGTAGTAGTAGCGAGATTTGACGATAGGCAACCGCTTGCTTAGACAAATCATCATAGATGATAAGTGCGTCTTGACCACGATCACGGAAGTACTCACCCATGGTACAACCAGAATATGGGGCGATGTATTGTAGTGCTGCAGGCTCTGATGCTGATGCAACCACAACGGTAGTATAAGCCAATGCACCTGACTCTTCTAGTTTACGCACCACGTTAGCGATGGTTGAGCGTTTTTGACCAACAGCAACATAGATACATTTGATGCCAGAGTCTTTTTGGGCAATGATAGCATCGATTGCCATGGCGGTCTTACCTGTTTGACGGTCGCCAATGATAAGCTCACGCTGACCACGTCCGATTGGAATCATGGTATCAACCGCTTTATAACCTGTCATAACAGGCTCATCAACCGATTGACGAGCGATAACGCCAGGGGCGATTTTTTCAACTTTATCGGTTAGCTTGGCATTGATAGGACCTTTGCCATCAATAGGATTACCCAAAGCGTCAACCACGCGACCCAACAGTTCAGGACCTACGGGTACTTCTAGGATACGACCTGTGCAGTATGCTTTTTGTCCCTCTTGCAGGGGTAAATAGTCGCCCAAAACGACCGCACCGACTGAGTCTTGTTCTAAGTTTAGTGCCATGCCATAGACATTGCCCTCAAACTCAATCATCTCGCCATACATGGCTTCTTCTAGACCATGAATTTTTACAATACCATCAGAGACACTGACGATAACGCCTTCAGTTTTAGCAGTTGCGCTTACGTCAAGGTCTTGAATACGTTGCTTAATCAGATTGCTGATTTCAGCTGGATTCAATTGTTGCATTGCCTTGTTTCCTATAATTTAGACAGCCACAGTTTATGCTGTTAGCTGAGTCTTTAATTGTTTTAACTTGCCACGCACCGAGCCATCAGTAAACTTATCGCCCACTTTAATGGTCGCACCCCCTAACAGTGAACTATCCACAGCCTCGTGTAAAATCACGATAGAACCTGTTGAGATAGCCAAAGATTCTTGTAGGGATTTGCGTTGGGCTTCAGTTAGTGGGTAGGCTGATGTTACGTAAGCGTCAACCTGTTTTAGCTCTTGTGATTTTAGCTTGCTGTAATGAGCATGAATCTCAGGAAGCAAAGACAGTCTGTCATTATCAGACAGCTGGCTGACAAAGTTTGTCAATGCCTTATTGGCTGTCAAATGCTTACTTCCTGCTAATACTTCTGCCGCCGCACTCACGTCCACACCCTGTGACGCCGCTGTCTGCAACGTTTGGGCAAGTGGCGAGTTACTCGGTCTTTGGCTGGTGTAAATATCCATCAGCACCGAAGTTTTTTGACTGGCGGGAATGGCTGGATTGTGTAGCAAACCAATAAATGCGTCATCACGCACAATATCCGATGCCATCAACAAGAAGTCTTCCCATTCGTTAATCGCATTTTGCTCTTTAGCATAGTCAAACGCAGCCTTTGCGTAAGGTCTTGCCAAGGTAGATAATTCAGCCATGAGTTCCTCTAATTACAGCTTGGTTGCCAGTTGTGCTAGCATGCTGGCATGTTTTTGTTCATCAACTTTTTCTTCTAGAATCTTTTCAGCACCAAGTACTGCAAGAGTCGCAACTTGTGAACGTAGCTGTTCACGAGTTTGGGCAATTTGTTGGTCAACCGTTTGTTGGGCCGCACCAATAATACGCTCGCTTTCAAGACGGGCTGTGACTTTGGCGTCTTCAATCATTTGATTGGCAGTTTTGTTAGCACGTTCAATGATAGAAGCAGCCTCAGCTTTGGCATTTGCAAACTCTGCTTGAACTTGTGACTCAGCAGATGCAAGGTCAGCTTTTGCTTTTTCGGCGGCGTTTAAGCCTTCTTCGATTTTACGTTGACGCTCGTTAATCGCTCCGATGAGTGGCGGCCATACGAATTTCATGCAGAACCACACGAAAAACGCAAACGCAATCATCTGACCGATAATGGTGGAATTAATATTCATCCAATCACCTCATTTGTTAGTGAAAGTCAGGTGATAGCCAATTGCTGTCGGCAAGTAAACTGCCGACAAGAATGGACCTAGACTGACCGCTTCAACTTATGCGAATGGGTTGGCGAATAGTAGAAGCATGGCAATACCAACACCAATCATCGGTACGGCGTCAAGAAGACCTGCCACGATGAACATTTTGGTTTGAAGTTGTGAGCCAAGCTCAGGCTGACGAGCAGTACTTTCTAGGAACTTACCGCCTAGGATAGCAAAACCAATACCAGTTGCCAAAGCACCTGCACCGATTAGAAGAGCCACAGCAAGAAGCGTGTACTGAGCGATTACTGGATCCATGATGTCTCCTTAATGACCTATTTGAAGGGTTAGAATAAAAGTGTCAATTAATGTTCTGATGTTTGTGAGATGAGCGACAGATAAACTATCGTCAGCATCATAAACACGAACGCCTGTAAAGTAATAACTAAGATGTGGAAGATTGCCCAAGCCAAATGTAGCGGTACACCCAAGCCTTTAACAAACAAGCTCTCAGACATGTACATAAGTGCAATTAGAATAAAGATAAGCTCACCGGCATACATGTTACCAAACAGTCGCAGGCCTAGCGAAATGGGTTTGGCAAGCAGAGTTACTGTCTCTAAAACTAGGTTGATGGGGATTAAAATCGCCTGCAAGATTGGGTTTTTGGCACTAAATGGGTGTAAGGTAAACTCACCAATAAATCCGCCCACGCCTTTGTATTTAAGACCAAAGCCAATGATGAGCAGTAGCACACAAAATGCCATACCGAGCGTGATGTTCGGGTCAGTACTTGGCACAATCTTAAAGTAAACATGGTGCGGGTCATGACCCATCAGACTGCCAATCCACTGTGCGGTACCAGGGATGAAATCGACGGGAATCAAATCCATCAAGTTCATCAAGAAAATCCACACAAAAATTGTCAATGACAAAGGTGCAATCAGCTTTGATGGACCTTTATAAGATTCACGGACACTGTTGTCCACAAAATCAACAATCATCTCAATGAAGGCTTGTAGCTTGGTAGGTACGCCTGATGTCGCCTTACGCCCAACCATCCAAAACAGCCAGCAAAAGAAAGCACCCAAACCAACCGACCACAGCATGGAGTCCAAATGAATGGCTTTAAAGCCCATCTCTGCGGCTTCTTGGGCGGTGTGTGCCACTTTCCAACCATGTTCTGGATGATAACCATACGTCCAGTTGGTTAAATGGTGAGCAATATATTCTGAAGAATCCGCTGCCATAATAAGCTCTTATTTTTAACTTGGTTAATCAGAACGTGTGAAAAATTCATCACGCAATCCATCAATTTGCAAGGTGTTGAGTTCTCAACACGCTCTAAAATGACACAATAAAAAATTGCTGGTTCAACTTATCCCATAAATATCAATCAGCAATTTTAAATCATTCATTTAAAGTACATTATTGTCAATCATTTCATACAAATCATTGAAAATAGCATACTTATAAATTTATGAAATTTTTATCGGAATGTTTGTAAGCAATCCGAAGTATAATACCCTACTTTGGTAGTTCTTGTAAAGGGTAATTATGAGTTTTCTTACAGAATTTTTTCAATTTTTGGCAAAAAAATGAGTATTAAATTTAAAAAATCTAACTATTTTTAAAAATTAATTGATAATCTAAATACGCCACATTACCATAACATGCACAACTTGTAGAGCAAAATAACTCAAAATCACCAAAAACGCCCCAATCGGCTTAGCCAACATAAAAATCAGGGCAAAACCCATCAGCGTGATAAACCATTTTATCATCTGCCCCAAATACATGTTGAGCATGATAACACGCCCTGCTCTCGCCCCTGTCGTGCGGTAGGCAATGAGTGTAAACGCACACTGGGCGATGTAGCCAAGCAGTCCGCCCGATGCCATGCTTTTGGTGGCGTGAGCAACGCCCAACGTTTCAAGGATAAACCCTATGCCAATGAGTATCAATACCGCCCATGCTTGACGAAATTGCAAGCGGTACACACGGGCTTGCTGATGACGCTGGGCAGGCTTGCTCATGATGCTCTCAAAAACACAATGAAAAATCGTAAGGTTCTGTATTATAAAAAGTTTTTAAAAAACTTACAAGATTTTATCGGCATTTTTTCATCAGTAAAAAGTGATAATATCATTTATTTTTATGATAAATATAGAATGAAGCTTTTGTCGGTTTTAGGAAAATAAAATACGCCTTTGGTTGTAGCAGGTTTGATAGATGTCATTTATAGACAAAAAGGCAATGCTCATCACATCGCCTTTATATACACCCTATCCGCCAATTTATTTTTGGTCGATACACGCGTAAATCTCATTGACGGTCGCCTGCCACACGTCCACAAAATCGGTGCCGTCTGACATGTCTTCTTGTTTGACGAGCGTGCCGACATTGCCGAGCTTATTTTTAATACCGTCCGAAATCGCCCCTTGCGACAGTAGGCACATATAAGGCGATGGGCGGTCGTTATTTAAAATGCGAAATTGGCTGGCTTTGGGTGACAGATGATGGTCGGGGGTCAATGCCCCTGCAAAACGTAGATTTGCCGAGCGTTCAAGATAGGCAAACGAATCATGATACGCCCAATACGCCCGCTTATGCTCTTTTGGCACCTGTGCCACCGCCTTATCCATGGCTTGATGAAATGCCTTGACGTTATCAGCATACAACCCCTTATGCTCGGGGTTGGCGTGCGAATGCACCACCGCCAATGCTCGCACAATGGCCTTGGCATTCTCTGGGTCTAGCCAAATGTGTGGGTCAAAGGTGTCGGCTCGGGGCGTGCCATCAAGCTGCCTCATGGGCAGACGATAAAACGCCTTCATCTTAAATAGCGAAATGGCGTTCGGGGCATTATCTAAGGTCTTAACGAGATTTTGTTCAAGCTCATGCCCGAACCACACCACATAATCGCTGTCGCCCACGAGCTTGACTTTGCTTGGCGAGAGACTGCCATGATGACCGACATCGCCTGTGGATAGTAGCATTTGGGCAGGTTCTGCTCCCTGTGTTACTGCATTGGACAGTAGTAACAACGGATAATTACTCACCGTTACCGTGCCTGCATGGACGGTCGCAGACAGTAGGGTGGGCAAGGCAAATAGGCTTAGTTTAGCAAAGGGGAATTTAGAAAATAACATGGCAACCTTTTAAATTAAATAAATTTATTTGGAAAAATATAAAAAATGGCACAAAACTTGCATAAATTTGCGATAATGTCTTGTAAGATTATATCATACATCATGGGTTTTTGTTATAATGTATCTAAATTAAGATGAAACGAGCATTTTTCTTAAAAATTACCAACACAAACACCGCCCATTTGATGATATGTTATATCAATGGCATTCATCAGTCATTTTAAAATTGTCCAATTATTTTTATGGTAAAATAACGTATATTTTAAATGTAATTTTTATAATTTTGAACAACCAAAAGAGCCTATCATGACCGACCACGCCTGCCAATGCGACCACCACCACAACGTCCACGAACATCAAGACCCCAAACAGCGTATGCTTGATGCCAAAGCCCACTGTGAAGCTCGTGGCGTGCGTTTTACGCCCTTGCGTGAAGAAGTATACGGACTGATTTTGGAAGCGGATAAGCCACTTGGGGCGTATGACCTTATCAGTGCCTTGCAGTCTGCTCGCCACTCATCAGGGGCAAAAAACAAAAACATCGCCCCACCGACCATTTATCGTTCGTTAGAATTTTTGCTTGCCGAAGGGTTGATTCATCAGTTAAGCTCCATGAACGCCTATGTGCCATGTTGCCACCCACGCTCCAAGCACGCCGCCGCCTTTTTGATTTGCCAAAAATGCCAAGGCGTTGAAGAATGCTCTAACGTGCCTGTGGACGCTATTGTCAATTTTGCCAAAGATGACGCAGGGTTTGACATAGAACGCACGGTCATTGAACTAAAAGGCGTGTGTCGTGCCTGTCGCTAACACAGTTGCTAATACAGACGAGCTGTTTCGCTTAGATAAAGTCAGCTTTCATGTCGGTCAAAACAAGATTTTAACGGACATATCACTCACCTTATCCAAAGGCGAAATGGTCAGTCTTATCGGTCCAAACGGGGCGGGCAAGTCCACGCTGGTCAAACTCATTTTAGGCTTAAACAAACCCACGTCAGGCGACATCATCAAGCACAACAGCGTGATAAGTTACGTTCCCCAAAAGTTTAGCGTGCCGAGCATTTTACCGCTCCGTGTCAAAGATTTGCTCGCCCAAGCGAACACCAAACGCCTAACGCCTGATGAGCGTGATTTTGTCCTACAAAAGCTATCGCTTGCCCCCCTACTTGACCGCCAAATACACCACCTATCAGGGGGCGAGACTCAGCGTGTCCTTATGGCAAGGGCACTGCTTGACAAGCCCGACCTACTCATCTTAGACGAACCCATGCAAGGGCTAGACCCCGATAGCGAAGAGTTACTTTATGACTTTATAGACAGTATGCCCCCATTTTTGGCGTGTGCCATGCTCGTTGTGTCGCACGATTTGCACTGGGTCATGAAAGGCACTCGGCGTGTCGTCTGCCTAAACAAACACATCTGCTGTCAAGGCGTGCCGTCCGACATCGCTCATCTGCCTGAATTTGTTGCGTTATTTGGGCAATATCACAGCACCCACCAAACCCCCTACATTCATCATCACGACCACTGTCAGCATACCCACTAATTATGAACGATTGGCTACCGATTATCGCCCCTGCTTGGCTTGCAGGCTCACTGCTTGCCCTACTCTCTGCACCGCTTGGCTGTTTGGTGCTGTGGCGACGCATGGCGTTTTTTGCCGATACGCTTGCTCATGGGGCTCTGCTTGGCGTGGCGATTGGGGCGTGGCTGTCTATCCCTGCCGACATGGGTGTGGGCGTGGTGAGCATAGGCGTGGTCATCACGCTCATGTTCCTACAAGACAAGCGACTGCCGAGCGATGCCACGCTGTCGGTGCTTGCCGTGTCCCTGTTGTGTCTGGGGCTTTTAACGCTCACCCAGCTTACCCAGCAACAAGCCAACGTGCTAGGCTTTTTGTTTGGTAGCTTACTTGACATGGATTGGGGCGATTTGCCCCGTTTGGTGGTCATGGTTGGGGCAGGGCTTGTTTTTTTGGCGTGGATTTGGCAAAAACAGGTTAAACTTGCCACATCAGAAGCCCTAGCGTCTATCGCAGGCATCAATCCTAAGACCGAACAGCTCTTTTTTATGGGGCTTCTGGCGGGGTTTTGTGCGGTTGCCATTCAAGCGGTCGGCAGTTTGCTCATCACAGGGCTACTTATCCTACCTGCTCTTATCGCTCGCCTGCTTGCTCACTCGCCCACACAAATGGTTATTTTTGCCATGATAATCGCCCAAATCGCCGTAACCACAGGCGTGTGGGGAAGCGTGTGGCTTGACGTGCAAACGGGGCTTGCCATTGTCATGACGTTGGCGATTGGGTTTTTTGCGGTGTTTGGTGTGGGGAAGGTGTTGGGTAAATCGTAAATTGGTTAATTACCCTTTTAAATTACAATTGAAATCTGTTTGGCATTATTTATCATACCTTTAAAAGGCGTTGTAGGGGCAAATCACATTTGCCCTATGAATTTGAACAAATAATATAGCAAAAAATCTTATTGGTGCGTGATATGCACCTTACTGCCAATGAGTGTATTTTGAAGTTAAATGATTATATTTGCACAAATTGCAATCCACCCTCTTTAAATTTAACCATATTTTTAAACCCATGACCCATGACCTACCCCACCCACCTATCCGCCCCGTCCGATTTTATCATCGCTCAAATCAGCGATTTGCATTTATCCACGCACGCCCCTACTAATACCGATAAATTTTTAAAGGTGCTGGATTTTGCCTTAACCTTTAAGCCGAACTTACTGTTACTCACAGGCGATTTGGTCAATGACGGTCATTTACCCCTTTATGATTGGCTGTTTGCTACATTGGATAAAACCAACACCCCCTATCTGTGCTTGGCAGGCAATCATGACGTAACACATGAGATAGGGCATGATTTACCTTTTGACAAACGCACATTTCTCCCCATTGCCAAAGATGACAGGCTTATTGACACCCACCGCCTTATCATCGAGCTACCCCACGCCACTTGGCAACTTTTAGCGGTCAATTCTGCCCTACATGGTCATGTCTATGGGCGACTTGATGATGCCCAGCTTGCCTTTTTAAAGACTCATCTAAATCACGCCATGCCCACCCTTATCGCCCTACACCACCACCCTACCCCTGTCGGCTCGGCATGGATAGATGAGCATATGTTGCAAAATGGCAATGAATTTTGGGCGATACTAAACGCTCACACCACCAATACCACCAATCGCCCCCATGTTCTCTGTGGACACGTTCATCAGGCACATATCTTGCAACAAAATGGCGGAACGCTCTATACCTGCCCTGCCACGTCTCGCCAATTTGCCCCGCACCGAGATGAATTTGGCATTGATGATGTAGCGAGCGGTTTTCGTTTGCTACAATTACATAACAATCGTACGCTAGACACATGGGTCAAAAGGCTGGATAATAGCGAGTTTGGTATTGTTAAATAAAGATAGATTTTAAGGTTTTCCGTTCGGACTGAGCTTGTCGAAGTCTAGGAAAACCGTTATGGTTCGACAAGCTCACCACGAACGGCTTTCTAGAAAAGTATACTCAATTAACAATACCGCGAGTTTTAAAAAAGCATTGTTAATTGACCATACTTTTAGATAGACTTGTAGGGGCAAATCACATTTGCTCTATAATAACGTGTTGATTTTTGGGCGAATATGATTCGCCCCTATGCCCTAATACTTAAATTTTTTATGGATTTGGGGCGTGTTGAACATTGATAACATTTTATTGAATTTGATAAAAATTTGATGATTTAATCAATTTTTGCATGAAAAATGGCTACCCAACCACTTAATCTTATAAGATTAAAGATGGTCTTGGATTTTACGGATTAAGTGGTCGGGTGTTTTTCATCGTCAAAAGCTCGTTTGATAGAACGACTATCAAACTTCACTTTTTCCTTGAAAAACGTGCGATTTTTCTCATTTTTCATTGCAAATACCAACATTCAACACGCCCCACTTGAAAAATCCAAACATATCCCCATTTAGGACGCAATTTTTTGAGTGTTAATTTTTTCATGCTTGGTCAAATTGACCGTTTTTAAAGGATAAACGCATGGCAAACGCCACTTTCACCCCCTACACCCCTGCCAAAGACGAAGAATATATGTCGGACGCTCAGTTAGAGCATTTTCGTGCGATTTTGGTAAATTGGAAAACCGAACTGCTCGCCGAAGCCGAACGCACTAAGGATTACATTAACGAAGAGACAGGGGCAATGGCGGACATCAATGACCGTGCCACCCAAGAAGAAGAGTTTGCCCTAGCTCTACGCACCCGAGACCGTGAACGTAAACTGGTGCGTAAGATTGATAAATCGCTAGCCGAGATTGAGACAGGCGATTATGGGTTTTGTGAGACGTGTGGCACGGAGATTGGGCTAAAACGCCTAGAAGCACGCCCCACCGCCACGCAGTGCATTGACTGCAAAACCATGTCCGAGATGAAAGAAAAACAAAATCACGGACACTGAGTCTGCCATGAACCCACGCCCCACTATCGGTCGCTTTGCCCCGTCCCCGACTGGGGCGTTGCATTTGGGGTCGCTGTGTACCGCTTTGGCAAGTTATTGTCATATCAAATCATTGGGCGGTCGCTGGCTTGTGCGGATTGAAGACGTGGATTTTGAGCGGTGTAAGCCTGATTATGCCACGTCTATCTTGACTGATTTGG
The DNA here is from genome assembly GCF_900453205.1 of Moraxella lacunata. Classification (GTDB taxonomy): domain Bacteria; phylum Pseudomonadota; class Gammaproteobacteria; order Pseudomonadales; family Moraxellaceae; genus Moraxella; species Moraxella lacunata_B. The sequence continues at coordinate 619,150 of NZ_UGQU01000002.1, forward strand.
AAAATTTAGGACTATACTCGGACGGCGAAATCCTATTTCAGTCCAAACGCACGGATATTTATGATGAATATCTTAATTATCTGTCAAATATCACTTATCACTGCACCTGCTCTCGCAAGGACTTGTCCGCCCTATCCATACCTGCGGTGAGTTTTTATGACGTGAATATCAAAGACTTACACCTTGCCCCGATTTACCCCCGATTATGCCTGCACAAAAACCTAAGCGACAACAAAATCCGTCTGTGCCTGCCTGACGTGCTGACCGCCTTTTTTGACGGCATACAAGGCGTGATATGGGACAACCCTGCCAAAAGTCTTGGCGACGTGGTCGTCAAACGCCAAAACGGCATGATAAACTACATACTCGCCTGCACCATTGATGACGGCTTGCAAGGAATAACGCACGTCATGCGGGGGCTTGACATCATGCCGATGACGGTCGCCCAGCTCTGTATCGCCAAAGCATGTCTCCTGCCCACGCCTCACTATTTTTATCATCTGCCCCTACTTGTCAATCATGACGGACAAAAACTCTCCAAACAAAACCTTGCCACACCGATAGACACCACCACGCCTGATAAAGTGAGCGATTTACTCTTTACCGCTTTAACCTTGCTCGGGCAAAATCCGCCAACAGAACTACAAAAAGAGACGCCCGACACGATACTCATGTGGGCGACTCGTCATTGGGATAATGGCGTGTTACAAGGGGCAACATTGGGGGCGGTTTAAACACCCCAACCCTTTTAATACTCTCTGTTTTTATTTTCCAGATAAATTCGCTCGCTTTCTTTGTCCGCCTTTAAAATCATGGCAATCATGATAAGTGCCATCAGCATGGACGAACCGCCAAAGCTATAAAATGGCAAGGTCAAGCCTTTGGTCGGCATAAGCCCCATGTTCATGCCTGCATTAATCAGCACTTGCCCAAAAATCACCACGCCAAAGCCAAATACCATGTAGCTAAGACGCAGTTGGCGACGTTTTAGGGCGGTATGGCTGATTCTCATAATCGCCGCCACAATCAGCACTTCAAGCAGTAACACAAACGCCACTCCCAAAAAACCCAATTCTTCGCCTGTGATGGCTAGGATAAAGTCGGTATGAGCTTCGGGCAGGTGCGATAATTTTTGCACGCTGTTGCCATAACCCACCCCATCAAACTCCCCCCGCCCAAAGGCTATCAGACTGCGAGATAGCTGATAATCGGTGTCCTGCACGTCATCAAACGGCTCCCAAAACGACATGAGTCGCTCTTTACGATAATCCGACGACAGCAGTCCATAAACCAGTGCAGGCACGAACACCGCCGACACCAACGCCACATAATGCGGTAATGGCACCCCACTGACAAACAAAATAATGCTCGCTGTGGCGATAATCACCGCCACCGAACCGTAGTCAGGTTGCCACAAAATCAGGGCAATCATCGGCAAATACCACACCGTCAGTCGCCACCCTGCAATCAGACTGCCCCGCACTTCTGCCGACCGTCTGACCACATAGTCAGCAATGACCAACACCATCAGCAGTTTGACAAATTCAGACGTCTGAAAATTAAACACCCCAAAGTCAAGCCATCGCTGTGAGCCATTAATGACCGTCCCTGTTATTAGCGTCACTATCAACAGTAACAGTGCCACGAGCCATGCCAACACCAACAGCCCAATTTCAAAATACCACTTCAAAGGAAAGCGATACACCACCATGCCCGCCAACAAACCGATAACAATATAAGTCGCCTGTGAATAAAAGAAAGTCATGGGCGACAAGCCTTTGGTCATCGCAAACGGCACTGACGCTGACGCCATCATCAAAAGACTCATGGACAGCAACAAAAACAGGCTCGTCATCAACACCGTCCGAGCAGACGGTACATAGGGCGATGTGGCTATCGTCGTGGGGATGTTAAAAAAACTCATGACAGGGCAATGCTTGGGAAAATTTGGGGGCTATATTATAAACCAAATCCCTGCTAAATGCTTGATTATTTGGCAAAAATTTGGGGAGATTAGAAAGGCTTGGGCAAAAATTGCGTAGGATTTGGGTAGGGTTTGGTGTTGTCTAAATTATAAGGTAAAAATATACCACAAATTCAAATAATGTCTGGCGTAGGGGCGTGCTGTGCACGCCTTATACACTCTACAAAATGGAAAAGTGTGACGGCTTCCGTTCGTGGTGAGCCTGTCAAACCATGACGGGAAGCGCACGCACTATAAAGCCTGCAACAAACATCAAATTGGCAGGTGTATTCTCACTTGATATAAGCCAAGATTAAAGTCAATTTATAAAAACCCAATCACGCCAACGCTTTGACACATGCCACAAACCGCTCGCCACGCTCATTATAGCTTTTAAATTGGTCTAGGCTTGCACATGCTGGCGACAGTAGCACGACTTTGGCAGAGCTTTGACTGGCAAGCTCCACCGCTTTGTCAAGACTGCCTGCCTGTGTCATTTTACTTGCCAAATCAGGGCTGTTTGCCAACGTTTTTTGTATCAAATCGGCGTCTTGTCCGATAAGATAAATGCTGTCGGCAAACTGCTTAGCAAAAGGGATAAGCTCGGCAAAATCCTGCCCCTTGCCTTGACCGCCCAAAATCAAGGCAAGCGACTGCTCCCCATACACCGCCCCAAGTCCATCAATGGCGGAGAGTGTCGCTCCGATGTTGGTGCCTTTTGAGTCGTTAAAATACACCTTACCATTCACGTCCGCCACATATTCACAGCGGTGTGGCAAGCCCTTAAACGTCCGTAGCACATCAAGCATGGCACTCATGTCAAGCCCCACGGCACTGCCCAAGGCTAAGGCGGACAAGGCGTTAAGTAGATTATGCTTGCCTTTAATCAAGATTTCATCAGATGAGATGAGCTTTTCGCCATTATGACACAGCCAAATGGTTTCGCCATTCTCACTATTGTCATCACGCTCGCCTTTTAGACAAAAATCCGCCGAAAAGCCTTCGCCAATCTCCCCTGATGTGCTTATCATTTGGGCGTGTTTGGGCAAATGAGCGATACAGGCACGGGCAAGTTCTTTGTCATCCAGCCACACCACCGCATTTTTGGCATTATCAAAAATGCGTAATTTTTGGGCAAGATACCCTGCCATATCGCCATGTCTGTCCAAGTGGTCGGCAGATAAATTCAAAATGGTCGCCACGTCTGCCCCAAGCTCACTCATCATTTCAAGCTGAAAACTCGACAGTTCAAGCACCGCCATGTCCATGCCGTCAATGTTTAATAAATCAAGGGCAGGTGTGCCGATATTACCGCCCACACCCACGGTTTTGCCTGACTTTTCTGCCATGAGTCCGACCAGCGTGGTTACGGTAGATTTGGCATTTGAGCCTGTAATGGCGACAATCGGCGTGTGCGTGCCGTTGTCCGTATCTCGCTTTTTTAGATTTTCAATAAACACTTGTACATCGCTGACCACACTTACACCCTGCTCGATGGCTTGGGCTATGGCAGGCGTGGTGGGGTCGATGCCAGGGCTGATGACGACTTTGTCCGAAGCAAGTAAAATATCGGCATTGATACCGCCAAAATAAGTCGCCACACCGCTTGGCAATTTGTCCGCCAATGGAGGAAAATTACCGTCCGTAACGGCAACCGTATGTCCTTGATGTACCAAAAATTGAACCGCAGACAGCCCAGAACCGCCCAAGCCAATGACTGTATAATTTGCCATGAGTATGCCTTTTTAAATGTCAAATAATCATTATTCTATCAGAATTGGCGTGGGCGTTGTTGGATTTTTGCCAAAATTATCATATAATGACAAAAGCTACTTGCCAATAAGGATTTTTATGAAACTTGTTACCGCCATTATCAAACCCTTTAAACTGGACGATGTCCGTGAAGCCTTGTCGGACATTGGCGTAAACGGCATTACCATCACCGAAGTCAAGGGCTTTGGTCGCCAAAAAGGACATACCGAGATGTATCGTGGGGCGGAATATGTGGTGGATTTTTTACCAAAAGTCAAACTAGAAATCGCCTGTGCTGATGACATGGTTGATGGCGTCATTGGTGCTATTATTGACACCGCCAATACAGGTAAGATTGGCGATGGCAAGATTTTTGTTATGCCATTAGAGCAAGTCATTCGCATTCGCACGGGAGAGACGGACGAGAATGCCCTATAAGAAAACCCCACCGAAGTGGGGTTTTGTGTGTTTGACCGTTTAAACCAGTCTTGGACTTACTGTCTGACACCTGTTTGAGTGCCTGCTTTACTTTTGATGGTGATGTTATTGCCATTTAGCGTGATGTTGGCAGTACCTGAGATGGGCAGGGTTGGGTGTTTGCCTTTACCTGCGTATTTGCCACCGCCTTGGGCTTTGATGTCTCTGATGACGGTAGTGCCTTCACGCTTTTTGGCTTTTTCGGTCAAGCCTTTGGTCATCACAGCTTGATAACCACTGCCTGACTTGCTGATGTTGATGATGGCTTTGGCTTCGCCTTTTTCGCTCATTTTCCAGTTGCCCACGATGGCATCATCATTGGCAAATGCACTGGCAGATACTGCAACACCCAGACCGATGGCAAGTAGTTTGTTCAATTTCATGACTTACTCCTGTTTGCAAAAATCTAATTAATTCAAGCCAGTCAGTACTCGTACTGACAACTGTTTACCCATTATAAACAAGGATTTTTTAAATTGCAAACATTAATTTTGTAAGCCATCTGCCTTTTTGTAATTGCTTGGTAAAAATGTTTCTGCCTAGGGTATGTCTACTCAAAAGGGTTATCTACCATGACCACTTTGGATGGGTCTTTGTCAGCAGTGGCAGGCAAATCTTGACCACCTAACTCATCAAACGCCCCACAAAGTGCCTGTGCAAAGTCGAGCGATGCCTGTGCTTGTGCCTTGCCCGCCTGCGTTTTGGTAATTTCTACATCGCCACTGATGATGACACTGTCCGTACCATTTTCTATGGTCAAAGCCCCAATTTGTAGGACTTCGCTGTCATTGTCAAAGACATTCATCGCTCCACCTTATTTTAATAAACTCATCACAAATTCCACCAACAACACCAAAATCGCAAGCCAACCTTCTGTATCGCCCCCTTTATCCACGCTGTCCACACTCTCAGACAAAGGGGGTAAATTAAAAGCCGATGACTGCACCTGTGGCGACAGCGACGGCATGGCACTGATGCCCGTTCGTTCGGAGAGCTCGGCAAGACTGATATGCTCGACCACGCCTGCTTCGTTGTTGGGCGTATAGTACACACCTGCACGGTTGATACTGGGGACATAAACCACCTTAAAAAAGTGGCTCGGCACCAGTACGCCATCGCCGATCTGGGCGATTTGACGACCTTGGAACACCACGCCTGTCACGACATACAGCTCGCCATATTTGACCGTCAAGTTTCGTGTGTTTTTTTCGATGTCTTGCCATACGCCACGATTATGAGCGTTGTTTTGGGGGGCGATGTTGGCTAGGCTAAAACTATCAAACTGCTGTGAGAGATTCGCCATGTCGCCATTGGGCGATAAATGCCCCCTGTCATAGCCCGAACGGCGATAGTCATTGAGCGTTGCTCTCACGTTTGTAGGCAGGCGTGACTCTTCATGAAAGCTGTCTTTGCGAGCCAGTGAACGTGCCTGATGAATGCGTTCACGGGTCAGATACTCGGCAGAGTAGATGGGCGTGCGTGAGATGCCTGAATACAGCACAGCAAAGCCATCAAAGCACAGCTCGTAATTTTTGCGAGCCAATTTTTGTCCTTTGGTGCCAACCAACTGCGGGGCGGTATTGGCATAAAAATGCTCAGGACAACTGGCAAGACTCTGGGCGGTGTTCGCTGTCGTCTGCTGTCCCACAAAAACCCCAACAGGCTCATCTGATGTCGTCAAACCCGTGGACTGTTCCACCACATAACCCCCGTCATGAGCCGTGGCATAAGCGGTGGCGGTGTTTAAACTATTGGTATTATGAGCGTTGTGGTTATGGGCGTGATTGCGGTCGTCAGCATAAGCCGTCGCCACGTTATCGCCATAGGCAACGGCGGTGTTATTGGCATAAGCACTGTGGCAGGACAACAGTACCAAGGCAAGCCCCCACAGATGGAATGGGCGAGTGCCTGATGAGTAGAGATAGGACATGGTATTAGCTACTTAAAATGCGTGCCATTATACCCGATTTTTGGTGCGAGCGGTAGGGTTATCGGGATTGCTAGGCTTTCAATCTCTGACACTATGGCAAAGATTGGGTTTATTATATTTATCCCAAACACATCTTTGCCCATGGAAAATTGGCAAATCATCCCCATAATCACGTTTCTTGTTATCTTGAACTTATTTATCCCCACCCATGAACCACGCCACTTTCGCCCCACGCCTGCTTGCTTGGTTTGCCACGCACGGTCGCCATGACTTACCTTGGCAATATCATCATGCCGACACGTCTGACATTTATGCCGTTTGGCTGTCCGAAATCATGCTTCAACAAACCCAAGTCGCCACTGTGTTGGGCTATTTTGGGCGGTTTATGGATACATTCCCCACCGTACAAGACTTGGCGAATGCCGACTGGGACGATGTGGCAAGCCTATGGGCAGGGCTTGGCTACTATGCTCGGGCAAGAAATCTACATCAAGGGGCAAAGCAAGTGGCGGATTATATCGCCACGCATGGGCATTTCCCACAAACGATAGACGAATGGCAAAACGTGCGTGGCGTGGGACGCTCCACCGCAGGGGCGATTGTGGCGATGGGCGTGCGTGGGCGTGGCGTGATATGTGATGGCAACGTCAAACGGGTGCTGACACGCTGGGCAGGCATAGACGGCGACATCACCAAATCCGCCACCGACAAGGTGCTGTGGGAGCTTGCTGATACACTCACGCCCACACATGAGAGCGGTAAGTTCGCCCAAGCAATGATGGATTTGGGGGCGACTGTCTGTACTCGCACTCGCCCTGCTTGCGTCTCTTGCCCACTATCAGACGACTGCACCGCCCATAAGAACGGCAACCCCACCGCTTATCCTGTCAAAACCAAAAAGGCGGACAAGCCCCACCGCCATTCGCTCGTGCTTGCCCTGATATATGATGACAAACTGTTATGGATAAAACGCCAAAGCAACATAGGCACAGGCATTTGGGACGGGCTGTTTGCCCTGCCCATGCTGATGATAAATGACAAACAAGGCGATTTACCCCATGATTTATATCATGCCAAAACCATGCACGAACATTTTACCCATACCCAAAGCCCAAGCCTTGCCGAGCGTCAAATTTTGGATAATCTGCCAAACATCCCTATCAATAACGCCAAAACTATTAAACACACGCTCACGCATTTTCACTGGCATTTGTCATTGGTTGATATAAATATTGATAAAGCACTTTATAACAACATCAACCACGCCCTAACCGCCATGCATGCCGATTTTGTTTGGCAAAAAGGTCATAGCGGATTGGGCGTACCAAAGGCAATGGGGAAATTAGCGGGGCAGGCTTGAAAAAGTTATTAATTTAAATCGCAAAAGTAAAAATTTGACATTTTTCCAAACATCAAAACTCTGTTTAATAATCCCTTTTTTGTAGCCAATCCACCATTTGCAAAAGTAGATTATCATCACCCAAATCCGACACTAGTTTTCTTGCCTTATTAAACAGTTCATCAGCATAGGCACGGGCATTGTCCACACCAAGCAGTTTAACGTAGGTAGATTTATCCAGTTTTTCATCACTGCCTGCCATTTTTCCTAGCGTTTGGGTGTCCGCCACCACATCCAGCACATCGTCCTGCACCTGATAGGCAAGCCCGATAAGCCGTGCATATTCGCCAAGACTTACCATGCGTTCATCAGACGCACCGCCACACGCCGCCCCCATCAGGACGCTTGCCACGATTAACGCCCCTGTTTTTTCCTTGTGAATGGCTGCTAGCTCATGTTGGTTAAGCTGTTTTTGCTCACCGTTTAAATCCGCCTGTTGCCCTGCCACCATACGCCGAGCATTGGGGGCGAGTATGACAAGTAGCCTTGCCACGACATCATTCCCAACCGCCCCAAGCTCATACTCTCCGCCTAGCACATCAAAGGCAAGCGACTGCAACACATCGCCTGTCAGCACCGCCACCCCTTCGCCATAGACCACATGACAAGTTGGCTTACCACGGCGTAACTCATCATCGTCCATAGACGGCAAATCATCATGCACAAGCGAGTAGCCATGCACACACTCTATGGCAAGCATGGCACGGCGTACCGCCCCAAAGGCAGGCGTATCCACACGCCCCCCAACTGCCAAAAAAGTCGCCAGTACAAGCAAAGGACGCACCCGTTTACCCCCGTTGGAAATGGCATAACGAGACGCTTCATTTAGTGGGTTTGGTAGATTAACGGTGTCAAATAACACATCAAAATCCGCCATTAGCTGATTTTTTGTAAACTCTTGTACGCTGTTTAAATCATTGGTTTGCAATTTACTCATGTCCGCCCCCACGTCAAAAAACGCTATCATACCCCAAAACGCAAGGATTTTGGGTAAAAATCATGGGTTTTTAAAAATTTTTCAAAAAATATGCAAAAAGTGCTTGCAAAGTTTTTAAAATCATATATAATACGCACCACTTAGCCAATAAAGCTAAACATGGCGCGGTAGCTCAGTCGGGAGAGCAACGGATTGAAAATCCGTGTGTCGGCAGTTCGATCCTGCCCCACGCCACCATATTTAAAAACACTCAACTTCGGTTGAGTGTTTTTTGTTGTGCGTGATAAAAATAACGCCATTAAAGGATGTGCTTTCCACGCCCATTGGCATGTTTTAAAGAAATGAGCATAAAGCCAAACCATAAAAAACCCTGCCATGTCAGCAGGGTTTTGATTGGATAAATCAGATAAGACATTAAGCGTCTTTTCTGGCACCCAATTTTTCTTTGATACGGGCAGACTTACCAGAACGCTCACGTAGGTAGTAAAGTTTGGCACGGCGAACATCACCACGACGCTTAACTTCGATACCACCGATGATTGGTGAGTGTAGTTGGAATGCACGCTCAACACCCACACCGCTTGAAATCTTACGTACGGTGAAAGATGAATTTAGACCACGGTTACGCTTAGCGATAACCACGCCTTCAAAGGCTTGCAGACGCTCTTTGTCGCCTTCTTGGACACGAACTTTAACCACAACAGTATCACCAGGGGCGAATGAAGGGTGGTCTTTTAGCTGTGATTGTTCAATTTGTTGAACTAGGGGATGTTTGTTACTCATGGAATACTCCAATAAATGACATAGGCTCATACCTTTCTACATGGCTCAAAGGTCGCATATCATATCATCATCAGATTGAAAAGCTCAATCCACGTCCGAGCCACACGGACACATAAAACGGCTCATTATAATAAAAAGCCAAACAAAAATCAAGGGTTATTCCACCGTAACTGATTTGGCAAGGTTACGGGGTTTATCCACGTCCGTACCACGCACCAAAGCAACATGATAGGAGAGCAGTTGCACGGCAATGGTATGAACAATGGGCGATAACACCCCGATATGACGTGGTGTGCGAATGATATGTACGCCGTCTGTTTCGGCAAAGTCGCTGTCAAGGTCAGACAAGACAAACAATTCTCCGCCCCTAGCTCCGACTTCTTGCATATTGGCTTTGACCTTATCAAGCAGTTTATCGTTCGGAGCGATGACCACCACGGGCATGTTCTCATCAACGAGTGCCAAAGGACCGTGCTTTAACTCGCCCGCAGGATAAGCCTCGGCATGGATATAGGTCAGCTCTTTTAGTTTTAACGCCCCTTCTAAGGCAATCGGATAATGAATGCCACGACCCAAATATAACGCAGACGGCTTGGTGGCGAACTCTTTTGCCCATACCGCAAGCTGTGGCTCTAAGTTTAGGGCGTGCTGTACACTCCCCGGTAGCTGACGTAAATCATCAGCATAGCAAGTCAGTTCATCATCAGACACATGTCCACGAAGTTTGCCCAGTGTCACTGCCAGCCCAAATAAAATCACAAGCTGAGTAGTAAAGGCTTTGGTGCTTGCCACACCAATCTCTGCCCCTGCTCGGGTATAGATGGCGAGCGTACTGGCTCGGGGCAGGGCAGATTCTAATACATTACAGATAGACAGGCTGCACTCATACCCTTGGGCTTGGGCGTATTTTAACGCCTCCATTGTGTCTAGCGTCTCTCCCGACTGACTAATCGTGATGATGAGCTCATCAGGGTCAGCGATGACATCACGGTAACGGTATTCACTGGCAATCTCCACATCGGTGCGAATACGAGCGATGGATTCTAGCCAATATTTACCCGTAAGTGCCGAATAATAAGACGTACCACACGCTAGGATTTTAATACTTTTAATTTTTGAGAAAATCTCTGGGGCATGCTCGCCAAAATTCTCTGGCACAAAACCGCCATCTAGGAAAATCTCTGCTGTATCCGCCACCGCTTTTGGCTGTTCATAAATCTCTTTTTGCATAAAGTGGCTATACCCACCAAGCTCTAAACTTGCCAATGATAGCTCGGAAGTTTTTACCGCACGCTCGGTTTTGTCGCCATTTTTGTCAAGGAGCATGTCAATGCCGTTAGCAGACAACAAAGCAATGTCGCCATCTTCTAAATAAGTGACTTTACGAGTAAAGGCAATGACTGCCGACACATCGGATGCGATAAATACTTCCTCATCACCAAATGCCACGAGGAGCGGACAGCCCATGCGAGCCACCACCATGTGAGCAGGGTCATCATGGCATATCACGGCAATCACAAACGCTCCATGAAAACGACTGCACGCTGTTTGCACTGCACGGTACAAATCCTTGCCGTTATTTTCGTATTCATGGTGGACGCTGTGAGCGATGACTTCGGTGTCCGTTTGCGATTCAAATTCATAACCCAACGCTTCTAAACGGATACGTTCGGCTTCAAAGTTTTCAATAATGCCATTATGCACCACCGAGATGAGCCCGCCTGAGATATGTGGATGAGCATTTGGCTCGGTCACACCGCCATGGGTCGCCCAGCGGGTATGTCCGATGCCAATATGACCCGTCAGTCCTTTTTGTTTAACCGCTTCTTCCATCAGAGCGACACGCCCCACACGACGAACTCGTTTAATCTTTTGTTCGCTCTCACTGTATACCGCAATGCCTGACGAATCATAGCCACGATATTCTAGGCGTTTTAGCCCATCTGTTAAAAAATCCACCACATTGGCATGGGCACGAATTGCCCCAACGATACCGCACATATTAGTTCCTTAGTATCTGGTTAATATTACAATGGCAAGGATTGCCACAAAAAAGCCCTACCCCAAATCGTTAGGTAAGGCGTGTATTATAGCAAATTTGGCAGTCGCTGTGATATCTGCTTTGGTGGTAGCTCTGAAAACACCCCCTTTTTTCCTTTTTTCCAAACCCAACTCCCCAAAAACCCAAACCCCCCACCATCTCTGGCAGGGGGTTTGGTTTTGACTATTAGTCTTGTTTACTCTTAAGCCAATCTTGTTAGATTAGTTCTTAACGTTAGCAACAACACCAGCACCTACGGTACGACCACCTTCACGGATGGCGAAGCGTAGACCTTTGTCCATAGCGATTGGGTGGATAAGCTCAACACTCATCTCAACGTTGTCACCAGGCATAACCATTTCAGTACCTTCTTGTAGAGTAATGGCACCAGTTACGTCAGTGGTACGGAAGTAGAACTGTGGACGATAGCCATTTAGGAATGGGGTGTGACGACCACCTTCTTCTTTTGACAGTACGTATACTTCTGCATCAAATTGGGTGTGAGGGGTGATTGAACCGGGCTTAGCAAGTACTTGGCCACGTTGAACTTCTTCACGCTTAGTACCACGTAGAAGGATACCACAGTTTTCACCTGCACGACCTTCGTCTAGTAGCTTACGGAACATCTCAACACCAGTACAGGTAGTCTTGGCAGTGTCTTTGATACCAACGATTTCAACTTCATCGCCTACTTTGATGATACCAGATTCAACACGACCAGTTACCACAGTACCACGACCAGAGATTGAGAATACGTCTTCGATTGGCATTAGGAATGCTTTATCGATGTCACGCTCAGGCTCAGGGATGTAGCTGTCTAGGGTGTCTAGTAGTTCTAGGATGGCAGGCTCGCCGTATTGACCAGCGTCACCGTTTAGACCTAGAAGAGCAGAACCTTTGATGATTGGGGTGTCATCACCTGGGAAGTCGTAGTCAGACAGAAGTTCACGTACTTCCATTTCTACCAGTTCTAGTAGTTCTTCGTCATCTACTAGGTCGCACTTGTTCATGAATACCATGATGTAAGGTACGCCAACCTGACGAGATAGAAGGATGTGCTCACGAGTTTGTGGCATAGGACCGTCGGTGGCAGCAACAACTAGGATAGCACCGTCCATTTGAGCAGCACCAGTAATCATGTTTTTAACATAGTCGGCGTGACCGGGGCAGTCTACGTGTGCATAGTGACGGTTAGCAGTGTCGTACTCGATGTGAGAGGTATTAATGGTAATACCACGAGCTTTTTCTTCAGGCGCTGAGTCAATGGCAGCGTAGTCTTTTGCTTCACCACCGTGGTGCTTAGCAGCAACAGTTGCGATAGCAGCAGTTAGGGTAGTTTTACCGTGGTCAACGTGACCGATGGTACCAACGTTTACGTGTGGTTTGTTACGTTCGAATTTGGCTTTGGCCATGGATATGTCCTCTTATTAACCTATGAATTTAGGTATGGAAATTTTCGCTCGGATTGTCTTAATTTCACAGACAGATTTATGACAGCATTCAAACGAATTTGCCATATCTTGCTAATTATAACACAACTCTTTATAATTTAAACCACCGTCAATGTAAAATTATGCCAATTTTACAGGAAAATTTGTGGGTTTCGCCCCAAATATGATGAATTTTTAGACAAATTGATAAAAATAATTTATAAATTTAGAAAATAAATATATTGGTTTTATTGATAATTTTATCATTTATCAAGGGATTTTACAGTTTTTCAATACAAATTTGAACAACAAAAAGCCCAAACCTTTCGATTTGGACTTTTTAAAATTTGGAGCGGGAAACGAGATTCGAACTCGCGACCCCAACCTTGGCAATGTCAGCCACCAAAGTCGCCTAGATAACTTCAACCCTTAAAAACAAGCCATAACAAGCATTTATGGTTTGTTTTTTTGTAAAAATTATTTGCTAATAAAGGTAATTTTAAGTAATATTGTAAGATATTATCACATCAATCACTCTATCAATGAGGACTAGTCATGGTAGCAGGTTCAGAAATTAAAATAAATGAACATGGTGTATTCATTACCACACCGAAGATTTTCAAAGTCAAAGCAGAGATAACAAAGCTTCTGGAGGGTGAGCAGGTACCCATGCCCAACTTGCCCTTCTTACCTAAGCTCTACACGTTGCGTTTTCACTTTACCAATGATGATAATGTGCCATATGCTCATACTGCTTATACTGCCCACAATAAAGTAACGGGCGAGCTATTCGAGGGGGTTACTGACGACAAGGGCAAGACACAAGTGTTTTATACAGACTCCCAAGAGGATATCGAAATTCATCTAGATATTTAAGGAGTTATTATGCCTCAAAACGAATATAAAACCACCACCGCCAGCACAGCGACAGATGCTCCGACTTGCAAGGTGGTCATCTCTGGTGTCCCTCGAAAATTTTTGGTACATTTTCGCAGACCTCTTGTTGATGACCCTTGGGGTTCTGTGAGCGAGCAAGTGCAAAACTTTGGTTTTGACTGGCTTCGAGATGAGTACATCCATGACATCGTCTCTGTCCTAGAAAATAACAATGAGCCCACACGCTTATACAGAGGTGATATTGACAAACTTAAAAAAGAATATACCCATCTTTGGTTTGATGACCCACAGCCTGTCGAGGTTTTAAGTAGGATTAAGACCTGCGGTGTCGATGAATATATCCCATCATGGCTGGCAGTATTTGCTGAGAAGCATAAGCCCGAAGGCGTAACACACACCTATGCTAAACTCTACCTGCAGATAGACCAAGAGGCAGTAGACATGGATAGACCACTTGCCAAAGATGGCACGGTACTGATATTTACCCCCAGTGATGATGGTGTTGAGATTTATTTTAGAGACAAGTCTAGAGACAAGAACATTCTAAAGGTGCCACTGGAGATATTTTTGGAAAAAGGTCAACTCACCCGTCCTTTGGGCAAAGACACCTCCATTAAATACTATGCCGACCCAACCAAACAGCTTACCATCAAGGTCAAAACCCCCAGTGATAAGGTTCGCCATATCTTGGTAACCGCCAAACATAATAATCACAGCCGAGATGTTGGTGTTCTACTCATCTATCCCAATCATGAGATACCCGCCGCACACATTCAATAGTGCAATTTGCCATGATACCAAACAGCTACGCCATGCCAGAGCTTAGATATCAGGATAGACTAAGATCAGAAGCCTTTGGTCAGGCACTTATCAATCTAACCTTTGAGAGTAAGGTTTTTAACATGAGGCTTCATGAAAAAATACACACACGCCACCATCAAAGAGAGATAGAAGAGTTTTTAAAAAAATACGAATGTAGAAAAACCAGAACAAATAGCTACCCAAATCTGTTGGCTTTTAATAACACTCCTATAGATCGGCAAAATAGGTCAAATTTTGACTTGGATGTTCGGCAGTTATTTGAGCAACTGTATCCCAGTAAAGCACTACAAAGCAGTGCCATCTATGGCCACTGGACGGAGAGCAATCAAAATAAAACTACCCATCTCATATTTACCGATGTCAAGCCTGTTACTATGAATGCAGTAGTGCCAACCTGCAAACCTGACGAGACAGGAAAAATACCACCCCCAGTGACAGATTATATTCATTCAGATAGCAGTGTTACTGGTGCCATTGGCGGTGTTGTAACACCACGCCCCTTTACAGAAGATGAAATCTCTTGTGGTTGTTTTGCAGGTATTCCTAACGACAAGTTATTAAATCGAGCCGATTATGTCGGTGGCAATACCGCCATCATCTATGCTGTCGCACAAAATGATATTTATGCGATATTTCACGAGCTTGGACACAGCTTTGGTCTGCCCCATACCTTTGACAAGCCACCAGAATTAGATGAACTCAAAGCCAGCAAAGGACATCTGGACGAGAACCGCGCCAAAGCCATCCTAAACCGCTTTCCCACATATCAGTTTTATCAAGGATATACAGATAATGTGATGGATTATGAGGGGAGAATCACAGAAATCAAAGATTCTGAGTTAGAAGACAAGCCTTCACAACACCAAACAGTTAATGAATTTTCTGGCAAAATGAATTCTCTGTTTAAATGGCAATGGAACATCCTCCGTGCCGACAGAAGTCTAACCATTCCCAAGACCAAGGAGTTATGATGAAATATTTTATCGCTACTTTATTTGCCTTTATCCACACAACTGCTTTTTCAGCACCGCCTTATGAGTCAGCAGATTATTACGGTAAGACATATTGCAAACCAGAATGGCAGGTAAAATACAATTATCTTCCCCCGCCCTCGTATATTGGCATACCCCATGACAGAAAAGTTAAACTGATGTCTTTTGATGAATTCTTGACCCGTTTTGAAGTATCTTTGGATAAACATACAGACGATCTAAGTCGTTGGGTCGTAAAAGAAGGTAAAGATCACATTATGCAGTTTAATGAATTAAACAGCTATCTTTATATCGGTAGAAGCCATGGCATGGTTCACTATTTACAATATTATATGCGTCATGAAACAGAAAAAGATAAGAAAAGAACGCATACTTTATCCGATGATGACAAAATGGCAATGATAGAAACCATCAACTTGGTTGTTCAAGACCATCAAAAATCCCAAGAAATATTAGACGAACTGTATAAAAGATATTTGGGGCAGTTAGAGCTTGTTGTTGATGGGTATATCTCTGTTTTTTTAGAGCATGATGGGAAATATTTTTCTTTAAGAGGCATTAATACTCATTATCATCCTATAGAAAGATGTAATCGTCAAGCAATATACACTCTATCTATTCTTTAAATGATGATGGAACATCCTCTGTACTGGCAGAAGTTCAATGACACCAAACATCCATCATTTGCTTCCACCATAATTATGATTTGGTTGTGGACTTTTGGTGAGATATTTTGTTATGATATTACTTTTAAGCCACCAAACAAGGAACCGATATGTCTCAAATCAACCGCTCTGCTTTATTTGCCAAACTAAATACATCACTATATAAGAGCCTTGAAAGTGCTTTTATGTTTGCCAAGTTGCGTGAAAATAGGTATGTTGAACTCTCCCATTGGATATATCAAATATTACAAATGGACGATACGGATTTACGATTCATAGAGGGTCATTTTGAACTAAATCATGACTATCTAATAAGCGACATTGCAAACCACTTAACAACCCTAAAAACAGGCTATGAACAGGTCAGTGACTTCTCTGACGACATCATGGCACTCATCGAAGAATCATGGCTGTATACCTCTTTAAAGTTTAATCAAACACGCATCACCACAGGTCATCTTATTTACACACTGTTAGAATCCAACCAGTTTAAACACCAACTTCTTAGAATCAGTTCCGAATTTGGCAAAATCAATACTCAAAAGCTGTATGACGACTACGACCAAATATGCCAACATTCCATTGAAAAACCCACAGCTCAGGAAGTCTCCTTGTCACCCAATGACCCAACGGGGCAATCCGCCTTGGCACGTTTTGGTACCAATCTTACCGAGCAGGCACGACAAGAGAAGTTAGACCCCGTTACAGGCAGGGATAACGAAATCCGCCAAATGGTGGATATACTCTCTCGCAAAAAGCAAAACAACCCATTATTGACTGGTGAGGCTGGTGTAGGAAAGACTGCTGTCGTTGAAGGTCTTGCTCTAAAAATTGCTCAAGGCGATGTGCCAAACCACCTAAGAGAAGTTGAAATCATCTTACTTGATATCGGTGCACTCAAGGCAGGAGCAAGTGTCTCTGGTGAGTTTGAAAATCGCCTAAAAGCAGTTATCAAAGAAGTCCACCAAAGTCCCAAGCCTATCATCTTATTCATTGACGAGATTCATACATTAGTGGGTGCTGGCGGTGCTGCAGGTACAGGCGATGCCGCCAATCTTTTAAAACCCGCTTTGGCAAGAGGCGAGCTTCGCACCATTGGTGCAACCACATGGTCAGAATACAAAAAATATTTTGAAAAAGACCCTGCACTGACCCGAAGATTTCAAGTCATTCAAGTGCCAGAACCCAACCAAGAAGTGGCAACCGATATGCTAAGGGGCTTGGTGGACAGACTAGAATCCCATCATCAGGTACTCATCTTAGACGATGCCGTGCAAACTGCTGTCAAACTCTCAGCTCGCTATATTCCTGCACGACAATTGCCAGACAAAGCTATTAGCATTCTTGATACCGCTTGTGCTAGGGTTGCCGTCAGCTTAAACAGCACCCCTCTGTCTATCACCACCAAAGAAGAAAGCATAAAATCCATCGAACAGCAGATTCACCAGCTTCAAAAACAACAAGAATCAGGCTACCTAACCGATGGCGATGTCATTGCACAAAAACAGCAACAAATCCAAGCCATACAGTCAGAGTTGGATGCTATCAATGCACAATATCAAGACCAAAAACAACTTGTCGAGGCACTTCATGTAATCAGAGCATCCATAGCCTCATCGGATGATGATAAACCAGAGGAAATAAATGCCCTCAAAGCAGAGCAACAAGCACTTATCACAAAACTTCAGACCATACAAAAACAAGAGGCATTGGTTCATCCTGTGGTAGATTCTCATCTCATCGCTCAAATCATTGCTGAATGGACAGGCATTCCAGTTGGTAAAATGATGGATGACGAAGTGCAAAAAATCCTTCATTTATCAGAAACGCTCAACCAACGAATCATCGGTCAGCCCCATGCAACTGATATGATAGCCAAACGCATACAGACCGCCAGAGCCAATCTAGACAATCCCAATAAACCGATTGGCGTCTTTATGCTAACAGGACCCTCTGGCGTGGGCAAAACCGAAACCGCCCTTGCGCTGGCAGACATCATGTATGGCGGTGAACAAAACCTCATCGCCATCAACATGAGTGAATACCAAGAACCTCATACCGTCTCCACGCTTAAAGGTGCCCCTCCAGGATATGTCGGCTATGGTGAAGGTGGCGTGCTAACCGAAGCCGTTCGCAGACGTCCTTATAGTGTTGTCCTACTAGATGAGATAGAAAAGGCTCATCCTGATGTTCACGAGATTTTCTTTCAGGTCTTTGATAAAGGATTTATGGAAGATGGCGAGGGTCGCTATATTGACTTCAAAAATACCATCATCATCCTAACCACCAATGTCGGCTCAGAGCTTACCCTAACTTTATGTCAAGACGAGCTTCTAAAACCCGATATAGAAGGACTGGCTACGGCATTAAGAGAGCCTTTATTGCAGACTTTTCCGGCGGCACTTTTGGGTAGAATCCAAAACATTCCCTACTACCCACTCAATCACGAGATGATGTCACACATCATCACCCTGCAACTAAACAAAGTCATCAAACGCATGCGGGACAATCATAACATCACACTAAGTCATGATGATGCCGTCATCACCCTCATCACCAATCGCTGTCAAGAAATAGAGTCAGGCGGTCGTATGATTGATGCCATCATCACCAATCACATCCTGCCCATGATAAGTCATGAGATACTTTTATCTATCGGCAATCCTAATCCCATTAGAAATATGACATTGACCGTTGTTGATAATGAATTTAAACTTACCATTGATAGACACACTCAACATGAGGACATCTCATGCCCCTAACCCGTTACTACATCCTAGAAAACGACACCACCACAGCAGGCGGTATCGTCCAGACAACCACCAATCCCATTGTTTTTGATGTAGATGGCAAAAAACAAAGCTGTATCGGCGATGATGTCTGGTGTCCTGCTTGTCAGTCTATGGGGCAAATCGTTCCTAGTGGTCCAAGACTGTCCTTTTCTTTGGGTGGGGCAATGCCTGCCTTAAATGATGACCTATGTCTGTGCAAATGCAATCCACCACCAAAACTTATCAATTCTCAGAAAAGTTTTAAAGAGATTATTGATGATAATAGACTTGCCCAATATCGCCAAGCACAAGCACAGTATCGCCAAGCAAAATTACAAAACAATCTAGCCAACACCCAAGCTAACGATGATGAGCTGCCTAAGTTTACTGTGCATTTTAGACGAGATGATAACTATCAAGGGAGGTATGGGTTTGATTGGCTCCGTGATGAGTATATTTATCCTTTGGTTGAAGTTAACAGCAAAAAACAGAAGTTATTTCAAGGAGATACTAAAAGATTGATTGATGAATATCAAAAATTTAAAAGCCAATCTATAAAAGAGCTAAACGGTGTGGATAGCCTTAGTTATACCCCTGCTTGGCTAACTTTATTTGTCTCAACTAGCCCTGTCGGTGTTAGTCAAGTCTCATTAAAGTTGCGTATAGATTCAGATGAAACCAATCCGCAACCTTTAACCGATAATGGCATAACCTTATCTTTTGAGTGTAGTCAAGGATTGCAGGTAGTCACACCTACACTATCATTGGGTCAAGCTTTATCACAAATGACCAAACAACAAATCCATTTTGATGATACCATTCTTATTCAAGAAGGTAATAAATACAGCTCTAAGCAAGAAAGCAGAACCTTAATCTACCACCAAAGCCAAAACCCTATCATAACCATAACCTGTACTCAATCCTTTAAAGAAATAGGCTATATCAAAGTATTCGCTCAAAAAGGCAGTACCAAAAAACAGGTTGGTTTACTATGTGTATATCCAAATAATAAGATTCAAAAGGCGGTTATTCAACCTACATTTATCGTTACTATACCAAATATCTCTGTTGCCACACACCCGATGAATTATAAGACTGACATTCAAAAACATCTGTTTTCACAGGCACTTATTCAAGCTGATGCTTTGGAGCCAATCAGTGTTAATTTGGCAGACAAACTGATATATGCTGGCAATGATACACAAAAAATACCATCGCTGTATCATCAGAAGATTGACAAATTTTTACAAAAATATCCACAAATAAAAGATGCCAACAATCAATACAGTGCTTATAAGTATGACGGAAAACAATTAATGCAAGACTTGGTTGGGTTGCACAGATTATTACTATCAGGAATAAAAGAATATGCTGATAGCAAAAATTATCAAAAACATACACATCTTATATTTAGTGATTATGCCATTGCTGGATTTGATAGTCAATTGGCAGGGATTGCTCAAAAGCATGAAGTAACCGATGATTACAACGCTTGTCAGACAGACAGAGTATGCAATCATTGGGGAAATGTCTGTGTGCTATTTAACCAAAGTGATACACACACCCTGATTCACGAACTGGGACACAGCTTTGGATTGTCGCATACTTTTAGAGATGAGACAGGATTGAGATTTTCATGGGGTTATACCGACAATATCATGGACTATGAACATACCGAAAATGGCGATATTAATCCATACAAAGGCAATCAATGGTCTCTTTTTAAACACCATTGGGATATTATGAACAATGACAACAACCTTGAATGGAAGTAACTTTATGAAATTCACCCATTTATTATGTATTTTTGCGTTTTGTGTTTATTCACAAATAAGTTACGCTGGTCGTTATCTCCCTATATTTTTAACTGATTTGGAGCTTGTAGAACGCATTGAAAAATATGATGATAAAAATTTTATTGAATATGGCTTAATAAGCGGTTCAAATTATTATTTTGATGAGCATTATGTGTCACCTGATATCCCTTTTAGTGTTGGGCTACAATACTTTTTTCTTGGATATTTTGAACACTCAAAGGTGGTAAATAGTGGCGGTCGTATTCCGCAGGAGTTTTCATTGTTTTATGATAAAGACCCTGAGGAGCATCTAATATTTGATTTTGAAAAAGACAGAGTTATTACCTTAATTAAGATTGCTACCGATAACGAGAAAGAGGCTGAGGCTATTTTTTATAAACTATATCGTGATTTTTTAAGTCAAACCAAACAAGAATGTTATGACTATTGGTACTATATTGGCTCCCAATATATTTATGACGATATTATTATTAATTTTCACGGTAGATTACAGGGGCATGATAAAGATGTCAATACTGGAATTTATTGGATGGATATTAGAAGGAGGTCAGAGCGATGATTATGCTCACTCTTTAAATAGCAATGGACTAAAATACACAACGACATCAATTTAACTAAGTCCATCGGAGTAGCCAAATGAAATATTTTAAACTGTTTATCATACCACTGATGGCACTGTGTTTTAATGTGGCATTTGCAGGTCCACCAGAGTGTTATAAGGGTAAAATATTGTTTAAAGATAGGCAGGCGTTTCTTGAGCGTGTTGAAAAATATCATGCGCAAGATTTGGTGAATAATAAAAAAAGGTTGAGAAAGTATTTGATGATTGTTCCGATAGGTTGGTTATTTTGGATTACATATTCTTCGGCTCTCAAGACAGGGACAGCCTAGAAAAATACACCCCCTATATTTACGATGGAGAACGCCAAGAAATCATCACTTTACTTAATATCTACCGATGATAAACAAAAATCTGAGCAGATGTTTGATAGATTTTATCAAAAATATTTAGAAGACTATGCCAAAGAAAAACAAACTTGCCTTGATGAGTGTGTCGTGCGTAGTGTTACCCATATCGATGGTTTTTATGTTTCAGCAATAGGGGTTGTCTATGCTCGTGACGATTTAAAGGCTAGACGAGTTTCACACATAAGATTGATTGGCATGGGTCGTAGTAATCGTTAGTTTGGTTGTCAAGCTGATAGCGGTTCTTACAGGTTTATGGATTATATTCACTCTTTAGACTTAGATAAAGAGATTAGCAACTATCTAATCCAATACCCACCCCAAGTCAATGTCGGCAACCAGAGTATCTTGATGGATGCAAGAAATCTCTATCGTAACATCATTAACAGCACACCTGAACTGTCCGACAGAAAGCAAAAGTTTCATCAAACAACCCATATTGTATTTACAGACTATCCCAAAGAATATCAAGAAAACAATACCACCATGATAACGCTTGGGGAGGCAGAACCCATAGGAAAAACCCAATGGACTGCACCTTGGGATGTTGTACTTATTGGGGTAATTTTTGCCTAACCTATGACCGCCCCAATAATGATGAAGGATTACGCACAACCGTACATGAGCTGGGACATAGTTTGGGGTTAGAACATAGTTTTAACCATAAGGAACCAAATCATTTTGTATTTGCAAAATTTTCCACAGACAATCTTATGGATTATAACTCAGGTATCGCACTTAATAAATACCAATGGGATATTATCTATAATGATGGCAATATAATAGCTAAATAGGGAGATAAAGTATGAAACTCTTTAAAATCATGACTGCTATTGCAGTGCTTAGCTTAACAAGTCTTAGCCATGCCATGTCTTATTATAACGTCATGCTTTCTGATGAACAAATGGCACAACGCCTTGATAAATATGATACGCTAAAATTTTTCAAATATACTACAGTGTACGATGAAATAAAAGATAAAATTCGTTATGAATTTCCTGAAAGGTATCTTTTGTCCGAAAATGGTATCACTCACATTAGATTTTTTTTAGGTGAACGCTATACAGACGAAGCAGATTGGCGATTGTGGATGGACAGACACGATCCAGATAAAGCCCGTAGGCTGGGTTAGCGATAGCGTAACCCAGCATTTATGGCATAACTCATTGAATTTGTTGGGTTTGCTGTGGGGCTAAGTTTTGGGCCAGGGTAAATAGGTTCATGTTCATGCCTTTACAGTAATTAAAATAACAAATCAACCATGCTATTGTAACGTATTTTTGTTAAGATAGGGATTTCTTTTTTAAAAGGCGGATAGAAATGTTCAAAAAAACATGGCACACAAGCTACAATGGCATTGACATCAAGGTGGATAACGCATGGGGCATCTTTGGCGGATCAAAAGAGACCATTTTTATCAATGGCGAGCGAGTATATTTATATCAAGGTCAGTTTTTTTCTTTTAAAAAACTGCTGACCTTTAAAAATCCGTTCGACTCTCGAGCGATATTTGGCACAGCTCATGATTTTTTTGTCAATGGCACCAAAATCACCATTAAGCTTGGCAATAACGCACAAGGCACAGGTGTGGCATGTCAGATTTTCATCAATGATGAGTTTTATTATGGCGATGATAAGGTGTTGTTTGCCGATTCATGATTGGCTAATATATTTGCTACCCCACTCTCAACTAACACACCACAACAAGCAGGGTGCTTGAAATAAAAACAACATAGCCCAATCCAATGTTTCACCACAAAACAGTCTAGGAGTAAGCTATGTCTTATGATGATTTTATCATTACTGTCTATCTGTTGGTAGAGGCTTTGTATCAAAATATTGTAACCAAACCTCTAAGAAGCAAAGGCTTTTTGCCTGCCTTGTCTGACACAGAAATCATCACCATGGAGCTTGTGGGTGAAAGCTTAGGTTTTGACACTGATAAGGAGATTTGGGCTTACTTTAAAAACTGCTATTAACACTATTTCCCCAAATTAGGCTCATACCCAAACTTTGCCAAACACTGTGCCAACTTGGTTTGGGTTAAAGACAAAATGATGAAGGTACTTGGCTCTTTGTGTATTCTTGACAATCAAGACAGTCGTCCCACTAAGCCTTATTTGATTGACAGCTTTCCTTTGCCTGTCTGTGTCTATCAAAGAGCAAAAAGACACAAATCTTTTAAGGGGTTTAAGGGGTTTAAGGGGGTTGGGAGCTTTGGTTATTGTGCCAGTAAGAGCGAACACTACTTTGGGTTTAAAGCCCATTTACTCACAAACCAAGACGGTCAAGTGATTGCTTACTCATTAACACCTGCCAATACAGATGACAGACAGGTGGTGTTTGAGTTGACACAGTCCTTACAAGGAGGGCAAGCCAGTTTGGTCTTTGGGGATAAGGGCTATTTATCCAAAGCATTACAAGAGGAACTTGCTAAGTTGGGGGTTGATTTACAAACACCTCTTAGGGATAATATGAAAGAGGATAGAGGTCAAGGTTTTGTGTCTTATCTTAAACGAACAAGAAAAACCACCCAAACCGTCATCTCTCAATTATCACAAAGATTTAATGTTCAAACCACCAAAGCAAGAGACTTGTGTCATCTGTCCAACCGTTTTATTAGAAAACTCTTAGCTCACAGTCTTTGTGTACAAATCAACAAACAACTTGGCAATCCACCGCTTAGGTTTGAGATGATTTTAAGTTGAGAGTGGGGTAGAGTATGGTATTCCGCTTCTTTATTTTGTAATTTTGCTTGATGGTGCTGTTGCCCTTGTGTCTGACAATGCTTTGCAATCCAACTATCATCAATAATTTCCCTAAAACTCGTCTGCGAATGCACAAGCTTTGGCGGTGGAGTGCATTTACATAGACATAGGTCGTCATTTAGGGCGGACCAAGCCATTTACTTTAACAGCCGTAGATTATTGCTAGATTTATTAAAATCAATCAAGACCATCATCTTTTAAACAGTTTTTTATGTTTTTCCCATAAAAAACTTTTTTGTTATTAATGCAAAAATCAAATCCAGAAAATCCATGACCTCCAAGTTCATATTGATATAGCATAAAATGATAAATTTTTTTATCATGAATCATGGAGGGGTAATTTTCAATGGTTAATTTTGATACTTTTTTCCCCAAACCTTGCGAATAAACGGTTTGGCTATCATAACCAACATCAAGACCACTTGCATAACCTTCCTGAATCTCAAAGACTAAATCGTTTTGCTTAATAATTGCATTTTTTAATGAATTATTTTTGACAAGGTCTTTGTCTTGAGACATGATATGACTTATCCATAACATCAAACCAATCACCATAACAAAAAAACATAACATAAAAACAGCAATTGCCTTTATGAATTTTTCTACCCTTTCCATCATACCAGTCCTAAGCGCCAATTGCTTGCTTTACTTTTTCTTCATAAAGTCGAATCACTGCATCCAAATTTCTAGCCCTGACATTAGTTTCAAAATTTTTTGTTATCATTAAGTCGGGGTTTCTTTTAAATTTCAATGCCCAGTAATCAGCTATGATTTCTGCCTGAGATTCCATGTTGTAATCTGACAACTTGGACTTAATTGTCACAACATTAGATACCGATTTATTCTGAGAAGTTTGCATTTTAATCATCTTGCTTCCAAATGTTTGGTGAATGTTGTATAAATAAGGGTCAATATTATTAAGACGAACACAAGTATGTATTTTAGCACCTATTAAGCGCACCCACATGCCCTTATGACTTTGCCAAACATGAGCCATTTCATGGATGAATAAGTGCTTCATGCGATCACTAGCAAGAGCATAATTTTCACTATATACCTTTTTTGCTGGATATAGATTGCCGTTGGGTGTTACGATGGTTTCTTCTTGTTGATTGGGTAGGTAATCAACCTTAAATACTTTAACTGCTTGATACTTGATAGTTTCACCAAATATCAATCTTGCCAAGGCTATTTCTTCTGCCGTTAAATCTCTGCTCGGTATATTAATGATTAGCTTGTCGCCACTTTTATTGATTGGTATGCCCATTTAGTTGTCTCCATCTTGCGAGAAAAACAGTTCTAAATCCGCAATCTCGGTTTCTATGTCACTATAAAAAATATCTGTATTACCTTCATCATCAAGCTCTCCTTCGTATGTTACACCATCTATCTTTAACCTATATCTCAAAAATGGGATAATATCATTATTTATTTCTCCAAAGTCGAACTTAATGCGTTTATCAAAAATTTTTGAACCACTTTTTTCCTTGTGATTTTTGGGCTGAGTGTTATAGCCATCATCAACCACTTCCCTAAAACTCGTCTGCGAATGCACAAGCTTTGGCGGTGGAGTGCATTTACATAGACATAGGTCGTCATGCAGGGCTAGCGTTTGCCGTTTACTTTAGTTGAAAGTCTGTCTTGTTTCTAAGTTAAAATTCGCTTTATATTTTATCTGTAATAAAGATAATTTATTTATGCAATCTGATACACAAGACTAAAATAATCCTTCATAAAACTATTAAACAATTTTAACAATTTATTTTTTTACACCTTAATACCAAATACTTTCAAATGGATTTAAATAAATAGTCTTCTTCCAAACATTTCATTATAAGAATTTCAATAATGAATTCTTAATACAATCTAAGAATTTATCATAAAATATAGTCACTTATATATATTATCCACCACTCCTTTGTATACAATAATTTCTCTTTTATCAAAACCAACAACAATATTACTTTCAATGCCGTAATACCAAATGGCAATACTATGTATATTATTTTTATCAAAATCATCACAGCTAACCATAGATAAAACCAGACAATCATTTTTATCATATATTAGATCTGGATGTCCCAATCTATCTATAGCTGTATGCATATTATCACCTAAATTATTTACAATGAGATAAGGTTCAAATATTATATATAGCATCAAAATAAATACAATTAAAAATATCAAAATAATTAATTTATCCGCAATTTTCTCTACTTTGGTTTTTCTAATCACACAATCTCTCCTTGTAATTTTCTAAACCGTACACAGCGGCATCATGACCAGCATTATTTCCAGAAAAATCATTTAAAATACCTTTAAAGTATCCGTCCACTCCAGATTTGCTATGATATGCGGAAAAAGCACTACCAATATAAATGTAACCAGTAAGAAAACTCCAAGCTAAAAATCCAGTAAAAGGATCCACTGTTCTTCTATATCTATACTGCACCAAGAAATACTGTAAATCAACCCCGTCTGTCGTATTAGGGTGAATACCCAAACTCCTAATATAGGATTGTTCATCACCTATTTCATTTCTGTAAAAATCCGGAGGGTTATCAAAAGTCCAAATACTTCTATTTTTTATAAATAAATCCAATGCTTCACAAAATGAAACTTTTTTTAATGATGTAGTTGGTGCTATGGGCTTATTATACCCAACAGAAATGATGGTTTTGTTCATAGAAATTTCTCCATACTTTACTTTTACTTCATAAGCATTATATTTCCCATTCATTGTTGGCATAACAAATATTTTATCTATCAAATCATTACCTATATATATTTCAAACCAAACAATATCAAAATAATCTGCATTATACACCTTACTACAGCCATTATCATCAAATACACCGTTATAAGACTTAGATTTTTTAAAAAACACCAATCTATATTTCAGCATTTTTCTAATTTTTCGGATTTTGATGTAACTTTAATTCTAACAGTAAAATTTTTTTCACTCACAATATCACCTCTTCAAAAAAATGTATCTCAAAAGTTTCTTCTTTGTCCTTAGTTAACACTTCTGTTAAACCACATTTATCAGTCAATCCTTTTAAGATAGTACCGGTATTAGATATAGCAATATAATAAATACCAAAAATTGGGAAACCACTTACACTATCAATGCACTGAAATTGCAACTGATAATTATCATCTATAATAAAATTATCTTTTTGGATCAATGCCTCATTATTTATTGTGCGATTGCTATTATTCTCAATCACCTCCTTAAAACTCGTCTGCGAATTCACCAGCTTTGGCGGTGGAGTGCATTTGCATAGACATAGGTCGTCATTTAGGGCAGACCAAGCCATTTACTTTAACAGCCGTAGATTATTGCTAGATTTATTAAAATCAATCAAGACCATCATCTTTTAAACAGTTTTTTATGTTTTTCCCATAAAAAACTTTTTTGTTATTAATGCAAAAATCAAATCCAGAAAATCCATGACCTCCAAGTTCATATTGATATAACATAAAATGATAAATTTTTTTATCATGAATGGCGGAGGGATAGTTTTCTATAATAATATTTGAAATTTCATACCCCAGGTTTTTATCATATATACTAATATTATTATCTCTAATTATCAATCCAGAAGCATAATCTTTTTTAACATTAAATACTATATCATTTTTTTGAATAGTTGCATCTACTAACAATCCTTTCTTGACCAGGTCTTTTTCTTTATCATGCATAATAACAAAGTATAATATTATTGCGATGATAAATAAAATTTTAATAAACAGAAAGAATATCTTAATTTTGTTTATTTTATTTGACATAAGCATATTTCCATCTATAATCGAATAGCTTCTCTGACTTTATATTCATAAAGTCGAATAACATCATCTAGGTTTCTAGCCCTGACATTAGTTTCAAAATTCTTTGTTTTCATCAGATCGGGGTTTCTTTTAAACTTTAATGCCCAATAGTCGGCGATAATCTCCGCCTGTGCTTCCATGTTATAATCTGACAGTTTGGACTTAACTGTTATAATATTGGACACTGTCTTGCTTTGAGCGGTCTGCATTTTCACCACCCTAGTCCCAAATGTTTGATGAATATTGTACAAATAAGGATTAGTGCCATCAAGATAAGAACAGATATGTATTTTAGCACCTGATAAACGCACCCACATGCCTTTCTGACTTTGCCAGACATGAGCCATCTCATGGATAAATAAGTGTTTGATTCCATCTCGATCAAGAGCGTAATTTTCACTGTAAACATCTTGACCGGGATACAAGCTACCATTTGGCGTAACAATGGTGTTTTTATCTTGGTGTATCAGATAATCCACTTTAAATACCTTAACTTCATGATACTTAATGGTGTTACCAAAAAACAACTTTAGCTAAGTCTATCTCTTCTGATGTCAAATTTCTTTTTGGAATAGAAAATTCTGCCACATCATAACGTTGATCTATTAACAAATCCATTTCATTCCTCATGAGTTGATATCAAAAATAACTCTAAATCTGTGATTTTTGCTATTTTTTCACTATAAAAAATATCTGTATTACCTTCATCATCAAGCTCTCCCTCATATGTTATGCCATCTATCTTTAACCTATATCTCAAAAATGGGATAATATCATTATTTATTTCTCCAAAGTCGAACTTAATGCGTTTATCAAAAATTTTTGCACCACTCTTTTCCTTGTGATTTTTGGGCTGAGTGTTATAGCCATCATCAACCACTTCCCTAAAGCTCATCTGCGAATTCACCAGCTTTGGCGGTGGAGTGCATTTGCATAGACATAGGTCGTCATTTAAGGCAGGCATTCGTCCATTTACTTTGGTGGAGAGTCTGCCTTGGTCTGGTGCAATCTTACCCATGGATTGACAAGCAGGACACCAAACATCATCGCCGATATAGCTTTGTTCTTTGCCATAGACTTTAAAGGATAGGGAGTTGGTGGTTTTTTGGACGACACCGCCTGCGGTGGTGGTGTCGCCTTCTAGGATATAGTAGCGAATGGTCATAATATTGCCCCTTATATTCTAAAAAAATAGCAACCCCCGCCTAAGGGGTTGCTATGTTCTGCTAGTCCTTTCTAAGAGAGGGGAGTTTGGACACCAATCGCAAGGACACTGTCAATCCCTCAAGTTGATAGTGCGGACGCAAGAAAAACTTGGAGGTATAAAACCCTGGGTTGTCCGCCACTTCTTCCACAATCACCTCAGCTGCTGCCAAAGGTTTCTTGGCTTTGGTCTCTTGGGATGAGTTGACCGGATCGCCATCAACATAATTCATAATCCAATCATTGAGCCAACGCTCCATGTCTTCACGTTCACGGAAAGAACCAACTTTATCACGCACGATACATTTTAAATAGTGAGCAAAACGACAACAAGCAAACAGATAAGGCAATCTGGCAGAGAGCTTGGCATTGGCTGTGGCATCTGCATCGTGATACTGGGTTGGCTCCTGCAGGGACTGTGCACCGATAAAGGCGGCTAAATTAGAGTTTTTGCGATATACAAGTGGCATTAACCCATTGGCGGACAGCTCCGCCTCTCTACGGTCGCTAATGGCAGTCTCGGTTGGGCATTTTAAGTCCACACCACCGTCATCAGTCTCAAAGGTGTGAGTTGGTAGGTTTTCCACCGTACCGCCAGATTCAACACCACGGATAGAAGTACACCAACCATACTCGCTAAATGAGCGGTTGATATTGACTGCCATGGCATAAGCGGCATTTGCCCATGCATACCCTTCATGGTCTGATACCCGCTCTTCAAAGTGAAACTCATCAACAGGGTTACTTGCACTACTATAAGGTGCTCTCACCATAAATCTAGGTAATGCCAACCCCAAATACCTAGCATCATCACTAGCTCTCAAGTTTCTCCATGCTGCATATTCTGTGTTTTGGAATATTTTGGTGATATCTCTTGGATTTGATAACTCCTCCCAAGAATCCATCTGCATAAGGCTTGGATTGGCACCCGTAATGAACGGACAATGAGAAGCAGAGGATATCTTAGCAACCTCCGTCAAGATTTCAATGTCTTGCGGACTGTGGTCAAAATAATAATCTCCCACTAAGCAACCAAAGGGCTCGCCACCAAACTGCCCATATTCTTCTTCATAGATTTTTTTGAATATTGGGCTTTGATCCCACATCACCCCTTTAAACTTCTTGAGGTTGCGAGCGAGTTCTTTTTTGGTTAGAGGCATAACCTTGATTTTAAGCAGGTGATTGGTCTCGGTATTATTGACCAGATGATGTAGCCCACGCCAAGCACTCTCCATTTGCTTAAATTCTTCGTGATGGATAATTTCATTGATTTGGTCGGATAGCTTTTTATCAATCTGAGCGATGATTGCTTGGATGGTTTGATAAGTATCCGATGAGTGCTTGACAGTGTTGCCCAGTGCTTGGCGAGCCAATGTTTTTAGTGCACCTTGAACCGCATCTTCTGCTTGCTTGGATTTGGGCTTGAATTCTTTATTAACCAAAGCTTCAAAGTCATTATCGAAAACAGTTTGGGTGTGTGTTTGATGTTCGTGTTGCGTAGTCATGACGCCTCCTTAGGAATTATTATCTTCTGATGTGGCGTTTTTTGGTAAAGTTGCCAAAGATTGAAGCAGTTCATTGTCAGATAAAATCTTATCAATCAAATCTTCTGCCCCCGCCTTACCATCCATATAGGAAAGTAGATTTGACAACTCTGTTCTTGCATCCAAGAGTTGTTTTAATGGGTCAATTTTTTGTGCGATTTGCTCTGGTGAGAAATCCTCCATTTTTTCAAACTCCATTTCAATACCGAGCTGAGTCCCATCCTCTTCTAATCTATTATCTACATTAAAAGCAACTCTAGGCTTGATTGATTTCATTCGGTCGTCAAAATTGTCCGCATCAATCTCCATGAATGCTCTATCGGCAATGCTTGGCAACTCCTGCTTGCTTTTGCCTGCCAAATCAGCAAACACACCCATCACAAAGGGCAATTCTATCTTTTTTTCGGTGCCATACACCTCCACATCATACTCAATCTGAACACGAGGCGAGCGGTTTTTAGCAATAAATTTCTGAGCGGATTTACTACTCATGTCATCTCCTAGGGTTTGACTTGGGTTTAATTAAATTCATCATCATTAGACAAGGGTTGCCCCACCAAATTTTCCAATCTATCTAATGATTCTGGACTGATGTCTTTCATTATTTCATAAAAATTAAGATTCATCAATTTTTGAATGCGTCTGATAAATAATGGTGCAGGATGTGAAGGTTCATGCTTTTCAAAATACACATGAATCTTTTCAAGCAATAATTGCACATCCTCTCTTGAATTTACAGAATAGCTCGCCCAATTCATCACAGGCGTGACAGATTCTGCTATTTTTATGTCGGTCATCTTGGTTGGTGTGACATCTTGTCGCCCCAAACCAGACTCTCCTGATTGGTTTAGTAAATCCAAAATCTTTTGAATTAACTGCTCAGCAGGCTCAAACTTTAGACCACTTATCTCGTATTTTTCAAATAATGCCTTGATTGCCGATATGAGCACGCCTGCCTCTTTTAGCTGGCTTATGGGCGAGTGCTCATCTTCGGAGGCAACAGACAAATCAATGACCAGCCTTTGAATACCTCCAGTATATAGTGACTCATCATAGCTCTCCAAAAAAGCCTCTATCTGTTTTACCGTATGAAACTTTCCTGACAATCCATTTTTAACCAAAGGGGCATTTCTTAGGTCTTTTAAGATACCATCAGGAGCGAAGAACAAAGACAGTGCATTCACTCGAAAATCAGGGTCATAATCACCATCTTCATCAATAAGCTTTGGAAAGACATCCTCCCAATATTTCTCAAGATTACCCTTGATGATAAACAGCCCTTCTTTTAATCCCATAAGCCCATTTAGCACAATACCACTTTGAGTAAAATAACTCATGACAAGCAAATCTTTACTCTTATGCAGTAAAATCTGATGACAAGACTCATAAATAGCACGCCAGTCCTTAATTCCAGCTTCAACCACCAAATCGCCATATTGTTGCTCTGGCTTGTCTTGTAGTAGGCTCATCAAGTTTAAAAAATCGTCATCATACTCGATATTATGCCCTGCTACCCGTTCATCGTGCAATGGTGCCAAAAAGTCATCCATCCAATCCTCCTAAGAACTCATGATTAATTTACGATAAAGTGTACTACTTAACTGTGTGGAACTCAAACGCTCTAAGGCATAGCAAGCACTCTGCCAGATGCCTTCATTTAATGGCACCTCAGTTCTTTGCAAAAAATCTTCATAGCCATCCAACAGCTCACCATTATTCATATCTGCAAGCAACGAAATGTCAAAACTCGCCTGCCTAATGGCCTCTTGATAACCATCTCTAATCAACATTAATGACTGCTTTTCATATTCATGAAACAACACAAAGGCGAATTCCCTGTGTCTGCTGTCATGACTCGCCAAAAAAATACCTGAAATCTGAACTGGCAAGTCATGACCATCCATCATAAAAAAATACACGCTTGGTCTTTTGTGATTTTGCTTTAAAATCATCTCACCAAGCTGACCCTGCCCTCGAATCATCCAGTCAGTGATGGTCTTAGACCATAATGGCAAGTTATGTGATGTGAGGAACTCGGCATGGTGAGGCAATTTACCATAAAATGACACTAACATACAAACCCCTTTAACTCACCAAGTAAAAAAGGATTTGTGCCAGAGATAGACTTAAACTCAATATGTACTTCATGTTTATCTAATTCAAAGGTTGCAATCACCCCTTTGTTGTCTTTGGTGTTAATAATCCGACTTGCTTTATCCATCAATCTAAACACAGACCAATCACCCTTTACTTCCAAGCCATGACTTTGGTTATTAAAATCCATGGCTTTTAGAGTCATGCTTTTTTGCGTTGATGGCCAAGAGAGTTTGATGCTTTTTTGAGGTCCATGATAATAGGTGGTCTGCGTACCATCATAACTTACGGACAGCTCTTTAATATCTTTATCCATCGCCATGATTTTCATCGTAAAATCCAATGCAGGGTTTTTGGAGCCCGCCAAAAATTTTGTATTGATTTTTTGGGCATTTTGGTAATGTTTATGCCTATCCGAACCTTCAAGTAGCGACAAAAAAGGGGTGCTTAGTCGCTCATTCACCAAAATATTACTCTGCAATGTCTGCATAAACAAACCCTCCGAGCCAAATACTTTGGCAAACTCTTGAAGCGATACTTCTTGAGAGGCTGATTTATCAAAAGGATACTTTCCAGTAATTAAGCTTTCACAGCCTTGCCTGACATGGGCATCTTGTTGTTCAGCGATGGACAGTACCGTTTTTTTTTGCTCTTCGATGACGGCTTGTGCTTGCTCGTCTTTATAGGTTTGTTGATAGTCTTTGCTCGTTTGGGAGATCTGCCCCACAAATTGGTCTAACATAGGTCTAAATGGGTCAGGCAGACGACTGACCTGAGCCTGATAGTTAATGACTGGCTTGTTATCAGGCATCAGCGCATCATTGTTTTGCATGCTCATCTGCAATGCCACCAAATACACATACAAGTCATTGATTGATTTGGCAATTTCATCCAACTGAGATGGCATGCCTTCACTGCTTTGGGCTAATACATGAAATTGAGAAAAATGAGTTGCCACATCCTGCAGATAGCCTCTCATCTGAGCAGAAGTTTCGTTGGTCTTGGCGGTCTTTTTAGCCTGCATCACAGCTTCCTTGCCCTGCTTGGCTTCCTGCCCTGTGTTCGCCGTGGCATCGTTGGCAACATCAGGTGTTGGCTTGGCAACCTCCTCCACAAGGTTGGTGTTATCATAAATACCACGGATAATGCCTGCCAAAGAGGAGTTTTTTTCTGATAACTGCTTTGACATGACGATGGTTTGTTGTAAATTTTTTGGTTCTAACATCCTAATGTCTGCAATGTACTGTTGCCAATAGGTGATATAGTCATTGGTGTATTTTTGATAAATATCTGACAACACCTGATCTTTTGAGGCAAAAAAATCATTGCTTGGCATGACCCAATTTTCTGTATTATAAAAATTATCTAGGCGAGTATTTACATAAGGCAAAAACAGGTTCTGATAGCCATATTTTGTGTACAGTACTGGCATGGGAGAATTCAATGTCTTGCCACTTATCCTGCGAAATAAGCTTTGCGTGGCAGAACCACCCATGGACACAAAAGATACGGACGGCATGCCTTTGGTGTCAAGAGTTTGGGTATATCCTATCAAATCGGCATAGACCACATTACCAATATCCTGCCCTGCCAACATCTCTCGGGCTTTATTTATCATCGCCAAATCTTGGGGATCTTTTGGCGTGATTTTTTTGTCAATCAATATTTGCTTTAACTGCTCAAAGTTATCAGCGTTTGACTCAAATGCTTCATTAGGTAAGTTGGACTGCACCCATCCGGCGATAAATTTGCCATCATAATGCTTATGATTATAAAGCATGAGATAGGCTTTTAGATTTTGATATAGTCCCGCCAAAGAGCCTTGGGTGGTGTTATTTTTGAGCTTCTCTTTGATGGTGGTGGAGATGAGTTCGTTCAAACTCCCCTCAATAAGCGAACGATATTTTTGTTGTGAGGTGGCATAAATCCTGTCATAATCATTTAGACCAACATCGCCCAAAAAACTTTTTTGGGTTAGCTCTGCTGATATGTCACGATTGGGGATAACCCTAACTTTGTTGGCAAAATCAAGTACTGCCAAGGCATTACTACCATCCACCGAGCTTGAGACGGCATGAGCCTCTTGGGTGTTTTTCTCCACCTTGTCAAGATATGCCGAGTTCTTGAAGAAAGCCTTGACAAAAATCACCGCACACGCAATGGTTAATACTGACAATAACAAGCACAACCCCCAATAAATCATTCTTTGCTTCTTGAGCCAAGAAGCGTCCGTCCCTGCCAAATTGGACGCCTCCATCAAAACAAAATGGTAAAAATGATTAATAAAATAAGGCTTTGAACCAAACATTAAGCCGTTATTGTCTTGGATGTATTTGGATTGCAGTTGGTATTTGAGATTGGCATGAGTCATCTCCCCCATTTCCTGCTGAGCAGAACTGGTAAAATAAACCCCGCCCAAATGAAGCATGGCATCGTATTTTGACAAATTTAGGAGTTTTTTGAGATAGCTTTTTAGGTGCGTGGTAAAGTCAGCAAATTCTGAGGCAAAAGACAATGCCAAATCCGATGGCTCATTCTGCTGATTGTTATATGCCACACTGTTAAATATATTTAACTCAATGGATTCTGCGATGTCGTCTAATTTTTTGGTGATGATATTTATCTTTTCTGCCGAATTATCGGACAAAACATCCAAAGTAATGCCAAATACCTTATTTCTATCCTCTTCGGTAAGATAATTAAAATACTGCCCAAAACCAGTAATGAGGTCAATTTTATTAATGACCACATAAAATGGGAAGCTGATGTTAAATGTGTTTTGCACCTCTTGCAATCTAATTCTAAATTCGGACAGCTGGCTTTCTAGATACTGCTCATCATTTTTCATGATGTCGTCCGCCCCAATCATCAACACCAGCCCATTGATAGGCTGTTTGGTACGGCACCGCTTTAATAGATGGAGTAACTCCTGCCAGTCATCACTGTTTTTTGACTGACTGTCCTGCTCAACGAATCTACCTGCTGTATCAATCAGTACCGCATCATCCGTCAAAAACCAGTCACAATCTTGTGTGCCCGCCAACCTAGAAGTATTATCCACGGTGCCGATGGGGAATTTTAACCCCGAATTTAGAATAGAGGTGGTCTTTCCAACGCCTGAAGCACCTACCAACAAAAACCAAGGTTTTTGATAGATGTAACCTTTTTTATCCGTAAATAGTCTTTGTACAAGATTTTTGTTTTGTGTGTCATTATGCTTTTGCAAAATCAAATCCACCGAATTGAACTGTTCGGTGATTTTGTTTTTATTGACTGCTTTATCATCAGAGGATAGGTCGCTGGCTTTTAGCTCTTCCATGACGTGTTTGTTAAGCTGTCTTTGTTTATACCATTTATAGACATTTACCCCGATTACCACCAGTATAATAAGGCAACTTAACAAGACTTTTACCCAAGTTGGCTCCAAAGGCTTCCATGTGCCTATCTGAAGATAAGCACCCCCAAACCAAATCATGGAAATTAGAGATACCGCCCCAAATCCACCCCATAGCATCCCAACATTTATCATTGACAAAAAGTTCATTATTACCCCATTATTGTATTGTGTTAATTTGCGTGCCTTCAGTATCTTGCAGCGATGGTGAGCCTTCATCCAAATACACAATGATTTCTACTCTGCGATTTTTCGCTCTGTTTAATTCGGAATCATTAGGCAGTACAGGATTTTGGTCGCCTTTACCCTCAGAACGCACTCGAGAAGCATCTTCAATATATCTGAGCAAAATCTGCTTAACTGCATCCGCCCTTCCTTGTGATAAGTGCCAGTTAGAGGGGTAAGCCGAACTACTGATTGGTCTATCGTCAGTATAGCCTGAGACAATAATCTGACCATGGACGATATTTAGGGCTTGGCTCACACTTGCCAATACAGGGAAAAACCTATCTTCTATCTTGTCTGAGCCTGAGGTAAACAGCTCATCGCCCAAGATGGTAATCTTGCTTGCTGTTGGCATCTCACTGACCTCAATAAGCCCGCTTTCAATCTCATTTTTGAGTAGCGGTGTTAGCCTTCTTGGTTGTGTGCTTGCAACGGGCGTGTCTTGTTTGACGGGAATGGTTAGTGCTTGTATGGATTGATTGATGTCGTCTGTTCTGTTTGTAAGCTGATAATCAAAGATTTTATAAAGCCCCAATAAAAGCAAACCAAAAGCCAGTGCCATTACCCAAATAGGCACCACCTTATTTCTAATACCGCTTAGCTCGCCTGCTGATGACTTATCCATCAACAATGGCGATGAGGGCAATGACTTGTATTTGGCGATGAGTTTTTCCAGCTCTTTTTTGAGGTTGTGAACGCTGACC
Source organism: Moraxella lacunata (assembly GCF_900453205.1). Taxonomy (GTDB): domain Bacteria; phylum Pseudomonadota; class Gammaproteobacteria; order Pseudomonadales; family Moraxellaceae; genus Moraxella; species Moraxella lacunata_B. Next base: position 656,555 of record NZ_UGQU01000002.1, read on the forward strand.
TGTCCATTATTGAGCACCTGATATTTGCCCATATACCCAATAACCAAACAATAGTACATAAACTCAATTAAGTTAAGATTTTTTTGGGGCTCCGCCTTGATTTTATCCAACATGGCAAAAAACTGCTCGCCACCCCACGTCTCACTATGAAACGTGACCAACAGACTGTTTGCCATCCACTCTTGATCCGCCCAACCATGCTTGGCGGCAAATTCATCAAGCAGTGTGCATAAACAATATCTGGCAGCACGAACCGTCTCATAACGCACACCCATACCCTCAGACTGCTCTTCAAAAACCTCAATCTGTGCTTTTAGATGTTTTAATACTTCCGCACTCCCCAGATTGCTATAGTAGTACTTCATCTGAGAGGCTATCGCAAACAAGGGAATGGCTGATTTCACCAAAGGATTGCTGTCATCAGCATTGATAGAGGCACTCTGCTGACTGGATAATCCTGTCTCAATTTCTTCAAATCTGACCGTTTGCATGATTTGTCCTATTTAAATGCATTATTATCATAACTTAACTCATCATGCCTGTTTGATTAATAAACAGGTTTGATTGCCCAAAATTCGATTTGTAACTCTGGAAATTCGCCCGCCAGATGTAGTGCCATGCCTGATGATTGGTGTAAATCCGCCCACAGCTCAGAAGTCTTATCAAGCTCAAAGTAGCTAAACCCTGCATAATATGGGAGCTCTCTGGGTGCCGTTGCCAATGCATTGACCTTGACCCCAGGCAGATGATAAGCCACCAAATCTTTGATTTTTTCAACAGAGCCAATCTTGATGGTCGCTGGCAGTGTCTGTCTTAATGTCTCCGGCTGGATATTGGCATTCACCGCCAATACAAAACGGCAGTTATTAAGCAGTGACTTATCAGGTGTAATGGCAACTCGGGTCGTCTCATCAGTCATCTCAAACGGAATGAGAATGGCTTTTTGTTCTAGCACAATCGACAGAGCCTGTTTTAGCAACGCCATGAGTTCAGCATAACATTCTTTGAGATTATCATGATGGTAACTCGGCAATGCCAAGTTCATTTTGGTTGGCTCGAACGTGCTTAGGTCACCATAGAGTTTTAACCAACTTTCATATAATTCACAAGGATGTATCACAGGCAATGTGGCAGTATGGTGCATATAAGCCTGATAGCGATTGAGGGTCTGTAAAAACAGGAAGTCTCTGACGTCATTACTTGTCATTAGAGATGGGTTGGTCAAAACCCCAGTCAAGGATTGAATACGCTGTTTTAATATACCATGCAACTCTTGATGATGATTGGCTAGAATCTCATTTTTGTTCACGTTCAAAAATGGTGGGATGAATGTCTTGTCCAGAAAATACTCGCCGTTGGCGTTGCTTGATAAAATCTTGGCAACAGGTAGGTGAATCATGCCATCGCCAAGCTGGCTTGATAACACCAAGCGTAAGTTTTTATTGGCAACGACGACCTGTCTTTTGGCAGAATTTAATTCGGTAGCATCTGACAGCTCAATACCGTGCAGGATATACTGAGCATTTATGCCATCAGCATCATCAATCATGGCATAGTTTTGCTGGTATACAGACTCATTTGACCACGCCAAATACACGGTTTCGGATTCTATGTTTGGCGGGATTTCTATCTTTAATCTTGGACAGCTTTGAGAAGTCTCTTCAAAATACAAGCCATTTTTAAAAAAACCGCTGACCTGTGCCACTTCTAAAATACCCATTTCCTTGGCGGATTCATTAAAATCCAAGTTTTTAAAACCCCAATGATGGTTTTTATTGAGTGCAAAATTATTAATCAGTGTCTCAAAATAACGCTCTTGCTGTTGAAAATGCTGAGGTGAGATTAACGTGCCCTCTCCCCAAACAACCTTAAAATCAATCATACGCTCACCTCTTGTAAAAATATAAAAATCACATCAATCCGCCATCAATGCTTTATCCGTAGCAGTTTTACCATCCCCTAAGACATCAACCACATCCAGCTTTGGCTTAGGTGACGAAAAATAGCCCTTTGACATGTCAGCAGGTGCAGATTCTTCAAGTGCTTTTTCAAGTTTTTTTAATGCTTTGTCTTGCTCACGCTTGGTGAGTTTTTTAAAATTCTCCATACTCTTGCCCTGCTCTTTGAGTTTAAAGGCAAGCATTTTACTCAAAGCTTCTTGTTTGGATAACTGAACCACGCCCTGTGGCTGAACATGCAAGTATAAAAAATGATTGTCCCTAACTTGATACCAACGTTTATCCTGCTTTTGTAGAGATTGCTTCCAATCATTTGACTCATCACGATAAGCTGTCGCCACTCCTAGGTATTTAGTTTTGTCATTTAGGGGGAGCTTGAATTCTAAAAGCTCGTCAGGTCTTAGGGTGACATCAGTCTGTTCAAGCATGCTTCCGCCCAAAAGCTCATCATAAGACTTATCATCACTCGCCATTTGTGGCAGTTGTCTAAACTGTATCTCAGAACTTAGCTGTAATAATGTTAGACGAACAGGTGAGGCAACACCCAACACATCCTCATTGATGTCGGCGTCAGACATCAAAACCACGTCAATCTCAGAGGGTGCTTTGTCATCACTTGACGGCAAAGAAGCACAGCCATACAGAGTCATGATGGGTAATAAGATACTCCACAGACCTTTTGTGCGTTTAATAATATTCATCATCATCCTTATCTGTATTATCAGGCTTGGCGTGTTGGTCTAAGATGTTTTGGGTGGTTTCTTTGAGTTTTGTTAAAAATAACTGCTCTTGAAGTTCTTTTTTGTGTTCATAAGAGAGGCTTGACTGAATGTACTGTGACAAATAAACCGCCATGTCATCAGAGGGCTTATCTGCATCACCTTGGGTGCGACTGTCTTTGTACATCTGCCTAAGCTGTGCTACATCATACAAATCCATATAAATGGTAGCGATTTTTTCATTCAACCAAGAGTCAAACTCAGATGAAGATACAGCCTCTACCATGCTCTGTTTTAGCATGGGTGAAGTCGCTTTGTCCTCGTAGTACTGTTTGATGATTTCTTTTTGCTTATGAGTTTTAATAAGCTCGGCAAGCACTTCATTGACCAGAGTCTCGGTATCGCCTTTTAGAAGACCTGGGATTTGATGGGACTGAGCCACTTGATGGGCGATAAAGTATTCCTCATCTAGGTCAGCCACTGCGATGGTCGATGTCGTCAGCAGTCCTAGCAACATCATCTTTGGCAGTAAAACCCAACTGCGTGTAAAGCTTTGGGATATTAACTTATTTTTCATCTGCCTTGTTATCCTCATGGTTGGTCTGGTTCGTCTGACCTTCTAATGTCTCATCATCCACTGCTGTCTTATCGGGTGAATCATCAGGATAAACCAAAGCAGAACGATGCTCCATGCCAAAATTTCTATCCAAAAAAAACTCATGCATTGACTGTTTGAGTTCTAATAATTTTTTTGCCAGCAGTTCATTATTTTGACTGTCTGTGGTTGGTGGAGTCTGAGTCATTTGTAACTGTGTCAGTGACTGCCCATACTCTTTTTGCAGAATCAAATATGCCTTGACAATCTCATCCTCAATCTGTCTCTCCTCTGCGGTGAGCTCTCTATCTGCCTCTGCTAAGCTCTCAAAAATAGCTTGGCGAGCATACTGCCTTGCCTTATCTTCTGATGCCCCAGTGTTGGCGTGTGCGGTCGTCATACATAGCACACAACCCAATATTCCTAATATATTTTTGCGTTTAACCATACTTCACCAATCATCAACGTTGCTATGCTCATAATAAATCAAACAAAAGAAGCCACCCGACCACATCAAATAGATGTCTAAATTACCCTATAAAATCATACATCATTTAGAACAAAATAACAACAATTATTATTAAAATTTATACAGCCACACTTGGGTTAAAACGTTCGCCCCAATCCTCCTTTTTTGACTGTACGAGCGTGAGTGTAGGGGTCTGTGTAGCCCCCTACATGACAACAACATCATACCGCAATATTATACACAAGGGCGTTTACGACCACGGCTGTCTTTGCAGGTGGGCATGATAGATTCATGGCGTTTCTAGTATTCTAAATCTTTAACAGGAATGGTAGGAACACCATTTTTACAAATAAAGTCATTTAAAGCTAAGGGTAATTGGAGTTTGGTTGTAAAAGCATTTAATTCTGCCTCACTACGGATTTCACGACCTTGGCAGTCTTTGGGAAGTTTGGGGGCGTCGCCATCGCAGATAAAGTTACCACCAATTTCACGGGGAAGACCGTGTTTTTCTAGATAGCTATTTCCTTCATGAGCATGTATAAATCCTTTTTGACAATCAAACCTCGCCTCACCTCGAGCATTTTTAAATCTCTTTGATTTACCATTTGCCCCTGCTTCTTGACCGTAGCCTCTTAGACCTTTAAATGGGTCGCAGGCGGTTAGGGTAAATGATGATAAAAGGATTGATAAAAGGATTGATAAAATAAGCATGGCTTTGGTTTTCATAAGGTCTCTCCTTATTTAGTCTTGATAAACGGCTCTCTCAATATACAAACACAGAGCAAGCTAACTTTTACGATAGTGTGCCACAAACATGATTGATATCAACTTTGTTTAATGATACGATAATCATATCGAAAGTTTATAGAGAGTAATGATTATGTCTGTTTATCCTGCCATAAGACAAGGCGATACTACGACACATGGTGGTACAGTCATCACCGCCTCCTCTAATTTAAATATTTATGGAAAAACAGGCGCTTGTATGGGCGATATGGTTACTTGCCCAAAATGCCGAGGTACCTTTCCTATTATTGAAGGTGCCTCTAGCGCCAATACCTTTGGCAAATCTTTAGCATTAGATGGCATGATGACTGCTTGTGGTGCTAAACTCATTGCCTCGCAATCACAGTTTGTGGTAGAAATAACAAAAGGTAAGGGTGCTGCTCACAAAGCTTCCAGCAACACCGATTCTGCCACACCTTTGTTTGATGAACAGTTTGTCCTGCAAAGTGAAGACGGTACATTGCTTACAGGCATGGTATATGAACTAAAATTTTCAGATGGCTCTATCATTAAGGGGGTAACCTGCGATGAGGGTTGTACAGAGCGTATACAGGCAGATACCGCCTTGGAATTGGTAGAAATTAGTTATCCTGTACTTATACCCCCCTCCCAAGGGGACTGCTGTAGTGCAAGTGCAGAGATTGCCATGTATGATTTGCCTATCAATCAATACCAAAGTCAGCCTACCCTACTTACCAATTCACTGATTGGCATTTCAAAGAAAATATTGCAACTTATTTTTGGTAAATATAGAGGGCTTACTGCAAATGAGCGTAAGCTTGTCATGCCGATATTTAAAGACAGCATTGACTATGATAAAGTTAAGATTCATCATGGACGATTTATCCCAATCTTTCAGCCCAGTCAAACTGCCATGACACCCTTTGGTACCATTCATTTTCCTGACGATATTTACGAAGAGGATTATGCAAATCCGATTCAAAATTTAATAAATCCCAATATAATCCAACATCTTTTTGTTCATGAAATGACCCATGTGTGGCAGTACCAATTAGGTTATTCACCTTTTTTAAATGGCATTATTATTGCACTCAAAGGGGGATATATAAATAATAAAGCTTATGAGTACCTTTCTAAAGTTCAATCCAATCAAGACTTATCTGACTTTAATATGGAGCAGCAAGGAAGTATTATTGCAGATTATTTTATAGACACCACAAATAACCATACATCTCCTAGTCCTCATCCATACACAAAAGGAATGCCTCTTATTGATAGCATTTTAAAAGAATTTAAAAACAACCCTTCCAATAAACAACTACTTCCAAGAGATAATCATGCTTAAGATACCTTTTTATTTACTTGTATTGTTATTCTCTAGTCATGTTCATTCTACATCAACTCTTGCCAAAGAAGATGGTAAAATACTTATTATCCTAAAAAATAATTACCCCTGCTTTTATTTAACAGATAATGAGCCCATTTATCATATTGGGTTAGCTTCTAGGGGATTGGATGGTTATAAGTACAATTATTCACATAAAATTGGCGAAGAAAAATTTGGCTTTAGTGAAAGCACTTGTATTACTGTAGACCATCATAAAGACTTTCCCTACAACACTCCGTTTAGTGTGTATGTCGGTGGTTATAATAACGCCTATATACAAAATAGTCCAAATAACATACAAGGAAATAGAAGTAGTAGCCACATTTATTCTACTACCAACTTTTGTATTTTAAAAACAGAAAAAACACGACTGGTCAAAGCCAGAAAATCGCATTTTTGGGAGACTGGTGGTCAATTTAAATGCACCGCTCAGGACTGGACACCAAAATGATGATTACCTATTCTTAATTATCTACTCTTTGTGATTGCTAAATTCACCCAATAACACGCAATGATGTATAAGTTTTTTATTATTTTAATGACACTATCCCCTCTTTCAATGGGTTATGCCAATTCATTTGTTAATCTTAGTAAAGAAGATGGCGAAGTGTTGATTTCTTTGGTGGATAATTATCCCTGTTTTAGTCTAAATGCTAATAAAGAAATCAGCAGTTTTTATCTTAGGGATATGGGTGGCGAAGACCCAAAATTACTACCATTACAAGAAAATAATTTTCATTATAATGGTCATTGTGTTAGTTATGGCTATGATGTTTCACATAAATTTATTTACAATAGCTCCTATGAAATATATATAAAAGTCGCCGCCGAAGATATGAAAAAATACCGTTATCGTTATCATAAGGCAAGCTTTTGCGTCCTAAAATCCCAAAAAGGAACAACACGACTGGTTAAAGCCAGAAAATCGCATTTTTGGGAGACTGGTGGTCAATTTAAATGCACCGATCAGGACTGGACGCAAAAATAATTGCCACTTGCCCTTAAAATAAACATGATTTAACCAAGAAAGCTCAGATAGTAAGTCTATAACTGTAGTCGTATACCCCACATCATACCGCAATATTATACACAAGGGCGTTTACGACCACGAGAATCTTTGCAGGTGGGTTTTTCTCTTTCCATCTGCTTCCATGTTTCTAGCTGTATTGCAGGAATGCGTGGCTGACCATTCACGCATTCAAAGTATTTTAGACCAATAGGAAGTTGATGTTTTTCCCAAAAAGCAATAAATTGTGCCTCACTACGAATCTCCCGACCTTGACAGTCTTTGGGGAGTTTGGGGGTGTCGCCATCGCAGATAAAGTTACCGCCGATTTCTAGGGGGAGACCATATTTTTCTAAATAACTATTGCCTTCATGGGCATGTATAACATTATCTTTACAAGTCCAAACATCTCCCCCTCTAGCATTTTTAAATCCTTTAAATTTCCCATTTGCCCCCGCCTCTTGTCCATAATCTCTTAGACCTTTAAATGGGTCGCAGGCACTTAGAGTTAGAGATGATAAGCTTATCATAATGATAAGGCAGATGTTAAAAGCTTTCATGGCATTGCTCCTTGTGTGATTTAGCCTTGATAGACTGTTCTATAAAATTGATTGGTTTTTGGGTTGATGTGGGGAACGCTGACATAAGCCAGTAAGAGACTGGCTGGGTCTCTTTTCATGGTGCTACACCAGTGTAGGTAGTCGTGGAATAAGATTTTGTTTTTGTCTATGTCTTTAATACCAACATAGTAGTCTTTACCCTCTTGTGTGCCATTGATGATATTTTCATTAACAAAGTATTGGGTTTTGTTGGTTTTAAAGTCCTTATATCGTTTCATAGCCTCGCCAATCAACTCTTCGGAGAATGCTTGAAAATAAGGGTCTTTGACTTTATCGGCATGGTATTTGTCCAAATTATAATTACGATTGACACCAATATCAGTCATAATGTCAAACATCAGTTTGGTGGCGATTTTGGGGTAGTGTAAAAAGTATAAAAGTAGCGTGAATTTGGTTTGTTCACGCTACTTAATTATCTATCATTAGACACAAGGGCGTTTACGACCACGAGAATCTTTGCAGGTGGGTTTTTCTCTTTCCATCTGCTTCCATGTTTCTAGCTGTATTGCAGGAATGCGTGGCTGACCATTCACGCATTCAAAGTATTTTAGACCAATAGGAAGTTGATGTTTTTCCCAAAAAGCAATAAATTGTGCCTCACTACGAATCTCCCGACCTTGACAGTCTTTGGGGAGTTTGGGCTTGCCATTTTCACAGATAAAGTTACCGCCGATTTCTGGGGGTAGGTTATAATATTCTAGCCACGCACCGCCATCACTGGCAGGTATTATTTCCTTTTGACAGCCTAAAATCTCCCCCCCCCTAGCATTTTTAAATCTTGGTGTTGGCTTACCATTCGCCCCCGCCTCTTGTCCATAGCCATCTAGCATGCCACAGGCAGTTAAAGAAAGTACTGATGATAGAATAAGGGATAAAATTGTGATGTTCTTCATAAGATTGCTCCTTGTTTAGCCTTGATAAACGGTTCGGTAGAATTGATTGGTGTTTGGGTTAATTTGGGGAACACTGACTTGTGTGCCAATCAGGCTTAAAAACTTTCTATCCATACTGCTACACCAGTGTAGGTAGTCGTGAAATAGGATTTTTCTTTGTTGGATATCTTGAATGCCAACATAGTAGTCTTTACCCTCTTGTGTGCCATTGATGATATCATTATCAACAAAGTATTTGGCTTTGTTGGTTTTAAAGTCCTTATATCGTTTCATAGCCTCGCCAATCAACTCTTCGGAGAATGCTTGAAAATAAGGGTCTTTGACTTTATCAGCATGGTATTTATCTAAATCATAATTACGATTCACCCCAACCTCTGTCATGATGTCAAGCATCAGTTTGGTGGCGATTTTGGGATAATCGGGGGAGAGGGTTTTAATACGACCTTCTGGATTAAAATGAGGTTTTCTATGCACCTTAATTTTTTCCATCGTCAAGACATCATCATCAATCTCAATCTCGTTTTTGGTTTTGTCAGTAGATTCTACAAACCAACCTTGCTCTACCAAGCGTCTTTTGATTTCTTTGAACTCTGCTCGTTGTAGATTTAGTAAGGCTTTTTCTTCGGCTCGAATTACCTGTGAGAATGCAAGTGGCGAAAATAGTTTTAACTTGGTTAATGCCATAAATGGTGTGGAAAGTAGATTGTACTTTTGACAAATGGTTGTGCGGTCTTCGACATGCTTTAAGTTCCAGTCCCGCTGTCCTGTCTTAGGATTAACATCTTCATCTTGCACCCACCTTGTCTCCAACCCATCACCAATATCGGTATGACAACCCGGTAGGACAACCTCAAAGCCACAACCATTTTGAACCGCACTGGCAATGGTGGTGGTGGCAAACTTTTGGCGAAACTCATGACCTGCGACAATGTGGACGACTTGATTGGGTCTGCGATGCTCATCAAAGCACAGCTCTTGTTTTTCATCAATTACATCATCATTGTGGTTGGTGCCGATGGAGCTGACGGTATCAAAGAGTCCGACAAACTTAACACGGAATTTTACGCCAAATTGGGTCAAAGTGATAGGATTGTCAGATGAGTTACCAAGCATGTCATCCACTTCTTTGGTAATATCTTTGTCATGCCCATAGTTTAACACACGATGAACAAACATACGAGCGGTGGCAGCCCCCCGACTAAAACCATAGACATTAAAACTTACCAAGCAATCTGATTTAATGTTTTTTTGTTGGAGTGTGACATAAATTTTTTGGAGCATTTGGCGGAGCTTGCTTTTTACACCTGAATTAAAAAAATCCCATTTGTGTATTGATGTTGCTCCCACACCCAAACCTGCACCCCAAGCACTGTCATTTGAATATCTGTTATTCTCAATGGCAATGTCTTTATTGGGTTCCTTGGCATTGGTGTTGCCGTATTTTTGAACTTTGTCTTTTGGGAGTTGATTTAAATTCTCGTTGGTAATGTCCACAGCCTCAGGCGTGATGGTGCCTGAGCCATCAACATACAATGCTACCATGCGTTCATTACCGCCAAAAGCTCGTGCCAGTTGGTCTACGCCTGTGGGAGCTCGGGCAAAGCTGGTATTTCCTCCTTTGTAATCCTCCCCAAGTAGGCGACCTTCAAGGACTTTCTGAGCAACTATTTTGTCATCATCCCACGGTTGCCAAGTCTTTTTTTGGTTCTCAGGTTTATTAAGTAGTGCACTCATATCCTCTTCTTTATGACTATTATACCTATCACTATTATAACGACTGTTCCAAGTGCCGTCAAAGAAAACATTGATTTCCAAGCAATTGACCGTGCATTCAACACAGGAGTTATCTTTGGAGTTACTCGTGCCTTTGCCGATGCTTTTTTGGGGAGTTTTCCCTGTGTTTGTGTTGGTATTTGTGTGTTCCATATATCCTCCTATTTAAACCAAGGATACTCATCATCGGCAAGTGTCTTTGTGATGATGTGAGCATCTAGTGCTTGTTCTTTGTGTCCATTGGTCAAAAATACAGCATCCGCCATATCTTTGGTTAGGTTAATAACCAATGCGGTGGGTCTGTTTGAGCTAAAAAAGCCTTTGAATACCTCAAACACCGCCACATCATCCTCGGGCTGTTCGGTTCTACCAAACTGATGATGAGATAGGTTAACCACTACACAATGTCGCTGATTGTTTTTTCTAAAAAAGAGTTCTATCCAAGCAGGGGCAGGTTGTAGTTTTGGGGAGGTATTTGTGCTTTGTTTGTCTGTTGATGTTAGGTGCAAAGATGATTCGCCATTGACATAAGCAATTTGATGGGCAAATAGTGCAACATCACAGGCGATATGCCAAGCGAATTTGCGTTCACTGTATTCTTGCCATCTGGTTGGTAAATTGCCGTTTTTGATTTGTTCTTGTACTGCTTTTGGTGCTTTTGCTAATTGTTTGGCAATATACTGTTCCATTGTCATCAAGTCAGGAGAAAAATGGTTGGTTAGTGCAAAAAACTCCCAAGAAGCATTTGCCACCTCTGCTTTATGTGTACTAAGCTCTTGTATATGATTGCCAAACCCTGCTCGCAGACTCACAAAGCCATGTGGAGCGATGGCAAACTGAATGGTAATAAGGTTTTTGATAACCTGCTTATTCGTATCAAGTGTTTGCTCTGCCAACGCTTGCAATGACTGTATGGGCAACAGTAGGACAGCATGATAAAAACAAGACTCTGCAAAGGATAACCACATCAGTTTGACACCCACAGGCAAAAATGTGGGACTGCTGGGTGAACCTCCGATGGTATCTACTGCACCATTACGCCAACCACCGCCAGCTTGGGCATAAAAGCCCACTCGTTCATCCCCCATCTCATCAAAGAACCAAAAACTCTCTCCTGCCACGAGCTCTATCGGGTAGTGTGTGGGGGCAAGCACTTGGGTGTTCCACATAACTTTTGTCAGAACATTGTCTTGTTTTGTACTATCTGTCATCTAAAAATACCTCCAAATCGTCTGTCAAGCCACCTGTAAAGATACGCTCGGTCTGTCCATCTTTGTCAGTGACACCATAAAACACTTCGCCTGATTTACTGACAATCTTGTAACGTTCGTTTGCCAATATATTCCCATCCATATCCCTAAGCACAAACATCTCATCATTAAACAATGGACTGTTTGTCTGTATGGGCAAACTGTTTGCCCCTGAGAGTTCGTGGCTTGTGGCAAGAGCCTTCCAGTCGCCATCTGTACCCTGTTCAATGCCTTGTGGGGTAATGCGAATATAGCTGCCTCCTGCATTGATGAGAATGCCTTGTTTGGCGGTGATTTCTACCCAGTCGTTGTTTGAATGGATTTTGATGTTGTTGAGTGCCAGTACATCAATACCATCGGTTTGGGCATCGAGCTCAATTTTTCCTTTGGCAGCAAACAGACGAATACCTGCCAACTGAGCAAAGAAACGGACAGCCCCTCTAACAGTGGCAAGCAGACTTTTGCCAGCACTTAGGCTAATGTGCTGTGAGGCGGTTACGGCAGTATGATGAGCAGATGCCAAATGAAGTGATTTGTCAGACAAGGCTTGTATGCCCTCTGGGCTATGTAGGGTTAGCTGTGGCGATGAGATTTCTTTGGTGTCGCCTGCACCACGAAGTGCCTGTAACTGCTCTGAGAGTTTTTGGGCAACAGCGGATTGGTCATCTTCTTCTTGGGCTTGATGGGAGATGGCCGAGTTTGCTAGATTGGTGTGCTGATGATAGGCGGTATCTGCAATGCCAATCGGTTCTTGGATATCTGTCAAATGAGACTGTGCCTGTGTGCGTGCTTGGGTGGATAACAAAAGTCCCCTACCCGCTCTTACCACCCCATGTCCATCAGTTCTCACCTCAAAGCCCTCGCCTCGGTATTCACCTCGTCCTTGGGGGGTGGTAAGACGTCTGATGTGTCCTAGGTTAATCTCGGTGTGTAGGTGGTCGGATTTTAGGTGGGTTTGCAGTTTGTCTTTAGTGTCATCCATGATGAGTTGGTTGGATTTGTCTCCCCCATACTCTTTGGAGCGGATGCCAGAGAGGACTTTTTCATGAGGGAGGGTGTATAGAGGCATGTTGTTTGGATTGGTCAAAGAGCCTGCCACATAGGGCATGTCAGGATTGCCTCCAAAGAAGTCAATGATGACCTCTTGGCCTGCTCTGGGTAGTGCAATGTGCCCATAGTGATCTCCTGCCCAGGTACTGGCGACACGAAGATAGCAGGTGTTTATCTGACTTAGGTCATCTTTGTCATCACCGGTGCGATTGTCTACAAGGTGTCTTTGGGTGAGTGTGGGTTTATCCCAGTGAAACTTGACTTTGATGCGACCGTATTGGTCGGTGTGTATCTCTTCACCTTCTGGGGCGACGACAGTGGCGGTTTGGGTACGGGCAATGGGTCTTGGGCAGGGGGTTGTGGGCACAAGCGGATGTGTGGCAGGGTATGCGGTAAAGCTTGTATCAGCGGTATAGTACTGATGGGTGTTGTTGTCTTCATCGATGGGTTTGATGCTCATCTGTAAGGCGTAGACAACCCAGTCGGTATTCATGCTTTGATGAGGGTGACCTGTTAGGGTAAATAAATGGGCAACCTGTATGCCCTTTAGTCTGCCATGTGCGGTGGCACTTAGGCTTTGATGCCGATAAGAGGCGATAAGCTGTTCGTTTTTTGTGGCCAGCTCATCACCCCCCGCTCGTCTGCCTTGATGCCATTCATAGCGTTGTAGGTGATGGATGAGTGCCTGATGTGGTTTGTGTGTGTCAGTTTGCACCCCTTTTATGGTATCATGAGCCATTAGGGGTTCATTAGGGGTTTTAAACTGATAATCAGATAAGAGACTTTGGGCACAGGTCAGTCTGCTTTTGGGGTTAAAGTGTTCTAGGTATTCAGCATACTCTGGCATACGCTGATTGGGTGGATAGAGCGTCAAGGTGTCATAAAAGGGATTGGCGTGTCTTTTTAGGTGACTGACATGGTCGGTGATGATTAGGGTGTGATTGTCTTTGGTGTGTTCAAAGTAAAAGCTGATGCCATGCTCACTCATGAGGCGAGTGATGAATGCGTAGTCTGATTCGTCATATTGGGTTTGGTAGTCTTGTTCAGGATAGTCATGGATGAGTTCAAACTGCCAAGGATAAGGGTAGCAGGATAACACCTCTTCGATGATTTGTGGGATGGATTTGTGTTGGTGGATGTGGTAGTTATTTGTTTTGGTGAGTAGGTAAGTCCATGGAGATAAGGTGAGTTCATAGACGGCATGCCTGTTGTGTGTGGTGAGTTTGGCACAGCTGGTGATGATGCCATGTCTTGTGACTTGTCCTGTGATGGTTCTATCATCGATGGGGTGTTTGTCATTTAAGTCAAGGGATATGCCTAAGGGCGTGCCGATGAGGGAGCTTAGGTCTAAGTGAGAGGCGACGCTTTGGTAGGAGGTGGTGCCTTGGTGGGGGGTACCCTCTTTGGGGTGGATGATACTGCCATGATAAGCTTCAAAACTGACATAACCTTCTAGCCCCTCTATACCATGGGCAGGGTTGCCATGTTCGTCTTTGGCTTTGACGATGAGTTTGTATTCAAACAGTCCGTTGATACTCTCTACCCCTTGTAAGCTGTCGAACCATAGATAAGGCGTGCCAGATACACTTTTGGGCAGATAAACAGAGTGTAGATGAGCACGATGGTTCATGGGATGTCCTTATTGAATGATTGAATGGTTAGGTGGGGTTAATGAGAATGATTTAGGAGTGATTGGATTTTAGCATGGGAGGTGGGAGGGGGTCAAGGGGGGGGGTGAAAAAACACAGCTAGAAGCTGTGTTTTTTGGGGTGTGTTTAACGGATTATTTTTTTGCATTGGCGAGGATTTCTTCTGGGATGAGACTGATGCCATGCTCTGTGAGTTTGCACCAAACATAAGCCTGTGATTTAGATAAGTGGCTTGGGGTTGGGTAAATGGGTGATACATCACCGATGTTTAGGTAGATGATTTTTTTAGTCATGCGGTCTTGGTAATAACCTGATACAGTAGCAGGTTGTCCTTCTTGGATGATGCAGGTTTCATCATATTTGGGTGGGGTGGTTGGTGGGCTATTTTGAGAGGCAACAAAGGCGGCAGCACTCTCTGGGGTGATACCTAGATTGTCCACCACCCTGTTAATGTCCATCATAATCTCAAAGGGTTCTAACTGCGTGATAAAGTTAATGTGTTCAAAGATATTAACCTTTTGGACATTTTGTAGAAGTTGCTTACCACCTAAGGCGATGGCTGGCACAAAGGCATACATCTCATCTTCTTTGAGTTTGCCATAACTGGCAAGACAGCGGTTAAAGAGGGGGGTGCGGTGGGTGTCGGTTAAATCATAGGATTTTTCGCCTCCAATCTCTCTAATAGCACCATTAACTTCTACAACTATGTTAATGGCGTGCTGTCTTTGCGTTAGTTGGCGATTGTCTTCAATAGCTGGAAAAATACGAATATAATCCAAGACAATGGTTAAATGAGACCTGGTGTACCTACCCATCACCTTCAACTCCCCAAACGCCGTTCTGCCCAGTACATACCAATCATCGTGGGCATAAAACGGCGTAGGTTTTAAAATCTCATCAAGCAGGTCAGCATAATCATCAGGATTTACCAGCCAAAATCCGCCATTGTCAAAACAGGCAAAGCCGATTTGCTCCCAAAGATACCACAACGGTCTTGGAAAAAAATCACCATAGGTGTCTATAAAGGCTTGGGTGGGTTTGGCACCTGTTTCTATTTTGATGTTTTGTGATTGCCAGTACTTCAAGTACTCATCAACTTTTTGCTTAGCATCTAATTCTAAGTCCTGCATTATTTACACCTCTCTAATTTAACATTCATACGCGTGTTGGCTCGCTCACTTTCGGGAATTGCTTTGATGGCTTCATCAATAGCACCCACTCGGGTATGCCCTTTGTCCGATGCGTCTATTGTAGCATCATCAGGCACATTTTTCCATTGACTGCCAATAGAAGAATTGACATTTGTAAGTCCCATGTCCATAGGGACTTTGCTGTTAAGGTTACCATCAAGGATTTGGTCTGGGTTATGTAGGGCGGCTAGGGTTTTATAATAATTCCTGAGAAAATACCTTGACCAATCAATTGGGATTATATAAAGTAATTACTGTTAATTTGTTATACTCAGCACAATATGCCATTTCCACCATACCATAAGGAACTTCTTTTTGTCTAATATCACAAGAATAGTTGCCCTTAAGACTTGGAGTATTCATTAGGTTTTCAAAAAATTTTTCAGGATTATTTTCTCCGCCTAATCTAATAATTTGATAGATATTATATCTATCCAATTCATCAAATTTTATATCGTTTAAATGCCCTTTAAGATATACAATATCATCTTTTCTAATATTTTTTGTGTAATGAATAGGAGAAAAATTATATATTATCTCGGATGTGTTGCAGTAGTTAATTCTACCAAAAATACTATTATCTTCATCTTTTGAAAATTCTTGACTAGATATTAATCTTTTTTCAACTTTTTCTGTAAAAAACCAATTATCAATATCATACTTGTCAATAGATAATTCATTAAAAAAACTTTTATTATTAAAACTAGGATTTTTCGAATAAGGTAATTGACAATTATCAGAGCATTCGTAAGGAAAAATGTATTCATGTAAGTCAAATGATTTTTGACATTGAACTGTGCTAAAATCAAGAAATTCTCCTTCTTTATTATTTGATTTCAATGATAATAACTCCTGATTAATGCCATTATCTTGACAGGCAGTTAAAAAAGAAAAAACTATGACTATAAAAATAATTTTCATTATTAGTTCCCCTTGTAGTAAAATGCTTTGACAACACTTTGGTCTTTTTGCATAATATACCATTCATGACGCATGAACAATCTTCTTATATATTTATTTTCACTTCCATCTTTTCTTTGGAGATAATCCATGACTTTATTGCTATAACCTTGATGAAACTGAAATTTGTTAGCATCAATACTTTCAAAGACGTGAAACAAACCAAAACTATGCCCTAACTCATGAGCCAGGGTATCATTTCTTTTTTTAGCAGGTTTAAAGATTATGATATAATTACCAAATTTGAATTTACCTGACGAGTTGTCATAAGACGCGAGACCATTATAACCGATATCAAAATCGGTAATAAAAACAAAAGTTCTTTTATTATTAGAATCATCCAATTTAATAACTTTCCCCCTATCATCTTTCGGTTGTTTATCGCCATACTTTTCATATAAATTTTTAATACCATTTAATATAAAATCAGTTGCAGACATACCAACATAGTTTTTTTCATCATATTGACCCAAAAAACTCCTCACCTCCTGATGTGTTTTAGAAAGTTCAACCAAGTCAAACTTTGTTTCCAATACCACCTCAGCTCTGATTAGAGCTTGGTTAAAGAACCGTCTTTTTAGATAATACTCAACATCACCGGAAGGACTTGGAAATATTGGACTGTTTGCATTCGAACGCACTTTAACCAACACCAACTCCGATTTATACGTAATATTATTTTTATGCACCATTAACATACCTACTAGAATTTTTTGTCCTTTTACATCAACATGAATATTAATACGAGCATGTTTAGTTAGCACGGTATTGGGTTTAAGCTTAATAACCACCTTTGTTTTTTGAGCATAAGCTGGGTTTAATGTGTGCTGTACCCGCTGTTTTTTCATATTAGATCTTTTATCTATATCAAAAACCTTTCTTGTTCCTTGAAAATCGCTAACAGGTATAACCGTTGGGCTAACTACAATCTTGTCATCGCTCGCACTAAGCAACAAAGTGGTATTATAATCCAAACCTTGATTGTAATTTTCATGTATTTGCAAATTGAGTGCAATTCCCTCTGCATGCATATTGGAGCCTCCCGCAAAGATATCATTGGTTGTATTGGGAAACATATAAAGCCAAGCAGGTATATACCCAAATTCTTTAAGGTAATTGCCTGTGACTTCTTGCCAGTAGGAATCTTGTAGTGCCACTACGTTTTTGGCAACCGTTTGATATTGCCCATTAATTTTCTCAATTGGATAAAAATCTTCATCTCTAGGATAGTCAAATCCATATCTACCAAGCTTATCTTGGTTATTAATATCAGGACTTCTAAAATGTACAGTAAAATTAGGTAAACTAATATTAACATGCCTTGTTGGGTTATTAGTACCTGTTATTGCTGAGCTGACAGGCTCTCTAGATGTTGCTGACATTATTTTCTCCTATTTCCAAATCAAGATGTATATCAATAACATTGGGGTTGTCTGTATAAAAAATTTGCGTCCAACCTTTTTCATCAGTAACCCCCTCAATAATTTCTCCTGTAAGCTTATTGGTCGCTGTATAGGATGTAAATGATAAAGGTGTTTTATAGTCATCTTCAAATAAAAAACGTATGCTATTTTTCCTCGGCAACCTCGGCACCTCATACCCCACATACTCACCCCCCTCCATCACCTTCTCATTGCTCTTAACCCTAAACACCCCAGGTGTTGTGATAAACACGCCTTGTTCGTTCATTTTAAACTCAGAACCACAGATGTTGATGGATAATTGAGTGGGGCTTGTGATTTGGATTTTACCTTCTGTTGAGATAATCTCTATGTTGTCTTTGGCGATGTGTTTGATGTTGCCTTGTTGGGCTTGTAGTTCTATGTCGTCTTTGGCGGTGTAGTGTTTAATACCTCCTGTTTGGACAAAGACTCTGATGCCGTTTTGGACGGTTAGATTGTACTTTGAGGTGGTGGCAAGGCTTAGGTCTTTGTTTGTGGTGATGGCAAGGTTGTTGTCGGTGGTGATGTGAATGTTTTGTTTGGCAGTTAAGGTCATGCCCGCCAGTGAGCTAAGGACGATGTGTGGGTTTGACAGCTCTGGATGACTTAGGGTGTCATCTAAGTCGTCATCGTGGTGATTGACATGGGCATGATGGTCATTGATCTCCCTACCTGTCATGCTTGTGTTAAGCCCATCTAAGGTGGGCATGAGGGTATTATCCAAGGCTCGCTCTTCGCATTGTGCTTGGATGCTACTTTGTATGAGTGATGAGTGGGTGCTTGTGGCTTGTTCTAATTGACTTGTGGTCTCTTTGATGTCTTTGATGTGACTTGTGGCATGTGGCCTCCCATGCGTGGTAATCACCACACCTTTATCTGCTCTTACCACCCCATGTCCATCAGTTCTCACCTCAAAGCCCTCGCCTCGGTATTCACCTCGTCCTTGGGGGGTGGTAAGACGTCTGATGTGTCCTAGGTTAATCTCGGTGTGTAGGTGGTCGGATTTTAGGTGGGTTTGCAGTTTGTCTTTAGTGTCATCCATGATGAGTTGGTTGGATTTGTCTCCCCCATACTCTTTGGAGCGGATGCCAGAGAGGACTTTTTCATGAGGGAGGGTGTATAGAGGCATGTTGTTTGGATTGGTCAAAGAGCCTGCCACATAGGGCATGTCAGGATTGCCTCCAAAGAAGTCAATGATGACCTCTTGGCCTGCTCTGGGTAGTGCAATGTGCCCATAGTGATCTCCTGCCCAGGTACTGGCGACACGAAGATAGCAGGTGTTTATCTGACTTAGGTCATCTTTGTCATCACCGGTGCGATTGTCTACAAGGTGTCTTTGGGTGAGTGTGGGTTTATCCCAGTGAAACTTGACTTTGATGCGACCGTATTGGTCGGTGTGTATCTCTTCACCTTCTGGGGCGACGACAGTGGCGGTTTGGGTACGGGCAATGGGTCTTGGGCAGGGGGTTGTGGGCACAAGCGGATGTGTGGCAGGGTATGCGGTAAAGCTTGTATCAGCGGTATAGTACTGATGGGTGTTGTTGTCTTCATCGATGGGTTTGATGCTCATCTGTAAGGCGTAGACAACCCAGTCGGTATTCATGCTTTGATGAGGGTGACCTGTTAGGGTAAATAAATGGGCAACCTGTATGCCCTTTAGTCTGCCATGTGCGGTGGCACTTAGGCTTTGATGCCGATAAGAGGCGATAAGCTGTTCGTTTTTTGTGGCCAGCTCATCACCCCCCGCTCGTCTGCCTTGATGCCATTCATAGCGTTGTAGGTGATGGATGAGTGCCTGATGTGGTTTGTGTGTGTCAGTTTGCACCCCTTTTATGGTATCATGAGCCATTAGGGGTTCATTAGGGGTTTTAAACTGATAATCAGATAAGAGACTTTGGGCACAGGTCAGTCTGCTTTTGGGGTTAAAGTGTTCTAGGTATTCAGCATACTCTGGCATACGCTGATTGGGTGGATAGAGCGTCAAGGTGTCATAAAAGGGATTGGCGTGTCTTTTTAGGTGACTGACATGGTCGGTGATGATTAGGGTGTGATTGTCTTTGGTGTGTTCAAAGTAAAAGCTGATGCCATGCTCACTCATGAGGCGAGTGATGAATGCGTAGTCTGATTCGTCATATTGGGTTTGGTAGTCTTGTTCAGGATAGTCATGGATGAGTTCAAACTGCCAAGGATAAGGGTAGCAGGATAACACCTCTTCGATGATTTGTGGGATGGATTTGTGTTGGTGGATGTGGTAGTTATTTGTTTTGGTGAGTAGGTAAGTCCATGGAGATAAGGTGAGTTCATAGACGGCATGCCTGTTGTGTGTGGTGAGTTTGGCACAGCTGGTGATGATGCCATGTCTTGTGACTTGTCCTGTGATGGTTCTATCATCGATGGGGTGTTTGTCATTTAAGTCAAGGGATATGCCTAAGGGCGTGCCGATGAGGGAGCTTAGGTCTAAGTGAGAGGCGACGCTTTGGTAGGAGGTGGTGCCTTGGTGGGGGGTACCCTCTTTGGGGTGGATGATACTGCCATGATAAGCTTCAAAACTGACATAACCTTCTAGCCCCTCTATACCATGGGCAGGGTTGCCATGTTCGTCTTTGGCTTTGACGATGAGTTTGTATTCAAACAGTCCGTTGATACTCTCTACCCCTTGTAAGCTGTCGAACCATAGATAAGGCGTGCCAGATACACTTTTGGGCAGATAAACAGAGTGTAGATGAGCACGATGGTTCATGGGATGTCCTTATTGAATGATTGAATGGTTAGGTGGGGTTAATGAGAATGATTTAGGAGTGATTGGATTTTAGCATGGGAGGTGGGAGGGGGTCAAGGGGGGGGGTGAAAAAACACAGCTAGAAGCTGTGTTTTTTGGGGTGTGTTTAACGGATTATTTTTTTGCATTGGCGAGGATTTCTTCTGGGATGAGACTGATGCCATGCTCTGTGAGTTTGCACCAAACATAAGCCTGTGATTTAGATAAGTGGCTTGGGGTTGGGTAAATGGGTGATACATCACCGATGTTTAGGTAGATGATTTTTTTAGTCATGCGGTCTTGGTAATAACCTGATACAGTAGCAGGTTGTCCTTCTTGGATGATGCAGGTTTCATCATATTTGGGTGGGGTGGTTGGTGTTGGCTTAGGACTGTTTTGTCTTGCCCACGCCACCAAATCTTTGGGGTAATGGATGAATTTGTGCAAGGGTGTATCGTCCAAATCAAAAAGATAGACAAGGCATGCTGGCACAAATTCCCAGTAGCCAAAATAGCCGTATTCATCTTCCATTCTAAGATGGCTGTTATGCCATAGCTTATCATTGTGGTATTCGTACCATTCTTCTAGGTTTTGTCTTAGCTCATCGATGATGGCGTCTTTGATTTTTTGGGTGTTGCCTGTGTTGTGATATAAATCATCTAGGCAGTCACAGATAATCGTATACCAAGGGTTGTTGTATAAACCACCGTCCACATTGCCAGCTCGCACTTCTTGCACAAGACCACTGATTCTAAACAAACGGTCAGTCATTGCATCGGTGGCATCAAAGACATCTTGGTTTTGACCTTCTGCCAACAGCTTAATTTTAGGTAATAAATCACGGCAATCTAACAAATAGGCTAGACTGATAAATTGTAAGACTTTGTCAGAATTAGAACCTAAAACACTTGGTAGACTGCCTTCATCATAATGATGTTTGGCAATGGCGGCAGCTTCATTTTCTTTGCATTCGATACATTTGTATAGATAAGGAATCAGAGTCTTGATGTCATCACCTGCGGTATAGGCAAGTAGGAGTTGTCCGTAATATACATCAAATAGGATTATCCAGTCTGGCTGTAAATCCACAGACAAGAAATTAAATTCATCCACATAAGGTTTTGGTCTTGTATACTGTAATCAACAACATCATCATAGTATTCTTTCATTTTTTCATAATAATCCTTGGTCATAAACTTCTGACGGCGTTTTGGATAAAGGCGTTTGGCATGATATGCTCCTAGGTTGGTGTTAATCGGATTATTTTGCTTGTTTAGCTTGAGTTTTTGGTTTGTTGGCATTGGCAACACGGGTATTGATGGATTTATCATATCTGCGTCCCGTCCAATGAAAGGTTGGGGTGTGGTCTGGTTCGTGGTCTTGTCGTTGACGAGCTTGTATTAATATCAATTATCCTACCGACCGATAACTTGCCATTATTATAAACAAAGAGTACAACTAACAAAATTGAATTTTGCTACGGGAAATCATTCACTCGAGCTTATAGAAAGGTCATTTTCGTTATTGTTTGACAAACCTTACTATGAACTGCAAACGTAGTACTTTTTTCATTTTGCAGAGTGTATATTTACTCCTGCTCTATATAAGAATAAATTGGAGTTTGTATTGCTCTTGAAAAAAAATAAGAATCCTCTAACACTACCTCACACTGTTCATGCATAACTCTCAATTCATCTTTTTATCCTTCCAAGTAAAACACAACTTCATATAATCTGCATCAAAAATATCCTCTTGATAAAAATTATTTATCATTAGGTAGTCTACCACCTTTTTCTCTTTAGGACTATAAAAAAACACTAAAGAGTAAAAATTACTGCCATAAAATGTCAGATGACAACTAAAAAACAGATGTTCTTTTTTTATTTTTTCTGACCATCTAAATTCCAATGTTGACATACCATAACACCTGTCATCAAAATTATTTAAATTAACTTCTTTCATTATTTTTTGTGCTTGAAAATAGTAAACAATATAAACAGAAAACCATGCCATGGCAACAAATATTATGAAATTAATAATATAAAAATTCTTGATTTATTCATTCTTATCCTCCTAATATTTTATCCACTTCTTTCTTACTTATCTGAAAAAATGAATTTTTGTTAGATTCAAGTTTTATTAAATGTGGTTTTGTCCAAATCACCATATCTTTGCCTTTATTATGTTTTTTACGATAAAGTTGATAGTGCTGATTAAAAATTGGAAAAAATAATTTCTCGGGAATAAAATACTTTTCCGTTGTTCCTGTATCATCAACGACAACGGTCATCATGCTGTTTTAATATCATCTTTATCATATAAGGAAAAAGTCATATCATTTTATTCCAATGACCTAAATAGTCTCCTTTCCCTTATTTCCATCAATAATAAAATCGTAGCTGTCTATTGCATAACAATATATGGATTTTATGTTTATTTTATAGCTATCATTACTCTTAATATAAGAAACACTATAATCTCCAATAGACGCATAGATATTGAACGCTCCAAATGCAGCCCATAAATCATCAATGTTAAGAGAGTTGGATATATATGTTGCTGATTTTGCAGGGAAAGAATTATCAATTGCCTCCCTTTGTATTTGCCAATCTCTATGGAATGATTTTAATAATTCTATATCAGCTCCTCTATAGTAAGAACTCGAGAACTCATAAGTGTCAGAATCCTCAAAATTAAAAGGGGAAAAAGATAGTTTTTTAATGATTTAATAATAACTTTTTTTGATTTTTCTGTTAATAAATTTGCAATTAGATTATTTAATGCTTGATTATAGCGTGGAAATTTTGATAGCCATTCATGATTAATCTACTAGGGTTATAATAATCAAGTTTTGGATTTGAATTACCCCAACCTCCTCTTTTATCCGATAAAGTCATTTCTAAATTAGAATCATTGAACCACTTTCTTTGCAAAAAAGCCGCTTGTACCCACCCTTTACTTTCCATCACATTGGTATATCTGTTAGTTTGAAAAAATTAGTTGTGGTTGATATCTTACTGTTTTTATTATAGGTTTTAAAGTTGCAGTACATAAATCCTGAGCACTACACTTTATATAATAATTGTGCCATCAGATTTTTTTCCTGATATATTGATGCTACCATCTTTATTAATGGTTGCATCATCTTTAGTAAAGTAAAATATATTATCACTCATAATTAACTCTCTATAAATGCACATTAATCAATTAATGGTTCCAAAGGTATAGAAACATTAATGTTACTTCTTCAGCTTCTTCAGATTTTATCATACCTGTTAAACCCTTGGCATCTGTATTGATTTTTTGAATTTTTCCATTTGATCGTCTAATCCAAAAAGTTTGATTGGATAGCGGTCTTTGAGTCTCTTTATCAGCAACATGAAAGCCTTCAGAGTAATCACCAATCTGTATATCAGGTAATTCTGGCACCTCATACCCCACATACTCACCCCCCTCCATCACCTTCTCATTGCTCTTAACCCTAACACCCCAGGTGTTGTGATAAACACGCCTTGTTCGTTCATTTTAACTCAGAACCACAGATGTTGATGGATAATTGAGTGGGCTTGTGATTGGATTTTACCTTCTGTTGAGATAATCTCTATGTTGTCTTTGGCGATGTGTTTGATGTTGCCTTGTTGGGCTTGTAGTTCTATGTGTCTTTGGCGGTGTAGTGTTTAATACCTCCTGTTTGGACAAGACTCTGATGCCGTTTTGGACGGTTAGATTGTACTTTGAGGTGTGGCAAGGCTTAGGTCTTTGTTGTGGTGATGGCAAGGTTGTGTCGGTGGTGATGTGAATGTTTTGTTGGCAGTTAAGGTCATGCCCGCCAGTGAGCTAAGGACGATGTGTGGGTTTGACAGCTCTGGATGACTTAGGGTGTCATCTAAGTCGTCATCGTGGTGATTGACATGGGCATGATGGTCATTGATCTCCCTACCTGTCATGCTTGTTTAAGCCCATCTAAGGTGGGCATGAGGTATTATCCAAGGCTCGCTTTCGCATTGTGCTTGGATGCTACTTGTATGAGTGATGAGTGGGTGCTTGTGGCTTGTTCTAATTGACTTGTGGTCTCTTTGATGTCTTGATGTGACTTGTGGCATGTGGCTCCCATGCGTGGTAATCACCACACCTTTATCTGCTCTTACCACCCATGTCCATCAGTTCTCACCTCAAAGCCCTCGCCTCGTATTCACCTCGTCCTTGGGGGTGGTAAGACGTCTGATGTGTCCTAGGTTAATCTCGGTGTGTAGGTGGTCGGATTTTAGGTGGGTTTGCAGTTGTCTTTAGTGTCATCCATGATGAGTTGGTTGGATTTGTCTCCCCCATACTCTTTGGAGCGGATGCCAGAGAGGACTTTTTCATGAGGGAGGGTGTATAGAGGCATGTTGTTTGGATTGGTCAAAGAGCCTGCCACATAGGGCATGTCAGGATTGCCTCCAAAGAAGTCAATGATGACCTCTTGGCCTGCTCTGGGTAGTGCAATGTGCCCATAGTGATCTCCTGCCAGGTACTGGCGACACGAAGATAGCAGGTGTTTATCTGACTTAGGTCATCTTTGTCATCACCGGTGCGATTGTCTACAAGGTGTCTTTGGTGAGTGTGGGTTTATCCCAGTGAAACTTGACTTTGATGCGACCGTATTGGTCGGTGTGTATCTCTTCACCTTCTGGGGCGACGACAGTGGCGGTTTGGGTACGGGCAATGGGTCTTGGGCAGGGTTGTGGGCACAAGCGGATGTGTGGCAGGGTATGCGGTAAAGCTTGTATCAGCGGTATAGTACTGATGGGTGTTGTTGTCTTCATCGATGGGTTTGATGCTCATCTGTAAGGCGTAGACAACCCAGTCGGTATTCATGCTTTGATGAGGGTGACCTGTTAGGGTAAATAAATGGGCAACCTGTATGCCCTTTAGTCTGCCATGTGCGGTGGCACTTAGGCTTTGATGCCGATAAGAGGCGATAAGCTGTTCGTTTTTTGTGGCCAGCTCATCACCCCCCGCTCGTCTGCCTTGATGCCATTCATAGCGTTGTAGGTGATGGATGAGTGCCTGATGTGGTTTGTG
>NZ_UGQU01000003.1 GCF_900453205.1 Moraxella lacunata
ACCCCGCCTTATCAAGGCGGTGCTCTAACCAACTGAGCTATAGACCCAATTTAACTTACTTTACTAAGAACAACTTGTTGTGAATTCTTGCTAATCAGATAATTCGTTAAGGAGGTGATCCAGCCGCAGGTTCCCCTACGGCTACCTTGTTACGACTTCACCCCAGTCATCGACCCCACCGTGGTGATCGCCCTCTTGCGTTAGGCTAACCACTTCTGGTGAGATCAACTCCCATGGTGTGACGGGCGGTGTGTACAAGGCCCGGGAACGTATTCACCGCAGCATTCTGATCTGCGATTACTAGCGATTCCGACTTCATGGAGTCGAGTTGCAGACTCCAATCCGGACTACGATTGGCTTTTTGAGATTAGCATCACATCGCTGTGTAGCAACCCTTTGTACCAACCATTGTAGCACGTGTGTAGCCCTGGTCGTAAGGGCCATGATGACTTGACGTCGTCCCCGCCTTCCTCCAGTTTGTCACTGGCAGTATCCTTAGAGTTCCCACCCGAAGTGCTGGTAACTAAGGAAAAGGGTTGCGCTCGTTGCGGGACTTAACCCAACATCTCACGACACGAGCTGACGACAGCCATGCAGCACCTGTATCAGAGTTCCCGAAGGCACTAAGCTATCTCTAGCGAATTCTCTGTATGTCAAGACCAGGTAAGGTTCTTCGCGTTGCATCGAATTAAACCACATGCTCCACCGCTTGTGCGGGCCCCCGTCAATTCATTTGAGTTTTAACCTTGCGGCCGTACTCCCCAGGCGGTCTACTTATTGCGTTAACTGCGTCACTAAGTCTTCAAGAGACCCAACGACTGGTAGACATCGTTTACGGCGTGGACTACCAGGGTATCTAATCCTGTTTGCTACCCACGCTTTCGAACCTCAGTGTCAGTATGATGCCAGGAAGCTGCCTTCGCCATCGGTATTCCTCCAGATCTCTACGCATTTCACCGCTACACCTGGAATTCTACTTCCCTCTCACCTACTCTAGTCACCCAGTATCAGATGCAGTTCCCAGGTTAAGCCCGGGGCTTTCACATCTGACTTAAATAACCACCTACGCTCGCTTTACGCCCAGTAATTCCGATTAACGCTTGCACCCTCTGTATTACCGCGGCTGCTGGCACAGAGTTAGCCGGTGCTTATTCTGTGGGTAACGTCAGGGCTTGTGGGTATTAACCACAAGCTTTTCCTCCCCACTTAAAGTGCTTTACAACCAAAAGGCCTTCTTCACACACGCGGCATGGCTGGATCAGGCTTTCGCCCATTGTCCAATATTCCCCACTGCTGCCTCCCGTAGGAGTCTGGGCCGTGTCTCAGTCCCAGTGTGGCTGATCATCCTCTCAGACCAGCTACAGATCGTCGCCTTGGTAGGCCTTTACCCCACCAACTAGCTAATCCGACTTAGGCTCATCTATTAGCGAGAGCTAAAAGCCCCCTTTCTCTCGTAAGACGTATGCGGTATTAGCGTAAGTTTCCCTACGTTATCCCCCACTAATAGGCAGATTCCTAAGCATTACTCACCCGTTCGCCACTAATCCGTCTAGCAAGCTAGACTTCATCGTTCGACTTGCATGTGTTAAGCCTGCCGCCAGCGTTCAATCTGAGCCATGATCAAACTCTTCAGTTTAATCTTTGTTTTGCCTAATTGCTTAGGACTTAATTTGTTTTGGCTCATTTATCGTGTACGTTATGTACTTACTAGCAATATTTGATATTTTTAAAAATATCTGCTCATCGTGTAAATGAATTAACTTTGAGTATTTTTGCTTGATAAATGATAATTTTTGTATTATCTTGTATTAGCAAAAATCCACACAAGTTGTTCTTAGTATGTTTTTAAATAGTGCGTGATACATCGTCTGTATCATCAATCAAGGCTGACTATTTTATCACAATGGATTTTTATGTCAAGCACTTTTTTAAAAATTTTTAATTTAATTTTCAACAATGCTTTATTGTCAGCGGAAATTACATTATATGATAATTTAAAATTAAGTCAAGGACTTTTTTAAATTCTATTAAGGTAATTTGGTGGCGATGAAGAGACTTGAACTCTTGACCTTACGATTATGAGTCGTACGCTCTAACCAGCTGAGCTACATCGCCGTTACAGGGTGCGAATTATACAGATGCTTTTATCTGTTGTCAACACCAATTTTAAAGAAATTTTCATTTTTATAAAAATAAATGGCAAACCGATAAGCCGGATTCTGTCGTGGACAATCATTCATCTAGACGCACAATCACTCATGCGTTCAAGCAACCTACCCGTATCCTAAGCGGGCAACTCATTGGATACCTATTTGGTCTTGCTACACGTGGAGTTTACCTCGCCATGAACTGTTGCCAGTCATGCGGTGGGCTCTTACCCCACCGTTTCACCCTTACCCGACCACTCAACCAAATATTCTTTAAAATTATAATTTTTGAATTTACAATAAACACTTGGTTGAGTGGTCGGGCGGTCTATTCTCTGTTGCACTGGTCGTAGGCTTTCGCCCCCTAGCCGTTAGCTAGCACGTCGCCCTATGTAGTCCGGACTTTCCTCCCTCCGACCACTTAATTTGACTAACATTTATCATAATATTAACTTTAAATCAAATTAAGTGGTCAGACGGTGATTGTCTGGTCTGCCTTTTTTATTCTAACACATTTTTATAAAAATATGTCAAATTTTCATACACAACTTGCAGAGCCTAAAACACCAATCATGTATGACGATTATTTGTACTTATACTCGCAACCTAGAAAGATTGCTAAAATTTGCAATACTGTGATAAGATAGCTAACAGACAGCTCATCAATGTTATCAATAATTATGGTTGCTTTAGATTTATTGGCACGATTCTTGCTTTGAATTGAATAAAATTTTGGGCATTGTTAAACTAAAATACATAATTCAAAGTTCCATTCCACTTAGCAAACAGTAAGTTCAAAGTGTTTTCTATCATTTTCTCGGATTTAGAATAACATTTTGATTTTCTTCTAAATCTTGCTGTGAAATGCCTAATGAGACTATTATAGCCCTCTATGGTAAAAGTTTGAGCTTTGCTTGTCATATGTTTTGATTTTGGAATGACTTCAAGGTAAGATTTCCAGTAGTCACTACAAAACAGTTGAATGTTATGGATATTCAATTGATTGTAAAGCTGTTTAAAGGTGTTGGTGTCTCGTCTGCCACAAACAAAACCTAAGATTTGTTTTGTTGTTCTGTCAATGGCAACCCAAGTCCAGCAAGCGTTTTTTTATGCTTGGTGTAGCTATGAATCTCATCAAGCTCAACGATATCTATCGCTTGATTGCTATCTTGTTTAATTTGATGTTGTTCACCAAGTTTTTTAACCCATTGATAGACTGTGCCATAACTAATACCTAATATGCGACCAATTGAGCGAAAGCCCAAACCTTCTAGATACATATTGATTGCCATTTGCTTGGTTTCTTCGCTTTTATGATGCGTTGGTTTATGTACCGAAAAGTAATGATTGCAACCTTTGCACTTATAGCGTTGTCTGCCATTGTTAAAACCTGCTTTGACAAAGTGTTTGTGCTTACATTTAGGACAACTATCAAATGTTTCGTTCATTGGTTTTTACTCTATATGGTAAAGTATTGAGCTATTTTAACTTATGTATTTGTTTTTAACAATACCACTTTTTCATATGGGCGACATAGATAAATTTGCCGTCTTTAGAGAGTTCAATGCCGTTGTTGCCGTTAAATTCGGTGCCTTGCAATTTTTCAAAGGCTTGTGATTTTGGTGTCCAGCGATAGACCGCCCCTGTGGCTTTGCCTGCAAACATTTCATCAAGCGTGTTGTCGGGGTGCATCATCACGGTGGTATAAATTGAGCCGTCCGCCCCTGATACCACTGCATTACCTGCTAAATATCTGCCCTTGTCGTCTTTGGGCATTGGTATATTGCCAAGCCAAGTGATGGTTGGTGTGGCGGTATTGGCATTGACTTCAAAAATTTCAATGGTTTCACGGGTAATGTTTTGGTCAAAACCATTGTGATTAACCGCATACAAAAGCGATTTGCCACCGCCAATCGCACGAATGCTCAAACCATGAATTTGCATTTCATCGGCGTGCGGTTGTGGCTGGCCGTTTTTAAATTGGGTAGAAGGTTTATCGGCTTTTGGAGCAATGAGCCTTTGAGTGGTTTTGCTTTGGCTGTCAATCAAATACAAACCGCTATGGTGCGTCATGCCGCTTGCGATAATCCATTTGGAATTGGGGATTTGCACCAAATCTTCGGGGGCTGTTTAGGTTTTCAATGTAGTTTAATTGAGCAACTTCTTTGGCGTTGTCAATGCTGATGAGTTTGGTCAGATTTTGCCCTGCGTGCTTGGCTGCTTGACTGGTTTGGTCGGCAAGCTGATCAATCGGCGTACACGCCACGCCCAATGTGGCAAGGGTTAGGGCAAGGGCGGTGCTGTCGAATTTTTTTTCATAAAATTTCTCTTTAAAATAAATGGAATGGGCGTATTATAAGATTTTATAATTGGCAATGGAATGGCGATTTTCGGGAATTTGGTTTTCGTTTTTGGAAAGATTATTTTTAGGCTGCCTGAAAATTTATGTTCTTAGCACCCCAACCATTTTTATCCACCCATCAAACACCTGCGGGATTTTTAAAATTTCCCCTTGTTCAAAATAATAGCGATGACTTTCTAGCGCAATGGTGGCAAAAATATGGGCTTGATAGTCCCATTTTTATCGTCAGATTTTATCCGTTTGGCGTGGGCGATAAAGGCGTTTTTTAATAAAGCGTGTATATCGTCATACAAATGATGACGGAGTGTTTTGATTTTCCAAAGTGCCAAAACGAGCCGTCTTTTTTCCAATAAGCGGTTGCCAATGATTTGCATAAATCGCACCAAATTATCGCTTTCAAAGCGTTGTTTTAAAATGCTTTGATATTCGACTTTGATTTGTTTAATCAATTTGCCCGCCAAATCGCTTTTGCCTGAATAATAATGATAAAAAGTCGTGCGGTTAATCAAGGCTTTTTCAATAAACTTCCTGCAAAACCCCGAATTAAAGAAAACCGTTATGGTTCGACAAGCTCACCACGAACGGTTTTTTCTTTTTTCAAATTATACCTACATTTTTATAATTTTATCTGTATATCCTGTTAAATACAAGGATTTTTGATATTTTACTTGTTTTTATTGACATATGTTTACTAAAACTATATAATGGGTAAATTTTAGTTAATTTATAGGGATTGATAATGGCTCGATTTTTCACAGTCTTATTGATGGTACTTGGTTTATTTGTTTTATCTTTTTCTACAACTGCTCACGCTTGTAAGAGAAATTGTAAACCAAGTCCATCTACGCAAAGCACAACAAATCAAAATTCTACCACACCAGCCTTTGCAAAGAGCTTAAAAACTATTAGATAGGCACTACGCAGATAAGGTTACTCAAAGTAGCTTAGCAAAAGATAAAAATACTGTTGTTAATAGAAAAATTGTAAATGTTCCTATTGATGTGCAAGCCATTAGAACTGGAAAAGCAAAATTCATTAACAATCAGTTTCATATCAATGGTAGGATTTATGGTCATCACGACGGAACTTTATTTCCAGTATCTGGTAATGGGTTTTATTTATTAAATAGAATTGAATACAAAACTTTGGGTGTGTACAATCAATTAGGTAATAATGATAGGTCTGAACAAATATTGAACAATATGAAGGTAGATAAAGCCACAAAAGATAAGGTTTTAAGAATATATAGAGAGATTCAATAATGATAGATATTTTTGTAGATAGCAAATATGACACCAATCAAGCAAGCAATTTAATGATGAATTTGTTTGAATTGGATAAAAGCAAGATAGTTGTTTGTCGGGCTGATGAACTAGATAAAATTACTGTTTCTGATGATATTTCTTGCTTATGTGTTATGTCAGATGTTAATGGAGATGTAAGTTTTCTGTTATCATTGCACATTATTGAGATGGATTTTGAATTATTTGTTCAAAAATTAAGTGATTTATCCGTTGTATTTCAAAATACCTTCTTTATTCCTTGTGATGATTTCAATGGTTATTTTAAAATACACAATAAATCAGTAGAAACCGTTTCTCTTGATGAAGAGCATTCTGATGGTAAGTTTGTCTATTTTGTGAACTAATCCAAATCAATCTGTAAAAACCTTAAACCCAAATCATTGATTTGGGTTTTTTTATTTTCAAATTATGCATACATTTTTCATATTTTATCTGTATATCCTGTTAGATACAAGCATTTTGGTGTTTGTGGTGGCGTAAATTTATTTATAAAATAAACGCATCACTTAATTTTAAGGAAACACAAAAATGATTAAAGTGCATTGCCTAACGACAGGTTGGGTACAAATTAAAATTCATCATCAACTGGCACGCTTTTTTGCTCGCTCTTTGCGTGTGCTTGATGTGCTGACCGATACAAAATGGTCGCCAAAATTGCCGATTGGTTGCTGGTTGATTGAATACGATGAGGGCTTGATTTTGGTGGATACGGGCGAAAGTAGCCGTGCTAATGACAAAGGCTATCAGCCGTGGTGGCACCCGTTTATGCAGTTTTGCAAACGCCGTGGTGTCAAGCCTAGCGAAGAAGTGGGCGAAGTGCTAAAAGCCAAAGGCTTTGACCCATTAAAAATAGACACGGTGGTGATGACCCATATGCACGGCGACCACGCAGGCGGATTGCCCAATATGTAGCAACTGTATCCCTAAAGAATACAGTACCACCAACCCTCATTAACTTTGTTGGCTTGTGGATGTTACTTAACGCTAAGATTAAGATGATAATCCGCTTGCCAAACACTGTCATTTCTAACAATGGCGTTAATGACGATTAGGAGTTTACGCATACAAGCGTTGATGGCAACTTTAAAGGGTTTGCCTTTGCCTATCAAACGCTCATAAAACTGTTTAAATTTGGGTTCATATTGTCTTGCCACATTGGTGGCATTGTATAAGACATTACGAACCGATTGCCTACCCCCTTTGCAATGGCTCTTGTATTTAAGTGTGCCACTTTCTTTGGGGTGTGGGGCAACGCCCACTAAGGAGGCGATTTCTTTATTGCTTAATGTACCAAGTTCAGGTAACATTGACATCAAGGTAGCGACAGTAACACCACCAATCCCCTTGATGTCTTTAAACTTTTTTGTGGTGTCATCAAAATGTTTGCTTAGGGTGTCGATGTCTTGTTCTAACTTAGCAATCTGTTCATCAAGGTAAGCAATGACTTGTTTAACACTCTCAAGCTGACTTTGATGAATTTGCCAAATACGGTTCTTTTCTTGTACACGCATTGCCACAAGCTGATGACGGCGTACTACCAATGCCTCTAAGCGTTCTTGCTCTTCGCTTGGTGGGACATAGAGCAAATGAGTAAGTTTGCTCTCATCAAGACTTAAAAACTTGGCATAAAGAGCAAGCATTTTGGCATCTTGGTTATCTGTCTTAGCATTAGAATAAGACTTAGCAAACTGGCTGGTTTTATTAGGATTGGCAATCACCACATTAAAGCCTGATTGATACAGGGCTTTGGCAAGGGGGATTTCTAATCCGCCTGTACTTTCAAGTACTACCAAAGCTAGGTTTGTGCCTGCATTGGTATTAAGATAAGCCATCGCTTGTTTGATGTCGCCCCCAGTGTTTGAAAAGGTTTTGGTTTTATCCTTACAAGAAAGTGATACCACAAAGACCTTTTTGCCCACATCAATGCCACAGTAAATGGGTTCATTGGGCTTGTTCGCTACATTGGTTTTGGTTTGCTTGGTATTTTTGGTTTGTTTAGCATTATTCATCATTAACCTGCCTTGTATTCGGTTTAGAGTCTATCAACTGTACGGTTTTGATTGATGAAAGGTTATCCACTCTTAAAGCTACGACACGAACTTAATCTTGGGTGGTTGCCCTTATGGTTCTAAGGTGCGTACAAGATGTGGATAACGGGTTTTTGCTTATTATACCTTAAAAGGGGGTATACAAAGGTGCGTATTACGCACCTTACGCATTACTCGGACAATATTTTTTTCATCAATTCAACGAGTTCGCCCATTTTTTCAATTTCATCTTTCATTGCCAAACTGTAAAAGCGTTCTTTGCCGATTTGTTCTACGCTGACGGCATTGGCAGAAAGCATAATTTTCAAATGGTGTGACACCGCAGGGCGAGACAAATGCAGATTTTCGGTAATGTCATTGACTCTCATCGCCCCATTTTCCAGCAATAATTTCAAAATCAAATGGCGGTTTTCGTCCGAAAGCACGGTAAAAATGGGAATGCAGTCTTTCATTAACTGCATTGCGTGGGTAATATCGGTCATTTTGGGCTTATAAGTTTAAAAATTTGGACTTATTATAGGCGGTTTTGGGGGAAAGTCAAGAAAAAACACCGCCTGCAATGTGCAAACGGTGTCTTTATCAATTTAAACCACTTCAATCCACGCTCTATCCGCCAACGCCCCAAGTGCGATTTGATGAATCAGCTCGGTCGGTGCGGTGCAAAGGCTTGATAATACAAGGATTTTATAGTCTTTGGCAAAGGGTGAAAGGGCGGTATGGGTAACGCAGTTTTGAGTCATAATGCCACAAATGTCCACTTGTTCAATGCCATTTTCTTGTAAGATTTCAAGCAAATTGGTGTTTAAAAAACTGTCAGCGTGTCTCTTTTGCACCAAAGGCTTATCCGCCAAAATGCCCGCAACCGATGAATGCAGTTCGGTACCGTGCGACCCTTCGGCAAACAATGGATAATCTTTTGCCATTAAATGCTGAACGCCAATGACAAGCTCTCCGTTTTGCTCGGCAGTTTTGGCGTAATTGGCGATGTTTTGAGCGATGGTGTCCACATTAAATTGGTCAAATTTGCCGTTTGCGGAAGCAAAGTATTCGTTTTGTACATCAATCACTAAAAGTGCGGTTTTCATAGGGCTTCTCCACTAAAAATTATTTTAATTCAATCACTTGCCCGTCAGCAGGAATGATGACTTTATCGGTGAGTTTCTCGCCAATCACAAATTTACGCATATCTTCACGGCTTACCGCATTATGATTGGTGGTGTCCATATGCACGGTGATGAGCTTGGCGTTTGGGGCGATTTGGCTTGCCTTTAATACATCAGCTGTCCCCATAATAATGCCGTCCGCAATGCCGTTAATGCGAGCAAAGCCCGTATTCATGACCAAATATTCAGGCTGATATTTGTGCAAGGCTTTATTCACATCAGCCGTCCACACCGTATCTCCCATAATGTAGGTAGTTTTGTGTCCGTCTTTTTTGATGACTACGCCCATTGCTTCGCCCAAAAGCTGTGCCATTTGTGGGTTGGCGTACATTTGTTCTGTGCCGTGCGAACCGCCTGTTTTGTGGAGTTCCACCCCATTAAATACCGATTTTTCGTGCAAAACTTGTACATTTTTAAAGCCTTGCGAGCGGATAAGTTTGGCAGCGCTTTCATTTTGCACAAAAATCGGCAAATGTTTGGGGATTGCTTTTTGGGCGGTTTCGTCCCAATGGTCTTCGTGGGTGTGGGTTACGATAACTGCGTCCACGCCTTTTAAAATCTCATTGGTAGACATCGGCAAATCAACCAAGGGCATACGCAAATGACTGTTAAAAGTCCCCGCAAAGCCCGCCATCGCTTCTTTTTTGGCAAAAAATGGGTCTATCAAAAAGGTTTGTCCTGCATACTCAATTTTGGCGGTAGCATTACGAATGTGCTGATAACCATCAAGGGCAAAAGCTGATAAGCTCATTGTTAAGGCAAGAGCGGATAAGGCAAGTTTTTTTAGCATTTTAAAGCTCCAATACGGTTAAGATTGGTGCGTATTTTAAAGAATTTGGGGCTGTGCTAAAATAGGCAATATTGCCAATCAACACAAGGATTTTGCCATTTTTATTTTGATGTGAAAATGGTATAATAAATCCATATTTTTTCGCAAAGGAACAAAATGAAATTTCTATCCTTTAAAAAAGTCCCCTATTTGTTGGCAATGGTATCACCTTTGTTATTTTCACAAAATAGCCACGCCGATACTTGCAAACGACCACCGAATAAACACAAACTTGATTATATTTCTTGTCCTTATGAAGGATTTTCTGTTGCTGAAAAGGGCGACAAATCAGGATTTGTGGATTTATCTGGCAATCTTGTCATTCCGTTGATTTATGATGATGTGGATTTATTTAGCGATGGTTTGGCGAAAGTTGAAAAAGATGGAAAAACTTTTTTTATCAATTATCAAGGCGATATTGTCATTCAAATTCCCAATAACATAGAAGTGATTAGTGAATTTAAAGAAGGATTTGTGGTTGTTAAGCAAAATGCCAAAATTGGCTTTATGGATAAAGCGGGTCAAATTGCCATTGATTTTCAATATGATAATGCGTCAGATTTTAGAGAAGGTTTGGCGGTTGTTGTGATGGATAATAAAAGCGGATTTCTTGATAAAACAGGAATATTGGTGATTCCATTTCATTATGATGAAACCACTAAATTTTTTAATGGCATTGCCAGTGTAAGAATTGGCAATCAATGGGGAGTAATCAATGCCAAAGGCGAGCTTGTTATTCCGATGATTTATGATTTTATTAGCGATTTTAAAGACAGTGAAACAACGGACGCCAAATTAAATGGCGAATGGATTAAAATTGACAAACAAGGCAATATTATCAAAGACAATACAGAATTGCAAAATTTTGACCAAGGTATTCGTCATCGAAAAATTCTTGAAATCTTGAATAAAAAGCAATGATTTTTAGCAACCAACCGCCAAAACTCATCCTTTACGCCCAAAACGGCTGTAATGATTTTGTCTTTAACATTCCCTTTTCACTATTTCAAGCCACTTATCAAGGACAAAAACTGTTTGATTTTGGGGTATGTAGCGACAATGGTAAGGCGATTTTTAGCGAATTTGGGGCAAAAATTGCGGCAGGTGGCGATTTGTCGCTGTTAGACAAGGCTGACATCATTGTCATTAGTGGCTTTGTGGGCGATGTACCAAATGCCAAATTATGCCAAAAATTACAAACCGCCCACGCACAGGGCAAAAAAATCATTGGGCTGTGTTATGGCACTTTTGTGCTTGCTTTTGCTGATATTTTGCACGGCAAAACGGTAGTAACCCATTGGGCGGGCGAACAAGCATTTAAAGAAAAATTCCCAAATATTCAATTGGATAGCAACCGGCTTTATGTTGATGACGGCAATATTTTGACATCGGCAGGGGCGTTTGCAGGGCTAGATTGTTGTTTGTATTTTATTCGCACGCTTTATGGGGCAAAAGTTACCAATGAACTGGCTCGGCACTTGGTCTCCGCTCCATACCGTGTGGGCGGTCAAGCCCAATTTAGCGACATCTCGCCAATTAGCCACGCCAAAGACGAAAAAATCAATGAGTTATTGCAATTTTTAAGCGACAATTTGGCGGACAATCATAAATTAGACGATTTGGCAAAACGAGTACATTTATCAACACGCAGTTTTGCTCGCTATTTTAAAAACGCCACCAATATGACTTTAAGCCAGTGGCTGACCGCCAAACGCTTGGCAAAAGTGCAAGACTATTTGGAAAGCACGGATTTGCCGATTGAAATCATCGCAGATAAGACAGGTTTTGGCACGGCAAGTAATTTACGAATGCAGTTTAAGGCGTGTTTTGGTGTCAGTCCGCAAAGTTTTAGGAAGAGTTTTGGGGCTAGCTGACTGGCAAGAATTTTAATCATCAAATTTAAATATCTGCCAAAATCGGTTACAATACCCCCTTTTTACCATTCATAAAAGCACAATGACCAACTACACCACCCAAAACCTAGAAGTCCTAGAAGGGCTAGAACCTGTCCGCCGTCGCCCCGGTATGTACACCGACACCACCCGTCCCAACCATCTTGCCCAAGAGGTGATTGATAACTCGGTGGACGAAGCGTTGGCAGGACACGCCAAGCACATTACCGTTACCCTGCACGCTGACGGCTCGCTGTCGGTGCTCGATGACGGACGGGGTATGCCCACCGACATCCACCCCGAATTCAAGCAATCAGGCGTGGAGCTTATCTTGACACGCCTGCACGCAGGGGGCAAATTTAGCACGGACAATTACGCCATTAGTGGCGGTCTGCACGGTGTGGGCATCAGCGTGGTCAATGCCTTATCCAAGCGGGTGGACGTGGTCGTGTGGCGTGATGGGGTGGAATATGACATGGCGTTTGAATATGGCACGCCTGTGAGTACATTGAATAGCAAGCCTGCTCCAAATAAGAAAAAACGAGGCACGCAGGTGCGTTTTTGGGTAGATGAGCAGTATTTTGACAACCCAAAATTTGCCATCAAATCCTTAAAACACAACCTAAAAGCCAAAGCGGTGCTATCAGCAGGGCTAAAAATTGACTTTGTGAGTGAGCCCGAACCGTCCGACAGCGAATCGTGGCAATACACAGACGGCGTGGTGCAGTATCTCACCGAACAGCTTGGCGAGCTTGCCATTATCCCTGAGGTGCCATTTTATTTTAGTCAAGAGCCGACAGGGGGCGAACGTGGTGGAGCGACTTTTGCGATAGCGTGGCTACCTGAATCAGGCACGCCCATCACGGAAAGCTATGTGAACCTAATCCCCACCGCACAAGGCGGTACGCACGTCAACGGGCTACGCACAGGCATTACGGACGCACTGCGTGAGTTTTGTGAAATTCATAGTCTGTTACCCAGAAACGTCCGCCTAACTGCTGATGACGTGTGGGACGGGGTGAATTTTATTTTGTCTTTAAAATTTGCCGAGCCACAGTTTAGCGGTCAAACCAAAGAACGCCTATCCAGCCGTGAAGCGTCCCCACTCGTGCAAACCCTTGCCAAAGACGCATTTAGTCTGTGGTTAAATCAGCACCCCGACACCGCCAAAGCCATCGCCGAGCTTGCCATCACCAAAGCAGGTAAAAGGCTCAAATCCGCCCAAAAAGTCGCCCGCAAAAAAATCACCCAAGGCCCTGCCTTGCCGGGTAAATTAGCCGATTGTAAGGGCGAATTTAAAGACGGAGCGGAGCTGTTTTTGGTGGAAGGCGACAGTGCAGGCGGGTCTGCCAAACAAGCCCGAGACCGCCATTTTCAGGCGATACTGCCCCTGCGTGGTAAAATCCTAAACACATGGGAAGTCTCACACGACACCGTGCTGTCTAGCCAAGAGATTCACGACATCGCCATTGCCATAGGGGTAGACCCAGCAAGCGACGACCTATCCGAATTACGCTATGACAAAATCTGTATCCTAGCGGACGCAGACAGTGATGGGCTACACATTGCCACGCTTATTTGTGCGTTGTTTGTCAAGCATTTTCGCTCGCTTGTGGAAGCGGGGCATTTGTTTGTCGCCATGCCCCCACTGTATCGCATTGACATTGGCAAGGACGTGCATTATGCCTTGGACGATGATGAGTTAAATGCCATTTTGAAAAAAACAAAATCCAAAGGCAAACCGCAAATTACCCGTTTTAAGGGTTTGGGCGAGATGAATCCTGACCATTTGCGTGAGACGACCATGAATCCCGATACTCGCCGTTTGGTACAGCTTGACATTGATGATTTTGTGAGTACCAGCAGTGTGATGGATATGCTACTTGCCAAAAAACGAGCGTCCGACCGCAAGGCGTGGCTAGAAAGCAAGGGCGATTTGGCGGATTTGGCGGTATAAGATGACCGCTTGCCCCATTTTGTCCGCCTTGTCCGCCCTAAATGACGTGCCTTATCCTTTATATGTGGCGTGTAGTGGTGGGCGAGACTCGCTCGCTCTGGCGTATGGCTGTTATCTGTTGTATCAGCAGGGCAGATTGGACAGGCTACCCACGCTACTGCACGTTCATCACGGCATACAACAGGCAAATGACGACTGGGCGAGACTGGTGGGAGCGTGGGCAGACGAGTATGGATTTGACTGG
Organism: Moraxella lacunata; assembly: GCF_900453205.1. GTDB lineage: Bacteria > Pseudomonadota > Gammaproteobacteria > Pseudomonadales > Moraxellaceae > Moraxella > Moraxella lacunata_B. The sequence continues at coordinate 13,947 of NZ_UGQU01000003.1, forward strand.
CAAATTTTGCCTTTAACCCTTGCCAAAAAAACCGAAACATCAGCACGCACCGCCCGTTATCAAGCACTCATGGGGGCGATGGTGGACGATGGCGTGCTATTGGTGGCGCATCATGCCGATGACCAAGCCGAGACGGTACTTATGCGACTCATCAACGGGGCGGGCGTGCAGGGCTTATCAGGCATGAGAGCATGGAGCGCCAAAACCGTACAAGGGCGGACAATGAACCTACATCGCCCCTTGCTCGGCGTATCTCGGCACGAAATTACGGCATTTGCCCACGCCCACGCCTTGCCCTATGTGGACGACCCAACCAATGACACAACCGACAACGCTCGCAGTCTTATCCGTAACGACATCTTGCCACGCCTGACCGCCCTAAACCCCAAGGTTCGCCAAAACATCGCTCGCACCGCACATCTGATGAATGACGCTCACGCACTCATCAGCGAAACGGTATTTGAATTGTTTAAGAAATGCACCCTTGATACGACCCACACGCCTTTTGTGGGCTGTTTGGACATTCATGCATTACGCACGCTGTCGGCACATGAGCAGTCGGCGGTGGTGCGGTTTTTTGTGCAAGCGGATAATCCCCTACCGCCCAGTTATCAGACCGTCAGCGACACCCTAGCATTGACCGCTCGTGATGATGGCGACCATAGCACAGAGATTTTTTGGCAAGGCAGTGATGGCGATGACATGGGTGGTAATGGCAAGGCGGTGGTGCTATGCCGTTATAAAAATACCCTGTACCGCTATCATCATGAGCTGTGGTTGTTATTACAAGATGAGATGAGCGATGACAAAATCGCCCTAAATTCCTCTAAAATTATCCTAAAACAAAACACCACATTTGCCATTTTTATGGATTTTCATGATGGTTTGCGTGAATTGTTGATGGATAAATCGGCTTATATTCGACCTGTTCGCCGTGATGAGCGGCTGCGGATTTATGAGCCGTATGCGGATAAGGATGGCAAAACCCAAATCGGCTTTACCAAATTAAGTGGTAAAAAACTCTACCAACGCCTAAGCATTCCCACATGGCACCGTGCCAATCTGTGGGGGCTGTATGTTCATGATGAGATGGTACTTGTGATGAGCATGGATAAGTGGTGGCTGACTGACAGTGCTATGTTCCATGCCTTGCGTGGGGCATTTGATGATGGACGGTGGGGGCGGACGTTGTTGGCGGTGGATAAGGCATGGGACATAGGGCATGAAAGTTTTGCACAATTAGGGCATTTCATGTAAAATGGCGGATTGGTTAGAATTTTAAAAAGGGCGATGGCAGGGCAATATGACAGACTTTCACGCATTACAAGACAAAACGGTGGTATTCATCGGTGGCGGTAATATGGCAGGGGCGATGATTGGGGGGTTATTGACCGCCAAACGTTGCCACGATTTGACCTTAACCGTTGGTGTATCAGACAAAAATGCCGATAAGCGAGAACGGTTCGCCAGTCAAGGCGTATTGACCGCTACGCCTGACACCGCCCATGAGCTGATAACCAAGGCGGATGTGGTGGTGCTTGCCGTTAAGCCCCAAGTGCTGATGGACGTTGCCCTAAGCCTTGCCCCATATTTGGCGGATAAGCTCGTCTTGTCAGTATTGGCAGGCGTGCCATGTGCGACACTCCAACGAGCCTTAGGCTGTAGACGTGTGGTGCGTGCCATGCCAAACCTACCGTCTGCGGTGGGGGCAGGGGCGACAGGGCTGTATGCCGATGAGACGGCAAGCTCGTCCGATAAGGACGTGTGCGAAGCGGTCATGACAAGCTGTGGCGTGGCGGTGTGGGTGGACGATGAGACCAAACTGCACGCTGTAACGGCGGTGGCAGGCTCTGCTCCTGCGTACTTTTTTTATGTGCTAGAACACATGACCGCCCAAGCGGTGGCGATGGGGCTGACTGCCGATAACGCTCATCGTTTGGCGGTGCAAAGCATGATAGGGGCAGGACTGCTTGCCAAAGATGGCGACCCACAGGCACTGCGTATTAGCGTAACATCAAAAGGCGGAACGACCGCACAGGCATTGGCTTCGTTGGAGCGTGATGACGTGGGCGGTGCGTTTGGGCGGGCGATGGTGGCGTGTTATGACAGAAGTGTGGAGCTGGGTGGGTTATTTGATGATAAATAATTAAAATTATGGTATTGTTAACCAACCATACCTTTGGGTAGGTTTGTAGGGGCAAATCACATTTGCCCTGTGATAAAGTGTTGATTTTTGGGCGAATGTAATTCGCCCCTACACGTCCAAATTTTAAAATATATCTTTATTGAACAATACCGATTTTTCATTTAAAAGGTGCGTGGTACGCACCTACCATACTAAAATTTAATCACAATTTGCCAATATTATTTAACCCACATCATTTTAACAATGACTGATGATAGAAACTACCACTTATGAATGAACCGATTACCATTATTTTTAATGTCGTTGTCAATTTTGCCTTAATCATTTGTTTTTTAAGGTTTATGTTTCAGTTCGCTGAGATTGACCCTAAGCACCCTTATGCCAAAGTTACCTACATGCTCTCGGCAGTGGTTACGCTGTTTGGGCGGATTTTTCCTGACTTGGGTAAGGGGCGATTTAGTACATCGGCGGTGGTGCTGATGCTACTTTTGACCTTTATCAAGATTGCAGGCATGGCGAGTATTTTGGGTAAGCCCATGACCCCGCTTGTACTGTTTTTTAGTGGCAGTTTGACGGCGATACTCTCGCTCATTGATATGTTTCAGTATATCGTGTTTGCGTCGGTCATTCTAAGCTGGGTCATCATGCTGTTTCAGGTGATGCACCCACTCATGGAGCTTATCATGCAGATGGCAGAGCCGATTGTCGCCCCATTTCGCAAAATCACGCCCAATCTGGGCATGCTTGACTTTTCGACATTGGTTGCCATTTTGGTGTTGGCACTTTTGGAGATGGGCATTCGCATTGTGGGCGGTAATATCTTGTCGGCATTGGTGTAGTTCTGCTTTTTACATTTATATAAAAATCAGCACATAAAACACACAATATCAAGCCCAAATTTTGTTAGAATTAAAAACAAGTTTAAGGACTTACCATTCATTTATATTTACTTTGGACTATTTTGGAGAATACCATGTTAGACAATGCCGAACACACCATGAATGACCTATTTGCCCAGCTCGGTTTGCCAAACTCGGATAGCGAGATTGATACTTTCATTAAAAACAATCAACTGCCTGAGAATGTGACATTGGCAGATGCCCCATTTTTAGATGAGCAACAAAGTATGTTTATTCGTGAAGAATGGAAGCTAGATGCAGTTTGGTCGCTTGTTATTGATGAGCTAAATGCAAGACTGCATGAAGAAAATAAACCTGCCTAAACTCATACAAAAAGGCTTGAAAGCACCGCTTTATGCGGTGTTTTTCGTTTTTGGAATAAGCAATGACGTATCGTGCATATTACTTTTTGGGTAAAGTTTGCGATAATTGCCCACGTTTTTATGATTTGGAATAAGGGCAGTTCATGCTATCACAATTTGATAATAATGATTGGATTATCATTGTTTTTTTTGTACTTGGGGCGTTGTTGCATGGTGTGGCAGGATTTGGCTATCCCATTGTTGGCACCGCGATTATTGCCAGTTTTTATCCGCTTAAAATTGCGGTGGCGATGGTTATTGTGCCGTGCATCATTCTAAATCTCATCATGCTTCGCACGGGTGGGGGTATTATCGCCAACATTATCAAATACAGTAAAGAGTACTTTTGGCTGTTTGTGATGAGTTTTTTGGGTGGCTTGGTTGGGGTGCGACTGCTTCTGCTGTTTCCTGATAGCTATCTAAAAATATTTTTAGGTCTGACGCTCATTGTCTATATTATTACCCAATACAGCAGATTTAGAATCACCTTTAAAAAAGACAAAGTCACCATGGCGGTGGCGGGGTTTTTGGTTGGGGTTATCGGCGGTGTTACCAATGCCATTGTGGCGTTTTTGATGATTTATCTTATCGGCACAGACCGCACCAAGCATGAGATGGTGATTGTCAATAACATGAGTATTTTGATTACCAAAGTCATTCAGCTATTTACCTTGACTCCGCTCATCATGGCATTTAGCCAAAAGCAGATGGCTATGCTTGGAATCGTGATCGTGATTTCTATGCTGTTTGTCTATTTGGGTTCAAAGGTGCGTAACAGACTCTCTCAAGAAGTCTTTGGTCATGTCATCTCGGTCGTGCTGTTTGTGCTTGGGGTATATGCGCTGTGGCAGGGGATTCGGATTTTGTGATAAAATCTTTAAAACAAAAACGGTTCAATTTGAACCGTTTTTGTTTTGCTGTCATGGCTTAGAAACGACTGCTTAGGGTAAGCTGTACACGGTCGCCGTCAGATTTTTCACTTTTAAAATAATCATAATCTAGGCTGACACGGTTTCTTGGGTCAATCTGATAGCTGGTACCAACGCTGGCTTGGATTTTGTCTTTGCCAGTCTCCCATGCATCAAAGGTTACATCGGTATTGGTGCCTGAGTAAGCACTGGTAATCGTTGCGTCTTGTTCAAAAGCGTTGTCGTATTGCAGACCTGCTTGGACTTGCCATTGGGGGTTAATTTGGTACTCGGTATCCACGCCAATGGTGCCTTGCCAACGAGTGGCGTCAATGTCTTTGACCATCACAACACCGTCATCAAAGTGGGCATTGTCATGCTGATATTGATGGTAGCTAACCCCGATATAAGGCTTGATGCTGGCATTGGGGCTTAGGGCGTATGAAGTGCCAAGATGGACACCGCCAGCATAGAGCTGACCATTATACTTTTGTTTGTTATGAGTGTTGTTTTTGGCGTTACTGCCCAACACACCTGCTTTTGCCCATAGCGTACCTTTGGCGTTATTGCCCACATCACTATTAACACCCACGGTTAGAGTGGCGACATCTGTCTCGATGTTGTGGTTGGTACTGCCGTTTTGCTCGTCCAACTCAAGGCGACCTAGGTCAAGCTGTAAGCCTAAGCCAAAACGCTCACCTGTTTTTGCCACGCCAATGCTTTGGTTGCGGACTTCACGCTCGCTTTGACTGCTTGGCAGGTCTAGCTCATATTCTTGGTAAGTGCTCTCTAGCCATACACCGTTGGCGGTGTTTGCCATGTTTTTGGCAAAATTGGTCGCTTGGGTGCCACTTTGTTCGATGGCATGAACGGCGTTATTGGCATAAAATGCAGGGTCAAGTCCAAACAGAGCTTCGTTGTACTTATTGCCAATGATGGCAGGCGTGCCAGATGTGCTAAGCAAGGATTTGTTGGTTGCTAAAGACATTGTGTTAGCAAAGTCTGTCGCAAAGGCTTTCTCGCTACCAGTCAGTGTGCCTGCATTGTCTTTGGCATCTATCTCGCTTAGCACTTTATCTAAATTTTGCTCAACTTTGGTGCGTCCGATACTGGCAGTGGTGGTGCTACCCATATTGCTTAGTTTGTTACGTTTGGCACTCACCACCACATCAGTTTTGGTGGTGGCGTCAGGCGTGGTCTTGCCGTCGGTACCAACCTTGCCGCTATATTCGGTCTTGATGATGCTAAATAGAGCATTGCTGGATTTGACGGTATCAAAAGTACCGCTTAGCTCACCTGCTCGTAGTACAGTGGTTTTTGAACCTGTCTCTTTGATCAGTGGTTCGCTTTGCTTGACTTCATCATATAGGTCAAGCGTGCCGTCCAGAGTGGCTTTTTCGGTGACGGTCAAAAGATTGCCAAATTTGGCTTTAAAGGTACTGTCATTATTCATGGTGTAGGTGCCACGAATGGTTAGGTTGCCTTCGTTATTGACCGCCCCGCCAGTTTGTCTGACATTGCCTGTTGTGCCATAGCCTGTCAGTTCGCCACCTGTGATATTGATGACTGAGTTGCCGTTATCGCCATTAATTTCAAGGGTGCCATCAGTAATGACGGTGTCGCCCTTGTAAGTGTTATTACCTGTTAGGATAAGTTTGCCATCGCCTGCTTTGGTGAAGCCATGGTTGCCTTTGATGTTGTTGGAGAAGACAGATACGGTGTCTTTGCCTGTGACATCTAACATGATATTGTCCCAGTAAAAACCACCATAGCCTTGGGTTGCAGCGATGGTGTCTAGTAGACCCCAACCGCTTTCATGAGTGATGTTTTTGCCACCGATATTTTTGACGATGGTGCGATTCTGCCAAGGTGTGTCAACTGCTTGAACGATAATTTTATTGCCTTTGTCATCTAAAGCTTCATAAGCTGGTCGGTCAGGATTGATTTCTGACTCTTTGACCTCTGCAAGTGTTAAGAATGTGGCATTTCGTGCTTTTAGGTCGTCAAAATCTTGGGCGGTACTCAAGAGGGTCTGTACCAGATTTTCATTTTTCATCCAAGGATAAGCCCCTTTGACGAGTAGAGCGGCACCCGTAACACGAGCTGTGGCAGGCGATGTGCCTTGATATGTGACTTCTGTGCCATCGTTGTCATGATGGGATGTGGTGGATGTGGCAGAAAGACACCATTCGGCCGCATCGCCACAGTAGTTGGCTTCGATAAAGTCTTCACGAGGAGCGGAGACCGCCAAAAAGCCTTTTTTAAAGTCAGGATTGAGTTTGGGGATTAATCGCTCGCCAAAGGTGTTGTTTTTGTTTTCATTGCCCGTGGCGTGAATGAGTAGGGCATCATTTTCGAGGATGAGTTCATGAATGGATTGAACTTCCTTGTATGAGCTGTTTTTGGTATCACCATTGGGTGTGGCAGTCATGGCATCTTCAAGCCAGACATTGTCACTTTGACCAGGTTCAGGGATGTAACCCCATGAGTTGTTAAAGATTTTAACCCCATGATCCTTATTTAGTTTATGCATGGCAACAAATTCATCTCCATTACCTAAATCACTATCTGTATACGAATAAATGGTGGCATTGGTCATGCCATTGTTACCTGCAATAATCGCTGCCATGTTAGAACCGTGAGAATCTTTGGGTTTTGACATCATATAAGGTAAATTCATGAAGCAGTCGTAGTTACTGCAAGCAACCAGATTATTGCCACTGAGTTTGGCTCCTGCCAAGTTAGGGTTATCAGGGCTGATGCCGCTATCAATGACACCGACAGAGAGCTTGGTGGTGTCAATGGATGTTTTTAACTCTGTGATTTTTTTGGCATATTCATTTTGATTGACACCATAAAACGCGTTGGTTTTATTCTCAACAAACTCCCCTTCAGGGCTAACCCTGTCCATACTACTATAGCCTGCAATGGTGTCTTGGGCAGGTGTGGGCTGGGCTTTGACCAATGAGTCATTGACCTTGCGAGTATGGTCAGGCTTGGCTTTTTTGATGGTGTCATCGGATATGGGAGCAACATAAGCCTTTGCTTCTGTCGTCTCTACCTGTTTACTGACAGCTTCAGTTTGTTTTTTTGATGGCTTGGGCAGATGCCAGTGCTTCTTCGGCTTTTTTGATGGCATTTTGGGCGGCGGTTACAGCTTCGTTATTTGCACTAACGGTTTTGGCATCTGTCAGTGCTTTTTGGGCATCTGTCAGTGCTTTTTGAGCTTTTTGTTCAGCATCTGCCGCTTGTGTTTTGGCGGTATCAGCGTCTTTTAGTGCTTGCTCGGTGGTGATCAAAGCATTTGCTTGCTTGGTGGCATTGTCAGCAGTTTTTTTGGTGTTGTCAAGATTGCTTATTAGCGTGTTTGCGGTATTGGCAATGCCAGTTGCGGTGTCTTTGATTTGCTTGATTTTGGCATTATTTTGATTATCTTGTTCGGCTTGATATTTGTCAAGTGTGCTTTGGGCTTGAGCGATGACAGCTTCTGCTTTTTCTTTGGCATCTGTGGCTTTTTTGGCAGTGTCATTGGCATTATTTAATGCATCTTGGGCTTTTTTAATCGCTTCTTGATTGCCTGTAGCTTTAGCGGTGTCAAGTGCTGTTTGTGCTTGTTTGACCGCTTCTTGGGCTTTATCTAGAGCATTTTGGGCGGTTTGCTCTGCTTTTTTGGCTTGGTCAATGGCAGACTGAGCAGTGTCAGGATTACCTGCTTGAGTTTTTGCTTACTCAGCTTGGCTATCGGCATTATTTAGCTCGGCTTTTGCTGTGTTGGCGGTAGCGACCGCTTCATTGGTTTGGGCGTTGGCTTTTTCGATTTGCTTGGCAATCTGCTGACTTGCATTGTCGCTTTTAGTTCGCTCGGCTTGCTTGCGTGCATTTTGAGCTTGCGTGCGAACATTTTCAGCGGTGTTTATCGCCTGCTTGGCATCCTCTACTGCTTTTTGAGCTTGGTTGATGATGTCTTGATTGGCACCAATTGCTTTGGCATCTTTTAGGGCTTGCTCTGCTTCGACAAGAGCGGTTTCGGCGTTATTTAGAGCGGTGTTAGCCTGCTGATAAGCAGCGTTGGCTTGATTGATGGCGTTGTCAGCAGTGGCAGGGTTTGATGCTTGGCTCTGTGCTTCGGTGGTTGCTTTTTGAGCTTGTGTTAGGGTGCTGTTAGCATTACCAACGGTTTGGCGAGCCTTGTTGATTTTATCAAGGGCAGCTTGTTGAGCTTTTTGTTTGGCTTCGGCTTCTTGACGTTCTTTTTCAAGACGCTCTGCTTCTTTACGTTTGGCTTCCTCTTCTGCTTTACGCTTAGCCTCTTCCTCAGCCTTGCGTTTGGCTTCTTCTTCGGCACGAATAATGCTTGGGTCGGCAGTATTTTTGATGAGATTGGCATGATGTGCGACATCAACATCATCATCAATGGCACAACCAGTTGCTGCCATGGCGACAAAGCAAGAGACAGCAAGGGGTTTTAGGATAAAAGAATGGTTGGGTTTCATGCGATTACCTATGAATATAAAAAGGGGGGTGTTCACAGGTAAATTGTAACATTTTTAAATCAGTTTTGTAAAAAAATGTGCGTTTTTTATAAAAAATTAGACAAGCGGTGGTTTTTGTTATACCAGTGAGATAAACATTGTCCATCTGATTGAAAAATAAGCAAAAACAAGTAAAGATAAAATAATGGCACTGATAAATCCATTCGTCAAACGCTTGTCAAATAAAGGCATTTTTAAAATAAAGAAGGTAAATAAGCTGTTTGTTTGATTTGTCACGATACGCCATTTTTGCGTTTACTTTCAAAAAACAACATATCCCACACTACAAGTGCCATGCCACCCATAATCGCCATATCCGCCACATTAAACACAGGATAGTGCCAAACATCATACCAATGAATATGAATAAAATCAATCACATAGCCATATAAAAAGCGATCAATAACATTACCAATCGCCCCGCCTAGCACCAAAGCAAGCCCCAATGCCAACACTTTGGCACTTTTTGGAATTTGGCGAAGATAATAAATAATAAAAGCGGAGACACCAATACCCAAAAGAGCAAAAAAATACTTTTGCCAGCCGCCTTGATTGGCAAGAAAACTAAATGCCGCCCCACGATTATACGCCAGCGTCCAATTGAATATTGGCTCTATCACAGGCACAGAATTAAATTCGGTAACGAGCCATTTTTGAAAACCGATTTTGGTCATTTGGTCAATAATTAAAACGGCAAGGGCAAGGATATAATAACCAAAGGCGGATTTGCCATTTAATTCTAAGTTGGAGGTTTTGTTTTGGGTGTTTTCTGACATAATCAATTTCTTAAAGTTTTAAATGGTAAGGTGCGTATTACACATCATTTTTTGGGCTTTGTATTTTAAAGGGTGCGTAATACATACCGTTTAACAAAAATCATAATATAAAACCCAATCGCCTTTATCATTTCTAGCAAACATTAAGCTACCGCCATCCACGACATTAAACCTTGCTTTATCATCGCTTGAAATTTGAAACATAAATTTGCAATCATTTTCAAATTCCACCCCCGATTGACAAAAAGACGGATAACCACCAAATTTATGATGATGACAATGATTATCTCCAACTATATCGTCATAATAATCCAATATATCGCAATCGTCTTTTTCTTCATCTCGCTCTTCATCATAATCATTTTCTAATTCACAAATTTCATCTTCCAAATCACTTGGCACACCGCCCCCGTCCCAAAGCGGAAAATCTTGTTCTTTAAAAGAAAAACTCAATGGAAATGGCTTTGGCGTGCCTTGCTGTTCATATTCGTATTCCACCAATTCATCATCAGCCGTATATTCACGAATAAGCCAGCCATTACCATTTGTTTCATAAACACTTGGTAATTCCTCGCCCACAAAAACCGTAAGCCAAGTAATGTGCTTTAATTCATCAGGCACAAAAGGCAAATTAGGCAAATAAAATTGAGCCAATGGATAAAGCGGTTCGCCATTATTATCAGTAACTGGTTTGGCTTCATCAGCTTTACACAAAAATACTCGCCCTATCCAATTTTCAGTTCTTTCGCCCGTTGGTTTAAAACCACCTGTTTGAAATTCGGTAATTGGCTTGGCAAGTTTGTTTTGAATTTCAACAATTTTGGCTTGAATAAAATCTGATTTTTCGCTCATTTTTAATTCCTAATTGGGTTAAATAAACGGTGCGTATGACACACCATTTAAAATAAAATATCACTCATCGCTAATTTGATAATAGGTTTGTTTTTCAATTTGTGTGGATAACCAATAGGCAATCAAAAAAACAACAAAATATAATAATATTTTCAATTATTTTATTGACTTGAAAATCAAAAATGAATTGCACAATCATCATTAAACACAACAAAAGCACCAAACCAACCAAACCCCAAGCATATTGCACAGGAAAAATTTTGTTTAATTTTTGCTCGCAATGCGGACAATGAATACTAGGTGTTGGCGTAAATTGATAAGACTTTAATTTTCCTTCAAATGGTTTTTTGATTAAGGTTTTGGGTACAAATAAATTTTGACAATTTGGGCAAGGATATTCAACTTTGGTTAGCATTTTTATTTACCTCCCCCAATAATTCTGATTGATTGGCAATAACGGTGCGTAATATGCACCTTACGGATTATCTTGGCAATTCAAAGCTATTAAAATTTTTGCCAAAATACCAACAAATACCGCAATAGATAATCCCAAAAACACCTGATTTTGCGTTAAAAAATAAATAAAGGATAACATCAAACTAATAATAACGCCAATCCCACAATAAATATAAGTATCCTTATGGGTATCTACTGTAATATCACTAATTTGAGCAGGTTCTTTATTAAATGCACCAGTTGATACACCTATAACGATAATAATGATTTTGATGATTGCCAGAGCAACAATTAACTGATAACGATTAATAACATCAGATAAAGCCAATCCTGCAAGTATAAATGCGGTAATCATTAATAATACCAATGCAAATTTTTTCATATTTATCCAATGCAATCCTTACAGTTAGCGTTATTCTAAAACGGTGCACAAACAACCTTACACACCGTTTTTATGATTAAGCAAACTTCCGCACTTCCCCCGCCCCAAACGCATTTTCCACGCATCTTGGGCAGATGTCGCCATGCTCGGCAACCGTTCCCACGCTTGGTAGGACGTGCCAGCAACGCACGCATTTCTCGCCTGTTGCAGGGGCGACTTTGACACTAAGCTCATCGCCTTTGGCAAGCGTTACTTGACTTGTGATAAACACAAATCGTAGCTCATCGCCCAATTTGGCAAGCGAGCCGTATGCCTTGTCATCAGCGACAATGTCAAGGCTTGCCGACAGACTGCTGTTGATTGTCTTGTCGGTACGGGCGTTATCCATTGCTTTATTTGCCACTTCTTTGACTGCCAAAATCGCTTGCCAATCTGTGTCCGTGATGTCATCAAGCACCACGCTTGGCAATTCATACCACTCTTGGGCAAAAATGTAGCCGTCCGTGCCTTTTAGCACTTGCCACGCTTCTTGGGCGGTAAAGGATAGGATTGGGGCAATCCAACGCAAAAGGGCGTGAGCGATGTGATAAATGGCGGTCTGTGCCGAACGGCGTGCCTGTCCGTCCGTCTTAGAAGTATATTGGCGGTCTTTGATGATGTCAAGATAAAATCCGCCCAAATCCTGCCCACAAAAGTTGGTAACCAATTGACAAACTTGGTGGAAGTCCATGTTGGTATAAGCGGTGCGAATCTCGCTTTGGACTTGGTTTGCCTTGTGAATGATGTATTTGTCAAGGCTGATAAGGCTGTCTGCTGGCACAAGGTCGGTATTTGGGTCAAAATCATCGGTATTGGCAAGCAAAAAGCGAATGGTGTTGCGGATACGGCGATACATATCGCTCACACGGTCAAAGCCTTCTTTACTCACCGCCATTTCGTAGCGGTAATCGGACGAACCAACCCACAAGCGGACGATGTCAATGCCGTATTTTTGGGCAAGTTCGGCAGGCTCAAAGCCTTGGGTATTGCCTTTGGATTTGGAGAGTTTATAGCCTTTTGCGTCCACGGTAAAGCCGTGCGTTAGGACTTGCTTATAAGGCGGACGACCGTACACGCTTTCGCTTACCAGTAGCGATGACTGGAACCAACCACGGTGCTGGTCGCTCCCTTCGAGGTACAAATCGGCAGGATTGGTGAGTTCATCACGATTGGCAAGTACGCTAAAATTGGTAGAGCCTGAGTCAAACCACACGTCTAGCGTGTCGGTGGATTTGACGTAGTTTTGGCTGTCGGTGTCATCAAGAAAATCACTAATCGGAGCATCAAACCACGCTTCAATTCCGCCTTGTTCTATTTTTTGGGCGACCTTTTCAATTAAGGTGGAAGTGTCAGGGTGCAACTCGCCAGAATCTTTGTGCATAAAAAAGGCAATCGGCACGCCCCAAGTGCGTTGGCGTGAAATACACCAATCAGGGCGACCGTTCATCATTGATTCAATGCGGTTTTGTCCCCATGACGGTGTCCACACCACGTCTGGAATGTCTTTTAAGGCTTGTTCACGCAGTCCTTTGGCTTCCATAGAAATAAACCATTGGGGCGTGGCACGGAAAATAATCGGCGTTTTGTGTCGCCAGCAATGCGGATAGCTGTGCGTGATTTTCTTGTGGTCAAGTAGGTGTTCGCTTTCTTGCAGAGTTTCAATAATTTTGGGCTGTGCCTTGTAAATATGCTCGCCCACAAAGACTTTGGCTTCGTCCAAATACACGCCATTACCGCCCACAGGATTTTCGGTGGGTAGGTTGTTGGCACGCCCCACATTATAGTCGTCCACACCGTGAGCAGGGGCGGTGTGCACAAGCCCCGTACCGCTATCGGCAGTAACGTGTTCGCCTGTGATGAATGGCACTTGGCGGTCGCTGATAAGGGGGTGTTGGGCTTTTAGGGCGGTTAATTCTGAACCTTTAACACTTGCCACAATCTCATAATTTTCTAAATTGACATTTTTGGCGAAATCTTCGGCTAGGTCTTTGGCGACAATAAAATGCCCTTTTTCGCTTTTGACAATCGCATAATCAAATTCAGCGTGGGCGGTAATGGCTTGGTTGGCGGGCAATGTCCAAGGGGTTGTCGTCCAGATGACGGCTTGCAAATTGCCTGTTAAATTAGCAGTGGCACTCAAAGCATCACGATTAACAATATCAAAGCCCACATAAATGGCATCGGATTTTTTGTTGTCATATTCCACTTCCGCTTCCGCAAGGGCAGAACCGCAGTCCAAGCACCAATTAACAGGCTTCATACCACGGACGATATGCCCGTTGTCGTAGATTTTGCCAAGCGTGCGAACGATGTCGGCTTCGGTTTTAAAATTCATCGTCAAATACGGATTGTCCCAATCACCCAGCACGCCAAGGCGTTTAAAATCCGCCTTTTGTAGCTCAATTTGGCTCATCGCATAATCTCGGCACGCTTTGCGAAATTGCGTAGCGGTAATCGGCTCGCCATTTTTATCCGCTTTGGGCGGTTGCCCCACTTTACCAAACTCATTTTCTACTTTTTGTTCAATCGGCAAGCCGTGGCAATCCCACCCTGGCACATAAGGAGCGTCATAACCATCCAAGGTTTTGTATTTGACGATGATGTCTTTTAGCACCTTGTTTACCACATGTCCTAAGTGAATTTGACCGTTGGCATAAGGGGGGCCGTCGTGTAGGACATATTTTTCACGCCCTGCACGGGCTTTGCGGATTTGTCCATACACATCGTCTGCGTGCCATTTGGCAAGCCAAGCGGGTTCTCGTTTTGCCAAATCGCCCCGCATGGGAAAAGGCGTATCGGCAAGGTTTAGGGTGTTTTTGTAGTCGGTTTGGGCTTGGTTTTGGGGGGTGTTTTCGCTCATTGTTTGGCTCGTAAATTTAAATAAAAATGGTTAATTATAGCCCAATTGGGGCGATTTATAAAGTGTTTTATTAAGTGTGAATGGGCTAAAATTTGACTTTTTAGGAGGAGTTTGGTAGATTGAGATACTATTTTTGGCAACTTGATAATAATGAAACAATTTAGCAGAAAAAGCATTTCAAAATGGACAAGGCATTTTGTGCCATCATTTTAGGATATTTTGGGATTATAAAACAAGATTATGATAATCCAATCATTGCTTTTGTTGCCATTTATATGGTGTTGGAAAGTTTGTATTATTTTTGGCAATTTTATAAAAAGAATGATACGATTAAATTTGATGATAAGTTTTAACAATTTTCTATTATAATTCTCATTCCCATTTATAAAATTCGTCAAAAATTCATCTTTACAATTTTCCGCTTTAATTCCTTACAAAAATTCGGTATATTAGTAGGATAATTATCAGCTAACTTGCAAGGTTATCTTATGAAAAATCCCAGCAAAACCCTATCATTATTATTGGCAAGTGCCTTATTTTTGACCGCTTGTGGTGGCGACAAATCTAGCGAACCCGCCCCAAAAGCCGAGCCTAGCACCCAAAAAACCGCCCCTGCCCAGCCGACTGACACTACCCCCAAAGCCGATGAAGTCGCACCAGAGACCGCCGAGCCTGTCGGGACAGACGACTCCAAAGCCGATAAAGTAGCAACCACCGACTCTGCCACATCTGATAAGACCGACAAGGGTACAGTTGAGACCGCCCAAGTGGATAATGCCGAACAAGCGAACACCGCCCCCGCCCCAGTACAGGCTCTCTCTATCGCCGAAGGTAAGGCGCGCTATGAGAAAACTTGCAAAATCTGCCACGAGCAAGGACTGTTAGACGCCCCCAAACTCACCGCCAAAGCCGACTGGGCGAAACGCTTGGATAAGGGCATAGACACCCTGCACAAGCACTCCGCCAAAGGCTTTGGTAAAATGCCAGCACAGGTTGCAGGGGACGTTACCGAAGCCGAAGTATATGCGGCGGTGGATTATATGGTAAGTCAAGTTCAGTAAATCGATGTTTATCGGATAGAATATCATTTATCCGATAAATTTAATAAAATATCACTGATTGTAATATCAATAAATCATATTGAAATAAAAACCCAATTTTGTTATTGGGTTTTTATTTGCCATTAATTCATTGAGTTTCTAATCCACTCGTGTCGTTTTCTTTTATAATTTTTTTCGGTTGCGTATTCTTTATTATTCCCTATTAATATGGCATAGGCAAATTCCATGTTTGCCATACTTTTTGTCAAGTGATGATGTGTATTGTTTTATGTCAATTTGCAAAAATAAATCATCCCCACTATAATAAATGACAATACATTTAATTTGCAAAAGGGTTTTATCATGCTTGCCTATCTATTCGTCCCTGCCACGCACCCCAAACGTATCATTAAAGCCCTAACCGACTCTGCCATAACTGCCCACGTCCATGCCATCATCATCGACCTAGAAGACGCCGCCGCCGACTGCTCGCCTAATGATGTGCGTGCTGAACTTGATGACTTGCTCGGCACTATGGAGCAAACACAGACTACGCCAGAGCTGTGGGTGCGGATACATGGGGCGTCTCATGGCGAGTTTCGTTTGGATTGTGAATGGGTGCAGTCCCACGACATCATCAGCACGGTGGTACTCCCCAAAGCCGATAACGCCCAGCAGGTCAGCCTCGCCCATGAGCTGACGGCTCGCCCCATCATTGCCATGATTGAGAGCGGGCAAGGCGTGCTAAATGTCGCTTCTATGGCAGGTGTAACAGGGCTTGTGGCGTTGAGCTATGGCTGTTTGGATTTATTGACATCGCTAGGGATTGGCAGGCATACATCGGCAGAGGTAGTTATGCTTGACAAGGTGCGGTGCGAGCTGGTGTTACACTCGCAGGCACATGGGCTAAATGCTCCGATTGAGACGATTTATCCCGATTTTGGCGATGATGACGGCTTTGCCAGATGGCTTACGCACGCTCGTGATTTTGGTTTTGGTGGCTGTCTTGTCATACACCCCAAGCAGTTGGGTGTGGTACAGGCACACAAAGTGCGTGATGGCGATGTCGCCTTTGCCAAAAAAGTGCTATCTCATCATCACGCCACAGGGCAGGCGGTGTTCGCCATCGATGGACAAATGGTGGATTTGCCCGTGATTGCTTGGGCGAGAAGGCTACTTGGTGAAGACTGATTACCAAAAGGTATAGTCTGCCAACTTTGAAACAATACTGCGTCAAACTCGCTCGTAGTACTACTTGTACAACTTCGCTCGTTTTCCTTGTCTTATTTCAAATTTGTTTGACTATATTGGCGATTTTACTATACATGGGGCTTTGTGGTAAACTAGCCCCACTTTTATTTTGGAATTTTAACATGAACATTTTACCCAGCGAAGAGATTCGCATTACAGACGGTAGCACCGTTTCGCTACATTTTGAAGTCAGCCTACCAAATGGCACAGTCATCGATAGCACCTTTGGGCGAGATGAGCCTGTAACCTTGACGGTAGGCGATGAGAGCCTACTGGCAGGCTTTGAGCAGGTACTCATCAACCTAAAAGCAGGCGACACCCGCACCGCTCATCTACCGCCAGAACAAGCCTTTGGCGAATGGAATGGCGAAAACGTACAGACCTTTCCCCGCACCAAATTTAGCTTATCCGAGCCAAATCCTGTGGTCGGTATGATGATGGAATTTGCCGATAAAGGTCAAAATACCTTGGCGGGGGTAATTTGCCATGTTGATGATAATGAAGTCAAAGTGGATTTTAATCACCCTTTGGCAGGGCAAGATGTGCTGTTTAAGGTGCAGATTTTTAAGGTTACACCAAAGGGACAAATGGCGATTGAGCTAAAATGAGCGACAACGCCCAATCTCAAAAAAGCTCGGTTATGGTGTCATTGCCATACAGGTCATCATCTTTTTGCTCTTTGTAGATGACAAGGCGATGACGCTTGGCATTGGTGCGATGATGGCAAGTTTGTTTTTTGCCCATGACAAATCCGACACCGTCAAATTTGGTATTTGGGGCGTGATTGGGCCGTTTGTTGTTTATTATTTTAATTATGGCTTGTATACTTATTCTCGTACACCTGCCAAAACGGTTTGTGGCACATTCAAAGAGTTTTATCAAAAGAGTGGATTTAAAAGGCAGGATTTGATGTTGTCGATGTATGCCACAGATGAGCAAAAAGTTTATGACTTTATGCACATTCATCGCTATCACGAACATACCGACTTTTTTAAAAATCGTTATGATAAAAATGAGTCGATTTGCGTGGATTATATCCCCATGCCAGCATTTACCCTTTTTTCGCCCCATGTATTAAAAGAAGTGCGAATTATGAATGATAAGAAATAACATCAACCACAGCAAAAGGGATATTTGTCATGTCATTTTTCAGCACAGAACATCAGCCATTTGCTATCGCCCTTATCGCCTTAGCTGTTATCATCTCAATACTTGTTGGCGACGCATTTTTTATCATCTTGGCGGTGGTGTTTTTGGGTGTGGCGACCGCACAAGGCAAACATTTAATCATAAAGATAAGTATCGGAGCATTGTCGACTACCGTTGTGCTTTATTATTTATTTTTTGGTTATTACTGGACAAGCCACGGCAATATTCATCAAGTTTGTGGGCAACTTAACAAAATCGAACATCGCCCTTTGGGCAAACAAAGTGTGCTAAGCCTGTATCTTGATGACTCAATGAGCCAAAAATCGTATCGCTTTGACCGCCTTGACAACTGGCATAGGGATGATATTTTTCGCCCGTACAAGGCAGGCGATGTGATTTGTGTCAAGTACACCAAATCGCCCATTTTGACCCGTACCTATCCCCATATTTTGATAGACATACAGCCCAAATGACAACCTAGGACAACCCATGAAAAAGCCACTCATCGCCTTATTCACCCTGCTCACACTACCGCAAGCGTGGGCGTTATCCATAGAGCCTGCCGATTGGGGCGATTTTCGTTATGATGAAAACGTGGTTTGTTCAACGTCCGCAGAAAACAGCAACATATTCGGCGTTGTCAAAAAACACGGCAAATATGGCATGGCGGACAGCACAGGTAAAGTATTGTTACCGCTTGAATATGATGACGGAGCGTGCCTAAGTGGTCATATCACTTTATCAAAACAAGGCAAATGGGGTTTGGTCGACGCTCATCAGCGTGTGATAGCACCTTTTATTTTTGATGAGCGGGTTTGGGCATTTAATGGCGTGGATAAAGTCATTATCACTGATGAGCGTGATGATGGCATATATTCGGCGGTGTATGGGGTAGATGGTAGGGTCTTGCTGGATTATCAGCGTGGTAGGCTAAATTTTGCGAGCGATACATTGATGTACTTTGACAGTCATGACAGACAGCAGGGTTTTATGGATACACAGGGCAATATCATCTTGATGGGGCGTTATGATTGGGTAAAGCTACTGGACGATAAAGCAGGCGATGAGCGGTTTTTGGTGAGCGTGGATAACCAAGCCATGATGATAGACCGCCACAAAAACGTATTTACACAAGACTATGACAACATGGAGCCTTTTGATGAGCAAGGCATATCAAGAGTTCATTTAGATATGAATGGTCACAGTAACGTTGGCTTTGTAGATAGACATGGCAAGCTGATTGTTAGTACGTTGGCATCTCCTAATACGTTTGATAAAGAGATTAGCGGTCATGAATGGCAACTACGCACGGACGGTGGGCGGTGTACGCTATTTTTGCAAGACCTTGCAGGGCGAGCAGTCAACAACCCAAAATTTCCTGATAAACCCTGTCGGCTACTTGCCACGCCCAACCAAACACCCAGTCAAGAACCCACACCAACGCATGGGTTGTGGGATAGGCTCTGGCGTAGGTAAAAGGGGATTATTAAGCCTTTAACACCCGTCTATGTAGCTGTGCTAAGCCGTCTTCCATCGCTTTTTGTAATAGTTCGGTCAGCTCAACACGGGTCTTATCTTCGGGCAAAATCGGTGCAAGGGGCAACACATACGCCTTAACCCCATCGCTGTCTGCCACTCGTCTTAGGCTCTCTGCCATCGTGCGTTTGTCATAATACGCACAGTCATCTGACAATGTACCGTCTGCATTGACATAAGCAATCACCATAGGACAAATGGGTAAGCCTGTATCCATGCTTGCTTGTAATAATTTGCCATGGATTTTTTTGATTTGTTTGCCGTCTGTGGTGGTCGCTTCGGGGAAAAATACCACCGATGAACCGCCACGCAAAAAGTCAGCAATTTGACGTGCCACACCGTCAGCGTCCCCCGAACCACGCTTGATAAAGAGTGTTCCGCCTGCTTTGGCAAGTTTGCCAAAAATAAACCACTCGCCAATCTCCGCCTTTGATAAAAAGAACACAGGAGCGACCGATCCCACCACAGGAATATCCAGCCAAGAGATGTGATTGGATACCCATAGCCCGTGTGTCTGTGGCACAGGCTCAACTTGCACGACTTCCACACCAAAGGAATTGACCATTTTACGGCAAAAGATTTGGATGTATTTTGGCAAAACATCTCTGGGCGGTGTTTTAAATGCCCCAATACGTCTGGCGGTAGCAAAGCCCCCCACCAAGGTATTACTCATGCCTGCGATGATTTTGGTGCGTTTTAGTTGTTTATTTAAAAAATTTGTCATAAGATTATCATTGTCAATTAAAAGGCGTATCGTATAAGAGTTTGAGTAAAATTGCAAGTGTTTTTGGTAAACATTAATGCACAAAAAACCGCCTTAGTGTTTAAGACGGTCTGTAAATCAAGCACTCGGCAAAGGCGGTGGCAATTCGTCATTTTTGACGATATTCACCGTTGGCACTTCATGCTGATATTCTTTTGGCTCTCGTGGCGTCTCGCCATTCATGATTTGCAAGAACTGCTCACGGTCAATCGTCTCCCACTTCATCAGTGCGTCCACCATGGCGTGCATCTTGTCGTGATTGTCATCAATGAGCTTATACGCCACATCGTACTGCTCTTCTAGGATGCGGCGGACTTCTTCGTCCACTTTTTGTTGGGTAGCCTCACTGATAGTACGGCTCGCCCCACCAAAATATCCGCCTTGCTCTTCGTCTTCATAGACCATTACGCCAAGTTTGTCGCTCATGCCATATTTGGTAACCATGGCACGGGCAAGTTTGGTCGCACGCTCAAAGTCGTTGGACGCTCCTGTGGATTTGCGATTGATAAAAATCTCCTCAGCAATCCGCCCGCCAAACAAGATAGAGATGTCGTTTAGCATTTTATCGCTATAACTGCTCACCGCATCTTGCTCGGGCAACTGCCATGTTACCCCGAGTGCCCAGCCACGGGGCATGATGGTTACTTTGTGTACAGGGTCGGTAAAGGGAAGTAGTTGGGCGACTAGGGCATGACCTGCTTCGTGATAGGCAGTAGCACGGCGTTCTTCCTCACGCAGCACCATGGATTTACGCTCAGGCCCCATATAGAGTTTGTCTTTGGCATCTTCAAAGTCGTTCATGTCCACGCTCATCTTGTTGCGACGGGCGGCAAAAAGAGCGGCTTCATTGACAAGGTTGGCAAGCTGTGCCCCGCTAAACCCTGGGGTGCCACGAGCTAGGGCATTGACGTCCACACCAATGGTTTGGGGGAGCTTTTTAAGGTGTACATTTAGGATTTGCTCACGACCTTTGATGTCTGGCAAGCCAACCGACACTTGACGGTCAAAACGACCAGGACGAAGTAGGGCTTTATCTAGCACGTCCACACGGTTGGTTGCTGCAATGACAATCACGCCGTCATTGCCTTCAAAGCCGTCCATTTCCACCAAAAGTTGGTTTAGCGTTTGTTCACGCTCATCATGACCACCTCCCATGCCCGAGCCACGATGACGACCCACCGCATCAATCTCATCAATAAAGATGATACACGGGGCGTTCTTTTTGGCTTGGTCAAACATATCACGGACACGGCTTGCACCCACCCCAACAAACATCTCCACAAAATCCGAACCCGAGATGCTAAAAAACGGCACTTTGGCTTCGCCTGCAATGGCTTTGGCAAGCAGTGTCTTACCTGTACCAGGAGGACCCACCATAAGCACGCCACGGGGAATGGTCGCCCCAAGTTTGGTGAATTTTTCTGGGTCTTTTAAGAAGTCCACAATTTCAACCACTTCTTGCTTGGACTCTTCACACCCTGCCACATCGGCAAAGGTAACTTTGATTTGGTCTTCTGAGAGCATTTTGGCTTTTGATTTACCAAAGCTCATGGGGTTACGACCACCCATGCCGCCACCGCCAGCACCGCCACTCATGCCACGCATGAACAGCCAAAACAGACCGATGATGAGCAAAATCGGAAAGGCTGCAATGAGTAGCTGAGTACCCACGCCTTGACGCTGTGGTGCTGCCCCTTCTACTTCTACGTTATGCTTGCGAAGTAATGGCATTAACTCGGTATCGTCTAGGGCAGGGCGGATGGTCTCAAACTCTGAGCCATTAACCTTTGTTCCCGTAATCTCTTCGCCGTCAATCTCAACTTTTTGGATTTGACCTTCGGCGACTGCCGTGACAAAGGCTGAGTACTTCATGTCATCAGCCTTGCCTGAACCACGGTCGAGATTACTAAATACCATGACTACCACGGTGATAATCACGAGCCATAATAGAATGTTTTTTGCCATGTCGTTCACAAAGGGTTTCCTGTTTTTGGCGTTTGATACAACTTTGATTGAAAATTTAAAAATTGGAAAATGGGGCAAATCGTGCAATTGTTCACACAAAGAGACATTGCTTTTAATAAGGCTTATTATCAATAAATCAAGCCCTAAATTTGGATGATTATTTTATCGCCACCCAAAACATCTCTTTGGAGCGGGGACGACTTGCCTTGGGTTTGATGCTTTTGATTTTGCTAAACTTTTTTTGCATGTCAGCACGAAGTTCGGGCGAACCTTCGCCTTGGAACACTTTCATGATTAACGCACCGCCTTCGGGCAACACTTTTAGAGCAAAATCCACCGCCAGCTCACACAGATACATCATGCGTGGCATGTCCACTGCTGACATGCCAGACGTGTTGGGAGCCATGTCCGATAACACCACGTCCACACGTCGTCCGCCCACTTCATTCATGATTTTGTTAAAGACTTCTTCTTCTCTAAAATCGCCTTGAATAAAGGTAACATTCTCCAAAGTATCCATGGGCAAAATATCAGATGCGATCAAAATCCCGTCATCGCCCACAAGCTGTCCTGCCACCTGCGACCAGCTACCAGGGGCAGAACCTAAGTCCACCACGGTCATGCCTTTTTTGATAAGAGAAGTTTTTTCGTTAATCTCCAATAACTTATAAGCCGCTCTGGCACGATAGCCGTCTTTTTGGGCTTTTTGAACATAATAGTCGTCAATATGCTCTTTCATCCACGCTTTCGATGATTTGGAGAATTTTTTGTTGGTAATGCGAGTTGCCATTGGTCGGTGTTGATGAATTAAAATAACTGCTTAGTTTAACATTTTTATGAGAAAATTTGGTATATTTTTGTTATAATGAACATTAATTTATTTAAAAACCTGTTTTGAGACATTTTATGGCAAAACCCAATTTTAACAACCTATCTAACGACACCCTAAAAGAACTACGGGGCATCGGTCATCGTCTAAATCCCATCATCATGGTGGGTGGTAATGGCTTGACGCCCACGCTCATCGAAGAGACCGCCCGTGCCCTAAGTGACCACGAACTCATCAAAGTAAAAATCCCAGCAGGCTCATCAGATGAACGCAAAGAATGTGCATCCGCCCTAGCCGATGCCACAGACAGTCAAGTGGTGCATCATATCGGGCGTATGGTGCTACTGTTTCGTAAAAATGACGAACCTAACGACAAACTGTCTAATTTGGTAAGATTTGGTTTTTAGGAATTCAACAAAAGGGAATGTCATGAATTTTGGTATTGTTAATTGAGTATACTTTTCTAGAAAGCCGTTCGTGGTGAGCTTGTCGAACCATAACGGTTTTCCTAGACTTCGACAAGCTCAGTCCGAACGGAAAACCTTAAAATCTATCTTTATTTAACAATACCTGAATTTTTTTACCGCAAATCCCATTGATAAACTGTTTAGCTTGCTGTCGCTGTCACACTTTACCGAGTTTTATTATGATGATAATTCGGTCATGCAAAGAGAGCGGTTGTTTGTATTGCAAGACCTGCAAAATGCCCAAAAAAACAAGCCTGCCCCCAAAGTTCATACCTATATCAGTGAAGACACGCACGGGGGTAAGCATGTGATTAACATGAGTTTTATGATTGAAAAGGTGGACGGACTGAATTTTGCCAATTATCATGATGATAATATCAAGCGTGCCGATGGGCTGTGGCAGGAGACCTGCCTAGAATGCTTTATTGGTTTGGCAGATGGCGGTTATATTGAGATGAACATTGCTCCTGATGGACGTTATGCTCTGTATCATTTTAGCGATTATCGTACGCCCGCTACGCCCATACAGACCGATAAAGTGACTCTGTCGTGGCGTGCCGATGATAATGATAACGTGCTGGTATACGAGCGTCATGTCAGTCTTGATGTGTCAGCCGTGGCGGATTTGTTGCCCGAGCAGACACTCGTCAACCCATGTGCGATACTAAACATCAAAGGTGATTTGCATTACTTTGCTGTCAGTTCTGCCCCTGTGCCTGATTTTCATGATAAGGCATTTTGGCAAAAATGGTAAACGTATAAAATGGTGAGTATATTTTGATTAAAACTTAGGGCGGTAGCCCAAAACTGAACTGGATTTTCGTTTAAATTGAAGTCGCATTTAAAAAGCCCACGCATGATGTCATGGGCTTTTTGGTGAGTGGGTAAATGATTATTTGATGGTAAACCAATCATTGGCACTGGTTTTGGCTTTTTCGATGTCGCTTGATGATAGGTTTAAGGCAAGCTGACCGATTTTGGCTTGGGCTTTATCACGAATGCCGTTATCAAGCATACCGTCACGGCTAGATAGGTCATACCATTTGTAGGCATCCACATAGCGTTGCTGTTTTTCATCAATCATTGCAAGTGCATAGCTGGCACGGTTGTCGCCCAGATGAGCGGCACGTTCTAGCCATTTGCGACCTTCACTCATGCTGGCTTTGACACCTTCGCCACGCAGATACATGAGTCCTAGGTTTAGCTGAGCAGGGGCGATGTCTTTTTGGGCAGCTTGGGTGTACCAATGCACGGCTTTGGCAGGGTCTTTGGCAACGCCTTCACCTTTTTGTAGGCGTTTGGCTAAGAAAAATTGGGCGTGATGGTTGCCACTGCTTGCTTGACTGGCAAGTGATGAGATGTCCATAATCTCAAAACGAGAGACATCAAGCGGTACATTTGAGATAAGTTCAGCGTTGGCAATACCTGCCAAAAGTAGGGTGGATAAAATGCCAAGTTTTAAACGTTTCATGATGACGACCTGTGGTTGAGAGCTTTGTTTAAATGGATATATTAAAATACCAAATCAATCCTTTATCATACCATTAATGAGTGATAAACTCAATTTTTTCATTGGTGAAACATGTCAAATTTTGTAACATCATTTATCAGTTATTTGATGGTGTTTGCTGGTTAAAATGTAGGGCGTGCCTGCTTTTGGTATTTGCAATGACAAACAAGATTTAGCCATTTTTTCATGCAAAAATTGATTAAGATTGTCAAATTTTCATCTTATTTTGTAAAAAAATGTTATCCATGGTAGGCATGCCCTAATTAACCTTTGGCAATCCGAAACACCGCCACATCCGCCAAGAGATTGGGGGCTTTTTTGACGGCTTTATCACGGACAAAGGCAGGGATTTTGGGGTTGGGGTTGTCCCATAGGGCGACCGTGTCCAAAATTCGAATGTTGTTGTCGTGGCACAGCCGTTCAAAGTCCTTAAAAGTGCAAAGATGAATGTTGGGCGTGTTGTACCATTGGTGGGGCAAGGTCTCACTCATCGGCATGATGCCCTTAATACCAAGATAAATGCGGTTTTGCCAATAGGCGAAGTTGGGAAAAGTAACAATACCAAATTTGGCAACCCTTAGCATATCATTGAGTAGGGTTTCGGGATTTTTGACCGCTTGCAAGGCACGAGCCATAACGACTGTATCAAAGCTATTATCAGCAAAGCGAGCCAAGCCGTCATTTAGGTCTTGCTCCACGATGTTTAGCCCTTTGGCAATGCCTTCATTGATTTTGTCGGGGTCAATCTCAATGCCATAGCCAAACACGCCCAGACGCTCTTGCAGGTGAGCCAGTAGCGTGCCGTCCCCACAGCCCAAATCTAGGACTTTTGAGTTGGGTTTTATCCATTTTTCGGCAAGTTGGTGGTCGATGTTATTCATGAGTTTCCTTGTTTTATTGTCTTGCCAATTGTGAAATCTCTTGGAGTGTGATGTCGCCTGTTTGTCGTTTGATGACAGGGGCGTTCAAAAATCCTCGAACGGCAGTCGTATAACGGGGAATGTCAAATAAAAATGAGTCATGCCCATGCGGTGCATCCACATTGACAAAGCTCACTCGTTTGTCGTTCGCCATTAAAGCGTCCACAATCTCAACCGACCGCTCGGGCGTGAACCGCCAATCGGTGGTAAATGAGACGATGAGAAATTGGCATTTGGTGCGGGCAAGCGTTTGTTTTAAGGCTTCTTTTTCATCCAGTTCGTCCGAGGTGTAATCCCGTGTCGGGTCAAAATAGTCCAGTGCTTTTGTCATGAGTAGATAAGTGTTGGCATCAAAATTTTTGCTAAACCGCTCGCCTTGATAACGTAGGTAGCTTTCTACTTGAAATTCCACGTCAAAGCCGTACATGAATTTGCCAGACTTCAAGTCCCGCCCAAACTTGGCTTTCATCGCCTCTTCGGTGATGTAAGTGATATGCCCCACCATGCGAGCGAGTATCAGCCCACGTCTGGGGTAGGTGCCGTGTTTGAGATACCAGCCGTCATGAAAATCGGGGTCGGATAGGATAGACTGGCGAGCCACTTCGTTAAAGGCGATGTTTTGGGCGGATAGCTTGGGCGTGCTGGCAATGATGACGGCACGCTCTAGGCGGTCGGGGTAATCCACCGACCATTGTAGGGCTTGCATACCGCCCATGCTCCCACCCACGATGGCGTGCCATTTGTCAATGCCTAGGCGGTCTGAGAGCATGACTTGGGTTTTTACCCAGTCTTTTATGGTGATAAGCGGAAAATCCGCCCCCCAAATCTCGCCTGTGGCAGGATTGAGTGTCGTAGGGCCTGTGGAGCCGTGGCATGAGCCGATGTTGTTTAGGCACACCACAAAAAATCGGCTCGTGTCTATCGCCTTGCCATTGCCAATCAGGTTATCCCACCAACCTGCTTTGGCATCGGACTCACTATGATAGCCTGCGGCGTGGTGTGAGCCTGATAGGGCGTGGCAGATTAAAATGGCGTTGGACTTGTCGGCATTTAGCTCGCCATAAGTCTCGATGACTAGGTCAAATGACGGCAACACCCGCTCGCATTCTAGGGTCAATGGCTCATCAAAATGCAAGGTTTGGGGCGTTACGATACCAACAGATGTCGGGTCTAAATGGGGGGCTAAGTAGGGGGGTGCTTTGTCCACGTTATTGCTCTTTTTTTATTTTTAAAGCTATATTTTAAGGGCAAATGCTAGGATTGGCAAGGCATAAAAGAAAAATCGGCATCGTTCAAAACCCATACCCAAGCTAATACCCACTCCACAACAACCAAAGACCAAACAGCTCATGACACCCTTAGATTATTGCCCAAAATGTCAGTCCAATCACATTGTTAAAGCAGGCTTTGCTTATGGTAAACAAAGATACCAATGTAAAGACTATAAATATCACTTTACCGTGCTTTATAAAAGCAACAAAAAAGATGAAAGTGTTAGAAAGCTAGCCTTGTCATGTATCTTGAAGGTCTGGGTTTTCGTGCCATAGGTCGTGTACTTGGTATTGGGTATAGTACCGTGTACTATTGGGTTAAAGAACTTGGTGTTAAACATCAAGACATCTACAATGCCAATTTAACCCAAGACAATGAACAAATTAACATTGTAGAGCTTGATGAAATTCACAGTTACAGCAAGTTTAAAAAAACTACTGTTGGAGCCCGATTGTCATTAGTAGAGACACCAAACAAGTCTTAGGTTTTGTTTGTGGCAAGCGAGACAGTAAGACCTTTAAGAGATTATACAACCAACTAAATACACCTAATATCAATCTGTTTTGTAGTGATTACTGGAATGTTTATGCAGATGTCATTCCAATCCATAAGCACTTATAAAGCAAAAAATAAACCTTTACTGTTGAAGGTTATAACAGTGGGATAAGGCATTTTCTTGCAAAATTTAAACGCAAAACCAAGTGTTATTCCAAATGCCAAAAGATGATAGAGAACTCACTGAACTTACTGTTTGCTAAGTGGGATGATGGGCTGAGTTACACCCAAGAAACTTTAAAATTACTACAAATACAATGATGTGTGGACGTAGGGGCGTGCTGAGCACGCCTTGTATGGTAATATCATCAAAGGGTGTGCAGAGCCAACCCCTACAAACCCGTGGTAAATATCAAGTTGGTTGGGTGTATGTATAGTTGGTGAACAATGCCGAAATTAAAAAGCAAATAGAAAATAGCCGTGCAATAACATGGCTATTTTTTAATGGACTGGCAAATGATTTGGGTATTAGGCTATCTTCCACAACTTATTTATCCGCAGGGAATGCCTGTGGTTGGGTGTTGGGCTTGCTGTTGGGTGGTGGGGCAAATTTTGGTGCGGATTCATCATCAAGGCGAACTTCATAGATGGCGGTGCCGATAACGCCTGTATTGTCTATGGAGCCTCTGTCCGAATGATTGGCGTAGCTGTGTTCGGGCTTACCAAAGGTAAAACTTGCCACGGCACTGTCGTTTTTACGAAAGCCTTCGATGAGCAGGGTGGCGTGCGGGTTTAGAATATAACTACTGCCATGCACCGAAGCACGCTCGCCTGTGATGACATTTAGCCCATCCACGCTGGCGATAATGGCATAAGTGTTGTCGCTGGTGTTGGTGTAGCGTAGGGTGTATTTTTGCCCTTCGGTGGCACTTAGGTAATAATCGCTGTTTTCTCGGGTGATGGGTAGGGTATTGCCGTTATCATCGGTAAAGCTGAGATTGACTTTGCCATGATGAAGCGAGACGCTGTTTAAGGTTTTGCCTGTGAATGCTTTGGCGGCGTAGCGAACGACATTTTGGTCAATGGGATCATCACTTAGGTAAGTGACCGAGACGTGTTTAGAGGGCGAGCGAATCTCATCGCCCCATGTCGTCCCGAGCTGTTCATTGGCGTGGATATCAGCATTGGCACTGGCAGGGGTGGCATGGTCGCCCCCTGAGTGACCACAAGCAGTCAGTAGGGTGAGAACAAGAGCAGTGCCAACTGGGATAAGTGCGTATGATTTCATAAGCAGTCCTACGTGATGGGCGGTCATCCCTAAAACGGGGGTATTGCCCTTAAAACAGTTGTGCTACTATGCCTGATTTTTAAAAATTTGTCAATGCACCATGCTCACCATGCGTTTGCTATACCGCTCCAAATACCAACCCAAAAACACCGCCGCCACTGCCAGTGAGATGACCAGTGCCGTCCAAAAACCATAAATGCCCATGCCCATATAAAACGCTAACACAATACCAGGCAGTAGCCCACAACCCCAAAATGCAATGATGTGGATTATCATCGGCACGGTGGTTACTTTATAGCCACGCAAGGCATAGCTTGCCACGCATTGCACCGCATCGACCAGCTGAAAGGCGGCGGCATAGAGAATGATGGCGGAGGCGATGGCAATGACTGCCGTGTCCTTGGTGTAGAGTGTTGCCAGCTGTTCTCGCCCGATGACCAAAAAGGCAGCGGTCAAAAATGAAATGGCGACCGCACCTGACAACGCCACGCCACTGCTATAACGGGCAGACTCAGGTTCACGCTGACCCATCGCCATGCCGACCCGCACGGTGCTAGCAACCCCTAAGCTTTGGGGTATCATAAAGATGAGTGAGGTGATGTTGATGGCGATTTGTTGGGCGGCGACGTAGTTTTCGGTGTTGCCGTCCAGCCTTGCGACCAAAAACATGATACAGCTAAATAGGCTCACTTCAATAAAAAATGACAGTCCGATGGGTATGCCAAGTTTGGTGATGTCGCCAAAGAGCTTGATGTCGGGCAGGCTAAATTTGTCCATTAAGCCAAATTCATGAAAATATCTGTCTTTGGCGATGTATATGCCAAGGATGATGGCGTTTAGCCAAAAGACGATGGCGGTTGCCAGTCCACAACCTGCACCGCCTGGGGCGGGCATGCCAAATTTGCCATAGACAAAGACGTAGTTTAGGGGAATGTTGGCAAAAAAGCACAGCCAACTGACAATCATGATAACTTTGGGTTTGTTAAGACTGGACGCATAAGCGTGCAAGGTGCGATGTATCATGGCGGCAGGCATGGCAAGTCCGATGAACCACAGATACTCTTTGGTAACGGCAAGGGTGTTGGTGCTTAGATGACCAAAATAATGCTCAAAGGGCAGTATCGCCGCCCAAATCAGCACCATGCCAATCACGCCCATGAGCAGTCCATACCACAGTCCTTGCCGTCCCAGCTCACCAATGTCGCCTGCCTTAGCATCGCCCTTGTTAACCGCACCATACTGCTGGGCAATCAAGGGATTTAGGGCGGTCATTACCCCAAGCAAAGTGATATAGATGGTAATAAACAAACTGTTTCCCAATCCGACCGCAGACAAGTCTTCTTTGCTGACACTGCCTGCCATGACCGTATCCACAAAGCCTGTCCCAACTTGGGCGATTTGGGATAAGAGCATGGGCAGGGCGAGTGTGGCGAGAGCGATGAACTCTTTTTTATAATCAGCAAAGCTGTGGCGGTTTAGGTTTAGGAGCATGGCAATTTTTCAAAAAGCATATTTTACCATAAAACGTTGCGTTGTGGTTTTGCCTTTTAATGGTGATGTGTTAGCATTAAATAGACGTACTGCGAAATAAAACATGTATACTTACACGCCCTGATATTTTCCAAGATTTTAAAATTGCAAAATTTTGTAAAATCGTTATATGTAGTGGTTTCAATATGTTTTAATCGCAATCATGATTAGGACGTGCCTGCCTTTTATAATACAACTTAAAATTTAGAGTGTTTATGGGGAATATATAACCAACAAACCTTGAAACAACACCAATCATCCCCATATCTCCATCACCATTCACTAATCACTACTTCAAATGGCTTATTCACTAGAAATCAGACAAAAAGCCTTGGCTTATTATGACAAATGCAAGAACATTGACCTTGTTATGGAAGCTTTTGGTGTATCAAGACACACCGTGTTTCGTTGGAGACGACAACTTAAAGAAACAGGCAATTTGTCTTGTAAAAAACCCACCAACAGACCCAGAAAGTTTGACAGAAAAGAGCTTCTTGCTTACGTAGAAGCAAATCCTGACAAATACCTACGTGAAATTGGTGAAGTATTTGGGTGTAGTGATATGGCAATCCATAAAGCACTCAAAGCAATGAACATTACTCTTAAAAAAAGACCACAACTTACTTCGAGAAAGACCCAAATAAAGTCAAAGACTTCCAAGACAAATTAACACAACTACAAGCTACGTCCAAACACGGTTATGAGCTTGTCTATATAGATGAGACAGGCATTGGCACTTATCTACACCGTACTCATGCAAGAAGTCTAAAAGGTCAAAGAGCCTATGATAAAGTCAGTGGCAGACGCTATCAACGAGTCTCCTTAGTGGCAGGACAAATAGGGGGCAAAGCCAAAAACTTGATTGCTCCACTCATCTACAACAATACAATGACAAGTGCTTTGTTTGAAACGTGGTTTGAACAAATGCTACTGCCTTGTCTTAACAATCACACCAAACAAACAGGCAAGCCTTGTATCATCATCTTAGACAATGCAAGATTTCACAGAATGAAACACTTGCAAGAGCTTATCAATAACACAACATACAAACACATCATCTTACCATTACCACCTTACTCATCCAAGCTAAACCCAATAGAGCAAACTTGGGCAACGATTAAAAGATGGCTTAGAAGTCATTTGTCAGAGCTTGATACAATCGAAGAAGGTTTGAAGTGTTATTTTGGGGTTTGGTGAGTATAATGTTTTCCTTGAAAAACGTCGACTCCCCACTTTTTTTAAACAGACTTTTTCATTGCAAATACAAAAGGCGGGCACGCCCTACATTATGGCAATAAAAAAAGGGCATTATCCGCCCCTTTTTTTGTGTTGTTTTTGGATTATTGACCGTTTTGCTTGTCATTTTGACGCAGACGCTCTTCCCAAAATGTGGCGTTTTTGATGCCAAATTTGGTAGGGTCAAAGACAATCTTGCCACCCGCCTTACGCTGTGCTTCATAGTCGGCAAGCATTCGCATGGTAACCCGAGATCCCATAAAGAACATAATCAAGATACCGATGATGTTGAGCCATGCAGTCATACCCACGCCCACATCGCCCCATGCCCAGATAGCCCCAGCACTGTTCAACGCACCGTAGCCCACCATGATAAGAATGATGACTTTGGCAATCATCAGCCCTGTTTTTTGGGCTTGCTTACCCAAAAATCTAGACAAATACACCACGTTAATCTCAGCAATGTGATAGTATGCCAAAATCGTGGTAAAGGCAAAGAAGAAAATAGCAATGGCGATAAAGTAGTTACCAAATACTCCAAAAGTTGTCTCTAATGCCATCTGGGTAAAGGCAGGTGTGCCAATCTCAACGCTAGGGTCAATGTTTTGGACAATAAACTGTCCTGCTTCAAGCGTGCCTTGGACGTTGTAGGTGCCCATGGTCAAAATCATAAAGGCAGTTGCCGTACATACCACGAGTGTGTCCACATAAACAGAAAACGCCTGCACAAGACCTTGCTGAGATGGGTGGTCAACTTCGGCAGCCCCCGAGTGGTGTGGACCTGTACCTTGACCTGCTTCGTTTGAGTACACGCCACGCTTAACACCCCAACCAATCGCCGCCCCAAAGCCTGCCATTGGGTTGAAGATGTCGCCCATGATAAGCCCAAAGACCGCAGGGATTTTGTCAAGATTCATGACCATGATAAGTAGGGCAAGCACGATGTAGCCGACAGCCATAAATGGCACAACAATCTCAGCAAAGCTTGCAATACGCTTGATACCGCCTAGGATAATCACGCCCACCGCAACCACAACAACCGCCATGACAGCGATGCGTAGCGTGCCGACTTCTAGCCCCAAGAAATTGACCAAGTTGCCTTCGCCTGTGATGCGAGTTACCGCACTGGCAACGCCGTTAGCCTGTACCCCAGGTAAGAAGACGCCACACGAGATAATCATCGCCACCGCAAAGAGAATGGCGTACCATTTTTGTCCCAAGCCTTTTTCAAAATAATAAGCAGGGCCGCCACGGTATTGACCTGTGATGGGGTCTCGCTCTTTGTAGATTTGCGATAATGTACTCTCAGCGTAAGCGGTGGACGCTCCCAAAAATGCCACCACCCACATCCAAAACACCGCCGAAGGGCCGCCAAAGCCGATGGCAGCCGCCACCCCTGCAATGTTACCCACGCCCACACGGTTGGCAAGTGCCACCACAAATGCCTGAAAGGACGAAATCCCGTCATCGCTTTTGGTTTTACTAAATACAAGGCGTACCATCTCGCCAAACAGACGTAACTGCACAAAACGGGTCATGATGGAATAAAATAGCCCTGCCCCAAGACACAGATAAATCAAGGCAGGACTCCAAATAATCCCGTTTAGCCAATTAACAATCTCATTCATAGTCATCGCTCCCTATGCGTTTGCAATCATGACAAATAAAAAGTAAAATTAACGCTCAGATTAGCCGATTGATTTGGCAAAACAAACCGCAAGCAATTTGTCCATATCTAAAAATCCAAAGCCATCAATCAATGAGAATTTTAAGCTAAGATACGTTAAATAAAAGGCAGTAGTCTAAAAAGTATGCCAAACTAGTTTTCCGTTCGCCCTGAGCCTGCCTGCGGGTAGGAAAACCGTTAGGTTTCCCAAGCTCGCCACGAACGGTTTTCTTTGTAGCATACTTTTTGAACCAGAGCCAAATAAAAATTTTAAGTTTTCACAATTTGCCATACTTTTTTAAAAAAATCTACAATTTTTTAATGTTTTTTACAATTTTTTGGTTTTATTAAGTTTTTTTATTTATATTTTTAAGATAAATTTAATATAAGACAATGGCAAAAACCTTGTCAATTCCAATTATTTATCTTGTAAATGCCAATTATTCAAAGACAAGCTACATTTTTTTACTTGCATTTGACAGACAAATCTTTATTATAAGCATGACTTTTATTTTATATTCAAAAGGCAATTTATGAAAAAATTCATCACATCAGCCCTGCTTGCCAGCACTTTGACCCTATCAGGTTGTGGCTATAACAACTTACAAGCCCTAGACGAAGACACCAACGCCAAATGGTCGGAAGTGGTGAACCAATACCAACGCCGTGCCGACCTTGTGCCAAACCTTGTGGCGGTCGTGGAGCGTTATGCCGAACACGAAAAAGAAGTCTTGACCGAAGTCGCCCAAGCCCGCTCTCGTGTCGGTAGCGTTCAGCTGACCCCTGAGACCCTAAACGACCCTAATGCCATGAAGCAATACCAAGAAGCTCAGGCAGGCATGACGTCCGCCCTATCTAGGCTTATGATGGTAACCGAAAACTACCCACAGCTCAAAGCGGACGGTATGTTCCAAGACTTGCAAGCCCAGCTAGAAGGCACCGAAAACCGCATTACGGTGGCTCGTAATAACTATATCCAAAGCGTGCAAGGCTATAACACAACGGTTCGCCAGTTCCCAACCAATCTAACCGCCAAGGTGTTTGGTATGCAGACCAAAGCCAATTTTAGCGTAGAAAATGAACAAGCCATTAGCACTGCACCGACCGTGAATTTTGGTAATAATAACAATAATGCCAATTCAGGCTCAGCAACGGCTACTGCTGGGGCAAATACAGGTTCGGCAACCGCCACAGCTCAATAACCTTGCGTGTTTTGCAGGGGTAAGTTACATTCGCCCTTATTCCCTTTATAAAATATTCGTTAAAATTATCATAAAAAGGCAACCCATGACCCCAATCACAACCCGTTATCGTTCATTATTTGCCACGCTTGGCATGAGTGTAGTGCTTGGGGTCGGGGTACCTGCTTTTGCCAACAACACGGCAACTGCTACCGCCCCCAATTCTGAAAACACCGCCATAGCAACCGCTACCGCCCAAAGCGAAGGGCAAGCGGTGGAGAATTTGATTGTTTTAAATGAATTAAATAAAGCCAAAAATCAAGCCCAAAATCAACAATCCCAAAATCAAGCCCAAGCAGATAGCCAAACCCAATCTGCACCACGCCAATCCACCGCCCCTGCTGTTGCTCATAATAAGCTGATTTTAAATAACCCCGTTGTTGATGAAGCACACATCTTGACCGCCAGCGAAAAGGCTCATTTGGAGACTCAGCTAAGACGGATTTATGATGACGGTCTGGCTCAAATGGCGGTGGTGATTGTGCCAACCACAGACGGCATGGATATTTTTGATTATGCCATTAATGTAGCGAACCGTTGGCAACTTGGGCAAAAAGACACCGATGAAGGCATTTTAATGGCGGTGGCGATTAATGACCGCAAATTGCACATCGTTACGGGCTATGGCGTGGAAGGTGTGTTGCCCGATGCGATTTTGAACCGCATTATCCGTGAAGACATCACGCCCAGTTTTAAGACAGGAGCATACGCTCAAGGCATATCGGCAGGGATTGCACGCATTGACGAGCGGCTACGAGCCGACCCCGAGACCCTTGCCCGAGCGGACGCACAGCAGGTAAGTGCCGATGAAGAGATTAGCGTGGTGCCGTTTTTTATTTTTGCCATGTTTTTTG
This sequence comes from Moraxella lacunata, assembly GCF_900453205.1. Lineage (GTDB taxonomy): Bacteria > Pseudomonadota > Gammaproteobacteria > Pseudomonadales > Moraxellaceae > Moraxella > Moraxella lacunata_B. The sequence continues at coordinate 49,171 of NZ_UGQU01000003.1, forward strand.
GTACGGTGTTAAGCGGTGCTTTGGGGCGGTTTTTGGGAGCGAGCGTGTCCACAGGTGGTTTTGTGTTACTGGCGACTTTGTTTGGCGTGGGGCTACTGACCGCCATTGGAGCAGGCATTTTGCTTTGGATATTGCTCATTCTTGGCGTGTTTTCAAATGGCGGACGGCGTGGCGGTGGCACTTATGTCGGCGGGGGCGGATTTGGTGGCTCTGGTGGGGGCTTTGGGGGCGGTGGTTTTGGCTCTGGTGGCTTCGGTGGAGGCGGTGGCGGATTTGGCGGTGGCGGAGCAGGTGGCTCTTGGTAATTAATTGAAAAACAAGGATAAAGCATGAGACACATTCCCCAAAAAAGCCCAGCACGCCTGTTTCGCCAGATTGTTTTTGTGCCATTTTTGCACAATCGCTGGCTGACTGCCGAACTCAAAATCGCCCTTGCCGAGCGTATCGCCCGAGCCGAAAAAGGTCATCGTGGTGAGATACGCCTTATCATCGAAAACCATCTGCCAGTCGGTATTGCCTATGACAACGACTGTCGTGGGCGTGCCTTACAGCTTTTTGGCGAATATGGCGTATGGGACACCGCTCACAATACAGGCGTGCTGATTTATGTCAATCTGTGCGAGCATGATTTGGAGATTATTGCCGACCGCGGCATTGACACCTATGCCTGCGATGATTGGCAAAATCTTTGCCAAAATACGCTCACTTATTTTAAAAAAGGCGACATGGCGGACGGTTTGGGGTGGCTGATTGATGAGATTGGACGACTTTTGAACCAATATTTTCCTTGTGATGACATAAGTGGCAATGAATTACCTGATAATGTGGTGTATCTAAGGTAGGTTAAGAATGAACGCAACACAGCTTTTTATCGGACTTATCGCACTACTCATTGGGCTGTTTGTCATCGCCCTAATCAAGCCCTATTTTGCCAAAAAGCCTGCCAGTATTGATGATTTTAAACGTGAGCTTGGTCGGCTACTACCCAGTCATGACCTAATGATAAAACACGGTTCGCAGTCTCGTATCATCGTAAGCCTAGACGGCATTCAAAAGGCGATTGTGATTATGGATAAGCCAAAAGCGGACTATGTCATGGGTGGCTTGCCGATTTTTACCACGGATAAAGTGGGCAAGTTAAAACCCATTGCCAATAAAATCGGGGCGAGTGTGGTGGTGAATTAACTTAATTTGCCTTTATGGAGATTTTTTAAAATAAAACAATGCTTACTTCATTTTCAACTTAAAATGGTAACTTATTGATTGTTCCATAATTACTTTTTGGGTTTTAGGTTTTTGAGTTGTAGGGGTGAATCATATTCGCCCTTGATAAACCAATCACTTATATAAAAGTTGAGAATGGAGATGCTTTAAAAAATTTATAAAATCATCAATGCTTGCCAAGCTTAAAAAACCTACCAATGATAAAACCCACCAATGCATTAGATGTGCCCTAAATCACCCCCAAAGCCACAAGCCCCCTAAGTATCCCATCGTCATCATGGCGTGGGCAGACATAGTCCGCCACCGCTTTTAGGTTGGGGTGGGCGTTACCCATTGCCACGCCAAAGCCGACTGATGAGAGCATTTCGATGTCATTTAGCCCATCACCAAAGGCGACAGCGTCCGCCATGGATAGACCCAGTGCGTCCAACACCGAACGAATGCCCCGAGCTTTTGAGCCGTCCTTATCCAAAATATCCACCCCAGAGATGTGCCATCGCACGGTTTTTAGGTCGTCTCTTAGGGCGGATGAGAGCTGAGCGGTGTGGTTATTTTCATAAAATGCCAGCATTTGATAGACGGGTGTGTTCATGTCAAACGACTCTGCCACACGATAGGGGATGTGTAGTGATGTTAAGGCTTGTACCATGTATTCATCGGGGCTGACTGTAACAATCTCATCACGGGTCATGTAGCCGTGGGCGATACGCTCGCTTTGCAGGTAGGCGGTGGTGTGGGTCAGCTGAGCGTGCGTCAAGGGAAAATGGGTCAGGCATTTACCCTGATACTCGTTATACTGCCCGTTAATCGTCACAAAAATGTCAATGCCAATCTCGTCGATAAGCTCATTAATACAAGGTGGAAACACACACAGACCACGCCCTGTGGCGATGGCGACCATGATACCACGCTCTTTTAGGGCGTGCAGGGCGGTTTTGGTGCTGTCTAAAATGCGATTTTCGTGTTTGATGTAGAGCGTGTCATCGATGTCAAAAAAGACGATTTTGGGGGCGATGGGAGTGGTGGCAGGCGTGGTGTTCATGTGTGTTTTTCATTGAAAATTTACCTATTTTATGCAAAAATAACCAGATTTGCAAATCTTACTGATTTGTGATGATTTCAACCTAAAAAACACCAAAAGGCAACCCATGACCACACTCGATTTAGAACCGACCTTACACCAACGCCGTATCATCTATCAAGCTCGCCGTGGCTTAAAGGAGCTTGATTTTTATATTGACCCCTATGTCAAAAATCATTATCTGACCGCCAGTGAACAAGAACAGCTTGCCTTTGAGCGACTACTAGAACACGAAGACCCTGATTTGTTGCTGTTTTTTTTGGGGCAGGCAAGTCCTGATGATGCCGAGATAGGCTCACTCATTGACAAGATAAAAGCACTAAGACGCACCCAGTCACTCTGATGTTTATTGATACTGCTGTCGCTCAAGTCGCTCATGACCTACCCATCAAGGTTGGTGTGCTTATCATCACGCTGTTGTTCATGGCGGTGATGGGTATGCCGTGGTGGCAGTCTGCCATGGTGGGCGTGTTGTGGGCGGTGTGCCTGTGGATGGATAAAGTGCGTGCCATCCCGATACATGAGCTGTCCGCCCATGCCCCTGATGATGTGTGGTATCTGGGCATGTATGAGGGGGTGGATAGGCAGGTATGGCAGGCGTATCTGTCGGATGTGGTGGTGATGGGGCGAAGGGTGACGATGACGTTTCGTGTTGTTGTGCCGTTTGAGATAACGCACCGAGTAACCATTCATCATCGCATGGTGTCAGAGCAGGATTTTCGCCGATTGGCATCACTAAAAATATAGGAAGAGCCGATGACCACGCCCATTTATACCGCCAAAGCTGTCAAAGACTGGGAGGGTCGTTGGTTTGCAGATGGTAACAGCTCGTTTGGTCTCATGAAACAGGCAAGTCTTGCGTTATGTTTACAAATCATTGATTTTATCCATAAAAACAACATCGCCCAAGCTGACATCATCGCATGGTGTGGCGTGGGCAACAATGGTGGGGATGGCTATCTGACGGCAAAATATCTGGCAGAGAGACTGGATAATAAGCATTTTAATGTACAAATCATCGCCCCAAATCCGCCAAAAAGTGCGGACGCTGTCCGTGCTAGGTCGCCATGTACAGGCATGCCAATGTGTGATGATGTGGGCGGTGTCATTCGCAAATTTGAAAAAGTGATACATCTGGACGCGTTGTTTGGCAATGGGCTAGACAGAGAGCTTGACAAAGCATATCAAGACATCATTCACGCCTTTAACGTTCAAACAGGCACCAAAATCGCCCTTGACGTGCCAAGCGGTCTGCACCCTGATAGGGGTATTCCCATGCCTGTGTGTGCGGACGTGGATATGACCTTGTGCGTGATGGGGTTAAAAATGGGGCTGTTTGTCGGGGTGGCAAAGGATTTTGTGGGAAAAGTCATCAATCTGCCCTTGATACCGCCTGATGATGAGCTGTCGGCGGTGGCGTATTTATCGGATAAACCAAAACCACCCACACGCCAAAGTACCGCCCACAAAGGCGACTTTGGTACGGTGGCGGTCGTGGGCGGTCATCGGCGTATGGGTGGGGCGGTCATCATGGCAAGCCAGATGGCGATGAGCATGGGGGCGGGGCGAGTGACGGCAGTCTGTCATGCCATGCACCACAGTGCCATGCTGACACGCTCGCCCAATGTCATGGTGGCGGACATTGATGAGATGAGCGTGGGGGACTTGGTAGGATTTGACCGTGTGGCGTTTGGCATGGGGCTTGGGCGTGATGCGTGGGCAGAGATGGTTTTTGATAAAGTCATGGATGGGGTGGTTCATCATGCCTTTGATAGGGTGGTGCTGGATGCTGATGCGTTGTACTTTTTGACAAAAAATCCATGCAAATTGCCCAATCATGTCATCTGTACGCCCCATTCGGCAGAGTCGGCACGTCTGCTTGGCGTGAGTGTGGCGGACGTGAATAATGACAAACTAGACACGCTGTACCGTTTGCATGAGCGGTATGGTGGGCAATGGGTCATCAAAGGGGCAAATACGCTCAGCTTTGACGGCATAAGGGTGCAAGTTTGCCCATTCGGTAATGCCTTTATGGCAACCGCAGGCATGGGGGACGTACTGGCGGGTATGCTTGTTGGGGCGGATATGAGCGTGCATGACGTGGTGGCGTGGCATGCTCTTTTGGGTGATAGGCTTGCTGATGGGGCGATGTTTGGCATTCATGCGTGCGACATGGCGGATGTGGCAGATGAGATGGCTTGGGTGGGTGAATCAGACAGGGAAAAATAGACAAAAAGTCAAGGTTTCACAGACAGGATAAAGCAAATATAGTCTGCCAACTTTGAAATAATACTGTGTCAAACCCGCTCGTAGTACTACTTGTACAACTTCGCTCGTTTTCCTTGTCTTATTTCAAATTTGTTTGGCTATATCATCAAAAAATTGGCAAGTGATTGTTTTTACTTGTCATTTTTTATGACTAAAATCTACCAAAAATTTATCCCCAAAAGCTGTGGATAAGATTGTGGATAACTTTGTAATTTTATGTGAAAATGCTGTAATGATGGGCGATGGCGGTTGATTGATTGAAATTTATACATAATTTTATAAAAAATAATCTATTTAAAATCAATAACTTATAAGTATGAATTTGCTTAGATTTTGATAGATTGGATATTTATCGTAAAATGTTTCACGCACCATTAAGAATAAAACACCCTGTGGATAAGTGTGAATTTTTGACATTTACCAAAGATTTGACCAAAAAAATCCTGCCATAACGACAGGATTTTTTGGATAGCTAGTAGCTAGGAGATTACATCATTCCGCCCATGCCACCCATACCGCCCATGCCAGCACCCATATTAGGGGCTTCTGGGGCAGGTTTGTCGGTAATCATCACCTCGGTGGTAAGCATAAGACCTGCCACGCTGGCGGCATGTTCTAGGGCTGAGCGGGTTACTTTGGCAGGGTCAAGAATGCCCATCTCAATCATATCGCCATACTCGCCTGTCGCTGCGTTGTAGCCATAGTTGCCAGAGCCGTTTTTAACTTGGTTCACAACCACGCTTGCCTCATCGCCAGCGTTGGTGACGATTTGACGAAGTGGGGCTTCCATGGCACGGCGTAGGATATTGATGCCTGCGTTTTGGTCGTCATTGTCGCCTTTGAGCTCAGCCAATGCAGACAACGCACGCACCAGGGCAACACCGCCCCCTGGTACGATACCCTCTTCTACCGCCGCACGGGTGGCGTGTAGAGCATCATCAACACGGTCTTTTTTCTCTTTCATTTCGGTTTCGGTAGCAGCACCGACTTTGATGACCGCCACACCGCCAGAGAGTTTGGCAACACGCTCTTGCAGTTTTTCTTTGTCATAATCAGACGTGGACTCTTCGATTTGACGTTTGATAGATTCAACACGGCTGTCAATTTGAGCTTTGTCGCCTGCTCCGTCCACAATCACAGTGTTTTCTTTACCAACGGTGGTTTTCTTGGCTGTGCCTAGGTGTTCAAGGGTAGCAGTTTCAAGAGACAAGCCCACTTCTTCTGAAATCACCACACCGCCTGTCAAAATGGCAATGTCTTGGAGCATGGCTTTACGTCTGTCGCCAAAGCCAGGGGCTTTAACGGCACACGTTTTTAGACCGCCACGCAAGTTGTTTACCACCAAAGTTGCCAACGCTTCATTTTCCACGTCTTCGGCGATGATAAGTAGCGGACGGCTGGTTTGCATGACTTGTTCTAGTAGTGGCACAATCTCACGGATATTGGCAATCTTTTTGTCCACAAGCAGGATAAAAGGATTGTCAAATTCACAAGTCAAGCTGTCTTGCTTATTGGCAAAGTAGGGGCTGATATAGCCACGGTCAAACTGCATACCTTCAACGACTTCTAGGGTGTCTTCAAAGCCAGAGCCTTCTTCCACGGTAATCACGCCTTGCTTGCCGACAGTTTTCATCGCCTCTGAGATAAGCTCGCCAATTTTGGTATCAGAGTTGGCTGAAATTGAACCTACTTGGGCAATCGCTTTAAAGTCATCGGCAGGGGTAGATAGAGCGTGGATTTGCTCAACGGCAACACGGGTTGCCTTGTCAATGCCACGTTTTAAATCCATAGGGTTCATGCCAGCAGCGACAGTTTTCATGCCCTCTACTAGAATGGCTTGGGCAAGTACGGTGGCAGTCGTTGTGCCGTCCCCTGCTACGTCATTGGTTTTTGAAGCCACTTCACGGACAAGCTGAGCACCCATGTTTTCAAATTTGTCTTCAAGCTCAATCTCTTTTGCCACGCTCACGCCATCTTTGGTAATGGTTGGGGCTCCAAAAGACTTGTCAATCACCACGTTGCGACCTTTTGGCCCTAGGGTAACTTTGACTGCGTCTGCTAGGATATTGACACCGTCAATCATTTTTTCACGGGCGGATACGCCAAATTTTACATCTTTTGCCATGTTTATTCTCTCTTAGATTTTTAAATTAAAATGGTAATGGGTTTTTGAATATAGGACGTGTTTTTTACACGGGCGTGTTCAACACGCCCCTACATAATCATTGCAAATAGTTGGATTATTCAAGCACGCCAAGCACATCAGATTCTTTCATGATGAGCAACTCTTCGCCGTCTACTTTGACGGTTTGACCTGCATATTGACCAAATAGCACTTTGTCGCCCACTTTGACATCTAGGGGGCGTACGCCACTTGAAAATAGACTAACGTTGTCCACAAGCTGACCGTTACCCACGGCAATCACTTCGCCTTGTTGCGGTTTTTCTTGGGCAGAACCAGGGAGCAGGATACCGCCTGCGGTTTTTTGCTCTTCTTCGGTACGGCGAACGACAATGCGGTCATGTAAAGGACGGATTGGCATAAAATTTCTCCAAATTTATTTTAAACTTACCGTAAAACGGATTAGCCCAAAAATGGCGGTTACTTAAAAATTTTTCAAGGGGCAAGGGCAAAATTTTTCATCACGGCTTGGCACAAAACAAGAGTTTATCGCCAAAATCGCTCTTAGGGTCAAGCAAATAACGGCTGACATAGTCGTCCACACAGGCATTTGTGCCAAACAAGCTCACCGTATGACCGTACTGCCCTGATAGCACAATCAGTGGGTCGTCAAACTTTTTTGCCATCGTCATTGCATTGGGCAAGGGCGTGGCAAGGTCGTATTCATAAGAGACAAAAAGTAAGTTGGGTGTGTCATCATTGACCAAATTTTCATTTAAATCGTCCGTTGCCGTCCACTGCCAATAATAGCAAGAATCTAGATATTCATCGTCAGGGCGAGTTTTGTAATTGTCAAATTGGCTTTGGTTGTCAATGGTTTTGGCGGATTTGATGTAATCATCTTGGCTAAGTTTAGGGGCGGAGTCGGCACAGTTGATGATGGATAAAGCGTCCGAGCTAAAACTTTTTTCGCCAATTTTGGCAATGAGCTTTTCAAAGTCATAAGTGTTGGTTTTACCCTGTATTAGCTCATCAAACATTTGGTGCATTTTTTGCCAAGCGGTTTCATCGTTCATACTCTCGCCAAAAACACCTATCAGTGCCTTTTGGTCAATGATTTTGCCGTCTTTGTCTTTTAGATTTTTTTGGGTGATGGCGTTTAAGGTGTCCAAAAAGGCTTGGTTTGGTTCTTTATTTTTGTCAAAGACACAAGGGGTTTGGCAGGCTTTCATAAAGCCGTCAAAGGCGATTTGGGCGTGTTTTTGCTGGTTAAATAAAATGGTTTCTAAGTCTTCTGCCGTATCCACCACGCCATCTGCCACGCCTGCTCGCAGGTGGGTCGGATAATGCTCGGCGTATTTGGCAACCAGTTTTGTGCCATAAGAGTAGCCAACCATTGACCAAGTGTCATTGTGCAAAGCCTTGCGAATGCTGTCCAAATCCATCACCACTTCTTTTGAGCTGACAAAGGGCAAAATGTCCGCCCCTGTATGCTTTATGCAAGCGTCCATATAGGCTTTGGCATTGCCCTCTTCTTCTACCCCACCGCAGTCAATGGCAGGATTGGAGGGCTTAACCCCTCGTGGGGCATAGCCTAAGATATGAAAACGCTCTTTGATGGCTTGACTGTATTCATCAGACTCCATCGTTGTACTCATATCAAGGCTATGACCGCCCGGCCCGCCGTTTAGCAAGAGCAAATCGCCAATAATGTCATCGCCTGTGGCTGGCAGGCGTGTCAAAGGAATGGTAAAGTGCTTGCCGTCAGGCTTGGCATAATCCACAGGCACAGATAAAGTGGCACATTGTAAGCTGGGCGGTGGCGGTAGGATAAACCACGACCAGTAAGCAGGGCGATAGCAAGAATGCCAAGTGATGTCGCCTTGTTTGGTTGAGCCACTGATAAGATATAGATAAAAGCACAGTAAAATGGCGATAAGTGTAATGATAAAAATAGCGATATATTTTAAAAATGATTTTAAGAATTTTAAAGTCATACAAAACCCAAAAACTAACAAAATTTTAAAAGTTATATGATAACATAAAATGTAACAAAATATGTATAATGATTAGTTTGCTTTATGATAATGGCAAATAAAATATGGTTTGAGAAAGTTTTCTCACAAAATGCTACAAATCATCACGCCATCGCCCTTGTAATTGTAACAAAAAATGTCAATAATAAGCCCATGTTTGAAATTAATTTGCAAAGCAAGAGAGTGATTATGTCTGTATTAAATAAATTTTTCAAAACTGCCACCACTGCCACTGTTGCCACAGGCATTGCCATGGGGGCAACCTTATCTGCCAATGCGGCGGATTTATCGGGCTTTTCTGCCACTTATGCGGTCAAAGCAGATGGCAAAAATGGCACGGCAACACGCACTTTGACCAAAAATGGCAATAATTACAGCTACAACGTCAAAGCCAGTGCTGCAGGCGTGGCAAGCGTGAACCAATCGGCAAATTTTAGCTTATCTAATGGCAGAATTGTGCCGTCTAGCTCCAATATGTCGGTTAAAGTGCTGGGTGTGGGGCGTACTCATAATATCAAGTTTAATAACTCTGCCAAATCGGTGGTTAGTACTTATAAGGGTAAATCCACCACCTTAAAAATGAACGGACAAGCCTATGATGATTTAAGCCTAGAAGCTCAAATCCGTCAAGAGCTGATTAACGGTAAGTTTAGCGGTAATTACCATTTGGTTAAGAAAAATGAAATAGAAGCCACCAGATTTAGACGTTCGGGCAGTAGCAAAATCACCGTCCCCGCGGGTACTTATGACGCCATTCGCATTGACCGTGTGCATGATGACAAAGGGCGTGCCACGAGCTTTTGGCTTGCCCCAAGTCTAAATTACCTACCCATCAAAGTCAGCCAAACCAATGACGGCAAAGTCATTAGCATGGAATTGACTAAGGTTAATTAAAAAGTGAATTAAAGACAAATTTAAAAGTAAAAAGGCGGACAGGGTTTCGCCTTTTTTAATTTTACAATATTTGGCAAAATGTGATAGAATTACTTAATTTGTATTTAAATTATAACAGGTGTGCCATGTCAGACGTCCATAACCCCAACGACAAAAATCCAAAATTTTCCCGTATCCTACTCAAACTCTCAGGCGAAGCCCTAGCAGGGGGCAAAGACATGGGTATTGATGCGTCCATTCTTGACCAGATGAGCTTGTCTATCGCCCATTTGCGTGGGCTTGGCGTGCAAGTGGGGATTGTCGTTGGGGGCGGTAATTTGTATCGTGGCAGTACCCTACAAAAAGAAGGGCTTGTTGGACGTGTTACAGGCGACCAAATGGGCATGCTTGCCACCGTGATGAACGGGCTTGCCATGCGTGATGCCCTAGTCCGCCGCAACATCAAATGCCGTCTCATGTCCGCTCTTAACATCGCCACCATTGGCGAGCCGTATTCTAGCCGTGAAGCCATTCGCCACCTAAATAATGGCGAGGTGTGTATTTTTGTGGCAGGTACGGGCAATCCGTTTTTTACCACCGATACGGCGGCGTGCTTGCGTGGGATTGAGATTGAAGCAGGGCTTATCTTGAAGGCGACCAAAGTGGACGGCGTGTATGACAAAGACCCAAGCGTTCATGCCGATGCGGTCAAATACGACAGCCTAACCTTTGACAAAGCCTTAGAAGACAAATTGGGCGTGATGGACTTAACCGCCATTGCCCTATGCCGTGAACACAACGTACCGTTGCAGGTGTTTGACATGAACAAACCCAATGCTCTATTAAATGTCGTTATGGGCGAAAAAGAAGGTACACGAGTGTATCATTAATTCAATTTTTATTGAATTTAAAATCAACTTTAAAAAGTGTTAAATCTTGCTTATCATGCCGATTGGTAGGGGCGAATCATATTCGCCCTGATTTAACAAAATCAATGTTTAGTAAATATTGCAAATAGGAAACCCTTATGATTAACCAAATCAAAACAGACGGCAAAGCCCGTATGGAAAAATCGCTTGAAGCTCTAGAAAGTGCGTTTGCCAAACTGCGTACAGGACGGGCTCACCCTGGTATCTTGTCAAGCGTCATGGTCAGCTACTATGGCTCGGACATGCCCCTAAACCAAGTGGCAAGCGTGAACGTAGAAGACAGTCGTACTCTGCTTGTACAACCCTTTGACCGCTCTATGGTGCAAGCAGTGGATAAGGCAATTCGTGAAGCGGATTTGGGGCTTAACCCCATGACCGCAGATGTGATTCGTGTGCCAATGCCTGCCTTGACCGAAGAGACTCGTAAGGATATGCAAAAATTGGCTCGCTCTGATGCTGAGTCTGCCCGTGTGTCGGTGCGTAATATCCGCCGTGATATGCTAGGCGACATCAAAAAATTGGTCAAAGACAAAGAAGCCAGCGAAGATGATGAACGCCGTGCCGAGACCGACATTCAAAAGCTTACCGATGACTTTATCAAAGCGATTGACACTCGCCTTGCCAAAAAAGAAAGCGAACTGATGGAAGTTTGATTGGTGGGCTTGCACATCCATGGGCGTGCAAGCCTTTTTTATTGAAATTTATACAGCCAACATATCATGTCAAATACCCCCATTCCCCCAAACAATCCGCCCCAACACATCGCCATTATCATGGACGGCAACAACCGCTATGGTAAGGCTCATGCTTTGCAGGCAGGGGCAGGGCATATCAAGGGCAAAGACGCACTTGACCCCATTGTGGAGCATTGTTTGGCACGGGGGGTTAAAGTTTTGACGGTGTTTGCGTTTTCATCAGAAAACTGGGCAAGACCACAGGCGGAAGTGGATTTGCTTATGCGACTCTTAGAAAGCACCATTCACGAGCAAATGCCCCGCATGAACAAATACCAAATTCGCCTAAGATTTATCGGCGACAGGTCAATGCTAAATTCCGACCTGCAAGCCCTTATGGCAGACGCAGAGAATAAAACCGCCCATTTTGACAAAATGACGCTTGTCATCGCAATCAGCTATGGCGGACAATGGGACATCGCTCAGGCGTGCCAAAAATTAGCCATGCAGGTGCAAAAAGGCGAGCTTGCCCCAAGCGATGTCAATGCAAATCTTATCGCAGAGAATGTAGAACTTGCCGATTTGCCTGATGTGGATATGCTCATTCGCACAGGGGGCGAGTATCGCATTTCTAACTTTTTGCTGTGGCAGTCGGCTTATGCCGAGCTGTTTTTTACCGAGACGTTGTGGCCTGATTTTGGGGCGGACGAGCTTGATAAGATGATACAAGATTTTGGTAATCGTGAACGGCGGTTTGGTAAAACCAGCGAACAGGTGCAAAACGAAAGTTAAGGATTGATTTTAATACGCCATTTAAAAAATAGTGAGTTGATGTTAAATGAAATAGAACAACTTGTTTTAATATTTTAAGTAATAGAAAAATGAAAAACTTATTTAACTATGATTTTTTAGATAAAAATAAGGGCATTCAATCGGCATTTTTTAGCGTGTCATTTTGTGTATTTATTGCCATTCCAAAATATAATACATTGTTTATTATTGTCTTGGGTGTGATTTGGGCGGTTTTGTTATTTGGTATTTATGCCTTTCTTGATAAATGGTTTTTAAAACAAAATTTTAATCAAAATCAATTAAGTATTTTTAATAAAATAGGTTGGATTATTTATATTATCAGCTTTATGGTAGCGGGTTATTTGGTCATTTGGCAAGATTGATAAATGAATTGTTAATAAGCCGTAAGGTGTGTATTACGCACCATTGAGTGAAGTAATAAAGTTGAATTAAAAGGAAGTTTGTATGAATGAATTGCAAAAAACTTACCGTTATTTGTTTAAATTGCCCATTAGTGTGCCGTTAATTATTCTGTTTTTTATGTTAATGGTAACCGATAAACAAGCATTGGTAATGCTATTAAGAAAAGAAGGGGCAATTTGGATTTCTGTGGCGTTGTTTGTTGTTTTGGCTTGTGAGTTTATTTTTAAAAAAGTGGTAAAATTTTATTGTACCAATGGACAATTTTCAAACGAGCAATTAGAAAATGCCAACCAAAAGGCAAAATGGGTGGTTTATTTTTCTATTGTAGCGTTGGTGTTTTCGTTATTTTATATGCGTTATTTGATAAAAATCGTGGTTTGAGTTTTAAGTATGAGGTGCATATCACGCACCATTTAAAGCACAATGCCAATAGCGGTGCGTAATATGCACCTTTACGAGTGTTATATTATTTTTGAGATTATTAAAACTGGAAACCCTTAAATGTGGCAACGAATTAAAACCGCAATCATTCTAGTCATTATTGTTGGTGTGGCGATGTTCACCAGTCGTCAGCCCTTTTTGTTTTTGCCACTTTTGATGGTCGGTACGCTCATTGCGTCCCATGAGTGGACAAAACTCATGCCAAAACGCAAACAGCCTGCTCAGTTTATCGCTCTGATGCTTGCGGTTACGCTTGTCAGTATTTTTGTGCCTGTCTCTTGGGTGGTATGGTGGGTGTTGTCTTTTGGGATATGGCTTATGGCAACCAAATGGGTGCTGGTTTATCCCGCCCAAGAAAAATGGTACGGCAAACGCTTGTTTTTTATGGGGATTGTCATCTTAACCGCCAGCATTACCGCCATGTATAGTCTATGGCAAGTGTCGCCTTGGTGGCTCATGTATGTGTTTCTTTTGGTGTGGTGTGCCGATAGTGGGGCGTATTTTGTTGGGCGTAAACTTGGCAAACGCAAACTTGCCCCCAACGTCTCACCCAACAAATCCATAGAAGGGCTGATTGGCGGTATCATCACGGCAAGCCTTGTGGCGGTGGGCGTGGGCTTTGGGCTAAAACTTGACACGGTGGCACTTGTTGCCTTTTTGGGTTTATCGGGTCTTACGGTACTGGCAAGTGTGCTTGGCGATTTGTTTGAATCCATGCTAAAACGCCGAGCAGGGATTAAGGATTCTGGCACCATTCTGCCAGGGCATGGCGGTGTGCTTGACCGCATTGATAGTTTGCTGTCGGCAACGCCTGTGTTTGCTCTTGGGGTCTTGGTGCTCGTGTATTTGGGTGTATTGCCTGCTCTTGGCGACTTAAAGGGGCTTTTGTGATGACGGCATTGACAGTACCATTAACAGTCCTTGGAGCAACAGGCTCAATCGGCGACAGCACGCTTGACATCGCACGCCTAGCAGGGTTGCCTGTGTACGCTTTATCGGGCTTTGGTCGCTTGGATAAGCTCTTTGATTTGTGCGTGGAGTTTCGCCCAAGCCGTGTCGGTGTGCCATCTGATAAGGTGGATGAATTTGCCAAGCGTTTAAAGTCGGTAAATCTTGCGATTGACGTGGTGGGCGGTCAAGATGGTTTGGCGGAGTTGGCAAGCGATAAAGGGGCGGGCAGGGTCGTGGCAGGCATTGTCGGCTCGGCAGGGCTTGGCTCTACCTTGTCGGCGGTTCGGGCAGGGCAGACGGTGCTACTTGCCAACAAAGAAAGCCTTGTCATGGCAGGCGAGTTGGTTATGAACACCGCACGCACGTACAACGCTGTCATTTTACCCATTGACAGCGAGCATAACGCCATTTTTCAATGCTTGCCAAAGGCGGTGCAAGACGACAATACCGCCATTCATCGCACCGAGTTTGGCATAAAAAAATTGTGGTTGACCGCAAGTGGTGGTGGATTTTTACACAAATCTTATGATGACATGAAAAACGCCACAGTCGCCCAAGCGGTCAAGCACCCCAACTGGAACATGGGGAGCAAAATCACGGTGGATTCTAACACCATGATGAATAAAGGTTTGGAGCTGATTGAAGCGTGTCATTTGTTTAATTTGTCCGAAAGCCAAATTGACATCGCCATTCACCCCCAAAGTATCATTCACTCCATGGCAGAATATGTGGACGGCTCTATCTTGGCACAGCTCGGTACGCCTGACATGAGAACGCCCATTGCTCATGCACTTGCGTACCCTGACCGCATGGAGAGCGGTGCTAAGTCTTTGAATTTATTTGACATATCCGCCTTGGAATTTATCCGCCCTGATAAGGATAAATTTAAATCCTTAACGCTTGCCCGTCATGCCATACAGACAGGCGGTGGGGCGTGTATCGCCCTAAATGCGTCTAATGAGGTGGCGGTATCGGCATTTTTGGACGGTCGCATTCGCCTGACCGACATCGCCGACACGGTGGAGCGTGTGCTAAATGACGATGAGCTAGGGGCGGAATTTGGCAGGCATTTTGATGAGTTGGACGAGATTTTGGCGTTGGATAAACGGGTGCGAGATAGGACGGATGTTTATTTAAGAAAATTAACGGATTGATTTTACATGATTTTTTTAAATTAAAATGTATTTTTTAAATTAAAATGCGTAGGAGCGATTTATTCGCCCAAATTTACCCAACTATCCAAAATTTTTAAACCAAATCCTTGTATTGATTAAAATTTATCATTTAACCATATTTCAAAAATCGGTAAATGTCGTGGCGAATACACCGCCCAAAAATTAAGAGAACCCAAAAAGCATGACCGCTTTATATTTATTTTTATCCGCCTTGCTTGTCCTGACGCCCCTTGTCGCCTTGCACGAGTGGGGACATTATATCGTGGCACGGCTGTGCGGTGTGAAGGTGTTGACTTATTCTATCGGTTTTGGCACTCGGCTGTTTGGCTGGACAAGTCCCAAAACGGGCATAGATTATCGCATTTGTGCGATACCGCTTGGCGGATATGTTAAAATGCTGGACGAGCGAGAAGGGGACGTTGCCGAGCATGAGCGACATTTGGCGTTTAACAATCAGCACCCCTTAAAGAAAATTGCCATTGTGGTGGCAGGGCCTTTGATGAATTTTATCATCGCCATTGGGCTGTTTTTTGTGCTATTTTTACAGCCAAGCGAGCAGTTATCGACCAAAATCGGACGGATTGTGAGTGATAGCCCTGCCCAAGCGAGCGGACTTATGGTGGGCGAGACGATACACGCCATTGATGGCAAAGACACGCCCACATGGGAGAGTGTGAATTTTGCCCTAGCTGACCGCATGGGCGAGCGTGGGGCGGTGGTTGTGGCGACCGATAAGGGCAAATACAGCGTGCAGGTCAATGACTTTATGCAAGGGGCGGACAAGGGCAAAGACCCGCTCACCGCCTTAGGCACCTTGCCTTGGCGACCTGACATACCGCCTGTGATAGGCTCGCTCACCGCTGACGGAGCAGGGGCGTTAATGGGGCTAAAAGCAGGCGATAGGATTGCCCATATTGACGGCAAAGAGATAAAAGATTGGCTCTCTGCGACCGAAATTATCCAAAATAATCCCGAAAAATCGCTCACGTTTGGCGTTGTCCGAGATGGGCAAAACATGGACATCAAGGTCATGCCCCGAGCGGTCAAGGTGGATAATCGCACGGTTGGGCAAATTGGAGCAAGGGTGCAAGAGACTAAAATTACCGTTCCCAATGATTACAAAATGACGGTAAACCATACGCCATTAGAAGCCCTACAAAAATCCTTTGTCAAAACTTATGATTTGTCCGTGATGACTATTAAGTCTATGGGTAAGATGATTACAGGATTGATAGGGCTTGACAACCTATCGGGTCCGATTACCATTGCCGAAGTGTCCAAAGACAGTATCCAAATGGGCTGGGAGCAGGTGCTATCTACCGCAGGACTGATTAGTCTGTCGCTTGCCGTGCTAAATCTGTTGCCGATACCTGTGTTGGACGGTGGGCATTTGGTGTTTTATACTTATGAGCTGATTCGGGGTAAGCCCATGAGTGAGCGATTACAAATCGCAGGGCTACAAGTGGGCATGTTATTGCTGTTTGGTTTCATGGTGCTGGCCATTGGTAACGACATATCAAGAGTTTTTGGCTGATAGCGACTTTTGGTAATAATTGAGCAATATTTATAGAAATTTTTTAAAAATTTGATAATTTTACTTGCCAAAATTGATTTTTTGGCTTAACTTACACCATATTTTTGGTTAATTAACATCTGCCTATTCAATCATTATCAATATATACTTATAAAAGATATTTTTGGTGTTATTGCTAATGAGTTGAACGACTTTGAGTGAATCTGTTATGCGTACTTCTTTTCTGACTAAAACCTTAACTGCCTCAGTGATGATGGTCATGACAACCGTGGCTTATGCTGACGATACGGTCAGTAGCATTACCTTTAATGGACTAAGCCGAGTAACCCCCCAGAGTTTGCAAGTAGTACTGCCTTTGGGCGTGGGGCAGGCACTTACCTCAGATGCGTTAGCGGACAGCATTCGTGCGTTATATGCCACCGAGCAGTTCTCCAACGTACAGGCAGATGTTGATGGCGGGCGTGTGGTGTTTCATGTGGTGGAGCGTCCGATTATCGCTGAGTTAAATTTTGATGGCAATAAACTTATCCCTGATGATGGCTTAAAGCAAGGCTTGGAGAGTACGGGACTTGCGGTTGGTAATGTGCTAAAGCAAGCAACCATACAGACCTTGGAGAGTGAGCTTGAAAACCAGTACATCTCACAGGGTTATTATAATGCCGACATTGAAGTTAAACAGACCGAGCTAGACGGCAACCGTGTGAAGTTAGACATTAACTTTGTCGAGGGTAAACCTGCCCGTGTGGTGGATATTAACATCATTGGCAACACCCATTTTAGTGATGAAGAGCTAAAAGATGAGTTCGTGGTCAAGGATAAAAAATGGAATCCCTTGTCCAAAGCCGACCGTTATAGCCAAGAAAAACTCAATGCCAGCCTAGAAAATGTCAAAGCCAAATACCTAAATGATGGCTTTGTGCGTGTCAATGTTGATAATGCGACCCTAAACATCGATGATGAGAAAAAGAAAGTCTTTATTGAGACGACCATCAGTGAAGGTCAGCAGTATAAATTTGGGCAAACCCAGTTTTTGGGCAATCCAACATATAGTACCGATGAGCTAAATGAGTTGGTGAAATTTAAAGAGGGTGGCACTTATTCACAAAAAGAGCTTGATGAGACCACTGCTGACATCGCCAATAAATTCGGAGATGATGGCTATTACTACGCCCAAATTCGCCCCGTACCACGCATTAATGATGAAACCCTGACAGTTGATGTGGATTATTATATCGACCCTGTGCGTCCTGTTTATGTTCGCCGTATTAACTTCACAGGTAACCTAAAAACCAAAGACGAAGTGCTACGCCGTGAAATGCGTCAGTTAGAAGGGGCGCTCGCATCCAACCAAAAGATTCAGCTGTCTCGTGCCAGACTGATGAGAACGGGCTTTTTTAAAGATGTTAAAGTCGATGTCAAACCTGTGCCAAACAGTCCCGACCAAGTGGACGTTAACTACATGGTCGAGGAACAGCCGTCAGGGTCGTCCACCATCGCCGCAGGTTATTCTCAAAGTGGCGGTATGACTTTCCAAGTGGATTTGTCGCAGTCTAACTTTATGGGAACGGGTAATCGTGCCAATATGTCATTTAGTCGCTCAGAGACCCGCGATAATTACAGTCTAGGCATGACCGACCCTTACTTTACCGTCAATGGCGTGTCGCAAAGTGTGAACGCTTACTACCGTAAGACCAAGTACGACAGTAAAAACATTTCCAACTATGTGCTGGATTCATACGGAGCGAGCTTGATTTATGGCTATCCCATTGATGAGAAGCAACGCCTTAGTGGTGGTTTTACCATTGACAAAACCAAAGTGCGTGGCGGACGTTATATGGGTATTGCTAATGTCAAACAGCTGTTGGAAGACGGTGGTTCGGTGGATGATAGCGGTACTACGGATCTGAGTGATGATAGTTTTAGCAACAGTTACACCACTTATGGCGGGGTGCTTGGATGGAGTTATTCTAGCCTTGATAAGCCCGTATTCCCAACCAAGGGGATTAGTCATAATGTCGATGTCAACCTAGGCTTTGGTGATGACACATTCCAAAAAGTCAACTACCGTCTAAATGCCTACTACCCACTATGGAAAGGCATGGTACTGCGTGGTCATGCTCGTTTAGGTTATGGCAACAACCTACCATTTTATGAGAATTTCTATGCTGGGGGTTATGGATCGGTGCGTGGTTTTGAGGCGTCATCACTGGGTCCGACATCGCGTGCTTATGCTTGGGCAAATAACATAGGCACCATTCGTGGTGAAGAGGTAGGCGGTAATGCTTTGGCGACTTTTGGGGCAGAGCTAATTCTACCAGTACCGTTTAAAGGCGACTGGGCAGACCAAGTGCGTCCTGTACTGTTCTTTGATGCAGGTCAAGTATTTGATACCACCAACCTTGATAGTGAAGCAATTAATCTACCAGACTTGGGTGTCAGCAACGCCAACCTAACTTATATTGAGCAGGATAAAGAGCTGCGTTATAGCGTGGGTGCGGGCGTGACGTGGTATACTCCGATTGGACCTATTTCCATCAGCTATGCTAAGCCGTTAAATGAAAAAGAGGGCGACCAAGTAGAAAATGTCCAATTCCAAATCGGTAGCGTATTCTAATCATGATTGGTTTGGATAAACTTATCTGTGCCATTGAGCGTTGCCAAGTGGTGTCAAATAAAGATAGCTTGGCAAATCGCCATGTGTCGGTTAGCCGTGTGGCGGATTTGGCAGATGCCGATAAGGACAGTTTGGCGTTTTTGGCAAAGGCAAGTTATTTGTCTGATTTGGTGGGAACTTGTGCAGGCGTGGTGCTGGTGTCGGAGCGATTTGCTGACAAACTGCCCGCCCTGCCTGATACCACCGTTATCCTTGTTAAAGATGCGTATTTGGCATATGCGTCTGTGAGTGGACTGTTTGATTATCAAGTCGATAATGGTATTCACTCTACTGCTATCGTCTCGCCCACTGCTATCATCGGCAAAAACGCCAAAATTGGGGCGTATGCGGTGATTGGTGATTTTGTGCAAATTGGCGATGATTGTCAGATTGGCTCGCACGTTAGTATCGCTCACCACTGTGTGATTGGCGATGAGGTGCAGATTCATACTCATGCCAGTATTGGTGCGGACGGTTTTGGTTTTGCTCCAAAAGTGGGGGCGGACGGACTTTCTTGGCAAAAAATCCACCAGCTTGGACGTGTCATCATCGGTCATCGTGTGCGTATCGGTGCAAGCACTTGCATTGATAGGGGGGCGGTGGGCGATACCGTGATTGGCGATGACGTGATTATTGATAATCTGGTGCAGATTGCTCATAACGTCCATATCGGGCGTGGCACGGCGATTGCGTCCATGACAGGCGTGGCAGGCAGTACGCACATTGGGGCGAACTGCATTATTGGTGGTGCGGTGGGGATAGCAGGGCATTTGCACATTGCTGATAATGTCACGCTAACTGGCATGACGATGGTTACAGGCTCTATCAAAGAAGCAGGCTCGTACTCATCAGGCACGACCGCCATGCCGAGCAATGACTGGCGACGTGCGGCGGTCAAGTTTCGCCAAAGTGGACAAAAGTAAATTTTTATTTCAATGGATATATCCATGACAAATTCTACCCTAGACCTAGAACTGATGACCGATGGCGACCACGCACGCCTAACGGCTCAAAACTTGACCTTGCCATTTGGCTATTCCGTCATCAAACGGTATCTACCCCACCGTTATCCTTTTATGCTCATTGACCGTGTTACGGCAGTGTCGGCGGATAATTGGATTACGGGCTATAAAAACATCACGATTAATGAAGAGTTGTTCAACGGTCATTTTCCTGATAATCCTGTCATGCCGGGGGTGCTTATGGTGGAAGCTATGGCACAGTTGTCGGGCATTTTGGGCTTTGTCAGTGCAGGGCAATCGTCCGAAGACGGCTATCTGTATCTGTTTGCAGGCGTGGATAAAGTGCGTTTTAAAAAGCTCGTCAGCACAGGCGATACGCTGGTGATTCGCTCAAAGCTCGTTACCACCAAGCGTGAGATTTATAAATTTGAATGTACTGCTCATGTGGACGGCAAACTGGCGTGCAGTGCCGAGATTATGATTGCCCGTCAAAAGCTGGACTAATGTGGATAGCATCATGAACATACACCCCACCGCCATTATTGACCCGAGTGCTGTCATACACCCAACCGCTGTGATTGGGGCGTATTGTATTGTGGGCAAAAATACCACGATTGGCGAGGACACCATGTTAAAATCGCACGTCATCGTGGGCGATAATACGACCATTGGTAAACGTAACACCATTTTTCAATTTGCCAGCATTGGCGAGATTCCGCAGGATTTGAAATTTAAAGGCGAAACCACCTACCTAGAAGTGGGCGACGATAATACCATTCGTGAGTCTTGTACCTTTCATCGTGGTACAGCAGACGGTGGTAATTTGACCAAAATCGGCAATCACAACCTATTTATGGTAAATACCCACATTGCTCACGATTGCATGGTGGGCAACCACAACGTGCTTGCCAATAATGTGGGCGTGGCAGGGCATGCTTATATCGGTAATTATGTGATTGTCGGTGGGCAGACGGGTGTACACCAATTTTGTCGGATTGATGATTATGCGATGATTGGTGGGGCGAGCCTGATTTTAAAAGATGTCTGTGCCTTTACCACTGTATCGGGTAACCCATCCACAGTGCATGGGCTAAACAAAGAAGGCATGAGACGAAAAGGGTGGAGCAAAAAAACCATTGAGACGTTGGATAGAGCCTATGACGTAGTGTTTCGTTCTGGTAAAATCAAGGCGGACGTGATTGCTGAGCTGTCCACTTGGGTGGCGGATGAGCCAAAAGTGGCGTTGTTTATCGAGTCGCTACAAAACAGCAAGCGTGGACTGATTCGCTAATTTTAAGTCTACAGATGTTATCACCAACCCATAATATTTTGTTATGGGTTTTTATTTTTTTATTTATTTGACTTTTTTAATTGATTCAATCAAACTATGCAGGACAAAATATTTTTACAAAATTTAACAGATTTGGCATAACAGATGACAATGGGTAAATTCCCCATTAAATGGAGTTGCCAAAACATTAACAAGGAGCAATTATGTCCACACAACGAGAAAGTTGGTCGGCACGCTCAGGCTTTATTTTGGCGGCGATTGGGTCGGCGGTAGGCTTGGGCAACATTTGGCGTTTTCCTTATGTGTCCTATGAAAATGGTGGTGGGGCGTTTTTTATCCCCTATCTCATTGCTTTGGCAACCGCAGGGTTTCCCTTGCTGTTTTTGGATTATGTCGCAGGGCAAAAATATCACGGAGCTCCGCCTACCGCTTATCGGCGAATGATTAAATCAAAAGAAATCGTGGGCTGGTGGCAGGTGCTGGTGTGTACCGTCATCGGGATTTATTATGCGTCCGTGTTGTCATGGGCAGGGCAATACACCCTATACGCCTTTGGGCAACAGTGGGGCGATGACCCGCAGACGTTTTTCTTTGAGCATTATTTGCAAAATGGCTCGGGGCTAGATTTTGGCATTGTGCCTAGTCTGTTTATCGGGGTGGCTATCGTCTGGGCGTTGGTGCTGTTTATCATGTATGGCGGTATCCGAAAAGGCGTGGAGCTTGCCAATAAAATCTGCATTCCGCTCCTTGTTATCATGTTTACCATCATGGTTGTGCAAGCGGCACAGCTAAACGGTGCGTCCGCAGGTCTAAATGCCTTTTTTACCCCCAACTGGGAAAAAATGGCTGACCCCAAGGTCTGGCTTGCCGCTTACGGACACGTCTTTTTCTCCATGTCTATCGGCTTTGGGATTATGGTAACGTACTCATCTTATCTAAAGAAAAATGCCAACTTAACAGGCTCAGGACTGGTGGTGGGTTTTGCCAACTCATCGTTTGAAGTCATGGCAGGTATCGGGATTTTCTCGGTGCTGGGCTTTATGGCAACCCAATCAGGCGTGCCTGTATCAGAAGTGGTGTCGGGCGGTATCGGTTTGGCATTCATCGCTTTTCCAAAAATCATCTCTAGCATGGGAGACGCTGGTACGCTCATCGGTATCTTGTTTTTTGGTTCGCTGTTTGTGGCGGGCGTTACGTCCATGGCAAGTATCCTACAAGTACCAATCTCAGCGGTCAAGGACAAATTCGGCTGGTCGCATAAAAAAGCAGTTAGCGTGGTCGGTGGTGTATCAGCTCTCATCTCACTTGCCCTGTTTTCTACCAAAACGGCGATTACCTTTGTGGACGTGATTGACCATTTTGCCAATAACATCGGCGTGGTAACAGGGGCGATTTTGTCTATCATTTGGGTAACGTGGTTTAACCGTCCTGTCATGGATAAGCTCATCAACCACATTAACGCCATTTCTAGTGTGAAAGTGGGTAAGGGCTGGGCATTTATGCTGACCATTGTTACGCCCATTTCGCTCATCGTGGCGTTGGTGCTAAGTGTGTTCTCACTCGTTACCAAGGGCTATGACAGTTATGATTTGGCAACTCAACTTATCTTTGGTTGGGGTGTGGTGGCAGTGTTTGCACTCGGTTCATTCTTATTGACCAAGGCACCTGCTCACGCCACACATCATCAGCATAAATCCATAGAAGGAGAAAACGCATGAACGGTACCGCATTAGCAGTCATGGTGGTGGCTTTATCTATCGTTTGGGGTGGATTGATATTATCTATCATTCACTTAACCAAAAATCCCGACATTGACATGGATAAAGTGCCAAGCGACCATTAACCATTAGAGTAAAAACGGCAATGATAAGTTGCCGTTTTTGGTATTGTTAAATAAAGATAGATTTTAAGGTTTTCCGTTCGGACTGAGCTTGTCGAAGTCTAGGAAAACCGTTATGGTTCGACAAGCTCACCACGAACGGCTTTCTAGAAAAGTATACTCAATTAACAATACCCCGTTTTTTAAGGTAAATTTATTTAACATAATCCATTTTGATTTTTATAATTTGGTATTTTGGGGTGTGGGAGTGAATTACGTTCGCCCAAAATCAACACCTTTTAAAAGGCTAAATATCAAAAAAGACAGGGTGTTAAAAAGGGCAAACCCATGCCCTTTTGTATTATCAATCAATTATTTATAATACGCATTTTCCGTCTTAGTGTGGTCGGTTTCGTCAATGACTTGGGTGAGCTCGGGGATTTGTTGTTTTAGCTGAACTTCCACGCCTTGACGCAAGGTAACGTCCACCGCACTGCACCCTTGACAGCCACCGCCAAATTTTAACACGGCGGTTTTGCCTGCATCGTCTTCGATGACTTCCAAAAGCTCCACATGACCGCCATGACTGGCAAGTTGGGGGTTAATCTCGGCTTGTAGCACATAAGTAATCCGCTCTTCAATGCTGGCATTTTCGCCCACTTGGGGAACTTTTGAGTTGGGGGCTCTAAAAGTGAGCTGACCGCCAAAACGGTCTTTGTTATAGTCAATCACCGCATCATGCAGATAAGGAATGCTCGGTGCATCAATGTGGGCGACAAATTTGTCATAAGGAATTTGCAAATCGTCTTCATCAATCTCATCGGGCTGGCAGTAGCTCATACAACATTCGGCTCGGGGCGTGCCTGCGTGTTCCACAAAAATACGCACGCCAATGCCTTCAACTTCTTGCTTGGCAAGCAGTTCTGCCAGATAGTCTTGGGCGCTCGGTGTGATGATGATGTTACTGCTTAATGGTTCGTTTTGCAAATCACTCATGGTAAAAACTCAATAAAAAGATAAAAATTTATGCTTTTATGGTAACATAATCGCTTTTATCAAGTCTAATTTTTTAAATAATGAGATTTAACATGGCTCAATTTGATTATTTGGTATTTATCGGGCGATTTCAGCTGTTTCATCATGGACATGAATTTGTCGTGCGTGAAGCCCTAAACCGTGCCAAAACCGTCATCATGCTCATCGGTTCGGCAAATAGCCCACGCACCATTAAAAATCCGTTTAGCTTTGATGAGCGTGAAAGCATGATTTTAAAAGCCTTTGATAATGATACTGGCGACAGCGAGCGGATTATTTGTATGCCCATTGATGACACGCTCTATAATGACCATAAATGGCTACAAAACGTCCAACAAGCGGTCTCATTCATCACCCAAAACGAACCTGCCAATATTGGTATCATTGGGCATGCCAAAGATGACAGTTCGTATTATTTGTCGTTATTTCCTGATTGGGGTTTTGTTGATCTGCCCAGTTTTGAAAATCTGTCCGCCACACCGCTAAGACGGGCGTATTTTTTAGATGAACGCCTAAAAAATGGCGATGATTGGCAAGATAAACTGCCTGCCCCGAGCGTGGCGTTTTTACAAAAATTTGCCCAAACGGATGATTTTACTCATCTGCAACGTGAATACCGCCATGTCCTAGATTATCAAAAGGCGTGGGAATCTGCTCCGTATCCGCCCGTATTTGTCACAGCGGATGCGTTGGTGGTGCAGGCAGGTCATGTGCTACTTATCGAGCGTGGGGGCGAGTATGGGCGTGGGCTGTATGCGTTGGCGGGCGGATTTTTGGATAAAGATGAGAGCCTGCTTGACTGTGCCTTGCGTGAATTGCAAGAAGAAACGGGGCTTATCATCAGTCCCAATGCCCTAAAAGCAAGCCATACCTTTGATGCTCCTGACCGTTCGGTTCGTGGACGGACGGTAACGACGGTGTTCTATTTTGAACTGACAGGTGATAAGCTCCCCGATGTGGCAGGGGGCGATGATGCCAGCCTTGCGTTTTGGCTGCCGCTTGGCGAGCTTGATGGGCGTATGATGTTTGAAGATCATTATAGCGTGATAACCAAGATGTTGGGGTTGTAGGGGTGCTTTGATGAGATGGTTGCTTTGTTTGATGATGTTTATGAGTGCTTGTGCTTATGCAAACAGCCATCCAAATGCTGATGAGCTGATTGGTTGTTTAAAACATGACGAAGACAAGCCTTATCAGAGTATGATGTGTCTTTTGCCCAATCAGCGTGTGATGATAAGTGCGATGGGCATGGTGGTGTTTGGCGGTTATCAGCTTGTGGATGATGTGATGTCTATTGAGATGGACAAGCCTTCTGTGTTTGCCGTGATGAGTAGGCATAACCGTTATCAAGATGGCACGCGTCTTCATATCAAGGGGCGAAGTGATGAAGATGGTTTTTTATTACAAATTAATGATGATGAGCCAAATTACGTCTCTGGCGGTAGTGCTTATTTGTGTCATGGTAATGATGTCAATACCTTGAAGTTTTATGCTAACATGAATGAAGTGGGTAAAGATGGCAGGAAGCACCAAGAGGGCTATGCATGGCAAAATGATATTCCGAGCGGTCATAATGACATCATTGTCGTGTATGGTACCAAACGAGAGCGATTTAGCCAAAGTTTTAGTTATAAACTGATGACTGATAATGGGCGGATTTATTTTACACAAGATAGGGCGGATGAGACAGTAGGGCGAGCGTATCTGAGCCGTGATGAGAGCGAGCTTGATTTTATTGATGAATATTTTGATGACAACGGCAATCCCATTGTGGAAAAATTAAACAACCCTAATTTTATCCTGCTAAATGGGTTTAATCAAATAGACATCCTGATGAGTGATGATCAGTCGTATGGGTGGGATTTGGATGCGTTTGATTATCATGAAAACGGTGATTATTATACGGTTAAACCTGAGCATTTGTCTGAATTTCATGCCAAAGATGATAAAATCTATCGGTATCATTGGGTATCAAACCAGCCCAACAAGACGGCAAAGACAGACATGGCTAAGCATCAAGACATCCGTCAAGGTCGGTGGCAGTGCCAAGCAATCGCAAATGATTGGTGATGGGGTGTGGGCATGATGGTGTGGTTTTTGTCATCATGTCCATGGTGTCAAGCAACTAATGACATAACCAAAAATAAAAAACCCTTTCCAAAATAGAAAAGGGCTTTTAAATATGGCTCCCCAACCTGGGCTCGAACCAGGGACACACGGATTAACAGTCCGATGCTCTACCGACTGAGCTATTGGGGAATAACTTGTCGTATCAAGTGATTGCGTATTATATAGATTTTTGACATCTTGTCAAGCAAATTTTTCAAAAAAATGATAAAAATTTTGAGATTAAAAATATTTTTGTTTAAAATCAATATTTTAAAAGCATAAAAAATAAAAAACCGAAACACCGCTGTCAAGTGTTGCCCATGAACCAAGTAGTTCAAGGCGGGTAAATCTTTGCTGTTTTAGGTTTCCCGATACATCAGATGATGCGGGCATACACACCACAGCAAACAGTCATTACCCTGTAAGTGTGATTATCGGCTCAGGTGTATTCTCAACTGGCGAATGTTTCAGTGGCTCTATTGTACGATAATTTTGTAAAAATTTCAAGATTTGGGCGGTTTTTGCCGTGCCGAATGGGGGTATTTTGTGATAAAATGAGAAATGAGTTATCATTTTTGATTTGTTAAAAAAGGCTTTATCATGAAAAAAATCCCCCACGTTTTGATGATTTTGGACGGTGTTGGACACCGAGAAGACCCCCGAGACAACGCCGTTTATACCGCCAAAAAACCCAATCTAGACACGCTCATGGCGACTTGCCCACATGGGCTTATCTCAGGCTCAGGGCAGGATGTGGGCTTGCCTGACGGTCAATTTGGCAATTCAGAAGTGGGGCATATGAACCTAGGAGCGGGGCGGATTTTGTACCAAGATTCTACCCGTATCATGAACGACATCAGATCGGGCGAATTTTTTAATAATGACGTGCTGGTTAAGGCGGTCAAGGACACGATAGACAATGAAGGGGCGGTGCATATTTTGGGCTTGCTGTCGGACGGTGGGGTTCATGCTCACATTGACCACATTAAGGCGACCGCCAAACTTGCCGTAGAGCAGGGGGCAAGCCAAGTGTTCGTTCATGCGTTTTTGGACGGGCGAGACACTCCGCCAAAATCGGCAGACGGCTATGTGGCGGATTTGGAGCAGTATTTGGCAACTCTTAGCCAAGAGTTTGATGCCGAAGCCAAAATCGCAAGTTGTATCGGACGCTTTTTTGCCATGGACAGAGACAAGCGGTGGGATAGGGTGGAGCAGGCGTACGACCTGATGACCCAAGCCAAGGCGGTGCGTGAAGCGGACAGTGCCAGTCATGCCATAGAGCTTGCCTATGGGGCGGACGAGACCGATGAGTTTGTACAAGCAACCATGATTGATGATAATGGTGTGATAGCGGACAATGACGGCGTGATTTTTGTCAATTTTCGGGCTGACCGTGCCAGAGAGATTAGTGGGGCCTTTGTGAGTGCTGATTTTGACGGTTTTAATCGTAAGGCAACGCCCGAGCTGTCCGCCTTTGTCATGATGACTAAATATTCTGATGAGTTGGAGGCTAACCCCAAAACAACAGTGGCGTATTATCCCACAAGCCTTGCCAACACACTGGGCGAATACCTGCAAAATCACGGCAAAACTCAGCTTCGCATTGCCGAAACCGAAAAGTACGCTCATGTTACGTTCTTTTTTAGTGGTGGACGTGAAGAGCTGTATGACGGCGAAAAGCGTATTTTGGTAAACAGCCCTGATGTTAAAACCTATGACCAAAAGCCCGAGATGAGTGCTTTTGAAGTTACCGATAAGCTAAAAGAGGCGATACTCTCAGGCGAGTTTGATGTGGTCATCATCAACTACGCCAATGGCGACATGGTAGGGCATACGGGCGTGTTTGATGCGGCGGTCAAGGCGGTGGAAGCGGTAGATGCCTGTATCGGCGAGATAGTCGGTGCGGTGCGTGAGATGAGAGGTCATCTGCTCATCACTGCCGACCACGGTAACTGCGAGCAAATGCAAGACTATGAGAGCGGGCAGGTGCATACTCAGCACACGACCGAATTTGTGCCGTTTATCTATGTGGGCGACAAGCAGGTGAGCGTGCGGACAGGCGGACGACTGTGTGATGTCGCTCCGACCATTTTACACCTGATGGGTATGCAAAAACCTGCCGAGATGACGGGGATGAGTCTATTGGTGGATTTATGAAACTGACAAAAACACTACTGGCGAGCATGGTGGCGTTGTCGCTAAGTGTGCCGACGACAAGCCATGCCGAGCTACCCAAAGCCATCAGTACTCCCATCAATAAAGTGGCAAATCTGCTCGGCTTTGGCGATGATGTGCAAGCCGACAGCGGTCTGGATGTTGAAGCAGAGACAGGCGAGCAGATGGATGTTCAGGACCCAACAAGCCCGACACTTGATGCCTTAGAGAGTAAGCCTAATACACTGCATGGCATAGAAGGGCTTCATCAGGGGCGTGTGCCGTTGGGGGCGGTGTCGCCAAACACCCTAAAAACCTTTGTGTCGGTGGTGGATTTGGTGCGTCGTGACTATGTCGAAGAAGTCAGTGATGAGAAGCTCTTTGAAAATGCGATGAGTGGCATGCTGACAGGGCTAGATAGCCATGCTGAGTTTTTGGACAAAGAAGCCTTTGCCAATCTACAATCATTCACCGCAGGCAACGTGGCGAACATCGGACTGTCAGTAGTGTGGCAAGCTGATGAAGAGCATTGGGTCGTCACTGATGTTCATGAAGACTCATCTGCCAAGCGTGCTGGCGTGAAAGTGGGGGACTATCTACATCAAGTGGGTGATACTAAGCTGTCCGACAGTCATAGTGAAAATGACGTCAAGCAGTTATTAAATGGTATTGCAGGCACGCAAGTGGATATTGTGATATCAAGTGCGGGGCGTAACAAAAGACGACTTACCGCTCAGCGTAATGAAGTACTAAAAAGCAATGTTGAAACCAGTATCGTCGGCGGGGTAGCCATCATTAAGCTCCCTGTGTTTCAAAATAACACCCGTCAGCAGATTTTGGAGAGCTTGGGGCAGGCGGGCGTACCCATATCGGGGGTAATATTGGACGTGCGTAATAACCCCGGTGGGGTCTTAGAGTCGGCAGGGGCAGTGGCATCGCTCTTTATGCGTAATCAGACGTTGGTGCAGGTGGCAGGGCGACAAGGGGTAGAGCGAGAGCTAAAAACCGAAGGTTCACCACTGCTGATTGATTTACCAGTGATGATACTACAAAACCGTTATTCGGCATCGGCCGCCGAAGTGCTTGCCAGTAGCTTGCAGTCGCAAAAGAGAGCGTTGATAGTCGGTGAGACGAGCTATGGCAAAGGCTCGGTGCAGTCGGTCATCCCTATCGGTGACAATCAAGCAGTTAAGATGACCACCGCTCATTACCTAACTGCCGATGGCAAGCAGATTGATGGGGTAGGGGTCGTGCCTGATGTGACATTTAATAAATCTACCGATTTGGTACCGACCATGATGGCGGTGTCTGACGTGTGGCTGTCGCAAGCACTCATCTTGATGGATGGAGCAAAACTAGAAACAGGCGTGGAGTTTGCTCCTGTGGGTGGATTCTAGGCGTGTAAAAAAAGGGGTGTGATGTGAACCGCCCCCCCCCCAAAAGTTAGACACCAAACTAACCTTTGGGGTGCTTTCTATGGCAAAATACACCACCGACTTTAAACTGTCTGTCATAGCATATTATCTAAACGGACACAGTTACAAGCAAACCGCTAAACAGTTTAACCTATCCACAGACAGCATTGTTGAACAGTGGGTCAAACTCTATCAAACACATGGCATTGATGGCATTAAAAGACGAAGTACCAAAGCTGTCTATGACACAGACTTTAAACTTAATGCAATCAAACAACTTCAAAATGGCAAATCCTTAACCCATCTTGCCATAGAGCTTAATCTACCAACCCCCGTCTTTACTGTCAAACTGGTTAAAGTCTTATCAAAGCTTTGGTATAATGGGACTCACCCCCAAACCTAAAGGCAGAAAGTCTGTGTCCAATTCAAACAAAACCAAATCAACCAGCAAAGTCAATCTACAAGATGATGACTATGCCAAACTTCTAAAACGCTTAGCCTATTTAGAAGCAGAGAACGACTACCTAAAAAAGCTCGATGCCTTAATTCGTCAGAAAGAGCAAAACAAGTAAGCTCATCAGCCAAACACCTAAATCAGTTAAAGACAACCATCGTGCAAGAACTAAGGCATAAGCACACCCTAAACACCTTACTTGGCATTGCCAAATTACCAAGAAGTGTGTTTTATACTCACCAAACCCCAAAATAACACTTCAAACCTTCTTCGATTGTATCAAACTCTGACAAATGACTTCTAAGCCATCTTTTAATCGTTGCCCAAGTTTGCTCTATTGGGTTTAGCTTGGATGAGTAAGGTGGTAATGGTAAGATGATGTGTTTGTATGTTGTGTTATTGATAAGCTCTTGCAAGTGTTTCATTCTGTGAAATCTTGCATTGTCTAAGATGATGATACAAGGCTTGCCTGTTTGTTTGGTGTGATTGTTAAGACAAGGCAGTAGCATTTGTTCAAACCACGTTTCAAACAAAGCACTTGTCATTGTATTGTTGTAGATGAGTGGAGCAATCAAGTTTTTGGCTTTGCCCCCTATTTGTCCTGCCACTAAGGAGACTCGTTGATAGCGTCTGCCACTGACTTTATCATAGGCTCTTTGACCTTTTAGACTTCTTGCATGAGTACGGTGTAGATAAGTGCCAATGCCTGTCTCATCTATATAGACAAGCTCATAACCGTGTTTGGACGTAGCTTGTAGTTGTGTTAATTTGTCTTGGAAGTCTTTGACTTTATTTGGGTCTTTCTCGAAGTAAGTTGTGGTCTTTTTTTAAGAGTAATGTTCATTGCTTTGAGTGCTTTATGGATTGCCATATCACTACACCCAAATACTTCACCAATTTCACGTAGGTATTTGTCAGGATTTGCTTCTACGTAAGCAAGAAGCTCTTTTCTGTCAAACTTTCTGGGTCTGTTGGTGGGTTTTTTACAAGACAAATTGCCTGTTTCTTTAAGTTGTCGTCTCCAACGAAACACGGTGTGTCTTGATACACCAAAAGCTTCCATAACAAGGTCAATGTTCTTGCATTTGTCATAATAAGCCAAGGCTTTTTGTCTGATTTCTAGTGAATAAGCCATTTGAAGTAGTGATTAGTGAATGGTGATGGAGATATGGGGATGATTGGTGTTGTTTCAAGGTTTGTTGGTTATATTACCACCCAAAACAAAACAAACAGCAAGACAAAGACCTATCCCTAAAAGAACAAATCAAGCACATTTACCACACCCACAAAGGCAGATACGGTTATCGTAGGATTTGTGCAGAGCTTAATCAAACACTTGCTGGTCAGGGCATTGTCATCAACCATAAAAAAGTACAACGACTCATGCGAGAGCTTGGTTTAAAATCCAAAATCAGACAACGAAAATACAAAGCTTACTCATCTTATCAAGGTGAACACCAAGGCAAGATTAAAGACAATGTCCTACAAAGAGATTTTAAAGCCACAAAGCCCAATCAAAAGTGGGCAACAGACATCACAGAATTTAAGGTTGAGGTTATATCACATGGTGATGATGGTAGTCATGGTAAAACTTGCCAAAAACTCTACCTATCGCCCATCATAGACTTGTTTAATGGAGAGATTGTCAGTTATGCCATCAAAGAGCGACCAAACTATGACTTGGTCAAAGAGATGCTTGATGATGCCTTAAATAAGCTAAGCCAAGAAAAGAGGGATGACAAGCCCATCATTCATTCAGACAGAGGTTGGCATTATCAAATGTTTCATTATCAACAAACTACCCCACTCTCAACTAAAAATCATCTCAAACTTAAGCGGTGGGTTGCCAAGTTGTTTGTTAATCTCTATGCAAAAACTGTGGGCAAGTAGCTTTCTAGTAAGTCGGTTAGACAGATGCCATAAATCTCTTGCTTTTGTTTGTTGAATGTTAAATCTTTGTGACAGTTGCGAGATGACGGTCTCTATGGTTTTTCTGCTTTTTTTAAGATGGCTTAAAAACCCTTTATCCCTGTCATCGGTCATATTGTCCCTAAGCGGTGTTTGTAAGTCAATGTCAGCTTTGGCAAGTTCGCTTTGCAGATCTTTGGATAAATACCCTTTGTCGCCAAATAACTGACAGATGTGTTGCTTTGATTGGTTTTGTAGGATGTCTGTTAGTTCAAATACCATTTGTCTATCATCAATGTTGGCAGGTGTTAAACCAAAGCCAATCACTTGACCTTGTACACTGGTCAGTAGATGACCTTTAAAGCCAAAATAATGCTCATGTTGACTTGCACAAAACCCAAAACTTGCCACGGATTTAAAGCTTTTGTTTCGTCTTGCTCTACCATAACGACACACAGGCAAGGGAAAACTGTCAATCAGATAAGGGTTGTATTCATTCTGGCTGTGTATGCTGATTGCATTCATCATCTTATCTTTTACCCAAAGCAAATTGGCACAATGTTTGGCAAAATTAGGGTATGAGCCTAATTTGGGAAAGTAGTGAGTGTAATGATTGGTAAAATAAGCCCAAATACCTTTGTCTGTATCAAAACCCAAACACTCACCAACAAGTTCCATAGTGATGACTTCGGCATCGGATAAGGCAGGAGGATAGCCTTTGGTTCTGATAGGCTTAGTTACAATATTTTTATAAAAAGCATCTACCATAAGATAGACACTAATGATAAAATCATCATAAGACATAACTTACTCCCTTTGTTTTGTGGTGAAACTTGGATTGGGCTATGTCTTTTTTTATTTCAAGGGAAAGTTGAGAGTGGGGTAC
Source organism: Moraxella lacunata (assembly GCF_900453205.1). GTDB lineage: Bacteria > Pseudomonadota > Gammaproteobacteria > Pseudomonadales > Moraxellaceae > Moraxella > Moraxella lacunata_B. Next base: position 82,380 of record NZ_UGQU01000003.1, read on the forward strand.
AAACTTTAAAGAACCATGGCATTACCCAAAGTATGTCAAGAAAAGGCAACTGCCTTGATAATGCTGTCATTGAGAACTTCTTTGGAACACTTAAAGAAGAAATCTTTTATGAACAAACCAAGTTTACAAGCCTTAATGAGCTTAAAAAAGTAATTGATGAGTATATACACTACTACAATTATGATAGAATAAAGACCAAACTAAAAGGACTAAGTCCTGTCAAGTTCAAAGAACAGTACAGAGACTTAGTCCTTGGTCAAACCACTTAGCTTTATTAACCTAACCTTTAATCTTGTGTCTAAGATTTGGGGGTCGGTTCAATGAACACCCCTTTTTTTGTGGCTGATTTTTATGGTTGGTATGTCAGAGGTTATTCATCGTCGCCATCATCGATATCAAGTTTTTTCATGCGATAACGCAGAGAGCGAAAGGTCATGCCAAGCAGTTTGGCGGCTTGGGTTTTATTACCTCCTGCCTGCTGTAAAGCGTTGCAGATTATTTGACGTTCTTGGTCAATCAAATAAGCTTCTAGTCCTTGACTGGGTAGTTCGCCGTTTGCCAAATTTTCATGCTCTGACGAATTTAGGTCATCAAAAGCTTGGCTGACACTATTTGAGTCAAGTGGACTGACTTTTTGGGATTTTGGGGTGGATAAGGGCGTGCCATAGTTGGCAGAAGCGATGATATTTAGACCTGGGGTAATAGGCTTGGGCTCTTTATTTTCTTTGATGACGGTGTTGGCGGTATAGGTTGGTCGTTGGTCATGATAGGGTGATACCTTGATGACATTGGAGGGGGTGGGGATGTCATTGGTAATAGTGTTGATCGCCTCTGTTGCAGGTTCGGACGGTGCAAGCGTGATGATGTCATCATGGCTGACATGAGATGGGGTGTCATCTAATTCTGATATGTCGTGAACATCATCTAGCATGAGATGATGGGCATCAATCTCATCACTGTCGCTCATGGTAACAGCACGTTCTAAGATGTTTCTAAGTTCACGCACGTTGCCTTTAAAATTATGATAGGTCAGCACATCGATGGCATCATCGGTCAGGCTAAGATTATCAAGCCCCCAATCTTTGGCAATCAAATCCAGAAAATGCTCGGCCAGCATGGGAATGTCATCACGACGGTCATTTAAGGCAGGGAGTTTCACTTCGATGACGTTAATGCGATAGAACAAATCTTGACGAAACGCCCCTTTTTGTACCAAATCCGCCAAATCCTTGTGCGTGGCACAGACAATGCGAATGTCCACAGGCACTTCTTTGGTGTCGCCAATGGTTCGCACGGTTTTTTCTTGGATGGCACGCAGGAGCTTAACTTGCATGGCAAGCGGTAGATCCGCCACTTCATCTAAGAACAGCGTCCCGCCATCGGCTTGCTGGAACAGTCCGATTTTGTCTGATGTCGCCCCCGTGAAACTGCCTTTTTTGTGCCCAAAAAATTCACTCTCCATTAGCTCAGATGGTATCGCCCCGCAGTTGACAGGGACAAAGCTACCATCACGGTGAGGACTTAGGTCATGAATGAGTCGTGAGACGACCTCTTTGCCCGTGCCTGACCCGCCCCACAAAAATACAGGGGCTTGCGAGCGAGCCAGTTTTTTGATGGTAGAGCGTAGCTGTTTCATGGGGCGAGAATCACCAATGAGCCGACCGCCAAAAATGTCATCGTCACTGACGACGGCGACAGGCGTGGATGACTTGCTTTTTTTGGTGCTATTTTGACCTGTTTTTTGGGGCTTATCTTTGCTAGTTTCGGTGTTGTGTTCTGTGTCTGTCTTGGTATCATTTTCTGTGGGTACAACCAGCTCACCTGTCAAAGGATTGGGTGGAATGGCGGCACTGACACTTTTTTCTTGGCTGTCGTCTTGCGGTGCATCATCTTTGGTGCTTTGAGTGATGGTTTCATTGACTTTTAGGGCAGACTGAGCCAACTGACGCAGGCGAGGCAAATCCAATGGCTTATTGACGAAGTCAAATGCCCCGATTTTCATCGCTTCAATGGCGACATTGACATCGCCGTGAGCGGTGATGACTGCCACAGGTGTGGTGGTGGTTTTGGTGACAAGCTCCACAATCTCCATGCCAGAACCATCAGGCAGGGCAAGGTCAGTCAGACAAAAATCATAGTGGTTGTCCGCCAAAAAAGCTTTGGCACTTGCCACGTCATAGGCAACGTGTGTATCCACCCCCATCTTGTTTAGGGTGATTTGCATGAGACGACACAGGTCGGCTTCATCGTCAATGACTAGGGCGAGTGGCTTATCTTGCATGAATATTCCCAATAACTTAGATGTGCTCTATTATATAGGATTTTTACACAAAACCCAACATACAGAGATTTTACGGTAAAATTAAGTGGATGAATGTATCAAGCAAAGGTGGTTGGGTGCTGGCCAAACATCAGGTAACTGGCGTGTTAGAGACAATCAAGCGAAAACAGCTTTTGTCATCTTCTCTAAAATAGCGAATTTTGGCGTTATTGGCTTCACTAAATGATTGGGATAGATACAGCCCAAGCCCCGTGCCTTTTTTGCTGGTGGTAAAAAACGGATTAAATAGGCTTGCCAAATCCTTCTCGCTTACGCCCTCACCGTGATCTAGTACATCAATAAACGCCCCTGTTTTGGTCTTGGTTAGACGTATTTCCACATCATTATCATGGAATTGATGAATGGTGTGGTATAAGGCGTTATTAATGAGATTTGTCATGACTTGTTCTAGCTGATTGGCATCAAAATAGAACGAGATAGGCTTGGCGGTGTCGCCCGTTACAATGATGAATTCGTGTGGATAATGCTTCGCTAAAAACTGTCGCACCCAACTTGGTGCGTCTAGGGCGGACTGATTGGGTATCTCTTGGCGAGATAGGCTTAGTACATCAGAGATGATGGAATTGACCCGTTTGGTCTGCTGATAAATCATCTCATAAAACTCAGCATTGACATCATCATCACGCACATCTTCCATGAGTAGCTGACTGGCTTGGCTGATGGCGGCAAGGGGGTTTCGTATTTCATGGGCGATACTGGCAGAGAGCTGACCTAGGCTGGCGAGTTTTAGTTGTTGGGCGTGGCTTTGTTCGCGGCTCAAATCTTCGATGATGAGAATCTGCCCATGTTCAAGTAGGGGCTTGGAGCTGATGCGTAGCTTATCGGCAAGGTGAGTTTGACTCATGTGAGCTTCATCGTGAGTCTTGGGCGGTATGTCGTAGATGAGTTCAGCTGATTGGCTGGGGGCAAGTGAGCGATACCAACCGATGATTTTGGGGTGATGTTTAATGATAATACGAGACAGCTCAATGATTTTGGCAGGGCTGTCACAGGCATTATCATCAATGGGTAGATGCAAAAGACGTTGGGCGGCGTTATTTATCATGACGATGTTACGCTCAGGGTCTAGCACCAACACGCCGTTTACCATGTTCTTGACAACAGCTTGGTTGATGGTGTGGAGCTTTTCCACCTCATCGGCATGATCAAGCAGGGACCGCTCGGCTTTGGCGAGTCGCTGAGAGATGGACCAACTTAAAAAACCCACCGCAATCAAGCTTACCGACAACAATAGACTGTCATTGATGGTAAGTAAGTTTTTTTCGGTCGTCGGTGTCTCAAAGAAAAAGCGAAAAAACTGCTGGTAGATGAGCGCTGAGACAGTCATGAGTGTGATGGCGGTCGCTCGGGATAGGGACAATAGCATGTAGCTTGCGGCGATGACCACCATGTATAGTAGGGTAATTTGAAAATCACTGATTTTGCCATACAGAGCAAATAAGGTCAAAAAAACAACGTCCACCACAAAGCCTGATAATAGCTGCAATCTTGACCGTTTTTTTATCATAAAAAAAGCAAATAACAGCACCAAAGCGACAACAACATAAATACTAAATACCGTCTGTTCTAAAAAAGTAGGCTCGGTGGGTAGACCTGCCTTGTCACGGTTGAGTAAAAAGTTTGCCATGAGCAAAAAGCAGGCGATGATAAAACGATAGACGCCATAGGTGAGTCCAAGCTGACGCACACGCATCGTGGAAATGAGCGCTTCTTCGTGAACATTGGCGGACAAAAACCACAGTTTTCGCACCCATGTTTTGGTGTGTCTGATGGGAGATGGGCTCATGTATTGACCAGTCCGTGACGTATGGCAAGATGGGTGAGTTTGACATCAGAATCCACACCCAGTTTTTCAAAAATTCGATAACGGTAAGTGTTTACGGTTTTGACACTCACAAATAAACTGTCGGCAATTTGACTGGCACTTTGGCAGTTCGCTACCATCATGGCAACTTGTTTTTCACGCTCGGACAAGCCATCAAAAGGATTGGCTTTTTTATCAAGCACATTTTGGGCAAGCACATCGGCAATCTCATGGCTAAAATACTTACCACCTGCCTTGACTTTTTTGATGGCGGTTATCATCTCGCCAATGGGCGTGCCTTTGGTAATGTAGCCATCTACCCCCGCCTTTAAAAGCATGGATGGGTAAGGCTCAGCCACCAAGCTAGACACTGCCAGAACCTTGATGTACTCATCAAGCTGTTTAATCCGTCGTGTCGCCTCCACGCCACCGATGTTGGGCATATTAACATCTAGCAGCACCACGTCAGGAGCGAGCTTGCGGGTCATTACCACTGCCGTCTCGCCACAGCCTGCTTCCCCAACAACTTCAATGTCGGGGTCATCACCAAGCATGCGACTGATGCCCATGCGGACAAGCTCATGGTCGTCTACGATGAGTACTTTTATTGTCATTTTGCCCACCTTTCTAAAATAAATATTAAATGGTTTTTAAAAATGTTTTTTAAAATAATCTGTCTAAATCATATCAGAACTGTTTATCATGTGTACATTTAAGCACCCAAATCCAAAAAATCATCCAAAATGGCTCAAAAATTGCAATGTCTTAGTTGATTTGGGCTAAACTAAAATCGATGTTTGGGTACCGTCTGTACGATTGACAATTTTAACAATTAACCAGTCATCTAGCAATTTTTTTAGTAACTTTTTTTAACAAAAAACTGCTCTAGGTGTTGCCCAAAACCGGACAATGTTTTGCAAAAATGTTACAAAACACTTGCTTGATTATTACGCTAACAAAGATGATGAGTTAGATAAAAGTTAGGGATAAAAACGTGTTAAATTTGTTTACAAATTTACCCAAAAACTTTGATTTTTAACATAAAAAAGTGTTCTTGTTATGTTAGAATAAAAATGATGAGACGGTCTAAATGTATTTGTCCGTTTCACCAAGCCAGTGTTGCCGATGTCATTGATGTGACGGTGTGTTGATGTCAATGCAAGTGGCCTAGGTATTTTCTTGCAAACAAGGTTGTCGCCCGAGAAAATCAATCCTGCAACCCCATCAATGAGCCGAGAGTGGAACTTATGAAGCAAATTAATTTTAAAAAAGTCAGCCCCAAGCACCTAGCCTGTGGGCTAAGCCTGTCTGTCATGTCCATGATGACAGTGTCTGCCCATGCGTTTTTGGTGGACAACAGCCAACAAAAAACCATCTATATCGGCAAAGGCAATGCCCAGAGCATGCAAGCGGTTACCGTCCAAGAGATTCCACCTGCAACCACGACCATTCAGCAAACTCGCACTTATACCAACACCAATACAGCCCCTAACACCTACAACCAAGGCTACACCAACACTCAGGTTACTAGAACATCTGTTCCTGCTGGTACGACCACTTCTCAGCCCTTTGCCATTCAGCCTTATGGACAGCAGACCAGTTATGGCAGCAGCTACCAATATGGCGAGCAGTTGCCTATTAGCACAAAGTCTGCCGCCGCCATCGTATTTGACCTACAAACCGGTCAGCCCATCTATCAAAAAAATGCCGATGCCGTGCGTTCTATCGCCTCTGTAACCAAGATTATGACAGCGATGGTGCTGATGGATGCGGGGCTTGACATGCGTGAAGAGATTGTGATTGAACCATCGGACTTTATCGCCGCCAAAAAAGCAAGCTCTAACCTACGCTCGGGCGACCGCATGAGCCGTAGTGAGTTCATGCTCCTTATGCTCATGAAGTCAGAAAACCCTGCTGCCAAAGCCCTAGCCCGTACTTACCCCGGTGGTTATGATAACTTTATCTGGGCGATGAACCAAAAAGCCAAAAGTCTGGGCATGAACAGCACAAGCTACTCTGACGCATCAGGTCTAGACCCACGTAACCGCTCATCAGCGAACGACCTAGTGAAGATGATGCGAGCGGTGAATTCTGACCCACGTTATCAGACTGTGCGTAACTTCTCAACCGCCCCAAACTATGACTTTTATGTCAATAACTACAACTCAGGTTCACGCACTTACAAAGCTCAAAATACCAGTCGTCTTGTCCGTGCAGGCAATCACCCGATTGGCGTGTCAAAGACAGGCTTTATCCGTGAGGCAGGTTATTGCTATGTGATGGAGACCCACGTCAATAACCGTCCTGCCGTTGTTGTACTGCTCGGTGCCAGTGCCTCTAACAGCCGTTGGGATGACGCTGAGGACATCCTAACTCAGCTTGCCTATCGTTATTGATTGCCCTATTGATGGCAAAAAAAGACCCGACCATTGGGTCTTTTTGTTATTTATTATTTTTTGGTATTGTTAATTGAGTATACTTTTCTAGAAAGCCGTTCGTGGTGAGCTTGTCGAACCATAACGGTTTTCCTAGACTTCGACAAGCTCAGTCCGAACGGAAAACCTTAAAATCTATCTTTATTTAACAATACCTATTATTTTGACGAATTGACTATAATATAGTACCGATACCAACCAGCTCTGCCTCCAAGGACGACCATGACCGCCCCCAAATTATACCTGCTTACCAGTGATGAAGACATTCACACCCTAAGCGAGAAATTAGAACGTGCCTTTGATACGGGTGTGGTATCACTACTACAAATCCGCCGTCATCAGACCGCTCATGTCTTTGATTTGATTACGCTCTACCAAGAGACCGAGATTCTCATCAGTCTGGCGGACAAATACGACATTCCCACGGTCATTAATGAAAATCTAGAACTTGCCTCCCACTTTAACACAGGGCTACATCTGTCAGGGACGATGAGTGTGCGAGTGGCACGAGAGATACTCGGCGATGGCGTGCATGTCGGTCGCAGTTGTCATGGCGATGTGGCGGTATTTAGAGAAGCCAAAAAACAGGGGGCAAGCTACGGGGCGATGGGAGCGATGTTTGGCACGATGACCAAGCCACTGGCTAAGACCGTCAGTAGCGAGACGCTATCTCGTGCTCACAAAGTGGGCTTGCCCCTATGTCTGATTGGTGGGATAAGCCTAAACAACATGGATGAGCTTCGCCAAAAGGTCGGTGAGATACCCATTGATTATGTCGCTGTGACCACGGACATCCTGCACCATAGCCCTGAGATGGTCACAGCAAAATGCCAAGCATGGCGTCGCTACCTAGAAACATGGGATTGATGGTTTTTGAAAAAATGACATCATTATAAAAAATACCATCATTTGCTGTCATGATAACATTGAGAAAAGCCAAAAAATTATGCTAAAATAGCGTTACTTTATGTCACCATCCATATCATGACCAAAAGGAAGACCCATGAGCATTACCTATCTATCTGACTTAGACGTATCGGGCAGAACCGTCCTTATCCGTGAAGATTTAAACGTACCCATCAAAGACGGTGTCATCACCAGCGATGTCCGCCTACAAGCCTCCCTACCCACCATCAAGGCATGTCTTGACAAAGGGGCGGGCGTGATTGTTTGCTCGCACCTAGGTAGACCCACCGAAGGCGAGAGCGAGGGCAAATATTCATTAGCTCCGATTGCTGATTATTTGGCGGACAAACTGGGCGTGAACGTGGCGTTCTCCACCGATTATCTGGATAATGGCGTGTCGGTCAAATCAGGCGAGGTGGTGCTATTAGAAAACGTCCGCTTTAACGTGGGCGAGAAGAAAAACAGCCCCGAGCTATCCAAACAATACGCCAACCTATGCGACATCTTTGTCATGGACGCTTTTGGCACCGCTCACCGAGCCCAAGCATCTACCGAAGGGGTGATTCGTGCGTGTATCGCAGACGGCAAGCCTGTGTGTGCAGGCAACCTACTCTCTGCCGAGCTTGATGCCCTATCCAAAGCCTTAGACAATCCCGCCAAACCTGTACTATCTATCGTGGGTGGCTCAAAGGTATCTACCAAACTTGACGTGCTAAACAGCCTAGCTAAGCTATGCGATAGTATCCTAGTCGGTGGTGGTATCGCCAACACCTTTTTGGTGGCGAGTGGCAAAAATGTCGGTGCCTCCCTATACGAAGCCGACCTTGTGGATACCGCCCGTGACATCATGACCAAGACAAACATCCTACTACCTACTCATGTCGTGGTCGCGGATAAAGGACAGATTGATTTTGATGACTTTTTGGGTTCACTCAGTCGAGCGACTGCCACCATCAAATCCGTGGATGAGATTGGTGAGCATGACATGATACTAGACATCGCCCCAGAGTCGGCGAGTAAGCTGGGCGAGCACATCAAATCCGCCAAAACCATTCTATTTAATGGGCCTGTGGGCGTGTTCGAAGTGGACGCATTCGGTCAAGGCACCGCCATCATCTGTCAAGCAGTGGCGGACAGCGAAGGATTTAGCATCGCTGGCGGTGGCGATACCTTGGCTGCCATTGACAAATATGGCGTGGCAGATGGTGTGGACTACCTATCCACAGGGGGCGGGGCGTTTCTAGAATTTGTTGAAGGTAAACCCCTGCCCGCCATCACCGCACTAGATACACCTTGATAAGTATCTGATTTTTATATAAAAATGATAAAATGCAACAAAAACATTTGTTAATTTTTGTTGCATTTTTTATGTTTGCCCTTGCCAAATACCATCATTCTGCTAAACTATGACTAGATTTTAAGACATCTTTAAATGTTGGTGTTTTATCATTTTTAAAGATGTACTGCCATTACTAATACATACTTCCTTTGGAGTGCTTTTATGAAAAAATTAATCCTAACCACGCTTGTCGCTGCCCTTGCTTTGACAGCGTGTAGCAAAGAGACCAGCGATAAGGCTGCCGAGACGGCTCAGTCTGCCGCCACTGACACCGCCAATAACGCCAAAGCCGCTGCTGACACTGTGGCCGCCGAGGCCGAAGCTGCAGCCAATGCGACCGCTGAAGGTGTCTCTAATGTCGCTCATGACGTGGCAAATAATGGCGTAGAAAATGCCAAAAATACCGCCGAAGCCGCCGCAGGCGTGGTCTCTGATGCCGCCACCGCCACCGCCGATGCCGTGACAGGGGCTGCCAGCAGTGCCACTGATACCGTAACAGGCAACACCGCCACCGCCGAACAGCAAGCCCCCGAAGACCAAAAGTACTAATCCACCATCACCAAAGCCCCGAACATGTTCGGGGCTTTTTTGATAAAAATGAATTTACAGCCAGCGAATCTGATGTTCGCCATGGATCTGTGATGTTCACCCATTTCACATCATCTTATGCCAGTTTATCAACATTGACAAAATCGTCACACATGACACATTAATGCCATGTCAGTGTCCATTTGTGTCAAAAATTGGCTAATATGACAAATTTTGGCAACAATTTTTGATAGGTAAAAATTTTGTCCATGTCAAAAATTGGCACATCCACCAAAATGTCAGCCCAACCTGCCAAAAAATGTCAAAAAATCCAAAACTGACAAAAATTGTCACCCAAAATTACCTGCCAGACATCAAATTTTAAAAATTTTTAAAAATTTTTTTGGTAAAAAAGAAAAAAATTTGTACATATCTTAATCAATTTTAAAAAATGGCAAAAAATCTGCTTATTTTTTAGACAAAATTTTTAAAATTTTCTCAATTTTGCCTATTTTTCCCAAAACAGTCCAAATCCGCCAAAAAGTTGGCACAGACAATGCAACAGTATGAGTGTAAGGTTAGCAAATATGTTTAAAGTTGCTAATCACTTAACTTAAACAAACTGGGCAATATCGCCCCTATGAACTAAGGAGTTCATTATGAACGCTCAAAAAGGTTTCACCCTTATCGAACTAATGATTGTAATCGCCATTATTGGTATCCTAGCTGCAATCGCTCTACCTGCTTACCAAGACTACATCTCTAAGTCTCAAACTACTCGTGTAGTGGGCGAACTAGCTGCTGGTAAAACTGCTGTAGATGCTGCTTTGTTTGAAGGTAAAGAGCCAGTATTGCAAGCTAATAATGCTGATACCTCCAAAGAGGATATTGGTCTAACTGACACCAGCAACAAACCTCGTTCCAACTTGATGTCAAATGTTGAATTAAGTGGTTTCTCTGCTACTAGTTCAGCTGGCACTATTACTGGCACCTTGGGTACACGTGCTAATAAAGACATCACTGGTGCGAAAATCATGCAAAATCGTGCTGCTGATGGTGTATGGAGTTGTACTATTAACGGTTCTGGTGCTACTGGTTGGAAAGACAAATTTATCCCAACTGGCTGTACAGCTCAGTAATAATCTACTCTTAGATTACAAAACACCGCTCCTTTATGGGGTGGTGTTTTACGTAAATACATCATCAGCAACCACTATTAACATCTCTTAAAAAGAGCAATTAACATCAAATATAAGAAAAACCGCCACTCAAAGAACCGTTGGCGTACCAGCTCAGGTTACACATTCAAGTCTAACCACACTCAATTCATATCAAAATCATACAAAAACCGTTCGCTCTGAGCCTGCCTGCGGGTGAAGCGGTTCTCCGTTATGGGCGGGCATAGCTTACCACGAACGGAGAACCTTTGTTGTGCTTTGAATAGAATTTACTATACAAATTGTCAAATATTGCTTATTCTTGGTGGTATATTTGTGCCGATAGTTGGTTTTTATAGGGTAGATAAGGAGATGGTGTGATGTGTATGGTGTAATGATTTAAAGTTTTGCGATTAAAAAAGATAAAATGACTGTTGTGCTTGATGTTCTCACCCAAGATAAACTCTTCATCACCGTTTGCCACCAAGATGTAATAAGGGCGATTCTCTACTTCAATAATCATAACCCGTAAAAAAGGCTGAACGCAAATACCCTATCGAAAACGCAGAAACGACCACATACACAAAAATAAAAGCCATAAAAATCTGATAATATTTTTCGTTACTCATCAACTCCCTAAGACGAATAGAAAAAGAGATTGCCCGTCCGAACTTATGGCAAACTAAAGAAATAGCTAAAATAGAAAGTACACATCCCATCAGACGGTATGACGACAAAATACCAATATAAAAATACAGTAGCAACATGATGGGTGTTGATACGATCGCCAATAAAATAAAAATTTTGACAAACCCCAAATGAGATGCACCCCAAGAGGCATGTAGTAGCCCAAAAAATCTCTTAATAAACTTAAACGCCTGATATCCGATCAAATAGCCAATAACAAGAATCATGGATACCACACAGACATAAGCCAAACTTCTGGCAATCATGCTACCACCTTGCACTACATGCCACCATGGGTAGCCATGATATGCTGCTTGACCCCAACCATAAGCGTAAGCCGTCGCCCAACTTAATACAGCCAAATACGCCATTGATACCGACGAGGCGACAAATTTATTAAAATTATTTAGCATGACTTAAGTATCTTTTAAAACAAGAATAAAAAGAAATGGATGATAATTGTGATTGATTATTTTAGATAAAAAATAGACAAGTGTTTTCTTATTTTTGTATATTTATTGTAAAGATAAATTTCTCTCACAAACAAAAATCACCTCCAATAAGAGGTGATTTCGCATAACTAAAATATATTCAATAATTAAAATTATGGTGCAGTATTTGTGCAACCTGTTGGAATAAATTTATCCTTCCAACCGGTAGCAGTGCCTTGCTGTACGTGACAAGTCCATACACCGTCATTAGCACGTTTTTGAGTGATGATAGCACCACTGATGTCTTTATTGGCACGGTTACCCAAGGTACCAGTAATAGTACCAGCTGAACTAGTGGCAGAGAAGCCAGCTAACACAACGCCACCAGTTTCTTTTAGTAGATTAGAGCGAGCCTTGCCACCGGTGGAAGTTAAGCCAATATCTTCTTTAGAGGTTGCGGTGTTGCCAGCATCCAAAACCGGCTCTTTACCTTCAAACAAAGCAGCATCTACAGCAGTTTTACCAGCAGCTAGTTCGCCCACTACACGAGTAGTTTGAGACTTAGAGATGTAGTCTTGGTAAGCAGGTAGAGCGATTGCAGCTAGGATACCAATAAATGTTATTCATGAATGCGTTTGTCAAAAGGGCGATTTTGGCGAATAACGGCATAGCTGATGGTGAGTAATTTGCGCATGATGGCGATAATAATTTGTTTTTTGGTTTTGCCTTTTTGTTCCATGCGTTTGACGAACTTTTGAAAAGCGGGATATCGACCAAAGCTGACTATGACAGCGGGCATAAAAAGGGCTGAACGTAGTTCTTTTTGTCCACTAAATCCAATGGAAGACTGCTTGTGAATACTAATGCCTGATTGATGATGACGAGGGGCAAGCCCAGCATAGCTTGCTAGATGTTTGGCACTTTGAAATGATGAACCATCTCCAATGACAACCAGTAGATGTGGCAGTGTCTTTTTGCCAATTCCAGGTATTGTGGCAAGTAGGCTGGCACGGTAATTTAGCTCGGGCGTGCAATTGATGAGTTGCCAAATTTGATGATCGAGCTGTGTGATGCTGTCACTCCAATGACGAATGTTGTCATCAGTATACGATTTCACATAAATAGACAGAGCTTCCTGTCGAGTGCGTTCTTTGATGAGTTGCCGTTTGTGGTGTTCACGTTGTTTTAGAAGGGCAGTCAGTTTTATTTCGTTGTCTGATTTAGGCTGCCATAAAGGTGGATTTTCTTTTGCACCATAGCGTGCCAAGAGAATGGCATCCTGCTTATCTGTCTTGGTGCGTATGCCTAGGCTTTTGGCGTATGCATGAATATATAAGGGGTTGACAATACTTACCTTATGATGATGAGAGATTGCCCAATGAGCTAATTTTTCCCAATAAGCCCCCGTTGCCTCAATAATCAAATGTAAGGTAGATGTGTTATAATGATGTGCTTGAATCCACAATGTTAGCTCTATAAAACCCTGTTGGTTATTTGTGAATGTACAGTTTTGCCAAGTGTTATGGGTAATAAAGCAGGCATCAAATGTGTTTTTGGCGATATCAATCCCAATGTAAGTTTTAGACATGGTAGTATAAAGCACCAAACTAGTTTGGTAAAGGAGTTATCTCAACCTAGCTTGCGGGTTTTGCTCCCAGGATACCAAGCGAGTTTTCCCCAATATTATTGCACAATGCATGAATTATAGAGGATTTGATCTATAAATGCAAATTTAACGGTAATTGTTCTATGACCATAAAAAAGAATTCTTCTAAAAAATATCCCGATTGGCTCGTTCATGATTACAAACTGCCAAAGCTTGATTGGCTGCTTTTGGCACAGGCATTGATTTTTTTGCTGATTCCCAATGTTTTTTTGCTGATTGGTGCGTATTTTGTGGGTGTGTCTCGGCCTCTTATTAACATTGATTATTTTGTGGCATGTGTGCTATTTGCTCTGCCTTATCGGTTTTTTCGTGTGTTGGCGATGTTGGTGCTGCTTTGCACCATAAGTCTTGATGTTGTGATGATGACCATGCAATTATTCCCATTTTTGGATATTTTTGCAGCAATATCACTTGCTCCATTTTTGGTCAATGCCCCCTTGCGTTATATGGTGCTTGTAGGAATTGTGGCGACATATCTTACCGTTATGCCCTTTATTATGAGACGACTTGCCAAACCTTTTATGATTAAGACAGGATGGCTTTATGTGTTATTTGTGTCACTCGTTGGTTTTTTTGCGTATAGCCACTTTAATGAAATCAAATATGTAGATAGACATGGTGAACGATTCGCTCAGTCAGATTACTTTGTCATTCATAGCCAGTACAAACGCTATCGGTGGGTGGTAGATAGTGAATTTATTAAACATTTTGGCAAAGTACCAACCATGATCCCCATTGACATTGATAACGCCTCTAGCTATTTTGGCAATTCTGATAAAAAATTACTCATTGTGGCAGAGTCATGGGGGGTGGCACGTCATGATAGCACTCAAAAAGATATTTTGGCAGGTATTTACAATCAAACTGACAGACTAGAGTTTATCAAGGACGGTTATTTTGACTTTGCAGGAGCAACGGTGGAAGGTGAGCTTAGGGAGCTGTGTTTGCTTGACGTAGAGGGTGGTTATGCCTTTAATAAAGTTGCTAATAAAGAATTTGACAACTGTTTGCCCAATCAATTAAAGCGGATGGGGTATCATACCATAGGCATGCATGGTGGATTTAGTCAGATTTATGAAAGAGATTTTTTGTATCCAAAAATGGGTTTTGCTGAGACGGTCTTTGCTGAACATCATGGCGACAAAAAACGTTGTGAGGCTTTTAATGGTATTTGTGATAACGAACTGTTTGATATTGTTGCAGAAAGTTTTGCCACCCATGATAAAAACTTCTTTTATTGGCTAACCCTAACCAGTCATTCCCACTACCCTAGAGGTGATATCATCAATCACCGACTAGACTGCAATAAGCACAACCTACCCAAAGGTGATATTTGTAACAACTTTATGCTACACGCCCAGTTTTTTGATGGATTGGGCGAACTTATCAAACGCCCTGAGATGGCAGGTGTTGAGGTGATTGTTGTGGGCGATCATATGCCTCCGCTGATGATGCGGGAGCCTATCCATTCGCACATTCATTGGCAGCGGGTGAGCTGGTTGCATTTTAAGGTTAAAGCATGATGTTAAGAGATTGGTTTTTCGCCAAATTTTGCTACCAAGTTAAAGTCTTCATCAAGGGCGAAGTATGCTCCATTGTATTTTGCCATGACAGATAAGATATACAGCTTGCCGTATTGTTTTTCCAAACTTTGCAGGACGGCTGAATCATCCATATTTTGAGCAAGAGTACGTCGATTGGCTAGATCGGTTTCTTTAATAACATCCAAAGATTGTAACATGGACTGATAAGAGTGCTTTCGATCTGGTGTATAGACAGCCGCAGGTAATTTGCCTAGTTTTTCATATTGCGATAATTCGCCCAATTCAAAATCGGTCATCTCGCGTTTATTGATAACCGTTGCTGAGCTTTTGGGGTAGATGATGACTGCTTGAGGTTGTTCTTTGTAGAGTGTGGTCAGACCATATGCCAAGGCGGCAATCTGAACGGCACCAATGATAACAAAGTCAGAGATGATTTCTTTTTTAGGTTTGGCAGGATTGTACACCAAAAATGACAACAAAGGTCCTAGCACGACATCTATCAAGAAGACCAAGGTAAGCCCCTGTATCGCCCCCGCCATGGTAAAGTACACGTCAGGATAAGCAAAAAAATATACCCAAGCTACCACAAAACAGAAGATGAGCAACGAGATGGTAAAGTGAGTGATACCGGCTTTAGCTTTGGTTTTTATCAAAGAGAGGGTAAGTGATGTCATAAAATAAAAGTTGGTACAGAAATTGCTTAATTATATCAGATATTAATTTCTTTACTAGAGTTATGATGAAAAACAATTTAAATGCCCAACAGGGCTTCACCTTAATAGAGTTGATGATTGTGGTAGCAATCATCGGGACGTTGGTAGCGATTGCCTTACCTATGTATCAAGATTATATTGCTAAAGCTCAGGTGAATAGGGTGTATTATGAGATTAATGCAACTCGTACAGTAATTGATACCATTTTATCGGATGGGCGATTACCAACATTAAAACCAGAGCAAGCTATTAATAATGAGAGTTATGAGTATATTGGCATGACCGAAGATCCTGCATCCAACTTGGTGTATATTGCCAGTATTACAAACAATGGGGATAAATTTCAGAAGATTACAGCTGAATTTGGCAAACAGTCCTATAAGGCATTAACAGGAGCAAAGATATCTATGGTGCGTGGTGCAGACGGTCTGTGGTCATGCGTACTAGAAGAAAGGTCGGCTGGCTGGAAGGATAAATATACGCCAATATCATGCAGAGAATAATAAAATAAAACCACTCATCACGAGTGGTTTTATTTTTTGGGTTATTTAGGCGCTATCAAAACAACACACGCACCTTGATGGTCTGCGGTACGGAACGCAAGCGTTCTAAGGCTTTGGCAGAGTCGTGGTCGTCCACGTCCATGACCAGATAGCCGACATCGCCATGAGTCATCATCGACTGGGCGGTGATGTTGATGCCAGCGTCCGCAAAGGAGGCGTTGACCTGCGAGAGTACACCAGGGACGTTTTGGTGAATGTGTAGCAGGCGGTGGCTCTTGTCCGTGAACGGAATGGAGACGTTGGGGAAGTTCACCGCACTTGTCGTGTCGCCCATGTCAGAATAGCGGACGAATTTGTCAGCGACTTCTAGACCGATGTTGGCTTGGGCTTCTTGGGTAGAACCGCCGACATGGGGGGTGAGAATGACGTTTTCAAAGGCACGAAGGGGCGAGATAAACTCTTCATCAGCCGATTTTGGCTCTTTGGGGAATACGTCAATGGCAGCCCCGAGCAGTCTGCCACTCTCCAAGGCGGCGGCTAAGTCGTCAATGTTCACACACCCACCACGAGCAGCGTTGATAAAGAACGAGCCGTCTTTCATAAGACCAAACTCACGAGCGGTCATCATATTACGGGTGCTAGGCAGGTCAGGGACGTGCAGGGTTACTACGTCAGCTTTTTCTAGGAGTTCATCAAAACTGCCCACTTGTACGGCATTACCCAGTGGCAGTTTGGTCAGCACGTCATGATAGATGACTTTCATGCCCAGTCCTTCGCACAGGACGGACAGCTGTGAGCCGATAGAGCCATAGCCCACGATACCCATGGTCTTGCCACGCACTTCATAGCTGTCTTTGGCGGATTTGTTCCAGCCGCCACGATGGACGACCGCATTTTTCTCAGGAATGCCACGCATGAGCATGATGGTCTCAGCAAGCACCAGCTCCGCGACCGAGCGAGTGTTTGAGTAGGGGGCGTTAAAGACGGGAATGCCCAGCTCTAAGGCGGCGTCCAAATCCACTTGGTTGGTACCGATACAAAAACAGCCGATACAGATGAGTTTTTCGGCAGATTCTAGCACTTTGCGAGTCAGCTGAGTGCGCGAGCGGATGCCGATGAAATGGGCGTCTTTGATTTTTTCGATGAGTTCATCTTCATCAAGGGCGGTTTTGATGTATTCGATGTTGGTGTAGCCAGCTTCGTTTAGCACTTTTAGGGCGTTGTCATGCACGCCTTCTAAGAGCAAAAAGCGGATTTTGTCTTTGTTAAGGGATAAAGTCATGAAAAATCCTTACAATAAAGAGTGGTTGGCAAAGACATAGTTATACACCCATTTGGCAGATTTTGCAAAGGATTTTGAGGCGAAAAGGCGATTATTTTTTTGATGTGGGGATTTTTTTGGGATAAATTTACCAAAATGGCTTTACTTTTAAAAAAAAGGGTGTACAATAAGCCGACTTTTTAAAGCGATATTTAAAAGTCATATTTTTGATGTGGGGTTTATCCTACTTGTACATTTTTTAACACAATCATTTTATCGTGTGTGGTAAAATGACCTCAAATTCAACTTAACAAAGGTTTTAAGATAGCTTAGACAAAACGAAATGATAGTAAGTTTGTTGTTTTAGATTAAAAACTCCATTCCCAATATCAAATCAAAACTTGATTGATTTTAACAAGTTTGGTTTGTCTGCCATTTTTGTGCGTTGCACAAATCTTAGAACCTATGCGATTTCGTGTAGGTTTTTTGTTGCCAATCATTGGCTTTTTTATTCATCAAGATGGTAATTGATATGAACAAAACCCCCGTAACCCTTGCTCCCAACGCAACCAACGACTACTATTTGACTCGTCAAAACCAAATGGAGTCAAATGTCCGTAGCTACCCCCGTAAACTTCCACTAGCCATTGCCAAAGCACAAGGGTGCTGGGTAACAGATGTTGAAGGCAATGAATACCTT
Source organism: Moraxella lacunata (assembly GCF_900453205.1). GTDB lineage: Bacteria > Pseudomonadota > Gammaproteobacteria > Pseudomonadales > Moraxellaceae > Moraxella > Moraxella lacunata_B. Next base: position 100,395 of record NZ_UGQU01000003.1, read on the forward strand.
GACTGTCTGGCAGGTGCTGGGACACTTGCCCTAGGACACAATCACCCTGCCACTATCAATGCCATTAAAGACGTGCTAGAAAGCGGTTTGCCACTGCATACCCTTGACATCACTACGCCAATCAAAGACGCATTTACCGAAAAATTGTTGTCATTTTTTCCAAAAGATTTTGTCCTACAATTCTGCGGCCCAACAGGGGCAGACGGTACAGAAGCCGCCATCAAACTTGCCAAAACCTATACAGGGCGTGATAATGTCATCGCATTCTCTGGCGGTTATCATGGCATGACGCACGGCTCACTTGCGATGACAGGCAATTTGTCTGCCAAAGAAAAAGTCGGTAATCTCATGGCAGGCGTGCAGTTTATGCCTTATCCGCACGAATACCGTTGTCCGCTAGGGCTTGGCGGTGAAGCTGGTGTGGACGCTTTGACTTATTATTTTGAAAACTTCATCGAAGATGTAGAAAGTGGTGTGGTAAAACCCGCTGCCGTTATCCTAGAAGCCATTCAAGGCGAAGGCGGTGTTGTCCCTGCTCCCAAAAAATGGCTGCAAAAAATCCGTGAAGTAACCGCCCGCCACGACATCGTGCTAATCTTAGACGAAGTGCAAGCTGGCTTTGCTCGCTCTGGCAAGATGTTTGCCTTTGAACACGCCGAGATTGTCCCTGATGTGGTGGTGATGTCTAAGGCGGTGGGCGGCGGTTTGCCACTTTGCGTATTGGCGATTAACAAAAAATTTGATGCTTGGCTACCTGCTGGGCATACAGGTACTTTCCGTGGCAATCAGCTGGCGATGGCGGCAGGCTATAATGTGTTAGAAGAGATTAGCAAAAACAATCTGACCGAAAATGCTCGTGTGCAAGGCGAATTTTTGCGTGAAAAATTAAACGAACTTGCCAAAACCTATCCTTGTATTGGCAATGTGCGTGGCAAGGGTCTGATGACTGGCATTGAGATTGTGGACGAAAGACAGCCAAAAGATAGAATCGGCTCATACCCTGCCGACAATGAACTTGCGGTGGCGATTCAAAAGGCGTGCTTTGACAACAAGCTACTTCTTGAAAGGGGCGGTCGTGGTGGTACGGTCGTTCGCCTGCTTTGCCCAATCACCATCACCCGTGAAGAGTGTGAGCTTGTCATTGAACGCTTTGGCAAAGCGGTAGAACAAGCGGTCAAAGCGGTGCGTGGTTAATTTTAATCGCCAATCAAACAGACGGCAAAATTCGCTCACGGTGGATTTTGCCGTTTAGATTATATAATTGTTTTGGGATTGTGCTAGATAAGCCTAAACTCCACACCATTTTCTCAGCACTTTAAGCTGATTTGATGGTTACCATAGTTAAATCTAAACTCACATTCTTTGATAAAAAGATGGAATTGTTTCTTGTCAATGCTGTTGTAGTATCGGCGGCACTCGTTTGGCTTGCGACCAGAAGTTTTCTTGTGCCTTGATGTGATTATGGTCTTGTGCAAATTCTTTTGAATGATTGATACGAAAGTGTTTGAAATCACTCACATCAAGGGCGTTGTAGCTTTTGTAGCTGTCAGTATAGACAATGCTATCAGGCTTGATTTTGCTTGTGATGATAGGCATTAAGGTGTCTGGTTTAGTGTCTTTAACCACAACAACAAAGACTTTACCGTTACGCTTTAAAAGACCAAAAACAGCAGTCTTACCACCTGCACTTGCGACCTTGTTTGCCCTTACGAACACCGCCAAAATAGCTTTCATCAAGCTCAATCTCGCCATCAAACAGCTCTTTGGCTTCTTGGGCAAGATGGTATTCTATCACAAGTTAAGATTTTGTGGTAAAATAAAGCTGATGAGTTATGCTGAATACCAAGCAAATCACTTGCTGTTCTAGCAGCAACTTGTGCTACAAAAAATTCAAGCGGTTTTAGCTGTGCTTTTTTTATTTAGTTTACAACGGGTTATCTTCATATTTGTAGTATATCACATTGTGTAATCTACTACAGCCCCATTATTTATGTCTAGTTGGGAGAGTATTATGGGTGAAAAATCAAAACGAATTGGTGAAATTGGTGAGGATATTGCTCAAAATTTTTTGAATTTGCTAGGGTGGACAGAGCTTAGAACGGGTATAGATATGCCTTGTTTAAAACCTCAAAAGCATGCTAACCCAGAATCTAAGTCTGGGAAGCGAAATGCACACGGTTTGGATGTGTTATTTAGTTATGCAAGTCCATCAGAAAGTGACACTTTGGAGAGTGTTATTGTTTCAGTAAAATATAGTAATGAACCCTACCCAAACAATCCTAAAGACAAATTTAAATCCTATGCTTTAGACTTGACAGGAGTGATGGAATGTTATAAAAACTCTGAATTACAACAAGAACAACGCAAACAACTGGGAAGATTTAAAAAGCATAAAACATCAGGTGTATTATTTTGGCTAAGTAACCACAATTCTGATGACAAAGATGATATTGTTAGTTTAATTAGCAATTCGGATATTGGTGATTTTGAAACCAAGTTTGAAACATTTTATGTAGTTGATACAAGACAGGCTTATTTTTTATATTCAAGTTTGACATATATAAGGAAAAATTACCCAGATTATGAAATGGATTTTTATTATCCAGAAACCACTTTAAATTACAATATTGATTTGTCTCGTGTTGGCAAAGTTTTGCCTGTGGAATTTTTAACATCATCTATTATTCTAATTCGCTTACGAAAGGACGATAATACAGATCTGGATATTTTTTGTGTGGTATCTAGAGATGATTTTAATAGAGAAAATTTATTTAGCCTGATACAGGCTAGCAAAGAATATACAAGTGAAATAAAATGTAAATATTTATTTTTGTTTCCTGACTATAATGCTGGTATATATGAATATGAGCAAGATTTTCAGCTATCGAAAGTTGGTTCATCTATTTCAGATAAAATAACTATCAAATCCTATTTATCAAATTTGGGAGATTTATCATCATGACTGAAAATTATCAACCTGATATGTCTCAAGAAATTTTATTACCTACAAGAGATTTTTTGCGTCAATTTATCGCTCAACCAGCAATTACGGCCAAAACCTTGAAAGATATTTTGCGTGATCGCGGTGTATTTTGTTCATCTAGCGATAAAGCTGATTTGGGAACTATCTTAATCAAAACTGGCCTATCCCCTTATGAGTTTCAAGAGTTAAAGGCGTTACTTAAAATAAAAGAGTCTACACCTAAATTCAAAACCAGAACCATTAAATGGGTTTCAGATAAAGACTTAATTGATTGTTTGCCTGATATAAATTATGATGGCTTGATAGATAGTCAGTTTGAAACATTAAGATTACTTGATGTAAGTAATTTCACCCTGATAAATCATAATCCGAATCATGGTTATATTGACTTTGAGTTGGAGCGGGATGATTTATTGCAAAATTTGGGTAAAAACAAAACAAAGCATAAGGGGCAAATTGAATTCAAGAGAGATTCTAAAACTGGAACACTCACAATGTCATTAACTCATACAGCAGATGAGACATCAAAGTTCTGTGATAAGGTTGTAAAAAAGTTTATTCAAACTTGGACAGAAAAAGATTTTATTCCCAAAGATGAGGAGTTACTGATTATTGGATTTGCGGATTTTGATAATAAATCTCGCATTGCCTTTTTTAAGGAATTAACAAGGAATCCAACATCTTTGTTAAGATTCAAAGATACTGAAAACATAAATTTCGGTCCAGATGAGGAAGCGGAAACCTTACCATCTGAAATTCATTGGATGGAGAACAGAGTAAATTCATCTTATATGGGTGGAAAAGATTTGCATAGCTTATTTTTTGTATCGGATGAAAAGATTTTGCCCTACATTAAATTGTATGGCGTGAAATGTAATTATGACATAAATTATGAAGATATAACTGGTACGGCAAGTATTGATTTTGAATTTTCCTCTGTCGATGTGTCAAGTAAAAGTTTAAATGAACTTGTTTTAACAATTAAGGTGTCAGCTAAACAGAATAAAAGTTCCATTTCTCGCTCCCAATTGGAAAAAGAAATTATTGCATCGATAGAAGTAAATAAATTGAAGTTCTATCAGCAATATGCCAAAAAATCATAAATTTTATATAGGAGTTTTTTTGATGGCAGACTTTCAACAACACCGCCAAGCCCTATTTTGCAATGACGACAAATCCATCGCTGACTACCAAACGGCAATGACCCAAGCGGTACAAGCCGTCTCAAACTGGCTAAAAAACGACAAAATGTACACAGGCGGTAGTATCAAACAGCTCCGCTCCGAAATTAGCTTTAATCCAAGCAAAGAAGGCTTGGGCATCCAAAAGTCGCTTGAGCGTTTGGTGGAGCTGTTTTTAAACAAAAGCCTAAAAGTCCACCACCCCCACTCGCTCGCCCATTTGCATTGCCCAACGATGGTAACTTCGCAAATCGCCGAAGTGCTGATTAACGCCACCAACCAATCAATGGACTCATGGGATCAGTCGCCTGCAGGCTCGCTCATGGAGGTTCAGCTCATTGACTGGTTACGCCAAAAGGTCGGTTATGGCAGTGGCACAGCAGGGGTATTTACTTCAGGTGGTACGCAGTCCAACCTGATGGGCGTGCTGTTGGCTCGTGATTGGGCGATTAGCAAACATTACCAAGACGACAACGGCAAAGCGTGGTCGGTACAACGTGATGGCATTCCGCCTGATGCGATGCAAAAAGTCAAAGTACTTTGCTCTGAAAATGCCCACTTCTCCGTACAAAAAAATATGGCGATGATGGGAATGGGCTTTCAATCGGTCGTTACCGTCCCTGTGGGTGACAACGCCCAGATGGACACCAAAGCCCTAGCCGACATCATGGCGGACTTACAGGCAGATGGCAAAATCGTGGCGTGCGTGGTGGCAACAGCAGGCACGACAGATGCAGGGGCGATTGACGACATCAAAACAATCCGCAAGCTGTGCGATGACTATGGTGCGTGGCTACACATTGACGCAGCGTGGGGCGGAGCGTTACTGTTATCTAACGACTACCGTGATATGCTTGATGGTGTGGAGCTGTCGGATTCTATCACGCTTGATTTTCATAAGCACTTTTTCCAAAGTATCTCGTGCGGTGCGTTCTTACTAAAAGATGAGAAAAACTACCGCTTTATGCACTATGAAGCCGAGTATCTAAACTCTGCTTATGACGAAGAGCATGGCGTGCCAAACTTGGTGTCAAAGTCTTTGCAGACCACTCGCCGATTTGATGCGTTAAAATTGTGGTTTACGGTGGAGGCGTTGGGCGAGGAGCTTTACGGCTCAATGATTGACCACGGGGTGAATTTGACAAAACAGGTGGCGGATTATATCCGTAATACGGACGGTTTGGAGCTACTGGTTGAGCCGCAATTTGCGTCCGTGTTGTTCCGTGTTGTGCCAGATGGCTATCCTGATGAGTTTATTGATAGCCTAAATCAAAACGTGGCGGATGAGCTGTTTGCCCGTGGGGAAGCCAATATTGGCGTAACTCGCGTGATTGACAGCCGTCAAAATGTACAGTCATTAAAGATGACCACATTAAGCCCAATTGCTACACTTGAAAACGTACAAGCCTTGTTATCACAGGTATTAGCAGAAGCCGAGCGTATCAAAGATGATATTAAAAATGGCACTTATACACCGCCGATTGATTGATTTTTCATTGAATTAAATGACAAAAAACCGATTAAGTGAATTAATCGGTTTTTGTTTGGAAAATTAAAACAGGGTTTGTTTGTTTCTACTTAACTGAAAACCGTGTCCTGATTTATTCACACATCTCATGCCTGTGGTTTGGCTAGTACAAGTCCAACCGTTGCCGTTGATTGACGAACCATAAGGGATAATCTTTGTAACATCTTCTGCTTCGTTCTCAGGCTCAAATTCATGATTGGTGCATTGGAGTTTGCCTTTGCCAGTCTGGTTTAAGGTAAATTCCAATCCAACGCCTTCACTGCATTTTGCAGGTTTTTTGGCAACGTTTTGAATGTAGCAAGTAAGGGCGTTGCCAGAACTGGCAATATTATCACCGCCACAGACAATATTACCACTAGGCGTGGCAAAAACCTTATTATGGGTGTTTGCGTAGTTAAATGATGACCAGCCAGCAAAAGCGGTTATTGCTGAAAATAGACCGCCACTGAGCAAAGCAATCTGCATAAGTTTTTTCATAAAAACTCCTATTAATGGAAAAGAACGTGATTAATACTACGATATTCGTAGTAAAAAATCAAGTAAAATATACGAAATTCGTAACTTTTTAATCTAGGGTAAAAGTTATGAGTTTGCAACAGATATTTACACGGCGTTTTAAGGTGGCTCGCAAGGCTAAAAATCTTACCCAAGAGCAGTTAGGTATCGCCATTGGCTTAGATGAATTTGTGGCAAGCTCACGCATTAACCGTTATGAAAAGGGTGTGCATTTGCCTGATTTGACCACATTAAACAACATTGCCACTGTCTTAGAAGTACCGCCTGCTTATTTTTTTGCTGATGATGAGTTAGCGCAGATGATTTTGGCACACAAAAAAGCTGATAATTAAGTCTAAATTATCAGCTTTTGGCTTGGCTTATTTTACATCTTCATCCAACACCGTCTCTTCGGTCGATTTCCAGTTATAAGCACCGTAGAGAATCATTTGCATTTGGCGAGTGCAATGCAATAGCATGGCTTCTTTGGCTCGTTCTAGGTCGCTATCAACAGGCTTGGCCTCTTCATCGTCTTCAAGCTCGGGGGCATAGGTCAAGTCTAACCAGTCGATAATCCATGAGAAACTTAGGTTTACCCCAATCTCGGCAAGCAAATAACGGTCGCCGGCACTGACATGTTCAAATGATGGTTGTAATGCCAGGTCTTCGCTCATGACCTTGGCAAAGGTTTTGATTTGTTCGCTGATGGCACGGCGAACCGCTTCTGAACCACCAAAACGCTCGGCGGCGATGAATTGCCAGTAGCGTGGCTGAGCGTCCACCGCTTTAAAAAATAGTTGTACGCTTTTAGCGATTTGGCGTTCAAAGGTGCGTTTTTTGCCAAACTGCATATGCTCACGCAAGGTTGATAGAGCATCACCCAACTCGTCTTCTACCAATGATTTGCCCAGCTCTTCCATGTCATCAAAATGACGATAAAAAGCGGTCGGCACCACGCCTACTTCACGGGTTACCTGACGTAGGCTGATAGAACTAAACCCTTGCCCCATCATGCATAGGTCAAGCACGGCATTATAGAAGGCTTGACGGGTTTGGCGTTTTTTCTCTTCACGGGTTAGGGCTTTGGCTTCTTTGGTTTTGTCGGTCGTGGTCATAAGACACCTTTTGGGTATTAATTGATAAATGATGGTAAAAGACAAATAAAAACGACCAAAATCCCAAATTGTGTAGATTTTGGTGAATTACTGTTTATTATGTAGAAAAATCTCAAAAATTGCAAGGCTTTTGGTGTGAATGGATATTTAAATGAATATCAATCAAATCTACCAAACAATTTTTGATGCTAGCATACATTATAACACATTTTTTTGATTAAAAAAGTGCATAAGTACACTAACGGCAACATCATGGTGACTGTCGGTACGAAGCCTAGTGGTAGTGCGAGTAAGTTTGGCGATTTGTTCGCTAGGATTTGCCAGTGCATCCAAAGCATGACGGGCGATGTTGTCGGCATTTGCGTCATCTTGGATAAGCTCTGGCACGACTGCTTGTCCTGTTTGATTATAGGCTAGGATGTTGGGCAAGGAGACATAAGGGATTTTGACCAGTCGCTTGGCGATGGTGTAGGTTAGGACATTGACTTTATATACCACGACCATCGGGCGGTGCAGTAGCAGAGCTTCTAGGGTTGCCGTGCCTGATGCTAAGATGGTCAGCTCACAGGCGTTCATCACATTTTGAGACAGTGAGAGCGTGGTCGGCAGTCGCCCTGCTTGGTCATCTTTGGCGTGATGAATGTTATCGGCGACATTTTTGGCGGTTTGAGTGAAGATGATGTGGCATTTGTCCAATAAATGTCCTGCTTGCTCTTTGATGAGCGATTTGACCAGATGGGCGTGTTCATGACTCACCACAGGCAGGATAAAGGCGTGGTCGCCTGCCTTGTCCAGCTTATCCATTGCCTCAATCAGCAAGGGCAAAATGGCGTTAATCTCACTGGTGCGAGAACCTGCCATCACGCAGATAGGGCGAGCAGGGCTATGTTGCAGGCGAGCAAGCTCAGGAAATAGCGGGCTATAATCGCCCAAAAACTCATCGTAAATCTCACGCCCTGACCGCTCATCAGCCTGTATCTTGTCAAGCAAGGGATGTCCCACGCACACCGCAGGGTGTTCATGTTTCTCATAAACTGCCGTTTCAAAAGGGAATAAACACAGCACCAAATCGGTGGCAGATTTGATGCCAAAAATCCGCCCTTCACGCCACGCCCACACACTCGGGCTGACGTATTGCACACAAAAAATGGGCTTGATGACTGATTTTTGTTTGAGACTTTTGGCAAGGCGTAAATTAAAATCAGGAGCGTCAATGCCCACAAAAATATCAATGCCAATGGATAAAAACTCATCTAAAATCTCTTTTTTGGCAAGCAATAAATCCGGCAAATGCTTGACGACTTCACCGATGCCCATGACCGATAGGCGAGTCATGTCGATGAGCGAGTCAAGTCCCACCTTGGTCATCAGCTCACCGCCCACGCCCACCCAGCGAATGCTTGGATAAATGGCGTTCATCTTTGCCATAAAATCCGCCCCCAATGCATCGCCCGATACTTCCCCTGCGACAATGCCAATGGTCAAGGGCTTGTCGGTGGGCAAGGTGGACAAATCAAAGGGGGGTATGGCGTGTGTCATGATGTCTCGTGGGTTTGTGAGTGATTTTAAAAAATTAGCGTTCTAGATACTGGATTTTGCCTGCCACGCCGTCCCATTTTTCATGGTCGGGCAGGGCGTCTTTTTTCTCGGTGATGTTCGCCCATTCGGCAGAGAGCTCTTCATTGATTTTGATAAATTCTTCTTGACCTGCTGGCACTTCATCTTCGGAGAAAATGGCGTTGGCAGGGCATTCAGGTTCGCACAAAGCACAGTCAATGCACTCATCAGGATTGATGACCAAAAAGTTTGGACCTTCATAAAAACAGTCTACAGGGCAAACCTCAACGCAGTCGGTGTATTTGCAAAGAATGCAGTTATCGGTTACTACAAATGTCATGGCGGTACCTTATTATTGGGATTGTAGATGTTGGATTGGCTTGACAAAATGACAAAATTTGTCTTGATTTTGAATAAGGCATGAAAAATCACGCCCAAAAAACAGGGTATATTTTATCCTTTTTAACAAATTTTCTCAAACCAAAGCTGATGATTTATTATGCCAAAATAGAAAATCTTTGTTAAAAAACGGCAAAAAGTTGTAAACAGTAAAAGTGATTATTATTACAATGAGCAAAATAGGCGGTGTTGATAAAATAAAAATGGGAATGATTGATGATTGTTAAGTTTTATTATAAATCTTCATCATAAAAAAGCAAGGCAACAACCTTGCTTTTGCTTTTAGTTTTTAAATTGCTTTTGCTTTTAGTTTTTAAATTAAACCTAGGTTAAACCGCTTTGCCTTGTTGGGCGGATTTTGCCACACGGTAGCATTCTTCGATGTGGTCAAAGGTGATTTTTTTAAAAATCATATAACCAATTGTCCCTGCGACAATCTGACCGCCTAGGGGTACATATTTGGCGACTTGTTTGCCGATGATACGCCCACCAAAACCTTGTACGGTTTTATTGACGATACCACGTGTGGCGACCAGTCCGCCCACGGCAAGCACTTTGTCTTTGATGTTTTTCTCACGAGCTTCGGCAGTGTCTTTGTCTTCTAGACCAAAACGCTCAGTGATTTGGGGGAGTAGCTTAGTGAGCATACCAACATCCACCGCCACGTCCAAAAATGGCACAGGGACGATGGCGACACCTGCTGAGATTTTGGCACGAGATTTGGCAAGCTCTTGACATTCACGGCGGATTTGTTCTAGGTTAAGTCCGTTTACGTTTTTGGCGATTAGGGTGCTTTTACCAAGGTCGCTAAGGTTCATGAATTGCTCCAAATTGATTTGTAAAATGTAAAGTATGGATAAATCATACCACAGTATGCAGATGGCATTGTAATAAAGTTGCTAACAAAATGTATCATCGTGTAAATTTTGGGCAATGATTTGGGGTAAGTTAGGGCAAGTTTTTTGGTAAAACTGTGCTAAAATAACCACAAAGATAAATGCAAAAGAAAAAGAGAGTAAGTAATGAGTACACAAAATTACCAAGACGATGACAGTCCTTTTGATAACCACCCATCGCCAAACCTACCCAAACCCGCCCAAGTGACAAGCACGCAAAAATTTGCCAATGCCAATTTGTCACACCTGACCAACACGAGTGTGCAGGACTTTGAGCGTGCCTTTGATAAAGTCGGGCGGTTTACCCCTAAGCACCTGACACTTGCTCCACGTCATCAAGGCGATGTGCCTGATGAGCTAACGGCGATGTTTGGTGAGACACTCGGGCGACTACTGGTGTCACGGCAGATAGGCAGTATTGATGAGATGGACATGTCTGTGGCAAAGCTTCTGCCTGCGAGTGATTTATTGGGGCTGGATGTGGGGGCGGACATCATCAGTCGTGCCATTGATGAGAACAAACGCATACTTATCGTGGGCGATTTTGACTGTGATGGAGCGACATCGACCACGCTCATGGTGCGATGTTTGCGTGAGATGGGGGCGGATGTGCAGTTTTTGGTGCCTGACCGCTTTAAATTTGGTTATGGGCTGACCCCCCAAATCGTGGAGCATGGGGCAGAAGAATTTGACCCCAAACTCATCATCACGGTGGATAATGGGATATCGAGCCATGATGGCGTTGCCAAAGCGGACGAGCTGGGCATTGATGTCGTCATTACCGACCATCATTTGACGACCAGTAGCTCGCCCAAGGCAAGTGCGGTCATCAACCCCAACCAAGTCGGCTGTGAGTTCGGTAGTAAGTGGCTCGTGGGTGTGGGCGTGGCGTTCTATGTCATGGGACGTGTCGCCAAAATCCGTCGTGAGATGGGTAAATCGACCACGCAAGTCGCCAAATATCTTGACCTTGTGGCATTAGGGACGATTGCGGATGTCGGTCATCTTGACCAAAATAACCGCATTTTGGTAACGCATGGGCTTAACGCCATTCGAGAGGGGCGGTGCTGTGTGGGGATTTTGGCACTCTTGGAGCAGGCGGGGCGGGACGTGCGTAAGATTACGGCAGATGATTTTGGCTTTGCCATTGCCCCACGCATTAACGCCGCAGGGCGTATGGATAATATGCGAACAGGGGTGGAGTGCCTGCTGACCGACGATTTTGGCGAAGCACACCGTTTGGCGATAGAGCTGAACCGTCTTAATCACTCACGCCGTGCCATAGAAATACAAATGCGTGATGAAGCCAGCAGTATCATTGATGAGCTACATTTATCTGATGAATCCGATGATAAGCCCAAATGTGTTGCCAAAGCCATTTGTCTGTATCAAGACAACTGGCACCAAGGTGTGATTGGTATCGTGGCAGGGCGTATCAAAGAGCAGTTGTATCGTCCAACCATTGTTTTTGCTCCTGCCGATGCTGACAAAGTGGGCGATGATGACCTAATCAAAGGCTCGGGGCGGTCTATTGCAGGTGTACATATCCGTGATGCCATTGAGACGGTGGCGATGGCAAATCCTGAGCTGATTTTGCATTTTGGTGGTCATGCGATGGCGGCAGGCTTGACCATTCATAAGCGAGATTTTGAGCGGTTTAAGACAGAATTTTTAAAAGTGGTGGATGGCTTTGATGATGAGCTGTTTAGTGAATTAAAGTACACCGATGGCGTGCTGACCCCGCCTGATTTTAGCTTAGCCTTTGTCCATGCCCTAAAAAATGTCAGCGTGTGGGGCAACGGCTTTTTGCCCCCTGCCTTTGATGGGGTCTTTGAAGTGGTTAATTTTCGCATTTTAAAGGATAAGCATTTAAAGCTGACGTTGCGAGCCGATGGCGTGCAGTACCCGATAGATGCCATTTGGTTTAATTATGACGTGGACGAATGGGATTATCGGGCAAGTGCGGTGCATATTTTGTTTACCCTAGACATTAACGAGTGGCAGGGTAATCAGAGTTTGCAGCTGATTATCAAGGATTTGGCGGTGTGTGCGATTGATTAGATAACATAAAAGCCGATATTGATTATCGGCTTTTGTTTTATTTGCCCTTAGCGTCCGCCCAAATGATTTTGTGTAGTTGCAATTGAAAACGCACAGGCAATCCGTCCGCCAATATCCACTCGGCAAGCTCTACCGCCAAATTTGGCACGTCCGATTTACGCTCGTCTATGTTAAACATGGGCGAAAACCACACCACACCGCATTTTTTGTCAAGCTCGTATTTTTGCAAAACGTCTTTTGCCCAATCATAATCGGCACGGTCAGCGATGACGATTTTGATTTGGTCATGGGGAGTTAGATAATCTAAATTTTCCCACAGATTTTTGCCATCTTCGCCCGAACTTGGCGTTTTTAAATCCATTACCTTTGACACTTCCACAGGCACATCTTTGACCGACAACGCCCCTGCCGTTTCTAGTGAAATCTCATAGCCGTTATCAAGGAGCAATTTCATCAAGGCAATGGCGTTGGGCTGGGCAAGTGGTTCGCCCCCTGTTAGGCAAATGCGTTTGCAAGGATACTGTTTGATATGTTCCAAAATCGCATCAAGTCCCCAACGCTCGCCCCCCGTAAAGGAATAAGTCGTATCGCAATAGACACAGCGGAGCGGACAACCTGTCAGACGAATAAAAATGGTCGGCAAACCCATTGCCAAGGCCTCGCCCTGCAAGGAATAAAAAATCTCCGTTAAACGCAAGCCTGCGGACGGGTCAGTGGTGGGGATAAAAGTGTTGCGTAAGGCGGTGGGGTGTGGCATGGCATTAAAATTGGTAAAAACTTGTTATTATAAGGGATTTTTTTTGTTTTTGCCACGATTTGCCATAAAAAACCGCCCCAAAGGACGGCTTTTATTTTTAAATTTTAAAAATCACTCGGTACGCAACAAATCATTCAAACTGGTCTTGGCACGAGTTTGGGCGTCTACCTTTTTGACGATGATGGCGGCGTATAGGCTGTATTCTCCGCATGGGCTTGGCAAGTTACCTGGTACGACAACCGAACCTGCTGGCACACGTCCGTAGTGGATTTCACCTGTTTCACGGTCGTAGATTTTGGTGGATTGACCGATATACACGCCCATAGAGATGACTGAGCCTTCTTCAACAATCACGCCTTCCACGATTTCAGAACGAGCACCGATAAAGCAGTTGTCTTCAATGATGGTCGGGTTGGCTTGGAGCGGTTCAAGCACGCCACCGATACCGACACCGCCCGACAAATGCACATTTTTGCCGATTTGGGCACAGCTACCCACAGTCGCCCAAGTGTCCACCATCGCGCCTTCGTCCACAAACGCCCCGATATTGACATAGCTTGGCATTAAAATCACATTTTTACCGATAAACGAGCCTTTGCGAGCGACTGCAGGGGGAACGACACGCACGCCTGCGTTTTTAAAATCTTCTTCTGACCAATCGGTAAATTTGGTGTCCACTTTGTCAAAAAAGCGTAAATCGCACGACTCAATCGGCTTGTTATCATTGATTTTAAAGGATAAAAGTACCGCTTTTTTGACCCATTGATTGACCACCCACTCACCATCAATCTTTTCGGCAACTCTTAGCTCGCCCTTGTCTAGCTTGGCAAGCACTTCATTAACCGCAGAGCGAATCTCGGCAGGGCAGTCAGACGCACCAAAATTGGCACGGTTTTCAAAGGCTTGTTCGATGATTTGTTCAATGTTCATAAAATTTCCTATCATAAAATTGAAATTAAAGGGGTCTGGCTATTTTAACACAGATTTAACACAAAATTTCCAATGGTTTTAATCAATTTTGCCAATATGATGATTTAACCAGCCCAAAATGTCTTGATGGACTTTGTCTTTGTCCATTTCGTGCAAAATTTCGTGTCGCATATTGGGATAAAGTTGGGCGGTAACGCTCTTGCCGTGTTTGATGAGTTCGTCTTGCAAATCGGCGATGTCTTGCCCCATGCGTCCGACTGGGTCGTCCTTGCCACTGACAAGTAAAATGCCAAAATCTTTGGGCGTGTGGGCGTACCATGCAGGATTGATCGCTTTTTTGATAAGACCTTGCAAGGCGACAAAGCCATTATTACTAAATGCAAAACCGCACAAAGGGTCGGCTTCAAAGGCTTTGATACTGTCGATGTTTTCGGTGAGCCATGCAAAAGGCGATGCTGAGATGGGCGAGCGGATTTGGGAGAGTAGGTAATGATTTAGGAGCGTGGCAAAGCGGGTGTTGGGGCGTTTTGGGTTGATATAATTCATCGCTCCAAGGGCGGTCAGGGCAAAGTGGTTGATGACCCCAAAACTGTTGCCCGTCCCCATCAAAATCGCCCCATCAAAGCTCATGGCGTGGTGGGTCAGCACCGTCCGCACGACAAACGACCCCATAGAATGCCCCATGATATAGTGGGGGGTGGGTGGGTCGGTCAGCGTGCGTGCCTTGTCTTTTAATTTGTCCGCCATGATAACCACGTCTTTGCACAGGGCTTGGATGGGGTGTTTTTCGTCAATAAAACCAAGCTCGTATTTGTCCTTGACCGTCTGTCCGTGTCCAAGCTGGTCATAAGTCGCCACCAAAATGCCGTGATTGGTAAGAAACTGGGCAAAATCAGCATATCGTCCACTGTGTTCGCTCATACCGTGAACAATGAGCAGGGTGGCTTTAATCTTGCCTTTGGGGGTAAAAAAGGTGTGGTGTAGGCGATGAATGCCGTTTGATGAGAGAATGGTTTTGGAGGTCATAATGGCATACAAGTGTTATTTTTTGCTATTATACAGAATTTTATCAAAGAATGTCCATTTAATTTTTATAAGTATATATATTGTAATTGCCTAGTAAATAAAAACTTTTGCATTCACTTAAATTTACCGTTTCATCTAAAATTACTTTACCCATAACATCTTTGATAACAAGTTTGGTTTGAACTTTATCGTGATACAACACATCAACAAAAGCCTGTCTTTTGGCACGTGATTGATATTTTAATTCGGCTCTGCTAATGATTGACCAACAACTCATATGATCTTCAAAATCTATAGAAACTGCCGGTAAAACTTCCGCATTATATTCTTTAAAGTTTCCCTGTATGGTAATTTGATATCGCGGATAAGATAATTTGCCTGTTATAATAGGGTTTGGTATGACATTTGCTATATTTGTGATGTCGGGTTTTAAAAAATCGGTGGTTTTGAATTCTTGGCGAATGTCATCTTGTAGAATTTGGTTTTTTATTTTTTGAAATTTTCCATAACCAAAATAACCTGCTATTACTACAAAAAATGAGATAGTAAAATATTTCATTTTAAAAAATCCTTAAAAAACGATAAACAACTTATATAAATATCAATGGGCGTAAATATGTCCCCAAAATTTACGCCCATTATCTCATAAATTTAAATTGGTTGTTTAAAAACACCCAACCTTCTCGCCTTTTTCCGCCTTAGCCAATTTCTTTTGTGCCAATGCGTAAGCTAAATTGCCTAATTTGACATAAATGAATTTAAAATAAAGCAGTATTAAACACTTGCCAATTTTAATGCCATTGCGTGCCGTATTATTTCATTGATATGGCGTTTGGTTGTACTGTCTTGATTGGTTATCCAAATGGACAAATCTTCATCAAGCCAAGCAGTTTCTTGCTGTTTGGCGAGTTTGGCATTGGCTTGCATTTTTTCAAAAATAGGGTGCTTGATACTTGGTCTATTCAAGTCCACACCTTCAAAATAATCAGTATCCACGATTATACCGTTCTTCATATGATTTCTCCGCTTTAACTGCTGTAATTAGCCGAATGTTTTCGCCCCTAAAAGTCCACACCACGACCAAAAGCCGAGCCTGATTACTCATACCGATTGTCAAAAATCATTCTTCATAATACTCAAATCGTGCATCATCTATGGTAACATAATTTGGATCAAGAAAAATACTGGCACATTCTTCAAAGGCAATGGTGCGAGCATTCACCACTTTGGCGTATTTTTCATCGTCCCATTCAAATGTTATACCCATATACTCAAAAACTGTGGTTGGCATTAAAAACACCCAACCTTCTCGCCCTTCTCCGCCTTCGCCAATTTTTCTTCCGCCAACGCCTTAGCTGAACGCACAGGCGGTGGGCAGTCTTCGCCATAATACTGGCGGTCGGCAAAGTAGCTTGAACGCACCATAGGGTTCGCCCAGATGTTAAAAAAGCCCAATTTTTTGCCGTATTCGGTATAACGGGCGAACTCATCAGGGTGGACGTATCTGTCCACAGGGGCGTGGTTTTTACTTGGGGCTAGGTATTGCCCGATGGTGATGATGTCCACGTCATGAGCTTTTAGGTCGTCAAGCAGGGCATAGACTTCTTCTTCGCTCTCGCCAAGCCCCACCATAAATCCGCATTTGGTGGCAACATCGGGACGGCGTGCCTTGTATTCTTTTAGTAGGTTTAGTGAGTGCTGATAGTCCGAGCCGGGGCGAAATGCTTTGTATAGGCGTGGCACGGTTTCAATATTGTGGTTAAAGACATCGGGGGCGGTCTCGGTCAAAATGTCCAACGCCACTTGCTCTCGTCCACGAAAATCAGGCACCAAGATTTCAATCAAGCAGTTGGGGCTTAGGGCTTTGGATTCTTGGATAACTTCCGCAAAATGCCCTGCACCGCCGTCTTTTAGGTCGTCTCTGTCTACGCTTGTAATGACGGCATATTTTAGCCCAAGCCCAAGTATCGTCTCAGCGGTGTGGCGTGGCTCGTCCACATCTAGGGGGTTGGGTCTGCCGTGTGCCACTTCACAAAACGGACAACGGCGTGTACAAATGTCGCCCATAATCATAAAGGTTGCCGTGCCATCGCCAAAGCATTGCGGTAGGTTGGGGCAAGCGGCTTCTTCGCAAACGGTGTAGAGCTTTTGTTTACGCAGTGTGCCTTTGATACGCTCCACTTCGGCAGGGCTGGATAATTTGACACGAATCCAGTCGGGCTTTTTGGGGGCTTCTACGGTGGGAATGACCTTAATGGGAATGCGAGCGACTTTATCATAGCCACGCAGTTTTTCGCCTTGGACGGCTTTTTTGGGGGCGGGCTTGGGGCTTGGGGTATAAGTTTGGACGGTCATGGCTTGCCTATTTTTATAAAAATATGAAAATAAATTGGGATATTTTACCTTATTTCAAGGTAAAAAGCGATGACAAAAATCAAGGCGTGTGGGTGCGATTGTCGCCATAAACCCTTGTCGTTGATAGGGTTTTGCCATTTTTAAAGATGGTTTGGGCGTGGCAGGGGCGTCGATTGGCAATGATGGATTGATTTGTTAAAATGGGTGTAAAAGTTTGGGTGGGTTAAAGTTGTTTTAAAAATAATCATTTGTCAAATTATGGTTGTTTTAAAATTATGGCTATTTTAAAATACTTGCAAATTGTAAATCATATTATAAAATTTTAACACATCCTAATCATTTAAAAGTAAAATAAAAAAGTAAGTTCATGGATTTATTTAATGATATTTTCGACAATCAATCGCCAAATCAATTACCCATAGACCAATTAATAAAAAACAGTCAATTTATGAATACCGACTTTACCGCTTATCTGCACGATGACGGCAAAGGCGTGGTTATTGTGGTGCCATTTGGTAGATTGTATTATTCACCATGTTATTTTGATAAAAAATTCTGTGATGGCTATTTGGCTTATTTATTGGCGGATGGCATTATCAACTGGCAACAAGACACCGTTTATATGTATGGTAAAACGCACCCAACTCCCCGCCTGTCGGCATGGTATGGCGATAAGGATTGCCCTTATGCGTATTCGGGTATTAGCCTTATGCCAAATACTTGGACGGATGAGCTACTTGCCATCAATCAGGCGTTATTTGATGTTTGTAAAAGGCGATTTAATAGCGTGCTGTTAAATCATTATCGCACGGGCGATGATTATATTAGCTGGCATGCCGATGATGAATCAGAGCTTGGGGCAAATCCTTTGATAGCGTCGGTAAGTTTTGGGCAGACCAGACGATTTTTATTAAGGCTTAAAGACAATCATGCGGTAAAACTAGAATTGCCTTTATATCATGGCAGTCTGCTTGTCATGGCAGGGCAGATTCAACACCAATGGCAACACAGCATACCCAAGCAAAAGCGAGTGCAGGGCAGTCGGGTGAATCTGACGTTTAGAAACATCAAAATACGCCAATAGCCCAATACTCCACGTGTCGCCTAAACCCAAATCACACCCAATGCCAAACCCTGACAAATGGGTGGTATTTTTTAAAAAAATGTTGGCTATGGCAAATATTTTTTTGAAAATATGTCATTTTTCGGTTATCATACAAAGAGTAAATTTGGGCAAGATTGCCTTTAAAATCAACGTCTAGGCACTTGATAATTATTGTAATAATGAAAATCATTGTCAAGCACTTATGACCTACTATCATGGAGAATTGCTATGTCGCAAATGCTAACCGAATACAGAGCCCACGTTGCCGAGCGTGAAGCACTAGGCGTACCCCCACAGCCATTGACCGATGCCCAAACTGCCGATTTGGTAGAACTTTTAAAAAACCCACCAGCAGGCGAAGAAGACTACTTGGTGGACTTGCTTGAAAACCGTGTACCAGCAGGGGTTGACCAAGCTGCCTACGTTAAAGCTGCTTTCTTGAACGCTATTGTTAAAGGTGAAGCAACTTCACCACTAATCACCAAAGAGCGTGCGGTATATCTGCTAGGTACGATGCTTGGTGGTTATAATGTTGCGCCATTGGTTGACCTGCTAGACAATGCTGAGCTTGGCGGATTGGCTGCTGAAGCACTTAAGAAGACTCTGCTAGTATTCGATGCGTTCCATGACGTAGAAGAAAAAGCCAAAGCAGGTAACGCCAACGCCAAAGCGGTATTGCAGTCTTGGGCGGAAGGCGAGTGGTTCACAACTCGCCCAGAAGTCCCCACCGAGATGACCATTACTGTATTTAAGGTAACAGGCGAGACCAACACAGACGACCTATCGCCTGCCCAAGATGCGTGGAGCCGTCCTGACATTCCACTACACGCCAACGCCATGCTAAAAAATGAGCGTGATGGCATTAACCCAGAAAAAAATGGCGAAATCGGTCCAATCAGCCAAATCAAAGAATTGATTGCTAAGGGCAATCCTGTTGCTTATGTGGGCGACGTTGTGGGTACAGGTTCTAGCCGTAAATCAGCGACCAACTCTGTGCTATGGTTCTTTGGTGATGAGATTCCTTATATTCCTAACAAAAAAGACGGCGGTGTATGCTTAGGTGGCAAAATCGCACCGATTTTCTTTAATACCATGGAAGATGCTGGAGCGTTGCCTGTTGAGATTGATGTTGCTGATATGAACATGGGTGATGAAGTTACCTTAAAGATTGATCATGCAACTGCAACTGTGTCCGCCTTTAAAAACGGCACACAGATTGCTGAATCTAAGCTAAAAACTCCTGTGCTACTAGATGAAGTGCGTGCAGGTGGTCGTATCAACCTGATCATCGGTCGTAACCTAACAAGTAAGGCTCGTGAAGCGTTAGGTCTTGAGCCTTCAACCTTGTTCCGTATTCCAGAGCAACCTGCTGATACAGGCAAAGGCTTTACTTTGGCTCAAAAAATGGTCGGTCGTGCGTGCGGTCTGCCAGAAGGTCAAGGCATCCGTCCAGGCACTTACTGCGAACCTAAGATGACAACCGTTGGTTCACAAGATACCACAGGACCGATGACTCGTGATGAGCTAAAAGATTTGGCGTGTTTGGGCTTCTCGTCCGACCTAGTCATGCAGTCATTCTGCCATACCGCTGCTTATCCGAAGCCGATTGATGTTGTTACACACCACACCTTGCCTGACTTTATCATGAACCGTGGTGGTGTGTCTCTACGCCCCGGGGACGGTGTGATTCACTCATGGCTAAACCGTATGTTACTGCCTGATACTGTGGGTACTGGTGGCGACTCGCACACTCGCTTCCCGATTGGTATTTCATTCCCAGCAGGGTCGGGTCTTGTGGCGTTCGCTGCTGCAACGGGTGTGATGCCACTGGATATGCCTGAGTCGGTGCTTGTCAAGTTCAAAGGCAAAATGCAACCTGGCATCACGCTTCGTGACCTAGTACATGCTATCCCTTATTATGCCATTCAAGAAGGCGACTTGACTGTTGAGAAAAAGGGTAAGAAAAATATCTTCTCTGGTCGTATCTTAGAGATTGACTTGACCGAAATGGAAAATGACTTGACCGTTGAGCAAGCATTCGAATTGTCTGATGCGTCTGCTGAGCGTTCAGCTGCTGGCTGTGCGATCACGGTATCAGAAGAAAAAGTTGCCGAATACCTACGTTCTAACATCGTCATGCTAAAATGGATGATTGCCGAAGGTTATGGTGATGCTCGTACCCTAGCTCGCCGTGCCGAGAACATGCAAAAATGGTTAGACAACCCAAGCCTGCTAAAAGCCGATGCCGATGCCGAATACACCAAAGTGTATGAGATTGACCTTGCCGACATCAAAGAGCCAATCCTATGCTGTCCAAACGACCCTGATGATGCCAAATTGCTATCAGAAGTGGCTGGTGATAAGATTGATGAAGTATTCATCGGTTCGTGTATGACCAACATCGGGCATTTCCGTGCCGCAGGTAAGCTTCTGTCTGAAGTACCAGCAGGTAGCTTGACCACTCGTCTATGGATTGCACCACCGACCAAAATGGACGAACGTCAGCTCATGGACGAAGGGTATTACAACACCTACGCCCAAGCAGGTGCCAGAACCGAAATGCCCGGTTGCTCGCTATGTATGGGTAACCAAGCTCGTATCGCACCAAACTCAACGGCAGTATCTACCTCTACTCGTAACTTCCCGAACCGTCTGGGTCAAGGAGCGAACGTGTATCTAGCCTCTGCCGAGCTTGCATCAGTAGCGTCCGTACTTGGTAAACTACCAACTGTTGAAGAGTACATGGCATACGCAGGTAAACTTGAATCTATGGAAGCCGAAGTGTACAACTACCTAAACTTCGACCAAATGAGCGAGTACACCGAAAAATCAGACAAAATCAGCGTGGCACAACTTGCCTAATCTAACCTGATTTGACTTGATTAAAAAACACCGTCAAGCGATTGGCGGTGTTTTATTTTTGGTCAATTTTTATCAAAAAACACACTTCTAATCCGCAAAAATGCCACGACCACTAAGACAAGCCCTACCACGACCGCCACGCCTTTACTAATGGGGGCGATAAACTCCGCCACTTGTTCATAGTTCGCCCCAAGTACATAGCCGGCATATGCCAACAGGGTCGTCCAAATGGCAGAGCCTAATGTCGTCAGCACCAAAAACGGCAATATCGGCATGTGGTTCATACCCGCAGGGATAGAGATGAGCGAGCGAATGGCAGGTATCATTCGCCCAAAAAATACCACCGCCTTTCCGTGTTTGTCAAACCAATGGGTCGCATTGGTGATGTCGGACGGCTTGATGAGTAGGTATTTGCCGTATTTTTCGGTCAGAGCGTACAGGCGTTTCTCATCAAACACCGTCCCCAGATAGTACAGTGGCAATGCCCCAAGCACCGACCCTGCTGTCCCTGCGATGATGACGGCAATGATGTTCATGTTACCCATGGCTGACCAAAATCCCGCCATAGGCATGATAAGCTCGCTCGGTATGGGCGGAAAGACGTTTTCCAAAAACATCATCAGCGTAACCCCTGCCAGTCCAAGCCTATCCATGATCGCCAAAATCCACGCACTCATGCTGTCCATGAATACCCCCAATCTTTAAAAAAGGTCTTATCATAACAGAAAAAATACTTTGTTGGCAAAGGTAAATTTGATATAATGAACAACCAACCTTTTATTTATGATGAGAGCCTTATGACCACATTTACCGAACAAAAAAATGCCGTAACCCACATTGACGGTGCCTTACATGACAATGCCAATCTGCGTATTGGGATTGCTGTGGGGCGGTTTAATGGTTTTTTGGTTGAAAGTTTGGTAGAAGGGGCGTTAGATGCTCTGCTACGTCATGGCGTGCTTGGCGAGAACATCACCGTGGTGCGTGTACCAGGGGCGTTTGAGCTACCCCTGACCGCCAAACGCATGGCGGTAACGGGCAACTATGACGCCATTGTCGTGCTCGGGGCGATTATCCGTGGAGCGACACCACATTTTGACATCGTGGCAAGCGAGTCTGCCAAAGGCTTATCGCACGTGGCTCTACATCACGACATTCCTGTGATTAATGGCATTTTGACCACCGAAAACATCGAGCAAACCATTGAGCGTGCCGGCACCAAAGCGGGTAATAAAGGCTATGAAGCAGGCATGACCGCCATTGAAATGGTGAGCGTTTTAAAAGCTCTGTAATCTCTAATAAATTTGGCATTGTTTTTTTATTAAACTTATTTTAATTTTAAATTAAAAAATGTAGGGGTGAATTGCAATTCGCCCTAAGATGGTTTATTAAAAATAAACAATGCCCATTTTTCCATTAAAAGATGATTTTAATGCAGTATTATTTTAAGACTAACTATGACTACATCCAACCCCCAAAACGACCAATTTGACATCAACGAAACTGGCTATAAAACGAGCTATACCGCCATTCGCAAGGCTCGCCGTTTTGCCGTGCAGGGTTTATATGAATGGCTGATGACTGATTATCGTTTTGCCAATGAAAGCCGTGATTTGCTTGGCGGTAATGAGCCACACACGATTGTTGCCCGTACCCGCCGTGATAACGCCATGCACACCGTGCATTTGGGCTATTATCATGAGCTTATGCGTCAAATCCCCATGCAGGCAAGTGAGCTGATTGTGGAGATTTCTCGTTATCTTGACCGCAGTTTTGAAAAGTTAGACACCATTGAAAAGGCGATTTTGCTGATTGGGGCGTATGAGCTTAAGTACAGCTTGCATATCCCTTATAAAGTGGTGCTTGATGAGGCCATGCAATTAAACACCCATTTTGGGGCAACCGATGCTCATAAATTTATCAATGCCATTTTGGACAGATATGCCAAAGACGTGCGAGAATTGGAATATCAAGCCAACAAAGTTGAGAAAAAAGCCAAAAAAGAAAGCGAGTAATTAAAAGGGCGGAATAATTCTGCCCTTTTTTAAAATCATCAAATAAATAACCATGTCCGAATTTTCCCTAATCTACATCCATTTTAAACACGCCACCACACGCCACGTCAATACCGTTTTGGGCATTGGCGATGATTGTGCGATAAGCCACATTCCGCCAAATAGCCAGCTTGTGAGCTGTGTGGATACGCTCGTGGCAGGACGGCATTTTGTTCATGAGACCGACCCGCACGCCATTGCCTACAAGTCGGTGGCGGTCAATCTGTCCGACCTTGCCAGTATGGGGGCGACACCGTATGCCATTTTGGTGGGATTGTCCTTACCAAAGGCGATGGCGAACGATGATTTTTGCCGAGCATTTGCACACGGTTTGGCAGACGCTTGCACGCCCTTTGGCGTGGAGCTGATTGGGGGCGACACCACAGGCTCGCCCATTTTGACGATTTCGGTTACGGCTTTGGGTTTTGTTCCGTCAAATCGAGCAATCACACGGCAGGGGGCGTGCGTGGGTGATGTGGTGTGCGTAAGTGGTGCGGTGGGGCTTGCAAGCCTTGCCCTGCATGGAATTTTGGACGATTTGAATGGAGACGGACACGCCAACCGACCGCCAGACAGCCTGCCCCACGAGCTACGCCAAGCCATGCAATACCCTGCCCCACAGGTGGCACTTGGTGGGCGACTTGTCGGCTTTGCAAACAGCATGATTGACATCTCGGACGGCTTGGGGCAGGATTTGGGGCATATTTTGGCCGCAAGTGGCGTGGGGGCGGTGATTGACCTTGATGCCATACCAAGCCATGCCCTGCTCGATGCCTTGCCCCACGCCCAAAAATGGCAACATCAAATCAATGGGGGCGATGATTATCAGTTGTGCTTTACCATGCCTTCTGCTAAACTTGATTTATTTAAAATCCAAAATCCTGATATGGCTATTTATCCCATTGGACAAATTGTGGCGGATAAGGGATTGGTATTTTTATATGATAAAAGGCAAGTGGATTTATTGGTAAAAGGGTGGGAGCATTTTTGATGAGCTTACAAGCTGATAACATAGAAAAAACCGAACGCCTAATCCGTGAAATTAATTTAATTCACGCCAAATATTCGGCTGATTATTTTGAAACAGGCAAAGTAGAAAAAATTAATTTAAGCCGTAGCTTAAAAAATATTCCAACAGAACATATTTTCTCTTATCGGCTCAATTTACACGAAGCGATTAACGATTATTTGTTATTTTCTGACACCAAAGATATTAACTTTTATTATCGTGTCAAAACTTCTGAAAGTATTCAAGATAAAATTGAGCGTTATTTAAATCGTCAAAACCAATACCCAACCAATAATATTTTAAATGATATTTTTGGCGCAAGAATTGTTTTGCCGTCTGATGATATTGCCATTATCTTGGAAAAACTGGACGATTATAAAGATAAATATAGTCTTAAAAATTGGTATTTAAGAGATATTGATGGTTATGTTGGCATCCATATTTATTTTAAAAATTCTAGTAATTTTTATTACCCTTGGGAATTGCAAATTTGGGACGAAAATGACGCTTTAACCAATATCCAAAATCATATACTTTATAAAAGAAATTTTGTTAAATAGTTCGAGAGTTAAAGACAATGAATGAAATTCCATCGCATTTAATTTTTGGTGAAACCTATTCTGATTTTGAAAAGAAGAAAGATAATCCAACTGAATTTTTGACTATTCGTAAAGAATTGGCTGACGAATTGGGCGTGCAAGTTGAAAATTGTGCCTTTTTTCCTTATAGTGGCGAAACAATGAAACCAACTCTAAATGGCAAAGGCATTATGCTTGCTGATTTGTCCGATAATAAATTGCAAGATGGTAAAATCTATCTTTTAAGTATCAATTCCAGACTAATTGTTAGGCGAGTGCAAATTTTATTAGATAAAATTATTTTAATTGCAGATAATCCAAAGTACCAAAATATTGAAGTTTTTGGCGAGCATTTAAATAATTTAAAGGTAATTGGAAGATTGCGTTATATTATGCAAAATTTTGATTAATTTATTAATAGGAATATAAGTAAAATTGTTATGACTAACCACAAACCCGACATTCGTAAATCAAACCCTTGTCCGCCCTGTCCGCCGACCGCCACGCTCTTTGAAAAATGCGTATATTGGCTAGGGATTGGTTTGGGTTCTGGCTTGCCCAAACGAGCGGCTGGCACTTGGGGAACGGTGGGTGGGCTTATTATCGCCTTGCCCATGCTTTTATTGGGATTTTGGGGGTTTTTAGCCATTACCATCTTGGGGTGTTTGGTCGGCAGTTATATTTGTGGCAAAACGTCTGATTTGATGAATACTCATGATGACCCGCATATTGTTTTTGATGAATGGGTAGGAATGTGGATTGCGTTATTGCCAAGTGTTTGGTCGTTGATAGGTATACCAGATGATAAAAGCGGATTGGTATATTGGCACCCAAGTTTAATTTTACTTTTGATTATTCCATTTATTTTATTTCGTTTTTTTGATATTATCAAACCATTTCCGATTAAATGGGTGGATAAAAACGTCTCTGGCGGATTTGGGATATTGATTGATGATATATTGGCAGGGATAATGTCGGCGGTGGTGTTTTCGGTTGTGATTTTATAAATTACCATCAAAATCAATTTGAATATATTATTGATAAATAATATATTCAAGCGGTTGTATAAATTTATCTGATTTTATATTTTCCCAAATTACATGTTATAATAATTTTACCTAATTTTAGTAAGGATTTACCATGTTAAATATCATCATTCTAGCAGGTGGCAAAGGCACTCGCATGAAGTCGGTTAAGCCAAAAGTATTACAAACTTTAGCAGGCAAACCACTACTTCGCCATGTATTAGATACTTGCCGTGCATTAAATGCCGATAATACCATTTTGATTTATGGTTATAACGGTCAAATGGTCAAAGATGAGATTGCCGACAGCGATTTGATATGGGCAGAGCAAGCCGAACAATTGGGTACGGGTCATGCGGTGCAAATGGCATTGCCCCATTTGCCAAAAGACGGCAAAAGCCTGATTTTATATGGCGATGTGCCATTGACAAGATTGGATACCTTGCAAAATCTCATTGAGCAAAACACGCATGGCATTAGTATGCTGACGATGAGTGTGGACAATCCGTTTGGGCTTGGGCGAATTGTCCGTCAAGATGATAAAGTCATCGCCATTGTGGAGCAAAAAGACGCAACCGATGCTCAAAGACAAATTAAAGAAATCAATAGCGGTATTTATTGTGTGGATAATGCTCTATTGCATAAATATTTGCCAAAGCTCGATAATAACAACGCCCAAGGCGAATATTATCTGACCGATATTATCAAAATGGCGGTGGCAGATAATATTGAGATAAAAACGATTAGCCCGACTTTTGAATTTGAAATAGACGGGGTTAATGACCGCATTCAACTTGCCAATTTAGAACGTACTTATCAGGCTCATCTAATTCATGAATTACAAACAAATGGTGTGCAATTTGCCGACCCTAATCGTGTGGATATTCGTGGCTCATTAAAATGTGGTAGTGATGTGTTTATTGATATTAACACCGTTTTTGTGGGCGATGTGGTATTGGGCGATAATGTGCAAATTGATGCAGGTAATGTTATCTCTAATTGTGCCATTGGCAATAATACTCATATCAAGCCAAATTGTGTGCTTGATGACAGCACGATTGGGGCAGATGTTGCCATTGGTCCTTTTGCCCATATTCGCCCAAAAGCGGATATTAAAGACAAAGTCAAAATTGGCAATTTTGTAGAAATCAAAAAATCTACCTTAAACCAAGGGGCAAAGGTAAGCCATTTAAGCTATATTGGCGATGCCGATGTGGGGCGTGATGTCAATATCGGGGCAGGGGTGATTACTTGTAATTATGACGGCGTGAATAAATTTAAAACGCACATTGGCGATAATGCCTTTGTGGGCAGTAATAGCTCGCTTGTCGCTCCTGTCAAGATTGGCAATAATGCCACGATTGGGGCAGGGTCTGTGATTACCAAAGATACGCCTGATGATAAGCTGACCGTTGCTCGTAATAGACAGACGACTATTGACGGTTGGAAGCGTCCTGTTAAAAAAGGCTAAGTTTTAATCAAATATCGCATTCATTTATTTAGGGCGTGCCTACCTTTTATAACACAATTTAAAATTTAAAAATATTTTAAAAATAAAATGATGTTTTTGCATGAAAAATGGCTATCCGACCACTTAATTTAAAAATTAGGTTAAAATTCTTAAAAATTTACCCAGTTAAGTGATCGGATTGTTTTTCATAATAAAAACTCGTTTGATAGGAATGGCTATCAAACTTCACTTTTACCTTGAAAAACGGGCGATTCCCCTGCTTTTTTAAACGGACATTTTTCATTGCAAATACAAAAGGTAGGTACACCCTAGTGAATGTGATGTTTTTATCATTTCTAAAAAATATTAAAAAATATCAAGACAAATTCATTGTCCTGTGATAAAGTACAAAACCGATGTTTATCATATAATAAGTTGAATTTCAATTTGGTTTTTGTGCTATTTTATAACATAATTTATAATATAAATAATTATTTATAAATGATATGTTTTTAAAAGAATAATTTATTTTTATCATAAAATCACTTATTCCCATAAAAATAAACGCACTGCTCGCCTGTGATAAATGTCTAGTATTTCATCATGATTAAGGAAAATATATGCTGACACTCATCGGCTTGGCAATCATTCTTGTGATTGTCGGTTTGCTTATTACCGAAAAAGTCTCGCCTGTCATCGCCATGGTGCTTGTGCCATTTATTGGTATTTTGGTGGCAGGATTTGATTTGGGACAGATTAAAGAATTTTATGGCGACGGGGCAAAATCAGTCATTCAGATTGTGATTATGTTCATCTTCGCCATTTTGTTTTTTGGGATTATGAGCGATGTGGGGCTGTTTCGCCCTTTGATTGACAAATTGGTTCAGCTAACTCGGGGTAACATCGTTGCCGTGAGCGTGGGGACGGTGCTGGTGTCGGTGGTGGCACAGCTTGATGGAGCGGGGGCGACCACGTTTTTGCTTGTTGTGCCTGCTTTACTGCCACTGTACAAAAAGCTACACATGAATCCGTATATGCTGTTTTTGCTGTTGGCGTCTAGTGCCGGGGTGGTGAATATGCTTCCTTGGGGCGGCCCGACAGGACGTGTGGCGACCGTGCTAGAAATGGATGTAAATGAGTTGTATCAACCGCTGTTTAGTGTGCAAGTCATTGCTTTGACGTATATTGTTGCATTGGCGGCATTTTTGGGCATCAAAGAAAAAAGACGCATCACCAAGGAATTTGGGGTGTTGCCTGATGTGAGTGAGCTTATCAAGCCTGTTGAGCTAAGTGATGAAGAAAAAGCATTGGCACGCCCTAAACTATTTTGGGTGAATGTGGCGATTTTTGTGCTGACCATGGTGTTGCTGTTTTCTGGCAAGTTACCCCCAGGCTATGTCTTTATGATTGCCACGTCTGTGATATTGCTTGTCAATTATCGCAGTCCCAAAGAACAGCTTGCTCGCATTAACGCTCACGCAGGCGGGGCGATTGTCATGGCAAGTATCATCTTGGCGGCAGGGACGTTTTTGGGTATCTTAAAGGGTTCGGGCATGCTTGATTCGATTGCTCATGACTTGGTAAAAGTGCTACCTTCGGCAAGTCTGCCTTATCTACACATCATCATCGGTATCATCGGCATTCCGTTGGAGTTGGTGTTAAGTACGGATGCGTATTATTTTGGACTGTTCCCTGTGGTTGAGCAAATCACCACCCAAGCAGGGGTGTCTCCGACATCGGCAGGCTATGCCATGCTTATCGGTAGTATCGTGGGTACGTTTGTTACACCATTATCGCCAGCGTTATGGATGGGCTTGGGTCTTGCCAATCTGTCTATGGGTAAGCATATTCGTTATTCGTTCTTTTGGATTTGGGGGTTGTCGTTATTGACCCTTGCCAGTGCGATTGTGATTGGGGTCGTGCCTTTGTCATGATTATCAAGGCGATTTAAGGTTTAAAAACACGGTGGGTAAGCCGTGTTTTTTTGTGGGTATGTGGTGGGTGTGCTGAGGTGGTTCGTTGTATTTCATGAACTTGATTTACCACAGCCATGTCATACACCCTAATTTGTCATGAGTTTGTAGGGGTTGGCTCCGCACATCCTTTATTGTCGTCATTTTTAGCCCTTACATCTCATCATTGCGTTTGTAGCAATTTTAAAATCTCTTGGGTATATGATTATACAGCACACAAGCTCAAAAACACATCATCTTACCATTACCACCTTACTCACCTGAGCTAAACCCAATAGAGCAAACTTGGGCAACGATTAAAAGATGGCTTAGAAGTCATTTGTCAGAGTTTGATACAATCGAAGAAGGTTTGAAGTGTTATTTTGGGGTTTGGTGAGTATAGTATGAACCATAAAATAAAAACACGACCAATAGCCGTGCTTTTATAGAATGGATAGGGGGTTATTGTCCTTCGGGAATGTTCTCGCCGTCCCCCTCAGGAATAACTTCATCGCCTGAGCTTTCTGCCATCTCTGAATCACCATCACCTAAAATCTCATTGGCAAGAGCTTCTTCGGCTTCTTCTCGGGCAATCTCCTCCATGGCTTCGGCTTCATTCTCATCGGTGATGTCGATGATTCTTTGCTCGGTTTTTTTGCTCTTGGCAAGATTGCCATCATCGACCCATTTGGTGGGTTCGTCTTTGAGTTGATGTTTCATATAATCCACCCAAACAGGCATGGCAAGCGTGCCTCCATAGGCTCTTGCACCCAATGAAGCAGGCTCGTCATAGCCAATCCACACCACAGCCACATGGTTGCGTTGCAAGCCAGCAAACCAAACATCTTTGGCTTGGTTGGTGGTGCCTGTTTTACCACCTAAGTCAGAGCGGAAATTACCCTGACGACCTGTACCGCCTGTCATCACACCTTTTAGCATACTTGCCATGTAGCGAGACGTGCGTACTGATAAGATGCGTGGTGCTTGCTCGGCTATACCAAATTGAATGGCTTGTTTGGGTTTTAGGCGGTCAAAGATGGGTGCGGCATCTAGCGTAGGATTCTCTTTGCGGTAGGCGGCTTGTTGGGCGTCAAGTGCTTTATGAGCGTTGTGAATGCGTGCTACCAAGGCTTTGGTGCGGTCTATCTTTTTAGGTGGTTCTTGGTCTTTTTTGGTGTTTTTCTCTTTATCCAAGGCATCATCAGTGGTTTGCTCTGATGTTTCTTCGTCTGCTGGTGTATGCCCAAAGCTGTCTAATAATTGGGTATTGACTTTACTAAGCTCTTTATTAAAGCAAACGGCGCAAGCTTGTAAAGGATTGGCTTGGAAGATGGTTTGGTTGTCAAAGTTATAGATACGTTCGATAAAATAAGGCTGGATGCGGTGACCGCCATTGGCAAAAGTGGCATAGGCGGTTGCCATCTGTAAAGGAGTGGCATCAGTTGCCCCCAGTGCTAAGGTGAGAGACTGGGGCAGGCGGTCTTTTTCCAAACCAAACTGTGAGAGCATTTCTCGGGTGGGTTCAACACCCGCCTTTTGCATCATGCGAATCGACGGTAGGTTTAGTGAACGTGCCAAGGCGCTGGAAATGGAAACTGCACCGCCAGCACCACCACCTGCATTCTTGGGTTGCCAATTACCAATTTTGATAGGGGCGTTTGAGATGACATCGCCAGGGCTTAGTTTGCTGTTTTCAAAAGTGGCGGCATAGACCAAAGGTTTAATGATAGAACCAGGCTGGCGATAGCCTTGGGTGGCACGGTTAAACTTGCTTTGGTTGAAATGAAAACCACCAGCGACAGCTTCTAATGCCCCATTTTGGGGGTTCATGGCGACAAGTGCCCCTTGGGTGCGTGGGGGCTGGGTTACGTACCAGCTATTACCTTGCTTGGTCACACGAATGATGTTACCCACTTCAATGGCGGGTTTTAGCTCTTTTCTGTCGCCAGCGACAAGGTTGGTGCCAAAGCCTCGTCTTTTGCCCCCGACTTTGCTGTCAGCATAGTGCATGTTCATAAAGACACGCACTGTCTCGCCTGATTGGAGTTCGGCACGGATTTGACCATTCTTGACTTCGACCACTTTGGCAGGCAGCATGTCACGAAACCGCTCGCCATCTCTAAAAGTAAAAGGTTTAAAATACGCCAAATCGCCCGTTAGAGCTTCAACACCACGATAAACGGTATTTGTATAAGCATTGTGACTATAAGTGCCATTTAGCACGGCTTGCCTTGCTTTTAATTGGTCAGCACTGTCAATGGTCAGCTGTACTCGCCAGCCACTGTCCATGACCTGTGCCCCATAACGCTCGACCAATGCCGAACGTGCCATTTCAGCGATATAAGGCAAGTTTAGATCAAGCTGTTCTTGGTACATATTAAGACCGATGTCAGCGGATAACGCTTCATCGTGCTGGGCTTGGGTGATGTAGCCTTCGGCAAGCATTCGCTTAATAATCCAGTTGCGTCGTTCTAAGGCACGTTTGGGGTTGATGACTGGGTTAAAGTCGGACGGGGCTTTGGGCAGACCTGCCAACATTGCCATCTCTGCGATGGTAAGATTATTTAATGACTTACTATAATAACGTTTGGCGGCGGCACGGATACCATAAGCCCCTTGACCCAAGTAGATCTTATTGACATATAATGTCATGATTTCTTTTTTGGAAAGCTCGTTTTCGATTTTACGGGCAATGAACAGCTCGTTTAGCTTACGCTCAAAAGTTTGCTCGGGGCTTAAAAAGTAGTTTTTGGCAACTTGCTGGGTAATGCTTGAACCGCCCGTTTGTCCATCTGTGGTTGAAATCATCTCAGTGATGGCACGCCCAAGTCCCTTGACGCTAATGCCAGTATGTTCAAAAAAGGTATCATCCTCTGCCGCCAAAAACGCTTGAATCATGGTCTCAGGGATGTCTTCATAAGCTACAGGTAATGAATACCTGTTGCCATACTGCCCGATGAGTTTATGGTCTGCTGTGTAGATTTGCAAAGGCATCTCTAAGGGCATTTTTTTTAATTCTTTGATGTTTGGCAAACTGGGTTCAAGATACATTGCCATGCCATAAAACCCAATTGGAAAAGTTAGCACTAAGATTAAAATTAGAGCAAAAATTGCCAAAATTAGGTTTTTTAGATAAGAAATCAGACGAACGGCAGAATTTTTTTGAGACATAGCGTTTCTAGGTGGTTAAAATTGTTGTCAAAATGTTGTATCATATTCTCTGTGTAAAGAATGCGTTACAAAGCATGTTAATTTTGAAAAATTCATGTTAAAATTACAGCTAAGTATAGCAGATTTCCAACAAAACTGGTAAATAAAACTGTGAAGTTGGCATTATTGGTGTAAAGCAGTAACGCACTGTACTTTCAAAAGCCACTATTATAACCGAAACGATGCTGTTTTTGTTCGGTTGGCGTTAAAAAATATAAGGATAAAGTCTGTGGGACTATCTTTTTCTTCTAAGGGTCGGCATCTTCTCGGCTTAGATGTCAGTACCACTTCCGTTAAACTTGTTGAGCTAACAAAACAACAAGGAAGACTTCATTTGAAGTCTTATGGCGTTGAGCCACTTGAGCCGGGTTGGGTTGTTGACAAAAATATTGTTAACAGCGAAGAAGTGGGTGAGGCGATCGCTCGTTTGGTACGTCGTGCTGGTGCTGGTGCTAAAGACGCAGCAACGGCAGTATCAGGCTCGGCGGTGATTACCAAGATTATTGACATGGAAACAAACATGTCTGATTCTGACCGCGAGGCCCAAATCAAGCTAGATGCTGAGCAGTATATTCCATATCCATTGGCGGAAGTGAATATGGATTTTGAGGTGTTAGGATCATCAACGACTGACCCGAACTTGGTGCGAGTTCTGCTTGCTGCCTCTCGTTCTGAGAACGTGGATCAGCGTGTCGAGACTCTCTTAATGGGTGGCTTGACAGCCAAAGTGATGGATATTGAGTCTCATGCCATTGAGCGTGCATTTAGTTTGATGGTGGATAATCTGCCTAATGACCCACAGGTGGTAGCACTCATTGATTTGGGGCATAAGCAGTCTACGCTGTATATCGCCAAAGATGGTGAATTTATCTATAACCGTGAGCAAGGTTTTGGTGGGGCTCAGCTAACCGAAGAGATTCAGTCGCGTTACAGTATTCCTTATCATGATGCTACCATCGGTAAGCATGAACATACACTGCCTGCTGATTATCATGAGAGTGTGCTCACACCTTTTATGGAAAATATCGTCCAACAAATCAGCCGTTCATTGCAATTTTATTTCTCATCTAGCGAATACAACAATGTTGACCATATTATCTTATGTGGTGGCACTTCTGCGCTGCCAGGACTGGCCCAAATGGTGCAACAACGTGTCGGGGGTATGGTATCAGTAGCAAATCCTTTTGAGGGCATGTCTATTGACTCACGCATTGATACCGTTACGCTCCAAAAAGATGCACCAAGCCTGATGGCGGCGTGTGGATTGGCTTTAAGGGGGTTTGACTGATGGCACGCATTAACTTATTACCATGGCGTAAAGAACAGCGTGAGCGTAGAAATAAAGAGTTTAATCTCTTGGCAGGAGCGACAGCTGGACTTGCTATTTTGGCGACGATTTTGGTGTTGTCTATTTTAAATCGAGAATTGACCAACCAACAAAATGCCAATAAACACATTGAAGACGCCAACGCTCAGCTTGATGTTGCCCTAAAATCGATTGAAGAGCTAGAGGTTAAACGCGAGCAGATGCTGTCTCAGATGAAAGTCATTCAAGATTTGCAAGGTCGTCGTTCGGTGCCTGTGCGTGTATGGGATAACATCGCTCGAGCCATCCCAAGGGATACCATGTATCTAAACAATATCAAGCGTGAAGGCGATGTAATTACATTTACAGGCTTTGCCGCTAACCCCAATGTTGTGGCAAATTTGGTACGCAACTTAAACGCTAGTGAATGGTTGGATGGCTCAGCGGTGGTAAGCATTAAGACCAAACTAGAGGCCTATCAAAGTACGCCCTCTCAACAATTAGCCGATGCAGGTACTCGTTCTGTATATCCTGAAGATGGTTATGTAGAATTTGTGGCAACCACCAAGATTCAATATCAAGAAGACAAAGAAGAAGCCACTGATTCAACCAGTGAAGACGTTGTATTACCACCCGTTACTGTAGACAGTCAAAGTGTGGATGCTCAAACAATGCCTGAGGTTTCAGCGATTGGTGTTGATAACGCTCCAGCTCAAGCATCTTCAACTACAAGCGAGGCAATCCCAGCATCTGAACCCACCAATAATACTACATCGGATACAGAAGCGACTGATACTCCTAATACCCAAAATACGCAACCTACACCTACAGATGGTAGCACTCAAGTAGGAGGTCAACCATGAAATCACCTTTCAAAAAATCTAAACCAACCACCGATACAGCTGCTACTCCAGAGGAGAGTGGTAAGAAAAAAATTAAACTTGGCAAGCCAAATTTATCAAAGCCAAAAGGCTCGGGTGGCTTGGGCAAGCCCAAAACAAAAGCCAAAGGCAAAAAGGTGGGTTCTAAGCCTAAAAAACCTGCTTTTGATTCCAAAAAGTTTATGGCAGAGGTAAACTCCTTAAATGGTCAAAACTATGGCTCCGCCCCGCTCCCAGTTAAGATTTTCATCTTAGCGATGATGCTAGCGATTATTTTGGTTTTGGCTTGGCTTTTGTTAATCTCTAAAAAACTTGATGAAATTAAACAGGCTGAAAGTCAACAAGTTGGTTTGCTTGAAAGTTATAAAGAAAAAGAGTCCAAAGCCCGCCATCTGCAAGCCTATGAGGCACAAGTGGCACAAATGGATACTGACTTTGCAGACCTATTGGCACAGCTACCTACCGACACTCGTGTGCCTGAATTGGTAGATGGCATCAATATGGTGGGTAGTGGTAGTGGTGTGCGTTTTCAGGACATTTCTGTGCAACCTGAGGTGGAGCGAGAGTTCTTTATTGAGCAACCCATTCAAATTATTGGTTTGGGGGATTATCATCAGTTTGGTTCGTTTGTGAGTGGTATTGCTGCTTTGCCAAGAATCATTACCATGCACGACTTTGAGATTAAGAATCCTCAGCCTTCGCTTGATAGAATGCCTGAATTACAACTGGTGTTGCAAACCAAAACTTATCGTGCAAAAGATGATGTGGATTTAAATGCAACTGCCGAAGAAGTGAAGTCAACTAAAGGAGAGGGCAAGTGATTAATTTTTCTCTAAAAACCAATGTTGGTTTGATGCTGTCTATCTTTTTAGTAACAGGTTGTACTGATCGCATTAGTCTTGCTGAAGCTGAGATGGCAAAAATTCGTAGTGAAGGGCCTCAGGCGATTGAGCCGCCACCAGAACCCCTTAAGATTGAAGACTTTGTTTATGCTGCTCAAGGTGAGTCTGACCCTTTTGTAGCAAAAAGCCTACGCGAACGTCAGCAAGTTAGGGAGCAGACGCCTTCTGTGAAACCAGATGAGAATCGAGTGAAAGAGCCGCTTGAAGAGTTTGAGTTGTCGCAACTAACATATCGTGGTAAAGTGGTTGCACCTAATGGTCAGGAATATGGATTGGTACAGACGCCTGATATGATGGTGCATGATGTTCAGGTTGGTAACTACCTAGGTAAAAACCATGGGCGTATTGTTGAAATTACTTCAACTCAAATCAATTTGATTGAGATTGTCAAAGATACTGATGAGCAATACGTTGAAAAAACCACTCCGTTAGTGTCACCAAATTAAAAGCCAACTAGATTTATTCTGAGGATGAAATAATGAATTTTTTAACCAAAAAGTCTGCCTTTGCTTATTCTGCGTTGGCAATCAGTTTTATGGCGGTTGAAGCACATGCTTTAGCTATTCAAGGTCTATCAGCCAACCAAATCAGTGCTGATACCACTCAACTTAAAGTTGCCTTTGATGGTCAGCCTGTAACCCCTGTGGCTTATCAACAGGCAGATGGCAAACAGCTTGCTCTTGATTTTAACCAAGTAAGTAGTGGTGGATTGCCAAGAAGTATGCCCATCAACCGTGGCGTGGTTAATGAAGTGACTGCACTAAATAACGGCTCTATGACCCGCTTAATGATTAACTTAAAGGATAGTGCAAGCTACACCAGCACGGTACAAGGTAATCAGCTACTTATTAATATAAAACAAGGCGGTTCATCGACCACTCAATCTGTAGCAAATCAACCCGCCCCTGCGGTTGTTACCACGCCAGTCCAATCAGCAGTACAGCCGATGACTGTAAAAGTAAACCCATTGTTAGCACCCAACTCGGGTTCATTGGCAAGTAATTATGATGGCGTGTCAACAGTCGATTACTCAGGTAATGCTAATGGTGGTAATGTTACCGTAAACCTAACCAATGAGTCCATTCCTGTAGATGTACAACGCCAAGGTAATAAACTGGTGATTCGCACCACTGGCACTACCATTCCACGTCATTTATTAAAACGTATTAATGGTAGTGGTTTGGTGGCGGATATTGATGCAAAAAATCAAGGTCAAAATGGTGTTATTACGGTTAACATGACAGGTGATTTTGAGTACCAAGCCTATCAATCAGGTGCAACACTTAACATCTCAGTATTGCCACCAAAAATGCTCCGTGAACCGACCATTGAAGAGAAGGTTTATACTGGTGAACCGTTATCAATGGAATTTCAGGATGTATCAGTGCGTACTGTACTTGATGTTTTAGGCCAATTCACCGAAAACAATATTGTCGCTGCTGATAATGTGCAGGGTAATATTACATTAAGACTTATTAATGTGCCATGGGATCAGGCTTTGGATATTATCCTAAAAAGTAAAAATTTGGGTCAACGCAAAAATGGTAATGTGATTTTGGTAGCTCCTGCTGAAGAGTTGGCAGCACGCGAAATTAAAGAGTTGGAAGATGCTAAAAAAGTAGATGAATTAGAACCTATTCGTCAAGAGCATATCCGTCTTAACTATGCCAAGGCGGAAGACATTCATGGTCTATTAGATAAAGTTGGTAGTTCAAGCGGCTCTAACAATAACCGTAACTCACTACTTAGCCCACGCGGTAATGCCACCTTTGATGGTCGTACCAACACCATCATCATCAATGATACGGCACGAAGCATCGCAAATGTACGCCAATTAATTGAAGCCATTGACATTCCTGTTAAACAGGTAATGATTGAGGCTCGTATTGTTAATGCATCAGACACTTTTTCTAAGCAGTTGGGTGTAAGATGGGGTTTTAATAGAACGGGTAATGAATTTGACATTCGCGGAATGAATGGATTGTCTTCTTCAAATACCGAATCACGTTTTGGCAACTTTGCTGTTGATCTGGGTGTGACAGCGGCCACAAGTGGTATATCGCTAGGACTGTTGAATATTGATAATTATGCACTGGGCTTGGAATTGTCAGCAATGCAGGCTGATAATAAAGGAGAGATTATCTCTTCGCCAAAGGTCTTAACATCTGATAAACAACCAGCCAGAATCTCATCTGGGGTGGAGATTCCTTATCAAGAGGCATCAGCCAGTGGTGCAACAACAGTCAGCTTTAAAGAAGCGGCCTTAGTGCTATCTGCCACACCAAACATCACCCCAGAGGGTAAAATCGGTCTAGATTTAGAAATTACCAACTCTGCAGACTCCGGCGGTAGGGTGTTGGGCGTACCAATTCTTAATACAGATGAGATAAAAACCAATGTTATCTTAGAAGATGGTCAGACTGTGGTGCTGGGCGGTGTCTTTAAGAACACCATTGGTAATAACCAAAGTAAAGTACCTTTCTTAGGTGATTTACCAGGGGTGGGTCGTTTGTTTAGAAATAATGTTAGGCTTAACAACAAAGAAGAGCTCCTTATCTTTGTCACACCACGCATCGTCAACGACGGCGTTAGTCGCTACTAATTTTACAGTTCAAACAAAAAGCAGGCTGATGGTCTGCTTTTTGTTTTGTATTCACAAAAAAGCACTAGCCATAATCGCCCAAAACTTGTATCATAGAACATTTATTTTTAGCGATGTTATTATGAGTATAGAAGAATCGGCGGTGATTGAAGAGGTGTTTGTCCAAAAACCCATTCATCACTATGCCCATTTATTGCCGTCTATTTTTTTGGTGGGACCGATGGGGGCGGGCAAGACAACCATTGGTAAACTGCTTGCCAAACATTTAAAACGTCCTTTTTGGGATGTAGATTGGTGTATCAGCGAAAAAGCAGGGGCGGACATCCCGTGGATTTTTCAAAAAGAGGGTGAGTCAGGCTTTCGTGAGCGTGAGAGCCGTGCCATGGATGAGCTGTCTGCCATGCCAAGCATTGTACTGGCTACAGGTGGCGGTGTGGTTGAGCGTGAATGCAATCGAGAATATCTAAAACGTGGATTGGTTATTTTTTTGGATGCGAGCGTGGATACCCAAATCCATCGCACCAAAAAAGACAAAAATCGCCCTCTACTCCAAACAGATAATCCCAGAGCGGTATTAGAAACGCTTTATCAAAGACGATCACCATTATATCAAGAGGTGGCAGACATTACTGTCGCCACAGGAAGGGCTTACCCCAAGCAAATGATGGCAGAGATACTTGATGTTCTTATCGCTTATGCTAAAAATATTGAGAATCAGCAAACATCTTAATTTTTAAACCATTAAAATATTTACAGCAAATTTCAAAGCAGTATCATGACACACATTACCAATACACTCACTGTCCAAACCCAGAGTCACGATTATCCCATTTTTATTGGTGCCAGCACCGCAGGTCAGATAGATTTGGCAAGTCCTATTTTGCCATTCATCAAAGGCAAGCAGGTGCTTATCGTTACTAATACGACCATTGCTCCTTTGTATTTGACCGATTTAACTAAACATTTGGCAGTACAGGGCTTGATGGTTGAGAGCTGTGTCTTGCCCGATGGTGAGCAGTATAAAAACCAAGAGCATATCAATGCCATTTATGATACGCTCATGAAAAATCACTTTGCTCGGGATTGTACGCTCATCGCCTTGGGTGGTGGGGTGATTGGCGATATGACCGGCTTTGCGGCGGCAAGCTTTATGCGTGGGGTAAATTTCATTCAAGTGCCGACCACACTACTGGCACAAGTGGACTCGTCAGTGGGTGGCAAGACAGGCATTAACCACCCCCTTGGCAAGAACATGATTGGGGCATTTTGGCAACCTGTGTGCGTGTTGGCGGACATGACGACATTTGATACATTGCCCAAAAGAGAATTTGCGGCAGGACTGGCAGAAGTGGTAAAATATGCCCTCATTTTTGATAAGGCTTTTTTGGATTGGCTTGAAGTCAATGTTGCAAAAATCACCGCCAGAGATGGTACGACACTAAGCGAGATGGTGTATCGCTGTTGTGACTACAAAGCCAAAATCGTTGCCAGCGATGAACGTGAGTCGGGTGTGCGTGCTTTGCTAAACTTTGGACATACCTTTGGACACGTCATTGAGACGCACATGGGCTATGGTAATTGGCTTCATGGCGAGGCAGTGGCGGCGGGTATGGTGCAGGCGATGATGATGTCGCAAAAACTTGGATTGATTGGCAAAGACGAAGTTGCTCGTGTTGTTGATTTGTTACAAATCTTTGATTTGCCCGTCAAACCACCCTATATAGAACCATCGGTGGCACTGGATTTGATGGGACATGACAAAAAAGTGCAAAACGGCAGTATTCGATTGGTGTTATTAAAAGAGCTTGGCAAGGCGTTTGTCACCAAAGATTTTGATATGGCAGTGTTAACAGAAGTGCTCAACGCCAACCATTGATTTTTTAAATTTTAAAAATATTGTATTAATTAAAGGCAAGACCATGACCCAAAGTGTAGCGATGATTAATAAAAAATCCAGAAGACAGGCGATGATATGGCTTATCACGGCAGGCGTCATGCTGATACTGTGGTTCTTAATGTCGCTTTCTCACGCCACACCAGAGATTACCAAAGAACGTCAAAAAACCAAAGCGGTGGCAGAAGACTTTGCCTTGCCAGTAACCATTGATAATTTAAGCGAGTTTTCCAAAGAAGTGCCACCCATTGACTTTGCGACGGTGGTGCGAGACCTGCGTAATTATCCTGCCGAGTTTAAGGGTAAAAAATTTTTTGAAGACAATGAGAAGCGCTGGACGGTGCAAGTCATGGATGTGGCACAAAATGAGATTATCACCGAATATCTCAAAGGACGCAGAGACCGTGATAAGTTTGCTTATTTTCGCTATCATAATGCCAATAACGAACAGCGTTATATTCTAACCTATGGCATCATGGGTAGCACCCAAGAGGCATTGGGTGCGATAAAGACGGTGGATTTTGGACTGCCCAAAAGTGTCACACCCATGCCTGAGGAAATGAAGCGTTATGTTGGTATGATAGATAATTACGAACGTTCAGCGGAAGTGGTGATTGATTCTTCGGAATCATCACCTCGTGCAGTTCGTTTAAAACCAACCAAAAAAGAAATCCCTGCCGAGGCACCTAAGCCAAAAGAGGAAATAAAAGAGACGCCCAAAAAAGCAGTGGCAGAAGACGTGATTGCCGACTTAAATGAGCAGGAGAATGGGCCGACCAAACAACTCAAAGCTCCGCCTACCATCAAACCCAAAGAGACGGCAGAAAAACCAAAAGCTGATACCAAGAGTAGCAATAAAGCAGAAAGTCAGGTCGAGTCAAAACCTCAAACAAAACCCGAGTCAACCTCTGAACCCAAAAATGAACCAAAGTCTGAACCTAAAAGTGAAAAGCCTGCACCCACCAAGGAGGCGAATGTGGCGGACTTAGAGCCTGCCCCACCCATGACCATGCCAGGTGATGATTGATAGTATTTGAATGGTCGGTCACGTATCAAATTAAATAACTCCAACAGGAAGTGCCATGAAAAACTTAAATGCCCAAGCGGTGCTAGAACAGTTAAAAGCAGGTAATTTGCGTTATGTTGAAAAAATCAAAAATGCCAAAGAACATCATCAGCCTCCGCCGATACTGGTAGAAGAGCAGTTGCCATCAGCCATTATTTTGGGGTGTTCGGACGCTCGTGTGCCTGTGGAGCTCATCTTTGACCAAAAATTGGGCGAGTTGTTTGTCATCCGAGTAGCGGGCAATGTCGTTGCCCCATCGCAGATTGGTTCGGTAGAGTTCGCTGCCGAGAAATTCGGTACCGAGCTCGTGGTTGTGCTAGGGCATAGCCACTGTGGGGCGGTAACGGCATGTGTCGAGACACTCATTAATCCCGACCAATATTATTCGCCCAATTTGCAATCCATCGTTGATAGAATTCGCCCCAGCGTGTACAACCTACATGAGATACTCACCGCAGGCGATGGCAAGATAGACATGGACGAGTTCATTGACCGTGCTGTGCGTGCCAATGTGCGACTGTCGGTAAGTCAATTAAAATCAGGCTCGCGCAGTTTAGAAGATATGGTTAATAGTGGGAGACTGACCATTGTCGGAGCGGAATATGACGTGGCAACTGGCAAAGTGAATTTTTTTGAATAAGTTTATTATTGCAAAAGTGTTTTAAAAGTATGTTAAATCAAAAAGAGGAGTTGTTATGACGACCATTACCCAACCCGCCCAAGCCTTGACCGCCAATGGCGTTAAAGACATTCCAATAGCGTCCGAAGGTTTTACCTTTAACCACACCATGCTACGCATCAAAGACCCTGTCAAGTCGCTAGAATTTTATACAGGCGTGCTTGGTATGACTCTACTCCGCCATAGCCAATTCCCTGATGCCAAATTTGACTTGTATTTTTTGGCAAAATTAACCAAAGATGAGCGTGATAATTTGCCTGCCACAGAGAACCTGACTGCTTATGTCTCGCGCCAACGTGGTATTCTAGAACTCACGCACAACTACGGCACCGAAAATGACGCTGATTTTAGCTATCATGATGGCAACAGCGACCCCAGAGGCTTTGGACATATCTGCTTTGCTGTGCCTGATTTGGCAAAAGCAGTGGCGTGGTTTGATGAAAATAATGTCGTGTTCCAAAAACGCCCCGAAGACGGTAGCATGAAGGACATCGCCTTTATCAAAGACCCAGATGGCTACTGGGTTGAAATTATTGAGCTAAAAGGTTAAAAACAAAAAACACGCTTTTGGGCGTGTTTTTCATTTTATCAATGATAAATGGCGTGCCTGGCGGGAATTGAACCCACGACCTTTGGCTTCGGAGAAAGTAAAAAAACGGTACTTTTTAGTACCGTTTTTTGTTTGTGTTAGCCAATTAAATCCACAGCTTGTAACTTAGTAGAGTAGTCAAGATGTGCATAACGTTGGGTGCTTGATATGTCGCCATGCCCTAAAAGTTCTTTGACCGTGTAAATGGGTACGCCTTTTTGAACGAGCCAACTTGCATAAGTATGGCGTAAATCATGCATACGGCAGTTAATGCCAGCACGCTTTTTACAAAGTTGCCAACCCTTATTGAATGATTTGATATTTTCGCCAGTTTTGGGGTTGGTAAAGACGTAATCGCCTTGTCTATTATCTAAACGGTGTTTTAGTACGTTGTAGGCTGTATCATTGAGATATTTGTACATGGTGCGTCTTGATTTACTGAGCGTATTTCTAACGATGAATTGGCGTTTTTCAAGGTGGACATTTGCCCATTTAAGTGTAAGAACTTCGGACTGACGGCATCCAGTCATGACAAGTAATGTAATAAAGTCGTGCAAGTCGGTATTGTCAAATTCTAGGCTTGCGGTGAGTAATTTTTCGTACTCTTGGGGGCTTAAGTAGTTTGGGATTGTGTCGGATTCAACGTATTTGACGTTGGCAAATGGGTTATTTAACGTAATCTCAAAATCTTTTGAGACTAAGTTTATTGCAGAGCGACAAAAGCCAATTTCTTTATTGACTGTGGCATTAGATACCTGTTTTTGGCGTTCTAATGCCCATTTTTTGACTTCGGCACGCCTTAGCATGGATAGGGGGTAATCATCAAATGGGGCAAGCAGAGCCAGTCTGTAAGTGTATTTGTACTTAGTCAGATGATAGGTCTGATAGTATTTGATAATATCAGATAACTTTTCAAAATTCATAGATTTAACCTTTAAAAACCGTGCGAAATTGCACGGTTAAAGATTACTAGTTAAAAATAGGTTCGGTGTTTGATTTATCAGTAAATATATATTCTTCCGTTGTCGTTATGCCTTGTGTTGTTTTTTGGGGTTGTGTTTGCTTTTCATTTTTTTGCTCATTAAATTCATTTTCTCTATACTCCGAATAGACATCATTTGCTTGACTGTCCCCAGTGCGTGAATATGTATCACGTCTTTGGGGTATTCTTCCTTTTTCGGCGAGCATATATAAACACTGCTCATTGGATATGTTGAGTAAGTCGCCATACTGGTTATAAGCCTTACATTTACCGTTCATTGCCATGACGGAAGCGGGGAGAATTAAAGGGTCGTCGCCTACTTCTAATGTATATTCAGA
Organism: Moraxella lacunata; assembly: GCF_900453205.1. Taxonomy (GTDB): domain Bacteria; phylum Pseudomonadota; class Gammaproteobacteria; order Pseudomonadales; family Moraxellaceae; genus Moraxella; species Moraxella lacunata_B. The sequence continues at coordinate 144,162 of NZ_UGQU01000003.1, forward strand.
CAGATATTTTTCACGGACGGCATAGACACGCTTTTGTTCGTCTTTTGCTATTGGTGTAGGTTCGTTTTGTGTTGTTGTGCTGTCTTGTTGTTTTTCTTGTTCTTGTTGTATTTGTGTGGGTTTTTCGTCGTCGCCAATCAATGATGATTTTTCAAAATCATCGGAGAAAAAAACTTGATAAATGAAAAAAGCAATGCCGAGCAGTACCCACGCAACAAAAAATAAAATACCTTTGGGTAATCGCTTTTGATGGGTGTTAATCGTCGTAGACTTGTACAATTTGAAAATTCGTTGCTGAGGCGTAAAAAAAACTTAGCTTCACGGTTATGTTTATTAACCATGGCATTTGGATTATCTTTGGCGGAGCCATATTGATAAACCACGGTTTTCATTCCGTAGGGTCTGGTTAAATGATAATGTACGCCTATCAAAACTTTAACAGTAGGGTGCAATAGGCTTGGATATTGAGTGATAAAATAAAAATCAAAGCCCCTATGACGGTGAATCGTTAGACTTTGGACAATGGGGTCATCTTTCGTTTTTATGTCATCATAGGGCGGTACTAATTGCACTTCGTCAATAACGACAATAGAGCCATCAGGACAATCACGCCAATCATGAGTTAATGCCCTAGCGTAATCAATTTTTAAATTATTAATATTAGTATAAATGGTGCGAACAGGCAAAAAGAATTTAAAATTTTGTTCACCCTCACGCTCATTAATACGTTGTATTATTTCGTTGAAATGAACAACTCTTTGAAAATAATAATCGGGTCGTAAATCGTCAAATTCCTGCCCTAAGAAATTAAAGTAATCATCTGGTAGAATTTCAATCTTGTTTTTAAGTTCGTGGCCAGAGCCATCTTCATACTCACGATAAGTAAAATCATGGGCGAATTTTTCCATAAGGTTTTTGTTATGGTTATAAAATTCAATGTTCTTAACCAAATTAACTTTGTTTGATTTCTCAATTGCGTCTAATTTGGTAACAACAAAAGCGGTTTTTGTCGCCCCTGGTACGCCAGTAACAAGATGTAGCATTGTATTTTCCTTTTATGCGTTAGTTGCTAATGACCTATTTTTAACGCTTGAAAATAGGATTTTAAATTTTTTGTAGGGCGTTCGCGCTTCGCAATCGTCGCAAGCTCCTCACTTGTCGCGCGAATGCCCTTATTTAATTTTTTGTAAAGTGAGTTTGCCAGCTTGCATGGTAGAGCGGGCAACAATCGCCCCAATGATGATAGACATTGCCAGGTCAATGCCGGCAATATGGGCAAGACCTAATAAGTCAGCAGATACACTATTAAGACCCGATCTTAAATGCTTAATTGCGGTATCAAGCATGGTTAAAGTGATTGCAGATGTGCCGAGAGTTAAGCCAGCACCAGTTAAAACGTCTTTTAACCATCCTTTTTGCAAATTCTTAAATAAGCTAATCATTGACATTTACGCCCCCTAAAATTCTAACGGCTTGATAACTTGCCATGGATACAATGATGTATTTTATATAAGACAAAATTTCACAAAATTTATGCCATTTAAAGTTAAAAAATTCGAAATTTTTACCAGCAAAAGATCCGTTTATAATCACGTCGCTAGGACATTGACCGCTAAAACGTATTGATGAATCAATGTTTTGGATATTGTCAGGTGATATATCAATATCGGTATCTTTGTCGGTATCATCTTTTTTTACCCAATCGATAAAGTCACAAACTTTACCAGCCCAATCACAAAATGCAGGTAGTTCAAAGGGCTTGGATTCATCCTTGGGCTTAGTTTCGTCGCTTGGTTGTTCTTTATTGTCTGTTTTGTCGTTTGGGCTTGTGCTGTCGTCTGGTTGACTGACATTGCGAAGTGCTGTGTCAATGTCGTTATCATGTTCACCTTTTTCAATTTGTTCTATGATTGTTTCGTTTACTGTGTTGTAGTAATTGTTAGTGATGACGTTAGTTGTGCTATTGTCTTCGTTATTGATAACGTGATTTGCGATTGTGTCAAGTGGCATTGACTGTTCTTTCGTTGTTCCAATACGCTGAATGGAAGGAGCTGTAGTAATTGAAGGATTATCAGAAACAATATAAACATCAAATACATCTGGATTATACGATGATACTGATATTGATTTAACTGAAATGCACGGTTCGACGATTTTGCAATTATAATTTGCGGCAGATTCTTTACTAGGATGAATTTTTTGGTGGTGGTCGAGCCAAAGATAACCATCGGGATGATAATATTTAATAGAATTATTATTTGGGTCTAAAACCCAGTCTATGCCGTCGCCAAGCAAATCTACAACAGCATAAGCTAATGCAGCTGAATTGATACCACGAGCAAAACGCCCTGCTAATGTTTTAGCATTTGCTTTAATGTTAAAGGTGGATTGTTTTTTGACATTTGGGTGATTTGGGTCGTAAGGGACAACAGGGTAATTTTTAGATAAAGTAACTTTTGAGCCGGCTTTTAGTCTTTCAGTATCTAATTGTATGCTATCATCAAACAATCCACGTTTTTGTACAGCGTCATTTAACGCTGGATATGTTGTTTTTTTATAGCTAACTGACATTTCATCAGCACGAGCAAGCACGCTACACAGTGACAGCACGGCAAGCAGTGTGATGATAATGGGGCGGTTATAGTTCATATCCGAGTATTCCAGCGATGATTGCAATCCACATGAGTAAGGCGGGTATGTAGATGATGATAATGCGGAGTATAGTTGCGAGCATAAGAGTTCCTTTTGTTTTGGGTTGGGGTTTGTTATGGGTCTGGAATAGAATCATCACATTCTAAACAAATATCATCAATGGAATGACCCACATAAATAAAAGGCTGTTTACAAATTGAGCAAAGCTCATCATCTGAAAAGCCAATATCATCATAATCATCATAATCATTTTCTTCTGTTCTAAATAAATACATTATCAACCTCAGTAAAAATTCATTTAAAAATATCTATCAGTACCTTAATTGCATAACAAACTAATGCAATAGGTAGCCAATATAACACGCTTGCTTCACTTTCCATTTTTACACCTTTTTAGTTAAAGAAAGACAGCCTAAGGCATGGCAAAGACTGTCTTTGGTGTTACTGCTTAGAATTAAGCAGAGTTTGCACCACGTTTTAAATAACGCCAGCCAGCGAAAATGCCAAGCAGAATAGCACCAGCGGTAAATAGCGTGATAATGAGTGCTTTACCAGCATCGATCTCGCCAGTTAAACCCTCGCCAATTTTTGTAATTTCGGCTGCGTTTGCCGCTTGCATTGAGCTAGCAACAACTGCAGTCGCTACACCGTATTTTACGGCTTCTTTGAAAGTGGGTTTTTGTGATTCTTTTTCAGTTAGAACCAAAACTTCGTTTTGTTTATCCATGGGGATACTCCTGTTAACGCTCGTTAGAGCTCTTTTACTGCTTTTGCAACCAGCGTGAAAGCCAGTATGATTGCAAAAACGCCAATGATTGAACCGCCAATAATAGCCATTTCTTGTTTAGTGATAGCAAGCTTATCAAGCCAAGAAGTAGAATCATAAGCGACCCAAGTTTTACAAAACATGACCCCTTGAACATCTACAAGCTCAGAGCAGATATAATGCGTTTGGGGCTGTTTCATAATCTGTTAAACCTTTTGAGTGGGCTTTATAATTTGAATATCAGTAACAATCACTTGATTGCTTTTGCCGTTGGTGACCATCTCATAAGTGATATTGGCTTCGGCAGGGAATTTGACGTCTTTTATCTTGTCATAATTGGAGCTGTCACCCCAGGTAAATTCGGAGACAGCAAAGCCGACCTGATCGGGTGACGGTTTCATAGATGTTTGTACATAGATTTTGGTTGAATCGTATGTATTGCCGTTGTCTAGGGTGCCTTTGGAGCGTTTAGCCCCAAGGATGATAGGATTTGACATGGTTGTTTCCTCGTGCGTTAGTTGCTAATGACCTATTTTTAACGCTAAAAAAATAGGATTTTTTTTATGGGCTTGCCCACATTGGCGTAATTTTAATGCCCCACATATCAAACAATTCCTTTTCAAGGTCGGTTTGTTTGGTTTTGGGCGGTGCCTTAACGTGGTTCAAAATCTTATCCAAATCAGCATATCTCGAATTTGGATTGTAGTAATTGGCACAAAGTTTTAGGCGTTTGGGGTAATAATCCTTGTCCTTTTTTGTGCAAATCTTTGAAAAAATCTTTCGAAAATCAGGGGTTTTTTGTCCGTTCATATATGTATTAGTAAATATCTCACCAAAGGCCTTGATATATTTACCGAACTGATGCCTGATAATATCTATGGCACGGTGCAAACTGATTTTTGATTCTTGCTTAATTGATTCAAATTTATCCACAATTTGGGGCGTGTGGTCGCCCTTATTCTTTTTTGCCAATTCAATCAAATCAAGGCAATAAGGGTAAGCACCGCAGAAGTATTCAGTCGGGTGCAGTAATATATCAAAGGGTATTAGCCTTTTTTTGGCGTGTATTTCAAGCTCAGAGCGGAACCAAGGCGAGCTTGTATCGCCAAGTTGTTTGCCTTTTTCGTAGCAACGGATAACTTTTCCATTTTTACGAGAGCCGACATACAAGGTTAAGCCCTTGTTTTGTGGGTCGCCATGCTTAAATTCGCCTGCTATGGTGCATGCAGGGCGGTTACGGGTTTTGGGCAGTAAGAACATGTCATTTGATTCTTGCTCATTTGCCCAATCAAAGCTACTGTATTCACCCTTGAAGTCATCATGGGCTAAGTCAATGCGTGATATTTTGCCATCGGTTGCCACGTTATCAAGCCAGTGATGTAGTCTTAGTTCCCAGCCTTCATCAGCGAGCTTACAGCCCATGCCAGTTAAGCCCAAAAATACCGTTTCATTTTGTCCACCAATGCCAATATTTAATAAAATTTCATTTTCGGGGGAGTAAACGGTATAACCGTTTTTGTAATAATGTATGCCTGCATTTTTAGGGATAATAATGCCGAACATATCGCCAAAGATATTTGATAAGTCCAGAGCCATGGCAGAAATGACCATGTCATTTAGGTGTTCTTTTTGTTCATTGTCTAAATCCAATCTAAACAAGTCTTTGGCAGTCGTGCCAAGCTCATACATTTGCTTATTTGTAAATGTTTCCACGGAGCAGACAATATTAAGGGCATCAATAACCACATATTCGCCTTTTGTTGGTACACGCAGGGGTAAAAGGTGCGTTTCACCGCCTATTAATATCGTTTGTTCTTGCACGGTTGATATCGTTTCTAGTATTGTTGAGCTCATTTGTTTTTCCACATTAAAACGTCTTGTTTGTAACGTACGGTGCAAAGTCCTGTACAGTGGTTAGTTTGTTTACGCCGTATTACGCCGTATTACATAAGGCGTAAACCCAAAAATTTGGGTATTAAGTTTTGTCTTGTCTTTTTGTCTTGTCGGGTTTTTCGTTTGGTTTTCGCTACTCTTTGTATGTTGGGGGAACAAAATAAGCGGTTTTTGTGCTTTTTGTTTTTGGGCGTTCCCCTGACGGGTCGGGCTTTTCGCTTCAATCCTTTTAAGCCAAAGTATTATTTTCCTAAGCAAAATTTCATTCTTTCTACCGAGAAATGAAATTTATCTAAGAAAAATATATCCTTTGTTTAAAAGATATTTCCGCTTCAATCCCTAACGCATCCAAAGCGAAGTAACGTACTAAACATAGGGTGTATTCTTAACACTTGGGGGCTACACCCCCAAACCCCCGTGAATCCTTTTAATCATTAATTTAAAAAGCAAAATTAATGATTAAAAGGATTGATGAAAAGGATTGATGATTCACTTATCCGACTTCATCCAACAATCAAAATGAAAATCATTGTATGATTCTTCATGCCCTAGCGGTTCGCCACAGAATTTACATGGTGTTTGGTCGCCGTAAATTTCTTCTAAATTGTCATCTTTGCAGTTATCGCAGAGTTCAAATTCACTATTGGGGGGAATGCTGGTGCCACAAACCATGCAATCCCAGTCGTCAGGTGAATGGTCTAAATAGTCTAAATCAAAGTCATCATCAAAATTCATAATGAACCTATTAAAAAAGGCGGTAACACTGCTATAATAAGAATGCAAACCCAAATTAAAGAGTGTTACCATGAGTGAAAATAATCAAAGTCAAAGCTGGAAAGAATTCCAAGAGCTTAGCGATAAACGGATTTATGTGGAATCCGAAACCAACAACAGCACCCAAGAGCCTTACCAATCAGAACTATTTAACCAGACTGCTGTTAAATCCATGCCCCTGTATCTTGTCATTGGTGCCGTTATGGGGCTTGTGATTGGTGTATTCTTTAAAACGCTTGCCAAACGATTGACAAAGCGTAAAAGTAAGCAAAAACCGCTTCAAATTATTCGCCCAGAATTTAGGGGGATGACAAAGCAAGAGCGGGAACATCGCCAACGCCAACGCCGAAAATATGGGATTTTTGACGAAAAGGGAGAGCGGAAGCGGAAATAAAAGAGCCACCCCGCCCCAAAAGGGGCGATGTGGATGGGTGGCAAACTGGTAAACCAGCCAAAGGCGGATGAAATCCGACTTTGGCAGAGTTATTATCTTTTGCAATCATGACAACGATGGGGGTGCCGTCTTCTTCATCTGATTGGGGCTTGTCTTCTGGATTGGATTGGCTTTGTGTATTTTTTGCCTTGTGTGCCTTATCCAATGCGATAAGGTTGTCAATGTGGGCATCAAACAATTCTTTGCTATTGGGTAGCTCAAAACGCTTAGCATATTTGTAAGCGTGATGAACACTTTTATAAGTTAAAAGCTTGTCCAAGTGTTCGGCAGGGATAAAGAAGTCATCATTAGAGCCATTTAGACTTGCACAAACCTTGATATTATTGCCAACGCTTTTATAAATGCGTAGTTTTGAAGTCTTGTTTGACAGCTCAAGAAGTGTTTCTTGATGGTCGTAGATTGAGAATAGATTTGTCATGTTGTCACTCCAAATTAAAGAATTTCACGTTCGCCAAAAATTTCTAAAAATTCTTGTAGTCTGTGGTCGTCTTTGATTTCTGATGCAAATTGTACTTGCTCAATAGTATTCAAAGAATAGGCGACAAGACTGTTATCGCAATCATCTTCGATGTAGACAACAAACTCAAATTTAACGTTTTTCATGAAATTAACTCCACATTGTTAATATTGCCAAAATTGGCGGTTAGGGGTATAATCGGAATTTATACACCGATTTTGGATTACACCAAATTTGGTGTAATCCAAATCTAAAAAATACACCGTTTTTGGTGTAATTCAAATAATACACCAAAAACGGTGTAATAGCAATGGAGTTTACAAAATGTTACAAAACTTAATTAAGCAAGCAGAAGTTAAGGCGGGAACACAACAAGCATTATCCAAACGCTTTAATGTTGTTTATAGTCGTTTTGGGGATTATAAAAAAGGCAGACGTGTGCCAGACGATGCACTTATTTTTAAATTAGCGGAGTATGTGGGGCTTGACCCAATGCAGGTATTTTTTGCAGTGAAAGCGGAGACAGACCCCGAAAATGGGGAACTTTGGGAGAAATGGCGTGCCTGGCGGGAATTGAACCCACGACCTTTGGCTTCGGAGGCCAACACTCTATCCAACTGAGCTACAGGCACATTTAAGGGCGATATTTTAGCAGATTTTTGCTAAAATTACCATGTTTTTGTAAAAATACCAAAAAATCTTGCTAATTTTTTACAAATTACATAAAAAACGTGGCATTTTATCCTTATTTTCCCTTATAATAGTAGGGTAAATTTCCCAAACCCAGAATAACAAGATTATTCAAGGCTAAACGAGATAAGACAATGAAAAAAATTGTAACTTTATCTTTTGCCACATTGTTGGCAATCTCTGGCGTGATGACCAGCCAAGCAAGTGAAGCACCCGCCAATGTGGAAGCAACGACCGAGACTCAGGCAGAGACCGCGATTGCAGAAGCACCCAAAGCAGAAGCCAAAAAAGAAGCCATCCCCGAGGACAGTGCTCAGGTCAAAAAGCTCATCGCCATGTACCCACAACTGGTGGCACGTATCGCCCCTGTGGGTAAAGTGTGCTTTGATGGCGAAGAGTGTGACATTAACATCACTGTGCTAGCCCCTGCGGTAGAGGGCGAGGCAAGACCAGGCGACATGCTTTATAATGCCATCTGTGCCACGTGTCATGATGCGGGCTTGGTGGGAGCACCAAAAACAGGTACAGCCGATTGGGCTCCACGTATCGCCAAAGGTAAGGCAACTTTGTACGACCACGCCATCAATGGCTTTAACGCCATGCCTGCTCGTGGTGGTGCAGACATCTCTGATGATGAAGTGAAAAACGCGGTTGATTATATCATTTCCCAATCGCAATAATTCATTGAATAATCCAAATGGCTTAGGCGGGTAACCGCTTAGGCTGTTTGGCGTTTTTTTATTTTGGATTAAAAGGTGAATCATGGCAAGAGTTTTCGCCATTGGCGACATTCACGGCAGTAAGGTTGCCCTAGCCACGCTGATAGACGGCATACAGCCAACCCATGATGACACGCTTATCTTTTTGGGTGATTATGTCAATCGTGGCGATGACAGCAAAGGCGTGCTGGATATATTGATGGATTTATCTGACACCTGCCAAACGGTCTTTATCATGGGTAATCACGAGCTGATTATGCTGGCAGGGTTAAAATACAAAGATGACTTTGAATTTTGGCTGAAAGTCGGTGGCGATAAAACCTTGCAATCTTTTAATCTAATGCCCATGCGGTCAGAGTGTTTGCATTTGCCATTTAATTATGTGGGTTTTTTAAATAAAACCGTGGATTATCATGAAACAGACGATTTTATCTTTTGTCATGCGTCCATTTATCCATATTTGCCAATGGATAAACAAAATGATTATGCCCTACGCTGGCGTAAATTAGAAAACGACCATGTCGGTCATGTCTCAGGCAAAACCGTGATTTGTGGACATACCGAACAGCGAGACGGACAGGTGTTATTTCAAAACGGCATTATCTGCATTGACACATGGGCGTATGGGGACGGTTGTTTGACGGCGATAGAAGTAAATGGCAAAAAGCTCTATCAGGCGGATAATGACGGCGATTTCTATATTACAGACGTAAGCAATTTCTTTTAATTAACTTGTATTGATTTAAATAAATTAACTTATTTAAAAAGTGAATTTGTCTTTTTATTATTTACCCTAATTTAGTTATCATGCTTTTTAAAATGCAGATGTGTAGAGGCAATTTATTCGCCTAAAAATCAAAATTTTATCACAGAGCAAATTGCAATTTGCTCCTACAACTCTACCCAAAATATCGTTAATTTACACTATCAAATAAATTTTTAAAAACTAAATCATGACCATACCAGCCTTAAAAATAACCAACCTTAAAAAAACCTATCCCAATGGCACTGCCGCCCTAAAAGGCGTGGATTTGACCGTGCCACAAGGCGAATTTTTTGCCTTGCTTGGAGCAAATGGAGCGGGCAAATCCACGATGATTGGTATCATCAGCTCATTATTTCCCCAAACAGACGGCACGGTGGAGATTTTTGGTGTGGATTTGCACAAAAATCCAAGCCTTGCCAAATCCCATCTGGGCGTTGTTCCTCAAGAATTTAATTTTAACCAATTTGAAAAGTGCTTGGATATATTGATTATTCAAGCAGGCTATTACGGCATAAAAAAGAAAGACGCTCTGCCACGAGCAGAATTTTTATTAAAAGAATTGGGGCTTTGGGATAAGAAAGATACAAAGGCTCGTTCGCTCTCTGGCGGTATGAAACGCCGTCTGATGATTGCCCGTGCTTTAATGCATCGCCCTAAGCTATTGATATTAGACGAGCCGACCGCGGGGGTGGATATTGAATTACGCCGTTCTATGTGGGATTTTATGGAGCGTATCAATAAAGACGAAGGCACAAGTATTATTTTGACGACCCATTATTTAGAAGAAGCCGAGCAGTTGTGTAAATATATCGCCATATTAAATCATGGCGAAATTTTAATTAACACCGACATGAAATCATTGCTGACGCAGTTATCCTTAGAAACCTTTGTTTTTGATTTAAAAGACGAATTAAAAAATACCCCAACTCTTAATAATATCAGCCATATAAATTTGGCAGATAACAAAACCTTAGAAATCACACTTAATAAAACCCAGAATTTAAATGACGTATTTACCCAATTAAACAACCTAAATATCCAAATTGTCAGCATGAGAAATAAAGCCAACCGCCTAGAAGAATTATTTATGGGTGTGGTAGATAGCTATTTTCATAAAGGCAAAATGAAGGATGAAAATAAATTAAATAAAGATGAAAATAAATTAAATAATGGGTATTGTTAACCAACCATACCTTTGGGTAGGTTTGTAGGGGCAAATCACATTTGCCCTGTGATAAAGTGTTGATTTTTGGGCGAATGTAATTCGCCCCTACACGTCCAAATTTTAAAATATATCTTTATTGAACAATACCAAATAATGGGGAAAATCATGAATAACCAATTAACCGCTTTTAACACTCTATTATTTAAAGAAATCAAACGCATTGTTCGTATTTGGCCCCAAACCTTATTACCGCCTGTCATTACCATGACTTTGTATTTTGTGATATTTGGGCAAATGATTGGCTCTCGTGTCGGAGAAATGGGTGGGGTGAGCTATATGCAGTTTATCGTGCCGGGTTTGATTATGATGTCGGTCATTACCAATAGTTATTCTAATGTTGTTTCATCATTTTTTAGCACCAAATTTCATGGCAGTATTGATGAAATGCTGGTCTCGCCCATATCCAAGCACGCCATATTATTGGGTTATGTGGGTGGTGGCGTATTTCGTGGGCTTGCCATTGCGTTAATTGTCAGCATTGTGGCGTTATTTTTTACTAAGTTAACGATTAGTAATTTGCCAATCATGCTGATTACCATTATTGGCACGTCCGTGCTATTTTCATTGGGCGGATTTATCAATGCGGTATTTGCTCGCTCGTTTGATGATATTTCTATTGTGCCAAGTTTTATTTTAACGCCTTTGACTTATTTGGGTGGGGTATTTTATTCGTTGGAAAATTTATCACCATTTTGGCAAAATTTATCTCTACTTAACCCCATTGTTTATATGGTCAATGCCTTTCGTTATGGCATATTGGGGCATTCTGATGTGAATGTCGGTTATTCGTTATTGGCGATTTTGGTATTTTGTGCGGTGTTTTATGGCGTGGCATATAAAATATTAAAAGATGGTAAAAGAATTCGGCTTTCTTAATTTAATCATTAAATTTAAATTTGTAGGGGCAATTTATTCGCCCAATATAAATCAAATAAAAAGGTAAACTATGAGTATTCACGGCGTACTGGGCGAAAGCACCACTTATTCAAAAACCTATGACCCCGCCATTTTATATCCCATCTCTCGGCAAATCGGACGAGATGAGATTTTAAAAGACGTGGGATTTGATTTTAATAATTACCATGACGAATTAAAAAATGGCGTGGATATTTGGCAAGCCTTTGAATTGTCATGGCTAAATCCGATTGGCATTTCACAAGTGGCAATGGCTCGTTTCTCTATCCCTGCCAATTCGCCAAATATCGTAGAATCCAAATCCTTAAAGCTCTACCTTAATAGTCTAAACTTTACCAAATTTAGCCATACTGATGAATTAAAAACCACTTTGCAAAAAGATTTATCTATCTGCGTGGGTGCTGATGTGGGTGTGGAGATTATTGATTTAGATAGTGATGAATTAACCATTGCAAAACCAATGGGTACTTGTATTGATGATGTGCTAAATCATTTATCTGATGAGATTATTTTAAGCGATGATATTGATAGCAAATTTTTAAAAAATGCCAAAAAAGGCGAGTTAGAAACCTATCAATTTTATAGCAATCTGTTACGTTCAAATTGCCCTGTTACCAATCAGCCCGATTGGGGAACGGTGCAAATTGAAATGGCGAGCGAATACGCCTTGGATTTTGGCGAATTTTTAAAATACATTTTGTCGTTTAGACGACACAACGGCTTTCATGAGCAATGCGTGGAGCGAATATTTGCCGACATGATGACGTATTTTAAGCCAACTTCTTTAAAAGTGTTGGCGAATTACACCAGACGTGGCGGGATTGACATTAACCCTGTGCGGGTATTTAATGCGGATAAGGGGCAGATTAAACGGCTTATTCGTCAATAAGATAAAAGTAAAAAATAAACCCTGCAATCACAGGGTTTATTTTAATCAGTTAATCCCACGAGCCTTTAACAAAGCATCGTTTTTGGGTTTGCGACCCATAAACCGCTCAAATAGTCTCATCGGCTCATCAGCACCGCCTTGGGACAAAATGGTATTGATAAAATCCTGCCCTGTTTGTTGGTTAAACAGCCCTTCATTCTCAAAGCGAGTAAAGGCATCGCTTGCCAACACTTCCGACCACAGATAGCTATAATACCCTGCCGAATAACCACCCGAAAAAATGTGGTTAAAACTGTGAGCCATACGCACCCAGTCAGGTTCGTCCAGTACCGAGACGTTTTGGCGAATGTCATCACGCAGGCGAGACAGTGTTTTTTTGTCGCCTTGTTTATGTTCAACGTGCAAACGAAAATCAAATAGGGCGTACTCTAACTGGCGGACGATAGAAGTTGCCGATAGGTAGTTTTTGGCGGTTTGCATTTTTTGAACCATGTCCATGGCAATAGGTTCGCCTGTCTCATAATGAGTCGAGATAAGGGCAAGCACGTCTTTATCCCACGTCCAGTTTTCTAGCATTTGGCTTGGGAACTCCACCGCATCTCTTGGCACACGAGTACCCGATAGGGCAAGCACGTCCACCTGTGTAAGCATATGATGTAAGCCATGCCCGAACTCATGAAACAGCGTTTCTACTTCGCTGTGTAGTAGCAAGGCAGGCTTGTCGCTGGTTGCTCCGCCAAAGTTACACACGAGCATGGAGACAGGTTTTTGGGTGTCGCCAGTGGATTTTTTAAAATGCCCAATCGCTGTGCTATGCCACGCACCGCCACGCTTGTTTTCACGAGCAAATAAATCCAGATAAAATGATGCGATGTGTTTGTCATCTTGATGCAGCTCAAAAAAGCGAGTGTCGGGGTGGGGTAAGGATACGCCTGTTTTTTCACGCACGTCCACACCAAACAGACGGCGAGTTACTTCAAACATGCCGTTTAACACTTTATCCACAGGGAAATACACCCGTAAGGCTTCTTTGTCAATGTCATAGAGTGCTTGCTTTTGCTTTTCGGACAAATAGGCAAAATCCCACGGCTCAATCTTATCATCTTGACCTAGCACGCCAATATCACGTCCGTATTGTTGCAACTCTTGCATTTGTTTTTTGGCGGTGGGGCGAGTTTTGGCAAGCAAATCTTTTAAAAAGCCCAATACTTCATCGGTGTCTTTTGCCATGCGTTTGGCAAGCACGTATTGGGCGTAGTTTTTGTAGCCGAGTAGCTGGGCAAGCTCCAACCGCAAATCAATGAGTTCGTTGATAATAGGGGTGTTGTCCCATCGGTGAGCGTTCACCCCTTTGTCAGAGGCACGAGTGCGATACGCCTCGTACATTTGTTTGCGTAGCTGTCTGTCATCGGCGTAGGTGGTGATGGCAAGATAGCTTGGGACATCAAGCCCAAAACGGTAGCCTGTTTTGCCTTTGGATTTGGCGGATTGCTCTGCTTTTTGTAGGGCGATGTCGCTAAGTCCTGATAGTTTGGCTTTGTCGTCAATGACAAGCTCCCAACCCATGTCGGCATCTAGTACGTTGTTGCTAAACTGGGTGGATAGTTCGGATAAACGAGCGACCACTTGGGTATAACGTTCGGCTTTGTCGCCTGTCAATGCCACGCCTGAGAGTTTAAAATCCAGCAAGGCATCGTTTATCGCTTTTTGTTGGGCTTGGGTGTAGGTTTTAAACTCATCGCTTTTGGCGAGTTTTTTAAAGCCTTCATATAAAGGGCGATACATACCAAACCACGACTCATAGTCGCTTGTGCTTTTGGTGATGTCTTGATACACCGCTCGCAGGGCATCTGAGTTTTTGACCGAATGCAAGTGAGCGACCACGCCCCACACACGGTCTAGTTTGTTTTGGGCATCTTCTATCGGGGCGTAGAAGTTATCCCATGTGATACTTTTTTGGGTGCAGACACGCTTGACCACGTCTTTGTTGTGTTTTAATAAAAAGTCAATGGCAGGCGTGATGTGCGAAATCTCAACCGCCCCAAAGCTCGGCAAGCCGTCAAAATGCAGTAGGGGGTTGTCTTGTAAAGTGGTGGGTAAATCTAAGGGTAGGGGGTGTGCCATGCCAAATTTAGGCAGACTTAGAGCAAATAAGCTACCGATTCCTAATTGTAAAAATTGACGGCGTTCCATGATGTCTCCTGATAAAAAACTTTATCTTACGCAAAGTGATTTAAAAAATCAAGGGTTATCATGGATAAAAGGTAGTGATTATGGGGCTTGATTGGGGGATGATGGCTTGGGCTAGGCATAAAAAAGCCCTGCAAATACAGGGGTTTTGGTTTTAGTCTCTATCAAGTTTGGCTTGTAGATTTTTTAAGCTAGGATAATCTAGGCGGATATCGTATTTTTTGCCGTTTTTGATGGCTTCGGTTTCAACATACAGCTTACCACGCTTCTCATCGATTTCTAACTCGTCAGTGATTTGGTAGCCTTGTGCCTCGATGATGGTGCGAGCTTTTTCAAGGTTTTGATGGACTGCTGGGTCTTGATAAGCGGTGCGTTCTAGATGGTTATCGTCTGCGTGAGCCATGCCGATACTTGCAGTGGTCAAGGCTAGGGCAATGGCTAGGGCTTTTGTAATTTTCATGATATTTCTCTATGATAATGGTATGATAAGCCTAATTGGCTTGGTCTTATTATATAACAAGACCAAGCCGATGATGAGTTATTTTTGTATAAAAAGTTATAATGATTGTTTCTTTAAAACTTCGCCAACAGCTCATCAAGCCCCAACAGCTCCTTATCATCACTCCCACGCTTGGCGTATTCGTATTTACCCTCAGCAAGGTTACGCTCGGATACGACAATGCGGTGCGGGATACCGATAAGCTCCAAATCGGCAAATTTCACGCCCGCCCGCTCGTCTCTGTCGTCTAATAGGACGTTTACGCCTTTGGTTTTTAGGGTGCTATACAGCTCGTCCGCTTTGGCTTCTGCCGAGCCGTCTTTGGATTTCATGGGGACGACCGCCACATAGAAAGGGGCGATATTATCGGCAGGGTCTGGCGTGTCCGCCCATAGACAGCCCTTATCATCATGGTTTTGTTCTAGGCTTGCCGAGATGATACGGCTAACCCCAATGCCATAACAGCCCATCATCAGCGTAACAGGCTTACCTTCTTTACCCAGTACTGTGCAGTTTAGGGCGTGCGAGTATTTATCGCCCAGCTGAAAGATATGTCCGACTTCAATACCACGCTTGATTTGTAGTACGCCTTTACCGTCTGGGCTTGGGTCGCCGTCTACCACGTTGCGAATGTCGGCAACATCTGCATAGACCGCATCACGCTCCCAGTTCATGCCCGTGGTGTGTTTGTTGGCGATGTTCGCCCCACTCACAAAATCCGCCATGACGGATGCACTTCTGTCGGCAATCACAGGTATGCCATATTTTGCCAAGTCCACGCTGATATAGCCTTTGATGAGTCCTGCTTCTTTCATCTCATCTTCGCTTGCCATTTCTAGCGGTGCTTTGATTTGGGGCAACTTCTCGGCTTTTAGCTCGTTTAGGGTGTGGTCGCCACGCAAGACAAGGGCGACAAGTTTTGGCATATCAGGCGTATCTTCCGAGTACGAGCCTTTGACGATGAGCGTTTTTACCGTGCGTGTCAAGTCCATGCCCAAATGCTCCGCCACTTCTTCACAAGTCGGCATATTTGGCGTATCCACGTCCGTGCGTGGCTCACTTGGGGGCTGGCGTGTGTCGTGGCAGACTGCTTCAGCAAGCTCCACGTTCGCCGAGTAGTCGGACTCACTGCTAAATGCAATGTCGTCTTCTCCACTGTCGGCTAATACATGAAATTCATGACTGGCAAATCCGCCAATAGACCCCGTGTCCGCTTGCACCGCCCTAAAATCAAGCCCCAAACGGGTAAAGATACGACTGTACGCTTCATAAAAGTCTTGATAAGTCTTGGCAAGGCTGTCTTTATCAATATGAAAAGAATACGCATCTTTCATGGTAAATTCACGAGCTCTCATCACCCCAAAACGTGGGCGAATCTCATCACGGAATTTGGTTTGGATTTGATAATAAGTGGCAGGGAGCTGTTTGTAGCTTTTTAGCTCGCCACGAGCGATGTCGGTGATGACTTCTTCGTGCGTAGGTCCTAGCACAAAATCACGGCTATGGCGGTCTTTAAAGCGAAGCAATTCCGCCCCATAGTCCTCCCAACGTCCCGACTCTTGCCACAGTTCGGCAGGTTGGGTGACAGGCATGAGTAGCTCTTGGGCACCGATACGCTCCATTTCTTCACGGACGATTTTTTCCACCCGTTTTAGCACACGTAAGCCTGTTGGCATCCACACATACAAGCCTGACGCAAGTTTGCGAATCAGACCTGCTTTTATCATAAGTTGGGCGGAGATGATGTCGGCATCGCTTGGGGTGTTGCGAAGGGTGGCTAGGGTAAATTGACTGGCTTTCATAAAATTCTCGGCAAGTTTGATTTTAAATTTGGTAAAAACGTATTATATTAAAGTAAACTTTGGTAACAGTGCAAGTAATTTTTTTGATAAATGCTAAAATTGTCCCTATTATGGCATTAAATGAGTTGTTTTACGTCAATTTGTATTTTTAAAAGGAGAGTTATGACCACATCTACCCCACCTACCACCCCCAAAGTAAAAAAAGCCAATAAATTCACCTTATTTTGTATCGTGGCAGTCATGGCGATGATTGTGTTTTTGGCGGTTTTTTGGACGTTAAAATTGACCGAAGAGCCTGCCGTATCCGCCATTAGCCGAGACGGTGTTGTTACCGAAATCCAAAAAATGGCTCGCCTAAATACCGTTGCTTTTGGCGTGGACACGGTCATTACCGCCCAAAAAGAAGGCAATTGGTACAAGCTATGGCAGGACGAGCAAAAGGGGCTGTTTGTTGCTCGTGGGCGGGTTTTGGCAGGCGTGGATTTGGGTAAAATCACGGCGGACAACGTGCAAGTTACCTTTGACCCCCAGACCGACCCAAAAGTCGCCCCACACGCCAACATCACGGTAACGCTCCCGCCATCGCAGGTGTTTGAGGTGTTCCTTGATGACATACAGGTCTATGACTGGAAAACAGGGCTGTTTGGGGTGGTGGATAATGACCCTGAGATTTTAAATCAAGCCCAAACATCCGCCAAAGCCGAAGTGCTAAAAAAAGCGTGCCAAGGCGACATCATGACCCTTGCCACCGATAACGCCACCGAACAAATCAAGGGCTTATTTGCCTTGACAGGGGCGACTGTGGTGGTCAATGGCGATGTGGGGGCGTGTAGGGTGTGAATTTGTATGTTTTTTTAATCATTTAAATGTTAAATAATAACATTTCATCAAATTGATAAAATGGGTAAACCTGCCCATAAAATCATCAATTTGCCCAAATAACACACAAAACATGCCTAATTTATATCCATAATATTTTTATGGGTATAAAAATATTGCTCAATGGTAAAATATTTTTACTGTTTGGTATAGCCGTAAACCAAATTATGTTATAAAATAGAATCAGCAAATTAACAACCTAAATTTGCTGATTTATCTTTAATTGTTTATTTAAAATAAATG
The DNA here is from genome assembly GCF_900453205.1 of Moraxella lacunata. Taxonomy (GTDB): domain Bacteria; phylum Pseudomonadota; class Gammaproteobacteria; order Pseudomonadales; family Moraxellaceae; genus Moraxella; species Moraxella lacunata_B. The sequence continues at coordinate 161,975 of NZ_UGQU01000003.1, forward strand.
TTTTGTTGTGGTCTCATGCCAAAATAACCGCTAAATGTGCCTAATTTTGTAAACTATTGATTAAAATTAAGTTTTATCAATGTTTGTTAATAACAAGTTGGTATTTGATAAATTTTTATGAATTATCAATAATTACTTTTATTGGCATCATGAAGCGATTTCATTTTGGATGAAAATAAAGCACTCATTCTAACTGCCATACCAAATTTTTTAACACGATATTAGATAATGGTATTTTATTAAATTTTAAAATTTTCTGACCGAATTTTTAAAAGTTATTTAAAATCAACAATTATTACTGATGGTCGTATTAATTAAATGTGATATTGGGATAAAAGAAAAACATAAATCAAACATTGATTTATGGCGTATCGGGTTGCTTATAAAATTGAGCAGATATTTTCTTTGTCAAAAATATCAGGACGATGGCGTTAGGCAATTTAGACCAATAATCTCCAAGCGATTGCTTTGGTTGAGAGTAAATCATGACGAGTACTGATAGCAAAAAAGCCATGCGTATTGCCATGGTTGGTGTTAGCCCTGCTGACCAAATTACTTTTAAAGGATATCTGCGTGTCCTATTGCGTTTGGACGTAGATTTGGATTGGGTGTCCGCTCAGATGGGTGAGGTTGATTTGTATGTCATTAATGAAGATTTTAAAAATTCTACCAGCGTGCAAAAACTAATAGAATTGCACCCACGCACACCCATCTTATACGTCAGTCGCAACCTGACGGGCGATGGTAGTATCGCTGGCGACTCACTGGTATTACCCCTAAAACAAATCAATACCTTAAATGACTGGCTTCATGAAAAAGTGGATGTATTAAAGGGTCTGCCTTATCAAAAATCAAGCACGTCTGGTGAGCCTGACAAAACAAGCACCCAAACCAATCAGGAGAATCAAACCAGCCAGTCAGCCCAAACTGCTCACACAGCACAATCGCCACAGTCTACCACATCAAAGTTAGATGACGTGATAGACTTGATTAAGACGTTGCACGCTCGTCCTAAGTCCTTATTTGAGTTAACCCAAGATGGAGAGGTATTGGCTGTCATTGATGGGGCACGCCAGCTGGTATGGTTAAAAAGTGCCAAAGTGGCAGATGTGACGGCATGGCGACTGCGCGTGTATGGCGGTGTGGCAGGCGAGCCTAAGCAAGCCCTCGTCATGAATCAGTGGCTGTATCAGATGGCATGGGCGAATGCTGAGAAGTTATTACCACTCATCGATGGCAATGCCCGCTATCAGCTTCGTTCATAGGCAAAGCCTGATAATAATGCCGACAGACGCATTATCTTGCGGACAATGGTTGCCTTAGAAGATACAGCACGCACGGTAAATGAGATTGTGGCACGCACGGGACTGGGTCGTCCTATCGTCCAAAAAGTGATTGTCTCGCTACTGCTTTCTCAGCATTTGATGGATGATAACTACCAAAACGTGAATGCGACCATCATGCAGACATCGACCGTGGTACCAGTGACAGTCACAGCGTCTGCACCTGTGAGCGAGCCTGAACCAAAACCTGAACCAAAAACCGCCGAACAACAAGAGAAAATCGGTTTCTTGTCACGTCTGCGTCGCAAACTGGGGCTGTGATGACACGTCCTAATTGCAATGTTTTTATTTTTATCATACAATAAATTTATCATTATTTACATTCTCATGTTATTTATATTGGTATTGTTAAATAAAGATAGATTTTAAGGTTTTCCGTTCGGACTGAGCTTGTCGAAGTCTAGGAAAACCGTTATGGTTCGACAAGCTCACCACGAACGGCTTTCTAGAAAAGTATACTCAATTAACAATACCTTTATATTTAATATATTGATAGTAGTCCAAAAAGTATGCTGAACTGGGTTTTCCGTTCGCCCTGAGCCTGCCTGCGGGTAGGACAATCGTTAGGCTTCCCAAGCTCACCACGAACGGTTTCCTTTGTAGCATACTTTTTGAACCAAAGCCAATATATTTAATATAGTTATTTAGGTAGCACTTATGCAACGTCTTAAAATTGTATTTAGTGGCCCTATGGGTGCAGGTAAGACCCAGGCCATCTCTAGCCTCTCTGACATTCCTGTGGTCTCAACCGAGGTCATGAATACCGACCTTGATACCAACGCCAAGCTTTTGACCACAGTCGGCATGGATTATGGCGAGCTGACCATTGATGGTGGGGCAAGTATTGGTCTTTATGGCACCCCAGGGCAGGAGCGTTTTAACTTCATTTGGCCCATCCTATCCCAAGGTGCTTTGGGCGTGGTGATTTTAATTGACCATTCGGCACCTGATCCTGTGGCAGATTTGGCACATTATTTAAAGACTTTTGATGGCATTTATGATGGTCGCATTGTACTTGGTATCAGCCAAGTTGACAAAATGCCCGAGCGTGAATTTTCTATTTATCGTGATTATCTAGCGAGCATTGGGCGTAACTTACCGCTATTTCCTGTGGACATGCGTAAACGTGAAGATGTCTTGTTGCTCGTTGAGAGTATCATCGCTAGCCTAGAACAGTCTGAGTAAATCACTTGACAACACTGACATACAAATAAACATCTTGGAGTAAAATAATGAGTCTTAGCCCTTTTAAATTGGATTCTAATCGTGTCAAGCCTGCTGAGCAATTTGTGACACTTTCAAAAGAAGTGCTTCATGAGTTGGTGCATTCTACCACAGGCGTAGATGGTGTATTACTGGCATCGACCGATGGTTTTGAAGTATCATCTATCTTTCAAAAAAACTATGATGGCAATAAACTCTCAGCAGTCGGTTCATCCATCTTGGCACTGGTACAAGCCTTAACTGCCGAGGCTCAGCTGACTGGGTGCCGTTCGGTGATTTTGGATGCTGAAAATGGCAAAATTATGATTAGTGCGGTGCCAAATGTCAATCAGCCCATGATTTTGATTGTGGTGACCAAACAGCAGGTTTTACTCGGGCAAATCATGCACGCCATGAATAAAGCCACCACTCGTTTGGTGGAGCTTGACGGTCAGCATCACGGCAAATAAGTACATGAATCATCACTCAACAGTCCGATATCGGGCTGTTTTTTATTTTTACAAACAAGATGGTGGCTGTAATGACTTTTATTATTAATTGATACATAAAAAATGTATGAATTGTGAATTAATGTTAGAATAATTTGGTTTTTTGGTATAAAATAGACAAATACACAATTTTAGTCGGCAATTGCTCGGACAGTTGTTAGCGTAATTATAATTGGTACAAATGTACACCAAATAAATATAAATGCACTTTAAAATAATTATTTTAACAATTGTTTTTAATGCGACAAAATAATTTTTTAATTAAACATATTAAATATTCATGCATTAATGACAAGTTGATTTTTGATGTATGATAAATGAAGGTGAGTTATGGGTGGTTTATTAGATTCACGCTATAAAAGTTTGCTGTTATCGCTGGCAATCTTTTTGGCATTGGTTGCTGGCATTTTGGGATTTAACTATTATGCCAACCAACAGGTAAAAAAACTTCTAATTTCTTTGATGTGTTCGGCTTTTTAAGTGACGAATATTATAATGTGAACTTGCAGACTCAGCGACTTCAAGTGGTTCCCGAAGAAGGGCGAGCAGAAGCGATTGCCACGCTAAGACAGAGTGTGGCATCGGTTGATGATTACATGAATTTGTATGAATCTGGTGGTGTTTATGAAGGCGAAGGTAGGAATGTGCCTGTTGAAGCACTTAGCCATCCTGATGACGTTCAGGCGTTTAATGAGCTAAAAGCATGGTGGACAGATTATAAACAGCGACTAAATCCTGTACTAGATGGTCGTGCTGACATTGCTCCTGTGGCACAGCACATCTTTGACAACTACGACGAGCAAGTGTATGGCCCTATCTCTGTGGTTTGGGATAACTATACCATGCGTGGCTTGCGCTGGACGACCCTTGCCAGAAACGTGATGATTTCGGGCTTTGTGCTGGCAGGTCTGTATTTTATTTGGTTTGTGTTTTATTTTTTGAAAAAACTGACCGCATCTGACCGTAACCTACAAATTGCCCGTCGCCAGACGACCAACATCTTAGATACAGTGCAAGAAGGTCTGTTTTTGATTGACAAAAACTTTGTCATCTCCGATGCTCACTCTAAGAATCTAGAAGTCATCTTGGGGCGTAAGGACATTGCAGGCATTACCTTGACCGAGCTGTTGCAAGGCATGGTAGGGCGTGATGATATTGAAGCAACCAAGTTGTTTGTTGAACAGCTTTATAATCCTTGGGTAGTGTCAGAGTTGATTGGGGATTTGAACCCACTACGACAAATCAAAGTAAACGTCACGAACGAGCTGGGCGATACGGTGGTCAAATACCTGTCGTTTAGCTTCTTGCGTGTTCAAGAGAGCGAAAACGACGAAGTTGAAGAAATCTTTGTGAGCATTGTTGATGTGACCGACTCGGTATTACTTGAAAAAACTTTGGAGAGTGAAAAGGCGCAGCATGACCGTCAGATTGAGATGATTGGACACATCCTAAACGTCGATATCAACGTACTAAATCAATTCATCAATAACACTTATGAGCGTGTGAGTGAGATGAACGAGGTGCTACGAGTCGAGGGTCAGCTACATAATAAAGCTCAGACCTTATTTAGAAAAATGCATAGCTTAAAAGGTGAAGCATCTGCCATTAAGATGAGTAGTTTTGTACGTCTTGCTGAGCAGGCAGAAGAAAAACTGGTATTAATCCGCAACCAAAGCACGGTCTCAGGTCAGGACTTTTTGGGTTTTACCATGGTTCTAAACGAAATCCTAGACCTAAACCAGTTTGTCGAAAAACTCTTGCAACGCATTAGCCGTGTGGCAAAAGAAATAGACAAAGATGATGTTGGTCAAAGCGTACAAAGTGTCATGGCACAAACAAATGGCAAGCCTGCTACTGTCGCTCCAAGTAGTCATTCGCTAGATTGGCAAAGCTACTTTGGTGATTATGCTCAGCAAATCGCCGAACGTCAAGGCAAAAAAGTTAAGGTAAACTTAACAGGTTTTGAAGATATTCAGATGACCGATAAGCTCAAAAAGTTCTGCCAAGATGTCGGCATTCAGCTACTTAAAAATGCCATTGCTCATGGCATTGAGACACCTGATGTGCGTGTGCAGGCAGGTAAAAGCGAAGTAGGTCAAATCAAGCTAATGCTTTTACAGTATGGCAGTCAGCTACGCATGAGTATCATCGATGATGGGGCAGGTGTGGATTTACAAAAACTACGTCAAAAAGCCATTGAGATGAATCTTATGACTGCTGAACAAGCATCAAGTCTGCCCGACAGCCGTCTGTATGCCTTGATGTTCCGCTCAGGTATCTCAACTGCCAATGGTGTCGATGAAGACAGTGGGCGTGGTGTGGGCATGGACATCGTGCGTGAGTGGGTCAAAGAAGTTAATGGCAAAATCAATGTCGAGAGTCAGCCAGGGCTAAATACAAAGATTGTCATCAACTTTGATGCACAGTAATATAAATAAAAACAGACCTGAATATTCAGATTCAGGTCTGCTTGTGATTTTTAGATTTTGGAGTAAAGAATGGCTTACCGTCTGATGATTGTTGATGATTCTAATATTATTCGGCATTGTTAAACTAAAATACATAATTCAAAGTTCCATTCCACTTAGCAAACAGTAAGTTCAAAGTGTTTTCTATCATTTTCTCGGATTTAGAATAACATTTTGATTTTCTTCTAAATCTTGCTGTGAAATGCCTAATGAGACTATTATAGCCCTCTATGGTAAAAGTTTGAGCTTTGCTTGTCATATGTTTTGATTTTGGAATGACTTCAAGGTAAGATTTCCAGTAGTCACTACAAAACAGTTGAATGTTATGGATATTCAATTGATTGTAAAGCTGTTTAAAGGTGTTGGTGTCTCGTCTGCCACAAACAAAACCTAAGATTTGTTTTGTTGTTCTGTCAATGGCAACCCAAGTCCAGCAAGCGTTTTTTTATGCTTGGTGTAGCTATGAATCTCATCAAGCTCAACGATATCTATCGCTTGATTGCTATCTTGTTTAATTTGATGTTGTTCACCAAGTTTTTTAACCCATTGATAGACTGTGCCATAACTAATACCTAATATGCGACCAATTGAGCGAAAGCCCAAACCTTCTAGATACATATTGATTGCCATTTGCTTGGTTTCTTCGCTTTTATGATGCGTTGGTTTATGTACCGAAAAGTAATGATTGCAACCTTTGCACTTATAGCGTTGTCTGCCATTGTTAAAACCTGCTTTGACAAAGTGTTTGTGCTTACATTTAGGACAACTATCAAATGTTTCGTTCATTGGTTTTTACTCTATATGGTAAAGTATTGAGCTATTTTAACTTATGTATTTGTTTTTAACAATACCATTATTCGTAACCGCATTGAGCGTTGTTTTGAGGGTAGTAGTATTGAGATTGTGGCGACCGCCAATAATGGCGTGGATGCCGTATTAAAATTTGATGAATTTCGTCCTGATTTTATTACCATGGACTTGACCATGCCACAGATGGATGGACTTGAATGCATCAAGCGTATCGTGGGCAAAGGAACGGGCGTGAGTATTTTGGTTGTCTCGGCACTCTCTGACCGTATGACGGCACTACAAGCCTTGCAAGTCGGAGCAAGGGGCTTTATTTATAAGCCGTTTAATGACGAAGAGCTGATTGCGGGCATGCAACGCCTGATTGAACTTAGTGCCAAAGCTAAGAAATGAGTAAAAGGAAATAAGTGGCCAGTTGTGAGTATTGGGGTCATTGTCGTCATCGTTGCCGTGCTGTTTGTGCTTGGCAACATCATGGGCTTAAAGCCAAAGATGAGTGAGGTGCGAGTGGGCGACATGCGAATGTTTGCCCGCAAGATAGACTTGCACCCCAAACTGGTTGCCATACCCGATTGGCTAAGACAGCACAAAGAGAGCAGGCAGGACAAGCAGACAAATAATCACGGCATGATAGCCCAGTACACTGTCATTGATGACAGCTGGCAGTTGCCTGCCAAACGCCTGCTGTGGACGGGGGGCGACTGGCAAAACGAAGATGGCGTGCCTATCAGTGTGGGCATACCCCCCGAGCCACTACTGTCCTATATCCAAGGACTGACCACCAAAGCCAACAGCGTAACCATTTACTGGTACGATGAAAAATACGCCAAAAGTTTTGCCATCAAAGACGAGCAAGCGATGGCAATCATGGAGCAGGATTTATTGGCACTCAAAACCTTTTTGCAAAGCGTGCAAAATATCAATACTCTAAAATCGTCCCACTAGGCGACCACTTGTGTATAAAATTGTTAAAATATTTTACCAGACTATTGACAAAATGCCAAAGCCCCCTTATAAAGTGAACATTTTAACATTATAAGACAAATAGGCAACTCATGGCACTTCCCAAAAAACCCAGCACACGCACCAAAAATACCGTCAAAGCCACAAAAACCCCCACCAAAAAAACGACCAAAACCGCCAAGGAAGACATGGCGGACACCCCTGTGTCGGGCAAAGGCAAAGCCCTAGTTATCGTGGAATCCCCCGCCAAAGCCAAAACCATTAACAAATATCTAGGCTCGGGCTATATCGTGCGTTCTAGCGTGGGTCATGTGCGTGATTTGCCTGTGTCGGGGACGGGCAAAGCCGAAAAAGCGGACGAGTCGGGACTGTCTCGTGAACAAAAGGCGTATAACGCTCTGGTTCGCCGTATGGGGGTTGACCCTGAGAACGACTGGCAGGCGGTCTATGAGATTTTGCCCAACAAAACCAAAGTCATCAAAGAGCTAAAAGCCCTTGCCAAAGACGCTGATACCATTTATCTGGCAACGGACTTAGACCGTGAGGGAGAGGCGATTGCGTGGCATTTAAAGGAAGTCATTGGCGGCAGCGACAGCAAATACAGCCGTGTGGTGTTTAACGAGATTACCAAATCCGCCATTACCGAGGCCTTCAAGCACCCCAGTAGCTTAAATTATGACCGTGTGAACGCCCAGCAAGCTCGCCGTTTTCTTGACCGTGTGGTCGGCTTTATGGTGTCGCCCCTACTGTGGGCGAAGGTCGCTCGTGGCTTGTCGGCAGGGCGTGTGCAGTCGGTTGCCACTCGCCTTGTCGTGGAAAAAGAGCGTGAGATTCGTGCCTTTACGCCCACCGAATATTGGCAAATTCATGCCGATACATTAAGCAGTTCAAAAGAAAATATTTACCTAGAAGCCATCCGCCAAAACGGCAAAGAGTTAAGCCTTGCCAATGAACAAGAAGCGGTGGCGGTCGTTGATATTTTAAACAACAACCCCTTTATCGTGTCTGACCGTGAGCAAAAGCCCACTCAGTCCAAGCCATCTGCTCCTTTTATCACGTCCACCCTACAGCAGTCGGCAAGCACACGCCTTGGCTTTAATGTCAAAAAAACGATGATGCTCGCCCAACGTCTGTACGAAGCAGGCTATATCACTTATATGCGTACCGACAGCACGTTTTTGAGTGCGGACGCTCTATCAAGTGTACGAACGTACATTGAGACCAATTACGGCAGTCAATACCTGCCAAAATCACCCAACGTCTATGGCAACAAACAAAACGCCCAAGAAGCCCACGAAGCCATTCGTCCGTCTGATGTGGCGGTGTTGTCGGCTCATCTAAAAGACATGGAGCGAGATGCCCAAAGGCTTTATGAGCTGATTTGGCGACAGTTTGTGGCGTGTCAAATGCCCCCTGCCCAGTACCTATCCATGACCTTGACCGTGTCGTCTGGCAATGTGGAATTAAAGGCAAAAGGGCGTGTCATGACCTTTGACGGCTACACCAAAGCCCAGCCCCCTGCCAAAAGCGATGACGTGCTACTGCCTGATGTCAAAGTGGGCGAGAGTTTGACGGTAAATGAGATTATCCCAAGCCAGCATTTTACCAAACCGCCAGCCCGTTATACCGAAGCCAGTCTTGTCAAAGAGCTTGAAAAACGTGGTATCGGACGACCGTCCACCTATGCGTCTATCATCTCCACCATTCAAGAGCGTGGCTATGTCCGCACCGAAAACAAACGCCTATTTGCCGAAAAAATGGGCGACATTGTAACCGACCGTTTGACAGGGAGTTTCCCTGACCTAATGGATTACACCTTTACCGCCAATTTGGAGGATAAACTTGACCATGTGGCAGAGGGCGATGTGGATTATAAGGCGGTGCTTGATGAGTTTTATGGTGATTTTAAGGGCAAATTAGAAACCGCCAAAGCCAAATACGGCATGAAACCCAACGACCCCACGGACGTGCCTGATGTACATTGTGATTTGTGCGGTCGCCCCATGCAGATTCGCACAGGTGGTACGGGTGTGTTTTTGGGCTGTACAGGCTATAACCTACCGCCAAAAGAGCGGTGCAAGGGAACGAAAAATCTCATGGCGGTAGAAGCCTTCGCCAATCAGACGGCAGACGATGAGTCGGACGAGATTTTGTCGTTATTAGAAAAAAAGCGTTGCCCCAAATGCCACACGGCAATGGACGGCTATATCGTGGACGGTGGGTTAAAATTGCACGTTTGTGGTAATAACCCTGACTGCGATGGGTATCTCCTAGAAAAAGGCGTATTTGAAACCCAAAAAGACAATGACGCACCGACCATTGACTGCGACAAATGCGATGGGCAAATGGAGCTAAAAACAGGGCGGTTTGGGGCGTATTTTGCTTGCCAAAAATGCGACAATACCCGTAAAGTCCAAAAAGACGGACAGCCTGCACCGCCACGCATGACGGCAATTCCCATGCCACATTTGCGTTCAGTGCGATTTGATGACCATTATATCTTGCGTGAAGGGGCGGCAGGGCTGTTTTTGGCGGCATCCAAATTCCCCAAAATCCGTGAAACTCGTCCGCCCAAAGTGGCAGAACTGCAAGCCATACAAGGCGAGCTTGACCCCAAATTCCACTACCTGCTGTCCGCCCCCACAACCGACAATGACGGCAACCCGACCATATTACGTTGGTCTCGCAAAAATGCCGAGCAATATGTCGGCTCAGAAAAGGACGGCAAGGCGACTAAGTTTGCGTTGGTATGGAGAGATGGGGCTTGGGTGAGCGAGTGATATGAAAAAGTTGGCGGTACTCATTGATGCAGATAATACATCTCACAAGACCATAGGGCTTGTACTACAAGAGATTGCCAAATATGGCGTGCCAATCGTCAAGCGTGTCTATGGCGATTGGAGTAGCGAGATTAATGAAAACGGCAAGCCAACCAATCGCCTACACGTTTGGCGTGATGTTTCGCTATCGCATGCCATTACACCCATTCAGCAGTTTGCCTACACCAAAGGCAAAGATGCCACGGACATGATGCTTATCATCAATGCCATGGATTTGCTGTATGGCAATCAATTAGATGGCTTTTGTATTATATCAAGCGACAGCGATTTTACTCCGCTTGCCAGCCGTATTCGTGAAAGTGGCTTGATGGTTTATGGATTTGGCAAAATCCAAACACCAAGTGCTTTTATCAATGCGTGCGACAAATTTATTTATATAGAAAATCTAACTCAAAGCTATGTGGAAAATGATACCAATGAAATACTTGATAATAAGGAAAATTCATCACTACTGATGGAAAAAAATAAAGTCATGAACAGTCAAAATAGGCTGTCAAAAGACAGCATTAAGCAATTATCTGATGATGTTATTCAAAAACCAACAATGCTCAGTCAACAGGTTGCAATAGATGAGCCAACCCTACAACTTATCTATAAATCTATTAAAGATATTGCAGATGACGATGGTTGGGCGAATTTATCTACGCTAGGCAATCACTTGGCAACCATTAAGCCTGATTTTGATACAAGGACTTATGGACGTGCCAAGCTATCAGGATTATTGCAAGCATTAGATTTGTTTGAGATAAAACTAGAAGGTTCACAAAAATTTGTAAGGAAAAAACCCAGTTTCGCCAAGGTGCTAAAAATCGTTCATGATGTGATAATAGATTATCGTGGTTTAAATGAGTGGACTTCTATCAATCTTTTAGCAATTGAGATTGCTAAAAGAAACCCAGATTTTAATCCTAGAATTTTTGGCTATCAAAATATTCAAGAAATTATCAAAGCCATCGACAGTAAATATTTTGAATTAGATACAGATAAAACACGAATTAAACTGTTGTCAATAAAAGAGAAATAAATGCAACAATATTACCTTGCATTTTTCCTAACTTTCTCGTACAATGGTTAAATAATTCTCAATTTGTTTTATTTTTAACCATGCTTTTAAGGAGCCATCCATGAAAAAATTTGCATTTGCCCTAACGGCTGTCGCCCTTGTATTGACAGGCTGTAACAACACCAAAGCACTTAATGAAGCTGCCAGTGCATCAGCGATTGTGGCATCAGAATATCAACCATTTACCAAAGCTTTCTTGTGCGATAACGGCATCGCACCATCTCTGTACTACCCTAACGACAGCCAAGCCCAGCTAACCTTAGAAGGCGTGACCACCACCTTAAATATCGCACCTTCAGCATCAGGCGAGCGTTATGTGACAGATGCTGGCATCTTCGGTCACGGCGGTGAATGGCACCAAAAGGGCGATATGGCGGTATTTAGTTACAAAGGTGTGCATGGTGCCCCTGCCCAAGTGAACTGCACTGTAGAATAATTAGTAGTCTACTGACAAAACACCGCTCGTTCGGTGTTTTGTTTTATCTTTTAAATAGGAAAAACCATGACAAAGTTATTGCGTTTGGTAAGTTTTTTGGAGGGAATATCTTTTATCCTACTTTTGGGGATTGCTATGCCCTTAAAATATATGATGGATAAGCCATTTTTGGTGCCGTATGCAGGTATGTTTCATGGGGTCATGTTTGTTGTGTTTGTCGTGCTACTGCTTGTGGTGTGTCAGGTCAAAGGTTGGTCTTTGAAGGTATTTGTCATCGGACTTTTGGCATCTATTTTGCCGTTTGCTCCGTTTTGGTTTGAGCGGTACATTCACAAGCTTGAATTGGCAGAAGATGAGCTGATGGCAGATGAATGATAAAAATAAAAAAGCCCTGACAAACATCAGGGCTTAAAATATGGCGGTGACGGAGAGATTCGAACTCTCGATACGCTATTAACGTATACACACTTTCCAGGCGTGCGCTTTCAACCACTCAGCCACGTCACCAATGGGGGCGAATTATAGCAGAGTTTTTGAGGTTTGTCATCTTTTTTATTGATTATTCGCGATAAAATCATAAAAATACCCATCGGCAGTTTGTTGCTTTTTTATTTGTCAGTTTTGGCAAAATAAGGTAAAATATGAGCCATTTTGATTTAAGAGAAAGCCTGTGCCTAGCTTGCCTGATTCGCTAAGAGATGTTTTAGCAGACAAAAACCTAGACATTCCCATGGCGACCGTCATTGCGGTGGCGGTGCATGCCTTTGTGATTTTTGGGGTGGGGTTTAGTGCAGGCATGTCACCCGATGAGATGGCACAGGAAGTGGCAACGGTGCTAAGCGACAACAAAGAGAAAAACGAAGACGCACGCTTTGTGGCGAACGCCAGTCAAGAGGGGGGTGGAGAAGTACGCCAGCAGTTGCGTCAAGAGACGACCGAGATTAGTCCTGACACCAGTGATGACATGGAAGAGACCCAAGACATCATCAACCTACAAAAACAAAGCCGTCAGCAAGCCTACCAAGAAAGCTATCTTCGTACCACCCTGTCTGTGCGTTATGTCAATAGCCAAAATGACAATGACAGCGAGAAAAAGCAAGACGACCTAGAAGCCCAAGAAGAGCGTATCCGCAAAAAAATTCGCACGCTAGAAGCTCAGTTGTCGCAAAAACAGCAAGTCTTTGCATCCAAATCCAACATTCATACAGTCAATAGCAATGCGACCACGCATGGGGTGGCGGCAGGGTACTTGGAGAATTTTCGCCGCCATGTGGAGCGTATTGCTAACCAGTACTACCCTAGTGAAGCACGTCGCAACAACATCATGGGCGATGTCCGTTTGATGGTGGTCATCACGCCTGATGGCTATGTTAAAGCCATTCGCTTGCTTGAATCATCAGGTTCTGCCATTTTGGATGAAGCTGCCAAGCAATCGGTACGCCAATCCGCCCCTTATGGGCATTTTGACGAAGAGATGGGTGAGCTTAGCGAGCTTAGAATCATTCGTACATGGCGATATAGTGATAAGATTGAAGTAACCAATTGATAAATAATACCCCCAACCATGACCGAAGAAACCAAACAAACCCCGTCGCCGATTCTCGATGAGCTAAAAAACAGTGCCGAAGAGTCTGCCGAACGCCTAGAAACCACAGCATCAAGAACAGGCGAAGTGGTGGCAGAGACCACCCGAGAAGTTGTGACAGGTACGACCAGAACCGTAGAGACTGCCAGTGACTACACTTTGGAGCTACTGGGTATTACGGTGGATACTCGCACACTTATCGCCAACTCTGCCGAATTTGCCGTCAAAGCGGTGCTTGCCATCATCATCTTTTATGTGGGCAAGTGGATTGGTAAACACATTGTCAATCTTGCCAAACGTGCCATGGTGCGTAGCTCGATGGACGGCACGGCGGTGAGCTTTTTGGGCAATTTGCTTTATGGAGTCATGCTGGCAGCGGTCATCTTGGCATCCCTAAACCAGCTTGGTATTAGCACCACGTCCTTTGTGGCGGTACTTGGTGCCATGACAGTTGCCATCGGTGTGTCCCTAAAAGACCAGGTGTCCAACCTAGCGGCAGGCGTGTTAATTGTGGTGTTTCATCCGTTTCGTCGTGGCGACTATGTGGAAGTGGGCGGGCAGACAGGCACGGTGCAGGAGATTACACTGGTAAATACTCGCATACGCACGCCCAACAACCATGAAGTCATTATCCCCAATGGCGACATCATGACATCAGCAAGTATCAACTATTCATCTCTGCCTAACCGCCGTGTGGAAGTGCCTGTCGGTATCGGTTATGACAGCGACATCAAGACCGCACGCCACATCATGATGCAGATGGCGGATGGACATGAGTTGGTGTTAAAAGAGCCCGAACCCATCGTGCGTGTGACCGAGCTTGCCGACAGTTCGGTAAATCTTATCATGTATGTATGGACAAATAATAACGACTGGTGGGCGGTGCAATGCGACTTGTTAGAGCGTATCAAATATGCCTTTGATGAAGCGGGGGTTAACATTCCCTTTCCCATTCGTACGGTGCAAATTGATGGGCTTGATGACATGTTGATGGCTGCCAAAGGCATTGATAACCATGAAGTAAAGATGAAGTAAACGACAAAACAGCCCATGTTTATCTTAGTTTATTCATCAATTACACAAACCCAGCCCATAATTTAATAAGCATAAAGCAGAATAAAGACAAATTACAGGTGTTCTATGGGTCATCTGTAATTTGTGATAAAATAACTTGTAACACCACTCATGCCCAGTGATTATCTCGGCTTATCCAAGTAATCATCTAAGCAATCATCTACTACAATGGCTATCATCATGACCACCCCAAAATCCGTTCTTTTTGTTTGTCTTGGCAACATTTGCCGTAGCCCGTCTGCCGAAGCCGTCATGACAAAACTTGCCAAAAATCAAGGGCTTGCCATTCGTTTTGACTCGGCAGGTACGGCAAATTACCACACAGGCGAACGCCCCGACCCACGTGCGATAGACGTTGGCAGTACGCTTGATTTTGATTTAGCTTCCCTTAGGGCAAGACAGCTTACCACGCAGGATTTTTATGACTTTGATGTGATTTTTGCGATGGATAACAACAACTTAGCCAGCATCAAAAAGGTGATGCCGTCCGATGCTACCGCCCAAGTTGTGCTATTTGATAAATTTACCAAACAAGAAGTTGCCGACCCGTATTATGGCGATATAAGCGACTTTCAGGCGATGTTTGAGCATATTGAGCGTGTCAGCCGTGCGTGGTTAGACCTTTGGCAAAGTACAAATCAGCACGGAAATCATCATGGCTAACATTCTAAATAACCACGACTTATCGCACAACAACACCATGGCACTGTCCTGCATCGCTCGCCATGCGATGATGTTGGACGACATTGACACGCTTGGCGATGACATCACGACCGCCATAGCCTTTGCCAAACGCCACGATTTACCGCTGTTTGTGCTGTCCTACGGCAGTAACGTGATTTTGCCAAGTGTGCTAAACGCCCTTGTTTTATTGCCAAGAATACAAGGCATTGAGATTTTGCAAGAAGATGATGAGCGTGCAACCTTGCAAGTCGCTTGCGGAGAAAATTGGCACGATTTTATCAAAACCTGCCTAGACAAGGGCTATTTTGGGCTTGAAAATCTCGCCCTAATCCCTGGGCTTGTGGGGGCGTGTCCTGTACAAAATATCGGAGCCTATGGCGTGCAAGTCTCTGATTTTATTACAAAGGTTATCGCTTACGATTTGACGGACGGTCAAAAATGCGAGCTTGACAACACCGCTTGCAAGTTTGATTATCGCCACAGTTTTTTTAAGGACAATGCAGGGCGGTATTTGATTAGTCATGTGGTATTCACGCTTCACAAACACCCAAAAACCCTAACCAATTATGGCGATTTGGCAAGTTTGGCACAAGAGCTTGCCAACAAAAACGGACGAGATACCCCCCACCCCATTGACGTGTTTTATGCGGTCATTGACATTCGCAACAGCAAACTGCCAAACCCTGCTGTTTTGGCAAATTGTGGCTCGTTTTTTCAAAATCCGATTATCCCCATGAGCGAGTTTATCGCCCTAAAAGAGCAATTTGCCGATTTGCCAAGTTATCCTATCAATGACGATGTTATCAAAATCCCCGCAGGGTGGCTCATTGACAAGGCAGGCTTAAAGGGCAAGGGGGTCGCTCCGATTTTGACACACGACAAGCAAGCCCTTGTGCTAACCAACCACGCCCCACACACCGCCACACAAGACGACATTCGCACGGCTCAGGACTTTATCGTGCGTGCCGTGCAGGACAAATTTGGCGTAACCTTGGTGCGTGAGCCTGTGTGGGTGGACTGATGAGCTTGGGTCTGGGCTTGGGGCGGTGGATTTGGCGAATAGTCAAGGTGATGGCGGTGGTCGGTGGACTGACTGCCTTATCTATCTTTACACCTATTTTTGCCAATGTGGGGGTATTTGCCCTTGATGTGTTTAGCAAAATTACCCTAGACACCGCCCAAAATCCCACCGCCATGACGGTGCTGGGGGGCGGACTTACCAAAAAAGATGGCGTGATTGTGCTGAATCATTATAGCCAAAGCCGTGCTGATACTGTCATTACATTGTACGCACAAACGCCCCTGCCTATCATCACAAGCGGAGCTGAGTCGCCGTGGCTACGAGAACACATAAAAACCGCCCACCCCGAAGCGGTCATCGTGAGCGACAACGCCAGCATGAACACCTGCGAGAATGCCACCTTTACCGCCAAACTCATGAGCCATCACGAACTGCCCAAAAGCGTCTATCTCATCACCGACCGCTATCACATGGCACGAGCAAGGCGACAATTTGCACGAGCTGGCATTGCCACCGTCCCCATCATCGCCCCCCTTGCCATCGCCCCTGATTGGGCGGATTGGGATAATAATTGGGTGCATTCACGGCGGACGATTTATGAGATGGTAGCGTTGGCACGGGACATATTTCGTCCGCAGGACAACTGCCGTACGGCGGATGAGATTAGCCTAGAAGAGATTAGCACGCCCAGACGTGAACCCAAAATATTTTTCTAAATCATACGCCTATTATTTTAAAAATATTTTTAAAAATTTACAAAAAAGGCTTGCATTATTTCAAAATTTAGCTATAATACGCACCCATGGAAGCTTGGCAGAGCGGTTGAATGCACCGGTCTTGAAAACCGGCGTGGGTTTGTAGCCCACCGAGAGTTCGAATCTCTCAGCTTCCGCCATTATTTAAAAAACCGTCCTTAGGGGCGGTTTTTTTGTGCTGACTGGGAAAGGAATGATGTTTACGTATATTTTTCATGGATTTTGGGTGTCATTTGGGTTGATTGTGGCTATCGGAGCCCAAAACGCCCACGTCCTAAAACAAGGATTGCTAAAACAGCATGTTTTTTGGGTGTGTTTGACCTGCTTTTTGTGTGATGCGGTGCTGATGAGTGCAGGCGTGTTGGGATTTGGTACGCTCATTGGGCAGAGTAAGACCGCCTTGCTTATCCTTGCCGTGGTTGGCGTGCTGTTTTTGTTTTGGTATGGTTTGCGTGCGTTCAAATCAGCATGGCAGGGCGGGGCAAATCTGATGGTATCGGCTGAAAGTGATAAAGATGGCGGTGGCAAGAGCATCAAGCAGAGCGTGGGCATCACCTTGGCACTGACCCTACTAAATCCGCATGTCTATCTAGATACGTTGGTGCTGGTCGGGAGTATCGCATCCCCTTTGACTGCTGACCAAAAGCAGTTGTTCTTGATGGGAGCGGTGGGAGCATCAGGGGTGTGGTTTTTTGGCTTGGGCTATGGGGCAAGGCTACTCATCCCGTTGTTTAGCAAACCCAAAACATGGCGAGTGCTGGACACGCTTATTGGTGTCATCATGTGGATAATTGCGTTGGGGCTGATAAAATATGCTTATGGGGTATGGGCGGGTTAAAATTATCATTATGTTTTAAAAATGTTTTAGAATAAAATCACCTTTTACTCAACCCACTCTACCAAACCCAACCACACCATTTGGGATAAAGTCATTTATTTTTGGGCGGTTTTGGGCTAAAATGTGTGAAATTTTTCCCAAAAATCATCATGTCCCTTATCCGTAAACGCAAACTCACCAAAAACCAAACTCGCCAAATCCAAAAAAACCAAGAGACCATCATCGATGACGGCACTTTTGCCACAGGGGTGGTGGTGTCGCATTTTGGCAAACAGCTAGACGTGCAAATCACCGCCTTGCCTGACATCATGCCACAGACAGCGTTAGTACTTGGGCAGATATGGCGGTGTCATGTTCGCACCAATTTGCCCATGCTGACCACAGGCGATACGGTCAAGTTTAGCATTGATGATGTTGCAGGTACAGGACGCATTGAACAGCTACTGCCACGCACGACCCTAATCACTCGCCCTGACCGTTATCATAAAGTCAAGCCTGTCGCCAGTAACGTGGCGATTTTGGCGATTATTTTTGCTCCCTTGCCAAAGCCTGCCACAGGGCTGATTGACCGTTATATTCTTGTGGCACGGCTGGCTGGCGTTACGCCCCTGCTTGTGCTGAATAAGGCAGATTTGTTAGATGAACACCCCGATGTGGTGCAGATTTATCAAGAATATCAAGCACTTGGGGAGCGATACGGCTTTGATGTTATCCAAAGTTCAAGCATGGACAGGACGGGGCTAGATACCCTGATGTCGCACATCACAGGCAAACTTGCCATTTTTGCAGGGCAGTCAGGGGTGGGTAAATCAAGCCTAATCAACCAAATCCTGCCCCATGCCGAGCAGTCCACCAACATCATTTCGGTAGGTTCGCAGTTGGGTCAGCACACCACGACCACCAGTCGCCTGCTTGCTTATGATGTGGGCGATTTGACTCAAGGCGGGATTATTGACACCCCTGGCATTCGTGAGTATGGCATTTGGCATTTATCGGCAGATGACATTTTAAAGGGGTTTGATGAGTTAAATGACTTGCATGGAGCGTGCCAATTTCGAGATTGTAGCCATGCCCCCAATGCCAAAGGCTGTGCGTTTTGGCAGGCGGTGGCGGACGGGACGGTGCTGTCTCGGCGTGTGGAGAGCTTTAATGAGCTGGTCGCAGAAGCCAAGCAAGGGGCAAGTGTGATAAAATAGCCCAAAATAAGTGCATTTATGACAAATAACAGGTATAATATCAGCTTTTGAAATTTTGGAGCAGTCATGGGGCGTTGGTTTGAGTTTATGGGCAATCACCCGTTTTTATTCGGGCTACTCTTTGTCCTTGCCATCATGTTTTTTAGTATTGAAAGTAAACGTAGCGGTAAAAAAATCGCCCCTCAAGCGTTGGGGTTGCTGGTGAATAACGACAATGCGACGTTGATTGATATTCGCCCTGCCAATAAATTTGCCACAGGGCACATCGCAGGCTCTCGCAACATTCCTTTTACCGAGCTAAAAAATCATCTGCCCGAGCTACAAGCGATGACCGCCCCCATTGTCTTTATCTGTGATATCGGTATGCAGGCGGGTATGGCGGTGCAACTGGTCGCCAAGCCCAACGCCATGCGACTAGAAGGGGGCATTGCCAATTATCAAGCACAAGGCTTGCCACTGGTCGGAGCGACAGACAAAAAAGGCAAAAAATAAACCTGTTGGGATGTGTCAATACCAAGATGAGCGGTCTTGAAGTTATGCCAATCGCCCCTATTTAAGAATCTGTACATTTACCAAAAAGAGATAATATGAAACCTGTAACCATTTATGTCAAACAAACCTGCCCCTATTGCATTAATGCCAAGCGACTGCTAGAACACAAGGGCGTGATGTACACCGAGTTTGACGTGACCAAGATGAGCGAGACAGAGCTTGAAGAAGTTACCGTTAAGACCAATCATTACCGCACTGTGCCAAAGATTTTTATTGGCGACACCTTTATCGGCGGTTTTGATAACCTAAACAAACTAGACAGAGAAGGTAAACTTGACGAGATGTTAAGTGCCTAAATGGTTTAATTTAGTTTTAATGTAAGTTTAATTTTAAATCAAAGGAGGCTATCATGGCTGACGAACAAACCGCCCCACAACTGGGTTTAGAGCGTATCTATGTCAAAGACATCTCACTTGAAGTTCCAAGTGCCGAAGTGTTCACCAAAGAGTGGCAACCTGAGCTGGACATCGGTCTGACCACCACTAGCTCTGACCTAGACGAAGACCATAAAGAAGTGGTATTGACCGTGAGTGTTACCGCCAAAAATGCAGGTAGCACCGCATTCATCGCTGAGGTACAACAAGCAGGTATTTTCTTGTTACGCAATATCCCAGAGACGGACATGCCACATCTATTGAACGCCTACTGCCCGAACGTGCTGTTCCCTTATGCTCGTGAGGTCATCAGCGACATCATCGCTCGTGGTAGCTTCCCACAACTTCTGCTTGCCCCTGTCAATTTTGACCAAGCATTCCTACAAAGCCAAGCCCAAGCCGAAGGCAATGCCTAATCGCTAGGCGGGCTGTTTATCATTTGATTGATAAAAACAAAAACCCAAAAGTCATGCTTTTGGGTTTTTTCGTGCGTGATAATATCAGGCAACAATCTCTACCGCACCGTGGTCGTCGCAGTGGTCGCCATGCTGATAGTGCAAACTTCCGTCCACGATATAACAAATGTGGTCGCCATGTGGCACGGCTTCATGTCCACAGCCTTCGCCATGAACGTGGCCCGTGCAGTGGTGAGCTTGGTTGCACTCGGCAGGGTTTTGCTCGCTGACTTCTAGGACGTGTTCGTCCACGTGGTCGCCATGCACATGGTGTAAATGTCCGTCATGCAGATAATCTACATGGTCGCCATGACGAATGGCGGTGTGCCCACAGCCTGTGCCGTGAACGTGGTCGTGATTGGCGTGAATGGTGCAAGTCATGATGTATTCCTTAAAATGAAAAATAAACGGTATTGATGATAATCAATGTCAATATTCTAAGCACATCATGCCACAAAGTAAAGGTTATAGAATTTCAAAAGAGTGAATTTTTGAGATGTTCATAATAACTTTTCATGTATTTTTATTTTTAAAAATAAAAAATTATAGTTCTGGTAATTCCTCGCCAATACTAACAAGTTTTTTTAAAACCTGAATATAATCCTCTTTTTGTTTTAACAATTCATCCCTGTGAGCGATGATTAAATTTAATTTTTCTATTTCTAGTTTTAATTTGTCAATTTCGGTTTGTAGTTTTTCGTTATTATTATAATAATTGTTATTGCCGTGATAGTTTTCACCGATTTGATAGACGACATTTTGTTGTTCTAATTTTAATAAGTCAAACAACTGTACGCCAAAA
The DNA here is from genome assembly GCF_900453205.1 of Moraxella lacunata. Taxonomy (GTDB): domain Bacteria; phylum Pseudomonadota; class Gammaproteobacteria; order Pseudomonadales; family Moraxellaceae; genus Moraxella; species Moraxella lacunata_B. Next base: position 182,943 of record NZ_UGQU01000003.1, read on the forward strand.
ATTTTGGCAATTTCGTCTAATCTTTGTAAATTTGGCAAACTTTTTCCTGTTTCTATCTTAGCATAGCCGTTACGAGTTAGCCCTAATTTTTCTGTCATTTGCTCTTGTGTCCACTGGCGTTCTTCTCGAAGTTCACGAATGGTGTCAAAATCAATCATAGAAATTTCCTTAAAATGCTTACTGGCAGTTGGCAAATGGGGAGTGTGGGTTGGTTTAAAGATTGGGAAAATTATTGTAACATAAGGGAAATTTTTTGGCAAATTAAATCCCATTAAAATGAATCATCCATCCCAAGCCATCTCGCTACTAAAAAGACATACAAAGATTATTGGCAGTCAGTTTATTATCTCCGATTATCAAAATAAGCCTATCTGGTCTTCTGGCGTATTAGAGGAAGTCTCTTATCTGCTTTTGATTGCTTATGTCAATTTAATGCAAAGTGATGGTATGGATAATCAGAAACAGGCATTGATTGATAAAGTGGTTGATGAATGGACAGGGGTAATAATTGGTATTTTAAATCATCAAAATACACCACAAAATAAAATGATGATTAAGCAAAGATTGAATGAAAAATCTATCAAATACACCCCTGTGATTGATCAAATGCTTGGCGAGCAATTCGACAATAATCCTGATGATGAAGCATTTTATAAATATGAATTGTATGAATTATTTATACAAGAAATCAAAGATAATTTTAATGCTAGATTTTCCCAAAGACCACAAGACGGCTTGGCAGGGGCGATGGATTTTATCAGTTTGTCCGAAGATAATAATATCATTTGCCAAGAAGTTTTTGATGAAAGATCGGTGGTGATGTTATCACTTAAATATGATGATGTTGATGAGATTAACGAACACGATAAGATTGCCATCACAAAAAATCAAAATAAAAAAGACATCAGAAAGCGAGCTTTGGTGATAAGAGATGGTGTGGTGAATTTTTTGACAAATTGTATTTATGATAATACTCAAAATAACCAAAATCAAGATCAGTATTATGATTATGCTGGTAGCAGTAGTCATCGTACTCAAAAAAAGTCCAATGATTACGATAGAAACCCAACATCACAAAAATCCTCCTTTTGGTCTTTTGGGCGAATGAGGCGGACGACTTATATAATGCTGTCTGTACCTGCAATATTTATTTTAATGATTGTTCGTATAGCAGTTTATGGCGGTCTTGGTTCATCGCCATCATTTGCATCTTTGTTAATTGCAACAATGATTGAGTTAGTGCCTTGGTCTTTTTTGGCATTTATTGGTGCAAAAAGACTTCACGACTGTAATTATAAAGCGTGGTGGATTGTAATGCCTTTGGTTGTGATAGCGATGTGGTTTTGGAAGCCCACACAAGGGGCAAATCGTTTTGGGGCTGACCCAAGAGATGATTATTTTGATGATGAGATAGAAATAGAAAAAGACAATTCTATTTGGATTGGTGTTGCAATTTTTTTATTTTACAATCTAGTGTTATCCCCTAAAATGATTGATGAACAGCAAAAATATGAAAATCGTCAAAATAATACACCGACTTATCAAGACAATCAGCCGAGCAATACGCAGACACCCAATATCTCCCCTAATGATATTGTCACACCAAATATTAATAATGAGTCACAATTAAGTCCACAGCTTGTTTTGGCAGAAGCCCAAAAACGATATGATAATGCGGTAGCAAATATTAATGCAGTATGGAGTAGTCTACCCCCAAGCACGCAAGAGTTTTTACGAGCAGAACAACGAGCGATTAATAAAAATAGAGAAGCTGACTGCACCGCCTATGGTAATGCTCAAAGCACCGATAGAGATTTGGCAAAGGCATATCGTTATGCGTGCGAAGTACCACAATTAAATGAGAGAGCGGAGTTTTTAAAAACACAATTAAATACGGTGGTTACACCACCTGCACCTAAAAATGTTGGACCTGCTTATTATCAAAATCAGCAAAGCAGTAAAAATGGCTATCATTTAAATGATTTAATCAATGATACGGTTAAAAAATCTTTATTATTTTTAGATAGAGACAGTGCCAGTTATGATGGGTATAGTCATAAATTAGAAAGTCAGGATATTACTTATGCTGATGTTAATAATGATGGTATCAAAGATGCAGTGGTGGCACTACGTTATTGTGAAGTGATAAATTGTCATACCACAACCAAATCATCAGAGTTGGCGGTTTATTTGGGTTTGGTTGATAATCAATATCTATATGGCGATATTAAAACTTTGGGGATTGACTTGACGGTTTATGTGGATACGCTTGGCAATATTTACACCCAATCAAAATATTATAGTGAACACGAAGATCCTGATTGTTGTCCTTCTATGGTGGTTGATAATGGTTTTACTTTTAAAAATGGAAAATTAAGAGAGATGAATTGATTTGCAATTATTTTTCTAATAAATTTTTGGTGCTTTTATGTCTAATATGCAGTTAGTAAATTATTCTATTAAAAAACTTAGTAGAATAGAAGGTCAAGGTATGGTAATGATTGGATTTTCTAATGGTTTTTTGGTTATACTTACCTTAAAAATACTTGGCGGTGCATTAGGGATGATTTTATTTATATTGGGGTGGGCTATCTTTGCTTTATTGTGTCAAGATAGTTATTATCGTTATGGCGATTATGATGATTATATCAAAATAGATGATAGTCAAAACGAAATTGTGAATAAGTGCAGATATCTCAAAGATAGAATTATAAAGATAAAATATTATTTTTTGTTATATTTCTTTACTGTGGGAATTTATTGTTTTATCTTTATGGATGCTCATAAGGATATTCATCAAGGATTTTCAATTCTTTATGGTTTATGGGCTTTTTACATAGCTTATCATTACCACAAATTTTCAAGTGATATTTTGTATTTTATTGAAAGATAGTTTTTTTTGCATGTCTTATCTATCGGAGTCTTTTATGAAAAAAATTTTCTTAGCATTAATGGCGTTATTTGTCATAAATCATGCCCACGCCTATGAAGTTAAAAATGTCTGTGCTAAATATATGACCAATTATAGTTGGTCGCAGGCATATCAAGTGCAGGCACAGATTTATACGGGGCAAGAGTTAAATCAAGCCACAAGCAATCCCTATTTTGGTAATTATGATATGTTTAGCCATTATGCCGTCATTTGGTGGGATAGGGGTCAAGCCAGTATTATTAAACTTAATTTTCATGTGGCAGGTGGTATGCTGATTAACACCAATGGCATAGACCAAAATGGTCGTCAGTGGCAACTGTCTGATAACAGTTATGGTTTTTGTTATTAATTTTTCACAATTTTTTATTTAGGAGCTTTTATGAAAAAGTTAGTTTTAGCAAGTTTATTTTTGGCAGTTAGTCAAATGGCAATGGCGGTGAATTGGATAGATGTAGGTTTATCATCAAAAAGAGATAACGAGAAAACCTATATTGATTTAGATACTTTTGGTGCTGTAAAAATTAACCAAAATATCTATGTGAGTGCTTGGGTTAAACAAGATTATCCTGTGCTTAGACGACTGCCTGACGGTAGAGTGTATTCTTCAGAGACAACACTAAACTACTTTGATTGCGACTACAGAAAATGGCTTATTGTAGAGCAACATCGTTACTATAATGGGGGTGTAATTTGGTCTGCAAAAACACAACACTCTTTGTTTTCATCTCAAAATTGGGATACTGCTATACCAAATTCAATTGGCGAAGCGTTGCTTGAGGAAGTATGCACATCTTATTCAATAATGAAAAACCAATAGGAATATTCTATGAAAACCCTACCCAAACTCACTTTATCTACTTTATTATTATTCACTCTTACCGCTCACGCTATGTATATCCCTGACCTATTTGGTGCATACGAACAAGGGGCGAGCCGTGCCAGATATGAAAATCAACAGGATGCTTATTATTATGAGGAGATAAGACGCCAGCAGTTAGAAAGGCAACGACAAGAACGGCAAATACAACAAAGAATGGGCGGGCAAAGTGGTTATTATGAATACAGCTATCAAGACAGCTTGCCAGAACCGAGATTGTATGTGCAAGTCATCAATCAAAAAACAGGCAAAGACAAAGGGCATATGAATTTATCCTTAAAGAAAAATGACATGCTGTGTTGGGCGGTAACCCCTGTAAACAGTGCTCAAACTTATCAAGTCAGCGAGCTATTTACCATGCCAGTTCATGCAACCTTTACAGGCAATGCAGGACAAAATGCCAATAACCAATTAATTAGTAGTGTGCAAACAAGCTCAAATACCGCCAAATTTGGCAGACAAATTTATGCAACAAAAAATCAGCTAGATGCTTGTTGGTCTTTTCCTGCTAATACCCCAAAAGGTATTTATCATATCCGAGTCGGGGTAGGGGGTGCTGAATTTGGCACGCAGTCTTTTAAAATCGTCAATTAAGAAAGGGCGGTTGATCCGCCCTTATTTTCCCATTAAATCTTCGGACTAATATCCACTTTTGCAGGAATAAAATGCCCCATTCTTGCCCCTTTAATCGCCAAATATTGGGCATTAAACTGATTAACCCCCACCAACAACGGCACTCGCTCCACCACATCAATCCCCAATTCTTGCAGGTAGGCAAGTTTGTTTGGGTTATTGGTCAAAAGTTTGGCTTGGGTAATGCCAACATGTTTTAGCATAATCTCACACATCTCATAGGTGCGTGCGTCCGCTGGCAAGCCAAGCATAAGGTTAGCATCTAGCGTGTCATGCCCTTGGTCTTGTAAGGCGTAGGCTCGGATTTTGTTCACCAGTCCAATGCCACGCCCTTCTTGGCGTAGATACAAAATTGCTCCGCAGCCGTGAGCCTGTATCATTTGCATGGCGGTGTTGAGCTGGGGGCCACAGTCGCATTTTAATGAGCCAAAAGCATCCCCCGTCAGACATTCAGAATGAATGCGAATGAGTGGGATTTTGTCGGGGTCGGTGGACGGCAAGCCGACACTTAGTAAGACGTGTTCTTGACCGTGTTCATTTTCAAACGCATGAATGATAAAATCGCCATGCACGGTAGGCAGATTGGCTTTGCTGATAAATTGGTACAAAATTTTCCCCAAAAATGCAAATTTTTAAAAGTATTGTGGATTATTTGTGAATTAAATGGTGCTACTATGGCAAATTAAAAGGCTATCTTGTAAAATAACCCCTGATTCAAGTTTGGCTTTGCCATTGCCAAGTTTGGCATTATACCGCAAAAATTGTTATAACTTAACATAACTTTTTAAAGACAACTTTTAAAAAATCAAAATCTGGAACACTAGCCCCATGCCAACTTCTGCTCACGCACCACGCACCTTCATGCACCTGCCCACGTCTCGCCCCACGACACCGCTTTTGGATAAGGTTAGCTTGCCCAAAGATTTAAAGGCATTAAGCACCGATGAGCTGTGCCAATTATCGGACGAATTGCGTGAATATTTGCTCTACTCGGTCGGTCAAAGTGGCGGACATTTTGGGGCAAATTTGGGCGTGGTGGAGCTGACGGTTGCCCTGCACGCCAGTTATGATACGCCTTATGATAAGCTCGTGTGGGACGTGGGTCATCAGGCGTACGCCCATAAGGTGCTGACAGGTCGGCGTGATGAGCTAATTCGTATCCGTGCCAAAGGCGGTCTGACGGCATTTCCCGAGCGGAGCGAGAGCGAGTACGACACCTTTGGCGTGGGGCATAGCTCTACATCCATCTCGGCAGGGCTTGGCATGAGCCTTGCCAGCCGTATTTTGGGCGAAAATCGTAAAGTCGTCTCCATCATTGGCGATGGGGCGATGACGGGGGGTATGGCGTTTGAAGCGATGAATGACGCTGTTCAGCAAAATGCCGATTTGACGGTGGTGCTAAATGATAATGACATGTCAATCTCGCAAGCGATTGGCGGATTTAGTCGCCATTTGGCACGGCTGTGGCAACGTGGGCTTGCCTTTGACATTGACAAACACGGCAATATCTTGATGATAAAGCGTGAGATTAGCCCTGATGACAGACGGGTTCGCCACTATTTGCATATGGCAAATGGGGCAAAAGAAACCCTAGAAAAAATCCCTGCCAAACTGGGCGGTAATCTGGTGCAAAATATCGGTGGCTTGTTTGGCAGAAACGCTCCGCCCATGCCGTTGTCGGACAAAATTGCCGAAAAAGTACATGACCATATTTTCCCTGATAATTTATTTAAGGCGATTGGCTTTACCTACCTTGGGCCTTTTGACGGACATGATTTGCCAAAACTTTTGCAAGTGTTTGAACGTGCCAAACAGTTAAAAGGGGCGGTGCTGATTCACGTCCACACGGTCAAGGGCAAGGGCTTTTTGCCTGCCGAAGCTGACCCCATTACTTATCACGCCATTGGCAAATTGCCCAAAAAAGATTTGCCAAAAACGGACAACGCCCCTAAAGCCAAAAAATATTCAGACATCTTTGGCGACTGGCTTATGGACAACGGAGCTGACCCCCACATGGTTGCTATTACCCCTGCCATGTGTGAAGGCTCGGGCATGGTAGCGTTTGCCAAGGCTTATCCTACCAAGTTTTTTGATGTGGCGATTGCCGAACAGCACGCCGTAACCTTAGCAGGGGGCATGGCGACAGGCGGATTAAAGCCTGTGGTGGCGATTTATTCTACCTTTTTACAACGTGGCTATGACCAGCTGATTCACGATGTCGCCTTACAAAACCTAGACGTAACCTTTGCCATAGACCGAGCGGGGCTTGTGGGCGAAGATGGGGCGACTCATGCAGGCGTGTTTGATTTGGCGTATTTGCGTTGTGTGCCAAATGTGGTGATTGCCACGCCAAGCGATGAACACGAATGCTATCATCTACTGAACGCCTGCTACGCTTATCAAGGCACGAGTGCCATTCGCTATCCTAGGGGCGTGGGCGTGGGGCGAGAGATTGTCAAAAATAGCGATGAGAAATTGCAAATTGGTAAAGGGCAAATCGTTTTTGAGAAAAAATCCAACAGCAACAAACATTTGGTTTTATTAAATTTTGGCACAAGGCTTGCGGACGGCTTAAAAGCGGTTGAAAAATTGGATAATATTTCGGTCATCGTCTGCGACATGCGGTGGGTTAAGCCTTTGGATATTGCTTTGATTGATAAACTTACCAAAACTGCCACCCACATCGCCACCTTAGAGGAACATCAAATCATGGGCGGAGCAGGCTCTGCGGTGAATGAATATTTGGCAAGTCGTGGCATAACTGTACCGATTAAAAATCTTGGGATTGGGGACGAATTTATCGCTCATGGCAGTCATGGCGAGCAGTTAGCCGAATGTGGGCTTGATGAACGGGGGATTTTGGCGAGTTTGAGGGAGTTTTTGGGTGTGTGATGGCATGACAAGGAGTGATTGATAATGAAATTTTATCAAATGTTGCTGGTGCTTTTATTGTGTTTTGGACAAATTGCCACCGCCTCTGATTATGTGTTTTTTCGTTCTCATAATTATGACAATGTGGTGGAATTTTGGTCTCCGGGTCATATTTATATGCCTGCCAGTAAAAATGGCAAATGGGGTTATGTGGCGTATGATGGTCAAAATCATCGTGAAAAACTCATCATTCCACTAGAATATGATGAGGCCTATCCTTTTGATGTTCATGGACTGGTTAGAAAGGGCAGAGAGTGGCGTATTATTGATAAAAATAATCTTACTGTCATGGTAATTGGCGATTATGATAAAGTGGCGTTGTTTTATGGTGGTTTGGCAAAGGTAAAAAGAGGGGAGTATTGGGGACTTATTCAATTACCCAACCAATTACCCAACCAATTACTCATTGATTTTCAGTATGAGGACATTAAAGAATTTGGCGATGGTTTATGGAGAGCTAAACGAGATGGTAAATGGGGACTGATTGATATTAACAATCAAGCAAAAACTGCTTTTGTTTATGACGATATTAAACGGTTTAGATGTTCTAAATGTGGTGATGATGGTAAATCTGGCACAGCCGATTTATATTTTGCTAAAAAAGATAAGTTTTATGGATTTTTGGATAAAAAGACAGGCAAGGAAGTTGGCGATTTTACATACACACATTGGGCTTATACTTCCGATGACGGCAAATGGATGTTGGTGGCAAAATTTAATGGGGGATTGGACTTAAATCAAATTCGCTATGGCGTGTTGGATAATCAAGGAAAGACCATCATTCCTTTTGACTATCATCATTTACGAATGTCGGAGGATAATGGCGTGCTTTTATTTAGTGCTTCAAAGGGTGCATCATTGTCAGGCATGATTGATATCAACAATCATATTATTGTGCCTTTTGATTATCAAAGTGCTTATTATTCATATTATGATAAAGTGATTTATGTGGAAAATTATGATTTTGAAGGTAATGGGGGATTTTATGTCCAAAAAAATAAAAAAGTGGGCTTGTTTGATGTGAATGGCATTAAAGGGAATATTCATATTCCACCACAATATGATGGGATTGATATTTTTCAAAAATCTAACAAAAGAGTATATCATCGCTTTCTTGTCAAACACAAATCCAATCAAGGCGATTTATTTGGTATTGTGGATAATCATAATAATGTCATTTTACCAATCGAATATCAGCATATTAGATATCATGTGCAGTGGAATGGCGATGAATATTTTACCGTGAAAAAGGACGATAAATATGGAGTGTTTGATATGAATGGCAATGAAATTGTACCTGTTCGGTATGATACTTATCAAGAGATTTATGATATATTAAAAAGTTACTAAATCATATGATTAATAATGCATATTTTAAAGATTGCCAAATATTTATCTGATATGCCAGTGATGGAATAAGGGCGGATAATGGTGTAATTTGATGTTAAGATAATTCCATGAAAATGTCATTAATAAAAGGCTTATTGATTTTTTTGTGTATGGGCAGTTTTACTACGACTGTTCATGCTCATAAATGCGTCATGCCTACTGATACTGCTTATGACACCAGCGAGTGTGTGTTTGATGGATTGATTAAAATATCCCAAAACGGCAAATTTGGTGCGATGGACAATCGAGGTATCGTCATTATGCCACTCATGTTTGATGAGATTGGTGTGTTTGATGAGGGTGTCGCTAAGGTGCGATATAAAGATAAATTTGGTTTTATCAATCATCAAGGGCTGTTGGTCGTGCCACTAAAATATGATGATGTGGGATTTTTTAAAAATGGCACGGCATTGGTTCGCAGGGATGATGAATATTTTATGGTGGATGGGCAGGGTCAAAGGGTGTTAGATGAGACACCTGTCATGCCAATACCTGATACGGTCGATGTGCCTGCCGTGGATTTGGCTCATGAACTGCTCTCTGGCGAGCCTGTGATACCAGAACCAAGCTACTAGGTTAATTTGGCAAGTGGTAAATTTTGGTCGCAATTTTGCCCATTTTGGGCTATAATGGTCGTCTTTGTATGATGAATACAAAAGCATTATTTAAATTCAATAAACGTTTGTAAGGTGTGTTATGGAACCTATGGTGGTGATTGCGTCCGAAGTGGCGAAAAAAGTCGGTTATGAGATTTTAAAGGCTCATGAGAACCGTCATCGTATTGATTTGGGTGTTGAGTCCAAGGGGCTTGATGGCTTGGTAACGAAGATTGACCGTTATGCCGAAGAGCTGACCATTTCTTTGTTAAAAGAAAGCTATCCTAAGCACTCATTTTTGGGTGAAGAGTTTGGCTTACAAGAAGGTAAGGGGGCGGATGCTGATTGGTGCTTTGCCATTGACCCACTAGATGGTACACAAAACTTCGTGCATGGCGTACCGCATTTTTGTGTGTCTATCGGCATTCAGCACAAAGGCGTGACCGAACATGGCGTGGTCTATGACCCTGTGCGTGATGAGCTGTTTACTGCCAGTCGTGGACGTGGGGCGAGATTGAACCAACGTCGTCTGTCGGTCTCAGAGCGTACCACGATAGCGGGCGGACTGTTCACCACAGGACATCCTTATGAACGCATGACGGGCGAGACTCGCACGAGCTTTATCCGTCAGCACTTTGCCAGTTTGGCGGTGATTTGTGAGCAGGGCGGACAGGTTCGTCGTACAGGGTCGGCGGCACTGGATTTGTGCTATGTGGCGGCAGGGCGTTTTGATGGCTATTTTGAGATGAGTATCAAGCCGTGGGATGTGTGTGCAGGCGAGCTGATTGCCAGTGAAGCCAGAGCGGTGGTGGTTGACCACAAAGGGGCAAACAACGCCATGCGTACAGGTTCGGTCTTTGCTTGTAATGCCAAACTACTAAAACCACTCATGCAAGCGGTCATCCCGACATGGGAAAATGCATTGGCGTGATAAGATATTAACATTACATCCAAAAAACTTTACAATTACCACAAACGTGATGATATTTGGATGTAGGGGCGTGCTGTGCACGCCTTGTGCAGTAATATCATCAAAGGGTGTGCTCAGCACACCCCTACAAACCCGTGGTAAATATGAAGTTGGTTGGGTGTATATTTAAAAATGAAAACCACCAAACAAGGCGTTTGGTGGTTTTTTGATGGGGCTTGTGCGTGCCTATCCCAAACTGATGAATATTATTTAACCAATTCAATCACGCCTTGGGCTTCATAATTAAGACGACTTTCACCGCCTTCATAACTTTGGGTGGCGACTGAGCTTTCGGGTGCTGCGGCTGTAGCATAACCCATCACGGGACTGACACTAAAACGACCGCCAGCATTGTTTAAGTCCACTTTTATGATTCTATAATCGCTCGCCCCAAAGGCGGTGCTGATGGTTTTGGCTTCATCGGTGAATTTTTGGATGGTTTGGGCTTTGAGTTCATTCTCTACTGCCTTTTGGGTGGCTTCGGATACACCAAAGTCAAGACTGCTAAGCGTCATAAAGCCTTGTAGCTCAGCGATGAGCTCACTGGCTTCTTCGAAGTTTTGGCTTTGGATGTTGATTGATGATGAACCTGTAAAGCCATTGATTTTGCCTTTGTTGTCATAGCGTGGGTAGGTGTGATGGCGACCTGTGGTGACTTTGACATTGGGGTATTTTTGGGCGATGGCTAGGGCTTTGTTGGCGGTGGTGTTTAGGGTATTTGCCAGCGTTTTGGCATTGGCGTTGTCCGCTGATTTGGTGAGTGTGGCAGTCAGCTCATCGTTGGCGATGGTTTTGGTGTTCTCGACATTAAAGCTGATTTGGTTGTAGCTTTGGGCGTGGGCGTGAGTGCCTGCTAATGCCAAACTAAGCAGTAAGGGTAGTGTGAATGCACGCATGAATTACTCCGTGATAGAATATAACAAAAACTAAACTATTGTAATACAATTTATTCTTGATTGTTGTGCTAATTTGTATCTGATTATTGCTTTAATGTAGGGCGTGCCTGCCCTTTATAACGCAATTTAAAATTTAGAAAATGTTGTAGCAGTACAACGGTGTTTTTGCATGAAAAATGGCTAAATCTTGTGGCTTGAAGTCAAAATCCTTGTTGATATTCCAATATCAACGGCGGACTTTTCCTTGAAAAACGTGCGATTCCCCTGCTTTTTTAACAGGCATTTTTCATTGCAAATACAAAAGGCAGACACGCCCTAACAAATAGCATGGATTTATTTTTTAAAATTATTTGTGGGATTTGAGTGCTTTTAAATTGATAAAATCTAGAAAATTTTCTTGCATTTTTAAAAAAATCATGTATAATTACTCTCGGCTTCATCGGTAGCTTCGCAACTTTGATTTATGAACCCCGCCAGGACCGGAAGGTAGCAACGGTAGTAATCCCAAAGTGTGCCGAAGATGTGCTGATGAAGTCATTTTTTTGCCTAAAATTTGGAAATTCTCTTTTTGTAATCTATACTCCAATCCCAACTTAAAATTGCAATCTATTGATTATTAGTTGATTATTTTGTGAGTTGTAGGGGGTAAATTGCAATTCGCCCTTGATAAATCAAGCACTCATATAAAGTTGAGAATGGGGTAATCTATCCTGATACCATTTCTTTGGCACATTCCTGCGTACAATCTTCACCAATTATTTTTAAATTTCTCAATGTCTCGACGCTGTTTTTTGTCGGGTTTGGTGGACGGTCTGGCAAGGTTTTGCAATTTACGTTGTTCGGCAAAAAACTCTCGGGTGGCAATGCTCTCATCTGTCTCATCGTACAGCGTTTGGGCGATGGTGGCACTGCCCCGATTGTCAGATAAGGCTTTAATAATGATGGTTTTTTGTTCTTGGACGCTGGCATGACCTTGGCGAATGGTTAGCGTGTCGCCCACTTGTAGCTCTTTGCTCGTTTTGATTTTTTGACCGTTCATGTGGACTTTTCCGCCTTCTATCGCTTCTTTGGCAAGGGTGCGAGTGCGAAAAAATCGTGCCGCCCACAGCCATTTGTCGGCACGGACTTTATTTAGGGTTTGGGGTTCTTGATTGGCGTTTTTGTTTGTCATAAATTATCTCAACTATTTAAATAGGGCGTGTTGAATATTGGTATTTGCAATGAAAAATGAGAAAAATCGCACGTTTTTCAAGAAAAAAACGCAGGTTGATAGTCATTCTATCAGACAAATTTTATTATGAAAAACAATCCGACCACTTAATTTTAAAAGTTAAGTAAAAAATCTTAAAATCACACAGTTAAGTGGTCGGATAGCCATTTTTCATGCAAAAATTGATTGAAATGTTAAATTTTCATCTTACAGCTAACAAAATTGAATTTTACTACGGAAACTGTTCGCCCTGAGCTATGCCTGTGGGTCGGTTTCCGTCATGGTTCGACAGGCTCACCACGAACGGAAACCGTGGTACTTTTTCATTTTGTAGAGTGTATTTATAAAAATGTTATCAATGTTCAACACGCCCTAAAATGCAGTCCCAATTCTATCATTGTAGAGCGTACATAATCAAGCTCAATAAATTCTTGTTCAAGGCGTATTTGATTGTTTTTGAGATGATGAAATAATGCCAACTGTACATCATTTAATCCTGTTGGTATATTTTCTATGCTTTTTGGTTCGGGAACGATTTTATGGCGATGGGCATTTAATATATCGTGATTCATTAATATGGGTGTAATATGAGATTGGTAAGTTTGTGCTTTTGCCAATATCGCCATGCCCCATGTGTCTATATCGCCCCAATAATAGAGTTTTTTGTGTTGCCATGATTTATTTTTTAACCATGATAGATTATTGCCTGCTCCTAATATCACCAATGTATTTTTTAATGCTGGCAATTGTTTTAGACTGTGTTTATTTTCAACGATTAAAATATTATCGCAAATAATTTTATCAGGGTCTAATTCATGGTGGGGAGCATAAATCTGTGAAAATGGCAAATACAAAGGCTTATCACAACATTCGGATAATAACAGCCAATGGGTGTTATTATCCACGCCCAAAAAATGGGCAAGACCCACGCTTTTTACTTCATTGGCAAATCTTAATTCCAATAATTGCTCAAATAAATAAGTATAACGCTCAAAAAATTTACTGTCAAAATGACTTTTGTAAAGATAATGTTTTTCAGATTCTGCACAACGATTGATAATGATATTGATGTCAAAACTTCTTAATGAATATCCTGCCATGATATGTTTGTCAAGATATTTTGCTAAAATAATAATGCTAACCATGGTGTCCACGGATTCATCATAGTATTTATCAGAAGTGATGATTAAGGTTAATTGATGAAAGGTTAAATCATCATGTTTGGATAAATGATGTTTGATATATTCGTGTTCTAATAAATCAATTACCCATGATAATTGTTTGGCGGTTTCTGTCTGTCTTGTTTTTAATAAAAAAAGCCATTCTTGATAAGAATTAAGTTGTAGATAATCAGGATAATCTATATTACCTAAGGATTGATATTTTTTATTTTGCCAAATAAGTGCAATATTGCCATGATTCAAGACTTCTTTTTCAAAATTATGCCATATGATAAAATGCTCACGCACCATAGACAAATGATTTTTTAAATCATTGGCGGTTGGCGTACCAATCTTGATAATTATGGGATAATGATGATTTAACAGCCTGTCTATTCTTTTGGATTTATTTTGCCAATCTTTGTGCAGAATATTGATGATATCATCAGGGCTTTTTAAGCGTGTCATGATTGTTTTTCCTGATTTATTTTATCGGCTTCTTGTTGTAATCGCTCCCAAGAATAACTTTGAATGCTGGCATATTTACCTAATCTGTGTACCAATATCGCACTTTTGGTATATTGTCTTAATAGTCGCATTTCTTTATTTGGTGTAACAAATAAAGGATGTAAGCCAAATGCCCAAATTGCATTCACAATACGCCCTGCAACCACTTGCGAGCTTTTTGAAAAGGCTTCATCCAAAATAATGGTGGAGAATGTAGGTAGGCTCATGCCTTTTGGGTTTAGAGCATAACTTAAAGATGCGGTCAAAACATAACTGGCGATGATTTCTTTTTCACCGCCACTGCCACGCTGTGAGCCAACAAAACTGCTCAATTCAGTATCATCCATTCTGGATATGACCGAAATAGAAAACTGCAATCTAAACCGTGCGTCCAATAAAGAACGTGCCGATAATGTGTGTTTTTTATCCACGGCTTGACTTAATAAATCAATGAGCTGTTTTAGGGCTAAATAATGCCCTTCGGTATTGTCAGTTTTGATATTTAAATAAAAGCCTTCCAATCTCTTTTTGGCTTGTTCAAATTCTAATAAAGACTGATGAATAACGGGTTTGGTATTTAATCTTAAATATTTATTTTTATCAAAATCCACACTTTTTAATACATGATTTAATTTGTCAATACGCTCTTTTATGTTGCCAACTTGATATTCAATGGCTTTTAATAATTGCCCCACGCTGTCGGTAGATGATGACACCAAATATTCATTAAACTTTTTCTCCTGAATAGGCAAGCCTTCGCTTTCTAAATAATCAAGCCGTGTCAAATACTCAGGCAAATCAATCATCTGTGTGCCACATTCGCTAAGACTGCCTGTATCTGCATTTTTGGCTTTTCCCATTTGTGAGACAATGCTTTTTTCATATTCATTTTTTTGGCGTTGATAATCGTCTTTTTGATGATTTAGTTTTTCATAAGATGCCAATCTTTCCTTGTCAATATTGTGAATATTGTCTTTATTGATTGGCGGGCAATACTCTTTTAAGGCGATAAAGTTTTTGTGAGTGATGATTTCTTTGGTATTGATGTTATTAAAGAAATGGTTAATTTTATCAATCTCTTGGGTGTATTTTTTGATGTCTTTTTCATTTTCTTTTAACTCTACCATGATGTCTGTAATTAGATTTTCTTGGTTGTTAACCTCATGGGCTAAGTCATCAATCTGTCTATTTAATTTTGCCAAATCGCTATCGGGTTTGGTTAATTCTTGATAATGACGATTAAGATTATCAAGTGTGTTTGATAATGAAATAACATCAATATCATCAAATGCCATGTCTTTTAATAATATAATACTTCGCTCTTTATTATTTAATTCTTTGATTATATCGGATAAATTCTGATATTGTTGATCGGCTATTTTGTATTCATCAGTTGATTGTTTTAATTGGGTACTTAATTGATGAACCAAATTTTTATTATCAAATCCTGTTAGCCAATCATCTTTTAGGGATTTTTGGTCTTGTTTGTCAAAATAACGTTTTTGATTAGACATTAAGCCTTCTTTGGTCATGGCGTGCGGGGTATGTTGCAGGGCATTTGTATCATTCACACAATGCCTATCAATGTCAGCCAATACATGAAATACTGATAATGACAAATGGTTGTCTTTAATGGTTAATTTATGAATAAAGCTGTCATGAAATATCTCTTTGTGAGTGGGTGTATTTGTGGCACTAAATAAACGCACGTGCAAGCGGTTTTGGCGATGATTTACCCATGCCAATGCTGATTGTGTGAGATATTCTGGCACAAATAATCTTAGGCGATGACTGCCTATGGCTCGCTCAATCGCCCCTTGCCATGCTTTGTCTTGCACTTCTATCAATTCTGCCAAATAATACAATTCATCACAAGCGATATTTAAATGCTCGGCAAGGCTCTCTTTAAATTTGATAAATTCTAAGGGAATATTAGATGTTTGTTTTTTGGCTTCATTTAATTGTGCGTTGATGTTTGTGATGTCATTTTGATGAGAGTGTCTTTTTGCACCGATTTCATGCAATTCTTGGGTTGTATTTTCAATGTTTTGACGAATTTGCTCTTGGATATTGGCTAATTGCTCTTTATTTTTCAAAAAGTCTTGTTGGCTGTCTTGATAAGTCAAACCAAAATAATGAATAAGCGAGAGATATTGCTTATGATATTTAGAAGTTTTATCAAGGTCTTTTTGGGTTTGCTCTATCTGTCTTTTTAGATGAGTAATATCATTACCGCCTTTTTGATAATATTGGCTTTGTAATAACTCTTTTTGTTGTTTGGTATTTTCTTTTTCTTGTTCGGCGTGATTTAGTGTTATTTTTAGTTGCTCATTATCTATTTTTAGTTCTTTTTGAATGTCATCATAAATACCATGAGCGTGATAGTTATACCAAATGGGCAAATAATCAATCAAAGTATTGATGTGCGTTATTCGATTGTCATTTTCTTGCCACTGTTTTTGTAGATTTTTAAGTGGCAATAAAGATTGTTGTTGTTTTTTGGCGGTTTGTACATCTTGGCGTATTTGACTTAAATCATCAAATTGCGTGATGATGTCATTAGCCTTTTCAAATAAAGACTCATCGTCTAATACCAATTCACGAAATATCTCATCAATGCTGTTTAATTGCTTTAAGCCCACGGTGCGATTTAATAATTTAAAGGCATTGTCTGATACATCAAAAAAGTTTTGGACTTTTGATAAATAACTGCTTTTGCTGTCAAATACATGAATATTGTCATGATTTTTAATCCATGCCTTAAAGCCACGTTTGCCACTTTGATGAAATTCTTGAATGTAGTCTTTTAAAGAAAAATCATCATGAGAAAATATCCATAAATCATTTCTGTCTTTGGCATGATTGCTATTACTATCTATCCAAAAAATGGCAGTTAGTTGGACGGTAGTTTTTGGTTGGTTTTGACTAACAAAAGTATTATCGCCAAATAGCTCTTGCTGATAAATTTGTGTTGATGAATCTGTCTTAATGGGATAAAAATAAGCACGAATTGCCGTTATGGTTTTGCCTGTGCGATTGGTGTCGTCTTTATCATCAGGATTGGCAATGCCACGAATATAACTCATCAAATCCCTATCGCTCTCATGTCCGCCTGTGGATGCAAGATTGTAATAAGGTTTGGTAACCAATAAAGTCATCAATGCATCAATGAGTGTGGTTTTGCCGCTGCCTGTTTGCCCAATAATCGCTGTGCCTTCTTTATCAATATGAGCGGTGTGCAATCCATAAAAACCGCCCCAATTATAGACATCTATTTGATGTAAAAAATAACTGCCATTATTCATCATATACTCCATTTAGATTCTTTAATTGCATTAAAAACTGACTAAGATTTTCAGGATTTGCCAAATGAGCGATTAGGGGGCGAATGATGATTTTTCCTTGTTCGTCCATATCGCCAATAATGCCATAGTCTTTTAATTGGGATAATAAGCGTTTTAATGAATCATCATCACTTTTTTCACTGCCACTATGATTGATGTAAGAAAAATATTGGTTTTTTAGGTCATCAAAATCCACCCAAACTGTATTTGTGCCAACACCGCTTTGGCTTTCTATTTCCACAAATTTTTGTCTTAAAATTGCTATTAATAAAGACTGGTGCAATGTTAATCTTTGACGGCGAATAAAAGGGTGCGACCACATTTCATCATAAGACGGTATTGGGCTATGGTTATTATTGATTGGATTTTCATCACGGTTATTTTTATCATGAGTTTCATGATGTGTTGTATCATCAATAATGGCATCATAAATTTTTTGATAGATACCAACATAAATAACACCACGAATATCGTCAATGTGCATTGATAAATCCATGACGGACAAATAAGCATTGATAAAGTCTATATTGCCAAATAGCTGTTGATAAATATTGGGCTTTTGATGTTTTTCTATATAGCCATGTTTTAATAAATCTTGTATGGAATTTTTTAAGGTTTGGTTGGTATCATAAAGAAATTGCATATCCATAATAATCCTTTTTTTAAATATCATCTAATGACAATTCATCAAAATGGTGCTTTTGTAAGGCGATAACAGGTACTTTAAATTGCCATAATTCATCATGATTTGTATTGCGTTTTAGAATAATATATTCATAAGTGTCTGATATGGATGATGTGCGACATGCCATTTCAATCCATAAAGCAATCGCTTCTAAATCGTAATTATCAGGTATGGGTAATTGTTGGTGTAAATCAGCAATGGATAAGGGCTTATCTGAATGGGATAATAGGGCTTTGGTTTTATCAAACCAATCTTGCCTATCTAATCCGTCCAAGGCTTGCCAAAATGATGAATCTACGCTGTTTAAATCAATGCTTTGATTATCTAGATTTAATTGATGATTGTCATCTGTTTTATATTCATGAATTAAAAAACGCTCAATACTGGCAATTTTATTTAACTCAATGGCAATGGGCGGTAGATGACTTGGCGTGTGTTTGGTACTATAATCTTGCCAATCTATATTGAGAGCTTCTTTAAATATTTGATTTAATAAATCACCAACTCTGTGATGTTCGGTTGCCAAGCCTGTTTGGATAAAACTTCTAACGTCTTTTTCCATATTTTGCTTGGCACGAATGACTTGACTGGCTTCTTTATTTAAAGAGCTAATTAGCGTGGATAAATTGAATAATTGAGTGGGCGTTAGGCTATTTTGGCTAATGCCATATGCTACCAGTTGCTTTATTTGATGATTGAGTTCGTCAATATGATTGTGTTGTAAGGCATAATTAAATCCTTGAAATACCCGACCTTCTGGCGTGCTAATTAGCTCATCATGATAATCCAATAACGTGTGAATTACCTGCCCACGATGATATTGTTCACGAATGACTTTCTCTCTTAATTCTTTATCCATTTGCCGATAAGAATCTTCCACACGGCGAAAATCATGATATAGACTCATGGCAAGTTCATAGATGTTTTGGAGCATTTCTTTGGATGAATGCGTATCTAATAATTCAAAATCGCCGTTTTTAATATTGGCTAATTCTTGATGTAATAGGTTTATTTGTTTTTGGAGATATTGTTCTCTTTCTTGTTGATTGGGATTTAGGCGGATATAGGCTTTTTCTATTTCTGATTGGACGGTTTGTAATCTTGATGTCGTAGAAGTCATGATGGCATCATCTTCTAAGCCTTTGATAAAATAAATGGCTTTTTGTAGGGCATCGGTTGCAAAAACTTCATTATTTCTTTCTATGATTAAACCACGTTTTAGCCAATCTCTCCATTCTTGTTTGGCTAATGCGTGTGGGTCTTTATCAATCAATTCTTTGTCATGAATAAATTCATTAAAACAATTGGTTAATAACTGCACCGCCATATCCATGGTGGGCGTTTGATTTTGGCTCATGAATAATTGTTCGGCACATGCCAAAATAATAGGAGCACGTTTGGCGGTTAATAATCGCCATGTGTCATTTCTTTGGCGTAATAAATGATAACGGCGTGATAGCGTTAAAGTGGGCGTATTCATGATAAGCGGATAATAAATGATTTATTATCATAGCATGATTGTATGATTTTGCAATGGCTAATCAAGGATTTTTATAACATCAAAGGTTTCAAACAACAACCACATTTTATCATCAAATACCTCAAACCGCTCAAAAAATTCTTGATGAGCCGTCCGCCAAAAATCAAGCGACAAATCGCCTTCGCCTTCTTGACGTGCCAATTTTTCATCAACATCACAAAAGCGAATGATGAATTGGGCGGTGTTTTGGATGATACAGCGTGGGCAGTTTTGTCCGTCTGTGATGACTTGTAGGCTACCAACGGGATAAGCTGGCTCGTCCAAATGCCAATGCAGGGCGGTGCAAGTGGCTCGCTTTTTACCGTCTAGGACAAGCTCTACAAGCTCATCCGCCATTTGTGGACTGTCGCCAAATGACCAATGGGGCAGGGCGGTAATGTCTAAGTTGTCGGTATTGATGTTGCCAAATTTGTCAAACATGGTTTTCTCAATTTAAAAAAATGCCATTAGGACAACCCAATGGCAATCGTGATTTTATCAATTACATTTTCTCAACCGTCTTAATACCGAGTAAATCCAAGCCTGTTTTTAAGGTCTTAGCGGTCAAATCTGCCAGTTGCAGACGGCTATTTTTGGTGTCGTCATCTGCCGACAGTATCGGACAGGCTTCATAAAACGATGAAAAAATGCCAGCCAATTCATACAGATAGCCACACAACACATGGGGTGTGCCGTCTTTGGCGACTTGGCGTAGGGCTTCTTCAAATTGCAATAATTTGACCGCTAATGCTCGCTCTTTGTCGTCCGTGATGACAATCTCGCCTGTCAGCGTGTCAGGATTTACCCCTGCTTTGGCAAAAATAGAACGCACACGAGTATAGGCGTACTGCATATAAGGGGCGGTGTTGCCTTCAAAGTTTAACATACTGCCCCAGTCAAACACATAATCGGTCGTGCGGTGCTTGGATAGGTCGGCATATTTGACCGCCCCAATGGCAACCGCATCAATGAGTGCCGTCCGCTCATCGGCAGTTACGTCTGGGTTTTTGCTGTCTATCAAGACGGTGGCACGGGCAACGGCTTCATCAAGCAGGTCGGCAAGTTTGACCGTACCGCCTGTACGAGTTTTGAACGGTTTGCCGTCTTTGCCAAGCATCATGCCAAAATTGTGATGTTCTAATTTAAAGGTATCAGGCACAAATCCGCCAAGCCGTGCAATCGCCCACGCCTGTGCCATGTGTTGGGCTTGACGAGTGTCAGAATAGACAATGGCACGGTCAGCGTGCAAGGTGTGATAGCGGTAGCTTGCGGCGGCGATGTCGGTGGTGGTGTACAAAAATCCGCCGTCTTTTTTCTGAATGATGATACCAAGTGGCTCGCCTTCTTTGTTTTTAAATTCGGGCAGATACACCACGGTCGCTCCGTCATCTTCTACCGCCACGCCTTTTTCTTTTAGGGTTTTGACGATGTCGGGGAGCATGGGGTTATAAAGGCTCTCTCCCATGATGTCTTTATCGGTTAGGGTTACGTTTAGGCGTTCGTAACTGGCTTGGTTTTGGCTCATGGTAATGGCAACGAGTTTTTGCCACATGGCAAGGCAATATTCATCGCCACTTTGGAGCTTGACCACATAGCCACGAGCTTTTTCGGCAAAGTCGGTATCGCTGTCATAAGTCGCTTTGGCATCACGATAAAAGGCTTCTAGGTCGGATAATTCCATGTCGGAGGCGTTTTCGTTTTGCATTTTTTCAAGATAGGCGATGAGCATACCAAACTGCGTACCCCAGTCGCCCACATGGTTGGCACGAATGACGGTGTCGCCCAAAAATTCAAGCACACGCACCGAGCTGTCACCAATAATGGTAGAACGCAAATGCCCAACGTGCATCTCTTTGGCAACGTTTGGCGATGAATAGTCAATGACAACCGTCTCGGTGTGGTCGGACGTAATGCCCAAGCGGTCGGACGTGCGAGCGGTGTGGACGGACTTGGCAAGAAATTCTTTGTCAAGAAAGATGTTAATAAAGCCCGGCCCTGCGATTTCCAATTTGTCGGCAATACCGCCCAAGGCTTGGCTATTTGCCAGCTCATCAAGTACTTTTTGGGCAAATTCTCGTGGGTTTGTGCCAAGTTTTTTGGCAACGCTCATCACGCCATTGGCTTGGTAGTCGCCAAATTGGGGCTTGCCTGATTGCTTGATGACAGGGTCGGTGTCTTTGTCCGCCCCTGCGTTTATCATGGCGGTTTGTAGGTGGGTGTGAAGTAGGGATTGGATAGTCATGATAGCTCTTAAAAGTGATGTTAAAACTTAAAACGGATTATTATACTAAAAATTTAGCGATTTGGGAAAAATCATCGCAAACCCTTTGGGCTAGTCTAGGCGTTTTCCTGTTTTGTCTATATAAAAAGTTTCGCCATTTAATGAGACTTTGGCTTTGCCGTTTTCAAATCCCCAAGAAGCGTAGTCATATTGAAAAGGTATGGCTATTTTACCTGTTTTATCAATAAAGCCATATTTGTTATCTAATTCTACAACAGCCAAACCATCAATAAAAAGACCGGCAATCTGATATTTAAAGGGGATAATCACTTCGCCTGTTTTATCAATAAATCCCCATTTGTCATTTTGCTCTACACCTGCCAAACCCTCTGAAAAATGCCAAGCATCATCATATTGAATAGGAATAACGATTTTGTTCGTTTTATCAATAAAGCCATATTTATTATTTTGTTCTACGATTGCCAAGCCTTCTGAAAAATTGCCGACAAAATCATATTGAGCAGGAATAATAATTTTACCTGTTTTATCGGCAATACCCTGTTTATCCTGTTGCCATACTGTCGCCAAGCCACCCTGCAAGCAACCAACATCATGTCCCGACACTTGTGGTTTTTCACACGCCAAAGCGGATAAGGGTACAAGGAATAGGGCGATGAGAAGGGGGTTTAGAAGTTGTTTCATGGTTATCGCCAATTAAGATAAGTTAGGAAAAATAAGAGAAATCCTCCCTATCTTAGCGGATTTTGGGATGAGAGACAAGCCAAAATGTACCCACAACAAAACCCTGCCAATGGACAGGGTTTTGGGGTGCTTTAAGGCTTCTTTTTTAATCAGCTTCTGAGCGCCTGCTCGTCTGCCTTCACCACCACGCTCGGCTTTAAAGGCATGAGCGGGGCGACTAGGGCGACTTTTAGGACTTCATCAATGGTCTCAACCGCTTGAATGGTCAAGCCTTCTTTGACATTGTCAGGAATGTCGGCAAGGTCGGGCTCGTTGGACTTGGGGATAAGCACGTGCTTGATACCGCCACGATGAGCGGCAAGCAGTTTTTCTTTTAGACCGCCGATTTTTAGCACTTTACCACGCAAGGTAACTTCCCCCGTCATGGCGATGTCGGCACGAATGGCAATGCCTGTAAAGGCGGATACCAAAGCGGTAGTCAGAGCAATACCTGCGGACGGACCGTCTTTTGGCGTGGCACCTTCGGGCATATGCACATGAATGTCGGTGTCTTTGAACTTATCATAGCTGATACCAAAGCGTTCGCCTCCTGCTCGCACCACGCTCATGGCGGCACGGATAGACTCTTTCATGACATCACCAAGCGACCCTGTAAAGACAAGCTCGCCCTTGCCTTGCATAGTGGCAGTCTCAATGGTCAGTAGCTCACCGCCTACCGATGTCCACGCAAGCCCTGTAATCCGCCCAATCTCAGGCTCTTTTTCTGCCAAGCCAAAGTCAAAGGGTTTAACACCCAAATAATCGGCAATGTTGTCGTCCGTTACCGATAACGGCTCAATTTTCGTGCCTTTTTTGGGTTTAATGCCATAAGTCTCAACTTGTGAACGCACCGCTTTACGGCTGATCTTGTTAATTTCACGCTCCAAGTTTCGCACGCCTGCCTCACGGGTATAGTGGCGGATAATGCTAAGAACGGCATCATCGGTAATGTCCAGCTCATCTTTACCAAGTCCATTTTGTTCTAGGGCTTTGGGAGTGAGATAGTTGTGAGCGATGTTCATTTTTTCGTCTTCGGTGTACCCAGGCAGACGAATGACTTCCATGCGGTCAAGCAGGGCTGGCGGTATGTTCATGCTGTTGGCAGTACAGATAAACATCACCTCCGACAAATTCAAATCTAAGTCAAGATAATGGTCATTAAAGCTGTTGTTTTGAGATGGGTCAAGCACCTCTAGTAAGGCAGACGCAGGGTCGCCACGATAGTCCTGTGCCATTTTGTCGATTTCATCGAGCAAAAATAGCGGATTTTTAACTTCTACTTTTGCCAAGGACTGTACGATTTTGCCCGGCATGGCTCCGATATAGGTACGTCTATGCCCACGAATCTCAGCTTCATCACGCACACCGCCCAACGCCATACGCACAAACTTACGCCCTGTGGCACGAGCGATACTCTCGCCAAGCGACGTCTTACCAACCCCTGGGGGACCTACTAGGCATAGGATAGGGCCTCGCAGTTTTTTGACACGAGATTGCACCGCTAGGTATTCTAAAATGCGGTCTTTGACATCATCAAGCCCATAGTGGTCTTTATCAAGGGTTTCTTTGGCTTTGGCAAGGTCAATGGATACCTTGCTTGCTTTTTTCCATGGGGTGTCAAGTATCCACTCCACATAGCCACGCACCACAGACGCCTCCGATGAGCTTGGGGGCATTTGCTTTAACTTTTTAAATTCGGTTTCTGCCTTTTTGCGGACATCATCAGGCAGGTCGGCTTCTTTTAGGCGTTTTTCAAGTTCGCCGTCTTCTTCGTCCGCTCCATCATTTAAATCGGACAGCTCGGATTTAATCGCTTTCATTTTTTCATTTAAAAAATACTCACGATGATTATTTTCCATTTGCTTACGCACGGTTTCTTGGAGTTCATTTTCAAGCGATTGCTCGGCATGATTGCTCACAAAAAACTCAGTCAGCGTGTGGTAATAATCCATGATGTCGCCATCTTCAAGGAGTGTTTGTTTTTTGTCAAGGGGCATGGACACCCGAGTGGCGATAAAGTACATGAGTTCGGTCAAGTCGCCAATCTTGCCTGCCACACGGGTAATCTCACGTCCGTTGCGTAGGTTCTCTTCGGCAAAACTGGCAAAAAAATCCATCAATACCTTTTTATGAGCGTCTTTGTCATCATCGCCGAGCGTGTCGGTGACAGGCTGTTCATGAAACACCGCCACAAAAGCGTTATGCGTCTCATCAATATCAACGCCTGCCACTTTGGCACGAGTCTGTCCTTCGATGAGTACTTTTAGGCAGTTTTCGTCAGCATCGTGGGGCATGGTGCTAATAACCCTGCACACCGTGCCAAAGCGGTAGAGATTGTCGGTGTTAATCTCTTCTGACAGCGAGTCTTTTTGTGAGACCACAAGCAGATGACCATCAAAGCTCTCATTGGCAAGCTGTATGGCGTTAATGGACTGCTCACGTCCCACAAATAGGGCGATTTGCATGTGTGGATAGACCACGACATCACGCACGGCAAGTAGGGGCAAGGTTTGGTTATCAGACATGATAAACTCCAAATAAATTCTTATAATGTCAGCTTGTTATGGTGGCAGGCGTGGCAAATTGCAAGGCAGTGCGATGATTTTATGAAAAATTGGGTCAAAAATCGTATTGTTGTTTATAAATTGTTTATAATATGGTCAATACCAAAAGCCAAATCATGCCATAAAGTACACTTGTCGGTTTTGTTTTATTTTGCTATATTATTCAAAACTCTAAAAATATCTATTAATTTTTTTAAATGATAAAAGGAAAAAACCATGCAAATCATTAATAAACCAACATCGGCTTATGTCGGTGCGTCTTGGGCGGTTTTGGGCGTGGGTGTGCTTGGCTTTTTGATTGGTCTGTGGAATGCCGAGATGATGTTAAACGAAAAGGGTTATTATTTTGCGGTGTTGGCATTGGGGCTGTATGCGGCGATTAGTCTACAAAAAACCATTCGTGATAAAGCAGAAAATATCCCTGTGTCGGGCATTTATTATGGCATTAGTTGGTTGGCGTTGGGGCTTGCGGTGTTACTCATGACCGTGGGTCTATGGAACGCCACTTTGCTACTTAGCGAAAAGGGCTATTATTTTATGGCGTTTACCTTGTCACTCTTTGCGGTGATTACCATTCAAAAGAACATTCGGGATTTGCAAGTGGTTAAGGGGTATGAAAACCCTTATGAGCAGGGCGATGTCTTTTTGGAAAAAGATGATTTTTTAAAAGAAAAAGAGTAAGTGTTTTTAGCTCCTATCTTTTCGCCAAAATATGTAAATACCGCCCCATTTGCCAAAAAGGGTGGGTTTGGGAATAGTTAAGCTCCATTGCCACGACATCATCAGGGTTGTTGTGTCCGCCACGTTTTAAGGGAGCGTAGTCAGAAAATACTCGTATCCCCGACTGGCAAAGGGTGGTATATCCCCCGTCATCAAGCCATGATTTGACCGTGTCATAAGATACAGGGTTGTTTGGCGTTAGGCTTTTGTTGTCGGCAGGTTTGGGGCGTGCTAATTGATAAAAATTGCCCATGATAAGGTTGCGATAAACCATGCTGGCAGGGTTGTAAAAGCATAAGGATAAATAACCGTCATCGGCTAAAAATTCATCAAAAAACGCCATGATTTTGGCAGGTTCGCCCAGCCATTCTAGCACGGCATGGCATAAGATTAGGTCAAATTTTTGTCCCTTTAAAAGGCTTGTGAGTTCTTGATAAGGAGCCACGATAAAGCGGGGCGAAACGTTAAGCTTACAAGCGGTGGTTTGGGCTTTTTGTATCATCTCATCGGAGATGTCGCTGATGATGACGTCATGACGGGTGGCAAGGTTTAGGCTGATTTGGGCAAGTCCTGCTCCCACGTCCAACACCCGAAGCGGACGGTTGGGTAAATGCTCGGACAAATCTCGCTCTAACACGGCAAGGCGGATTTGACCTTTTAGACCGCCATAGACTTTTTTGGCAAAATGGTCAGCAATGTCATTAAAATTACGGTCATTAAAATGGGCGTGGGAGATAGGCTGATTCATGATAAAAAATAATTTGGCAAATGGGTTTGGCGTGGTATAATGGCTACGTTTTGCTTTGATGATACCGCCTTGTTGGGCGTCATTGTATCAAGTGGCGACCACTTTTTAAAGTTATTTAAAGTTATTTTATAAGTAAATTTTAAACCAAATTTGAGATAAGCCATGAAAACGTTTAACCATTTAGCCTGTGTGTCTGCCCTTGCCCTTGCATTGACTGGCATGGTCGGTTGCACCAAAAAAGACAGTCCCGAGCCACAAGCCGAGGCGGAGATTGAGGTTGCGACCCCCGAAGTGGTCGACCGTCCTGCCGTGGTCTGTGATGATGTCAGTCTAAAAAACCGTGTCGTCAGCCTTGTGCGTGATGAGCTCTACACCGCGTCTGTGCGTGGACTGGGCAATGGGGCGAGCGATGAGCTGTCATTGCAGTTAAAGGCACGCCTGTCGGGGCTAGACATTGACCTGCAAAACGTCAGTGAAGACGGTGGCGAGTGCCGTGGACAGCTTCATGTCGTCCTGCCTAACGAAGAGATTGCCTTTGCCAATAAGACGTTTAGCGGGGCAGGCGTGGCAAGCCTAGAAGAACAAGCCATCGAAAAAGACGTGAGTCTCATGGGTGGTAATCGTCTGGTGGGGGATTTTGTCTTCCAAGCAGACGGTGAGGCACTTGCCATTGATAACAATACGCCCGTCATCGCACTGGCGTCTGAGACCATGGCAACAGCGGTGCGTTCGATGAATCGCCAAAACCAAGCCAATGCCAAACGTGAAACCGCCCAAATTGGCAAACCATCAAGCGATATCGTGCCTGCCCCAACGGTGCAAATCCGCCCTGTGGAATTGCCATCGGTGCCTGAACCTGCCCAGACACCAAGACCTGAGGAGGCGATTTTACAGCCTGAGGATGTCCCAAGTGGCACACCACAAAAGAGCGAGCCAAAGCCAGAGCCTAAACCTGAACCAAAGTCCGAACCAAAATCTGAGACCAAGCCAACAGCCGAGCCTAAAACCGAGTCTAAGCCTGAGCCTAAGGCAGAAAAGCCTGCCAGTAACGAGATTACCATCGTTGAGACGGATGAGACTTACTAATCTTTTGTGGTAAGTGATAAAAGGCAAAATACCCCAAAGTGATTTGGGGTATTTTTTTGTGGTGCTTTTTAAAGTCAAAATTTATCCATTGTCCTAATAATGCTCATCAATATCAAGGATGAGTATGCTTGATGAGTTTGCCTGTGGTGTCATAAAAATAAACCCCATCTTTTTTAATGGCTTTGATGTATTGTGGGTCATCATCCATGTCAAGGTCGGATGTAAGACCCGTCAAAAATGGATAAATGCCGTCATATTCAAAAGGCAGTATCACGTTGCCAGTGGTATCTATTAGCCCCACTTGACCGCTTGATTTATAAAAATCAGGAGCAATGATAAAAAAATCCGGTATTGTTAAATAAAGATAGATTTTAAGGTTTTCCGTTCGGACTGAGCTTGTCGAAGTCTAGGAAAACCGTTATGGTTCGACAAGCTCACCACGAACGGCTTTCTAGAAAAGTATACTCAATTAACAATACCAAAAATCCTTACCTTGAAATGTATTGATGTCATCCCTAAAAATCTCATATTCATCAGGATAGGTTAATTCAAAAATTTTTTCGCCTTGACTGTTGTACAAATAAGACGTGTTGTCCATCACCGCATTAAAAAACATATCGCCACTGTCGCTTTTAAGCATATAAATGACGTTGTATTTAAAATCAATCACGGTTTTGTTATTTAAATTGATGATGCCATATTTGCCATTTTTATATAAACCTGAAAACCCTTGATAAAACATGACTAGGTTGTCATACATGGGTGTGATGATTTCATGACCGTGTGCGTCTATCACGCCATACAGCCCGTCTTTTTCGACAGTAAATACATCATCATGCCCATCGATGATGTTATCATAATGCCCAAACGGCACAATCATTCTGCCTTTGGTATCAACCAAGGCGTATCGCATTCTCTCATCAATGACCGTTGCAGTATCAGACTCATCGTCTGCCTTTAACTCGTCTAAGCCGTCAAGGTCTAAGGTGGTAATGACAAAAGACTGGGGGCTGACATCGGTGGCGATGGCTTGTAAGCTTTCGGGGATATGGATTTTGTGGTAAATATTATCTAGCAATAATTTGCCGTCTTTGTCTATCATACCCAAAGGGTAGGGGGCTTGACCAAAAGGGGTTTGAACATAATTACCGACCCGAGCAAGCCCTTGGTGATTTGGACATTCTACAAATTCAAAATCAGCAGAAGGCTTTATGCAGGGTTCTGTATTTTGCAGTAGCACATGGTCAAAATATACGCCATATAACACAACGTCTTTGACATTATCCAAGGTCTTGATATCGGATAAATCATTTGGGTTATAGACATTGACTGCCGATGCACACATGGCATAGCCAAGTAATACCAATGGTAAATATCTCATGTGATGACCTTGGTTAATTTTTGGTAAATTATAGCACTTTCCCCTAAATTCTGCTATGATAAAGGCTTTTATTTACACCAGTTACCCAAAAGGCACACCATGAGCGATTTACACCTTTATAATACCCTATCGGCACAAAAAGAGCGGTTTGTTCCTATCCATGACGGCAAAGTGGGTATGTACGTCTGTGGCATGACGGTGTACGATTATTGTCATATCGGGCACGCTCGGGTCATGGTGAGTTTTGATGTGATTTATCGTTGGTTGTCTCGTTATTTTGAGGTAAACTACGTCCGCAATATCACCGACATTGACGACAAAATCATCAAACGAGCAGGCGAAAACGGAGAAACCATTGGCGAGCTGACCGAGCGTTTTATCAAAGCCATGCACGAAGATGCCGACCGTTTGGGGTGCTTACGTCCGACCAGCGAACCCAAAGCAACCGACCACATTCCTCAGATGCTTGATATGATACACACCCTGCAGTCCAAAGACTTAGCCTATCAGGGGGCAAGTGGCGACGTGTATTATAAGGTGGCAAATTTCCCCGACTATGGCAAGCTCTCCAAACGCAAACTTGCCGATATGCAAGCAGGGGCAAGGGTTGAGACGGTGGACGACAAGGATAATCCTTTTGACTTTGTGCTGTGGAAATCCGCCAAACCGTCCGAACCGCATTGGCAAAGTCCGTGGGGCTTGGGTCGCCCTGGTTGGCACATTGAGTGCAGTGCGATGAGTACCTGCTGTTTGGGCGAGAGTTTTGACATTCATGGCGGTGGGCATGATTTGCAGTTTCCGCACCACGAAAACGAGATTGCCCAAAGCGAAGGGGCGACAGGTAAACCCTACGCCAACAACTGGCTACACGTTGGTTTTGTCAATGTGGACGGCGAAAAAATGAGCAAATCCTTAAACAACTTCTTTACCATTCGTGAAGTGTTGCAGGATTTTCATGCCGAGACCATTCGCTTTTTTATCCTATCTAGCCATTATCGCAGTCCGATTAACTTCTCAGACACCGCCCTAAAAGAAAGTCACACCGCCTTATCACGCCTATATCACGCCCTAAAACCGTTTGATACGGTAGGCACGGATGAGACAGCGTGGCAAGGCGAGTACGGGCAAGCCTTTGTGGGTGCGATGAATGACGACTTTAACACCGCCCAAGCGGTGAGTATCTTGTTTGAGATTGCAGGCGAGATAAATAAGGCGGTCAAGGCAGGCGATATGGCAAGTGGGCTACAATTTGCCGTGATATTAAAGACCCTAGCAAGCGTGCTAAATATCGCCCAAAAAAAGCCAACGGAGTTTTTTCAACAGGAAATAAAAAGCACTCATTCGTTGCAATATAGCATGTCTTGGACTAAAGAGGGTTTTACAGTAGATGACTTTAAAAAATATGTAGAAGAAAAAATTTTGGAGCGAGCTAATGCAAAAAAAGAAAAAAATTTTGCCCTTGCCGACCAAATCCGTGCCGAACTAAAAGAAAAAGGCGTGGAGCTAGAAGACAGTAGGGCAGGGACGAGCTGGCGGAGAGTGTAAATAAAAAATTGAGCTATTTTTATGGCTCAATTTTTGTTTTTGGGATTAAAAGAATGTATCAAAGAGCTTTTAAATCGCCCATAATCCGTAGGGAGAAAATTGCAATCTTCCCTTGTGAAATTATTAAATTTAGGTTCTTTGGTTAATAAATAAAAGAGAATATCAATGAAACATCTATTTTGGTTATGTGGTATTAGTTTGGCTTTTGGCATGGTAAATGTGACAACTGCCGATGAGTTTGATGTGCCATGTGTCAAACCAACCACACAAATTCCCTTTACTTATCAAGAATGCCTAAATCAAAAAGGCGTGGCACGAGTGGGTAATGTGGTGCAAACGCCATTTGGCGATTTTCCTTATCCGTTTGGGCTGATTGACAAGACAGGCAAGCTCATTTTGCCTGCAATTTATCATGAGATTGATTTTCCTGATGATTGGGCGTATGACAGTTATACAGAGCCAAGTGATGCACTGATTGTGGTTGCGCAAAGAGACAGTGGAGAGTCAATGTTTGGTAAGCTCGGTATAGATGACACTTTTGGGCTTGTCAATGAAAAAGGTGAGTTTGTTGTGCCAATGGGGTTTTATGATGACATTGGCGGTTTTTCTGATGGTTTGTCAAGGGTGGAAAAGGACGGTGAATACGGTTATATAGATAGCCTTGCGAGTGTTGTCATTCCTGTTGTTTATGATTATGCTGAGTTGTATTTTACAGACGGCTTTGCAGGTGTAAAAGGGCAAGGTAAATACGGCATTATTGACAAACAAAATCGCCCCGTCATCGCTTTTACTTATGACGGTGCAGAAGTTTTGTCAGGGCGATTATTTGCCGTTGCCAAAGATAGGCAGTACGCCCTGATAAGTCCTGAAGGTAAATTTTTGTCCGATTATCAGTATGAGATGATAATGCCAACGCATTATGGCGATACTTATGTTGTACAGCAACAGGGCAAATATGGCTTAATCAATGAGCAAGCCGAAGTGCTGATAGCACCTAACTATGATTATGTTGGCGTGGATTTTGAGAAAACCTATGCCGATGATAATACGAATGATAAGATATATTTTAAAGCAGAGCTTGGCGATAGTACCGAGAGTTTTGCTATCACTTGTAAATAAATCATGACAAAATCCATGTATACACAAATCATTACCCATATCATCGCCTTATTATTGGCGGGTGGCAGTGCATTGTTGGCAAATGATGTGATGACATTTGGCGGATTGATGGTGCTGGGTGTGATGATGTTTGTGATGACTGCTTATATTGTCCTTGCCAAAGAAGCCAAAAAAGTCGCTGACGGTATTTTTGCCGTGCTGTTTTTTGTGGTGGGGTTTTGGGTGTTTTGGTTTGGTGGTACTTTGTTTGCCTTTTTGCTTGCTCTAACTGCTTTGTCGATAACACTGGAATACAACGTTGTGTCATGCCAACAGGTCATATGTTGGTAGGATTTGCCGTTGCATTTATCGCCACGCCTTTGTCTTGGCGGTTTTACAAAACCAAACGCACTCAAAGAAGTGAGATGATATGGCTGTTGGCGATAGTGATCGGTTGGGCGGTGGGACTATTGATAAATGTGTTGGGGGTGTAATGGTTTATTGTTTAGTGATATTAACAGCTTTACGTCATTATTTATGGGTGATTTTAATACATAAAACCAAATAATAAAAAGGTTAATTTTCAATATCTATTTGGCTATTAAAAATTTGATACAACTCATCTTTCTTTTTTGGGTCTGGTATTTTATCTAATAAATCTTTTGATTTTTGAATATACGCCACATTTCCAGCATTTATCTCAGCCAGATAGTAAGACAAAATTTCTTTGGTATTGTCTTTTTTGTTATAGTTATTTTTCTTAATTTCTTCTTTTGCTTTTTTGGCGATATGAGAAAAGCAATTTGTTACCTTATCATTGTCGTAATCATTGATTTTCATAAGTTGGCATTTATAAATAAGTAACCAATGATCGGGGTTTTTCCTAAGAACTTCATCAATAAAATCTATGGCCTTATGAACATCTGTTAATGTATATATTTGCAATAATGCTTTGTACTTTTCGTTCTCATCATTCATGCGATTTGCTTCTGGCGCTAAGTCCAACAACAGCCTTTTCGTTTTTTCGTCATCATCAATGACGCCATTTATTACGATGTCATTTATTTTTTGTATGACATAACGGTCGTACTCGTCTTTATTAGTAGCATTAATTTTTGAAGTGACATGATGCTCCGTTTTATCATAACCGCAAGATAATAATGAAGTCATTAATATTGCTATAATAATAAATTTCATTATATTTTCTCCGTATTTATATAAAATTCATATATGGCAGAGCTTGCGATGGGAGACATTCAACCTGTATTAAATTTCTGTTATCAACGACCAAATCTCATCAGTGCTTGTTTGCTTGGGTCACAGTCGCCATCACGCACATCTACGACAGTTACCCCTTCATCGATAAAACTGTGAGCCGAACAGCGATTGCCAAAGGTTTTGGTAAACTGTTGTCCGTTTTGTTCAAGCGTGGCACAGACAGGCATATATTCCATGGTGCAATGTCGTATGGGCTTTTTTAGTTTTGGCATGCCATGATTAAAAGGTGTGTCATCATGAGTGGGCTGGGAGATGGTGGTGGGGGTAGAAGAGGTGCTAGGCGTAGAACAGGCGGTAATGGACAGCACCATGCCTAGTGCCAAAATAAGATGTTGGGTTTTCATTGCTGTATTCCAAATGGGGTGAGGGTTGATGTAATGATGTCTAGTTTTGACTGTTATTTGTAGGGCATGCACCATTGATGGTGTTATTGGCTTGATGATGGTTGAACATACCCCAGATGTTTTATGGTGCGTACCAAGCACCTTTCTTGGCACGTTATTCACACGCCCCGTCATCCACTTTGATGACTTTGATATCTTTTGGGATAAAACTGTGAGCCGAACAGCGATTGCCAAAGGTTTTGGTAAACTGTTGTCCGTTTTGTTCAAGCGTGGCACAGACAGGCATATATTCCATGGTGCAAACGGGCTGATTGTTCAATATGGGGCGGACTGGGGGCGTGTCATTTGGCTCGGTCTGGGCGGTGGAGCAGGCGGTTAGTAGCAGTAAGCAGGGCAGGGCAAGGTATTTCATGGACTCTCCAAAGGTTTTAAATAAATCATTATAAATCATAAAAAAACATTTGCCAAATCGGATAATCTGGCGTATAATGCACCGCTAATTTTACACGCACAAACCGATACACAATGCTAAAACGAACAAGCAACCGTATATCCAAAGGCTAGGCAGATGACTGCTTAGCCTTTTTCGGTTTTTTGATGTGTATTTTTTATTTTTTGCCATAAGGGGCTGTTATGTTAAGACTAAGTTATGAAGCACTGACCTTTGATGATGTACTGCTACTACCTGCCTATTCAGAAGTGTTACCCAAAGACGTGAGCCTATCCACTCGCCTAACCCGTGAGATTAACCTAAACTTGCCAATCCTATCGGCGGCGATGGACACCGTTACCGAATCAAAAATGGCAATCGCCATGGCACAGCTTGGCGGTATGGGTATTATCCACAAAAATATGGACATCGCTCGTCAAGCCAGCCGTGTCCGCCATGTCAAAAAGTTCGAAGCAGGCACAGTTGCCGACCCCATTACCGTAAGCCCTGACACAAGCGTGGGCGAGCTACTTCGCATTACTCGTGAAAACAACATCTCAGGCGTGCCTGTGGTGGACGACAACCGTCAAGTGGTGGGGATTGTAACGCACCGTGATTTGCGTTTTGAGACCAACCTTGACCAACCTGTCAAAAACGTGATGACCCCAAAAGATAAGCTCGTTACCGTGCGTGAGGGCGAATCTACCGAGAACATCAAACGCTTACTTCACACGCACCGCATTGAAAAAGTGATTGTGATTGATGATGAATTTCGCCTAAAAGGGCTAATTACTGTCAATGATTTTAGCAAAGCCGAAAACAACCCCAACGCCGCCAAAGACACCCAAGGTCGTTTGCGTGTGGGGGCGGCAGTTGGTACAGGGGCGGACACCGAAGCCCGTGTAGAAGCGTTGGTGGAAGCGAACGTGGACGTGATTGTGGTGGATACCGCTCACGGGCATAGCCGTGGCGTGATTGACAAAGTCGCCTTTGTCAAGAAAAAATACCCCCATATCCAAGTCATCGGCGGTAACATTGCCACAGGCGATGCTGCTCTTGCCCTACTAGACGCTGGGGCGGATGCTGTCAAAGTGGGTATCGGGCCTGGCTCTATCTGTACCACTCGTATCATCGCAGGCATTGGCGTGCCACAGATTAGTGCCATTGACAACGTGGCGAGTGCCTTGCAAGATCGCATTCCACTCATCGCTGACGGTGGTATTCGTTTTTCTGGCGACATGGCAAAGGCTCTGGCGGCAGGGGCAAGCTGTATCATGGTAGGCGGACTCTTGGCAGGGACAGAAGAAGCCCCTGGGGAGATGGAGCTGTATCAAGGTCGCTATTATAAGGCATATCGTGGCATGGGGTCGCTTGGGGCGATGAGCGGACAAAATGGCTCGTCTGACCGCTATTTCCAAGATGCCAAAGAAGGCGTGGAAAAACTTGTCCCAGAAGGTATTGAAGGGCGTGTGCCATACAAAGGCTCGGTAACAGGCATCATCAATCAGCTTGCAGGCGGTCTGCGTTCGTCCATGGGCTATACAGGTTGTGCCACCATCGAAGAGCTACGCACCAAACCTGAGTTTATCAAAGTAACATCGGCAGGTATGAAAGAGTCGCACGTTCATGATGTGCAGATTACCAAAGAAGCTCCGAATTATCGTCAAAGTTAATCAAACTTATCAAAGCTAATTTGCAAGATGATAAAAATCCGCTCAATCAAGGTTGAGTGGATTTTTGTTACAGTGTATATATCTCGTACATAACCCACACCGCCCCAATCGCCATCACCGTCCAATACACTTTGGCGGTTGATGTCATGCGTTCGTCATTGCCGATATAAAACGGCTCATAACGTGGCGGTATTGTGCCTTCATGAATTTGCTTGATGAGTGCAAAAATCTCTTTTTCATTGATGAGTGTTTGCTCATAACGGCAAGTGGTTAATGCCAAATGTTCATTATCGCCCGTCTTTAAGCTGATATCCATGCGATACACCATAAATCCAAAACGGTGATTTTCTTGAATGTGTAACGACAAATCCGCAATGTCATCAAACTCTATGAATTTATCATTAAAAACACCTCGCCCAATGATATAGTCTTTATCAATGATAAGCATGGGTTTTTTGATGATTAAATTTTTTAAAAAGATAATCAGAAAAAACAACCAAAACAAACCCGATAATAAAATAACCCCATTGATAAACCAACTACCAACATCAGATAACACATACCAAAAACAATAAGTCGCCCCGATACAAACAACAAGCATAAAGAATTGTATCACAAGGGAGCGTTGAGTGGGATATAGATATAGGGGCAAGCGAAAACCAGTCATGGTGTTTTACCGTCATTTCATCAAATTACCAACAACCAACATCAGTACCACAAAACCAATCATAAACAATCCCCATGTTGTCATGCGGTCATGAATGTCCATATCAAAATCTTCAAATGTGGGCGGTATATTGCCTTGATGAACTTGATTGATAAGATGAAAGATTTCTTTTTCATTGATTATTACTGTTTCATATTTCATGCTTCTAATAGGCAGATATAATTTTTTGCCATTTTTTAATAAAATGACAATATGCCAATGTTTCACGTCTTTATGAGTATGATAATCTAATTCTAATGAGTGAATGTCTTTAAAAGCAATGGCGTTATTTTTATTCAACAATCTTTTTAATAATCCATGTCCGCCACTAATGCGATAACGGGTAATCACTAAGGCAGGCGTGGGATTGATTAAAGAAATGACACATACCAAAACAATCAAAACCCCAAAAACCATGGATAAAATCGAGATGGTAATCATAAACCAGTCATCGGTAGTGGTGTTCATCGTTTGCTCAATCCAAATCATCGCACCGCCAATAACCAAAGAAAATAGCAGGAATTTATTGGAATAATAAAGTTCTATCGGTAGGGGGATTTTATCGCTCATGCGTGTTTAATTCCCATGATAATCGCCAATAATAGCATACTTGTCATAAAGACAATCATCAATAAACCGCCTACATTGACTCTGTCAAAAATGCCCATTTTTGTTGTGGGAATGATTAAAACATCTCGACCCTGATAGGCTTGATTGATTAGGTCAAATAGCTGTTTTTCATCAAGATGTAAATGATTGTGGCGATAGGCATTCAAAGATATCTTTTGTATATCATTATCTTTATGGATTTGTATGTACCAAAATTTAAAATCACGATAGCTTTGATAATCCAATATGCCAACATCTTGGTTGTGGGCTTGAATGTCCCTAAAATAAATTGTTTGCTGTGTGATGTGAAAAAATGAAAGGTGGTCTTTATCAATAACAAAGAAAGGTTCATCTCTGATTACTTTAAAAAACTGATAAAAAACAAAACCCAAAGCAATCAAAAATAAAACACCAAATAAAATTTTGATAAAAAATTCATCTTTGGCAATCCAAAATCCCAAACCAAATAATACCGCCAAAAAAATATAAAACACAATCAATACCCAATGTACTCGCTTTTTGGGATATAAGATTAGGGGTAGGGGAATTTTATCGCTCATGGTTATGTCTGGGGTAGTTTAAAATGCTATCATAAGGGCGAATAATTATATCCGCCCCTAACAATCTTTTTAAGATACCATTGATTTTAAAACATCATTAACGCTACTTTTTAATCCCTGTATATTTTTCAAAATTCTCGGCATAATCATCAATATTATCGCTAAGCATTTTTTGGTATTGCTCGGTATAAAAAGCGATGATGTCCGCTTTTTCTTTGGCAAAATCCGACCCCTTGACAAAACCAATGCTCGCTGCTGACACCGCAAAACGAGCAGCGGCATAAGTCAAAGACGCCGCCACTTGCCCTGCGTGAGAGTTTGGCGATAATTGGCTGTTGGCAAGGGTAATCACACTATCCGCCCGCTCAAAAAAGGCGTTGGCATCTTGGGGTAATTCGGCGGTGTTATTGGTCATTTGTTCGTTAAGGTTTGACATAAGTTTTCCTTTAAATTGATATTGAACGAATGAAATTAAATTAATGACATTGTTAAGTGGTTTGGATATATTGTAGGGGCAAATTACATTTGCCCTGTGATAAAGTGTTGATTTTTGGGCGTTGTGTTCACCCCTACACGTCCACATTCAAATCATTTTTACTTGATAATACCAAATTAACAAAAGCCAGTCAAAAAACTGGCTTTTATCTTAGCATAATCTTAGTAAATCACCAATTCGTATCCGCTTTAATCGCTTCTACTTTATCGGTTTTTTCCCAAGTAAAGGCATTGTCCGTGCCATGTCGCCCAAAATGCCCATAACTTGCTGTAATTTCGTACATGGGTTGTAGCAAGTCCAGCATGCGAGTGATACCATAGGGGCGTAGGTCAAAGTGGGTGCGGATTAGGCGAATGATTTCGTCATTACTCACTTTACCTGTACCAAAGGTATTGACCGAAATGGAAGTCGGCTCCGCCACACCAATAGCATAGGACACCTGCACTTCAATGCGGTCGGCAAGCCCTGCGGCTACCAAGTTTTTGGCAACATAACGCCCTGCATAGGCGGCACTTCTGTCCACCTTAGATGGGTCTTTACCAGAAAACGCCCCACCACCGTGCCGTGCCATACCGCCATAAGTATCCACAATGATTTTACGTCCAGTCAGACCTGCGTCCCCCACAGGCCCACCGATGACAAATTTGCCCGTTGGGTTGATGTGGTATTTTGTGCCTGCGTGGAGCAGGTCGGCAGGAATGACTTTTTTGATAATTTCTTCCATGACCGCTTCATATAGGTCGGCTTGACTAATGCTTGGGTCGTGCTGGGTGGATAGCACCAAAGCGTCCACAGCGGACGGTTTACCATGCTCGTCATAACGCAGGCTCACTTGTGCCTTAGCGTCTGGACGAAGCCACGACAGCGTGCCGTTTTTTCTAAGTTCGGCTTGTTTTTCCATTAGGCGGTGGGATAATTGAATCGGTGCTGGCATTAAAACATCGGTTTCATTGGTCGCATAGCCAAACATCAACCCTTGGTCGCCCGCCCCTTGCTCTTCGGGGTGGCTTCTGTCCACGCCTTGGGCAATCTCGGGCGACTGTTTGCCAATCATATTGATGACCGCACAGCTTGACCCGTCAAAGCCCAAATCGCTATGGTTATAGCCGATTTTATTGACCGTACGGCGGACGATGGCTTCCACGTCAATGTTGGCGTGGGTCGTGATTTCGCCTGCCAATACGACCGCCCCTGTTTTGGTTAGGGTTTCGCACGCCACACGAGCGTCCTTGTCTTGGGTCAAAATCTCATCAAGTATGGCATCTGAGATTTGGTCTGCCATTTTATCAGGGTGTCCTTCGGAGACGGACTCTGATGTAAATAATTGATAATTCATAAAAAATCACTTAAATAGATTAAAAAACTTACGACATTCTGGTGGCTTTTCATTATTTGCCAAAAAACAAAAGGGCAAATCTAGGCTTGACAGAATGAGCAAAACTCTACATCGTAAGGCGAGAATATCTGAATTTTGCATAGATATTTGGTGGAAAATTATACCCCATTTTGGCGGATAAATGTAAAAAAATAGATGAAAAAAATTTGTCAAATCATGAAAAATTTTGTAGGGTTTGTTATTTTCCATGATTTTTCCATGATTTTTTCACAATCATACAAAGAGCGAGTGATTATAATAATGCCAATTTATCAACACAAAAAGGCATACTATGACACAAAAATATGACATGACCGAGCTTTGGTCAAAATGGATGGCATTGGTATGGTTAAATGCTATTCTTGGGTTGTTTCTTGGTGGTTTTTTGGAGGTTAAGTCATGGACGTATAATATAGGTATCTTTTTTGGTATTTGGGTATTTGTGCCAATCTATGTATTTTTGGATAAATACGCGTTGGATCATCAATATGAACGATTTAGAAAAGCTTTATGGATTGGCGTGATTATTCGGGTGTTAATGCAGTTAATTATGGTTGCGGATATGGTTGCAGGTGTAATAGCGTATGAATTGGTTGGCGGTATTATGGGTTTTAATGAAAGGACACGCCCAGCAGACATCGGGTTTTTTGGAGCGTTTTTCTTAACGGTGGTAACAGGTGGGGTATTATCCGTTGTGGTGGCGATATTGACGGCGGTGATTATGGCGACAATAACGATTCGTGATTATTTAAAAAATAATGGGGCTAAAAGATGAATAATATTTGGTTAAAATGGACAGGTCTGGTATGCTCCAATGCAATCGTTGGGTTTTTATTTTTGGGTGCTTTTGGGGGTTATTTTAGTAATTGGCTAGAGACATTAAGTTTGATATTGGGCGTATTGGTATTTGTGCCTATTTATGTGATGATAGATAAATATGCCTTAGCACATTATCCAACATTTAGTCTGATATTGCATGATATGGTTATGGGTAGGATTTTATTACAATTTAGCATTCTTACAGAATTTGTGGTGGCTTTATTGGCGATAAAAATTTTAACGATGATAACAGGGTTTTATTATACGCCTTATTTTAAAGGTTTTATGCTGATGTTTATATCGGGATTGTTGGTATCTACTTTTATTTTGGGATTGTCATGGATTATTTTTAAAATTAAAAAATAAAATCCTGATAACTGTTTGTATTTTTGCCTAATAATTTTATAAAATCATTTTCATCAACCACTTGACTGTTTTGTAATAATGTTAAATTATCCATAGAAAACAACGGATTTTTATATATTGGATAAATCATTTTTAAAAATAATTTAGCAAAATATACAGGGATATTGATAATAAAAACAGGCTGTTTTTGATAAAAATTAGTTGCCAGTATTTTTAAATAATCTGTTAATAAAATGGGCGAGCTTGCCATATTAACAACATCACTTTTTTGTAAAGATGTTTGAAAAGATAAAAGATGTAAAAACCCCAACGCCACATCATCAACATGAATAGGCTGTATGATAAAATGACCGCCATTAGGCAAAACCCAAATCGGTAATTTGGCAAGTCTCAAAAACAGCTCGGTACTTACTCCACCTTGCCCAAACACCAAAGACGGACGAATGACAGTTACCCTAAAATCATCATCTGCCAATGCCAATAACGCCTTATCGCCACGCCCTTTACTGCCCACAAAAGCAATGGGCGAATGCTCGTCCGCTCCGAGTGCTGAGAGATTTAGCCAATGCTTTACGCCATTTTGTTTGGCGATAGTGGCAAGGTAAACAGGCGTATGATGATGAATATTTTCCATAAAGGCGGTATCATCACTCATCACGCCAACAGCGTTAATCACCACATCAATATCATCAAATAAATCGGGCGGTAGGGTTGGATAATTAAAATCAAGCGTTTTTGATGATAGGGTTTTTATGTGATATAAGGGATTTTTACTTAATAAATTATCAATCTTTTTGCCAATAAATCCTGTATGACCGAATAATAAAATGTTCATGGTTTTTTATGTTGATTTAATCGCTCTTTTGGTGATAATTGACAAATACCATTATCGCATTCATTGATTTCTGTATATTACCAAACAGTTTGATAATAAGCCATTTTGGGATTTTGTAGCGGTATTTGGCAAATAAAGGATAGATAATGGCACTTAATGGCTTGATGATTGGCAAATGAAGTAATTTGTTAAATTTGGTGTCGGCAGTTTGGTGCAAAAGTCGCACCGCTTTTATGCCTTTGTGCATGACATTATTATCATCTAATACGCATAAATAAGTCATGGCGGTTAATTCATCAATGCCATGCTTTTGTAATTCTGCCAAGCCGTATTTTATGGGGGTGATGTGAATATCATCGCTTTTGATATGATAGGCTTCGGTACGACAAATGGGGCAAGTGTCATCGTAATACATTTTAATCATAATTTATCCTCCAAAAAATAAATACTTTTGTCTTGAAACTCAAATCCCATAGACAGTAATTGATTGGGCAAAACTTTTTGTCCGTCTATCAATAACGTTGCCATTTCACCAAGCAATAATGTCAAAAACCAAGACGGCAAATGAAATAACGTGGGTTTATTTAATAATTGCCCAATCGCTTTGGTAAAGTCGGCATTGGTTATTGGATTGGGGCTTGTTAGATTATAAAATTGGCGAATGGGTAAATCATCGCTTTTATTTTTGGCAATGATAAACAGCACGGCACGCACCCAATCAGACACGCTAATAAAACTTAATACCTGTTTGCCATTGCCAAGCTGTCCGCCAAGCCCCATTTTAAAGGCAGGTAGCAGACGAGTCATCATGCCACCATTAGGGTCTAGCACCACGCCTGTGCGAATGATGGCGACTTTTGTGGGGCAAATATCAGTGGCGGATAGGGCAAGATTTTCCCAAGTTTGACAAAGCTCGCTGGCAAAATCTTGACAAATGGGCGATGAATTTTCATCAAAAATCGTATTATCCGACACGCCGTAATAACCAATCGCCGACCCACTTATCAATAATGATATGGGATTGTTTTTGATAAAGTCTAATATCGCCAAAGTGGGGTTCGTTCTGCTATCAAAAAGCCGTCTTTTTTGTTTATCGCTCCACCGTTTATCAGCAATGCCTGCCCCTGCCAAATTGATGATGACATCAATGGGTGTTGATAAATTTTTTAGGGTATTGTAATCAATCACTTTGATATTATTTAAAGGCGTGATTTTATCAGGATTTTGACTTACCCAAATCACATGATGACCTAAGTTTAATAATGCTGGGGTTAATTGTCGCCCCAAAAAACCACTACCGCCAGTGATTAAAATATTCATAAACTCTCCTTATACTCTATCAC
Organism: Moraxella lacunata; assembly: GCF_900453205.1. Classification (GTDB taxonomy): domain Bacteria; phylum Pseudomonadota; class Gammaproteobacteria; order Pseudomonadales; family Moraxellaceae; genus Moraxella; species Moraxella lacunata_B. The sequence continues at coordinate 225,530 of NZ_UGQU01000003.1, forward strand.
AGATTTTGGCAGGACAAACCACCCAATAATTATGGCTGATAAAGCCCCTAATAATCCCATAACACTCATTATCGTTAAATCATCATTAACACTTTCTAATGATAAGTTATCTCTAAAAAATAAAAATGCTAATGTGAATATAAAAGATGTAAAAAACCCTATTAAACTGATGATGACAAAATGACTGGGTTTTTTATAAAATTTGAATTTAGCAATCAAACACCCTGTGGCAGTTGCAGGAATAAATCCCACAAACATCCCAATAATACCGATAAATAATACCGAACCAATAAAATCCAAAATATCGTTAATGCCGTCTAGCTCGCCCACCATGCCCACCATGCCAATTAACACGCCACCCACCAAACCACCTAAGACAGCATAGGTGTATAGGATTTTGTTTGTGGGATAATTTACTTGATTCATGATAACTCCTACATCGGCTTAAATACCATTAAAAACACAATCCCCAATACCGCCAAGAATGCAGGATAGCCTGCCAATTCCCATTTTCTGGCATAGTCCCAATAGGATTGGGGTAGGGCGGTGTCGCCATTGTCGTGCGACTGTTTGGCGATGTCTCGCATTTTTAGTTGCCACACGACCACAGGAAGCCAGCACGCCCCCGTAAAGAAAAACAGCAAAAGACTTGCCCAAATCCAAGTGGCAGAAAATGGCATGTTTAGGGCGTTCATGAGCCACAGTCCCGAGAAAAACTGAAAAAACACCGCAGGGGTGGTAAACCAAAAATCCGCCCGACACACCCAATGGCTGACGACCGATTGGGCAGGGACACAGCCACTGCGATTGGTTACGAACAGATAAAACGCCGTGCCAAAGCCTGTGCCTAAAATTATCATGGCGGATAAGATATGCAAGGTTTTGATGAGTTGATATAGGGTAAAGTCGCTCATGGTTTTTCCTTGGTTTACCATAATTTCTGTAAAAACAGAAACAATTTAATAAAAAATAGCAGGCACGCCCTAACTTATTTTGGGTTTGTGATACTCATATAAAAATATCACGATTGCCAAAATGGGCAGGGTTTTTATCATACTGCCTAAGGGGTGTAACAATTGTTCTATCAGTAATGATTTTGGCAAAAGCGTTAAAATCAATGTATTATAGCCAATGATGATAATGATTTGGGCAAGCCAAAGCAGATAATGCGTGCGGTATTTGGTCATGATAAGTAGGGCAAATAACACATCAATGCTACTGGCTCCGATAAATAACACATTACCAATCACGCCATAAAATCTCATGCTGTGTAATAAATCAAGCGATGATGAATGATTAAAAACTATGGGAACGATACCGCTATATAGCCATAATAAGGCAAGGGCGTGATAGATATAATTGGGTATTTTCATAAAATGCCTTTATTTTTAATAGATGATGATTGTTAATGTTATAAAAACCTGCTATGATAAACCTTTCTAAAAGACAAACATAAGTCTAAGATACCTACTTTGACAACCATTTACCCCCAAGATTTTGAGACTCTTGATAATGCCTTAACCGCCTTTCATCAAAAGGTCTATTATAATAAAGCAAGGCGTTGGTATAAAAAAACGTTTGGGCTGTTATGAAAAACCGTCCGTTCTAAAACGCAAACGCCAAAAAATGAAACGTCTATTGAGCCAACGACAAACTTATAATGCCCGTGTTTGTGATAACCCATTACCCAATCTCTGGCTAAAAATAGAATTGGATAAAAGCCTAGCACGAGATGCCCCTAATGCCGTTGGGCGTTAAGGTTTTGGATAAATATAACAGTTGCCAGTATCGCATAAGCCATTGAGTTCATTTAATTTTATATCATAAACCGCCCCATACCACCATTTTACCAAATAGGCAGGGATTAAATGACGGCGTTTGGCAAAATACGGATAGGCGATATTTAATAAGGCATAAATCACAGGCAGATTAAATAACCAAAACGCCCCCACGCCAAATAGTCGTATATTTGCCGTTTTGTACAATATTCGCACCGCTTCCATGCCTTTGTACCAAGCTCCCCATTCGTCTTTGACGCACAGATGAGTCATGGCTTCTTGGTAGCTGATACCTGCTTGGGCAAGCTCGTTTTGACCGTCCGATACGCTGATGATGATAATATCGCCACCACTCAGATGCCATAAAGACATTGCTTCGCTACGGCATAGGGTGCAACTGCTGTCATAGAACATGGCGAATTTCATGATATTTCCTTTTGAAATTTCTGTTAAAACAGAAATAATAATGCAAAAAAGTTAAAAATTATTGGGTAATTTTGGCAAAAATAATTTACCACAAATCATCGCTGATATTCCGCCAATAATAGCCAATGGAAAAGGTATAATAAACAAATCCCAAATTGTAATTTGCATATTCGGTTGTTGATTGCTAAAAACCACCATAAGTAAAGCAAAAATTGCCGTTATTAAAAAACCAATGGCAAATATTTTGATATAATCTTTTTTATCAATAAAGATAAAATTTTTAAATGATAAATAAATACCTGTCAAAAAAGCAGGAATGCCACCCGCCCAAGCACCAAGAAAAGCAAATCCAAGTATATAAAATGGTAACTTTAAGAATAAACTTATTATGCCTTTATGACTTATGTGGTTTATTATTTGTTCATAGGTAGTTTCTATCATAAAACCAATGCAACAAAACATAATACCGCCAATCATACCGCCACATAGCCCAAACCCAAAAATCACTTTTATTTTTGGATAAATAAAGCCATGTTGTTTGGCATAAGCTAGGATTTCTTTTTTGGTTGTCATTTTATTGCTCGTTTATTTTTTATTTCAAAAACTTCTGCACCGTTGCTCCAAGTTTTAGGATTTTATTGAGCGTATTTGTGGAGAGTTTTAGCATTTCATTTGCCCAAGTGGTGAGCGTATCCACAAAGCCGTGCGTGTCCTTAATGCGTTGTTTGACCCCTTCATTTTCCAGTTCAAATTCAGGCGTATTCATGAGTTCATCTAAAAACTGCACGGTAGGGGCAAGCTCTCTTTTGTAGCGTTCTTCTACGATAACCCGAGCCAGAGCCCATACATCAGTGTTAGTGGTAAAATAGTCTCGTCTGTCACCTAATATGTGCGTGGTCTGCACAAGATTTAGGCTTTGTAGTTCCTTAATGCTGTTGGAGACATTGGAGCGAGCGACCCCGAGCGTATCTACGATTTGTTCAGCGTTCATGGGCTTTGCTGTGATGAATAATAGGGCATGAATTTGGGCGACCGTGCGGTTTACGCCCCATTTACTGCCCATTTCGCCCCAATGCAGGACAAATTTTTCGGTGGTGGGGGAGAGTTTCATGGTGTTTTGCCTTGTTAGAATTTATGATTATTTTAGATATTTTTATAATTTCTGTCAATACTGAAATTTAGAAATTTAACAAAATCATTTTTACAATCAAACAACATTTCACCCTTGCAATTTGGTCAATTTTAAGATAATTTACAACTGTACATATCGGCAATGCCAACAGCTTGGGTGGGTTTGTACTTAGGTAATTTGTACTTGGGTAAATTGGCAAGCCGATAGGTGCAAGTTGCAGGTTAATACACCTTGCTTTTCGTTTACCATGTTTATAAGGAAATTGTATGCGTTATGCCAATCCCAATACAGACGGCTCAAAAGTCAACTTCAAATCCCAATATGAAAACTTCATCGGTGGCGAATGGGTTGCCCCCGTCAAAGGCGAGTATTTTGACGACATCTCGCCTGTGGACGGCAAAGCCTTTGCCAAAGTGCCAGACTCAACGAGCGAAGACATCGAGCTTGCCCTAGACGCTGCCCACAAAGCAAAAGACGCTTGGGGTAAGACATCCCCCATGGAGCGAAGCAATATCTTACTAAAAATCGCCGACCGCCTAGAAGAGAACTTGGAGACGCTTGCCGTTGCCGAGACGTGGGAGAACGGCAAGCCTGTGCGTGAGACGTTGGCGGCGGACATTCCCCTTGCCATTGACCATTTTCGCTATTTTGCAGGGTGCATTAGAGCCCAAGAAGGCGGTATCAGCGAGATTGATCGTGACACGGTGGCTTATCATTTTCATGAACCGTTGGGTGTGGTTGGGCAAATCATCCCTTGGAATTTCCCCATTCTTATGGCCGCATGGAAAATCGCCCCTGCACTGGCAGCAGGCAACTGTATCGTGCTAAAACCTGCCGAGCAAACGCCTGTGAGTATCCTTGTGCTGACCGAGCTTATCGAAGACATCTTGCCAAAAGGCGTGCTAAACATCGTCAATGGGGACGGCTTAAAGGTGGGTAAACCGCTTGCCACGAACCCACGCATTAGCAAAATCGCCTTTACAGGCTCGACCGAAGTCGGTCAATACATCATGCAATACGCAACCGAAAACATCATCCCTGTTACCTTGGAGCTAGGTGGTAAGTCGCCTAACATATTCTTTGCTGATGTCATGGACAAAGATGATGAGTTTTTGGACAAAGCCCTAGAAGGCTTTGCCATGTTCGCCCTAAACCAAGGCGAAGTGTGTACTTGTCCGTCTCGTGCGTTGGTGCATGAGAGTATCGCTGATGAGTTTATCAAGCGTGCCATTGAACGGGTTAAAAACATCAAAACAGGACATCCGCTTGATACCGAGACGATGATTGGGGCTCAGGCAAGTCAAGAACAGCAGGACAAAATCCTAAAATACATCGACATCGGTCAAAAAGAAGGGGCGGAGCTTTTGACAGGTGGCGGTGAGCGTAAAGAGAACGAAGACGGCGGATTTTATATTGAGCCGACTGTCTTTAAAGGCACCAATGGAATGCAGGTGTTCCGTGATGAAATCTTTGGTCCTGTCTTGACGGTTACAACCTTTAAGGATTTTGATGAAGCCATGCAAATCGCCAATGACACCATGTACGGCTTGGGTGCAGGCGTGTGGTCTCGCTCTGGAACGACTGCCTACCGTGCAGGGCGTGCGATACAGGCAGGGCGTGTGTGGACAAACTGCTATCACATCTATCCTGCCCACGCTGCCTTTGGCGGCTACAAAAAATCAGGGATTGGGCGTGAAAACCACAAGATGATGTTAGAGCATTATCAGCAAACCAAGAACCTATTGGTCAGCTATTCGCCAAAGGCAATGGGGTTTTTCTAAGTTTTTACTTAGTCTTTAAAGCCTTTAAACAAAAAACAGACAATGAAAAGTTGTCTGTTTTTTTTATTGAAAATGACGGTCTCGAATGTGATTGAAATTTATGGTTTTGATGCCGTGATTCACTCCAAAAGCATATAAAGGCAAATCTGCGGTAATCAAAACTGTGTGGGTATCCTTTGCTAGCTCAAAAATCGCACCATCGGTTAAGCCTAAATGAATAAAAGCAGGGCTTTTTATGATGTCTTTGGCGGATAAATATATTTCTTGTTTTTGGCTAATAAAATCCGCCAAATAAGCAAACAAAATCTGCCTGTGTTCGCCTTGCACCCAATCAATTAAATTAACTGTTTCAGCCAAAATATGGGGCGTGGTAATAATATCTTTAAATTGGCTGAGTAGGTCGTTTAATAAAATAAAATCATCGCTCGTATATTGACGTGTCTTTTTGTTTTTCTCAATAGAGCCCACACCCAATTGACCAACCAATAAGACGGTCAATAAGTTGGTGTCTAATAACGCCACATGGGCGGAATTGGCATAAAAGTGCATGATGACTTTAAAGTGGTCTTATCATCATTTTGATAAGTTTGCCATCATGGGCGTTTATTTCAAAGATTTTGTATTCTCGAATCATTTCTAGTCGCTCGCCTTTTTCGGCATTGAGATTGGCAAAATAGTCCATGGCAAGATTGGTGCGATATCTGGCATTACTCTCAATTTTGTGGCGTTCGGTATTATAACCCAAAGTAACTTTCCAGTTATCATGTTGGTCGTCAAAATCAATCTCTTCTAGACTTAAATCTTTGATGTCTTCATCAGCATACAGCTCTTTGGCGTAGAATTTGGCTTTTTTGACGGCTTCTTGCATATTTAACATGGTGCAACCCTTGGTTGAAATCAGGTTATTGTAGTGAATTTGATGGATTTTGACAAGACTGTTTTGTAATGGGTGCTTTTTAAATCACCTTAAAAAAGCAGGGTTTAACAAAGCGTTGATAAAATGTATCGCAATGGCAGGCTTGATGATGATGGTGGCAATCACGCCAAATGCCGCCCCCGATAGGTGAGCAAGATGGTTAATTCGTCCTGTGCCACGTCTGTCCGCCCAAATGCTATAACTGATGTAGCCAATGGCAAAAATAATCGCAGGAATGGGGATAAAAAACAGATAAATGGTCTGCCATGGTGCTAGCAGAATAAAGGCAAATAACACCGCCGACACACCGCCTGACGCCCCAAGACTGGCAAAGCGTGGGTTGTTTTTGTGGCGGATGTAGTCAGGAATGCTAGAAGCGATGATGGCAAGGGTATAAAAGCCCACAAAGCCTAACGCTCCTAGCTCATGAATATAAAACCGCTCCATGGTTCGCCCAAAAAAGTATAGCGTAATCATGTTAAACAGCAGGTGCATGCCGTCTCCATGTACAAAGCCACTGGTCAAAAAACGGTCGTATTGCTTATGGCGAGTGATGGAGATGGGGTCGAAGATGAGCCTACCAAGAAACGTTTTGTTTTGCCATGCCATAAGGCTGACAGCGACAGTAATAATAATGATGACAGTGGTGTGATTCATGATAAATAATGGTAAATGATGATAAGTGGTAATAAGTTAAATGATGGTCAGTATATCAAATTTGTACAGGGGTGCAACCATCATTACAATTTGCAACAAATAAAAATGCCATCCTAGGACGGCATTTTTATCATCTTTAACATCATGCTTTGATTGGCTTATTAGCCTAATTTGGCGATGATGTCGTTAAAGGTAGCGCTTGGACGCATGGCTTTGTCAAGCAAATCACGGTTGGCAAAATAGTAGCCTTCGGTCTCAACGGCCTCGCCTTGTACGCCATTTAGCTCGCTCACGATTGTCTCTTCTTGTTCGTTCAATGCTTTGGCAATGGGAGCGAACTCGTCGGCTAGGGCTTTGTCGTCCGTTTGTTCAGACAAGGCTTCTGCCCAGTATTTGGCTAGGTAGAAGTGGCTACCACGGTTGTCGATAGAGCCGAGTTTACGCTGTGGCGACTTGTCGTTCATCAGTAGCTCTTCGGTTGCCTTGTCTAGGGCATCGGCTAGAATTTGGGCTTTTTGGTTGTTTGTTTTTTGGGCTAGGTGTTCAAGTGATACCGCCAATGCCAAGAACTCGCCAAGTGAGTCCCAACGCAGGTAGTTTTCTTTGTTAAACTGCTGAACATGTTTTGGTGCGCTGCCGCCCGCCCCAGTCTCAAACATACCGCCACCATTCATGAGTGGCACGATAGAGAGCATTTTGGCAGATGTACCCAGCTCCATGATGGGGAATAGGTCGGTTAGGTAGTCACGCATGACGTTGCCGGTTACGCTGATGGTGTCTTTGCCAGCCACTAGGCGTTCTAGGGTGAAGTTGGCAGCGGCGGCAAGTGGTAAAATGCGAATGTCTAGACCGTCGGTGTCAAGCTCGGCAAGGTAGGCATTGACTTTTTTGATGACCTCGGCACTGTGAGCACGTTTTTCGTTGAGCCAGAATACCGCAGGCGTGTTAGACAGTCTGGCACGATTGACCGCCAAAGCAACCCAGTCCTTGACGGGGGCGTCTTTGGTTTGGCAAGCACGCCAAATGTCACCTGCTTCAACGTCATGAGACAGTAGGACATTGCCGTCTTGGTCTTTGACTTCAACTTTACCGTCTGCTTCAATCTCAAAAGTCTTATCATGCGAGCCGTATTCTTCGGCTTTTTGAGCCATCAGACCTACGTTTGGTACAGTACCCATCGTGGTTGGGTCAAAGGCACCATGTTCTTTACAGAACTCAACCACAGCTTCATATAGGGGAGCATAAGTGCTGTCAGGAATGATGATTTTGGTGTCTTGAAGTTCACCATTTTTGTTCCACATCTTGCCAGAACTACGCACCATCGCAGGGATAGAAGCATCAATGATAATGTCACTTGGAACGTGTAGGTTGGTGATACCCTTGTCAGAGTCAACCATTGCCACATCAGGGTTGTTGGCGTAGGTCTCATCGATGAGTTTCTCAACATCGGCTTTGACCGCAGGGTCAAGATTGTCAAGCTTGGCAAGCAAATCACCAAAACCGTTATTGACATTCGCGCCAGCATTTTCTAGCTCTTTGCCGTATTTGTCAAAGACAGGTTTAAAGAATGATTTGACCGCATGACCAAAGATGATGGGGTCAGACACTTTCATCATCGTGGCTTTCATGTGCAGGCTATATAGCACGCCTTTTTCTTTGGCGTCAGCGACTTGCTCGTCTAGGAACTTGACCAATGCTTTTTTGTTTAGCACGGTGGCGTCCAAAATCTCGCCAGCAAGTAGCGGTAGGGGTTTACGCAACTCTTTGCTGTTGCCGTCTTTGTCAGTAAAGACGATGTGAACGGTGGTGGCTTTATCTAGGGTGATGGCTTTTTCGTTGTGGAAAAAGTCGTTATCGCTCATGGTGGAGACGTGCGTTTTGCTGCCTTTTGACCACTCGCCCATAGAATGGGGGAATTTTTTGGCGAAGTTTTTCACCGCTTTGGGGGCGCGGCGGTCAGAGTTACCTTCACGCAGAACGGGGTTTACCGCTGAGCCTTTGACACGGTCATAACGAGCTTGGATATCACGTTCTTTGTTGTCTTGGGGTTCGGCAGGATAGTCAGGCACCGCATAGCCGTCATCTTGTAGCTCTTTGATGGTCGCCAAAAGCTGTGGCATGGACGCTGAGATGTTAGGCAGTTTGATGACGTTGGCGTCAGGCTTGGTGACGAGTTCGCCCAATTTGGCTAGGCTGTCTTCACGTTGTTGTTCAGGTTTTAGGTATTCTGGGAATTGAGATAGGACACGGCTTGCCAAAGAGATGTCGCTGGTGGTGATGTCAATGCCTGAGCTTTTGGTAAAGGCTTGGATAATCGGCAGTAAAGAGTGCGTGGCAAGGGCAGGGGCTTCATCGGTATAGGTATAAACAATGGTCGGTTTTGACATAAAAACTCCGAGTTTGGTGATTGTAAATGCAAGTTCGCTTTGCAAGGGAATATGTTGTTTTGGGTATGACAGTCGTTCACAGATAACCCAAAATTAGTGCCTATTATGCCATATTTTTGCCAATTTTCCTAACTTTTTTTGTGAAATAAGTCAAGTATTATTTTTAAATAAAATACCAAACATAAGTCATTTTTGATGATTAGGACGTGGCATTTGATTTTTTTGGCTTGCCCCTATCCCCAACCCTGCCCAACGGCACAGCTCATCAGTATCATCCAAGGCAAATTCAGGAAGCTGATAATAGCCCAATGCGACTTGTTTTTTAACGCCTGCTCGGCTTGTCCAATAGGTAAATTTCTCACAGTTTTTATCAATAAAGGCTTGACGGTTGTCATCATCGGCTTTTAGGTAAAGCGTGTCATTGCTGATAATGCCAAACATTTTACCGTTTTTAAAAAGGCACTTCGCCCCGAACATTTGCTTAACCGTGATGGGGGCAAGTGGGGCTAATTGGTCTAGGATAAAGGCGGTAAATTCACTGTATGCGGTCATGACGTGTGATAAATGTGATAAAAACGTATCTTACTCTAAACCAAAGCTGACCATTTTGCAATGTGTGAATGTGTGGTATTTTGGTTAAATCAGGCTTTTGTCAAAGCCTATTTTGTGTGTTATAATCATCGCCGTATCTTTTTCATTCCAATAAGGAAAGCTTATGTCTCTAACCAATCCCACCCTAGTGCTAAACTGTGGCTCATCATCTATCAAATACGCCCTTATCAGCGAAGACGGCAACACTCGCATTGAAGGTCTTGCCGAAGCGTTGGGCAATACTGACGCCCGTATCAAGCACAAAAACCTAGATGGCTCAAAAGTAGAAATCAATATCCCAAATTCGGGGGCTCATACCGAAGCCTTGCAAATCATTCTAGGCGAGCTTATCGCTGAGCATAAGCCTGTGGCGGTGGGTCATCGTGTGGTACACGGTGGCGATAAATTCAAATCGGCAACCGTCATCACCCCAGAAGTACTGGCAACCATTGAAGAGCTGGCAAGCCTTGCCCCACTTCATAACCCTGCCAACGCTGCTGGTATCAAGGCGATTAACGCTATTTATCCTGACCTGCCCCAAGTGGCGATTTTTGATACGGCATTCCACCAAACCATGCCTGCCCACGCTTACCGCTATGCTGTGCCAAAAGAGCTGTACACCGAACACCAAATCCGCCGTTATGGTTTTCACGGTTCATCACACGCCTATGTGTCAAACCGTGCCAGCGAGCTGACCGAGCAAACAGGCGAGCATGGTTGGGTAATTGCTCACTTAGGTAACGGCTGTTCAGCCACCGCAGTTTATAATGGCAAAAGCCTAGACACGTCTATGGGTATCACACCACTTGAAGGTTTGATGATGGGTACTCGCTCAGGCGACATCGACCCAAGCATTCACTTGCATTTGCACCGTACTTTGGGTCTGTCTATCCAAGAGATTGATACTTTGCTTAACAAAAAGAGCGGTCTTTTGGGCGTGTCGGGTGTATCTAACGACATGCGTAACCTAGAACAAGCCGACAAAGAGGGCAATGCTGACGCCACGCTTGCCCTAGAAATGTTTGCCTATCGTACCGCCAAGTACTTGCTTGGTTTGACTGCAGGTTTGCCTGTTTTGACAGGTTTTGCCTTTACAGGTGGCGTGGGCGAAAACGGTGCGGATATGCGTGCTAAGATTGTTGGTTATATGAAACATTTGGGTCTAAAAATTGACACCGCCAAAAATGCCGAGTTGTTCCGTGGGGCGGAGGGCAGTTTCCATGCGGACGGCTCATCAGCAGAATTGTGGGTTATCCCAACGGATGAAGAATTCCAAATCGCCAGCGAGTCTCGTGCGGTATTAGGGTTGTAATAAAAAGAAAAGTCAGGCAAACGTCTGGCTTTTCTTAAAAAAACCTGTGATTTTTTAATTAAATTAAAAGGCATTGTTAAATCAAAATACATTTTAAAATTGGATGTTATAGGGCAAATACCACGCCCAAGTATTTATGCGTTACAAAGGGCAGATGTAATTTGCCCCTACAAATCCATTTAAAGGTATTGTGATTGACAATGGCAAATTTAAAAATCTTACTAAAACTGATAAAAAGGTAACTTATGAAAACACTACTGCTTATCCCCACCACCAGCCAAATCAACATGGAAACGTTGGCTCAAAATGTCGCAAACTTAGTCGGTGGTGAGATTGTCGCCATCCCAAGCCATGATGAGTTGGTGAGTGCCATTAGCGACAACAACCTTGATGACCTGCTAGAAACCGTCATCGCCAAACAATCTGCCCCTGTCAGCGTGGTGGTGGGTGTGCTTGCCGATGAAAGCCGTCCTTATGCCAACCGTGTGAACCGTGAGTTGGGAACAGGTTTTGATGCGGACGTGATTTTGGTGGGCGATAATGACGTGCGTCTGCCTGTATTTGCGTCTGTGTTTGGCGGTCTCAAAGGCGAGCGTATTTGGGGCGTGATTGGCACAGCCGAACTGTCGGGCAAAGTGCAAGTCGTGGCACGCACCGACAAAGGCGGTCATTTATCTGAGATTGACGGTGGTGCTTTTGAAAGCTACAAAACGTCCGAGCGTACCCAAAAATTATCGCCCTATGCGTTTCGTAACCAAGTGGTTCGCCTTGCCCAAAACGCCAAAAAACGTATCGTTCTGCCCGAAGGCGATGAGCCACGCACCATTGAAGCGGCAGCGATTTGCCAAAGCCGTGGCATTGCTCAGTGCGTGCTTTTGGGCGACCCTGCCAAAATCCGTGCGGTGGCGGACGAGCGTGGCGTTACCTTGCCTGATGATATTGAAATCATTGAGCCGTCCACCATTATTGAAAAATACGTTGCCCCCATGGTAGAACGCCGTAAGGGTAAGCTAGATGAAGCAGGAGCAAGAGAAGCCCTACAAGACACCGTCTATCTTGGCACGATGATGCTACAAGTGGGTGACGTGGACGGCTTGGTATCAGGTGCGGTACACACCACCGCAGATACCATTCGCCCAGCGTTCCAGCTTATCAAAACTGCCCCACAGTACAGTCTAGTATCTAGCGTGTTCTTTATGCTACTGCCCGAGCAAGTGGTCGTCTATGGCGACTGTGCGGTAAACCCAAACCCTACTGCCGAGCAACTTGCTGAGATTGCCATTCAATCGGCTGAGTCTGCCAAAGCCTTTGGCATTGACCCCAAAGTTGCCTTGATTAGCTACTCTACCATGAACTCAGGTTCAGGCCCTGACGTGGATACGGTCAAAGGTGCATTGGAAATCGTCCGTGAAAAAGCTCCTGAGCTAAAAGTGGACGGCCCCTTGCAGTTTGACGCAGCGTCTGTACCAAGCGTGGGTAAGCAAAAAGCCCCAAATTCAGCCGTGGCAGGCGAAGCCAACGTGTTTATTTTCCCTGATTTGAACACAGGTAACACCACTTATAAAGCCGTGCAACGTACCGCAGGCGTGATTAGTGTGGGCCCTATGCTACAAGGTCTTAACAAGCCTGTTAATGACTTGTCTCGTGGCTGTTTGGTGGATGATATTGTTTATACCATTGCTTTGACAGCGATTCAAGCGGTGTAAATTTGTCATATTTACAATACATGATAAAAGAGTGGTTTTTTCCGCTCTTTTATTTTTATAATTGGGCATTGTTAAAAAACCAATCTTTGAATGGGTTTGTAAGGGCAAATCACATTTACCCTGTGATAAGATATACCCCACTCTCAACTAAAAATCATCTCAAACTTAAGCGGTGGGTTGCCAAGTTGTTTGTTAATCTCTATGCAAAAACTGTGGGCAAGTAGCTTTCTAGTAAGTCGGTTAGACAGATGCCATAAATCTCTTGCTTTTGTTTGTTGAATGTTAAATCTTTGTGACAGTTGCGAGATGACGGTCTCTATGGTTTTTCTGCTTTTTTTAAGATGGCTTAAAAACCCTTTATCCCTGTCATCGGTCATATTGTCCCTAAGCGGTGTTTGTAAGTCAATGTCAGCTTTGGCAAGTTCGCTTTGCAGATCTTTGGATAAATACCCTTTGTCGCCAAATAACTGACAGATGTGTTGCTTTGATTGGTTTTGTAGGATGTCTGTTAGTTCAAATACCATTTGTCTATCATCAATGTTGGCAGGTGTTAAACCAAAGCCAATCACTTGACCTTGTACACTGGTCAGTAGATGACCTTTAAAGCCAAAATAATGCTCATGTTGACTTGCACAAAACCCAAAACTTGCCACGGATTTAAAGCTTTTGTTTCGTCTTGCTCTACCATAACGACACACAGGCAAGGGAAAACTGTCAATCAGATAAGGGTTGTATTCATTCTGGCTGTGTATGCTGATTGCATTCATCATCTTATCTTTTACCCAAAGCAAATTGGCACAATGTTTGGCAAAATTAGGGTATGAGCCTAATTTGGGAAAGTAGTGAGTGTAATGATTGGTAAAATAAGCCCAAATACCTTTGTCTGTATCAAAACCCAAACACTCACCAACAAGTTCCATAGTGATGACTTCGGCATCGGATAAGGCAGGAGGATAGCCTTTGGTTCTGATAGGCTTAGTTACAATATTTTTATAAAAAGCATCTACCATAAGATAGACACTAATGATAAAATCATCATAAGACATAACTTACTCCCTTTGTTTTGTGGTGAAACTTGGATTGGGCTATGTCTTTTTTTATTTCAAGGGAAAGTTGAGAGTGGGGTAAGATATTGATTTTTGGGCGAATAAATTACCCCTACACGTCTGATTAAAAAATATCTTAATTGAACAGTGTTTTGTAAATGTAAAGTTTTGCAAAAGGGCATTGTATTTACCAAAAAAGACGTTATTATTTTTATACCCATTTCAAATTTATTTCATTTTAAAAGGTAAAAAACAATTCATGACCCATACTGCCAAACCCAAACTTATCCGCTTACACCGTTCAAAACATCATCGCATGATAGCAGGCGTGTTTGGCGGTATTGCCGAATACATGGGGTGGTCGCCTGCGGTGCTACGATGGCTGTTTGTACTGTCTATTCCACTGACAGCAACGGTGACGTTGTTTGGTGGGATTTTGTTTTATCTTATCATGTGGCTCATCATGCCCGAAGCGAGCGATGAGTCTTATATTTATGAGTCGCATTAATTTTGAATTTACCCCTTACCCAAAGACAACTTTGGGTATTTTTACGACAAAAAGCACACTTAGCACTTAGCATTTAACATAAGATGTTATTTGTGGTAAAATACCCTGCTATTTTCTGTAACACTGGTGTAAATGGGTATGACAAAAAAGCGTGGGCTTGGCACGAAACGTGGCTTAGAAGCCTTGATGGGCAACATTAAACGAGAAAGAGATTTGACCGCAGAAGCCATCATGCCGACAGCGGAATCTGCCCCTACCCCCAAGTCAGCCAGCCCCAAAAAAACTGGCACAAAAGCCAATGCCGACAAAAGCACCGCCCAAGTAGCCAGTAAATCTGCCAAGACTACCCAGTCTGAGCCCACCCAAGATGGTGAACAGGTCACGCTCATTCAAATCGACCCTGCCAGATTGCAATCAGGTAAATATCAGCCCAGACGAGACATTAAAGAAGAAGCCTTGCGGGAGCTTGCCGAGTCAGTACGTCAGCACGGGGTCATGCAACCCATCGTTATCCGTCCTTTGTTGGAGGGCGAGAGTAAGGCGGATGGCATTACCCATGAGATTATCGCAGGTGAGCGACGTTGGCGAGCTGCCAAACTGGCAGGGCTTACCACCATTCCTGCCATCGAGCGTGTGCTGTCTGATGAAGTGGCGATTGCCTTGGCACTCATTGAGAACATTCAACGTGAAGACTTGACGGTGTTGGAGCAGGCGGCGGCGTTGGAGCGGTTTCATACCGAGTTTGGTATGAGTCATGCGATGATTGCCGATGTCGTGGGTAAGGCACGCACGACCGTATCCAACCTGCTACGCCTTAACGCCTTGCATGATGAAGTCAAGGCGTTTATGATGGATAACTTACTTGACATGGGTCATGCTCGCACTTTGCTGTCTTTGTCCAAAGACCAACAGCCCATCATCGCCAAAAAAATCATTCATGCGGACATGACGGTGCGTGAAGCAGAAAAACTGGTCAAATCTATCTTGCACCCCGAGCCAAAGGCAGTCTTAGTCAATAGTCGTGAAGTCATCGCCCTAAACCAGAAGCTCTCGGACGCATTGGGGGCGACGGTTAAGCTAAAACAAGGCAAAGATGGCAAGGGTAGTGTGGAGATATTTTTTCATAGTCATGATGAGCTAAGTGGGCTGATGGCACAGCTTGGCGTGGCAAAGTCTTGATGTTTAACTAATAATTGTGTAACGGTGTAAATTATGTGGGAGCTTGTCAAAGCAGGCGGTTGGCTGATGTTGCCAATCATCGTGTGTTCTATTGTGGCACTGGTCATTATCATCGAGCGTGGCAAAGTGTTACGCATGGGTTTGCTTGCCCCGAGTGGACTTAGAGAACAGCTGATTGGTCAGTTGCGCACCAAGGGTGATATCAATAAAAACACTCTGCTTGCCATTAAAGAAGAGTCGCCATTGGGTGACATTTTGGCAACGGGGCTCTTGTATCGCCAGTATGGACTGGACAGTATGACCATGCACATGCAAAACCGTGCCAGCGTACAGATTCATACCTTAGAGAAGAACATTAACATGCTCGGTACGATTGGGGCGATTGCACCGCTTTTAGGTCTGTTAGGGACAGTACTGGGTATCATCATCTCATTTTTGGCGGTAACAGATGGCTCCATGCAAGACCCTGCCATGCTCGCAGGGGGTGTCTCTCAGGCTTTGATTACTACCGCAGGCGGTATGTTTGTCGCCATTCCTGCTCTGATGGCGTACCGTTATTTCCAAAGGCGTATTGTGGATATTAATGCCAAATTTGAAAGCGAAGCGGGGCTACTCATTCAAGAGATGTATGATTATGGGCTGATGAAAGATGGGTATTGTTAATTGAGTATACTTTTCTAGAAAGCCGTTCGTGGTGAGCTTGTCGAACCATAACGGTTTTCCTAGACTTCGACAAGCTCAGTCCGAACGGAAAACCTTAAAATCTATCTTTATTTAACAATACCGAAAGATGGTTCGCAAAAAGAGCCAATCCTAGCCAGCGAGCCTGTCGCCCATTCCCAAAATCAAAACCAAGAGCAGTCATAGTCGAGTATCGCCATGAGATTTCGTAAACCGACCGTTGAGCCTTTGGAAATCAATCTGACCCCCATGATTGATTGCTTGCTGTTTTTGATTGTATTTTTGCTGATGGCGACGACCTTTAATCATTTTAGTCGCATTAACATCGTCCTGCCCGAAGCCGAAGGCGTGGCAGTGACCAATGAAGGCAAACAGATAGAAGTGGCGGTACAAAAAGACGGTACTTATTTGGTTAATGGGCTTGCCTTAGGGTCTAGCACCGAAGCTGAGCTCATTAACATGCTCCAAAAAGAAGCGGGCAGTGACCGCAAACAACTGTTTGTCATCGCAGCCGATGCCGAAGCATCACACCAAGCGGTGGTGCGTGTCATGGATGTGGCAGGTAAAATGGGCTTTTTAAACCTAAACATCAGCACTGTTGTGCCAGCACCACAAAGCAGTAGTAAGTAATCGCAAGATTTATGCGGTGCGATGTGGCATTTTGTGTTAAAATGCCACAAAACTTTTCTTTTAAAAATCATGTCAAAACCTACCCCCCAAACCAACTTTGACCCCAATGATAAATTGGCGGTCTTTTTGCGTCTGATGTCCTACCTAAAACCTTACTGGTGGGCGGCGATTTTTATGGCGATTGGTATGGTGCTAAGTGCAGGCTCTGAGGTTGCCAGTGCCAAGCTCTTTGAGTTTATTATTGATGCCATTAACAACAATGATGAAAAAGGCAAATTTTGGTTTCCGTTTTTGGTAATCGCTCTGTTTTTCTTTCGGGGGGTTGGGGCGTTTTTGGGGGGATATTATTCGGCGTATATCTCTCGTAATCTTGTCTATCATTTGCGTGTGGCGGTGTTTGAAAAGCTGTTACGTTTGCCGTCTGATTTTTATCTAAAAAACCCTGCTGGCACGATTTCATCCAAGCTCATCTTTGATGTGGAGCAAGTTACCGCAGGCAGTAACGAGGCGATTACCACGCTACTAAAAGAAGGTTTGACGGTCATTGCGTTGTTTGGTTATCTGTTTTATAGCAACTGGCGACTGACGCTTGTTTTGATGATAGTCGTGCCACCGATTTTTTGGATTATCAAAAAGGTCTCTAAAAAATTCGCCGCACTATCGACAGGCATCCAAGAGTCCATGAGTGCGGTAAGCCATATCACCAATGAGGCAGTGGCAGGCTATCAAGTCGTCAAAAACTACGGCGGACAGGCGTATGAAGCTGATAGATTTAACAAAGCAAGTCTGGATAACCTGCAAAAGGGCATGAAAATCACGGTGCTTGCCGCCATTAATTCGCCACTCATTCAGCTGCTCATGGCGATGGGGATGTGTTTTGTGGTGTGGTTGTCGCTACGTCCTGAAGTGCTTGGCGGTATGACGGCAGGGCAGTTTACCTCCTTTCTTATCGCCGCAGGACTGCTTGCCCGTCCTGTTAAGGCATTGACCGATGTCAATCAAAAACTGCAACGGGGCTTGGCGGGGGGTGCGTCTGTGTTTAAACTGTTAGACACGCCTGAGGAGCGTGATACAGGCACGCTAACCCCTACTATTCATGGTAATATCCGTTTTGATGATGTCAGCTTGACCTATGATGGCGGTGTGCAAGCGATAAAGGGCTTTAACCTTGACATCAAAGCAGGCGAGACAGTAGCGGTGGTGGGACGGTCAGGCTCGGGCAAGACCACGCTGGTGAACTTGCTTACTCGTTCACTCACGCCGACGTCGGGACAGATATTGATAGACGGCACGCCCATTGATGACATTAAATTATCGTCTTTGCGTGAGCAGATTGCCATGGTCAATCAGCAAGTTACGCTATTTTTGGATACGGTCGCTCATAACATCGCTTATGGGGCATTATCCGCCAAATCCCATGATGACATCATACAAGCGAGCAAATCCGCTTATGCTCATGATTTTATTATGGATTTGCCAGATGGTTATGATAGTTTTATCGGGTCGGACGGTTTGCAGCTGTCAGGCGGACAACGCCAACGACTCTCCATCGCACGGGCGTTATTAAAAGACGCACCGATTTTGATATTGGACGAAGCCACATCTGCCCTTGATAACGAAAGTGAATACTATATCCAAAAGGCGTTAGAGACCGTCATGCAAGGACGTACTACGCTTGTCATCGCTCATCGCTTATCCACCATACAAAACGCCGACCGTATCATCGTCATGGATAAAGGGCAAATCGTGGAAATGGGCACGCATGACGAGCTGTTTGCCAAAGGCGGTATGTATCGCACCATGTACGAACGAACCTTTGATGAGCAAAGCGAACAGGGCAAGGCATGAAAAACTTAGAACTTCTCATCACAAAGGCATGGCAGGAAAACTCCCCCATGCTTGCCACGCTTGCCCCGTTGTCCGCTCTGTATGGCGTGGTGGGTCGTGTGCGTAAGTCCTTGTATGATAACGATAAACTTGCCAAATACCATGCCCCCATTCCTGTGATGATAATTGGCAATATCACGGTGGGCGGTAGTGGAAAAACTCCGCTTATCATCGCTCTTGTCAAGTATTTGCAAGATAAAGGTGTGAATGTGGGCGTGATAAGTCGGGGCTATGGACGGGCGGACAGTAGCCCTGCAATGGTTCGTGTCGATAGCACTCCCAAAGACGTGGGCGATGAGCCGTGCCTTATCGTCCAAAATACAAATGTACCTATGGCGGTGGGGGCAAATCGTGGTGGGACGATTGAGATTTTGCTTGAAAATTACCCAAATCTACAACTCATTATCAGTGATGATGGACTGCAACACTACGCCCTACACCGAGATGTAGAATGGATAGTGGTGGACGGTGTGCGTGGGTTTGGTAATGGCAAACTCTTTCCACAAGGGTTTTTGCGTGAGCCGATAGACCGCCTAGATGGGGCAACGGTCATCTATCATGACGCACGAGCCGAGCAGTATGATGATAATGCCCTTTTAATGCACTTAGCCCCAAACAATCCCATGCCACTTTTGGGAAATGACAAATCGGTAAATGATAAAACTTTACCACCCCAAAAGGTCTATGCCCTAAGCGGTATTGGCTATCCTACTCGCTTTTTTAAAACGTTAAATGAGCTTGGTTTTGACGTGGTGGAGCGTGCTTTTGGCGATCATCATGATTTTACCCTTGATGATTTGGCGGATTTGACCGATTTGCCAATCATCACAACCAGTAAAGATGCGGTTAAATTGCGTGAACTTGCCACACGCACGCCCCATGCGATTTTTGATAATGTATGGGTATTGCCTGTGCAGGCGGTGTTGTCGGAGGGAGTGTATGGGGAGATGGAGAGGGTGCTTGGGGAGCTTGGGATTGGTTAAAAGGCAGGATTACCTGCCTTTTGTGATTGAAATTATTGAATGCGTTTGCCTGTTTTGTCGATGTAAAATGTTTCGTCATCTAATTTAACCTTAGCCTGATTATTTTTAAAACTGTAAGCGTCATCATATTGAGTGGAAATAACTATTGTGCCTGTTCTATCAATAAATCCATACTTACCGTTCTGTTCAATTACCGCTAAACCTTCACGAAAACTATAAGCACTGTCGTATTGAGCAAGTATTGCTAATTTGCCCATTTTATCAATAAATCCATATTTACCATTTTGTTCAATTGGTGCTAAACCTTCACTAAAAGTGTAAGCGAAATTGTATTGAATGGGAATGATCACCTTACCTGTTTTATCAACAAAACCATATTTGTTGTTTTGCTTAACTAATGCCAAGCCCCCATTTAGGCAACTCACATCATCATAACCACTCACCTGTGGTCTTTCGCACGCCCATGCCGATAAGCCAAAAATAGCAACATAGATTAGGGTGGTGCTTAGGGAGAGTTTGGAAAGTTTGTTTTTAAATGATGTCATGACAGTTTTCATTGTAAGGAATTATCACTGATTATAGCAAAATTATCTGGTATGGTTAAGATTTTTTGTAGGGTAATTTGGGTGCGGTTGTGCTTTTCGTTTGGTTGATTTTGCTTTATAATGGGTCTTTTATCGCAACACAAAAAACTTTATGAAAACCCACATCATTATCCCCGCCCGCTACAAATCCACTCGCCTGCCTGCCAAGCCTTTGCTGGATTTGCACGGTCAGCCCATGATTCTCTGGACAGCTCAAAAAGCCCTGCAAGCAACCTTTGCCGACAGTGTGTGCGTGGCAACGGACGATGAGCGGATTTTTGCGGTGTGCGAGAGTGCGGGCGTGCCTGTGGTGATGACGGGTGAGCATGCGTCAGGCACGGACAGACTGGGGGAGGTGGCACAGATTTTGGGCTTGGCGGACGATGACATTGTCATCAATATGCAAGGCGATGAACCGCTTGTACCGCCTGTGTTATTAGAACAAGCCAAAAATCTACTCCTTGCCAATGACGACTGTGTCATGGCGACATTATGCGAAGTCATTGATAATTATGATGATTTTTATAAAAATTCGGTGGTAAAAGTCATCCACGCTCGCCAAAATGCCCTGTATTTTAGCCGTAGCCCCATGCCGTACGATAGAGACGGACATTTAAAAGATGAGCTTGGCGAGCGACCCAAAAACGCCTATCGCCATTTGGGGTTGTATGCCTATCGGGTCAAATTGTTAAAGGAATTTGGCACATGGGAGCAGGGCGAGCTTGAAGTGTTAGAGAGCCTAGAACAGCTTCGCATTTTAGAAAATGGTCAAAAAATCGCCATAGATGTCGCCAAAGTTGCCTTGCCGCTTGGGGTGGACACGCAGGAAGATTTGGATAGGCTAAATGCCATGCCGATTGATGAGTTTTTAAAATTCTGATATGAACGAACAAGAACAGTTGCCCTATTTTGCCCCGTTACTGCCTTGGCAAACCCACGCTTGGGAGCAGGTGGTCGGTCAGTTTTATGACGGCAAATTACCGCATGGGTTGTTGGCGTGTGGTATGGCAGGCATTGGTAAGCGTGAATTTGTGTGGCGGTTTGTGGCGTGGCTACTGTGCCAAAACAAGGGCGAGCAGGGGGCGTGTGGGGCGTGCGATAGCTGTCATTGGCTCATGGCAGGGACGCACCCCGATGTCATGGTGTTGCCGTCCGAGAGCTTGCCGACGTCTGATGAGAGCGAACGCTCGTCCATTAAGATTGATGACGTGCGAGCCTTACAAGAGTATAGCCACGTCAAGGGGCATGGCGTTCGGCTCATCGTGCTGGATGATGCCGACAGTCTCACGATTGGGGCGAGTAATGCTTTGCTAAAAACCTTAGAAGAGCCACGGGCAGGCGTGCATTTGATACTGATAAGCGACAACCCTGCCAAACTCATGCCTACCATAAAAAGCCGTGTGCAAGCCCTACCGCTTGGGGCTGTTGCTCATGATGTGGCGTTGGCTTATGTGGGTGGAGTGTTGGGTGATGAGAGTCTTGCCAGACTTGCCCTGACACTCACCGACGGGGCGGTATTAAAGGCGGTAGAGTTGCCAAAGGCGGTGTGGTTTGACAAGCGTGCATTATGGCTAAAAACATGGCTTACGCTAAGGCATGGCGAGCGGTCGGCAGTGAGTGCGAGCGACTATTGGCAGGGTGTGATGAGCTTTGCTGATTTTGCGGTTTTGACACGGCTTATGCTGATGGACGTGGTGCGAGTGGGGCTTGGGCTTGATAGTATTCACACCGACATGGACGTGGCAGGGCTGATAAATGGGGCGGAAAATCTAAGCCTTGATAAGGTAGAGAATTTTTTAGCAAGCCTTGATGATATGGCGGTGGCGGTGGGACAAAACGTACAAGAAAAAATGGCGTATGATGAGCTGTTTTGTCGGTTGGTGGATTTGTAGTATTTATTCTTGATTTTGTAGAATGTAAATTAAGCTCAAATGTTATTATTCATTTGCCATTTAAAGGAAAATATCATGACTGTTTCATTAAAACAATTACAAAACTTAGAAAATAAACATGGATTTAATTATCCCATACTTTATAAAACATTATGCCAAGATAATATGCTAACGTGGGGCAAGGTAGATATTCATTGGCAAAAAGAAGTCTATCCTAATTTAAAGGATAGTCCGCCATTGTCATTATATAGCAATTACATTGAAATTATGGATTTTGACGACATTGAGCATATTACAGATATGCTTTTAAATCAAGATGACTATATGGCAATCAACCCAAATTATTTATTTGTACCATTTGTGCAAGACGGCTCAGGGGATTATTATTGCTTTTGGTATCATCATGATTTGCCATATTTGTCAAAAGATGATGTGCCGATTGTGCTTTTTCATCATGATTATGATGAAGCTGATATTCTGGCAAAAGATTTACAGGATTTTATTTTTTATTTGATGTTGTATGGCGTTGTTGATATTGAGACTGACAGCGAGCTTATGCAGGATATTGGGACAAATTTAGCCAATTATCTAAAAAGCCATAAAAAATACCTAAAACCCGAGCATTACGATGTCATCAAGAAAATTTATGGATATGATTTTGATGATAATAAAGAAGGATTGATTGATGAAGATGAATTTATAAAAATTTTACATGAGCATATCGGCTTTGAAGGATTATTGACAAGTTTTGATTGTCGGTAAATTGTTTGATATCAAAAATTGGTATTATTAAGATGTATTATTAATGTCAAACAATATATTATTTTATAAAAAATATAAATTTTCTTATAAGAATATATTTGTCTTGCTTTTTAAAGCCCCCATCTTAATGATAAAATAAATTCCCTTGTAAAAAACCAAATCCCATGCCAAAACTTCTACCCCTACTCTGCACCGCCTTAGCCTTATCTGCTTGTGTGAGTACGCACGCTCCACAGGACAGCTTGCAAGACAATTTGTGGCAATCACCCGCACCCACATTCGCCCCACATACCCCAAAAGCCGAACGCATCGCCCAAATCGCCCTGCGTGAACACAAGGCATGGGGCGAGCCGTTTATCACCACAAACGGACAAATCGCCAAATATAGCCATTACGAATCCGAAAACGCACGCCTGACGGACGGCTCACGGGCGTGGGAGCGTGTAGTGGCGTATTGGCGTGATAGTGGGGCGTTGGCACGGCTTGATAGGGCGTTGCCTTATGAGCGTTGCGACAAGGCGGACAGCGGCGAGAACGCCAGCACCAACATTTGCCGAGCCTTTGTGAGTGATGTGGCATGGTCGGCAGGCTTTGTGTCGTATGTGATGAGACAGGCGGACGTGGATTTTTATGTGTCGCCACGCCATTTTGATTATATCGCCACATCTTGGCAGGGCGTGGGCGATTATCGCACGGCAGACCCTTTGGTAAGCCCCCTAAAACAGGGCGATATACTGTGCTATGTGCGAAGTTATGGGCGTGAGCTGATTGGCAGTTATCAGGATTTGGATAAGTATTTGGCGGATAATGGACGTGGTTTGCCTGCTCATTGTGATATTGTGGTCAAGACTGATAAGAAAAATCGTGAGATTTGGCTCATCGGCGGTAATGTACTGCATACCGTCATGCTACGCAAAATGCCTATGGATAATGACGGCAAGGCGATATTACCAGCCCCAAGCGAGACAGAATGTAGTCCCAATCATGAAACGGCGTGTAATTTTAATCGGCAAAATTGGGTGGTGGCATTGGTGTTGCAGGAGTGGGATTAAATACAATAGTAGCAACTGTATCCCTAAAGAATACAGTACCACCAACCCTCATTAACTTTGTTGGCTTGTGGATGTTACTTAACGCTAAGATTAAGATGATAATCCGCTTGCCAAACACTGTCATTTCTAACAATGGCGTTAATGACGATTAGGAGTTTACGCATACAAGCGTTGATGGCAACTTTAAAGGGTTTGCCTTTGCCTATCAAACGCTCATAAAACTGTTTAAATTTGGGTTCATATTGTCTTGCCACATTGGTGGCATTGTATAAGACATTACGAACCGATTGCCTACCCCCTTTGCAATGGCTCTTGTATTTAAGTGTGCCACTTTCTTTGGGGTGTGGGGCAACGCCCACTAAGGAGGCGATTTCTTTATTGCTTAATGTACCAAGTTCAGGTAACATTGACATCAAGGTAGCGACAGTAACACCACCAATCCCCTTGATGTCTTTAAACTTTTTTGTGGTGTCATCAAAATGTTTGCTTAGGGTGTCGATGTCTTGTTCTAACTTAGCAATCTGTTCATCAAGGTAAGCAATGACTTGTTTAACACTCTCAAGCTGACTTTGATGAATTTGCCAAATACGGTTCTTTTCTTGTACACGCATTGCCACAAGCTGATGACGGCGTACTACCAATGCCTCTAAGCGTTCTTGCTCTTCGCTTGGTGGGACATAGAGCAAATGAGTAAGTTTGCTCTCATCAAGACTTAAAAACTTGGCATAAAGAGCAAGCATTTTGGCATCTTGGTTATCTGTCTTAGCATTAGAATAAGACTTAGCAAACTGGCTGGTTTTATTAGGATTGGCAATCACCACATTAAAGCCTGATTGATACAGGGCTTTGGCAAGGGGGATTTCTAATCCGCCTGTACTTTCAAGTACTACCAAAGCTAGGTTTGTGCCTGCATTGGTATTAAGATAAGCCATCGCTTGTTTGATGTCGCCCCCAGTGTTTGAAAAGGTTTTGGTTTTATCCTTACAAGAAAGTGATACCACAAAGACCTTTTTGCCCACATCAATGCCACAGTAAATGGGTTCATTGGGCTTGTTCGCTACATTGGTTTTGGTTTGCTTGGTATTTTTGGTTTGTTTAGCATTATTCATCATTAACCTGCCTTGTATTCGGTTTAGAGTCTATCAACTGTACGGTTTTGATTGATGAAAGGTTATCCACTCTTAAAGCTACGACACGAACTTAATCTTGGGTGGTTGCCCTTATGGTTCTAAGGTGCGTACAAGATGTGGATAACGGGTTTTTGCTTATTATACCTTAAAAGGGGGTATACAAAGGTGTGTATTACGCACCGTTTTGGCATACAAAAATTACTTTACACTTAACTTAAAATATTAATTTATTGACTATGCAGTAATTATTTTTAATTGCAGGGGCAAATTGCAACTCACCCGTGCTAAATAAATCACTTATATAAAGGATAATAATTGGTGCGTGGTACGCACCTTACCTTTCGTTTGTTTTTATCAATTTAACACCCACAGCCCCAAAAACCGCCAATTTCCCCAACCAATCCCCACAAAATCACCCCCAAACCCCAAAAAAACATTTGCCCAAACCCCTAGTATTCATGTATCATTAACCTATTTTTAGCACACAAAAAGGGCAGACATGAGCAAACAAACCCCCAAAGCCAACCTAGACACCAACCAAATTACCGATTTGCGTGGCAAGATTGACAGCATTGATGAACAAATTCAACGACTTATCAACGAGCGAGCAGGCATCGCCCAACAGGTCGCCATCGCCAAAAAGAACCATGAAAATCACCCCATTTTTTATCGCCCTGAACGTGAAGCCCAAGTGCTAAAAGCGGTCATGGCTCGTAATACAGGACCTTTGAGCGGTGAGAAAATGGCACGCCTATTCCGTGAGATTATGTCGGTGTGTTTGGAGCTTGAAGCTCCGCAAAAGGTCGCTTTTTTGGGGCCTGTTGGCACGTTTACCCACGCCGCCGCCCTAAAACATTTTGGTAAGGCAGCGACAACCGTACCGCTTGCCACGATTACCGATGTGTTTCGTGAAGTGGAGGCGGGCTCTGCCATGTATGGCGTGGTGCCTGTGGAAAATTCCAGTGAGGGCGTGGTCAATCATACGTTGGACGCCTTTCTGGGGTCAAGTCTTAAAATCATCGGCGAGGTGGAGTTGCCCATTCATCACAACTTTTTGGTGGCAGAACACACCAAGGTGGACAGCCTAAGTCGCATTTATTCGCACCAGCAGTCGCTTGCTCAGTGCCGTCATTGGCTTGATGTCAATTTCCCCAATGTGGAGCGTGTGGCGGTATCAAGCAATGGCGAGGCGGCAAAACGCCTGCAAAACGAATGGCATTCGGCTGCCATTGCAGGCGATGTGGCAGTGGCAGAATACGGCTTGCACAAGTTGTACGAAAACATTGAGGACAACCCCAACAACACCACTCGCTTTCTTATCATCGGACACGAAACAGTTGCCCCAAGCGGTCAGGACAAAACGTCCATAGTCGTGTCAAGCCCAGACCGTGCAGGGGCATTGATTGAGCTACTAGAACCCCTAAAAAAACACGGCGTATCCATGACGAGCATTGAGACCCGCCCCGAACGCCCCAACAAATGGGCGTATGTGTTCTTTATTGATATGATTGGACATATTAATGATGATAATGTCAAAAATGCCATTGATGACATTGCCAAAATCGCCAAAGACGTGCGAGTATTGGGGTCATATCCTAAGGCGGTTTTGTAAAATCATGATGATAAAATTGCCCTGTTTTGGGGTAATTTGGTATTGTTAATTAACCCTATCTTTGAGCGGTTTTGTAGGGGTAAATTGCAATTTGCCCTTTGACAAAATGTTGATTTTGGGCGAATGTAATTCGCCCCTACTGCCCGAATTTTAAAACATATTTTTATTAACCAATACCAGTAATTTTAAATAGGGAGTAAACAATGATTACTGATACAGTAACAATTAACGAATACGGGCAAGTAACATTGCCGATGTGGTTTTTTGAAAAAATTGGAGCAAAAAAAGGCTCTCCATTAACCATTCAATTTGATGAACAAAGTGGCAATTTCCAATTTTTATCGCCCACTCATCAAGACGAACCAAAAAAGCAAATTAAATCAGGGTTTGGTATGCTAAAAACACATTTATCAGCACAAGATTTAGATGTAGATGTGGCACAATTTGCAAGAGATATTTTATGATTGGTTTGGATACAAATGTCTTAGCTCGCTATTATGTGCAAACCCAAAATGATGATATAAAAACGCAAAA
Source organism: Moraxella lacunata (assembly GCF_900453205.1). Classification (GTDB taxonomy): domain Bacteria; phylum Pseudomonadota; class Gammaproteobacteria; order Pseudomonadales; family Moraxellaceae; genus Moraxella; species Moraxella lacunata_B. The sequence goes on from NZ_UGQU01000003.1 coordinate 252,696, forward strand.
GCAAAAACAAATTGCCAAGCAACTTCTTGACCATTCGCCAAGTTTATTTATTGCTAATACGGTAATTATTGAGTTTGAATGGATATTGCGTGCAATTTGTAAATTTAGTGTTGATGATATTATATTGGTTTATGAGCATTTATTATCCCTACCCAATGTATTTTTTGAAAATAAAACAATGATAGAAAAAGCCATTATTTTTGCCAAAGCTGGCATTGAATTTACGGACGCATTTCATTTGGCAAGTTATCAACATTGCAACGTCATGTATTCGTTTGACAATAAAGGTTTTGCCAAAAAAGTGGAAAAGTATCAATTTTTGCCAACCGTGATTGTGCCAAGTGAATAAGATGACTACCAAACCATTATTTAACAAAACCGCCATTATCGGACTTGGGCTTATCGGCGCAAGCCTTGCAACCGCCATGCTTGACAAAAGGCTCACCCATGAGATTGTGGCGTGCGATGACAATGCCGACACCCTAAAAACCGCCCAAGAAATTGGGCTTATCTCGCAAGGCTCGTCCATGCTCACGGACGTGCTACAAGGGTGCGATTTGGTCGTGATTTGTGTGCCTGTGCAAGCGGTGTTGCCGATTTTTCGTACGCTCGCCCACGCCAAAAAAAGCGGACTGCTTACGGACGACTGTATCGTGAGCGACGTGTGTAGCACCAAAATGAACGTCATCACCGCTTGCAACACCGCCCAAGATGAAACGGGCATTGACCTAAATTTTGTCCCTGCTCACCCCATTGCAGGGGCGGAGCGGTCTGGGGTACTCTCTCGTAAGGCGGATTTGTTTGTCAATCATGCCCTTATCATCTGCTCCAATCAAGCGGACGATATTTATACCAATAAAATCATAGACTTATGGCAAAATATCGGAGCGGTTGTGAGTCTGATGACCCCACAAAAGCACGATGAAATCCTAAGCCTAACCAGTCATTTGCCCCATTTATTGTCCTATGCCTTGACTTATCAGCTTGCCAAAGATGATGATAATTTAGAGATTTTTAAATATGCGGCGGGGGGATTTCGGGATTTTAGCCGTATTTCGGCAAGTAGTCCGATTATGTGGCACGACATTTTTTTGGCAAATAAACAGGCGGTATTAAAAGGGTTAGATGAGTATCAAAAGATATTGGACGAATTAAAATCTGATATTGAAAATAACAATTCAGATAAGTTATTAGAAACTCTTGCCATTGCCAAAAATGCCAGAGAATATTTTGGACAGCTTTTGATTGAAAAAGAGAAGCTCAAACAGTAATAAATCAAATCAACCTTTTTAGGAATACGCCAATGGATATCTTTATCAGCAATCTTGGAGCAAGTTTTGGCATTCATCATTTAATGTTATTTATCAGTTCAGCGGTTATTTTTATTTTGACACCGGGCATTGATACAGTATTTGTATTAAATCGCACTCTACAAAATGGGCGAATGGCAGGGATTTTATCCGCTCTTGGTGTGGCGACAGGTGTTTTGGTACATACTTTATTTGCCACGCTTGGGCTTGCCAGTATTTTGGCAAAATCAGCAACCGCTTTTATGGTGATTAAATATTTGGGGGCGGTGTATTTGATTTATTTAGGCATTATGGCGATTAAAAATGCCCTAAATGCTAAAAACTACCAAATCAATGCAGACACCAGCCCAAAATCTACCAAAAACGCCTATTTAATGGGGTTATTAACCAATGTCTTAAATCCCAAAGTGGCGTTATTCTTTTTGGCATTTTTTCCGCAATTTATCCAAAAAGAACAATTAGCGAGTGCCACGCCTTATTTATTTTTGGGTGGATTGTATTCGCTCTTTTCAGCCATTTGGCTTGTATTATTGGCGGTCATTGGAGCGATGTTTATTGGCTATTTGCAAAGTGTCAAAGCAAGACGGTCAATGGACGGCATCTCTGGCACGGCTTTTATTGGGCTTGGAGTGAAATTGGGATTTGCACAGCAATAAACTTTTGAAATTGCTAAAAATGCCAGAGAATATTTTGGGCAGTTATTGGTGGAGAAAGAGAGGTTAAAAAATAGTTCGTAGAGTATGTAAAGTTTGTAAGGTGCGTATTATGCACCAAATATAAAAAATGATGCGTAACAAACAAAACAAGATTATTTTTTAAACTTATTTTTTACATAATTGACACCGATACTAGCAAAAATAAATATAACAATAAGTTTGATGATTGTCATAATATCCATAAATAAACTCACTTTTTGCTTGAATTAAAGATAGCATTGCCAATATACAAAATAAAGCAATACAATAAAAATGCTCCAAAAATATCTACCATTCCAGACGAAACCATTCCACGATTGAGCATTTGGACTGCGTTTGGATTTAGAATAATTGCCAACACTAAGGATACAATAGGTATCCAAATTGGAAATTTTTTACGATTGTTTGACATTGATAAGCTCCTAATAACTACTTCGTAATAAATTATCACCAATCATTTGTCTATATTTGACAGCGGAATTCCAAGGGGCAAGTATTTCATTTTTAAGGCTACCAGCTCTCATTTTTAGGTATGAGTCTGCATTGTTTTCGGTGTATATGAATTCTGCACCCAATTTTTCCCTAGAAGCCTGTTCTAGGAAATTCTGATACATTTTCAGAAAAATAGGTATGTAATTTTGTTCAAAACCACGCTCGCTACGAAATTCGTAATGTTTTTCACAAAATTCTAAGAATGTTATGTAAAAATCGCCATTATAGACAGCTTTCTTTTTGCCCCTTTGTTGCTCCAATGTATCTACATAAAAACTATGTCTTTCTTGCAGAAAATTCTTTATAATAGTAATATTATTCTCATTGTGATTTAATCCATAAATTTTTAATATTAACTCAATCCATTTGTTTTCAATCCCTTTGGCAATACTTCGCCTTTTTTCTCTTAAATTTTCTATTTGTATGGCTTCATTGGATTGTGCAATATTGCTCAGAACTTGATTGTCTCTATTCTTATCTCCGCTAGGATTACTTGCTATGGCATAACGCATCATATCGGTAGAATGCATTTCGTATAGTGTAATACAATGTGTGAAAATAATTAGCTGAAAATAAGCAATTTCCAATTCAAACGCATAACTCCAAGCGTTTTTATCTTGATTTAATGAGAAAAATCCATCGCTATTTATAATATCCATTGTTTCTTGGTAACTTTTGGATAAGTATTCTAATCCCAATGCGATTTCTCTATTGTAATTGTTGGTGTGGCTTGATTTTGGGGCTTGGCTATCTTGGTTGTTTTGAGAGAATAAATAAAACAAAATAACAACGCCTGCAAGACCGCCAAAAAATATAAGAACTTCCACAAAACTCTCCAAAAAATTTTGAATTTCAACCATTATATGTTACAATAATTTATTTTATTTTTAAACCAACCTGCACTTGTCATTTGACAACTGCGAGTGGTCTTTTGTTAAAAAATATGGGTATTTTTATGATAAATGTTGAAACCATTCGTGAGTTAAGAGAGCAAAAGGACTGGACGCAAGAGCAAGTGGCGGAAAAATTAGGCATTACCAGAAATGGCTATGCCAAAATAGAAAGGGGTGAGAGTATGCCAAATTTAGAACGATTAAATGATATAGCGACTTTATTTGGTGTTGAAGTTACTGAATTATTGGATAATAAAAAATTTGTTTGTCAAATTAGTGAAAATCATAGCAATAATTATTATAATGGCGACCAATATTTAATTGCCCAAATTGAAAAATTGCAATTATTCCTTTGCCATAAAGATGAATTACTTGCTCAAAAAGATAAAGAAATTGAATTATTAAGAAAACTTTTGGATAAAGTTTGATATTTAATCGTAAGGTGCGTCATACGCACCACTTAATGAGATAATTATAATTGCTATTAATTTTTTATTTAATAATTATAATTACCCAATTCAAGAACTTTTATTTTTTAAAAAGGTGCGTAATACGCACCTTTGTATACCCCCTTTTAAGGTATAATAAGCAAAAACCCGTTATCCACATCTTGTACGCACCTTAGAACCATAAGGGCAACCACCCAAGATTAAGTTCGTGTCGTAGCTTTAAGAGTGGATAACCTTTCATCAATCAAAACCGTACAGTTGATAGACTCTAAACCGAATACAAGGCAGGTTAATGATGAATAATGCTAAACAAACCAAAAATACCAAGCAAACCAAAACCAATGTAGCGAACAAGCCCAATGAACCCATTTACTGTGGCATTGATGTGGGCAAAAAGGTCTTTGTGGTATCACTTTCTTGTAAGGATAAAACCAAAACCTTTTCAAACACTGGGGGCGACATCAAACAAGCGATGGCTTATCTTAATACCAATGCAGGCACAAACCTAGCTTTGGTAGTACTTGAAAGTACAGGCGGATTAGAAATCCCCCTTGCCAAAGCCCTGTATCAATCAGGCTTTAATGTGGTGATTGCCAATCCTAATAAAACCAGCCAGTTTGCTAAGTCTTATTCTAATGCTAAGACAGATAACCAAGATGCCAAAATGCTTGCTCTTTATGCCAAGTTTTTAAGTCTTGATGAGAGCAAACTTACTCATTTGCTCTATGTCCCACCAAGCGAAGAGCAAGAACGCTTAGAGGCATTGGTAGTACGCCGTCATCAGCTTGTGGCAATGCGTGTACAAGAAAAGAACCGTATTTGGCAAATTCATCAAAGTCAGCTTGAGAGTGTTAAACAAGTCATTGCTTACCTTGATGAACAGATTGCTAAGTTAGAACAAGACATCGACACCCTAAGCAAACATTTTGATGACACCACAAAAAAGTTTAAAGACATCAAGGGGATTGGTGGTGTTACTGTCGCTACCTTGATGTCAATGTTACCTGAACTTGGTACATTAAGCAATAAAGAAATCGCCTCCTTAGTGGGCGTTGCCCCACACCCCAAAGAAAGTGGCACACTTAAATACAAGAGCCATTGCAAAGGGGGTAGGCAATCGGTTCGTAATGTCTTATACAATGCCACCAATGTGGCAAGACAATATGAACCCAAATTTAAACAGTTTTATGAGCGTTTGATAGGCAAAGGCAAACCCTTTAAAGTTGCCATCAACGCTTGTATGCGTAAACTCCTAATCGTCATTAACGCCATTGTTAGAAATGACAGTGTTTGGCAAGCGGATTATCATCTTAATCTTAGCGTTAAGTAACATCCACAAGCCAACAAAGTTAATGAGGGTTGGTGGTACTGTATTCTTTAGGGATACAGTTGCTACACATTGAACAAATTTTTAAAATGAAAGCAGAAATCAAAGAAATTTTAGAAACTGAAAATTTTGGCTATTTAAAGGATTATTATCCTGAAAATCCCAATGATTTTTGTATCAATATTAGTATGGAAATTGGTATATTTGGTCAAGAAGGTACGGATTATTTTTATACCAGTATTTGTTCTTTTGATTATTTAAATCAATTAAAAGGACAGCAAAAAACTTTTCATCAAAGAGAGTTGATAATTATGGAAAAATATGATTATCAAGCCATTATGGCACATTTAAATCGCATTGTTACAATGTATGATGAAAATGATTGGCATACTTTGGCAAATCAATTAAACAAATATTTTTTGTGGGAATTTGATGATTATCGCCCTTAGATGAATTTTTTAACTAACTATTTTATTTGAACGGAAAAACCCTATGAAATACAAACTCACCCCAAGCAACACTTTTACAGGCACACATAAAGTCGCTCCTGACAAATCCATTTCGCACCGCTGTATTATGTTTGGTTCTTTGGCAAATGGCGTAACTCGTGTTACGAATTTCCTAGAAGGCGAAGACGCACTCTCAACCCTACAAGCCTTTAAAGATATGGGCGTACGGATAGACCGAGATGGCGATAAGGTAACGATTTATGGCGTGGGAATGCACGGACTAAAAGCCCCCGCCAAACCGCTTGATATGGGCAACTCTGGCACAAGTATGAGGCTACTGGCTGGGATTTTGTCCGCTCAGAGCTTTGACAGCACGATGATTGGCGACCCAAGCCTATCCAAACGCCCAATGGAGCGAGTCGCCAAACCCTTACGCCAAATGGGGGCGGTTGTGGCGACCACAGGCGAGCGTGGCACACCGCCAATCACAATCACAGGCAATCAGACCCTAAATGCCATCACTTATGATATGCCTATGGCGTCCGCTCAGGTCAAATCCTGCCTGCTTTTGGCAGGTCTATGGGCAGATGGCGAGACGGTGGTGGTAGAGCCAGAGATTACACGAGACCACACCGAGCGAATGCTGACCGCTTTTGGTTATGAGGTTAAGGTTACGCCTATGGGGCACGGCAACGAAATCCGTGTCAAGGGCGGTGGGGAGCTTGTGGCGTGTGATATTGAAGTGCCTGCAGATATTTCAAGCAGTGCGTTTTTTATGGTGGCAGGTCTGATAGCAGGGCGTGGCGATGTGGTGCTACCTAAGGTGGGTATCAATCCGACCAGAACAGGGGTCATTGATATTTTACGCCTGATGGGGGCGGATATAACGCTTAAAAATCAAACAATGGTTGGTGGCGAGCCTGTGGCTGACATTTGTGTCAAATCAAGTCAATTACACGGCATTGAGATTCCTTTGCACCTTGTACCGCTGGCGATTGATGAATTTCCTGTGATTTTTGTGGCAAGTGCCTGTGCGACTGGCAAGACCATTTTGCGTGGGGCAGAAGAGCTTAGAGTCAAAGAATCTGACCGCATTCAAGTCATGGCGGACGGTCTTGCCACGCTTGGCATTGATTGCACGGTGCTTGATGACGGCATTGAGATTGTCGGGCGTGGCGGACACGAATTTGTGTTTGGTGGTGGGGAGATTGAATCGCACCACGACCATAGAATTGCAATGAGCTTTGCGGTAGCGAGCCTGCGAGCGTCTGATGAGATTGTGATTAACGGCACAGAAACGGTGGCGACAAGTTTTCCGAATTTTGCCAAGTTGGTAAAAGAAGCGGGGCTGAATTTGGAAGTGGTTGAATAATGAAAAATATCATTGTTGATGCCAATATTTTGATTGCAATTGGATTGAATTTTTCTGAAAAACCGACCATTATTCAAGGGACAAAAGGGGCAAATTTATTTGCTCCGATTGTATTGCCTTTTGAAATTGGCAACGCATTATCAGCAATGGTTAAAAGAGAGCAAATCCAAATTGATGAAGCGAATGAATGTTGGCAAACCATACAATCTTTTCCTGTGCAATTATTAAAATTTGATATGCAACAAGCAATTAACCTTGCTTTTGCCAACAATAGTTATGCCTACGACGCTTATTATTTGCAATTGGCATTAGAAACTGGATTTTCTTTATTTACCTTTGATAAGAAAATGCAAAATATTGCCAATTCTTTATCCATTCCCTTAATAGAAGGAAAATAATATGCAAACTTTATCTGTACAAAATTTTCAAAAATCTTTTAATGAAATCATTCACATTGCCAAAAAAGAACCAATAGAGGTGAGTGCTGATGATGGTACAGTTTTTGTTTTTCAAATAAAAAAAGAATTTTACGAACAAAAATCGCCCCTTGATGTTGAAGGTGTAAAAACCAAAAAACAACTTTGTATGGCGGATTTGATGAGTGCGGTTGAAGAAAGCCGAAATCGATAATTAAAAAAATGCAAACCAATCAACAAAAAGGCATAGTATTAGGATTAACCGCCTATTTTATTTGGAGTTTATTTCCATTTTATTTTAAGGAGTTAAGTCATTATCATGCCATAGAAGTCATCGGTCATCGTTTAATTTGGACTTGTGTGCTTTTATTGTTATTTCTAATCCTCAAAAAACATTGGCAAGCCATCACGCTCATTAAGCAAAACCCCAAAATCATTTTTTGGACTTTTATTTCAGGTGTGCTGATTGCAATTAATTGGCTCACTTATGTATGGGCGGTGGGGCATGATAGGATTATCGATGCCAGTTTGGGTTATTTTATCAGTCCTTTAATGGGGGTGGCATTATCATTTTTTATTTTAAAAGAGCGACTTAGACCCTTACAATTCTTGGCGATTGCTTTGGCATTTATTGCGGTATTTATTCAAGTGGTAATGCTTGGATTTTTACCCATTGTGTCTTTATTATTGGCACTAAGCTTTGCATTTTATGGGCTGATGCAAAAACGCACGCCACTTGACAGTATTTCGGCATTGTTTTTGGAAACTGCCATGCTTGTGCCATTTTGTGTGGTGTGGTTTATGACTCATGATGTGCCAAGCAGTGAACCATCATTTTGGGTATCCCATGATATTTGGCTATTAATGCTCGCAGGCCCTATTACTTTAATTCCGTTATTATTATATAATCAATCCACCAAACTCGTGAATTTTAATACCCTAAGTTTCATGCAATATATTACGCCCACATCAGTATTTATGATTGCGGTGTTTTATTATCATGAACCCATTGACAGTAAAAGACTGCTGGTATTTGGACTAATTTGGCTTGGGCTTATCATATTTAGTATTGATATTTTAAAACATAGGAAGTCATCATGAATGATATTGTGTTTATTAAATCCTTAGAAATAAATACGCTCATCGGTGTCTATGATTGGGAGCGAGCCATTAAACAATCACTGGTAATAGATTGTGAAATGGTGTGCGACATGACACAGGCAAGCCAGACTGATGATGTGGCGTATGCCATCAATTATAAAACGGTGTGCGAAGACATAGAACGGCTATGCCACAAGATACAGGCGAAGTTATTGGAAAAACTTGCCGAAGAGATTTGTACATACTTGCTCGCCCATTATCCTTGCCAAACCATTACGCTTACCATTCATAAGCCCAATGCCATAAAACAAGCCGAAAGCGTGGGCGTAAAAATCATTCGCCATAAATCTGCATAAGTATTTTAATTAAAAATGATACGCCAATATATCATCGCCTTAGGCAGTAATCATGATAGCCAGATGAGTTTTAAAATCGCCCTTGATGAATTAAAGTCATGGGGCGATGTGGACTTGTCGTCTGTAATCATTGGTAAAGATTTTACAGGCAAAACAGAACTCATCTATCATAATGCCGTGATAATGATAAAGTTATACAAGCCGATGAATTATGATGAATTTAATGGCGTATTAAAAAACATAGAAACACAATGCGGACGAGAGCAGGATAATTTAAAAAAGGACAGTTTAAAAAAAGTGACTATTTTAAAAGTGCCTATGGATTTGGATATTTTGGCGTATTATGAAAATGATGAATGGTTTATTATTAAAAAACGCTTGCCCTTTAAAAATCATGAAAAAACGGGACTGATTGAAATCGCCCCGTTTTTATTAATTGATTAATTGGTATTGTTAATTAACCATACCTTTGGGTATATTTGTAGGGGAAAATCACATTTGCCCTGTGATAAAGTGTTGATTTTTGGGCGAATGTAATTCGCCCCTACACGTCCAAATTTTAGAATATATCTTTATTGAACAATACCGATTAATTAATTTACGAATAAAACCAATTCATCAATTTATCTGGTCAACATTTCGCTCATTTAATGCGTCTCGCCATTCATTGACATAACCGCCACTGTGTAAGATTTTGACAATCACGCCATAATCGCTATTTTGGCGAATCAAATCTACTTTGCGAAGTACGCCCCTATCAGGCAGGATACGGCAGTCCACGCCGAGTAGGATTTGGGCGTGTAGGGTGCTGGCGATTTGGGTGAGATACAGCACGTCTTCTTTGGTATCAACCGCCCCTAAGTTTTTGACATCATCGGTCAGTCCGTGCCATAGCTCATCATCGCTTGCCCACTCTAAGGTTGCCACGACTTTTTTGTGAGTGCTAAGGGCGGTTTTGGTGGGTGTTGGCGTGCGTGGGGTGAAGTCGTCTTTATCAACAATGGTTTGGTTAAAGGTGCGAAGTAAGTTTTCGTAATAATATAAATTGGGATCAATGGCAAAACGCTCACGGGCATTAAAATGGCACAGCAGGTAAGCACACAGGCGGGGTATCATGCCATAGACCACCACGGACAACATCATGAGTGTGGCAAGGCGAGCAGGGGGAACATCGCCCCGAGATAGGCTGATTTGGCTGGGTAGTTCAAAACCAAACAGGCTCGGCACAAAGCCCAAACCCTTTAAAATCATGGCAAAATGGCTTTGGGATAACAGCGTGGACTCCCACATAAAGGCATAGCTTTTGAACAAAAACAGCATGAGCAGGGCAAGCACACTGCCTGCCAAGCCACAGAGCCACGCCTTGTGAATGACTTTGCCGATTTGCCATGCGGTGTTTTTTTGAAATTCTTCTTGATAGATGTCAAAGGCTTCACTTTCTATGGCGGATTTGGGGCGAAGTCGGTCTAGTATGCCATAAATACCAGAATAGCGGTTGGGGTTGTTTAGCCTCACAAACCACAAAATAAGCGTAACCGTATGCCAGCCGAGCAGTCCAAGCAGTACATAGAAAAAATTAACCACGTGCGTGCTAAGCAGTCCAAGCACGCCCACAAACCCGACCACGAACGAGATACCTGCATAGAGCCTGCCGACACCCTTCACCAAAAAATCGCCTTTGTGCAGGGCGGTTTGTAAGTCGCCTTGACTGTCCATGAGCGTGGCACGATAGATGAGCTTATCGGTGGGCGTGCCGTCTGATGAGCGAGCAAGGTCGGTGGCAACTTTGGGGTCGGTGGCAAAGATAAAGCCTGACTTCTCTAAGCGTCTGACTAGGTCAAGCTGTTTGTGCGTGGCAGGGTCTATCTCATGGGCATTACCCAGATTTTCTAGGCGAATATTTTCTAATGACATGGCGTGGCTCGTGGGGTTATTGCTCTAATTCTCGCAATTTCTGCGTTAAATTGTCAAGTTCATCTTGTATGGCAGGGTTGTTTTTTACGCTTAGCTGTTTGGTGAGTTTTTTGATTTGGGTGCGGATTTTGGCAAGTTCAATGGCGTTTTTGGCAGTGTCTTTGTCCATGGGCGTGCCACTTGGCTCGCTCATGACGTTCGCCATGACCGACTCAACCGAGCTGACCACAGGTTTGGTGCCGTCCGTGATACTTTGGGCGACACGGTCAAGATGGCGATGATAGCGAGTGCGTAGATGTGCCTGCTCGTCCGCTCGCCCCTCTGCCGTGATGGTGCGTGGGTGTACTTCTAGGCGAATGCAGTCCACAGGACAGGGCGGTAGGCACAGCTTGCACCCTGTGCATAGGTCGGTTAAGATGGTGTGCATGTGCTTGGCGGTGCCGATGATGGCGTCCACAGGGCAGACAGGGATACATTTGGTGCAGCCGATACAGTCGTTCTCATTGATGATGGCTCGTACCTCCACGGGGCGGTCGGTGGCAGGGTCGGTTGCCCATTTGCTGGCAGTGGCGCTCAGGGTGGGGCGTGGGTCGCCATGCTCGGCAAGCACCGTGCTAATGGCGTCCGTTACCGCTTGACCACCCGGCACGCATAAGTTGTGAGGCTCGCCACGCACCGCCACGCCATAGGCATAGGGCAGACAGCCGTCTGGGTGTCCGCACAGACCGCACTGGGTCTGGGGCAAAAGTTCGTCTATTTGCTGGACGATGATTTTTTGGGTGGGGGTCAGGCGGTCAAGGGCTAAGGTGTTAAATAAAATCGGTAGGCAGGCTAAGCGGTCATTCATGGCGACAGGCTGTGAATAAAAGGGGTATTATAACAAGTTTTGGCAGGTTGTGCGAATTTGTGATTGGTGTGTGGCAGGCGTGATGTTAAATGTTGGATTTTATTTGCCAAAAGGAGTAAAATTCTTTATAATCCAAGGGTTTATTCAATGATTTTTATTTAGGAAAGCCCATGTCAAAAATTAACGTTGCCATCATCGGCGGTACAGGCTATACAGGCGTTGAGTTGATACGTCTGTTATCACGCCACCCCCATATTAATATCAGCCACTTGACTTCTCGCAGTGAAAAGGGGCGGGCGGTGAGTGAGATTTTCCCGAGCCTGCTTGGTGTGTGCGATGTTGTGTACAGTGATATGACGGATGATGTCATGGGCGAGATTGGCAAGGCGTGCGATGTTGTGTTTTTTGCCACGCCACACGGGGTCGCCATGAGTCATACGCCACGCCTTATCGCACAAGGGGTGAAGGTCATTGATTTGGGGGCGGATTTTCGTTTGCAGGATTTGAGCGAGTTTGGCAAATGGTATGGTTTGGAGCATATCTGCCCTGATGTGTTGGCCGAAGCGGTGTATGGCTTGCCTGAGATTCACCGTGAAAAAATCAAATCCGCCAAGGTCATCGCCAACCCTGGTTGCTATCCCACCACCGCCATTTTGGGGTTAAAACCTGTGATAGGCACCCAAAACAGTGCGGATAAACCGTTGATTTTGCCAAACATTATCATTGATGCCAAATCGGGCGTATCGGGGGCAGGACGTAATGCCAAGATGAACCTGCTATTTAGTGAATTATCCGACAATTTCTCTGCCTATGGCGTGGCAGGTCATCGCCATACCCCTGAGATAAGCCAAGGCGTGCATCTGTTCTTAGGGTCTAAATTTACCCAAAAAGTGCGGTTTGTCCCTCACCTTGTACCGATGATTCGGGGCATGTTTAGTACCATTCATCTGACCTTAACCGATGACGGTAAGGCGTTAAATTGGCAAGAGATTTTTGAAAAAACGTATCAAAACGAGCCATTTGTGGACGTGCTTGCCAAAGGAGTGCTCCCTGATACCCGTTCGGTGCGAGCGTCCAACCGCCTAAAAATCGCCGTTCATCAAGATGATGATGCCTTGACCGTGCTGGTCGTCCAAGATAATTTAGTGAAAGGAGCGAGCGGTCAAGCGGTGCAAAACATGAATATCCTGTGCGGATTTGATGAGATGTGCGGATTGGGTGTGGAGTTTGGCGGTTGTGCGGTTGTGCCTTGAAAAATATGTGTTTATCCCAACATAAAACACACCACTTGATTTTAGCGGTTTAATTTACCAATTTAATTTAACAAAGGAGCGTATCATGGCAGTTGAAACCCTAACCCTAAAAGTCTTTGGCATGACCTGTGATGGCTGTGTGCAAAGCGTGCATAACGCCATTAATGACATTGCAGGCGTGCAAAACGTGGAAGTCAATCTGCCCCTTGAACAAGCCGTCATTGAATATGACGACACCCAAGTGGATAAGATTGAGCTGATTCGTGCGGTAGAAGACGCAGGATTTAGTACGACCTAAGATAAATATAGACATAAATAAAAGGCTAATCCTATGGGTTAGTCTTTTTTATACGTTAGGGATTAGGCAATCCATGCCAGATTTTTGACATTATCCGCCACGTCTAACCGATACAGTACGGTGTTATGCATGGGCATGGCGGTCTGAAAAGCACGAAATCGCCTTATGTCGCCACTATCACGCACAGGCAGATTCATGAGCCGATAGGCAAGCAGTCCAAGCCAAATCCCATGCCCAAAAAACAGCGTATTATCATTAAATTCATCAATCCTACCGATGAATGTGTCAACACGCCCCATAAACTCGCCAAAGCTGTCCGCTCCCACGCCATGCCTATCATCTAGTCCCGCCGTTTGCCACCAGTTGGCATTCATCAGACGGCGTGCGTCCATCGAGATGTCTTTGATGGCATCAAAGGCAAGGGTATTTAACTCATCAAGCAGGTCAAGTGTGCTTGCGGTCATGTTATAGTGCCGACAAAATGGCAGGGCGGTCTGCTGTGTGCGAAGCATGGCAGAATGATAAATGTGGCTTGGGCGTATACCCATCTGTTGCCAATGAGTAAGGCGGTCTTTGGCTTGAGTGTGTCCTTTTTCGGTCAAAGGAATATCAGCATTGGGCAGGGGCGTGCCACCAGCGTTGGCAAGGCTTTCGCCATGACGGATAAAATATAGACTTTTCATGGTGTTTGTACCTATTAAAAAAGCGGAACTTTGCCCGCCTTTTAGATTCATATCAAATTTTAGATTTATCCCAAAACCGTCTGTTTAATCAAGCCATACTCCGCTTTGGGCAGTCTTGCCCCAAACTGGCTCACCACACGGCTTGCCACTGCTCCTGCCAATGCCACGCACGCCTGATAATCCGCCCCTTGTGCTAAGGCGTACAAGAACGCCCCTGCAAAGTTATCGCCTGCCCCGTTGGTATCCACCACGTCCGCAGGTGGGACATCATACAGGCGAACGCTGTCTTTGTCTGCCACGGTAGTGGGGTTTGCTCCGTTGGTGATGACGACTACTTTGGCGTGATTTAGCAGGGCATGAACCGCCCGAATGTCATCATCTGTCTCGGCAAAGAGTTTGGCTTCGTCCATGTTGCAAAAAATCATGTCCACACCGTCAGAAAGCCACGACATCACACCGTCTTTGGCAAAGCGAACTACTGCAGGGTCGGCAAAGCTCACCACGATTTTGACCCCTTGTGCTTTGGCGGTTTGGCACAGTTTGCCAATGGCATTTTGTACGGACGGAGTCATGGCAAGATAGCCTTCTAGGTATAGGTATTTTGCCCCAGCCAACACATCAAAATCCACGTTCGTCTCGTCAATGTCGCCACTTACCGCCAGATTGGTCTGCATGGTGCGTTCGCCGTCAGCGGTAACTAATACTGCACAAGTACCGGTCGCCCCTACCACTTCGGCTTTACTACCGTCTATCGTCACGCCCATATTTGCCATGTCGGATAGATAGAACGCCCCACGTTTGTCATGCCCCACTCGGCAGTTATAAAAAGACGTGCCACCCAATGCTGAAAAGCACGCCACCGTGTTGCCTGCCGAACCGCCCCCTGCTTGCTTGGCGGGGGTCAGCCCATGCGTGTTTAAAATGTCAAATAGGGCGGTCTGCTCGTCTGTGCTAGCAAGAGTCATGTTGCTTTTGGTGAGTCCTGTTTGGGTCAAAATCTCATCGGTGAGTTTAAATTCGGTATCAAGAAGAGCGTTACCAATGGCGACAAGTTGGTACATGGGGTTTCCTTATGATTTAGAAAATGAAAAACGCCATTATAACAAAATTTGCCAAAATTGCCTGTTAAATTCATGACTTTATCAGATTTTTTTTGTATAATAAGCGGTTAATTTTTTAAAATAAAACAATACCATGACCGCCAAAATTCCTGTGATTCACACGCCCGACACGCCAAACACCGACCAAAAAACCAATCTTTTGGGTATGTCAAAAGAGGAACTCTCCCAATTTTTTGTAGCTATGGGCGAAAAGGCATTCCGTGCCACGCAGGTGATGAAATGGATTTATCAGTTTGGCGTTACCGACTTTTTTGAGATGACCAACCTATCCAAAGCCTTGCAAGCCAAGCTCGACAAAGTGGCGTGCGTTGTGCCACCCACGGTCAAATTCAAGCAGTTTAGCGAGGACGGCACTCGCAAATGGGTGTTTGAAGTGGCGGGCGGTTCGCTTGTTGAGACGGTGCTAATCCCTGCCGAAGATGGCAAGCAGTTTGGGCGTAAGACCTTGTGCGTGTCTAGTCAAGTCGGCTGTGCGTTGGACTGCTCATTTTGTAGTACAGGCAAACAAGGCTTTGAGCGGGATTTGACCGCCAGCGAGATTATCGGACAGTTGTGGGTTGCCAATCAGTCCTATATGCAAGGCGTTGCCCCAACTGAGCGTGAAAACCGTGTTACCAATGTTGTCATGATGGGCATGGGTGAGCCACTGTTAAACTACGAGCCTGTCGTGGCGAGCATGAGCCTCATGCTTGATGACCATGCCTTTGGCTTATCCAAACGCCGTGTTACACTCTCCACGTCTGGCATCGTGCCAAAAATGTATGACCTTGCCAAGGACATTGATGTGGCTCTTGCCATCAGTTTGCACGCTCCTAATGACGAACTGCGTAACGAGCTTGTGCCTATCAATAAAAAGTACCCGTTGGCAGAGCTTATCCGTGCCGCCAAAGCCTACGTCTATGATGAAAACCCCCGCCACAAAAAGCACGTTACCATTGAATATGTCATGCTACACGGGGTCAATGACAGCGATAAACACGCTCATGAATTGGTGGCGTTACTGGCGGATTTGCCAAGTAAAATCAACTTAATTCCCTTTAATCCTTTTCCGCACGCTCCTTATGGACGTTCTAGCAATAACCGCATTCATGCGTTTAGTAATATCCTAAATCAAGCAGGCTTTGTCTGCACCGTCCGCCAAACTCGTGGCGATGACATTGATGCAGCGTGCGGTCAGCTTGTCGGACAAGTGGCGGACAGAACACGGCGAGCCAAAAAATGGCAAGAGAGTATCCAAAAACGTCAAGACCAAAAAGCGTGATGGTTTAAAAATACGATGAAATAACAAGATTTTGGTAGGAAAAAGGCAAAAATATTGGCAAAAATCATTGATAATTGTTAGAATGGCGATTATTTGTCCGCTGTATTTGTTCAATGCCAAATAAGTATGTAAGTTTTGGGGTTGTCAGTATGGATTTGACGCCCTACTTAGGTTAAGACAAAACGGTTAATTTTAAATCATAGTCATTATGGTAAAGTCATGAAATATTTAGTCATTCCTGTGCTATTGACCGCCTTATTGGCAGGATGTCAGAGTACCTCACAAAGTTCGAGTACGGTTTATCAAGGCACTGACCCATCACAGCGTAAACGTGATAAGTCTGAGCTTGCCCAAGCACGTACTGCTCTGGCGGGACAGTTTATCGCTCAAAGACAGCTTGATGCCGCCAAAAGACAGCTTGATGAAGCGTTAGAGGCGGACAGCCGTTATGCTCCCGCCTATGACATGATGGGCAATCTACTTAGAATAGAGGGCAGTCCTAGCAATGTCGCCAAAGCTGATGAGTATTTTAAAAAGGCGATTAGCCTAGACCCTGAGTTTACCCAAGCACGCAACAACTATGGCGTGTATCTGTCAGAGCGTGGGCGTTACCAAGAGGCAATAGAGCAATTTAATATCGCAGGGGGCACGCTCGGCTACCGTAACCGTGCGGGAGCCCTTGAAAATCTTGGGCTGACTTATTTAAAAATGAATAACCCAGCAGCGGCAGAAGTAGCCTTTAATAAGGCGATGGAAACTGAGCGTGGTACAGTCGTGGCAAAGATGGAGATGATTGACATTCTCATCAATAGACGTGAGTCTCTAAAAGCCAAAGAGTATTTTGAGGATTTAAAGAGTTTATCCCAAATGCATGGTCAGCCCATGCCACCACGTCTGATATACCAAGGCATTCGTCTAAATATTTTACAAAACAATCACCAAGAGATTCAGCGGTTGTCCAGTCAGCTTTTGTCGCAGTATCCGCTGTCCGATGAAGCAAAAAAACTAAAACAATGGCTAAATAACCCAACGGGAGCATTAAAGTGAGTCAAACCAACGACAAACCAACATCAAACACAGGTTTTGGCGGTAAATTAAGAAGTGCCAGAACATCTCGGGGTTACTCACTAGATGCAGTGGCAGGCGAGCTCAACATTCTAAAACGCCATGTGCAGGCGATGGAAGAAGAAAACTTTGATGCCCTGCCCCAATTTGCATTTGCTCGGGGTTTTGTGGTGAACTATGCTAAGTTTTTGGAACTTGATGCCGATGAGTTTGCCCGAGAGTTTGAAAGCATCTATCCTGAGAGCAAACGCACCAAGCGTGTTGAGGACATCAAAGCACCACTGGCACCCATGGGTACCATTGAGCGTGGGCGTGGGGGCATGCGATTTAATCCATGGCTCATTGCAGGGGTGATTGCTTTGGTGATTTTTGGGTTTGTGCTATTAAAAATCATATCTAGTGCAGTGGGTAAATCAGATGAGACCAATCCAACGACCCAAACACAAGTGCTAAGCCCGAGCGAACAAGCCCAAGGAGCGGCAGTCGGGGCATCGGGTTCGGCATTAAACCTAGGTACAAATGATGGCGAGCCTACTACCCAAGCTGTGACAGGACAAGGCGTGATTGATATTTGGTCAAAGGGTGATGTGAATATCAAAATCACCGACAAAAATGATAACGTACTCATGCAGGGCTTGCAGTCTCGTGGCGGTTATCAGTTAAAGGGCGAAACACCCTTTACCATTGAAATTGACAATCCTGCTCAGGTGGATTTAAACTTCAACCAACGCCCCATTCGCTTGGGCGAGCATACCCAAAACGGCAAAGCCACTCTAACCCTACAATAAGCGAGTCATCATGAGCCATCACAGCCCCATCAAACGCCGTCCCACTCGCCAAATCATGGTTGGCAATGTCGCCATCGGTGGTAACGCTCCCATTAGCGTACAGAGCATGACCAACACCAACACTTGCGATGTGGATGCCACAGTCGCCCAGATACAACGCTGTGTGGACGCAGGGGCGGACTTGATGAGGGTCTCCACGCCTACTATGGAGAGTGTGGAGGCATTCGCCCAAATCAAAAGACAGGTAAACATTCCGCTCATTGCTGACATTCATTTTGATTACAAAATCGCCCTAGCGGTGGCGGACGCAGGGGCGGACTGCTTACGCATTAACCCTGGTAATATCGGCAATGACCAAAAGGTGCGTGAAGTGGTGGCTTGTGCTCGCCACCATAACGTGCCTATCCGTATCGGGGTCAATGCAGGTTCGCTTGAAAAAGATTTACAAAAAAAATATGGCGAACCGACAGGACAAGCCATGTTGGAGTCGGCATTACGTCATATTGATATTTTAGAAAAACTAAATTTTCAAGACTACAAAATCTCAGTCAAGGCGTCTAACGTTTTTTTGACCCTAGATGCTTATCGGCTTATCTCGGCAGAGGTGGACTGCCCGTTGCATTTGGGCGTTACCGAGGCTGGCGTGTATCGTACAGGCACGGTCAAATCCGCCATTGCCCTAGGTGGGCTTTTGCTTGACGGCATTGGCGACACCATGCGGATATCCTTGGCAAGTCCGCCTGAGGAGGAGATTAAAATCGGTTTTGATATTTTAAAATCGCTAAACATTCGCTCCAATGGCGTAAACTTTATCGCTTGTCCGTCCTGTAGTCGTCAAGAATTTGACGTGATTAAGGTCATGAACGAGCTAGAATCTCGCCTAGAAGACATCAGAGAACCGCTTGATGTGTCCGTCATCGGCTGTAAGGTCAATGGACCGGGGGAGGCTAAGGAAGCGACCATTGGCGTGGTGGGGGCAAGCCCCAATTCGCTCGTGTATAAAATGGGACAAAAAAGCCATTTGATTGATACCAAAAATCTAGTGGACGAAATAGAGCAAATGGTGCGTGAAAAAGCCAAAGAGTTGGCAGACAAGCGAGCCAATGAGATTATTAGAGTGGCTCAATAAAATTGTCATTTGGTATTTTAACGTATGCTTGTATTTTGCATTTGTTAATGATGGGTATTCTCCGATACATAAATGTTCTTGCCGACTTTAATAGATTATTTTTTTTAATTTTATGTTTTTATATGAGGTAATGTGATGAAACATACTTTTGTTTTGGGTCTTCTGATCCTATCATTTGGTATGCATGGTTGTGCCAAAGAAGAAAATTTTGCCGAACAGCCTGCTGTGGAGAGTAACCCCCCCCCGCACGGTGTCCAAATGGCAGAAAAGTCAAATGAACTATCCTTTTGGATTTTAGATGAGGCAGACATTAGGTTTTATAGCACAAAGACCGATAAGGATGACAATGATATTGTTGAGGAGGGTGTTTTTAATACCTATTTTGGCTATTTGGATAAGCAAGGTAACCTAAAAATGGAGATAGAGCTTGACAGTGTTGAAACTGACATCTCTATCAGAAACCAAAGAATTAAAGAATGGCTTTTTGAGACAGAGAGATTTCCAAAAGTGGAGATTCAATCTCAAATAGATTATGACTGGATAAATACTCTTGGTGTTCATAAAGAAGTAAGTAAAGTGCAACCACTGACCATTTCTTTTCATGGTAAGACAATACAAACCGAGGCGTCTCTTAAAATCATAAAGTTGGATAATAATACAATAAATGTGATGACACAGGAGCCTATTCACTTAAATCTGCTAGAACTTGAAATGATGCAAGGCTTAAATAGCTTAACAGAGGTGATGAATTTAAAGAGCATTGGTTATTTGGTGCCAGTCAAATTTCAAGGCATATTTAAGAAACCTTAAATGATATTTATCAAATCATACATAAAATGACTTTGCATTTAATTGGCTATATTGATATAAAATCTTACGCCTTAATAGCACCCAGGATAATAACGCAAATCAATCATAAAGATGATTTGTAAATGCTTATCTCGTATTTGTGTTTGTGTATTTAATGGCTTTTACTTCTTGGAATTTATTTTATGAAAAAAAATATTTTATCATTCATGACAGTTTTATCATGTTCTTTATTAATGTTTGCTTGCTCAAATTCTGACAATTCATTAAAGAATGATGAAAATAAACAATCAGGTATTAATAGTAATGTTAGTACCACTCAAAAATCATCTTTTGATGTTAAAGTTGGTCTTATGTCGTCTTCAACTGGCAATGCGCCAGTTATTTTTATTAACGAAAAGGGAGATATTCAGGGTTTTGAGTACGATATTTTAAAAGAAATAGATAAACGTTCTGATTATAATTTTCAATATGAATATCAGCCAAGAGATGACCTTTTCAATCGCATGAATAATAAAGAGATAGATATTATCGCAGGTATTGAGATTAGTGAGCAACGAATTCAAAAATATAATATGACCAACTCTTATTTGGATGTTTATCCGATAACTTTGCTAAGTAAAAATCCAAAAATAAAGAAATTGGAGGATATTGGGAAAAATTCAACAGCTGTTAAAGAAGATTCAATGCAAACCACATTTGCAATTGTCAAAGATTATGAAAATAATTATGACGATGCTAACATAGACTATACAGTCAGTGATTGGATTTCTGTACAGACTCTTTTAAGAGATGATGCTCAGATTGCAATTGGCAATTCTGTTGTCATACCTTATTTTTATTCAAAATATTCAACAAAAAAAGACCCTTTGTATTTTTCGATTGATTATGACTATCCGCAAGAATCTTATGGATTTTTGATAAACAAAGAAGATGTGGATATGATGAATGACATAAATAAGCACATTTTAGATATGAAAAGTGATGGCACTTATCAAAAGATATTTAAAAAGTGGTTTTAGTTTTTAACTAATAACAAAAATGATGTTAATCTAAATTGAGCTACTCTCTGCAAAATGAAAAAGTGCTACGCTTTCTATTCATGGCGAGCTTGTAAAACCATAGAAGAAACCGAATTTTTGATAAGCTTAGGGTGAATGGTTTGTGTAGTAAAATTTAATTTTGCTAGCTGTATCTTTTTGATAAAACTGACTTAGGAAAAAAACATGAGTAAACTTACCGCCATTCGTGGCTTTAATGACATTTTACCCACTGATACCGCCAAATGGCGAGCGGTGGAGAGTGTTTTGACCCAAGTGCTAGACGGTTATGGGTTTAGCCAAATCCGCCTGCCCATGGTGGAGGAGACCGACCTGTTCGCCCGTGGCGTGGGCGAGGCGACCGACATTGTCGAAAAAGAGATGTTTGGCGTGGTGCATGGCAACCAAAATACAGGCAAAGACGAGAATGAAAAATCGTTCACGCTCCGCCCAGAGGGGACAGCAGGGTGCGTGCGTGCGGTGGTGGAGCATAATCTGACCCGTGGCGACACGCCAAAACTGTGGTACATGGGGGCGATGTTCCGCTATGAGCGTCCGCAAAAGGGACGTTATCGCCAGTTTACTCAGCTTGGGGTAGAGAGCATTGGCTCGCCCCTGCCTGACGCTGATGCCGAGCTGATTGCGATGACGGCGATGATGTGGAAATGCCTTGGTATTGATGAGCATGTAACGCTGCAGCTCAACACATTGGGCGAGGCTCATGAACGTATCGCTTATAAGACGGCATTGGTTGAGTATCTGACTGCTCATTTTGATGGGCTAGATGACGACAGCCAACGCCGTGTGAGTACCAACCCCTTGCGAGTGCTTGACAGCAAAGATGAGCAAACACAGGCGATTTTGCTTGGGGCTCCGAAGTTGTCCGACTTTTTGGGCGATGAGAGTCGTTTACATTTTGAGCAGGTGCAAAACTACCTGCACACGCTTGGCATTGATTTTGAGATTAACGAAAAGCTCGTGCGTGGGCTTGACTACTATAATAAAACCGTTTTTGAATGGGTAACGGACAAACTTGGCTCACAGGCGACGGTGTGCGGTGGTGGGCGTTATGACGGGCTTGTTGGCATTGTCAAGGGTAAGCCTGAGCAGAGCGAGCCTGCGGTGGGCTTTGCCATGGGGCTTGAACGCTTGATGTTACTCATGGAAACTGTCAATCCGATTGCCGATACTGCCGACTGCGATGTGTTTGTCGTGGCAAGCGAAAACGTGTATATGAATGCCGTGCTATATGCCAATGAGCTACGCACGCACCGCCCAAATATGCGTGTCAAAATGGCGTCCGCCACTAGCCTAAAATCACAAATGAAAAAGGCGGACAAGTCGGGGGCAAAATTTACCGTGATTATCGGTGATGATGAAGTTGCCAATCAAACCGTGTCGATCAAAAATATGGCGACAGGGGAGCAAAGGTCGTTTGATGTGGACGATGTGTTTTTTGATTTTGGCTTTATTGGTGAAAGCCTATTTGCTCAGTGGGAAGAAAAAACAGGCACGACATTGCCAAAAAGGTTTGAAGAATTTGAAAACTTTACCAAAGAATACGCCGACTTTGCCGAAGGGGTGTATTTGACAGAAGATTTTGACAAAGACACTGTCAAGGCGTGGATTGACCAAGAAGACGGGGAATTTGTTGAAAAGATTCATATCTTTGCCAATGCCAATGGCACGGGGAGCGAATATGCCTTTTGGCAAAAAGATGATGAGACAGACCTTGAAAATGCCCCAATCGTGGTATTGGGCGATGAAGGCGGACTTCATGTTGTCGCCCAAAACTTTGATGAATGGCTAAGTCTTTTGTCGCTTGACAGTGAAATTTATGTGGATTGGGAAGAGGCGGGCTTCGCCCAAATGAGCGATGAAGAAAAAGAAGAGTACGGCGACAATCCAAGCGAGTTTGCCGATGAGTATCGTTCTTGGCTTGACGAGCAGGGGCTAAGTGCCATTGATTTTGATGAGGCGGACAAGATTGTCCAAAACGCCCAAGCCAACCATGGCGATGACTTTTTGGCGTGGTGCAACCAATTTTTTGATGAAGAGTGATTATGACAGAATTAGTAACGACAGATAAGCAAGCCATGAATGCTCTAAAAAAGCACGGCAACAAAATCGTGTGGGCAGTGATTTTGGTATTGGCAGGATATTTTGGCTGGGATTTTTATCAAAAAAACTATGCCAAAATTGACACCGTGGCAGCCGATAGCTACACGCTAATCACCGAGAAAAATGATGCGTTTGTCCATCAAGCCGATAAAGAAGCATTAGCCAGGGACCAACAGGCTTTGTTTGCAGATATTGATAAATTGGTGGCGAACCATGGCAAGACCGCTTATGCATGGCAGGCTCTCATGATAAAGGCGCGCCATCAGTCGGATAACGGTCAGTACACCGAGGCGGCGACAACCCTAAAACAGGCAAGTCAGATAAACTTGGATGATGAGGGGCTGACCGCAATCACTCAGCTAAGACTGGGGCAGTCGCTATTGGCGGCAGGTAATGCTGATGAGGCTTTGACGGTGGTCAATGGTGAGTTTCCTAAGGCGTTCGAGAGTTCAAAGCAAGAACTACTGGGCGATATTTACGTCTTAAAAAATGAGGATGACAATGCCAAGCAAGCCTATCAGCTGGCGTGGGATGGACTGACCGAGCGTGGCGAGAGTCGCTCACTGCTTAGCCTAAAAATGCAAGCACTGGGCATGACCCCAACGCCCATCACGCCCAAACACCAAGTAGTGGCAACGCCAGTCCAAACTGATGCGGACGTGACAAGTGCCAATGCCCAAACAGTGGGTGCAAATGATGTACTGTCAAATGAGAATGAGACTGTGCAGGGCGGCGGCGAGTGATGACACAAAGTGGCAATACAAACACACCATTTATCAACTCATGATAAACAAAACTTTGCTAAAATTAATGCGTTTTAACTGATACACCCAAGAGACTTTAAAATCACTACAAACGCAATGATGTTTGGATGTAGGGGCGTGCTGTGCACGCCTTGTGTAGTAATGTTATCAAAGGGTGTGCTCAGCACACCCCTACAAACCCGTGGTAGATATCAAGTTGTTTGGGTGTATATCAACCACAATCAAATCTAAACCAAATACAGAAATCAAATAAGGATTCGCATGAAACACATCACCAAACCTTTGGCTGTGGCAAGTGTGGCGGTATTGGCACTGACTGCCACAGGTTGCGACCGTTTTAGTCGCAGTAAAACCCCTGAGAACAAACCTGCCAAACTGGTCAAGATTGATAATGAAGTGGCAGTCTTAAATAAAGTTGCCAGTTTTTCATTGCCCCAAACAGGTGGGCGTTTTAAGGGTACCAATGTCAATAAAAAAGACGTGGCAGACTTGCAGGTGGCTTCTGTGGGTGATATGCTCATCGCTGCCAGTCGTACGGGTGTGGTCAGTGCCTTTACTGGTAATGCTCAGACATGGTCGGTAAATGTTGGCGATGTCATCAGCAGTGGCGTGGCAACCGATGGTCGGCTTGTGGTGGTTGGCACTCGCTCGGGTAAGGTGGTGGCACTCGATGGCACGACAGGGAGTGTGGTGTGGGAGCGAAGCTTGCCTAGCTCGTCACTTGCTCCTGCCCTTATTGGCAGTGGTCGTGTGATGGTCTCTGCCAATGACGGCGTGATTTATGCTCTAAATGCCAGTGATGGCAGTCAAGTGTGGCAGTTTAGTACCCAAAACCCTGCCGTCAGTGTGCGTGGTGTGGCAACACCCATCAGCCTAGATGCTAACACGGCACTATTTGGCACAGCAGATGGGCGTATTCATGCCATCAACCCACAGGCAGGTACACCGTTGTGGACACGTCGGGTAGGGCGTGCAGTCGGTGGCAGTCAAGTCCACCGCATGAGCGATGTTGATGGCACGCCATTGGTAGTAGGTCAATATCTGTATGTACCAAGTTATAGTGGGCAGTTGACTGGGTTTGACATGAGTGCAGGACGTACTCTATTTGTCAGCGAGCTTGCCAGCACCAAATCTCCTGCTCTGCTGGGTAATCAGCTCATTGGCACAAGCATTCATGGCGATGTGGTTGCCTTTAATGCGATGACAGGCGATGTTTTGTGGGAGAATAATGAACTCAAATACCGCCGTCTGACCAATCCTATCGTCATTGGCAGTCATGTGGCGGTGGGCGATTTGGACGGTGTGGTGCATGTTTTTGATAACACAGGCAGAATCATCAGTCGTACAAATACCAAAGGACAGCTAACCAGTTTGCAAGTGATAGAAAACCGCTTATACACCCAAAGCAGTGAGGGCGTGGTTGCGGTGTGGCAGTTTTGATAATTGACTGAAAAGTTGTAAGTCCAAAAAATAAAAAAGCCAATGCATGACATTGGCTTTTTTATGTTGGCTTGATGTTGGTTTGTTAGTGGGTCTTAGCTTGCTCTAATTTATCATCAGCCCTTGTAATCGTAATTCCTGTAAAGCCAAAAAAGAGCGTCAAAAATAAACAACTATAACAAAACACCGCATACGGCACATAGTCAAGCACAGGCATACCAAACACCCCTGCCAAAAACACCCCATACACACCCCACGGCACCAAAGGATTGATGACTGTGCCTGAATCTTCTATCGTGCGAGCCAAGTTTTTGGGGTGCAAGCCTAGGCGTTTGAACTCAGGAGCAAAGGTATTGCCCGATAACAATAGGCTCAAATACTGCTCGCCCACCAAAAAATTGACCCCAAATGCCGTCAAAGACGCTGTCAATACCGCACGACTGGCACGAGTCAAAAGATGACGAATGGCGGATAATAAAGCAGGCAACACTCCCAAAGCGTGCAAGAGTCCGCCCAAGCTCAATGCCAAAATCACAAGAAGCTGGCTAAAAAACATACTTTCCAAACCGCCCCTTGACACCAATCGCCCCACATCGCCAAGCTCCAAGCCTTCGGCAGGTTTGTACCCTGCAAAAAACCACTCGCCAAGCTCAGCAAGACTTGGCGAGCTATGGATATAAGTGATGATAAGCGACACGGCAATGGTTGCCGATATGGCATAAATGGCGTTCACTCGCATGACAGCAAGGGCAATCAGCACAGCAAAGGGGATAAGGGCATAGCCATGTACCAAACCACTTGCCACAAGACTATCCTGCAACACCGCCACGTCCGCCAAATCGGCACCGCCATCGCCTGACAACACAAAAAACACCACCGCCGAGATAAGCCACGCAGGTATGGTTGTGTACATCATGTTTTTGATATGGTCAAATAAGTCAATGCCCACGATACTGGCGGCAATGCTTGTTGTGTCGGACAAAGGCGACATCTTATCGCCAAACAATGCCCCCGAGACCACCGCCCCTGCGACTATGGCAGGATTGGCGTTAAAGGCTTCGGTCATGCCCAAAAACGCCACGCCCACAGTCGCACAAGTGGTAAACCCGCTACCAAGTGCCACGCCAATCACACTTGCCAAGATAAAGGCGGACAAATAAAACATCTGGGGCGATAAGACATTAAAGCCATAATAAATCAAGGCTGGAATCGCCCCACTCATCATCAAAGCGGACACGAGTAGTCCAATGAACGAAAACAGATAAATCGCCCCCATGCCTGTGGATACGCCCTTTATCATACGCTCTTGCATATCATCAAAGGCGATACGCCGACTAAACCCAAACATAAGCAGACCCAATATCACCAAAAGCAAGGACAAATGTGGCACAAAGCCCCATGCTATCATCGTAACGCCCAAAATGATAATGGCGCTGATGGCAATCACTACCGCTTGGGTGTGGTTTAGGGTCAAAAGGGTGTCGTCATGATGTGAATGATGAATGTGTTTGTCGGTCATTTTCGCTTCTTTGATGTCTCTAAATGGCTTATTATACCTTATTGATCGCCATTCGTATATGTAGTGATGTTCTTTGTTTGGCGTAAGCAAAATCAATAAATACCATACCCCGTCAATTTTATGTTAAAATAGTAAGTTTAAAAATACAAGAGAACACCATGTCCCTAAAACCCGTAGTCGCCCTGATAGGTCGCCCCAATGTCGGCAAATCCACACTGTTTAACCAATTTACCAAATCCCGTCAAGCCCTAGTCGCTGACCTAGCAGGGCTGACCCGAGACCGCCAATATGGCGATGTGTTTTTTGAAAATAAATCCTTTATCGTCATTGACACAGGCGGTATTGGCGAGGCTGATGACGGCAAGGGCAACATTGATGACTATATGGCAACACAGTCGTACACCGCCATTCATGAGGCGGACATGGTCGTGTTTGTCGTGGACGCACGGGCAGGACTAACCCCAAGCGATGAGGAGATTGCCAAGTTTTTGCACACGCTGGGCAAGCCTGTCTTTTTGGTAACCAACAAAACAGACGGTGTACACGAAGCGTCCATTGCTGAGTTTTTTGGCCTAGGTTTTGGCGAGCCAATTCCGACAAGTGCCAGCCACGGCAAGGGTGTAACGAGCCTGCTTGAAATCATCACTGCTGATATGCCCGAGACGCTCGCCGAAAATCCCGAGACGGACGGCTTGAAACTGGCGATTATCGGTCGCCCTAATGTCGGCAAATCCACGCTGGTCAATCGCTTGCTTGGTGAGGAGCGTGTCGTGGTGTTTGATATGCCAGGGACGACAAGGGACAGTATTTATATTCCCTTTGAGCGAGAAGGTCGCCAATACACGCTCATTGATACCGCAGGCGTGAGACGGCGTGGGCGGATTGATGAAAAAGTAGAAAAATTTAGCGTTATCAAGACCTTGCAGGCCATCAAAGATGCCAATGTGGTCGTGTTGGTGATTGATGCCCACGAGGGTATCGTTGACCAAGATTTACATATGTTAGGCTATGCTCTGGACGCTGGGCGGGCGATTGTGATTGCCATTAACAAATGGGACAATCTTAGCCAAGACCAAAAAGACATTGTCAAAATTGAAATGGACAGACGTTTTCATTTTATTCCGTGGGTTAAGATTCATCTGATTTCTGCCCTGTATGGCAATGGCGTGGGCAATCTGTATCCGTCTATTCATAAGGCGTATGATGCGTCCATGTTTAAGGTGTCCACGTCTCGCCTTACGCAGATTTTGCAAGATGCGGTGGAAGCTCACCAGCCGCCAATGGTGGGCGGTCGCCGTATCAAACTTCGCTATGCTCATCTGGGTGGGCATAATCCGCCTGTCATCGTCATTCATGGCAACCAAACAAGCAGTTTGCCAAAGAGTTATCAGCGTTATCTTGAAAACGTGTATCGGGACGTGTTTAAATTAGAAGGCACGCCCCTTCATGTGGAATTTAAACAAAATGCCAACCCATACGAAGGCAAAAAAAATCCCGTCATCAAAAATAAAGCCAAGGTCATGCGTGAGCGTAAACGTATTGCTGAATTTAAGAAACGGGATAAGAAGAGAAAGTAATGCTGGTATTATTTAAGCATGGGATTTATTTTTATTGGAATGACAATAAATTTAAATTGGTGTATGATAATAGAGAAGTGAGTTTTGATGAAGTGGTTTCGGTATTTGATGACCCTTATCAATTAACCAATATTGATAGTCGCTTTGATTATGATGAATTGCGTATGCGTACTGTTGGTATGTCAAATCAAGGCAGACTATTGGTGGTGGCATGGGTACAAACATCTGATGATGAAATTACAATCATCACAGTATTTAAACCTGTCAACACACAACTTAGGGAGTACCAAAATGCAAGATAAATCCATAAAAGAAATTGAAGTGGCGGATTTTGTTGTAACTGCCAAAGATAATGTTATGCCAGCGATATTAGAGCGGTATCATGCCAATAAATCCCAAGAGCAATCAAAAGTATTAAAAGACACTCAAATTAAAGAATTATTTGATGATGACGTCATTGATATATTGGCAAACCTACCCAAAAATACCAAAGACAGACAAATCATCAATGGGTTAATTCGGGCGGTTTACGCTTAATTTAATAAAATCTTATGTTCAAAAATATCCGCATTCTTATCCTACTGTGCATTTTGCTGATTGTCGCTGTTAATAGCTTTCGTGATAAAAACCACGATTGGCAAAAGCCTGTTTATGTCGCCATTTATCCCATTAACGTGGATAATTCGCCAGAAGTTGCCAAATATATCGCAAGTCTATCTGATAGCGATTTTAAAGAAATAGAGACTTATCTCAATACCGAGAGCAAAAAATACGGTCAAAACGCCAGTTTTTATTATCGGCTAGGGCAGGAAGTCAAAGCCATGCCCCCTGTGGTGCCAAGAAATGGCGGAATTACAGACGCGATTATTTGGAGTTTAAAATTTCGCTATTATGCTTATAAAAATGCCCATGACGTTGGCGTGCCGACCAATTTGCGGTTGTTTTTGCAGTATCATAGCCCTGACAAAAAAATCATCACTGAGACATCTACCGCCCTACAAAATGGACGCATTGGCGTGGTCAATTTGTTTGGCATGGACAAAAAAACCGCCAATAACAACGTGGTCATCGCCCACGAGAGCCTGCACGCTTTTGGGGCGAGCGACAAATACGACCTAGCAAATGGCATTCCCATTTATCCGCACGGCTACGCCAACCCCGCCCAAAACCCACGCTATCCGCAGACCCAAGCCGAGCTTATGGCGGTGCATATCCCCACATCGCCGACCAAATTTGACATGGCACGAGACCTAAAACAAACGGTCGTGGGCGAGATGACGGCAGTTGAAATCAAATGGAAAACACTGGATTAGTCATGCTTTTTGAGACGCTTGCCATAAATAACGGACATATTTTAAATCTGAATTATCATAATAGACGATTTAAACAGGGGCAGTTATTTTTACATTGTCAAAGCATGATTGATGATATTGCCGATATAATTTGTGTGCCTGATGAATTTAACAATAAATTTATCCGTTGTCGTGTTACTTATGATAAATATAGCATAAAAGTAGAATATTTTGATTATACCCCAAAATCCATTCACTCTTTTAAAATAATAGAATGTGATAGTATAGATTATGCTTATAAATATGATGATAGAAATTTATTAAATCAGTTATTATCCCAAAAGGGCGATTGTGATGAAATTATCATTATAAAAAACGGCTTGGTTACGGATTGTTCTATTGGAAATTTATTATTTTTAAAAGATAATCATTGGTACACGCCTGATACACCATTATTACAAGGCACTCAGCGAGCTTATTTATTGGAAACCCAAAAAATTCATTTGGCAAATATTGATAAAAATAATATTTGGCAATATGAAAAAGTGATGATGATAAATGCCCTAAATGCGTTTGATGAAAATAGGGCGGTGTTAATTACAAATATTAAGGAGTAATATGCTAAGATTGGCGATTTTTGCGGACATTCATGGCAAATTTTTATTGCCATTTAAACTAGTGAATTATTACCAAACCCTGACAGGGCAAGCGATTGACGCCATTATCCAATGTGGCGACATGGGAGCATTTCCCGATAAAAACAACATGGATAAAGCGACATTAAAACACGCCAGACATGACAGAGATGAGCTGGGTTTTATGGATAATTTTGTCAAAATGGATAATGACATTGCCAAATTTTTAAATACGCTTAATATCCCCATGTATGCCGTGCGTGGCAATCACGAAGACCATGATTTTTTGGATAATTTAGAACATAACAGTGATAAAAATTTGCCTTATTTTCATATTGATTGTTATCAAAAAATTTGGGTATTAAAAACAGGCTTTCCGCTCATATTAACCAATGAAACTGACAGCATTAGCCTGTTGGGAATTGGACGAATTGGTGATAGAAAAGGGAGAGATAATAAAACATTTATCCAAAACTACGAACGAGAACAATTAAAAAAGCTCTATCAAACCTGTGGCGACATAGATATTTTAATCACGCATGACAAACCAAGCGAAAGCATTCGTGGTTATGGCTCATCTGATGTGGCGGATGCATTGGATAATATTGCTTTTTATTATCATTTTTATGGGCATACGGGCGAGCCTTATCATGAAACACTTGCTGATAATGGCATTACCCAATCGGTAAAAATCAAAGAATTGGAATTTAATCAAAAAGGCAAATTAGAAACAGGCTCTATGATAATTTTAGAAAAAGACAAAGACAATATCAGCATAAAAAGCGTGCCATTATTTGACATTATTCATTCTGATAAAGAAAGTTGGCGATATGTATGACTGTTTGGGATTTTTATAAAAATTTTTAAAAACCCCTTGACTTTTTATTTTTATCGCTTATCATATACACATTCACGCACCAAGTACGCTTGGTGCATTTCATTCACCCAAACAGCAATAGGAGTAAAACAATGTCTGTATCTTACAATCTTTGTAATTCAAAAAAGACCAGCCGTTTTGACTGTTTGGGCAAATCATTTTTGATATAAGCCTTATATCAAGCCAAACACATAAAGACGGTGGCAAGCCTTAATATACAAGGCTTTCACCGTTTTTTATTGTCTAAAATTTGCCCAAAAAATCGCTAAGATTTGTCTTAAAAATTGATAAAGTGCTTTATCAGTTTTGACGGTTTTCTTTTCCCAAAATATTGTCTTTTATTTGTCATTTTTATATTTAAAAATGATTGGGGAAGTATTGTCTTTTAATTTTTGTTTATTTAATTAGCTAAAAATTGAATGATTTTTGGTTGGGGTTTTTATATCAAAAATTTGGTTTTTTTTAAATTCAATCATCATTGTAGAGGCGAATGACATTCGCCCAAAAAATACCAATAACACAATCCCCAAACCAACCCAAAAGAGAAATAATTTTATGAGTATCGGACTTATTTTAAATGAAAATGGCAACAATGGCGTGCCTGTCAAAATCTTTACCAAAGACGTGGAGCAAAAGGCGTTAAATCAGCTCTACGCCATGAGCCAGTTGCAGTTTATCCATAGCCATATCGCTGTCATGCCTGACGTTCATGCGGGCAAGGGGGCGACTGTGGGGAGTGTGATTCCGACCAAATCGGCAATCATTCCGTCTGCGGTGGGCGTGGATATTGGTTGTGGCATGAACGCCCTACGCCTGTCTATCAAGGCAGGGCAGTTGCCCGATAACCTAAAACCTGCCCGCCTTGCTATTGAAAAACACGTCCCTGTCGGCTTTGAAAAGCACAAGCAAATCATGGCAAAAATGAGTACGCTTGACCCGCTTGCCATTCGTCTCAAAAAAATTACCGACAAGCACAAGGGCTTGTTAAAAATGCTTAATAACTTTGACAGAACGTGGGCAAAACAGCTTGGCACATTGGGCGGTGGCAACCACTTTATTGAGCTGTGCGTGGACGAGAATGATGATGTGTGGATTATGCTCCACTCTGGCTCTCGTGGGATAGGCTCGTGCATTGGCGAGTATTTTATTAGCCTTGCCAAAAAGGTGAATGAGACGTGTTTTGGTTATATTCCTGACCGTGAGTTGTCGTATTTGGCGGAGGGTACGCCGTTTTTTGAGGATTATATTGAGGCGGTGGGCTGGGCTCAGGACTATGCGACCGAAAACCGCAAGGAGATGATGAGACTCATTATCAAAGCCTTGCAAGGCAAAGACGCTCAATTTCCCCGCTTTACCGTAACCAAAGAGGCGATAAACTGTCATCACAACTATGTGAGCCGTGAGACGCATTTTGGCAGTTCGGTCTATGTAACTCGCAAGGGGGCGATTAGTGCCTATGAGGGCGAGCTTGGCATTATCCCTGGCTCTATGGGAGCGAAGTCCTATATTGTGAAAGGCAAGGGTAATAGCGAGAGTTTTTGTAGCTGTTCGCATGGGGCAGGGCGTAGGCTAAGCCGTGGGCGTGCGGTGCGTGAGTTTGGCTTGGCGGATTTGGTCGCTCAGACGGACGGTATTGAATGCCGTAAGGACAAGGGCGTGCTGGACGAGATTCCACAGGCGTACAAAGACATTGATGAGGTCATGGCAAACCAAACTGATTTGGTGGAGGTGGTGCATACGTTAAAGCAGGTGATGTGTATTAAGGGGTAATAAATGATTGAATTTAAACAAAAAATAACGCCATTATTAAGCAAAGAAAAAATATTTATTTTTGATAAATATTTTAATGCTTATGATAATTTAATGCAAAGTATTGAATTTTATTACAAACAAAATAATGATACTTATTATTTTATTTGTGCAACTTATTATATTGAGCTGTTGCTAAATGGTTTGGCGGACATTACCCCAAAAAATCCGTGCCAGTTATTGTCAGATTATCTTGATAATTATCGTGATTTGGATTTTGCAAATAATGAAAAATCTATGATTAACGATAAGGATAATTTTATTCAAAACATACAATTATTTATTGATAATTATCGCAATCATCAAGGGTTTTGTGATAAAGATGATTTGATTGTGGTTTGTAATGATTTAATTGAATTTATAAAATTAAGCCAAGATAATGATTTGGTTAAACGGTATGGTTAAAATTTAAAGGAGAGCGTTATGAAAATCAAAACCCAAAAATCTCTCATCAAACTTGGCGAAAAATTGGCAAATCACCCAATTTACCCAAGTGCGATTAAAGTACGCAACCAAACCGCCTTAAACCCTTTATTAAAAAAGGGCGGTATCCACGACAAAGACAACCCCAAAACACGCCATAAAAAAGAGCGTGCCAAAATACGTTTGCACCTAAAACATGGGGGGTATGACAACAATTTTTAAAAATTTTTCAAATTTTTTGTAAGATATTTGCCCCACGTCCGTCTAAGGTGTATCATAAAATGGTTTATGATGTTTAATTGGAGTTTATCATGTCAAATCTTAACCGTAAAATCACAGGTCTTGCCGTTGCAACCCTACTTGCCACAGGACTTACTGCTTGTAAAGAAGAAAAGGTAGAAGCACAGCCCATGGAGCAAGGCTACCAAAATGCCGAGCCAGCCCAGCCTGCTACTGCCGAGCCTAACCAAGCAACTGCTACCGCCACCGACACCAAAACTGCCGAAGGCAAATGCGGTGAGGGTAAATGTGGCGAAGCAGGGTGCAGTGCCACCATGACCGACAAATCAGCCAATGCAGGCTGTGGGGCGAACACCGCTACGGCGACTGCCGACAAATCAGCAACTGCCAGTTGTGGAGCAAGCACCGACAAAAACGCTAATGCCAGTTGTGGCGGCAACAAATAATCCCATGTCATCATGGTGTCTAACAAATTTTCATCTGTGATTTTTGCCCTTTACATGGCGGTGATAATGGCATTCATCATGTCGCTGGTATCTGTCGCCATGAATACAGGGATAGATGACAATTACCTAATAAGAGTATTTTGGGCATACATCAAAACCATGCCTATTACCTTTGTGTGCATTTTATCTTTGCGTCCTTTGGTTGTGCGTTTGACTGAACGGACGCTTGGACGTTGGTCGTCATAGGAGTTTTTATGATACAAACCAAAAACTTAATCATCGGCTTTGGTAAAGCAGGCAAAACGCTGGCAGGGCTGTTTGACAAACAGGGCGAGCGTACCATTTTGGTTGAGCAATCGGACAAAATGTATGGCGGAACGTGTATTAACGTGGGCTGTATTCCGTCAAAAAAACTGATTCATGAAGCCAAAACAGACAGTTTTGCCGTTGCCATGCAGGACAAGGATAAACTCATCTCTGCCTTGCGTGAAGCTAATTTTAACAAAATCAATGACTTACCAAATGTAACCGTCATTACCGCACAAGCGAGTTTTATTGATGATAATACTGTTGCCCTATCCACAGGCGAGACGGTGCGTGCCGAGCGGATTTTTATCAACACAGGCACGACCCCCATTATGCCACCGATTGCAGGCGTGGACGGCGAGCGTGTTTATGACAGCACGGGGCTTTTAAACTTAGGCGACAGCCAAGCGACCGCTCCCAAGCGACTGGTTATCGTGGGTGCAGGCTTTATCGCCCTTGAATTTGCCTTTATGTATCACGCTTTTGGCAGTCAAGTGAGCATTGTTGAAAAATTTGACAGCTTTTTGCCAAACGTTGATGATGATGTGCGTGCGATTGTGCTTGACCTATTAAATGAGCGTGGCATTACGGTGCATTTAGGGCAAGATGTCCAAGAATTTAAACACCTAACAGAGCATACCCAAGTCATCACCGATAAGATGACCCTTGATGCTGATGCTGTGCTTGTCGCCATTGGTAGACGACCCAACACGGACGGTCTAAACCTACAAAATACAAGCGTACAACTAAATGAGCGTGGCTACGTGGTGTGCGATGACAAGCTAAAAGCCACCGACCGCATTTGGGCGATGGGCGATGTCGCAGGTTCACCGCAATTTACCTATATCTCTCTTGATGATTATCGCATTGTGGCGGACGATTTGTTTGGAGACGGCACACGCCATAGAGCCGACCGCAAAATTTTCCCAACGAGCGTTTTTATCACACCGCCTTTATCACAAATCGGCATGAGCGAAAAACAAGCCAAAGACAGTGGCAAAAATTACCAAGTGGCAACCTTGCCCGCCCAAGCCATTGTCAAAGCCAAAATCACAGGCAATACCAAAGGTTTATTAAAAGCGATTGTGGATAAAGATAGTAACGAGATTTTGGGCGTTACGTTGTTTTGTGAAAATAGCCATGAGATTATCAATTTATTTAAATTGGCAATGGATAATGGCATTAAAGCGGATTATTTTAAAGGGCAAATTTTTACACACCCAACCATTAGCGAATCATTAAATGATTTATTTGCCCAATTTTAATTGTTTTTAAATAAATTTAATCGGTTTAATTTAAAAAGGTGTCTTATGAAAAAACTCACTCTTGCCATTGCAATTAGCATTTTGGGATTAACTGCGTGTAACAGTTTTGCCAATACCTCATCAAAACAAAACAATGCCAAATCTCAAACCCAAACTCAATCACAAATCAAACCAAAAGCAAAAGGCGTTTGGATTGATGTTCGTAGCCCCGAAGAGTATCAAGCAGGGCATTTGTCAAATAGCATCAATATCCCTGTTGGCGATATTGCATCAAAGATTTCTGCCATTGAACCCAATAAAAACAATCCTATCAATCTATATTGCCGAAGTGGCAGACGTGCCGAAGCCGCTCGCACAGAACTCTTAAAATTGGGCTATACCAATGTTACCAATCACGGTGGTTATGAAGACCTAAAACAACAAGGCTATCGTTAAGAGGTGTTTTATGAAAATCAATGTTGGTAAACCTGATAAAATTGTACGAATTATTTTGGGTGTTGTCATTATTGGCTTGGGTGTTTATTTTGGTTCGTGGTGGGGAATTGTTGGGCTTGTGCCATTATTGACAGGTTTTATGAATTTTTGCCCCATTTATCATATTTTGGGCATCAGCACTTGCAAATGCCATGTTGATAACAAACCCTAATAATTAGGAAAATAAAATGACAAGTAAAAGACCATTACACGGGGCAGGGCTTGGCTTTCGCCGTGAGTTATTGCCACAAATGTCTCTTGATGATGCCAATGCCATTCATCAATTAAGCCAGATTGATTTTTTTGAAGTGTCGCCTGAAAATTGGATAAACTCCCACGGCATTATGGGCGGACGTTTTGAAAATATCTTGCGTGCTTATAGCGAGCGATTTTCTTTTATTTGTCATGGACTTTCTTTATCTATTGGCAGTTCAAAAGAATTGGACGTGGCTCATGTAAATAATATTAAGCATTTTATGAAGTCGCATAACATCAATTTATTTACCGAGCATTTGTCTTGGTGTAGTGATGACAAAGGGCATTTGTATGATTTATTGCCCATTCCTTGCACCGAAGAAGCGGTATTTTGGGTTGCCGAGCGTATTAAAAAAGTACAAGATATTTTAGGTTCTCAAATTGGCATTGAAAACGCCTCATATTATTATCTACCGCCCCAAAGCCAAATGTCCGACAGCGAATTTATTTCTGCGGTGGTAAAAGAAGCCGATTGTTTATTGCATTTAGATGTGAATAATATTTTTGTCAATAGCCAAAACTTTGGTTTTGACCCACACCAATATTTGCGTGAATTGCCGCTCGAGCGGACGTGTTATTTGCACGTTGCTGGGCATTATGTGGACGATGACGGCTTGATTGTGGATACGCATGGCGATAGCGTGGTGGAGCGTGTTTGGGCGTTATTAAATGACGCTTATGGTTTGATATTTGCCAAAACAGGTAAAACGGCAGATAAGATTCCGACTTGTTTGGAGCGTGATTTTAATTTCCCAGAACTTAGCGAACTCACCCGTGAAGTTAAATTCATTCGGGAAATTCAAGAACGTCATAAAAATAATTCTACATTTAAATTGGCTTAATTATTTTAATGATAATTTAATAAAATGGCATAACAATGATGATTGATAAAGCACCCAAGTTACGCATCTTTCAGCGTGAATTTGGCGATTATATCCGCAAACAAAAACACGATAATACTGATACCGTGCCTGCTCGTGTGGGGCAATTATATCAAAATCTGATTTATAATAATGTCTCTGGCTTTGTCAATCAATGCTTTCCCATTACTCGCAGTATTATTGAGACGCATTTTGGCATATTGGTTTGGCAAAATCTGATTAAAGATTTTTTAAAACATGGCGATATGGCAAGTCCGTATTTTAGTGAAATTACCGAGCAATTTGTCGGCTATTTGACCGATGATGTTTTGACAAAATTTGATTTGCCTGTTTATTTGTCCGAATTTGCCCATTATGAATGGGTGGAATTGTTTGTAGATAATCTACCGAACAATACTCCCAAGCCTATTTTAATGTATCAAAATGCGTCTATTTTTATCAATCATACCGCCCAGATTTTATATTATGAATGGGCGGTGCAGGATATTAGCGTGGCATTTTCTCCCAGTCAAAAAAGCCCGACTTTTTTGGTGGTGTATCGTAAAGTGGTGGACGGTACATTTAAAACGGCATTTATGACCATAAGCCAGCTTAGTTTTATCATACTAACCTTTATGCAAGAAAAGCAAAATGAAGAGGTATGTTATCAAAATACAAATGAGTTATTGGCAGAGCTACAACGCACCTTTGAATTAAATGATGAGATTTTTGATAATATCAAAACTTCGTTTGATGATTTGGTCAATACAATGATTGATAATCAAATTTTTTATAACCAATCTTTTTAATAAAAATAAGGTAAATTATGATAAAAAAATACAACGCTTATTACAATAAATTTGTTGTAAATTTAAATAAATTAGACTTTTTGCCATTATTCGCCATTCGTCTTTATCTTGCCCCTGTGTTTATTATGGCAGGGCTAACCAAATACCGTTCGTTTGATGATACGGCACAGTGGTTTGGTAATGCCGATTGGGGGCTTGGTTTGCCATTTGCATCCTTTTGGGTAGCAATGGTGATTGTTGCTGAATTGATTGGTGGTGTGGCGTTATTACTCGGCGTGGCGACTCGTTTTTTTGGCGTGTTATTGGCAATCACAATGGCGGTTGCCA
The DNA here is from genome assembly GCF_900453205.1 of Moraxella lacunata. Classification (GTDB taxonomy): domain Bacteria; phylum Pseudomonadota; class Gammaproteobacteria; order Pseudomonadales; family Moraxellaceae; genus Moraxella; species Moraxella lacunata_B. Next base: position 291,201 of record NZ_UGQU01000003.1, read on the forward strand.
TGCTTCTTGTGCATTTAAAAAACGGCTGGCACGCCATTACCCCAACCGACCCTGCGACCAATATCGCCCAATTATTTGGCGGATTGGGACAGGCAAGTTTGGATAATTCCATACAAGCGGGCGAGCGATTAAATAAAGCCCGTGAAATCTTACAAACGCATGGCAATTATGACTGGCTGACCGAAACGGGTAATTTTGTGGTTTTAAATAATGGCATAGAATTTGGCATGACGTATTTTATTATGCTACTTGTTTTAATTACCTATGGGGCGGGGCGGTATATAAGCATTGACTTTTGGATAAACAAAAGTCTGCCAACTTTGAAATAATACTGTGTCAAACTCGCTCACAGTACTATTTGTACAGCTTCGCTCGTTTTCCTTGTCTTATTCCAAATTTGTTTGACTTAAAAATGCACCAAATAGAATTACGCCAATTTGATAAAAAAAGCATGGATGAGATATATCAGTCCATGTTTGCTTTTGCGTATAACCAATTAAATCACGAACAGCACGCCAAAGATGTGGTGCAAGATGCTCTCTTAAATGCCTTAAAATATGCCGACAGTTTTCAAGGAAAGTCCGCCTTTAAAACATGGGTATTTGCCATTTTAAAAAATAAAATTGCCGATTTTATTCGCCGAAATAAACACTATGAAATGATAAGCGATATGAGTGAAAATAGCGATGAAGAATTTTTGGCAATGCTGTTTGATGATATTGGGCATTGGCAAAATGGCTCATCGCCAAATGCCTTTGATAATCGTTGGGCAAGTCCGCATGAAACAGCTGAAAATGATGAATTTTGGCAAGTATTGGAACTTTGTTTGGAAAATCTGCCAAAAGAGCAGGCGCAAGTTTTTTTGATGAAAGAATATATAGAATTGGGTAGCGATGAGATTTGTCAAAACTTAAATATCACTCGCCAAAATTTATATGTGTTATTGCACAGAGCCAGATTAAGATTGCAAATGTGTTTGTCGGTAAAATGGTTTGTTTAGGGGGAATACAATGAAACGATTAAAAAATTGCCAAAAAATGACTGAATTGATGAGCTTATCACAAGAAGAACCATTGACTTTATCTCAAAAAATGGCGGTAAAGTTTCATCTTTTGATGTGTCCTGAATGCCGCAGGTTTGATGATAATAATCGGGTGTTAAAAGAGATGATAAAACAGCATAAGAATTTAAAGGGATGATTTGTTTTAAAGCGATTAAAAAAGCTGATTTGCCAATATCGTCCGCATGGGATTAAAACTTTTACGATGCTCGGGCAATATCCCATGCTCATAAATGGCGGTGGTATGGGCTTTGCTGGCATAGCCTTTGTGCTTGTCTAGTCCATAATCAGGATAAATCTTGGTATAGTCATTCATGGCGGTATCACGATGAACCTTGGCAAGGATACTGGCACAAGCGATAGACGTGTGAAGGCTGTCGCCCTTGATGAGCGTGTGAATGCACGGTTGAAAATCGGTAAAGTCATCGGACAGCGTGGGCGCAGCGTTGCCGTCTATCACGATGATAAGATTGTCATTTTTGCTAACGTTATTTAACACAATCAAATTTTCAATAGCAAGTCTCATGCCCAAAAGAGTCGCTTGATAAATGTCAATCGTATCAATCACATAAGCAGGAATGTCAATAATGACATAGCTTTGGCAGGTTTGCTTAATCGGGTCAAAGACCAGATTCCGCTTTTTTTCGGACAATTTTTTGCTGTCGTTGATAAGAGCAAGGGGCGTATTTGTCAGGTCAATTTGCCCAAATTCGCCCGTCAAATCATTATCCAAAATCACCGCCCCAACCGTCATTTGCCCAAACAGTGAACCTCGCCCTACTTCATCAATGCCGATGACAAAAGTGCGTGATGTGGGTTCGTGATTTTTGTGGGCGACAACGGTGCAAGCGTGGGCGTGCGTGTTTTGGGTGTGGGCTTTTATCATGGTATTTTTAAAATTATAAAAACCGTTCGTGCTGAGCTTGTCGAAGCATGGCGGTTTTTTGCGTAAATTTATCTATTTTGGTCAATCGGTGTTTGCAGGCGTGGACGGTTTGGGTTTAATTTATCCAATAAAATATGAGAGACAGGCAACGGCTCATCAAAAATCAACCCTGCCAAAATCTCACCACAAATCGGAGCAAAACTAAACCCCTTTGATCCCATGCCATAGACGGTGTATAGTCCTTGATTGCCCATTTCACCGCCAACTTGACCGCCTATTTCTCCGACTAGGGGGTGGTAATCAGGTGTTTGGGCTCGTATGCTTGCCCGTCCGTGTAAGTCCTTGGTATTGATGTTTAACTCATCGGCAAGGCTTGGTAGACTTTGGCGAAGTTTAGCCAAATTAAATTCATGCTCATCATCACGCACCGATGTATCAGTATCATTACGCACAAAACTTGCCCCCATTAAAAAGGTGGGCGTATCGCCTTTATCAAAAGTGGCACAATAGCCGTCATATTTTATTGGGGTGGCGATTTTGGCTTTTAACTCATCAGATATATGGCGAATATCAAGCCATGAGACTTGCCCACGGATTTTTCTGGGGTTAAATAACTCATCATTTAATAAATAACTTTCAAACCCTGCACAAATGACCACGATGTCGGCAGATAGCTCTCTGTTGTCATCTTTTGCCGTCCATGTGTCATTGTCTTTTGTGATGTGTTTGGCATGAAACTGTTTAAAATGAATTAGGGGGTTTGATAAAATAAAATCCGCCAATTTATGTGTATCAATTAGACCTGCTTTTGGCGTGTGGGTGTTGATGATTTGATGATTAAAATCAGCATTGTCTGAATTAAAATTTTCATTAAAAATACCAATCAGCTCATCAGGATAGCTGTTTGCTAAATGAGCTAATTTTTCATGCGATTTTTGCGTGGGTAATAAAAAATCTATCGCCCCTGTTTGGGAGAATATCTCATCATTTGATGATTGATTAAACGCTTTGTAAATCCGCTCGGCATACAAAAAGCTGACGGTGGGCAGATGATTGGGAGCGTCTGATAGTTGGGTGAGTTTGGGGGCGAACAGGGCTTTGGGGTTGCCTGACGCTCCTGCTAGTGGGGCGGTTTTGTCAATCACGCTGACCGCCACGCCACGCCTTGCCAACGCATGAGCGGTAAAGAGTCCTGATACGCCAGCTCCGATGATGATAGCCGATTTTGGCGTGGGTTTGGGTGTGGCGTTGCCGTCAAAGGTGGCGGTTATCATCTCACGCTTACGCCCAAAGCCCTTGATTTTTTGTACACTCATGTCGATAGCTGTCAAGGCTCGTCTGACTGCCCCACTGCTGGTAAAGGTGGCAAGGGTGGCGTTAGGTCTAGATAGGCGTTTGATTTGACCAAAAATCTCGTCTGACCACAACTCGCTGTTTTTGGCAGGGGCAAAACCGTCTAAGAACCAAGCATCCGCAAGTCCATCGCTTATTTTGCAGAAACTATCCAACGCATCGCCTAGCCATAAATCTAGCGTGATATTGCCAAAATGCAAGCGATGACACCCTGTTAAGGCAAGCGGATAATTATCCAGTAAATCCTTGATAAATGGGGTGGTTTGTTCGTCCTGCCATGCCGATAGGGCGGTGGTTAGGTCGGCATGAGAGAGCGGATATTTTTCGGTACTGACAAAATACAGACGGGCGGACGGCGGGGCGGTTTGTTGCCAGAGCAGGCAGGTTGCCAAAAAGTTTAGCCCTGTGCCAAAGCCTGTCTCCATGATGACAAAATGCTCATGTTCGCCCAAATTGGCAAAGCGGTGGGGCAAATCATTGCCTTGCAAAAAGACATGATTGGTCTCATCAAATCCGCCCGCTTTTGAAAAATAAATGTCGTCAAACTGCTCGGAGCTGGGCGTGATGTTGCCCAAACTGTCGGTTTGCCATGTGATGTCTGCGGTCTGTATCATGGTCTGTCAGGTCGGTTTATTTGCGTTTCATGATGAGTGACGCTAGGATAAAGCCAAGGATGAACGACACCAAGGTGCTGATAACGCCATAAAGAAACAACTGTCCACTACGTTCATTGACCAACACATTGACCTGCGTGGTCAGCTCGTCAATCCGCCCTTGTAGTTCGCTGTTTTTGGCGAGTAGCTCGGTATTGGCACGGGACAGCTCATTATCGTCGGGGCTGTTCAGCTCGGCAATGGTGGGGGCGTTGGGGTCGTGCGGGCTTGCAGGTGGTGGCGGGACGGGGGTTTGGCTCTCTGCGTTCTCACTCTCGCTGGCATTGCCATTGGTGCTGGCGGTGGGCGTGCCAGATGTCGGATTGGAGGCGGTTTGAGCAAGGCTGACCGCAGGCAGTAAGGCGGTGGCAAGCAAGGCGGTAATGATGGCAACTCTCATGGCAACTCTCAGGCGTCACTGTCGGCAGGCAAGGCTTGGATAAAGGGGCGAATGTCCACATGGCTATACACACCGCCATGCAAATACGGCTCGTCATTTGCCCATGCTCGGGCTTGCTCGATGTCATCAAAATGGGCGATGATAAGGCTGCCGCTCATGGCAGGTTCGCCGTGTGTGATGGGCGTGGGGCCTGCGATGACAAGGCGGTTTTGGGCGTGTAGGGCGGTCAGTCGCTCGATGTGAGCAGGGTGAATCTCGCTACGTTTGGCGGTGCTGTCGGCAACATCATGACCGATAATGGCAAATAGTGGCATGGGGTTTTCCTAATTTTGGATTAATGTGTTGTTTGATTTGGTTGTTTGTTACGAATAGGGTTTGCAAGATATTTTTATCAATTTTATTTTGATAAATTAAAATAAAATCTATGGATATCTATGAATCATAGGTAAAGCCATATTTTAGCACTTTTAAATTATTTTTTAACTGCTGTTTCATCTATCTTAATGTGTTTACGCAGGACAATAAACATACCGACCATAAAGCTTATCATGACGATAATATCGCCAAAGGCGGTAAACTCGCCCCAGTACTCGCCCCCCATAAAGATAAAGGCAAAAAAGGCGTGTAGGCTTGCCATGAGTACAAAAAATCCTGCCCATGCTAGATTAAGTTTTTTCCATGCTGATGATGATAAGTCAAACACAGGGGAGAGTAGTTTTTGAATGGCGGATTCTTTGTTGCTCAAAAAAAATGGCGACAAAAATAAGGCAAGGGCAAAGCCTAGATTAATTAAAATCGCTTTTAGGCGAATATAAAAATCATCACGCAAGGCAAGGGTTAGCCCGCCAAACACCACGGTCATCAGTAGCACAAAAATCTGCTGTTTTTGCAGACGAAATTTTTGACTGACAAACAAAAAGCCATATATGACAAGCGTGGCAAGGGTCAGCCCTGCGGTCGCTACGATGATGTGGTTGTTGTTCTCGCCCCCTGTTAGCCCAATGGCGGTCAGTAGGGGGTGGGCAGGATTGTCCTTGTCTGTGGTCTTATACAGATAAAAAAAGACAATGATGGGAATGTAATCAAGTAGGGCTTTCATGGGTGTGATGTGTCTAAAAGGTGCTATTTTACACGCTTTTGGGGGTAAAAGTAAAATAAATTGGGATTTGGTGGGTGTTTTTTGCAAGATGAATAAATTGCAAGATAAACTGGCGTTATTTGTTGTAGCAAGGTAAAATACTGCCCCAGTCGCTCTATCAGGCAAGCTAAATAAATCGGAAACGGCAAAATGTTACAAATTTTATATCAAGATGATGACGTGGTGGTGGTAAACAAACCTGCTGGTATGCTTGTTCATCGCTCATGGCTTGACAAGCATGAGACGGTATTTGTGATGACGGTTTTGCGTGATATGCTTGGGCAACACGTTTTCCCTGTTCATCGGCTAGACCGCCCGACATCAGGGGTGCTATTATTTGCTAAGTCGTCAGACGTGGCACGGACATTATCTTTACAATTTGAAAAGCACACGGTAGAAAAGTCGTATCTGGCGGTGGTGCGTGGGTATTTGCTCGGCAGCGGGCGGATTGATTATCCCTTAAAGGTCAAACTTGACAAAATCGCTGATAAATTTGCCAGTAGCGACAAAGAACCACAGTCCGCCATGACTGATTATGAGAATTTGGCAACGTGCGAAATGCCCTTTGTCTCGGTGGATAGATACGCCACATCTCGGTATAGCCTTATGAAACTTATCCCAGTTACAGGGCGAAAACACCAACTAAGACGGCACATGACTCATCTTTTTCACCCCATTGTTGGCGATACCACGCATGGCGACACCGCCCAAAATCGTGCGGTGGCAGAGTTCACAGGCGTATCAAGGCTGCTTTTGCACGCTCATACTTTGGCATTTGATGACATGAGTGGCAAGCGTATCACGGTGGTCGCCCCACTTGATGATGGATTTGGCAAGGTGGTGCGTGATTTTGGGTGGGGTAATTTGCTCTAATAATGTTGTATTTTGACAAAACCACCCAATTGAACCGACCTTTAAATCTTAGACATAAGACAAAAGACTAGGTTGTGGCAAGTGGTTGTATCAACTCCGATTGGACTAAGATTCTGTAAGTTCACAGGACTTAGCCCTTTTGGTTTGCTCTTTATTCTACAGCGAACAAAATTGAATTCTGCACGCAAGCCGTTCACCCTGAGTTACGCCTGTGGGTCGGTTTCTATTATGGTTCGACTTAGCTCATCACGAACGAAAAACCTTAGCACTTTTTCATTTTGCAGAGTGTACTTTTTAGGTTAATGTCTTTATAGGGTATAGAAACAATAAAGGCGAATCTCTCCGCCTTTATTTGTGGATTTAAGGTTTTTACCGCCAGTTTTAACGATTTGGCAAATGCTCTTTGACGTCTTTGGCAAACTGACGTAACACGTCCACTGTGCTGTCCCAATCCAAACAGCCGTCCGTAACCGATTTGCCGTATTCTAATTGGCTTAGGTCGGCAGGGATATTTTGACGACCGCCTTTTAGGTGACTTTCAATCATGAGACCCATGATAGATTTGTTGCCTTTTTGGATTTGCCCTGCGATGTTTTGGATAACCATGGGCTGTAAGTAGGGGTCTTTGCCAGAGTTGGCATGGCTTGCGTCCACCATGATTTTGCCGTTGGTTTTGCCACGGGCAAGCTCGTTTTCGGCGGCGGCAATGGCGGTTTCATCATAGTTGGGCTGGTCGTTACCGCCACGCAATACCACATGGGCGTATTTATTGCCCTTGGATTTGATGATAGACACTTGTCCGTCTGATGACAATCCCAAAAAGCTATGCCCTGAGCTGACCGCTTGCATGGCATTGACCGCTACGGTCATGGAGCCGTCCGTACCGTTTTTAAAACCGACAGGGCAAGACAAACCGCTTGACATCTCACGGTGGGTTTGTGATTCGGTGGTTCTGGCTCCGATTGCCGACCAGCTAATCAAATCTTGCATATATTGGGGGGTGTTAGGGTCAAGGGCTTCGGTGGCACACGGCAAGCCTTTTTCGTTTAATTCCAAAAGTAGCTTACGAGCCATACCAAGCCCTTTTTCGATGTCAAAGCTGTCGTCCATGTTCGGGTCATTGATAAGCCCTTTCCAGCCTGTGGTGGTGCGTGGCTTTTCAAAGTACACACGCATGACGATAAATAGCTCGTCTTTTAGCTCGTCCGCCAACACTTTTAATTTGTCCGCATACTCATGGGCGGCATTGACATCATGGATAGAGCAAGGTCCGACCACGACTAGGATACGCTTGTCTATGCCATCCAAAATGTCTTCGATGACCTTGCGACCGTGCAACACGGTGCTAAATGCTTGGCTAGATAGGGGGTAGGTGCGTTTTAGTTCGGCGGGGGTGATTAGGGGTGTGATTTTTTCAATATTCACATCATCAATTTCTGTATGGTGGGTTAAAAAAGACATAATACCTGCCTGTATTTATTGGGTTTGGTCAAAGGGGTATTATGCACAGTTTTACACCGTTTGACAAGATAAAAAGTGAGAAAAAGGGCAAAAATTTTAAAAATAGTTTATGGATTTTTATAAATTGATAATTTATGGTTATTTATAAAATTGCTAAAAGTTGGTACAAAATCCCATCTCTCCTTTTGCCCAATGCCCTCAAATGTGCTATCATAGCCCCATTTTAGTTTTGAGAATGACAATGATCACGCCCACTTATTCTGAGATTTTATCCGTTGTTGCTGATGATTTTGCCGTCATGGACAAGCAGGTTTTTGGCTCGCTAAATTCCAAAGTTCAGCTCATCATGAAAGTGTCCGACCACGTCATCAACGCAGGCGGTAAGCGTATGCGACCTTTGATGACTTTGCTTATCTCACGCATGATAAAGGACGAGCAGTACAAGCCAAGTCTAGAACTTGGGGCGATTACCGAGATGCTCCACACCGCCACGCTCGTGCATGATGACGTGATTGATGAGTCTGGCATGAGACGGGGGCGACCGACCGCCAACGCCACTTGGAATAACGCCACGGCTGTACTGGTGGGCGACTATCTTATTGCACGCTCGTTTAACCTTTTGACGGGTTTTGGCGACATGGCGTTATTAAAGCTGTTCTCGGACGGGACGTGCGACATTGCCGAAGGCGAGGTACTACAACTGCAACACCAGCACAACATCGAGACGACCGAAAGCGACTATCTACAAATCATTGATGGTAAGACTTCACGGCTTTTTATGATGGCGTGCGTGGGTTCGGCTTTGCTTCATGGTAAGCATGATGACAAGGAGTTACTTGCCAATTTGTCTGATTTTGGGCAACATTTTGGCAATGCCTTTCAGATGATTGATGACGTGCTGGACTTTATGGGCGACAGTCAAACGATGGGCAAAAATCTGGGCGATGACCTAGCCGAAGGTAAGCCCACTTTACCGATTATCAAAACCTTAGAAATCCTAAAACAAACCAACAGCGATGACTATGACAAGCTAAGAATCGCTGTGCAAACAGGCAAAACGGACAATGCCGAGACGCTCATCGGCTTGGTGAAGTCATCAGGGGCGTTGGACTATTGCAAAAATCGGGCGTTGGACGAAACTCGCCTTGCCCAAACGGCTCTCATGAAACTGCCTGATAACAAATACCGCCATGCGTTGTATCAGCTGACTCAATTGGCGAGTGCCAGATTGGTATGATTTTTAAAAACTACCGTTATCTAATGAACCACCCCCAAAGCTTGCCACTCTAACCTTTGGGGTACTTTCTATGGCAAAATACCAACCGACTTTAAACTGTCTGTGATTGAGTATTATCTTAATCATCACAGTTATCACCAAACCGCCAAACACTTTAATCTAAACCACAAGACTGTAGAGCCATGGGTTAAAACCCATCAAACACATGGCATTGATGGCATCAAAAGACGACATGCAAAGGCTGTTTATGACACAGACTTTAAGCTTAATGCCGTTCAAGCCATTCAACAAAGCCCAACTCATCAAAGCAGACAAAGACTTGCCTTTAAAAGAACAGATAAAGCACATTTATCATACACACAAAGGCAGGTATGGTTATCGTCGAATTACACTCTACAAAATGAAAAAGCACCACGGTTTTTCGTTCGTGGTGAGCTATGCCTGCCCATGACGGAAACCGACCCACAGGCAAGCGTTTGGCGAACGGAAAACCTAGTTCAACATACTTTTTTAGACCACACCTAATTTTTTAATCAATTTATTTTAAAAAATAAATTTAATCACAATTTTGTGCGTAATTAGCACCCACCAATATCGTGTATTTTTACCATCATTTTAATTAAAATGATACCCCATTTATTTATCCTTTGTATTTTCTTTTAAATCCACCCCCTTTAACCGCAACGCATTGGCAAGCACCGACAGCGAACTTAATGCCATGGCGATACTGGCTATCATCGGATTTAAGACACCAATCATCGCAAGCGGTATGCCGATGATGTTATAAATAAAGGCAAAAAATAGGTTTTGTTTGATGTTCGTCAAGGTCAATTTGGCGATTTTGTGGGCGTGATAAACACTCATCGCCCCGCCCGTCTCCGACTGTATGAGCCGAACACTTGCCGAGCCTGTCGCCACGTCTGTGGCACCCCCCACCGCCATGCCGATGTCGGCTGTGGTCATTGCTAGGGCGTCATTGATACCGTCCCCTATCATGGCGGTTTTGTGAGTTTTTTGTAATTCTTTGATTTTTAAGGATTTATCCTGTGGCGATAGCTCCCCATAGCCGTCTATGCCAAGCTCATCTGCTACGCTGTCCACCACGCTTTGACGGTCGCCACTTAGGATAACAGGCGTGATACCGTCTGCTTTGAGTTTATCAATGAGCGTGCAGGCGTCCGCTTTTAGGGTGTCGGCTAGGGCAAAAATCCCTGCCAGCTTGTCATCAATTGCCACAAACACAAGACTGGCAGTAGGATTGGCTTGGATAAAGGCGTGTTCTTTCTCGCCCAAATCAGCATGAACAAAACCGCTCGTCCCCACCTTTACCACGCCCACGCCAGCGATGTCGCCTTGTATGCCTTGCCCTGCTTGGCTTAGGATATTTTGGGCAGTCAATGTCGGAGCGTGATTATCATGAGCATAAGCGGTTATTGCACGGGCCAGGGGGTGCGTGCTGTGGCTCTCAATGCTTGCACTCACGCCAAGCAATGTGGGCGTATCGGTCAGGCTCAATGTATCCACCACCACAAGATGACCGTTCGTCAGCGTGCCTGTCTTATCAAAGGCGATCGCCCCAATCTGCCCTGCCGTCTCCAACGCCACCGCGTCCAAAAACTGCACCCCATGCCGACTTGCCACCCCCATGCCCGCCATAATCGCTGTGGGCGTGGCAAGCCCCAACGCACACGGGCAAGCAATAACAAGTACGGCAACCGCTCGCATGAGTGCGGTGTCAAATTGCCCCAAAAGATACCAATTTGCCAAAAACGTCAGCACCGAAAGCCCCACCACCACAGGCACAAACACGCCTGCCACACGGTCGGCAAGCCGTGCAATCGGAGCCTTTGTCCCCTGTGCGTGCGACAGTGCGTCCGTCATCTGCCCAAGGGTGGTCTGTGAGCCTGTGGCGTGGGCTTGATAGGCAAAACTACCGTCCACCACCACGCTCCCTGCCAGTACGTCATCGCCATAAGTTTTTGATAAATAGGCACTTTCTCCTGTTAGATGAGCTTGGGTAATGTCCCCTTGACCGTCCATGATGACCCCGTCCACGGCGATTTTGTCGCCATGATTGGCTTGCAAAATATCGCCCACTTTGACGTCCGCCAACGCCACGTCCGACCACACATCGCCACGCTTGACCTTGACCGTCTGCGGTAGTAGCTCCATGAGTTTGGATAAGGCGTTAAGACTGCCTGTTTTGGTGCGGTGTTCTAGGTATTTACCAAGGCTCACAAAAGTCAAAATCATCACGCTTGCTTCAAAATACACATGACCGCCCACAAGATAAGCATAAGTAGAATACGCCCAAATCATACTCGTCCCCAATGCCACCAGCATGTCCATGCCAAGAAGTCCGCCCCTTATCCCTGCCCACGCTCCTTTATAAAAAGGTGTGGCAAGGGCAAACTGGGCAATGCTTGCTAGCACAAACTGCACCCAATTTGGGGGCATGAGTGCGTGCGAGCCTATCATCATGCCTGCCATACCCACCCAAAACGGCAAGGACAGCACACCAAGGGCAATCAAGCGATATGGCGGTGCGTCACTATGGGGCGTGGTTTGGGATTGGTCTTGGACAAATTCCCCTGTAAAGCCTGTCTTTTTTATCCATGTCAAAATCTCATCGTGAGACGTGTCGCCTATCATGCTAAGGGTCAGCGTTTCTGTGGCAAAGTTCACATCAGCACGCTCTACGCACTCTTTTTTATTTAAGACTTTTTCTAGGCGAGTGGCACAGGCTTGGCAGGTCATGCCTTGTATGGTTAGGGTGTGGGTGGACATGGTTTGACTCTTTTGATAGATGACAGGGCTTACCTAATCCCTACTATCTATGGGCAAAAGATTGTTTGTCAATAGCTCATAGGCATGACTGCTTAAATGAGAATTTGGGCTTGTTGATGGTTTAATAATTAAAATGACCACATTCTTATGATTTAAGAAGTATTTTTTATGATGGGTTCTTGTTGGTATTTTGTACAATTTTTTCCTTTACAGCATCAACCCACGCCTGCGTTTCTGGGGTTTTGGCATAAGGATTTAGGGTAAATTCTTTATTATAATTACAAGTATCCGCCCAACTGATAAACCTTACTTTATTTCCCAATGTGGTGGGGTTTTTAAAGGTTAATTCTACCACATTATTTTTGATGGAAAATAAATAGCGATAAGTAACAGATTGGATATTACCATAATCTATTGATTTACTTATCTTGCCATTTCTAATAAATAACCCATTTTCTACTTCTTTGACTTCATCGGCAAGAATTAAAATATTTGCTTTCATATAATTAAAAGCCATTATATGAAAAGCAGTCATCACAATCACAAAAATGAAAAATATGATTGATGAATTGCATGCCATTGGTAGGGCGGTTAAGGTAAAAATACTGATAAAAATTATCCCAATAAAATACATTATTTTATATTGTATTTTATAAAAATAAACAGTATCACTGGCAATACTTTTTGGAATTAAGGTCATAATACTTAAACCACCTTAAATTCGGTAAATAAAAGCCTCATTTGTTTGTCAAATACCCCATAGCGTTCAAAAAATTCTTGATGGGCTGTTCGCCAATACTGCAAAGACAAATCGCCTTCACCTTCTTTTTTTGCCAAATTTTCATCAACTTCATCAAAGTTTTTGATAAATTGGGCGACAAGTTGCACCACGCATTTGGGTGTGTCTTGACCGTCCGTGATGACTTCATAGCCACCGACCAAAGTTTTGTCATTTTCTTTCAAATGCCAGCTTAGGGCGGTGCAAGTCAATGTCTTTTTGCCGTCTAATACAAGTTGTACAAGTTCATCCGCCATTTGTGGACTGTCGCCAAACGACCAATGGGGTAGGGTATCAAGGTTTGGAATGGTCATTGTGTATTTGTTAATAGGTTTTGATTGACTGTTTACTTGATTTTTTCTTGCAGGCTATGGATATAACTTTCCGTTACAGGATTTTTTGTCCAAGCGGTTTTAAAATTACTCGCATCTTCCCAAGTAACAAAATATACCTTTTTACCAAATTGATTGGGCTTTTTAAAATAAAATGTAACAATCGGATTTTTGTTATCCAAAAACCAGTTGGTATGATATTTTACTTGTTCCAAATCACTAAAAAGAATTTTTTCGTATTTTTGACCAATAACAATAATAAAACCGTCAATCGTTTCCCAAACTTCATCAGCGTGATTTTTGCTAAGTGTGATAAAATAAAAAATACCAATGGCAAATAATACAAGCATCGTCACGACTTCAGAGGGCGTTAATTCTTGAAACTTCATAACAAAAAATATGCCAAAGAATAGGGGCAATACATACTTTGAAAGTGATTTGTCCAAAGCGGTACAATCAACCGCAATACTCTTTAAGCCATGTTGTTTGATAAATTGACGGTCTAGCATAAATTAGCTAACTACTTCAAAAACACCCCATAGCCCACATTTTCACTTAAATCTTCACAATCATAACCAATCTCAGTCAATGCGTCCACGATTTGCCGTGATGAATGGGCGGTAGCTTGTAGTCCCACCAATACTCGTCCTTCTGCCGCCCCGTGATTGCGGTAGTGAAACAGAGTTACATTAAAATCTTGCCCGAGTTTTTCAAGGAAATTTAATAGAGCATTGGGGCGTTCTGGGAACATCACACGGAACAATTTTTCGTCATTGAGCCGACCGTGTCCGCCAATCAAATAGCGAATGTGCGTTTTGGCGACTTCATCATCGGTCAAGTCAAAGGCGGTGTAGCCCCCCTTGTCCAGATTGTCCATAATCGTGGTGCGTTCCGCCTGACCGTCTTTTAAGCCAATGCCCACAAATATTTGGGCAACGCTTGGACTCGTTGCGTCTAACCGATAATTAAATTCGGTGATGTTACGCCCTTGCAAGGTGCGACAAAAGTCCAAAAACGCCCCTGTTTTTTCGGGCAACTGCACCGCAAAAATCGCTTCTTTGTTTTCGCCAATCTCAGTGCGTTCGGCAATATAACGCAAGCGGTCAAAATTCATATTTGCCCCCGAGACAATCGCTACGCAGTTTTTGCCAGTCAAGTTATGCTCTTTGATGTACTTTTTTAGCCCTGCCAATGCCAACGCCCCAGACGGCTCAACGATATGGCGGTTTTCTTCAAAGATGTCTTTGACACTGGCACAAATTTCATCGTTATTGCAGGTTATCACGTTATCGATGACTTTGCCTTGACCGTTGGATTTGGTTAGATTGGCGATGTCAAAAGGAATTTGTCCGATTTGGGCGACCGCCACCCCGTCTGCAAATAGGCTTACTTGCGGTAAGCGAGTGCGTTTGCCGTCCGCTAAGGCGACTTTTAGGCACGCTGCCCCTTCGGATTCCACCGCAATGACCTTGACGTGTGGGGCAACTTCCCCCAAAAATGCCGACACGCCTGCCACCAAGCCACCACCGCCCACAGGTACAAACACATATTCCATCTCTCGCCAGTCTTGGGAGAGTTCAAGGGCGACCGTGCCTTGCCCTGCGATGACTGCTTTGTCATCATAGGGGGCGATGTAGGTCATACCGTCCGTTTGGGATTTTTCTATGGCATAGCGGTTGGCTTCGTCAAAACTGTCGCCGTGTAGATACACCTGTCCACCAAAGGCTTTGACCGCTTGGACTTTGATGTCGGGCGTGGTTTTGGGCATTACAATTAAGTTATTGATTTTTAAGCGATTTGCCGAATATGCCACCCCTTGTGCGTGGTTGCCAGCCGAGGCACAGATGATGCCTTTTGCTTTTTGTTCGTCCGAAAGCTGGCTGATTTTGTTGTATGCTCCACGCAATTTAAAGCTAAACACAGGCTGTAAGTCTTCGCGTTTCAAGCGAATGTCGTTGCCAAAACGGGCGGAGAGTTTGCTTGCCTTATCAAGTGGTGTGCGAATGGCGACATCATAAACGGTGGCGGTGATGATAGAGCGGACGTAGTCGGATAGGGTCATGGCTGGTTACTTATAATGTTAAAAATAATCTCTTCAAAGCCGTGATAAGTGGCATAATAATGACTCTCTTCGGCGGCTTGATACCATTTTGTTGGGAAAGATAAGGCGTTGTGGTGTCGTTTAGCACGACATAAAAGCCTGCTTGATTAGCAATGATAAGCAAGGTCTCTCGCTGTGTGCGACCATTGCCGTCAATAAAGGGGTGTATGGCGTTTAGCTCGCCCATAAATTTGGCACTTATTTTGACAAAGGCTTGTTTGTCCATGCCGTGATGTAGTTGGCAAGTTAATTCATCATAGATTTTGGCAAGCTCTTTGGCGATAAATTCAGGACGACAAAAAGGCAATCCTCGCCCTGTGGTATAGTCCCGAAATTGCCCTGCCCACGCATAAAGCTCACCAAAAAGCTCCTTGTGCATGGCTTGTAAGTCTTGCGGCGATAGGCTTTGGGCGTTTTTTGACAAACCATGGTGTAAGGCATATTCCACAAAAAACGCTTCGGCACGGTCAAGGTCGGCTTGGGTGGTAATGCCAAGTTTATTGACAAGCACGCTTTTGCCAATCTCGCCATAAAAATAATGCTTGGCGGTGGTCTCATCAGAATGTGCCGAACCGATTTTCACGCCTTTATGCCCAAATGCTGTTTGACGGCTTGATAAAACTGTGCCTTGGGGCGGTCAATCACCGTTGTCATAAAACGCTTGTCATCTTGGGTTAGCACAATCCCTTCAATGGCGTTGTTTAGGCGAGTGTAGTTTTGACGATGTGTGGTCTGTTGGTTGGTTGTCATTTATCTATCCAAATCAAAATAGCCATGCAAAACACGGCTATTTATTAAAGCATTACGCATCTAATTGTGCCATCACTTCATCGCTAAAATTCACGTTAGTATAGACTTCTTGTACGTCATCTAAATCCTCTAACATATCAATCATTTTTAGCACACGCTGGGCATCATCAATGTTATCAATGTCAGCATTTGTGCTTGGCGACATGGTTACTTCGGCATTGTCCGCTTTTAGCCCTGCATCAGCTAGTGCATCCACCACCGCCCCAAAATCGTTAGGCTCTGTGATGACAAGCAAGCTCTCGCCGTCATTTTCAATATCCGTTGCCCCTGCTTCTAGGGCGACTTCCATGACTTTATCTTCAAGAGATACATCATTAAAAACAATCTCGCCACGCTTAGAGAACAAATACGCCACCGAACCTGATGTACCTAGGTTGCCACCGTGCTTAGAAAAAGCATGGCGAACCTCGCCCACCGTGCGGTTTACGTTGTCGGTCATGGTCTCCACGATGACTGCCACACCGCCCACGCCATAGCCTTCATAGGTAATCTCTTGGACGTTGTCGCCTTCTCCGCCCCCTTGCCCACGTTCAATGGCACGTTTAATCACGTCTTTGGTCATGTTGGCGGCGTTGGCTTTTTCTAGCACGGCACGCAGGCGTGGGTTGTTGGCAGGGTCTGGGTCGCCACCTTTACTGGCGGAGACGATTTCACGAATGATTTTGGTAAAGATTTTGCCTTTTGCGGCATCTTGTTTGGCTTTACGATGTTTGATGTTCGCCCATTTACTATGACCTGCCATAGAATGCACCTTTAAAATGAAAATAATAAAAATGAGTTATTATACAAGGTTTGGGCGGATTTGCCAATATTTGCTAGGGGCAATGTGTGCGATGATGCGTTTCTTGATATTCAGGCGAACTCATGTCAAGATAGCCTTGTGGTGTGCGTGGGGCTGGGATATGGCGTTGGCAATTTGGGTCGTAAGTTGGGTAAGTTTGGGGGTTTTGGCTCCCATTGTCAGAAAAATCCGCCATGTTCATGCAAGTGGTCAGGACAAGGGGTAGCATTAAGATGATGATTCTCATGATAAATCAAATGTAAAAAGCCTAAAACGTATCAATCATAACAAGAATTTTGTAAAAATACTATCCCAAGCCCCAACTTTATTATAAAATACGCCCATCTTTCTCTCATTCTATCTTGCATGAAAGCCCCTGTTTACAAAAAAAGCCTGCCCTTAAAAGAGAAAATCCACATCATTATCGAAGGCACTGACACGCCTGCGGGACGATTTTTTGATGTGGGGCTACTCATCGGTATCGCTTTTAGCGTGGTCGTGGTCATGCTTGACAGCGTGCTGTATTTGCGTTTGCAGTATGGCACGCTGTTTTTGTATGCAGAGTGGTTTTTTACCATTTTATTTACCATAGAATATTTATTACGACTATACTCCGCCCCCAATCGCAAGCGTTATGCGTTTAGCTTTTTTGGCGTGATTGACTTACTTGCGTTATTGCCAAGCTATCTTAGTTACTTTTTTGTGGGAACGCAGTATTTGCTTGTGGTGCGGATTTTGCGGATTTTGCGGATTTTTAGGGTATTTAAGCTCAAATCCTACATGCAACAAGCAGGATTTTTGGCGGCTGCCTTTCGCACCAGTCAGCACAAAATCATCGTCTTTTTCCTATCATTATTACTGCTTGTGACCATTTTTGGCTCGGTCATGTACGTGGTCGAAGGCCCTGAGAACGGCTACACCAGCATCCCCAAATCCATCTATTGGGCGGTTGTGACTTTGACAACCGTGGGTTATGGCGACATCTCCCCCAAAACCCCGATAGGGCAAGCGATTGCAAGCATGGTGATGATTATGGGTTACTCCATCATTGCCGTACCGACAGGGATTTTTACCGCTGAGCTGTCACGCACCATGCGACCACAGCTACACCCCATCACCTGCCCAAAATGCGGTAAATTCGGGCATGCATCCAATGCTAAGTTTTGTGATAGATGTGGACATGATTTGCATTTGTGATTTATCTGTTTTATGCTCTCTAAATCATCAGAATGCAGAATGCCAAGCCTTATCAAACTTACATTAACTATGACCTAAACATCTGCTTTGCTTTAAATAAATATCACATCTAATGAATTTGAAATTTGTCATAAGCCAGGCTTTGTCGCAACTGTGTTGATAAATAGCCAATATTGATGATTGTGGGTTATTTTTAAAATCTTTTGCATGTCTTTTTGATAAATTTCATAATCACCATTTAAAATAACAGTATGGATAATGTTGTCATCTAAATCTTTAGGTAGTGGTGAGCAAGCCATTTCAGTTGTTGGTAGGCTACCTTGAATTTTTATACCCGTCTTGGTGAGTACAAATTCACCATCCATGCTGTTGCAATTATTGGGCATGTATATCCAATGATTGTCTAATTCTACACTTTTTTCAAAAATCAATATAAAATCATCTTTTTTAACAATCGGCAAATTTAGGTTGTTAAAATTTATATCACTTACTACAATCAATCGCCACTGATTGGATATAGTTTCATAAGTTAACACTAATTTTTGCCAATCACTAGATTTTAGGGAGCTTAATAATTCATCATTGGTTGGTAATGCTGGCGGTGGTTTGTTGTTATCTTTGTTGCCATTGGTGATATTGACATCATGTTCAATCGTGTTTTTTGAATTTTGATTGTGATTGGTGCAGGCAGAAAGTAACATTATGAATAAAAGAATAGAAATTTTTATGTTCATCGCACCGTATTTTTGTTAAGTTTGATGCTTTATTATCACACATCATATTGATGATTTCAAATGGAGAATTGGATAAAAGGGTGGACATCTTGGTTGATTTGGTGAACACCCCTTCACGCCACTTGACAAACGCCCAATTATGGTTATAATATCACACCAATTTGTAACAAAATATTTCATCCATGATTTTTCTACTCTCTGCCATTTGTGCCAGTGTCTTGGTGTCTATTTTTCTAAAAGTAGCACGCCGTCAAGGTATTGATATCGCCCAAGCCATTTTGGTGAATTATATCACCGCCATTATTTTATGTATTTTTTTATTAAAGCCCAGTTTAAATGTCAGTGAAATTATGGCAAATGGGGCATTTATCGTCATCGCCTTGGGCGTGCTGTTGCCGAGTGTATTTATCATCATGGCAAAGGCGGTGCAATTAGTCGGTATCGCCAAATCAGACGTGGCACAGCGTTTGGCGTTGTTTTTGCCGATATTGGCGTCATTTACCATTTTTGGCGAAAGTCTAACGCTTGCCAAAGGCGTGGGTATTGTCTTAGCCTTTTTATCTTTAATCACCCTAACTTATAAACCCAATCTAAAAAACAGCCACGCAAAAACGGACAATTCATTAAATATCAAAAACACCGCCTTAATATTAGGTGGGGTATGGGTAGGCTATGGCGTGATTGATATTTTATTTAAACAAATGGCGAAACTTGGCAATGCGTTTCCTAATACACTTTTAATCAGTTTTATATTGGCATTTGTGCTGTTATTTATTTATTTGATAATCAATAAAACCAAATGGCAAGGTAAAAGTTTGATGAGTGGGATTTTGCTTGGGGCATTAAACTTTTTTAACATTTTATTTTATATCAAAGCTCATCAAGCCTATAAAGATGACCCGACCTTGGTATTTGCTGGCATGAATATCGGCGTGATATGTTTGGGGGCGGTTGTGGGGCTGCTTATTTTTAAAGAAAAAATCTCCAAAATTAACGGTATGGGGATTGTCTTGGGCGTGTGTGCGGTGTGGTGTTTGTTTTATTTGACTTGATTTGAAATAATTTTAAATAATAAAAATCATCAGGTGCGTGTTACGCACCTTTCTATGTAATATGGATAAATTTTAACCAAAAAATACGGCATAACAACACTGCACATTACCGATAAATTTACCACAAACTTTTGCCCAATTTGCCAAAATCCATTATAATAGCCAACCATTTGCCCGAAGAATTTAGATTATGAGCCAATTAAACCCCCGCCAACAAGAAGCCCTAGCCCATGTTTCAGGTCCTTTGCTCGTTCTGGCAGGGGCAGGGTCGGGCAAGACATCGGTCATCACCCAAAAAATCGCTCATCTTATCCAAAACTGCAACACGCCTGCCGAGCGTATCACGGCAATGACCTTTACCAATAAGGCGGCAAGGGAGATGAAAGAGCGTGTCAAAAAACTCCTGCCAAGCGAGAAAACTCGTGGGCTGACGGTGTCCACATTTCACCAGTTTGGTTTGCAGTTTTTGCGGTATGAACTCATTAACACGCCCCTAAAAGGCAATTTTAGTATCATGGATGCAGACGACAGCAAACGCCTGCTTGCCGAGCTAATGGTGCGTGATAACCTATCAGGGGCGGAGCGTGCGGACATGGTGGGTAAGGCGATTAAGATGATTAGCGACTGGAAAAATGACCTAGTCGCCCCCGAAGATGCCGAGCGGACACTGACCGACCCCGAAGATGTGATTTTTGCTCATCTGTATGGACTCTATGAGCGGAATTTGCGAGCGTATAATGCGGTGGATTTTGATGATTTGATTGTCCTGCCTGCTCGCATTTTAAAAGAAAATGAGCGAGTGCGTGAAAAATGGCAAAACCGCATTCGCTACCTGCTCGTGGACGAGTATCAAGACACCAACACCGCCCAGTATGAGCTTATCAAGCTACTGGTCGGCATTCGGGCAAGGTTCACGGTGGTGGGCGATGATGACCAATCTATCTATGCGTGGCGTGGGGCAAAGCCTGAGAACATGGCATTATTAAAGCAGGATTTCCCCAATTTGCACGTTGTCAAGCTAGAACAAAACTACCGCTCTACCAACCGCATACTGGCGTCTGCCAATGCGGTGATTACTAATAATGAGCATATTTTTGAAAAATCGCTGTGGTCAGATAAAGGGCATGGCGAGCTGATTCGGGTGCTAAGCTCGCCCGATGATGAGGTGGAAGCGGAGCGTGTGGCAAAAGAGATAGTGACGCACCGCCTAAGACATAACAATTCATGGGAGCAGTATGCCGTGCTGTACCGCTCCAACTTTCAGGCTCGGGTGCTAGAAGCCGAACTGCGTTCACTACAAGTGCCGTATAAGCTCTCGGGCGGTACGTCATTTTTTGCTCGCACGGAGATTAAGGACGTCATGAGTTATTTGCGGATTATCCTAAATCCTGATGATGACGCGGCATTTTTGCGGATCATCAACACGCCCAAGCGTGGCATGGGTTCGGCAACCTTAGAAAAGCTCGGACTGTTCGCCCAAGAACACAGCCTATCGCTACTGTCTGCCTGCTCTCATGCAGGGCTAAAATCGGCAGTGGGAGCAAAGGCAGGGGCGACCCTTGCCAGTTTTGGGGAGTTCATTGAGCATTATACCCGTGAGCTTTATGACAACCCCGACCCCATGCCACTGGTGCGTCAGATGATTATGGAGACGGGGTATATTGACTACATCAAAGAAGACAGCAAAACGCCCCAACAAGAAAAAAACCGCCTTGATAACATCGAATCCTTGTACTCGTCCATTCATGCACTCATAGACCGTGCCGAAGATGATGATGAAAAAAGCATTGAGGCGGTGATTCGTAAGCTTGTGCTACTAGACATGCTAGAACAACAGCAAGAAGAAGAAAATACCAACAAAGTGAATCTCATGACCCTGCACGCCGCTAAGGGGCTTGAATTTGATTTTGTGTATATCATTGGGGTCGAAGAAGACATCTTGCCACACCGTAACTCTATCGTCTCGGAGACGGTCGAAGAAGAACGCCGTCTCATGTATGTGGGTATCACACGGGCAAGGCATGAGCTGACCTTGATGTACGCCCAAAAACGCAGGGCGGGCAAAGAGTATCGCCAGACGACGCCTTCACGCTTTTTGGACGAATTACCAAGCGACCACATTGATTATCCTGCCAAACGCCAAAAATCTGCCGACCCGAACAAGGTCGCCACAGACTATTTGGCGAACATTCAGGCAATGCTTGCCGCCAAACGTAAAGGCTAATCGTTTATCACTAATCCATTTATAAAAATCTGAGTATATTATGTATCCATTTTTACGCCTAACCCAAAACATCATCAGCAGTGCAACCGCTTATCACAAAAGCAAAAAGTCAGGCACGGTGGCAGGTCTGACTGACACGACCGAGTATCGTTTTACCGCCAATGTGAATGATATTGATAACTTTTTTGAGATGAACAATGGGCGGATTTTGACGTTGTTTGACCTAGGGCGAAACGACTTTGCCATTCGTACAGGTCTGGGTAAAAAACTCGTACAAAAGCGGTGGGGTTTGGTGGTGGCAGGCAGTACCATTCAGTATCGCAAACGTGTGCGACTCTTTGATAAAGTGCTGATGAAAACTCGGGTATGTGCCATTGATGATAAGTGGTTTTATATGGAGCAGACGATGTGGGTGGATGGCAAATGCACTTGTCATGCACTGCTTCGTACGGCGGTAACCAACTTTATGACGGGCAAACCCATACCGACCGCACAGGTGTTATCATCGCTTGGCTATGACAGGGTGAGCCTACCGCCCGATGAATGGGTGCAGGCGTGGATAGATGCGGACAAACAGCGACCGTTTCCGCATTAAATATCAGCAAACCTTTTAAAAGGCTTTATACAACATATACACCCAAGAAACTTTAAAATTACTACAAACACAATGATGTGTGGACGTAGGGGCGTGCTGAGCACACCCCTACAAACCCGTGGTAAATATCAAGTTGGTTGGGTGTAATACACAAAAGGGGATAGAGTATATCCCCTTTTTTATATAGGTTAAAATCGACAACACACTCATTTATCGCTGGGTTTGCCGTTATTATCCATGTCTTCATCAAGATAATCTTCATCAAAGTAATCTTCATAAAGCTCATCGCTGTAATCGCCATAATCATCGCCATCATAGCCATCATCGCCATAGTCATAATCATTACTGGCACTGCCTAAGGCATAACGAGAATAATGCTCCATAAAAGGTGGCTTCTCGCCTGTCTCCTTGAATCTGGCTCGTAGGGCGTCTTGGTAGGTAAAGAGATTGACGCTGTTGTCGGCATTGGGCGTTTGACTGGCAGATGGCAGGCGAGCGAACTCATTTACGTGTTTGGCGTTTTGAAAGATTTGGGTAAAGACATCCACAAACAGCGGTTCACTGCCCGTCACGCCTGCCTTGTCCATGTATCTGGCTCCGACCGTGTCATCGGTCAGATAATGACGCTGATGTACCCAAGCGATTTTGCCATGTGAGACACCATAATGCGTGGCAGGGGCATATTTAGAAATAGGGCGGTCTTCTTGGGGCGTATCATCGGTGCTATGTAGCTCGCCATAGTAGCTCTCGATTTGCCGTTGCAGATACAAAAATAGCCCACGCATGAGTAGCTCGCTATTGACCACAAGGTCATCACGGCTGTTATTAGCGGTGTTCGTCTCCGCCTTTGTCTCTGTCTGGGCGGTGTCGCTGTCGGCATTTATCACATGAATCACGCTCTCACCGTCAATAATCTCACGCTCATAAAAATCGGGCATCTGCTGAGTAAGTGTTGGATATTTGGCGGTCATCTCTTGGTAGAGTGTGTCGGCAAAGACATAGTTGCTGTACGCTTTGGCAGACTCTTTGACGTTATTTTTGATGATGGTGGGCGTGTTTTGGATAAGGGTTAGCTTATCGGCAGGCAGGTTATTGGCGATAAACGGCAACTGGCTAAGCTCATCCGCCCCTGCCATGACAAAACCGTCTTGGGGCAGTGCCATAAAGCTCTCTTTTTTGGCGTTTAGGTAGGCTTTGATTAAATCACGGGTAAAGCTCTCGGGCAGACTGCCGTCATTGATGGGGATGTACAGCCATTTGCCTTGCCAGCTGTCGCCCAGTTTGGCGTCAAGCAGTTCGCTGTTTAGTAGAGCAAAGTTATCCGCCCACAGATAAATGCCCCCTGCTTTTAGGTCGATGTATAGGGGCTGATTGATGGACATGTGCAGGTTTTTGGCGGTGTAGTCTAGCATGGGCAAGGCGGTAAACTTGCCTTGTAGGGGTTGATAACTGCCGACCACACGCACGCTAGATGGGGTGATGAGATACTCGTGCAGTAGCTCGGCTTTTTTGGCGTCTAGGGGCGTGGCAGGACGGGCGGATGGCTCATTGGTCTGACCATCTAGGTGAGTGCTGATGGCGTGGATGAATGCCTGTTCTTGCTCATCGGGGGTCAGCTGTCCGCTTTGTTCATAAAAATTTTCAAAGTCAAAAGGCTGATAGGCGGACGCTTGTTCTTGTTCATCACGGCATGCCAAAAAGTCGTCTTTGATTTTGGTGCGATGGGCTTGGTATTTGTCATCGCTGATGGGCAGATTGTCCGTCTTAGCAGTTTGAAGTAGGCGGACATAAGCATGGTCATGCACCGCTTCGCAGTCGTCAGCTGGCGTGCTGTCGGTGACGTCTTTTAGGGCGTGACGGCGGATGTCGTTAGAGACATAGACATTTGTCTCGTAGCTAAATGATGAGCGAAGTTGTGATTTGACCGCTTTGGCTAGGACTTCTTTGGCGTGATGGTCGGTATTAGCGGTGGCGGACTGTGGGGCTTGCGTGGTGGCACAGGCGGTCATCAGACAGCTAACGACAGCCAAACTTAGTGTGCGATAAGGTAGTGTTTTCATGGTTTTCCTTAGAGTGTATTAATCGGGATAAGTCCCAATCTTGGCTGATGATAAGGTATTGATTTGTAAAGTTTAAAATGACAAAGATAAATTTATCAGTATTGCAATGCTGGTTTTTAGCATTTTTGTCAATTTTACCGATTTTATCAGTTCTATCAATCAATTTAATTTAATGTAATTTAATCAAATCAAGCCAAGAATGGGGCAAGCCTTGTAAATGGTTATCTTGCTTCTTCTGCCGCCATTGCTGCCGCCGTTGCCGCTTCGGCTGCTGCACAGGCTGTATCGCCTTCGCATTCGTGGTCATCTGATGGGCTAAGCTCATAATCATAACCATAGCGTGCCATGAGTGCTTCATATTGCTGTTCGTTTTCTTTTTTGGCTTGCTTGATGAGTGCCACGCCGTCCACGGCGGTCGTTTTGGCAAAGGTGTCTTTAAATTGGCGTGCCAAAGCGTGTTTGTCAAACAGCCCCTTGTCATAGCGGACTTGGTTTAGGCTTTGGGTGGTCATGCCACTGATGTGCTCGTCCAGACTGCTTAGGGTCTGGGTGGCGATGATGTTGCCTTGGCGGTCAAGATAAACATAGCTGGTCGTGTTCAAGGCAAAAGGCAGTATGCCTTCAACCGCCCCGAACAGTCCGCCCGCGTCATCCGTGCGATAACTGCTGTTTAGCATGGTAAAGTTGTCAATGATGGATTTGATGGTGTTTGGCGTGCTGATGGGGTTGCCGTCAGCGTCGGTGTGGTCGCTGACTTTATCGGCATAATGCTCGGGGTGC
Organism: Moraxella lacunata; assembly: GCF_900453205.1. Classification (GTDB taxonomy): domain Bacteria; phylum Pseudomonadota; class Gammaproteobacteria; order Pseudomonadales; family Moraxellaceae; genus Moraxella; species Moraxella lacunata_B. Next base: position 316,493 of record NZ_UGQU01000003.1, read on the forward strand.
TTGTTCACATAAGCATGCAAATCACGCCCGACGTGCTTGGCGATGATGGCGTAGGCTTTACCCATTTCTTTGGCACCAAACTCAACCTTGATGGCACGACTTGCCCCAACTTCTTTGGCAAAGGCGTCTTGACTGATGTCCATGGGTGTAAACTTCTCGCCATTTAGTCCTTCCATGCCTGCGATGATGCCGTCAGAGATTGCCGTATAAATCACGTCAGTAGGTATCTGTTTTTGCAATTCATCAGGCAGGACAAAGGACATCAGACCGTCTGGCACGTCTTTGGGTAGGGGGGCGTGCTTAGGACTGATGAGTGCGACCAGTGGCAAGACGGCTGAGACATCGGCGGTCAGCTCGCCTTTGGCGTGGTCGGCACGCACAGGCAGTTGCATGGAATAAGTGGCGGTGGGGCTGTCATAGTCAATCGACCACAAATGCTGACTGCGTTTGGCACTCGGTTCATGGTGGGAGAGACCTTGGATGCTTAGGTGCTGATACTGATATAGGTTTTGGGCGGTGACCTGTTCGGGGGTTCGGTTCATTTTAAATATCCCCCCAAGCAAGGACGACAGCCCATAATCACGGCTTTTTACGTCTGTTTTGCCCTGCTCACGCTCTTGTTCTTTCATCTCACGACAGGCACGAAGTGAGCCGAACACGCCTGAGTAGGGGTCATAACTTTCATAATAATAGTCATCATCCATGGCAGACTCTGCTAATGATATATGGCACGATGTGTATTCTTCACGAACTGCATTAAACTCATCGGCATGCTTGATGTGGTCTTTGCCTGACTGAACCAAAGCCTGATTTTGAGCGATGGCATGAGTGGCACACTCTTTGGCACTTGCTTGTTGTTGCAACTCTTGCTGGGTTGTTTGGTTGGAGATGTAATGATAAGGATGAAGTAACTGTGTTCCACCAGTAACAGCATAAGTGCAAGCATTCACAAAAGTTGCTAATGAAAATAACTCATTATCATGATTTGTAATATCATCAGCTGTCTTGATGTGCTTGGCGGTGTTTATGGCATCCTGTTTAAAGGTGGTAGCACAGGCTTGTAGTTGGTGGATGTCTTGTTTTTGATAGCCTTGGGCAGTGGTAAGTAAAGCATTGGCTTTGGCTTGAAAAGAGCGATCAAAGTCATTGATGTGCTTTTTAAAAGCTTGTTGGTCAAAACGTCCATTGTCTTTGACAAAATCACCCATATTTATGTAGGCAGACGTAAATGTATGGTTTTCTAGCTCATATGCCAACATTTTAATCTCATCTGACACCGCTTGATACTCTTCGCTCATGCCGACCGCACGAGTTACGGTATCAGGGGTGAGTCCATTTTGTTCATCATCATAGCGTAGATAAGGCAAGTCGCCAAGCTCGCCATCCTCCCCCAAATAGTCGCTGATGGTCATATAAGGCTCGCTTGCGTCATCATCAGTCTTGTGAGCCTTGTCCTTATAATCCATGACCTTGATAAAGGTGGTAAAGGCACTGTCCGAGTCTTTGTCAATCTCGCTGACTGCTAGGGGCTTGACGGCATAGTGATAAGTGGACACCGCATAACGCTCGGCATTCATGTGCTGACGTAGTGCCGTGACTAGGTCGTGCTGTGCCAGTTTGGATGGTGACAGGCTTTTGTCGATGTGCGTGATGTTATGGGCAGGCGTGGGCGTGGTGCTGTGTGTGCTGGAGGTAGACTGGCAGGCACAGAGCAGCACACTTGCCATGGCTAGGCTTAGTGCTTTGAGGGATGGCTTAGGCATTTGGGGTATTTTGGGCATGATGTGTCCTTGGGTGGGTTATTGGTGCTTTTAATCTGGATAATAATCAGATTAGATTATACACAAATTTTATCATTTTTAAATTGGTTTTTGCTTTTTTCCATGTTTTTTCCATAAAAAATTCATGGATTTGGGTTGGGTGCATTAACCAACTGTAAAAACCACCCCAAACAACCCACATAAAACGCCCCCAAACCTAAATTTGAGGGCGTAAGATAAAACACAAGTAAAGTCAAACTTAAATAATTGTCGTGCCACTCTCTGTGGTGAGAGTCTTAAATTCCTCCATTAGTGCCAAAGACACATCGAGTGCTTTGTTAAAGCCGTCAATGTCTGTATGGGTGGCAGTTTTGCTTGACTTGAACAGACCAAGTAACTGGGTGGCACTAATGCTACCGCCGTCAGCAAAGCTGATATTGATGTCAGCATTATCGCCTCCTGTAAAGAAGTCTTTGATGGTCAGCTCATCAGTACTTCCAGATACTTTTAGAATAAGGTCATTATTCATCTTGGTAAGACCCCTGCCAACTTGGTTAAAGCTTATGCCATCAAAGTAGATGTTGTCATAGCCACCGTCTGTATTAACGATGGTGTCTTTGCCAAAACCTTTGGTAAAGTAGTATAGGTCATTGCCACTGCCACCGATAAGTCTGTCATTGCCACTGCCACCGATGAGAATGTCATGTCCTGCTTTGCCATCTAAGGTGTCTGCCCCTGCTAAGCCCTGTAATTGGTCATGACCGTCTGTGCCATAAAGCTTGTTGGCACGAGCATCTCCGATGATGTGATTGTCTTTTGAGATGGTTAGCGGTGCATTATCATGGACATCTGGGCTTACGGCAGGTGGCAGAGCTGATTCATCAGACTTTGTTGGCACTTCTTTACCAAAAAGCTCATAGATTCTCTTGTAATCAATCTGACCGCCTGTCTCAAACTTGATGGTCTCGATAACGCTGTCGGCACTGCCAAAGAAGTCTTTTAGTGTTACTTGATTGGTGGTGCTACCATTGACTCGCAGTATCAAATCATTGCCTGACATCAAAAGAGTGGAACCTACCTGATTAAAGGTAATGCCATTACCAAACACCAACGTGTCATTACCGCCTTTATCAATGATGGTGTCAACGCCTTTTGTGTAGACAAACGTATTATCGGCGGTTGTGCCTCTTAAGGTGTCATTGCCTTGGGTGTCTTTGATGGTATCACCGATGGCAACAGGGGCTGATGGAGATGTCTCTGTGGGCTTATCCACTGTGGCATCAGCAATGCTAAGGTTGATATACGCCCCTGCACTGTGATTAAAACTGTCTTCACCCCATAAGATGAATTGAAGGTTGCCTGCTGTTCCTTTGGGTGGTGTGCCTGTTAAGGTGAGCGTGCTGGGGTCAAAGGAGAGCCAATCAGGTAGGGGCTCATACTGTCCATCAGCCCCCGTGCTGGCAAGTGTGAGACGATAAGACAGCTCGCTGTCATAAGCATCCACGTCTTTAATGGTGTCTTTATCAAAGGTGATGGATAGGGCTTTGTCAATCTCGCCTTTGATGGGTCTTGGGTGTTTATTTACCCAAGGGGCGTGGTTATTAGCCTGGGCAAATATTTTTGCCTCAAATTCGCTTTGAGATAGCGTGGTGGTATTACCGCCTTTTGTAAAGGTGATTTCATCCATGCGATTGTCAAAGCCGTCTACCTGTTCTGCAAAGTAATCTATGAGCGTGATTTGGTCGTTTGTGCCCTTAAAGCGAATTTGGAGCATGTCATGATTGCTTGCTGTGTTGGTTACACGCACAAGCATCGCCTCTGACAAATCATAGCCATGAATCGCCAAAGTGTCTTTGCTCTCTAAGCTGTCAGTGCTTAGGATGGTATCACGCCCACCGCCTTTTTGATAGATGATGGTGTCATTACCTGATAGGGCATTAACAAAGTTGTCTTTGTTGTTTAAGGTAATGATGTTATCTAGGTCATTACCAAAGGCTTTTGTTGCCTCGCCTTTTAAGATGAGATTCTCTACATCATTAAACAGTAGGTTGTAAGAGCCTGTTTTTACAGTATTGCCAAACTCGTCAAAACTATAAAATGGACGGTCAACATGTTGTTCTACGGTATCTATACCGCCATCGAACTGCTCTACAACATCATCAAACTCATTATCAACGACATAGTAGTCGTTGCCAAGACCGCCATCCATGAGGTCGGCACCCATGCCGCCGTCAAGAATATCATCACCGTCACCACCATTAAGGGTGTCATTGCCTACACCACCCATCAGATGATTGTTGCCAGCATTACCGATGATTTGGTTGTCAAATTCATCACCAATAACATTAAAGTTACCATCACCTAGCAAAGTAACCGCCTCAAAGTTGTTGCTGGACAAATCGAAATCAGAGGCGATGTGAATGGTGTCATAGCCTCCTGCTAAGTCTTTGCCTTCTTCAAGGTAGGTGTCAAATTCATCAACAATATACACGTCATCGCCAAGACCACCGATGAGGGTGTCTGCACCTTCTCCGCCTTCTAACCAGTCGTTGCCATTACCACCTGTTAGGGTGTCTGCACCTTCTCCGCCGAATAATTTTATGTTGTCATAAGCATAGTAGGACACATGGGTTGTCTCAGGATTATTAATAACAGCAATCACATCATCACCAAGACCACCATCAGCAGTACCTTTATGAATGGTAATGGCATCATCGCCTGCTTCCCCATAAATTTTAACATAAGGATTGTACCCTGTACTAATGATAGTATCATCGCCATCGCCTGCATAAACAGACACAAAACCAACATGACTTACACTACTTTGTCCATTATCGTAGTGCTTGACCTTAAAGGCATTGTCATTGAGGTTGATGACATCATTACCATCTTTGGCATAGATTATTTTATCCCCAAATCCAGCACCAGCAATGTCATTGATAACATCATCAGTGTTGGAGTAATGAGCCTCAAACTTCCCTTGTGAAATAAAGTCTCGCAGACTAAATTGAGTGGCATGATAATTGTTATGCCCTCCAGTTAAATTCAAATCAACACCCTCAACATAAACACTTAAGTCGTCCATCTGATTAATGTCAAAGTTTGTTATCGTAAAGTAGTTGTTGGTATGTGCTTTACCATCACTACCATAAGGGCTGTTTGGGTATTGCCATCTATGGATTTCATAAACTAAGGTTTGGCTGTTACTGTCATAAATAAATTTACCCAATCTGTTGTGATTGTTGCTAAATTCATAATGCCCAACCTCACCTACTTTGTATAAAAAATTACCATATTTTGCCAATTTAAGACTTTCATAGTTAGACATGCCATTATAACCTGTCATACCTACACTCCCCCAGTGACCCCAAGGAATGTAGGCAAGATTGCTATCAATATGAATAATACCATCTTTATCATCAATGAGAGTATTTGTTGTTCCGTGGATATGATAGGCATCGTAACCACGACCGCCAATTAAAGTATTGACCCCATGATTATCCCTTAGAATATCATCGCCATCACCCCCATAGAGCGTATCATTCCCCTCATTACCATAAAGTGTGTCATCGCCATCACCACCATAGAGCGTATCATTCCCCTCATTGCCATAAAGCGTGTCATTGTCATCTTGACCTTCCAAAATATCATCTCCTTGTCTGCCAAACAAGATATCGTTACCTGCATTCCCTGTAATATGGTCATCACCATCAAAGCCATACAAGGTATCATTATCAATATTGCCTTGCAATAATTTGGATAAGATGTCTATGGCATTCCATTCAATACCGCCATCAAAACGCAAGACATCAATCACATTTTTATTAATGTTTGGTGTCGTATTATCTACAAAATAATCAGTAATGGTTACACGATTTTCAGTTTTGGCTTGCCAAATCACTAAATTCTTTTGGTCTTTATAAATGGCAAGATTTTCAGGATTAATGTCTTTAAAATAAAGAATGTTTACCCCCTCTCGCTCCTTAACAATGTCTTGCCCCCAATCTTTCTCAAAGACATAAATGTCATCGCCATCTCCACCCTCCAAGATGTCATTGCCCCTACCGCCATTTAGAATATCGTCATCACTAATGACACTAACTACATTAAAAGAGTTTCTATCAAATTGTGTATTCCCTCTTAGAATATCATTGCCATCGCCACCACTTAGAATGTCTTGACCGCGCCCACCCTCAAGTATGTCATTTCCTTCTCCGCCATTTAGGGTGTCATTACCATGCTCACCATACAGCCAATCATGACCTTCTCCGCCATTTAGGGTGTCATCGCCATTTTTGCCAAATAACTTATCATCACCCATACCGCCATAAATAATATCATCTTCATTGTCATAGCCTAAGATGGTATCATTTTGATTGGTGCCTTGCGCAATTTTGGCTTTAATGTCATTTGCTGTCCAAACAATACCATCTGCAAATTTAAGGCGGTCAAGATGATAGCTGGTAAGACCATTATTGTCAAAGAAATTGTCTACAGTAATGCTATCGTTTGACAAGATGGCATCATTTTGCAAGTATTGAATAATTAAGTTTCCATTCTCTCTTTTGAGTAGAATCATTTCAGGTGTAATGTTTTGCCTAAATTCAATCGTGTCGTATTTATTTTCCGAAGCCGTTGTGATGATATCTTTCCCATCACCCAGACCAAAGAGATAGGTGTTGTTGCCCGTACCGCCTTTTAGCACATCATTGCCAGCACCACCAATCAAAATATCATCACCTTCATCGCCGTCTAACTCATCTTTGCCATCGCCACCATCTAATATATCATCACCATTCTCCCCATAAAGCGTATCGTTACCCTCTTGTCCTTGCAGGTGTGCGTTTTGGTTTGCATAGGCATACAGTTTATCATCACCTGTACTACCTTGCTGGGCTTTGTGTAAAATGTCGTTCACCGTCCAAATTGTGCCATCAGCAAATCGAATTTGATCAATGCGATAGTCGGTTTCTCCGCTTTTATCAAAGAAATATTGGATGGTAACGCTGTCCTCTGGTGAATATTGAATAATAAGATTGTTTTGATAATCTCGTTTTAGACCAACCATTTCAGACTTAACATCACTGGTAAAATAGATGGTATCCAGTTTTGCTAAATTCGCATCATGATTAATGATAATGTCTTTACCATCACCCAGCCCAAACACATAAGTGTCACTACCTGCACCGCCCTCTAAGCGGTCGTTACCCGCACCGCCAATGAGAATGTCATTATCCATTCCCCCTCTTAATGTGTCATCACCCATCAAGCCATAAACAATATCATTACCCTCTTTAGCATCCACGACATCATCTTGTGCTGTGCCTTGAATACTATCTCCCTTATAACTTGCATTGGTAGTTGAGATAGATTCCAACATTAAAATGGTTGCCAATTCATCTAAATTTTGCTCTTTGATAGCCATATTAAATTGCTGTAACCAATCATTATAAAGTTGGCTATGATTAATATCCAAATATTTGATAGTAAAGTTAAGTTCTTCAATAAGTTGTTTACCGTAAGTTGCCTCTTTTTTGTAGCTGTCAATAAGCTGATGAATTAAGGTGCGAAAATCAGCCTGATAGACTTCTTCTAAAACCCCCTTATATTCGTGTTGATTAAGTTTGAAATCCACCAAAGACAACCAAACTTTGTGATGGGTCTGACTTAACAGCTGACTGTGTAGATTGTTTAAAGTGTTGCTATAAGCCCCCTCTAACGCCCCAACCGCAAACCGATGTAATCCAATATTACTCCATTCATCCTCCTTACCCCATAAGGCTTTTAATGCCCCTAATTGCTGTAAATTCACTCGTCCTTCTATGAGTTCTCCTTGTTTTGTATTGGCTTGTCCTGTCCAATGGATAAGGATTTGCTCGGCAATGGTAGATTGATTCTCAAACGTAGCGGTATTAAATTGAGTAATTAAGTTTCGTAGCTGACCCGTTGTGTCATCGCTGATAGCGTGGTGCAAAGACTTGACGGTGCCATAGCCAATTAGGTTGGGTAGAGCCTTGATGTCGTCGGTAATGCCCACCTCATCATCATTGACTTGCCATTTGGTGTTTGAAGTATTGACCTGAAACAGTAAGGTTTTGGCAATGCCTTGTTTGATAACAGGGGTAGAGATAGTCTCTGCAGGATTTGCTTCACTCGCAGTTAAGACAGTTACAACCTGATTAAAGTTGCCTTGATAAGTGTGGGTTACTTGGTTGTTATCCACTTGATTGTCTGATTGTTTGGTAAGATGAATATCCAAAATACCATGTTCTGCTAAGGTTTTAAGTTCATCTGTTTGAGAGATGCCATCTTGGTTTTTATCTTGCCAGATTTTCAGACTGCGGTAGATGTTATCTTTGGCATCAATCAGTCCATCTTGATTACTATCATATTGAGCCAGTGCCATAAAGCCATCGCTTGCTTTATTGTCCGTCCCTTGAATCAGGGTATCCGTGCCAAACAGCTCAGCACCATTGTCAATTCTGCCATTGCCATTGATGTCCAATACCACAAAACCATCTGTACCACTGACCCAAGAGGTCTGCTCTGCAAAGCGGTTGCCATCCAAATCAAAGTTAACCCCACGGCTAAGATGAACAGTGTCTATCTGCCCGTTATGGTTAAGGTCAAGAACCAGTGGGTCAGAGCGTGTTGGAGGGTTTTTTGGTGGGGCAAAAGGTGGTGTTGGAGGGTTCTTATTATCACCACCATCTTCCGTCTCTTTTAATTTTAGTTCACCATCATTCCAGTACCATACTTTGGCGATTAATTTTTTAGTTGCAATATGATGGATGTTCAAATGGTATTCACCACTTTCAGAGTCATAGTATTTTTGCAAGTCTAGACCGTCTATGGTCGGTGCTTTTGCATGAATACGCTCATACAATTCTTTGCTGTATTTGTATATGTAATACTGTTTATCCTCGCTATACCACAAAACATCACTGATTTTTTCACCCATCTTCAGCATTTTACCATCAATCATGATGTGACCTTTGCCATCCCTATCATAGATGTTATCAGCATATAGGTGTGTGTCAGAGGCATCTTCTACCGAGAAATGATAAACATCCTCACCCTCTAAGTCAATCATGACATCCTTGGCGTTACTTCCAAAGAAATTATCATTGCCCTTACCGCCGTTGTAGGTATCGATTTCACCAAGTGGTGATTTTGGTGCATCTTTCTTTTGACTGTTGCCATAGATATTGTCATTACCATCACCGCCCCAAAGCGTATCAGAACCTAGACCGCCTTCTAGGGTGTCATCGCCTTCTCCGCCATCCAAAAAGTCATTACCTTTTCCGCCATTTAGGGTGTCATTACCACCCAGTCCATATAGTTTATCCTTACCCTTGGAGGTAAAGTTCAGCTCATCGTCAAAATGCGAACCAACAAAGGTAACATCATAACTGCCGTTATCATAGTTGCTTAGTTTTTCACCACCTCTTTTGTATTCAAGTTGTTTATTGACATCCTCAAACATCACATAAGGGTTTTGCAAATCTTCGGTGTCTCGCCAGTGGTTGATATACAGACCATCCCCACTGTCTGCGTATTTATGAGGGATTTGATAATCATCTTTATGACTATAATAATCCGAGTGTTTTTCCATAAGATTATTGTCATAAACCATCTTGCTCATTTTGGCAAGATTTTTGAAAAATTCATATTCCCATTCTTTATCATAGTCCTTATCATTGACAAATTTTTTGTAGCTATAACTGTCATTACCCAGTATTTTACCAAGTTTGGCTTGCCCACCACCGCTCACCGAAAAAGTAATTGCCGAATGGTTCAATAAGGCGTGACGCATGAGTTTGCCATCATCTGTATCGACTAAGGCATTGTGAGAAAATGTGGCGGTGTCAGAGTTAAATAGGGTGTAAATCTTGATACCAGAAGAAGTGTCTTCAAAGTCTTTAATGAGGTTGAATAGGAAGTTTTGTTCCGCTTCCAAGTTCCATTCTGCTTTATTGTCCGATAATCCCCCATGAAAAGATTTTGCCAAATATTCAAACAAGGCATTGAGCTTATCCCCATTCATTAAAGCGGCAGCTTTAAGGACGCGATTAAAACTATTGATGCTATAATCATTATCTATGGTATGTAGCAGATAAGCATAGACAAACGCATCTGTTAAGGGGATGATGCCATGCTGGTCAAGAGGACTTGAACCCAGTGGTAAGTCTGTAGTAATCTCTTGTGTCTCACCCACCTTAACGCCAGACCCTGAGACAATATCAAGACCTTCTTCGGTAAGAATGTTGGTCATGTTGCCTTCGATACTCAAAGGCTCCCAGCCTAATGCCTCAAAAAGATTATTAACACCAACATAGCCTGCTGAAACAAAAATCTTGAAACGACTTAACAGCTTAGCGGCTTTGCCAAGTTTGGGATGGTCAAACAGCTCTTCTAGTTTGGGCAAATCCTTTCCAGTATGATTCTTGTAGTACTCATAAATCTCTTTGACTTCATCAATGGACTCTAGAGCTTTGCCAGCCTTTTCAAGCAAATTAGCATCGGGGCGATAACCTGCGCCATTATAGCCGTAAGCCCAACTAATGCCCATTTCGTCATCTTTGATTGCCATAGACGATAAAAAACCACCCAAGCTGTGACCTGTGGTGGTTATCGTAGCACTCTCTGGAATAAGACCATCTTTTTTGGCTTGTGTCAAAAATTCTTTCATGCTATCGGACTGATCATTATCACCCTCCATCGCAAGATCGGCATCTGACACAAGGTCAGCAAATGTGGAGAAAAATCTTTCAATGCCATCAGTATCAAACTCTGTCCCACGATTGACAAGCACATAATGATTATTGTCCGTTTTTGATTTAAAAATCATGCCATTATAGCCATTGACCTTTGTCTCGATGGTTGGTGTGAGAGGAAAAACAGGGATATTTGGCATTTCGAGTGTCACACTCACATCATCGTCATCAGCCACTTTGACAAAATCAAATTTACTGACTAGGTAGTCTGCCATGGCGGTGGTCATTTTGGATTGCTTGCTCTCCATAAGCAATGTTGGTACATCGCTCAATGCAACCCCATCCTTTTTATTTTCTGCCAACATATAGCCAGCTCTTGCCAATAGAGCGTGATAAAACACATCTTTCATTGAAGCTTTCATAAAAAATCCTTGTAACCAAAAGTAAAAAAGAATGAGACTTGATTATATACTCGTTTTAGTGGGTTGTAAACAGCGATTTTTGTACTGTTAAAACATCATCACGACTTGCTTGTCCTTGACGAGACTCCCCTGTACCAATCATACCACTAAACCAGCCCCAAGCATATAATTCTCCGTCTTTAGTTAAAACGCCAGAGGCATCATTGCCATTCACAAGTAAGGCAGGATTATTCATATTCTCTGCAATTTTAATCGGGGTACGATAAATGGTGGTTGATGGAGCATTGTAACTACCATAACCAATTTCACCCCAAATATATAAATTACCATCCACATCTACGGCAGAACGGTCGCCAATATTGACAATTCTATTTAGGTAAGGGTGCTTGATAGGCAAATCAGGAGCTTGACCTTTGGGTAAGCCAAGCCCTGCCAATGAGCTATTTCCCCATACCCATACTTCACCATTATCAAGTAATGCCATACAGCCAATGCCTGTTACAGCAATATCTACTGCTTTTCTGGGCAGAGTTACTTTTTCGGCAGGATAGTAATGGATCTCTTCATTGGTTGAACGAATGACTTCACGCCCTAAACTACCAACAGAACTACCAGTTGTATAAACTTCTCCTTTGTTATCAAGAGCTAACACAATACCTCCTTCATTATAAATTGCCACAATATCCTTTAAATTGGCTAATTTTATGGGTGCTGTAAGTGGTTCATTTATGCCATTCATGGAACCTTGTTTATTGCTACCAATGGCATATACTTCCCCATTCTTATTGATAAAAAATGAATTGTGTGACCCTGCACTCACATCCACAATATCCTCCAATCCTTCAACCTTTCTTAGTTCACCAACAGGTATGTCCGTTCCTGCTTTTGGGTCTACCACGCCATCATAGTTAAACCCCCAAGCCCAAACTGTACCGTCTTTTCTAAGAAGTAGCATATGACTTATGCCACCAGAGATGGCAACGGCATCATTGATACCCTCTACTGGCATTGGAGTGGGGTCTACATGGTTACCTGTGGTGGTGGATCTGATTTTACCTGCACCACTTCCCCAAGTCCATAATGTGCCATCATCTTTAATCCCTGCCGCCCAAGTCTTTGTCATCGCCACCTTCTTAGGCTCTATGATAATCTCTAAGGGTTGTTCTAATGGGGTGTCAGGCATATTTGCCTTAGGGTATTTATCATTACACGCAGTTAAAGCAACAGATAGGCATAAAAAAAGAGCGGATAGGGCTCTGGTGGGGAGGGGGTGATAAAACACATCTTTCATTGAAGCTTGCATAAATAACTCCTATTACCTTGATAAAAAAAAGAATGATTTTTATTCTACGATAAATTTAATGGGTTGTAAATAGGGATTTTCCAGTTAATAATTGCTTTGATGTAGATGTTGGTTTGGGGTTGTATCGTTGATTGGCAATTACCACTCTTGCCAATCAAACCAATTTTATGATAAAAAGTGATGACCATTTCACCATGTTGGCGGGTTTGTACGTCCCAAAGCTTGATACACTCTACAAAATGAAAAAGTGCTACGGTCTTTGTGGTAAAATTCAATTTTGTTAGCTGATGTCAAATTTAAAAAGCAATGAGCTTGCCACACCCCGCCTCACCCATTCTACCCAAGCCATGTTATAATACCACTTTTGCACGCATGATACGCCATGACCGACACCCCCCAAGACCCCATTGACACCAGCCTAGTGTTGCCCCCTGACGGGCATTGTTTTCATTGTGGCGAGAAGTTGCCCAGTGAGCCATTTTTTACCGTGATTTTTGATAAGCCACGCCCCATGTGCTGTTTGGGTTGTCAGCTTGCCTCAGAGAGCATTGTGGAGCTTGGGCTTTCGCAATACTATCTTGACCGCCGTGAGATAAGTCCGACCGCACCGCTACCGCTTGCCAATTTTGACGCTTATAATCATGACGATGTCAAAGCCCAATTCGTCTATCGTGAAGACGGTGGTAGTACGGCAGAACTGTCGGTGGCGAATTTGCGTTGTACGGCATGTACATGGCTCATTGAGACACGCCTGCGTGGTCTGGACGGGGTGCGAGCGTGTCAGGTCAATCTCACCCAACAGCGTATGCGTGTAAACTGGGATGAGAGCCGTTGCAGTATTGGTGATATTTTGGGGGCGGTGCATTCGGTCGGCTATGACGCTCGTCCGTATCGACAGGACACGCATGAAGCGATGATGAAACGCCAAAACAAGCAAATGCTTATCCGTCTGGGCGTGGCGGCGGTCGGGGCGATGCAGGCGATGATGTTTTCTATCGGGCTGTATTTTGGCGATTATTCGGGCATGGCGGACGAACACCGTCATTTTCTAAGGGCGGTGGCGTTGTTTGTTACCATGCCTGTCATTTTTTATGCAGGCGTGCCGTTTTTTCGCTCCGCTTATAATGCCATAAAGGCTCGGCAGGTCAATATGGACGTGCCTGTCTCTATCGCCCTTATCGTAACCTTTGGGGCAAGCCTATACGCCACGCTGACCCAATCAGGCGAGACGTATTTTGACTCGGTATCCATGTTTATTTTCTTTTTGCTCGCCGGTCGCTACATTGAGCAAAACACACGGCTAAAAGCGTCCAACATGGCAAGCGATTTGGTCGTGATTGAGCCTGTGCTTATCAAACGGCTTGGGCATTCGGACGAACTCATTGCAGAATTTGCCAATGGTTTGTTGGATAACGAACTCATCAAAGACTGGCAAAATGCTCATGCCAGTCATGACGTGGCGGACGATGATAAAGTGCTTGCCCAAGCCCTAACGGTCGGCGATGTCATTTGGGTAGAAGCAGGGCAACAAATCGCCTGTGATGGCGTGCTGTTGTCGGAGTCTGCCACGGTGTCGCAGAGTCTTTTGACAGGCGAGAGTGATTTGATTGTCAAAAAACAAGGCGATACATTGGCAGGTGGTTCACAAAATGACGCACAGCCTTTTGTCATGCTTGTAACCGCCCAAACGGACGACAGTCAAATGGCACTCATCGACCGCCTGATGAACCGTGCGATGAGCGAAAAACCACAAATCGCCCAAGATGCCGACCGCATGGCACGGTGGTTTGTCGCTCGAGTGCTCGTACTGTCGGTACTGATTTTTGTGATATGGCTGTTTGTGGACAAAACCCAAGCCCTATGGGCAACGGTGGCGGTACTGGTGGCAACCTGTCCGTGTGCGTTGAGCCTTGCCACGCCCATTGCCTTGACCATGGCGACCAACCGACTGGCAGGTTTGGGCTTTTTGGCGACTCGGGGGCATACCATTCAAAGCCTGTCGGAAGTCAGCCATGTGGCATTTGACAAAACAGGCACGCTCACGGTCGGGCAAGCCAACCTACTGCATGTGGATTATACCACCCATGACAAAACGCATTGGCTAAAAGTCGGAGCAAGCCTAGAAGTCGGCTCAAAGCACCCTGTGGCACGGGCCATCCTGACGTCCGCTCACGGCTTGCATTTGCCAAAAGTGCAAAACGCCACGCACCACACGGCAGGGGGTGTGGAAGGCTGTGTGGACGGGGTGTGGTATCGTATCGGGCACGATGGATTTGTGTTAAATGGCGGTGGCGGTCATCTGATAACCGAACGGCTTGACACGTTTGGGGCGAATATGTCGGTGGCATTGTCGGTTAAGGCAGGCGAGAGTTGGGACATGGTGGCACGTTTTTATTTTAATGACGTGGTACGCACGGACGCTAGACAAACGATAGACAATCTAAAAAAACAAGGCATTACCCCGCTCATGCTAACAGGCGACCCAAGCGACAACGCCTTAACAGTCGCCCAAACGCTCGGCATAGAACACGCTTATCATGGTCTATCGCCAACCGATAAAGTCAATCATATCAAAGAGCTACAAAAAGACGGACATACCGTGCTGATGGTGGGGGACGGTATCAATGACGCCCCTGTACTCGGTGCGTCCAACGTATCGGTGGCGATGGCAGGGGCGAGCGATTTAGCTCAGGTGTCGGCAGATGGCGTGTTACTTGGGGGTAAATTGTCCGTCATCAATAATGCCATAAACCTATCGGTAAAAACTCGCTACATCATCCGCCAAAATCTGCGGTGGGCATTGGTGTATAACACGCTTATCCTAGTGCCAGCAGGTTTGGGCCATGTACCGCCTTGGCTTGCCGCCATTGGTATGAGTTTGTCTAGCCTTTTTGTTGTGGCAAATGCCATGCGGATAAAGCGAAGTTGAACCGAAGTTATAATCATTTAACTTCAAAATGCACCAATGACAGTAAGGTGCGTATTACACACCTTACCATACTGCCTACAATACACTACTCTATTTTTTCAGAAACTGCCCCTAATGGGAACAACTCTGTAAATTGACCATACTCTTTTGGGTTTTTCTCATTGTCAGTAAAAAAAGGCAAACCAATCAAACGATAATGCGGTGTATCTTTTTGCAGAATCTTATCTTTGCCATATTCTGCCGTAATGGCTTCTAAAAAAGCTTCTTTCCATTTATCGTGTTCTGCTAAATGCTCACCTTTGGGTTCAATGAAAATTTGGTAATGCAAAAAGTCGTTCACTCTATTGGAAGAAGATGTTTGTTTGCTTTTTAGTAATAAAATAAAATCGGGCATAAATCCTTCACCATTGGCAAAGTTATTCAATTTAAACACTTCTTCATTACGGATTAAATGAATGTCATATTTAGATTCTAAATTACCCAAACGCTCTGCAATAAATTGAATTAACGCTTCTTCTATAGTTGTTCCAGCAAAATTATCCATCACATACCAATCATTTTGCGTGGCAATAGTCGTTTTTACATCATCTTTTTTAACCCATTTTTGTTTTGGTGTGCCAAAAATTTCCCACAATTTTTTAGGCGTAAATTCTTTTGTACCGATAAATGGCGTATCACTTTCATTCAAACGCTTTTCAACCATTTCCAAGATTTTCAGACAGCTTGCAAGTTTATCATCTGGGTGAATCTGTTTATCTTGCTCTAATCCTAAAAATTCAATTTGCCAATCTTTTAGTAATTTATTTTGTAAGTCGTTGCGATTTTGAATATTGAGTTTGTTTTGCAAGCGGTCAAAATGAAATAAAGATTGGCTATTTTTCCCTTTGATATGTAATGCTTTATTAAAAATGTGCCGTTCCATTTCACTCATTTTTATGGTTTGAGTAAAATTATTTTGTGTGCCAATTTGTTGTGCTATTTCATCCTTTTCATCGGCTGTAAATTGTGTTTCTTGCAACAGCTGATTGCCATGAATTTGAAATAAAAGCGTTTGTGGATTGGTTTTTAAACTCTCTGCATTATTGGCTTTAGCATTGGGATTTTTTACTTTTTGATTTGCCCAAATCAATAGGTTTTTAAAAGTTTCATCATCTGCAAATTCAGATTTTAGTTTGAAGGTGGTTAAAACCTTGTCTTTATCGTTTTCGGGAATAAAGCCATCTTTGCGAAGTTCTGCTTTTAATTCTGAAATATAGCGAGATTGCTCATCGTGCGTGTAATAAAACAATTCTTCCAAAATACGCAAGTCGTGTTGCATGTCGTTGTCAAATTTGCGTTTATTCGGCTGTTTATCTTCAAACGCAAATGGAAAATAACGCACGCCACGCCCAATCAACTGCTTTTCCGATACGGTAGCGGCAGCCGTTTTTCCCGATTTTTTATTTGAACCACCGCCGTTTTGCCCTTCGTACAAACGCACAATATCAAACAAATTCAGAACGTCCCAGCCTTCGGTTAGTCTATCCACCGTAAAAATGGCACGGATTGGATTATTAGCCGCTTCCAAATTGTTTAGCAGTTTTTCCGTTTCGCTGTCGGTTTTTTCGGTTTTGGTTTTGTTGGTTTCGGAATTGGTAATAATGACATTGTGTTTTTGATAATTTTGTTTTACCCAATTTACCAAATGTGCAAACTCAAAGTCATTTTCCTGCATAAATTTTAGGGCTTGTTCGGTGCGGGTTTTGCCTTGTTCGTTGGCGTTATCGCTGTCGTTTAAGCTCATTGAAAATGTCGTTAAAAACGAAAAATCAACCGCTTGCACATTTTCTACCCAATTTAAAAATGCCAAATAATCCGTTTTTGACTCATCAATCGTCTTACTTCTAAACAACATTACAGGCTTGAAATTGGCAATGCCATATTTTAACGCAACTTGATGGCGATACCAAGCAAACAATAAAGCGTGCAACACTCGCTCTTTTTTGCCTAGTGTGCTAGATACCAAATTGATTTCTTTGGTATAACCTTTTTGCAAAAATTCTTTTAAACCAAATTTTGTGATGATTTTATCAGCGTATTTTTGTTGCACTTCGGCATTTTCAGGCAGTGTGGCGGTAAATTCTAACAGCACATTTTGGCTAGGATTGCCATTTTTATTGAGTAGTAATTGCAAAACCATATGTTCCCAGCCTTTGCGTTCAATCTCGGCATTGCCTGCATTGGCTTTTAATTCCACTTCCAGATCCAATACAGTTTGTTTGTTACCTTTGGTTTGAGCATTTAAATGGTGTGCTTCATCGCCCAGCATTACAAGGTTCAAATCGTGCAAATCCGATAATGTCGTTTGATTTTCTCGCTCGGTGTGAATGTCGTTGTACAGTTTTTGAATACTGGTAAATTTAATTTCAATGCCGTCTGGATATTGGCTAAATGTCTCTACTTTGCGAATCGGAATTACCGTATCGCCTTGCAAAATCTTTTCGGTAAATAAAAATTTTGCGTGGCTTGGGTCAATAAAATTATTTTCCGTTTTATCCACGATATTATTTTGATTCACAAAAAACAAAAAATGACGATAGCCTTTTTCAAAATAATACAAAATCAATGTAGCCATCATCATCGTTTTGCCTGCCCCTGTCGCCATATTAAATAGCAAATGCGTAGGGCGGTTTTTAATGTCAGGGAAATCTGTGATTGATTTTAAATTTTCAAAAATCAAAAAATTTTCCAAAGCCGATTTTTGCCAATCAAAAAATGGATATTTCAAATTATTGGTAATGAATTTGGGAATGGCAAATTTGTTGGTATCGCCGTCTTCCAAATAAATTTGTTTTCGGTTTTCAATCACTTCAAATAAAGTTTTATTATTCGCCATCTTTTTTCTCCGCTTGATTTTGTGCTGATTGATAGAACGCACGGCTTAACGCTTTATCGTTATCATTTAGACAACTTGCAAATTGTTTATCATCCATTTCAGATAAAGAAACATACATTTGATTTAAATCCAACATTTCAAGCACCATTTGTTTTTGTTCGTCTAATGGCAAAGATTGAAATTCAGGCTCGTTAATAATTTGGCTAAATTCATTGACACTCACATTGTATTTTAAGAAGTATTTTTCGCATAATTCATTAAACAGTGTTTTGATGTCGTCTATATTTTCGCAAGCCAAAATTTGTTGTTTGGCGGTTTCGTTAAATGGGGCAAGCTCGGCATATACAAACTCGCCACCGCCTTGCCAATTCACGGCTTTGGAAATACCGCTTTGTTCGCCTTCAATCACTTTTTTTAGCCGTTCAACGGCAAGCGTTTCAATATAATCCATTTGCTCAATGCCGATATATTGACGACCCATTTTGTGGGCAACGGCACAGGTTGTACCAGAGCCTAAATGGTAGTCTAGGACGATGTCGCCCTTTTTCGTTGCACAATCTAAAATGATTTTTAACAGTTGTTCAGGTTTTTTACCATTTGCAAAATTAACTCCCCCTTCTTGAGCAACCCCACCTGTGGTAGTAATCTTGAACCAAATATCGCCAATATATATAGATGAATTTATTTCTGCAAATGCCAATTCAATTCTGGCGGTTTCGGTTTCTCGGTTAAAATCTGTCAAAATAATTTTTACATCGCCACTGGGATTGGTAAGAGATTGAATGGGCTGTTTAAAATCTAATTTAAGAGCTTTTTTTCTCAATGCTTTATTTGGTTTAGATGCAACAATTCGATAAGCATTATTCCATTTCCAATCAGAAATAGCTTGTTCATGAATTTGTTCTGCAGTTAATTTATTCTCTGATATAACTGACAAATGATTAGATACCCATTCATCAATAATAATTTTTTCATTTGATTTTATAAATTCTGATAATGAAACTAAAGATAGTCCATTAAGCAGTTTGTCCAATTCTGTTATTTTTTTATCTTCAATTAATTCAATAATTCTTTCAAAACTTTGGGGAGTTAATTCAGGAATAATTTGATTGTATTCTTTATCCCATTTTTCTTTTGCCTGTTTGGGGATAGTTAACTTAATCTGATTTTTATTTTTAGCATATAAAATGATGTATTCTTTTAGTTTTGGAAATTTCTTCCCTTTAATAGCGTGTTTAATTTTATTCCCAGAAGCATTGCTCATTTCAGGAATAATCATATTAATGAAATTTTCACGCTCAAAAATCTCATCCATTAATATTTTCAAATACGCCTGTTCATTATCATCACATTGTACAAAAATTACCCCATCATCAGCCAATAATGTTTTCGCAATTTCCAAGCGATTTTTCATAAAAGTGAGCCACGATGAATGATTGAATTTGTCGTTGTATTTAAAGCCGTCATTGCCAGTGTTATAAGGCGGGTCGATATAAATCAGCTTGATTTTGCCTTTAAACTGTTTGGCAAGCGAATGCAGGGCGATTAGATTATTGCCTTTGATAATGAGATTTTCGGCAGGTGTGCCGTCAGAATGGCGTTTGATGTCGCCAACAGGTTGTTTGCCGTCTGCGGTGTGGCGGGAGAATTTTGAGAATGCTTTTGCGTCAAAAAGTCGGTCAATTTCATCAAAAGCAAGCGTTTGATTAAAAAATATTTCTTGCCTTTTTCGGGTTAATTTGGTGTATAATTGGCTGGCTGGCTGGCTGGCTGGCTGGCTGGCTGGCTGGCTGGCTGGCTGGCTGGCTGGCTGGCTGGCTGGCTATTACTGCGTTTAAAATAAATCTCTTCGCCTTCTTCGGTGCTTTGCCCACCATTTAATACACAATCTTTAAACGGAAAATCCAACACAATATCGCTACTGTCTTTCAAAAAACGATTGCCGTCCGTCAAGCCAATGCGATTGGCGTATTTTGTGTAGGAATTATTGACGCCGTGTTTATCCAAGAAAAAACGAAAATCCTGCAATTTAAACACCAAAACGCCATTTATTTCCACAAAAAAATGGCGTTTTAAATCATCATTTCCCAACAACAAACCGATAATGGTCGGGTCGGTTTTTTCTACCAAATCCAACAGAATGTTTTTGGCTAAAATGGTTTTTTCTTCGTTTGCCCATACTTTTTCGTGTGATAGTAGGGCTTGGGTTAATTGGGATTGAAGGTCTGTATTCATGGGTAAAATCCTTGTGATTGCTTGTATGAGGTGATTGCAAAGGTTTTATCTTATTTTATAAAAATGTCATCAATGGCAGGCACGCCCTAAATTTTTTGTTACGCCTAATATGATAAAACCCCTTACAGCTCAATAACTGTGGCGAATTTTATCAAGTTTTTGTGGGCATATCAACGCATTATTAAAACATGGTCTAAATTAAACATAAAAACAAGCCCAACCTTGGTGTAGATTGGGCTTGTTTGATGGAGTGTCAATTAGATTTTGTCTTGAACCTTTTGAGCACCGTCAGTCACGGCTTCACCAGTTCTTGATATGTCTTTACCAAAACCTTTGATGGTGTTGCAACCAGTTAGTACGAACATGCCAGCTAGGGCAACAACAAGTACCTTTTTCATAAGATAACTCCTAGTTAAAAAATGGGTGAGAAAACTCTCAAAACTTATCTTATCCAAATATTCATCATTTTACTGTAATAAAATGTAATCAAACCTTGCAAAAAGTGGTTTGTTTTTAAATTTTAGATTGTGCAAATCAAAGAACATGCACATTTTAATCAATCATCTATAAACAATTCGGCGGTTTGGGTAGTCCTGCCAAACGATTGACATGGCGTGCGACCAATCCTGTGTTAAAGAGCTGTTGGAGTTTGGCGTTGTCAATCTCATCATCGGGCAGGGCGATGGATAGATGTTTGATGAGTGGGCGAGTGGCAGGGCTGTGATGATATTTGTCAAAAAATGCCCGCACCTGTGCCAGTATGCGATAATGTACGTCTGTAAGCTGTATACCCAAGGTATCGGCAAGCTGTTGGGCGATGGCAGGTGTCCAAAGCGTGTGGTCGGTCAAATGCCCATCAGCGTCCAAGGTTAGCTCATTAGGCAGGGGAGTTGTGGTGTCGGTCATGGTCATGGGGCGGGTTGGGGGCTAGTTGCAGGATTGGTTATATAATTAAAATTGGTAGTGGTCTAAAAAGTATGCTGAACTAGGTTTTCCGTTCGCCCTGAGTCTGCCTGCGGGTAGGAAAACCGTTAGGTTTCCCAAGCTCACCACGAACGGTTTTCTTTGTAGCATACTTTTTGAACCAGAGCCTTAAAATTATGGGGTTAAAATTCAAGCACGCTGTCAAATAACACACGTTTATCATCAAGCACGCACCGCTCATCAGCTAGGGCGTGCCGAATGTCATCATCAAATCGTGCCATCTGCTCATCAGTAAAGCCGTGCCATGCCTTTTCTATATCATACAAATCAAGCGACTGTATCATGCCATAGATACGACTGTCAGGGTCGCCAAGCAGTAGGTGGGTGGGCGTGTCCAGAAATAGCGTGACATCATGGTCAAAGGTCGCCAGCACAAAGGCAAGGGCGAGTGCTTCATAAGCGATGAGTTCGTTGTCGCTAGCAAGTTTGATTAGGATATTCATGGTTAAAACTGCACCAGTTGGGTGTCATCATCGATGTGTAGTGCCAGCTCGGAGAGTCCGACCAAGCGAAAAGGGGGTAGGATGTTCTCACCGTCCAAGCCATGACGACTGGCGTTATCGGCGTCGCTAATGCCCCGTGCCAAAGCGGTGCTGACACAGACGGGCAAATCAAGATGATATCGCTCGGCAAGGGCGACCCACAGGCGACCGACATCAGGCACGTCCGCACTTTGCCACGCTAGGCGATTGGCGGTGTACGCCCCGTCACCGTAGAAAAATACCGAGACACGCTCGCCACTGTCTAGTAGCGTGGTGGCGGTCGTTAGGGCTTCTTTGCCTTGGCGGTCGTGGGGGCTTTTGGTGATGAGTAGTAGGGTGTGTGCCATGATAATGATGGGTTGTTTTTTGGATATTATAGCGTAAATTTTTAAATTTGGTGTAAAATAAGCAAAAATCATCAATCAATAAATCCCAAATCAACAAATCGAGCGAGTTGCCATGTCTGATTTTTGCTCCAGTGATAGCGAGCTTGCCACGCTTGCCCTTGCCAGTCCTTTTGCCTTTGGCATTTATCAAAAACAGCCGTCACAGGTCGGTGCGTTTTTGGGTCGATTTGGTTTAACTCATTCCCTTGACCGTGCGGTGTTTGATGGATTAATCAGAGAGTTTGTGGCGATTTGTGCAGGCATAAGCGGTGCAGAAGATGATATAAAAGAGAATGATAAAAAAGAGAATGATGTAAAAGAGAATGATGTAAAAGATGGCATAAATAAGGATGATAAAAAAGGGAATGATAAAAAAGACGATATGAGATATGCCGATGTGCGATATGATGAGATTGATGAATCGGCAGTCATGCAAGCGATGCGAGAACTTAGAGCCATGCTGATGGTCAAATGGATATGGCAAGATGCATTGGGAGTCATCAGCTTAGAGAGACTCACCACGGAGCTGTCGGACTTTGCCGATGCGTGCGTGTGCTTTGCCAAGGACTATGCATGGCACAAGACGGCAGAGCGGTATGGAGTCCCCATGACCAGTAGCGTGCAGTTGGCACAGACAGGCATGGGGGGCGTGGGCAAAAAAAGCCCCAAAATCATGCCTGATGAATTTGCTGTCATAGCCATGGGCAAGCTCGGGGCAAGAGAGCTGAATTTATCAAGCGACATTGACCTGATTTTTGTGCATTTGGGGGCAGGCGATACTGACATCAGCGAGCAGGGCAAAAAGAGCGTGGAGAATCAGAAGTTCATGACCACGCTTGGGCGAATGCTCATCCGCCTGCTTAACGACCACAGCGAGCATGGCTTTGTGTTTCGGGTGGACATGCGACTGCGTCCGTGGGGTGATGGCAGTCCGCTCATCATGAGCTTGTCAGCGTTAGAGAAGTATTTTAATCAGCATGGGCGGACGTGGGAGCGGTTTGCGTGGTTAAAGGCGAGAGTGGTCAATCCCGTATCCACGCCCTTTGCCGATGAGCTGTCGGCAGTGATGAAAAATTTCGTGTATCGTTATTATATCGATTATACCGCCTTTTCGGCACTGCGTGAGATGAAAACGCTCATCATGGCACAGCAAGCCCAACGCCAAGACACCGATAATGTCAAACTGGGCGTGGGCGGTATTCGAGACATTGAGTTCATCGCACAGGCATTCTTGCTCATCTATGGCGGTCATCATTTGGCATTGGGCGAGCGGTCGGCTTGTCTGGATGTGCTGTCCATGTTGGGTGAGCTTGATTATTTAGATGATGATGAATGCACCAAGCTTATGGATGCTTATCGCTTTTTACGGCGATTAGAACATGCCATCCAAGCCCGTCATGATGAGCAGACCCAGAGACTGCCGATGGGCGATGAGCTGGTGGCGATTGCACAGGTATTGGGCTTTGAGAGTGTGGTGGATTTTCAAGCGGTGCTTGCCCGTCATCGGCAAAATGTCTTTGTCCCCTTTAACCGCATGGTCACCGACCGCCAAAGCCCCACGCAGTCACTGGGCGAGACGGCAGAGATGGAGCAGGTGTTGCAGGGACTGCTCAGTGCTGATGGCTTGCATTTGTTAGATGAGTTTTGGCAGTCCAAGCTGGTCACCAGTTTAGAGTCTGATGCCAAAGCACGCCTTGATGGGGCGTATCCGATTTTGCTACATGCACTCTGTCATCATGCCAAGAGTGATGGGGCGGAGCGTGCCGATGATGCGGTGCCACGCCTTATCATGCTGTTAGAGTCCATCTGCCGTCGCTCGATATATCTGGTGATGATAGCAGAGAACCCGAATGCGACCATGGGGCTTATTCCCATGCTCTCAGCAAGTCCGTGGATAGCACGAGAGCTTGCCTTGCACCCCATGCTCCTTGATGACTTTTTGCAACAGCGTTATTTGCATTTGCCCAACAAAGCAGAGCTAACCGACATCCTAAGACAACAGCTACTTCGGGTACTACCCTTTGATGATGAGCAGTATCTGACCGCCATTCGCACCTTTAAAAAGTCACAGGTGCTGGCTGTGGCGACCGCTGACATCCTAGGCTTACGCCACATCATGAAAGTCTCGGACAGCCTAACCTTTATCGCCGAAGTTGTGCTGTCATCGGCACTTAGTAGGGCTTATGATGAGCTGGTCGCCAAACACGGTCATCCCGTGCGTGCCGATGGCATGCCCACCGATGAGACGGCATGCGGTTTTGCGGTCATTGGCTATGGCAAATTGGGCGGGATTGAGATGTCTTATGCGTCAGATTTGGACGTGGTGTTTTTGCATGACATTGACGAAAAAGCCGATACCGTGGGCGACAATGTCAAGGTGATTAGTGGCATGAAGTTTGCGTCCCGTCTTGTCCAAAAGGTCATCACTTATCTGACCACGCAGACCCGTGATGGGCGTGCCTATGAGCTGGACATGCGTCTTCGACCATCGGGCAACGCAGGCGTGATGGTCGTGTCGGTGCAGGGCTTTGATGACTATCAGCGTGATAAGGCGTGGGCGTGGGAACATCAGGCACTGGTACGGGCTAGGGGCATTGCAGGCGACAAGGCGGTGCTGGATGCCTTTGATGTCACTCGCCATCAGGTGCTGACCGCTCACCGAGAGTCCGAGCAGGTACGCCAAGACGTGCTGTCCATGCGTCAAAAGATGAAAGAACATCTGGGCACCAAATCATCAAATCAGCCCAACAACCACGGACTGGTTCAGCCTTTTCACATCAAGCAGGACTTTGGCGGGTTGATTGACATCGAGTTTTTGGCTCAGTTTATGGTGCTTGCCCACGCCCATGCTCACCCGAGCCTTGCCATCTGGTCGGACAACGTGCGTATCTTTGAAGAAGTGGCAAAGACAGGACTGTGGTCTGATGACTGGTGCGACAGACTCACGCAGGCGTATTTGGCACTGAGAAAAACCACGCACGAGCTGGCACTGTCCGAAAAACAGGTCGTGGTCGATGATGATAACTGGCAAGCGATTCGGGCATTTGTGTGTGGCGTGTGGGGCGAAGTGATTGGCGAGTAAAAGACTTGACAAAACAAAACCTTCGCCGATAATCTTTTGAAAATTGAAAATTGAAAATTGAAAATTGAAAATTGAAAATTGAAAATTGAAAATTGAAAATTGAAAATTGAAAATTGAAAATTGAAAATTGAAAATTGAAAATTGAAAATTGAAAATTGAAAATTGAAAATTGAAAATTGAAAATTGAAAATTGAAAATTGAAAATTGAAAATTGAAAATTGAAAATTGAAAATTGAAAATTGAAAATTGAAAATTGAAAATTGAAAATTGAAAATTGAAAATTGAAAATTGAAAATTGAAAATTGAAAATTGAAAATTGAAAATTGAAAATTGAAAATTGAAAATTGAAAATTGAAAATTGAAAATTGAAAATTGAAAATTGAAAATTGAAAATTGAAAATTGAAAATTGAAAATTGAAAATTGAAAATTGAAAATTGAAAATTGAAAATTGAAAATTGAAAATTGAAAATTGAAAATTGAAAAACGACCTGGATTTATTAACCATCGATGACAATATTACCCTAACCCATGACAGTGATTTTGATGGCTGGCTGACGGCGGTGTTTGTCTGTTATGAGCAAAAGTGCACAGACAGGGCGACTTTGGTGTGCCGTCATGAGTACATACCAAAGTTTTTTGACACGGTCGTGGATGTAACAACCGACCCTGCCAAAGCCGAACGGGTGCTGACCAAGCTCACCCAAACGCTTGGCAAAGATGGCATAAGACAGCTCATGTGGGCGTACTTATCCGAGCTTGACTATATCCCAAACGTGCTTTTTGGTGTGGTCAAATACGCCCCGGTCAATCCCACAAAAAATATCCTAAAAGACCACGCCCATCCCGATGTCATGGCTCTACACCAAACGGTCAAATCAGTTGGGCGAGAGCGACACCACATGAAAGCCTTTGTCCGCTTTGAGCATACCACAGACGAGGGTGTATTTTGCCAAAATCAACCCCGATTTTAACGTCCTGCCACTCATCACCAATCACTTTAAGGTACGCTATCAAGACCAAGATTTTGCCATTTATGACATCAAGCGGAGCTATGGTATTTTGTCAAGGCAGGGCGATACAGACGTGCAGATGATTGTCGGGATTGATGATGATGTATTGACAGACAGTCGCTCGGTGTGGAGTGATGATGAGGCTCGTTATCAGCGATTTTGGCAGGGATATTTTGCCAATGCTATCATCAAAGAGCGTATCAATCCCAAGCTACATAAGCAGTATCTGCCCATTCGTTATTGGCGATATCTGTCTGAGAAACAAGTGCGTGGCGATGAAGAGTTTTTGAAGAAAAAACGCTGATATTTCCTTCTTTGTCAATGGGCATGATTATTAGAATATGATTTGAAAAGCTGTTATGTTTTGGATTCTTATCTTAGACAATGCAAGATTTCACAGAGTGAAACACTTGCAAGAGCTTGCCAATAACACACCATACAAACACATCATCTTATCATTACCACCTTGCTTACCCAAGCTAAATCCAATAGAACATACTTGGGCAACCATTAAGAAATGGCTTAGAAGTTATTTGGCGGAGTTTGAGACAATCAAAGAGAGTTTGAAGTGTTATTTTGGGGTTTGGTGAGTATACTATGATACACGATGACTTTATGAGATACAACAAGACAATAAAAAAGCCTTGATTTACAAGGCTTTTTTGATGGTTTATGACACTTAAAAATACTTGATGATTTTTAGTGATTTGGATGGGT
Source organism: Moraxella lacunata (assembly GCF_900453205.1). GTDB lineage: Bacteria > Pseudomonadota > Gammaproteobacteria > Pseudomonadales > Moraxellaceae > Moraxella > Moraxella lacunata_B. The sequence continues at coordinate 343,396 of NZ_UGQU01000003.1, forward strand.
GGTGGAGATGGCGGGAGTTGAACCCGCGTCCGCCAGCACTACGCCCATGACTCTACACGCTTAGAGTCTGTCTTTGGCTTTAATCCGCACCGACCCGACAGTCAGGGTGGATTGGACGATTTGCTAAGAGTTCGCACCTGTCATCGCAACGCTAACAGATGCTATCCTTTGTACGTTCGCATCGGGGTGAGCAACCAGACCAAAGGCAATCTGTGCCGACCCAAGTAGCCCTTAGGCTGCTAGTGCGTAAGTTTCGTCGTTTGCGACTATTTTAAATTGTATGTTGATTTACAAGAGACATACGCTCTTGACGTGCATCATTAGGTTTCATTACCAGCGTCGAAGCCAGAACATCCCCAATGGCTTGATTATAACAAAAATCATCATTCAAATCAAGGGTTATACATGACCTAGCTTGATTTCTTAGCTGTCTGTGCCGACTCGCCACCAGTATTTTCAAACCATTTTTGCTCTAATGCTTGAAACTCACCAGAGGCTTTCATGTCTGCCAGCCCCTGATTGAACATCTCAATCACTTGCGTCTTGCCCTTGGGCGCCACCGCGACCGCATATGAACCCTTGTCATTCGCATCGCCATGTTCTAACAGTTTGGTCTTATACTCAGGATGTGCATTGGCAATATGTTGAACGATTTGCTTGTCGCTAATAATGGCATCCACTTTACCATTTGCCAAATCCTGAAAGCTCAAAAACACCTTGTCCTGAGCCACCACTTGGTCAATGCCATTATCACGGGCAAAATTTTCAAATACCGTTTCTTTTTGCACACCTAATTTTAGTGACTTTAAATCTGCCACAGAATCAATATCTGCTTTACCATCCAAGGATAAAATACCCGCAGGTAAATACACATAAGGATTGCTGAGCAGATACTTGCCTTCACGTTCAGGCGTATAAGAGATGGATGAGATGGCAAGGTCGCTCGTCCCTTGCTCTACTGACTTAAACATCTCTTGCCAAGGCAGAACATTAAACTTGACGGCATAACCATTTTTTTGGGCGATATGAGTGATAAGTTCTACATCAAAACCGATGGGATTGCCCTTTTCATCAATATAAGCAAAAGGCGACATGCCACTATTGACTGCCACCTTGATGGTTTTGGTGTTGGTGTTGTCGGTATTGACAATATTTTGTGTGGCAGGCTCTTTGTCGCCACAAGCCGATAAAAATCCAGTCATGCAAATTGCACCAATCATGACGCCCTGACCTAAAAATGAAGTGTATTTCATAACCGCTCCTAACGATTTTTATGTTTATTTAAACTTTCTTAATAATATTGGGTAGATTTATTAATAATAATCATACTCAATATTGATAATATTGTATAAAATAACATTGATTTTTGCAATGATTAATATTGGAAAAATTCATTAATAATATTAGGGATTTTAGTTATAAGTATTTGGGTATTGTTAATTGAGTATACTTTTCTAGAAAGCCGTTCGTGGTGAGCTTGTCGAACCATAACGGTTTTCCTAGACTTCGACAAGCTCAGTCCGAACGGAAAACCTTAAAATCTATCTTTATTTAACAATACCAGTATTTGAAATAATTATCTTTTTTACATTTTTTAAAAAAACTATTAATCTTAATTTTCATGAAATTTGATAAATAAAAAACCATGTTGTCTTTAATGAATTTATATCAAGCATCGGGGCATGTCTTCTTTATGTATTTTTGTATAAATAACCATTTGGATTCATAAATTTTAAAATGCAGATTGCACCAAAAAGGGCAGACCTGCCCTAACCATGCAGATATCCATAAAAAACCCGTGATTCACTCACGGGTTTGCTGTTTTAAAAATGGATTAAAATCACGTTTGGCTTAACGCACTTCTCTTTCTACACCTCGCCCTTGCTCAGAGCTAATTGTGGCATTACTAAGCTCAATAAAATCATCAGGTAAGGCAGGTGTACTTGCTGACGGGGTAGGGGGTGGGGTGGTGCCAATATAACCTGATGGGGCAGGGGCAGGATACACTTCGGGCAGGGGTTGTACATTTTGTACAGGTTGGGGTAGGTAGTTGCCATCGGGCATGCCTTGTACGGGCATGTTTTGCACAGGCATGGACTCTGGCATGGTCTGCATGGGTACATTTTGCACAGGCATGGGCATTTGTTGTACGGGGGCAGGCATGGGCATGCTTTGGGCAGGCATGGTGGTGTTTGGTGCTGGCACAAGCTGGGTCATGTCCACGTTGAGTGCGGTCATGGTCGCTTCATCAAACACCAAAAACTCTGTCCGCCCATTTTTAAAGCGACCCAACTCGGTCACGTTGTCCGATATTGGAAAGCTGTCGCCCACACCTTTGGGGGTCAGCTGGGTATCACTTACGCCCTGCTCTACCAAAAAGGCTTTGACCGCTTCGGCTTGACTTTGTGATAGGCTAAGATTTGCCATGCGGTCAGTGCCATCTCCGCCACTGGTGTGGGTTGCGATGATGAGCTTGATGCTCGGATTGGCTTTGATTTTCTCTGCCAGTAGTGACAGCACGCCATGGGTGTTGGCAGGCAACTCGCTTGTGCCATTAAAGTCAATCACCGCAAGGCTTGCCGAGCGTGACAAGTCGTAGCTGTTGGGCGGATTATCAAGACCATTTAGGGCGGTCGTGGCACGTTCAAAGCTCTGATTGATGACATTTGTCTTGTCCAACGCAGGAGCAGGCGAGACGTCAAACTGCGGGGCGAGCAGGGCGATGTCATTGACGATTCTAGGCAGGATGTCTATCTTTGGCGTATTGACATAGATGTGGTCGCCGATAATCTCAATGCTGGTAAACGGCTCAGCCTTGACCATCGCCATGATGCTCTCCAAGCGTTCTAGCCCTGTCAGCGATGTGCCAAAATTATCATCGATGTCCATGATACAGCCGATTTGCCCGAAGTTCTTTTGTAGCACCCCGAGCAGTTGTTCTTGGAGCTGGCTGTTGCCCACTTCGGCTTGACAGGCGTACAGCGTGCCGTTCTCGCCTGATGTTAGGGACAGACGGGGCGGATTTAGCGATTTGACGGTCGGTGTGGCGACATTGGGGTCATGGACGGGGGTGGTCTCTGATGAGCCTGATTTGTCTTTTAGTAGATACCATGCTCCACCCCCGACAGCCAAGGCGATAAGCCCTGCTCCGAGTCCCATTAATAAAGGGTTGGGGCGTGCTACCTTGGGTTTAACATGGGGTTTAATGGGGTGATGACCATTAAGATGATTATCATCATTGACGCCATCTTGGGCGGTTGTATCGGTATTGATATCATCATTTATATTATTATCAATACTGCCATTGATACCGCCATTAATGCCATTATTTATGCCATCTTGATAAATGCCATTGGTATTAATATTTTCCCCTTGTTTTTCACTATCAAAGGGTGTATTGGTATTATCATTAATATCAGCAGTTTTGGTGACACTAATAATTGGTGAGTCATCTGTGGCGATGGGAGTATTATCAATATCATCATCTGCTTGATTGGGCTGATTATCAGAATTGATAAATGCCAAATCAGCAGTTGGCGTTTGTCCATTTAATTGTTCAATCTTTTGAGCCAGCGAGCTTTGGATAAACTGGGGTGACCACGCAGGCAAATGCGTGCGACTTGATTCAAAATTCTGTGCCAAAAAAGCAATCAGCCCCTGACCCCCTGCCAAATTCGCCACTTCCACCATCATCGGCGGAGTAATGGCTTTTAGGAGTGTCATCGTGGACTGCTCATCCATGTGAAAACTGCGTGCCAAACGCCTTGCCAAAGGCTCTGCCTGCATGCCCCACAAGGCGGTCAGGCTGTGATTTTTGGCATTGGTGCTGTCAAAGCCATCATTAAGCTCAATCAAGCGTGCCGTGCTTAGGGCATAATACTGCTTTAACAAATCCGCACTCGTATCTTCGTTTGAGATGCCCATAGAGCTTGATACCAACCCATGCAAATACTGTACGATGTCCATCGCTCACCTTATCAACTGTTTTTATGCTAACCCTTTATTATACCGCAAATTCTTACAAAAATCTGTGCCATTATCGTCATCGCCTTGCCTTTTGTCTTGTTTTTGTGCTGTTTTATCATCTGATGCGGTAAGGGCTTGACATGGTGTTGGGCGGTGCGATAATCAATTGAAAAATTGAAAAATTGAAAAATTGAAAAATTGAAAAATTGAAAAATTGAAAAATTGAAAAATTGAAAAATTGAAAAATTGAAAAATTGAAAAATTGAAAAATTGAAAAATTGAAAAATTGAAAAATTGAAAAATTGAAAAATTGAAAAATTGAAAAATTGAAAAATTGAAAAATTGAAAAATTGAAAAATTGAAAAATTGAAAAATTGAAAAATTGAAAAATTGAAAAATTGAAAAATTGAAAAATTGAAAAATTGAAAAATTGAAAAATTGAAAAATTGAAAAATTGAAAAATTGAAAAATTGAAAAATTGAAAAATTGAAAAATTGAAAAATTGAAAAATTGAAAAATTGAAAAATTGAAAAATTGAAAAATTGAAAAATTGGGAAAATTGGGAAAATTGGGAAAATTGGGAAAATTGGGAAAATTGGGAAAATTGGGAAAATTGGGAAAATTGGGAAAATTGGGAAAATTGGGAAAATTGGGAAAATTGGGAAAATTGGGAAAATTGGGAAAATTGGGAAAATTGGGAAAATTGGGAAGGGAAAATTGGGAAAATTGGGAAAATTGGGAAAATTGGGAAAATTGGGAAAATTGGGAAAATTGGGAAAATTATTTAACATAACCAAAATTATTTGGTTGTCATGACAAATCGTGATAAGATAGTTGTTCCTAAATTTCCTAGTCTGATTTTACCAATTTACCAAATCCACCCAAATAATTTTCCCGATATTTATCCAATACTTATCTAGCATTTACCCAATAATAGCCATAGCCATGAGACTGTCCGCCATTTTAAACCAAACCCACTCCGCCCAATCATCCAGTGACGCTCATCCGCCAAGCCTAGCTAGGCAAGCAGAGCAGGCTCATGACATGCCCATTAGCCATGATACAGACCCAAGACAAGCCATGACTCAGACTCTGCTATCAGCGATAGAGCGGTGGCTGTCGTCACTGACAGGGCAGAATTATTCGCCCCACACGCTGTCGGCGTATCGGGCGAGCATGTACCGCTTTGGCGAGTTTTTGGGGCGTTATGGCGTGGACTGGCAGGACTGTCGCCCCAAGGATTTGGAGTGGTATGTCGTGACACGGTTGGAGCAGGATAGGGTGCAGACGGCGAGTGTCAAACGGGACATTTCTGCCATCAAGCGGTTTTATCAGTTTGCCATCAAGGAGCAGGAGCGGATGACAGACGGCAAAGCGACTATCTGTAACCCGACCATCGGTTATCGCCTAAAATCCGCCCCCAAGCCCTTGCCTGTGGTGTTGGATGTGGATTTGATGACACAGCTGTTGGAGCAAGCCCCACCCGATGACCCCGAGCAGGCGGATTTGTGGGTGCGAGATAAGGCGATGTTTGAGCTGATGTACAGTAGCGGACTGCGTTTGGCGGAACTGGCATCGCTTGATGTGGCAGATGTGGATTTGACCGCCAAATCGGTTAGGGTGCTGGGCAAAGGCAAAAAAATGCGTGTTGTTCCTATTGGCACCAAGGCGATGCAAGCCATCAATGCCTACCTGCCTTATCGCACATCATGGCAAGCCAAAAAAGTCGCCAAAACTGCCAAGCCTGATGACATCACGCCTGCCAGTACCGTCAAGGCGTTGTTCATCAGTGAGCGACATGGCAAAAGACTAAGCGAGCGTGCGATACAGCTTCGTCTGTCGCTGTGTGCCACTCGGGCAGGCATCGCCCAGGGTTTGCATCCACATTTGCTTCGCCACAGTTTTGCGTCGCACCTGTTGTCATCAAGTGGTGATTTGCGTGCGGTGCAGGAGCTGTTGGGGCATAGCAATCTTAGCACCACGCAGATTTATACCCATGTGGACTTTGGGTCACTGACCAAGGTTTATGATAAGACACATCCTAGGGCGACCGCCAAAAAGCCTTAATTATAATTCCACCCGACATTCAAATATCGGCATATTTTTACGAATATCATCTTGCTCATCTTTATCAAAATCAGCATAAATGATTATAAAGTCGCCACCGTCTGTCGTGTCTGTACCACTCACGATTTTCCCATTGGCATTTACTATCATGCCATGCCCCCACGTCTGGCGGGTTTGGGGCTTGTCCTTGTGGGTAAAATGGTGCGTGCCACCTTGTGCTGAGCCGATGATAAGGCATTGGCTGTCAAGCGAGCGAGCGGTTAGGAGTGATTGCCAATGAGCCTTGCCTGTGGTATGGGTAAAGGCAGACGGCACAGTGATGATGTCCGCCCCCATATCTCTAAGTTTTTGATAAAGCGTGGGAAATCGCACATCAAAACACACCGTCATGCCTATGCCAACCGCCATACCGCCTAGTATGCAGTGAGCCACCACGGGCGTATCGCCTGCTTCAAAGGTGCGACCTTCATCATAACTGCCCACGCCGTCCGCCACCGACGCCCGAAACAAGTGGATTTTGTCATAGCGGGTGATGAGCGTGCCTGTATTGTCAAACAGTAGGCTAGATTGGCGGAACTTGCCGTCTAATTTGCCGTCTATGGGCGTGCCATCAGGGCGAGTAGGGCAAGGGAGTGTGCCTGCTAAGATATGAATGTCGGTATCACGGGCAAGGCGTGCATAAAAATCCACCATTTCATCAAAACGGCTGGCAAGCTCTTTTTGCGACCCCATGACGCAGGCATTTTCGGGCAAAACTGCCAAATCCGCCCCGTTGTCTTTGGCGACAGAGACAGCCTGTTTGATAATGGCTAGATTGTTATCAATGTTATCTTGGGAATTTAGCTGAATGTTGGCAATCTTTGACATAGTTGTCCTTACTGGTAAATAACTTCGAATTTATTATAAAGCCATTTATCAAGCTAGGCAACTTTTGGGTAGATTTCGGATGACTTGATGATTGGCGTAATGGTCATGATGGATGGGGTTGTGATGGGATTTTAGGCAGGAAAATAAGTTATAAAATAACAATGATGGGTGTTATTGGGGTGTTATGTCGTAAAATTTACGCCTTTTGGCAAAATCTATGCAAAAATTATGCCAAAATGTTGTAAAATTTAAAAGTTGGTAGATATTTTAAAAATTAGGACAGTAGTACACCCATGAGTCTCTCATTTGGCTTGGGCGTTGGCTTAAACCAATCCCAAAAACTTACCCCACAAATGCAACAGGCGATTCGTCTGCTGGCTTTGTCGCACCTTGAATTAGAGCAAGAAGTGCAGATGAAGCTAGACAGCAACCCTTTGCTTGAACGGGTTGATGAGAGTTTTGAGGTAGAGTTTGACCGTGATGAGCTAAGTTTGGATGACTGGACGGATAATAATTGGCAAAAAAATGACAAGCAAAGCTCGGATGGCTCAGATGGTTTTGATGAGCCCTTTGAGAGTGACAGTTATGATAAGCTGACCAAGTCAGGGCTTGATGACGGGGCGATGGACAGTGATTGGGATAATGTCTATACCCCTGATTTTGAGTATGATGGCGACTTTGGTGCATCGGGCAGGCATGATGATGAGCATGAGTTTTTGGGGGCGACTCACACCAGTATCCAAGAGCATGTGCGTTTTCAGATGAATTTTAGTCCCATGAATGCCAAAGAGTCGCTGATTTTGGATTATTTGCTAGATGCCATGGATGAGATGGGTTATATCCGTTTGGGCGTGGATGAGCTGTATCAGAATTTGGCGACCCTTGCCAGCTTTTATCAGTGGGAAGAGGCGGTTAGCCCACCTGAGATTGTTTCGGTATTACAACGCATTCAGGCGTGTTCGCCAACGGGCGTGGGGGCGAGAAATCTGCCCGAGTGCTTAAGATTGCAACTTGACGAGCTGACCAAAGATGACCCTGATTTGCCTTTTGCTGATGAAGCTTATATGGTGCTTGGGGCGACCACTCATTTGGAGACGAACAACATCAAGGCACTCATGCAGGATACCGACCTAAGTTCTGCCGAGATAAAAGGGGCGATGGCGATTATCCGCAGTCTTAATCCCGAGCCTGCTTCTGAGTTTTATAAAAATGAAGGTAGTATTGACCAAAGTATTGATATTCCTGATATTTTAGTCATCGCCTTAGAAGAGGCCAAAGGCAGATATGCCAAAAAATCTTTGGTTAATGTCACCGATACCGACGCATGGCGAGTGGTGCTAAACCAAGACATCATTCCTAATTTACAAATTAACCAAGAATACGCCAGTCTCATCAAAAAAGGCGATGATGGCGATGATAATGTTTATCTTAAAGATAAACTAAATGATGCTCGTCTGTTCATTCGCAGTATCGATGAACGCAACCAAAACTTACTTAAAGTGGCAAGTTGTATCGTTCGCCGTCAGCAGGGATTTTTGGAGCGGGGCGTGGAAGCGATGATTCCTTTGACCCTAAAAAATATCGCCGATGAGATTGGACTGCATGAGTCCACCGTCTCACGATTGACCACCAATAAGACCATGCTCACCCCACAGGGTTTATACCCCTTAAAATACTTTTTCTCATCCAGTGTAGATAGTGAGGATGGCGAGGTGTCATCAATCGCCATCTCTGCCCAAATTCAAAGCATGATTCAAAACGAAGACCCCAAAAAGCCCCTGTCAGATGCTTATATTACTGGCGTATTAGAAGAGCGGGGCGTGAGTATTTCACGGCGAACCGTGACCAAGTACCGTGAAGCGATGGGGATTTTGCCATCAACATTGCGTAAGCAAAAAATTTAAGTAAAAAATAAACCCTACAACTTGATGGTGGTAGGGTTTATAATGGAGTGATATGAAAGAGTTAGACGCCTTGACAGTATTGGTCAATCAATTGTTGATGTTGTTGGCGTTTTGAGCTAATCTCTTGGTCATTTAAATAAACTCGCTCGCCATTGGCGTTGGTTTCAAAGATACGCCCACCAATGGTTAGGTTGGCAAAGTTAGCACGCAATGACTGACAGCGATTGGCAAGCTCTTGGTTTTGTAGGGCTTTGTTTTGCTGTTCTAAGTCGGCAATACGCTGAGCTTCTGGCGTTGGAGCAGGGGCGGGCATGGCAGGCTGTTGTGCCAGTTGTCCTGTATCAGCGGTGCGTCCATCGCTGCGCATCTCTAATATTTGAAAGTTTTGGGTGTCTTTGGGTTGCATTTGGCTATAGCGTACTTCGCCATGTTTACCCACGCTTTTGTAAACCGTGGTGGTGTTGGCGTTGGCGGTAATACCAAAAGTGGCAATGCTAAGTAGGGCGGTTAAAGTATGAATTTTCATGAAAAGTCCTTAATGTTGGATGATGTCAAACACATCTCCACAGTCGGCAAAAAATAATGCTAATATTGCAACAAAACCACGATAAAATCAAGACCGATTAGGCAAATAAATGCGGTATTTGTCGTTTTTTGAGTAAATTTTAGTGTTGTTTTAAAAAATTAACAATAATCTTTAAAAAACTATTGGCAAAAAAGATGTTTTGGGGTAAGATAGCAAAATCTTAGTTTTAATAACTAAATTTATTAAAAGTTTTTTAACTTATAAAAATTAGTTATATAAGTCAGCGTTTTTTATATCAAAAAAGACGTTTGTTAAGCCCAAGCGAATAGATTACCGTTTATTCATACCGACTTAACATTGCCCAAGACTTACCGGTCTGCAAGACGACATTTTCATCTTTTTGTCAGTCCTTGTACCACGTCTTTGGTAAGTTGTTTTGTTTCACCCCATTTGGGAAAAGGATTGATATGACAGAGCAAACCACCCAAGCCCCCAACATGACGGGGCATACTCAGACGGCAGACGCTGCCAAACATTTCCATGAAAATCAAGCCAAACTTGCCCGTGGCGAAACCGTTGCCATGAGTGGGGCGGAGCTACTTGTGCAAGCCTTAGTTGATGAAGGCGTAACCCATATCTTTGGCTACCCTGGTGGGGCGGTGCTACATATCTATGATGCCCTATTTAAGCAAGACAAGATTGAGCATATCCTAGTTCGCCACGAGCAGGCGGCAGGACACATGGCGGACGCTTATAGCCGTGTTACAGGACGTACAGGTGTGGTGCTAGCCACGTCAGGGCCGGGCGTTACCAACACCGTAACCGCCATTGCCACAGCGTTCATGGATTCCATTCCTATGGTGGTATTGGCAGGGCAAGTGCCAAGCACTTTGATTGGCGATGATGCCTTTCAAGAATGCGACATGATTGGCGTGTCTCGCCCTGTGGTCAAGCACAGCTTTGTTGTGCGTAACCCTGCCGAGATTCCCACGATTATCAAAAAAGCCTTTTTTATCGCAAGCTCAGGCAGACCCGGCCCTGTGGTGGTGGACATTCCAAAGGACATGACGAACCCTGCCGATAAATTTGACTATTTTATGCCAAGCGAGATTCATATTCGCTCTTATCAGCCAACATCAAAAGGACATAGCGGTCAAATCAAAAAAGCCCTAGACGTGCTACTGTCTGCCAAACGCCCTGTGCTCTACTCTGGCGGTGGCGTGGTGCAAGGTAATGCCAGCGATGAGCTTCGTGAACTTGCCAATTTGTTAAATTTGCCCGTTACCAACACGCTCATGGGGCTAGGGGCATATCCTGCCACGAGCGAGCAGTTTGTCGGTATGCTTGGCATGCACGGCACTTATGAAGCCAACATGACCATGCACCATGCGGACGTTATTTTGGCGGTGGGAGCAAGGTTTGATGACCGTGTTACCAACAACGTCAAAAAATTCTGCCCAAACGCTACCATTATCCACATTGACATTGACCCAACGTCAATCTCAAAAACCATTAACGCTCATATCCCTATTGTGGGCGATGTTAAGCCTGTCTTGACCGAAATGGTAAGCATTGTCAAATCTAGCGACAAACGCCTAGACGAGCACGCCCTTGCCGACTGGTGGACGCAAATAGGCGAATGGCGTAAACGTCATGGTCTGCGTTATGGCGATGACACGGACGCCGATGTTCATGCGATTATGCCCCAACGTGTTGTTGAAACGCTGTGCAAACTCACGGATGGTAAAGCAATTATCACCTCCGATGTCGGTCAGCACCAAATGTTCGCAGCCCTTTATTATAAATATGACGAGCCACGCCAATGGCTAAACTCTGGCGGACTTGGTACTATGGGTGTGGGCTTGCCTTATGCCATGGCAGCAAAATTGGCGTGTCCTGAAAAAACGGTCGTCTGTATCACAGGCGAAGGCTCCATTCAGATGAATATCCAAGAGCTATCAACGTGCTTGCAGTATAATTTGCCTGTCAAAATCCTAAACTTAAACAACGCCCAACTTGGTATGGTAAAACAGTGGCAAGATATGTTGTACGAAGGTCGCCATGCCCAAAGTTATATGAAATCGCTGCCTGATTTTGTCAAACTTGCCGAAAGCTATGGGCATAAAGGCGTAAAAATTACGAGTCCTGCTACTATGGAGGAGGAGCTAAAAGAAGCCCTAGAAATGGACGGTTTGGTGTTCATTGATGTGTATGTGGACAGAAGTGAGCACGTCTATCCCATGCAAGTGGCAGGGCAGTCCATGCGTGATATGTGGTTATCAAAAGGGGAGCGTACCTAATGGCACAGTTACAAAAACACTTGATTTCGGTACTTATGGAAAACGAAGCAGGCTCGCTGTCCCGTGTGGTGGGGCTGTTTAGTCAGCGTGGCTACAACATTGATACGCTAAACGTTGCCGCTACCGAAGACCCGACATTATCACGGCTTACCCTGACCACGATTACGACCGCCGATAAGATTGAGCAGATTACCAAACAACTTCATAAACTCATTGAAGTGGTCAAAGTCCAAAATCTGTCCGAAGTCTCTGGCGGTAGTCAGATTGAGCGTGAGCTTATGCTCATCAAAGTGCGAGCGACAGGGGCATACCGTGAAGAAGTGTACCGCACGGCAGACATATTCCGAGCCCAAATCGTGGACGTATCGGCAAACCTTTACACCATTCTTATCACAGGGGACGCAGGCAAGTTAGATGGCTTTATTGAAGTTATCGGACGAGATAAAATCCTAGAAGTGGTACGCTCTGGCGTGATTGGCATTGCACGGGGCGAGCGAACGCTTGCGGTGTAGGTTATGGACTGGTCTGGTTTCTTTTCATCTTTTTTTGGGGTATTAGGTGCTATTCCTATCCTAGGTTTCTTGGAAAAATTCTCTTTACAAGAAAGACAAGCAAAAAATAACATACTGCAAGAAGGATATAAAATATTCTTTTCTAGCAAGATGAATGCTTATATGGAATTGGTTCATTTGAGGTATAAATATTCTATTATAAGCTTGGAAAATCAGTCTAGACCTGATGATTTCTTAGATAGACTAAATCTTAAAAAATTTAGCGTGATTTTTCAGATAAAATCACATATCCAAGAGAATAGAATTTATTTGTCAAAAGATTTGGTTGATATTTTTGATAAATGGTACTCTCTAATTATGCCAATTTATCAAGAAGTGGATAATGTGATTTATTCTGAATTTGATAGAATTAGTCAAGAGGCTGAGTGTTTAGATGAAAAAGTTTGTGATTTGGCAAATATTGAATTAGCTGATAGTTTTATGGAAGAAATATCTAAAAACCCAAAGATTGAAGAGTACTGGAATATTCTTTTGGGTAAAATTGATGTAGATTTCATTGCTTTAAAAAATAAGTATGATTTATAGATATTTGCCAAGCATAAATATTGAAAATTTGGTATTGTTAAATAAAGATAGATTTTAAGGTTTTCCGTTCGGACTGAGCTTGTCGAAGTCTAGGAAAACCGTTATGGTTCGACAAGCTCACCACGAACGGCTTTCTAGAAAAGTATACTCAATTAACAATACCGAAAATTTTAATCCAACCCAACGCCATTTATGGCAATTTTTAAGGAAACTCGTATGAGCTTAAATATCTATTATGACAAAGATTGTGATTTGTCTATCATTCAAGGCAAAAAAGTTGCCATTATCGGCTATGGCTCACAAGGTCATGCCCACGCCCTAAACTTAAAAGATTCTGGCGTTGATGTGACCGTTGGTTTGCGTCAAGGCTCACATTCTTGGAAAAAAGCCGAGAACGCTGGTCTAAAAGTTGCCGAAACTGCCGATGCGGTCGCTGGTGCGGACGTTGTCATGATTTTGACCCCTGATGAATTCCAACGCCAGCTTTATAAAGAGACCATTGAGCCAAACATCAAACAAGGTGCAACCCTTGCCTTTGCTCACGGTTTTGCCATTCATTACAACCAAGTTGAGCCCCGTGCCGACCTTGATGTGATTATGGTTGCCCCAAAAGCCCCTGGTCATACCGTACGTTCTGAGTTTGTTAAAGGCGGTGGTATCCCTGACCTAATCGCCGTTTGGCGTGATGTGTCAGGCACTGCCAAACAGCTTGCCTTGTCTTATGCTTGTGGCGTGGGCGGTGGTCGCTCTGGCATCATCGAGACCACTTTCAAAGACGAAACCGAAACCGACCTATTTGGTGAGCAAGCGGTTCTTTGCGGTGGTGCGGTTGAGCTTGTCAAAATGGGCTTTGAGACCCTAGTAGAAGCAGGCTACGCCCCTGAAATGGCGTATTTTGAGTGCTTGCACGAATTGAAATTGATTGTAGATTTGATGTACGAAGGTGGTATTGCCGACATGAACTACTCAATTTCTAACAATGCTGAATATGGCGAGTATGTGACAGGCGTAGAAGTCATCAACGAGCAGTCCCGTGAGGCAATGCGTAACGCCCTAAAACGCATTCAATCTGGCGAATATGCCAAGATGTTCATCGCTGAGGGTCAGCTAAACTATCCGTCTATGACTGCCCGTCGCCGTAACACTGCCGAGCATGAAATTGAAAAAACTGGGACGAAACTTCGTGCGATGATGCCTTGGATTGGCGGTAACAAAATCATTGATAAAGAGAAAAACTGATTTAGATTTTCTTTTTAAATAAAAATGACCGTCCTTTGGGCGGTTGTTTTTTGCCTTGTCAGTACGCCCCAATCAGCGTATAATAGCACATTTGTGCAGATTTATTTTTTAATGATAGCTTATAATATTCACCATTTTTTAAACAGTTTGTCCGATTTTGCCATTTTGTATATTTTGGCAAGTCTTGTCATTGCCATTTTGATTTGGATTGAGTCGGCATGGGTTGCCCGTAACGGTGGCAAATTGCCCCAAAATACCCCCTTTGTCGTCATCAGTATTTTAACGTCATCATGGCTTATTGTGTCGGGACTGGCGTTGTACTTTTTGGAATTTGACGGGGTGCTGATGAGCGTGCCTGTGGTTTATGGCGTGTATTCACTGCTAAGCTGGATAAAAGGGGCGAAACTCATCGGCGATGACCTACCTGATGACCCAAAGGATATCGTCCTGCCTAGCAAATATCTCACCTATTCGCAGTCGTTTGCCCTTGTTTTTGCTGTGCTTTGCGTGAGTATGCTTGCCTTGCCCTACACCGATTTGCCTTTTTTGTAAAATTACAAAAATAAATCCCCTTTTTGATAAAAACTTTGTTATACTAGCTGTACGGTATTTATGTACCATAGATTGTGTTTTGCTCGCCTTGTGCGAAAAAACGACTTTGATAACTTGCGGACGAGTGCTGGTATCAGGGCGTATGTTAGATTTATTACTGAACCATTAAGGCAACTTATCGGTTTGATATAGAGTTTAAGCGTCGTATCTTTAACTTATTTTGCGGTTTTGGCAACATAAATATTTTCACGGCATTTTGCCATTATTTCCCCATTTTCAAGGAAAACTCTCATGTCAAACAAAGTTACTGGTACTGTTAAATGGTTCAATGAAGCCAAAGGTTTTGGTTTTATCGCCCAAGACGCAGGCGGTCAAGACGTATTCGCCCATTACAGTGCCATTACTGGTTCTGGTTTTAAAACCCTAGCCGAAGGTCAAAAAGTGGCGTTCATTCTAGGCGAAGGCAAAAAAGGCCCACAAGCCGAAGAGATTGAAAAAATCGGTATTGTTAAATAAAGATAGATTTTAAGGTTTTCCGTTCGGACTGAGCTTGTCGAAGTCTAGGAAAACCGTTATGGTTCGACAAGCTCACCACGAACGGCTTTCTAGAAAAGTATACTCAATTAACAATACCAAAAAATCTAATTGCTAATATCATTGGCTAAGCACTCAAAGCAATTTGGGTGCTTTTTGTTTTTGTTATTTGGCAATGTATTTTGGAAAAGCGTGTAGGGGTAAATTGCAATTTGCCCTATGGTTGGGTTTTTAAAGAATGCCATTGCCTATTATCCCAACCGCCAAAAATAAAAATGACTGCTCATTCACGTTAAGTATTTGACCAAAATTTGTAAATTTTAGACAATCTAGCATGGCATAAAGCTAATAAATGTGATATATTTTTATTAAATTTTTAAAACCCAAAAAACGGAGTAACCATGAAAGTATTAGTTGCTGTCAAGCGTGTTGTTGACCACAACGTCAAAGTGCGTGTTAAAGCAGATGAGTCTGGCGTGGACTTGACCAACGCCAAGATGAGCGTAAACCCATTTTGTGAAATTGCCATTGAAGAAGCGGTTCGCTTAAAGGAGGCGGGCGTGGCAAGCGAGATTATCGCCGTATCTATTGGCACCAGCCAATCGCAAGAGCAGTTGCGTTCGGCATTGGCATTGGGTGCTGACCGTGGGGTATTGGTTGAGACAGACGCCAAACCATATCCGCTACAAGTCGCCAAAATCCTAAAAGGCGTGGCAGAAGCCGAAGGGGCGGAGCTTATCCTACTCGGCAAGCAAGCCATTGATGACGACAACAACCAAACAGGACAAATGCTGGCGGCACTCATGAATGTCGGTCAAGGTACTTTTGCGTCCGCAGTGGTGGTAGAAGGTGGTGCGGTCAAAGTAACTCGTGAGATTGACGGTGGTTTGCAAACCGTGAATTTGCCACTGCCTGCGGTCGTTACCACGGATTTACGTCTTAACGAACCACGCTTTCCAAAACTGCCTAACATCATGGCAGCCAAGAAAAAGCCACTAGATACCAAAACCCCTGCCGATTTTGGTGTGGACATGACATCAAAGCTAACCACATTAAAAGTCAAAGCCCCTGCCGAGCGTAGTGCAGGCGTGAAAGTGGCGAGCGTTGATGAGTTGATTGATAAGCTTAAAAACGAAGCTAAGGTAATTTAAAGTAATTTTAAAATTAATTAAAGTGTGGAAATGCAGGGGTAATTTGTTCGCCCATAAGTCCAAGTTAGGGCAAATGTGATTTGCCCCTACATCTCCCAAAATTAATTTGATCATTTATTTGACTAAATGAAGACAAAAAGGATACAACCATGACCGTATTAGTTTATGCTGAACACGACAACCAAGAATTAAAATCGGCGACCCTTGCCACAATCACCGCCGCCAGTCAAATCGACAGCGACATTCACGTATTAGTGGCAGGCTCAAACGCCCAAGCCGTTGCTGACAGTGTCGCCCAAGTAGCAGGCGTGAATAAAGTGCTACTTGCTGATAACCCTGCCCTTGCCAATCAGCTTGCCGAAAACATCGCCCCATTGGTGGTGGAGCTAGCTGGTGCATATAGCCACATCATCGCCCCTGCGACCACGACAGGCAAGAACTTTTTGCCCCGTGTGGCAGCTCTGCTTGATGTGAGCATGGTATCAGACATCACGGCAGTGATTGACGCCAAGACTTTTGAGCGTCCTATCTATGCAGGTAACGCCACAGCAACCGTACAATCAGCAGAAGATAAAATCGTGCTAAGTGTGCGTGGTACAGCGTTTGACTCGGCACCTGCCACAGGCGGTAGTGCGTCTGTTGAGAGCGTGAGCGTGGGTGGTGATAGTGGCAAATCAAGCTTTGTTGGCGAAGAGCTTGCCAAATCTGACCGCCCAGAGCTAACATCTGCCAATATCGTGGTATCAGGCGGACGTGCGTTGGCAAGTGGTGAGAACTTCACCAAATACATTGAGCCATTGGCGGATAAACTCGGTGCTGCCATGGGTGCTAGCCGTGCGGCGGTGGACGCAGGTTTTGTGCCAAATGATTTGCAAGTGGGTCAAACTGGTAAAATCGTTGCCCCAAATCTATACATTGCGGTGGGTATCTCAGGGGCGATTCAGCACCTAGCAGGTATGAAAGACTCCAAGACCATTGTGGCGATTAACACCGACCCAGAAGCTCCAATTGCATCGGTGGCGGATTATTTCTTAGAAGCGGATTATCAAGTGGCAGTGCCTGAGCTGACGGCTAAGTTGTGATTGATAAGACTTCATTATAATTGGTAAGACTTACCAAAAACGCATTTGATGATATCAAGTGCGTTTTTTATTGCATAAACCCACACTATATTTTTCGCCCATTTTAGATTACAATAATCGCCTTATTCTTAGCCATTTGCCGTTATTCCTGCCATGTCTGATGTGATACCCAAAAAACTGCCCTATCTGTCGCACGAAGAGCAACAGCGAATCACTCGCCTGTGTGTTCGCTGTGCGTTGCTACTCATGCAGTATGGGGCGGAGTCAGTGGTTGTGGTGGATTTGACCAAACGCTTGGGCGTGGCGTTGGGGGTTGGGGGCGTGGAATGCGGACTGTCTTTTAATGCCATTACGCTCACCACGCTGTATAATGGGCATTGTATTACCACTGTACGTAACACCGTTCATCAAGGGATTAATGTGAGTATCTTGGTGCAGATTCAGCAAATCGTCCTAGATGTCGAACGTCAAAGACAAGCAGGCGGACGAGACGAACACGCCGTTACCCACACCGAAAAGCGACTGGACAACATCGATCGCACCACATATCCCAACACGCTCATGGCGTTTTTTGTGGGTATGTCTTGTGCTTGTTTTGCTTATCTTAACGGCGGTGGTTTGGCTATCTCGCTGGTAACGCTCGTGGCAGGGTTTTGTGCCATACGCACTCGCATGTATCTGTCCGCTCATCATTTTAACCCTTTTGTGGTGGTCATCATCACTGCTTTTGTGGCGACTTTGCTTGGGGCGGTGGCGTACTTTTTGGAGCTTGGGGTCAATGCCGATGTGGCGGTGGCGTCTAGCGTGCTGTTACTCGTGCCGAGCTTTCCTATCATTAACGCCTTGTCGGATATTTTAAAGGGGTATATCAACATGGGGGTAGGGCGGTGGATGTTTGCGACCATGCTGACGTTGTCGGCGTGTGTGGGGATTGTCATCGCCTTGATTTTGTTACGCATACCGCATTGGGGGCTGTGATGACTGTGCTAACGCTACTGACAAATGTGGGGCTGTCTTGCGTGATTACGCTGGGGTGGTGCTTGATGTTTACGCTGCCGAGACGTTATGTCGGGCTGTGTCTCATCATGACGGCATTGGGCTATATCACCAAAACAGGGCTGTTGGCGGTGGGGAGTCATCTGGCGGTGGCGACATTTTTTGGAGCGATGTTGCCGAGCTTTTTGGGGGTGCATTTTGCTCAGCGACACGGACTACCGCCAAAGGCACTCATCGTGCCGAGCGTGATTTTTCTCATGCCGGGTATCGTGGCGTATAAGGCAATGGTGAGTATGGTGCAGATAGGGTATTTTGGGTTTAGTATGGAGCTGTTTGTGCTGATGATGACGTACTTTTTTGAAGCGATTTTTGTCATCTCGGCATTGGTGTTGGGACTGTCTATTCCAGGGATTTTGTTTTATCGTAGAAAGCCGATTGTGTAGTTACGGCTGTCCCAATACTTCATTCATAAGCTGATGATAAGCGATAGCCCCCTTGGACGATTTTTCGTACTCAAAAATAGATTTGCCAAAACTTGGGGCTTCTGCCAATCGGATACTTCTTGGAATGACCGTTTTGTACAATTTTTCGCCAAAATAATTTTCAAGCTCTGCCGACACGTCTTGGGCAAGCGTACTTCGCCCGTCATACATCGTCCGCACCACACCACGAATGTGCAGTTTGGGGTTGATTTGGGTCAGCTTTTCAATCGTATCTATCAAATCAGCAATGCCTTCTAGGGCAAAATACTCGCACTGCATGGGGATAATCACGCCGTCTGTGGCGACAAGGGCGTTCACGGTCAACATACTAAGACTTGGGGCACAGTCCATGATGACATAGTCATAGTCTAGCTTGGCGTTTTGTAGGGCATTTTTTAATAAAAGTGGTGCATCCGCCACGTCCGCAAGCGACACGTCAATCCCTGCCAAATCACGATTTGCCCCCACCACGTCAAGGTGCTGACTTGCCACAATGGTTTTGACCAGTAGCACATCGTCAAGCAACACGTCCGCCACCGTATAATCGAGCTCATTTTTGTCAAGCCCCAGACTGGTTGTGGCATTGCCTTGTGCGTCAAGGTCAATGAGTAGCACACGTTTTTTGCCGATAAGTGCCAACGCACTTGCTAGATTAACCGCCGTTGTGGTTTTGGCGACACCGCCTTTTTGGTTGGCGATTGCGATAATTTCCATAAAATACCTTTAAAATCAATTTGCTAGATTAGGGTAAATTACCCAATATTTCAATTTTTAAAATAACTTTAACGCTTTAAATACACCACACACCGCTCATCGCTCATTTGTGGCACAAAAATAGGCTTAATGTCAATTTGCCAATCTGTCAAATTTGCCACATTATCGCCAGTCGGAGCTTTACCTTTCATGGCATATAACACGCCGTCCGTCTTTAAATACGGCTTGGCAAGATTGACAAAATCATCAAGGCTGGCAAACGCCCGAGACGTGATGACATCAAACGCCCCATCAAAGTCCTCAATGCGACTTGCCACAGGATTGACGTTGGCAAGCCCCAATTCGCCCACCATTTGACGGATAAATCGCACCTTTTTGCCATTGCTGTCTAGGGCGGTAACGTGCCAATCAGGTTTCATAATGGCAATAATCACAGACGGCAAGCCTGCCCCTGTGCCAATGTCAAGCATGCTCATGCCTGATTTATCGGCAAACGGCAAATCCGCCACAATCGCCAAACAGTCCAAAATATGCTTAATAAACGCCTCTTTTGGGGCGGTAATGGCGGTGAGATTATATGCCTTTGTCCAAAGCAAAAGATTATCCAAATAGCCGAGCAGTTGCTTTATTTGTACTTCACTAAATGTTAAATTTAGCTTATCAGAAACTCGCTCTAATTCACGAGCAAATTCGTCGGCATGGGCGGATATTTTATGATAAGTCATTGTTATAAAGTCAAGTTAATTTCAAATCCCCTATTTTATCACGTTTTAATCTGTTAAAATATCCCTTTTTCATATTTTAATAACAACAATGACCGACCAATTCGCCCCCTACCGCCTGCCCCACACCGCCCTAAAACGCTACACCGCCACCCACGCCCTACCGCCCGACAGCACGCACGCAAGCCCCGCCCCGCACGACTTTGGGCAACGCCGAGCCGTCAATGCCATACAGACCGCCCTTGACATCAAGGCAAACGGCTACCACGTCTTTGCCGTGGGCGAAAACGGGCTTGGTAAACGCACGCTCATCACACGCCTGCTTGCCGAGCGTGCCAAACACGAGCCGACCCCGCCCGACTTGGTCTATGTGCATAATTTTGACGCACCCCGCCACCCCATTGCACTGACACTACCAAGCGGTCAAGGGGCGATTTTTGCCAAGGACATGCACAAACTTTGGCATGACCTGTATAAAAAAATCATCGCCAAATTTAATAGCATCAGCTACCAAAACAGCATTACCACCATTAAGCAATCCGCCCAAAAACAAGAAAGAAATTTGCTTGATGAAATCAATGCCACCGCCAAAAGTCATAATTTGACCTTATTGCACTCTGCCGACCAAAAAGCAGTATTTACCCCCATTGATGACAAAAAACCCATTAACAACACCGCCCTTGATAAACTACAAAAAAAACTCACCAAAACAAATATAGAATTAGACAATTTAGACGATGAAGTGAATCAAAAAATAGATGAACTTCACGAAACACTTTTGATTAAAATCATCACGCCATTATTTAATCCAATTTTAAAAAAATATGTTACAAAATCTGATAAAAAAATCAGCCAATATTTAACCGACTATCAAAAAGACATCATAGAAAATATCCTATTTATCGTAGAGCATGATGAAGACTTTATGGTAAAAACGGCAAATATCCCCAATCGCTATTATGTCAATGTGGCGGTAAGCCATACGCCAAATAGCGGTTCGCCCATTGTCTTTGAAGATATGCCAACCCACCCCAATCTGTTGGGGTATATTGAATACATCACTCAGCTTGGCACGATTTTAACGGACGCAAGCATGATACGGGCAGGGGCATTGCATAAAGCCAATGGCGGATATTTATTATTAGAAGCGTCATCGCTATTAGAGCACCCCTATGCGTGGCAAGGGTTAAAGCGAGCCTTACAATCAAAATCGCTAAGCATATCAAGCCTAGAACAAATGCTAACCTTAACAGGCTCAGTATCTTTATCGCCTGACAGCACACCATTATCGGTAAAAGTGATATTATTGGGCGAGCCTGATTTATATTATGAATTATTAGAATTTGAACCTGAATTTAATAACCTATTTAAAATCCGAGCCGATTTTAATGACACCTTACCACGCAATCATGACAGCGAATTATTTATCATTGGCAAAATTGCCGACATGATAAAAAAACAAGCATTACCCACATTTGATAATACCGCCTTTGGGGCAATATTGGACGAATTGTCCGTATATGCTGACGATAAAGACAAATTGGATTTACACAGCGACAGATTATTACAACTTGTGGTAGAATCGGCACGGCAGTTTTATTTAAATCATTCTGATGATATTGATAATAAAAATAGCCCAAAAACCGTCAATAAAACCCACGTCCAAAATGCCTTAGACGACATCAAAGAGAGAAAAGGCTATTTAAAAGAATTATATTGGCAAGAGATTCAAAACGGACAACAGCTTATCAATACCACAGGAAAAGTGGTCGGACAAATCAACGCTTTGACTGTGATTGCCTATGCCGACAGCGAATTTGGCTTACCTGCCCGCCTGACCGCACTCATCGCCCCAAAATTTGGCACAGGCGAAATCCTAGACATAGAGCGAGACGTGGAGCTTGGCGGAAGTTTGCACGCCAAGGGAATGCTCATCATGACAAGCTTTTTACGCTCATTATTTAGCCAATTTGCCGAGCTCAACTTCTCAGCAAGCCTTGCTTTTGAGCAAAGTTACGCCCACATTGACGGCGACAGTGCCACCCTTGCCGAATGTGCCGTGCTACTGTCCGCCCTTGCAAATGTGCCGATAAATCAATCACTTGCAATCACAGGCTCTATGAATCAGCTTGGGGACGCTCAGGCGATTGGCGGTGTGAACGAAAAAATCATCGGCTTTTTTGACGCTTGCTTTGAGCGTGGGCTGACGGGCGAGCAAGGCGTGATTATCCCAAAAACCAACATCGGACAACTCATGCTTCCTGATAACATCGTGGGGGCGGTAGAGCGTGGCGAGTTTCATGTTTATGCGGTGAGTAGCATTTATGAAGCGTTGTTTATTTTGACCGATATGCCAATTCATGATAAAAATAAAAAAGGCGACTATAAAAAGCATACGCTATTTGGCAAAATCGTAAGACGGCTTATGGCGTGGGAAGATAATGATAGTGGAGAGAAGAAATGAATGATAAAATAAAAGCATATAAAAGCATGATGTTTTGGCGAAATGTCTGTGTATATAGCCCTTTTATTGTCATGCCAACCGTTTTTTATTTTATTCAAAGCGGTTTTGCAATTATGGTTATTTTTATCTATTTTTATCTATTTTTATATCATGAGTGCCATTTTATTAGCCAAAAGCATTTGTCCTTTTTGTGGTGAGGATTTTTATAAATCAAGTCATGGTTATCTATTTAAAAACAGCTCTGCCCTATTTAGCAATCACTGCCAGCATTGTGGCGAGCCGAAAGGCGACAATGATAAATAAATCGGTATTGTTTAATAAAAAAACACCCTGAAATTTAGATGTGTAGGGGCGAATTGCAATTCGCCCAAAACCCATAATCTACCATAGGGGAAAAATGATTTTCCCCCACAACACTCATTTAAAAACCCCAAAAACCTACACCCCAACAACCCCCACCACTCCATAATCAAATGGATATGCCACTGTTATCACGCATTCGCCGATACAGATATTTTTAAAATAAAATTTCCCAATCCTATCATGACATACATATCCGCTATTGTCTGTCATAAACACCGCCTTTAATTCATGAAGTGGCAGCCGAATTCCCAAGCCATGTGCTTTTAATACCGCCTCTTTAATCGTCCAGTAAACAAACCATAATTTATCATCTTGACTATTTTGCCAAGTGTGATATTCATCATCATGAAAATAACGTTTGGCAAGGGCGTTTTTATTTAACTTGCGATTGGCATTTTCAATATCCACACCGATATTTTGAATGGTTAAACTATATATTAGAGCATAATCAGTTTGGCAATGCGATTGATTAAAATGTAGATTGGGGATATTTTTTATAAAGGGTTTGCCATTATCATATTTATCATAAATGGGTATGGGCAAATGATTGTTTTGGCAAAAGTGCATTAAATGAGCATGGCGATGATTGTTGATGATTTGTTTTTTATCAAGCGGTGTTAAACTATCCGAGATAATATTTGATAATGGCGTATGGTATAAATAAATCATAAGCAAGATATAAAAATGATATTGAGATTTTTAAAATAACGAGCGGTGCAGTTGTGGTATAATAATCATCAATTCTGATTTTGTCTAGCCCCTTGCCATGACTGCCAAAACCACAAAAACGAAACTTACCACCGCCAAAACTGCCGACACGCCAGCTTCTCGCCCGATGAATGCCGACAAACGTGAACGGTTTTTTGCCAAGCTGTCTGAGCATATTAAAGAGCCTGTAACTGAGCTCAACTACTCGTCCGATTTTGAGCTACTCATCGCTGTCATGCTCTCCGCCCAAGCCACCGACAAAAGCGTGAACATCGCCACCGCTCGCCTATTTCCTGTGGCGAACACCCCGCAGGCGATTTTGGATTTGGGGCTGGACGGCTTAAAGAGTTATATCAACTCAATCGGGCTGTACAACTCCAAGGCGACCAACGTCATCAAGACCTGCCAAGACCTGCTAGACAAGCACGGCGGACAAGTGCCACGCACCCGAGATGAGCTGGAAGCGTTGGCAGGTGTGGGCAGAAAGACCGCCAATGTCGTACTAAACACCGCCTTTGGCGAGCCTGTCATGGCAGTAGATACGCACATTTTTCGGGTGGGCAATCGCACGGGGCTTGCCACAGGCAAAACAGTGCTGGCGGTAGAGAAGGCTCTTATGACACGTATTCCTGCCAAATATCTGGTGGACGCTCATCATTATTTGATTTTGCATGGGCGTTATACTTGCATGGCTCGCTCGCCAAAATGTGGCTCGTGCGTGGTGTTTGATGAATGTATGTTTAAGGATAAGGACAAATGGGCGGATTTGGCATGACAATTCTTAAAAAGGCAGTTAACGTATTGGGAATATTAGCAATATGCCTATTTTCATCGGTAAGTTTTGCAGGCGGAGATAATTATTCTATTAAAATCAATCAAATCCAAACGCTTACCAAGCACAAACACATCATTTATCTTGAAAAATTATCCCCCGAACCAAGCTATCAAAATACATTTAGCGGTTGTAAAGATATAAAAATTACGGTTGATTATAAATTTAAAGAAAGTAAAATCCGCCAATTTTTATTATACATTCAAGTATTATTTGGTGTTAGTTCTGAATTTCATCAAGGCGTTGAACAATTAAATGAAAATATCATCAAATTAAATCATCAGCTAACCCAAAACCCAAATGTCATTTATGAAACGGATGATGTAGAAGCCTTTCATCCTGATAAAAACAATAAATGTCATTTTTATAGCAAAACCTTAGAAGTATATGATGATAAAGAAGTATATATTCAATTTTTTGTAAGATAAAGTGATGATAATTTACCAATTATCAAAAGTGAAAAATCGGTTTAAATAATCATTTATCATTAATTTAAATTTCATATGGATAAAAATGTTTGGATTATGGTTAAGTGTTAATTTTATTTTTCCCTTACTGGCGGTTTATTGGCTGGTCAGTCCGATATTTTTATTGCCCAAAAAACAGCTTAGCCGTATCAATGTCTTATCCATCATTATGATTATGGCGTTGTTGGATTTGGTGTGGCTTGTTATCATAGTAACAACCAAAGACGGGGTGCAAAATGCCGATTTCATCATGTTTGTGATTGGGGCTGTTTTATGGATGTGTTTGGGGGCAAGGCTGTTTTATCAACATGGACAGCGTTCGGTAGCGGTCGCAAAAAGCAAACCATCAGAGCAAATAATAACAAAAACGACTGTCAATGATAAAATCACGGCATCCATGCATGATATTGATGAAAGCCAAAACAGTTATGTTGATAAAGACGAAAAATTAATTAACGACAAGCAAATCAATCATACTGATAAAAACGAAAAGTTAATTAATAGTAAGCCAATCAATCATGATGATAAGAGCGGTGATGATAACAGTAATAATGATAAAATGAGCGACAATAACCATCAAAATGACATATCGGACAATGTACCATTAATACCCCAAGAATTAACATCGCAAGAATTAATGCCACAAGAAACGTCCCAACAAAACCCTGATAGCCACAAACAGCCCAACCAAAGCGATGATGATTGGCAAGCATATAAACAAAAAATGGAGCAAGCGTGGGCGGACACAAGAGTGAAGCTCACCCAAAAATCAGAACAGCATAAGAAATAAAAAACTAAAAAACAACTGCCGATCTGGCATATCGGCTATGGCAGGTTTTTCCATAGCCGATATTAATCATCAAATGGATTCTTGGTTGTCTAAAACAACCCCACAATCTCCCCATCAACCACATCAATGTTCATGGACGCAGGGGCTTTGGGCAGTCCGGGCATTTTCATGATGTCGCCGCAGAGTGCGACCAAAAACCCAGCCCCATGCGAGATGGTGATTTCACGCACGCTGATGGTAAAATCCGTGGGTCTGCCTAGGGCTTTGGGGTCATCAGAGAGTGAGTATTGGGTTTTTGCCATGCAGATGGGCAGGTGTGATAAGCCCAATTTGTCAATGGTTTTGATGTCGGATAGGGCTTTGGTAGTGAGCGACACACCGTCCGCCCCATAGATGGTCGTGGCGATGGCGGTGATTTTATCGCCGACACTGACGTTATCATCGTAGGTTAGGGCGAAGTGGTTGGGGGCGTGCGTGGCGTCGATGACTTTTTGGGCAAGGTCAAGACCGCCTTGTCCGCCTTTTGCCCAGACATCACACAGCGACACCGCCACACCCCTGTCATGGCAGGCTTGTTCTATCAGGGCAAGTTCGGCATCGCTGTCACTGACAAAGCGGTTGATGGCGACCACCACAGGCAGTCCAAAGGCGGATTTCATGTTGTCTATGTGTTTTAGTAGGTTGGGCAGTCCTTGGGACAGAGCGGTGAGATTTTCGCCAGTCAAGTCATCTTTGGCGACGCCGCCATTGTATTTTAAGGCACGCACGGTTGCCACGACCACGACTGCATCGGGGTGAAGCCCTGCCAGTCGGCATTTGATGTTGCAAAACTTCTCCGCTCCCAAATCCGCCCCAAAGCCTGCTTCGGTGACCACATAGTCGCCCAGTGCCAGCCCGAGCCGTGTCGCCACGACCGAGTTACAGCCGTGGGCGATGTTGGCAAAAGGTCCACCATGGATGAGCGTGGGCGTGCCTGCCATGGTTTGAACTAGGTTGGGGGCAAAAGCGGTTTTGAGCAAGGCGGTCATCGCCCCTTGGGCCTGCAAATCTTTGGCGAATATAGGCGTACCATCAAAACGGTAAGCGACCATCATGTTGCCCAGTCGCTCTTTTAGGTCGTTCAAATCCCGTGCTAGGCAAAAGACTGCCATAATCTCAGACGCCACGGTAATGTCAAAACCATCAGGGCGAATCATGCCATCACTGGGTTTGCTCATGCCACCCATGATGTGACGTAGAAAGCGGTCGTTCATGTCCAAGGCACGTCGCCACAGCACTTTTTTGGGGTTGATGCCCAGCTCATTGCCGTGATGAATGTGGTTGTCAATCAAGGCGGACAGTAGGTTATTGGCACTGGTGATGGCGTGAAAATCACCCGTAAAATGCAGGTTGATGTCTTCCATGGGGACGACCTGTGCCTGACCGCCCCCTGTTGCTCCGCCTTTGATGCCGAACACAGGACCAAGCGATGGCTCACGCAGGGCAAGCACGGCACGCTCACCGAGTGTGGTTAATGCGTCGCCCAGACCGATGGCGAGCGTGGTTTTGCCTTCGCCAGCAGGCGTGGGATTGATGGCGGTCACTAAGATGAGCTTGCCTTGGTGGTCAGTGGTCGGGGTGTGGCGGATTTTGGCTTTGTATTTGCCGTAGTGTTCGATGTCGTCGTCGGACAGTCCGAGTTTGCGTGCGATGTCACTGATGGGGGCGATGGTCGCTAGGGTGTTACTGGCGATTTGGGCGTCGGTCAGTTGGGTCATGATAAGTCCTTAACATCATGTCAATGTGGTTAAATGGGTTATAAAAGGCGAGATACACCCAACCAACTTGATATTTACCACGGGTTTGTAGGGGTGTGCTGAGCACGCCCTTTTGATGACATTACCGTGCAAGGCGTGCACAGCACGCCCCTACATCCATAAATCATTGTGTTTGTAGTAATTTTAAAGTTTATTGGGTATAGCCGTCATTAATGATAAAATAAAGTTAATAATGTCATAACAGAACATTATGATGACATTATAATCATTTTATCAGCAAAAAGCCATGACAAAATTGGGATTATGATTGTCGGGCAGGGGTTTTGCCAAACAGTGCAAACGCCACCCACAAAGGTCCAATCAGCAAAAATTGCAAATCTTCAAAAAATGACGGCTTTGCCCCTTCAACCTTATGCCCAACAAATTGCCCAATCCAAGCCACCACAAACATCCCAGCCCAAAACCAAATACCAACAGGGGCAAACACGGCAATACCAAGACACAGCCCATAAAAGGCAAGCATGGCAACAAAGGATGATAAAGACAATCGCACATAAAACCACAGCACGCCTATCGTAACAACTGCAAGCAGATACACAGAAATGTGATAAAGCATGGCAACTATGGTCAAAAAGATAATCGGCACGCAAATGTAATGAATGCGTTTGTTTGTGGGATTTTGATGGCTGACGGCGTATTCGGACAGCCAAAGTGATAAGGGTTTTTGCGATTTAAATGGATGCATAAAATGTCCTTATTTTAGGCTTGTTAAAAGAATGGGTTAATTTATTGCTAATAATTTAACCCATGATAAAAACATTGTCAATCATTTAGCGTGACAAAAATTTAAAATTTTAAGTTTTTAAATTATTCTTAAATAGCTTATCGATTATTTATTTTGGCTTGATTTATCTTTTCACTGCGATACCACCCATATAAACCAACAATGGCGTTAACTTGATAAACCATTGTCTGAATGGCAAAAATATAATTGGCGGTCATGATATTAACAATAAGCCAAACCATATTAACAATAATCCACAAATACCAATTAAAAGAATATCGCATTATCATCGTGGCTTGGGCGGTAACGGACAAAATAAATGCCAAAATGTTAATGGTATAAAAGCTAATTCCCATAAAGGTAGAGCCGTCATCTTGATAAATGGCGTAATTATGAGTAGTAAGCCAATCATTGATAATTGGAAATAAATAAATGCCAATACCGATAAATAAAACGGTAATTACCCACACATATTTATTTGCTGATTGTGGAAGCATATCGCCGTCTGCATCCGTGTTCTTTTTCCAATAAATCACGCCCCAAACGTGCGTAAAAAAGTTAAAGAGCGGAG
The DNA here is from genome assembly GCF_900453205.1 of Moraxella lacunata. Classification (GTDB taxonomy): domain Bacteria; phylum Pseudomonadota; class Gammaproteobacteria; order Pseudomonadales; family Moraxellaceae; genus Moraxella; species Moraxella lacunata_B. The sequence goes on from NZ_UGQU01000003.1 coordinate 372,331, forward strand.
CAAGCATGAGCCCAATCGCCCCACGACTGCCTTGCACGACCACTTCCCCTGCTGTGGCAAGCATACCAAAGCCGTTGCCCATCACGTTTTTGCGAAAGGACAAACCCACCACGCACAAAAGCCCGATGTAGGAGACGATAAGATAAAACCAGTCAAGTCCTGTGTGTTCGGTGGTTTGCCAAAAGCCGACAAATAGGGCAATGACCCCAACCACAAACCAAGCGATTATCCATTGTTTTGACCAATCTTTATCGCCAAATCCTGTGATGTTATCCAAAAATTTAAATTGCATGGGTGTCCTTATTACAAATTATTTCAAAAAATTAGAAGTGATTTTAATATCATCTTAACCTAAAATGATGGTTTATTGATTATTGGGTAATTTTTTGGGTATGGGGTTAAATGGCAATTCGCTCTTAATAAATCGGTTAATAAGGTTAAAAATGGGGCTGATTTAAAAAATTCCAATAAAACATGCTCACACCGCCATCGCACACGCAAAGCCACTTGCCCATGCCCAGTGAAAGTTATAACCGCCAAGCTGACCTGTGACATCCAGCACTTCGCCGATAAAGTATAGACCATCGCACAGCTTACTCTCAAAGGTTTTGCTAGATACATCACGGGTATCCACACCGCCAAGGGTCACTTCTGCCACTCGGTAGCCTTCGGTGCCTGATGGCTTGATTTGCCAGTCGTTTAGGGTGTTGCCGAGCGTGATGAGTTCTTTGTCCTTGATGTTGGCAAGCTCGCTGTCTTTGTGCTTTTGCCAAAAGTGACTCTCTAACGCCAAGAGCAATTTTTTGGCAAAATAGGGTTGTAAGGCGGTGCGAATGTGCTGTTTGGGGTGCGTGTGTTTGTGCTTGATTAACAGCTCGCCTGCACTCATGTGTGGCAGTAGGTTGATGTGAATGTACTCGCCGATTTGCCAATAGTTGGATAGTTGAAGCATGGCAGGACCTGACAGTCCCCGATGGGTAAACAGTAGCGGTAGGGCAAATTGGGCTTTGTCATTAAAAGCGATGACGTCCATGCTGATACCGCTTAGCTCTTTTGCCATGGCTCCGATGTGGTCGGTAAAGGTAAACGGCACAAGACCTGCCGATGTTGGCAGTATCTGATGTCCAAACTGCTCGGCAATCTGATAGCCAAAACCGCTCGCCCCGAGCGTGGGAATGGACAGACCACCTGTGGCGATGATGAGTGAGTGGGCAGACAGGGTATGCTCACGGTTGTCTTTGTGCGTGGTTAGGGTGAATGTGTCGCTCTTGTTGATGGTGCTGATTTTGGTGTTTAGCCAGATGGTTACGCCATGATGGTCGCATTCGGTCAGGAGCATGTTTAGGATGTCTTTGGATGAGTCATCGCAGAACAGTTGCCCGTGCGACTTTTCATGAAAACCAATGCCATGCTTATAGACATAATTCATGAAATGATGGGGCGTGAATTTTGCCAATGCCGACCGTACAAAATGTGGATTATGGCTGATAAAATGCTCAGGACGCACGTCCATATTGACGAAGTTGCACCGTCCGCCCCCTGACATGAGAATTTTTTTGCCAGCTTTGTTGGCGTGGTCAAGCACCAGCACGCTTTTGCCACGTTCGGCAAGATGAAAAGCACAAAACAGCCCAGAAGCCCCTGCACCGATGATGATGGCGTCAAAGTGGGTGGCGGACTTGGGCGATGATGGGGTCGGATGAGTCATGATGGTGTGATGATTTTATGATGAGTGTAGAGAATAAAGGATAAAAATAAAGTGGGCATAAAAATTGCTTTATTTTACCCAAAATCTGTGTAAAAATCTTAAATTTTTACACAAAAACACCTCATTTTAGGGTATCATACGCCCATATTTTTATGTTCAGCCCGCCATGTCTAACGATAAGCCCAATAAGACTAGCATTTTTACCCTGCCCAATAACTTGACAATTGCTCGCATTGTCATGATACCACTGTTTGTGGCGATTGCGTACATGCCTCCTGCACTCGGTATTGGCGTGCCTGCCATTCCCGATAATGCCATTGCCCGCCTTGGCATGCTAGAATACAGCGATAACATGCTTCGTCATTTTTTGCTGACGTTTGTCTTTATATTGGCGGCACTGACTGATTGGCTTGATGGTTATTTGGCACGCAAACTCAACCAAAGCTCGGCATTTGGGCGTTTTTTAGACCCTGTGGCGGACAAATTGATGGTGGCGGCGGCACTCATTATCTTGGTGCAGTGGCACCCGAACATCGTGATGGCGATTAGTGCCATTGTGATTATCTCTCGTGAGATTGCCGTGTCAGCACTGCGTGAGTGGATGGCAGAGCTTGGCAATCGTACATCGGTGGCGGTCTCATATGTGGGCAAATTAAAAACCACATTTCAGATGGTTGCCATTACCGTGCTACTACTCAACTGGCAGATTTTGGAGACGCTGGGCTATACCTTGATGATTATTGCGGTGATATTGACCCTGTGGTCGATGATGATTTATCTAAAAGCGGCGTGGCCTTATTTAAAACAAAATTAATTTAAATCATTTAAAATCATTTAAAATCATTTAAAATAAAGTTAACAAAAATCCACAATCACGTGTGATTTGTGTATAATCGTTAAAAAACGGCTTATGATATAATAAGCCGTTTTTTTCTGTGGCTTATGCCATTTTATCATAGCTGAACAATATACTTCACTCTCAACTTAAAATGGTAACTTACTGATTATCTGATGGTTATTTTCGGGTTGTAGGGGTGAATTGCAATTCGCCCTTGATAAATCAATCACTGATATAAAGTTGAGAATAGGATATAATATGTCAAAATTCACTCATTCACTAACTTCCTTATCTCGCCTGTCTGCCTTATCGCTTGCTTTGGTATTGCCCATGTCTGCGACGGCACTGTCTGCCGATACCGCCAAAAGTGATGGCACGCTATCAGGGCTGTTTGCTCATCAGTCCAAATCCAAATTCCTACCCGTTCACCAAGCCTTTAACGTTTCTGCCAGTCAGCAGGGCGACACGCTTGCGGTGACATTTGGGGTAACGCCCGAGCATTATGTTTATAAAGACAAAATCAAACTGACCCTGCCCGATGGCGTGAGCATGGGGGCGTGGTCGTTTAACAAACCACACACGATGATAGATGACCCTGAGTTTGGGCGAGTGGCGGTATTTGAAGAAGACGTGGTGGCAACTGTCAAACTGACCACCACTGCCGATGTGACCGCCCCGATAAGTATCCGCTGGCAGGGCTGTGCCAAGGCAGGGCTGTGTTATCCGCCTGAGACACTAAAAACGACCATCAGCCTAACAGGCAATGCCAAAAAAAATCCTGACACACCAAGTGGTCAAACCACGGTCGCAAATAAAGCCAACCAATCGGGCAAAGGCACGCCCAAAGATGGCATGGGGCTTGGCTTGGATAATCAGCTAAATGACAAGTCAGACTTGGATAAAACCAGCCCGACCACAGAGCTTACCCAGTTGTCACAGGCAGGCATGAGCCAAGACGGAGTAGGTGTCTTTACCACGCAAAACACCGCTCCCGACCAAACACTGTCAGCCCCAACATCGCCACTGGTCACGCCTGTCTTTGGCGATGAGCAGGGGAATGCCCTAACTGGCGAATCAAATGATGAGTTGGGTGGCGGACTGGGTAATGAGTCATCTGCCAACATGGCAAGCTCCCCAAATGCCCAGACAAGCACGGCGGTCGCAGACACCAGTCATCAGGCAGTAAGCAGTCAAAGCGACCCGTTTGGCATTAACAAAAATCCTGCCCTAGCGGTGCTACTGCTCTTTTTGGCGGGGCTGTTGCTGTCCTTTACGCCATGCGTCTATCCGATGATACCGATTGTCGCCAATATCGTTGCTCATAACAAGTCCCATACCGCCTTAAAGGGATTTGCCTTGTCGGGCAGTTATGGACTGGGTGTGGCGACGGCTTATGGCGTGTTGGGCGGTCTGATTGCGTGGTTTGGGCAGGCGGTGGGCGTGCTTGGACTACTGCAAAACCCTTATGTGCTGGGGGTATTTGCCATTATTTTTGCCTTGCTTGCCCTGTATATGTTTGACATCATCAAGATAACTTTGCCGTCGGGCGTGCGAGACATTTTGCACAGAAAATCCCAATCTGCCGATGATAAGCTCGGCAGTGTGGGCGGTAGCTTTGTTGCTGGGGCGTTATCGGCATTGGTGGTGTCGCCTTGTGTGTCTGCTCCCATGGCAGGGGCTTTGACGGCAGTCTCGGCAAGTGGTAGCGTGCCTTTTGGGTTCATCGTCCTGTTTTCGTTGGGGTTTGGCTTGTCCATACCGCTCATGTTCATCGGTCTGGCACAGGGCAAGTTTATGCCCAAAGCAGGCGAGTGGATGAACCGTGTCAAGGAATTTTGTGGGCTGTTATTGCTCGCGGTGTCGCTGTCGCTATTAGAGCGACTGCTGTTCTCGCCTGTCATGCTCATCATTTGGGCGGTGTGGTTTGCGATGACGGCAGTGTGGTTGTTTAGAATGAAAAATCTGGCGTCGCACGCATTTGCCTTGGTGGGAGCGTTGTGGGCGGTGTGCCTTGTGGTGGGGGCGAGCATGGGGGCGAATGACCCATGGCGACCGCTCGCCAAACTGGGGGCGACCGCAACTGTTGCCGAGTCCAAGGCAGACATCAAAATCAGCAGTCTAAGCGAGCTTGACCCTATCCTTACCCGTCATGAAAAAGTGCTGGTGGACGTGACTGCCGACTGGTGTGTCGAATGCCGTATCATGGAACGCACGTTGTTTACCAATCGCCCTGCGGCACTGGCGGACTATCAAGTGGTCAAGCTAGACATTACCGAGACCAATGACGACAGCCGAGCGGTACTGGCACGTTATGGGCTGTTTGGGCCCCCAGCACTGCTTATTTATAAACAAGGACAATTACAGACCATGCTACTTGGCGAGACCAAACGGGCGGATTTTGAGACGGTGTTGGCACAGTTTTGATGATTTTGAAATTTTTTTAAAATTATTTTAGGGCGTGCCTGCCTTTTGTATTTGCAATGAAAAATGAGAAAAATCGCACGTTTTTCAAGGAAAAACGCAGGCTGATAGTCATTCTATCAGACAAGTTTTTGACTTCGAGCCACAAGATTTAGCCATTTTTCATGCAAAAACGATTAGTTTATTTCTAAAATATTTCTATATTGTAAATAGTGTTATAAAGGGTAGGCACGCCCTAAAAATTAGTGCCGTCATTTAAATGCAGGTATAAAATTTACAAAGCCAACAACAAACAACTGACAAAAATTGTAAGTCATTGACAAAAAATGTCAGCTTGGTAAAAATTGGTAATCATGAGTAAGGTAGAGTTGTGAACCCGAGCGTTTACAACTTTATTTTGCAAGCGTGTTTAGCTTTTGTTAAAATATGCAGTTTTAAGCCATGTTCTGATGACTTGCTTTGGGCAAAATGGGTAAAAATGGGTAAACAGACAGATAAAATGAAACAGGCTAGACAAACCAAGACAGCACTGGGTGCATGTACACACTGGGTAAGACCATTTGTACTGGGGGCGACATTAGGAGTGATGTGTTTGGCATTGACCGCTTGCCTTGATGATAACCCAAGCAAGCAAGCTCCCCAAACATTGCAGGCTCAGACTTTGGTGGATGCCCAAACCGCCCAAAACACACAGCCCAAGCAGTCAAATCCAAGCTGTCAAAATCAGCTCATCGTCACAAGCTTTGCCGAGCGACGCTCTGATGTCCAAGTGGCAGGGTGTGGCACGGTCAAAGCAACCTTGCCCGATGACAACAAAGGCTCACGTCACCAAAAATTCATCGTCTCATTAGACGGGGTGGACATGACGGTGCTTATCGCCCATAACATTGACCTAGCCCCTTATGTGACAGGGCTAAAAAAGGGCGACAGTGTGTCATTTTATGGCGAGTATGAATACACCGACAAAGGTGGGGTGGTGCATTGGACGCATCATGACCCTGCGGGCAGACACCAAGGGGGCTGGATTATGTTTGATGGGCAAAAATATGAATAGCGGTCTTTGCGTTTAATGTTTTTAAAATTTAACTTTTGGTCTTAATTTGATTTATTATTTAACAAAACATGACAAGCATGAACGCAGAATGATTTAAGCTTGTCATTTACCCAGTGTGAGATATTTTATGAAGTTTATCCCAAAGCGATTGAGCCTTGCTGTGACGCTCTCGTCACTGTCGTTAGGCGTGATGAGTGGGCAGGCATGGGCAGAAGAGATTGCCCTGCCCATGCCCAAAGTGAGTGCGGTGCAGACGAGTGAGCCTGACATTGCCGACCCTGTGCAGGGCGAACGACTGTTCTTTGACTGTGCATCCGTGGCCAATGATGGTGAGCGTTTGGCATGTTTTGACAGCATTGCCCTAGGCAAAGTGCCAAGCGTGCTTCAAGACAAACGCCCCCTTGATTTGGGACAGACCTTTAAACGCACCATCAAGGGCGACCCACAGGTGGTGCTTGCCGAGACTGCCAATGATTTGCCGACTGCTGACATCGCCCTAACAGAGAATGGGGCGGATGATGAGATAAATCCCGACATCAGTGCCAGTGGCTTTGGCAAGGTGGATGGTAGCAGATACACGCCACTGAGTTTGGCTTATGACTTAGATAGAAACAGTGGTGGACTGTGGAGGGCTCGTCCCCATAACCCCATGTATGTCCTACCAGTGTTTGTCAATACCAAACCCAACCGTTCGGTCAGTACTCCAACTCAAGAGACGTGGGATTATACCGAAAACGAAATGCGGAGTACGGAGCTAAAATTCCAAGTGTCGTTCAAATCCAAAGTTGTCGAAGATTTGTTTGGCACGAACGCAGACATGTGGTTTGGCTATACTCAGCAGTCGCATTGGCAGGTCTATAATGAAGATAACTCACGCCCGTTTAGGGCTCATGACTATCAGCCAGAGCTGTTTATTACTCAGCCTGTGGTGGCAGACCTGCCCTTTGATGGCAAGCTACGCATGCTCGGGGCAGGCGTGGTACACCACTCAAACGGCGAAGATGACCCCCTGTCACGCTCATGGAACCGTGCCTATGTCATGGCGGGGGCAGAGTGGGGTAACTTTACGGTCATGCCACGCTTGTGGGCGAGAGTTGCTAAGACCAGTGACAGTAGCCGTCCCGATGATAACCCTGATATTGTAGACTATTATGGTCATGGCGATGTGCGTTTTATGTATCAGTTTGATAAGGGCAATAACATCTCAGGCACACTGCGTTATAACCCTAAGACCAACAAAGGGGCGGTTCAGCTTGACTATGTTCGCCCCATTGGTCGTGGCGTGAGTGGTTATGTTCAGCTGTTCCATGGCTATGGTCAGTCTATCATTGATTATAATCATGAGTCCACGACCGTGGGCGTGGGCGTGATGTTAAATGACTGGATGGGGCTATAACCCTTGCTTCGCCTGCCTCCGTATGCCCTTGCCATGCTCTCATCATACGTGCATGAGTGCTGTCAGTTATGTGGGCAGACGATAGATGTTAAGCCTAAGTTGGAGATAGGGGGTGTGGCTGACCATGCCCCTTTTTATCACACGCTCTTTCACCATGCCCCACTGCTTTGCGTGTATTGTCATGCCCAGTGGGCAGGTAGATTGCCGATATTTGCCATGCGTGATGATGGGCGAGAGATTGCCCTGCATGCGAGTGCTTATTATGATGTGCCGTTAAAGCAGGTCATGACCGCCTTCAAAGACAAAGGCAATGTGTCATCGCTCATGGTGCTGTATCATCTGATGAGATATGTCAGGCGACCCCAAGGGGTAAATACTGATAACGCCGTACTTATTCCAACTCCGACCACAGGTACTCGTTTGGTGGAACGGGGTTTTCATCCTGTGCTGATTTTGACCAGATATTTATCCTTTTTGTGGCAGATACCGATATGGCAAGGTGTCGCTCGCTTGGATAATGTCATTCATCAGCGTGGTCTTAGCCGTAGCGACCGCCTGCATAACGTCAAGCATGATTTTTATCTGACCGACCCTTTGCCGACTCGTCACGCGATACTTGTAGATGATGTTGTGACCACAGGCTCGACACTACTTGCCATGGCAAATGCCATTTGGGCAGAACACCCCACTGCCAAAATTCATGGCGTTTGTGCGTTGCATGGACGGGATGGGATTCATTTGCCGATTTTGGATGGGTAAAGACCCCAAGCCTATTTTAATACCTTATTCTTAACCTTGTATGAGTTATAAGTTACCAAGGACCTTGTATGAGTTATAAGTTACCAAGGGTGAATTGATTTATCTCTCTAGATGAAAAAATAATTATGAGATAATCAGTAATTTACCATTATAAGCTGAGTGAATTTTTAATGTCCTTACTGTCACTGTCGTCAATATAAGATTTTTGTTACTGCATAATCTTTGCGGTAATTTTAGTCCTAGATGTTTACATAATAAAACATGAAAGTCATCAAAATATCACAAATTCCTTTGATTTGACTATTGATTTTATGGTTTTTTGATATTAAAATTAAACCATATAAATTAATGTTTAGTTTATATGTTACTTTTGGAGAAAAGATGATGAAAACTTTAAAGTTAGTAGCCCTAACTAGTGCGGTATTATTTTCTGGTACTGCCATGGCAAATGTTGTAACCAATGCAGGTCATACCATTGTAGATAGTGGTAAGACTGTCTTCGCCACATTAGCCAAGCCAGGTGCTGTCAATGCTGAGATTGGTACATTGGGTTATGGTGCAAGCATCGCATGGTCTGCCAACGAATCAACCGAAGTGGTTGCTGGTTGGAATGGCGGTAGCTTCGATGTAGATACCGACATCGGTGGTAGTGATTCTATCATCAACTGGAAAAAAGTGCTAGGTAATGAATGGGATGACTATCAAGGCAACCTAAAACTTGATGGCGATTATAGCAACCCTTATGTTGGTGTTAATCTACGTCCTTGGAAAAACCGCTTTACTGTAGGTACTGGCGTTATTTTTCAAGACAATAAGCTTGATGCAACCCTAACTTCCCAAGAAGGGAGAGCAACCATCAAGATTGACGATAAAGAATACAAAGTTGATGGCAATATCAATGTTAAGGCAGAGTCTGGCAATACCTTAGCTCCTTACTTGACTTTGGGTGTTAAGCCAAATATCAACAGTAACAGCCGTGTCGGTTTCTTTGGTGAAGTGGGTGCTGCTTATACTGGCAAATGGAAAACAGAAGTTAATCTAGATAATGCTGTTATTCAAAGCCAAAATGAAGCAGAATTTCAAGCTGACCTAGAAAAAACCATCAGAGATAATAATCCCACTTGGTATCCAATCGTTAAAGTTGGTGCAACTTATCGTTTCTAATTTAAGCATCTAACTTAATAACCCCAAAGTTTAAAACTTTGGGGTTTGTTTTAGTTTTGGGTTTGAAAGTTTTTTAGACTGGATTATTGGGAGATATTTTTGGTCGAGCTTTGCTAATTCAACGGAACAACCCGAAGCACTTCTTCAAGCGTGGTAACGCCCTCTGCCACACGTTTTGCCCCTTCTATGCGTAACGGTAGCACGCCTTCACTATACGCTTGGCGTTTTAGGTCGTCAAGGCTTGCGTCTTTGGCAACCAGTTTTTTAAGCTCATTAGACAACGGTAAAATCTCATATAGCCCGATTCGCCCTTTATAGCCTGTATTTCTGCATTCATCACAGCCCACAGGCATGTAGATTTTGGACGGAACAGGAGCGTTCCACGGAGCGACAAGCCCACGCCATTCGTCCGCTAGGGGCGAGTTTTCGCTCACGTCTTGGGCGGATTTGCAGTGAGGGCAAAGCGTTCTGACAAGCCTTTGAGCCATAATGCCCAAAATGGTTGCCGATGTCAAAAACGGCTGAACGCCCAAATCATGTAGCCGTGTCAAAGAGCTAGGGGCGTCATTGGTATGCAAAGTGGATAACACCAAATGCCCCGTCAGACTTGCTTGCACCGCCATGTCTGCCGTCTCGCCGTCTCGGATTTCGCCCACCATGATGATGTCGGGGTCTTGTCGCATGAGCGAGCGAATGCCGTCTGCAAAATGCAAATCAATCGCTGAGTTAATCTGCATTTGGTTAAAAGACGGCTCAATCATCTCAATGGGGTCTTCAATGGTACAGACATTCACTTTTTCGGTGGCAAGTTGTTTGAGCGTACTATAAAGTGTGGTGGTTTTACCACTCCCTGTGGGACCCGTTACCAGAATAATGCCATTGGGGTGGGCGGTGAGAGTGTGCCACGTTTCTAGTTGTTTGCCCGTCAAGCCAAGCTGGGCAAAGGTGCGTACCAGCACTTCGGGGTCAAACACACGCATGACGAGCTTTTCGCCAAATGCGGTGGGCAAGGTGGACAGACGTAGTTCGGTTTCTAGCCCTTTTGGCGTGCGTGTCTTTAAACGCCCGTCTTGGGGCTTTCGTTTTTCGGCAACGTTTAATCGCCCCAAAATCTTGATACGAGCGGTAACGGCGGTCAAAATCGCAACAGGCATTTCATAGACGGTATGCAATACCCCGTCAATTCTAAATCGTACCTTGCCCGTCTCACGGCGTGGCTCCAAGTGAATGTCGGAAGCTCGCTGTTCAAAGGCGTATTGCAAAAGCCAATCTACGACTTTAACGATGTGTTGGTCATTGGCATCAGGGTTGCTGTTATCGCCAAGTTGGAGTAGGGCTTCTACGTTGGTAACGTCCGCACTTGCCTTTTTTTGGGCAATGTCCGCCCCTTGTATGGCACGGGTGACCTGATAGAACTCGGCACGGTAGCGATTGAGCTGTTCAGGTGACAGATAAACGACCTTGATGTTTTTGGGGCGGACGATGTGGCTGATGTTGGCATGCCAATCATGATAAAAAGGTTGGTCAGTGCCAATGATGACTTCCGTGTCTGTCACGGCAATGGGCAGAATGTACTGATTTTTGGCGTACTCAAAGGACATGATACCCGTCACGCTCGGCACGTCTACTTTTAGAGGGTCAATTCGCACCACGTCCACGCCAGCTTTGCCCGCCAACCATAGATTGAGCTTATCTACAGTTAGGGGCTGATGGTCTAATAAGCTCGTGAGGTTAAAACGGGCGATATTTTGGACGGGGTGTAGGGCAGGATCGTTACGACTGGTGATGACAAGATTGTATGATTTTTGGTCAATGCGACCTTCTTTTAATAACTCATCCAAACACCAACGCAAATCGACGATTAGGGATAACTCAGTCATGACAGCTCTATTTGTGATAAATAAATACTATTGTAACATGAATTGATGGGTGTATTTCAATTTTGTTTGGTCGTACGCTGTGTAAAAATGCCATGATGGGGCGTGCTATCATGGCATATCTGTGTTTCGGCTGTGGCTTGGCTCTCTGGCTGGTATTGTGATGTTAGGCTAGATAAGCTGTGCCAAAAGCGTTACTGCGTTTTTTGCTGATTGGGGGTGGGACTGGCAGAGTTTGTCATGGCGCTCATGCGTTTGGTTACCACTAGGGCGATGGGAATGCTTACCACAAGTCCTGCGACCACCGCACCAATCATGGTTTGAGCATTACTTAGTTCATTGACAATCAAGATAACCATAAGTACACCAATTAAAACTGTGGCGGCGATGGAATAAATGGCGCTAAATAGTGGAATGTTCATGGTAAATCCCCTAGTATTTTTGTGGATAAAATCTATATGCTATTTATACACCTTTTTTACATAAATGTTAAGCATTTTTATCAAAAATTCCATAATTTTTATAAGGATTTTGTATTAATTCCAAAAATTTATTAATTTAGTCAGTCTTTCAACTAAATTTTGTGAAAAATTGGTTAAAATCACTGTTAATTATGGCGGTTTGTGATAAAATTAACTGTTTATTTATCAAATTCGCCCCATGATTTTTAAAAATCACAGGCAAGCTACGAGATACGACCATGACAACCGCTCACTTAACCAAAACCATGCAACTTGCCGAAGTTCGCCAAGCTTTTATCGACTTTTTTAAATCCAAAAACCACACGCATGTGGAATCCTCATCGCTCGTCCCCCATAACGACCCCACCCTGCTCTTTACCAATGCGGGCATGAACCAGTTTAAGGACACTTTTTTGGGTTTAGAAAAAAGAGACTACACCCGTGCCGTTACCTCGCAAAAGTGCGTGCGTGCAGGCGGTAAGCACAACGACCTTGATAATGTCGGCTACACCGCCCGTCATCACACCTTTTTTGAAATGCTCGGTAATTTTAGTTTTGGCGATTATTTTAAAAAGGACGCCATTGCCTTTGCGTGGGAGTTTTTGACCGATGACAACTGGCTTGCCTTACCCAAAGACCGCCTTTATGTAACCGTCTATCACACCGATGATGAAGCCTTTGACATTTGGCATAAGGACATCGGACTTGCCCCCGAGCGTATCATTCGCATTGGCGATAAAGGTGGGCTTTATCAGTCGGATAATTTTTGGGCGATGGGCGACACAGGTCCGTGCGGGCCTTGTTCCGAGATTTTTTATGATTATGGCGAGCATATGGAAGGCGGACTGCCCGGTACGCCTGACGAAGATGGCGACCGTTACGTGGAGATTTGGAACTGCGTATTTATGCAGTTTAACCGCCAAAAAGACGGCACACTCGAACCCCTACCTAAGCCATCTGTCGATACAGGCATGGGCTTAGAGCGTATCAGCTCGGTCATGCAAGGCAAATTTGGCAACTACGAAACCGACCTATTTGTCAATCTCATGAAAGCCACCGCCCAAGTGATTGGTGTGGAATGCACTTATGAGCCGTCCTTTAAGGTCATCGCTGACCATATCCGTGCGGTGTCGTTCCTTATCGCTGACGGTGTACGCCCGAGCAACGAAGGGCGTGGCTATGTGTTACGCCGTATCATTCGCCGTGCGGTACGACATGGCAATAAACTGGGGGCAGAGGGGGCATTTTTCCACAAAATCGTCCCTGCACTTGTGGCAGAGATGGGCGAGGCTTACCCACAGCTTGTCAGCAAACAGGCTGAGATTGAAGCGGTCATCTTAAAGGAGGAGGAGCAATTTGCCAAAACGCTGGCACAAGGCTTGCGACTGCTCTCAGGCGAGCTTGAAAACCTAAAAGCAGGCGATACCTTGATAGGCGAGACGGTGTTTAAATTGTACGACACTTATGGTTTCCCTGTGGATTTGACGGCTGACATTTTGCGTGAAAAAGGCTTAAACATCGATGAGAACGGTTTTCATCGTGAAATGGAAGCTCAGCGTCAGCGTGCCAGAGAGTCGGGCAAATTTGCCATTGACTATAATGACCTCATCAAAACCGACATCAAATCCGAATTTGTCGGCTACGAAAATCTTACCGCTGATGGCGAATTACTCGCCCTATACCAAGACGGCAAACCAACCGATACCCTAAACGAAGGCGATGAGGGCATCATCGTCCTTGACAAAACGCCCTTCTATGCCGAAAGTGGCGGTCAAGTGGGCGAAGTGGGCGAGATTACCACCGCCACAGGTGTGTTTGTGGTAGAAGACACGCAAAAATCAGGCACCGCCATTATCCATTATGGTAAAGTGCGAATGGGGCAAATTGCGGTGGGACAAAAAGGCTTTTGTGAAGTGGTTGCCGATGTGCGTTGGTCTAGTGCCAAAAACCACTCCGCCACCCACCTACTCCACGCTGCTTTGCGAGAAGTCTTGGGCGATGGTGTGGCTCAAAAAGGCTCGCTGGTGTCCAGCCAAGTGCTACGCTTTGACTTTTCTTATGACAATGCAATTAGCACCGAACAGCTTGAAAAAGTAGAACAAATCGTCAATGAAAAAATCGCCCAAAACGATACCGTACTCATTGAATATATGAATATTAACGATGCCAAAGCAAAAGGGGCGATGGCACTGTTTGGCGAAAAATATGGCGAAGTGGTGCGAGTTTTGACAATGGGTAAAAATGCCGACAATTCTGCGTTTTCTATTGAACTGTGTGGTGGTATCCACATTCGTCAAACGGGCGATATTGGACTGTTTAAAATCGTCTCGGAAGGCTCTATTGCCTCGGGCATTCGCCGTGTGGAAGCCTTGACGGGGGCGGGGGCGTTACGCTACATTCAGTCGGGCGAACGAGTATTAAACACCCTTGCCAAAGAGTTTAAAGCCAAGCGAGAAGAAGTTGCCGAGCGAGTGCTTGTTTTGACCGACAAAGTCAAGGACAGCGATAAGCAAATTGAAAAACTGACACAAAAATTGGCAAGTTTTGAAGCCCGTGCCTTGATGGATAAGGTGGTTGATGTGGGTGGCGTGCCTGTTTTGATTGCCAAAGTAGATGGCGTGGACAGCAAAGGACTAAGAAGCCTTGCGGACGATGTCAAATCCAAACTCACGGGTGGCGTGGCGGTATTGGCAAGCGTATCCGATGGCAAAATCGCCCTGACTGCCAGCGTGGGCAAAGACTTAACCCAAAAGGTAAAAGCAGGCGACATCATCAAATCCTTGTGCGAGTCCCTTAACGGTAAAGGCGGTGGTAAGCCTGACTTTGCCCAAGGGGGAGCGAGTAAGGTTGATGGATTGGATAAGGCACTGGCGGATTTACAGGGCGAGTTGGCAAGTAAATTGGCGTAAGAGTTGTAAGGGTGTGCATGATACACCCTTACACATCAAATCTAGACAATACAAAAATCAATAAATAATACGATGAATCCTTTTAAAAAATTATTGACCTATTTTATGGCGTTTATGGTTTTAGGAATTGGTGGGCGAGCGTTTGCCAATCAATTAAACTCCACAAGACCGCCAAATTTAGGAAATTATGATTGGATAGGGTCTTCCTTTGAAGGCTTGGCAAAAGTTGAGTTGTCTGGCAAATATGGCTATGTTGATGATACAGGACAACTAATTATTGAACCCATTTATGAACAAGCAGGTGCTTTTGGAGAAGGGCTTGCTCCTGTCAGAGATAACCATAAATGGGGTTTTATTGACAAAACTGGAAAGCTAATCATTCCCCATCGATATGAGTCTGTAGGAGTGCTTAATAGTGGCTTTATTGATGGATTGGTAAGAGTTGGATTGAATGGTAAATATGGTCTTATTGACAAAACTGGTCAAGAAGTCATTCCCCCAATATATGAGCAAACACACGCCTTTTTTAGCGAAAATTTGTTGCGTGTTCAACTAAATAAAAAGTGGGGATTTATTGATAAAAACAATAATGTCATTATTCCCATAAAATACGATAAAGTCAGTATCTTTGAATATGGCTTGGCAATGGTCAAACTCAATAACAAATATGGCTTTATTGACAAAACTGGTCAAGAAGTCATTCCAATCACATATAATTACATTAGTGATTTTGGTTTTTCTAAAAATGGTGCCGTACAGGTATCACTAAACAACAAATGGGGTTTTATTGACAAAAACAACAACATTGTTATTCCAATAGAATATGATTTTATTATGGGTAGCTTTGATGATGAGTTGATTGCTGTTCAAGTGAATGACAAATGGGGTTTTATCAATGCAAAAAACGAAATGGTTATCCCTTTATTATATGATTATGCGAATGGATTTTATGATGGGTTAGCAAGAGTTGAAATGAATGGCAAGAAATTTTATATCAATGAGCAAGGCAATTATGTCAAAGATTTTGAATAAAAAAATCATAATCTGCCTTAGAATTGGTTGGCTTTAATACAACCCATTAACAAACAAAGCAATTAAATCATATGAAATAAAATTCACTTTTTGCAAGAAATTAATAATTGCATTAAAGAATTATCCAACTTAATATAACTTAAACTTCACAAGCCATTTTTATTTTATAAGGAAAAATTATGGCACTAATCGTCCAAAAATACGGTGGTACTTCAATGGGAAATACCACCCGTATCAAAAATGTCGCCCAGCGTGTCAAACGCTGGCACGACCACGGTCATCAAGTGGTGGTGGTGGTTTCGGCAATGAGCGGAGAAACAAACCGACTCATCGGTTTGGCTCGTGAGATTTCAAACGACCCAGACCCCCGTGAATACGACCAAATGGTCGCCACAGGTGAACAGGTGTCCATTGCTCTCTTGGCAATGGCATTAAAAGATTTGGGCGTAGATGCCAAATCTATGACGGGTCGCCAAGTTACCATCAAGACGGATACTACGCACACCAAAGCTCGTATTGAGGCGATTGATGCCGACAACCTCAAAAAAGAGTTGGATGCAGGTAGAGTGCTGGTCATCGCAGGCTTTCAAGGGGTCAATGAATTTAACGACTTGACAACTTTGGGGCGTGGAGGCTCAGATACCACAGGAGTCGCCATTGCTGCGGCGTTAAAGGCAGACGAATGCCAAATTTATACCGATGTGGACGGCGTTTATACCACCGACCCCCGTGTGACTTCTAAGGCGAAAAAACTTGACAAAATCACTTTTGAGGAAATGCTAGAAATGGCAAGCCTTGGCTCAAAAGTTTTGCAAATCCGCTCGGTAGAATTTGCAGGTAAATACAAAGTACCACTTCGCGTCCTATCTAGCTTTGATGAAGGCAATGACGGGGCTTTTGATGATGAATTTAAACAAACTGTCGGTACGCTGATTACCGCTGATGAAGGAGATGATATGGAACGTGCCGTAATCTCAGGCATTGCCTTTAACCGTGATGAAGCCAAAATCGTTGTGCTTGGTGTGCCAGACCGCCCTGGCATTGCCTCTGCCATTTTAAGCCCGATTGGCAAAGCCAACATTGAAGTGGACATGATTATCCAAAATATGTCCGAAAATGGCGTAACCGATTTTAGCTTTACCGTGCCTCGTGGCGATTTTGACAAAGCGATGAAAATCCTAAACGAACAAGTCAAAGATGACATCGGTGCAACTGCCGTCATTGGTGCCAGCGATGTGGTGAAAGTTTCTATCGTGGGCGTGGGTATGCGTTCGCATGCAGGTGTGGCAAGCAAAATGTTTGAAACATTAGCCTCTGAGAACATCAACCTGCAAATGATTAGCACTTCTGAAATCAAAGTGTCCGTACTCATCAAAGAAGAACACTTAGAAAAAGCCGTGAAATCTCTACACACCGCCTTTGGGCTTGACCGTGAAGACGGCGAAAGCAAGGTTGCAGGGCTGTAATTAGCAATTATGTAACAATTTGGTTTATTAATCATAATCATTACGTAAAAATTGCTAAAAAAAGCTGACAAGTTACCCAAGAAGTTTTATAATAACAACTTGGGTAATTTTTATTTTTTTGCTTTTTAGCATTGTTTTTATAGCAAGGAGCTATTATGTTAATCCTAACCCGCCGTGTTGGCGAAACCCTAATGATTGGCGATGAAGTCAGCGTTACTGTGCTGGGTGTCAAAGGCAACCAAGTCCGTCTTGGTGTCAATGCCCCAAAAGATATCGCTGTTCACCGTGAAGAGATTTATCAGCGTATTCAACACGAACGCTCTATGCAAATGCACATGAGTCATTTAGAGCAGGGCGGTTTTGCACCACCATCATTTGATGACGACGATTATTTTAATCGCTAATGGATGTATGATGAATCACACTGACATTTCACGGTTATTAAATGGTATTGAGCAGGGCGGTTTGACGTTCAAAGACGTGCTTGCCTTTATTGATGCCAATTACACTTATACGCCTGTCGCCTTTCATAATGGCGAAGCGGTCAATCCTGCTGGCACCAACGAAGGCTCTGCCAAGGTGTTTAGCCTTGCCAAACTGCATGGGCTAAATCAGCTTGACACCTTAAAGCTATTTGCCGAGCATTATCAGGCGGTGCTAGACACGTCAGACGGCACCGACCACGCCAATATTCGTAACTTTTTGCATTATGGCTGGCAAGGGTTTGGCATGCCTGTGAGTGCTTTGACCGCTCGTTAATTTTGTAAATTTGATAAAATAAGCCCGATTTTAAAATTTTACTTGAAATACGAGTGAAATTGGTGTAAAATTCGGGCTTTGATTTTTCTGTCACTTTCTATTTATTGTCGCCTTTAACAATAAAGATGAAATGACATCACTAACAAGTTTGAATAATCCGCCTAGTCCATACCTAATTTTGTGGCGATTGTTTAAATGGCACAACCGATACCGCTCAATATCCGTGCCACATCGTAATATAGGAGTTCATCATGTCTCGTGTATGCCAAGTTACTGGAAAACGCCCACTCGTGGGTAATAACGTATCTCACGCTAACAACAAAACCCGTCGTCGTTTTTTGCCAAACCTACACAATCATCGTTTTTGGGTAGAATCTGAAAACCGTTTTGTGCGTCTTCGTGTATCTTCAAAAGGTATGCGTATCATTGACAAGCACGGCATTGACAAAGTGCTTGCCGATTTGCGTGCCCAAGGTCAAAAGATTTAATTTAGCAAAAGGATAATACCATGAGAGATAAAATCAAACTCGTTTCTACGGCTGGCACTGGTTATTTTTATACCACCACCAAAAACAAACGCACCATGCCTGGCAAAATGGAAATCAAAAAATTTGACCCAAAAATTCGCCAGCACGTTCTATTTAAAGAAGCAAAAATCAAATAATTTGCCCTTTAATTGGAAAAAACGCTTAAAAACAAAAAACCAAATTCGGTATTCGGATTTGGTTTTTTGTTTGCTGATAAAATAGGGTTGTTACAAAGTTGGTTTATGGGTGGGGTACTTACCACACGCTTTTTAAACTATATACATGATGAACTTAATATTTACCACAGGTATGTGGGGGCAAGTTGCAATTTGCCCTTGATGATACACCCTACAAAATGAAAAATTACCATGGTTTCCGTAGTAAAGTTTAATTTTGTTAGCTGTATAACGATTTTAGGAAGTGCTTTCCATGCCCTAGCATATTTTAAAATTAAATAAATATAAATAGAGTAAAAAGGTCTGCCATTGTGCCATATGATTTATTTAAGCAAATAAAAAATCCTTAGAGAGTATCTAAGGATTTTAAATGAATGGTGCCCGGGGCCGGACTTGAACCGGCACGCTCAAAAGAGCGAGGGATTTTAAATCCCTTGTGTCTACCAATTTCACCACCCGGGCGGATTACTAAAAGTAATCAAAAATGGAGGCTGAGGTCGGAATCGAACCGGCGTACACGGAGTTGCAGTCCGCTGCATGACCACTCTGCCACCCAGCCTTGTCTTGGTCAGTCAATGACCTAAGTGGTCGCTATAATATCATGTTTTGGTAAAATTGCAAGTATTTTTTTAAAAAAAATTTTAAAAATTTTCGTCAAAAGTTCATAAAAACGGTCGTATTGTTCACAACTAGCCCAAAAAATCAAGTGCTTTTTTTGGTATTGATGTCAATAAAATTCATAACTTTTCGGATAAATTAGAGTATAATAGTCAGGTTTAGCTGTTTTTGAAAAAACAGGCATTTTTATCCAAAATGCAATGGCTTTAGCGTTTTACTTTTATTGGTTAATTTTCATTATAATATCATATAACATGAATAATATCATAAATATGAATTATTGAAAATCTATAAAAGCGTGTAATCAAAAAAGTAAAACCCTAAAACTCTTTTTATGATTACTTTAAAATATTTATAGTAAGCAGGTATTTATGAAATTTAATTTAAAAGTATTAACATTCTCTGTGCTTGTGGCGACCATCGCCCTAGTGGGCTGTGGTAAAAACGACCAAGGGGCAGGCGGTGCAGGAGCGGGGGCAGGTGCTGCTCAGCAAATGCCCCCAGCGACCGTAGAAGTGCAGACGGTGTCGCTACGTTCAATACCCGTGGTCAAGTCCTTCTCAGGGCGTGTGACAGCGGTTGAGACATCCGAGGTGCGTCCACAGGTGACGGGTATTATTGAGTCTGTTGCTTTCCAAGAGGGCAGTTACGTCAAGGCAGGGCAAGAGCTGTACCGCCTAAACCGTGATAATTATATCAGTGCTGCTAACAGTAGTATCGCTGCCATTCAGACAGCGGAGGCAAGCTTGATTAGTGCCAGAGCCAGTCTTGCCGCCCAAGAGGCGACCCTTGCCCAAGCTCGGGCAGATTTGGCTCGTGTTGAGAGCTTGGTGGGTATCGATGCGGTATCAAAACAGCTGTATGACCAGCATAAGACCGCCGTGAGAACCGCACAGGCAAATGTTGAGGCTGCCAAAGCAACGGTCAATCAAGCCAATGCGTCAATCAACAGCGCCAAGGCAAACCGTGATGCCAGTCAGCTTGACATGAGCCGTACCATCATTCGAGCTCCGATTAGTGGTAAGATTGGCATATCGGCAGTCACCGCAGGGGCATTGGTCTCCGCCAGTCAAGCCACACCACTGGCGACCATCTCACGCACTGACATGGTGTATGTGGACATCAGCCAGTCATCATCAGAGTTACTAAGACTGCGTCAGCAGATGGCAAGCGGGCAAGCCAGTGAGGGCTCAACAGAAGTGCAAATCGTTCTAGAAGATGGCGAGACCTATCCGCTCATCGGACGTTTGGCACTCTCAGATGCCAGCGTGGATGAGGCGACAGGAGCGGTTAAGCTAAGAGCGGTGTTCCCGAACCCTGACGGACTGCTTATCCCAGGAATGTATGTCAATGCCAACCTGGCCCAGTCAGTGGTGCATAACGCCATGCTACTGCCCCAAACTGCCATCATTCGCACACCCAAAGGCGAAACTCAGGTCTATGTGGTCAATCAAAACAAACAAATTGAAGTGCGTAATGTCAAGACCGCAGGCACGTTCCAAGGTCAATGGGTAGTAACCGATGGTCTGACCAATGGTGATAATGTTGTTGTGGTTGGCGGTGCTAAGGTTAAGCCTGAGCAGGCGGTTGAGACACGTCCATACTCACCAAATGGTCAAAATCCCCAAGGAGTAGGTCAAGCCCCTGCCCAAGGACCTGTACAGAATCCTAACCAAGCCCCAAGCCAAGCTCCACAACAAAACAAAACCAGTCAGCAAGGACAGCAAGAGCAACAGGCACCAACAGCTCCTACTCAAAACCAAGCACCGACAGATGATGGTGCTGAACAAGCAGAAGCCCAAGCGATGGCAGATGCTGCTGATGAAGTGGCACAATAGGGGTAGGTGATGTCAAAGTATTTTATTGAACGACCCATTTTTGCGTGGGTCATTGCTATTTTGATTATGCTTGTGGGTATTATTGCGGTACGCAGTTTGCCCATTGAGCAGTACCCACAGATTGCCCCGCCAACGGTGTCGGTCAGTGCTGTCTATCCAGGCGCTGATGCCGAAACAGTGGAAAACACCGTAACGCAGGTCATTGAACAGCAGATGAAAGGGCTTGATGGACTCATGTATATGTCATCAAGTTCATCAGCCAATGGTTCAGCGTCTGTTACGCTTACCTTTGAAAATGGGGTCAATCCAGACACCGCACAGGTGCAGGTGCAAAACAAACTGCAAGCAGCGACCAGTTCCCTGCCTACTGACGTACAGCGTCAAGGCGTGTCGGTAAACAAGTCGAGCAGTAGTTTCTTGATGGTGGCGTCTTTTATCTCAGAAGATGGCAGTATGACCCAGTCGGACATTGCTGACTACATCAACTCAAACGTGGTAGACAGTCTAAGCCGTGTCAATGGTGTGGGTTCTATCAATGTGTTTGGCTCGCCTTATGCCATGAGGATTTGGCTAGACCCTGCCAGATTATCATCTTATTCGCTCATGCCGTCTGACATCTCAGCAGCGATACAGTCGCAAAACGTGCAGGTGTCAGCAGGTCAGCTTGCCAATTTGCCAACTGACCTTGACCGCCAAGTGATTAATGCTACTGTAAGTGTGCAGAGCTTTTTACAAACACCTGAAGAATTTGGTAACATTTTGGTCAAAACTGACACGTCAGGGGCGAAAGTCTATCTACGAGATGTGGCGGATATTGAGCTGGGTTCAGAGAGTTATGCGGTAAAAACCCTCTATAATGGACAAGAAGCCGCGGGTTTGGGTATCATGCTCGCCTCTGGTGCCAATGCCTTAGAAGTGCGTGAAGCGGTACAACAAAGGCTTGATGAGTTATCACAAGGTTTTCCCAAGGGTTTAAAAATTGTCGTGCCTTATGATACCACACCATTTGTGAAGTTATCCATCAAGCAGGTGGTGATGACGCTATTAGAGGCGATTGTGTTGGTATTCTTAGTCATGTTCTTATTCTTGCAGAACTGGCGTGCGACCATCATTCCCACACTTGCCGTGCCTGTGGTTATCCTAGGAACGTTTGCGGTACTGCTGTTTTTTGGTTTTACCATTAATATTTTGACCATGTTTGCGATGGTGCTCGCCATCGGTCTGCTTGTCGATGACGCCATTGTTGTTGTGGAGAACGTCGAGCGTATCTTAGAAGAAGACCCGAATATCTCGGTCAAAGATGCAACCATTCAGTCGATGGGCGAGATTAGTAAGGTGGTTATTGGTATTGCCTTGATTCTGTCAGTGGTATTTGTACCGATGATTTTCTTTGGTGGTTCATCTGGGGTGATTTATCGTCAGTTTGCTGCAACTCTTATCACCAGTATGTCGCTGTCGGCAGTGATTGCATTGGTGTTTACCCCTGCTTTATGTGTGACTATTCTAAAACGTCAAGCTCATAAAGACATTCATGCCCAAAAAGGCTTTTTTGGTTGGTTTAACCGCTTTTTCTTTAAAGCCAGTCGCAGTTACGAGAACTTTGTCGGTAAAACCTTTAATGCCAAATGGTTCTTTGCCATCGCCTATGCAGGTGTGATTGCGGTATTGGCACTGATTTTTGTGCGTTTGCCAAGCTCATTTGTACCAGAAGAAGACCAAGGTATGCTGATGACATTGGTGCAGCTGCCAGCAGGTTCGACGCTTGATCAAACTGCTGCGGTCATGGAAAAGGTGGGTGGCTACTTTCGTGAACAAGAGGCGGATAACGTAGAGTCGGTCTTTACCATCTCAGGGTTTAGCTTTGGGGCAAGTGGTCAAAATGCGGGTTTGGCATTTGTTAAATTAAAAGATTGGAGTGAGCGTACCTCGGATGAGAGCGTGGCACAGGCGATTGCAGGGCGTGCCATGGCGCTTAATGTCATGATTCCAGAGGCGACACTTGTGTATCCAATTGCCCCACCTGCGATTCAAGGCTTTGGTAATGCCAGTGGCTTTGATTTACAACTCCAAGACATCGGTGGTGTGGGTCATGAGAAGTTGTTAGAGGCACGTAATATGCTACTTGGCATGTCTACTCAAAATCCAACTGTGGCAGGTGTCCGTCCCAATGGTCAAGAAGATGCTCCTAAGCTCAAAGTCAACATCAACCAAGAGCAAGCAGCTGCCTATAACCTAAATATGGCAACTGTCAATGCCACGCTTGCCCAAGCCTTTGGCGGCAGCTATGTTAATGACTTTATTGACCGTGGTCGTATCAAAAAGGTGTACATGCAAGGTAATCCTGACAGCCGTGCCACGCCTGAGGACATCAGCAAATGGCACGTGCGTAATGCCGAGGGACAGATGATTAGCTTTGGGGCATTCTCAGACAGCGAATGGCAGTTTGGTAGCCCTGGCTTAAACCGCTATAATGGTCTGTCATCACTAAATGTTCAAGGTGCTGCCGCCCCTGGCAAGAGTACCGGTGATGCCATGCTTGCCATGGAAGAGATGATTGCACAACTGCCTGAGGGTATTGGTTATGAATGGACAGGTCTGTCACTAGAAGAGCGTAAATCAGGCGGTCAAGCATTGCCACTTTATATCATCTCCATGCTGGTGGTATTCCTATGTTTGGCGGCGTTGTATGAGAGCTGGTCGATTCCATTCTCGGTCATGTTGGTGATTCCGCTGGGGGTTGTCGGTGCGGTCATCTTTACCATGCTGCGTGGCTTTGCCAATGACGTGTACTTACAGGTGGGTCTATTGACGGTCATCGGTCTGTCCGCCAAAAACGCCATTTTGATTATTGAATTTGCCAAAGAAATCCAAGAGTCGGGCAAATCCTTAAAAGAGTCGGTCATGACAGCAGCTCGTATGCGACTGCGTCCGATTATCATGACATCGCTTGCTTTTGGTATTGGTGTGGTACCACTGATGATTGCCACAGGGGCAGGCTCTGGCAGCCAAAACGCTGTTGGTACGAGTGTGGTCGGTGGCGTTATCACGGCGACTTTCTTGGGCGTGTTCTTTATTCCGATGTTCTATGTATGGGTGCGTTCGATTTTCCCATACAAATACAAAAAGACAACGAATGCGGACGTTCATAACGCCTAAGCGTGGCAACCAATAGGAAGACATTGCCAAATTAGCCTGCATTGTGTATCATGACATGATTTGGGCTAATTTGGTTAAAGAGAGATATTATGAAAAATAACATAAAAACATCACGTGTGTTCATGCTAAGCACGCTTGCCTTGTTCATGACTGCGTGTAGTACCATTCCCCAAAAATCACAAAGTGTACTGGCTCAGCCAAAAGTGCCTGTAGAGTTGCCTTATGAAGTGCTTGATGTTGATACAACCATCAGCACGCCTGAGGCACCAAGCTTGGCAGGCATGCGTTGGCAAGATTTTTATGCCGACCCTAAATTAAAAGCTTTGATTGAAATGGGTCTGACTCACAATAAAGACTTACAATCAGCCATCTTGGCGGTGCAAAGTGCCAGGGCTCAGTATCAGATCACCAATGCCAATGCCTACCCCAATATTGGCGTATCGGGCGGGGCAACTCGTGGGGCAGATGCTCGTGATAGAAATCCTAGCACCAATTATAATGTTGGACTTGCCCTGTCAAGTTATGAGCTTGATTTGTGGGGTCGGGTTGCTAGTGCCAAAGAAGCAGCACTACATGACTATCTGGCACAAAATTCTGCCAAAGACGCTGCTCAAATTTCTATCATCTCAGCAATCGCCCAAGGCTATGTCAATCTTAGCTATGCCATGGCACAACGTCAGCTCGCCCTAGAAACGTTAAAAACTCGTGAGCATTCACTGTTCATTAACAATAAGCGTTTTGAGGCGGGCATTGATGCCAAATCAACCAGTCTGCAAGCCGAAGCGTCGCTAGAATCTGCCAAATTGGCAGTCTATCAGGCGGATACCAATATCTTAAAAACAAAAAATGCCTTGCAGTTATTATTGGGAACCCCGATACCTGTGGAGCTATTGCCTGATTTAGGCGTAAATAACATCACCACGCAAAGTCTATTTAGTACGGGTCTGCCCAGTGAGTTGTTATACTATCGCCCTGACATTGTCCAAGCTGAACATCGCCTAAAAGCAGCAGGAGCGAACATCAATGTGGCTCGTGCTGCTTATTTTCCTAGCATTAGACTATCAAGCAACATCGGCTATGGCTCCACTGATTTGGGGGATTTGTTCAAATCAGGGACGTTTAGTTGGTCGGTGGGTCCGTCTATTAGCCTGCCAATTTTTGATGCAGGATACAGACGTGCTAATTATGAAGTCGCACAAATCGGTCAAAAGCAAGCCTTGGTGAATTATGAAAAAACCATTCAAACGGCATTTAAAGAAGTCTCTGATGTGCTTGCTACCCGTGCCACCATGGAACATCAGCTAAATTCACAGTATCGCCTACAAAAAAATTATCAAGAAACCTATAACATTGCCCACGCACGTTTTCGCTCGGGGCTTGATAATTATCTTAATGTGCTAGATGCTGAGCGTTCGCTTTTTGCCAATCAACAAAGTATTTTGAATTTGGAATTACAAAAAATTCTAAGTCAGATTGAGCTTTATCAAGTATTAGGTGGGGGAGCGACGCTCTCGGCTGAGCAGATTACAAACTTTAATAAACAGCGTGAAGCCATGCAGACAGCAAGTCTTGCCACCCATGAGCAGTTGGCAAATGCCCAAATCAAAGGGGTTAATACTGTCACTAGCCCAGAGCTTGTACAGCCTGAGCCTAATAATATCAGTGTGGTAGAGCCATCAAATGTAGGTGGTGTGGCAACGAAGCTTGCCACGACCAATGATGCACAGGCGACCAGTATGCCTGCCACTGACCCATCGGGATCAACCACCATCACCCCTGCTGATGATAGTGAGCCTGTGCAAGTAACTCCTTGATTTTGTCATCAAAAAAGTCCGCAATCTGTGTTGGGTTGCGGACTTTTTTCATAAAGTTAAGTGATGAGCAAAGGTGTTGTTTAAAAATGGCTTTTAAAATTGTGACTTGACATAGATGGTCATTGATATAATACGTGAAAATTATGGTCAAGATGATGAGTGGGGCTTGGCAAATACGCCATCAATATCGCTAGATGTGAGATTGCCTTTGTTGGTTTTCGGCATAGATTGCCACTTGTAGCCAGATGTTTGCTTGAATGTAGTCTTGCACTTGAATCTGACGGTTTTGCTCATTGCTGACGGCAGCGATACGCACCACAAAGGCTTCGGCATTGGGTTCACGTAAAATTGCCACATCAAAGAGCGTGATAGGCACGCCAAAAAATTCAGTATGGCTTATGCCCAATACCTGACCTTGGCACCATGCTTCATCTTCTTGCCCGAAGGTGTCGCCAAACAGATAAATACAGCTCTCCCCAAAGTTAATTTCTACAGGGGCAAGGGGTGTGTTTTCATCGCCGTCTTTGGGTGTCCATGTTTTTATTTGCTCATCAATGTCATCAGGCACTATGCCACCATTATCCGTCACGATGTCATTAAAGGCACGATGATAGTGAATGGCTTTTGGGTTTTTGACCAGTAGCGTCTCATCTTTGTTGCTTGGTTCAATGTTGTACGCCCATGCACTAAAATTAGCAAAGTAATTTTTTGGGGTTTTGTACTCGTGGCGATTGATGGCGTAGAGCTGGTCAAAGGCGTAGATGGTTGTGCCATCGGCGGTTCTAAGGCGTAAAATGGCGTCAGCGGTACGCTCACAGCGAATCACTCGCTCAATCTGACAGTTCACGCCATAAGGGCTATGCACCGCAGGATAGGCATTGATAAAGGCGGTGGGCTTGCCGTTATCCATGGCAAGGATTTGCTTGATGTGACAAGGAGCGTCTTGTCCGAGTAAAAGGGTCTTATGATCAGTACGCCCCACGGTCAAACCAGCAGGCAGAGTGGCGGTCTCTAACATGGCTTGGAGCCAATCTGGCACGTCATCGGCAATGTTGTTAGTTAAAATCGCCCAATGATCGCCATGTCCTGCATTTTTGTCGCAAGGCAAGTCTATCTTTTGGGGTGGCACTTCATATTTGTAGTCGTAGCGAATGCTCATGGGAGTTCCATATGAATAAATACCCCATCTTTATAAGGGGGAATTTTAAAAAATCAAGTCATCTTATCCTACTGATTTGGATAAAATTTATCATCATGAACGACAAAATCCCCAAAAGTATGCCAAAATGGTGTAAACTATGGCGTCAAATTTTAAAAGGCAATCCCCATTTATGTTTCGTCCCCTTGCTTTATTTATCGGGTTAAGATACACCCGAGCTGAGCGTAAAAATGGCTTTATCTCCTTTATCTCACTCATCTCAATGATTGGGCTAACCCTTGGTGTGGCGGTGCTTATTACTGTTTTGTCGGTGATGAATGGTTTTGATAGGGAGTTAAAAACCCGCATTTTGGGCATGGTGTCACAGGCAAATGTCAGCTCTTATGAGATTATGCCTGATTGGCAAACACTTGCCAAAAAGATTGAAGAGAATGACAAAAATGTCGTGGCAACCGCTCCATTTATCGGATTGCAAGGCATGCTAACCGCTCACGGACAGGTGGCGGGGATTATGGTAACAGGTATTGAGCCTGAGTATGAAACCAAAGTGTCCATCATTGGCGAACATATGGTGCAAGGTGACATCCATGTATTAAGGGCGGGGGAGTTTGGTATTGTCTTGGGTGAGAGCATGGTGCAATCTATGGGACTGATGATGGGCGATAAGGTAACCTTGGTAATGCCCGAGGCATCGGTATCGGTGGCGGGTGTTGTTCCTAGATTTAAGCGTTTTACCCTTGTGGGGACGTTTAGCATCAGCCCTGAGATTGACAGCACCATGGCGTATGTTGCCATGCGTGATGCAGGCGTGCTACTGCGTCTGCCCGAGGGGGCTCAGGGCATTCGCCTAAAAATGAATGATATTTTTAAAGCCCCCCAAGCGGCACTAAAAGCACAGAACATCGCTCCTGAGCGTTTGATTGCTAATGACTGGACAAGCACGCACGGCAATCTATTCTCCGCTATTCAAATGGAAAAAGCCATGGTGGGACTACTGCTTTTTTTAATCATTGTGGTGGCGGCTTTTAATATCGTGTCTAGCCTTGTAATGCTTGTGACGGATAAAAAATCTGACATTGCCATTTTAAAGACCTTTGGGGCAAGTCCTAAGCTTATCATGCAAGTCTTTATGGTGCAAGGCATGATTATTGGCGTGATTGGTACGATAGCAGGGACGATATTGGGCATAACTTTTGCTTTGACGGTGAGTGATATTTTAGGTTTTATTAATAATTTCTTTGGACTGCATTTGTTTGATGCGTATTTTGTCAATTATCTGCCATCACAAGTAAAGGTGAGTGATGTACTGCTTATCACGTCCGCATCATTTTTATTGTCATTTGTCATGACTATTTATCCTGCTTTGCGTGCGTCAAAAATTCAGCCCGCCCAAACCTTGCGTTATGAATAAGGAAATTAGATGAGTATTATTTTAGAGGCAAAAAATATCAGCAAAATCTATGACGAAGGCAAAATTCAAACATCTGTACTGACAGGGCTTGATTTAACCGTTCATCAAGGCGAACGTGTTGCCATCGTTGGTAGTAGCGGTTCGGGCAAAAGCACGCTGTTGCACTTATTGGGGGGCTTGGATATACCGACCACAGGCGAAGTGTGGCTCAAAGGCGTGTGCCTAAATCATCTAAATGAGACGGCACGTGGGCAGATGCGTAATGAGCATTTGGGTTTTATTTATCAGTTTCATCATCTACTGGCGGAGTTTAGTGCCACCGAAAATGTCGCCATGCCCCTGCTCATGCGTGCTGATGTCAGTATTAACGAAGCAAAAGATAGGGCAAATGAACTGCTAGACCGTGTCGGTCTGTCGCACCGTACCCACCACCGCCCAAGCGAGTTGTCAGGCGGTGAGCGTCAGCGTGTAGCGATTGCCCGTGCGTTGGTGACACGCCCGAGTTTGGTGTTGGCTGATGAGCCAACGGGCAACCTAGATGATGATAACGCCTTGGCGGTGTTTGAGCTACTCTCAGAGCTACAAGATACGCTTGGCATGGCACTACTCATGGTCACACACGACAGGGCATTGGCGGCACGAGCTGATAGGGTGCTACACATGAAAAGTGGGACGTGGGCGCAGTTTTGATGGATGGTTCAATGAACTGTATGGGTTTGCCATAGGTAAATGCATCAGTAAAAAACCACGTCCTAAGACGTGGTTTTGTGTTTTTACCAACGAATTGGCGTAACATGGGGGTTACTGGCTTTGAGATTCTCGTAAGTGCCTTTGACAAAGATGTCTTCATTGACGGTGCTGATGTTGGTATGACCGCAGAACGCCATCGTGATGTCGCATTCTTTGTAGATAATCTCTAAGGCACGGCGAACGCCATCTTCGCCATACGCCCCCAAGCCGTACAAAAATGAGCGACCTATCATTGTGCCTTTTGCTCCTAGTGCGATGGCTTTTAGCACGTCTTGACCTGAGCGGATACCACTGTCTAGCCAGATTTCGCATTTTGAGTTTTCTGCTTGTACCGCTTGCACACAGTCGGCAAGGCTAGCGATAGAGCTTGGGGCTCCGTCCAGCTGACGACCGCCGTGGTTGGAGATGACCATGGCGTCCGCCCCTGATTTGGCAGCCAAAATGGCGTCTTCGGGCTCCATGATGCCTTTGATGATGAGCGGGCCGCCCCACAGCTCTTTGATACGAGCGACATCGTCCCAGTTTAAGCTTGGGTCAAACTGCTCTGCCGTCCAAGATGATAGGCTAGACAAATCGCCCACCCCTTCGGCATGACCGACAATGTTGCGAAAGGTATGGCGTTTGGTACCCAGCATATTAAAACACCATTCAGGTTTGGTCATAAGGTTAAGAATATTCTTTAAGGTCGGCTTGGGCGGTGCAGACAGACCGTTTTTGATGTCTTTGTGGCGTTGTCCTAGCACCTGTAAGTCGGCTGTTAGGATAAGAGCAGAGCATTTGGCTTCTTTGGCACGGCGAATCAGATTTTCCATGAATTTTTTATCACGCATGACATACAACTGAAACCAAAACGGCTTGGTGGTGTTCTCTGCGACATCTTCAATAGAACAAATACTCATCGTTGAGAGCGAAAAAGGAATGCCAAATTTCTCAGCAGCACGAGCGGCGTGAATCTCACCGTCTGCCCACATCATGCCTGTAAAGCCTGTTGGGGCGATTGCCACGGGCATATGCACGTCTTGCCCTATCATTTGTGTGGCAAGCGAACGACCTTCCATGTCCACCAGCACACGTTGGCGTAGCTTGATGCGGTCAAAATCGGTCTCGTTATTGCGATAAGTGGTCTGTGTCCACGAGCCTGAGTCCACATAGTCATAGAACATGCGGGGTACTTTACGCTCGGCAATACGGCGTAGGTCTTCGATTTCGGTGATTTTACTTAAATCTGCCATAAAACAGCCTTAGTTTTTAAAGTTTTGAAAATGGGGTGTATTTTACAATAATTTATAAAAAATAACAAAAGGGATTATAAAACCCCTTTTGTTAAATCATGCTCTAAGCTCGCTCGCTTTTCTTGCTGATAACAGTCATGATGGCAAAGAAAGCAATCGCCCACAATGCTGCCGCAATCCACCATACAGGGTTAAAGATGAACGCCATGCCCACCAGACCTGCTTGTATTACATAATAACTCATGGCGATGAGTGTCTTACGAATAACCAAGCCTTCACGGTTCACCAGTCCGACCACCGCACAGGCAGCGACGACGTTATGCACGCTAATCATGTTACCAGCGGCACCACCCACGGCTTGCAGGGCGACCACTTTGGCGGCGTCATTGGCACCTAGGTCAATCTGAGCGGCAGTGCTCCACTGAAAATGGCTAAACATCATGTTAGAGACGGTGTTTGACCCTGCAATGAATGCTCCCAATGCTCCAATCCATGGTGCAAAGAGAGGCCATGCTCCTGCAAACATATCGGCCGCTCCTGCTGCCAGTACTTTTGGCATGGCAAGAATCGGCTCGGCAACATCAGCAGGCGTGCCAGAGTTGATGAATACCTGCACCATCGGAATGGAGAACAGTAGGGCAGGGGCGGCGGCTATCATGGTCTTGCCAGAGGCTGACCAGCTTTTTTTGACGGTGTCGCCTTTCATGCCAAACAAAAAGATACAGATAATGGAGACGAGCAGTAGCACGGTCGCAGGCGAGTACAGTAGCTGTGTTTTGTTAGTGATACTGGTGTCTAAGATGTTGCTAAATGTGATGACTGCATTACTGCTTAGCCAGTCTTTTAATGGCTTGATGGTACGAGTGGCGATTAAAATGCCAATGACCAGCAGATAAGGCGAGAACGCTTTGACCACAGAGAATTTGGCTTTTTCATTCACATCAATGTTGGTGGCGGTCAGCGTGCCCTTCCATTCTTCTTCCCATTTATCACGGCTTTCAAAGTCAAAGGTGTTTTTGGGGGTCAAAAAGCCCATTTTGGCAGCTGGCACGACAATAGCAAGACCGACCACGGCTCCGACCAAAGAAGGCAGTTCGGGTCCGACAAATTTGGCGGTTAAATAGTAAGGGATAACAAAGCACAGACCAGCAAAAATGGCAAAAGGAGCGACTTCAAAACCTTGGCGGAACGAGCGTTTTGCCCCAAAGAATTTGGTCAAAAAACAGCACAAAATCAGCGGAATCAAAAAACCCACCACTGAATGCACAAAGCCAACATTTGCCCCGATTTGGATGATATAATCGCTAAAAGCGGTGCCTTGTTGGGTAATGGCGGCATTGACGTCTTCTTTATTTTCAAGCCCCGAGTTCACGCCGATAAGAATGGGCGTGCCTACTGCTCCATAGGAGACAGGAGCGGACTGAATGATAAGAATCGCCATGACACACGCCATTGCAGGAAAGCCGAGTGCCAGCAGTAGGGGAGCGCCCACCGCTGATGGCGTGCCCCAACCTGTGGAGCCTTCGATGA
This sequence comes from Moraxella lacunata, assembly GCF_900453205.1. GTDB lineage: Bacteria > Pseudomonadota > Gammaproteobacteria > Pseudomonadales > Moraxellaceae > Moraxella > Moraxella lacunata_B. The sequence continues at coordinate 404,386 of NZ_UGQU01000003.1, forward strand.
GTGAGCCAAACAGCCATGCCACGATAATCATCTGTACACGGCGGTCAGGCGAGATGCCCATAAAGCCTTGGCGGATGGCGACAATGGCTCCGCTCTCTTTTAGGGTATTAAGCAGTAACACCGCAGCAAAGACGATGAATAGGACGTTGGCGGCGGTTAATACGCCATGAATGGTCGCAGCGGCAACTTGATTGCCAGAGGTTTGCCATACAAATAATGACAACAAAGCGGTTGCAAAATACGCCACAGGCATGGCAATCTTGGCGGGCAGTCGCATGACGACCAATAAGGTAAAAACAATTAAAATTGGTAATAATGCCAAAAAGGTCAGCATATACACTCCTTTGTCCAACAAAGACTGTATGCCCATTTGTGTTATGATTTCAATTTTAAAAATCCATTAAAATTGTTGGGTCATACAAAATAACAATCGTTTGTGATGATTGATGCATCACAAAGCCCTATTTTGGTAAAATTTAGCAAATACCACAATATAAAAATGGTTATTGGCAATAAATCTCATTAACTAAATAATGAGCCAAAGTGCTATTTTACTCAAAAATTCATTAAAAATAAATAACATATTTTAACAAATCATCACATTTTTATTGTTTTTTTCGATAAATTTTAAAAATTGATAAAAATATTTTATAAAAATTGGTGTGATTTGTGCTTTTGGTATGCTTATCGGTGATGATTATTCGGTAAAAGATGAACAATATCCATAATCCCAAACGGATAGCACAGCAGGCGGGTGGGGGTGATAAGAATGGGGATGAGTGTGCCCAGATGGTCAATCAGCTCTTCGCTGTCGGCTAGGTCAAGCACATGAATGGCGGGCATGCGTGGATACATGGCTTGGGCTTGGGTCAGTAGGGCGTGGCTGGTGTGGCACAGATGACAGCCATCCGTGCCTAAAAGATACCAATCTGTGGTAGGGTTGGATGCGTGGATGATTTGCTGGCTGTCTAAGCCTGCAAATGTCACCAATAGTAGAGCATGGAACGTGCGGTATTCGTCATGAGCCAGGTCATTCAGGGCAAAGCGGTCGTTTGTTAATTTTTGTAAGTATTTGATAAAATTAATATTATTCATAAAAAATAATGCCCTGCGGCAAAAAATCGTGTAAAATAGGGCGTTTATTATAGCAAATACGCCCCAAGTTTATATTATTAGTTTATCTTATGTTTAAAAAAACCACAAATACGCCGTCTTGGCCCAGTCCCGACCCACAAACACCCCCCAAACCCAAAAGACGGGGACTGGTGGCATGGCTGTGGCGATGGGCGATAGCTCCGCTGTTGGTGTTGGTCATCAGCTTTCATCTGCTAATCGCCGCCATGCTGGGCGTGTGGAAAGTCGCTCCTGTCGGTAACTCCATGTTTATGGTCGCTCATCGCCTATCGGGGGGCGAAGTGACACAGGTATGGGTGGATTATGATGATATCGCCAAAGCAGTCAAACAGGCGGCGGTGGCGAGTGAAGACGCCAAATTTGCCACGCATAATGGCTTTGACATGGAAGGTATTGAGCGTGCCATTAAAGCAAACGAAGCAGGCGGGGCGGTGTCAATGGGTGGCTCAACCATCAGTCAACAGCTTGCCAAAAATCTATTTTTGACATCGCACCGCTCCTATATCCGTAAGGGCGAGGAGGCGATTATCACGGTGATGATGGAGCAGATGTGGGACAAACAGCGGATTTTAGAGGTGTATCTGAACGTGGCAGAATTTGGCGAGGGGATTTATGGCATTGAGGCGGCGGCACGGCATTATTATGGCAAATCCGCCAAAAACCTAAGCCGCGAGCAGTCGGCATTGCTCATCAGCATGCTCCCCAATCCCAAATATTACCAAAAAAATCTCAATAACCGCCGTCTGCAAAACAAAAAGCGGATTATCATGAAGCGTATGCCCAGTGCGGTATTGCCTTAGATTACACCTTTTGATATAGCAAATCCCAAGACGCACGCCCATAATCCGCCCCACGTTTTTCAAATTTGGTGGCAGGGCGAAAATCAGGACGTGGCGAAAAGTTGCCTTTGCCTGCCATGTTTTCAAACTCGCTCATGTTATCTAGCACTTCCAGCATCCACAAGGCGTAATGCTCCCAATCGGTCGCACTGTGAAAAATCCCGCCTGTTTTTAGTTTGTTCGCCACCAAGGTCATGCGGTCGGTCGTTACAAAACGGCGTTTGTAATGTCGCTTTTTTTGCCACGGGTCGGGAAAATAAAGCTGTACCGTGTCCAAATGCTCACTAGGTAAATTGTTTAATAAGGCAATCGCATCGCCATTTAGCACCTTTAAATTAGTCAGTCCCAATTCATGAGATAGATAAGCAGTACGCCCAATGCCTGGTTCGTGGACTTCTATGCCGACAAAGTTGCGAGCCGGCTCGGCTTGTGCCATTTCTACCAAGCTGTCGCCCATGCCAAAGCCGATTTCTAAGGTCAAAGGGGCGTTCTCGCCATTTGGCGTGTCTTTAAAAAACACCCGCAAATCGGTGATGTTAGATACATCGCCCAACCTGCCCAAATCCTTACCGTGATTGATGATGTACGGAGCAAAGGTAGGGTCAGTCAGGGCGGTCTCGGCATACTGGCTCAGGTGCGTTCGCCGTCTCATAAAGGTGGCGATGGCGTGGCTGTATTCGGTGGGCGTGCGAGCTAGGTTTTGGATTTCTTGGCTGATGGTATCCCGAGAGATGTCAGGGGTTTGGCGGTCGCCCCCAACAGGGGCAAGGGGGGCTTTTGGGGTGGATTGGTCTGGATTAGTCATGGTATATTATCTAAAAAAGGCGTAAAATAGTGCCTATTATAAAGCATTCATGGGTTAAGTACAAAATTTATGTTTCGTTTGCCATTTTTAGAAGACACGACTCCGCCTCCATTTTATTTGCCCCACTTATCCGACAAAGAGCGGATTCAGCTTGACAAGTGGTTTATTGGCACACGCTCGCAAAGCTATTATTTAAAGCGGTTTGGGCAATTTGATAAGGCAGGCAAACTGCATGCTCGCTGGAACTGGTCGGCGTTTTTCACCACGTTTGGCTGGCTGTTATACCGCAAGCGTTATCTGGACTGCGTGGTGTATTGTGTGGCAGGGTGGTCGTTTATTAAGCTCAACATCGTCATCATTTTGGCGGTGTGTGAGTTTTTATTTGTGGGTAAACTGCCCGATGACTATCAGATGTACACACGGCTCATGATAGCTGGGGCGGTGTGGCTGTTTTGGTCGGGCATGGTGGCACGCTGGGCGGACGCGTATTATTATCGCATGGCACGGCGTGAGATTGCCGATGTGGTGGAGCTGTATCCTACTGACAAAGACGCCCAAAAGGCACATCTGGCAGAGCATGGCGGGGTCAGTATGGTGGGGCTTAGCGTGGCGTTTGCCATGTTTGGGACGTTGCTTGCGATTATCGTGTTACAATTTGTGCCGATTATCGCCATGCAAAAAGAGCAGGCGGTGATTTTTGAGAGTTATCGCAGTACCAATGCCATTGCCAAGCGAGTGGAGCTCATCTATGAGCAAACTGGCACTTGCCCTGTGGGTCTGCCTGTTACTACCGACAACCAAAGGGTGAGCGTGGAAGTGGTGGCAAGCCTGCCTTATGCCAAGACCGATTGTGCGGTGGTGGCAACGGTGTCAGGGGCGAGTTATCCGGTGCGGTATTTAAACGGTCGGCATTTGGCAATTTATCATCAAATAGATGATAAGGTGTGGCGGTGTCAGACATCGCTAAATAAAAAACAAACACCAAAACGTTGTGTGGGTTGAGTTTGATTGATAACCATAATTGCACAAGAAATTTTGGATAATTTTCCAAACTTTTAATTATGGCAAATTAACCCCAATTTGCACCAATGTCAAATCTTGAAAAGTGCCTTTGTAGGGGCGTGTTGAACACGCCCTTTGGTGGGGTATTTTGAAATTAAACGATTATATCTCTTATCAATGCCAATTTTTAACATCAATTCATCACAAAACAAGCCCATCATGATGCCCGCCGCGAAAAATCTCGCCCATTTTTGCAATAAATCCCTTTTTGATTTCCTTTCACTAGGTGCAAAACAATTTCATTTTGACAAATCTCCATAAAAATACCCCAAACTTCACAGCTTGGGGCATTTTTATTTTTTTAGGTTTTGATTTATCTTAAAAATTCCACAATCTTGGCAAGTTCACCTTCAATGTGCCTGATAATGAGTCTCTCAGCTTGGTTGCACTCTTCAAAGTTTAAGCTAATGTTGTTTTCCGCCAGCTTTTCTTTGATGAGTTTGACATAGATGTCAATCATCGTGGTGTCCGTGACTGTCTTGTTTGTTAGAGCATATTTGTCTAGGTAAGCACCAAGCTCATCAATGCTATCAATTTCAATCTCATCAATCAGATCGCCACACTCTTCATTATCCCAAACACTCATTACAATCTCTTTATCATCACTTAGAGCGATTAGGATAAAATGGTCATCAGAGCCACGAAACCATAAAGCATTGCCATCGTCTAGTTCTGACCCAAAATCTACCACGCCATACTCTTGAACATAGTTTGCAATCGCTTGAATATCTAACATTTTTAACCTCTTAACTTGTTAATGTATAAGGCACATACTGCCGTACTCATAGAGCGTAGTCCAGTCTTTTTGCAATGAATTTTCACTTTTTAAAACTTAACCAAAATATTATCCTCATAGCCAATTTGTGCGTTAATGCGAGCATTGACAACAATCCGCTCAAACTCGCCAACTCTTTGCCAAGTGGGTGGCTCGTACTGCTCTACATAAGCCATATAATCCATCAACTCGCTTTTGGTGGAGCTAAAAAAGATAAAGGGCGGGCGCACAAACTGCATCAGCCGTAAAAATTTCGTCATACCAAAATAGCCTTGCTTGGCATAAGCCCCCTGTGCGGTGCATAGATAAGGTGGGTCAAGCAACAGTAAACAATTTGGAGTGTCTTGGTATTTTTGTAACAACTTTTCAAAATCTAGGCACTCAAGGCTAAGTCCGTCAAGATAGCCATCTGCGGTGTCGTAGTCAGTTTTGACAACACGGTTATAAAAGGTGGACTCTGCCAAAAACTCATCAAGATTGCCCACTTGTCGTCCACTAAACAACAGCCAACCTGCCAGCGTCTGTACATCAATAAAAGTCCCGTTGTCGGCACTTTTACGAAGGTGGTCTAGGACTTTGGCTTTGGCGGTGTTTGATAATTTCACGCTTCTTGGCTCGTCTTTTAAGATTTCAAACAGCTCTTGACGTAAGCGATTGGTGGTGGGAATGTGGGTAAGACGCTCGGCATAGCCGTCAAAGTCGTTATAAATGACTGTTGCCTTTGGCAAAATACGCTTGGCGTTGTGAGCAAGCAGTCCAGAACCACCAAAGACATCAAGCACTGTAAAGCCTTCGCCGTCATTTGGGATATTGTCTTTTAGGATTTTTTCAAAGCGCTTTAAAAACATTCGCTTTTGCCCTGTAAATGGCAATGGAGCGGTTTTATGGTGTTTGGGGGTATTGGTAGATGATGAATTGAGTGTCATAAACGATTTTTCCTATGGTTAGGCGTTCAAGACACTCAAAATGGTTGGAATGCTGGTTAAATTATGGGTTAAAAGCCGTCATTAAGTGGCTTGCGATAAACTGTGCGACTTGCGGACAGACGGCGTTTCCCGCAGCCCTAGCCTCAACAGCGTTGGTCTCATCCAATCCTTTGCAAAGCCCATCATCGACAGTCGTTCGCTCCCTGACAGCCATCGCACCCCGTCCGTCTGGGACAGCGACGATATCGGCACAATTGATGTTGATGGCGGATGAACCAACCCCTGCCAGTAGCGTATGGTGTGCGTCCGCCCAGCCCGATTGCGGTTCAGTCTTGCCAGAAATGCGTTCCACTGACCCCAAGTCAGCCATAAGGCTAAGTGGTGGGTATTCTCCAAGACCTGCAACCAAGAATACTCGACGGCGTTTTTGGGGGACTCCGAAATAACGGCTGTCCAGCACTCGCCAAAACCCCACATACCCGCATTGGGCAAGCGTTTCAATGACTGCTTGTAAGTCGTTGCCATCGTTTGAATTGATGAGACCTGTGACATTTTCAAGCACGACAAATCTTGGCTTAATTGCTCGGACAATGTCCATAGCATCAAAGAACAATCCTGTGCGTTTGCCGTTAAGTCCTGCTCGTTTTCCTGCCATTGATACATCTTGACAGGGGAAACCGCCAATGATGACTTGGGCGGCCCCGCCATTTGGCAAGGCTTGGAGTTTTGGCAAGCAGGTTTGGACATCATCAAATTGCTTGGCGTGGGGGAAGCGGTCTTGTAAAACCGCTCGGCAAATGGGGTCAATTTCCACTTGCCAGCTGGTTGAAAAACCTGCCCACTCAAATCCCAAGTCAAATCCGCCAATGCCAGCAAAGAGACTGCCGACACTGGGTTTTGATTTTGGGTTTGTGGGTTGGTTAGAGGTGGATTGGGTTGGTTGGGGATTGTTTTGAGCATTCATAGGTTTCCTTATTGTAAGGGTTATGATGCTCGTGGCATTCTTTGGTTTGGGTATTGATTTGATTCAAGGTTTTGCATCTTGGGCATTTAATGGCAAAATTGCCTGTGCCAATGGCTAAAAGTTTATCGCATTTTGTGCAACGCTGTTTCATTTTTTGCGTAATCCTATGGATTTTGTGGTAAAATAACACCGCTTAGCTAAGCAGGCGGTTCTTTGGGCTTACGCACTCAACCTGCGTGGCTGGTATGGCAATGCTCCAACATTGTCATACCGACCGTCTTTTTCTTTTATTGTGCAATTTAAGTCATTTTATTCTCCTTGTAAGCCTTGTAAGTACACGGTTTTGCCGTTTCGTTTGGTGGCGGTTAAGATTTGATTTCTTTGACCTTTACCGTCTTTTTTAAAGCCGATATGTACCCACGCACCATCACCCCTTTCAGGAAACTCCAAAATTAGCTGGTCAAAGGCAATCAAGCCCTTGTTTCGCATTTGGATGATTTCTTTGGCAAATGCCACAGATGTAAAGCCTGTGGCATCACAATCCGCCGCCAGTCCAAAGCGATGAGCGGAAGTCTTTGAACCGCCAACCAGTCTATTGACCTTTTTACTGCGAAAGCAAGAAGTGACGATAATGGCGATGGGTTTTTGGTATTTTTCATTCAGATAGGCACGGATTTTTTCAAGCTGATTAGCAGTATAAGTGATGTTGGCAAGGTCAGCTTGGCTTGGGGTATTACTCACGCCGTGCCGTCTCGCCGTCTCGCTACGGGTCAGCTCACGATAGCTAAAATGTGGTGTGATTTGGGTTGGGTAGTTACTTGGATTTGGCATTGATTTCTCCTAAATAAAGTTAAAAATTAGTTATCCAAAATGGATAAATGGCGGACAATCTCAGCAAGTTGGTTGGGGCTAAACCGAAAGCCTTGATTTGACCCAAAAATGGCGTTATAGCACCACTCAGAACAAAAGAATTTATCTGCGTTTTGTGGTAGTCCCACCACACAGCCCAACGCCCCCAAAAGGTCATAACCTAAGCCGTGATTTTGTCGGTAATAACGGATAATTTGTTCGGGCGAAATGCCATCAAGAGCGATTAAGTCCCATTTGTCAGGATTTAAGGGCATGATTTTGGTGCGGACACCGCCTTCACGCACACTTGATGAATAGCATTGGTAACGACCGTCAGGCAAGGCAATGGCAATCTCAGTATGGCTGTATTTGCCACGAGTAAAAAAGCGGGTAACGCCATCGCATAGGCGGTGAGCGAGCTTATCGCCACGCCCACGGTAACAGGCAAGATAGACTTTATTCATTGATAGCTCCTTGTTCATAAATGGCTGTCCAACCCTTTGAATAATCGTATTCCAAGGGTTTTTCAGCTTGTAACATTGCCAAACGGTGCTTTTCAGCATTGGCAAAGTCAGCTTGTTCGGACTGTAAAATCGTCATTGCAAGCTCAGTGATGAGTGGCTTGGTTAATCTGACAAAGCTGTTATCCATCGTTTTCCACATAAGCTCTGACGGTAGCTCAGGCAAAATCTGCAAGGCAAGGTACTGCGTGCGAGAGCTATCGTCCGTATGAAACCACTTTTTGACTGATTTGACATAAACCCCGCCACGAGTGATGGTGTGGCGTTTTTGTTTGATGGCTTCCCAGATTTGCGATTGGTGCTGTTTTTTGATGGCTTCTAGGTCAATTTGCGCATCATTAAAAACAAATTTGCCATCAATAAAGCGGGTATCGCCTTTGTGATTTTGGCAATATCGACTATAATCGTCATCGCTCACAGCAATCAAATCATCTACATCGATGTCGTATAGAAATAACAGCTCACCGTCAATCAGCTCAAAACGCCCGTCATCATCAATCAAGTGTATGTAATACATTAATAACCCTCCACAATCACAAATAAATCAATATGTTCAGATGCACCGCCGTGCATTCTTGATAGATTTAGCCAAACATTGCTTTTGTCAATGCCTTGATTGCGAAATGCCCAAGCCACTTCGTGTTCGGCTGCTTCTGATGAAAATTGAGCTGATGAAGCAATGTCGCTACTTCGCATTGTTTGAGCTTGTACAGATAGGACTTTGTTTGGCATAGCCGTCCATAAAGCAATTGGGATTTTATAGTTGGCAATATCGTGATTTTGATAGCCTACCGCATTATCATCTCGCCCAAACCACCAATCCCTAAAATGTTTCAAGTGAAAATATTGTCTAATTAAGCCATCAGCGGACACCACCACTTGACCTGTCATCTCTATGGTATTGGTTGTGCCACCCAATGCTGTTGCTGTGCCGTTTATGGTGCGATTGAAGTCTCGTACAGTTGCCTTGGTTAATGTAGTCGCCATACTCACATTCCCCGACCCATCAAAATTGACATTGCCAGTGACAGCTCCTGTTAAGGCGATGTTGCGAGCCGTTTGTAGCTTGGTTGCCGTGGGCGAGTTACTATCACGAGTAACAATAAGCTTACCAGCAGTATCTGATGATACGCTGATGCCGTTCGTGCCTGTGATTTGTGTACTTGAGCCGACCGATGCCGTACTGCCCACGCCAGATGCCACGATGTTTAGGAATGTATTGGTGTTCGTGGTGGCGGTGTTTGCCGTGCCTATAGCGGTGGTGGCGGTAACCAGTCCGTGCGTTTGGGTCAGACCTGCTGTTACACGACCCTTAGCGTCCACCGTTACTGAATTATAAGAGCCCGCGGTTACGCCAGAGTTGGCAAGGGTCAGAGCGATACTGGCATTAGCCGAGCCGTCAAAATTGGCTTGCCCTGTGCCATCTCCAGTCAGGGCAATTTGGCGAGCGGTGGCAAGTTTGGTGGCGGTAGCGACATTGCTTGATGTGTAAGCTAAATTGTTGGGTTTGCCACGGATGCTCTCCCAGTCAGCACCATCTATACGCACCCACGGCAACCATTCTTCACTACCTGCGGATACTTGCGAGGATAGCCACATTTCTGTTGAATAGGCACAGATAGCCAGTTGATGCACCCATGTTTTGCTTGAGCCACCCATGCTAAAAAGTTTGTAGGCACGCGTATCTGGCAGGTTTACCCCACCACCTGCCAGTGCATACACTCCATCATCTTTAATGGTACGTACATCTGTACCACGAGCGAGTGTTGAGACACGAACTTTTTCATCAAGCTCACTTTTGAGTACCTTACCCTGATTTGCGGTTAAAGCCTGATTGGTGGCGGTGCTTGTCAAGGTGTCATTAAGCTGGACAATGCCCTGCGTAGTTGTGCTAGCACTTGGTACGCCTGTAATCTGGCTCCAAGCGTGCGTATGGCTTGATGGCGTAAAAGCACTAGGCTTACCATCAATCTCATTCCAGTTGTGGCGATGGTCGGCAGGGGCTTTGGTATTATCAGTGATTGCGATGTTTTGCGTACCGTCAAATGCCACGCCGTTGATGGTGCGTGGGGTTTGTAGCTTGGTTGCCGTTGGCGAGTTACTATCACGAGCAACAATGAGTTTACCTGCCGTATCACTTGATACCGTAATACCGTTCGTGCCTGTAATTTGTGTGCTTGACCCAACAGATGCTGTCTGACCCACGCCACTTGCTACGATGTTTAAGAATGTGTTGCCGTTCGTGGTGGCGGTATTTGCCGTGCCTTGGGCGGTGGTGGCGGTAACAAGTCCGTGCGTTTGGGTCAGACCTGCTGTTACACGACCCTTAGCGTCCACCGTTACTGAATTATAAGAGCCTGCGGTTACGCCAGTATTTGCCAAAGTCATCGCACCTGTGGCGTTTTGTGAGCCGTCAAAATTCACACTCCACGAGCCGTCCCCTGTCATTGCAATATTGCGAGCGGTAGCCAGTTTGGTGGCAGATACCGCATTCTCAGTTTTGCCAAGTTTGCCACTATTGACCGCTCCAATCTGCCTTGCCAGCTCATTTTTTAACCACAGAGTACGATTGGCAAGCTGTCTTGGAGCTCTATTGTCAATACCGTTTTCACCGCCCATCACGGGGTCGGAAGTTTCAAGCTGATAAATACCAGCTTCCCAAGTGGGTGTTTCTTGCAAGTTTGCCATAATCTTTTCCTTACAAATTAAAGTCAGTTAAGCCGTGCCACGAGTGTATCTGCCATCTCGGGTAATTTTGCCATTATGCCGAATGCTTGCCTGTGTAAAGTCAAGGGCGGACAAGATACATCTGGCAGGGGCAAAGGCGGACAAAGTCTTTCTAAGTAGGTTCGCCTGTTCAATCGTGATAGGTTCGTGAATGATGATGCGGTAATACGCCCAGCGGTCAGAATGTCCGTAGTTATAGACACCGTCTCGCCTTGTAATCTCACCATTGTGTCGTTTACCACCAAAACCTTCTTCAAGCGTGGCATTGCCAAAGCCAAGCCGTCTGACAATCTCTTTGACTGCCCACGGTGTGCCTTTATAACGATGTAGGTCATACGCCCCTTTGATGAGATTTCGCCTTGCTTCATCGCTCTCGGCAAGCCAATAGCCATCCACTCCCGCCACGCTCATACTGTCCGCCAAAATGGGTAAATGCTCACTATCCACCAAATCAATCAAGCGAATGAGTAGCTTATCTATTGGCAAATCATCAAGGGCAAGTCCTAAATCCGCCAAAGCGGTAAAGGTTTGCTCTTTGGCAATCACATCGGCATAAATGAGCTTATCCATCGGTTTGCCCCACAATGCTAATATTGATAGTCTTACAAATGGCGACCGTATCGTCAGGGATGTTTATGAGGCTTGGACTAATGAGTTTGACATCATAAACGCCTGCCACTTGTAAAGTTTTGGCAAGGTTTAAGGGAACAACATCTTGCCCAAGTTTGCTTTCTGTCTCTTTTTGATAAACATTAAAAGCACTTTTGGCATTTGCTAAGACTTCATCAGCATTTGCCCCTGTAAAGGTGGTCAGCTCTGCGTTGAGCGTAAAATTAACCACTTTGGCACTATTGACCGTGACTGTATCGCATAGGGGGCGTACCTTTTCATCATTCAAAGCTTTATTCACTTCACGAATTAGCGTATCGGAGACTGGCATTGTCTTGCCAAGCAAATACACCGCCACTGTACCGCCAATAGGCTGTCCTGTTCGGTCTATGGCATTGCCTACATAGACATCAATAATCTCCTGACTAACTGAGCGGGCAAAATAGGCATACGCCCCTTTTGAGCCTGCATTACTAAACCGCTCAAAGGCAAGCATAATCCGCTCACGGTAGCTGTCGTCATTTTCCACATCTGCCCCATTTTGGCTGATGGTGGTGTTTTTGGCGGACACGCTGATGGTAGGGTGTGGACGGCTTTTTAGCGCATTGATTTGCCCTACGGCATAGCCATTGCCCACCATGCCTGTTTGAGTGCAGATAGCAGACAAGGTAATTCTTGGCGCGCTTTGGGTCAGCTGTCCGCTCTGTACGGTGGCGAAGGCGACATTGCCTGCCAAGACTTCTGTACCCTTGTCAATGGTAATGGTCACATTACCAATCTCATCAGGCTTTACACTAAATTCAATCAAGGTATCAGCTGGCTGTGCCGTTAAGCGATTTGTGCCAAAGTCCGCCCCAGCGACATCAAGCATTAAGCCTGTGGCATAGGGAATGTGCTGTTGGCGGTAGGCTTCGTTGAGCTGTTTTCGTAGTAATAATTCACGATAAGCAAAGGTGTTAATAAGCAAGCGTTCAATATGAGCAGGTTGTAAGACTTTGCCTGCACGAGCTTCATAATCTTTGATAGTTTCGCTTAAAATCGTGGCAATGTCATCGTCCACGATTTTTAGGTTTTCTCGTTTTGGTAATGCCACGCCTTGCCCCTATGCTCTTATGTTTATCAAATCTGTGTCTTAAAGTATAAATTCGCTTTTATAAATCTCGCCTTTGACACTGTCCGCCACTTGCCAATCAATCATCATTGTTAAATGCGGTGCTTGCCCCATAAAACAAATGTCTTTAATCACGGCTCGTCTTTCCCAAGTTTGAATTGCCAAATGAATTTCACGCACCACATTAGGGATTAAAATGTCAGTCGGTGCGTCCAGATAATCCAAATGAGCCGAGCCAAAGGTTGGTCGCAAGACATCAGAGCCTTTTTTGGTGGTCAAAATAATCTCAATACAGCGATGAATATCATCAATATCCGTGATTGCCGTGCTGTTAGATGATAATTGCCAATGGCGGTGGTTGGTGGCTGTCATTTTGAGACCTACAAAAAAATACACCCAAAGTGATTGGGTGTATTGTAGGGGGTTTTGGAATTTGGGTCTTTTAAAGGGTTTTAAGAAAAATCTAAGGTGTACCCGTTCGGCTGTTGCCACCAGCGACACCGCCGTGCGTGTGCGATTTTAGGCTGACCCCACCGCCCACCACATCTATGCTTGCGGTCAATTTGCCTTGTACCTGCACATTGCCTGTCATGACGGTACTTGGGGTGTCAAGCGTTACTTTCTTTGCAGATTTTATCAGTACATCGCCACTCGTTTCTACGATGATTTGTCCGTTTTGGCGGTTGTGGCTAATGACGGTGTCATTACTAAATCGCTTGACCCACAGCTCGCCATTGCTGGTTGGTGTGGTATCTTTGTCATTATAAATCACGCCAAGTACCACACCGCCATCGCCACCCGCATTCATCAAGCACACAGCGGTTGCCCCCACATCGGGCAAGGCGTAGAACTGATTGCCACCTGCTCCCATTGTGATGACAGGGAGCCAGTCGCTCTGCATATTTTCCAAGGCATTGAAAGTTACTTTCACTTTGTGGCTTTTTGGGTTAATTTCACTCACTTCGCCAAATTGGAGCGTGGCGGATAGGTTGTTATGAGCGTAATTCATTGGAGTTTTCCTGCGTTTCGTTGTCTTTTGGGTCGCTCATTCTTGGGTCAATGTATTCAAGCATTTTAATCTCAATCGTGGTTAAAAAACCTTGGTTATTTAGGGTATGGCGAGCTTGTTTCACCAAATACTTACCGCTAAATTTACCAAAGTCTTGCACTAAAATCGCCTGTCCAGCAACAAGCATTGCGTTTCCCACCAGTTCAATTTCCCCTGCGATTTGCTCGTCCGCTTGGTTTTGGGCGTGGGCATTTGCCATTGCTTGTGCTTCGCCGTCGGTGGCATTGTTGGGGGCGGTGATTTTTAGGGTGTCGGTGGCGGTAGGTTTTGCCCCTTTTCTTTTGGGTTTGGGCTTGGCGGTTTTGGTAATGGTTTCTTTCTTTTGGGTGTTGTAGGTGGAAACCTGTACTTCACTTGGTGTGTCTTTGATGACATCACGAAAACGCACATCAATGACCGAAGTTTTGTCCAGCACCGCCACCGCTTCATTTTTGCCCAGCTTTTCATTGTCGTAAAAAACCAAAGTCTTATCCACAATCTTAAAGCTATGCCCATAAGTCTTGGCAAGGCGGGTCAAAAACTCCACATCTCGCTCTTGATACTGGGTTACGGTGGTGATTTTAATGTCTCTGATTTGCCCAGTTACGGACAGATTTAAGCGTTTTGCCACCGTGCGGACAATGTCGGCAAGGGTGGTGTCTTTATAGACTTTGGCTTGATTGGTGCGGTTTGCCTTGCTAATGCCTGTCGAGAGTGCCTTTAACACCACCACAGACGGTGGATAGCGGTACTCAATCTCACTAATCTCAAATCGCCCCAATGCCACAAGCTCGCCTGTATCATCAGCCAGCGACAGCTCCACACCATCGCCATTGTCAGGATACCAATCATACAGCCAGTCGCCATTCACATCTTCAAGTGTTAAAGCAATCTCGTCCGATTGGTCTGACAAATAGTCAGTATAAGTGATTTCCAAAAGATAAGGCGTGATGGCGTTTGTGATGTCTTTTTGCTCATAGATGACAGCAAATTTGGGCTTGTCTGTATTTTGTATCATTGTCAATCTCTAAACCAAGGGGGTAGATTGGTGTTTTTGGCTTGTGATTTTTGGATAATCGGCACAAGCACGGTCGTGCCTGCGGTCAAGGTCTCAGATAGGGCAAGCTGTGGATTGGCGTCCATAATCCGCCCAATCTCATCCACCGTGCCATAATAGCGATGGGCGATTAAGTCAAAGCGGTCGTGTTCATTGCAGGTGTGGATTAATACGCTACTCATCTAAACAGCCCCTTTAATGGTTTTTTACTGGCGATTTTGGCGGTGAGTTTAGACACGGTGGATTTGCCAATGCTCATTGCTCCCATTGCCCCTGTAAAGGCGGTTTTTGCCTGTGTCAGATTGCCACTTTGCACCGCCCCAATACCAACGCCCACCTTGCCCAGCGTATCCGCTACCGCGGTGCCAAACTTGCCCATACCGTCTAATTTGTCAGCATAAGCGGACAAAGCAGGAATGTTTGATAAGCCTTTGATAATGCCAGTGCCGTCTGATACGATTTCTGATAAGGTCAAAGCATAACGAGCAGGGTCGTTTTTGAGTTCATTCAACAAGGCAAGTTTTGCCCCAATGCCATCAAGCAGTCCACTACTTCTATGCCACACCCCCACATCTGCCATTAGGCTTGCTGTCTCTATGTCTATGGGAGCATTGATACTGTCGTCTTTGACTGACAATAACGGCACGCTGTCCATCGTGGCAATGGCTGGGGTGGGGTTTGGGGCGGTGGGGTCGCCGATAAACTCAGTCAAATCCACATCAATGTCCATCGCCAAAGTATCGCCCGTGTCGTTTTGGGCGGTGGTGGTTACGGATAGTTTATCAATGGTATAAAAGCCTATCATCTGCCCTGAGCCTGTAACCAGTGCCTGTGCGTCTTGGGAAATAAAGGCTTGGTGCAGGGCTTGATACTGCTGACTCACATCGCCCAGTCGCCAATGTAGGCGTAAGCTAAATTTGAGTTTATCAAGCAGTAACCCCAAGCCTTGTGTGCGTGGCTTGCCCTGTATCACTTCGTGATAGGCAAATTTGGCGTTGTGCGTGGTGGTAAGGGCGGTAAAGCTGTCGGTCATTTCAAAGGGAATCTGCCCTAGCATTGCGTACATCAGTAGGCTCTCCGTGCTTTGTCTTGTTGCATACGGTTAAACATCTTTTCAAACTCGGCTTGGGATAATTGTAAGGCTCTTTCAATTTTACTCATATCGCCGCCACCTGCGTTAATGGTGGGATTAAAGTGAATGGTAATATTGCCTTGACTTTGAGAGTTGATGGCGTTGGCATTTGTCATTCTGTCTTGATGCTGACCCACGCTTGTGCTGATTTGGGCGGACAGATTGCCCATTTTTGCCCCAAAGTTTGCCGTAACGCCACTTGCGACAGAGCCAATGGCGGACACAGGCTTTTGACCGCCTTTGTCAATACCAATCGCCAAGCCTTCGGACACCCACGAGCCAAATTGACGAAACACACGGCTAGGACTGTTAATACCAAGCATTCTTTTGGCGGTACCAGCGACATTGCCCACGGTGCTACTAATCGCCCCAACCACAGCTCCTGCCATTGATTTGATACCACCAATCAAGCCTTGAATGATATTGACCCCAAAGGTGCGAAAGCGACCAACCAAGCCACTTAAAAAGCCCCAAACAGCAGAAAAAGCAGTGGAAAAGGCGGAGACGGGGTTAAATCCAGAGATAACTGCACGCAGTCCTGCCACCGCTATCGTAAAGAGTGAGCGAATGCCATTCCAAATACTGCCCGCCACCGCAAAGAGCGTGGATAACGCACCGCTCCATACGCCAATAATGGTGCTTGCCACCCCAACAACAATATTAACAATGCCAATAATGACCGCCCCAACGGTTTGACCCATTGACCTTGCCCCATCGCCTGCCATTTGACTTTGGGCAAAAAATTGACCGAACCAATCTATGATTGGGGCAACAAGTGGGGCAATACTTGCCCATAGTCCACCAAGCACCGCCACCACAGGGGCGAAAGTGGCTGATAATTGACTGCCAATGCCGCTAAAAGTTGCCAACAATGGAGCAACGCCTGTCATAATGCCGTCCCACAGACCCATAAAGAATGAGCTAATCGGAGTCCAATATTTATAAACCACCAATGCCACACCTGCCAACGCAAGGGCAAGCCAACCAATCGGCGTGGTTAAAAGTGCCTTACCAAAGCCCATTACTGCCACTCGCAGAACATTGAACACGCCAGAGAGCGAGCCAAGCCTACCAAAGGCGGAAGTTAGGGCGGTAATGCCTGATTTGACAAAAGTCATACCTTTGCCAAATGCCAATACCGCCGTTCTTGCTTGGCGTGAAGTTAAGCCAAATAACTGCAAGGCGGACGCTGGTTTATTCATACTAAATAAAGCAAACGCCAATCTAAACTTTTGAAAAATCCCCACAAAACCAAGCAACTGACCGCCCACGCCAAAAATCGATAATGACAGCCCATTTAACAAAAATCTGACAGCAATACCACTGGCACGAAAAGCAAACAAAGAACCCACAACCGTTACCAATCCTTTAACCAAAGCAGGATTGGCGGAAATCCATTCAATCAGTCTGGTAACGATTGGACTAATCTGACCTACCAGTCCCACAAGGGTTGGCAATACCGCAGAGCCAACTTTGACCCCCAAATCCACCATTTGATTTTTTAGGGTTTTGATGTGATTTGCGGTTGTGGCGGCTTGGTTGTCAAACTCTCTGGTCATTGAGCCAAGATAGCTTAGATTGCCTGATGGGTCTTTTTCATTGAGTAGGTCAAGCTGTCGCCCATACTCACCAACGCTATTTGCCAACAGTTGCACATCATCGTTATAGTTACTACCAAACAATTTTGTCAAAAAGGGATACTGGTCATCTTCTGGCAACTCTTTGATTTTTTGCAAAAATTGGGTAATTGCTCCTTGTGCATCTTCGTTCATCGCACGGGCAAATTCGCCTGTCTTGTAGCCAAGCCTTGCTAAGTCGTCATCGTATTTGCCCGTTTTCATCATCGCCATTGTAGAGAGCATACCCTCCATTGCTTGTGCAGCAAGTTCTGGCGGTTTACCCATACTCAAAAAAGTAGAACCAAGAGCCGCCGCCTGATTTTCGGTCAACTTTAATTGTCTAGCAGTACCGCCCACACGAGTAAGCACATTGACAATGTCGGCGGCATTTGAGTTGGCATTGTCTGACAAATGGTTAATGGCATCGCCAAGACGGTCAATGTTTTCAATCGGTACTTTTAGGACATTAGACAGCGTTGCCATTGCCTTACCAGCGTCTCCTGCTGCCATATCAAAGGCAACACCCATTTTGGCGGCGTTAGTTGCAAAGCCGAGCAGGTTTTCACGAGCCACACCTGATTGCCCACCTGCGGCAACGATTTGTGCAATCTCTGTTCCTGCCATTGGAATGGTGTGGGTCAGCCTTAAAATGTCGTCTTGCATTTGTTTGAACTGCTGTGGCGTATCAAAATCCACCACTTTTTTGACATCTGCCATCGCACTTTCAAAGTCAATGGCAAGCTTGACAGGCATCGCAACCGTCGCCCCAAGACCCACCAAGTCCATCGCTTCGCCCATTAAGGCACTACGAACTTGTCTACCATTTTCAATATGGGCATCTACACGAGTTCGCATATCTGCCACACGATTGACACTTCTGATACTATCGCCAAGCCGATAATACTGCCCAATCAACTCGCCCACATTGCCAGACCCCCTGGTCATCGCACGGTCAATCTGTCCGCCCAGTCGTCTGTGTTCATCGGTTGCAATGCGAGTGGCTGACCGCAAGGATTGTACGCCACCGCCAAGCTGAGTAAAGGCTCTCATTGCCCCACCGATGGCGGCGGTTGCGACAATGGATATTGATAATTCGGTTGCCATAAGGTACAATAGTCCTAATTATTTAAGGGGGTGTGTATGCTTGCAAGTGCGATTATTGGGTTTTTGCTTGGCTATGCGTTTGTTGCTTTATTGCCTGCGGTGTGGAGTTTGCTTAAAATCTCCTTTGAGATTGTGCGTGCCTTGTTTGAGTTGTTTAGAGAGATTTACGAGTTAATTCGCTATGGCGTACAAGACCCCACAAAAGAACCCACCCCAAACCGCCCCTAAAAGGCGGTTTTTTGATAGCCAGCCTTTATTTGGCGGCTGGCTTGGGCTATCCAGCGTTTGACATCACAGATGGTCATATTTTCAAGCTCAAAATGACCAAAGCCAAACCACCACGCAAGGTCAGCGAGTGCCTCGTCCAGCTCCTCTACTTTCCCGCCGCCATCTCCTTCATCACTTCTTGTAGCTTGGCATAGTCGCTGATGTCTAGGTTGTCAAGGTCTTCTGGCACAAGTCCCGTCAAGGCGGACAGTAGGTGCATTTCTTTGTCGGCATCGTTTTTGTGTTCGCTCATCTTTCTGATGTCTTTGACTTTGGCACGGCGGACACTTAGGGTGTCAAGGGTCTCGCCTGTGCCTAGGGTGATGGGATAGTTTAGGGTGATGCTAATGCTCATAACCGCTCCGATAACTGTCTGATAAATCAAGGATAAAATATGTGGGGCAACTAAGCACCCCACTAGCGTTGCACAGGGATTATTATAGAGCGTGGCAAGGACAGGGTCTTTTAAAGGGTTTTAAGAAAAATTTAGATAAAAAAAGTGAAAGGCTGTTGCATACAGTGAAAAAGTGGGGTATAATATGCTCCAAGATATGCAAATATCCCAAGGTCTCAAAAGCCTTTATAACGAACGCTCCCACAAGCGTTACTGTGGTATTTTTTTGCCTATGCAAAAAGATAAAAACCTTAAAAATATGGTCGGGGGTGCAGCGAATACAATACCCTTTGGGAAATTAGCTCGGTCGCTTTCGTTACGACTTTTGAGCCCCCGACCACCCTAAGATTTAGGGTTTCCATCAAAAGGAATAACGAAATGACAACTCAACTTGTCCCCACCCACACCGCCAATCTCAATGGCGAACTTCAACCCCTTGTCAATGCACGAGATTTGCATACTTTCCTAGAAAGTGGGCAAGACTTCTCCGACTGGATAAGAAAGCGTATTGAAAAATACGATTTTGTAGAAGGTCAAGACTTTTCCATAAATTTATGGAAAACCCCAACTGGCGGTCGCCCAACCACCGAATACCACATCACTCTTGATATGGCAAAAGAACTGTCAATGGTAGAACGCAACGAAAAAGGTAAACAAGCTCGCCGTTACTTCATTGCAATGGAAAAGCAAGCCCACAGCCAACACGCCCTACTAGATAAAGTGGATAACGACACCGCTTGGCTGATTGATGAACTCCAAGACGAAGTACTGCGGACACAGCCAGAGCTGTTAAAGCTTATCGGCTACTACAACAAGGACTTATCCCAAAAAGAGATGGCACTACTGCTTGGGGTGTCTGACACCACCATTCGCCACCGCTTATCAAAACTGGCTCGCTTGGGGTTTATTGACTATACGCCAAACGCCAAATTTGTGGCAATGGGACAGCTCGGCTACAAGTCAATGAAACAAGCACAGCTAACTTTGGGGGTGTAAGATGAAGATGATGATTGAAGAATGGGACACCATTCCCCTAAGCGAAGTGATTGGCTTGCTTGATGTGATGATTGATTTGGGGGCATCACAGACCAACACAGACACCATTCAGCTGTCGCACACCAGTTTTATTGACACCTTATCAATGATAAAAGAGCGTCTAAAAACTGTGGAGCTAAAACTTACCCCAATGCCCTAAGCTCAAATACCAATAAACCCCCAAATCTCACGGTTTGGGGGTTTTGTTTGGGTATGGGCGTTACGCCCCCACCACCCTACGAAAGTTCGCCAGCACATCCGTGCCATTCACACGATACTCATTTTTAAAGGCATTAAAATAAAAGATTTCTTTACCGTCCACCAGCTGACGCACTTCGTGGGCTTGAAAAGTGCTGGAAAACTCCGCCTTTTCTTTGGGTTTGTAGCTTCCCAAAGGGTTTTTGGAGAATGTGCCTGTTAGGATTGTAACCAGTGGCACCTCGCTTGCCAAGCCTTGTGCATCGTGCTTTTGAATGTCAGCACGCACCATCAATTGTACCGCCTTAAATGGGTGATAGACAGTGGCAAATACTTCTTCATAAAAGCTGTTCCAAGTAATCTCGCCCTCCATCGCTTCTACGCCTGATGGTAGCTTAATCGTACCGACCAGTCCAAGACCCTTGTATTCATCTTGACTGACTTCCACATCAGGTAGTTTGATTTCGCTGGCTTGACCGAGTAGGCTGTTGCCGTTTACGTAAATGTTGGCGTTAAAAATGGCGTTAATTTGCATTGCTTTTCCCCTTATTTTTTACCAGTCAAATTGACCAAGTATTTTCTTGTCATTACGCTGGCATTGGTAATGCGTTCGGCTGGTAGTTTTGGCGTGTAGTCATAGACCAGCGGAATTTGCCCTTTGCTAAATGCGTCCACAAGGTCGTATTCATAATCCAATGACACCGAGTAGCCCACAATGGATTTAAGCGTTCCCAAATAAGTGCGAATGCCCTCGATAAGGCTATCAATTAACGCATCATCTATCGGTCTGTCCACATATTGCAACTCAAACTGGCGGATAGACTCATCAATGATGTCACCTGTGCGTTGAGCGACTTCAAAGTTTTTGATGTGGCTGACGGACGGAAAGCACGCCAAGCGGTTGCCCCACGCTCGAAAGCCAGTGCCATAGCTGTTAAAGACGGTGGTAATGCCTTTTTCGTTCAGGCGGTTGGTCTCAGACTGTGGGTCATCAATACGAGCGGTCAAAGGGATTTCTAGGGCGGTTAAACCAAGTAGCTCGTGGTTGGATTTTGAATGCCAATAGCCTTTATCCACATCCACTTTCATACGCAGACCCGCCAAATGCGTGGCAAGGTGTTCTGTACCAAGAATGCCCACCACATAAGGATAGCACAGCTCGGCACGGTCGCTACTGGTGTTAAAGTTAATCGTGCCAGTCGCCCCACGCCCTTGTAGGACGGTGGATAAGCTAGTTCCTTTGGGGGCGTTGATGTAGGCGATGGCGTTTAATTTATTTGCCATGGTAATCATTGCACTGCTTGCCGTGGCGGTCTTGTCATACTCTGGCACGATGATGATTTTTGCATCCGCTCCAAATTTACCAAAGCCTTCGGTTAAAAGTTCAAGTCCTGTGCGTTTGCCTGTACTTGCCACAAATCCACCCAAAATGTCGGCTTCGGTTACTTTGGTGGGGTCGGTGTAGGTGTAGCTAATCGTTGGGGCGGTCGGACGAGCTTTAAAAGTAATCTCGCCTGTTAAAGTGTTGATTTCATAACGGTCGGCAGATAGCACCGTTTGACCATCTTTGACAGTATAACCCCGTTGAATGGCAGATTTGCGGGTTTTGGCGGTCAAAGTATTAACATTTACGGTCAAGACTTCGTCAGTAACCACAGTTTTGTGACGAGCAGGGTCACAGACATTGACCACATAAGCAATGCCTGCTTTGTAGCGTGTCCAGATATGAGCAGCGTCAGGCAAGGTAAAGCCTGCTTTGGTGGCTTCATCACCGCCAAACTGGGCAAAATCTTTGGCGGTTTGACAAAGAGTTAAAACATTGACATCGCCAATGGGGGCTGTGCCAACAATGGCGGTAATCGCTCCATTAACCGTGTAAACAGGGCTAGAACCACCGTCAATGCGTTTGGTTTCGGTGCCGTGATGAAAAGACATAAAATACTCCTTTTAAGGGGTTTTTGGTTTTAAGTTGGGGTTTAGCTCGTCTGTGGGTTGTCTTGTGTGGACTTGCACCACTTTTGGGCGGTTATCAGGCTGACAGACTTCCACACTTTGGGTCTCGGTGCGTACTTTTAATTCATATTGCCACGCTCCACCGTCTTGGTGCAGATAGCGTTCGCTTAATAGATGAATTTTGTTGCAATGCTTAGGACGAAAGCCTGTGATGACCGCTCGCACTTTGTCAAGTAGGCTAATTGCCCCCTTGTCGTGATGCACACCACGCCCAAAAACGGTAAGTGAAAAGGTTAATTTACGAGTTTGGACAATGGCGTGCGTGTCGTCCGTCATCTCATAATCCGACCCTTGATAACCAATCAATACCGCCCCAACAGCGTGAATAAAGCGATAACTGGCAGGATTATCAGGAAACAAATCCACTTCAATGCTTGGCAAGCCTTGGCGAAGTTTTTCTCGCACACTTGTCAAAATCGCCAAAGTAACGCTGTCTGTCATCAGTAACCACTCCAATCTGATTTGCCACGAGAACGCACTCGGTACGCCCCACGCTCTTTTTGTAAGGCGTTTTCGTTTTTGGTAAGGTCGGTGGCAAACAGGTGCATTTTGCCAGTTTGGACAAGATTTAACATTTTTAAAGCATCGTCATAGGCGGTTTGCAAGGTTTTTGGCATTTCGCTGGCGTTAATCCGCCGTTTGTGTAGCCAATATCTTGCAATGTCGCCACACCAAGTGTTTAGTAGCGTTGGCACAGATTGCAAAGGCAGAGCATAACGCCCCGCCAAATAGCCGTCCGCCACTTGACAGGCGTAAGTAATTGCCTTATCCACCACCGCCCAATCAGGCTCAATGCCTTCATAATCATAATGGTTTTCTAGGTCATCACGACTAAGCTGGATAAGCTCTACCTTGCTACACAAGGCAACCATATCTTCACGGCTGACATGAGGGGTGGTATGGGTCATTGGTTAAGCCTTTTTACGAGTGGATTTTTTAGGTTCGGCAGTTTCGGTAGTAGCCACTTCATCGCTCGCTGTGTCGCCATTGGCAGTTTCGTCCACTTGTGGGGCGACTTCATCAAGTGTTGGCTCAGCTTGTTCTGGTATTGGCTGTGGCTCAAAAACTGGCTCGGATACAGGTTCGACTGGCTCATCTGACACATCATCAAGTAGCGTGGTATGGGCGGAGACTTCGCTATATACTTCATCTATCAAATCAATGATTTGACCTGTTTCAATGCGTACCAGCTCGCCATTTTGTTCAAGGATTAAAGGCGTATTTACTTGCACTTTTTTCATTACTTGCTCCTTATCTTAATAGGACTTTGACGGGTTCGTTTGCACCACTTGCCGATGATAGGGCAAGAAATTGCCCAGTCTCGGATTTGATGGCACAGCCTTGGGCATCGGAAGCCACTTTGTCGCCTTGCTCAATCGCACCACCAGATTCCACAATGCCTACGCCCAAAATTTCTACTGCTACGGACTCGCCAGATTTTGCGTCCACAGGCACGATACCAAAAATAGGGTCATCGGCTGTGGCTTGTTTGCCTTTGGCGGATACAAAACGATTGCCGATAAGCTCGCTCATTGCCAGCATTGTTACAGCAATGATTGCTGATTTGGTTGGATTTGCCATTGTTATTCTCCCTGTAAAAGCGTGTTTTTGATGTGATAGCCGTGTAATGCCCATAGCTCGTTAATGGCATTATCAAAGGCAATTTTACGCCCAATGTTTTCATCAAACTGTTTTGGGTCAATGCAGCCAGATTTGCCAATCACGGTATAGCCACTTTTTAAAGTTAAAGCACACACGGTGCAGGTTTCGCCAAAGCGGGCATACTCTTCTTTTGCAATCAAGGCTTGCAAGTCTTCTTGGGTAATTTTGGTCATTTTAATCTCCAAAGGTTAAATCACATTTTCAAACAAAAAGCCACACGCACCGCCCACGACAGCAGCCTTTCTGATGTCGGTATAACGCACATATTGCACCTTACCGCCTTCGCCATCATATCTGTCCACGACAGGCAACCCACGACGACGGAAAGTATAGCCAAACGCAGGCACGCCCTCGTCATTGCCACTTGGCACTTGGTCTGGGCGGACAATCAGACTGGCAAAATTGCCCCAAATCGGTTTAGTTTGCTTATTGCCCACAGGGATAGACACCGCATTACCGATGAGAATTTCATCAAGCTCTAACAGCTCTTTTAAGGTGGCGACATTGAGTAAGGGCTTATTGGTACTGTCGCTAATCAGCGAGCGAAGTTTGGCACTTCGACGGATTTGGGTGTAGACCTGACCACTTAGCACAAGCGTCTTAGGTGTTACGCCTGCTGCACTACGCACCTGCTCTTTGGCATCGTCAATGATGGTTTGGATATCGGCATCGTCTTCTGTCCACTTGGCAGATGCAAAGTCCTTGCTGTGGGCATTGGCATAGACCGATTTTGTTTGGATAAGGCGAGCGATTTCAGCTTCTTGGCGAAGTTGCACCCCTTGCACCACACGGCGGGTGGCTTTGGCGTGTTCATCAAATTGACTCTCGTGCTGTTCTCGGTAGTCCACGCCTGCGGCTAAGTCGTGTTCTTCTAGCACCACAGGCATTGTGGTGGACTTATCTAGCGTGATGATGTTGCTGGCTGCACCGACCGCTCGCTCGGTCTCATATTCCACCAGCGAACCTTTGCCAAAAACTGGCACCTTAATACCTTCTTTATCGGTATAAACCACAGGCATAATCCGCTCGCCAATAAAGTCCGCCTGCATATAACCTAAGGCAAGATTGGTTAAGACCTCGTCTTTGCCACGCAGGTGTGATAGATGTGTTGCACTCATGATATGCTCCTAAATGATGTTAAAAATTAAGCCGTACGGCGGGCAGCTTCTTCATAGCTGATGTTATCGCTTTTCATCAAAGCGACCGCTCGCTCGTGGTGGGTCAGGCTTTCGCTAAAATTTGCCGTGCTTTTGGTGACTTTGTCGGTCAGGTGCGAATGCTGTTTTGGCAAATTGCCCAAAAATTCTTTAAAGGCGGCTGCCAACGGCTTTTTGTCATCGCCTTCGCCAAAGTCAGCGGTGGTATCATTAGGAAATTCGGCAAAGTTTAACACTTGGGTCAAAAGTTCTTTGTCGCAGGGCTTAATCTTGCCGTCTTTGACCAGACTTTCGGCAAAATTGGCATTGACCTGATTTGCCACATCTCGCTCTTTTTTGGCTTGTTCGGCTTTAAACTTGGCAAGTTCAGCTTCGGCTTTTTCGGCTCGTGCCACAGCGTCATTTAATTCATTCATTGCAGTCTCGCTTTGGTTGTTGGTGGAATTGGGATTGGGGTTGGAATTTGAGTCGTCGGATTTACCATCGCCATCAGTATCGGTTTTTGGCATATCGTCCGTGCTTGGATTGGCGGTGTCACCTTCACTTGTAGATGGCTGGCTTTCGCTAAAATTAAAAAACTTAGCAACGATATTTTTAATATCAAAGACCAGTTTTTCGCCCTCAGTCAGCTCGCCAAAGCTGACAATGCCGTCCGTGTTGTCATTAAAACTCACAGGCGATAAGCCTTTGACCGCAGGGGGCAACGCTCCTAAAAACCCAATGTGGCGTAAATACCAGTTATCAGGCTTAGGGTTGCTTGGGTGTTTGGGTGGGTAGAAACTGGCGGAGAGTTTTTTGTAACGCCCTGATTTGACAAGACCCACAAAGCCTTCGTCCATTTCGCCAAATTCTGCATACAGTTTGTCGCCTTTGGCGGATAGGGATTTGACCCAGCCATAAGCAGGAGCGTTGTCGTCTGGGTGTCCGATGACGATGGGGGCTTCGTGAAAGCTTGGATTGTAGCCATTTGCAATGGCATTAAGGTCATCGGGCGTGATAGTAACTTCTTTGCCCGAGTTGTCGGCTCGTGTACCAGCGATAAAGATTTCGTGTTGTAAGGTTTGCATAACAAAATCCAATGTAATTTTGGGCTATTATGCAAAATTTTGGTATTATGGTCTTTTAAAGCGTTTTAAGAAATTCGGTGGGGAATTTAAGAATTTTACTAGGATTTGAAAAATGGGCAATTTTAGGGGCTTGGGGGTGGTATATAGGCAAATATGGGGATTTGGTGGGATAAGGGCGTTAAAAGCGGTTTTGACCGTTTTTGACCGCCTTTTGTGGGGCGTTTGGATAACATCAATCGTCCCACAAGGAGAATTGGCGGGTATTAAACTCAAATTGGCGTTGTTCTTTGATGATGGCGTAAATGCGTTGCAAGGTTACGCCATACTTTTTGGCAAGCTCATCGTGGTTGTCACCTGTAAACTCGTCATAGATTTGGCGGTTGCGACGGGCGGCTTTGCCAGAGATGTTTTTTGGAATGTACAAATTCTCCCCGCCAAATTCGTCAAGCACGGTATCGGTACTTTCTTCGGCAATGGCGGTCGCCTGTGTCTTATCCACGCCTTGACCGAGCAGGGCGTGATAAATGATGTCATATAGGGCTTGACTAAATTCGTGTTGGCGGGATTTGCTCATTTTGGCTTCCTTTGGTTAAGTGTTGGTTTGGTTTGGTTTTTCTACCCGTTTACGCCAGTTTTTTAGGCGTTCTATGATGTTGCTGGCTTGCTCACTATCCAAATCATCTATGGCGGTTTTGGCTTGATTTTGGATATAGCTTGCCAGTGCTTGCTCACTCTCATTTCTAACCGCTCCCAGTGCGTGTAAATCCAGCCACAGATGACGGATAAGTTTGATTTGTTGTTCTATGTCAAGACTTGCCTTATCGTCTATGGGCTTTGGGTCTTTTTTCTTGTGTGTTACCACAAACCCAAGCTGCTTTAACCTTGTCAATACCTTGTTTAATTCACTAACATTCATCGCTTTGGTGCTGTCTTTGCCAGTCATACCCACAAGGAGTGAGCGGTAAGTGTCGTCATCAAGGCACAGTTTACTTTTGCCGATATGGATAAGCTGAATGAGTTTGGGCTTATTTAATGCACCTCGTTTAGTTTTATATTGGCTCATTTTGATTTTCCTTAAATTGGTGATGATAAGCAAGGCTTGCCCCTGCTTATCATTTGGGCTTGGTGTGTTTAATTAACGGCTTCTTTTAGCCCTTTGCCCGCCTTAAATGATGGGACTTTTTTGGCTGGCACTTGGATTTTTTCGCCTGTTTTGGGGTTACGCCCTTTACGCTCCTTGCAATGCTTAACCTTAAATACACCAAAATCCTTAAATGACACATCATAACCCTCTGCCAATGCACTTGTAATTACTGAAAGTGTCGTGTCAAGAATTGCCTTTGTGGTTGTTTGAGTATAGCCTGATTGCTCAGCAATTTGAGCAACAATTTCTGGTTTGATTTTGATTTTCTTAGACATAATGTTTACCTTTTAAAAAAATGGTCTGTTGGGACAATGACAAGGCGACCAACTCTTGCCATTGTTTTGATTTAGGGGTTAAAGATTGGCAAAATCAAGGCTAATCTGCTGATATTTGCCGTATTCATCTCGTTCATAAAACCGCATATACTCTTTTGATGAGATGACTTGGGTGGCATCACTGATGGCTTGCATTGCTTTTTGCCATTTGTCATCAACGATGTTAAGACTACGCAAAGACAAAACACGGCGGATATTGATTTTGCCTTCTTTATCCACTGCAAAGGCGTTATCAATGATGGCTTTGATGTTGTCGTTGCTGTCGGCTGTCCACTCACGCAGACATTCGTCAATGAGTGATTTTGCAACCTGCAAGCGTTCGTCAAAGACCAAGTTATCTTGGATAGCAATTTGCACCTTGTATTTGCCATCAAAGCTCATCAAAGACACATTGCCTTTTTTACCGCCAATATGAGTATCGTACTCTTGAGCGGAGAGTTCCACGAAGTTGTGAAATTCAGCAAAAAACTGCTCTTTGATAGACCGCATTTGAATTTGTAGGCTTAGGGCTTGTTTGACAAGGTTAATGACAGTTTCGTCTCTTAGCTTGTCAATTTCCTTGATTTTATCAAGGGGGATAAGGTGTCCTTTGTCATTTAGGCGGTAGCCGTCTGGGATTGGGGCATTGGGGGTTTGGGGTGTCATAAAATTACTCCGTTTGGATTAGCAATCATTGTTTCGTTCGTGAAATCTATCTTGGGCTTCTAATGCCTCATCTTCGTTGTGAGCCAAAACTACAAGATATTGATTAAAGGCTAGCCTTTCAGTCAAAAAGTAAGAAAACTTACCTTCGCACATATGTTGATTGCACTTATGGGCGACTTCTAGGGCTTCGTCTTTGTTGTGAGCCCGAACTTCCATTGAAATGGTGTCAATTTGGGGTTTGGTGGTCATAAAGTTACTCCGATTGGGTTGATTAAGTTAATTCAAGATAACGACATTGCAAAGTGTGAGCAGTCATAAACAGTCGCATTTTTAGCAGGTCATCGTCATTGTCTTGGTTGAGTTTGAATAAATCATCTTTGGCAGTTATAATCGCCGTTGCCAGTTTTTCTTTGTCAAGTTCGCCACGCTTAATCAAAATCTGCAGGGCTTCATCTAGCATTAGCAAGCCTAGCGAGTTTTTGGCGTCGGTCTTGTCATCAATGTGTAAAATCATTGGCATAACACACTCCTACAAGGTCAGCACAAACAACATAGCAACCATCAGCACCATCACGCAGATAAGCAGTAGGATAATCCAACCTGCTTGACGGTTTTGGCGGAGCTTGATTTGTGATAATTCAAAACGCATACCATCTAGCTCTTGGCGTTTGCCTTGTAAGATAAGATACTGACCAACCGTTAAGGGGTTGGCAAGTTTCTCAGGGGTGATGTGTGTGTTTTTGGAATGCTTATTCATGGCTTTTTCCTTAAAATTAAATCAAGTTTAAATACTTTTGATAATATCGCCATCTACCCTATCAAAACCCAAATAAACGGTTTCGTTCATGGCATGGGCGACTAGGTTATTGACCGCCAAAGGATAAAGCAGACTGTGTTCGTGCGTGCCAGCTTTGGTGCGAGATTTAACGGTTAGACGCTGACTTATGGCATCAAGAGCGGACTCATCTAGGATTTGTTTAATATCGCCCCCTGCTCGCTCAAATTTGTGCTTTAAGTAACCCGCCAATTTACCATCGGTCAAAGGCTCTAAGGTGGCAAGCTCACAGCGTTGCACCACTTCACGCACGGTAGGGTTATTTTCAGCCAGCTTGGTGGCAAGCTCGGTCTGTCCAATCAGCACAATGCCAAGCAAGCGGTCAAAGCCTGCTTTTAACTCATAAAAGCGTTTTAGGTGCTTTAAGGTGGGAATGGGCAAACCGTGAGCCTCCTCAATGACAATCAAGTGGCGATTGCCCGCCTTGTGGCTTTCGGTCAGAGCCTTATGGATTTGGCGAAAGCGAGCCTCTGGGCTTCTTTTGGGTTTTTCGCTTGGGGCGACTGCTTCTAGGATAGCCTCGGCAATGTGTACCGATTTTAAGGTTTTGCCCTTGATGTCATTATCCTCCATCGCCAGCACATACGGCTCAATGAGAGTGGTGGCTTTGCCGTCCTTAAAAAGTCGGTCGTGCAAATCCTCACGCAGGGTAGATTTGCCTGCACCGCTCTCGCCAATGACCGCAAGAAACCCACCATTACTCGCCACATCATATAGGCGTTCACGGATATAGCGGACATCGTCAGATTTAAAAATATCGTCCGATGAGCGGATTTCGTCATCAAAGGGGTCTTTGGCGAGCCCAAAATGGCGACGGGTCTGTGGGTTTAGGGTGGATTTTCTAAGTAGCATAAGTTCATCCTTATCTTGACTTATGGGGGTTTTTAGGTTTTGGCTTTGGGTCAAAATGCTTGGTACGCTGACCCCATTTTTTACAAAATAGTCGGCAAGATTTGCCTTAAATGCTTTGGTATTTTTGCTTGGAAAAACACCGTGAACCACAGCATTAACAAGAGCGGTTTTGCTAATGCCCAGCTCATTTGCCACGGTCTGATAAGATTTTCCAAGCTTGTTAAAGGCGGTTTTCATTCCTCATCCTTATGCAATTTTTAAAATCTGTTTAAAAGTGGACTCATCCATCAGCTCATCAAACACCTTATCAAGACCACTTTGGGCAATGCCGTTAGGATAGCGTTCTTGTAGCACCTTGACCGCCAAGCTCCAATCCGCCCCAAGTGCTTCTAAGCGTGGTTTTAATTGCTTGGCGATGTCCACTTTGGATAGGACGGGCTCGGCAATCATTCTCTCATAGCGACTTTGCTCCACGCTTTGTACGCCTTTTTTGGGTAGATACAGCGTATTGTCATTATCCAGCACGGTGTCATTGTGCTTGTACGGGTCAAGTTTGCCATCAAAGGGCAGGGCTTTGGCTTTGCGTTTGACTTCGGCTTGTTCAAGCGTATCTGTCCCCATAGCGATTTTTTGAAGTTCTTTGGCGTGGGTTTGGGCTTTGGTGTCATTGTGAGCCTTATAGCCTTGACCCACGATGACGGCATTTTCACGAAAGCCCATTTCATCAAAGACCACTTCTGGCACAGCCACCCAAGTTTCTTTGCCGTCCGCCATTGGCACGCACACCCTAGCACCGTCCACTTCCCACGGATTTTGGGCGACTAAGATTTTTTGTCCGACAAGTACAGGCAATGCTGAGACATCGTACACCTTGCCCTTGTAGCGAATTTCAAGCTCTGGGGTAACTTTGGCTTCTTTTGGTACAGACAAAGCAAGTGATTTGCAATACTCGGCAGGTGGGGCAATGATAAGCTCATCTGACTTTATCTTTTGCCACGCACGATAGCGGGTCATACCGTGCCGTGAATGAATGGCTTGGCTGTTAAAATAACGAAGCCACTTATCGCACAGGGCATTTAGGGTATCAATGTCATTCACTTCCACAAACTTTAAGCCACTCTCAAAATGCGTCTCCACAATGTCGTTGGCTTTTTCCACTTGCCCTTTGGCTCGTGGGTTGTTGGGCTTGTTGATTTGCACCACCACATCTAGGGCTTGGCACAGGGTCTTAAAAGCGGAGCTGGTGTTAGCCGAACCAGGGTCTAGCATGACCATCTTTGGTACGCCACGGATAGGGTCTTTGCCGATGTCAGCTTTTGGCGACATCATACGAATAAAAAAATCGCACAAATTTGCCGAAGTCTCCCCACCAAAATAATAATGACAATACACCGCCCCACTGGTGTGGTCTGTGCCTGTATATCGCCAGACACGGTCATTGATGATTTTGACGACATTGGCAGGCTTGTTTTTATAAAATTCATCGTGGCTTGCGACACGCAGTCCTGTATCTTTGCCTTGTCTTGGTAAGTAATACAAAATGCACAAACTGGGGTCAATTTGCCACAGATGATTGGGGTGTAAAGACTTCATAGACACCACAGGGGCAGGCTCTAACAGTTGGTCAGGGTGCAGATGATAGGCTTTTAGCCCACGCACAATCGCCCCCACTGACAAAGCTGTGCCGTCTGTGTGGCACGCCTGTATCATACCGTTGGCACGAAGCATCGTTACCGCTCGCTCCACCGTCATAATGCGTTTGCCATTTTTTCGCATACCCTCCATCACCACGCTACTAATCAGCTTGGCATCATCAAGGGTCAAAGTCATCTCGCCTTTATCACTTCTTGCTTTGCGAGTAGGTTTGACTGCCACACTTTCTAGCTTGCGATACAGTGTTGAGACGCTCATACCCAGCTCGTCCGCTTTGGTTTGTAGGTAGCGTGATTTTTCGCCACGCCCTAGATTTTGGGCGGTTTTGGCGATTTCGCTTAGGCGTTCTATCAAAGCTGGGTTTGGGGCTGTATTATCGGTTGCCATTGTTTTGACCCTTATGATTGTTTATTACACTTCGTCTTCTGAATAATCAAAAGGCAACGGCATATCTCTATCATCCGCCCCCATAGGCTCATCTTGTGTTAGCCAAACAGGGACTTCGCCCGTCGGAGCGTCCGTTGGTAGCAGGTATTGCCCACGCAGGATTTCACAGTCCAGGATAAGCTGATTGATAGCTCCCACCATGAGGGCGGTATGGTCGCTTCCGTGTGCTTCTTTATGAGCCATAAGCCCATCAAAAATATCTTTTAATTTGCTAATCTCGGAGCGAGCGGACACTTCTGCACTTGCCAGTTGTGCCGATAATTCACGAGCGACATCGGCAGGTTTGGGCTGTTTGTTTTTATTTTTGGCGAGTTTTTCAGCAAGCTCGTCAATCTTGGCATTTTTCTCACTCATCACCTTGTCTTTGGCTTTACTGTCTTCACGAGCTTCACGCAGGGCGACACGAAGCTCATTTCTTGTCATACGGTCAATGTCATCTAGCGTATTGCCGTTAATATCGCCCCCTTCGGCAAGCTCCACTAGGGTGTCGTCATCTTCTACTAACAGCTCCAACAGCTTAGATTTGCCAAGCCCAATCAGTTTGGGCTGAGCCTTTTGCATTTGTGGCGTGGCAAAGCGTTTGGTGGCGTTCATTAGGCGTGTAATTTCCTTTGTGTGCAAACCTAGTTCTTGTTCAGCAATTTCACGAAAACGACCGTGTTCGGTATGTTCTTTTAGTACAATCAAAGTTTTTCCAAGCTCAAACATACCCTCTAAGGTTTTGACAACCGCTTGGCGACCTCGTTCAATCCAAGTGGCTTCGTTATACACCTCGCCATTACCCCATTGCTCCATCACCTGCATACTGTGCAGGGCTTGTTGGTTGATGGCATCAGCGGTAATAACTTCTACGCTTTCAATTTCACTCATTTTTGATACCTTTTGTTGATGTTAATTTTTTTAAAATGGACGCTGGCGTCCATTTTGCCTAAAAATCCCGATGTCGGCACTTTTGCCTAATAGCCGATACCGACATTGCGTTGGATTTCGTCCATTCTTGCTTTGAGTCGTTCGTGCTGTTTGCGATAATTTTCAGCGATTTGCAGGGTGCGGATAGAGTAGGCATAGTTGCCGTTGTCCAGTTTTTGCACCAAGCCTTCGCTGATTAAATCCGCCAAATCACGGCTGACTTGGGTGGGGGTAAATCCTAAGTTATCGGCAATTTCTTTATTACTAATCCCAATCAAGGGGTGGTTATGCAAGGCTTTAAAAACTTGTAGGATACGAGTGCCTTTACCGCTCATCAGCATTCTCCTGTTTTAAACCAAGCTCAACGGCGATTTTGTGAGCTTTACCATAATTAGCTTGGATTGAACCATTCAAAATACGGCTGACATAGGTTGGGTCATACTGACGAGCTTCGCACCAAGATTTGATGGTTTCGCCACGCTTTTTGAAACTTTCTTTCACTTTTTGGGCGTTTGGCATATCTACTCCAATTGTTTTGTGATAGAATTACAAAACTAACAATATTTAAACAATATTGATTAAATTTCGTTTATGTCGCCTATTTTATACGAATATTTGTTCGTATTCAATAGTTTTTTGGAATTTTTTTTCGTATGAAAGACAGAATCAGAGAAGAAAGAGAAAGGCTTGGATTTACACAAGCTCAATTTGCAGGCATTGGCAAAGTTACACCACGCTCACAGCAGAACTACGAAACCACCGAGCGTAAGCCTGATGCAGATTATTTGGCGGAGATTGCCAAGATTGGAGCAGACATTACTTATATTGTAACAGGGCAACGCATCCAAAACAGCGTAAACGAACTGGACAGCAAGTTATTAAGTGCATTTCGCTCCGCCAGCCCAAGCGTACAAGCGTTCGTGTTGCAAGGACTGGGTATTCAAGCAGAACAGATAAAAGACACGCCAGCCACCACCTTCCAAAACACCATTCACGGTTCAGTTGGACAACAAATTAACAATCCGCAAGGCACAGTTACGCTTGGCGACATTGCTATGCCATAGGGTTGTATGGAGTATGTGTTGTGAAAAATGAATTTTACGGCAATATAGGACAATTGGTTCAAGCAGGAACAGCAAATGTCAGCGTAAATACCACAGGCGAGAGCGTTTGGCAAATGTTTGGGCATTGTAGCGATGATGAGATTTTGCAAATCAAAGAACAAGTGCAAAATGAAATAGTCTCTCTTAAACATAAAGGTTTGCAATGTGGACTGTCTGGTCTTTTTGTAATCCTGACTTATGCTGGCTTATTTTATTTTGATGTTTACCAACGAATTTTAGGTGTTCACAGTGTATGGGGAATGGGTTTAGCAGTGCTTTGCCTTATGGCTTGGGTTACGACTATGGGCAATGCCATCAAATATGACATTGAGCCAAAAATAGACAAGCTCAAAAAAGACTGCGAATGCCTAGACGACATTCTAAGATACCGAAAATACCTACTTTCAGCCAACAACCATTCAAATGACAAGGATTTACAATGAAAAAATTCACACTTCTACTGCTTCCACTAGCACTCATCGCCTGTGGCGAGCCTAGCACCGACACCGCCAAAGAGC
Source organism: Moraxella lacunata (assembly GCF_900453205.1). GTDB lineage: Bacteria > Pseudomonadota > Gammaproteobacteria > Pseudomonadales > Moraxellaceae > Moraxella > Moraxella lacunata_B. Next base: position 438,902 of record NZ_UGQU01000003.1, read on the forward strand.
CTACTACTACCACTCCAAGTGTGGAGAAAGCTGAACCGTCAGCCACTCAGTCAGCTCTGCCCGATGATGAATATAAAAAGCAGTTGGACAGCCTGACCGATGGCGTACCATATAAGCTAAGTGGCGATGGTGTTGTCATTTTTGAAAATGTGTCAGACATGATGACAGCCTTTAACGACTATCAGCACGAGGGACAATTCAAAGTATTGGGCGACAACCCCGTACACTTGGAACTTTATGGCTTAAACACTGAAACCAACACCAAAGAAAACCTAGAATATGACCAACAAAAAGCCTTAATCTACGGCATCTACAAGTCGTTCACTCATACTGATTTGGATAAATTAACCATTAGTGCTGGCGTTAGAGATATGAAAGATGCAAGTAAGGTTATTGTTCAGCCTGCAACCCTAACTGTTACCAAAGAACAGGCGTTAAAAGCATTGCAAGCCCACACCAATGCCAAAGATTTTAAAGATTTGGTTGCTGATACCAGTGCTGATTTTGTGGTAAAGGGCTATTCGGGTTCTAAGTTGAGTGAGATGCTTTATAAAAATGAAGTGCAAAAAGCAATTATTGATGAGTTAAAATAGCCAAAAAATAAGCCCCCAAGCGTAAACTTGGGGGCTTTGGCTATCTAGTAGCTCTGTTCATATCATACCAACAAGACTTGTTTTTGGCAAGTCTTTTTTTGTTGTCATCAAACCGTCCGCCCAAGCAATTTTTAAAACGCTTTAAAGGACTTATCACGCTCATCTTGGCATAATATCCCCCAAATTTTAGCATAAGTTTGACAATGAAAATTCTTGACCTTATCACAAACCCAAAAACAGGACGACTGTCGCACACTCGCCTTTGGGCAAATGTGGCAAGCCTTGTCGCCACCGTTCAGTTTGTGCGATTAAATACAACCGATTGGCAATTATGGCTTGTGTATTTAGGCTCGGTTGGCGGTTATGCAGTCGCTCGTTGTCTGATTGCACAGGGCGGTAGCGTCCCACCCACCAAAGGAGAGAGCCTATGAGCGACACAATAGACAAAGCCCAATACCAAAGTGAGCTGATTTTACAGCAGCAAATCCGCATTGCCACCCAAAAGACAAGTCTACCCACCCGCACCCATTGCATAGATTGTGATGAACCCATTCCGCTTTTAAGACAACAAAAAGTTACGGGGTGTCAAAGGTGTGTGGTGTGCCAAACCCAGTTTGAAAGCCAAAGAGCAAGGGGGTAATAAGTGGATAAGACTTTTATTAGCATTGATTTTTGGCAACTCGTTGGCTTTTTATTGTCATTTTTGGGGGTATGTTGGGGCTTTGGCAAAATGCTCCTTGCCCAGTTTCAAGCCCAGCAAGACGAACGCCAAAAAGCCCAAGATAAATTGTCCGACAAGGTTGAGCATTTAGAGACCTTATTTGCCGAGCAAAAAGCCGTCCTACCCGAAAAATTTGTCCTACGAGAAGACTATATCCGTAACCAAGCCGTCCTAGAAGCCAAAATGGACAGCATTCAAAAGACCCTAACCGACCTGTATAAAATGGAGAGCCAAAGACAATGAACGAAAAAGCACGCCGCGAAGGTATGCGTTGGCATATCATCAATACCCTGCACAAGGCTCGTCCGTACACCACTAGCGAGATTTTTTTGCTGGATGTGATGCGGGGGATTTATGCTGACATTACCGCCTTAGAACTTCGTCAGCAACTTGAATACTTATCCAATGCCAGCTTTGTCCAACTCACCAAACAACCCAATGGCGTATGGTATGCCGACTTGACTTATCAAGGCGTGGACATTGCCGAGTACACCACCGATTGTCCGCTAGGTATTGGGCGACCTGAAAAATACTGGCAATCTTAGGGGGTGGTATGGCACAAAGAAGCAGTGTTGAGCGGTTGCCAGAGACTGTCCGCCACGAATTAGAACGCAAACTTGCCGACAATGGCTTTGGCAACTACACCGAGCTTGCCGAGTGGCTAAAATCGCAAGGCTATGAAATTAGCAGAAGTGCAGTGCATCGCTATGGGGCAAAAATTCAAAAACGCTTTGCCAGTATTAAGGCAAGCACCGAGGCGGCACGGCTGATTGCAGAAGGGGCGTCTGATGAGGGCGACACTCGCTCGGAAGCACTGATGGCAATGGTGCAGACCGAATTGTTTGACGCACTTGTGGAAATTGGCGATATGGACAATTTGGGGGCGGTTGAGCGATTTAATATGGTTGCCAAAGCCTCCAAAAATATTGCTGCTTTGACTTCGGCAAGTACCAATTTAAAAGAATATCAAGCCAAATTACAAGTCAAAATTGAACAAACCGCCAGCGAAGTCGCCAAAGCAGTCAAAAAAGGCGGGCTTTCAGATGAGACGGCTGACGAAATCCGCCGTAAGATTTTGGGGATTGGAGAATGAGCCAGCCAAAACGCACCAAACTTAGTCAGGAAATTAGCAACATTTCTCGCAGTCCAATGGTGTTATTGCCTTACCAACAACGCTGGTGTGCTGACACATCGGCGGTTAAAGTGTGTGAAAAATCACGGCGTATTGGCTTAACTTGGGCTGAAGCTGGCGACTCGTCTCTTTTGTCAGCTAGAACAAATGGAATGAATGTTTGGTATGTTGGCTATAACAAAGATATGGCATTAGAGTTTATCCACGACTGTGGCAACTGGGCGAAGTTTTATGGGCTGGTTGCCGAAGAAGTGGAAGAGACTGAGGAAATCTTTGTCGATGGCGATGATAGACAGGCGATTTTGGCGTTTGTCATTCGTTTTGCGTCAGGACACCGCATTACCGCCTTGTCATCTCGCCCCAACAACTTGCGTGGTAAGCAAGGGCGTGTCATCTTAGACGAAGCAGCTTTCCACGAAAACTTGCCAGAGCTATTAAAATCAGCGATGGCCCTGTTAATGTGGGGCGGTCAGGTTCATATTATTTCTACCCACGATGGGGTGGACAATGCCTTTAATGAGCTTGTCAATGACATCAGAGCAGGCAAAAAGCCTTATTCTTTACACCGCATTAGCTTTGATGATGCCATTGCCGATGGTTTATACCAACGCATTTGTCTAAGGCTTGGCATAGAGTGGACGCCAGAGGGCGAAAGGCAGTGGATAGCGGACATTCGGGCAAGTTATGGCGAGGACGCCAAAGAAGAGCTGGATTGTATTCCTAAAAATGGTGGTGGCAAATGGCTGAATCGTGCTTTAATTGAAAGTCGTATGAGCCCTTATACGCCTGTCATTCGCCTTGATAAAAGCGATGAATTTGCTTTATTGCCTGAATATAGCCGTGCCAAAGAGATTGATGACTGGATAACAGACACCTTAGAGCCACTCCTTGACGGCTTAGATAAAAGTCGTATCAGCTTTGTGGGCGAGGATTTTGCCAGAAGTGGCGACAAAACTGTGATTGTGCCACTATTGCAATACCCAAATTTAATCCTAAAACCACCCTTTATCCTAGAACTGGGCAATATGCCCTTTGCTCAGCAAGAGCAGATTATGATTGCTTTATTAAAAGGATTGCCCAATTTGCGGGGCGGAGCGTTTGATGCTCGGGGTAACGGTCAATCGCTTGCCGAAAAAATGCAGGACACATTTGGAGCGGACATTATAGAGGCTATTATGCTGTCCGAAAGTTGGTATCGCACCCACACCGCTCCTTTTAAATCCGCCCTAGAAGATGGCACACTTACCGACCTACCCAAAGACGAAGATATTTTAAACGACTTGCGAGCCTTTGAGCTCATCAATGGCGTGCCACGCATTCCCGCCACTCGCACGCAGGGTGCAGATGGTAAAAAACGCCACGGAGATGCGGGCATTGCTTTATTGCTTGCTCATTATGCCAGCCGTGAACTCAATGTTGGACAAATTAAGGTTGCCACTCGCAAAGTTAAAAGAAAAAGCAAACTCACCCAAGGATTCTAAATGACAAACCCTACCCAAGCCCCAAAACTGGACAAAAAAGAACTCTCCACCCAAATCGCCACCGCCCACCGCTATTTTGGGTTATATGGATTTAGCCAAATTTTGCCAAATCCTGACATTATCCTAAGACGACTGGGTAAATCTAGTCTGTCAGCATATCGTGAATTACTCATTGACCCCATTGTGGCAGGGGCGGTACGCCGCCGCAAGGCAAGTGTGGCGGGCTTAAATTACCGCCTTGACAGTGATTTGTCTGACAAACAGCAAACCATCATAGGCCAGATTTTTGACAGCCTAGACATTTATGGGTTGATTGGACAGATTTTAGAGGCGGTGTTGTATGGCTACCAACCTATTGAAGTGATTTGGCAGTTTAAAAATGGTGTTTGGATACCTGTCAAACTCATTGCAATCCCCCAAGAATGGACAGGCTTTGACGCTGATGGCGAGCTTTTGCTGATTGACGGCATTACCAAGATCACGCCACCACCCTTTAAAATCCTTTGCCCAACCAATAACGCCAGTTTTACCAATCCTTATGGCACAGCCGAGCTGTCTTGTGTGTATTGGGCGACTGTTTTTAAACGGGGTGGTTTAAAGTTTTGGGCGGAGTTTGCCGAAAAGTTTGGCTCGCCTTGGATTATCGGACACGAGCCTCGCTCTAACACTGATGATGATACCAATAAACTCCTTGACGCCCTAGAAGACTTAATGGGTAATGCGGTAGCGACAATCCCCAACGACAGTAGCGTGGAAATCAAAGAAGCCACAGGCAAAACAGGCTCATCACAGGTGTTTGATGATTTTATCCGTTATTGCCGTAGCGAGATTAACATTGCTCTACTGGGTCAAGACCAAACCACCGAAAAAGACACAAGCCACGCCAGTGCAATGGCAGGACTTACGGTAACAAAAGACATTCGTGATAATGATTGCCGAGTGGTGGAGAGCTGTTTTAATACACTTTTGGCGTGGATTTGTGAGCTGAATTTCCACAAGGTAAGTCCACCCAAATTTGTGCTATATGAAGACGAAATAGGCGATAAAACCCTAGCGGAGCGAGACCAGATTTTGACCGCTCTTGGCGTGTCTTTTAATCAAAGCTATTATGAGCGGGCTTATAATTTATCGGCTGATGAATTTACCCTAAATACCAAGCCAATGCCCACAAACACCGTACCAACCACCCCCAATTTTAGTGAAAAATCCTTTACACCGCAGGGTGATTTGTCTGACAAATTGGCGATAGGCGTGCCAAGTGATGATGATTTGACCGCCCAAGTGGGGCAAATGCTGGGCGATTTTGCCAGTTTGGACAGTGTTAATTTGGATAATGAAACCGCTCTTTTGGAACAATTAGCCAGTCTTTACCCCAAAATGAACATTGACGAACTACAAGACAAACTAACCCAAATGCTGTTCATTGCCGACACGCTGTCACGCCTACACACCCAAGAAGAAATGGGGATGCAATGATGAGTAGTATTGATAAACTCACAAATAAAGAGCTAAAAGCCTTATTTGATATGCCCCCAGAGCGAGCCATTGAACACCTAAAATCCAAAGGCTTGCATATCGGTTGGGATTGGACGGACACGCACGCTTTGGCTCACGCAAGAAGTTTTACAATCGCCAAAATGACCGCCCTTGATATGCTCTCCACCACCAAAAAAGCGATAGAGCAGGCAATGACAGACGGCACAGGCTATAAGAGTTTTGAAAATACCATCAAACCCTATTTGATACAGCAAGGGTGGTGGGGCGAAACGCTGGCAAGAAACCCCAAAACAGGTCAGCTTGAACAAGTCAAATTAGGCTCAAATCGTCGCCTAAAAACCATTTATCATACGAACCGCCGCACGGCAGTGATGAGTGCCAAATACGAGCGAATGAAACAGGCGACAGATACCCACCCTTATTGGCAATACTCCGCTATTTTGGACAAACGCACTCGCCCCAGCCACTCGGCAAGACACGGAGCGGTCTATGCCCACGATGACCCCTTTTGGTCGCACTCGTATCCACCAAACGGCTTTGGTTGCCGATGTACTGTCAAAGCAATCACGACAAAACAAGCCGAAAAGGTGGGCATTAAACAAGGCAATGATGAGCGAGTTTTGGGCGAAAATGGCTTTGGTGGCAGTCCTGTTGCCAGTCATTTGTTTGATAAACTTTGGTATGACAAAGCCAAACAAGCTCTAGGACAAAAACACGCTCTGCAAGAGATTGCCAAAGATATGGCATCTGATGTGCGAGTGGCAGGGTTTTTGGCGTGGGTCAGGCAAAGCCAAATCAATGGACAAGTACAGGGGCGGACTTATGGGGTGGGCGTATTGCCCCAAAAGTCCTTTGAAAGATTGGCAGAGAAAGAAGGGCTTGATTTGGATGGGCTGTCGCCTGTGGTGGGTTTTCGTGATAAGGTCATTACAGGTCGTAAAAATACACGCCATACCGTCAGTAGCGATGCCTTAGATACAACGGCCCTAGAAAAAATTATTAGAGATTTTGGCAAACCTGACTATGAATTGTGGGACACCCTTAACAGCAATTTGTTGCTTATCTATAAAACTGACAGCAAACAAGCCATAAAATTAACCATACAACACACCAAGCAAGGGGCGGAAGTTATCAGTGGTTTTTATCAAGATTTGGGGGATATAGAAGGGCAAATCAAAGGTGGGATATTTGTAAAAATCAAATGAACCCCATAGCACTGACGGACTTGAACCGTAACCAGTCTGGCATATCGTACGATATGTTACTCTCTCCGCCCACGCAGAACGGGCTATGGGGATAATTTAATTATACCAAACTTAGGAAACTTTGCCAATGCTCATCATCAACCTAGACGACAGCCAAGCCCAAAGCACTTTGGCTCAATTATTAAGAAATGCCAGCAATAGCCGTGTCATTATGCAAGGACTTGCCACAGAATTAGAGACAATGACCGCCGACAACTTTGAAAATGAAGCCTTTGGCGGACAGGCGTGGGTGCGTAAAGCCTTTGGTAATGGCAAAACCCTAACCAATACAAGCGAGCTAAGAGATAGCATTACAAGCTCGGCAAGCAGTACAACCGCCACCATTGGCACCAATATGATTTATGCTCGCATTCATCATTTTGGCGGCACAATTAGACCAGAACAAAAATCCCATCTTGTCTTTGCCACGCCAAACGGCTTTGCAAAAGTCAAATCAGTTACACTGCCTGCCCGCCCATTTTTACCCGTTTCCCCTGATGGACAATTACAAAGCGATGGCGACAGACGATTGATAGAAGTCGCCTTAGCTGCTTTAACGGCTGGCACCTAACCAAATTTCTATAAACTTAAAAACCACCCGCTACCGCCAATCTATGTGCTAAAATAGGACAACAAAAAAGACAGGCATTTTTACCTGTCTTCCCCATAAAACCACAAATCTAAACTCCGCCAACTTGTTGCACCCAGTGTAACGCTCTTGCAAAATGGTCTATCTTAACTTATCCCACATTGTTTTGAATTGTCCCATTTATTGCAGAGTGTGTGATTGGTTTATTGTGATGGGGTTTACCATCACAGACAGGCTTGTTTTTGAGACAGATTAAGGTTTTTGTGGCGTGCTAAGCTCTTTGGCGGTTTTGATAAGCTCACGCAGTTCGGCACGCAGTTCATGTTTATCAGCACCGCCCACATCAGCAAGCATGGCTTGTACGTCATCATAGGTCAGATTGCCAGTATATTGTCCGCCTTTTAGAAGTTCGGCAAAGGTCGCCACAGCAAGGGCAAGGCGTGTGTTATCGTCCGCTTTGGCGTGGTACATGGCAGGCGTGATACTTTGGGTTTGTTTGATACTTTGGGCTTGGTTGGGTAATTTATAACGAATGGCAAGTTGGGCGTATTCGCTGGCATGGGCGGTGGGGCTAGGGTTAGATGAGTAGCGTTTGTCCGCCAAATAACCTGCCACGCCCACAGGGATAATCTCATATAAGGCGGTAACGGCATGACCTGCCCCGATGTCGCCTGAGTCCACATTGTCATTATTAAAATCCGCTTCATCTAACACTCGGTTTTCATAGCCAATAAGGCGGTATTCTTTGACGGTGGCAGGGTTAAATTCTACTTGGATTTTGACATCTTGGGCGATTGTGGTGAGCGTGCTAGATAATTGGCGATGAAGGACTTTTTTGGCTTCATTGGTGCTATCAATGTAGCTATAATTGCCGTCCCCTGCGTCCGCCAACTGCTCCATTAAGTGTTCGTTATAATTACCTGTGCCAAAACCAAAGGTGGAGAGTGATACGCCTGATTTGCGTTTTTGGGCGACCATGTCTTTTAGGGTATCAAAATCGGTAATACCAACATTAAAATCACCATCAGTCATGAGTAAAATGCGATTAATACCATCTGTTTTGTGGTGTTTTTGGGCTTCAAGATATGCCATTTGTATCGCCTGCTCGCCAGCGGTGGCACCCCCTGCTTTCATCTTGTCAATGGCGTCAAGCAGTTGGCGTTTGCCTTGCTCGGTGGCATAGGTGGCAGGCAAAATCAATTTTTCGCCATCAGCATAAGTGATGATACTCACGCTGTCCACGTCTCGTAATTGGTGCGTGAGTAGGGTTAGGGTTTGTTTGACTAGGGGTAATTTATCGTTGCTGTGCATACTGCCCGAGACATCTACCAAAAAAACCAAATTGGCAGGGGGCATGGCTTGCGTGCTTGTCTCTTTGCCTTGTATGCCGATACGCAAAATCTTTGCCCCATCTTTAAAGGGCGAATCGGTCAGGGCGGTATGCACGGCAAAGGGCTCTTTGTCGCTTGGCTTGGGATAATCATAATCAAAATAATTGATAAACTCTTCGCTACGCACCGCCCCTGCTGGTGGCAATCGCCCGTCATTTAATAGACGGCGAGTGTTGGCATAACTGCCTGTGTCCACGTCTGCCCCAAAGGTAGAAATGGGGTTTTGGGCGACAGACTGCACAGGGTTGGGAGTGTGCGTGGCATAGCGTTCGGTGTTTTGGACAGGCGTGTATCCTACCCCTCTTGCCATGGGGGTAACTAACAGCATTTCACGACTGGCAAGTTTCATGCTTGCCGTGTATGCATTCATGTCTGCTGGTACTTCTAGGGCGACCACACTTGGCATGGCGACCACGTCATTATGATTGGCGGTGTCGGTGGATTTGACACTTTGACAACCTGCCAACATGACGGCAAACAGGCTTGTCATTAGGACGGATAAGGGCAGGGCTTTCATGGATACTCCTTTATTTAAAATTTGGTATGGCTCAATAAAGATATTTGGTGTTGTGAATTAACCAACCCTTTGGGTGAATTGGTCAGGATAAATTATATTGCCATTTGATAAGGCGTTGATTTTTGGGCGAATAAATTGCCCCTACATGTCCAAATTTTAAAATATATCTTATTGAACGATGTCAAAAATTTAAATTGTCCAACCATTTAATCACAAAGCAAAGCTATTGTAAAGACTATTTATCAAGAGAGACAAATACCAATTCAGGACGGTTAAACAAGCGTGGCACTCTCGTGCTTTCTCGTGCCAAGCCACGGCTCACGATAAATTTGGTGTTATTGGCATTGGCAAATTCATACAATCCGCCAGCATATTTGGGAAATAACCCTTGATTGGGGGCGTACACGCCATTGATGACAAATGGTACTCGCCATTGTCCGCCATGAGCATGACCTGCCATGATGATATCAAAAGGATAATTAAGATACGTATCAATATGCTCGGGGCGGTGGGTTAATAAAATATGGACGTGATTTTTAGTATCATTATTTAAATTATCCGTTACCGTTTTTAAATCCTTATCAAACGCTCCGCCGTCTGGGTCGGATATGCCATGAATGACGACATTGGTATTTGGCACGGATACACTTTTGCCATGAATAATTGATACGCCATGAGTGTGAATTTTAGCCATGACTTTATCATAATCAGTACGGCTTAGCCAATTTTCATGATTGCCGTCCACATAATAGGTGGGGGCAATATTGGGTAATTGGCTTAATAATTCATCAGCATTATTAAAAGGCATTTTATCATCATAAATATCCCCGCCCAATAATATCACGTCAGGTTGTTTTTGTTTTAAACCATCTATTAGCCATTTTTGATTATCGCCATAATAACAAGCGTGCAAATCGGTAATTAGGGCGATATTTAATATTTTATCACTTTGATAGCCAATATCATTAAATTGATAATCCACAACCTTTAATAAATTGCTATAAATAATAATGGCAAATAAAATGGATAAAGCGATGAGCATTCTTATCATCGCTTTTTTATATTTGTTAAAAAACATCACGGCAAGATACGCTCACGCTCCCAACCGTTTTCGCCTTTGCGATAAACAATGCGGTCGTGCATACGGTTGGCTCGCCCTTGCCAAAATTCTATTTTATCGACCAATAGACAATATCCGCCCCAAAACTCAGGCTTGGGGATATGCTCGCCAAACTGCTCGGATAGCTTGGCAAAATCGCTTTCCATGACTTCACGGCTAGCGACCACGCCACTTTGGGGGCGACTGACCCATGCGGCAAGCTGGCTGTCTTTGGGGCGTGAGTGGTAGTAAGTCTCTGATTTATCATCAGATAATTTGACCACACGCCCAGACGCTCGCACTTGGCGTTCTAGCGTATGCCAAAAAAACAGGGCTTCGGCAAATGGATTGTCCGCCAAATCCTGCCCCTTGTCGCTGTCATAATTGGTATAAAAAATCATCTGAATGTCGTCATCATTAGGGACAATCTCACGCATGAGCAAGGTACGCACGGACGGACGCCTATCCGCCCCACAGGTGGCAAGACTAAATGCATAGGCTTCGCCAATTTGCTCGGATATGGCATCATCTATCCATTTTTGTAATAAAGGATAAGGGGTGTCGCCAATGTTTTTTTCAATGAGTTCGTCTTTTTCATAGGACAGACGACTGGCACTAAAATCAATTCCCATAAGGTTTACCTTTTATTAAAATTTGGGTTAAAAATCATTTAAAAAATTATCTTAATTTATCTTGACTTGGTAATTCAAAAGGCGGATGCGTACTAATATCCACTAGTACAATTTCATCATCAAAGCGTTGATAATGCAAAATGTATTCGCTTGTCATATCGCCAAACTCGCCTGTATAATTAGGTATGCCAATATGGTAATGCCAAAGACAATATTTTTGAGCATGATTAAAATTAGCTCGCTCTTTTTTGGTGTGGGGATTGGTTGGAATAGATGATTTATTACGACCTTGCAGACCACGCAAGCCGTGTTGTTTAACATGAGCCACAAATACCAAAACCGCTTGCCTAATATTATCATCAAATGTTGGCATACGAGCTTTAAAGTCATCAGAAAAATCTATGTTCATCTTGCCAACCATTTATCAAAACTTGCCAAATCCGCCAATGCCCAATCAGGTACTCGCTGGGTATGTTTGGCACGCCCATTTTCATCGGTTTCGCCAATGGCTTTTGTCAAACGTTCTATATCAAAATGATGTTGATAAAACCAATCATAATAAGCATCTTCATCATCTTTGGCAAAAGTGGATATAAGCAATTCATCAACCGTCATACCTGCTTGCTCGGCTTTGGCAGTAATCAGCTCTATGGTGGTTAGGGGGAGGTCTAATATCATGGATTTTCTCTTTTAAATATTAAAATGATATTTTTATTTAAGGGTATTTTTAAATATAGATTTTAAAATTGGATATATAGACCCCACTCTCAACTTTCCCTTGAAATAAAAAAAGACATAGCCCAATCCAAGTTTCACCACAAAACAAAGGGAGTAAGTTATGTCTTATGATGATTTTATCATTAGTGTCTATCTTATGGTAGATGCTTTTTATAAAAATATTGTAACTAAGCCTATCAGAACCAAAGGCTATCCTCCTGCCTTATCCGATGCCGAAGTCATCACTATGGAACTTGTTGGTGAGTGTTTGGGTTTTGATACAGACAAAGGTATTTGGGCTTATTTTACCAATCATTACACTCACTACTTTCCCAAATTAGGCTCATACCCTAATTTTGCCAAACATTGTGCCAATTTGCTTTGGGTAAAAGATAAGATGATGAATGCAATCAGCATACACAGCCAGAATGAATACAACCCTTATCTGATTGACAGTTTTCCCTTGCCTGTGTGTCGTTATGGTAGAGCAAGACGAAACAAAAGCTTTAAATCCGTGGCAAGTTTTGGGTTTTGTGCAAGTCAACATGAGCATTATTTTGGCTTTAAAGGTCATCTACTGACCAGTGTACAAGGTCAAGTGATTGGCTTTGGTTTAACACCTGCCAACATTGATGATAGACAAATGGTATTTGAACTAACAGACATCCTACAAAACCAATCAAAGCAACACATCTGTCAGTTATTTGGCGACAAAGGGTATTTATCCAAAGATCTGCAAAGCGAACTTGCCAAAGCTGACATTGACTTACAAACACCGCTTAGGGACAATATGACCGATGACAGGGATAAAGGGTTTTTAAGCCATCTTAAAAAAAGCAGAAAAACCATAGAGACCGTCATCTCGCAACTGTCACAAAGATTTAACATTCAACAAACAAAAGCAAGAGATTTATGGCATCTGTCTAACCGACTTACTAGAAAGCTACTTGCCCACAGTTTTTGCATAGAGATTAACAAACAACTTGGCAACCCACCGCTTAAGTTTGAGATGATTTTTAGTTGAGAGTGGGGTATATAGGGGTAATTTATTCGCCCAAATGTTAAATTTACCATAAGGTAAACTCAATTTACCCTACACACCCATTTCAAATTATCTATGATTTAAAAATCACCCCAGCACCGCCTTTACCTTGTCCGCCAATTCTGTTGCCAATGTTTGTGCCGTATCGCCATCTTTGGCTTCAACCATAACCCGAATCACAGGCTCGGTGCCTGATTTACGAATCAATAGTCGCCCTGTGTCGCCAAGCTCGCTCTCGGCTTGGGCGAAGGCGGATTTTAGTTCGTCATTGTCATAAGGGTCGCTCATTTTGGCTAGGCGGACGTTGATGAGCGTTTGGGGGTATGGGGTATAACCCTTTGTTAAATCAGACAGTTTACCGCCTTTTTTGACCAAAATCGCCAGCACCTGCAAGCCCGCCACAATGGCGTCCCCCGTGCGTGATTTATCAAGGCAAAGAATATGCCCCGATGACTCTCCGCCAATGGTGTAGCCGTGTTTTTCAAGCTCTTGCATGACGTAGCGGTCGCCCACTTTGGCACGGACAAAATCAATGCCTTGATTTTTAAGAAAGTTTTCAAGTGCCATGTTACTCATCAGCGTACCGACCACGCCTTTTGGGGTTTCGTCCGCCCCATTGGCAAGAATGTATAAAATGGTATCGCCGTCCAAAATCTGTCCGTTTTCATCAACCATAACAATGCGGTCGCCGTCCCCGTCTAGGGCAATGCCCAAATCAGCTTTGTGTTCCAATACCAATTTTTGCAAGGTTTCGGGGTGGGTTGAACCACAGTTGTCATTGATATTTGTGCCGTTTGGCTCATTGGCATAGGCAATGACAGTCGCCCCAAGCTCACGCAAGACCCGTGGGGCAACGCTGTACCCTGCTCCGTTGGCACAGTCCACCACAATGGTTAGCCCACGCAGGTCGTATTGGTAGGGGAACGAGCCTTTGCAGTACTCAATATAACGCCCCTTAGCGTCATCAATACGGTAGCTTTTGCCAAGCTCGGTGGGGTAGTGTTCAAGGCGTGAAAGTGTGTCGCCATGTATCATCTCGTCCAATTTGGCGTTGATGGCGGATTGGGTCTCGTCTGAGATTTTTTTGCCTTCGCCTGAAAAAAACTTTACGCCATTGTCGCCATAAGGGTTGTGGCTCGCCGAGATGACCACGCCCATGTCGGCATGAAAACTTCTTGCCAAATGAGCAATGGCAGGTGTCGGCAAAGGCCCGAGTAGGTGTACGTCCACGCCTGCCGAGTTAAATCCTGCTTGCAAGGCGGATTCAATCACATAGCCCGACAGACGGGTGTCTTTACCGATAACCACGCTGGGTCGTCTGCCTGTTGTGTTTTGGGCGGTCAAAACCTGCCCTGTGGCATAGCCCAATCTTAGTAGAAAGTCAGGGGTAATGGGAAATTGTCCAAATGCCCCACGAATGCCGTCTGTACCGAAGTAGCTCATGATGATTGCCTTTTAAAATTAAAATGATAAGAAAAAAATAACCCTAAGTATACCGCCAAATCATTCTCTAATTCAATACTTTTTCAGTAGTATAAAAGTTAGGGCGTGCCTGCCCTTTATAAATTTAGAAATATTGTAGAAATAGAAGAATGTTTTTGCATGAAAAATGGCTAAATCTTGTGGCTCGAAGTCAAAAACTTATCTGATAGAATGACTATCAGCTTGCGTTTTTTCCTTGAAAAACGTGCGATTTTCCCTATTTTTCATTGCAAATACAAAAGGCAGGCACGCCCTTATCAAAAAACAAGAATTTTTATCAAAATTTACAAAAGCCTTGTTTAAATTGCAAATTTTTGCCACAATATAGCATTTTTTCATCACGGAACCATTCATGACAAATCTTAACCTACACCCTGCCTTTACCTTAAAATCTAAGCACCACATAGAAGCCCTTGATATCACGGTGCTACTTTGCGAGCATACTGCCACAGGGGCAACCCATTATCATCTGGCGTGTGATAATGACGAAAACGCCTTGATGATTGGCTTTGCCACTCAGCCCATGACTTCTCGGGGCGAAGCTCATATTCTAGAACACGTTGTCTTGTGCGGTTCACAAAAATACCCCGTACGAGACCCGTTTTTTAGCATGATTAAGCGGTCATTGCAGACCTTTATGAACGCCATGACGGCAAGCGATTGGACGGTGTACCCCTTTGCCAGTCAAAACAAAAACGATTATTTTAACCTATTATCCGTCTATCTTGATGCGGTGTTTTTCCCCAACATTCACGAGCTAGACTTTGCCCAAGAAGGCATTCGTTTGGAGCTTGACGCACAGGGGCGACCTGAATATCACGGCATTGTCTTTAATGAGATGAAAGGGGCGATGAGTGGCGAGATTGACCAGCTTTACTATGCTTTGGCACCACACCTGTATCCGACCACGACTTATCATTATAACTCAGGGGGCGACCCAAAAGAGATTGTGAAGCTGACCCATGCTGATTTGGTCAATTTTCACAAGGCTCATTATCATCCGTCCAACGCCATTATCATGAGTTTTGGCGACATTGACGTGGCGGACATTCAAGCACGCCTGCACGATGATGCCCTAGTGCGTTTTGATGATGCCGAAAAGCCGTCTCGTGGCAAAAAGTTCGTCTCCATGACCGAGACTCGCCTAAATGAGCCTGTGCAAGTCTATGACACTTATACCGCTGACGTGAGTGGCGAGAAAATGACCCATAACGTGTTGGCGTGGCTGCTACCAAGTCTTACCGACCCCAAACAGCGTCTGGCACTTCGCCTCATGGAGGGTGTGCTGATAGAACACGCAGGTTCGCCCCTAAGAGCCTACCTTGACAGCTCGCCACTTGGCACGTCCGCAAGCCCGCTACTGGGCTTGGACGACAGTCATTATGAGATGGCGTTTTATGCAGGCGTGCGTGGCTCGGAGCACAAGCTTGCCGATGATGTGGAAAACGGCATTTTGGAGCTACTTCGTTCTGTGGCGGAAAACCCCATTGATAATGAAACCATACAGACCATTTTACATCAGATAGAGTTAGACCAACGCCACATCGGGGGCGACAGTATGCCTTATGGCTTGACACTCATGCTTGAAGGGTTTGGCACGGCACTTCATGGCGGAGACCCTGTCGATGTGTGGGAGATTGATGAGCATTTGGCGTGGCTATCGGAGCAGGTCAAAGAGCCAAATTGGGTGCAAAATCTCATCAAAACGCACCTCATTGACAACCCACACCGAGTTCGCCTAACCCTATCGCCTGATAAGGACAAAGCCCAACGCTTGATAGATGATGAAAAGGCAAGTTTAGATAAGCTAAATACCACGTTAAGCGATGATGATAAAGCACTCATTCGCCAAAAGTCTGCCGAGCTTGCCACACGCCAAGCGATGATAGATGACGTGGATATTTTGCCAAAAGTGGGGCTAGATGACATTCCCAAAGCGATAAAATTCGCCCACGCCATCAAACAGCCGATAACCATTGGGCAAGACGAACGTACACTTTATGAGTATCATGCAGGGACAAATGGACTGTATTATTATCAGCTTGTCATTGATTTAAATAATGATTTGGACATTTTAAATAATCCACTATTACCGACTTATCTGGGGCTACTGTCAGAGCTGGGTACGGATAAATATGACGCACGCACGTTCCAAGCGGTGCAAGCGTCCATCTCATCAGGTGTTACCGCTCGCATTTCACAGCGTACCGACCGCCATGATAAGGAGGCGATGACAAGCTATCTAGTAGTGGCGACCCGTGCCTTAGCTCGTAAGCCTGAGGCGATTGGGCTTGTGAGCGAAGTGTTAAACGACACCATTTTTACCGAAACCGACCGCATGAGCGAGCTGTTACAGCAAAAACAAGCGTCTTGGCAATCACGTCTATCAGCAAGCGGACACAGCTACGCCATTCAGACCGCCAGTCGGAGCATGAGCAAATTATCATCGCTAGAATACGCCTACTCTGGCTTACCTGCCCTGTCGGCATTAAAGTCGTTTTTAAAGCAAAGCGAAACCGACCAAGCGGTTTGGCAAACGCTATCAGCACGCCTAGCCCAAATCCATGAGCAAGTACAAAACCTACCCAAAGACGTGATTTTGGTGTGTGAGGCGGACAAGGCGGACGAATTAAAGGCAGTGATAAAAGACGTGCTAAACACACCGCATAAGCCTGCCAAATCGTCTGTCGTGGCACATGATACGCTAGCGTTTGATGAGCTTGTCAAGGGTGATGACAATAAAGACATCGCATGGCTTATCGCCACCAATGTCTATCATAATGCCACAGCCTACCCTGCGACCACATCGGGGCATGAGGACACACCTGCCTTGACAGTGCTGGCTCCGTTTTTAAGAAATGGCTATCTGCATTCGGCAATCCGTGAAAAAGGCGGAGCGTATGGCGGTGGGGCGAGTTTTGATGCCAATTCGGCAAGTTTTCGCTTTTATAGCTACCGAGACCCGCACTGCGTGGCGACTTTTCTTCATTTTGAAAAGAGCATTGACTGGCTACTTGATAACGACCATGACGCTGATAAGTTGGAGGAGGCGATTTTGGGGATTATCGGCGGTATGGACAAACCTGCGTCCCCAGCAGGCGAGGCGGTCAAGGCGTGTTTTAGCGAGCTGCACGGTCGCACCAAAGAAATGCAAGAAGCCATACGAGCTAGGCTCTTAGCGGTAACGATAGACGACCTAAAACGAGTGGCACGCACTTATCTAAAAGATAAGCCCCACGTCAAGGCAAGCCTTGCTCCACTTGAAAAAGAAAGCCAAATGGCAGAGCTTGGGTTTGATTGTCATAAGATTGGTTGAAGTTAATGAAAAACCCCCATGCCATGTGGTGTGGGGTTTTGGTTTTTGTAGTATTTATACGCTTTTTAGCAATTTCTCCAACGCAAGCCCTGCATTGTCCGTTTTCATAAATTGCTCACCGATAAGGAAGTGATGAATGCCATGCGACTGCATCAGGTGTACATCGTCCGCCCCATGAATGCCACTTTCGCTGACGATAAGTGCGTCATCGCCCACATTTTCACGCAAGGTCTTAGCAAGGCGAATAGACGTATTCAAATCCACATCAAAGGTATTAAGATTGCGGTTATTGATGCCATAAATGTTGTGGGCAGATTTGGGCAATTTTAACGCACGAGCTAGCTCATTTTCATCATGAATCTCAATCAGCACGTCCATGCCAAGCTCTATCGCCACCTTGTGCAAATGTGCCACGGTCTCATCATTAAGGCACGCCATGATAAGCAAAATACAATCCGCCCCAAGCGTGCGACTTTCATAAATGTGGTACTCGTCCACCATAAAATCTTTACGCAAGGCAGGCAAATTACAAGCGTTTTTGGCTTGGATAAGATAGTCGTCATGCCCCAAAAAATACTCACGGTCAGTCAAAACAGACAAACAAGTTGCCCCTGCCGACTCATAGCCTTGGGCGGTGGCAATGGGGTCAAAATTTTGGCAAATCACGCCTTTGGACGGGCTTGCCTTTTTTATCTCGCTAATCACGCCAATCTTGCCTTGCTCTACCGCTCGTAGGGCATTGGCGAACCCACGCACAGCAGGGGCGGATTTGGCTTTTTGTTTTAACTCGTCAAGGCTGATTTGGGTACGAGCATGGGCGATTTCTTGGTGTTTGGTGGCAATAATTTTTTGTAAAATGGTGGGGGTGGACATGGTTTTTCCTTTTAAAATTTTGGTGGTATGCTGAGCTAGGTTTTCCGTTCGCCCTGAGCTAAGTCGAAGGGTCGGAAAACCGTCATGGTTCGACAGGCTCACCACGAACGGTTTTCTTAATGGCATGATTACAATTTAGGCGAATTTATCCCTATGATCCTTAAAAAATCAATGATGAAACGTTTGGGTAAATGCCACAAATTCCTGCATTTTTTGCCATGCCTTACCACTTGCTAGGGCCTCTTTGGCAAGGGCGACACCGTCTTTAAAGTTGTCTGACACCCCTGACAGATACAGGCTTGCCCCTGCATTTAGAGCGATAATATCGCACGCCTTTTGGGTGCGTGGGTCGGTTTGTCCTTGTAGGGCGGATTTGATAAGGTCAAAACTTTCATCAGACGAGCCAACCGACAAGTCGTCAAGCGACTGCATGGCAATGCCGACATCGGTGGGGGCGATTTTAAAGGTGGTTACCTTGCCGTCCTTGTATTCCGATACCGTTGTGGGTGTGGCAAGGCTTATCTCGTCCAAGCCGTCATCAGAATGCACGACCCACACATGGCGACTGCCAAGTTTGCCCATGACGTGAGCGAGCTTTTCGCACAACGCCACATCATACACCCCAAGCAAGCTATTGGGGGCGGACGCAGGATTGGTCAAAGGTCCTAAGATATTAAAAATCGTCCGCACCTTCAACTCTCCACGCACCGCCTTGGCATGACGCATGGCAGGATGATGATTGGGGGCGAACATAAAGCACACGCCTGTATTTTTGGTACACTCGGCAACTTGACTTGGGTCAAGGGCAAGGTTTGTGCCTGCACTTATGAGCAAATCGGACGCACCTGAACGGCTTGACACGCCTGTGCTACCGTGCTTGGCGACCACACCGCCACAGACCGCCACCACAAAGGCGGACGCTGTGGATACGTTGAACAAATTCGCCCCATCTCCGCCTGTTCCCACAATGTCCACCGCATTATCCACGTCCAAAGCAACAGCATTGGCAAACGACCGCATAACACGAGCAGAGATGGCAACCTCGTCCACCGTCTCGCCCTTGATACGCCAAGCTGTGATAATGGCGGACAGTAGCACATCGGGGCATTTGCCTGTCATGATAAGGGTCATGAGCGTGGCGGTATCGTCATCGCTTAGGTTTTCGCCATTGATTAGGGTGTTTAGGGTGTGTACCAAAAAGGCGTGAATGTCGTGGTCATTTTCTAACATGGATTTCCTTTTAAATTTTTTTTAAACGAATAATTTTACCGAATTTGGGCGAATAAATTGCCCTTACAGTACTGTTTTTAAATAAAAAATCACGCCACCGTTGGCAAATTTTTATCATCTAACACAGCAAGCCCACAGCGTTTTAAAAAGTTATTAAAAAGCTGATAACCATGCTCGCTTAAAATAGACTCTGGGTGAAACTGCACGCCTTCAATGTCTAACTCTTTATGACGAACACCCATAATCTCGCCCATAGAGCCGTCCGCATTCTGTGTCCAAGCGGTGATTTCTAAGCACTCAGGCAACGTGGCTTTGTCAATGACCAGCGAATGATACCGCACCACCGACACAGGGTTTGGCAAATCGTGAAATACGCCCATATCCTTATGATGCACGTCTGATAATCGTCCGTGCATGACCTCGCCTGCTCGCACGACATAGCCCCCAAAGGCTTGCCCAATGGCTTGATGACTCAAGCACACGCCCAAAATGGGAATTTTTCCGCCAAAATGTGTCAAAATCGGCACCGTAACCCCCGCCTCGGTCGGTGTGCAAGGGCCGGGCCCTAGGATAATGGCTTGTGGGGCAAGAGTGGTTATCTCATCAAGGGTAATCTCGTTGTTGCGTTTTACCACAATGTCCTGCTTTAATTCGCCAAAATACTGAACAATGTTGTAAGTAAAACTGCAATAGTTATCTATCATTAAGAGCATGTCAAATCCTTATTTTTTTATTTACCTTATTTTGTCGTCTTGTCAAATTTTACCGTACTTACGCCGTCATCGCCTGCTTTTAGCATGATGTGAGCCGACTGACTGGCAAAGATACCATTACACACCACGCCCACGATGTTGTTTAGTGTGCTCTCTAGCTCGGCAGGGTCTGTGATGTCCAAATCATAAGTATCCAAAATCACATTGCCATAATCAGTGACAAAACCTTCCCGATAGACAGGCTCACCCCCGAGTTTGACCAGTTCACGAGCCACATAGGAACGGGCTTGGGGCAGTACTTCCACCGCCACAGGGAATTTGCCCAGTTTGGTGACTGTTTTGGAGTCGTCCACCATACACACAAAGCGTTTGGATGCTACCGCCACGATTTTCTCACGGGTCAAGGCACCGCCACCGCCTTTTATCATGTTGCCATGAGCGTCTATCTCGTCCGCCCCGTCAATGTACAAATCAAGCTCGCCCACCGCATTTAAATCAAAAATTTCAATGCCTAAGGCTTTTAATTTATCTTCGGTCACTTGTGAGCTTGCCACCGCCCCTTTTAGGCGAACCTGTGGCAACAGCTCAATCAAGCAGTTTACCGTACTGCCTGTCCCCACGCCCAAAATCATGCCGTCTTCGATGTAGGCAAGGGCGGATTTGGCAACGGCTTGTTTTTGGGCAAGTTTGGGGTCAGTGTGGGCTGTGTTAGACATGATGATTCTCATAAAAATTTGGGGTTATTTTACGCTAAATTTAGCAAAAAATAAATCATAAAAAATCAGCTCTACCATACTAAATAGAGCCACAGCCTATAAGTGCGTCAAATACTATCATACACCGTATCACGCCGTCCCACCGTAATCACAAGCACCACCAGTTTATCATCCCTAACTTCATAAACCAAACGATAACCCACCTTACGAAGTTTGATTTTGTATAAGTTCTTAGCATTCGCCCCGTGTGGTTTATTCTTGGGAATGTGTGGATTTAACAGCACTTTTTCTAGCTTTTTTAAAAATTGCTCGGCAATCGTGGCGTTTAATTTTTCAAATTCTTTTAACGCAGTTTCGTTAAATTCTAATTCATAAACACGATTTTCATCATTATTGGAATTTGGCTCGTAAGTCATCAATCGTTACCTTTACCGTTTTTTGGTTTTGCCGTTCGTTTGCCAATTTGATGAGTTCTTGGTCGTCCAATGCGTCCAACATTTTTTCGTATAAAGACGCAGGTACGCAATAAAAAGCAGGGGTATTGCGATTTAAAATCGCCACAGGTTCGCCATTGGCGTGGGCGAGTGTGTCCATGGGGCTTTTCTTTAAATCGCTGATACTGGCAACATAACGGCTATGGATTTGGTTTAGCATAATGGTATTTCTTTATTAAAAATATTTTAAAAGTCTTTGTATGATATTTTTAAAAGTACTTTTTGTCAATCTTTTTCCCAAAATTGCCACCTACCCCAACTTATGCTAAACTATAACCTTTTGCAATTAGGAATTATCATGAAAAAACTCACGCTCATCATCGCCCTATGCCTACCCCTAACGCTTGTGGCGTGCAGTGCCAATAACGGTCAAGGTGTACGTCCTACTGCCAGCGTGTTGATTGGAAAATGACATTTTGGAACAAATCATGAAAAAAAATTTTTATCATCTTATTTTATCATTGGGATTGATGACGTTACTGACAGCTTGTCAGAGCAAAGTAACGCTCTACTATTATCCAGTACCGCCAGAACAAACTCAACCTACAAGCGAACTTCGCCTCCTACAAAACATCCACGAACACACCCTAGACAATGGCTTGCAAGTCGTCATCAAAGAAGACAAACGAGCCCCTGTGGTCATGACCCAGATTTGGTATGGCGTGGGGGCGAATGACGAGCCTGTGGGTAAGGGCGGACTGTCGCACTTTTTAGAGCATTTAATGTTCAAGGACACGCCCAAGGTATCCAGCGATGAATTTAGCCGTCTTATCAGTCATTATGGCGGTAGCAACAACGCCTACACCAGTTCGGATGTTACCGTTTATCATGAGATTTTGCCCGCCAATCGCTACGCCCTAGCGTTGGAGCTAGAAGCCAATCGCATGAAAAACCTGCTGTTTAAACCCGAACAGATAGAGAGCGAACGCCAAGTTGTCCAAGAAGAACGCCGTTCTCGTACGGACGACAACCCCATGGCAAAAGCGTGGGAGCGGTTCTTACCATTCGTCTATGGCGACACGCCACGGGGTCGCCCCATTATCGGGAGTATGGCGGACATTGAGAGCTTGACCATGGATGACCTAAAACACTGGTACGCCACATGGTACGTCCCCAACAACGCCACGCTTGTCATCGTGGGCGACGTGGACAAAGACGAAGCCCTAACCCATATCAAAAAATATTTTGGCGACATTCCCAAAGGCGACCCCGTACCCGCCCGAGACCCTGCCCAATTCATCCATGCCGATGACCTCAACGCAGGCAAAGGCGGTGTGAGCGAACGCCATGTCGTCATCAAAGAAGCTGTCCAAGTCCCCACGCTGATTTTGGCATGGCAAGCCCCGACTTTATCTAGCCTAAAACTCACCAACCGCCACACCGCCGACAATGAGCGAGAGCTGTTGGCATTGGGGTTGTTTGATGGCGTGCTAAGTGGCGGAGCGTCTGGGCGATTTGCCAAAAATTTGGTCAAAAAAGAACTCGTTACGTCTGTACATAGTAGTTACGACAGTACAGGCTATGGGGACGGCTTTTTTATGGTCATGGCAACGCCAAAAGCAGGGGTGAGCCTTGATGAAACCAAACGCCTTGTTCTGGACGAGATTAAACGCACCATGACCGACCCCATTGACCAAAAAGAGCTTGACCGTTCTATGGTTGCCACAAAAACCGCCTTGGTGTTTGCGTCCGAAGGTGTATCAGGGCAGGCAAGTTTATTGGGAATGCTAAAAAATGAAAATATCCCTTTTGGCAAAATCCAAGAAGAATTGGCAATCCTGCCCACCATTAGCACCGATGAAATTAAAAACGCAGGCAAAAAATACCTAAGCGATGAGCGTATGTATAGTGCCTATATTTTGCCAAAAGATGAATAATAGATTATTTTTGGGGTTTGAAAAGTTGATAAAAATTATGGGTAAAATTTAAATAGATTTCCTGCAAAACCCTAAATTAAAGAAAAAATCGTTCATGGTGAGCTTGTCAAACCATAAAGGTTTTCCGCACCCACAGGCATAGCTCAGGGCGAACGGAAAACTAGTTTTGCAGGAAGTTTAATAAAAAATTAAATTTTACCAAAATCATTTTATTTAAAAGATAAATTGATATTAAATTTGGATATTTAAAAAATGAAAATAATATTTTTCCAAAATTAACCATGACAATCAATTTAAATAAAAATGATTTATATAAAATCAACAATTAAAACCCCAACCCAATATCAGGAAATCTCATGAAAAAACTTACCCCAATTGCCTTAACCTTATTGCTTATCAGCCACACCACATGGGCGGACGGTCATCACCATGCCCCTGTCGCCCCAAGCGATAAGCCCTTGCCCATGCTTGACAGCCTAAAAGATGACAAGCCACTGGACTTAAAAATCCCACACATGGAGCGGTTTGACGTGGACGGCGTGCCTGTGATTTTTACGCCCATTGATGAGCTACCGATTTTGGACATCAGTTTGACCTTTAAGGGCGGTTCTGCCAAGGACGACACTATACGGGCGGACGGCTACGGCATTGCTGGCATGACCGCCACCATGATGACCCAAGGCACAACCCACCTAGATGAGAACACGTTTGCCGAAAAAGCCGAACTGCTCGGCGTGGTGTTTGGGGCGACTGCCTACCGAGACACGTTTGTTTATGCGTTTAGAAGTTTGTCGGACGACAAAGAGCTGTATCCTGCCCTTGATTTGTTTGTCGACATGATACAAAACCCCCGTTTTGATGAAACTATCCTAAAACGCAACCAAGCCCAAGCGGACATCGGTTTTGAGCGTGCCAAACAAAACCCAAGCCATCTGGCAAGTGTTGAATTTTTAAAAACCCTATACGGCACACACCCCTACGCCATCCCCACAGGCGGAACACAACAGAGCGTGGCGAGCATTAGCCGAGATGACCTAATCGCCTATAAAAACAAATACTTAACCAAAGGCAACGCCCACATCGCCATCACAGGCGACATCAGTGCCGATGACGCACGCACCATCGCCAAACGCCTGATAAATGCCTTGCCCCAAGGCGAGAGAGCCACCGACTTGCCCACGCCCATCGCCCCCAAGCCACAGCACGTCCATATCCCCTATGACAGCACCCAAACACACGTCTATATCGGACACATGGGCGAAAAAGAGACCAGAGACCCTGTGGAGCTACAAAATCGCACCAATTTTAGCCTTGCCAACAGCGTGCTGGCAGGGGGCGATTTTAATGCGTATCTCATGAAAGAAATCCGAGACAAGCACGGCTACACCTATGGTATTACGGGCGGTATGACGACATTTGATGAGCGGGGTTATTATCGTATCAGTTTTTCTACTCAGACCGACAAAGCCAAAGAAGCAATCATCAAAACCTTACAAGTCATTGAAAACACAAGAAAAAATGGCATAAAAGACAGCGAATTTAACCTAGAACGCACCAGTCGCAAATACGCCTATCCCATGAGCCTTGCCACCAACTCCGCCATTCACAGCACGGCAAGCCATTTGGGTTATGATAATTTGCCCGACAGTCATATCACTGATTATTTGGTGCGACTAGACAAGGCGACATTGGATACGGTCAATCAATCGCTAAATACCTATATCCGCCCTGATGAATTTATCATCGTTACCATTGGTAAAGAAAAACCTGATTTATCAAGTTTGTTTAAACAAGATAATAAAAAAGGGTTGAAAAAGGTTGATTAAAATATTGTTTAAAAAGAAATGAGTTATTTTTGGATAAATGCGTAGGGGAAAATTTAAATTTTTCTAATGTAACATATCAATTTGGATAAATTAAATTTACCCCATGTATCTAAATCGTAAATTAACCATACCTATTTTTTAAATAAAACAAAGATAAAATTGGCAAATAAAAATCAATAGAATGCTGAAATCATTTTATAGTTGCCAATTTATTTTTAATAAATCATTTAAAAGGCGATTTCATGCGTTTTTTTGTAGATATGCCCCTAGCCGTACATGATACGATAACCCTGCCTGATGACGTGTATCATCATTGGACGAAAGTTTTGCGAGCAAATATTGGCGATACTGCCACGCTCTTTAACGGGCAAGGGGGCGAATATACCGCCACGCTCACCCACATTGACAAAAAGTCCGCCCATGTGCGTATAGATGACTTTAACCCTGCCAATCGCACCCTGCCTTATCGTGTTACCCTAATCCAAGCGATGAGTAAGGGCGAGCGTATGGATTATACCATCCAAAAGGCGTGCGAGTTGGGCGTGTCCGCCATACAGCTCATCACCACCGAACGCTCCGAGCGACTCAGGTATGAACGTGATAACAAAAAACTTACTCATTGGCAAAAAATCGCCGTCTCTGCCTGTGAGCAATGTGGGCTAAATATTATCCCTGTCATTTTACCCCCTGTTACGCTGTCGAGCTATCTAGCAAGTTGTACCGATGAGCTAAAAATCGTCATGAGCCTATCAGACGACACGCACCGCTATGTCCCAAAAGCCCCCTTGCCGTCCACGATAGGCATATTGGTCGGTTCAGAAGGCGGGCTGTCTGATGATGAGATAGATGCGTGCCATAAGCATGGCTTTTTGTCGTGGACGATAGGCGAGCGGATACTTCGCACCGAGACGGCAGGGGTGGTGGCGTTGGCAGGATTGCAGGTGGTGGGGCAAGTGGGCTAAACTAAACCGTTGCCGTTACCACAATCTCAATAAGCCAGTTGGGATTGACCAAATTCGCCTGAACCGTGGCACGAGTGGGCGGAACATTGCCTGCTATCCAAGCGGTGTATTCGGCATTAAATTTGTCAAAATCATCTAGGTTTTTGATAAAGACTTGGGCGGTTAAAAGGCGAGATTTGTTCGTGCCTGCTTTGGCAAGGGCTTTGTCAATATTTGCCAAGACTTCACGGGTTTGCCCGACAATGTCAAGGCTGTCATCATCAGGCACTTGCCCTGCCAGATATACCACACCATTGTAAATGGCGATTTCGGTAATGGTTTCGTTGCTGTCTAGTTTGGTGATTTGATTCATAACTTTTCCTATTAAAAGTATTTAATTAAAATAAGTGACTAACATTAAACTCTGCCACACCCCACCATTCACCCCAATGGCAAAAATAAAGTTTGCCATTGTCATAAGTTATTGCACTTATTTTTGAATGAATTTCGCCATCGTCATTTAATTGTGGCTCATAATCTTTAATGACGATTTCTTTTTCAATTTGTCGTGTTTCTGCATTAAAAACATAATAACGAAAATTCATTCCATCAGAAAACAACCACAATGTATCGGTAATTTTTTCCAATCCATCATAATACATTTCATCGTCAAATTGATAAGTATGCAATACCTTAAAATCAGGATAAGAAGTAATATGAATAAAACTGTCATAAAAATTTAATAAAACCGCCTTTTGATTATTATCAAAACAAAATAAAAAGGACAAATCATCATCTAATGGTTTTTGGATTTGCAGTTTGCCATCAGCCCATTTTACCAAATAATCAAAACAACCATCTTGACCATAGGCAAAACTTAACATTATGGCATTGTTTTCTGGCAATTTGGTTATCAAAAACTCCGCCCAGCCATAATCATCATCAACACTTTGACTTGTCAATAAATTACCTTGATAATCATAAAGCAAAATGGTAATTTTATGTTGATGATTTCGCTCAATTAACCAAACCCATTGATTAGTAGGGCATAATTTAGCATAATAAATTGACAAATCTAGTTGCCACAATAAAGTTCTTTGAAACTTCGGTATGGTAAAGTCAAAAAACTTAACATACCCTACTTCTTCATTCCAAGTGATTGCTTTTTGATTGTGGTTATCCATATCAAAGCAATCTTGTTTTGGATGAAACTGATTGGGATTAGCCGCAAATTTTGGATTAAAATCCACTTTTTGATAAGCATTAATCACAATGGGCTTGAGCGAATGGTTCATAAATTATCTTATTTATAACGGTCAATATTTAACCCATCAATCTTAATCTCGGTTAGCTGACCCATAATAATATCACAAAGCAGTTTACCAGACCCACACGCCATCGTCCAGCCCAGCGTGCCGTGTCCTGTGTTGATAAATAGATTATCAAACTTGGTCGCCCCGATAATCGGCGTACCGTCTGGGGTCATTGGACGAAGCCCCGTCCAGAATTCTGCTTTTGGCAAATCACCACCATCAAACAGGCTTTTTGTGACCATCTCTAAGGTCTCACGGCGAGCAGGATTTAATGACAAATTAAAGCCCGACAGCTCCGCCATACCACCCACACGAATGCGATTATCAAAGCGGGTAATGGCGATTTTGTAAGTCTCATCGAGCACGGTAGAAACAGGGGCTTTTGTTTCGTCCACGATTGGCACGGTCAAAGAATAACCTTTGACAGGATAAACAGGCAAATCAAGCCCCAAATCCTTTGCCATCGCCCGAGAATAGCTTCCGAGTGCCAAGACAAAACCGTCTGCCGTCAAGGTTTCGCCCCCTGCAACCACGCCTGTCACTTTTTGATTTTCAGAGATAATTTTGTCAATGACGGTGTTAAATTTAAACTCCACGCCCAAAGTTTTAGAGTGTTCGGCAAGGCGTTTGGTAAATAAATTACAGTCGCCCGTTTCATCATTGGGTAATCTTAATCCACCCAAAAGCTCGGCACTGGCATAAGCTAGGGCAGGTTCGGCACGCACAAGCCCATCTTTGTCCAAGACTTCATAAGGCACACCACACTCGTCCAAAACTTTGGTATCCAGTTTCATCGCTTCAAGCTGGGCAGGTTTACGAAACAGCTGTACCGTGCCACCTGTACGATGTTCATAGCCAATGCCAATCTCATCACGTAAGGCACGGATGCAATCACGGCTGTACTCTGACACTCGCATCATGCGTTCTTTGTTGATTTCATACCGCTTTGCATTGCAGTTGGCAAGCATTTGTTTCATCCACGCCAGTTGAAAGCCTGTGCCATCAGGCGTGATGGCAAGGGGAGCGTGCTTTTGCATGAGCCATTTGACCGCTTTCATTGGAATGCTTGGGGCAGCCCAAGGGGTTGAGTAACCAGGGGAGATTTGTCCAGCATTGGCAAAACTTGTCTCCATCGCCACATCCGATTGGCGGTCTATGACGGTAACTTTTGTCCCTGCTTTGGCAAGATAATAGGCGGTGGTCGTGCCAATCACGCCCCCACCCAAGATAATGATGTCCATAAAATACCTTGATGATGACTTGTAAGTAAATTAGGGTGTGCCTACCTTTGGTATTTGCAATGAAAAATGCCTGTTTAAAAAAGAGCAGGGGAGTCGCACGTTTTTCAAGGAAAAAACCTGAGACTGTGAGTCTTCTATCAGACAAGTTTTTGACTTCGAGCCACAAGATTTAGCCATTTTTCATGCAAAAATTGATTAAAATTGTCAAATTTTCATCGTATTTTATAAAAATGTTATCAATGGTAGGCACGCCCTAGTATGTTTTGCCCAGTTAAAGTCTGTAATTAGGGTGTGCTTATAAATAGTATAACAAGCTCTGATGGCAAAGAAAAGGGCTTTTAAGTCAGCTTGCCAAATACACCGCCATCGCCATGCCATTATTGACCATGTGCATGAGTATTGCCATGATGAGTCCGTATTTGACACGAATATAGCAAAACAGCAACGCCATGGCAAAGATGACCGCCATGCCAAGCAGGTCGTATTGCAGATGAACGAGCGTAAAGAGCAGACTGCTTATGAGACTTGCCATGAGTGTGGACTTAGCGATGGTAAAACCGACCAGACGGATGGGGATTTGCTCGGCACGATGACGATGAAGCAGTCCGCCAAATATCAGTCCCCGAAACACCAGCTCTTCGTAGATGGGGGCGACCACCACGATGGCGAATATGAGCAGGGGTAGGGACTCATCTGTGATAAGCCCATCCAAAAAATCCATGGGTGAGCTGTCCAAGGCGGTCAAGACAATCTCACCTACCGCCATAAATGCTATCATGCCTATTAGACTGACGACAAAACCCCGAACGCCTATCGCCTTTATCCCAAAAAACTGCCAAACAGTCCCCCAGTGATGAGCTGATGGGGGCTGATGGGGCGTGCCGTGGCGTGCCGTTTTGCTTTTAAATAGCACCAAACCTACGGCAAACAGCGTAAAGGCTAGGGCAGTGATGACAACCGAGATGGCGACCACCACGCCGTTATTGGAGCCGAGCATGATGAGCGTGGCAACATCCAGACTGCCTGCCTGTTCATAATAAGCCAATGAGCCGATATACACGCCAATGATTTGTAAGGCAAACATGCCAAACAGGCAAAATAAGCACAGCCCCACCACGCCCACTGCCGAAAAAGAAATGGCAGGGCGTGGGGATGGCTTGGTCATCTGTGGGTCGGTTAGGTCATGATGGGGCATTTAGCGAGCCTTGATTTGTTGGGCGATGGTGTCTAGCACGAGATGGGCGGTGCTGTCGGGTGTCTCCAAAGGGAACATGTGCGAGCCGTCCACATAGATGACTGGCACACCCCAACGGTCGTGGATGGCGTGGTATGAACCCATGTGGGTGAAGTGGCTGTCCTTGCCAGCGATGAGCGTGGTGGGGCGGTAGATGGTCAGTGACTTCGCCCAGTATAGGGATGGAATGGTGCGAAAGATGGCAAGCTCGACCGCCTTGGGGATGGCGAGTATGAATTTGTCGTCTTTGGCGGTCAGTCCATGCTGAATGTAGCCGTCAAAGGTGCGTGCGTCAAAGGCTTTAAACAACCCTTTTTGACGTAGGCTGTCATGGGCAGTCTGCCTGCTGTTAAAGGTGTCTTTGCGGTATTTGGATTTGCTGGCAGGCGAGATTTTATCGACAAAATAGTGATGAAATCTGGGCAAGGGGCGTAGGGCGTTGTCCATGACTTTGGATAACTGATAAGCTAGGCTCATCTTGCCCATGAGTAGGGATGGGTCAAGGGCGATGACTTGACTGATGTGCGTAGGGTCTTTATCACACGCCTGCATGGTCGTCACCGCCCCCACAGAATGCCCCACGGCAACCAGCTGTGGCACGCCGTGTTTGTCGCACACCTCACGGATGTTGTCTAGCACTTGCTCGGTCAGTCCCTGCCAGTGGTTGTCAAGTGGATAATCAGGGTGCGTGCCAAAGAGCTCAATACACTCAATGCTAAACACCTGCTCCCAATGCTCAAATAGCGGTGCATAGACCTGACTGGGAAAGCCATTGGCATGGACAAAGTGCAGTACAGGCTTGCCTGTCAAGGTAGATGTGGGCAGGGTATCAAAAGGCGTGGTCGTCATGGGTCATCCTATCAAGTGTCATGGGATTGGGTCATTATTGTGTTTATGAGAATAAATGTCAAGAAATTTACACACAAAAAAACCCAACCGCTTTCACGATTGAGTTAAAACATGGTGGGGACGGAGAGACTCGAACTCTCACGGGTCGCCCCGCTGGAACCTAAATCCAGTGCGTCTACCAATTTCGCCACGTCCCCTTTTGGATGCCAATTATACAGTAATATAATAAGATGTCAAGCTTTTTTCAAAAAGATGGTCTGACCACAAAGATGTGCCTTGCAACGTGAATGACATGGTAATTTTCGTCCGTGGCAACCTGCTAAATTATAAAGAAATTGCTCCAAAGACATAATTTAGGTCAAAATGAAAGTTAATGTTGTAGAAAATCTATTAGAACCTCCAATTTAGCCCTACCATGAAATTACGTCCCATTTGTGGAATATAAGGCAAATAGGTTTCGTGGGCATAGACTTTTTGGTCTAACAAATTATTGGCTTTAAAGAAAATCGAATATTCTGATGCACCAATTGCATTTTGATAGTCCACGCCAATATTGACTAAATGATGTCCTTTGGTTGGGCTTTCAAAATTGGAAGTTTTCTTTTGTTCAAAAGTTCTGACATACTCCACATTGGCGGACCATTTTTCATCAAAATTGGCATTTAATTTTGCACCCAATCGCATCGGTGGCAAGCGTGGCGTATAACGGTCATCAGGTTTGATGTAGGTTTTGGTATCAGGATTGCCAAACCAACCCTTCTTAAAATCACTGACAATGGGTGGTAAATCGTGCAATTTTCCATTCACATAATCGCCAAAAATCGACCCATAATAAGTGTCATTAAATTGATAGCCGATTTTCCCTTCAAAGCCGTAAAATCTGGCAGGACTCTGGTCATAGCGATTGATGCGTAATTGTAATGGGTGAGCGACTTTGGCAGTGCCCAAGTACTCATTGATGGTATGCAAATAAATATAATTATCAAAATCATACAGATAGCCTGACAGTTGATAATCCAATTTATTGCCCTGATAGCTTAGCCCCAGTTCATAATGCTTGGCACGCTCTTTGCTTAAATGGCGATTACCAATTTCAAAGGAATTGGTTGCAAGGTGCATACCGTGCGTATAAAGCTCTTGGCTATTGGGTAGTCTCTCTTGCTTGCCAATATTTAAGGACAATTTATAATTAGGCAAAAATTGATAATGTACGCCCAACGCATAAGAATGAGCAGTTTGTTGATGTGGTTTGGCAGCATCTTTACCATAAGCAATCACCTGTTCTAATTTTTCTGGTGTGAGGCGAGTATGGCGACGGCGAGTTACCTCTTCAATATAATCCAAATCATAATCCATAGCCACTTTTTGTTTTTCAATACGGCTTGCCAATTCAACTTGTAATTTGCCTGTATCGTACTGCCCCATTGCAAAGATACTTTGATTTTTTAAATTATTTTGCGTTAATAACGGTAATTTTCGCCACTCGGTCTGTGGTGATAATCCTTGATTATCCTGCTGAATATATTGTACACCCCACAAGGCTTTTAGGCGGCTACTTAAATCGTGAGTTAATTCAAGGCGTGCCACTTTGCCTTTGTTGATGAACGAAGTACTCACCACATCGCCCTCTTTTTCATCGTGCTGATAATCTACATAGCCAATATTACCACGAATTTTACTCACCCAAGAGACAGGATTATTCCATTGTGTGCGTAAATCATAACGGCGAGTGGTTAAATCAATATAAGGTGGTGTGTTGTGGTCGTGTTTTTTGTGTACACCGTGTGAATGGTTAAAATTTTCGTGGGCGTGCGTGGCACAATCTGGACGAGGATTGATGTAGTTAATGTCATCTTCATCAAGCAATTGCGGATACCTTGCCAAATAAGGCTTATCTCGCAGACTGTCGTGGGTGGAAATCACACCACACCCTTCATATAGATGATTGTGGGCAGGCAAGCCATATTGGTCTTTGCGTTCGCTGATAGCAACGCCAATGTAGCCTTTATCGCCAATCCACGATAAGCCAACACTGCCTGCTTTGGAATCTGCCCAGCTTTCTGGTAAATTGTTGTGTGGCTCTTGTTTTAGACCTGCCAAATCTTTATCCAAAATGGCTTTTTGTTTAAGATACCCCGCCTCATCTTGAATAAAATAAGTCTTATCACGCCAAGATAAAGGTGTTCCTGTTTTTAGGGCATTCCATTCTTTTTCTAGGCTTGCCAAACGCTGTGGGGCTTTGACATAACGGTCTAGGGTTTCCCAAGTATCAAACTTTTGTGCAACATAATTGGGCGTATAATAGTTGCCTGCACTTTTGTGCAGACCCTCTGCATGCACCACCCAATGATTACCAAGCTGTGCACTAATACCGCCTGTGGCAAGTTTTTCGTTATTCCCTGTGTTAAATCTCACGCCAACTTCCCCCTCAATAGGCTTGGCAGGTAATTGTGTTGGAATTTTATTATCAACAATATTAACCGCCCCTGCCAAATTACCTGATTTATACAACAAGGTACTTGCTCCACGCACGACCTCAGCACGATTGGCAAGCACAGTATCCACCATTACAGCGTGGTCTGGCGATAAATGTGCCATATCAATGACATCTGCATTGTTTTGTAAAATGGTAATGCGTTTGCCCTCTTGCCCACGAATGATGGGGTTTGAAGCACCGCCACCAAATTGATTGGAATGAATGCCTAGCTCGCCATCTAAGGCATCGCCTAGCGTGGTTGCTCGTTGTTTTAGCGAGCCTTGTTTAATGAGTAAGTCGCTAATGCCCTTATTGCCAAAAGCTGAGCTTTGTAGATTGGTTCTGATGACGATGGTTTCATGTGCTAATTCTACAGTTGGCACGCCATCGTCGTCTTCTGGTGACGTGATTGTTTCATTAGCCATTGCTGTCTGACTTAAAATCAAGAAAATGGTTAAAGATAGGTTCTTGTAATTAAACATAATAAATCTCCTATATGATAGGATATATTATAACATAATAATAAATAATGTTACAGTGTGTATCTAAATATTTTTAGAAATTCTTAAGATTTAAATGTATACGAACATTGTGGTATAGGAGTTGTTTTTTTGATGCAAAACCTAAAATATGGTTAATTAAACTCAAGATGTACCATCTTAAGTTTTTCGTTCGTGGTGAGCTTGCCTGCCCATGATGGAAAACCGTTCTGCCTGCAGGCTTAGCTCAGGACGAACGGTTTTGGTGGTTTTTGAAGTTAAATAGCTATATTTATCATTTGCAAATAGTGCCATAAAGTCTCAGCACGCCCTAATGATTTGGAGTTTGTCATGAGACCCATTTGTTTGAACTTGGTCTTAAGCTTGCCAAAAAGTGGATTTTGTCATGATTTAATGAATTTGCTATGAACGAAAATTGCATTGCTCAATGGTGTGTTTTGTTGTAATTGGTAATTAAAAAGACCTATCATAAGATAGGTCTATAACAAAGGTTGGGCTTATTAGAATTCGTAGGTTAGCGATAATGCGTAGTTACGACCTGGTGAGGTGTATCTCTCCATGCCATCACCACTCACCATAGCATTGATATTTCTAGCACCCATAAAAGTTCTTAATGTCTCCCAACTATGGTATTTTTCATTGAAGATATTATAAACACCTGCTGAGACACTAAATCCATTGTTAAAACGTTTGGTACCATATAGGTCAAATAGGGTATAGGATTTACTGTATGGTAGGTAGTCGGAGACAGTAACGGTATTGTTTGGACCGTCAATTTTGGCATCACTTGCTTTCTTTGAGTCAACATAACGTAAACGTCCATGAATATCATAGCCATCGTCAGCGGCATAATAGTCAAAGCCGACGACACCGTTGGCTGGCATATTAGCGATAAGATTTGTTCCTCGACTGGTGCTATCTTTGCTAATGGCATACTCGCCCATTAGTTGCAATGTGCCATTTAGTTTGGACATTTCGGAAATATCCCATGTGCCACCGATACGTCCACCATAAGTCTTGGCAGAGTCCACATTATAGTAATTAATGGTGTCATAGCCAACGCCACCAAAATCTCTATTTTCAATTTTGATGTTAATAAAATCCTTATAATCTACATAGTATCCGCCTAACTTAACACTAAATGTATCAAACTCGCCTTTGAATTCTAATTCATGGTTTTTTGAGGTTTCGGGTTTAAGACCGTGTATAAATCCAGGTTCTTCACGTACACCCATACCACTAAACGCACTATAAAGCTGAGTAACGGTTGGCATTAGAAAACCAGTGGAATATTTATAACTAGCTTTCCAATTATCATTAAGCTGATAACCAAAGCCGATTTTATAAGTAACAGCATCTTCTTTGTAGGGGTGATTGTTTGTAAATGCTTGTTGGAATTTTTCTCGGTAGGACCGAAAATCAGCTACTTCTGCATAACACGCAGCTAATTTAGCTGGATTGTAAAACCATGAACTAAAACCATAGGATTGATCACAGATATTATTGTTGCGACCAGTATTATTCTGCAACAATCCATAACCTGCATCTGGGAATCTGCTAAATAATGATTTTTGATAATCTGTAAATTCTGGTTTGTATTTATAATTATCATACCTTACCCCAAGTTGTGCATCTAATTTGTCATTTAGTCGGATATCATCAGAGACCACAAATGAAAAAATATTACGCTCTATGTTGGGTATGTAGACAAATGTGTCATTAGCAAGACTATCAGAACCATTACACATCCATTTGCTACTACCTGGACAAATGTTTTTATTTTGGGGTGTTGCAGAATAGTCTTTATTAGCATACTGGAAACTGGTGCTAAATTTATGTGAGCCAAATTTATCAAAGTCGATTGGGAGAAAATCAGTGCTTAATCGAAATTGTTTGGTGGTGTCAGATGTTGGGCGATGTTCTGCGGTGTAAGCATCGTTTAAATCAACCAAGCCAGTACGCCAACTTGTAAAACGTACATCAGTATGAGCAATTCCTTCCACTTTTTGATGAGTAAATTCAATGTTTGTCTTATCTAGCCATTGGCTATATTCGGGTAGATAGCGATAGTTGATACCATAACTTTCCATATTTGCTTCGTCATAAGCCATACGGCGTTGGCTTGATAATGTGCCTTTGGTGATAGCATAACTATGGTCTTTTCGACTAAGATAATTGCCAAATATACCAAAGCGATGTTCGTCATTGACATGATAGTAGATTTTAGCCAGAAGATTATCGCTTTTATAATCGCTTGGGTCGGGGAGTAGTCCTCTTGTTCCTACTTCATTAGCAGGGAAATTGTAATCAATGGCTAATTTGTCAGAATTATGTCCCTCCATGCGATGATTTTTGAGCTCATGACCTTCACGGCGAACATAATTAACCAGTCCTTCTAGGTTTTCGGTACTAGCTGCTAGACCAACAGCTGCCATTTTTTCTTCATTTTTACTGGTATAACCAATTTTAGCATACCCACCAAAATTATTGCCACTTCCAATAAGATCGGAGGGTTCTTTTGAAGTGTAATTAACGGCACCTCCCAGCGAGCCATTACCTGAGGCAAGAGAGTCTGCCCCTGTCTGAATGCTAATATTTCTCATAATTTCAGGGTCAATTGCAAGACGACCACTATACATATAACCGTAAGGCATATATATTTGATTGACTTCTAATTCAGGTAAAGCCATGCCATCGACACTCATGGATACTCGGTTTTCATCAACGCCACGAATAGCAAAGCCCTTACTGCCAAAACGACCCGTCTCGGCAACTGCCACTTCGGGGTTGTAACGCACTAAATCACGGTTATCTTGCACCATCTGCTCATTGAGCTTGCGGCGTGTGACTATCTCTTCGCCCACTTCCTCTTGGGGTGTGCGACTAATGGTAATCGTCTCATGTCCAAGATGCACTTCGGGTTCTGGGCTGTCATCAGCATGAGCCTGTATGGTGTGGCACATCATGGTGGGAATGAGTAGGGCGAGCAATGATTTTTTGGGAAAGTTGTATTGACGCATAGAGTCATGCCTATAAAAATAAAACAAAAGTCCTGTGGGTATTATCAAGCTGTAAGAATACATACAAAATGACAACAAACAAGGCATTTTACCTTAAAAAATTATCTTTGTAAATAATAACAGTTATTATCTTTATATTTATTTGTAAAAATCTAGCAAATGCTTTTATTTGATGTTTGGGTGTTTATCGCTTAAAAAAATAAGCGTATGATGATGGATAAAAGGGAAATGCAGCTTGGCAGTTTACTTGAAATTTGCCGACATAACCGCCATAATATAAGGATGGTTTTTAATGATATAAAAGTACGCTAAGAGTAGGCAATCTTATGGCAAAGCAATCCGACAAGCAGGCAGAGCAGGGCGTGATGACAGATGATGTGTCTGTCTCTGCCCAAACGCCTAAGCAAGACAAACCCAAACGCACCCGCAAGAAAAAAGACCCAGCAGATGTCGCCCTTGATGTACAAGTAGGCGATGTGCCAGCGGTGAGCGACACCGCAGGTCAGCCAAAAAGCACAAAAGCAAAAGCTAAGGCAGACCAAAACAAGCCAAAACAAACCAAAGCCAGTCAGACCAAAAACACCGAAGATACTGACAATCAAGTCAAAAGCCAAACCGACAATCAAACTGCCAAGCCAAAACGCACCCGCAAAAAAGCGGTCAAGGTAGACATCAGTGAAGAAACTCATGCACAGCAGGGCGATGAGTCAACCACAGATGAGCGGGGTAGACCACGTTTTGGTGCCAAAGAAGCCATTTTGGAATTTGTTGAAGTGGAGAGTGGCTCGCTCGTCCTGCGAGAAGTGGGGACGGATGAAGCGTTGGTGAGCATTGCCTTTGCTGATAAGATCAAGGACATGGTTGGAGCCGAGCATATCCAAAGTATCGGTCAGCACATGATTTCGGCGGCGATAGCCACGGTCATGGAACGCCAAATGCGACAATACCATGCCCATGTCTATGACGAAGCTCCCAAACGATTTAGTTGATTGGTTGGTTAGGGCGTGCCTGCCCTTTATAACACTATTTACAACATAGAAATATTTTACAAATAAATCAATCGTTTTTGCATGAAAAATGGCTAAATCTTGTTTTTCATCGTCAAAAACTTGCTTGATAGAATAACTATCAACCTCAAGTTTTTTCCTTGAAAAACGTGCGATTTCCCCTATTTTCATTGCAAATACAAAAGGCAGGCACGCCCTAAAAGTGGGGCGGTTGTCCCATTTTGTTTTTATTCCTTGCTTTTTTCTTTATAATATCAGATTGTCCAAGAGATAATTTACCCAAATTAGGAACATCATGTCCAAGATTCATATCACACATCCCAAACCCACCCAAAAACCCAAAAAAGCACTCATTTGGATTGACCTAGAAATGACAGGGCTTGACACCCAAAAAGATGAGATTATTGAGATTGCGACCATTGTTACCGATGACAATCTTAACATTCTTGCCGAAGGTCCTGTGTTTGCCATCAAAGTCCCCGATACGGTGCTAAACGGCATGGACGAATGGTGTACTCGCCAGCACCGAGAGTCGGGTCTTACCGACCGTGTCCGCCGTAGTACGGTAACATTGGCAGATGCCGAGCAGGCGACCATTGAATTTTTGTCAAAGTGGGTGGATAAAGGGGTGTCACCCATGTGTGGTAACTCCATTTGTCAAGACAGACGGTTTTTGGCAAGACAAATGCCCACGCTTGAAGCGTTTTTTCATTATCGTAACTTAGATGTGTCTAGTGTCAAAGAGCTGTGCTATCGCTGGCGACCTGATGTCGCTCGTGGCTATCAAAAGGGCGGTACGCATTTGGCATTAGATGATATCCGTGATTCTATTCGTGAGTTACGTCATTATCGTGAGCATTTTTTTAAATTGTTGGATTAATCTTTAAATTGTTAGATGAATTTGGTGCGGTAGTCATTCTCTGCTTTGAATAAATAAATGACGTTGTTAAAAATCATTCGGCTGATGATATTGGCAGGCGTGGTGTTGGTGCTTGGGTTTTTCTCTTATCAGACCCACACCGAGCCACAGGTTCGCTACAACAGCTTGATTCATCGGCTGACTTATCCGACCGATTTGCGAGTGCGGTATCGCATTGGCGATGTGGACGAGCGTTTTGGGCTAAGTCATGACGAAGTCAAACGCCTTGCTCATGAAGCGGTGATGATATGGCATGACGGCACGGGTCGGCAGTGGTTTGTCTATGATGACAGTGCAAAAGTGAGTATCAATCTCATCTATGATGAGCGACAAATGGAAACCACGGCACGCCAACAAATCAAGCAAGAGCTTGACACGCTACAACAAAATCACAGGCGAGACTCGGACAATCTGGCACGCCAAAGACAGGCGTTGCACGATGAGTTTAGCCGTCTGCAAACCGAGCTGACCGCTTGGCAAGAGCAATATAACCACACCATTCATCTCATTAATCATACCCATGACCCAAACGAACGCCAACGCTTGCTAGGCATAGAAAAGCAGTTGCGAGCCAATCAGCAAGCCCTAAATGCCAAAATTGACGCTTATCAGCTCTCCCAAGACGCCTTTAACCAAGCGGTAGATGACATCAATCATAAGGCGGGGCATATCAATCACGCCATTGACCATGTCAATGCTCGCCTAACGCCCCGAGAGTTTCATAAGGGGCAGTTTGACGGGCATAAGATTGATATTTATGAATTTGAAAATATCGATGATTTGCGGTTGGTGCTGGCTCATGAGTTGGGTCATGCCCTTAGTATCGGGCATAATGATGACCCTACTGCTCTTATGTACCCCTATGCCAATGAGCAGGATTTGCATAATTTTGAGCTAAAACAGGCGGACATTGATTTGTTAAATGAGCGGACGTTGTATCGGTAGTTTATTGTTAGGGCGAGCCTACCATTGATAACATTTTTATACAATAAGTTAAAAACCTAACATTTTAAATTAATTTTTGCATGAAAAATGGCTAAATCTTGTGGCTCGAAGTCAAAAACTTGTCTGATAGAAGACTCACAGCCCCAAGCTTTTTCCTTGAAAAACGTGTGATTCCCCTGCTTTTTAAACAAGCATTTTTCATTGCAAATACCAAAGGCAGGCACACCCTAATTAAAAGAATTTTTGTTTAATATAATTCACTTTTGGCAAATTCACGTCATGACTGTCATGATACGCTTGCATGGTATGTATGATGTCGCCTACGATGTGATTTGCTCGCTCACCCATGCCAAATAGATTGCTTGCGTAACCAATCGTGCTTTTGTGCTTTTTGTAATAAAGACCGTCATCGCTAAATTCCACATAATACAACACGATTTTGTACCATGTTTGGGTGCGTTGTTTTAGCTCGGCATGATAAATCCTATCAAAACCGATGACCGTTTTTTTCACGGTCAGTATAATGCTTGACAAAAGCAATATACTCTTTATCAAT
Organism: Moraxella lacunata; assembly: GCF_900453205.1. Lineage (GTDB taxonomy): Bacteria > Pseudomonadota > Gammaproteobacteria > Pseudomonadales > Moraxellaceae > Moraxella > Moraxella lacunata_B. The sequence goes on from NZ_UGQU01000003.1 coordinate 479,085, forward strand.
CTCAATCATCGTATTATGATGTCGCCACATAAAAATATGAGCGTACAACAAAAACAAGGCAAATCTGGCAAGCAATAAATAAATCACCGTAAAGGGCAGGGCGTTCCAAAACGACTGATTGCCCATAAAGATATTGAGCCACACATTGCCAAGGCTGATTGCCAGTACACCAAATATCAACAACGTTGGTAAATGCTGTAACAATACCATGCTGTCATCAAAATCATGATAAATGGGGTAATCTCTGGGGTGGTTTGGGTAAAACTCATACATGACCGAAAAGCCGTCTTTGGCGATGTCGGCGGTTTTACCGTCCATGTGGGTGGGGATTGGCATGGTTGGATTAGGCGGTCTATGCTAGGTAGTTCAAAAGGTGGGTGGGCGGACATATCCACGATGACAATCTCATCATCAAAACGCTGATAATGCAAAATGTATTCACTGGTCATGTCGCCAAATTCGCCTGCATAATCAGGTATGCCGATATGGTAATGCCACAGGCGATAGGCTTGGGCATATTTGACTTTTTGTAGCCAATTTGGGTCATCGGTGGGGACGTTGTCTGATGATTTGTTGCGTCCTTGCAAGTTGTTAAGTCCAAACTGTTTGACGTGTTCTACGAACAAACCGATTTTAATTTGGTCGGCTTTTGGATAATTTTTTAGCCATAATTTAAATTGTGGGGTAAAAATAACTTTCATGAATTTACCCATGCCAAAAATTCATCCATATCATCAAAATCAGGCACATCAATACGTCCGCTTTTAATAGATTGGTCTATGCGTGCCAAATCAAAATTAAAATCGCCATTGGCATAACTTGGATTGACCGCCTGCTCTAAGGTTTTGACGGCAAAGGCGTGTGATGATATGCCTTGTTGTTTGGCACGGTACTCTATCATCACTTGTAATTCTTGGGGGATTTCTACAATCATGACATCTCCATGATAATAATATATCGCCCATTATACCAATATTTTTCACCAATAAAAACCCACTGCATGACAGTGGGCGTTGGTGGGGTAGGACGTATTATGCAAATAACTGCTTAATATCATCTTTGTCAAAACGGTATTCTCTGCCACAAAAACCACAATCGAGCGTGAGTGTACCGCCATGAGCGTCCACGACTTCTAGGGCCTCATCATGTCCTAGTTGCAAAATCGCCCCTTCGCTTTTTTCGGGCGAGCAAGTACAAGCAAAGCCAAGCGGGGTGGGTTCGGGCAGTACCACATCTTCTTCGTGATACAGGCGATATAGGATTTCATCGGCAGGCAGTTCGGTCAGCTCGTCCGCCTTGATGGTGCCAGTGAGTACGCTTAATCTGTCCCATAGGTCAGGGTCGTTCTCTTTGTCGGTGTCTGTTTGGGGCAACAGTTGCACGAGCAGTCCGCCTGCTGTGGTCTCATCGGTGGCAAGTTTGATGATGGTGGGGATTTGGGCGGATTGTTTTTGGTAGTGGGCTAGGCACTCGCCTAAATTGTTGCTCACACGCTCGACAATGCCTTGATAGCTCTCGCCAAAGTTGGGGTGAATGCTGATAAATAGCACGCCTGTTTTGATGACGGCAAAAGCGTCATCACTAGTGTCAAGCGACTGCCAAAACGCCTGTTTATCATCGCTGTTGTCAAAACTTGCCAACGCACGCACCGCCCCCAGCTCTTGTCCTGATGAGTGGTCGCACTCTGCCATGGCAAAACGCAGGGGCGAGCTGTCGTCTGATGATTGCAGTTGAATGGATAGTTTGCCGTCAATTTTGAGTGTGCCGATGAGCAGGCTTGCCGACACTAACATCTCGCCCAATAAGGCCTTGATGGCAGGGGGATAATCTTTTTGGCTAATCACGGTGGTAAAACTGTCGGACAGTCGCACCACATCGCCACGCACGGGCGAATGCTCAATAAAAAAGCGTTGGCGATAATCTTTATTTAACATAATGTTCTCTGTTTTGTTGAATTGAAAATAACACTTGCCATTAATGGGGGTGTGTTTTAAAATTTAAAGCGGTCTAGGTGATGGGTTGCTGGTGGGGGTAGATTTTTGTTTCATAAAATTGATTTAAAATATTATCAATGGTAGGAGTGCTCCAAGATGTTTTTTAAAATGATAAATGGGAAAATAAATTTACCCAAACTCACTGATTAATCATAAAATTGTTCAGTTGAAAGATACACTCTACAAAATGAAAAAGTGCTACGGTTTTTGTTCGTGGTGAGCCTGTCGAACCATGACGGAAAATAGCTTAGGGCGAACAGTTTCCGTGGTAAAATTCAATTTTGTTAGCTGTATATTGTAAAATTTGCCCCCTACAAAACCACCCATGGGTATGTTGAATTAACAATACCAATCATAATTTATCACACCTTATTTTTTACTTTTTAAATTTTTAAATTAACCTTTTTATTTATGATAAACATTCACCAAATCCACGCCTTAGCCGATGATTGCCATTATGATTTTAGACAAGGGGTGCAAACCTTATCTGATGACCAAGAGTGTTTGGGCGTGGGGGCGGATTTGTCGGTGGCAACGCTGTTGCACGCTTACCGCTCTGGGGTGTTTCCGTGGTTTCATGACGAGCCGATAACATGGTGGTCACCCAATCCCAGATGTGTGCTAACGCCCAGCGACTTTATCCCTAAAAAATCGCTCATTCGTAAGGCTCGCCAAACCACATGGACGCTGACGACCAATCACGCCTTTGCCGAGGTGATACAGGCGTGTAGTGAGCCACGAGCCTATGCCGATGAGACGTGGATAGGGCATGAGATGATACAGGCGTACACTGCACTGCACGAGCTTGGTGTGGCGGTGAGCGTGGAGATATGGCAAGGTGAGCCACAAGCTAGTGCGTTGATAGGCGGGCTGTATGGGCTAAATATCGGGGCGATGTTCTGTGGTGAGAGCATGTTTCATCGGGTAACGGACAGCTCAAAGGTGGCATTTTGGGGGCTCATGCAGTTATGCCAACGGCAGGGCGTGGCACTCGTGGATTGCCAACTGGAAAATTCGCATTTGATGAGTTTGGGGGCGAGCCTGATGGGTAGAGATGGGTTTTTGGGTCGGGCGGACACACTCATGCGTACGGACGTGGCAGGACTGGGCGGACGGCGATTTGTCATGGCGGTGCGTGAGCTGTGTTGATGGGTTGGTGTTTTTGTATTGCTATTTTTGTGTCCTGCTGTTTTATCAATTTTATACCACAAAATTTATTTGATAAATTTATTTTAATATGACAAAAATCATTCCGTCAATTAACTAACTTTCACTTTCACTTTTTAGCATTTTATCACCATGACTTTAATACAACTCTCTAAAACCGCCCCGACAACCTTACTGCTTATCATCAGCTTTGTGGCGGTGATGGGCGTACAGGTCGCAAATGGGATAAACATTGACGAGCAGACAGGGCAGGAGCTGATTCGCTATGGGGCGAATTTTTTGCCATTGACACTCATTGATGAGCCGTGGCGACTGGTGACGGCAGGTTTTTTGCATATTGGGGTGATTCATCTGCTATTTAACAGTTTTGCCATGTATTATTTTGGCATGGTCAGCGAGCAGATATTGGGATGGTGGCGGTTTTTGGTGGTGTTTTTGCTGTCGGTGGTGGCGGGCAATCTGTTAAACCTATACATGACCCTAAGACGGATAGAAGAAGAGGGCGTGCAAGGGGTGGGGCTGTCGGCAGGGGCGTCGGGCGGTATCATGGGGCTGGGCATGTTGCTTTTGACTTTATCAATGCTTGGCTCGGCAAAGAAGTGGCGACTAAATACCAAGAGCTTGGCACTCATCATGGGCATTAACTTTGTCATGACCTTTGCCATACCTGGTATCGATGTGGCAGGGCATCTTGGGGGCATGATGATGGGGGTGGTGTTGGGGCTGTGCCATGCGATGAGTCAGAAGTTAGGTCGCACCAGTCAGGGCGTGTTTGCCCTGTGTGCGGTGGTCAGTGCCATTGCCATGATGGGGGCGTGGCAGATGATGAATGGTGTGGTAATGGGGTGGTAAAACTGCCAAAACCATGCACTATTTATAAATGCACGTTATTTATACCATTTTAAAAAATCCGCCCGCTTGCCCCTTTGTCAAATTTGCCTATTTGCCCATCAATATTTTTGGCAATGTTTTCATAATACACCGCAAAATCATCACCTGCCATGACAGACGGCTCGCCTTTATCCATTTGCGTGCGAATATCGGTGGCAAGTGGCAGTTGCCCTAAAAGTGGCACTTGGTATCTCTCTGCCAACTCTGCTCCGCCGTCCGCCCCAAAAATGGCATCGACATGACCACAGTTGGTGCAGGTATGCAACGCCATATTCTCAACCACGCCAATGACGGGAATATCAGTTTTAAAGAACATTTCCATGCCTTTTTGGGCGTCTAGCAGGGCGATGTGTTGGGGTGTGGTAACGATGACCGCCCCTGTTACGGGGATACGCTGGGCGAGCGTGAGCTGAATGTCGCCTGTGCCGGGGGGCATATCGATGATGAGATAGTCAAGCGTGGGCCAGTTGGTTTGACTGTACAGTTGCATTAACGCCCCTGTCGCCTTGACCCCACGCCACGCCACAGGGGTGTTATCGCTCTCAATCAAATTACCAATGGAGAGCATGGCAATGCCGTGTGCATCTATCGGCACGAATTGGTCATATTCAACGGCAGGCTTGACCCCTGCCACGCCCAGCATATCAGGTACGGACGGGCCATAGATGTCCGCATCTAGGATGCCGACTTTTTTGCCGAGTTTTTGTAGGGCAAGGGCGATATTGACCGTGGTGGTGGATTTGCCCACACCGCCTTTACCGCTGGCGACCACAATGATGTGGCGAATGCGGGGGTGGGGGGCGATGTCTGATTGTTTGGGGGCGGATTTGGTGGGGGTGTCGTCTGTGGCGTGGCTTGGGATTTGATTTGACGACTGGGGCGTGTGGGTTTGCACGGCACTGGCGGTTGTGTCGGTGGGGGCGACTTTGTCGGATAAGACGACATTTAAATTCACTTCTGCCACACCAATGAGATGTAATCTGGCACGCAGGTCGTGATACACACGTTCAAGCTCGGCTTGGTCGGCATCCTTATGTACTCTTAGGGCGACGTCAAGGATGTCATCATGCAAGGATTTATCATCAATAAAAGTCGGCAGGGCTTGACCATACAGGCGAAAATCCTGCAACACCTTGTCAATGTCGCTCATATTAATGTGGATTTTCTTTTTAAAAGGGTTAAACATAATCGTCTCATTGCTCATATTTTCATTATTTTATCATTCTATCATGTTTTAAAATCCTTGCCTATCAGCCAAACAGTCCATCAGTGCGTGGTTTTGCCAAAATTCCCACATACGACACGCAAAACAGCCCAAAGGACAACACCCACGCCACTTGCGAGATGAGTACCCACGTCATATAATCACCGCCAAACATCGGCATGACCACACGGCATAGGGCAGAGATTGTCATCAGGATAAACATCGCACTCACGGTGTTTGGGGGCTGATGAATGTTTCGCCCCGTATGTCCAAGCGATACCCGAGCCATCATGGCAACGGTCATGAGTCCCACGCCAAACAGGGCAAGCCCATGCAAGCCGAGCGAATGCACGTTCACACTCGTATCAACAAAAGGCAATACGACAAAGAACAGCAAACTTGCGGTCATGCCTCCAAAGGCGATGATAAGCGACCACAGTAAGGGCTTTTGCCAAATGGCAGGGTGATACCAATTTTTAAGACGGCAAATGTTGGCAATCACGCAAACCAGAGCAAAGGCACTGGCGAGCATGAGCGATTTGACAAATAAATCAAACACGATAAAGCCAAAAAATCCGACTAGGTTCATTCTGTCTAATAGTGCCGAATTTTTTTGTTCTATATTTAAGCCATTGGGTTTGCCGTTGTTATCCACGCTAATGCCCTTGACGATAAAAAACGGCAATACCCGTCTGGCAATGGTAAATACCACGCCGATGACGAGATACAACGCCCCATACAGGGCGATTTGTTGTGTGGTGGTGCTGTCCAAAAACACCCCTGTATAAAAGGCGATGTTGGCAAGCATGAGCAGGGTAAGTTTGGCAACGATACCGATTTGGCGTTTTTGGCGAGCGACCCACACCGCCTTGATGACCGAGTAGGCGGTCATGCCCCAAAAGAGCAAGTCAAACACAAATGCCACACTAAGCATGGCAACGCTTGGCGTGGCATGCAGTCCAAGCCAGAGCAGGCGAGCGACCGCCCATGCCCCAAATATCGCCCCCAAATGCCAGCCGTAGGGCATGGGTTGGCTTGTCCACGTCTTGACGGCGGTCAATAAAAATCCCGCAATCACCGCCAACGCATAACCAAAAATCATCTCATGGGCGTGCCAATAAAAGGGGTTAAACGTGCCTTTAAACGGGGCAAATCCCTGCAAAATGGCAAGCCATAACAACATGGCAAGTATGGCAAAGACCGCCGACCCCACAAAAAATATGCGAAAACCTAAGTTTAAAATGGGGTGGGGCGATGTAGGACGTGGGGCGGTGTTTTGGATATTCATCAGCATGGTAAAACATTCATTAAAAATAATGGTTATATGATACGCCTTTTTTGCCGACTTTGCAATTTAGCCAAAAGGCTTAGTTTAGGAATGAGAAATACCAGTTTGCAAACATGAGAAATACAAGCAAATCGCTGGGCTTTTTGGTAAAATAACTCTTTTATTTAACCAAAATTTTATGAAAACACCCCTACTCACCGCTGATTTTGATTACCATTTGCCCGACGAACTCATTGCCCGTTATCCGCTTGCCGTACGCTCAAGCTCTCGCCTATTGCACGTGCAAGGCGACACGCTTGCCGACCTTAATTTTACCGATTTGCCTGATTTGTTAAACAAAGGCGATTTACTTGTTTTAAATGACACCAAAGTCATGAAAGCCCGTCTATTTGGGGTCAAGGACACGGGCGGAGCGGTGGAAGTTCTGATAGAACGCATTACCGACCATGATAACCACATCGCCCATTGCCATGTACGCTCTAGCCGTGCGTTAAAGGTGGGACAGGCGGTGAGCCTAGCGGACGGGAGTATGCGTGCGGTCATGTGCGGACGGGCGGAGAATTTGTTTGTCTTGCAATTTGATGCACCGATTTTGGCGGATTTGGAGCGTTATGGACAAATGCCGATTCCGCCTTATTTTGAACGCATGGCAGATGACACGGATGACACCCGCTATCAGACGGTGTTTCATGACCCTACCAAGCAGGCAAGCGTTGCCGCTCCGACCGCCAGTTTGCATTTTGATGATGAAACTTTGCAAAAGCTTGCCGATAAAGGGGTGGAAATTGCCTTTGTCACCTTGCACGTTGGGGCAGGTACGTTCGCCCCTGTCAAAACGGACGATTTGACTGACCACATCATGCACGCCGAATACGCCCACTTGCCCCAAGCAACTGCCGACAAAATCAATGCTACCAAGGCACAAGGCGGACAAGTCATTGCCGTGGGGACGACCGTAACTCGCACATTGGAGACCGCCCATTTGCACCGTGTGGACGGACAGCTTGCCGAGTTTGCTGGCGATACGCAGATTTTTATTTATCCGCCTTATGAATTTGGTGTGATGGATAGGCTGATTACCAATTTTCATTTGCCAAAATCCACGCTTCTGATGCTCGTATCTGCCTTTGCAGGGACGGATAACATCAAAAACGCCTATGCTCATGCCATTCATAAGAAATACCGCTTTTTTAGTTATGGCGATGCGATGATTTTGGATAAGGGTTAATAATTTTAGGTGATTTTAATTTATCATTATTGAAAATGATTAAAATTGTAGGGGCGAATTGCAATTTGCCCTATTTCTCATTCATAAATAAGGTTTTTTATGGGCGACAATAAAGACACCCAAAACGATGATGTTGAATTTAGTCAAGACGAACTTGATGAACTTAAAAAACAAGGCATTGATGACAATGAATTAGATAATATTGTCAAAACAGTCAATGATGAATTGTCCGATAATGCCAATGAGAAAGACGATGACAAAGAAAATCATGAAAATAACAATAAAAATACCGACCAAGAAAAAATTATAAATTCTGATAAAAGTAAAGATAATTTAAAACCAAATGATGAAATCAAAAACATCGCTTTAAATAACCAATCCAATAAAAAAGAAACTCACAAAACAGATGATTTAAAAAATAGCGAATTAAAAAACAATAGTTTAAAAACCGAAAAAGAATTAGACAAAATCGAACAACACCAAGCCGACATTGTTCGTACGCTTATCGCCAAAAAGCATGGCGAAAAAACCATCAATCACAAAGACGTGCGAATCAGCATAGAAGCAGGGGCATTGCCGACCAAAATGTTCTTTATTATGAATGGCTTGTCGGCAGTGATTGCAGGTTATGGACTGCTTGCCAACTCACCTGCGGTGGTCATCGGGGCAATGCTGGTGGCGATGATGCTCTCGCCCATTACCAGCATGGCGTTGGCGGTGATTGATGCACGGCTATCCTTGCTCAAAACTTCGTTCCAAACCTTAATCGGTGGGATTTTGCTGATTTTTGCCATTGGTATGGTGCTGGGCTTTTTATACCCCGACCATGTGATGACGGGCGAGATTTTGGCACGCACATCGCCCACGACCATGGATTTGGTGGTGGCATTGGCAGGCGGTACAGCAGGGGCGTATGCCATGGTCTCGCCCAACCTATCGGTGGCGGTGGTGGGTGTGGCGGTGGCGACTGCCCTTGTTCCGCCTTTGACGGCAAGTGGGATTTTGCTGTCGGCAGGGCATTTTTCGTTGGCAATGGGGGCGTTATTGCTTGCCGTTACCAACATGCTCGCCATTCAATTTACCAATGCTCTTGTATTGTGGCTGTTTGGTTTTCGTAGAACGCTCAATGATGATGACGTGGGCAAATTGGGGCAACTTGGGCAATTTTTAAAAAGAAATTTTGCCGTGTTAATGGCGTTGGTGGTGATTGGTGGGTATTTATCCTTTAATTTTAGCCATACTTTAAATGAGCAAAATTTTGAACGCCAAAGCAATGCCTTAATTGAAAAAAGCATAGAACATCAAGCCAATTATTTGGTATCATCAAGTATTAACAAAGAACAAAAAGTGCATATCTTGCGAGCGGTCATTCAAGGTAGCCAGCCTCCAAGCCAAGCCCAAGTTTATGAATTAGAAAAAGCCATTCAAAAAATCGCTGATGATACCTTTAAAAATCGCACGATTAAATTACAAATTCGCTTTGTCCCTGAAACAGTCATTGAATCCACGCCAAGCAATGAAAGCGAATTAAAATTAAGCCCCAATGATATTAAAAATTTGCAACGAACGCCGAATAACTAATATCTAACGCCATAAAAAAGAGAGAATCATCATGTCAAATAGAGACAATTTTATCAAACGTGAATTAAAACGTATGATTCAGTATTATATCAAGCCACGCATTCGTAGTTATTTATGGAAAATTGCAAGGTGTATTATTGATAAAATTGTGCGTTAAATAAAAAACCCACAACTTACCATTGTGGGTTTTTGCCATTTTTGATTTAGTCTTTATTTACGCCTTTATCCAGTCCATTTGTCAGTCCGTTAATGTCCGCCCCATTTAGCCCAATCTCCTTTAACAGATTGTCCACAAGCGGGGCTTGGCTACGATACCGCAAGGCAGAATTGACCATTTGGTCGGCAAGGCTAGCATTTGCTGTGGTATCGCTTGTCTCGCCACTTGCCCCAAAACCGCCCAAGCCATTGACCTGCAAAATCTTAATGTCATCAATGTTCTCCATGGGCTTGACACTTTCACGGATAATCTCGGGCAAATGTTTGAGCAGGGCAAGGCGAATTTGCATTTCAATCTGCTCGCTTGACAGCACGTTGGACGCTTCATTGACCGCTTTTGTCCCGTCTGCATCCACCTGATATTGACGCTCTTTGGCTTCGGCAAGCAGAATCTGAGCGTCCGCCTCACCTTTGGCTTGTAGGCGTAATTTTTCCGCTTCGGCTTCGGCACTGATACGCACCGCCTCAGCTTGGTCAATGGACGCTTGTTTTTGGGCTTCGGCGGCAACTGTAATGGCAATCGCATCTTTTTGAGCAAGCTCGGTTGCTGAGATGAGCTCCACCGCCTTAGCACGCTCGGCTCGCTCGGTCTCACGCACCGTAATCACGCTCTCTTCTTCTTTGACCGCTGCCGCTCGTGCCTTGTCGGCTTGGGCTTTGGCTTCGGATTCGGCACGGGATTTTTCAGCAACGGCAATGGCACGGTCTTGCTCGGCAAGCTCAATCGCCTTTTTACGTTCTACTTCGGCTTGCTCAATGCGTTGTTCTTTTTGGATTTTTTCGTTTTCAATGTCTCGCTCGGCAAGAATTTTTTTCAAATCCACTTCACGCTTGGCGGCAATTTGGGCTTCTTCGGCTTCACGCTGTTTGCTTGCTTCTTGACTGGCAATCTCAGCCGTCTGCTCGGCACGGCGAACGGCAATTTCTCGCTCTTGCTCGGCTTTACGAATTTCAATTTCTCGCTCCTGCTCTAATTTGGCGTACTCTTCTTCACGCAAGATTTGTAGGCGGGTGCGTTCGGCTTCTAGATTTTTGGTTTTAATCGCCAAATCGGTGTCTTGCTCAATGTCGTTTCGCTTTTTACGGCGAATCTCAATGGTCTCGGTCAAACGTGTCAAACCCTCAGCGTCAAAGGCGTTTTGGGGATTAAAATACTCAAATCCCGTCTGGTCAAGCCCTGTCAAGGACACGGTTTCAAGCTCCAAGCCGTTTTTGAACAAATCTTCTGAAACGACCTGCTGAACTTTTTGCACAAAATCCACCCGCTTTTCGTGTAGCTCTTCCATTGCCATTTCGGCAGCAACGGCACGCAGGCTATCCACAAATTTACCCTCTACCAAATCCTTTAAATCCTGTGGCGACATGGTTTTCATGCCCAAGGTCTGGGCGGCTGTGGCAATGGATTCGGCAGTGGGTTTGACACGCACATAGAACTCGGCGGTTACGTCCACACGCATACGGTCTTTGGTGATGAGTGCCTGCTCGGACGCACGGCGTACTTCAAGGCGTAGCGTGTTCATATTGACAGGAATCACCTCGTGCAAGACAGGCAGGACAATCGCACCGCCATTTACAATCACTTTTTCGCCACCAAAACCTGTCCGCACAAAGGACACTTCCTTACTGGCACGGCGATACAGGCGAGTCAAAATCAAGCCCAAGATGACTAGGGCAACCAAAATCACCCCTGCAGTGATAAGAATTGAGATTAGGTTCATAACTTTTCCTTTTTAAAAAGTAACATATCAATAAGGCGATGATTTGGCTTTTTGTTTATCCCAATCATTAGGGCTTTCATTGGGCAAAATCTTATCCATATGATAAACAAAGTTTTCATCTTTTGAATAATAACCGTGCAAATGCTCCCAATTAGGGTTATCCGACCTTGTTATTTTATTTGAAATATAATAAATATATTTATCATCTTTAATAAAATTAAATTTAGAACAAGGCATTGTTTGCACGGTATTTATGTCAATATTTTTAAATGCCCTTCCTTGCCAATAAATAAATTGATTATCTTTGGCAAAACAAAATCCCAATGGTTTTAATGATTTTGGATTTTGGCATTTTGTTAAGACACGAGCATAATAATAGGCTTGATAATCATCATACGCATAGCCATTATCCAATACTACAAAACTTTTAAAATCGTGATTTTTAACAGGCTTAATGCTACTTTCATATTCAAAATAAATGGCGTTTTTATCTTTAATATAGCCATAGCCTAATACTTCAAAAGTTTCTCGGTCTAATTTGGTTTTTGTCCAAGCCCAATAAATATGTGTTTTATCACGACCAAAAAATGGCGATAAAATCATGCCATGCTTATTATATTGAACAGCTGGATTGATAAAAACTTCAAAACTATCCACATCGGCATTTTTGTGAAGTCTGCCTTGATGATATACTTTGCCGTCTTTAATTTCCCAATAAACAATATTCATTGTTTTGTCTTTAATTGTTTGATTGGGTAAATTTTTTAATAATGTCCACATAATCAATCAACAAGCACCCCATTCATATTCTTTATCGCCCGAAAATTAACGCCCGTCTGCGACACCAATAGCACCGTCTCGCCTTGTGTTAGGGTCTCATCGGTATCGGCAAATGCCATGACATAATGCGTCTGCCCGTGCGTGTCTTTAACTCGTACTTGGGCAGATTGATTGACTGTGGCATTGCCCAGCACAATCACGCCCACACGCCCGACCAGCTCTTTGCTGTCAATGGCGGTTGTCTCATCTTTGGGTAGGATTTTGTATAGCCCTTTGGCAGATAGACGGACAATGGGCAAACTTAAAAACCACACCACAATCACAGCAATGATTTTTGGCAAATAAAATCCCAACAAGCTATATACCACCGACTGAAAAATAAATCCCGTCAATCCAAATACCGCCAAAAACACCACCATAAGCATAAGTAGCGGTATTTTGCCAACATATAGCCAGCTTAAAAAACGGATAAATACGCCCGTATCCACATTCGGGCTATCAATGCCAATCTCGGCATGGGCTTCGGTCAAACTGTCAGGCAAAAATCCGTCCACCCAATCATTTGCCCCACCAATCATCAATGCCACAATTTCTAGGATAAATAACAAAAACATCAGCGTAATTGCCACACCGAATATAAAGTTTTGGGGTGCAAAAATTAAATCAAGCATGATTATCCTTATAACTATTTATTGGCGATTTTTAATGGAATGGTTAAATAAAAATAGGTTTGAATTTAAATAAAAATTGATTTTAAAACTTGGGTGTAGGGGCGAATCACATTCGCCCAATGATTAAATTCACCCCCACCAAATATTCATTTTAAAAACAAACCCTATTTCATTTTTAATTGTGCCAACCGCTCGGCAATACGATTATTTCTGGCAAGCTCTTCAAGCTCTTTTAGCCCTTGGGCATTGCCATTACCGCTTGTGTTATGTGCCATGCCTGTTTGACGGCTCATGGTGCGGTCAAAGGCATTGGACGCTTTGTCGGCTCGTTGGGCAATTTTATCAAGACTGCTTACCCCAGCCGTCTGCCCATTTGCACCGCTTGTCGCTAAGGTCTGCTGATATTGCTCAATGGCTAGGCTTATCTCACGGCGTTTGGCTTGCAGGGCGATGATAAAGCCTTCTAGCTCTTTTTCTTTGTCGGTGCAGTCGGCAATGGTGTTTTCAAGCACGGGAATGCGTGCCTCAATGTCCATTTGCTCGGCAATACCCACCTGTGCCAAATCGTCTCGCCCCACATTGACCGCCGTCATGATACTGTCGTTTAGGCTTTCGTGGCGGGTGTTTTCATCGTTCAGTTTTTTGCTGGCTAGGTGCTTTTGGGCGACCACTTTGCCAAGCTCGCCACGCACTTCATCAATCGCCTTATCAAGCTCACGCAAGTTTTCGTTAAAGGCAAGCATGGGGGCTAGGTCTTCGGCTTTGTCTAGCATGGCATGAAATCCGCCACTGACTAGGCGACCGACACGGTAGGATAGGGTTTCGCTCATAACTACTCCTTTTGATTTGAGAATTAAATAAATTTTAAATAATAATCACAATATTGCTCCAAATATTTTGGCTTAACCATGTTATCATCTTTATCATAACAAAATTGCCAAATCATGTCGCCAATATCGTCATCATATTCAAATAAATCATAACAGATAAATTGACCTTGATTATCATACCAAGTAAATTTGTGTTTTTTATCCGCAATAAGCCACTCTTGTTTTGTGCTTAATAAAAGTTCAAATTTACCATTGATAAGTTTATAATCACGATAACCAAAATAATCTTGCTCGGAATAATATTCACGATACGCCACCAATGTTTGTGAATTATCATAAACACAGTCGCAAATTTTATTGCCCGATGTGTCATATTCGCATAATTCATCTTGCAAAACAATACCATTTAAATCAGTAATCACACTTCTAATAATTTTCTCATTAGAATTTCTATAAATGGTTATAAAATGTGTATCAAGGTCAAATTTTTCAGTTTTAATCATTTTGTGGTTTGTTTTGATAAATCAAATTTGCCAACTGTAACGTATTATCCAGCTCGTCCAGCACGCTGTCATCATAGCCCGCCCCCTTGCCTGTAATAGCAAGCTGTAACACGCTGTCCATCAGGCGAACCACTCGCCACATCGCCTGTTTTTCAAAATTGATAAGGGCAGATTTGTCGCACGTTTTGGGATAATCACTCATCATGGTCGCCACCAAATCGGGCAAAATCTCAAAAATTCTCGCCACAATGTGCGAATGTACACCCAGCTCTTTTTCAAGTGCCAAAATCTCATGGCGAGCGGTGTAAAGCTGTTGCTCGGCAAGCGATAGACTGGTTTCATAATCTTGCCCTTGGGTGTGCAAGGTGCGTGCTTGGCTCAGCAGTTCACGGATTTTGTCGGACGGTGTATTCGCCCCTTGTATCTGTAAACTGGCAATAAAATCAGCGTCTTCTTGGCTAATGCGGACACTTATCGGCACTCGGCTATTACTTGGCGTATTTGGCATGCAGACACCCTGTATTATTTTGTATTCATTTGCATACGAATATAATCTATCGTGGACGGTTTGTCAAGTGGTTTTGAGAAAAATTGTTATTTGGTAGATTTTTGGCGATAAAAAAGCAACCCAAACAGTTGCTTTTTATAAATATCAATCACTCTTCATCAAGCAAATCCCGCTCTCTGGCGGCAGTCAAAAGGTTGTTTGAGCGGTTGCCCGTACGGCAAAAGATGTGCAATGGGCGTTCGGTTTCATTAAAAAAATCAGCAAAGGCTTGGACGTGGTTCATGTCCATCATACCACCTGCAAAGGCAATTTGTTTATAGGCGATACCGTGAGCTTGGCACGCCTGCTCAATCTCAGCAGATGTCGGCTGTCCTTCTTCCTCAAAGTCTGGGCGGTTGTTTACCACGGTTTTTACTCCCATGCGGGCAAGCTCTGCCACATCAGCAGGGGTGATTTGACCTGATAGGGTAATGCGAAATTCGGGGGCGGTGTTACTCATAACTTTTCCTATTAAAATACTAAAAATCAAAAGGCATATTACCTGTTTTTGATATATTTGGCAAATGGATTTTTGGGATAATTTTGTTATAATAACACCTATTTGAGATGAATGATGACAAATACCGACCACCACACCCAAATCACCCACACCCTACACACCACTTGCCACGCCTACGCCACTACACCGCTACACGCCATAGAGAGCGGTAGTCGGGCATGGGGTTTTGCCAGTTTTGATAGTGATTTTGATGTACGGCTCATTTATCATCATACGCCTGATTGGTATTTGCAAATTTATGACGACAAAGACACGTTTGAATTTATCAGTCATGAGTTATTTGACGTGCCGTTTGATATTGGCGGTTGGGATATTAAAAAAGCGTTGGTACACATTCATAAATCCAATGCCGTGATTTTTGAATGGTTAAATTCGCCCATTATTTATCATAGTGATGATGAATTTATTAAAGAGATTAAACTTATCCAATCAGACTTTTTTAACCCCCAGGCAGTCTATCATCATTATCAAGGCATGGCAAAAAAGGCAAATGGCGAGCTAGACATATCACGCCCTATAAAACTTAAAAAATGGTGTTATCTGATTCGTGCATTGCTTGCAAGTCTATGGATAAAAGAATACCAAACCATGCCCCCTGTGTGTATGAATGAAATTTTTGGTTTGTTAAATCCTGATGATGTTAATGAATTAAATCATATTATTTATTTAAAACAATCACATGATGAAAAATATTTATATGAACTGCCTCTATCCATGCAAACATTTACCCAACATCTTTGGCAAACAACCAAAAATTTAACTTTTGATAAAAAACAAAAAGGCGATGTTGGTGTGTTAAATGACTTGTTTAGAAAAATTGTTTTTAAATAAATTTATCAATTATATATGTTAAAAATTGACAGATTGAAAATACATTTGTAGAGGTCAAATTGCAATTTGTCCTTCTATATTAAAAATCACATAAAATTAACGAGAATCCCCATGATAACCATTGATTACCTAAAAGCCAATAATCTGATTTTATTAGAATGTATCTCAGGCAGTCGTGCCTATGGATTAGGTGTGCCGTCATCAGATACTGATATTAAAGGCGTGTTTTATCTGCCCAAGCCTTATTATTATGGTTTGCACGATGATTATGTACCACAGGTGAGTAACCAAACCAATGACGTGGTCTATTATGAACTGGGGCGGTTTGTGGATTTGTTATTACAAAATAATCCCAATATCATGGAACTGCTTGCCACGCCAAGCGATAAGGTATTATACAAACACCCCATTATGGATAAGTTTAATCCTGATTGGTTTATTTCAAAATTATGCCAAAAAACCTTTGCAGGATTTGCCCTTAGCCAAATTAAAAAATCTCGTGGTTTAAATAAAAAAATTGTCAATCCGATGAGTAAAGACAAAAAGAGTCTATTGGAATTTTGTGTGGTATTTGACAATCAAAAAAGCGTGGATTTGATAAGCTGGCTAAATAAAAATAATCTTACCCAATCGCAAATCGGCTTATCCAAAATGCCCCACGCCAGCCATATGTATGCGATGTTTATTGGCGATTATCGGGGGATTATTCATGATGATAGTCAAGAGGTGTTATTAAGCTCTATCCCTAAAGATGTATCGCCCATTGCTTATTTGTCATTTAATCAAATGGGGTATAGCAAATATTGCCAAGATTATAAAGAGTATTGGGAATGGGTAGAAAAACGCAATCATGAACGTTATGAATCCACCGCCAATCACGGCAAAGGCTATGATGCCAAAAATATCATGCACACTTTTCGGCTGTTATATACCGCCTTAGATATTGCTAAATTTGGCAGGGTAATTGTCAAGCGTGATAATCGTGATGAGCTTTTGGCAATTAAATCAGGGCAATTTGATTATGATGACTTATTACAAAAGGCAGATGAGTTAATAAAAGACGTGGAATTAGCATTTGACCAAAGCGATTTACCAGAAATCCCCGAGCATTATTTGGCAATAAAAACGTTAATTGAAATACGAGAACAATTATATGGCTAATTTGCTAAAATTGGTAAATATGCTATAATACGCCACTTTTTTATTTGATGATGATATGAAATTCACGCTACATAAAACCGACACAAAAACCCGAGCCCGCCGCGGCACGGTACACCTAGCTCATGGCGATGTCGCCACGCCTGCCTTTATGCCTGTGGGGACGTATGGCACGGTCAAGGGCATGCTCCCGCGAGACATTCACGCCATTGGGGCGGATATTATTTTGGGCAACACCTTTCATCTGTGGCTACGTCCGACCACAAGTGTGATTGATGAGTTTGGCGGATTACATGATTTTATCGGTTGGGATAAGCCGATTTTGACCGATTCGGGCGGTTTTCAGGTGTTTAGCCTTGGTGCGATGAGAAAAATTACCGAAGAAGGCGTGCATTTTCGTTCGCCTGTGGACGGCTCTAAGGTGTTTTTGTCGCCTGAGATTTCCATGCAAATCCAACACTCCCTAAACTCCGACATCGTCATGCAGTTTGACGAATGCACGCCTTATCCTGCCACGCACACCGACGCCCAAAAATCGCTTGAATTATCGCTTCGCTGGGGGCAACGCTGTCTTGATGAACATCACAAACTAGGTAACAAAAACGCCCTGTTCGGTATCGTGCAAGGCAGTATGTACGAAGATTTGCGTATGCAGTCCTTGACCGCTTTGACCGAAATGCCCTTTGATGGTTATGCCATTGGCGGACTGTCGGTAGGCGAGCCAAAAGATGAGATGATAAAAGTATTAAACTACCTGCCAAACCGTATGCCGTCTGATAAGCCACGCTATCTGATGGGCGTGGGGACACCGTCCGACATCGTGGAAGCGGTAAGACGGGGCGTAGATATGTTTGACTGTGTCATGCCGACCCGTAACGCCCGTAATGGACATCTGTTTACCAGTACAGGGGCAGTCAAGATAAAAAATGCCGTTCATCGCCATGACAAAAACCCATTAGATAGTGAGTGCGACTGCTACACTTGCCAAAATTTTAGCCGTGCCTATTTGCACCATTTACACAAATGTGGCGAAATGCTCTCAGCCCAGCTAAATACCATTCATAATTTGCGTTATTATCAAAATCTCATGAAAGGCATTCGTGAAAGCCTAGAAAATGAGACGTTTGATGAATTTGTGGCGACATTTTATGCCAAGCAGGGGCTTGATGTGCCTGAGCTTGGGGTGTGCTAAAAATTAATGGTATTTTTATAAACATGACATACCAATGGTGGATGTCAGCCAAAACCCAGTTTAACAAAAACCCCTGCAATAGCAAGGGCTTAATTTGGCAAATAACTGATTTAAGCGTCATAATCTTCGGTTGGTGTTAGGTTAATCCCTGCCTGTGCTGCCAGTCCGTCAGGACTAAACACCCCTTCATAGACAAAGGATGTCAGTCCTGTCATCATCACCGAGTAGCCTTCTTGATAACGCACGGCAAGGCTGCCGCCATAGAGCTGAACTCGCACATCCACCCCTTCATCAATCCAACCTTCACGCACGCCCACAGCGACCGCCGCACATGCACCTGTGCCACACGCCTGCGTCTCGCCCACACCACGTTCATAGACACGCAAGCGGACATGACGTTGATTAACAATTTGGACAAAACCGACATTGACACGCTCGGGGAATGCTTCATGACTCTCGATGAGCCTGCCCAGACGTGCCACATCGGCAGTCAATACATCATCCACCAAAATGACCGCATGGGGATTGCCCATGTTGGCAAGGTAGAGCTGAACAGGCTCGCCATCGACATTTAGGCGGTAGGAATTGCCCACTTTGGTGATGGCTTGGGGAGCAAAAGGAATCTCGGCAGGCTCAAATTTGGGTTTACCCATGTCCACCTGCACCCAGCCATAACGGTCGGTGGTCAGCGTGATGACTCCGCTTGCCGTCTCCACACGCAAACGCTGTTTAAAGGAGAGTTTACGAGCCTGTACAAAGGACGCAAAACATCTTGCCCCATTTCCACACTGTGCCACTTCCTGTCCATCGGCATTAAAAATACGATATTTAAAATCCACATCAGGACGAGACGGTGGCTCAACGATAAGCAGTTGGTCAAAACCTACGCCCAAATGGCGGTCAGCAAGCAGTCGCACCAGCTCACTTGTTAGATTCATCCGCTGTGTCACTAGGTCAATCACCATAAAGTCATTGCCCAAACCATGCATTTTGGTAAATTCGATTAACATTGTCGTTTTCCTTTTGTTTTGGCTAAGTTATAAAGTCACACTGTCTATCTTAACATGATACGCCCAAATTGTTAATATTAAAACCAAAAATAAACGCCATAAAATCAGCCAACCCAACAAACCACCCATCAAATTACACACATTTCTCTGATTTTGGTGTAAAATTAGGGGAATTTTTGACATATAGACCTACAATGACTGATTTAAAAAACCCTGCCAATTTTAGCTTTCCCCACGCTCATCTTAGCGATGATGAACAGCACGCCCTGCTTGATTTGCCGACCCAATGGGTGCGGACAGATGATGAGTTGTATGAGCTGATTGACGAGATAGACAGCGTGGATGTGGTCGCCTTGGATACTGAGTTTATCAAACGTGATACTTATTATCCGATATTGGCATTGGTGCAGGTCAATACCGGCAAAGGGATATACCTTGTAGACGCCCCACGTCTTGATTTGACCGAGTTTTGGCAAGCCCTGTGCGAAGTGCCGAGCATGGTATGGTATGCGTGCGGAGAAGATTTGGGGATATTTTATCTGCTTGCCAATAATCCGCCCTTAACCAATGTCTTTGATGTACAAATTGGCGTGGCGTACCTGACTGGCAAATTGCAAGTGGGTTATAGCCAAGCGGTCAGTGAGATTCTGGGCGTGGCACTAGATAAAGGCGAGAGTCAGTCCAACTGGCTTGCCAGACCGCTCACGCCCGAGCAAGAACTGTACGCGGTCAATGACGTGCGTTATCTGCTCGCCCTACATCAGGCGGTTGTGCAGGCACTTAGTGATAAGCAGGTGCTGGACTATGTCAATGAAGACAGTAAGCTCTACGCCAAAGAGCTGTACGACACTCAGCACCTAAGCGATGATAAGCTCTATCTTGACCATGTCGCCCCGACCTATACCAGACAGCAACTGGCAGTACTGCGGAGCTTGACCATGTGGCGAGAGTCACTGGCTCGGGCAGTGAACGAGCCACGCAGTTTTATCATTGGCAAACAGCCGCTACGTGAGATTATTGAGATCCTGCCGACCAACATGAAAGATTTGGCACACACCACCCTAAACCGCTCCGCCCTACGCCGTTATGGTGCTGAGATAATCCGTGTCATCAAAGAAGCCAAAGCCCTGCCCCAAGCGGACATGCCTGTCAAAATCCCCGTTTATACCAGCAAAGCCAAGCCTTTTCGCCATGCCCTAGACGAAGCCACCGACGCCCAAGCTCGCCTGCTAAACATTCCTAGTAATCTATTGCTAAAAGGGCGTTGGATTAATGAGCTTATGTATCACGTCTATCAAGGTCTGCCCATTGATGACACGCACGCCTTATCGGGGGGCTTGCAAGGCTATCGGCAGGCGTGGGTCGTTGGCACGGTACTGCCCCTACTTTATGAGCATGAACAGTCCATTCGTGACGGGTTTGATTGTGGTGCTAAGATGTAGTGTGGTTAAGGAGGTAAATGCAAACGGCAAAATTACAACCGCTTTTGCACCGCTTTGGCTTGTGTGAGCATCATGTCCACCACCGTCATAAACTCAGGCAGATTCATGCCACGACTGGTCATGCTAACATAACGGTCGCCCGCCACGAACTCGCCATGATAATAGACATCACCCTTTTTATCGATAAGTTGCTCAAACCTTAGGGGCGTGCCGTTCATGTCTTCACGGTACAGCTCTTTGATGAGTGTTAAGGGCTTGTCGGGATGAATGTGGGTTTCGGTGATTTCAAGGCGTGCTTTGGTGCTAGGGTGTTCAAATAGGCGATACACCCCATCAAAACCCGTCTTGCCAAGCACCCCTTCATACGCTCGCCCTGTCAGCACAAAGCCTAACGGCAAAGCATCTTTGATTTTTACCATTTCAAAGGCAAGGGGCTGTTTTCGCCCAAAGCGATAAGACATTTTGGCATGCGTGGCGGATTTGAACTCATGGGTCAATACACCACCCGATGTACTGCCTGTGTGTTCTAAGTTCTTGATTTGGCGTGAGATGTCTTGTTTTTGGGCGACATCAAGCGTGGCATCAGCCAAGGCGACATAACTTACCGCTTGCGTTGTTTCTTTGTTGTTTTGAATATCAGGGTTGTCCACACTTGCTGTGGCAGGGGCGATAACCATGCTTGCCACGTCTGCTGACGATTCGGTATTAACAGAGTCTTTGGCGGACTTTTGGTTTCGAGATAGATTGCCCGACAGACTGCCCGATAAAACAATACCGCCGACCGTCAGACTAAGAGCAATGGCACCGATGAGCAGGGTTTTTTTATTGATAGGAAAATGGGTTAGGGTCATAGGGCGTTTTGAACCTTTATAACACAATCTACATTTTAGGGTGTTTATAGAAAGAAAATAATGTTTTTGCATGAAAAATGGCTATCCGACCACTTAACTGTGTAGATTTTTAAGATTTTTACTTAATTTTTTAGAATTAAGTGGTCGGATTGTGGCTCGAAGTCAAAAATTTGCCTGATAGAAAACTCACAGCCTTTGTTTTTTCCTTGAAAAACGGGCGATTCCCCTGCTTTTTTAAACAGGCATTTTCATTGCAAATACAAAAGGTAGGTACGCCCTAAGCAAAAGCACATGATCACATCATCCGTCTATTTTATAAAAAATCTGACGGCTAATGATAGATGTTTTTTGTAAATGCCAAGCCCCATCTGTACGCTGATGTTGCCATGATTTGTTTGGTTTGTCCGTATCATAGCTGACCACCATCGTCCCTGTCGGCACGCAACAGCACGCCAGCACTTCATCATCTAGGTGTGCCAGTGGGATTTGTTTGGCTTTGGGGGCGTCTGTTGCTCCTTTGACACGCATTTTACACGCCCCACAAAAGCCCTGACGACACATATAACGCACGTCTTTGTGCTCGGTGCGTAACATGCCATCAAGCAAGCTCTCGCCTTCATGCAGATAAAACCGCATTTCGTCTGTAAAAATCCACGGCATGATTGATACTTTTGTGATTAGAGTTCAAAATCGTCCAAATCCACCCCGTCCAAATCACTATCAATCTGACCGACCAGATAAGTGGTGATTTCGGTTTCTTGGGGGGCGACTTGCACGTTGTCCGATGATAGCCACGCATTTATCCAAGGAATGGGGTTGGATTTGGTGTCAAAAATGGCAGGCAGACCAATCGCCAACATGCGGGTGTTGGTGATATATTCAACATACTGGCACAGGATATCACGGTTTAGTCCGATGATTGAGCCGTCTTTGAACAGATAGCTTGCCCAGTCTTTTTCTTGTTCGGCGGCGACACGGAAAATCTCAATCGCTTCATCTTGGCATTCTTTGGCAATCTCGACCATCTCGGGGTCATCTTGACCGTGTCGCATGAGATTGATGATATGCTGTGTGCCGTTTAGGTGCAAGGCTTCATCACGGGCAATCATCTTGATGATTTTGGCGTTACCTTCCATAACCTTATTTTCGGCAAAGGCAAATGAGCAAGCGAACGACACATAAAAACGAATGGCTTCTAGGACATTGACCGCCACGATACATAGGTACAGCTTCTTTTTAAGCTCACGCAAATCGCCCTTGCCTGTCAAGTTATACAGCTGACTGGCTTCATACAAATCATCATAATACACGGCGATGTCTTTGGCACGAGCAAGGATATGCTCGTTATCCATAATGTCATCAAAAATCACGCTCGGGTCATTGACGATGTTGCGAATGATATGCGTATAACTACGGCTATGAATGGTCTCACTAAATGACCACGTCTCAATCCATGTCTCAAGCTCTGGCAAGGACACAATGGGCAATAGCACCGCATTAGGGCTACGTCCTTGAATGCTGTCAAGCAAGGTTTGGTATTTTAGGTTAGACAAAAAAATGTGCTGAGCAGGAGCGGATAATTCACCAAAATCAATCCTATCACGGCTGACGTCTATCTCTTCGGGTCGCCAAAAAAACGACAACTGTTTTTCAATGAGTTGTTCAAACACAGGATGACGCTGTTGGTCATAGCGAGAGACGTTCACCGCTTGCCCAAAAAACATGGGTTCTTTTAGGGGGTCATTTTTGGTTTGGGGAAAGATAGAATACTGCATGATACTCTCTGATGATTGATTTTTATAAATAAAGGGAAGGCTGGGTCTTGTTATCTAAATATGGTGTTATTTTAAAATAAAATCACTATATCATGTGTTTGATGGCGTGCCATTTTAGCATAATTTTTGTGTCTTGGCAGGACTTTTTTGGCAAAATGGGGAAAATTTTGGATAAGGAATTGATTTTTGTGAGATTTTAGCCAAAATAATGGTGGGATTGGTAAAGCCTGAAAAACCAATCTATTTTTCATGCAAAAGTGGTTGATTTATTTGTAAAATATTTCTAAATGGCAAATGGTGTTATAAAGGTCGGGAGAATGCCATGGGCAAACACTTGTTTAAAAAATATCCATAACCAACACCCAAAAATTGTGTTACAATAGCGATACATATAAATCATTCATTTTAAATCAATTTGTGTTTACACGGGGAGATTCTTATGATTTATGCAGTATCGGTGGTGTGGTATGCACTGATTTTTGCCCTTGGCATGGCGTTCATCAAAAAAATGCCAGACCGTGCCGAGCGGTGGGTGGGTATTTTGGTGTTTATCGGGTTTTGTACACAGATTTTGATTAATTATGTTGGGCTTGGGCATTTGGGGGCGTTTGAATCACTGGCTCATCTTGACCATGACCGCAGTGCCTTTAATTTGATGGTGCTGTGCCTTATTAGTATCTTTTGCTATTCGGCATTGTTTGTGATGCTCATCAAGGCTTATGATTATTATCAAGAATGATGATTTTATCTTGACATGAGATTGATGGTTGTTTTAAAATAAAACCCTAATATTTGTAGGGTTTTATTGCAGGCATAAAGTTGATTGGATTGGAGTGTTTCCATGATTTATTTAGTGTCGTTTATTGTCTATCTTATCGTATTTGCCATTGGTGTTTATTTTATTGTCATTCATTCCACAAAGGCAACCGCCATCACGCACGGGGTTTGTGCGGTGGGATTTGTCATACAGTTACTCATAAACTACCTGTTTTGGGGCAATGTATCGGCATTTGGTTTTTTGTCAAACATCATCAATAACGAGCGAACTTTAACCAATCTGCTGATATTGTTCGTGACCAGTGTGGTGTGTTATGGACTGCTTTTTGTGGTGTTTGCTAAGTTAAATGACTATTACCATGAATGATTGACTGTAAAAGTGTGGCAAGAAAACCGTCATTTGGCGGTTTTTTTTCGTGTGTTTAAAAAAGCCAAGAATTTTGCTATAATGTTTTGTCCTATATCATAAGAGAATAACATGTCGATTAAGTCAGACCGCTGGATTCGCCAAATGGCGACCGAACATGAGATGATTGCCCCGTTTGAGCCTAACCAAGTCCGCCATAATAGCGATGGCGAGAAAATCGTAAGCTACGGCACGTCAAGCTATGGTTATGATGTCCGCTGTGCTAATGAATTTAAGGTGTTTACCAACGTGCATTCTGCCATCGTTGACCCTAAGAACTTTGATGAGAAAAGTTTTATTGATATTGTTGGCGATGAGTGTATCATTCCGCCCAACTCATTTGCCCTAGCTCGCACGGTGGAGTATTTTAAAATCCCCCGTGATGTGCTGACCATTTGTCTGGGCAAATCCACCTATGCTCGCTGTGGCATTATCGTCAATGTCACGCCCTTAGAACCTGAGTGGGAAGGGCATGTTACCTTAGAATTTAGTAACACCACCAATCTACCTGCCCGTATCTATGCTGGCGAAGGCGTGGCTCAAATGCTGTTTTTCCAGTCTGATGAAGTCTGCGAAACTTCCTATAAAGATAGGGGCGGTAAATATCAAGGGCAAACGGGCGTCACCTTGCCAAAAACTTAACTTGTCATTTACCATTTAGCATTTATTATTTAAAAAAGAGAATATCATGTCTGATTTACGTATTGAAAAACGTCATAACTTTGACCTTGTCACTGCTCGCACCAAAGCCAAAGCATGGCTAGAAGAGGCAAAACAAGAGTTTGATTTTGAGGCGACCTACCAAGAAGGAGCGGACAGCGACACCGTGAGTATCACTAAGTCGGGCGTGGACGGACGTGCGTTTTTGGACAGTGATAAGGTCATTTTTGAGGCGGATTTGAACTTTTTGGCAAAGCCGTTTAAGGGTGTGATTAGTAGTGGTATCCAAGAGGGGTTGGATAAGTTTTTTGCTTAATCCATGCCTGCCATGACTATATCTTATTCACTTATCATTAGCACACTAAGTCTTAGCGTGCTTTGTGCGTTACCTGCATTTGCCAATACACAGCCTGCTACTCCTGCCAACTTACAGACATCGACCAGTCTGCCATCTGCCATCAGTGACAAGCTTAGCAAAAGCGGATTATCAAGCGATGACATCAGTATTTGGGTGATGGCAAACGATGGGTCGGCACCGCTCATCAGTCATCTGGCGGATACACCACGCACCCCAGCGTCCACCCAAAAGCTCATTACGACTGCCATCGCTTTGGATATGATGGGGGCGGATTATCGTTGGCAGACACGGCTATACACCGATGGCGTGGTGGTTGGCGATACTTTATATGGTAATCTCATCATCAAAGGCAGTGGCGACCCATCACTGACTCATGACCGCCTTAGTGCCATGTTTTCACAGCTGACGGCTCGGGGCGTGCGTCACATTAAGGGTGACATCATTGTGGATAATACTGGCTTTGTCAATGTTGCCCAAGATGTTAATGCTTTTGACGGGCAGGGACTGCGAGCCTATAACGCTCAGCCCAATGCCTTTTTGATAAATTTTGGTACGCTTGAAGTAAGTATGATACCATCGGGAAATTGGCAATTTGGGCAGTCGCCAGAGACAGTGCAGTTTAGTCCGACAGATGGTGCGGTTGCGGTACAGGTATTGCCAAAATTGGCGGATTTTCACGCACCGACCATGATGCAGGGCGATATCCAGTCATGTCGCACCAAGCCAAAATTTGGCTTATCTGCCGATACTTTGACCATTACAGGGCAAGTGGGTGTGGGGTGTGGGCAGGCGAGTGAGTGGCTAACCTTTGCTGACAGCGAAGCGTTTATTACCAAAGCGGTCAAAGGTGCATGGCAAGCCCTTGATAAGGACTTTGTTGGGCAGGTTAGGTTGCGACAGCCTTATGATGGGGCAGGGCGAACGTTATCGCCTTTGCTGTCCTTTGCGTCCAAACCTTTATCTGAGCAGATTTATCAGATTAACCAATACTCCAATAACGTCATGACCGAGCAGGTGGCTCTGTCTTTGCCCCTGATGATGGGTCAAAAAACCAGTGATTACCCCAAAAGTTTTGCCCTGATAAATACATGGTGGCAACAACATCTTACCACGCCTGCCCCCATCATGAGCCGAGCGTCAGGACTGTGCCGAGATTGTGTGCTTGCCCCTAGGGCGTTGGGTGAGCTTCTGGCATTTAGTCAGACCAAGCCGACATTTGAGGCGTTTAAAGCGTCTTTGCCGATTGTGGGGCAGACAGGCACGATGGCAACCTTTGCCAAACGCCGTCCCCATAGCCCTGCTATAGGACGTGCCTTTATTAAGACTGGCAGACTAAACAACGTCGCAAGCATTGCAGGTTATGTCATGGGGCAATCAGGCAAGATGTATGTGGTGGTCGCCATCATTAATGCCGATGGAGCAGGTAACAACACCCACGCCCATGATGTGTTAGATGAAGTGATAGAGTGGACGGCAGGACAGCCTTAATACAAATCACAAAAATAAAGCAGTCCCAAAACTGCTTTATTTTTATACATTTAACAAACCATTAACAGCGACGATTGATACTATCGGCAAAGACATAAGAGAACTCTTTGTTTTTGCCTTCAAAACGCCAGTGCCACGACTCTTCAGAAACGCCACTATATCTAGAATAGTCGGGGGTGAAAGTTTGGTAAAAACCGTACTCATGAGCATGTTGTTGTAACCAGCGATATCCTGCTGTTTTGGCAAAGCTGTGGTCAATCGGTGAGAAGTCCACCGCAAGCCCTGTATGATGTTCAGAATAGCCGGGGTGTGAGGATGTATGATAGATTTGCTTGGCACTTTGTCCTTGTTTTTTCTTATTGGCAACGATTTGGGCTTGACGGCTTGATGTGCGTAAGATAGAGCCAGGGGTTAGCGTAACCCCGTCAGCACGAGCCGCCTTAATCATCTCTTGTAAGGCAGGCTTGGCGGCACGATGAATCTTAAATTTTGGGTCACTGCCATAACCACTAGGTACAAGGTCACTGGGGTCGGCATCGGCATATCTAAAATGCTTGATACCCACTTTTAGGGCTTCGGGGGCACATATCGAGCCTGTGGTATTGGTATCATATTGGGGTGTTGGCGTGTTAAAATTGCCTTGCTCTACTTGATAGGCAGGACCTTGGTTTATCCCTTGCTGTGGCTGATTTTGATGATAACCTTGTTGGTTTTGGTTATACCCTGTATAAGACCGCCCACTTTGGTCGGCAATGGCGGTAGGGTTAGTGGGTTGACTGATGACGTGAACGGTGTTTTTGCTTGGGCTTGCGATATACCCCGAGCCTGATTGGTTGTTTGCAAACATCGCAATTGCACCAACCGTGCCAATCCCCAAAAGCCCTGCACCAATCAATAAATCTCTTGTGCGTTTTTTCATAAAATTACCTAAATCATTCATTATTGGATTACCATTACTAAGTGGATTGTTGTGGGTTTTTAAAATACCCAAATAAAAATAAAAATGATTGAATCAGATTGCAAAACGAGCAATGCAAAAAATGCATCGCTCGTCTTTTAAACATCATGGATTAACTGCAAATATAATCTGAGCGAGCCCAGCCGACACTGCGACCGAATTTAACTTTGTACCACACCCAGCCATTAGAGTTGCGTTCGCCAATGATATTAACATCACTGCCGTTAGGCATGCGGGCTAGAACTTTATAGTTCTGACCAGGACCTGAACGTAGTAGTACATTACCATTGGTTTGGTGAGTGCAAGCATATCCGTATGAGCCACCGCCGTTATAGGCAGGACCTACTTTGGCAGAAACGTTGGTAGAAAAACCGATGGCACTGGTCGCAATCAAAACGATAAATAATGATTTTAACTTCATCATCAATACTCCATAAGCAGATAAATATTGGGCGATACAGGTATTTTTAAAATACATTTGTATTCTATAAAATACTACCATGATTTCTTGTTTAAAACAACAAAATTATTGTAACAAATAAGCAACAATTAATCGCCAAAAAAAAACAACCGTTTATTCAACTGCTTATGATGGCTGATTAAAGCTGATTAAAGTTATTGGTCAGCTTTTTTACAGACATTTTCCAAGGCTTTTTCTATTAACTGCTCGCTGACGCCTTGTTCTTTGAGCTCGTTAATAAAGGCAACATCATCACTAAGAGAGTATTCGGAATTATCACGGTCAAGCCCTTGACGAATATAAAAGCGAATGAGTGGTTGAATGCACTCAAAGCCGTGCTCGCCCTTGACTTTTTCCAAATGTTCCACAATCTCGCCCGTCAAACGCAGATGAATGGGGCGTAAGGTGTGGTTGTGATTAAGATACATAAAACACCGTCTTTTTAAAATGATTAAAATGGGGGCTTATGTTACCAGTATTTGAGTGAAATTTCAATGAATATTCCTGATTGGCATTTATTTAACATTATTTAAAATCATTTAAAAGTTGGTGGTTGCTGACATTTGATTTAACCGATGATTTTGGTAAAATGGCAAAAGTTTTGATAAAAATGATAAAAACAAGCCAAAATTGATAAAATCACGGCATGATTATCAAGTTTAGCCAAAAATTAGCCACATAAACGCAACATTGCCCCCAAATTTTTTGCAAAACTAGGCTAGATTGCAACATAAAAACGTGGCACAATAACCCCACTTTCCAAGAGTGCCTTAAATTGCATTGATGGCTTTTTAAGAGCTTTTAATGGCTGTTTGATGATTTTATAGGACAATCAATTTTAATCAGTTTTAAAAAAGTCATAAAAAGTGGCACAAGGCATTAAAACCAACCATTTTATTATTTGGAGTTATTATGAATACAAAAATCGCCCTAAGCACATTGGCATTGACTCTACTTCCCATGACGGCGTTGACCGCTCATGCCAATGACACGGCAGTGACCAATTTAAATAACCTGCTTAAAAACACCAAATCAATGACTGCCAATTTCTCACAAACGACCAAAGCAGGCGGTAAAAGCCAAAGTTTTAGCGGTAGCATGGCACTAGAGCGTGGCAACAAATTCCGCTGGGACACCAAATCACCGTCAGAACAGCTCATCGTGGCAAATGGCAGTACCATGTGGGTATATGATAAGGACTTGCAACAAGTTACCAAGCAGTCGGTAAATAACCAAGTCGGGGATGCACCTGCCTTGTTATTGTCAGGCGACCCTAATCAAATCACACGCAATTTTACTGTCAGTCAGCCAAGCAAAGGCAAAAACTACTATGTCCTAAAACCCAAATCAAGCTCGGCTAATTTTAGAGATTTGTCCATCAGTTTTAATGGTGGTAAGCCTGTGATGATGGTGCTAAATGATAGTATCGGACAGACCACATCGATTCGTTTTAGCAATATTAATATCAATAAAAGCATTCCTGCCGGTCAGTTTAGCTTTACCCCGCCTAAGGGGGTGGATGTGATTAATCAGTAAGGTTAAAATACCAAACCGTCATCGTGATACAATGGCGGTTTTTGTAAAAATATCAAGATAAAGTAAAATCCCTAAAAATCAGCGTTTTTAGGGATTTGATTGCATAATATTTAATCAACTTACATCCATGCACCAGTACTTTGTGGTAAGATATTCATCCAAGCCGTATTTTGAGCCTTCACGCCCAAACCCTGACTGCTTAACCCCACCAAACGGAGCGACTTCGGTAGAGAGTAGTCCTGTATTTTGGGCGACCATCCCGTATTCTAAGGCTTCACTTACTCGCCATGCTCGTGCGTGGCTTTGGGTGTAAAAATAGGACGCCAAACCATAAGGGGTATTATTGGCATGGTTGATGACCTCTTGTTCATCATCAAACACAAAAATCGGAGCAATCGGAGCAAAAATCTCTTCGTGAGCGATGTCCATGTCGTCTGTGATGTCCGTGATGATTGTTGGTAAAAAACAGCGTGCGTGCGTGGGGTGAGATTTACCCCCTGTGATGAGTGTTGCTCCTTTATCTAGGGCATCTTGGAGTAGTTTTTGGGTTTTTTGCACGGCGGTGTCATTGATAAGACAGCCGATGTCCGTGTCATCTGACAGTCCGTCACCAACGTGTAAGTCACCAACTTCTTTGGTAAATTTGGCAATGAATTCATCTTTTATCGTTTGATGAACATATATGCGGTTGGCACACACGCACGTCTGCCCTGCGTTGCGATATTTGGACGCTATCGCCCCCTTGACCGCCTTATCAATGTCGGCATCGTCAAACACAATAAAAGGAGCGTTACCGCCAAGCTCCAAGGAGAGCTTTTTGACCGTGCTGGCACATTGCTCCATGAGCAGTTTGCCGACCCGAGTAGAGCCTGTAAAGGAGAGTTTTTTAATACGCTCATCGGACGTGAGTACGCCCCCGATAACGTCCGCTTGCCCTGTTACGATTTGCAAAACACCCTTAGGAATGCCTGCTTGAATGGCAAGCTCGCCCAAGGCAAGGGCGGAAAAGGGTGTTTGGCTATCAGGCTTGACAATCATCACGCACCCTGACGCTAGGGCGGGGGCGACTTTACGGGTAATCATCGCTGACGGAAAGTTCCACGGCGTGATACTGGCACACACACCCACGGGCTGTTTTAGCACCACATAGCGTAAGTTGGCGTTCGAGCTGGGTATCACGTCTCCATACGCCCGTTTGGCTTCATCGGCAAAAAAACGGATAAAGCTGTTGGCATAGCCAATCTCCCCACGAGACTCTTTTAAGGGCTTGCCTTGTTCTGTGGTCATGATGATGGCTAAGTCTTCACGATGTTCATCAATCAAATCCGCCCAACGGTGTAAAATGACTGCTCGTTCATTGGCGGTTAGGCTTGCCCATGATTTTTGGGCGTCATCGGCAAAACCGATGGCTTCTGCCACTTCATCGGCGGACAAATCGGGGATAGTGCCGATTTTTTCATCATTAAAGGGGTTAAACACGTCTATGGTGTTGGCGGATTTGGTGGATTGCCATGTGTTATTGATGAGTGCGTGTTCGTGGAATAATGTGGGGTTGGATAATTTCATAAAAACTCCTTGCCAAATGGCGGTTAGATTGTTCTATATATTGAATAAATGTTCAAAATACAGTACAATATTAGCACCATTTATCCGTTTAGACAAGTGATTTTGTTAAAAATAAAATCATGCCACGATAATCACACCACGAGAGCTACCATGACCGACCAAACTCCCAAGATCGCCAATGTCCCTGCCTTAGAAAAGGCGTTTGAGATTTTGGATTTTATTACCACAAGCCCCACGCCTGTTTCGTCAGCGACCATTGCCAGAGAGTTATCACTAGCTCGTTCTACCACGCACAATATCCTACAAGCCCTAACCAGCAAAGGCGTATTGCACAAGGATAATAATCATCTGTTCAGCCTAGGTTCTTATCTATTGTATTGGGCGGGGCGTTTTGAAGTGGAGCGGGGTGTGGTGGCACTGTTTCATGAATTGGCGGTGGGTTTTGAGACGCTTACGCCTTATACGATTACGCTGTCTACGTTGGATTTTGATCGGGGTGAGACGGTGTTTTTGAGCAGTCATCAGGGCAGTAGTGCCATTGATTTTGCGTTTCGCCGTGGGGTGCGTGTGCCTGCGGTATTCTCGGCAACGGGCAAGGCGATTTTAAGCCAAACGCCCTTTGATAGGGTGCTTGCCATGTATGAGACGTTCCCTGCTCCCTTGACGGATAAGGGGGTGGTGGATTTTGATGGGCTAAAAGCGGAGCTTGATAAGGTCAAAAGCACTCGTTTATCCTTGGATGATGGTCAGCTACGGCTTGGCATGACGTGTGTGGGGACTTATATTCGCAGTCAAGATGGGGTGCGACTGGGCATTGCGGTGTCGCTGTCGGACAGTGAGTACGCCAAGCAAAAAGACGTGGTGGGGCAAGCCATGATTGAGTTGGCGTTACAGATTGAAAAAGGGTTGGGGATGGGTTAATCTACTTGCACCCTCTTATCAAACCTATCTTATCAAACACCGCCCGATAAAACTGTACCTTTTTATCAAGGGCAAGCGGATATGCCCGTGATGATGACGGTAGGCGGTGCAAAATAACAATTTTATTGTTAAATGTTAAATTTACCGATTGTCCAACTTTGGGTATTTTAATATCAAAATCGGACAATAAAATCTCACTCGCCTTTTCGCCTGTGGTGATGATATGATTGCACTCGGGTAAGACGGATAATAAGCCTTCAATGTCGGATTTTTGGATAATGGTTAAAAATTTATCGGACGCATTATTATTTTCACGAATGACGATTTTGGCGGTGTCATAAATGGCAATGCCTTGTTTGTTTAAAAAATTTTTTAAAACTTCTTCTTTAAATCGTTTACCGTCAATAAAATAATCTTTATCATCAAAAAACACCAGTCCCATAATCCGCCACATGTCATTATTTAAATTGGGATAATAAAAATTCATCGCCCAGCGATTAGGCGGTGGCGGAAAACTGCCAAGCATCAGCACTTTGGCATTGGGTGGGGCAAATGGGGATAAGGGGTGGGATTCTTGCATAATATTCTATAATAAAACAAAATCGTTTATAATAAAACAAAACCTATGGGGGACTAATTAAACCTGCATAGACCAGACCAGAGGGCAAACCAAGCCCAAGCCATTGATGCACCTAAGCTGTGGGCAGGTGGGCGGTCAAGAATATGCAAAAACAACTTGATAAAAAATGATGAGAAATGATAGAAAAATGATAGAAAAATGATAGAAAAATGATAGAAAAATGATAGAAAAATGATAAAAATATGTGCATATTTGATAGGCGTTTAAACGACGTTTAAACAATTTTAAAAGCGACCTTAAATGGGTCGCTTTTTTTGTGGGGGTATCAGGGGCTAGTGGGGTAAGTCGTAGCTGATGTGGACGACCTGCCCATATACTTGTATGTTGCCGTGCGCCAGCTCCTGACGTGAGATGTCAAAGCTCTCATAGGTACTGTTATCACTGATGAGGCGAAGTCCGCCCGTAGGTATCCACTGTGTACGCTTGACATACAGTCTATCATCAATGCGTACCACATAAATCCTACCGTCTTTGGCGATGTTTTTGGACTTATCCACAAGAATGGTGGCGTTTTCAGGTATCGTAGGAAGCATACTGTCGCCGTCTGTATTAAGTGCCACAAGGTCTTTGGCGGTCAGGGATGTGCGGTTTATCCAGTCTTTGCGGAACGCCAAGAAGTCGTCTGTGCCGATGACGCCATCGCTGAACTTGCCACCACCAGCACTGGCGATGATGTCTCTATAAAAAGGAACGTAATAGTAGTCATCATCTGCCGAGCTGTCGGCTATGGGTGTAGGCACACTATCGCTGTCTGTGCCAAATATCAGGTGCTGGGGGCTGACGTGGTATAGCTTGGCGAGCTGTTCTAAGGTCTCTATTGAGGCTTCTCTATTGCCCACTTCCCACTGTTGGAGCGTGGTTGTGCCAATATTTACCGCTTTGGCAACTTCTGCCCTAGCTAGACCTGCCTTCTCTCTAGCTTGGGTTAGTCTTACCCCAATTTTTGCTCTGTTCATAGTATTTACCTTTTTACGGTTAGATATTTTTAACTGTAAAAAATATTACTTTTTAAAATTTTCTTTACGGTTATAATGTCCGCATTCGGTAAGCAATTTTGATAACTGAAAGGAGTAAGCGAATGCGTACACTACCAAGCCAACAAAAAAGCTCAATGGGTGAGCTTCAAGATTGGCATCAAGCTGATATTGTTGCTGGACTTAAAAAAGTCGGCACAAATATGTCGGCACTCTCAGAAAAACACGGGCTGTCTCGTGGTTGTCTGAGAAATGCCTTGTATCGTCCATATCCTAAGGCGGAACGTATCATTGCGGGGGGCAATGGGCGTTGAGCCACAGGACATCTGGCCCAGTCGTTA
Organism: Moraxella lacunata; assembly: GCF_900453205.1. Lineage (GTDB taxonomy): Bacteria > Pseudomonadota > Gammaproteobacteria > Pseudomonadales > Moraxellaceae > Moraxella > Moraxella lacunata_B. Next base: position 513,567 of record NZ_UGQU01000003.1, read on the forward strand.
CGCGTAACCCATTTAACCAAAAAGAGTAAAAAGTTATGGAAAAATGGTATTCAGCACAAGAGTTGGCAGACTTGAACTTATCTATTATACCAAATACGAAAGCAGGTGTCATCTATCGTGCGAAAAAAGAATGTTGGGAAAACCGAAAACGGTCAGCAAAAGGCGGTGGTCTTGAATATGCCTTTGATGGTCTGCCTAAAAAGGTACAAACAGAAATCAAAGCCCGTGAGTTAAAAGCTCTTATGGTTGCCGATATCCCAAAAGCTGTGATGGTGCGTGGCGAGCGAGACATTGATAGCCTAAACCACAAACAAAGACGTATCGCTGATAGCCGAGTGCTGATGGCAATGCTGGTGGAGTGTTATGCTGATGAGCTTGGCACGCAGGATAAAGCCATTAAGCATGTCAATAAGCTGTCTCGTATCGGGGCGTTGCCCATAGAGGGGACAACTGACTATAACACCGTCTGCGAAAATGCCAAAGCTCGCACCGACAAGACAGGCGTGGGTGTGCGAAAGCTCCATGAGTGGGTGCTAGAAGCTCGCCGATGTGGTAGTGCCAGTGAGGTGCTTGCGGTCATGAGTCCAAATAAGCAAGGTCGCTCAAAGATGAATGTGTTGTCGGCTTTGTGGCTCCCCGATTTTTTTAAAAATCTATCGTAACCCCAACGGCTTGTCCGTGTCTCGGTGCTATGAGCTGTGGCGATATGAGCATATCAAAGCACATGGCACGGATTTGGGCTTGCCTAGTCTAACACAGGTTAGAGCCATGCTCAAACGCATACCGCCCTTGGAGCGTGAACGGGGTCGGATTACAGGCTCAAAACTCAAAGAGATAGACAGCTATATCCGCCGAGACTGGAACGATGAGGGCTATGCCAATAACCACATCTGGGTAAGTGATGATCATAGTTCTAAAATGCTCGGTCAAGCACCACAAATCAGGGCAGGCGGTCATGCCTGAGATTACACTCATCATTGACGCTCCTAGCCGATATATCGTGGGTTATAGCTTGTCGTATAGCGAAAGCGGTATGGCGGTGCTGTCTGCCTTGCGGTATGCGTGGGCAAGGCATGGCGTGAATGCTGTGCATTATAGCGATAACGGCAGGGGTGAGAAAAACGTCATGCTAAGCGATGAAGTGGTGGGCGTGTTTGCACGGCTTGGCATAACCCATTTGACAGGCATTCCCGGCAATCCACAAGGTCGGGGTATCATCGAACGCTTGATGAAAGAGGTGCCAAAACGTGTCGCCCAGTCTTTTGAAACCTATCACGGTAAAGATGCCGACCCCGATACCGTCAGAAAAAGGCTACAAGCCAAAATCGCCCATAACAAGGCGAACATGGACGGCAAAGTAACTGGCGAGATGACCCCACTGCAACGCAAAGGGGCGGAGATAACACCAACCATGAGTGAGCTAAAAATGGTGGTAGAGGCTTTGATAGATGAGTATAACAACGTCCGCAAACACAGCTCTATCGGTATGACCCCCGCCCAAAAACGTGCCGAGCTTGACAAAAAACATGGTAGTGAGCGTGTGTGGCTCTCTGAGCTTGACCTAAGAGAGCTGGCGGTGGCTGTGGTGGAGCGGACGGTGTCTCGTGGGTGGGTACGTCATGACAACCGTTTTTATTTTTCACAGGCACTCGTGGATTGGCACGGCAAAAAGGTCTATCTATATGCCAATGATGACAGCGTGGCAGAGATGGCGGTGCGTGATAAAGATGGCGTGTACATCTGCACGGCAATCTTGGAGGGCAATAGCACCCCCGCCATACCGCTTGACCTACTAGAGCAAGCTGACCACAGACGACTTGACCGTGCGATAAAACGCAAAGAGAACCAAGTCAAACAGCTTGAACAGCAACGACATGGCAAGGCTATCATTGATGCCAAAGAGCAACTGCTTGAGCTTACTGGCGAAGTCATTGACGGACACTGGGTGGAAGTCAAAGATGACGATGATAACGGCTTTGAATTTTATGCCGAGCTTGATTGGGACGACCGCCAAAAGGCGATTTAACCCCTTTTAAACAACTTTTAATAACCTTTTAAGGAAACACCATGAGTCGTGAACTTTTACAACAATTTAAAGACAGCCAAAACCTACCCCAATCCAAACTGGCAACCATGCTGGGCGTGTCGTCCGCCACGGTAAGCCAATATCTGAGCGGTGTCTATGACGGTGATGTGGCAAAGCTTGACAAAAAAGTGTGTGAACTCATTGAACGTGCCAACAGCCGTAAGGTGGATATTAAGACGGGCTTTGTGCTGACTAAATCGGCACGCAAAACCCTGTCCGTCTGCGAAGACGCTCACACGCTTGGCGACATTCGCCTTGTGATTGGCGAGGCAGGGCTTGGCAAGACCATGGCAATCAAAGAGTATTCTGAGAAAATCAAGGGCGTGATACTCATTGAGAGCGAGCCGACATTTAGCCCAAAAATCTTGCTTGTACAACTATGCCACGCCCTAGGCGTTGTCCCTAGCCGTAGCAACCATGACAACCTAAGTGCGATTAAAGCCAAACTCAAAGACTCAGAACGCCTGATTATCATAGACGAGGCGGAGCTGTTGTCCTACAAATGCCTAGAAATCATCCGCCGTATCCATGACATGACGGGCGTGGGCGTGGTATTGGCAGGTATGCCTAGACTTGTGGCAAACCTAAAAGGCAAAAGCGGTGAATACAAGCAGTTGTATAGCCGTGTGGGTTTTGTGCATGATTTGGGGCGTGAGCTGACTGCCGATGATGTCGGTACACTTGCCACGCACTTACTGGGTACAGATGAGCATAACACCGCCCTAGTCAAGGCGTGTCAAGGCAATGCCCGCCGTCTATCTAAACTGATTCGCACTGTCAATCTGACCGCCAAACGCTCCAATAAGCCGATTAGTGATGAGATGATAAATGCGGTGGGACTGACATTGATTGGGTAAGGTGTAGACAATGAAAATCAAATTTACCGTCTATGTTGGAAACAAAGAATACAGCAAAGTTGTTGAGTTTGCTAATGATGTGAGTACAGATGAAATAGAGCAAGCGTTCTACGACTGGAAAGCTGGGTTATTCTACTCTTTTTGGGAGCAATGCGATGAATAAAGACGAAGCACAAACATTAGTCAATATCCACGGACTTGAACGGTCAAAAGATATTGTTGCCAACTGTCCAAAAGACTGCACGCATTACTCGTGGAAACTGGGCGACACAGGTGTCCTTGACAAAACGGTTTGTATTGCAGACTTAAAAAGAGCTTTGGAGATATTAGAAGATGACCACTAAGGAAAAACGCACACTCATCGCCAAAATCCATATCGCCAAAAAAGATTTGTGTATGGACGATGCCACTTATTGTGATGTCCTAATCCGTGTTACTGGCAAAAATAGCTGTAAAGACATGACTTTAAACGAACTTAAAAAAGTCATTCAAGACTTCAAACGGCTTGGCTTTAAAGTCAAACAAAGCTGGCAAAAGGTGACTCCCAAACATGGGCGTAAACCCACCACCACTCCAGACCGTGAGGCGATGCTCTCTAAAATCGAGGCAATGCTTACTGATATGAACCTGCATTGGCACTATGCTCACGGCATGGCTAAAAATATGTTTGGTGTGGACATGGTGCATTGGCTGGACGCCCAAAAGATGTACAAAGTCGTGCAGGCTCTGGCGGTGTATCAAAAACGCCATGCCAATAGCGACAGCCAAACGGCAGGCAAATAAAAACCCAAGTTGGCAGACTTGGGCAGACAGGGCAGACGAACCCTTGCCAATATTGTAGCAGAAAATTTAGCAAATACAAGCAGGGGTAGATGATGAAAGTAGATATACATACCATGACACACACCGACACCGTAATCGATATGCTACCAGAGCAAATCAAAGAGCTGGTTTGTCTGATTGGGCTGACAGCGACTTTGAGGCTGGTGGATAAGTTTGGTGGATTGTCGTTTGAGATGCCACACAGCACCGACACCAAAAATGGCAAATGGCTGGTGCGTGAGTTGGGGGCAGATGTCGCAGAGGTGCTGATTGACCGCTATCGTGGCGAGAAATTGTACATCAACAACTGCGATGCCCTGCGTGTGTATCTAAGGAATCAAGCTCTGGTTGGTGCTATCTTGGCGTGCATGGAGACGGGTACATCACAGCACAGAGCGATACAAGAGACCGCCCCTGCCTTTGGCATCACAGAACGCCGAGCCTACGACATCTTAAAAGAGATGACAGAAGGTAAGGCACAGCTCAACCTTTTTTGACTTTTTGACTTTTTGATTTTTTGATTTTGACATGAGAGATAACATGAACCACCCCATCAACCTATTAACCCAAACGTGGCAAGACATTGAGAGCATGTTAGACATGCAAGAGAAGATAACCGTCATGCTAGATGATGAACCTGTGGCGTTACAGGGTCGTCTGCAAGTATCTGCCTTTAAGCTTGGATTGCTTGTCGCTTATGCGTGTCTGCGGCAAGCTGTCAAAGACCAATTAATCAAGGAGAGCCCATGAAACCTAACGCTTATCAATCAGGCACTTATCAGTCCAGTGCCCATCAATCACCCCTAGCCCCACGCCCACACAAGCAAAGAGAAGCGAGCAAGCTGGATGAATGGCTAAAAGAACAAGGTCGCCGTCAGAGCTTGGAGCGTCTAGACAGACAGATGACGGACGTACTGGCACGCCAAGACAGACAAGCAAACTGGCTGTTATTCTTTATCGTGCTACACGTGATACATCTTATCATTGCTTTGACACGTTTTATTTAACCACCCCAACCCACGGAGAATGTTATGACCAACCCAACCCCAAACACCCAAACCGCCCCTGAGGGCTATGTAATGAACGCCAAAGGGCATTATGTGCCGTTATCGGCTGTCAAAGAGATTGACAGGCTGCGTGATGACGTTGTCCAAGACATCATCAGCCGTGCCAAAGAGCTAAGAAGTCAGATGATTGGTGTTAAAGACATCATGTTTAGCAATTTTTATGACTTTGTGGAGCTGTCTGCCCGTGAGTATGATACCAAGATTGGTGGGCAAAAGGGCAATGTTGCCTTGATGAGTTTTGATGGCAAATACAAAGTGCAAATGGCTGTCCAAGACAACATCGTCTTTGATGAGCGTCTGCAAGTCGCCAAATCACTCATTGATGAGTGTCTAAATGAGTGGACACAAGGCTCAGATGACAAAATCAAAGCCATCATCAATAATGCCTTTGACGTGGACAAAGAGGGTAAGATTAACACCCGCCGAGTGCTGTCGCTACGCAGTCTTGACATCAATGATGAGAAATGGCTACAAGCGATGGATGCCATCTCGGACGCCATCCAAGTTGTTTCATCTAAGGAGTATATCCGTGTCTATGAGCGAGACAATGACGGTAAATACCAACAAATCACCCTAGATTTTGCCAGTTTATAGAGTATTAAAACCCATTTAAACCCCAATAAAACACCGCCCAAAATCATTTTGAGCGGTGTTTTTTGTGGTTGGGCGTGGCTTACAAAACTTCGTCCAATGCTGGATTGGTAAAACAAGCGTCCAATTCGTCTAATGGGCCTTCCAAAAGTGCCAAAAAGTCGGACAATTCATAATAATCCAAAGCATCTTGATTGGCGGTTTTTGCCATAATCGCCAATAGTTTTAGCTGTCTGACGGCAGAGCCTGCACGGGCAAGCAGTTGTCTTTGTGTGGCAGTCATCATTATTCCCCCAATCCCAAAGTTAATTGACCTTTATTGTCCGCCATTTCGTAGCGTTCGCCAATCAAGCCCAATTTTCGCATTTTGGCAAGTTTTTTGCTGACGGTACTTGGAGCAAGTCCCACCGCCAACCCCATTTGCCAATTTTCAAGTCCGCCATCGTGCATTACTTGTAATGCCTTGTAGTCGTTATTGGCTTTTAGTAGTTCGTCTTTTAGGGCTTGGTTTTGGGCGATTAGGCTTTTAACTGTGCTTTGGTCTGCAAACAGAGCCTTTTCACAAGCAATAAAATACTGGCGAGCGGTTTTGCCTTTGTCGGAGCGTTCTACCATTGAAAGTTCCTTTGCCATATCTAGGGTGATATGATATTCGGTGGTTGGGCGACCGCCGTTGGGGGTTTTCAATAAATTTATTGAAAAGTCCTTACCGTTTACAAACCCATATTTTTCAATGCGTTTGGCAATCCAATTTGAAAAGTCTTGTTTGCTTTCCAAAAAGGCGTGCAGTTCACGAGCATTGACAAGGGGCTGGGTTTCGCCGTTAATTTTCCCTTGAAAAGTTTGGACAAGGGGGCGGATTTGTGGTAAAGTAGTCATTGCTAATTCCTTGTAAAGAGTGGTTAGTGATGCCCCTTGCGTGATTTGACCGTCTGCAAGGGGTTTTTTATACCCATTTGATATAATATCCTAATGGATATGTATGCCATTATACACCATTTTTTTAGCTTGTCAATATCCTTTTGGATATGATATAATAGTTTTATAAAATTTGATGGAGAACCCAATGACCGACACTCACAAAACCGTGCAATATCAGCTTAGGTTATCGCCAGAGCTTAGAGAAAAATTAAGGCAATCTGCTGAACAGCAAAATCGCTCTATGAATGCGGACATTGTGGCACGACTAGAAGATAGCTTTGAAGCAGAGAACCGCTCATCATTAGCCAATCTTAAAATCATACATTTACCAAATGGTAATAAACGATATGTTTTTGGTAAATTGGTAGGTGCTTTTGATATTGATTACACACAAAATTTGACTGATTTAAAAAAAGATGTAGAAAATTGCTTAGATATTCTAAGAAAATCCAAGCAACTTAAACATAGACTTATGTTTTTAAACAAAAATATTCATATACACCAAGGAGCAAACCACATTGATGTTGTAGAGAGTGGTGTTGGTACATTAAATTGGGTTGTTGTAGAAGACCATTGGCAACCCCCAAAAGAAAACTAAGGGACTAATGCTACACACCCCAACCCACACGGTTTGGGGTGTTTTTTGATGTTTTTTTAAAAATATGCTTGACAAATAGGACAAATTGACCTATAATAATCCCAACAAGCCAAGCAATTTCTGCTGTGGCAAAAACGCTTAGGAGCGATTTATGAAACAACTTACTAAGGAGCTGATGATGGCTCAAATCAACAAACTTAATGCCGAAACGAATAACATTCAATCCACATCGGAACTTAACAACACCAAAATACAAGCCGAATTATTAAAGCTCATTGCTGAAACGCAAAAAATCCAAAAAGAGACTAGGTATTACCCTTTAATTGGTGTTGTGATTGCAACCATTGCCTTAATCGCTGCCATCGCAAGTCCTATCATTACCCACCTTTTAACCAAATAACCCAAAAAGCCCTTGCAACGCAGGGGGTTTTTTAAAATAACAGGAAAATTCAATGAAACCCAATGCCGAAAACTACAATCCAGACCCCGATTATTTGCGTTCGCTCATTGCCAAAGCAGGACTCACCCAAGCCCAAACCGCTGAATTAATAGGCATTAACGCCCGTTCCATACGGCGGTATCTATCCTTTACCGACAGCCCCAATTATCAAAAAGCCCCCTATGCGGTGCAATTTGCCATAGAGTGCCTTGCCAGCCAATAAAATAACCCCTGAACCCCGTCATCTTACCCTAGTCTTAAACACCCTTTAAAATCCCCTTAAACCAACTTTAAGGGGATTTTTATGCCTTATGTCTTATCAAAACGTTCTTTGAACAACCTAAACGGCGTACATGACAGCCTTGTCGCCATTGTCAAGCGAGCCATTACCATCACAGGTCAGGACTTTGTGGTGATTGAGGGCGTGCGTAGCCGTGAGCAGTGCATGATTAACTATGGTAAGGGTCGTACAGTCGCCCAGTGCCTTGCCAAGGGCATACCCGCCAAATACGCCAATCCCAAGCACGCCAAAGTAACATGGCTATCCAACCCTTTTGCGTCCAAGCATTGCAAGCAAGCAGACGGCTATGGTCATGCGGTGGACATCTGCCCTTATCCTGTGGATTGGTCGGATTTAAAAAAGTTTGATGCGATTGCCAAAGCCATGTTTGATGCCGAGAGACAACTCATTGCCGAAAACGCCATTGCCAAAAACACCAAGCTACGCTGGGGAGCCGATTGGAACAGAAACGGCAAGCCCAGAGAGCGTGGCGAGTCGGACAGTCCGCATTTTGAAATTTTTTAAGAGGTCGGTATGAAACTACAACTTGTCGCAAACTGGCGTAAGGGTTGGCAATGGTTTAGCACATGGGCGTTTATGCTGATTGTGTTTTTGGCGACCACGCCCCTACCGCCTGAGCTAACGGCCATGCTACCGCCCGTCATGCAGGACAAACTCACCGCAGTCGTGGCGGTGTGTGGTCTGATACTGCGATTTGTCAGTCAAAGCAAGCCAAGCAGGGACGGACATGGGCGAGAGTATCGCACCCAAGCAGACGACCAAGACGATACAGGAGGTGTGCCATGACCGACCTAATCGACCGTGCCACCGCCCAATCCGAGCAAATCTTAGCCATACAAATCAAGCACGCCCAAAGCCACGCCACACCCAATGACATCACCGAGTGCATAGACTGTGGCGAGCCAATCGGCAAGGTGCGAAAGCAAGCCCTGCCCCATGCCGTGCGGTGTGTCGGCTGTCAGTGGACGCATGAGCGGACACACGAGACAGAAGGTAGACGATGAGCGATACCTATGTTGTCTTGACGATTAGCATTGTGGCGACCATTGTCCAAGCCATATTTTGGCGGTGGGTTGCCACGTTGTCATCAAGCCAAGACGAAAATCGTTTGCAAATTAACCAATTAAAATCAGACATTGCCGAACTTCGCTCCGAGATGTACAAAAATTATCAATCCAAGGCGGACAGCCATAAAGATAATGACCGCATCATGCAGTCTTTGCAAGAGATTAAAACCGAGCTGGGCAAGGTTAATGACAAACTAGACAAAAAGGCGGACAAATGAACGAGATAGACCAAGCAACACAGCAGGCAATCAATGCCAAAATACTCTCATCGCTAGACAGTATCCATAACCAAAACCGCCAAATCGCCCAAAAAATTGACGATTTGGAGCAAAGCGTTACCAAAAAAGCAACGGTTGCAGGGGCAATCGCAGGGGCGGTGGCAGGTACGGCAACCAGTGGTATGTTTAGCATTGGCATGGAGATTGTCAAAGCCAAATTTGGGGGATAGCGTGGCATATTCACAAGATGACAAAGACAAGGTGCGTAAAGCCTATATCTTTGACAAGTTGCCCCTTGATAAGTGTGCAAGCCTACACGGTATCAGCTATGCAACGGTGCAACGCTGGAAAACCCAAGCCCGAGCAAGGGGCGATGACTGGGACAAGGTCAAATCCGCCCAAACGCTGGCAGGGGGCGAGATTGAAGATGTGGCAAGGCAAATTTTGACTGATTTTATTTTACTCTTTCAAAATTTATCTGGCGAAATCAAGAGCGACACTGATACCCCGCCCATTGAAAAGGCAAAAATTTTAGCCAGCTTATCCGACAGCTATAACAAAACCATTGGGGCAAACCGTAAACTCATGCCTGTTACCGACCGTTTGGCGGTGGCGATGACCGTCATGGAACTCCTCGGCGAGTATATCAAAGAGCATAAGCCTGAGGCAATGGCAGTATTTGTAGAAATCCTAGTGCCGTTTGGTGAGTTACTAGATAGAGAATTGAAATGATGATTAAGGGGTGAATGATGAAAAAAAGACATGTTGCTATGTTGCTTGGTATTGATGATGATATTTTTTGTGTTTTTGTTTAGCGGTGTTTGGTGGCTTTACCACGCAGATAAGCATCTTGCCAAAATGGCTGATGAAAAAGGCTATGTGCATATTGACAACAAAACCTATGTCGTTAGTGAAATTAAAGTCAACCCTACCACAGAGCGGGCAAGTGAATAGTTGCTTGATAAGGTAAAAATACAACATGGCAAAATCCAAACTCTTACGTTCCAAAGACTTTTTAGAAAAACTCACCGAATTGGCGGCGGGCTATCGCACCGCCATTGAGTCGGTTGTAGATGGCTGGATGATAGAGCCTGAGTTTATTGCCGAGCGCATCAAACGGGTTAATGACCCATTCACAGGCTTTGAATATTTTGTGAGTGTCTATTTTCCGCACTATGTCAGAAGCCCGCACAAGTCCGAATTGCACAAATATCTATTTGATAAATTGCCAAAGGTGGCAAACGACCCTGACAGCCGATTTTTGGCGATTGCCGCCCCTCGTGGCGAAGCCAAATCCACGCTTGTCAGCCAGCTTTATAACTTGTGGAAAATCGTGCGGGGCATTACCAAATACTCACTCATTGTGATGGATAGCCTAGACCAAGCCTATCCAATGCTAGAAGCGATTAAGGCGGAATTGGAATTTAACCCCCGTTTAAAGTCGGATTTTCCCGATGTCGCAGGCGTAGGAAGAGTGTGGCAAGCAGGTACAATCGTTACCAAAAATGGCATTAAAGTGCAAGTGGCAGGTGCTGGCAAAAAACTGCGTGGCTTACGGCATGGACCTTATCGCCCCGACACCGCCACACTTGATGACATTGAGAATGATGAAAATGTTAGAAACCCCGAACAACGAGATAAGCTGAACTCGTGGCTCACCAAAACAATTATGCCACTTGGGGCGGCAGGGGAGAAGTTTGACATCATCTACATTGGCACGATTTTGCATTATGACAGCGTACTAAATCGCACCCTAAATAACGCAGGTTGGGAGTCGGCAAGGTTTAAAGCCATTATCCAAATGCCTGAAAACATGGCACTGTGGGACGAATGGGAATGCCTGTACAAATCTAAGCAAATTGACGAAGCCAATGACTTTTATCAAGCTCATAAGGCACAAATGGATAAAGGGGCGGTGGTGTCGTGGCAAGCTCGCCCCATACTTGCCCTGATGAAAATTAGGGCCCGTGACGGACACGAAGCCTTTGATAGTGAATATCAAAACGACCCAACGGCAGGCGATGACGCACCTTTTGCCAAAGCGATGAATTTTTGGCACGAATTGCCCAATAATCTGATTTATTTTGGGGCAGTAGACCCGTCACTCGGCAAGGCAGGGGCAAGCCGAGACCCGTCCGCCATTGTCGTGGCGGGACTAGAACGAGCCACAGGCAAAATCTATGTCGTAGAAGCCAACATCAAAAAACGCCTGCCCGACCGTATCATCAGTGATGTGATTGCAATGCAAGCAAAATATGGGTGTGTGAAATGGGCGGTAGAAGCGGTGCAGTTTCAAGAGTTTTTACGCACCGAGATAGTCAGACGGGGAGCAGAAAGTGGCGTGCCCATTCCTGCGGTGCCTGTAAAACCAACAAGCGATAAACTTTTGCGAATAGAGAGTTTACAACCTTATATGGCAAATGGGCTATTACTGCTACATACTTCCCAAAGCACGCTGATAGACCAGTTTCGCCATTTTCCAAAGGCAGACCACGATGATGGAGCGGACGCTGTGGAGATGGTGTATAAATTTGCCAGCACTTATGTTAGACAAGCCGAAATTACCCCTATTCATATTCCCACACCAAGTATGTATTCATAAAAGGAAAAGTGATGATAACCCTACAAGATTTGATAGACCGATTTGGCGAAAACGAGCTTGCCAATTTAACTGACAAAGAAAATTACACGGTGATTGATGAGACCGTGATTAACCACGCCATATCAGACGCTACCGCCGAAGTGGTGGGCTACCTTAATCCCACAGGGCTGATTGTGGGTGGGGCGTATCTTGGCACACCGCCAAAATCACTTATTTTAAAGACTTGTGATATTGCCCGTTATTATCTGTATGAAAATGGCGTAACAGACATTGTAGAAAAACGCTACCAGCAAGCGATAGATTGGCTACTGCTTGTCCAAAAAAACCCATCAATGCTAACAGGACTGTCAGAGACAGGGGCGAATAATGGCGTTAAAAGTGGCATTGCGGTCAAACCCAATCCTGTGCCTAGCTTGTGGAGCGAATGATGACCCAAATGACCCTCAATGTCAGTGATGATTTACCCCTATTGCAGGGCAATGTAGAAGCACTGCGTGAAAAACTGGGCGATTTAACCCCTTTAATGGACGCCATCGGCAGTCTGTTAGAGAGCAGTACACGCCAACGATTTGCTGATAAAAAAGCCCCAGACGGCACATCGTGGGCAAATCTAATGCCGTCCACGCAAACCCAAAAAGGCAATAACAACATTTTGGTTAAAAGTGGCGATTTACTTCGCTCAATTACCCACCACGCTGACCCTTATGGCATCAGTGTTGGTACACCTGAGAGTTATGGCGTCTATCATCAATTTGGCACGACACAAATGACTGCCCGACCCTTTTTGGGGCTGTCCAATGACGATCAAGCAGAGATTTATGAGTTAATCAATGAGATTTTAATGGGTGATTAACACTGCTTTAACCCACTTTTAAAGGATAATAAAATGAGTAAATCCCCCCTTTGGCACGATGATATGTTGGTCTGTTACCCTGCGTTGCTTGACCGCCTAAAATCCATCTCACAAATCAAAAAAGTGCTAGAAATCAAGGAACTTAGCGAGATGGATAATCAAGCAGTCGCCCCCTTAGATGGGGCGGTCTATGTCATCTTTGATGGGCTGACCCCAACCGACCCTAATCATGGCGGACGTGAGCAGGTCATGGAGCTGGGCTTTACGCTGATACTTGCCAAACAGCAGTACAACCCACGCCCACGCATGGACGGGGTGGGGGCGAGCCTGACCGCCATTTGTAAGGCACTGCAAGGCTACGAGCCTGAGCAGGACGGACGAGCCTTGACCTTATCGCCCTTTGTGCAAAAACAAGCCTTGGCGGTGCGGTATTTTAAAAACTATGCCCTATTCCCACTCCGTTTTACCACCACCGTGGCTGTCATGGGGGACTGATATGTTAGGACTACTAAATAAACTCAAAAGCAACACCGCCCCAAAAGAGACCAAGCCTTTTGACAAAACGGCACTGTTTAGGGCGATTAACACCGCCTTTGATGACTTTGCCAGCGAGACGGCAGACGAGAGCTTGGAGCGACTCATCGCCCAGACGGGCAAATCACGCACCCAGATATTAGACGCTATCCTAAATGACGATGAGATAGAGGCGTGCCGTGAGGATATTGAGAGTGCTATCAGAGCCACGCCTTTTGTATTGTGGGGCGACACACTGGACGAGGACACCCAAAACGAGCTTATCAAATGGGTAACGCCCCACATCAAGACCTTTGCCGAGCTTGCCATGCTTGCCAAGTGGAACGGACACGCCATCGCCGAATATGTCTATAAGCATGATGACAAGGGGCGGATTGTTATCGATAAGGTGCTAAACCGTGAGGGCGAGCTTGGGCATTATAAGTTTAAAAGAGACGGTACGGTGCTGTTTGATGACCATGGGCGTGATGTGCCGATAAATACCGCCGTCAAAAACTTGGTGCTGACCCACAGAGCCAGTCCTGCCCGTCCTATGGGGCAGATGATGATTATCAAGGCGTATCCATCCGTATTGCTACGGGGTAAAAATTGGGCATTTTTAGGGCAGTTTATCAAACGCTACGCTCAGCCGTATGTCGTGGGGAAGCAAGGCGGATTTAGCATGATTGAGAGCTTTACCAGTCGTCTGTTTGAATTTATCAACGGTGGGGCGACTGGCATTGGGGCAGATGATGACATTAACATTCATCAGCTAAGTGCGGACGGTTCGGCATTTGAAATGGCGGAGCGTATGGCAAACAGTCGTATCCAAAAACTCCTATTGGGACGTGTTAAAACGTCCGAGTTATCTAGCGGTAGCCGTGCGTCCCAAGAGACGGACGATAAGACCCGTATTGACCGTATCGGCTCGTACTTAGAACTTGCCAAAGAGGCGATAAATCACGCCCTAACTGCGATGCTGGCGGTAAATAGCCACTTTGGCACGCCCCTTGTGTCAAGCGGGCAGGTGTGGTTTGATTGGAAAAACGAAAAGGCGGTGGATAAGATGCGAGCCGAGCGAGACAAATTGTATCTGGACACGGGGACGATAGTCTTGACATCGGACTACTACAAAGACGTGGTGGGCTTTGAAGAACATCATTTTAAGATTGTAGAGCCTAGCCCTACCGCCCAACCGCAAAATATGCCGTTATCTATGCTGTTATCAGATACACATGATGATACAAGCCATGACCACGACCATGACGATGATGAGCCATTGAGTGATAGGCAGATTAGGATTGCCAATAAACAGGCTGATAAGGTAATGGCATTATTTGATGATGTGAACGACTTTACAGACTTTCAAAAAAGACTGGCAAGCCTTGATTTGACTGATGATGACTTTGTAGATGAGCTTGCCAATCAGAACTTAACAGCTTATGTGGACAGCTTGACAGGCAAGACCAACCAAGACGGGCAGACGGGGGTGTGATATGCCAGAGATTAACCATGAGCGATTACCAAACCGTGAGGCTATCGCCAGCTTTAATGGCAAAGTCCTACTGACTACCCAGCACTATGCAGAATTAAAAGCGTATGAACACGCCCTTGCATTTACCGTGGCTCGTATCGCTGATAAAGACATGCTAACCGAAGTCCACAAGGCGATGAAGCAGGCGATAGAGAACGGCACAAGTTTTGCCGACTTTAAAAAGGCTTTAAAGCCTTATCTTATGGCAAAAGGTTGGCTTGCCCCGACTTTTAAAAATGACAACGTGGACGATGACAAAGAGGCGTTTAGAGATTATCAAAAACACCTAGGTCATCGCCTACGGACGATTTATCATACCAACAAAGCCACCGCTTATGCAGGCGGACAATGGGAACGCATACAGCGTACCAAGGAGCTATTGCCTTATTTGCAATACATGCCTAGCGTGTCGGCAAATAAACGAGACAACCATAAACAGTTTTATGGCATGGTACGCCCTGTGGACGACCCCATTTGGGCAAGTATCATGCCCCCCAATGGCTTTGGGTGCAAGTGCTGGGTTAAACAGCTCACTAAAACCCGTGCCAAAAAAATCCTAGATGAGCAAGCCGAAAAAGGCATCGTCTATGACATTGACATGGAGCAGGTCAAACACCCCCTAACAGGCGAGATGATGACTGTGCCAAAGGGCGTGCATTTTAGCTTTAATCATAATCATGATAGGCTGACGGCGTTGTTGAAGTTGGCAGAGGAGAAGCATGGTAAGGAATTTGCGGATGGCTTGGCTTTTGAAAGTTTAGAGAAATATACCAATATTGATAAAGCTGTCTTTTTTAAATCTGATGGCAAAGATGGCGAGTTTTATCCCAAAGAAAAATTGGCAAAACTTATAAAAGTCTTTGACAAACAGGGCATTCCCTATTTGATTGGCGAAGAAGGTGGGCGTTTTGCCAAACAAATGGGGGCGGAAGCAGTTTATTTTCCAACCGAAGTGGGAATGTCTGGTTTTTTTGCCTTTCCTGAAAATCCAACACGCACGCAAGTTATTGAAGAATTACTGCATTATGGACAGCACAAAAGTACAAATTTTGCTAGCCTTGAATGGCAAGATATAGTACAATTTGAAATACAAGCTCAGAAAAAATTACTGACGGTTGGGCGACTGCTTGGCTGGACAGTCGCAGAACTAGAACAAATTGAGCGAGCCTTAGCCCAATGGCAACAAGAATGGGAAAAACTCAAATGATAACTGACACACAATTTATACAAGTGGGCGGTCATATTATTGTAACAGGCAAAACCAACAACAAAATTGCCCTAAATGATATGCTAACTTGCCAAGACAATGATAGCGTTTGGCAGGTTGTTGGTTTGGGTCGCAAAGAGCTGACCACACCACAAAATCAAGTGGGCTTGACCCTAAAAAATATTAAAGGTGAACTGCCCAATAATGGGGCGGTGTTGATTTGATTGGTTTTGTATTGCCACCACCTAATCAAGCCCCCTGTTGGGGGGTTTTGTTTTGGGTTTTTTTTAAAAATCAATCACTTAACAAAAATATGCACATATTTTTATAAAAAACCCTTGCAAAAAAACCTGCATACGCTATAATGTCCCCCAACAGGTGTCGAAACCTGACAAAACACAAAGCGTCCCCTAGCCCACGAAAGATTGGCTATAAAGTCATATCCAAAATTTGCCTTTAACCGCAATTTTGGGTATAATGTCCTTGTTATGCCGACAGGGCGGAGAATACAATACCCTTTCGTGGGAAATAATCCCAGCCGTTTCTTTGTGTCGGCTTTCGAACCTGTTGGCACCCTATTTTTAGGGTAAATCTCGAAATCAAACACAAGGACATCACTATGTCAAATATCACTCTCCCCACCAGTGCGACTGCACTTGTCCCCACCTTTGACGGTGTCATCAATGGCGAACGCCAACTGCTTGTCAATGCTCGTGAATTGCACGCTTTTTTGGGTAGTCGTCAAGATTTTTCTACTTGGATTAAATCACGCATTTTTGACTATGACTTTGTAGAAAATCAAGATTACCTGCTCCATAAATTTATGGAACAGCTCCCAAGTGGTGCAAAACACAAAACCGACTACCACCTAACCCTTGATATGGCAAAAGAGTTGTCTATGGTAGAGCGAAACGAAAAAGGCAAAGAGGCTCGCCGTTACTTCATTGACTGCGAAAAACGCCTATATGCCCTAGCGGTAAGTGGGGCAACAGACCCTTTGACCGTCATTACCGCCCATCTCCAAAAAATGAGCGACAATATGCAAATACTGGCAAATGCCACAACAGCAACAATGGCAAAGCTAGACCATACCGAACGCTACATAAGCCTACTAGAACTTAACCAAAAAGGACACATCAAAGTAACCCCCGAAGTGGTAGAGCAAGTCAAAGCAATGAAAGCAGACGGATATAGCCAAGCGAACATCGGGCGTATGCTTAGAATTAGCCCTGCCACCGTCTCGCAGATAGTCAATGGTGCTTACAAGGGCAACAGCCTAACCCGTGATGACAACATCGCTCGCATGGTAGAGACCGCCAAAAGCGTACTGGAACAAGGAGAAGAGTGATGATGCACATTGACAACGTTCAGCACCTAAATCAAGCCCAAACCGCCGTCTATCAACTAGAACTGGTGCAAGAGATGGCAAAAACTCATCAAGATAATAAATTCCCTATCCAAGAATATGCTTTTTTGATTGACGGTTTGGTGCAAACCATTAAAAACAATCTAGAAGCCATGAGTACAATCAAATAACCATAAAAATCCCCCATTTCCCCCAAATTGGGGGATTTTTATGGTTATTTGACCCCACCGCCAAAACCTGCCCCCAATACCCCCTTTAAAAACGTTTAAAAGGCGTTTAAAAACGTTTAAAAAATTCGTTTAGTAGCTTTACCCTACTCACAATCAAAAGCCGATTATGACCCCCTAGCGTGCGTTCTTGGGCGTAATCGCTTTTTACCCATTTTTAGCCCTTAAAAATCCCTGAACCCCGTCATCTTATCGCCCTTGGTGTCATCTGTCATAATCGCCAAAAAATTGACATAACAAGGCGACCATGCACTACCTACTCACCGAGACCACCCCCGCCATGATTGCCCCTGCCGACCAAACGGACAAGGCAGTCAAACGCACCTTTAATGGCATTGCCAACAGTGGCAAGCCCTTTGTATATCATGGCGTGCGTGCCATTGCTGATTTATCCGACATCACTTTTGCTGACAAAGTGCCTACTTTATTGCTCCACGACCGAGACAAGCGAGTGGGCTTTGGCGTGCTGTCTGTGGCTGACAATCAGCTCATCATCAAAGGTGAGTTACTAGATAACGAGCATGGGCAAGCCTTAGCCCGTGAGTCTGATGACGGTTTTCCGTTCCAAATGTCCGCCCACATCATCGCCGACTGCGAAGAGAAGCTGTCGCATGGGCAGACGGCAGTGGTCAATGGGCAGACACTGACAGGTGAGATTACCATTTTAAGAAAATGCCGAGTGTCGGAAGTGTCTTTTACGCCCACAGGTGTGGACAATCAGACCATGGCGATGATTTTATCCCAAACCCACAACCAAAAGGAAAATGCAATGAGCAATCCAAACCCACCCCAAAAAAAGCGGAACTGTTGATGAAGCGGTTTTGGCACGCATGACTGAGCTTACCAACCAAGTTCAAGAGCTGACCAAAGAAAGAGATGAGCTAAAAGCACAAAAAGCCAAAGCAGACGAACAAGCCAAAACTGCCGAGATTGAAGCTCAGCTATCACAAAAAGGCTTTACCAAAGACAACAAAGGCGACTGGCAAGGCATTGATAACGCAACCGTGCAGGTGCTGTTGTCGCTTGATACAGACAAAGCCAAAACCATGATTGGCTCGCTGTCTGCTCCCAAGCAGGGCTTGCCTGAGTACCTACTATCCGAACAACACGGCACGGGCACAGGGCAATCTGCCAATCCTGCCCCAACCAATCCCTTGGTTGCCAACGCCAAAGCACGCAAATAGGAGTTTATCATGTCCGATACCCAAGCAGCCCCAGCCGTCCCTACCCCTGAGCCTACCACGCTCATCACCATAGGCGACATTCTAAAATCCGAAGCCGACCGCCATAGCCGTGAGAACATCAAGGCGGATAACATCAAAATCGGTCAATTGGTTCAGTACCCAATCCGCAAAAAGTATCTGGTGGCACTGTCAAACACAAATGCCAGTGGGCTTGTACTGGTGCAACCGCATAACTGCGTGATTAACCTAGCCGCCATCAAAGAAGCCGACATCAAGGCGGTGGCAACGTCTGTAGATGCCTTTATCAAACAAGGCGATGAATACGGCATTAAGTACATCGGTAAGCCAATCACCGATGCGTCCGTTTGACCGATTAAACCTGATTTAAACCCATTTTAAGGAGCATTTATGCCTTTATCTGATAACTGTATTTTTGGCGTGGAGTCTTTGACCGAAGCCATTAACGAGCTACCTGCCACCCCGTCCATTTTGGGGGATTTGGGTATCTTTAAAAAAGAATTTAAAACCACAACACACGTTACAGTGGAGCGAAAAGAGCATACTCTCTCGCTTGTAGAAAATAAGCCCCGTGGTAGCGTGGGCGACCCTGTACAATCAAGTCGCCTACCACCAAAGACCTTTCACATGATGCACCTGCCACAAGATGATGTGGTGCGAGCCGAAGATGTGCAAGATGTGCGAGAGTTTGGTTCCAATAATAACCTTGCAACTGTTTTGAGTGCGGTCAATGACAAAATGGCAATGTTCAAAGAAAACATTGACTACACCATTGAACACGCACGCTTAGGAGCATTAAAGGGTAAGGTTTTGGACAAAGACGGCAAAACAGTCATTGCTGACATCTACAAAGAGTTCGGCTTTAATCGCAAAACGATTAACTGGGAGCTGTCTAATGCCAACACTAAAACGCACACGCTCATTGACAACTACAAAAATGACATGAAAAAACTGCGAAAAGGCGAATCCATTTCAGGTTTTGTGTGTCTGTGTTCGCCTGAGTTTATGAATACATTGACTTCGCATAAGTCAGTCATGGATGCGTATTTGCGTTTTCAAGAATCTGAACTGTACCGCAATGGCGATACTGACGTGGAATTTATCCACAAGAAAATCAAATTTATCGTCTATGGTGAAGAATTTGAAAGTGGGCTAAAAATTGATGATGACGAAGGCATTATCCTGCCACTTGGCACACGCCAAACTTTCCGTGAGTACTACGCCCCTGCCGATATGGTGCAAGCGGTCAATACTAAGGCATTGCCATACTATGCTAGCCGTGAACCATTAAAGCATGGTAAAGGCTGGGAGCTACACGCCCAATCCAATCCCTTGCCACTGGTGCTGCGTCCTGACCTTGTGCAGACCATTAAATTAACCTAATCGTGATGTCGGCGAAATTCGTTTCGCTGACATATCCCAACCTATTATTTTAAAAAGGATAACTTATGACACAACAAACACAATCCCTGCGGGGGCGTAAATATTCGGGCGATTTGTACGCTCGTAAATATGGCTCGTCTGATGGCTTTGCCAAAATGGGCAATGTTACCGAATTTACGACCAAAAGCGAAACCGAAAAAGACGAACTGAAAAGCACAGGGCGAGACGACTTTGGACAAGCCATTGAAGTGGAAACCGTGCCACAGCCCATTGAAATCAGCCTAAAATTTAACACTTTTGACAAGCACGCTTTGGCAAGAGTGTTGATGGGTGAAGCGGTGGACATTGGCGGTGCACCACAAACCATTGAAGAAACTGCTGTCAAAGCCAATAAAGCAGGCTGGATTAAACTTGCTCATAATGACATTGACCCCGAAAACTTTACCCTAAAAAATAAAACCAAGCAAGAAATTGAAAAAGCCAAATACGAATTAAACCCCCGCTTGGGTATGGTGCGTTTGCTTGACAGTACAGGCATTAATGATGGCGATAATTTGCATTATGAAGGTAAAACAAAGGGGCGTAAAGGGTTTAGTATTGACGCTAATACCCTACAATCCATTCCGCTTGAAATTTACCTAGACGGCAAAGACCGCATTAGCGGTAATGACGGCGTGCTGGAAGTGGCTCACGTTGTTTTGTCGGCTGATGGTGATATTAACTGGTTTGAAGATGGCTGGTGGGAGTCTGGGCTAACAGGCACAGTGGTCAAAGACGAGGGTAAACCTGCCATGCGGTTTACGGAGTTTGTGGGCTAATCCACGCCTGCCAAAACAAAACCCCATAGAAATGGGGTTTTGTTTATTTTTCAAGATTATCCAAAAAGTAATTAATACTCGCTCTCTTGGTTGTTTGAGTTTTGACGTATTAATTTAGCAATCTCCAAAATAAGTGTTTGCCCCTGCAAATCAGACTTTCTAAAATTTGAGATTAACTGCAATTCATCATCTGTAATATCCACCACAATGTTGGCATTATTTGGTTTGGGAAAAATGCTCAGTTGGATTTTCTCTGCCTTACTATCTTTCTGTTGTTGATAATATAATGCACTTAGTTCTAGATATTCATCTTTTGCTCTGATGATTTGTTGGTGGTAGTCGCTATCCCCAGTAAGAATGTATTCCACGTCAAGATTTAAATCCCCATGTTTGGCTGCCACAAGCCGTAATTGTTCGTCTGGAAAGGAATTGCGTTTTTTCCTGCCTGCAAAGGCAGACTGTTTCATTTCAAGAAAATCTGCCACTTCACTATCCATTGAGACACCAAGAGCTAACTTCAAGCGATTTAGAATATCAATAAAATTTTTCATAAAAATCCTTGACAATGCAATTTATATGATTTAAAATCACATTTATTACATGAAGACACTATTAATCATGTTATTTTAGCATAAAAATCACCTTTTTTCCATTTTATAGGAGTTTTATGAGTAATTTTATCAACATTGCCAATCGGCTTAAATTAGCGTTAGGCGTAACTACGGATATGGAGCTTGCAGAGTTTTTGGAGTTAAAACCAAATGCTTTTGCGGGGCGGAAAAAACGTAACTCTTTTCCAACCGAGCGTTTATCAATGATTTTGCAAAAACACCCACGGCTTGACATAGATTTTGACTATGTTGTCAATGGTGCAAAGTCAAAAACCAATGCTGAACAAATCCCTATTATCATCACCTTAACACAAGGAGAGCTTAATGCCCTAAATAGCTTACTAACCCAATGTGTTGCCAAACACGCACAAAAAAGCCTTGACCACACTACCAATGACAATCAAGGCTTAGATATCAACCACGTTAAGGAGAATATCCTATGACTACTTTACCACAAACATCGCCACTTGTCCAAACTTTTCAAGGGGAAATTAATGGCGAAATGCAACCGCTTGTTAATGCTCGTGAACTTCATGCCTTTTTGGGTAGTCGTCAAGACTTTTCCACTTGGATTAAATCACGCATTTTTGATTATGATTTTGTTGAAAATCAAGATTACCTGCTCCATAAATTTATGGAACAGCTCCCAAGCGGTGCAAAACACAAAACCGACTACCACATCACCCTAGATATGGCAAAAGAGCTTTCTATGGTAGAACGTAGCGAAAAAGGCAAACAAGCTCGCCGTTATTTTATTGACTGTGAAAAACGCTTGTATCAACTTGCCACCATTGGTGGAAACGACCCCCTACACCAAATCAACACCAACATACAAAAAATGGCGGACGGCATGGCGGTATTGGCACAGGCAAGCCAAGTCCAATTAAGACAGCTTGACCGCACCGAACGCTATATCAACCTGCTAGAACTCAACCAAAAGGGAAGTATCAAAGTAACCCCCGAAGTGATAGAGCAGGTCAAGGCGATGAAAGCGGACGGATATAGCCAAGCCAATATTGGGCGTATGCTAAGAATTAGCTCTACAACCGTCTCGCAGATAGTCAATGGCACTTACAGGGGCAACAGTTTAACCCGTGATGACAACATCGCTCGCATGGTAGAAACCGCTAAAAGCGTACTAGAACAAGGAGAATAAAAATGATGACCCGTGAAAACATTGAACGCCTAGAAAATGCCCGAGTTGCCCTATATCAACTAGAACTGGTGCAAGACATGGCAAAGACTCATACAGATAACCATTACCCCATTCATGAGTATGCTTATCTTTTGGACAATTTTGTAAAAGTCATCAAGGATAACTTAGGAGATATGACGACCACAAAATAAATTAATGACCAACAGGCTTTAACTCATATTAAAAAGCAGTTTAATGACAAGTTAAACTGCTTTTTTATCAAATTCATCAAATAACCCTTGACAAATTATAACCCTAGAAGTATAATATACACATCAACAACGAAGCAAGGTGATGAAATGGCAAGCAGTAGAGAAGTCATTAAAATCATAAAAGCTGACGGTTGGTATCGTGTTAAATCAAATGGCGGTAGTCATCAGCAGTTCAAACACCCCGCCAAAAAAGGTCGAGTTACTGTTCCTCACCCCAAAAAAGACTTAGCACAACCCACCATTGACAGCATTATGAGACAAGCAGGGCTAAGCGATTAGCCCTTGCATTACCTTGATAACTAGGAGACGATGATGTTATACCCCATTGCAATCTTAAAGGGCGATGATAAAACCGCCCACGGTATCTTTTTTCCCGATGTGCCAAATCTTGCCAGTGCGTGCGATGACTTGCAAGACGTACACAAAATGGCACTAGAATGCCTTGATGTGCATTTTAGTGGCTTGGTAGAAGACGGTGAAGAAATCCCATTACCCACCAGTTTTGACGCACACACCCAAAACAGCCAATTTGACGGCATGATGTGGGCGTGGGTAGATGTGGATTTGTCAAAATATGACGTAAAAAGCCATAAAATCAACATTACCTTGCCTAACTATCTGATTGCCAAAATTGACGAAAAAGTCTCAGCTCATAAATCGCTATACAAAAGCCGTTCTAATTATTTGGCACAATTGGCGATGGCAGATTTAGGGTAGGCTCTGAACCCTGTCATCTTACCCCAACCGTAAACCCCCTTTAAAATCCCCTTAATCAAAACTAAGGGGATTTTTTTATGAAAAGTTTGGATACCGCCTTAACCATACATGCAGGCGTGAAAGGCATTAACGAGTTAAAACGCCTATCTGATGAGATAAAGGCGACAGGCACGGCAACCGACAGTTTGGACAAAGCCACCAATGAGCTACAAAAGTCATGGAAAGGCTTATCCGCCGATGAGCAGACCAAAAAAGTCAAAGCATTGGGCGATGAGTTTAAACGCTTAAAAAGCATCAGCGATGCCAAAATCTCCCTAGGCATTGATGAAGATAATAAAGCCAAAAAACAACTAGAAGAAGTCCACAAAGCCTACGAACGCCTTAAACTCTCAGGCAAGCTAACAGGCAGTGAGCTTGCCCGTGCCAATGAATTACACACCAAAAAAGTCAAAGAGCTAGAAGAACAGCTGGGCAAAACCACACTCACGGCAAGTGAGATGGTAGGCGAGCTTGGTAAAATCGCAGGCAGTGCAGGTAGCATGGCGGTGGTCACCAAAGCCGCCATGGAATTTGAGACCGCCATGGCAGGGGTTAAGAAAGTCGTGGACGGCACGCCCGAGCAGATGTCTAGACTCTCCAAAGAAATCAAAGATTTGTCGGTAGAGCTTGGCATGACTGCCACCGAAGTGGCACAGATAGCCACGATGGGCGGTCAGCTTGGCGTGCCGATTGACAAATTGGGCGAGTTTACGACCATGGCAGGCCAGATGTCAGTGGCATTTAGCATGAGTGCTGATGAGGCAGGTAATGCCGCCGCCAAACTTGCCAACGTCTTTAACATGCCCATCGAACAGGTGGGTGAACTTGGTGATGTCATCAACACGCTGGGCAACAATATGGCAGCCAAAGAGCGAGAGATAGTCGATGCCATGCTCAGAGTGGGTGGCACCGCCCGCCAGTTTGGGCTTGCCAAAGAAGAAGTGGCAGGACTGACCGCCGCCATGATTGCCCTAGGCAAACCGCCAGAAGTGGCAAGCGCCGCCATTAATGCCTTACTGACCAAACTACAAACTGCTCAAAACCAAGGGGCGGGGTTTGCCGATGGCTTGCAGATGATAGGCACCAGTGCCGATGAGATGGCAGACAACATCGCCAAAAACCCACAACAGGCCCTATCAGGCTTTTTAGAAAAGCTAGGACAGCTTGATGACCGTCAACGCTCTATGGTGTCCGTCAAGCTCTTTGGGGCGGAGTACGCCGATGACATTAACCTACTGGTCGGCTCGCTTGGCACTTATAATCAAGCCTTGGGGCTTGCCACGGACAAGACCGCCACGGCAGGGGCGATGCAAAAAGAATTTCAAGCCCAGATGGACACCGCCGCCAAAAAGGTGACCCAAGCCAAAGCCGAACTCATGGCACTGGCGATTAACATCGGTCAGCACCTACTGCCCATCATCAGCACCACGGCCGAAGCGGTGGGTGATATGGCAGGTACACTTGCTGATATTGCCCACGAATACCCGGCCATCACTCAGCTTGTTACGCTCATGGGTGGGGCGGTGGTGGCTGTCAAGGCGTTAAATAGCGTGATTGCTCTGACGGGTAGTTTGGGTGGTAAGTCTGCTTTGCAGATAACAACAGGCTTTTTGGGTGCAAAAAGTGCCATCGATGCGACCGCTGTTAGTGCTGACAAATTAAATACCAACCTAAAAGTAACAACCGACAATACTCGCACATTGGCAGGCGATTTTATCAATTTAGGCAAGCACATGACCAGCTTAAATGGGCTATTTGCTGCTTCTGCCAGTTGGGCGGTGGGTACAAGTATCGGCGAGTGGGCTTATGAAAGCAGTGAATTGGTTCGTGTTCTTGGTGACCGTTTGGCAAGCGTGCCAGCCGCCATCCATTCCATTGCAACAACAGGCAGTCTAGACCAATTTTTACAGAATTTTGAAATGGGGACAAGTCATGCCAACTCACTTGCCCAAGCAACCGATAACGCCAAGACAGCTACCGACAGTCTTACCCAAAGCCAAGACAATGCCACAAACACCGCCCTTGCTCAGTCCCAAGCCAATACCGAACTCATCAACAGCCTTGCCATTGCCAAAGCAGAGCTAGAACAGCTTGAAATACAGCTTGCCAATATGGGCATGGCAGGGCAAAAGAACACGCAGGATTATAAAGACTTACAAACCCAAATCGAAGCGACCAAGACGACCATTAAAAACTTGACCGATGAAGCCCAAAATCAGGGCTTGGGCGAGGCGATTAAAAGCGACCTTGAAAAAGCCAGTGGGGCATTTGACGCCCTAGGTCTTGACATGGACGAATTTGCCACGGGCATTGACGGCAAAACCAAATCCGCCTTGCAAGGGTTTAGTACGGTCATGAGTTTGGCAGGCGATGATGTCAATAAAATGGCAATGGCTTATAACGCTGTTAAGGCTCAGGTTGGCGACAATGCCAAAGCTCAAACCGAGTTAAACGGGCGACTACTTGAAGCGGTGAACGGCAACAAAGAACTCGCTCAATCCGTCAAAGACACCGCCACCGCCCAACAAAATGCCAAAAAGTCTGCCGATGAACAAGCCCGTGCCCTAGACGCTCTGGGCGTGTCCATGTCCGCCATCAACGCAGGCATGAGCAAATCAGGCAAAGACATGGCGGACAATTTAAAAGTAGGCTTGTCGGTCATCAAAGACACTGCCAAAGGAGCAGATGAGCTAAAAGTCGCACTCACCCAAGCCCTAGATACTGCCCTAGCATCCGCCAAGACCAAAGAAGACTTTAAAGCAATACAAACCGAGCTACAAAAAGCAGGGCTAACAGCGTCCGTCTCTGCCGAACAAATGAGACAGCTACACGCAGGGGCAACGGGCGGGGCGAAGGGTGTCCAAGAGCTAAATGACAAGCTAAAAGAGCAGTCAGAGACTTTGTCTAATAATGATAAAGCCCTAACCCAATCTGCCACTGCCACCAAAAAGTTAGGCGATGCCCAAAAAGAGACCGCCAAAAGTGCCGATGAGATGGCAAAAGCAAGTGCAAAAGCAGGCTCTGCCATTAAAAGTAACAATAGTGATATCAAAATACAAAGTGTGGGCTTATCGGGGCTTGGTATAGAAGCAGAAAAATTAACAAAAATCTTTGAAAATTACAGATTGCGAGGAGGGGGATGGGCAGGCTACATAAGAGCTTTTGGTCGGATGTTGTATGACCAAAAGAAATCCCGTGAGAGTATGCTGGCACTCAGACAAGAGCTGTCTGAGATGGATGAGGTCTTATCGAGTAGTACAGTTAACGCTAATGACTTGGCAAAAGCACAAGCACTGCTACACAAAGCGTCTGAGTTTAGTATTGCTGGCATTAAAGCCATGGATAAATCCACGTTAAACAACCTAAGTGGGCAAATCAAACGAATACAAAATCAATGGGACGGTCTGACCGCCACCGCCAAAACCACCATGCAAGGCCTAGATGCCGAGCTTGCTAGCCTACAAGGGCGAGAGATGGACAGCCAGCGTATCAAGCAAGCCCAAAAACTTGCCGATTTGCAGGCAAAAACGGCAGAAGCAGTGGCGCGGGGTAACAGCGATGAGATTGCTCATTATTCAAAAGCCCTATCTTTGCAACGACAAATCAATGATGAGCAAAACCGCCAAGCCACCGCCAAATCCACCGAGCAAAGCATTAAAGCATGGCAAGAGAGTAGTAGCAACAGTACTGGCAATCTTACCGCCCAAGATGTCGCAAACGGTTGGAATGCTCGCCTTGAAGCGGTCAGAGAACAAGCAAAAATCGAGGCAAAGCAAGAATTTGCCAAAGAACTCATGGACGCATCGAAACGACAGGCTTATTAATCCCCTGCCAGTCCCCCTGAACTCGTTCCCCTAATGCTTTGGGGCAGTCTTTGGCATAATGACAAAAAAAAGGATAATGTATGTGGCAACTCACCAACCAAACCGACACACTCACCCTGCACGCCCAATTTGTCTGGGCGGACGAATTTGACTGGCAAGCCCTTACTCAGTCTGACCCTGTTTATACTTTGACAGGAGCGATGGACATACAACAAGGCACCAAAAAGGCGGGCAGACCCATCACGCTGAATGGCGATGACACCCGCACCACACGGGCGGATTTGGCAAAACTGCAAGCATGGGCGGACATACCAGAGCTTACGATGACCCTAACCCACCCCAAAGGTAAGAAATATCAAGTCATCTTTGCCAGACCAAATATTACCAATATCAATTTTATCAAGCAATATAAGCCCGAAGATGAAGAAGATGACGATAAATGCACGCTGAATCTGCATTTTTTAACCATCGCATAAACACTCTTTAATCATCTATTAAATCCAATTTAAAAGACGATAACATGACAAAACGCACCAAACTCAACAAATCCGACCTAAAAATTTACCCCTCTGAACGCCTAACTGACAACGATGACGGCGGTGGACTGGCACTGGGTACACCGCTCACGGGGGCGGACAATGAACTCTTTGACCCTATCTCGTCCATACAACGCATTAACGGCGGTATGATGACACGACTGGTCTATGCAGGGGTACAACGTGCCGATGACGAGCCACTTTTGGGGGCGTTTACCGCCATCACCAAACCGCCCAAAGACCCTAGTGTGTCTTACCTACTCACACGAGCAAACAAATTTGGCGAAGTGCGAGGCGAGATTATCAAATCTATCGAAGCGTATAGTGTCGCCACGATAGAATCCCGCATGACCCTGCTCTCTACTCAGTCCAAGAATAGCCGTATTGTGCAGGCTTATCAAACGGTAGGTGAGCCATTGCCTTTGGTGGGCGATGTCTATTGCCTAAGACAAGACAAAAGGGGCTATGAGACTGCCGAGCAGTACATCAAGGTCATCAGCGTATCAAGCGAGGAACGCACCTTTTATGCGGGCGAAAAATCGTTTAACAAAACCGTCATTAAAATGGAGATTAGCCAGCCCTTAGAACACAGCTTTGTGGGTGTGGAATATCCTGTGCAGGGCCATACTGATGCCCCTTGTAAAATCCGTGAAACTCATGTGGCGGACGCAGGGCAATACTATGGCATTAAACCGCTTGCCAAAGCCATCAAGGCGGGCATGATGAGCGTGCAAGTGCCATCACTCATGGAGAAACTGGTGCCAACGACCCAAAGTGAGACCTTGCTTACCGATTTGACCGCCAGCGGTCTGACCACCGCACTCTTTGACGGGGCAAAGGAGAGTATCACACTGACCATTAACAGCACCCAAAACAGTCTATATACAGGCTCGGCTATCTTGCCAAACTCTCTTATCATCAGCACAAATGGCGATAACATCACCGACGCAGACGGCACGCTTACCCAAAACGGACAAGCGGTGGGAGCGGTGGATTATGCCAGTGGATTGGCAACCTTTAACAGTACCTATGTACGCACGGCAACATTTACCCCTGCCAGCAGTGCTGATGTGGTCTCGGACACCGCTAAAATTATCGTGAGTGAGAATAACCGCTCACAAAACTATATTGTTAATCTGCCAAACCCAAGCAACGTATCAGTACAATACCGCTCACAGGGTAAATGGTATAGGCTCACCCAAGGCTCACAAACGCACGGCTCTATCAACCTAAACCCCCAAACAGGCACGCTCTCCATCACGTGTAGCGAACTGCCCGACATCGGCTCGGCAATTGTCATCTATTGGGGGTCATCTGCGACATTTATCAAGCGAGCCGACCTTGTGCCGAGCGTTAAAAGTGTCATCAGACTGCCCACCACGCCCGACCCATCGTCCATCACGTTATCGTGGAGCGGTGGTAGCGCCACGGTCAATGCCCAAGGGGTCATCAGTGGTGATGTGACGGGGCGTTATATTGACGGTGTACTGACTTTGGACAGTGCCATCAAGGGTGTCACTGTCGGCTATAACACGGGCGATAAAATCACCCAAAATCACCCAACCCCTGCCCGAGACTTGCAGGGCAATGTCAGTATTGACATTGGCGATTTTGTCGCAGGGACGTTGCAACTGACATACCCACTGACAGTGGAGGGCTATGATGAGATTGCCCTAGGGGCAGTGATTAGCACCAGTGGGCGTAAAGGGCGTAACACTACCCAATCAGGTGACGGCTCGCATGGCACTTATGGGGCGGGGACGGTCTTTATCACGCTGACCGATGATGGTAAGGGCAATCTGATAGACAGCCACGGCAAAACCGTCGGCACGGTCAAAAATGGCAAAGCGTTGTTTAACCCTGATGCCACGGTCTCTATCCCTAAAGCTAATTACACCAAAGATAAAATTGGCGAAAAAGTGTACTCGCAAACAGCGACAGAGCTAACCTGGAATAATATTACCTATGCCACAAAGACGTATCAAGACATCTACCGTACGAGCTTTGCAGGCTTTGACTATGTGCCAGCAGGGGCAACGCTTGCCTCTAATGCCGTCATCACAGCCAGCTATTATGACACACACCCTGCTACCGCAAAGTCTGAGCCTTTGGCGGTTAGCACATCTATTAAGTTTGTCATCAATACAGGTGAGCTGATTACACCCAACTCGGTGCGATTTACCATGAACGGTAAGAGCTACTTTGACAAAGACGGCTCTATTTATACCAATCTTAACACCGCCACAGGGCAGGCGGACAAAGTGGGGAGCATTGATTATAGCACAGGCGAGCTGATACTCTCCGACCCCATTGGGGCGGTGTCGGTACAGTCTTTGACCACGAGCGTCAATGCAAATCGTACTGATTCTATCAGTTTTATCACGCCCTCTGCCCCCATTCGTCCCTCATCGCTGACCATCTCGGCAACCACCCTAGATGGCAAAAAAATCACTGCCACTGCCAACGCAAAGGGTGAATTTGAGGGCGAGTACATCTCTGGTCTTGTCGATGTGGAGTATGGCTTGGCAAGTGTTAAGTTTGGTAAATGGGTGGCGGTGGCAGGCAATGAGGGTGAGGGTTGGTACAATGCCGATGCGGTGGTAGATGGACAAATTTTTAAGCCCACTCATGTGTTTAGCTCGTCCATCACATACAGTGCAGTCGCTTATTCTTATCTGCCTGTCGATAGCACGACCATCCGTATCGACACCGTCCGCTTGCCACAGGACGGGCGAGTGCCGATATTTAGACGAGGTGATACTATCCTTATCACTAATAGTCTAAAACAAGAACTCGGCTCGGCTCACAAGGCAGGTCAAACCATACAGCTTGACCGCACCGACCTAGACCGCTTGTGTATCACGGATAATAACGGCAAGGCGGTCAATGCCGAGCTGTGGGATTATGATTTGGAGGCGGGCTCTATCACATGGACAAGCCCCTTAGATTTATCCGCTTATGCTTTGCCCCTACACGCCACATGTACATGGGAGGAGAAAAACCGCATTCAAGGCGTGGACATTGACGGCACGCTGACCCTCATCTTTCCGACCAAACGGGATTACCCATTGGAGGGGACTTATGTGGCAAGTGTCTTGATTGGTGGAAATCTACAAGTGCGAGCCTCTGTGCCGTTTACCCAACGCAACTGGACGAACGTGTGGCAAGACACACGCATTGGCGATGAGCCACTTAACCGCTTAAATGTCAAAGATTACCCTATTATCTTGACCGATGATGGGGCGATTGAGGAAAAATGGCTCATCAAGTTTACCAGTAGCTCACAGTTTGAGCTATACGGGCAAACGCTCGGCTTTGTGCTAAAAACCGACACTTTGCAAGACTTAGCTCCGATTAACCCAGCGACCAAAAAGCCGTATTTTACCATACCTCGTGAAGCCTTTGGCACGGACACCCCGTGGAGCGTGCAAGAGGTGGTGCGGTTTAACACTTGGGGGACACTGTTGCCTGTGTGGGTCATCTGTGCCGTGCAACCGTCAGCAGACAACCCCAAAGGCTCGGATGGTTACACGCAAGTACTCTTTGGCGATACGATTGAAAATTAGGAGAACTAATGGCTACTTTTTACACAAAAAAAGATAAAGATGCGCCGGCAGTTAGCACAGCAGTAGATGTGATTAACTTTATCAAAGCAGCGTTGGTTGTTGGCTACGGCGATAAACCAGCAGCTGGTTGGCGGCTATTATATGACAGCAATGCCGAACAAAATCAAACAACAAGACGCATTATTATTCGTTCAGATTCTGCTGCAAGTGAGCAAAAAATTTATGAGTTTGCAATAAGCGGATCACAGCTAATGCTTAATGCTTATCACACTTACGATGAAACACAAAAAACCGCAGTTGGACTTTGGCATAGTATTGTCGTCAATTTAGCAGCAATCAACGGAGATAGGATGGAAGTGTGTGCTGATGAGAAATTCTGTTTATTTGGGCTCCATGGCATGTGGCAGGGTTTTGGTGATTATATCTCAGACAATACACAATATACACAAAGCATCTTGTTTGGCTCAAATATAAATTTTTTTGGTGCAGAGCGGCAATCTACATTGTCAAGTACAAATAATCCCAACAATATTTTAATTAAAGACGCAGATGGTAATACGTATGTTTGCCGCTCATACTCACGAGAAGAGGCAGGTTATGGCTCACGCATCGGCTGGTCAAACGCTGTTATACATGCAAATGTACTAAGAGAGGGTAGTACGCCGAGGCTCTTAAAAACAGAATTGATGTTAAAAACAGATAGAGGTTATGCATTCGCTGGTTATATGCCGTTTCTATACTATGCTGATTACAACATCACAGACTTTAAAAACGTTAAAAATATAAAAGTGATTGATGCAAACTGGTATCACAGTGGCGGGCTATATTTGGTATTATGATGATTGTTGATAATGAATTAAAGTTATATGTACACAGCGGTTATATCGCAGGTGCAGATGATGGTATTGTGACTGTAGGCGGAGTGCCTGCCTCGCGAGCAATTTATTTGTATGAAGTATCGGAGGGCATGTCGCTCATGAAATTGCTTGCAAGACAAGCAAGTTTAAAAAATGGTCGCTATCTTTTTAACAATCTTGACCCTCATAAAAAATATCTCATCATGGCACGAGACTTACCACCCACCGATGGCGTAGAGCGGTATGAACCTGCCGTCTGGGATTATGTAACCCCCATGAGCGACAAAACCATCGATGAGCAAATGGAGTTGTGGCAGTCATGGCAGACCTAAGCAGTGACAAATTGCCCTTGCCACTGACACGGCGGATAAGCAATAAACCGCCGTCCAACCGCTTGCCATTATCACTTAATCGCAAATTAGGCACGCTTGATGTTGTCTTGCCACCGCCTACCGAGCCAGCCCCAGTCCCCAAAAGACAAAACCCTGTCATGGCGGAGTTTGATAGCTTAACATCTGGCTCATGGACTGTGAATATGGGCAGACGAGTAGGCATGGCAAGTGATGAGGTGGCACGGGCGTATGGCGTGTTATATGGCGATGTGCAAATGATAGCCCATGGGCGTGATATGTCCACTCGGCACTTTGTCCATATCGCTCATGGGGCAGATAGTGCTATGGGTACCCCTTATCTGATTGGCAGTGTCTATCGGCACACATGGCAAGCTCTCATGGCACTTCACCACGCTCATCACATCAGCGTGGGCGATGGTGTGGGACTGTTTAGTTGCCATGCGGTTAAATATGGGGCAAAGGGCTATTTACAAAGTTGTACGCAGGGCAATTTATCAGACGTACTGGGGCTATTTGGTGATAACACACACCAAGCGGGCAGTACGCTGATTGCCCACGACAGCATGCACACGATAACTCACAGCACCCCTGTACCTTGTCGTTATTACCTCATTCCTGAGCCAGAGCCTGACAAGCCCGTCTCGTATTGTAGTATCAGACCACCATCTGACCGCCTGCCACTGGCATTAAGACGCAGATGGGGGCAACACGCATCAGACGCTCTACCGCTTGCCATGGTGTGTTGGCATGAGACGCCCCCTGCCAGCACCCCCAATCTTAGGAGTTATATCGTGCATAATACCATCACCGCCACTGTGGGCGGTATTAACGTCAATCCCTTGTCATTTGGCATTAAGACCGACATGGATAGCTTTTGTTGGCAAGGACAAATTGAAATCCCCACCAAAGACTTTGCCAAAATCAAAGACAAGCTAGGCAGCCGTGGTAATGAGCCGATGATTAGCGTGGTCATTAATAACCACCGCTTTGTCATCATGGGCGAGGAGCTTAGCAAAAACCGCTCATTTGTCAATCACAGCTACACCCTATCAGGGCGGAGTGTTACCGCTCGCTTGTCAGCAGACTATGCCACCAACAAGCAAGGCGGATTAAATCAAGCCTTGTTTGCCAGTCAATTATGCCAACAAGCATTGGCAAATACAGGTATGACGGCAACCCATCAAGCCCCTGATTGGCTGATTAAAGAAGGGGTGTATAGCACCGATAAGACGCCGATTGTGATACTCTCCGATGTCGCTCATGCGTGTGGGGCGTTTGTATCAAGCCATGTTAGCGAGCCACAGCTTATCATCAAGCCACGTTATAAAGTCCCTGTTTGGGAACTGGCGACAGCAGAGCCTAATCTTATCTTGGGATTAGACCCCATTAAACATATCAGCGAGCAACAACGGGTAAACCCTGTTTATGATAATGTTTGGCTAAGTAGCATCACACGCTTGGATAACGTCTATCGCAAACAGTCGGCACGCACAAAAGAAGCCCCAATACAATCCGATGAGCTATTTACCGACCAAATTGCCACCATTGCCAAAGGCGTGCAAATACTGTCAGAATCAGGCACGCACATGGACGTGACGGTAACAACACGCTGGGCGGATAAATACGGCTTGCCCCTTGCCACGCTAGGCGATATCTGGCAAATCAATGATGACGGCGGATATAAAGCAGTAGTAGTCAGCATAGAAGTGCAGGTCAAGATGGAAAATGAGGTGCCAACCATCTGGCAGGTGGTGGGGCTAGATAGGTATATGGGACATTAAAACCCAATTATATTATACATTAATGCTCTAAAAAGTCAATAATTCAAAGGCAAAAAAATGAATTTATATCAAACATTTAACAAGCTCTTTGCCACACCCAAAGGCGTGGCACAAATCACAGGCCAAAAGGGGCAAGGCGTAGTGGTCGGGCAGACGCTCGGTGGGGTGTTTGTGGTGCTAAGCGGACAAGCAGAGGTGGGCGATATGGTCTATTATGACCGACAGACCCATGAAATCACAGGGCAAGCTCCGCAGGGGGAGCGAGGGGAGTTTGGGGTGTAGGTTTGTTAGATTAATATCTGCATACTGTGATAAAAATATCTGCATAATTGGGTTTTCTTTATGCAGATATTTTTGCGATTTTATGCAGATATTTTTGCGATTTTACAAACCTTCTGCCCGACTTGCTTTTTTATCAAAGGTATAAACAGGCAAATTATCCAAACTGCGACTTTTGCACGCTATCAATAAATCAGATAAATCAAAAGTATTATTTTGGGCGTATAGTAGGGTTTGTTGTAGATGATTGGCTTGTTCAAACGTTAAAAAAGGAAAATTTAATAAAGTTAATAGCGAATGGATAATTTCATTTCTAGGAATTTTATAACTAAATGCCAATACCTAATTTACTTCCAAAACTACCAATAAAGAGATAAAACCTTGTTCATTATCCGTATGTAATTTTTGAAATAACGCCACCACTTTTTGATATTGTACGGTATCATCTTTGGTTAAATAACGCACCAAAATATTAGTATCAAGGCTAATCATAACTCCGCCTTATTCATTTGTGAAAAATGGTGGTTTATACCGTCATTCATCTCATCAATGGTTAGCGGTTTTTTGACATAAGGGGCAAGCAGTCCGCCTGCATTTTCAATCATGGCAAGAACGTCATCTTCTTTGGTGGTTTTTTTGATTGTTTTTAAAACTTACCAAGCGATGAGAATGGGTTAAGTCATCAATCAACCACTTAGGAAACACCACACTACCGTCCGCATTGAGTGGCAACATGATAGACAAACTGCTGTCGGTGGGGCTATTGATGATGATTTGGGTCATGGTATGCTCCTTAGGTTGTCCGTTAAGTGTACCACAAAAAGGCGTATTTTACAGTTTGTTAAATTCATCTTTTAACGCCAGCATGGTATCACGCACTCTCATCGCTTCTTCAAATTTTAGCTCGCCTGAGAGTTTTTTCATTTGTTTTTCTAGGCGGTTAATCTCTTTTATCATCAGCTCAGGACGGCGTAAGATTTCCACATCAATGTCATTTAGGACAAATGGTACGTCAATTTTTGGGGCGTCCACGCTCTCAATCTCGCCCGTGTCAATCTTATCGGTGATGGCACGGCTTGCCGATTTTGGTGTAATGCCATGCTCGGCATTAAAGGCGATTTGTTTGGCTCGTCTGCGTTCGGTCTCATCTATCGCCTTTTGCATACTGGGCGTAATGCTGTCAGCGTATAAAATTGCCTTGCCATTGACATGGCGTGCCGCTCGCCCAATGGTCTGAATGAGCGACCGCTCCGAGCGTAAAAATCCCTCTTTATCCGCATCAAAAATCGCCACAAGCGACACCTCGGGCATATCCAAGCCTTCACGAAGCAGGTTAATGCCTACCAGCACATCATGCACCCCTGTTCTGAGTTCATGAATGATTTTCATGCGTTCTACCGTGTCAATGTCGCTGTGCAGATATGCCACACGCACGCCATATTCTTTTAAATAACTGGTTAAATCCTCCGCCATGCGTTTGGTGAGCGTGGTAATCAGCACTCGCTCGTTTAAGGGCTTACGCAGGTTTATCTCGCCCAGTACGTCATCGACTTGGGTGAGTACGGGGCGTATTTCTAGTATGGGGTCGATGAGTCCTGTGGGGCGAACGACTTGCTCGACCACTTGCTCACTATGCTCTAACTCATAGGAGGCGGGGGTTGCCGATACAAAGATACGAGTTGGCACGACCGCCTCCCATTCCTCAAACATCATGGGGCGGTTATCCATGGCGGACGGTAAGCGAAAACCATAATTAACCAAGTTTTCTTTGCGACTTCTGTCGCCCTTGTACATCGCTCCGATTTGGGGAACGGTAACGTGGCTTTCATCCAAAAACACCAACGCATCAGACGGCAGATAGTCAAACAGTGTGGGTGGTGCCTCGCCTGCCTGTCGCCCTGACAGATGACGAGAGTAGTTCTCAATGCCGTTACAGTAGCCTAACTGTTGTATCATCTCCAAGTCATATTGGGTGCGTTCTTTGATACGTTGGGCTTCTAGTAGCTTATCATGTGAGCGAAAATACTCTAACCGCTCGGCAAGCTCTTCTTTAATCGTCCCCATTGCCACTTCTAATTTTTCTCGTGGGGTAACGTAGTGAGATTTGGGGTAGATGGTAATGCGTGGCACGGATTTGATGTTTTTTCCCGTCAAAGGGTCAAACCATGTGATTTTTTCAACTTCATCATCAAACATACTAATCCGCACCGCCAACTGTTCACTCTCAGCAGGGTAGATGTCCAAGGTCTCGCCATGTAAGCGATAAGTGCCACGCCCAAAGTCCAGCTCGTTGCGTTCGTACTGTAACTCAACCAAGCGTTTGATGAGAGCGGTTCTGTCCACGACATCGCCCACGACCACGTGCAGGAGCATTTTTAGGTAGCTCTCAGGGTCGCCCAAGCCATAGATGGCGGACACGCTCGCCACAATGATGGTATCACGGCGTTCGAGCAAGGCACGAGTGGCGGACAGTCGCATTTGGTCGATGTGGTCGTTGATGGCGGAGTCCTTTTCGATAAAAGTATCGCTTGCCACGACATACGCCTCAGGCTGATAATAGTCATAATAACTGACAAAGTACTCTACCGCATTATGGGGGAAAAATTCCTTAAATTCGCCATAAAGCTGTGCCGCCAGTGTCTTGTTGTGAGCCATGATGATGGCAGGTCGCCCCAAGCTCTCAATGACCTTTGCCATGGTATAAGTCTTGCCTGAGCCTGTCACACCAAGCAAAAGTTGGTCTTTTTTGCCTGCCTTGACCCCGTCCACTAGGGACTGTATGGCGGTCGGTTGGTCGCCACTGGGAGTAAAGGGCGTAACCATTTTAAAGACTTTATCGTCATCGCCTAGTTGTTTGGTGAGCTGACTTTTGGTGATTTTGGCACGAGTGGTTTTGGGCTGTTGCATGGTGTTGTTTTTATAAAAGAAATCCTTATCATAATGGGGGTCATGATAAGGATTTGCAAGTGATGGTAGGCGCGCCCTATTTATTCAAAATCTTTTTAACATCATCCTGCATTTTTTTAAGGTGTTTGTTTTCGTAGGCTTCTACGGTTTTTTTGTTGCTCTCGCCTGCACTTTTCATATAGGACTCAAAGACGGCATCTTGTTTTTTTAAGGCACTTTGCCCGTCTTTACTGCCATAAAAAGCAATCATGGCGTCCACTTCGGCTTGGCTAAACGATTTGGCGGCGTTAAGGTAGGATTTTTTAAGTCCGTCTTTGGTCGCTTTGGTGTCTAGGCTTTTAATGAGTCCTTCGGCATAGTCATCAAAGGCTTTTAGGGCTTTTTTGCGTTGGTCGTCGGTGAGTGTGTTGTCCTGTGCCATGCCCTGAGCGATTGCCATGCGTTCCATTTCAAGGGGGGCAACGACCGCTTGGTAAAACGTGGATTCGTAAGGCATGATTTGGGCAAGCTCTTCTAGTGATTGATTGCTCGGTGTGGCAAAGGCACTGGCACAAAATAGGGTGCTAAGCAGTAGTAGGGATTTGATTTTCATAACAGCTCCAAAGGTTAAAAATGCTATAATCTAACAGATTTTTATCAAGATGAAAAGTTTTAAATTGTTATCATTTGCAACAATGACTTAACCGCATGATGAATGATTTAAATAAAAGTCGGTACATCACGCACCGACTTTATGTTACCAGACCAAGCCACGTACCGAGTTTTGGGTGATAAAACCGTCAGGAATGCGTCCGTTATCCGCCTGCCAGCGAGCAAAGGCACGAGAGGTGTTCGCCCCTGCCACACCGTCCGCTTTACCGGCAGAGTAGCCTTTGGCGTTTAGGGTTTCTTGCAAACGAATGACTTCTGAGCGAGACAGTGCTTGTTCGTGGCGTGGCCAGTTGCCACTAATGCCAGCACCGCCAGCGATACGTTTGGCAAGGGTTGCCACGGCTAGGGCGTAGCTAGATGAATTGTTATAAACCTTGATGACATCAAAGTTGGGTGTCAGTAGTAAGGCAGGACCATTTACGCCGGCAGGGAGCCAAAGCTCGGCTTGGGCATGACCGCCAAAGTACTCGCCATTGGCAGAGACCACGCCTAAGGATTTCCATGATTCTAGGGATTGTTTTTGTCCTAAGAGTTGGTAGTTAAAGCCAGTCGGCAGGCGAACTTCATAAAAAGCGTCCACGCCTGACACCCAACCGCTCGCCCCTAGATAATGGGCGGTGGAGGTGAGGGCGTCCGAGATTGTCCATGGGTTTTTTTGTCCATCGCCGTTACCGTCCACGCCATATTTTATCCAAGTGGAGGGGATGAATTGGGTATGACCCATGCCTCCCGCCCATGACCCACGTAGTTGTGAACGACTGACATCGCCACGCTCAATCATCTGTAACATGGCAAGCAGTTCGCCTTCGGCAAAACTGCGACGGCGACCATCAAAGGCAAGGCTAGATAAGGCATCGACTAAGTCGGTTGAACCGGTGCCTGCTCCATACGAGGACTCAATACCCCAAATGGCAACCATTACCTCTCTGGGGACACCATACTGACTTTCAGCTCGTGAGAGTAGGGAAGGGTATTCACGTAATTTGGCTCTACCGTTAGAGACACGCCCTGAGGTAACGGCGGACTCGACGTATGACCACGGCATTTTGGCAAA
Organism: Moraxella lacunata; assembly: GCF_900453205.1. Lineage (GTDB taxonomy): Bacteria > Pseudomonadota > Gammaproteobacteria > Pseudomonadales > Moraxellaceae > Moraxella > Moraxella lacunata_B. The sequence continues at coordinate 552,821 of NZ_UGQU01000003.1, forward strand.
TTCGGCTTGGCGACCGTCTAGGCTGATGACCTGTGAGTTAAGACTGGCACTGCCCATCAGCCCATGCACCGCATGAGAGGCATGACCGCCAGCGATGGTGCGAGTGATAAAGTCGCTTTTCCAGTCGCCGAAACTGCCATAGTAGCGATTTTCTACCGATGGGGCAGGCGTGGGCGTGGGGGCGGTTGGTGTTTGGGGCTGAACAATGACCACACGAGAAGGTACAGGCTCGCTAGGGGGTGTTGGGGCGGTCGGTTGGGTGGTGGTCGGTGGTGCTGTTGGGGTGGTGGACGTGCAAGAGATAACCGTCAAAGTGGCAAAAGCGACTGCCGATAAGCGAAACAGGGGGTGTTGTAGCATGGTCATAAGGTAATAAATCTAAATAATAATGGCTTGATATATGGTTGCCATTGTACACAGTTATGGGGATTTTGGCAATGATATTTGGCAAAAAACTAGATGAGAGGTGGGCGTGGCGTGATAGGGCTAGCTTGATGTCAATAACGGCACGCCCTAATTATATTATCGTAGGAGAATTATCATAGGGCTTAAAATGTCATGTCAATATCATTGATTATCATGTCTTTTAATATGATTTCGCCAACAAAAGATGATGAAGTTGCGGCAATATGCTCTTTGGGTAATGCTTTTAAGGTTTGGTAAGCACGAATAAATTTGCCTTTATAGCCACTAGATTTGATATAATGAATGATAAATTCATTGATTTGTGCTTTTGTGCCTAGCCCTAATATAAAATAAACAGGGGAGTAGTCTAGGGTTTTGATGTGAGCATGAAATTTTGTGCCATGATTAATTAAAAATTCAATGGCGGATTGTGGATTTTCAAATAATTCAAAAATCGGTAGGACGTATTGTTTAATTTGCTTGCTAATCTCATCAACCGAATGATGAAAACTTGCCCCTGCTAAATTCCATTCATAATATTCTTGTCTAGGATTGATATATCCTAAATGATTAGAATAAAAACATAAGTCATCATCAAGCAGTTGATAAGAGGATAGTTGCTCTTTAAAAGCCTTAGTAGGGCAAATGGCAATATAAGGCATGATGGTAACGCTACCACTATAATTTCGGCGTGATGTCTCAAAGCTGATGGAAAATTCAAGTAAATGATTTTGGCTTTTTCGGCTAAGTGTTCTACCTTGCCTTGTGGCTTTAAAATCAGGAAACTGACTGGCGATGGTTTGACAGCCTTGTATAAAAATTTCCTTTGGGGTCATGGTTTGATTGGATTTGGTATTCATAAGCTATTTACATTGTACAAGTTCATCGTCCTAGTACGTAAGCTAGGACGAAATGACACCTTAACACTGGCTAAATCCCACGCCCACATGACCGACCACTGCCACAGGAATGCGGTTATCGGCATGAATGGCAAGTCCGCCACGAGCGGTTTCTTTGTATTTGTCCATCATGTCAAGCCCAGTCTCTTTCATGGTCAAAATGGCTTTATCTAGTGAGACGTGGTGCGAGCCATCGCCACGCAGAGCAAGGCGAGCGGCGTTAATCGCCTTGACGGACGCCATCGCATTGCGTTCAATACAAGGCACTTGCACCAGTCCTGCGATGGGGTCGCAGGTCAGCCCTAAGTTGTGTTCTAGTCCAATCTCGGCGGCGTTTAGACATTGGGCGACCGTACCGCCCATGACGTGAGCCAGTCCTGCTGCTGCCATCGCACAGGCAGAGCCAACTTCGCCTTGACAGCCAACTTCCGCCCCTGAAATGGAAGCATTTTGTTTGATTAACGCCCCAATCGCCCCTGCCACGAGCAAGAATTCACGCACGCCCTGATAGCTAAATGACGGAATAAAGCCTTGATAATAATGCAGTACCGCAGGGATAATACCTGCCGCCCCATTGGTGGGAGCGGTAACGACCCGTCCGCCTGAGGCGTTTTGTTCATTGACCGCCAGAGCATACAGGTTTACCCAATCCATCGCAAGCAGTCCGCCATCGGCTTTACCATACTCTTTACTAAGTTGGTCATATAAGGCTTTGGCACGGCGTTTGACGTTAAGACCGCCGGGCAGGATACCATCTTTTTGGTAGCCGGCATTGACGCACGCCTGCATGGTCGCCCAGATGTCATTAAGATAATCTTTAACTTCTTCTTCGTCTCGAATGGCGGTTTCGTTGTGGAGCATAAGCTCGCTGATGCTAAACCCATGCGTGTGGCACAGCCGTTCGATGTCTGCTCCTAGCTCAAAGGGATAAGGGTAGGGCGATTTTTTGGGTTCGTCTGTCTGCTCTTGTGCGGTTTGGGCTTTAAACTCATCATTATCCACGACAAATCCGCCCCCGATAGAAAAGTAGGTTTCGCTGATACAAGTGCCATCAGCTAATGTGGCGATGAGCGTCATGCCGTTAGGGTGTTGGGGCAGGGTAACATCGCTATACCACAAGATGTCAGTAGTTTCATCAAAATCAATAACATGACGACCGCCCAAGTTCATCTTTTGGTGCGTGCGTATGTCTGACAAATATTCGTCCGTGCGTTCGGTGTCTATCGTGCGTGGGGCGTGTCCGAGTAGCCCAAGCAAGGTGGCGGTATCGGTGGCGTGTCCTTTGCCTGTGGCGGACAGCGAGCCATATAGCTCTATGGTAATGCCTGTAATTGGACTAAAATCGCTATGCAGTCGTCCATCTAACAGTGCCAAAAACCGCCCACTGGCAACCATCGGGCCGACCGTGTGCGAGCTTGAAGGGCCAACACCGATTTTAAACATATCAAAAATACTAATCATAAAAATTCCTTTAAAGTTATTTTACCGTGTGACAAAATGAATTGTTAAATGGGATGGTCTGACGGGCAGAGTGTGCAAACAATCTTATTTTAAAAAATGCACAGATAGCCATATCAGATAAGTTGCTATTTTATCATGATTGATGGGGTTTTGGTACAATGGCGTATTTTAAAATCAAAAATCCTAACAAGTCACATTGACCCCTTGCGAATTGATACACAGCTTGTCGCCATTGTTTAGATTACCAATCCATGCCTTGCCATTTTTAAACATCAGTGGTTCGGGCAGTTCAGGATTTCTGGTGCTGTCCAAGATAAACCCGTCTTTATGAAAACGAAAATCGATGACCAGTTGCCCGCTTTTATCAATAAAGCCCCAATTATCGCCCATGCGTACCCCTGCCAGATTCTCACTATAAGCTCGGACATCATCAAAGGCGTAGATAATCATCGGTACGCCCTTATCATCGACAAAGCCCCATTTGCCGTCTTGTTGTCTTGGCGTGAGTGTTAGGTGCGTGCTCGGGTTTGGCAGACTGCCTTGGGTAAGTGTCGGCTCTGGGGTGGGCGATGGGTTGAGGGCTTGCTGTGTGCGATTGCCGTTTTTGTCGATGGTGTAGGTGCTACCGCCAGCGGTGACGGTGGCAAGACCTTGGGAGAAGTCGCTGATGTGGCTGATGGCTCGCTCGGGACGGACGATGACCTTGCCCCGAGTGTCTAGCACGCCAAAGCCACGGTTTTGTTTGACGATGATACGTTCGCCTCGCACGCCCCTTGCCCATTGGTTGCCATTCATGCGGTCGTAGTTAAAGGCGATGATGGTTTTGCCTTTGTCATTGATGTAGCCGACTTTACCGTTTTTTAGGGCGGGGAGTAGCCCACTTCTAAACTCCGAGCCCAGCACCGCGTCATAAGCGAACAAATCGGCTGTTTTGTTGCCTTTTTTGTCCAAAAGTGCCACGGGCGAGCCATTGTCTTTGACCGCCAAAAACACGCCTGAACGTGCGGTACAGCTGACGTTTTTATAATGGCTTTTGGGTAGGGCACAGGCATAAGCTAGGGGTGTGAGCGAGCCGAGCAATAAGGCGGTGACTAGGTATTTTTTCATAAAAACAATGCGTGAGAATTTGGGCTATTTTATCATAAGTGGCAAGATTATCATGCCAAAAAAATTTTTCCAAAAAGTTAAATAAACCATAAAAATTATAAATTATTGTTATTTTTAAAGTGTGTTATAATCTTTTAAAATTTACCATACCCAGACCATTTTACATTTGGAGAATAACAATGGCAGGCAAAACCCTATACGACAAACTTTGGGACGACCATTTGGTCAAACAACGAGATGATGGTTCGTCTTTGATTTATATTGACCGTCAATTATTGCACGAAGTAACCAGCCCCCAAGCCTTTGAAGGCTTGACTTTGGCGGGGCGTACCCCTTGGCGTTTGTCGGCAAATATTGCCACCCCCGACCACAATGTCCCCACATCAACCAAAGAACGCTCGCAGGGCATTTCGGGCATTGAGGACGACACTTCTCGCATTCAAGTCAAAACGCTTGATGATAACTGCAAAACCTTTAATGTCGTGCAATTTGGCATTAACGATGACCGTCAAGGCATTGTCCATGTTGTTGGTCCTGAACAAGGTTTAACCCTACCGGGTATGACAGTAGTTTGTGGCGACAGTCATACCGCCACGCACGGGGCATTGGGCTGTTTGGCTCACGGCATTGGTACAAGTGAGGTAGAACACGTGCTTGCCACCCAGTGCCTTGTACAAAAGAAAATGAAAAATATGCTGGTGCGTGTGGACGGCAAATTGGGCAAGGGCGTAACGCCCAAAGATGTGATTTTGGCGATTATCGGCAAAATCGGCACGGCAGGCGGTACAGGCTATGCCATTGAGTTTGGTGGACAAGTGTTCCGTGATATGTCCATTGAAGGGCGTATGACCGTGTGCAATATGGCGATTGAAGGCGGTGCAAGGGTGGGTCTTGTGGCGGTGGATGATAAGACGATAGATTATGTCAAAGGTCGCCCTTATGCTCCGACTGGCGATGAGTGGGAGCGTGCGGTTGCCTATTGGAACACCCTAAAATCAGACGATGACGCTCATTTTGATGCGGTAGTTGTGTTAAATGGCGATGAGATTGAACCACAAATTTCGTGGGGAACTTCGCCTGAAATGGTCATTCCTGTGTCCGCCAATGTGCCAACCTTAGATATGGCAAAAGACGATGTGCAAAAAAATGACTGGATACGAGCCTATCAATATATGGGCTTGACGGCAGGGCAGTCTTTGAGCGAGATTACACTTGACCGTGTGTTTATCGGCTCGTGTACCAATTCTCGCATTGAGGATTTAAGAGAAGTTGCCAAAATCGTAGAAGGCAAAAAAGTCGCCCCAACCATTAAACAAGCAATGGTTGTAGCAGGCTCTGGGCAGGTCAAAAAACAAGCCGAAAGCGAAGGGCTTGACAAAATCTTTATTGATGCTGGATTTGAGTGGCGGCAGCCGGGCTGTTCTATGTGCCTTGCCATGAATGCTGATAAACTACAATCGGGCGAGCATTGTGCCAGCACTTCCAACCGTAACTTTGAAGGTCGTCAAGGCAACGGCGGTCGTACGCACCTTGTGAGTCCTGCAATGGCGGCGGCGGCGGCAATTTATGGGCATTTTGTCGATGTGCGAGCGGTGGCGTAAGGCGTGAAAAATAAGACAATCTGTGGTATGATGGGTTGTCTTGTTTTAAAATTGGAAGAGAAATGCACATACAAAGAAATTCTGCTCAAATCAGAAAATATATTGAACCTACTCAATATTTTCAATTGCAAAAAGAGCAATTATCCAAAACCTATATTTATAAAATTGGTCGTGGAAATTGTTATCCAGAAGATATTTTGAAAAGAATTTGGGAATTGGAAGTTTTAGAAAAGCAGGGTTTTGTGTATTTGGGTGAGAAAAATTGGTTGCAAGATTGTTTAAAAGAGCGTGGTTTTGAAAATTTAAACGATGAGAAAATACAACAAGATTGTTTGGCAATTAAGTATGAGTATCCAAATTTCAAATACCCAACTTATGACAGATGGATTATTGCCTATTTGTCAAAATATCTGAATATCAATTTTGTCAAAACTGAGCATAATAATATTATTGATTATGACACAACATATAGAAATGTTGTGTCTTATGTGGGTACTTTCATACCTGAATTATTCTTAAATTTTAGTCAATTATATAACCCATCTTATGAATTTAACTATGAAAAATTAGATTTATATTTATTGGGAGACGAACAGGGTATATTCTCAAATTCTGTATGTAAACTGTTTGAAGTCTTGCATAATTTAGAATACTACATAGCAATGTTGCCCGAACATTCAGAAGAGCCACTTGAGATTAATTCGTTGGTTTTTGATAATTTGATTAGTTCAGAAGAGTTTATGATTAACACTTTATCTGTGTATGGTGCAGATATGGATTATTTTTTTTGTTGGTAATAAATTTCGTTCTTGGTAAAAAATGACAACCTATTCCGAACTAGTCAAAACCCTAATTACCAACCCCATAGAAGTGGGCGATGAATTATGGGTGTTTAAGATTGAAGTTTTTAAACACTCAAATGGTTATTTTGCAAGCCTTTGGCGACTGGATAATTATAATATCAATCCTACTTTTCCAACAGTAGCAGGGCATATTGCCAGTGAAAGTTTCTTTGTTGATGAGAGTTTTCGTTTTGATGGCTTGGGATTATATGGCGATGATTTAAAGTATTTTAAAACGCTTGATGATTGCCAAAATTATGTGTTAAAGTGTCTTAATGATGAATTTAATTGTTAAAAGGAAAATTGTATGAATGACTTAACCCAAAACCCTTATTTAGAAGTCCGCCAACCCGCCCAAATTCAAGGCGAAATGATATTATTGTGCGATGACATTGCCCTAGACAGTACGCTGTCTAATGATTATGTCGCCAATATTTGGGGGTATGCAGGCAATAATATCAGCCCCAATCTGAAATGGCAAAACGCTCCTGCTGAGACCAAAAGTTTTGTGCTAACAATGTACGACCCAGATGCACCAACAGGCTGTGGCTTTTGGCATTGGAATGTGTTTAATATTCCTGCCGATTGGAGCAAATTGCCAAAAGGCAAGTCCAATGAGTTTGGCAATGGCATTGTGGAATTAAAAAACGATGCAGGACTTGATGGTTTTATTGGGGCATTTCCACCCAAAGGCGATAAACCGCACCGCTATATTTTTACCCTATATGCCCTAAATGAAATACTGGATTTACCCAATAGCATAAGCCCTGCGGTACTCGGCTTTAATTTAAATGGCAAGGTATTGGCAACAGCAAGTTTGACGGCTTATTATCATTGGTAAAATAGGAGTGTTAAAATGCCTATTTCAATCGTAGAGCATTATTATCAAATGATACAGCATTTGGATAATGCCGATAAAATAGCATTGGTTGAAAAAATCAATCAATCAATAGAAAATGATTATTCGCATTACAATAAATTATCACGATTAAAATCTCGTCCAAACGCTGTGAATGGTAATTCCGATGATTTGGTAAATATCAGTTGGGAAGGGGAATTAAATCTTGATTTTCCAAAATGATGTTTATTTAGATACTCATGCGGTAGTGTGGCTATATACGGGGCAATTAAAAAAATTTTCCAAAAATACCTTAGATATTTTAGAAAACAATAATCTTTTTATTTCACCTATGGTCAAATTAGAATTGCAATATCTGTATGAAAAGCAAAGAATTACTGATACGGCAGAGCAAATTATCAATGCCTTAAATAATGAAATTGATTTAAATATTTGTCAAAAGAATTGGATTGATGTTGTCAATGTTGCATTAACTTGTGATTTTACCAGAGATGCTTTCGACCGTCTGATTGTTGCCCATGCGATGTTAGATGATAATATTTTAATCAGTAAAGATACCAATTTAACCGAACATTGCAAAAATTGTGTTTGGTAATATAAGGAAAAGCTATGAAAAAATACACCACCGAAATTGGCATTGTTGCCCCGCTAGACCGTGCCAATGTAGATACCGATTTGATTATCCCTAAGCAGTTTTTAAAATCCATTAAACGCACAGGCTTTGGCGATAATTTATTTGACGAATTGCGTTATTTGGATGAAGGCTTTTTGGGGCAGGACATTGCCAAACGCCCAAAAAACCCTGATTTTGTGTTAAATCAAGAACGCTATTCTGGTGCAACGATTCTCTTGGCTCGTACCAATTTTGGCTGTGGTTCATCTCGTGAACACGCTCCTTGGGCATTAAATGAATATGGCTTTCGCACCGTGATTGCCCCAAGTTTTGCCGATATTTTTTATAATAACTGCTTTAAAAACGGTATGCTTCCTGTGATATTAACAGAAAGTGAAGTTGATGAATTATTCCAAGAATGTTTTAATAATGTCGGCTATCAATTAACCGTAGATTTACAAAATCAAAAAGTAATTTCGCCATCTGGCAAAGAATATGCTTTTGAAGTGGACGCATTTCGTAAGCATTGTTTATTAAATGGCTTAGATGATATTGGTTTGACTTTGCAAAATAGTGATGATATTAAGGCTTTTGAGGAAAAAGCTAAAAATGAGCGTCCTTGGGTGTTTAAGGAATTGACGGCTTGATTTTTTATAATTTGATAGTTGGTGATAAATGTAGGGGCGAATTACATTTGCCCAAAATGAATATTAACAGGGCAAATATAATTTGCCCCTACCAATCTTTTTTAAAATGCCATTTATTTATCATACTTTTTAATTTTGAATAAATGTAAAAAGGAAACCCTTATGAAACACATCGCAATCCTAAATGGCGACGGTATCGGACCTGAAATTGTCGCCCAAGCGGTTAAAGTCTTGGATAAACTCATTGAACAAGGCTTGGAAGTAAGTTATGAATACGCCAAACTGGGCGGAGAGGCTTATGATGCTTATGGTGTGCCATATCCTAGCCAAACCCAAGAAATCGTACGAAAAGCCGATGCGGTGTTATTAGGTGCGGTTGGCTCGCCCCAATATGACAACCTTGACCGCCCACTGCGTCCTGAGCGTGGACTTTTGGCGATTCGTAAGGATTTGAATTTGTTTGCCAATTTGCGTCCTGCGATTTTGTACAAAGAACTAGCCAATGCGTCCACTTTAAAGCCCGAAGTTGTATCGGGATTGGATATTTTGATTGTGCGTGAGCTGACGGGCGACATTTATTTTGGCGAGCCACGGGGCATTCACACCAACGACAAGGGCGAGCGTGAAGGCTTTAATACCATGCGTTATAGCGAAAGCGAGATTCGCCGTATCGCCCATGTGTCGTTCCAATCCGCCCAAAAACGTGGCAAAAAGCTGTGTAGCGTGGACAAGGCGAATGTATTGGAGACGACCGAGCTGTGGAAAGAGATTTTTACGGACGTTGCCAAAGAGTATCCCGATGTTGAGCTGTCGCATATGTATGTGGACAACTGTGCCATGCAACTGGTTAAAGCTCCCAAGCAGTTTGATGTGATTGCTACGGGCAATATTTTTGGCGATATTTTGTCCGACCAAGCCTCTATGCTGACAGGCTCAATCGGTATGCTACCGTCAGCAAGCCTTGATGAAAATGGTAAGGGCTTATACGAGCCTTCGCACGGCTCTGCCCCCGACATTGCAGGACAGGACAAGGCAAATCCTTTGGCGACCATTTTGTCTTTGGCAATGTTACTTCGTTATAGTTTAAATGATGAAGCTCGTGCGGTGCAGGTGGAGCAGGCGGTGCAAAAGGTGCTGGCAGACGGACTGCGTACGGCAGACATCTATGAAGACGGCACGACATTGGTTGGTTGTACGGACATGGGCGATAAAGTGGTGCAGGCGTTGTAAGCGTTGTTAATTTGACACAAAAAGCCCATGATTGTGGGCTTTTTTATTTGCCAAGTGATTGATTTTGCTTTACAATGCTAGGGCGTGTTGAGCATTGATAACATTTTATTTAAATTCGGTAGAGATTTAAAGCCTTGATTGATTTTTGCATGAAAAATGGCTAAATCTGGTTTTTCTCATTTTTCATTGCAAATACCAATCTTCAGCACGCCCTATCGTTTTAATTTAAAAAGGGGTAAGATGATGAAAAAAGTATTGGTGCTGGCTTTGGCGGTGTTGATGACTGCTTGTGGTCAAGATGAAACGGTCAAAAACAATCAAGCAGAATATCTAGAAACTCAAAAAAGCCAAGTCATGCCAAGTGGTGAGCTAACCCCAAGTGAGACCATTCAAGCCCTTGATCAAAAACTTGCCAATGCAGGCAAGATTACCAAGCCTGAACAAATTAAATTTAGCACGGTTGCCTATGAGTATGAACTGCCCGATGAGATGAAACAGGCGTGCAATTTTGACCCAAAAACACCCAAAGATGACAAAGGTTTTTATGAGGGGGATTTTTGCACGAGTATCAACATCAAATTGGCAAAAATTGAGCCACGTTGGATAGAGCAGATTGTCAATAAAAAAATTACCAATGATGATAATCCCAAACTGTTTAAATTTAAGCAAAATGTTGATGAATTTGTGGGCGAGCATTTGGCACTTATCAATGAGATGAAGGAAGTTGCCAAAGAAAATGGCGAGCCCTTTGAGTCGGCACCGAGCTATGCTTGGACGGTTGCCCCAGAGTTTGTCCCTGCTCACAAAAACTTAGCTCAGGTTGCCATTGCTGGCGATGTTTATATGGGTGGGGCTCACGGTATGCCATTTATGGAATATCTGATGTTTGATATGGATTTGCAGACGCAGATTGAGTTTTCTGATGTGATTGTGGCGGATAGGGCGAGTGATTTTCATGAGCTGGCTTATGCAGGGTTTAAAGAATATCTAAAAAACGAGCTACAAATCACAACCAAAAAAGACATTCAAGAATACGAGCAAACGTGGCAGTTTGAGATGACCGAAAATGTGTATTTTGGTAAAAATGGGGTGGTGTTGGTGTATCAGCCTTATGAAATGGGAGGTTTTGCACAGGGTTTTGTTGAGATTGTGGTGCCGTATGATGGTTTACAAGGCATTATCCGAGAGGAATACCTGCCTAAGCAGACAGCCAAAACAGCGAACCAAGAGACAGTAAGCCAAGAGTCGGCAAGCAAAGAGACAGCAGGTCAAAAGACGGAGTAGGCAAGCCAAACGGATAAACCTTGATGTATCATTAACCAAACATTAACAATGCGTTTCTTAATCGTGCTTGTTTTTCCTAATCAGTCTTGTTAGAATTTATCGCATTGGTGTTGTGCCAATAACATTATTCATCAAACCCAAGGAGTTGTTATGAAAAAGCTAGCCCTACTGTCTCTTGTCGCCCTAGCAGGCATGGCAAATGCCGCCACTTATGAGATTGACCCATTTCACACCAATGCCCGTTTTGCCATTGATCATTTTAAAACCAGCACCAATGTGGGCGGTGTGTATGGTCTGACAGGTGAGATGGAGTTTGATAAAGCCAAACGTACGGGTAAGATTGATATTGAGTTGCCATTGGCAAATCTACAATCAAGCTCTAAGGAGTTTACCGAACATCTGCTGAGTGCCGATTTGTTTGATGCTGAAAAATACCCCACCATGCGTTTTGAATCTACCAAATTCAACTACACAGGCAAGGGCAAAGCACGCAAACTAAGCTCGGTGGATGGCAAACTAACTCTACTTGGTCAAACGCACCCTGTTCGTCTGCACGCCAATAAGTTTAACTGTTATGACAGCCCTATGGCAAAAACCGAAGTGTGTGGCGGTGATTTTAGCACGACCATTGACCGCACCAAATGGGGCATGGATTATTTAGTGAATGTTGGCATGGCAAAAAATGTCCGTATTGACATTCAAGTAGAAGCCGCTAAGAAATAATTTGTTTTAACCAAATCTTAACCAAAATCAAAAATCACCCCAAATTGTTTTGGGGTGATTTTTTTATGGTTTTATAAAAATAAAAAGCAAATGATATGGGCGGTATTTAGAGTTATCACAATTTAACCATGTGGACGTAGGGACGTGCTGAGCACGTCCTTTGATGTGCCTTTAAGGGTTATAACACTTTAAAAAATACGGTTCATGCCATTTAACGCTGCCACACGATAGGCTTCTGCCATGGTAGGGTAGTTAAAGGTGGTGTTGATGAAGTATTCTAGCGTGTGACCGCATTTCATCACCGCTTGTCCGATGTGGATAATTTCGGATGCGTGGTTGCCGTAGCAGTGAATACCTAGGATTTGCAAAGTTTCACGGTGGAACAAGATTTTTAGGACGCCTGAACGTTCACCGATGATTTGGGAGCGAGCCAGATGTTTGAAAAAGGCTTGTCCGACTTCATAAGGGATTTGGTCACGAGTTAAATCTTCTTCGGTCGCTCCAATGCTTGAAATCTCAGGAATGGTATAGATGCCAGTAGGCACGCTATTGACAAACTCAGCGTGTTTGTCACCCACCATAAAGCCGGCGGCATTTCGCCCTTGGTCGTAGGCAGCGGACGCTAAAGACGGCCAGCCGATGACATCGCCCACGGCATAGATATGCTCAGCTTTGGTGCGGTAGGTTTGGTCAACTTCAAGCTGTCCACGACTGTTAGCAGATAAGCCAACCGCTTCTAGGTTAAGCCCGTCGGTGTTACCCGAACGTCCGTTACACCAAAGGATGGCGTCGGATTTGATTTTTTTACCGCTTTTTAGGTGCAAGACCACGCAGTCATCAAAGGTTTCTAGGCGTTCAATCTCTTCGTTGCTACGAATACGCACGCCAAACTGACGAAAGTCGTGCGATAGGGCGTCTGAGATTTCATCATCAAGGTAGCTTAGTAGTTGCTCTTTATTATTAATCAAATCAACGACATAGCCCAGACCTGTAAAGATGGACGCATACTCACAGCCAATCACGCCCGCCCCATAGATGATGATTTTGCGAGCGACATAGTCCATTTGCAAAATCTTGTCCGAATCAAAGACACGGGGATGGTCAAAGTCAAGCAGGTCAGGACGGTAGGGGCGTGAACCCACGGCAATGACTGCCTTTTCAAAGGTAACTGTCTTGGCACCTTCGCCATGAACCTGTTCAACTTCTAGGGTGTTTTTGTCAATAAAACGCCCCCAACCTTGGATAATCTCAACACGGTTACGCTCATAAAATAGCTTGTGGGTATTGACTTGACTGGCAATTACTCGCCGTGCTTTGCTTAGCACCTTATTTAGGGGAACCTGAAAGTTGTCGGTAAATGAGCTAAAAATGGGGTCACGTCTCATGCTGATGATGTTAAACACCGATTGGCGAAGTGCCTTACTGGGAATGGTGCCGACATGAGCACAGTTACCGCCTACTTGGTCACGGGGGTCGATGACTGCCACTTTGAGTCCTGATTTGGCAAGTTTCATCGCCGCTGCTTCACCAGCAGGCCCTGCCCCTAGTACCACGGCGTCATATTCAAAGCCGTGACGGGCTTTGCGTTTTTGGGGAGCGATGGCGATACGCTGACCGTCAAGAGGGCTAATTAGCAGGTGACTGAGGTCATGCTCTTCATGAGCTGGCGTGTTTGTGCTGTCAGGGGTTTTGATTTCTGCTTCGGGTAGGGCGGAACGTTTGGCTTGTTCTTTGATGGCGTGTTCCGCCTTGGTCTCATTTTTGGCAGGGTTTGGGGATTTACCTGCCGTCTCGGTGGGGTTGGTTTTGGTCATGATATTACCTTTTTGTTTATTTTAATTAACGAATGTTTTGCGTTAAAATCTCATCTAACTGCCACAGTCCTGTGGGTTTGCCAGTATTTTGGTCTATCTCTTGACGCACCTTGATGGTGTAGGCAGTGCCAACAGTTGGCGTAAAGCCAATGATGTCATTATAGCCAATACCGAACAGCTTATCATCATCTGCCCCAACGGGCTTGACCAGTAGGCACTGCATGGGTGTGGCAGAATGGCAGGCACTGCGATAAGGCATGACTTCTAGCGTTTCACTGGCGTTTAGGGTGACATTAGGGATGTAACGTGGCTCAGGCACTGGCGGACGACTTTGGCACGCACTCAAAGAGATGATGAGTGTTAGGGGTAAGAGCAACAAAGAGCGATGTTTCATATTTTTCTCAGGGTTTATCAGTTTTAAATATTTTAAAAATCAGCCAATCCGCCGTGCCAAACCTGTAATTTGTAAAATCCGTGTGGCAATCTCTTCAACGCTCATTTCTGATACATTAAGGTTGGGGATTTTTTGGGCGGTGTAGATGGCTTGGATGGCACGCTGTTCTTCTTGGCACTGGGCAAGGGAGGCATAGCGAGAGCCTGCTTTTCGCTCTTGGCGGATGCGCACCAATCGTTCGGTGTCAATGGTCAGACCAAAGAGTTTGTGGCGATAGGGCTGTAACACTTTGGGTAGATTACTACTATCTAGGTCATCTTCGGTCAAAGGATAGTTGGCGGCACGAATGCCAAACTGTAAGGCAAGATATAGGCTTGTGGGGGTCTTGCCTGAGCGTGATAAGCCAACTAGGATGATGTCTGCCCCGTCATAGTGATTGGTTCTTGCCCCGTCGTCATTATCCAAAGCAAAATGCACCGCGTCAATCCTTGCCTTATAGTCTTCGCTGTCCACTTGTCCGTGTGCCATGCCTGCATGGGGGTCGGGGGTCTCACCGATTTCATTGGCGATGCGGGTAATTAACCCTTCATAGATATCAAGATTGGTGGCGTCCGCCCCGTTGATGATGGTGCGAATCTCATCACTGACGATGGTGTCAAAAACTAAGGGTTTAAGTCCTGATAAACGATGAGCTTCGTTGATGCGTTTGACCGCTTCATGAGCCAACTCGGGGGTGTCCACATAGGGGATGATTTTGACGTCAAATTTGACATTACCAAACTGGCTAAGCAGTGATCGTCCAAGTGTCTCGGCAGTGATGGCGGTGCCGTCAGAGACAAAAAAAGCACTGCGAAGTAGCTCGGGGGCTTTAAACTGCTTGGTTTGCTTCGCCTGCTCGTCTTGTTGGCTGGGTGTGGGGGTGTGAACGTACATGGCTATCCTTTATGTCCTGTGCCATACATGGGTAAACTTAAATGAGAGTATAGCACAAAAATAGGGGGTTTTGTAGGAAAAATTATCAACTGTGGCATGATAATAAGAAACAGGACAAGTAAATGACAATGATTAAAACAGCATGAAAAAGCGGATAAAATCCCATTGTGCATTTGTGGTAATTTTGTTAAAATGAACGACCTTTTTGTCAATATAAAAAGTGTAGGTTGGATAAAAGGGCGGTGCTAACCATAATAACAACAATCACATCTTTGGGTGGGGCGTATTCATGGTTTCTCAGATGGTTTATGGCTAAGGAATGCAATGTTTTCATTTTTATCGGTAGAATTTGCGTTATTGTTCATGGTGTTTTTCATGCTTTATTGGGCATTTAAAAAAAGACCAGACATTCAAAATATGCTGTTGCTCATTATCAGCTATGCCATTATTTATTTAATGGCAGGCTTGATGGCAGTTGGCATGCTGTTTATTTTTAGTATTGTCATTTATTTCATTGCTCGGCAAATCATCATCAGTCACCACAAAAAATCATGGATGGCGATGGGTGTTATCATCACTTTGATAAATCTATCAGTGTTTAAATATTATGAATTTTTCCGTGCCAATATTAGCCGTGCTTTGGAGATGTGGCAATTAGATAATACGGGACTTATAGCAAATATTATTTTTCCATTGGGTGTTTCTTATTATTCATTTCAAGCCATTAGTTACTTGGTAACGCTTTACCGACAAAGCGTGGTTTATGAGAAAAATGAACAAAATAAACAAAGTGAGCAAGAAAAACAAGATGAAAATAATGAAAATCCTATTTCTTATTTATATTTTTGGCAAGCATTAACGCACTTTTCGTTTTTTGCCACAATTTCGGCAGGTCCGATTACCCGTGTTAATGACACTAAAGGTTTGATTGACATTATGGGTAAGCCTTGTGGGATGTATGACCAATTAAATGAGCCAGAGTCACGCCAATTATTATACCCAAAAATCGCCTTTGCTTTGATTGTGCTTGCCCTTGCCAAAAAATGGTGGCTGGCAGGATATTTGGCGGATAATTGGGTCAATCCCGTTTTTGCCAATCCCACAGGATTCCACAGCTTGGAAGTATTGACTGCTATTTATGGTTATACCTTGCAATTATTTTTGGATTTTTCAGGATATAGTGAGATGATGGTGGCATTTGGGTTATTGCTTGGTTTTCGCTTACCCATGAATTTTAATGCTCCCTTATTGGCACATAATATTAGAGATTTTTGGGGCAGATGGCATGTTAGTTTATCAACATGGATACGAGATTATATTTACATTCCCTTAGGCGGAAGTAGAAAAGGTTTTTGGTTTACCCAGTTCAATCTTATTATTGCAATGGTATTATCAGGGATTTGGCATGGCTCAACCTTTAACTTTTTCTTTTGGGGGTTGTTACACGCCTTAGCCATTGTTTTATTAAATATTGGAGATTTGGCTTGCCAAAAAATAAGCGGTCATGCCAAAGGGCGTAATTTTTTGGCAAATACAGGCATCATTGGTAAAACGCTGGGCGTATTAATTACTGTGCATTTTGTGGTATTTGCTTTTGTGTTTTTTAGAGCGACCACATTAGATGAAGCATTATTGGTTTTTAATGCTTTATTTTTTAATCATATTAATGTGGCATGGACAAATAATCCGCTTTATCTATTGGTGATATTGGCATTGGCATGGCTGATTTATCCATTATTTCATCGTCATCAAAAAAATGTCGGTCAGCTGATACTTAAAATGCCAAGTATGATTTTTTATGTGTTGTGCTTTATGATATTTATGGCGGTGGTAATTTTGGCTCCGTCTGGCATTCCCGGTTTTATTTATGCAAACTTCTAAAAGATAAGATAAAGGGTATTATCATGAGTGAACACAAACAAGATGAGATTAATCATATTGACAAGGCTGATATTGATTGTCAAAATGACATTAATCAAGAAAATAAAAATATTGATACAAAAATCATTGATAAAGAAAATACGGATGAAGAAATCATTTATCAAGAAGATGGCGATGATTGGGATGATGAATTAATTAACCCAGATGATGATTTTAAACAATCTTTTATTAACACGCTCATTTTTTTGGTATTATCTACCGTCATGGGTATTTGGATAATGCAAAAATCAATCAATGCCTATTATCTGCAAACTTATCATCAGCCTAGTCCATTAAATCTAATCAATCACCCTTTATGGCAAAAAGGGGGCAATATTGGCGATGGGTTATATACCTTGCATGATAATATTGCCAATAATATCGACAATATGAATAAAAGTATGATTGATGAGTTTAATGATAATTATGCCTATACCCCTGCTTATAAAGCCAAAATGGCAGAAAAAGCGCGCCAAGAGCAATTACGCCAAGAGCAAGAAAGGCAATTAAAAGCCCAAGTCCTAAAAGAAAATCAAGCCCAAAATGAATTAGAACAATCCTTAACGTTAAATAAAAGCCAAAAGGTATTTTTTGCTGGCGATTCGATGATGCAGGGCATTGCCCCACATATGCAAAAATATTTACAGGGCTTAGGCGTAGATTCGGTCAATCTTAGCAAACAAAGTACCGGCTTGGCATATCCTAAATTCTTTGATTGGAATAGCACCATTAAAAATACTTTGAGGTCAGATAGCAATATTAAAGTACTCATCATCATGCTTGGGGCAAATGACCCTTGGGATATGCCAGATAAACAGGGAAAATACCTAAAATTTAATAGCGAAGAATGGATAGCAGAATATCAGGCACGCATGAAAGATATATTGGATTTTGCCAAAGAAAGACAGGTGGGTGTGATTTGGGTAACGCCGCCAAATATGAAAAAAAATAAATTAAATGAACAAATGGTTCAGCTCAATGATGTGATGATGAACGAGCTGGCTCGTCATAATGTTAAAGTGATTGATGCACGTCCTATTATGGGTGGGTGCAATAATATTTACAATGATTATCTTGAAAAAGATGGCAAAAATATTAAAATGCGTAGCACTGATGGCGTTCATTTTTCTGGCGATGGTCAGCGGATTCTTGCCAAAGAAGTGCAGTCTTATTTAATCATTGAGTGATATTATCATTTGATAACTAAAAAGAGTATTCATGAATTTAACAAAATTTAGCTTTAAGCCTACCTTATTAATCATGGCGTGCGTGTCGGTATCGGCTCATGCCAATCTGGCCAACTTTGGTGAACCCAACACCAATGCCCTAGCACAGGCAATGGCAAATCACTCGGTGCATATCGTCCAACTGGGCGACAGCCACACCGCAGGCGATACCATGACGGACGCTCTAAGAAATCGCTTGCAGGGCGTGATGGGCGATGGTGGCATGGGCTGGGCGATGCCGATGTATTTTAGCGGTCAGCGTATGACACGGTTTAGCTATGATAATGTCGATTTTTCACCAATTTCTAGCCGTACCAACCAAAGCGAGTACTATACGCTGGGCGGACTGATTGCCAGACCCAAGGTCAATGGGGCAAGCCTCACTCTAAAACCAAAAAAAGGGGCAGAACCTGCTCAGCGTATTTGGGTGAGCATTCGTCAGCAACCGACAGACGGCAGATTTACAGGGGTGGACGCTTATGGTAAGCGGTTTGTGTTAGAGACGGCACGTAAGGATGGTACATGGCAGATGGTGAGCGTGGATGTGAATTTGCCGTTTACCATTTATAATGACAATGCCACAGGCTCGGCGATTGGCGGTTGGTGGGCGTTTAATCCTAGTGGGCGTGGGGCAGTGGTGTCGGCATTGGGTATCAATGGGGCAGAGCTGTCGCATTGGAATAGGTGGAATACGCAGGCGTGGCAAAGCGAGCTTGCCACCATTCGCCCCACGCTCATCGTACTCGCCTATGGCACCAATGAAGCCTATAATGGTGTGTCAGGCGAGAGCGTGCGTACGACTTTGACCGAAAAAATCCGCCAAATCCGTGCCGCCAGCCCACGTTCGGCGGTCATGGTGCTAGGCTCGCCAGAAGCTCTAAAAAGCACGGGCGGAAGCTGTGGCACACGCCCTGCCACGCTCACAGACGTACAGACTGCCCAACGGCAAGTTGCCCAAGCCGAACGTACGCTCTACTGGGATTGGCAGGGGGCGATGGGTGGCTCTTGCACCATGAAATCATGGATAAATCGTGGGCTTGCCAGTAAAGATGGCGTGCATTTTAGCCAGTCAGGTTACACTCGTCTGGGCAATGAGTTGGCAAATGAGTTATTGGCATTACAAACGCAAGCCCTCACGCAGTATCCCAATGCCACGCATCCTAACACCGCTCCGACATACAGCCCCAATGATGTGCCGAGTATTAGCTCAGGGCAGGGCGGTCAAGGGCGGGGGTTTATCCGCATTGAACGAGCTAATTAGTCTTATTAAAAGGTTAAAATGGGTGTATTTAGATAATAAATAGACCCATTTTTATAAAAAATAACATTGAGTATTGGCAAATTTATCGTTATAATTTGACAAAATTTTTATAGATTAAAAAAGGTGTTCGTATGGCACAAGTTATCCCCTTTAACAAACTTGGTAAAGACGATGTTGAGATTGTCGGTGGTAAAAATGCGTCTTTGGGCGAGATGATTAGCAATCTTGCCAATGTTGGCGTGTCTGTGCCAAACGGCTTTGCCACGACCGCAGAGGCGTTTAACCGCTTTTTGAACGAAACAGGTTTGCTTGACAAAATCAATGCCGAACTAAAAGGCTTGGACGTTGATGATGTTGAAAAACTTGCCGAAGTGGGGGCAAAAGTGCGTGGTTGGGTCATCGCCCAAGAGTTGCCAAAAGACTTAGAAGACGAGATTCGCACGGCATTTGATACACTTACAGGCGGTCAAGATGTGGCGGTGGCGGTGCGTTCGTCAGCGACTGCCGAAGATTTGCCTGATGCGTCTTTTGCAGGTCAGCAAGAGACATTCCTTAACATTCGTGGCATTGACAACGTACTGATTGCTATCAAAGAAGTATTTGCAAGTCTATACAACGACCGTGCAATCGCTTACCGTGTCCACAAAGGCTTTGAACACGCTGGTGTGGCGTTGTCGGCAGGCGTTCAGCGTATGGTACGCTCCGAGACTGGCACGTCTGGGGTGATGTTCACGATTGACACCGAAAGCGGATTTAATGATGTGGTATTTATCACGGCAAGCTATGGCTTGGGCGAAATGGTGGTGCAAGGGGCGGTAAACCCTGATGAGTTTTATTTATCCAAAAAACTTCTAGTCGAAAACCGTCCTGCCGTGGTTCGCCGTAACCTTGGCTCAAAACACATCAAAATGGTCTATGGCGATGAAGGCACGACCAAACGCTCAACCAAAATCGTGGACGTAGAAAAAGGCGACCGTCAGCAGTTCGCCCTAAATACCGACGAGCTAACTCGCCTTGCCAAACAAGCCCTTAGCATTGAAAAGCACTACGGCTGTCCTATGGATATTGAATGGGCAAAAGACGGCGATACTAATGAGCTTTTCATCGTGCAAGCTCGCCCCGAGACCGTCAAATCTCGCCAAGACAAAACCAGCATGGAGCGTTACGTCATCAATAGCAAGGGGGCAAAAGTGCTGTGTGAAGGGCGTTCTATCGGTCAGCGTGTCGGTGCAGGCAAGGTGCGTATCGTAACGAATTTGAACGAAATGAGCAAAGTTCAAGACGGCGATGTGCTCGTGTCTGACATGACCGACCCCGATTGGGAACCTGTGATGAAGCGTGCCAGTGCGATTATCACCAACCGTGGCGGACGTACTTGCCATGCGGCGATTATTGCTCGTGAGCTTGGCGTACCTGCCATTGTCGGCTGTGGCAACGCCACCGAGCTTTTGACAGACGGTCAAGCGGTAACGGTATCGTGTGCCGAAGGCGATACGGGCTTTATTTATGACGGCATTTTGGACTTTGAAGTGCAAAAAAATTCTGTCGCCAGTATGCCCAAGCTTGGCTTTAAAGTCATGATGAACGTGGGCAACCCTGACCGTGCCTTTGACTTTGCCCAAATCCCGAACGAAGGCGTAGGTTTGGCTCGCTTAGAATTTATCATCAACCGCATGATTGGTGTACACCCAAAAGCTCTTTTGAACGTGGACACCTTGCCCCAAGAAACCCAAGCCCAAGTGTTTGAGCGTATCGCAGGGTACAACTCGCCTGTGGAGTTTTATATCAACAAACTCATCGAAGGCATTTCAACGCTTGCCGTAGCGTTTAAAGACAAGCCTGTCATCGTGCGCATGAGTGATTTTAAATCCAACGAATACGCCAACCTAATCGGCGGTAAACTGTACGAACCACACGAAGAAAACCCCATGCTCGGTTTTCGTGGGGCGAGCCGTTATATCTCGGATAATTTCCGTGATTGCTTTGAGCTTGAATGCCGTGCCTTAAAATACGTCCGTGATGACATGGGGCTAACTAACGTGAAAATCATGATTCCGTTTGTGCGTACCACAGGCGAAGCTCGCCAAGTCATTGAATTACTTGAAAAAAATGGGCTAAAACGTGGCGAGAATTCTCTTGAAATCATCATGATGTGCGAATTACCAACCAATGCCCTGCTTGCTGATGAATTTTTGCAATACTTTGACGGTTTTTCAATCGGCTCAAACGACCTAACTCAGCTTACGCTAGGGCTTGACCGTGATAGTGGCATTGTGTCGCACCTGTTTGACGAGCGAGATCCTGCGGTCAAAAAACTGCTTGGCATGGCGATTGAAGCGTGTCGCAAGCAAGGCAAGTATGTCGGCATTTGCGGTCAAGGCCCGTCCGACCACCCAGACCTTGCCAAATGGCTCATGGAGCAAGGCATCAGCTCAGTATCGCTAAACCCTGATACGGTGCTGGATACTTGGTTGTTTTTGGCGGATAAATAAAACCTATAAGACTGGGCTGTCCAATCAGTCCAGTCTTTAAAATATTTTTAAAATTTTTTATAAAAACCCCTTGACGAAATTTTAAAATAAGCTATAATACGCACCCATAGCAAACAAGCTAACCACTCATGCCAGTGTGGTGAAATTGGTAGACACGACGGATTCAAAATCCGTTGCCTAATAAGCGTGTCGGTTCGAATCCGACCACTGGTACCAACTACAAACCCTTGATTTTTCAAGGGTTTTTTGTTTTTAAAAGCAAAATCATACCCCAACTCTTTAATCTGCTCTGTCATTCGCCATTTATCTGTAAAAATCTTAACAACTTAAAATTATAACCATTTTTTATCCTGTCCATTTGTGTTAAAATAACTCATTTACCAAAGCCAAAAGTGATGACCATGACACAAACATCAAAACAACCACTTACCTTTCAGCAAATTATCCTAACCCTACAAAACTACTGGGCAGAGCGTGGCTGCGTGGTCTTGCAACCTTATGACATGGAAATGGGGGCAGGGACGTTTCATACTGCCACATTTTTGCGTGCTTTGACGCCCGAAAAATGGAACGCTGCCTACGTTCAGCCGTCTCGCCGTCCCACAGACGGTCGTTATGGCGACAACCCCAACCGCTTGCAACATTATTACCAATTCCAAGTCGTCTTAAAGCCAAACCCTGCCAATATCCAAGAGTTGTATTTGGGCTCTTTGCAGGCGTTGGGTATTGATACACTAACCCATGACGTGCGTTTTGTGGAGGACAACTGGGAGAGTCCAACTTTGGGTGCGTGGGGGCTTGGCTGGGAAGTGTGGCTAAACGGCATGGAAGTTACCCAGTTTACCTATTTTCAGCAGGTGGGCGGGATTGAGTGTTTCCCTGTAACAGGCGAGATTACTTATGGCTTGGAACGCCTTGCCATGTACATTCAAGGCGTGGACAGCGTCTATGACCTTGTGTGGACGGACGGCGAGTTTGGGCGTGTAACCTATGGCGACGTGTTCCACCAAAACGAAGTGGAGCAATCTACCTATAATTTTGAATATGCAGACGTTGCCAAACTCTTTGAATTATTTGACTTTTATGAGCATGAAGCCGACCGTCTGGTGGGCGTAAATCTACCCCTGCCTGCCTATGAAATGGTATTAAAAGCAAGCCATACCTTTAACTTATTGGACGCTCGTGGGGCGATTTCGGTTACCGAACGCCAACGCTTTATCCTGCGTGTGCGGACATTGGCTCGTAAAGTGGCGGTCAGCTATGTACAAGCTCGTGCCAAACTGGGCTTTCCGCTTGCTGATGAAGCTCATAAAAAAGAAGCGTTGGAGAAGTGGTTGCCGAAAAATGACTAAAACAAAATTATATATAATGCAGGGCTTGTATGCAATCATTTGTGGATTGATACTTGCTACTGTCATTAAGGTATTTAAAGACTATGGCGATATTAGTCAATTCGTGATATATTCCATTGTGGCAACAATTCTAATTGTGGGCTATCCATTTTTCACATTTAGCATTTTTTTAAAATCTTGGGGTAGTAGTATAGAATGCACCTTAAAAGATGTGTATTGGATTGCAAAACACACACCAACAAATATTGCATTGCCCGATTTCTTGATAAAATGTTCAATTTTATTAACCTTAATTGCAATCGCATTTTCGGCTTGTTGGGCATTTATGCCAAATAATAAAATTGCACTAATGACAGTTACTATTGTTGTCTTGATATTGCAAAGTAGATTTTCAAACATTTTTGATAAATGGGTAAAATCACTATCTGACAACTTTCATATAGGATTGTTTGAATGCAATAAACACAAGATTGCAAAACACTTTTCAAATTATATGACCGAAAATTCTTTGAATGTGTTTTTGCAATTTTATGAACACCTACCTACACATTTAAGAAGAAAATATCCAAATATTGATGATATTGCTTTAATTGCAGGAATATCGGCATTATCAGGCAGTTGTTATCAGTGTTTTGAGATTAATAAAAGCTCTTTTTCAACCATTACTGCACCCAATGGGGATAGGTTGTATGATTATGACAATCCAATAGAAGTATTTCCAATGCAAATCTCAAAAAAACTTATGCCAATTAGGAGTTATTTATCGGAAGATAATCTAAAAGACATGGCTTTTGATATGCTAAAAATTAATAATGCAGTCAAAAGTTCTATTGGTAATGAAAAGTTTGGTGTGCCAACTTTAATGCGTCATTCAAATGAACAGCCACACCCATTAAAGATAGCAAAAGAAAATTTGGATTATTGCCAATCATTGATAAAAAGTGATTATCAAAATATGTCACAAGCCTTAATGATGTGTGCTTATTTGCTAAATCATAAAAATGTAATTTATAACAAGCCTTATTTGCAGGCAGATGATTTTGAAAAATTGGTTTTAGAAAGTGCTATTCCAGCGTCAAAAATTGATTTTGAACAATTAAAAACCAAACAATTTTAATAAGGATAAAAAATGAGCACCGCATCCTTTGATAAACAATTTATTGTGCGTGATAAAAAGGCGATTGAGCAATTTTTATATGATTTGGACAATGCCAAGCCGTCAAAACCAATCAATCTTGAACCCACACAAGATGAAATTGAGCAAAAAAATAAAGTATTGGCATTACTACAAAAGCGAATGAGTAAGTTATGCTAACTGTTATTGCATTGCAAGAATTATACAATGTGCAAGGTTATAATAAAGAGCAAGTACAACATTTATTAAAGGAATTTGCTTGTCCAAAAAATCCTGATGTAGAAAGATTTTTACATCAAAAAGCCTTACGATTTGAAGAAAGTCATAATGCCAGAACTTATTTGATTGCGTCCGAAAATGGCGAACTTTTGGCATATTTTTCACTATCATTTAAGGAAGTGGTTTTGCAAGTGGATAAAATAAGCAAATCTGAAATCAAAAATTTGGACGGCATTAATAAAAATGCTAATAAAATCCGAGTATTTTTGATTGGACAAATTGGTAAAAATAGTTTAATTACCAACAACCCCATTAAACTGGCAGATATTTTTAATGAAATTGAGAAAATATTATTAAAAGCCAAACAGTTAATTGGCGGCCGTGCGGTTATTTTAGAATGCCAACCGATTACCAAACTGCTTGATTTATATAGCCATCACGACTTTAAACAATTAGCCGTTGTGAATGATGATGAAATGCTAACCCTATATCGGGTTTTGTAATGTAAATTTTTAAATAAAAAGGTTAAATAATGAGCACAATCTTATTTGAACTTGGCACCGAAGAGTTGCCCCCAAAATCCCTAAAAACCCTACAAAATGCCCTATATGACCACGTCAAAACGGCATTGGGCGAGCAAAACATCGCTTTTGATGACATCAAGGCCTACTCTGCCCCACGCCGTTTGGCATTACTTATCAAAGGCGTGGGCGACTATCAGCCCGACCGCACCGAAACCAAAAAAGGTCCAAACATCAAGGCAAGTTTTGATGCTGACGGCAATTTATCTCGTGCAGGGCAGGGCTTTTTGCAGGGGCTTAACGCAAACGGTCTAAACCTTACCAAAGACGATTTAATCACAATCAGCGACAAAAAAGGCGAATACATCGCTTACGAGCTTACCATTAAGGGCGAGAAAGTTACCGACCTGATGCCAAGCCTTATCCAAAAGGCGTTGGACGACTTGCCGATTGCCAAACGTATGCGTTCTGGGGCGAGTAAGGACGAGTTTGTCCGCCCTGTACAATGGGTGGTACTCATGGCGGACGATACCGTCATTCCTGCACGCATTTTAGGGCATGACACAGGCAGACAGTCTCGTGGTCATCGTTATCACGCCCCTGATTTTTTTGTGATTGACCATGCTGAGCATTATGAAAGCCTGCTTGCCGAGCGGTTTGTGGTGGCGGATTTTGCCAAACGCCAAGCGGACATTGTTGCCCAAGTCCAAAAACTCTCCGATGAAATCGGTGCGACCGCCATTGTCCCTGATGACTTACTTGACGAAGTTACCGCCCTTGTGGATTATCCTGTTGCCCTGCGAGCCAGTTTCCCCGAGCGTTTCTTAGCCGTTCCTCAAGAAGCCCTTATCAGCACCATGCAAGCCGACCAAAAATATTTTTGTCTCACGGACGATAACGGCAAGCTAAAACCCAACTTTATCTTTATCAGCAACATTGACAGTAAAGATAAATCTGCGGTGATTTTGGGCAATGAAAAAGTGGTACGCCCACGCCTGTCGGACGCTGAATTTTTCTTTTTGCAAGACCAAAAACGTCCACTTGCCGACTTTGCCGAAACCCTAAAAACCCGAGTGTTCCAAGACAAACTTGGCACGATTTGGGAAAAAGGTGAGCGTATCGCCAAATTGTCCGCCTTTATCAGCGAAAACTTGCGTCCGCATGGTTGGGACGTGCCGACCGATGACGTGGTGCGAGCGGGGATTTTGGCGAAGGCGGATTTGGCGACCACGTTGGTGGGCGAATTCCCCGAATTGCAAGGCATTGCAGGGACATATTACGCCCACAAATCAGGCGAAAAAGCGGACGTGGCGAACGCCATTAGCGAGCAATACCTGCCAAAATTTAGTGGCGATGAATTGCCAAAAACGCCAATTGGTGTCGCCCTTGCCTTGTCTGACCGCCTAGACACTTTGGTGGGGATTTTTGGCATTAACGAAGCTCCGACAGGCTCAAAAGACCCATTTAGCCTAAGACGAGCAAGCATTGGCATTTTGCGTATTTTGATTGAAAATAAATTGCCATTAAACCTAGCAAGCCTTGTCGGTGAAGCCATTAAAAATTATGGCAATAAAATCAACAACATGAGCGAGACTTTTAATGCCGTCATGGAATTTGTCAGCTCACGCTATCGTGCCATGTACACCGAGCAGGGCGTGAATGTGGACACCATTCAAGCGGTGCAAGCGATAAATCCGCACATGCCCCTTGATTTTGATGAGCGTATCCGTGCGGTGCAGGCGTTTCGCGCGTTGCCACAGGCACAGGTGCTGGCAGAAAATAACAAACGTGTTGCCAATATCCTTGCCAAAGCCGACAACGTGGGCGAGAATGTAGATGAGAGCCTATTGACCGAGACGGCAGAAAAGGCATTGTATCAGGCGATTTTGAGTGCCAAAGAGACGGTAAAGCCCTTACAGGATAAGGCGGATTATCAAGGGGTATTGACCGCCTTGACCGCCTTGGCAAGCCCATTGACCGACTTTTTTGACAACGTCATGGTAAATGCCGATGACGAAAACCTAAAAAACAACCGCCTAGCTTTGCTTGGACAGGTGCGTACGCTGTTTTTGAGCGTGGCGGATATTGGGGTATTGCAAGGTTAATTTCAAATTTGGTATTGTTAATTGACTATACCTTTGGGTAGATTTGTAGGGGTAAATTGCAATTTGCCCTGTGATAAAATGTTGATTTTTGGGCGAATGTGATTTGCCCCTTGTATATCCAAAATAAGATATAATAAGCCAACCCACTTATCTGTCTTTCGTTTCGCCCCTAGAATATGGCATTGACTGACTTTATACTCAAATGCCTGTTGTTCGTTTTGTAGCATTGAAACCAGATAAGCACCCATCAACAACAACCGTACAGTTGCCAGTTTAACATCCGAATGCAAGGCAGGTTTATGATGAGTATGAAATCAGCAAGCAATGAGTTAGACAAACGCTATGTTCACTTTGTTGGCATTGACATCGCCAAAAAGAGCTTTGTGCTTGCCACTTCATTATCACCCAAAACCAAAAACTATGATAACACAGCACAAGGCATTGACCAAGCCATCTGTTTTATCAAAGATGAACAAACACAATGCGATAATGGCAAAACCTTAGTGGTTCTAGAAAGTACAGGTGGACTTGAAGTGCCCCTTGCCAAAGCCTTATGTTTGGCAGGCATTTGTGTCATGATTGCCAATCCAAGACAAACACATCAATTTGCCAAATCACAGTCCTTAACCAAAACAGATAACAAAGACGCTAAAATGCTTGCTTTTTATGCCAAAGTGATGGCACAAAGAGATGATTTAGCCACCTTGCTTTATTGTCCACCCAGTCAAAGCCAAGAGTTATTAACCGCATTGATTAACAGACGCAATCAATTTGTCCAAATGTGTACGGCTGAGAAAAACCGCTTAGAGCAATCTCATCACAGTCAAGTGGGCAGCATTCAAGCTCATATTGCTTATCTAACAGAGCAAATTCATGAGCTTGACAAGCAAATCAAAACCCATCTTGATGATGATAATCACCCAGACCTAAAACAAACCAGCAGTGTCATTCAAAGCATCAAAGGTGTTGGACAAACCACTACAGCCACCTTGTTGGCAATGCTGCCTGAGCTTGGCACAATTTCACACAAACAACTGGCTAGTCTTGTGGGTGTTGCCCCACACCCCAAACAAAGTGGAGAGACTAAGTTTAAAGGTCTGTGTCAAGCAGGGCGACCAGAAGTGCGTAAGGCACTGTACATGGCAACCTTAGTAGCTACTCGCTTTGATGAGAAAATCAAAACCTTCTATCAAAGATTAAGAACCAATGGCAAGCCCTTCAAAGTTGCCATTGTTGCCTGTATGCACAAACTACTAACCATTTTAAATGCACGGGTAAGAGATGAGTTAAAAGCCAACACTAATCTGGTTATTGCAAATTAACTTTTTTTACCTTTGCGTAAGGCTTTTGTATTGCACTTTGATGGGGAGTGGAATACAGTTGCTACACGTCCAAATTTTAAAATGTATTTTTATTGAACAATACCTTAAATTTTAGCGGTAGAGTGTGTCCCACGCACCTTTTAAATGAAAATCTTATTGGTGTGCAATATTAACCTTTAAACAGCAAAAAATCCGCCCTATGGTATCATCATAGGGCGGATTTTGTTTAGCACTTATTTTTGATTGATTTTTGCCATGGCTTTTTCATAAAACTCATTGAATTTGTCTTTGGCGGTGTGGACAAATTCGCTGTCGGCTTGCTCGTCAATCATGTCGCTGATTTTGGAGAACAGCTCTTTGGTTTTTGATTTTTGATAAACGGGCAGTCTTTGGCAAACTTCGGCGACTTTGGCACGCACTTCGCCGATAACTTTTTCATCGCCTTTGGCGTCCAAAATATCGCATACCCAGCCAGCCAGCTCCACGCACTCAGCTTCTTTAAAACCACGAGTGGTAACGGCAGGTGTACCAAGGCGGATACCGCTTGTTACAAAGGGCGATTTGGGGTCGTTTGGCACGGAGTTTTTGTTCACGGTAATGTGAGCGTCCCCAAGCCATTTGTCTGCTTCTTTGCCTGTAATGCCTTGCTTGATAAGGCTGATGAGCATAAGGTGGTTTTCGGTACCGCCAGACACCACGTCATAGCCACGAGCGATAATCGTGTCCGCCATGGCTTTGGCGTTTTTGACGACTTGTTGTTGATATTCTTTGTACTCATCGCTCATTGCTTCTTTAAAGCATACCGCTTTGGCGGCAATGGCGTGCATTAGGGGGCCGCCTTGCGTACCAGGGAAGACGGCTGAGTTGAGTTTTTTCTCAATCTCTTCGTTGGCTTTGGCAAGGATAAGACCCGAGCGAGGGCCACGCAAGGTTTTGTGGGTGGTGGTGGTCGTTACGTCCGCAATCTGCACGGGGTTCGGGTACACGCCTGCCGCCACAAGCCCTGCCACGTGTGCCATATCTACCATAAGATACGCACCGACTTCATCGGCAATCTCACGAAACTTTTGCCAATCCATGACTTGACTATATGCCGAAAAGCCAGCGATAATCATCTTGGGCTTATGCTCACGGGCTAGGCGAGCCACTTCATCATAATCAATCAAGCCGTCATCGGTAATGCCATAATGCACGGCATTATACGTTTTGCCCGAGAACGACACGCTTGCTCCATGTGTCAGATGTCCGCCGTGGGCAAGGCTCATGCCAAGCACGGTGTCGCCTGCTTCTAGTAGAGCAAGATACACCGCACTGTTGGCGTTAGAGCCTGAGTGTGGCTGTACGTTGGCATAGTCCGCCCCAAACAGCTCTTTGGCACGGTCAATGGCAATCTGCTCAATCACATCAACGTGCTCACAACCGCCATAATAGCGTTTGTTAGGGTAGCCTTCGGCATATTTGTTGGTTAGGTTTGAGCCTTGGGCTGCCATGACGGCAGGGGAGCAGTAGTTCTCACTGGCGATGAGCTCAATATGGTCTTCTTGACGCTCGCCTTCGGCATCAATGGCGGTGGCAATCTCGGGGTCAATGGCGTGTAGGGAGATGTCTTTGAACATGGTGGTAATTCCTATATTAGGTAAAAGGTGTTATAAGTGTAGCATATTTTAATGAAAATAACAGGGGTATTTTGGCATCAGAAGTGATAAATAGGTCACAATCATACCAAGATACTAGCCGATTATCAATTTGAAAAATCTGTTAAAAACACTTCCTGCACCAACACCACTCGCCCTTGCCAATCATAAACCGTATTTCGCCCCCAATATCCATTGCAACTGTCAAAAAAGTAAGTACGAGCATGGGGTAGATTTTTGTTGTGCTTAAACATGACATAGCCAATCGGCGTGCGTTTTAAATGACGTAGGCGTTTGGCATTACCGACTAGGCTTGTCAAAGGGAATACGCTTTTGGCACGTACCCACGCTTTATCATCATCGCCAAACAGCTCCACTTCCCGCACCCATGCAAGGGCAGGGCGGTGGACGGGCAATCCCAACAGCTTTTTGGTGGTAAAGTCAATCATTTGATGACCTTCACGTATCACATTCACACGCAAGGCTTGCCCTGCTTGCTGTTCTAATAAGGCGGTGAGCGAGCCGTGAGAATACAGATAAGGAGCTAGGGTGGTAGGTGGTGTGGTCATGATAAAATCGTGTGAAATTTGGCAAATTTTAGCACAAAATGACCAATGTAGGGGCGAGATGGGGCGATTTTTGAGATGTTTTGTTACAATTTGGCAGATTTTTCAAAAAATTTTTATAAAAAATCAAACATCATCATCAAGACAATTTATATACCCTATTTTGATAAAATCACCCCACTTTTCAAAGGGTTATCGCTTTGCTTGTCTTAATTATCATCAATTTTTATAATGAAAAAACCAATATCATTTTTTTTAAAAATAGTCATAATTTAAGCAGACTATTGGATAAATGCCAAACTTTTGGGTATGCTAGGCACATGAAAAACAAACGAGCAATACAGATGGTTTTGCATTGCTTTTTTCATAAGTTGGCAGTTTTGTCATTCACGGTCCTAGACCCATGAACCTATAAGGAAAATTCTCATGACTTACCAATCCGCCCTAGAACACGTTCGTAACGTTAAAGCCAAATTAGGTGGCACTTGGGACACTATCCGCCCAGAAGACGCCGCTCGCATGATTGTCCAAAACCGCTTCAAAACAGGTCTTGACATCGCCAAATACACCGCAAGCATTATGCGTAAAGATATGGCGGAATATGACGCTGACAACTCCAAATACACCCAATCACTAGGCTGTTGGCATGGTTTTATCGCCCAACAAAAAATGATTGCCAACAAAAAATACTTCGGTACCACCAATAAACGCTACATCTACCTATCAGGCTGGATGGTTGCCGCCCTTCGCTCTGAGTTTGGCCCACTACCTGACCAATCTATGCACGAAAAAACTGCTGTGCCAAAACTGATTGAAGAGATTTACACGTTCTTACGCCAAGCAGATGCCAAAGAGCTAAACGACTTGTTCCGTGCCTTACAAAAAGCCGAGCAAGCAGGTGATACCGCTAAGGTAAAAGAGCTGGAAAGCCAAATTGACAATTTTGAAACTCACGTTGTGCCAATCATCGCTGACATTGACGCAGGTTTTGGTAACGAAGAAGCCACTTACCTACTTACCAAGCAAATGATTGAAGCAGGTGCGTGTGCCATTCAAATTGAAAACCAAGTCTCAGATGCCAAGCAGTGCGGACACCAAGCAGGTAAAGTTACCGTACCACACGAAGACTTCCTAGCCAAAATCAATGCCGTGCGTTATGCGTTCTTAGAATTGGGCGTGGACGAGGGCGTGATTGTCGCTCGTACCGACTCAGAAGGTGCTGACCTTACCCAAAAAATCCCTGTAAGCCGTGAACCTGGTGATTTGGCAAGCAAGTACATCAGCTACCTAGAAACCACCGAGATTGATATTTCAGAAGCCAAAGAAGACGAAATCCTTATCAAGCGTAATGGTAAGCTTCACCGCCCAACTCGCTTGCCATCAGGTCTATACCAGTTCCGTGAAGGCACACAGCACGACCGTGTTGTCCTTGACTGCGTAACCAGCTTGCAAAACGGTGCGGACATGATTTGGATTGAGACCCCAACCCCAGACGTGGCAGGCATTGCAAGTTTTGTTAATGACATCAAAAAGCAAGTGCCAGATGCCAAATTGGTGTACAATAACTCACCGTCATTTAACTGGACAATCAACTTCCGCCAACAAGCCTATGACCGCTGGGTTGCCGAAGGTCGTGATGTGTCGGGTTACGACCGTGCTAAACTGATGGACGCTCAGTATGACGATAGCGAGCTTGCTCGTGATGCGGACGAAAAAATCCGTACTTTCCAAGCAGACGCTGCCCGTGAAGCAGGTGTGTTCCATCACCTCATCACGCTACCGACTTACCACACCGCCGCCCTTTCTACGCATGAATTGGCAAAAGGTTACTTCGGCGATGAAGGAATGCTTGCGTATGTGGCTGGCGTACAGCGTAAAGAGATTCGTGGCGGTATCGCTTGCGTGAAACACCAAGCCATGGCAGGTTCTGACATTGGCGATGACCACAAAGAGATTTTCTCTGGTGAAAACGCCCTAAAAGCTGGTGATGCTAGTAAGAACACGATGAACCAGTTTGGTGGTTAATGCCGTTGTAATACATTGATATTAAAAGAATGTTTTAATATCAAAACCCAAAACGGTGTTTGAAATCCAAGCACCGTTTTGGCAAACCAATAGAAAGTTGAGGTTATTCATCAGTTGGAAAATCAAACTTGGCAAAAAGATTTTATTCATTTTTTTGTTAATGGAGTAAAAATATGGACATAACTCATCTTGCCAAAATCTTATTTTGTGCAACAGCGTTGTTCATACCCACAGTTAGCTCTGCTTTGTCCTATGCCGTTCCAACTGTCTCTGTTCAAAATGTTGCCACAGCAATTCGTATGACAGGTGCTACACTTGCCGTTTCGGTAGCTGTCAAACAATTACTAAAAGGTGTTGACTTTGTAATGGATCCTGAAAATAATCAGGCACGAAGCAAGGAGAAGGTGGATTACTGCTCACATGGTGGTACTCCCTGCGTCAATACGCCAGAAGAGGCAGTAAAATATGCAATGCAAAGCGATTTTGCCGTGCATTGGAAATATCCATTTAAGGGATGTAAACTTGACCCTAAGCAGGGTAATGGCACAATCAACTGCACCTTTGAAAAAGATGGTGATATTAGAACGGTTGCCTTTTTTAGTTTTAATACAATCGTAAAATCAGCCAGTTATGAAGAGATTGCAGAACAGATAATTGCTAATGCAAAAAATGGAGACAAAGAAGCCATTGCATACCTGCAATCAGTTGTAAATCAAAACAAACTAAAACCGAGTGTACCTGCCAATCCACCAAAAGATGAAACAAAGCCTGATGTTAAGCCGAAGCCTGCGAATCCGCCCAAACTCCTCAATCCACCCAAGAAAAAGGAGGACAAAAATGAAACCGATAATGCACCAACCAAAGCAGAGTGCAATACAGCCATTAAAATTTTGGAGCAATATGAAAGACTTTCCAGTAAAAGCGGTTCAAGATTGTCCCCAAAAAGAATACAAGAGTTGAATGCTAAGCGAGATTTGAGAACAATTACCATATATGATTTACCTGCTAGTCTTAGAAGTAAATTTCCCGCAAGATTCTTAGGTATGACACTCTCAGAAATTCGTGCAGTATGCAGTAAGGCAAGATAAGGAGCCAATCAATGACTCAAAATTTATTTGATAATATTCACATTGCTAACAAAAGTTATCAAGAATTATTGGATTTATTTAATATCAACATTCAAGATGACTGCGACTATTATCCCATTATTGCTTATCATTTATTAAAAAATAATGAACAAAACATTATTGATAACTTTGAAAATTTTAATGATGTACAAAAAGTGGCGATTATAGACGCTTTTGGATTTTTTGATAATATTAGCAATAACGCACAAGATTTTTTATTAAGTTTTTTAGACAGTAAAAATAATAATTTTACCTTTTCTGCCATTTTATCACTAAAAAATAAAGAAAATTATTATAGTGATTTAATAGAAAAATTCTTATATTCTGATGATGTGATGATAAAAAATTCCGCCATTCAATATTTTGCAAAAAAGAAAGGACTATTATTTAAAGACGAATTAAGGAAATTGTTAAATGATAAAAATGAGTTTATTAGAGAAGTCGCATTGGACGAATTAGATGATTTGGACGATGAGGATTTGATAAATGACGCATTATATTGCCTAAATGATAATAGTGAAAGCGTCAAAGATTTGGCAAATTATATTGTTAATAGATTAAAACAATCTTAATAATATACAACAATGATTTTGATAATATATTATTGAGTGCCATTTATGCAAAAGCAAGATAACCCAGTCCTACACGCCTTGTTATTATCTCATCTTGTCCATTTTATATTATGAAAGTGGAAGTGGTTCTCTAACAAAAAAGTTTACACCTGTTTGTCAATCCCTCAATGCCAACCTTTTAATTAACCCAATTTATTTTTTAACTTTGTGAGGAAAAAATTATGCCCACCACCCGCATTCAAAAAAACACCCTTGCCATTGATAAAATTCTTTATGATTTTATTGAAAATGAAGCCCTGCCTGTCGCCAAACTTGACAGCGATACTTATTGGAAAAATTTTGAGCAGGTCGTTCTTGATTTGACCCCAAAAAACAAAGCCCTGCTTGCTCGCCGTGATGAACTGCAAGCCAAGATTGACGATTGGCACAAAAACAACGCCTATGAATTGTCATCTTACAAAAATTTCTTGACCGAAATCGGTTATCTTGAACCCGAAGTTGCCGATTTTGAGATTAGCACCCAAAACGTGGACGATGAGATTGCCACTATTGCAGGGGCTCAGCTTGTCGTGCCTGTGCGTAACGCCCGCTATGCCCTAAATGCAGGTAACGCCCGTTGGGGGTCGCTCTATGATGCGTTGTACGGTTTTGACGTAATCCCTGAGACAGACGGAGCTGAAAAAGGCAAGGGCTATAACCCTGTGCGTGGGGCGAAGGTTGTGGCATTTGCCAAAAATTTTCTTGATGAAACCTTTCCCCTAGCGGACGGCTCGCACGCTGATGTAACGGCTTATAGTATTGAAAATGGTCAATTATCCGCCAAAATTGACGATAAAGTAACCACTTTAACCGAAAATAAAGTGGTTGGCTACAATGGTACGCCTGACAATCCTAGCGAAATTATCCTAAAAAACAACGGCTTACACGTCATTATCCAAATTGACCCAAATAGCCCAATTGGCAAAGACGACAAAGCAGGGGTTAAGGACGTGGTGCTAGAATCTGCCGTTACCACCATTCAAGACCTAGAAGACTCTGTGGCGGCGGTAGATGCCGAAGAAAAAGTAGAAGGCTATCGCAACTGGCTTGGGCTTATGAAAGGCGATTTGTCCGAAACCTTAGAAAAAAATGGCAAAACCATTACCCGCACCCTAAACGCTGACCGCACTTATACTGACCTAAATGGCAATGCCCAAACCCTGCACGGGCGTTCGGTCATGCTACTTCGTAATGTAGGGCATTTGATGACGAACCCTGCTATCCTAGTGGGTGGCGAAGAGATTTTTGAAGGGATTATGGACGCACTTATCACGCCCATGCTCTCTGCCATTGACATTCGTGGTGAGAATACCTTGTGCAACTCTCGCACAGGCTCCATGTATATCGTTAAGCCAAAAATGCATGGCTCGGAGGAAGTGGCATTTGCTGTTGAGCTGTTCTCTCGTGCCGAAGAAGCGATTGGCTTGCCCAAAAATAGCCTAAAAATGGGCATCATGGACGAAGAGCGTAGAACGTCCGCCAACCTTAAAAACTGTATCGCCCAAGCTCGTGAGCGGACGATTTTTATTAACACAGGCTTTATGGACAGAACAGGCGATGAGATTCACACCGCCATGCACGCAGGGGCGTTTGTGCGTAAGGGCGAGATTAAGGGGCAGACGTGGTTTGGGGCGTATGAAGAACGTAACGTCTCAATCGGTCTAAAAGCAGGACTGCGTGGCAAAGCCCAAATCGGTAAAGGCATGTGGCCTAAGCCTGATGAGCTTGCTGATATGTATCGCACCAAGATTGAACACCCAGAGGCGGGGGCAAACTGTGCATGGGTACCGTCTCCAAGCGGTGCGGTGATTCACGCCATTCATTATCACAAATGCAATGTAATGAGTCGCCAAGAAGAGCTTGCACGCCTTGCCACGCCTAGTCTTGATGACCTTTTGACCATTCCACTTGCCACCGACACAAGCTGGACAGCGGACGAAAAACGCCGTGAACTTGAAAACAACTGCCAAGGCATTTTGGGCTATGTGGTGCGTTGGGTTGATTTGGGCGTGGGCTGTTCCAAAGTGCCTGACATTAACAATGTCGGCTTGATGGAAGACCGTGCTACCTTGCGTATCTCATCTCAGCACGTCGCCAACTGGCTCGCTCACGGTATCGTAACTGCCGATGAAGTTTGGGACACCCTAAAACGCATGGCAAAAGTCGTGGACGAGCAAAACGCATCTGACCCTGCTTATCGTCCGATGTCGGCTGACTTTGACAATAACATTGCCTTTAATGCGGCGGCGGATTTGATTTTTAAGGGAGCGACCGAGCCGTCTGGCTATACCGAACCACTGCTACACAAGGCACGATTAAAGCTAAAAGGCTATCAGGGCGATTGATAGGCTGATAATGGTAAAAGAAAACCCCAAATTAGTTTGGGGTTTTTGGGTTTTTTGGTAAATGGTAGTTGCCATAGACAGTAGGGTGCGTAGTACGCACCAATAAGATTTTTCACTTAAAAGGTGCGTGGTACGCACCCTGCCACTATCTACGTCTAAACTATGACCTATTTGCAGGGCACCCCATCAGACAACCACAATACTTTGGTAAAAAAGAATGGACTGGTGGGGTGAGTTTGGGGGTGGAGTTTTAATTCACAACAATCTGCATTATGCACCCATACACCCAATCTACCCACATGATAGGTGTGAAAGTCATCTACTTCAATGTTGTAGACGGTATCGGTGTGGTTTGGAATAAGAAATTGGCTTAATACTTCTACTTCTTGATTATTTCTATCAAGCAGTATCATCCCTTGTTCTAGTAAAGACGCTTTTAGCCAGTTCCGTAGCAACTGTATCCCTAAAGAATACAGTACCACCAACCCTCATTAACTTTGTTGGCTTGTGGATGTTACTTAACGCTAAGATTAAGATGATAATCCGCTTGCCAAACACTGTCATTTCTAACAATGGCGTTAATGACGATTAGGAGTTTACGCATACAAGCGTTGATGGCAACTTTAAAGGGTTTGCCTTTGCCTATCAAACGCTCATAAAACTGTTTAAATTTGGGTTCATATTGTCTTGCCACATTGGTGGCATTGTATAAGACATTACGAACCGATTGCCTACCCCCTTTGCAATGGCTCTTGTATTTAAGTGTGCCACTTTCTTTGGGGTGTGGGGCAACGCCCACTAAGGAGGCGATTTCTTTATTGCTTAATGTACCAAGTTCAGGTAACATTGACATCAAGGTAGCGACAGTAACACCACCAATCCCCTTGATGTCTTTAAACTTTTTTGTGGTGTCATCAAAATGTTTGCTTAGGGTGTCGATGTCTTGTTCTAACTTAGCAATCTGTTCATCAAGGTAAGCAATGACTTGTTTAACACTCTCAAGCTGACTTTGATGAATTTGCCAAATACGGTTCTTTTCTTGTACACGCATTGCCACAAGCTGATGACGGCGTACTACCAATGCCTCTAAGCGTTCTTGCTCTTCGCTTGGTGGGACATAGAGCAAATGAGTAAGTTTGCTCTCATCAAGACTTAAAAACTTGGCATAAAGAGCAAGCATTTTGGCATCTTGGTTATCTGTCTTAGCATTAGAATAAGACTTAGCAAACTGGCTGGTTTTATTAGGATTGGCAATCACCACATTAAAGCCTGATTGATACAGGGCTTTGGCAAGGGGGATTTCTAATCCGCCTGTACTTTCAAGTACTACCAAAGCTAGGTTTGTGCCTGCATTGGTATTAAGATAAGCCATCGCTTGTTTGATGTCGCCCCCAGTGTTTGAAAAGGTTTTGGTTTTATCCTTACAAGAAAGTGATACCACAAAGACCTTTTTGCCCACATCAATGCCACAGTAAATGGGTTCATTGGGCTTGTTCGCTACATTGGTTTTGGTTTGCTTGGTATTTTTGGTTTGTTTAGCATTATTCATCATTAACCTGCCTTGTATTCGGTTTAGAGTCTATCAACTGTACGGTTTTGATTGATGAAAGGTTATCCACTCTTAAAGCTACGACACGAACTTAATCTTGGGTGGTTGCCCTTATGGTTCTAAGGTGCGTACAAGATGTGGATAACGGGTTTTTGCTTATTATACCTTAAAAGGGGGTATACAAAGGTGTGTACCACGCACCTTTTAAATAAAAAAGCACATTAGTGTGTCATACGTATTACTATCTAGTTAAATCATGGTTTTATTAGGTTTGTCAAAAACCCAAATCACAACTTTGCCAACCACAAATTCACCCCAAACCCAATAAATAAACACCCCACGCCAAACATTGCCAAAGTCATGACAATCGGGCGAGAGCTAAAGACATCGGCAAGTTTTTTGCCACTAAATACCAAAAGGAGCAAATATAAAAAGCTGACAAGTTGCAAAATCACCGCCAGCACAAAAAACGTCAAAAACGGCTTATCATAAGTCGGGCTGACAAATTGCACAAAAAATGAGGTATTGTTAATTGAGTATACTTTTCTAGAAAGCCGTTCGTGGTGAGCTTGTCGAACCATAACGGTTTTCCTAGACTTCGACAAGCTCAGTCCGAACGGAAAACCTTAAAATCTATCTTTATTTAACAATACCAAAAATGACAAGAAAAACAAAATCGCCTTGGGGTTGGTAAGACTTAATGATAGCGAGCGGTAAAAGTAATTTTGGGATTGGACTTTGGGCGGATTAAAACTTTTACCCGCAATCGCATGGCGGTTTTTGAAGGTGTGATACGCTCCGATGATAAGCCGTGTCCCCAGATACGCCAAATAGCACCCACCGATGAGCTTGATGACATCAAACACCGCAGGATAGAGTTTGAGTAGTGTCCCCGCTCCAAAGACGGTTGCTAGGATTAAAAGCGTATCACCAAGCAAAATCCCTGCCATCGCCTTAGCACCTGCTTGCCTGCCTTGACTTGCTGACATCGACAAGCGGTAAGGCTGTTTAAATGATGACAATTACGTCAGCAAGGTAGAAGACTAAGTTCTGTGAAGTTGTGAATTAAAGAATAAGTACACAAAACTTAGTCCTTAGTGGATACAGCTGGCTTTACCAACCTAACCTTTGATCTTGTGTCTAAGTTTTGGATTGGTTCATTTTTCGGTTTTTTTTGTGTGTGTATTGGGGCGTGCTGAACATTGATAATATTTTATAAAAATAAGATAAAACTTATTGTTTTGTCAATTTTTGCATGAAAAATGACTATCCGACCGCTTAATTATGCAAATACCAATATTCAACACGCCCCAGGCAAGACTAAAAACGCTTTTTAAACTTACCGCCCATCGCATTACTGGCATTTTGTAACTCGTTCATTTTTTGGCGAACTTGCTCTTCACTCATGCCTAGATTGATGGTGCTGGGGTCTACACCCATCTCATGAATGTCACTGGTCATTTTGGCAAATTCTTGTTGTTTGTTACCGCCAAACAAAGGACCGCCACCGCCGCCAGACATGCCACGAGTCAGCCCTTGCACCGCTTTCATCATTTTCTCGATACCATCGGGACGACTAATCATTTTCATCATTTTTGCCATCTGCTTATGCTGTTTTAGCAGGGCATTGACGTCTTGGATTTGTTTGCCCGAACCTGCGGCGATGCGACGTTTACGGCTAGGGGTGATTTTGTCGGGATTTTGGCGTTCAAAGGGTGTCATGGAGTGAATGAGTGCTTCCATTTCTTTGACTTTCTCTTCGGGTTTGGCTTGGGCGAGTGCGTCTTGGATATTTGCCCCGCTCATGCCTGGCATTTTGTCCAAAAATCCTGCCATGCCCCCCATGTTTTTCATCTGTTGGAACTGGGTCAATAAGTCTTCTAAGTCAAACTCACCGCCTTTTTGGATTTTTTTCGCCATGCGTTCGGCTTTGTCACGGTCGATTTTGTTTTCAACTTCTTCGACCAATGACAACACATCCCCCATGCCAAGAATACGCTGGGCGATACGCTCGGGGTGGAACAGCTCCAAGGCTTCTAGTTTTTCGCCACGACCCAAAAATTTAATGGGCTTGCCAGTAATCACACGCACGGA
Organism: Moraxella lacunata; assembly: GCF_900453205.1. Taxonomy (GTDB): domain Bacteria; phylum Pseudomonadota; class Gammaproteobacteria; order Pseudomonadales; family Moraxellaceae; genus Moraxella; species Moraxella lacunata_B. Next base: position 593,137 of record NZ_UGQU01000003.1, read on the forward strand.
CAAAGCGGCACCGCCACGAGCGTCACCGTCTGTTTTGGTCAAAATCACGCCTGTTAGGGGCAGAGCGTCGTTAAAGGCTTTGGCGGTGTTGGCGGCGTCTTGACCAGTCATTGAGTCCACGACAAACAAGGTCTCGGTAGGATTAACAGCAGCGGTTAGCTCTTTGATTTCGGTCATCATCGCTTCATCAATGGCAAGGCGACCTGCGGTGTCGATGATGAGAATGTCAGCAAACTGGATTTTGGCTTGTTCAATGGCACGATGAGCGATGTCAATCGGATTCTCGTTCACGCTCGATGGCACGAACATTGCCCCCACTTGCCCTGCGACAAATTCAAGCTGATTAATTGCGGCAGGGCGATACACGTCTGCCGACACGAGCATGACTTTTTTCTTTTGTTTGTCTTGTAGGAACTTGGCAAGTTTACCTGCGGTGGTGGTCTTACCCGCCCCTTGCAAGCCTGCCAGTAGATAGACCACAGGCGGTTTGCCCGTCATCTCTAAGCCTTGGTTTGCCGAACCCATCATCTCGGTCAGCTCGTCATAGACGATTTTGACAAAGGCTTGACCAGGGGCGAGTTCTTTTAGTACTTCTTGCCCGAGGGCTTGTTCTTTGACTTTGGCGACAAAATCACGAGCCACAGGCAGTGCCACGTCCGCTTCTAGGAGTGCCATACGCACTTCACGCAAGGTGTCTTTGATGTTGTCTTCGGTTAGGGTGCTTTGACCTGCTAGTTTATGAAGTGTGCCAGAGAGTCGTTCGGTTAAGGTGTCAAACATGATGAGTTCCAAAAAATTAATAGAAAAATTTGGGTTATTTTATGCTAAATTTAAAAATTATGCTATTATTATTGCATATTTTGTACCAATTTTATGATAAAGGGGTGGTTGTGTTCGTTTTATACCTGATTGGCGTGATGATTTATGCAGGGGTGGGGCTTCATCTGTATCACGCTTTGGTTAAAAATAAGCCAATTTTTAAGACCGCCACGTTATCCGCCCTAACCATCGCCATCATCTTGCATGGCGTGATACTCGCCCCACAAATCATCACGCTCTATGGGCTTAATTTTAACATTTTTAACGTCCTTAGTCTAACAGGGCTGTTCTGCCTTATCTTTTTTGTGCTGTTTAGTCTGTATCGCCCCATTTTGAGCCTAGGCGTGCTTGCCGTGCCGACCGCCATTATTGGCATGAGTTTTGGCGAGTTTGGGCAAGCCCCGTATCAGCCGATTACTGACATGAACATGGGGCTACAAACACACATCCTGCTGTCGTTTGGGGCGTACTGCGTGCTAATGATGGCGTGCGTGCAAGCGGTGATTTTGCGACTACAAATCCGTGAATTAAAGCACCAGACGATACACCGCTTTTGGGTTGCCAAACTGCCGTCTTTGCAGAGCATGGAGAGCCTGCTGTTTGATATGATACTCATGGGTTTTGTGATTTTAAGTGTTGCCATTGGGCTTGGGCTTGTGACCACTTATGACATCATGACTCAGCATGTGGCACATAAGCTCGTGTTTAGTGTGCTGTCGTGGCTCGTGTTCGGGGTGTTCATTGCGGGGCATTACCGTTTTGGCTGGCGAGGCAAAAAAGCGTCCAATTTTGCCATTTATGGCTTTATCCTGCTTGCCATTGGGTTTGTGGGGTCAAAGGTGGTGTTGGAGCTGATTTTAAAATAAAATGCGTGCAGGAGCAGACCATATTTAGCTAATCAAAGCCTGATGGGCAGATAAATCGCCCGACAGAATGCCCAATTTATGTTAAATGCCAAATCTATTAAACCAAGGAGCAGACCATGAAAGCCAAAATCATATTCATCCTATCACTCATCCTGTCATCCTCCCTAACCCTAACCGCCTGTGACCCATTTAAAGGTCTAAGAGACTATGGACAAGAGGCAGGGGCAAATGGGAAATTTAAAGGATTTAAAAATGCTAGGGGGGGAATATGCCAGACTGCGATGGTGAAATAATGAAAGCCAATGAAGGCAATAGTTATTTGAAAAAATATGGTCTCCCCCTAGAAATCGGTGGTAACTTTATCTGTGAAAATGGCAAGCCCAAACTCCCCAAAGACTGTCAAGGTCGGGAGTTTAGAAGTGAAGCAGAACTTAGAGTATATTGGGAAAAACATCAATTGCCTGTTGGGCTAATCCGTTTTGACTGTAGTAGCGGTACACCAAAAGTAAGACCGCAGGGTATGAAATTTTGGCAAGAAGAAGAACAACTTATGCCAACCTGCAAAGATTCTCGTGGTCGTAAACGCCCTTGTGTCTAATGATAGATAATTAAGTAGCGTGAACAAACCAAATTCACGCTACTTTTATACTTTTTACACTACCCCAAAATCGCCACCAAACTGATGTTTGACATTATGACTGATATTGGTGTCAATCGTAATTATAATTTGGACAAATACCATGCCGATAAAGTCAAAGACCCTTATTTTCAAGCATTCTCCGAAGAGTTGATTGGCGAGGCTATGAAACGATATAAGGACTTTAAAACCAACAAAACCCAATACTTTGTTAATGAAAATATCATCAATGGCACACAAGAGGGTAAAGACTACTATGTTGGTATTAAAGACATAGACAAAAACAAAATCTTATTCCACGACTACCTACACTGGTGTAGCACCATGAAAAGAGACCCAGCCAGTCTCTTACTGGCTTATGTCAGCGTTCCCCACATCAACCCAAAAACCAATCAATTTTATAGAACAGTCTATCAAGGCTAAATCACACAAGGAGCAATGCCATGAAAGCTTTTAACATCTGCCTTATCATTATGATAAGCTTATCATCTCTAACTCTAAGTGCCTGCGACCCATTTAAAGGTCTAAGAGATTATGGACAAGAGGCGGGGGCAAATGGGAAATTTAAAGGATTTAAAAATGCTAGAGGGGGAGATGTTTGGACTTGTAAAGATAATGTTATACATGCCCATGAAGGCAATAGTTATTTAGAAAAATATGGTCTCCCCCTAGAAATCGGCGGTAACTTTATCTGCGATGGCGACACCCCCAAACTCCCCAAAGACTGTCAAGGTCGGGAGATTCGTAGTGAGGCGGAATTAAATGCTTATACCACCAAATACCAACTTCCACAAGGTATGATTATTTATGATTGCAGTACTGGCACTCCAAAAATACTTAGTCATCAACTAGAATACTGGAAAAGAACAGAAAGTAACAACCCCACCTGCAAAGATTCTCGTGGTCGTAAACGCCCTTGTGTATAAATTTTTGGTATTGTTTAATAAAGATACATTAGACTTCTTGCGAAATCCTGAATCAAAAAAACCGTTCGTGGTGAGCTATGCCTGTCCATAACGGTTTTCTACCACCCACAGGCATGGCTTAGGGTGAGCGGAAAACCTAGTATCGCAAGAAGTCTATTTTAAAATTTGTCCCTACAAGCCTATCTAAGGCATAATTTATCAACAACGCCAAACATTTAAATAAATATTACACCAAAAAAGGATGAATCATGATAAAAAAATCACTCTGTATCATTATTGGTTTATGTATGGCAATGTCTGCCCATACTCACTGTATTTATAAAAAGCCCTTGGATGAACCCATAACCGATTTTCGCTGTGTTGGCAATCTCATTGAACGCAATCACGATTATGAATATTATAGTGTCATAGATAAACAGGGCAATGTTTTATTTGCTAAGGTGGATTTATTATATGATGAGTATGATAGAGGGATTGACATGGTTATGAATGGTAAAACAGGATTGATTGATAAAGATGGTCGCATAAAACTGCCTTTTAAGTATGAACATATCGGTATCTTTGAAAAAGATGACAATCTTATCTTAGTCAAATCAAATGGTAAATTTGGCTATATCAATCAACAAGGCGAAACAGTCATTGATTTTATCTATGATGATGCTTGGGGGTTTAGAGAAGGTTTGGCTTGGGTTGTACAAAAAAGAGCGGATGGTAAAGGTCGTGATTATTATTTTATTGATGAAAAAGGCAATAAGGTATTTGATGTGCCAAAAGAGCTCTCATCAATGGGGGTGAGTTTTAATGATGGGCTTTTTATGGTTAAAAAGAATGGCAAGTTTGGCTACATCAATAAAAAAGGAGAGTTTGCCATTGATTATCAGGATTATGATTATGTTGAGGGTTTTCAACATGGGCTAAATGTTGTTACTAAAAATGATAAAGAAGGTGCGATTGGCCGCATGGGTAATATTGTCATTCCCATAAAATACGATAATATCGAATATGTGGATGAGCATTATTTGATATTAACCTTGGGTGATGATATTTTTATTGCAAATTTTAATGGCGATATTTTAAAAAAGGACATGAGACTATACCGCTCATCTGACCTTTATGATGATAACAATCACCCCATATACATCGCAACTTTGACAAATGAAGAAGACTATCCAACGGCATTGTTTAATCACGAATTAAAAGAAATCGTCCCTTTTCATCGCTTTGATGACATATTTGTATTAAACGCTAATTATTTTGAAGTAAAAAATAAGCGTTTAAATCAAGATGAAGCCATGCTAATAGATGATGAGAGATATGGTATCATTGACAATCAAGGCAGGCTGATATTTGAGCCTGATTATCAAATTGATAAAACCTATCATGGTAAGGTTATGGCTGATTATTATATTTTAAAAAATAAACATCATGCAGGCGTGATTGATAAAAACATGAATGTGCTATTACCTTTTGATTTTGATGATATTTATTCGCCTGACATGCCATTTTTTATTATCAAAAAGGATGATAAAGTGGCATTGTATCAATATGACAAAGCCATGACGGGTTTTGATTATCAAAAGATTGAATTTATCACGCCAACGCTATGGGCGGTTCAAAAAGATGATAAGTGGGCGTTAATCAATGAACAAAATAAGCCTTTGACCAAATTCATATATGATGATATGGATGAGTTAAAATATGGCATGATACCTGTTTTAAGACAAGGAAAATGGGGCGTGCTTGATGAGCATTACCAAGAAATCATTGCTCCTGTGCATGACGGTTTATGGATTTTGGATAATGGGGCGATTGGCGTGAGCACATTAATCGATGGTTATCATAAGTATGGCTTGGTGGATAAAAAGGGCATGCCATTGACCCAGATTGAGTTCGATGACTTGTCAAGTTTTGGGGCGACAACAATAAGAGTGGCAAAGCAAATCGGCGATAAGCAGTACTATGGACTGCTTGATACCACGGGTAAGGAGATTTTCCCTGTCAAATACGACTTCATCACACAGTCAAATGGGGCGGCCGAAGAGATGTATCTTAATGATGAGACCATTACCATAAATAAGGCAGGCAAGATATTGACAAATAGGTAATGGCTAAGTAACGGCTAGGTAACAGCTGGGCGATGTGTATCATCACAGCCCATTTTGGCTAAGTACGCTCTCGCCTGCTTGCTTGATGTCGTCCACGGTGAGATTTCGTTTACCGCTCAAATCTTGTCGCCATTTTCTTGCTCCTGTCAAGCCTTGAAACAGCCCCAGATAATGCCGTGTCAAGGTTGCCAAATTCGCCCCTTGCTCGGCTCGTTTTTCAAGATAAGGGTGGAGATTTTCTAGGATTTCACGGTGCGTTGGGATAGGCTCGCCCCACAGCTCATTGCACGCCCCCATGAGCATGGGATTATGATAAAACGCCCGTCCTACCATCACGCCGTCCACATGGGTTAGGTGGATTTTGATGTCATTAAGATTGTCTACACCGCCATTGATTTCTATAAACAGATGGGGAAACTCTGTTTTTAGGCGGTAAATATCATCGTAGCGTAGGGGCGGGATTTCTCGGTTTTCTTTGGGGGATAAGCCGTTGAGCCATGCGATACGAGCATGAGCGATAAAGTGCGTACAGCCAGCGTCCGACACTGTCCCTACAAAATCACGCATAAACTCATAACTGTCAAACGTATCAATGCCAATGCGGTGCTTGACGGTAACGGGCTTGTCCGTACTGTCTTTCATCGCACGCACCATGTTCGCCACCAGTTTTGGCTCTGCCATAAGGCACGCCCCGATTTTGTTGTGCTGAACACGGTCGGACGGACAGCCCACGTTGATGTTAAATTCATCATAACCCATCTTATCGGCAATCTGTACGCATTGTGCCATATCGTTAGGATTTGACCCACCAAGCTGTAACACCACAGGGTGTTCGCTGTCATCATATCGCAAAATATACTCGGTATCTCCCTTTAAAATGGCACTCGTGCTTATCATCTCGGTATACAGATGTATATGTTGGTTAAACAGACGAGCAAAATAGCGAAAATCGGCTGTCGTCCAATCTATCATCGGGGCAAGGCTAATGCGTTTATTATCTTTAAAATCAATCATTTGGTAAAAATCTTGTGGTTGTATTGGGCAGATGGTTTACGGCTTTTTTTATTTGCTTATGGTTTTAGGGTGTGGGTTTGAATAACCAATGTAACGCCAAATCATCTCGTTTGGGTTTGCCATTATTGCCATCATCAGGAAAGGACATGCTCTCGCCCGTGAGCTGATAACCACGTCGTTCGTAGTAGGCGAGCAGTTCGGGGCGGTGCGATAGGATGGACATGGCACAGCCGTCTAAGGCGTGGCGTGTGGCGTGTCGCCCTGCAAAGGTCTCGACCGCTGTCAGTAGGGTGTTGCCCACGCCTTTGCCTTGGAGTTCGGGCGAGACAGCAAAGGTGCCGATGTAGGCGACATTTTTGTCGTGCATGGTGGTAAACTGCACTCCGATACATGCTAAGATTTGCTTGTTGCCGTCAAGCTCTGGCTCAAACACGAAGACATACGACCCATCGGCGGTAATGATTTTTTCTATCTCGGCTAAGGTGGTGCGAATACCATCGATGAGTTGACTTTCGTTTGTCCAGCCTTCATCGTTGCGGTAACAGCGGTTTAGGAGCGTGACTAAAGCCTGAACGTCGCTGATGTCGGCTCGGCGTAGGCGGATGTCATCGGTGCGGATGGTTGGGGCAGATGTGGTCATGATATGTCCTTGGTGTGTTGGTGTTATGGCAATGAGTGTCGCCGATAGGGCAGGCGTGGCGTTAGCGTGATTTTTCCATGTCGCCCAGATGGGTCAGCAGGATGTCGCTGAGCTTGTCCGACAGCTCGGAGCGGACGGCTTTTTTGTCATCATAACGCCCGTCCAGACTGCTATAATGTGGATAGGCACGAGCTTTTTTAAGCGGCGTGGGGAGCTTGCCTGCTTGCCACACCAGCGTGTCATGATGATGAGTGCTGATGATGTCAAGGCTAGCATGCCCTAGGTGGCGTAAGGTGTAATGCAGGTTTTGGCTTTGGATGGCGAGCAGGGCAAGCGTCTCATTGTTGATGGTCAGGGTCTTAACGCCCATCGCTTTGTCCTTAATGGTACCGCTGTTAGGTAGCAGTCCGCCAAGCACGCCCCCGATGGCGGTGCCTAGTCCCAGACTTGCCCCAAGGGTCGCCACATCAATGCCTGCCCCAACTATCATGCCTGCCATGCTACCACTGGCGGTGCGAATGCCATAACGGGCAAGCAGTTCACTGTCAAAAATATCCTGTTCGGCACCTGTGACGGCAAACTCGCCATGCTCGGTCTGTACATGATAAAATTTATACAAATCCAACAGCTTTTGTTGCATGATGTCAAAGGCTTGACGGGTGGCGTGTTGCATGGTAGTGAGAGTGGGCGTGGGGTCGTCATCTTCCCCGATTTTTTTGTGAAAACTTGCCACATTAACGAGAAAATCAGCAATCACCAAACTGCCCATCTCCGCCATGTCTTGCCATAGTTCGGTGCGTTCGTGCTTTAAGGTGGCAAAGGCAGGATGATGAGTGAGCGTGCCTAGGTTGTCCCATAACGCCATCTCGCTGGCAAAGTCAAAAGCGATGGTATCAAAGGGCTGATAAGCATGCAACGCCCGCCGTGTTAGGGTCTCACGCCAGTCATCGAAGTTTGCCCGCTCATCTTTGATGAAGTTAAATACAGGCAATACAGGCACGCCCGAGCTTGCCAAAATCGCCAGCTCGTCCTTGTATTTGGACAGCACAGGCTCACGCACGTCCACGACATAAATGGCGACATCGGCAGAGAGTAGGGCGTTAATGACTTTGGCTTCTTGACTATAATCATCGCTCAGTTTGGGGTCACTGCTTGCAACCGCTCTTAGAAAGGCTTGCAACCGCTCCACGCCATCGGCTCGCCCGTCGGTGTGTTCATGCAAAAAATCCATCACGCCCGAGCCATCTTCTAAGCCGGGGGTGTCATACAGAGCAACCAAGGGCTTGCCATCGTTGGCATAGAGCGTGACGGCTTCGACATGGCGGGTGGTGGCGGATGCATTTTTGACTTCGCCAAATTCACCATCTCGGAGCAAGGTTCGCATGAGTGATGTTTTGCCGACATTGGTGTGTCCGATGACGATGAGTTTGATGGGCGTGGCAGGTTGGTGTGACATAATGAACGGTCGTGATAAATTGGCTTTTATTATAAAATAAATGGCAAAAGAATGATAGTCAGATGATGGCTGATGATAATTTACTTTTAATAAAAGACTACAAATGTATGCTGTTTTTTATGAAAAAATGTGTTAAACTAGGCAAATAAATTTGTAACTAAATTTTTCAAACACAACATAATACATAAGGCAAAAGCGGAGTATCTATGACCATTTGCATCACCGCCACAGGGCTACACATTCCCAAAGACAAAATCACCAATGAAGAGTTGGTAACGGCATTTAACACTTATGTGGATAATTATAATGAAGCCCACGCCCAAGCCATTGAATCTGGCGAAAAGGTCGCTTTACAGCATTCTACCGTAGAATTTATCGAAAAAGCATCAGGCATCAAATCTCGCTATGTCATTGATAAAAAAGGTATTTTAGACCCGAACATCATGGCACCGATTTTCCCTGCTCGCAAACTTGGTGAGGAGCTGTCTATCATGGCAGAGATGGGGACGGACGCACTCAATCAAGCCTTAGCTAATGCTGGCTTAGAAGGCAAAGATTTGGACGGGATTATCTGTGCTTGCTCCAACTTTCAGCGTGTCTATCCTGCCATTGCCATTGAGATTCAGCATGCCGTGGGTATGGTGGGCGGTTTTGCCTTTGATACCAACGTGGCGTGTAGTGCGGCGACTTTTGGTATCGCCCAAGCGGTCGGTATGATAAAAGGCGGTGTCGCCAAACGCATTGCCGTGGTCAATGTCGAGATTACGTCCGCTCATCTCAACTGGCGTAACCGTGATAGTCATTTCATCTTTGGCGATGTGGCGGCAGCGACCATTATCGAAGAGACCGACACACCAAAAGGCTATGAAGTGCTAGATAGCAAGCTGTGGACAGAGTTTTCAACCAACATCAAAAACGAATTTGGCTTTATGGACAGAAGTGAATTTTTGCACGCCAAAACATCCATGTATCCTGACCTAGACGAGCCTGTTACCGATAAATTATTCTTACAAGAAGGGCGTAAAGTATTCCGTGAAGTCTGCCCCAAAGTGTCCGAGATTATCAGCACGCATTTGGCAGAAAACAACATCAGCACCGATAAAGTCAAAAAACTGTGGCTACACCAAGCCAACATTAACATGATTGATTTGATTTTACGCACCGTCATGGGCAAAGATGCGGACAAATCGATTGCTCCGATTGTCATTGATGAATTTGGTAATACCAGTTCGGCAAGTCCGATGATTGCGTTTCATCGTTGCCAAGACGGCATTGCCAGCGGTGATTTGGCGGTGATTTGCTCGTTTGGGGCGGGATATTCTATTGGTTCGGTGATTGTGAAAAAGGTGTGATAAAAATCATTGACCATTGACATAATAAAAAGAGCGGATGATTTTCGCTCTTTTTATTGTTATTAAAATTTATAAAATTAAAGATTTTTTAATAATTCCCCAACTTGTTTTATTCTATTTTCCAAATTTCCCGAAATGGCGTGATAAGTTAATTGGCGGTTTTCTAATTCTTTAATAATCGTTTGTCGCATTTGCTGTCGCCCATTGGGTAAATCTCTCATGCCATCATCTATCCATGTAATGCCAATATCATCGGTTACTAAAATTAAATCATATTGGTTATTTAAATTATCCAAAATAATCTTAGGCGTTTTATTAAAATAATGCTGACTATAAATATATAGTAGTAATAATGACGTATCTATAAAGCAATAACGATGGGCAGTAGCAACCGCATGCTTCTCGCTGTCCATTTGTCCTTGTGCGATGGGCGTTAAATCATCAAAGGTGCAGACATGACCTGTTGGCTTTTGTTCTAGGTAGGTACGCAGGTATTCGGGCGTGTAAGTGGTGTTGTATTTGTCCGCTAGGGCGTGGGCGAGCGTGGATTTGCCAGTGCATTCGGCACCGATAAGCAGGATTTTCTTGACGGTCATTTTGGGCAGAATGATTTGATGGGTAAATAGGCTATTATAGCGTGCCATTTGCTTTTTGGCGAATATTTTTATAAAATGGCGGTTTTATTTGACATTAGCCATATTATGACACACACCGCCTTTACGCACGATGATTACCACGCTCAATTATCCGCCAAAATTGACCGCATTAGCACCCAATTCGCCCCTTTTAATCCGCCTGCCTTAGAAGTCTATGAATCGCCGATAAGCCATTTTCGCCAACGTGCCGAATTTAGAATTTGGCATACCGAGCGAGACGGGGTGGACGATATGTTTTATGCGATGTTTGAGCGAGACGGTAAATCAAAAAAGGTGATTGAAATTACCGATTTTGCTATTGCCAGTCGTGCTATCAACGAGCTGATGCCTGTTTTATTAAATGAATTAAAACAACATAGCCTATTAAAAGATAAATTATTTCAAATTGATTTTTTAAATACCTTACACGGGCAAATGCTCGTTACGCTCATTTATCATAAAAAATTAGATGAAAACTGGCAAGCATTGGCAAATTCATTGGCGGATAAATTAAAAATTAAACTCATCGGGCGAAGTCGTGGACAAAAATTGGTATTAGATGATGATTTTGTCATTGAAAAAATGAGCGTGGCTATTAAAGGGCAATCCCAAGATTTTTATTATCAGCAAATAGAAGGTGGATTTAGTCAGCCCAATGCCCATGTATGCCGTCATATGCTAAACTTTGCCTGTGATGTGGCGGATAATATTAGCCAGCATGATAAAAAAGATTTGTTAGAATTATATTGTGGTAATGGCAATTTTACCTTGCCGTTATCTAGGTATTTTAATCAAGTTCTGGCAACCGAAATGGCAAAATCATCGGTCAATTCTGCCAAATGGGCGATTGATTATAATAATATCTCCAATATCGCCATAGCTCGCTTATCCGCCCAAGAATTTAGCCAAGCTCATAATGGCGAGCGTGAATTTAGAAGGCTTGCCGAGAGTGATATTGATATTAAATCTTATGACTTTAATACCGTCTTTGTCGACCCGCCACGAGCAGGGATTGATGATGAAACCTTAAAGATTTTGGCGAATTTTGACAATATCATTTATATTTCATGCAACCCTGATACTTTATTTGAAAACTTGAAATTTTTAAATCATACCCACGAAATAAAACGCTTTGCCTTATTTGACCAATTCCCCTATACACACCATATAGAAAGTGGGGTGTGGCTAGGGCGTACCCACCATTGATAACTTTTATTAAACGCTAAAAACATTGGCAAAATTTGACAATTTATGGCAAAATAACACGTTTTGATATTATTAGATAATAACCATGAAAGAATCCCTACGCCACCGCCTAGACCAAATGGCGGACAGATTTGAAGAAGTTACCGCTTTGTTGTCCGACCCTGAGACCATTGCTGACAGCAAAAAATTCCGTGCCCTGTCGGTTGAGCATAGCGATTTGTCCGAGCTTGTGGATGCTTGGGGGAAGTTTTGTCAAGCCGAAGAAGATTTGGCGACCGCAAGCGAAATGCTTGCCGACCCTGATATGAAAGAGCTGGCACAAGACGAGATAGATACCGCAAAATCCAAAATTGACGAATTAACCGAAATTCTCAATGTTATGATGCTCCCCAAAGACCCCAACGACAAGGCGACCGCCTTTTTGGAAATCCGAGCAGGCACAGGCGGAGACGAAGCGGCGATTTTTAGTGGCGATTTGTTCCGTATGTACCAAAAATACGCCCAATCGCAGGGCTGGCAGGTGGAAGTCCTATCCGCCAATGAAGGCGAACACGGTGGTTATAAAGAAATCATCAGCCGTGTGTCGGGCGTGGGCGTGTATGGGCGACTCAAATTTGAAAGTGGGGCTCATCGGGTTCAGCGTGTGCCAGCCACCGAAAGCCAAGGGCGTGTACATACGTCCGCTTGCACGGTTGCGATTATGCCTGAGATTGAACTTGATGACACGGTTGAGATTAACCCTGCCGACCTGCGGATTGATACTTATCGCTCAAGCGGGGCGGGCGGTCAGCACGTCAATACCACCGATTCTGCCGTGCGAATCACGCACATCCCCACAGGCGTGGTTGCCGAGTGCCAACAAGAACGCTCACAGCACGCCAACAAGGACAAGGCGATGAAAATGCTTGTCGCCAAAATCCAACAAGCCAAAGTCCAAGCCCAAGTAGATGCCACCAGCGATATGAGACGAAATTTGGTGGGTTCTGGCGACCGCAGTGAGCGCATTCGCACTTATAATTTTCCACAAGGGCGAATGACCGACCACCGTATCAATTTAACGCTGTATAAATTGGACGCAATTATGGAAGGGGATTTGGGCGAATTGCTTGATAGCTTATTAAGAGAACATCAGGCGGATTTAATGGCAAGTGTGGGTGGGGAATAATGAAACAATGGGAAAGTACTTTTAATAATAATCATTTAAGACTAATGCGGGTGCATATTGGTTTGATGATTTTTTATGCTGTGTTTTTCTTATTTTGTTCTTATTTTTTATATAATCTTAGAATGGATAGAGTGATCGAAATTAGTTTTTTGCGAGTTTTTACATCGGTCATGCTTTTATATATTCCATTTTTTGCTTTCCATTTATTACTTGCAATCGGTGCAAAAAGGAAGTCAGAGATGTCTCGCAAAATCTCTGAAATTGTTTTTGCAATTATGTTATTGGGGTTTCCTGTTGGTACAATATTGTCTGCATTCTATTTTTTACCAAAAACTATTTGGAAAAGCAAAGAAAGTTAATGAATATAAAGGGCTTTATTTCTGCTAAATTTACTCCTTTTATCTTTGCTTTTTATATGTCGGGCATTATGGCGTTTTTAATGTCGCTTGTGCTTGTGGCGGTTAATACAGGCTTTGGCGGTAATTATATGGTGCGAGTGTTTAGGGCGTATGTAATTTCTTTTCCCATTGCCTTTTGTTGTGTTACGGCGGTGCGTCCATTGGTAATGAAACTTGTGGACTTGACCATTAAAAAAGAGTAATTTTTAATTGAAAATTTTTGTTAAATTAAGACAATGTTGGTAATAAAAAATGAATAAATTTTTAATCACAATCACAAGTATTTTGGCATTAACTGCTTGTACGCCTAATGCCATCAATGAGCAAAAGGTGGATAATACGCCAAGCATTCAAAAACCCCAAGAAATAAATAAACCAAACCAAACTTTAACTGCCAAAGACATCAAACACCCACAAGGTAAAACCGCAACCCCTAGCGAGATTGCCGAATGCCAAAAACAAGGTGGAACAATCAGTCCGCAAGGCTTGTTGGCACACGATTTTTGTGTGGTGGAATTTGCTGATAAAGGCAAAGTGTGTACGGACGGTGGCGACTGTCAAGCAGGGCGGTGTATTGCTAAGGTAAATAGCTCTATTGAAAATAGCAGTCAAGCAAAAGGCGTATGTCCAAGTAATAATGTGCCATTTGGTTGTTATGGTACGGTTAATAAAGGTCAATTTGGTGGGTTTTTGTGTGTGGATTAAAAAATGAGCCGAACAAACGCAATGGCGGATTTTTAGTTGGCATAGATAATACTTCCGCTCCCGATGATTTTGATAGAATGTTTGAAGATGAAATTGCCGAAATGTTTTATGATGAAGATATTGAAACGCTCAATAAAATATGGGCAGAATTAGCAAAAAATCAATCAAGCTCGTAAGGTGTGTATTACGCACCGTTATAGAAAAAAAGGAATAATTTATGGCAAAATTTTTAAATACCAGTGGTACAACTTACCATTTGGAAGAATTGATTAAAAAGGCAACCGACAGACTTGTTTTAATCAGTCCTTATTTGCAATTTAATGAACGCATTAAAGAATTATTGGAAGATAAAAACCGCCTAAAAATTGACATTCGCATTGTGTATGGCAAAAGTGAATTATCGCCACAAGAAATTAATTGGTTAAAAGATTTAAATTTTGTGCGTACCAGCTTTTGCAAAAATTTGCACGCCAAATGCTATTTAAATGAACACGAGTGTATTATTACCAGTCTAAATTTATATGAATTTAGCCAAGTCAATAATAATGAAATGGGCGTGCTTATCAATAAAAATGATGACGCTCAATTATATGCTGATACTTATGACGAAGTACAGCGTATCATTAGAATTAGCGAAGAAGTCAGATTATCAGCAGATACTGAAAAATCTACCACTTATCAAGAAAAACCAAAAACCGAAAGCAATACCAAACCAAAAAATTATGATAAAATCACCACCGCCAAACTTGCAGAGAAATTTGGTATTGATAGCAATGAATTTACCAAACTACTTGCTGAAAATGGCTATATTGAATTAAAAGGTAAAAATACCTTTTTAACCGATAAAGGTCGTGAAGTGGGTGGCGAAGTTAAAAAAGGTCAATATGGTTATTTTATTGTTTGGTCGGTGGATTTAGAAATTTCTTTTGATGATGAAAAAACAAGTTTTGCTGATAAGTTAAAAAACTTATTTAAACGCTAATTTTTATTTTATTTATTTTATTTAATTTAATTGATATTAAGGCTTTTATTATGTCAAACCAACCTCAAACCCCAGAAACCCAAATCAGTGAAAATGATTTAATCGCCCAACGCCACGCCAAATTGCAAGAATTGCAAGCAAAAGCCCAAGCGAATGGCAAAACTGCTTATCCAAATACCTTTAAACGAGAAGATTATGCGTTGGATTTGCAAACTAAATTTGAAGGCGTGGATAAAGAAACCATTGAGAATGGCGAAAAAGTCTATGTCAAAGTCGCAGGGCGGGTAATGCTCAATCGTGGCTCTTTTATTGTTATCCAAGATATGACAGGTCGTATTCAGCTTTATGTGGATAGAAAAGGCTTGGATAATGATACGCTAGATTTAATTAAATCCTTAGACTTAGGTGATATTGTCGCAGGAAGTGGTTATATTGGGCGTTCTGGTAAAGGGGATTTGTATATTCATTTAGAACAATTTGAATTATTAACCAAATCATTACGCCCATTACCTGATAAATTTCACGGCTTGACCGATACCGAAGTCAAATATCGTCAGCGTTATTTAGATTTAATGGTTAATGAAGACACTCGTAAAACTTTTGAAATTCGCTCCAAAGTGGTGGCAGGCATTCGTGAATATCTTACCAATGAACGCTATATGGAAGTAGAAACGCCAATGATGCACATTATTCCAGGTGGTGCGTCTGCTCGTCCGTTTGTTACCCACCATAATGCCTTGGATATGGATTTATATTTGCGTATTGCTCCTGAATTATATTTAAAACGTTTAGTCGTTGGTGGATTTGAGCGGGTATTTGAAATTAACCGTAATTTTAGAAATGAAGGCGTTTCTACTCGCCACAATCCTGAATTTACCATGATTGAATTTTATCAAGCCTATGCTGATTACAAAGATTTAATGGCACTCACCGAAAATATGCTTGAAAAATTGGCAATGGATATTTTGGGAACAACCGATGTGCCTTATGGTGAAGAAGTATTTAGCTTTAAAGCCCCATTTGCCAAAATTCCAATGAGTGAAGCGATTTTAAAATATAATCCAAATCTAACTTTGGAAAATATCAATGACCGTGAATTTCTGGCGGACTTTGTTAAAAATACGCTAAAAGAAGAAGTCAAACCATCGTTTGGTTTGGGTAAATTACAAACGATTGTTTTTGAAGAAACGGTAGAAACAAAGTTAAGACAACCGACTTTTATTACTGAATATCCAGCCGAAACTTCGCCACTGGCTCGCCGTAATGATGACAATCCGCACATTACTGACCGTTTTGAATTCTTTATTGGCGGACGGGAATTAGCAAATGGCTTTTCAGAATTAAATGACCCAATTGACCAAGCCGAACGCTTTAAAGCACAAGTCGCAGAAAAAGACGCAGGTGATGATGAGGCAATGCATTATGATGCCGACTTTATTGAGGCACTGGAATATGGTTTGCCACCAACCGCAGGTGAAGGGATTGGTATTGACCGCCTTGTGATGCTCTTTGCCAATGCCCCAAGTATTCGTGATGTGATTTTGTTCCCGCATATGCGACATAAATAATCACCAATAAAAATAACCCTGTTTTTTATAAAATGGGGTTATTTAAAAAGAAGTTATTATGGAAGAAATCCCCCAAACTGATTTTACTTATTCTGAAATCACTTGTATATGCCATACAAATTACTGGTGAATTTTGTTTGTCTTGCGGTCAATTTATCAACAATCGCTATGCAATTTGGTGGGTAATTGGCATTACCCTAACCATTGTGATAAGTTGTATCATAATGTTTTGGGGAAATTAAATGGCGATTGGTATTATAGCATTTATTTTGGTGGTTGTTTATGTCATTATTGAATGTTTGACACACGTTGACGACCCAATCTTTAATACTCGTTATTGGAAATGGTATCTCGTCATTTGTGTGATTGCTGCTATTATTGCCATTGGGTTTTATTATAAAGAATTTTTGGCAATATTGTCATAGTGTTGTTGATTTCATATTTCATAATCATGGTGTACACACCTTACAGTCATTTTTGAATCAATTTAGGGGTAAAAATGGATGAATTTTTAAAACTCATTTGGTATCCATTATCTATGATTGCTCAAATTTGGGTGGAAATTGCAGATGAAAAGATTTGGCGAAAATACACCTTTTGGTATGTGTTATTTTTGATAGTGATTGTTGGTTTGGCGATTTATTTCATCGTTAATTCTTGATATCTTTTTTTAATAAGATGATTGCCTATGGGAAGTTTTATTTTTTTAGAAATTTTTACGGTTGTTTGTTTAATTTCTATTATTACGACTTTATTTAATAAACGCATCTTGGGAATGCCCCAAGCCATTGGCGTGCCAATTGTCTCGGCGGTATTGGTCTTTATTTTGCAATGGTCAGCGACATTATTGGCAGGCAACCAATTTATTAATATCAACATTCACGCCATTGAAGAAGCTGTCCGCCAAATCAATTTTTATGATTTTTTAATTAATGGGGTGATTTGTTTTATCTTAACTGCCTCCGCCCTTAAATTTAAAATGGCGGATTTAAGAACTTATTGGAAACCCATTGGGATTTTGGCAAGTTTAGCACTACTGTTTTGTGCTTTTGTTTTTGGCGGTCTATTATTTGGCTATCAATTCATCACAGGTCATCATGTTCCCTTAATTGTGTTGTTATTATTAGGCTCGGCACTTGGAGCAACCGACCCGATTGGCATTAAAGGCGTATTAAGCTCCATTAAAGCCCCCAATCATTTGATGATTAAATTAGAGGGTGAATCCTTATTTAATGATGCCATGTGTATTGCGGTATTTATGACGATTTTAAAAGTCATTCAAGGCAGTGAATTTAATTTATTGCACGTTATTGAACATTTGGCATTTGAAATCATTGTGGCGGTGATTATTGGTTTTGCTTTTGGTAAAATGGCGTTGTATTTATTAAAAGGCAAAAACGAAATGGAGTCATTGATATTAACCACTGCCGTGTTAGCCTCAGGCTCTTATCTGGTGGCACTCTATGCTCATGCATCCGCACCGATTGCTTGTGTGATTGGTGGTTTGATGGTGGGCGATAAATGGCAAGAGATTTTAGCTCATAAAGATGTAGAAGAAATCAACCATTTTTGGCATACCATTGAAGGGATTATTAATTCCTTTTTATTTACCTTAATTGGGCTTGAATTATTTATTTTGGATTTGAATGCTCATATTGTCATTGGCGGTATTGTGGCGTTTATTATTTTGCATTTAGCTCGTTTTTTAGCAAATTATTTGGCATTTTCGTTTTTTCCCAGTGTGCGTAAAAATGCCTATAAAGGCAGTTTGGAGATTTTGTCATGGGGCGGGGTGCGTGGTGGTATTTCGCTCGCCCTGATTTTGGCGGTTGCCAACGTCCCACAATTAAAAGAATACACCAACGTGTTGATTGGTTATACCTTTATCGTGGTACTTTTGTCAGGGGTGGTGTGTGGTTTGGGATTGCCTGCAGTGATTAATGCCTTTTATTATAATCCCAATGAGCCAAGCGAAGGGTTTGCAGGCTGGTATCAACGCCTAATGCACAAAATAATGAATCGCTCTGATAGATTATATGTGTTAAATGAGGATAAATTTGGCAATCAAACCATTAGCCTATATGAGCCTACGCCAGAGGAATTGGAGGAATTGCCTAAGTTTGATGACACTAAACACGAAACGCAAGCGACACTTAATGACCCCAATCGTTTTTGATGTTAAAATGATGGGTCATTATAAGACAATTAAGGAGATTTTATGTTTCACTTTACCCATGCACAAACCCCATTAAAAGATGCCATTACCGCCGCTTATCGCTTGGATGAGACGGTGGCAGTACGAAATTTGGCAAGCATACTTGACTTTACCCAAACCCAAAGAGACAATATTCAGTCGCTTGCCCGTTCGCTCATCACTCAGGTGCGTGCCGACCGCTCCAAATCATCGGGCGTGGATGCGCTTATGCATGAGTTTTCGTTATCCAGCGAAGAAGGCATTGCTCTTATGTGCCTTGCCGAAGCCCTGCTACGCATTCCTGATAACGCCACCAGAGATAAGCTCATTCGTGATAAGCTCGCCGATGGGGATTGGCGACGTCATGTCGGTAATAGCCCATCCATGTTCGTCAATGCTGCTGCTTGGGGGTTGGTCTTGACGGGTAAGCTGACCACGGATGTGTCGGATGACTCGATGGGTTCATCTTTGACCCGTGTCTTACAAAAAGGTGGCGAACCCTTTATTCGTGGTGGTGTGAACTATGCCATGAAGCTCCTTGGCAAGCAGTTTGTGACAGGGCAGACGATAGAAGAAGCCCTTACTAATGGTAAAGAGCGTGAACGTCTGGGCTATCGTTTTAGCTTTGACATGCTTGGTGAAGCTGCCATGACACAGGCGGATGCTGACCGTTATTTTAATGACTATGTCAGTGCCATTCATGCCATTGGCAAAGATGCTAAAGGGCGTGGGGTTTATGATGGTAATGGCATCTCAGTCAAGCTGTCCGCCATTCATCCCAGATATTTTCGCTCACAGCATAAGCGTGTGATGAGTGAGCTATTGCCTAGATTGAAGGCATTGTTTTTGCTTGCCAAAGAGTATGACATCGGGCTAAACATCGATGCCGAAGAAGCTCATCGCTTGGAGCTGTCGCTTGAACTCATGGAAGCCTTGGTGTCTGACCCTGATTTGGCAGGTTTTCGTGGCATTGGCTTTGTGGTGCAAGCCTACCAAAAACGCTGTCCTTTTGTCATTGATTATCTCATTGACTTAGCTCGTCGCCATAACCAAAAACTCATGATTCGCCTTGTCAAAGGAGCGTATTGGGACAGTGAGATTAAATGGGCTCAGGTGGATGGCATGGATGGCTATCCTGTCTATACCCGCAAAGTCCACACGGATGTGTCTTATTTGGCATGTGCCAAAAAACTACTGTCCGCCCAAGATGCCATATTCCCCCAATTTGCCACGCATAACGCCCAAACGCTGGCAACCATCTATGAGGTGGGTAAGGAGCTTGATTTTGAATTTCAATGTTTACACGGCATGGGCGAGACGTTATATGACCAAGTGGTCGGCGACAAACTTGACCGCCGTGTGCGAATCTATGCCCCTGTCGGTACACACAAGACCCTGCTCGCCTATCTGGTACGCCGTCTTTTGGAAAATGGGGCAAACTCATCATTTGTCAATCGTATCGTGGATGAGAAAGTCAGTATTGATGAGTTGGTCATCTCGCCTTTAGATGAGATTGATGTCGGCAACATTACACCAAACCCACTCACACCAAACCCGCGCCATATTTATGGCGAACGCAAAAATTCATGGGGCATGGATTTATCTAACGAGCATGTCCTATCCCAGCTCCAAGATGATATGACCATGGCAAGTGGCATTGACTTTAACGTTAGCTCCTTGACCCATCATGATGTCGTCCATATACCTGCCTTTGCCGTGCTAAATCCTGCCAATCACACCGATGTGGTCGGACAAGTAGCATTTATTAACCCAAATCAGGTGTCAGATGTGGTTGGAGTTGCCATCAATGCCCAACACTCATGGCAAAACGTCTCGCCAAAAGAGCGTGCTGACATGATACGAGCCTTTGCCGATTTGATGGAAGAGCCCAAACGCATGGCACTGCTTATGATGGTGGCGGTGCGTGAAGCAGGCAAAACCCTGCTAAATGCCATTGCCGAAGTGCGTGAAGCGGTGGATTTTTGCCGTTATTATGCCGATGAATGTGAACGGCTAAACCTAACCACGCCACTAGGCACGGTGGTGGCGATTAGCCCGTGGAATTTTCCTCTAGCGATTTTTGTTGGCGAAGTGGTCTCTGCCTTGTGTGCAGGCAATACGGTTGTTGCCAAACCTGCCGAACAGACGTCCATCATCGCTCACTTGGCGGTTTCATGGCTACATGAAGCAGGCATCCCAACTGATGTATTACAACTGGTGCTGGGTGCTGGGGATGTGGGTGGTGTTTTGACAGCGGACGAGCGTATTGATGGCGTGATTTTCACAGGTTCAACAGACGTCGCCAAACGCATTAATACCTTGCTTGCCAAACGCTCTGACAATCCTGTGCTCATCGCTGAGACAGGGGGCATGAACGCCATGATTGTGGATTCTACCGCCCTGCCTGAGCAGGTGTGTGCCGATGTATTGGCATCTGCCTTTGACTCAGCAGGTCAGCGTTGCTCTGCCTTGCGTATCTTATGTATCCAAGAAGACATCGCCGAGCCTATGATTGAGATGATAAAAGGGGCGATGGATGAGCTTGTCGTGTCAGACCCACGCCTACTTAGCACAGATGTCGGGCCTGTGATTGACAGCGAAGCCCAGGCGAATCTGCTAGACCATATCAATACCCTAAAACAAACCAGCGATTATCATGAAGTGCGTGTTACAGATGGCGAGCAAGGCACCTTTGTTGCTCCGATTTTATTTGAACTAAAAGACCTATCACAGCTTAAAAAGGAAGTCTTTGGACCCGTGCTACACGTTGTCCGTTATAAAGCCCATGAACTTGATGACGTGATAGACAGCATTAACAAAAAAGGCTATGCCCTAACACACGGCATTCACAGCCGTATCGATGGCACGATAGAGCATATCACAAATCGCATACAAGCAGGTAACGTCTACATCAACCGCAACATCGTCGGGGCGGTGGTGGGCGTCCAACCCTTTGGCGGTCATGGCTTATCGGGTACAGGACCTAAGGCAGGCGGATGCTTTTATCTGCAACGCCTAAGCCGTCTGGACAGTTGGGACATACCTACCCTTGATAAGCCTGCCACGACTTATGATAACAATGTAGCTCGTGTCATGGACGTTGCTCGGTCGGTAGGTGTCAATCTAGACAGCACCATCAAGCACGCTTATCAAACGGCACTCAATCACGCCCAAACTACCCTACAAGGGCCAACGGGCGAGACCAACACCCTATCATGGCATGCCCCACGCTCGGTGGCTTTGACAAATGGCACGCCAGACAAGGCTCTGGCGGTGCTTGTTGTGCTTGCCCTAAATGGCACCAAGGCGCACGTTACCCCAAGCCATGAGCTTGCCCCTTACGCTGATAAGCTGACAGATGTGCTTGACGTCATGGAGCAACAAGGCGTGGATAAAAACACCATCATCGTGGCGTTGTCCGACCTACCGACTTCTGAAAAAGTGCGACTGTCAGAGCTAGACGGGGCGATTCGTCGTGTGATGGATGCCACAGATGGCTTTGACATGACACGTCTGTATCATGAAGTCAGCCAAAGTTATAACACCACAGCGGCAGGGGGTAACGCCAGTCTGATGGCAAGTGCCTAATCTAAAATCGGTATTCTAAACGGACAAAATGCGGTATAATGGCACAAATTTATACCGCTCATTTGCCAATCTGTCATGTCCGAATACCAAGTTTTAGCACGCAAATACCGCCCCAAAAATTTTAGCGAATTATTGGGGCAAACCCACGTCTCCCAAGCCCTATCGCACGCCATTGATACAGGGCGATTGCACCACGCTTATCTGTTTACAGGCACTCGTGGCGTGGGTAAAACGACCATTGCACGGATTTTGGCAAAGTGCCTAAACTGCGAAACGGGCATTACCAGTACGCCCTGCGGTGTGTGCGATACTTGCGTGAGCGTGGATAATGGGCGGTTTATTGATTTGATTGAGATTGATGCGGCAAGTCGCACCAAAGTAGAAGACACTCGGGATTTGCTAGAAAATGTCCCCTACGCTCCCACGCAGGGGCGGTACAAAGTGTATCTCATTGACGAGGTGCATATGCTCTCCACGCATTCGTTTAACGCCCTATTAAAAACACTAGAAGAACCGCCCCAGCACGTCAAATTTATCCTAGCGACCACCGATCCCCAAAAGCTCCCCATTACCATTGTCTCTCGCTGTTTGCAATTTGTGCTTCGTCCGATGTCGCAAGCGTTGCTCCACGCCCATTTAGCCAAAATCCTACACGCTGAGAACATCGCACACGATGACACCGCCCTGTGGCAACTGGCTCAGTCCGCCAAAGGCTCGGTGCGTGATGCCTTATCCTTGACCGACCAAGCCATTGCGTTTGGCGGGGGACAAGTCGGGGCGGATACCGTCATGGAGATGCTCGGGCTTGTGGATAGCCTTGATGTGCTGGATTTGGTGCGTGATATTTATCACGATGACCGCTCGGGCGTGGCTCGCCATATTGCCCGAATGCGTGAGCAAATGGTGGACGCAACCGCCTTGCTTGACCGCCTTGTGGACAGCTTTCATGCGATGGCTCTGGTGCAGATTTTGCCCGATATGCCCCTTGATATGAACGATGAGCAAAAACAGGCATTTTATCATCTTGCCCACACTTTACCTGCCGATGTCATACAGCTTTATTATGAGATTAGTGTCAAGGCACGAGACAGCGTTCGCCTTGCCAGTACACCCATGCAGGCGTTGGAAATGGGGATTTTGCGACTGCTTGCGTTTCGTCCGCTTGCTCATAATGAAGTCATTTATCAAGAACCCAAACCAATTTTAAATCAAGAAATAAATAATGCTATCAATCAAAGTTTAAATGATGAGAGTTTAAATGATGAGAGTTTAAATGATGAGAGTTTAAATGATGAGAGTTTAAATGATGAGAGTTTAAATGATGAGAGTTTAAATGATGAGAGTTTAAATGATGAGAGTTTAAATGATGAGAGTTTAAATGATGAGAGTTTAAATGATGAGAGTTTAAATGATGAGAGTTTAAATGATGAGAGTTTAAATGATGAGAGTTTAAATGATGAGAGTTTGGCGATTTCACAAAATACAGAAATTATAGAAAATCACCATCAAGAAATTGGCAATCAAGAAATTGGCAATCAAGAAATTGGCAATCAAGAAATTGGCAATCAAGAAATTGGCAATCAAGAAATTGGCAATCAAGAAATTGGCAATCAAGAAATTGGCAATCAAGAAATTGGCAATCAAGAAATTGGCAATCAAGAAATTGGCAATCAAGAAATTGGCAAAGCGGTAAATAATTCTCAATCAATCAATGACATTAAGCCATCAGGACAGATAACCAAAGAGCAGTTAAAAAATGAACTCATGCCACAGCAGGTAGCGTTGGCAGGCGAGTGGACACCAGAGAAATGGGATTATTGGGTGGCGGTGGCACGCCGTGAGCATAAGCTCGATGCCGATGAATTGGCGATGGTGAGTCATGCGATGATGGTGGGGCAGATAGATGGCGACTGTCAGCTGTATGTGCCTGAGCATAATAAGCAGATTTTTTCAAGTTTTAAGAGCTTTGCCAAAAAATTTGGTCAAGATTTTGCAAATGGTCGCTTGTGTGATGAGATGCCACTGCTGTCCCAAAGCGAATTTGCTCATCTTGCCACGCCTGTACAAAAACAAAAACAACGAGATGAGCAGGTATTAGCCATCGCCAGCAATCAGCTGTTAAACAGCCCTGTCTTACAAAGCCTGTATCGAGGCAACTTTATCAATGATGACAATGCCATCACGTCGGTGCGACTGACGTTAAATGAGTAGAAGTGAGCAGGGCGATTGCTACACTTCATACACAAAAGCGTCTTTTAGCTGACTAAAATCATTCACACTCACCTCTAAGTCATGAATCAAGCCGTCTTTTAACCCATAAATCCAGCCGTGTACGGACAGCTTTTGCCCCCTGTGCCATGCGTTTTGGACGATGGTGGTGTGGCAGACGTTGGTCACTTGGCGTTTGACATTAAGCTCGCACAAAAGGTCGGTTTGCTCATCGATGTTTAGGTTGTCAAATTTATCCAAATATTGATAATGAATGCCTTTGAGTGAGCGTAACCAGTTATCAATCAGTCCAAACTCTTGGTGCGACAGTGCCGCAAGCACCCCACCACAGCCATAATGACCGCAGACGATGATATGCTCAACCTTTAACATGTCTACGGCGTATTGTAGGGCGGACAGTAGATTCATGTCGGTGGCGACGACCATGTTCGCCACATTGCGATGGACAAACAGCTCGCCTGGCATGAGTCCAACCACTTCATTGGCAGGGACACGGCTGTCAGAACAGCCAATCCAAAAATAATTGGGCGACTGCTGACGGGCAAGACTGGGAAAATAATCAGGGTCACGAGCGGAGAGGCTCTCTGCCCAAAAACGGTTGGATTCTAATAAGTCGGATAACATGACGGCTCCAAATGCAGTAAACTATACTATTAAAATAGCACATTTATCAAGCGTTGCCATACCAATAACCGCCAAAGTCAGTAGGTAAAAACTAGCCAAAAGGGGTAGGTCGCGGTTTTGGTCTGTGCTTTTGGGGAATATGGCAGGCAGGCAGGGCAGGGTATGATAATGCCACTTATTTTGTATAGCTGACATCATGAAATCTGCCGAACACACCAAAAAAGCCTACCTTGATATCCTACAAACGCACCCTTTATTCGCTCTGCTGCCCCAATCTGAGACGGGGCAGGCGGTCAAAGATGAACTGCTTAGCCAAGTGGTGATTCATGAATATGCCAAGGGTGAGCTGATTTTTATTCAGCACAGCGTGGTTGAAAATTTGTATTTTTTGCTAGATGGGCAGGTGATGTGTCATCGTGAACTGCCGAGCGGGCAGGCGTGCTTGATTGCCAGCTATCATGAGATGGGGCTGATTAACGAGAGCGTGCTGTGGGGTTTGGAGACAGATGATTATCCCAACTTTGGTACGGGCATTTATCGGGTTGGGCAGGTGGATGATGTGGATGGGAAAACCCCTAGCAAAGCCAATATCGCCACACGTCATTCCAAACTGCTCATCAAAGAGCGAGGCATTCATCAGCTGACCGCCACCGCCAAACAGCCGACCATTGTGGCGACGTTGCCAGTGCAGGCTTATTTTGAGAGCATTGCTAGCTTTGATTTAGGCAACCTCATCATGTGGTTTTGTGATACCATCAGCAAACGCATGTACTATCATCTTATCAGTAGCGACCTGCTTGCCTTTGTTCAAGCAAAATCCAAACTTAGCTACTATTTTCTTACTCATTATCCTGTGGGCGTGCCGTTTGAATTGCCATTTAGCCAAAAACAGTTGGCAGGGCAGATTGGACTGCGTCCTGAGACACTCTCTCGCACCCTAAAAGAACTCATTAGTGCAGGACTCATCACCAAACGCAAGTCGCAATACTGCCTGATGGACGCCGAAGGGTTATTGGAACTCGTGAGCGAGTAGACTATTTATCCAAATGCCCGACCGCCCATACCGCCGCTTCGACACGAGTACGCAGACCGATTTTGGCTAGGATGTGCTTGACGTGGACTTTGACAGTGGATTCGGCAATGCCCAGTTTGTTGCCTATCATCTTGTTGCTCATGCCGTCTCGTATCATGTACAGCACTTGGAGTTCACGGTCGGTCAGGTCAAGATTACTCTCAGGCTGGGCAGGTTTTCGCATGGCGGCCGCCAAAATAGGGGCAAGGGCAGGGCTGATGACAAGCTCGCCACGCAGGATACGGCGGATATTACCAATAATCTCATCAGGTTCCATGTCTTTTAACAGATAACCGTCCACGCTCAACGCTAGGGCGTCTTGGACGTCTTTGATGTTGTCAGAGACGGTAAATAGTAGCACCTTGCCGTCAATTTGGCGTTCTCGGATGGCTTTTAGAGTTTCAAGTCCGTTCATCACGGGCATGTTGTGGTCTAGCACAATCAAATCCACGCTCTCATCTTGTAAAAAGCTCAACGCTTCAATGCCATGATTGGCTTCCCCTGCCACTTCAATATCCATCTCTAAGGATAATAAGTCTGCCATGCCACGCCGTAACATGGGGTGGTCATCAACAAGTAATAGGTGGGCAGGGCTGGTGGCGGTATAGATTTTTTGACTCATGATAATATTTTTGGTTGGTTGGGTGAAATCGGTTAAGTTAAATAAATAATCGGTTTAATAAATGTGACAGAATACTCTATTATACCCCATTTATGACTCCGATGTTTTACCAAATTCATCATCGAGTTCATGGGTAAGCTCATAAGTGACGGTGCTGATTTGTTCGGCAGTCCATTCTTTGAGCTTGGGTTTGGGGCGTGGACTTTTTAGCTTTTTTAAGAAAAATTGGGGTAAAAAGCGAACGAATACTTCGGTGCCTGTGGGACGAGTTGGCTCGGTGCTAATCGTACCACCTAGACTCAACGCCCGCTCGCCCATGGTACTAAGCCCGTAGTGTTCAGGTTTTTCTTTGTCACTTTGACGAATGCCAATGCCATCATCACTGATACGCAAGATGACTTCATAACTGATGCTGTCTTGGTAGAGCGTGATATTGACGTTCTTGGCGTGGGCGTGCTTGTGGACGTTGGACAGAGCTTCTCGGGTGATTTGCAACAAATCCACCTGCTCGGACGCAGATAGGTTTAGGGTTAATACTTGGTTGTCAAAGTTGATGTTAAATCCGCCTTTGGCTTCAAACTCTTTAACCGTTATTTTTAAGGCGTCATTAAAATCGCCCCCATCCACTTTTAGGCGGAAGGTGTTTAATAAGTCTCGCAATTGGGCGTAGGCGTGACTGGTGCCGTCATTTAGGTCGGTGCGGACTTTGTCTTGTTTTTGATGGATTTTTAGTAAAGTTTCTCTATTTTGTAGGTTTGGCTCATTAGCAAGCAGTTTTTTCTCTTGTTCGCCTAGGGTTTTTAGCATGGCGGACTGGATTTTTAGGTGCGACAACGTCTGGGCAATGGAGTCGTGCAATTCACGGGCAAAGGTGTTACGCTCTTCGGACAGCAGTAGCTCTTCGGCTTGTTTTTGGCGTTGGTTTGACATAAAGGTCAAGGCGATGAGCTGTGCCAAAATACCAAGCAGGTCATGCTCAGATAAGCCGTTATCGTCGCTGATGTTAAGTAGGGCAATGCGGTTTTTTGCCACGGGGCTGACAGGCTCACGCACCAGTAGCTCACCCCAGTTGGCATCAGTGCTTTTGATGGGGATGATACGGGTGTGCGTGTCGGTTTTTAGGTCGCAATACTCGCAGTCGTCAGGCGTACAAAAGTCATGATGTTTACGCTCCGATAGACTCATGATGACGTTATTTTCAAAATTTTGCCCATGAATGCACAGCGACAGCTCCGTGTTGGGCAGTAGGTGGGCGAAATTTTGAATGAGTTCATGAAGCTCTTCGGTGTTGAGATGGTGCGTGGTGGCGATTTTCTCAGCAAAATGGTACAGGCTGTATAGAGCCTTGTTGCTTTGGGTGAGATGGTGTGTTTTGCGTTTGACTTCGGCTTCAAGCTCGGCTTGGTGGTTTTTGATGAGTGTGAGCATGGCAAAAAAAGCGTCCGACAGCTCGTTTAGCTCTTGATAGCCTTTGATGTCCATCTTGCCCGCCTGCATGTCAAGCGATTTGCCTTGCCTAAAGTGCCGAGCGGTGGCAGTTAGGTTTTTTAGGGGGGTTAGAGCATTGCGGTGTAGCTCCCACATGCCGACCAACATTACAAAGGTGATGAGTAGTAGCGAGATGATTTGGACGTGCTGTTGGTGTTCTTGGCGGTACTCGTTGCGTTTGCCGATGGCGTCCACCAGATGATTGACATCATCCAAAAACACCAAAGAATGCTGATAAAATGCCGTGCTGTCGCTTTGTTTTAAACTTGGAAGTAAGGTGTGTTCCCAATCATGGCGGATTTTGGTGAGTGCCTTATCAATGTCGCCATGTTTATTGCTGTTCTTGGCTTGGTATAGGCTTAGTTTGTCAAGACGGGCGGTCATGTCGTCTGCCAAGATGGGGTTTGGCGTGTGGGGTGAATTTGGGTTTGCCGACAGTGCCAACTCGTGATTGATACGGTAGGTTGCCATACGGATGGAACCTGCGTCATTGATGGCTTGGGCGTCCTTTTCGGCGGTATTGGCAAGATAAAAACTGTATGCAGAAGCGGTCAAAATCGTACAAAAAATAAACGCCACCGCCAAGCCTGCACGCCGTGTCATGGAATGCCCGACCGTGGTCGGATTTATCCAATGGGCAAATTGTTTTAATAAGGCAAGTGGCACGAGCTATACTCCCAAAAAGTTCATGACTAAAAATGATGAATGATTTTTAGTAAAATTGGTCAGCTAATTTTTATAAGTAATTGAAAAAAAGTATTTTATAAGTGATAAACCCAAATTAAGCCATACTACCAAAGAAGTAGTTGGCTATTATATAGAAATTTTGTCAATAAAAACTTGATTATAATCAAGGATTTTTTAATAAAATTTCACTATGATAACAACAATATTGAAACATCTCTTTAACAAACTTGGCGATGGTAGGTAGGACAACTTTATCATTAGCCACGCCAATTATACCTTAATTAAGGGGGGATTATGGCAACCGAAAAATCAAAACAACTGCTGGTCTTGACATCATCAACCATCGCATTTACCGTCTGCTTTATGATTTGGATGATGTTTGCGGTGCTTGGCATTCCAATCCAAAAGGCACTTGACTTATCCGAAACCCAATTTGGACTACTTGCCGCCACGCCTGTCTTGACAGGCTCGCTTGTCCGCTTACCGCTTGGTATGATGACGGACAAATATGGCGGTCGCATTGTGTTTTTTGCTCTGATGATAGCGTGTGTGGTGCCGATATTTTTGATGAGCTATGCCAATGCTTATTGGCAGTTTTTGGTACTGGGTCTGTTTGCAGGGCTGGCAGGCGGGTCGTTCTCGGTGGGGATTGCCTATGTTGCCAAATGGTTTGAAGCGGAGCGTCAAGGCTTTGCCATGGGTGTGTTTGGGGCGGGTAATGCAGGCTCGGCACTGACCAAGATGATAGGCCCTGCGATTATTGTTTACGGTGGCTGGCAGTTTTTGCCAAAGGTGTATGCAGGCATTATGCTCATTACTGCCATCGGTTTTTGGTTTATGTCGTTTGACAAAAAAGAACACCGCTCGGCAAGTAACGCAAGTTTCGCCAGTCAATTGGCGGTACTAAAAGACCCCAATGTGTGGCGTTATAGTCAGTATTATTCTATCGTCTTTGGCGGTTATGTCGCCCTTGCCTTGTGGATGACCAAATACTATGTCAATGAGTATGGATTTAGCCTACAAACGGCAGCGTTTTTGGCGGCGTGTTTTAGTCTACCAGGGGGCGTTTTGCGTGCGCTCGGTGGGTGGCTGTCGGACAAATATTCTGCCCATACCGTAACTTGGTGGGTGCTTTGGGCGTCATTTTTGTTCTTGTTTGTCTTGTCTTACCCACAAACAAGCCTTGTGGTGCAAACGGTGGATGGTGAGCGGGCATTTCATATCGGGCTAAATTCTACCATCTTTACCATCTTGATTTTCTTATTGGGCATTGCCTTTGCCATCGGTAAAGCGTCCGTGTTCAAATACCTATCGGACGAATACAAAGACAACATGGGGGCAGTCTCTGGCGTGGTTGGTCTGGCAGGGGGCTTGGGCGGATTTATCCTACCCATCATGTTTGGGGCGGCGGTGGATATAACAGGCGTACGCTCATCGGCATTTATGATTATGTTTGGCGTGGTGTGGGTGAGCCTTGTGTGGATTTATATCTGTGAAGTCAAACCAAAAATGGAAGAAGGTCATCAGGCGATGTTAAAGATGAAAAATAAATCATAAAACATCGGCTAATAACCAATCATCAAATCAGGCGGTCTATGACGGGTCGCCTGATTTTTGTTTGTGTTTTGGGTGGGGGTTTGGTATGATGGCACCAAGTATCAATGAATTTGGCAAGATTGAAATTAAGGCGGTATCAATCATGCCCTAACAGGAAAGCCCCATGCTCACTCTTCATCATCTTAACCAATCTCGCTCGTTTCGTATTTTATGGCTATTGTGCGAACTAAACGCCTTATACGGCACGCCCTTTCGTGTCATCAAACACAACCGCACCAAAAGCCACCTTGCCCCAAAAGAGCTAATAGAAATTCACCCCATGGGTAAAGCCCCGATTTTGGTGGATGAAACCCGTGGGCGGACGCTTGCCGAGTCGGGCTTTATCATTGAATATCTACTACGATATTATGACACGGACGGCAAATTATCACCCGCTGATGAGACGTGGGAGGACTATACGTTTTGGTTGCATTTCGCCGAAAGCTCGCTCATGCCTAACTTGGTCATGCGATTGGTATTTGCTAAAATCGTGCAAAAGTCGCCATTTTTTATCCGTCCTGTCATCAAAAGTGTGCAAAAGGGCGTTGAGAAGTCTTTTATCTCGCCTAATGTAGATAAAGCCCTGACTTTATTAAATAAGCATTTGGCAAATCGGCATTATCTGTCAGGGGCAGGGCAGGGGGTGTTTGGTGCTGTGGACATTCATCTGCATTTTGGTATTGCCCAGATGAAAAAATCGGGTGGGCTGTCTGATAAATGGATGCATGTCCATAACTGGCTAGCATACTGTGAATCTCGCCCCAGTTTTGAGATGGCACAAAGTTATGAGTAGTAAGCCCTACTCATCTTTTAATGAAAACTCTTCGGTATATAAGCTCCAATTAAGCTTGGTGCGACAGGCTTGGTAAAAATCTACGTCCAAAGGGTGTAGGAGAATTAAAGATTTTTCATGCTTGGTGATGAGTAGGGTTTGGTCGTTGTCTAGCGGTACGCTTGCTTCGCCGTCAGAGCTGACCATGGGCTGAGTGCGGTTGTCTTTGTGGATTTTGATGGTGATTTTGCTGGTGCCTGCAACCACGATGGGGCGACTAGACAGTGTGTGCGGGTGCATGGGAGCCAGACAAATGGCATCTAGGCTTGGATGAATGATAGGGCCTCCTGCTGAGAGTGAATAGGCGGTAGAACCTGTTGGGGTTGCCACAATCAGCCCATCAGCATGCTGACGATAGACATCAATGTCATCAATTTGTAGTTTAAAATCAATGGTATGCACTGATTTACCTGCGTGTAGTACCACATCATTTAGGGCATAGCTTTCATGAAACACTTGCGTGTTGCCGTCATCATCTCGCCCGAGTACCTGCATTTTTAACAAAAAACGCTCATCGGTGTGATACTCGCCAGCAAAGACTTCTGATAGCTCCATCTCCAAACGCTCAGGGTTGATGTCCGCCAAAAACCCCAGTCGCCCACGATTGACCCCGAGTACTGGCACGCCCGTTCCCGCCAAGAGAGAACCCGCCTGCAAGATAGAGCCGTCGCCACCGACCACCATGACCAAGTCGCAATGCTCGCCCATGCGACCACGTGGCACGATTTTGATGGGGTTGTCATCTCTATCAAAATCGATGTGTATACCCTCAATGCTGGCGGTGCTGGTGTCAATGGTGATTTCTAGTCCCCACTCTGACAGCAGGTTAATGAGTTCGTTTAATGTGGTGATGATGCTTTTTTTGCCGGCACGCCCCATGAGTCCAATGCGTTTGAAATGGCTCTTTTGGATATTAAAAGATGTCGGTGAAATGGCGGTTTCGCTCATGATGGCAACAGTCCTGATATTATTATCTTTAAAAAATAAAAAGCATATGATAACCAAACTCCGCCCAGACTACAAGTAAAAACCCATAAAGCTTGTAAATGATACCAACATCCCCATTAATCAAAAAAATACCCATGCTGTTTTATTAAAATGGCAAAAATACTTGATTTTTAAAAGCAAATATAGTATAAAACACCAAACTGTTTTAACTCTCAATTTATCAATCTATTCTTAATTTTTATATAAGGAAAATTATGGCAAACCCTATTGTTAGTCGTACCGAACTACTGGCAGGTGATGTACCGATGACGGTCAATGGTGTGGTCAAAAAGACTGCTCTACTGCTTGGCATTTCTGCTGTTTCGGGCTTTGGAATGTTTTTCTTTGCTTTGATGAGTGGCGCGTCATCAGGAGTATTAATGGGCTTGGCGGTGGTTGCCATGTTGGTTACCATGGGTCTAGGTCTCGCCACTGCCTTTAAGCCACATCTGGCCAAAACACTTGCTGTGCCTTATGCTCTGCTAGAAGGCGTATTTATCGGTGTTGCCTCTGCTTTTGCCTTTTATAAAGCCCCAAGCGTGCCACTACTTGCCTTATCAGCAACTTTTGTTACTGGGGCGGTCATGCTGACCCTTTATACTACGGGCATCATTAAAGTGACCGAAAAATTCCGCTCATTGGTAATATCTGCCTCTATCGCTATCATGATTGTTTATGCCATTCAGTGGATTATGTCGCTGGTGTTTGGTAGCTCGATCCCACATCTGTTCGGTGGCGGTATGATTGCCATTGGGTTTAGTGTTTTTACCACGCTCATCGCTTCTTTCTTTTTGTTAATTGATTTTAAAAACATCGAAGATGGTGCCATGTATGGCGTGAACAAAGAGTTTGAATGGGTCTATGGCATTGGCGTGTTAGCAACGCTGGTGTGGATGTACGTTGAATTTTTACGCTTGATTGGTTATTTGCAAGAATAATCATCTGTTAAAACAACAAAAACGCTCTGATGTCAGGGCGTTTTTTATGGCTGGTTTTGATGAGAAATAATAAACATCTCCCCAATTTTTTGTTATAATTTGCCAATTTTAATAAAGCATGAGTTTATAATAATGACTTCTCGTATGTTGATGATGGTGGGGCTAGGCACTGTTTTGCTAGGCTGTCAATCATTGCCATCCACACCGCACCTTCCTAAAAGCATCGAGCTGACCGAGCGGGTGCATTTGGCACATGAAGCGTTGCTTGCCAAGCGCTTGAATAATCAAAGCAATCACAGTCAGGCTTATCTCAACCAGCGAGATGATGACCCAGATACAGGTTTTTTGGGCAAAGAAATCAATCTGGAAACAGATGCTCCGTCTCAAGAAGAGTTGTCTTTGAGTACCATCATTGATGAGCAGACCGAATACCATCCCACGCTATCGGGGTATTATCCCATCGCCACAGGAGCGAATGCGTTTGCATCGCGCAGTATTTTATCTGACATGGCAACGCACACTATTGATGTACAGTACTATATCTGGCATGATGACGAAGCGGGATTTTTGATGCTAAAGGACTTGTGGCAAGCGGCAGAGCGAGGTGTGCTTGTTCGCTTGCTTTTGGATGATTTTAATGGCAATCCTAGGCTTGATGAACAGCTTGCCTTGTTTGCTAAGCACCCTAACATTGCTGTGCGTGTGGTAAACCCCTTTACCTATCGCCGTTATAAATTCATGAATTATCTGACATCGCCTGTGCGTATTAACGTGCGCATGCACAACAAGAGCATGACTTTTGATAATCACATCAGCATCATCGGTGGGCGTAATATCGGCAATGAGTACCTAAACAACCATCAAAACAACCACTTTGCTGACCTAGATGTTCTGCTTATTGGCGAAGTGGTGGGCGACATTACCAAAAGTTTTGATGAATACTGGCAATCGCCAACGGCTTATGATATTGAGACACTAGTATCAACAGGCAAAGAGCGACCCCACCAGTCGGCGATGGCGGTATTTAGTAAAGATAACGACGATGGTTTAAATGCCACCAAAAATGAGCGAGCCTTGCGTACCTACCGCAGTGCCGTGGCGAGCAGTACCATTGGCAAGGATTTGCTCAATAAAAATGTGCCATTTCGCTGGGTTGATATGAAATTTTTGGCGGATGATGTGGCAAAGCTCAACACCAAAGTCAAAAATGAAAATCCCAAGGACGGTCATCTGGTCAGCAAACTTCGCCATGAACTCGGTCGCCCCAAAGAACGCCTAAGCATCATCTCATCGTATTTTGTTCCCACCAAGGACGGTGTGCGTACACTGACCACCCTTGCCAAAGATGGTGTGAACGTGAGTATACTGACCAACTCATTTGATGCCACTGACGTGGGTGCGGTGCATGCAGGATATGGGCATTGGCGTCAGGAGTTGTTGTCAGCAGGCGTGAAGATTTATGAGTTAAAATCCACGGCTAAAAACACCAAAGAAGATGAAAATAAACTATGGCGTACCAAACGCATGACCACCACCAGTCTGCACGCCAAAGCCTTTGCTGTGGACAATCATAAAGTGTTTATCGGTTCGTATAATATTGACCCACGTTCGGCAAACATCAACACCGAGCTTGGCGTGATGATTTATGATGAAGAGCTGGCGTATCAGCTTCACAATGCCCTAAATAATGCTGGCGACCAAGAAAATTCGGTCATTTTAAACCAAGTTTATGAAGTGCGCTTGGTGAATGGGGAGCTTCAGTGGCGAACCTTAGAACAGGGGCAAGAAGTGATTTTTGACAAAGAGCCACACATGAACACCCCTGAGCGTATTGGCGTATCATTCATGAGTTGGTTGCCGATAGATTGGCTATTGTGATTGCTTATGTCTAGGGCGTGCCTGCCATTGATAACATGTTTGCAAAATACGATGAAAATTTGACAATTTTAAGCAATTCTTGCAGGAAAAACGTGCGATTTTTATCATTTTATTGCAAATACCAAAAACACGCACGTCCTAGATGGCTGAATGTTAATTTTAACAAAATACATAAAAATTGTTGCTATTTTAAGCAGTTTTTAGTACATTATACAAAAATAATACACAAATATTTACAATGCCACAAGCTACCTTATCCTCTCATCATATCCGCCTGATTGCCACGGTCGCTTCGGTGACCATGTTGGCATTTTTTGATTATGCCTTGGTGTTTTATCTCAAAGAGGTGATTGCTGACAATTTCTTTGGCGGGCGTGAAGTGATGTGGTTGTATTCGATGCAGGTGGTGGGACTGTTTTTAGGGGCATATATCGCCCACCCTATTGGTGGGTTTTTATTGGGGCAATATGGTGATGCCAACGGCAGGCGAGCGGTCTTATTCTTGAGCTTACTGGGCTTGACTGTGTTTACTTTTATCATTGCAGTACTGCCAACCTATCATCATTTGGGGGTGCTTTCTCCGATTTTATTTATCGTTGCTCGCTTTGGGCAGGGGTTTGCTTATGGGGGTCAGATTCCGTCTGCCTTGGTGCTACTTACTGAACAGTTGCCCATGAGACGAGTGGGGTTTGGGTGCAGTTTTGTTGTGGTGGGTGTTTTGATCGGGGTGCTTTTGGTGAGCCTGCTGTCCAATTTTTTGGCAAACATTCTAAGTTATGCAGACATGCTCAGCTATGGGTGGCGGATCCCTTTTGTCATTGGTGGTGTGCTGTCAGCATCATTGCTGTTGTCGCTACACACTTTAAAAGAAACCTCCATCGATGTGCAGACCAAAGACCGCCATGCTGAAGCTGGGCATACGCTCAGTGCCATGAGTTTTGATGGATTAACTAAGACCCAAATCCAAGACTTAGCAGATGCTAATATTTTTCATGATGACAAACCCCAATCCATCCAAAAATCACCTTTAGTTCAAATCATCACCAAAAATCGCCTATCCAGTCTTATCCCTGCTGTACTAGTATCATGGATTATGCTGAGTGTCTTTATTGTCATTGCCATAATAATGCCGATGCTACTTAACATTAGCTTTGCGGTGTCGGAGAGTATTTTGGTATTCGGGTCGGGTCTTGCGGTCTTTTTTATGATGATTGGCTGTGCGTTTTATGGCTATTTGATGGATAGGGTGAATGCAGGTAAAGTGATGATTTTCGGCGGTATATTCTTTATCGTTAACACATCACTGTTTTTTGTCCAGTTGGGGCTTGGTAGTGATTTAATGCTACTGTGGTTTGCTCTGCTTGGGTTTTCGGGAGGTATGATTGCGACGTTGCCTGCGGTCTTGGTGCGACTGTTCCCCAGTAAAATCCGCCTAACCAGCATTGCCTTAACTTATAATGTTACTTATGCATTGGTAGCAGGTGGTGTGCCGTCACTGTTGGCATTTGCCACGTTTCATCTACCACTTGCCCCTGCTTTGTATCTCTTATGGGTGGGGCTTCTGACGATATTTTTAAGTTTTTATATCTATTATCTGCCCAGAAGCGAGCGAGACATCGCCAGATAATCATGTGATAATCATGTGACAGTCATGTAGCTTTATCCATCACAAACTCCACAAACTTTCTCACTATCGCAGACGGATAACGCTGGGACGCATAAAGCATAAATAATTCATAATCAGGCTTTTTAAGCTCTGGCAAAATCTCAATCACACGATTGTCTTTTATCCACTCATTTGCCGTAAAATCAGCTACTTGCCCAATCGCCTGCCCCTGCAAAATCATATGTTCAACCGCATAAACATCATTACTGGCAAACCAAAACGGTAAGGTGATTTTCTCTTTATTCATTTGAACAAGCACTTCTTGTTCGCCATTTTTTGCCCAAGTAGCGAGCGGAAAATGTTTCAAATCCTGCAAAGTTTTGGGCGTGCCAAACCGTGCCAATAAATCAGGGTGGGCAACCCATTTTGTGCCAAGGGTGGCGACTTTTTTGGCGATAAAATCATCGCCGTGCAAATTGCCAATGCGAAACGCCACATCAATGCTATCAAGACTTAAATCCAAAATGCGGTCGGTCATTGTGGCGTGGATTTGCACATTGGGGAATTTTTGCCCAAATTCACTTATCCACGCCAAAACAGGTTCGCATTTGGGCGGGGCGGAAATTCGTAGCATACCTTTTAAATTTTGCTCATCATCAAACAAAACCTGCTTGGCATTTAACAAATTATCAATGGACAAATGCACTTCATCATAAAGTTTTTGCCCTGCAAGCGTGGGTTTAACCCCTGATTTTTGGCGGTCAAACAGCTGAATTTGTAAGGATTTTTCCAGTTCAGCAATTTGACGGCTAATGGTGGCGATTGGTACGCCCAGTTTTTCGGAAGTTTTGGAGAGACTGCCGTATTTAATCACGGAGACAAATAGGGATAAGGCGTTTAGGTTCATAAGATTTTCATTTTTGGAACAATTTGCTTATTTTAATGGATTATCGTACTGTTTTTCAAATGTTTTTGAGCAAAATAACAAAATGGATTTTCATCTATAAAAATGGTATAATTTTTACAGATAATTAACTTTAAAAACTGGCGAAAATCGTGGAATTGCAAATTTCCCCTACTATGATAAGTTGGATAGCAGAATTGGAGCATACAAATGCCCAAACGCTGGCAAACGAACTCGCCCCAAAAAAAGTTGATAAATTTTTGCAAGGTTTGTTGAGTAAAACAACCGCCATTCAGCTTGCCAAACGAGCCAATATTCCTTTTGGCTACTTGTTTTTGCAAACGCCACCACAAATTAATTTGCCTAATATCCCTGATTTGCGTCAAACAATCGGAGCCGAGCCATTAAGTGCAGATTTTTTTGAGATTTTACAAGATATTGAATATAAACAAGATTGGTTTAAAGAATATCTTTTGGATAATGGCAATGAACCATTAGATTTTGTTGGAAAGTTTAAATTTTCCCCAAATTTAGACTCCAAAATTGTTGTTCAAGATATTATCAATACACTAAATATTGATTTGAAAAATGAAATTAAAAATCTAAATAAAGATAATTATTTTAAATTTTTAAGTCAAGAATTTGAGCGTATTGGGATTTTGATTTTTAAAAATGGCGTGGTTAAAAATAAAACCAATCGCCAATTAAGTGTTGCTGAGTTTCGTGGATTTGCATTGGTAGATAAAATTGCCCCTGTGGTTTTTATTAATGGTTCAGACAGTCCGTCTGCTCAGCTTTTTACGCTTGTTCACGAAGTGGCACATATTTGGATTGGACAATCTGGTGTTTCTTCTTGGAATCAAGACCAAGCCGTAGAATCTTTTTGTAATAAAGTAGCAGCCGAGTTTTTAATGCCGACTGATATTTTTATACAATATTGGCAAACAGAAAATAGTAATGATAGCATCATAAAATTAATGGCTTTATTTAAAGTCAGTAAATTGGCGATTATTATCAAAGCAGTAACGCTGGGTTTATTATCTCCCCAAGAAATTCATAATGAGCGAGCTTATTTAAAACGCCAAGAAAAAAATACAGAAACTGCTGGTGGAAATTTTTATAATACCGCTAGCATTCGCCAAAGTCGTAAATTTAGTGAAGTTGTATTAAATCAAGCAGTTAGTCAGCATTTACCATTGCGAGTTGCAGGGCAATTACTCAATATGCACGCCGATAAGGTAATGGTATTTTACCGCAACCGCAGGGGAGAAAATTAATGCGATATTTGATTGATTCTAATATTTTTATTACGGCTAAGAATGTATTTTATCAATTTGGCTTTGCTCGTTGCTTTTGGGATTTGTTGATAGAATGGCATAATAGGGACACTGTTTTTAGTATCAATGCGGTTAAAGATGAGCTTTTAAAAGGCAATGATGAGTTAAAAGATTGGATTAATAATAAATTGCCAGATAGCTTTTTTCAAGACCATTTTTTATCAGTGAATAGCTATGCAAAATTAATGCAATATTCACAAACATTACCTGTTAAAGATATTGCCAAACAAGAATTTGCTAGAATAGATAATGCTGATTCTTGGCTTATTGCCCACGCAATGCAACATAATTTTGCGATTATTACCCAAGAAAAGCGAGATATCAATAATAAAAAACGAATTATGATTCCAAATGTTGCTTATGACCATAATGTTCAAACAATAACGCTGTTTGAATTTATGGAACAATATGCAGGACACAATTTTTCAGTAAAATAATGACTTTTTTAAAATAATGCCGTTTAAATTTGATTTTAGAAAATCAGTTGGACGGCATTTTATTTTTGGACAGCCTAAAAAATATCTTTCCAAAAATGAAAATCAAATTCTCATAAATCGCCATTCAATTATCAATTTTAAAATTTTATAATACGCTCATTCCATTTAACAAAAGAGAAAAATTTATGAAAACTCATTCAAAACCAACCCATAAACTGCTACTGGGCATTTCCAATAGCGAAAGTTACGGCTTTCACCCTGCGGCGTGGCGATTGCCGTCTGCCCCTGACAATGCCTTTACCGACATTGATGTCATCATTAAAAAAGCCCAAATGGCGGAGCAAGGCGGTTTGGATTATATTTTTTATGGCGACAGAGTGTTTTTGCACGAAGATTTAAACGAGCGTTCGCCCTTGTTTGCCAGTATTGAACCAATGGTTTTGCTATCAGCGATTGCCCCTGCCACTAAACGCATTGGACTGGTAACATCAGCGTCCACATCGTTTAATGAACCCTACACTTTGGCAAGACAACTTCGTGCCATTGATGTCATCAGTGGTGGACGAGTGGGCTGGAATGCCATTCCCAGTTATGAGCCACAAGCCTTTGCCAATTATGGCAAGCCTGTGCCAAGTAGCGATAAAAAATACGAAAGACTGCACGAATCGGTGCAAATTACCCAAGCCTTATGGGGCAGTTGGCAAAAAGAAGCAGGCGAGCCTGACAAGGCAAGTGGGCGTTTTGCCGATATGCGATACATTCAGCCGATTAACCTGCAAGGCAAGCAAGTGGGGTCTTATGGACCTTTGCAAATTCCGCCGTCAAAGCAGGGGCAACCTGTGATTTTTATGCCCTTTGCCAGTGGTAAAGGCATTGAAGCGGCTGCCTTGTATGCCAATGCGATGGTTGCGATGCCGTCCAATATTGCAGAAGGCAAACAGCAAATTGCCATTATGAACGATATGGCAAAACAAGTGGGGCGTGAAGTCAATGAAATCAAACTGTTGGCATTTTTAAATTTGAGTTTGGGCGACACCGAAGAAGATGCCGTTGCACACCGTATGACATTGGACAGTCAAATGGGTATGGATTGGATTATGGGGCATTTGGCGGTGGTGTTGGGCATAAACCTTGACCCCAGCCAAATTGACACGCCATTAACCGAAACACAAATTGCGTCCTTACGCCCACGCTTACGCACACCCCAAAGCCATAAAGTCATTGAACTTGCCAAACAAGGCAAAACGCCACGCCAAATTTTAGCCTATGGGCTGTATGAACCGATGTTAAATTTAATCGGCAGTCCAAGCCAAGCGGTTGATATGATGCAAGAATGGCTAGAACAAGGGGCTTGTCAGGGCTTTACGCTGATTTTAAATGACAACCAGCACGATTTGCCGATTTTGATTGAGCAGGTCATTCCGATGTTAAGGGAGCGGGGATTGCGAGCCGATGATTATCTTGGCGAGACTTTGCGAGACCATTTGGGGGTAGATGAACAACTGGGACTGGACAGTAGAA
This sequence comes from Moraxella lacunata, assembly GCF_900453205.1. Lineage (GTDB taxonomy): Bacteria > Pseudomonadota > Gammaproteobacteria > Pseudomonadales > Moraxellaceae > Moraxella > Moraxella lacunata_B. Next base: position 634,151 of record NZ_UGQU01000003.1, read on the forward strand.
TGGTTGGGAAATAGGGTTTGGGGAAACACCGTTTGGATTTGGGTTCAAGCGGTGTTTTTTATTGGAATTTTGGAAAATGATTTTTCAGGCTGCCTGAAAAATATTCCGCTATTCTTTTTCTTTAATACCTTGAATAATCTGACACTTATCAACCGTTTTATTTTCACAACCCACAAATTGCATTAAAAAAGTTTTAACTTGTTGTAGTTCTGTGATTTGTTCATCTAAATATGCCAAATGTTGCTCGGCAAGTGCATTGATTTCATTGCATTGTTTGTTAGGCGTTTGTTGTAATTGCAACAGCGTTTTGATGTTACTTAAAGAAAAACCGATATTACGGCAAGTTTTAATAAAGCGTAATTGTTCTAACTGATTTTCATCAAACACACGATAGCCATTTTGTTGATGTGTAGGGGCGATTAAGCCTTGTTTTTCATAATAACGAATGGTTTCCAAATGTACGCCTGTTTGTTCACTGGCTTGTTTTATTTTAAAAAATTTTGACACTTTAGCTTGACCCTGTAATGACTACGGAGTTTATAGTATAGCAAATTTCATCTTAAAACAGGAGCAAAAAATGGCGTGCCAAAATTGTTGTGGTTCAAATCAGCCCATTCATCAATCGCCCAAGTACAAAAAAGCCTTGTGGATTGTCTTGATATTAAATTTATCAATGTTTTTTGTGGAAATTGTGATGGGGGTTAAATCGGGTTCAACTTCGCTGTTGTCAGACAGTTTGGATTTCTTGGGCGACAGTGCCAATTATTTGATAAGTTTGATTGTTTTGCCAATGGCGTTAAGTTACCGAGCCAAAGCATCTATGGTTAAGGGGCTAACGATGGGCGGTTTTGGTTTATTTATTTTAATGACGACCATTTATCGTGTGTTTTATGGGGAAATGCCCAGTTATTCTGAAATGAGCATTGTGGGATTTTTGGCGTTATTGGTCAATGTGTCGGCATTGTTGATATTATTAAAATTTCGTGATGGCGACAGCAATGTCCGCAGTGTGTGGGTGTGTTCCCGAAACGATGCGATTGGTAATGTGGCGGTAATTTTGGCGGGTATGGCAGTTTATTTTTTTCAATCAAAATATCCTGATTTAATTGTGGCGTTTGTTTTGGCATTTTTGGCATTACAAGCCAGTCAAGAAATCATCAAAAGGGCTTGGGCGGAATTAAAAGTCAGTTAATTTAAAACACCGTTTGGATTGATGTTCAAGCGGTGTTTTTGTTTTGAAATTTTGTAAAATAACTTTCAGGCTGCCTGAAAAACCTACACCCCTTTATTCCCCAGCGATTTTCGGTTTATCCACCACACCAGCGAGAGCATCACAGGCACTTCCACCAGCACACCGACCACCGTTGCCAATGCCGCCCCAGAATGCAAACCGAACAAAGAAATTGCCACCGCCACCGCCAATTCAAAAAAATTACTCGTGCCAATCAAGCACGCAGGGGCGGAAATTTCGTGTGGTAATTTGAGCCATTTTGCCAAAACGTGAGCCAAGGCAAAAATGCCGTAAGTCTGTGCCAGCAGGGGAATAGCAATCAGCAGAATAATCAAAGGGTTGGCAATAATGGTTTGGGCTTGAAAGGCGAATAGCAACACCACCGTCAAAATCAAGCCCATCACGGAAAAGGGTTTTAGGCTGCCTGAAAATTGTGCCACCGATTTACCCGATTTTTGTAAATAAGAGCGGGTAAGCCAGCCTGCCAGCAAGGGCAACAGCACATACAAAACCGTGCTTAAAATCAAGGTATTCCACGGAATTTCTATGTCGCTTACGCCGAGCAATACGCCTGCAATCGGAGCATACGCCACAATCATAATCAAATCATTGACCGAAACCTGCACCAAAGTGTAATTGGGGTCGCCTTTGACCAGTTGCGACCACACAAACACCATTGCCGTACACGGTGCCACACCCAGCAAAATCATGCCGGCAATGTATTCTTGTGCCGACTGTGCGTCCACCCAACCTGCAAAAAACACCCGAAAAAACAACCAGCCGAACACCGCCATCGTAAACGGCTTGACCAACCAGTTGATAAATAAGGTTAAAAATAAGCCCTTTGGTTTTTTGCCCACGTCTTTGATTGCCGACCAATCAATCTGAATCATCATCGGATAAATCATCAGCCAAATCAGTATCGCCATAGGCAAATTCACATGAGCCACTTCCAAAGATGCAACCCATTGAAATACATTGGGCAACCAAACACCCAAAACCACGCCCAGCACAATCGCCAACGCCACCCAAAGGCTTAAAAAACGTTCAAACAACCCCATGATTTACTCCTTATGATTAATAATTTCGCCGTCTTCTTTGACAAACGGGATCGCAAAAGGCGGTAAAAATGCCAAAACTGTTTCGGACGGACGGCATAATTTCACGCCTTTTTCGCTCACCACAATCGGACGATTGATTAAAATCGGTTCACGAAGCATGGCGGAAATGAGTTCGTCATCGCTTAACTTTTCGTTTTGCAAACCAAGCGTTTCATACGGCACTACATTCGTCCTAAGTAACTGGCGGGGCGTGATGCCCATGCGTTTGATTAAATTACGCAAAATCGTTTCACTTGGCGGATTTTTCAAATATTCAATCACTTGTGGCTCAATACCAGCGTGGCGGATGAGTGCCAGCACATTGCGTGAAGTACCGCAGTTTGGGTTGTGATAAATGGTAATGTTCATAGTTACTTCAATCTTTCAAGAAATATAGAAATATTTGGCAATAATTTTTCAGGCTGCCTGAAAATCACTGGCAAGATTCGCCTGTTTGAGAACAGCAGTTTTGGGTCAGAAAATGGGTCAATGCCATCATCAAATCCAGCTCGGCAAAATAACGCATGTGCCGTCCTTCCTGCACCACACGCACAAGCCCCGAATGCAACAGGCTTTTTAGATGAAAAGACACATTATTCGGGGCAAGGTTAAGCTGTTTTGCCAAGTCGCCAGCAATCATGCCAGTACTGCCTGCGGCGGTAAGTTGTTGAAAAATCGCCAGTCTTATCGGAGAAGACAGGCTCTCAAAGAGTTTGCTTGCTTGTATCGTATTCATAGGCGTAATTATAACAAGAAATTTCAATATTTCAAGTATGATTGAAATGTTTTTTAATTGTCCGAAGCCACCTTTCCAAATCCAAAAAACCACTTCCCATTTTTCGCTATTCTTATCCTAATTTCAATACATTAAAATACGCTCATTCCATTTCATAAATAAGGTAAAAAAATGACCAAACAAATTCAATTTACAAAAACAGGTTCGCCTGATGTCCTGCAAATCGTTGATGTACAAATCCCCGCCCCCAAATCGGGCGAAGTGCAAATCCAAATGCACGCTTTGGGGCTAAAGGCAAAAATCATAATCACATCATTTAAGTACACTTACACCAGCGTGTAATTGGGGTCGCCTTTGACCAGTTGAGACCAAACAAAAACCATTGCCGTACAAGGCGCCACCCCAAGCAAAATCATACCTGCAATGTACTCGCCTGCCAATTGTTCATCTACCCAGCCAGCAAAAAACACCTTAAAAAACAACCAGCCCACAAGTGCCATCGTAAAAGGCTGTTATCAAGCTATGGCATTCATCTGCTTTGATGGTGGTTAAAAATCGCCCAAGCCTTTTAAAATCGGGCAGTCGGGGGCGTTGTCGCCGGTGCAGGCGTTGCTCCACGCCTGCAAGGTGGCTTTCATCTGTGTCAGTTCTTCGATTTTCTGGGTCAAAAATTCAATGTGCGTATTTGCCAATGCTTTGACTTCACAGCTTTTGCGGTGTGGATTGTCTTGCAGTGCCAAAAGCTCGCCAATTTGGGCAAGCGAAAAGCCCACGCCCCTTGCTTTGGCGATGAATTTTAGGCGGTCAAGCGTATCATTGCCATAAATACGATAGCCTGATGCACTGCGTGAAGTGTTTGATAACAAACCGACTTTTTCATAATCACGGATTTGCTTGATGGACAGCCCTGTGGCTTTGGACGCTTGACCGATGTTCATTGTTGCTCCTTGTTTTGGCGTTTGTAAAAAATTGTCAATCCGCAAAAATAATCCTTGACCCTAACGCAAGGTTAGGCTTTATGATACGCTCATCAAAACAAAAAAGCAATGTTTTTAGTGGCTTAAAAACGGTTTTTGTTTTGATAATCAACCTTTAATTTGGAGAATTGTTATGAACGACATCATCAAAAACCCAAACGCCCACTGCGGTTGCCAATCTTGCACAGGGCAAAATTGCAATCCAAAATGCAACTGCCAAAATGGCGAGCCGTGCATTTGTCAAAACTGCACTTGTGGCGATTGTGATTGCAAGTAATTGATTAACTAAAAACATTGGGCGGGCTTAGGTTTGCCCAATGTTTGCCAATTCCCATTTTGATAAGGAAAACTGTAATGAAAATGTTTAAAAACCGTGCCGTGCAATTATCTGCCCTTGCCCTTGTTGTGGCGACTTTGACCGCTTGTAGTAATGCCAAAAACGATGTACCAACGCATTCTAATGTAGGCGATAACAATTACACCCAAAGCACTCACGACACCACAAACAACCAAAACAGCCACGCCAATATGAACCATTCGGCAATGGCAATGGACAATCAAAATGCTCCGCCCCATACCCAAGCCTATCTTGCAATGATGAACAAGATGGGCGATGAGATGAGCAAAGCGGGCAATCTTGCTGATGCTGATACCGCTTTTGCCAAAGGTATGATTCCGCACCATATCGGAGCAGTTGAGATGGCAAAAGTACAGCTTGAATTTGGCAAAGACGAAACAATGAGAAAGCTTGCCCAAGCGATTATTGATGGACAACAAGCCGAAATTGACTTGATGAATGGCTGGCTGAATGGCAAAGACACGACCACCCAAAACGCCAACGCCCCACACGCCAAAGCCTACGCCACTGACAATTCACACAGTGAGATGATGACGGCAATTTATGAGACCGACCCTGATGTCGCCTTTGCCAAAGCGATGATTCCCCACCACAAGGGAGCGGTTAATATGGCAAAAGTGCAATTAGAATACGGCAAAGATAAAGCAATGCAGGATTTGGCAAAGCAAATCATCAATGCCCAAGAGCCTGAAATTAAGCTGATGGAAGATTGGCTTAAAGGGCAAGGACGATGAACATTTGACTTAAATACGCCATTACCGCCTTTTTGGTGGTGATGGTGTCAGAAATCGCCAAACGAAGCAATAAATTGGGTTCGCTCATCTCATCACTCCCAATAATGACAATGCTGGTTCTATTTTGGTTGTTTGTAGAAAATGCGGATTGTGCTGATTTAACAAAACACCGTTTGAGTTTGTTTTAAAAACAAAACAAGCGGTGTTTTTCTTTTCAAATTTTGCAAAATAACTTTCAGGCAGCCTGAAAAACTTCATTTCCCCCAATCCAAACTTGCATTTCGTCCCAAAATTTATTAAAATACGCTTAATTTAATAAATTTTGGGACTTTCTATGTCCATTGCCAATCAAAAATTTCAACGAGCAGCACAAATTACCTCCGCCATTCATCAAAGTTACAGCGATTATGCCAAAAAATTTAACTTAAATTACAATGAGCTGGTGGTGTTGCAAGGCTTATTTTGTGAAAAAAACTGTACGCAAACCCACATTTGCACCACTTGGGCGTTGCCTAAACAGACCGTGCATAACATCTGCAAAAAATACATTGAGCTGGGCTTGATTGATGTGCTTGATAATCCAGCCGACAAACGCACCAAATTATTTGCCCTAAACGCAAAGGGGCGTGAATTTGCCTTGCCGATTATTGAGCCACTGTTGGCGTTAGAACAGGCGTGTGTGGCGGAATTTGGCGAAACAAGAACAGACGATTATTTAAATATCTTTAATGAATTTCAAGAAGTGATTAAAAAACACATAGGAGCGGATAATGCAACTGTCGTTTAAAGAAAGGGTGATACATTCGGTTTTGTTTGAAATTGGCGGCGTTACGCTGGCAAGCCTTGCGGTGATTATTGTCGGCAATGCCGAAACTGCCAATGCCGTTGCGGTCGGCGTTACAATGGCAACGGTGGGGATGGTGTGGAATTTTGTGTTTAACCTGTTGTTTGACAAAGTGATGAAGGACAACCGTGCCGAACGTGGTATCGGCTTGCGGATTGTGCATACTTTGCTGTTCAAATTGGGAATGCTCATCATCGCTACACCCATAGTGATGTATCTGATGAATTGGACGCTTATTCAAGCCCTGCTTGCCGATGTGGGGCTGACGGTGCTGATTGCTGTTTATGCCTTTATGTTTAATTGGTCTTTTGATGTATTGCTTGCAAAATTGCAAGCCGATGCCGTCTGAATTTTTTGTTAATCGGAGTATGTGATGAAATCCAAAACCCCAAAAACCTTAACTGCACTTGCTTTGTCGCTGGCGTTGGTGGCTTGTCAAAGCCCAAGTGTTCAAGACACAAACACCCAAAAACAAACAAGCCAAACAACCACGCCCACCCAAAGCACAGGAACAAGCCCAATGCAAAAGCCCAATCCCTTAAAAGATGTGCCATTTGCCAATCAAACGGCAAATGGCTTTGATTTGAATTTTGACCCCAGCCGATTTGTCCAAAAGACCGCCGAAGTGGACGGGCAAACGGTGGCGTATCGTGCCGTTGAAAAAATCGTCTATGTGGCAAACCCTGTGGAAGCTGAGTATCAGACGATTAACTTTTATGTGCCAGAAGCCTATTTTAATGGCGGTTCAATCAATGGCTACACCAAAGACACTGCACCGATTTTCTTACCCAATGCGGTAGGGGGCTATATGCCAGCGATGGCAAGCAGTGCAGAAACCAAAGGTATGGGCGGCAAAACCAGCACCATTTTACAAGCCTTAAAACACGGCTTGGTGGTGGCAAGCGTGGGTGCAAGGGGCAGAACGCTTGGCACGGACGGTAATTACACAGGCAAAGCCCCAGCCGTAATTGTGGATTTGAAAGCCGCCGTGCGTTATCTGCACGCCAACGACCGCAAAATGGCAGGGGACGCCAACAAAATCATCTCCAATGGCACATCGGCAGGTGGGGCGATGTCGGCACTATTGGGGGCAAGTTCAGGCAGCCGTGATTATGAGCCGTATTTAAAAGCACTTGGGGCAGCACAAGCAAGCGACAAGATTTTTGCAGTGTTGGCATATTGTCCGATTACTAATTTAGAAAATGCGGATATGGCGTATGAATGGGAATTTGGCAATTTAAAAGACTATGAAAGAATAGATATGTCTCGCCTAACCGCCCAAAGTTACAATGACCGCTCCCAGCCAATGCCCAAAATTACAGGCACGCTCAGCGATAAAGAAGTGGCGGTTTCCAATCAATTAAAACAAGCATTTCCAAGTTATTTAAACAGCTTAAAATTAAAAGATGAACAGGGCAAAGCCTTGACGTTGGATAATAATGGCAATGGCTCATTTAAAGATTTTATTGCCGAGCGCATTATCGCTTCTGCCAACAAAGCCATAGCAGAAGGACAAGATTTATCACAAGTGTCTTATTTGACTTTGCAAAATGGCAAAGCGGTGGGCGTGGATTTTGATGGCTATGTCGCCCACAAAAAACGAATGAAAAGCCCACCTGCTTTTGATGCGTTGGATTTGAGTGCAGGCGAAAATAATTTATTTGGCGATAAAACTACTAACAATAAACACTTTACCAATTTTGCTTTGAAACATTCTAATGCAAACGGACAAATGGCGGATAAACACATTGTGCATCTGATGAATGCAATGAATTATGTGAATAATCCCAATTCGGCACAGCATTGGCGTATCCGTGCAGGCACGGCAGATTATGACACTTCGCACGCCATTTCCGCCATTTTGACCGCCAAATTGCGTATGAATGGCAAATCGGTGGATTATCATTTGCCTTGGGGTGTGCCACATTCAGGCGATTATGATTTAAATGAGTTGTTTGAATGGATTGACGGCATTGCCAAGAAATAAGTTAGTTTTGCAACCTAAAAAGGCTGGCTGAAAATGGCAAATGAGGTTTTCAGACAGCCCAAACCTACCCCAACATCTGTTTTTGTCTTTGTACCACTTTATTCATAATATCAAGCCACGCCTTGATTTCTTGTTCGTCAAGGGCTTCTAGCACGCCGTTATTGATTTTTTGAGCGGCGGCGACACAATTGTCTTTTTTGGCAAGGGCGGCAGAGGTCAGCCGTATCAGCCGACTTCTGGCATCGTTTGGGTTGGGCAGGCGTTCAATCAGACCGTCCCGCTCCATACGCCCCAGCGTGTTTGCCATTGTCGCTTGCGAAACCGAACTTTTTTCGGTCAATTCTTGCTGGGTCAGCTCTTGTCCGTCCCACAGCTCAAACAGCACAGGCAAATAGGCAGGATTTAAGCCCAAAGGGGCAAGCTCTTGCCCGATGAGCTGGGCAAACTGGCGGGCAATCATATTGGTCAGATAGCCCAGCGAATTTTGTTGGTTAATCGTCATTTATTTTTCCTTATAAATCAAAGTACTATTATTATAACACAAAAATGAATAAAAATATAGCTTGCTATTTAAATACATAGCGTGCTATACTATTTTCCATAGTAAGCTATGCACCCTAACGAAGGAGACCGCAATGAACCGCAACACACTTCGCACCCTACACAAGACAGGGGCAATCACCGCCACGCTACTGATTGCCAGCTTTTGGAGTAGTACCGTGATTAGCGAGCTGTTTTTGTCAATCGAGGCGGTGGTGTGGGTAAAAAACGCCATTGCCTATGCCGTGATTTTGCTGGTTTTGGCAATGGCGGTAACAGGGGCGAGCGGTATGAAAATGGGGGCAAAATCCAAACACCCCAAAATCGTCGCCAAGAAAAAACGAATGCCGATTGTGGCGGCAAACGGACTGTTGATTTTGTTGCCCTGTGCCTTTTATTTGTGCCACAAGGCAAACGCAGGCGAGTTTGACAGCGTGTTTTATGCCTTGCAGGGCTTGGAGCTTTTGGCGGGGGCGACCAACTTAACTTTGCTGGGCTTATCGGTCAAAGACGGCTTGGCAATCAGAAAACCCAAAACCGCCGCCGCTTAATTTTCACTTTTATAAGGAGCAAAACAATGAAACCAGACACCCAAAACCGCTACGGCACAATCTCACGCCTGTTGCACTGGGGCATATTTTTAGGCTACATCGGTATGTTTGCCACAGCACTCATTGCCAAATTTAACCCGGACTTACGCTTTTTGTTACAGCCACATCAGGCTCTTGGAATGGCGGTGCTGGTTTTGACCGTGCTTCGCATTGTGTGGGCGGCGGTTAATGCCAAAAAACGCCCAAAAAACGACATCAAAGTCAAACTGGGGCATTTTGCCCTGTACGCCCTAATGCTCATTGTGCCTGTGCTTGGCGTGCTACGCAATGCTGGGCGTGAAAGTGGCAATCAAATGCTGGTTGAGCTTGGCAATAATCTGCACGGCGAGCTGGCGATTGTTTTATTGCTTTTGATTGTGGGGCATATTGCAATGGCAATTATCCACCAAATCAAAGGCGAAAAAGTGATGAATAAGATGATTGGTAATCCTTAATTTAACCTTTAACTTTGGGAGACGAATAATGAAAACCGTAAAAATGCTGACGGCTCGGAATATGGCGTATGTGTGTTGCCGAATGGTCAGGTGGTGGAGGAATGGGAATATTTTCGCAAACACAATGCCCAAAAATGATTGATGGGTAAATAAAGCACCGTTTGGATTTTGGGTTCAAGCGGTGTTTTTTATTTTAAAAATTTTCAGGCTGCCTAAAAAAATATTCCCCACAAATAGATTTTAAACAATTTAATTTTAAGCTAAAATAGTCGCACTTTTTTCAAACGAGTTTGCCCAATGTACGAACAGTTACGCCTATCCAATCAAATCTGCTTTCCGCTTTACGCCATTGCCAAAGAAATCGTCCGCAAATATTCGCCCTTTTTGGACGAATTGGATTTGACCTATCCGCAATACTTGGTAATGCTGGTGTTGTGGGAGTTTGGCGAGCAAAGCGTGGGCGAGATTGGCGACAAATTGCACCTTGATAGCGGTACTTTAACCCCACTTTTAAAACGCTTACAAAGCAAAGACTTAATTGCCCGAACAAGAAGTCAAACAGATGAACGCACCGTCATCATCACACTGACCAATCAAGGGCGAGCGTTGGAACACCAAGCGGTCAATATTCCCAATCAAGTGGCGGATTGCCTAAATTTAACGGCTGATGAAGTGGCGGTCTTACAAAAAATTGCCAGTCGGTTAAATCATTGATTTTTATATAAAAAGATATAATTTTGACAATTTGCTTATAAATTTTACAAAAATATATTGCACACAATTTAATTTTAGACTATAATAGTTTTATCAACTTAACCAACCTTTTAAAGGAACATTTTATGAAAATTTTTTACCACACTTCGGCAACGGCAACAGGCGGACGAGACGGACGCACCCAAGTAGATGACGGCTCAATCGGCTTTGATTTGGTCGGCTTTCAAAACGAAAGCGGTAAAACTGGCACCAACCCCGAACAGCTTTTTGCAATGGGCTATGCGGCGTGTTTTGACAGTGCGATGAACCACATCGCCCCAAGTTTGGGCATTCAAGCCAAAAAATCATCAACTTCGGTGGCGGTCGGTATCGGTCAAAAGGCGGACGGGGCGTTTGGCTTGGATTTGGACATCACGATTACGGTGGAAGGCGTGAGCCGTGAAGATGCCGAAAAATGGATTAAAAAAGCCCACGAAGTTTGCCCGTATTCCAATGCGGTGCGTGGCAATGTAGAGGTGCGGTTACATATTAAAGTCGTGGAAGAGTTTGATTTGTAATTTTTTAATACTTAAAAATAAAAGCACCGTTTATCAAAGCGGTGTTTTATTTGGCGATAAAAATACGCACGCTTTTAATCTCATCAATGGACAATTGCCAAAAAGTCGCTTGAATGTTTTTTTGTGAAAATAAATTAGTACTGTATTCTGCACAATAATCCATATCAAAGATTTTTTGCCAACTGTTTTGCATAATCTGGCGAATATTGGGCGGATATAAATGCTTATCGCAATAATCAATATTGGCTTGTTTTAATAAATCATCAAACCAATCATCATCTTTTATATTATCGGCAATATAATATTCGTTTAAAACAGCGTGCCATAAATCAAAATCGCTTAATAAGACTTCATCATCGCTTTTTTCAATTTCCAATAAAACACTTTTTTGACCTTTTATGCCAATGCCTTTAAACCTTAAATCAGGCTTTTTTTGTTTGGTGTTTTGCCATTGATACCACGCCCAAATCGGATAGCTATTGGGCATTGGCGATTTGCCAATTTTATGTTCCATTTGTGCCATTAGCCAATGATAGGCAACTTTAAAATTGTCTTCATTTAACCAATCAATCAGCTCGCCTTTGGCACAAATCACGCCATCGCTCATCAGGGTTTCATACCAATCAAATGGCTGAACTGTCCAAAGTCTCATTATTTACCCTATCAAGCACAAACTCCACAAATGCCCGCACAATGCTAGACGGATAACGATGGGCGGCATAAATCATCGTCAAATCAAATTTGGGGTTTTCTGTCTCGCCCAAGACCTCCACCAAGCCATTTTCTGCCACGAGTCTATCCACCGTGCTGTCGGCAAGCAGAGCCACCGCTTTGCCCTGTTTTGCCATATATTCAATGGCATAGCTGTCATTGCTGGCAAAAAGATAGGGAATTTCCACCGCTTGTCTGCCAGTGCCAAGTATAATGACGCTTGCTTCATTTTTTGCCCAAGTGGCAATGGGGAAATTTTTCAAATCCTTGGGGGTTTTCGGCGTGCCAAATCGAGCCAAAAATTTAGGGTGTGCCACCCATTTACTGCCGATTTGCCCCACTTTTTTGGCGATAAACTGCTCGCCGTGTAGCTGCCCAATCCTAAACGCCACATCAATGCCATCTGCCGACAAATCAAGCAGACGGTCGGTCAGCGTGCAATGCACCTGTACCTGTGGATAGGCAGTCTGAAAATCAGCTATCCACGAAAGAACTGGCTCGCAGGCAGGGCTTGCCGACAGGCGTAATTTGCCCTTTAAATTGCCTTGCTCTTCAAACAGCACTTCTTTGGCAGTGGCAAGCTGTTCAATGGACAAATACACCTGTTCATACAGGCGTTGACCCGCCATTGTGGGTTTAACGCCTGATTTTTGGCGGTCAAAGAGTTGAATATTCAGCTCTTTTTCCAAATCGGCAATTTGACGGCTAATGGTCGCAATCGGCACACCTGTTCGCTCGGAGGCTTTGGACAAACTGCCGTGCTGGATAACGGCAACAAAGAGGTGGAGGGTGTTGAGATTCATTGACTTTTCTCTTGATTATCAATAACTTGAAACTCATTAAATAATTTTTCACCCAAATATTCTAATAAAAACCAAGCAAATGAGTTTAAAACCATTATTTGTTGATTGGGTTCAATATATTTTTGTTTTTGTTGTTGATAAATGGTTAATTGAGATATTTGTTGTGCATCTTGATAAGTCTGTGGTAATGAAAATTCATTTAAAAATAAATGGTTAGTAGATTTTAAATGTGGTAAAAATAGTGAAATCCAATCATTCCTGTTTAATTTTCCAATCTGTTCTAGTTTTTTATCACAAATTGATGCCACAAAGGTTTTATAATGCATATTATTATTGATAGTAATAACTTCTATTTTGTTATCAATTCGGTGTTTATAACTTTCAACCATTGGATAATTGATATAAAGTTTGCCAAATTCTGTTTCATTATTGAAAAACTCTAACATTGCATCAATGGTTTCTGGATTTTTGATGGAGTTATTTTTATCTTGACCATCATAATCAAAAAATAAAAATATCTCACTTATATTATTTTGTTTTAACTTCAAAAATTCATCAAATTCTCCAAACTCTTTTTCATTATGTTGCTCAACAATAATTTGTTTGATGATTGGAAAAATATCAATAAAATCGATATCATTCTTATAGGATAAAATTTTATTATAAAGCCCATAAATACTAATACCAATATAAAAGAAATCAACATTTCTATCTTTAAAAAAGATAGATTTTAATTGATTGAAAATGGCTTTGTCAGGTTTTTTACCCTCTAAAATACATAAAACAACTTCATTGCTCATTGTTAAAATGCCCTGCTTGATAAAGTTTTTCTAAATTATGGACTTCTCTTAATTCTTTTTCAGTTAAATTATTAAGAGATTTTATTTTTTTGCCATCAATAATAAATCCACAATCAGGACGAATGAAGTCATTGCTTAATAAATTGGTATTGTGCGTTGTCAAAATAACCTGAGTATTTGGTAGTGCTTTTAATTTTTCTATAATTTTTTCAGATAAAGCAAAATGATAAGAACAATCAAATTCATCAATAAATAATAATGGAATTTGATTGTTGATTGTTTCTTGTAACCAATAGTAAAAAATAACTAAATTTCTTGTACCAGATGATGCAATATCAAATAATGGAAATTCTTTATTACCTATCAGAACACCTATTCTTTTTCCACCATTATCAATTTCTATTAAGTTAAAATTTAACCCATTATCAAATAAAAAGTTTTCTAAATCTTTAAGTTTGTTATCTTTTAAAATTTTGTCGCCAATATTGGCGGTATTATCATAGCCAATATGTGAATAGCCACTTGTTTCAATTGGTAACCCACGAAAGTGGGTAATTTTATTGCAGAAATCAAAAAATTTTTTAAAAATAATATCTTTAAAATCATTATCATTGATTTTTATATTTTTATATAAATATTTGATAGATGATAAATTTTGCTCTGGATTTAATGATTTATCATATAAGGTTTGAAAACCATTGAGAGAAGATATAATGTCTTTTCCGATATGGTATTCAATAATAATTTCATTATCTATAGTTAATTGTTCGTATAATAATGTTCCATAAGGGTAACCGTGAGTTTTTTGATATTTATATATGACATTTGCCGGTTTATCAATATCAAAAAAAACAAAATGAAACTCAAATTCTGCATAATCACTTTCAGAATAGGCATTTAAGCAATCATAAGACCAAGATTTAAATTTATTGTCCGTCAAATGCGAAACCAAATCAAAAATTGCCCAACCCAAATTAGATTTGCCAGTCCCATTTTCTCCATAAATTAATGCCAATTTTACCAAACCATTATGCGTACATTCGGGATTAAAGGCGTAATTACTTGCTGTTAAATCAAATTCCAACGGCTCATTGAATTGACGATAATTGCGGACAGTAAATTTCTTTAACATAGTAAAATCTTAACCAAAATAAGGAACTATTGATGTGTCAAGTCTTGACAAACTTTAAAAGTATATTCTAACACATTTTTCCGTAGAAAAACTACGGTAAATAAAATTTTTATTATACTTTCCAGATCCGAAAACCACCTTCCCATTTTCATTTATTCCCTCCCAAATCCAAAACCATTAAACTACGTCTAATTCTTTTCATTCAAACAGGAAAATCCAATGAACCGCATTACCCAAATCTTAAATATCAAGCACCCCATCGTCCAAGCCCCAATGTCTTGGCTGACGGACGCTCATCTGGTGGCAAGCGTTGCCGAGGCTGGCGGGCTTGGTTTTTTAGCCCCACACGCAGGGCAGACCACCAATCCAACTTCCAATCAAGATGTACTTGACCGTATGCGTAATGAAATCCGCAAGGTGAAGGCATTGACCGATAAGCCCTTTGGCGTGCCGTTTATGGTGTCTTATGATTTTTCGCTCATTCCCTTAATGGTGGATTTGTTCATTGAAGAGCGTGTGCCTGTGGTGCTGGATAACGGCTGGCTTGACCCTGAAATTTACGCCAAACTCAAACAGGCGGGCATTAAAATCATCTGCCGTTTGCCCAATCCCAATTTGGCGGACGCACTAAAAGCCCAAGAATTGGGGGCGGATATTTTGGTGCTGACGGGCTTTGATGAGGGCGGTACTTTGCCGATGAAAGAAGTGGGCAGTTTTAATGTGCTGGCGGAATTTGTGGGTAAAGTAGATTTGCCAATCATGTTGGCTGGTGGTATTGCTGACAAAAAAGCGGTGCAGGCTGCCTTAACGCTTGGGGCAGAGGGGGTGTGGATTGGTACGGCATTTATCGCCACAACCGAGTGTCACAGCCATCAAAAGGTTAAAGAATGGATTGTAAATGCAACCGCTAATGATTTGCTGTTGTTCCGCACCGAGCCGTATTATTACCGCTCTTTGCCGACCGAATTGGCGAAAAAATGCTTTGAAATGAGTGAAAATGGGGCAACTCGCTCTGAAATTGCCAAGGTAATGAACGCTGGCACAGGAATGCGTTTGGGTATGTTAGAAGGCGATTTTGACAACGGTTATGTGTCGGTGGGCAATGGGATTTCTGCCATTGACCGTATCAAAAGTGTGCAAGAGCTGATTGATGAATTGATGAGATAATTCAAATAAAATGCAGGGCGAATATTTTCCCTGCATTTTTTTAAATCACAACTTTAAATCACAGATCCTGCACTGTTTTTGGCATGTTTTCCAGCATTTCGGTACTAAGTTTTTGCATAAGCGGTGTTTGGCTAAATTCCGACACCGCTTTTTTATTCTCATCACTTAGCGTCTCAAAAACATGGGGTAGGCGAATGCCAATCCAAATCAGCGAACAAAACAAAAGCTTATCGCCCCATTCATCGCTATCCGCCGAAAGCGTAGGCAGGGCAGGCAAGGTACTGGTCAAAATATCGGTAGAGCGTGCCACAAAAGGGTGGGGCGTACCTGTGCCAAATCGCTCGGTAGAATAGGCTCGCACGCCTTGTGTGGTAATGCCTAACGCCTTGGCAATGCGTGGCAAGTTGTAGGTAGGGTTGTCCGTGTACACATCGGGGGCGAGTGCCTGAATGATGAGCGGAGTCTCGGTGATGACATCGCCATTTTGCCACGCTAACGCAGGGACTTGGCTAAATGAATTGACGGCGACAAGCTCGTTTGGATTCTCCCACGGCACAACAAACCGCAGGGCAAGTTCAATGTTTTTGGTGTATGCAATCATAAGAAGCATACGAGTATAAGGCGATGTGGTGCTGATATATAGGGTTTGCATGAGGTGTCCTTTTTGTGGGGCGTGATTGTAAAGTAAATTTATTAAATCATTGAATTGTTTTAAATTTTATTTTATAATAACCTTGAATTAAAATCAAATATATTCCACTAATTTTTATTGGTCTACAAATTCTAATGTTTGTCAGTTTTGAAAAATTATCCTTATAAAGTGGTATTTAAATGATTTTAGCCGTCGTTTTGTGATTTAATAATGGATAAGAGGATTTGCTGATGTGTGCTGATAGATTTTTGGCGGGAAATTATCCGGATAGTCCAGAGGGTTTAACACAAGAAATTCAAAAAATTATTGACAAAAATCAAGTAAGTGGCAAAGAGCTTCTTATGATAGATTTTACTGATTTGCATTATTCTGCAACATTGGATGTGGAGTGGGAGTTTGACGGTGTTTATCAAAAAGAAATTAAAAGTGGAAAACATAATACTGATATTCATTTTGGATATGATTATCAAGAATTTGATAAACATTTTGACAACCTAATGAATGAAGCAAAATACGGTGTTAGGCTTCGCACGCCTTTTATTGATGAATTGATATCACTTGGCAAAACTTCGTTAATTGAATACTGTAAAAAACACACATTTTATCATTATAAACCATTTTCAAAAACTTGTGATTGTCATACTTGTCAAACAACTGGAAAAATAACTTGTTCTAATTGTGGTGGCAAGGGAAAAAAGACTTGTTGGGGCTGTGGCGGTAGTGGTAATGAAAGCTATCAAGTGCCAGTTTATGACAATAAAGGAACAATTCGCAACTATCAAACCCAATATAGGCCTTGCTCTGCTTGTTTTGGTAGTGGTAAGAATAAGTGTGGTGATTGTGGCGGTAGTGGAAATATTGCTTGTCAAGAGTGTGGCGGCCAAGGTATTTTTACTCATATTATTAAAGTATCTGCAATTGCAGAACCTTATTATGGTGTTTATATTGACGAAAGTTATCATCTAACAGATTTACAAAAATTTTTAAATGAAAAAGGAATGGATTTTTGTGCCAAAAAAATTGATTTTAAATTAATGGAGCATTATCAAACCAAAGACAATAATTATCAATTTATTTATGACGGTAAAGACACCCAAACTCATTTGGTTTTAATGTTGCGAAATAAGGTGTATGATTGTTATGCTTTTTCTGCTCCACCTTATCCTTATATTCGCCCTAAGATTTTTGATGATTTGTTCTTTGATGAATGGGGGTTTTTAAAAAATTCTTTTGATGAAAAGGGAAATATCAAAAAAGTTCAGGCAACTTTATTTTTTCATAAATATATGGAGCAACCTGCATTGGATAAGGCATTAAAAGATATTGCAAAACAGTACAATGCACAAATGGCGGTATTTTTTGCTTGTGAGGGATTTATTTCTTATGAAATGGCAAAAAATATTGGAAATGCTTTAAGTCATATTTTGGGGGCAATTTCGCCAAGATATTCAAAATTTGCTTGGATAATTTTTTCTATTCCTGCTATTGTTATAACCTTTATCATTTCTGAATATTATTTTCAAAATGCTTTTAATGTTATTGAAATTATCATTGCTTTGTTTGCTGGATTGTTTTACTCTAGCATTTATACGATATTGATTGGATTATTGGCACTGTCTATGAGCCGACTTTATACTTATTGGGTTAATCAAAAAATCCCAAAAGAGTATAGATTAACACCTGATAATAAAACTGCAATGCGATATTGTATTATTGCTGTTGCTATTGCATTTGCTTTGGGTGTAGTTTATGGGTTTTTGGCAAATAATGAGCAATTGCCAATGATTTCATCTGATTATTATTCATTTTTAATGAAAATTAAGAATGTTTATTCATCTATGAAATAGGTGTTTAATTGTGGTTTATTATAAAAATAAGTGAAACGTTTGATCAAAATGAAAGCCATTATCATCGGAGCAACAGGAGCAACAGGCAAAGCCTTAACCCAAATGTTATTAAATAATGAGCATTATCAAAGTGTGGTTGTCTTTGTACGAAAGCCTGTGGCAATTAACCACCCAAAATTAACTGTGCATTTGATTGATTTTGATACGCCCTATGATTGGGTGGATAAAGTAAAAGGCGATGTGCTGTTTTGCTGTCTTGGCACAACTTTAAAACAAGCAGGCGGTCAAGAAAATCAACGCAAAATAGATTTTGATTATCCGCTTGTGTTTGCCAATATCGCCAAACAAAATGGCATTGCACGATTTTTGGTATTGTCATCGGACGGAGCGAATGCAGATAGCCGATTGTTTTATTATCGTTTAAAAGGCGAATTGGAAACGGCTTTGCAAAATATTGGCTTAAACCATTTAACCATTTTGCGACCGCCTTTATTACAACGAGAAAACAGCGACCGTTTTGGCGAAATGGTCAGCGAAAAAGCCTTGTTATTTTTAAATCAATTTGGTTTATTGTTATCCGCCAAACCTATGCCAACCGATGTTTTGGCAAGAGCAATGATTGAGGCGGTGGCACAGAATAAAACAGGGGTTTTGGAGAAGGGGGAGATTTGGGGGCTGGGGGGCTGATAATTGGATAATTTAAATGAAAATTGAAAAATTAACACCTAATCAAATTGCTGAAAATATCATTTTAGGAAAATATCCTTATAATTCTGATGAATACGGTGAAGCTGTTAATCGGATTTATTCTTTTGTTCATTTGGATAATTCGATTGATATTATTCAAAGAATGGCAAACTCGGATAAATTTGATGTATTATGTGCCTTATCTTTTATTATTTCCGAATCTCATTCTCGTGATTTGTTATGCAATCATAATCAATTAAAACCTATTATTAGAAAAGTATTATCCAAAAACTGTTATCGTGCTAATTTTGATTTGGTTGGTGTGTTAGGACTATTTATTGAGAATAGTTTGGCAGAGACAGATGATTATCTCATATATTTACACTTAATAGATTCTGATAATTATGTTGTTAATTTTTTGGCAATCAGTTATTTATTGCATTTCAATGATGAAGTTTTGCAAAAATTAAATACATTGTCTGATTTTGATATGATTATAGAATTTCCAAATTGTATTGATAAACAATGGTTTGATAATTTAATTAAAGGTAAAATTTTTCTGAAAATTTAATCGCCTTAACTCTTATTTATCGTCATTATAGGGATAAAGCATTGATTTTGGAATTATATGATAAACAAAATCCGTACTTATTTGATTTTGTAAATATTTACTTGTTCAAATAACCCCTTGACTTCCCCAAAAAATCGCTTATGATATATTTAAATTTTTAAACATATCAACTTAAAAGAGACCTTTTATGCTATTCCAATCTTTCACTTTCCCCAACGGCACGACCGCCAAAAACCGCTTTTTCAAATCCGCAATGGAAGAACAGCTCGCCATAGACAATCAGCCAACCCAAACACTCGTCAATTTGTATCGCACTTGGGCGATGGGCGGTGCGGGCGTGTTGGTTACGGGCAATGTGATGGTGTCGCCAAACGGCAAAGGCTCGGTGGGCGATGTTGTGGTGTCGGACGACCGCTCGCTCCCTATGCTCAAAGCGTGGGCAGATGCTGGCAAAACAGACGGCACACTAGTGATTATGCAAATCAACCACGCAGGCAAACAATCGCCCAAAGCCGTCAATCGTGAACCTGTTGCCCCAAGTGCCGTGCCACTGGTGGGAATGGACGGGTTTATCAATCCGCCACGAGCTCTGCAAGCAGTTGAAATTGAAAAAATTATTGGCGAATTTATCACAACCGCCAAAATTGCTGAAAAAGCAGGGTTTAGCGGTGTGCAAATTCACGCGGCACACGGCTATTTGATTAGCCAATTTTTGTCGCCACACCACAATACCCGTACCGATGACTGGGGTGGAAGTTTAGATAACCGTATGAATTTTTTATTAAAAATTTATCAAGGCATTCGTGAAAATGTCCGTCCTGATTTTTTGGTTGGGGTAAAATTAAATTCAGCCGATTTTCAAAAAGGCGGTTTTGATGAAAATGACAGCTTGCAAGTGGTGGAAAAATTATCGCAAATGGGCATTGATTTTATTGAAATTTCTGGCGGAAACTACGAAAGCCCTGCCATGCTGGCTGAAAAATCCAGCACCCGCCAAAGGGAAGCGTTTTTCCTAGATTATGCCGAAAAAGCCCGCAAAATCAGCCAAGTGCCACTCATCATCACAGGCGGATTTAGAAGTGAAACGGCAATGAATGATGCCTTAAAAAGTGGCAATTTAGATTTAATCGGCATTGCTCGTCCTTTTGCCCTTGTGCCTGATTTACCCAATCAAATCAAAAATGGCACTTATGAAACGGTGCAAACCGAGCGGATTAAAACAGGCGTTAAACCGCTTGATGACAAAATCGGCTCGGTGCTAGAAATGGACTGGTATATGAGCCAAATGACACTTATCGGTCAAGGCAAATCGCCCAATCCGAAATTGTCGGCTTGGAAAATTTTGTTTAAAACTTTATGGGAAAATGGCAAGGCGGGGCTTAGTACGGGGAGAAGTTAGGAAATAAGTTGGCTTTGGATTTTGGTGTTATTGGATGTCAAGATGATACCTATCATCATCAATCCTCACCACCAGTTTATCGCCACGTTCTAGTTTCCCCACGCCCTTTGGCGAGCCGGTCATGATGATGTCGCCTGCTTGTAATCTGTACAGATTATCCAAATAATCCACCAAAAATTCAAATGAATACATCATCTTTTCGGTGCTGTCGTCTTGTCGGATTTCGCCATTGACGGCTAAGGATAAATAATAATGGCGTTCGCTAAATGGCTTAAATCCCCCAAGCCAGCACGCTCCCTTAAAGCCTTTGGCTTTAAGCCATGGTAAGCCCTTGGTTTTGCAAACTTCTTGCACGTCTCTGGCGGTCAAATCAAGCCCCACCGTGTAGGCGATGATTTGCTTGTTCTCGCCGATGAGTAGCACAAGCTCGGTCTCGTGATGGACGTTCTCCGAAAAGTCGGGCAAAGTGAGTGTATCCCCTGTCGTGATACTGCTGTTGGGCTTTAAAAATACCAATGGTTCGGCAGGGATTTCGTTGTTGAGTTCGTGGATATGCTCCACATAGCTACGTCCGACACAGTAGATGGTGTTGATGGGGTGGGCTTGCTCGTTGATAAAGACAGTGGTCATGATAAATTCCAAAAAGTGGGGCAAAAAGTAGCCAATGGGCTTGGGAGCTTAGACTTAGGATGATAAATGCCCCACTATCAAACTTGCCAAATACGGCTGATAATACACCGGCAGGTCGTGTGCCATGCCGTCCACCGCCACGAATCGGCTATTCGGGATGATTTTGGCGATGTGTTTACCGTGGCTTTGGTGCAGTAGCCCGTCTTTGTTGCCGTGAATGACGAGTGTGGGGGCGGTCACTTGACGAGTATACTGGAAAATCGAGCCTGTGGCAAGGATGGCGTTCATCTGCTGTGTCATGCCAAGCGGATGATGACAGCGATGATAGCGGATTGAGGCGATGTGGCGAGTGCCTTTGACGTCTAGATGACCAGGGGAGCCGACCGCTGTCATGAACCATACCGCATGACGGAGCATGTCCCGTTCGCTGTTGCTTTGGGCTTTTTTAAAAAAGGTAGAGAACTCTTTGGGTTTGGGTGGCACCAAAAAGGGGTGGTTGGTGCTACTAAACAGCAGGGCGAGCCTGTCGATATAATGGGGGTATTTGGCACAGACGATTTGGGCGATCATACCGCCCATGCTCGCCCCGACCAGATGTGTTTTGCCCAAATTCATCGCCCCAATCAGCCCTGCGACATCGTCCGCCATGTCGGGTAGGGTGTAGGCGACTTTTTCACGGGCGTTGGATAAGCCAATTTGGTTTTTGGCAATCATTTTTAGGATGTTGGTGTGTGGCAGTTTGGCTAGATGCTTGATTTTGGTGGAAAGACCCGTATCACGATTGTCAAATCTGATGACAAAAAACCCTGCGTCCATAAACTTTTTTAAAAAAGTATCCGACCAAAACAGCATTTGCGAGCCAAAGCCTGTGATGAACAGTAAAGGCGGATGGTCAGGGTTGCCCCCTGCTTCGACACACAGCGTAATGCCACGCCCAACATCAACCATGCTTTGATAAAAATGGGGCGATAGGTCGGATGCTTGCCAGTCTTGGTTAAATCTATCCCAGCTTGGCGGTGGTGTGTGGGCGATGGGCGGTGGCAAATAGGCCATGAATGATTAAATCTCAACCATCTCAAAGTCTTCTTTGCTCACGCCACAGTCGGGGCATGTCCAGTCGTTTGGGATGTCTTCCCAACGTGTGCCAGCAGGCAAACCCTCTTCGGGACAGCCTAAGGCTTCATCATAAATCCAACCGCAGACGATACATTGATATTTTTTCATGGCAAAAACTTCATTGATAAATGGGCATATAGTTTACACTCATACGCCCATTTTGTAAAGCCTTTTTTATTTAAAAAATCAATCGTATTGTTTTTTCAATTATTTTTCAAATAACTGCTTTTGTAAATCCGCCCGAGCCTTGACAAAGCCGTCAATGCCTTTTAAAAGCAGTTCATTGACAGGGGCGTTGTCTTGTAGGTTTTTAAAGCCCTGCTCATCAAGGGGTGTAGGACGTTCTAGCACCGTTTGGCTTGGGCTTAATTGGCGGGCAACGTCCGTATCCATATTAGCCAATTCATCAAGCAAGGCAGGCGAGATGGTGAGTAAGTCGCACCCTGCTAGGGCAAGGATTTGGGTGGTTGAGCGAAAACTTGCCCCCATGATTTCGGTGGGGTAGCCGTGTGATTTATAAAACTCATAAATATTTTTGACCGAGTTTACGCCCAAATCATCATTTATGTCAATGCTTTGGCGGTTTTCATGTGCTTTTTGCCAGTCGGTCAGTCGCCCCACAAACGGCGAGATGAGCTTAACCCCAGCGTCAGCACACGCACGGGCTTGGGTGTCGGTAAAGAGCAGGGTTAGGTTACAGTGAATGCCTTGTTTTTCTAGGATTTCGGCGGACTTAATGCCTTGCCAAGTGGCGGCGATTTTGATGAGAATGCGACTGGTGTCTACGCCCAGTTTGTCATAGAGTTCGATGAATGCTAGGGCATTTTGCACGGTTTTATCGGTGTCAAATGAGTGGCGTGCATCCACTTCGGTGGAGACCCGTCCGTCGATGTGCGAGAGTATCTGCTTGCCAAGCTCGGCAGTTAAGCGGTCGATGGTGTCATCATCAGACAGTCCTAAGCTTTTGATTTGGCGGATAAGCTCGCCATGCTCACCTGAGAGTAGGGCGGAGGCGACTAGGCTTGGGTTGGTGGTGGCGTCTTGTGGACGCAAGCGAGCGATGGCGGTTAGGTCACCTGTATCAGCAACGATGGTGGTGTGCTTAGCGAGTGCGGTTAGGGCGTTCATGGTCATGGGCATCCTTGATGATAAAAGTGCTTTAACATACCATAAATACGGACGTTTGGCAAAATATTTGTTGGGAAAAGTTGGAGCGTGTCTGCTACGGATGATACTTTGGCGGAATCTGATAAAGATTAAAACCAATCTTCCAGCAAAAAGAACGGCTTTTCATAACGTTTGGCTTCTTTGGGAGAGCATGGCTTGGGGGCTAGGCGATTTTTGATGGCAGGATTTTTGGCAAAGCTAATGTCATCGCACACCGCTCTGTCATGATAAGGATGGATGGGCAGGTGCTTTTGTCGTAGGTTGGGTGTGTGTTCGGGAGTGTTGGGGTTAAGGTTTGGGTTTAGGGTGACGGGCAGGGGGCTGTCAACCCACTGGATGTGTTGGCAGGCACTGAGCATGCCACAAAGTAGCACTAAGCCAAAACGCACGAGCAGATGAGTCGTGCGTTTTTTTAGGGTGATTGATAAGGGTGTGTTGAACATTGATAACATTCTTATAAAATATGGCAAAATTTGACAAATTCAACCAATTTTTGCATGAAAAATGGCTAAATTTTGTTTTTCATTGCAAATACCAATATTCAACACGCCCAAGTCCAAATCAGTTGATACCGCCACGTGACCATGTTGGTTCACGCACCGTATCTTGGGTGTCAATGGTAAAGGCTTGCCCTGTTTTTAGGGAACGAATGGTCATCTGACCACGTCCGCCTTTGTGGGATGAATAGACGATGCGGTTGCCATTGGGTGAGAAGCTCGCTGACTCATCAATGCCTGTCGTGTCAATCGTACCAACCCCTGTCACCACTAGGCTACGCCCTGAAACATAGGCGATTTTGCTACCATCTGGGCTGACTCGGGGGTTTGCCCCTGCACCGCCAATGGCTGATGCTTGCCCTGTGTTCATGTTGTAGCGGTAGAGACGTGGTGTGCGTGAGCCATTATCAGCGGTAAAGACAAAAGAGCGACCGTCTGGGGTGTACTGCGGTGAGTTTTCTGCCCCTTTCATATTGGTTAGGCGTTTTAGATGACCTGAGGCGATGTGTAGCTCATAGATGGACGGGTCATTATTTTCATGACTGCCTGAGAAAAGAATACTGGTGCCGTCAGGTGAGAACGATGCCCCTAGGTTATTACCCTTAAATGGGGTGATGACTTGACCGCCACCACTGCTACTGGCACTTTGCAGGTGAATGACTGGCAAGCCGTTAGGTTTTTGTACCGAGTAGGCGATACGCTGACCGTCAGGCGACCATGTGGGACTAAAAATAGAGCCTTGCGTGCTAAATAGCACACGGACGTTTTGCCCGTCAGCGTCCATCACTTTTAGGGTGGAGGTTTTATTGCGTGGGTCGCCTGTCTCTTCGACATAAGCGATACGCCCTGTAAAGTCGCCTGGTTCGCCTGTGATGATTTCATAAATCTTATCGCTCACAACATGAGCGGTGTGGCGAAGTTTGCTTTGGTTGTTCTCGCTGTATTTGGTCTGTCTGCCCTGCATGACGCGTCCTGTGGCAACTTCGATGACTTCAAAATGAATGGCGATTTTGCCCCCTGTGACGTTTTGGGTTTGTCCAACCACGACATAATTAAAGCCAGCATTTTGCCAATGTGATAGGTTTTGGCTAATCTCGGCAGAGGAGTGGGCACGTTGGGGTAGGTTTTGACTGGTGGTTTTTAGTTCGGTGTGACTTAGGTTGCTGGCGACGGTGTTGCTGACCACACTGTCGCCAGCAAAGGGAATGAGAGCGACTTGGTAGGGGTTTTGTACGCCATCGACGTCGATGTCAAAGTTAAGCTCGCTGTCATTGGTGCTGCCCAGTGAGCCATAACCCACGGCAAAAGCAGGGCTTGCCACGACTAGGGCGACAGCTAGGGTTAGATGAGATAAGGGGGTTTTGATGTTCATGGGGTATCCTTAAAAATGTTTAAAATATGATATTTGGGGATTTATATATTCTAATTGATTTTAAAATTAAAATTCAAGTCGCGATAATTCGTGCCAACAATGGGCGTGAGTGGACTGGCTCGATGCACAGTATCTTCTAGCTGTTCACGCAGATACTCATCACCGCCTGAGACTTGAACGCTTAGTACGTTGCCACTGCCATCTACTTTGAGCTTGACTTGCAAAGTTTGGTTTTTACCAGTGGCTCGCCAATGCGAGCGAATGTGGCGTTGCAAGGCAGAGATGACCTCGTTGCGGTTGCTACTTTGTTCGCTACTGCCACTGCTATTACCGCCGCTGACTGCCCCGCCACGTCCTACGGTGGGGGTAGTGGGCGTATCTTTGATGGTGCTTTGTCCATCGCCCAAACTTCGGCTGTCGGTACGATTGGCACGTTCTTTTTCGGCAATGGCGTTATCACGGCGTTCTCGGGCTTCATTAAGCCCTTGGCTGTTCTCACGGGCGATGTCATCATTACTGCGTTCCCGAACTTCTAGCTCTGCCACGGCACGAGCCCGTTCACGCTCTTCGTCTGCCATGGCTTGCCTTTGCATTTCTATCTCGGAGAGTATCTCATCATCCAGGCTTTTGGCGTACTCTGCCATTTGAGCTTGGTAGGCACGTTCACGCTTGGCAAGGTCG
This sequence comes from Moraxella lacunata, assembly GCF_900453205.1. Classification (GTDB taxonomy): domain Bacteria; phylum Pseudomonadota; class Gammaproteobacteria; order Pseudomonadales; family Moraxellaceae; genus Moraxella; species Moraxella lacunata_B. The sequence continues at coordinate 660,206 of NZ_UGQU01000003.1, forward strand.
TCATAATAGGCTTCTAGCTGAGCACTGCGACTGCTGTCAGGGGTAGTGGTGCTTTGGGTGCTGTCGGTTTGGGTGGACTGGGCTTGATGCTCGGCAAAGGCGTCAGCAATGGCGGCTTCTGCCCCTGCTAGGTCGTCCCCTGTAACTAGACTTGCTTCTAAGGAGACGGTCTCGGGTAAGGGTTTTTGTTGGGTGTAGGCAAACAGCACCCCTGTCACAATCAGCCCATGCACCACGACGCTACCCACGAGCGAGAGCAGGAGATTAGGCTCTTTGGTGCCGATGTTGTCCGAGTCTAGGCGTGCGGTTTGCTGGTTCATGATAAGCTGTTATTTTTTTATTTTTTGGTGGATTGCTTGCTTGTGCTACTTTGACCGCTTAATAGTCCAACTTTGGTAACACCTGCCCCTTGCACCAGTGCCATGACGTGCATGACCGCTTCATAGGCGTTATCTTTGTCGGCATTAATCAGTACTTGGAGCTGGCTACCGCTCTCGCCCATGTTCGCCTGTGCCATGTCGGTAAGCAGGGTGGACAACTCACTCTCACTGATGGCTTGGTCAATGGCTCGCTCATGACTGATAAACAACTCACCATCTTTGGTGAGTGAGACGATGACAGGGGTTAACTCACTTTTGGTGATGTTGCTGGTTTTCTCGCTTGGCAGATTGACTTCTACCCCTGTGGTGAGCATGGGGGCGGTTACCATAAAGATGATGAGTAGCACGAGCATGACGTCAATGTAGGGGACGACATTCATCTCGCTGTTTAGGGGTTTTTTGGCACGTGCGTAGCTGTTTTTCATGATGTCGCCTAAATTTGACCAGTACGCTGTGCCATGGTGTATTCATGAGCAAATACCCCTGTCAGCTCTTCACAAAATAACGCCCGAGACTCGTACAACGCCCCTGCCTTGGCACTAAAATGGTTAAAGGCAAGGCTTGCGGGAATGGCGGCAAATAACCCCATGGCAGTGGCAATCAAGGCTTCGGCAATGCCAGGGGCAACTGTGGCAAGGCTCACGCTCTCGGCACTAGATAACCCAATAAAAGCGGTCATAATCCCCCACACCGTGCCAAACAGTCCGATATAAGGCGACACCGACGCGATACTGGCTAAGGTTGCCAAGCCTTGCTCTAATACGGCTTGCTGTTTGCCAATGGCGACTTTAAATTTACGCTCAACACTGTCTAGGGTGTCCGCTCGCACCGCCCCTGATTTTTGGGCTTTTAAAAACTCGCCATAACCGACAAAAAATACCTGCTCTAAGCCGGTGCGTTCAGGCTCATTGGCGACTGAGCTATACTGTTTGGCAAGGGTGTTGCCTGACCATAGCCACGCTTCAAAATCATTATCAAAGCGTTTGGCACTGCCGAGTTTGGCGGATAGGCGAAAAATCAGCCCCCAACCAATCAATGATAGGAGCAGTAGCAATCCCATGACCAGTTGCACCAGCAAACTGGCTTCTAAAATCAAATCTAAAACGTTAAGTTCGCTCATCGTATAAAATTTTGCCAAAAATGGCTTATTATAGCCGATTTTTTAAAAAACCACACCAAAAAGTATGCCTAAGTTTACAAACGGCATGAAAATTATCCTTAATGCCAGTGGCACGGCTTGTAAATCCTTGCAAAAGCCCCATTTATCTGATTTTTAGAATGATTAATGATAACATAACAATGCCAAATATAACCCAAAATCCCAACACCCCCCAACTACTCGCCAAAGACCGCCACATTGCTCATCGCTTAGAACGTGAATTGCGTGGCAATTTCCCTGCCGACATTAAAGCCAAAAAACAAGCCCAGCTTGATACTATCATAGAGCGTTCTGCCCAAGCGGTACAAGCTCGCATGGACAGCGTGCCGTCTGATTTAAAAGATAGGCTCAATGCCGATTTGCCCGTTACCGCCCGAGCGGACGAGATTATCCGTGCGATACAAGACAATCAAGTCATCATCGTGGCAGGCGAGACAGGCTCAGGCAAGACAACCCAGCTCCCCAAACTTGCCATGCTGGCAGGGCGTGGCACGACAGGGCAAATCGGACACACTCAGCCACGCCGTCTGGCGGCGAGAAGTGTCGCCATGCGAATTGCAGACGAGCTTGGCGAGAGTTTGGGGCAGACGGTGAGTTTTAAGGTGCGATTTACCGAACAGGGCAGTCGTGATAGCCTTATCAAGCTCATGACGGACGGTATTTTGCTTGCCGAGCTTGGCTCGGATAAATTTTTGACACGCTATGACACGATTATCATTGACGAAGCCCACGAGCGTAGCCTAAACATTGACTTTATTTTGGGCTATCTAAAACGCCTATTGCCAAAACGCCCTGATTTAAAGGTCATCATCACATCAGCCACCCTTGACACCGCCCGTTTTTCCGAGTATTTTAAGCCGTCTGTCAAGGGCGATGTGCCAATCATCAATGTCGAAGGGCGAAGCTACCCTGTGGAGATTCGCTACCGTCCGCTCATTGATGAGATTGTCAAAAGCCATGACGATGACGCTTTTGATGATATGGAAGACAAGCTCCCCAGAGCCTTGACATCTGCGGTCAATGAGTGCTTTGATGACGCACGCACCAAAGGACACCCAAGCTCATCGGACATTTTGATTTTTGCCAGTACCGAAGCCGAGATTCGTGAAATACAGGAGATTTTGACCGCTTACGCACCGCCTCACACCGAAATTTTGCCGTTATTTGCTCGCCAAAGTTTTGCCGAACAACAGCGGATTTTTAAGCCCACAGGGGGTAGGCGGATTATCATTTCAACGAATGTGGCGGAGACCGCCTTGACTGTGCCAAACATTCGCTATGTCATTGATTTGGGCTTTGCACGGATTAGCCGTTATAATTACCGCTCACGCATTCAACGACTTCCCATTGAAGCCATTAGCCAAGCGGCGGCGAACCAACGGGCGGGACGCTGTGGGCGAATTTCGGACGGTGTGTGCATACGCTTGTACTCCAAAGAAGACTTTGATACCCGTCCAGAATTTACCGAACCTGAGATTTTGCGTACCAATTTGGCAAGCGTGATTTTGCAAATGGAAAATCTGGGGCTTGGCGATGTGGCACAGTTTGATTTTATCACACCGCCCGATTTACGCCTTGTCAATGACGGACGAAAGCTCCTACACGAGCTTGGGGCGTTATCCGACACGCCCACCAAAACCGCCTTTAAAAAATCCCAAAAAGAGCAAAAATCAGGGCAAAAAGTGGGGCAAAAATCCAAGCCGTCAAATCTTACCGACATTGGCAAAAAAATGGCAAAAATGCCCATAGATCCACGCCTTGCCCGTATGCTGATTGCGGGGGCGGATTTTGCTTGTCTTGATAAAATGCTCATCATCGTCTCCTCCCTTGCTGTGCAAGATGTGCGTGAACGACCAGCCGACAAACAAAGCCAAGCTGACCAAAAGCACGCCTTGTTTCGCAAGGATAATTCTGACTTTTTGTTTTATGTGGAATTGTTTGATGTGCTGTTTAACGCCCACGAAATGCACGGTGGCGAAAAACTCACAGGCAATGGGCGTAAGAATTTTGCCAAAAAGCATTATTTAAGCTTTCCCCGTATCAAAGAATGGCAAAAAACGCACGAGCAACTCACGCAAATGATGAGCGATTTGGGTTATCAAATTTATCAAGAAAGTGATAACAATCAAGAACTTACCAAAAATGACAAAGCAAACACCACACAAAAAGGTCGCATTGGCTTAAAAGGTGGCAAAAAAGTGCTTGGCAAAAGTGCAATGCTTGCAAGTTTAAAGGACAAAGACGGTCATTTTGACAAAAACAAACTCACCAAATCCGCCCAAGATTATGCCAGCATTCATCGGGCGTTATTGACGGCACTCTTATCCTTTGTCGCTCACAAAACCGACACGGTGGGCGAGTATCTCATGACCAAAAACCAAAAGGCAAAGATTTTCCCTGCAAGTGTCCTGCATAAAAAAGGAGCGGAATGGGTGCTTGCCTTTGAAGTGGTGGAAACTTCACAAGTGTATATGCGTACACTGGCAAAAATTGAGCCTGAATGGATTTTGTCGGCGGGCAAGCCTTTATTAAAATACCATTATTTTGAACCGCATTGGTCAAAAAAAGAAGGGCGGGTGCGTGCTTATGCTCAGATTAGCCTATTTGGGTTAATCATTGTACACAAACAGCTCGTTAATTATGAAACGGTGGATTTGGTGGCAAGCCGTGAGATTTTTATTATGGACGCACTCGTAGGCGATGGACAAGAAGAACGCTACCCCAAAGCCTTGCCTTTTTTGACCCACAACCGCCAAAAAATCAAAGATGTGGGCGACACCGAAGACAAGTTACGCCGTCGTGATTTACTGGTGGACGAAGAGCGATTGTATGAATTTTATGATGATAAAATTCCGCCCCACATTGCGTCCGCCAAAGCCTTTGAAGATTGGCTTGGCAAGGTGGGCGATGATGAGTTTTTAAAATTTAAAGACGAAGATGTCGTAAACAATGTCGTCAATGTCGGACAAGAATTTCCCAAATTTTGGCAGGTGGGGGCAGTCAAATTCCCCTTGTCCTATGTCTTTGACCCAAGCTCGGACGATGACGGCGTAAGTGTCAAAGTGGGGGCAGGGGCGTTGTCTCAGCTTGACAGCGTGGATTTATTGTGGGGCATTGCAGGTTGGCGGTATGAGCTGGTGGCAAGCCTGTTAAAAACCTTGCCCAAAGACATTCGCAAAAAAATCGTCCCCATTCCCGACACCGCCAATGCCTTGATGGATAAACTGGTGCAGGGCAATGGCGTGGGACTACTTGACCAGCTTTGTGGACAGCTTCTTAGACTGGGCGTGAAGGTCGGTGCTGATGACTTTAAGCCAAGCGAGATTGACACTTATTTACAGCCCTTAATCTGCGTGCTTGACGACAAAGGGCGAGTGATGGACAAGGGGCGAGACCTAGCCAAATTGCAAGCCAAATACCAAACGATGAGCCAAGTACAAAAGGTGACAGAAGGCATTCACGACAGCTTTCCTGAGCATTTTGACTTTATCAAAACCCGTCATCATAAGGGTATGGTAACGCAGGTGTTTTTTGCGTTAAGTCCTGATGGGACGGGCAAAGTGGCGGTGGTGGAGTTTGGCGACTTACAAAAGGCACTTACCACCCATAAAGCAGGCGTGCTGTCGCTTGTCAAGATGACGCTTGGGGCAAAGCAAAAACAGCTGACTTCTCAAATTGACAAAGCCTTTAAGATGGCGTACGCCCCGCTTGGCGATTTGGAAAAATTAAAAAGTGTCTTGGTGGATGCGACTTTGCAAGCGACTTTTGAAAAATACGCCAAGCCCTTTGTTGATACGAGCGTGCGTGAAAAGGTGGCGGGCTTTGTGCGTGATGATAAGATGGGCGATTTGCTTGACAAATTACCACTGAGTGCAGGCGAGTTTGAGACGGTTAGGGAGCTGATAAGCGGTCAGTTTTTGAGTGTGGGGCAAGAGATGTTAAAGGTGTTAAAGGAGATTCATACCACTTGGCAAACGGTGCGGGGACAGCTTTTGATGTTTGACCGTGAGATTTTTGGCGAGAGCATTGACGACATTGAAGACCAGCTTGATGATTTGTGTTTGGGCGATTTTGTTTACCGTGTGCCTTATGACGCTTGGCGACAGTATCCCCGTTATTTGGGGGCGTTAAAGGTGCGTCTTGACCGTTTGCCAAACAATCTGGACAACGATTTGGACGGTGTCTATGCCCTTGATGAGCATATGGAAAGGCTAGCAAACCGCATTCACGACCCAAAAATCAGCGAGTATCGCTGGCTTGTGGAAGAATACCGTATCCAGCTTTTTGCCCAGCCGATGAAGACGATGGGTTCGGTATCGGCGAAGAAATTGGAGAAGTTGTGGGGGAGTTTGAATACAAAATAAGGTGTCATGAAAAATTTGTTATTATTGTCAGGTATGGACGGCACGGGTATTTTATTTCGTCCATTGCTTGATGAATTAAATCAATCAGATGTCAATTATCGCATTGCCATTTATGATTTTAATGCTTGTCATATTAAAGATAATAACAATCAAGCATTAGAATATCAAGCTGATAAAATTGTCAAGTTTATTCATGATAATTTTGGATATGAGTCTTTTGTGGTGGTGTTTGAATCTTATTCATCGCTGTTTGTGCCTTATTTATTAAAATGCCAATTAGCTATTGAAAAGATTTATATTATCGGTGGGTTTTTGGCATGTCCGTCTGTATTGGCGAAAGTTGGGCTTTTCATCAATCCTGCATGGGCGAGATTATTGCCAAATCAATTATTGGGATTTTTATTATTTCGTCATTGGGCAAATGAGGAATTAATTGGCTTATTTCGTGAAGTGTTGGCAGTCATTAGCAATCCTGCCATTTTACCCTTGTTTAAAAAGCGTCTATCCAATATCGCTCATGCCAAAATCCCAAGCCATTTACCCAAATCATCAGTCCCTTGCGTATATGTATCGGCAAGGTGTGATGATTTGGTAAACAAAAAAGGGTATTGTTAATTGAGTATACTTTTCTAGAAAGCCGTTCGTGGTGAGCTTGTCGAACCATAACGGTTTTCCTAGACTTCGACAAGCTCAGTCCGAACGGAAAACCTTAAAATCTATCTTTATTTAACAATACCCAAAAAAGCAGGATTGGTATTTGGGACGATGTTTGAGAATATTGACTTTTTAGTCATTGATGGCACGCACTTTTTATTACAAACTAATCCCAAATTTTTGGTAGAGACATTAAATTTAAAAACAAAACGGATTTAATTCGTCATTATTGTCATCATTGGGTTTGATATTTACTTTTTCAAACTCCTCCAATACAGGCAAAAGACTGTTTGCCTCATGTGGCGGTAGCACATCAAAGGCATTAAGATGATACCTGCCAAGCAATTCTTTTAATGTGTCTTTGGCAAGGCGAACCGTCAGCATTTCATGTCCAGTTTCATCAAATTCACTGTGAGTAATAACCCCAAGCTCATGCAAGGCGTTTTTTAATTGTCCTGCGTGATAGGGTAGGGTTAAGTGAAAATACGACAAGTCCCCCACCAAAAGTTCCTGCACCGCTTGGGTTAGTTCATTGATACCCAAATTTGCATGAGCCGACACATAAACACGGTGGGGTGTGGTAGCGTCCTTATAATGAATGGTGGGCTTTTCTTTGGTTTTGTCGATTTTGTTGTGGACAAGCAAGACAGGGGCAGTTGCACCAATTTCATGAAGGACGCTATTAACTGCATCAATCTGCTCGTGCATATCAGGGCTACTGCTGTCAATGACGTGCAAAAGTAGGTCGGCTTCTAGGGTCTCTTCCAGTGTAGCGTGAAAGCTCTCCACCAGTTCGTGTGGCAGATTTTGCACAAAGCCGACCGTATCAGCAAGCACCACTTTGCCCACGCCTTGCCAGTCAATTTGACGCAAAGTGGGGTCAAGCGTGGCAAACAGCTGGTCAGCACTGTAAATGTTCTCGCCCGTCAAAGCGTTGAACAGCGTGGATTTGCCCGCATTCGTATAGCCGACCAGCGAGACGGTGGGCGTGGATGATTTGGTGCGTTTGGCTCGTCCGATTTGGCGGGTTTGTTTGACTTTGGCGAGCTTGTCTTTGAGTTGATTCACCCGCACTTGCAAAAGCCGTCTGTCGGTTTCAAGCTGGGTTTCGCCCGGCCCCCGTAGCCCAATACCGCCTTTTTGTTGCCCAAGATGGGCATAGCCACGCACAAGCCTTGATGATAAATGGGTCAGCTGTGCCAGCTCCACTTGCAATTTGCCTTCATAAGTCCTTGCTCGCTTGGCAAAAATGTCCAAAATCAGCCCCATACGGTCAATAACCTTA
>NZ_UGQU01000001.1 GCF_900453205.1 Moraxella lacunata
AGATTGAAAATACCAAAGACATTCACACTTTGATAGAAATGGCTTGTGTAATTTTTCAAAATTATCGTCCGCATAAACCGCTTGAATTGTATAATAGGTCTTGGATTTGCGAAAACACCGTTCAAACAATTTATAGAACACCTGTGCGTGAGTTACCTGCTTGGGTAATTTATGAGTATATTGATGTGTCAGGCAGGGTTGATAAAATAGCTATTTCTGATGAAATGCGGTATTTTATCCCAGGAGTGTTTGAATTGTTGGTGCAAGGTCAAGAACTTCATGTAGATTTTGAATATTCTTTACAAAAATGCTATTTGGATTTGGGTGTATGATCAAAGTTGGAATTAGCCATTTTTAAACAATTTGCCAAATTATTTTTTAAAAATCAATTATGCCAATATCAAGATAATTTTCATTATATCAATGTTTTTGGTATAATTGAAATGTTTTATGTTTCTGGATTGACAGAAGTGACTGATGAATTATTGGAAGTTTTATTAAAAGGTTTAAATAATGATGTTGTGCTTATAAATTTTTGTGCAAACTTTTATTATGATTTTGATTTGGATTATCTGGGTTTGATAAGCAAAATTGCTAAATGGATAGATTGCTTGCACCATAAACATATCATTACCCAAAAAATATTGGCATTAACCGAAAAACCCATTTATCAAACCTTAAACAATGAATATCAATATTATATAGAAACGGTATTTGACAGGTTATCAAACTAAAAATCAATGAATTTTTAAATAAAAATTTTTATTAAAAAATAAGATGTTTTTAATAAAATTATCTGTTATAATAATTGCCATTATTTAATTTTATTTGGACAAATTTACAATGACCGACTTTAACCAAACCCCAAATCCTTTATTCGCCCCTTTACCCAATTTTGCCTTATCCGCCAATGGCAAAATTTTAAATTTATCCAAACCCAGAATAATGGGGATTTTAAATGTAACGCCTGATTCATTTTCGGACGGTGGCGAATTTACCGCCACCCACACCGCCTTTGCCCGAGTGGACGAGATGATACAGCAGGGGGTGGACATTATTGACATTGGAGCGGAATCCACTCGCCCCAATGCCACGCCTGTTACAGACGAGTTGGAGCTGGCAAGGCTTACGCCGATTGTTACCGAAATCAAAAAAACCTACCCCAATCTTTGGCTGTCCATTGATACCAGCAGTCCCATTGTGATGGAGGCGATGGCGGATTTGGGGGCGGATATTTGGAACGATGTGCGGGGCTTAAAGCGGACAGGGGCGGCACAGATGGCGGCTGATTTGGGCTTGCCTGTGGTCATTATGCACGCTCGTGGTGAGCCTGCCACAATGGATAAAATGGCGGTCTATGATGAGGTGTTAGAAGAAGTGTCGGCGGAGCTTGGGGCTTGGTGGATAAGGCAATCAGGGCTGGTGTCAAGCGTGAAAATGTCATCATAGATGTGGGTATGGGCTTTGCCAAAAAGTACGAACATCATACGCAGATTATGAAAAATTTGGGTGAATTTGGCAAATTGGGTTATCCGATGTTGTTTGGTGTGTCTCGCAAGCGTTTTTTGGGCGAGCTTTTGGCAAACAGTAAGTTGCCCCAATACCAAAGCACTACGCCCAGCGAGCGAGACACCGCCAGCACCGCCCTTGCCCTACTTGCGGTGGCACAGGGGGCAAGTATCATTCGCACGCACAATGTCGCACAGACGGTGGAGGCACTTGCGGTGTGGTATTCGCTTTCGGATAAGATTGATGATGATTGATACAGGGCTTGCGTATTTGCAATTTTTGGCGTTTTTGACATTTGCGGTGGGGATAATAAAATATATGATTAAAAATCAACTATTTTTTATTTCCATTGGAATGAAACACCCAAAAGCCACAAAAATAGAAATGGTATTGGTGGTGGCTGGATTGTCGTTATTTGTGATAATAATGATTGTGAGAAATATTTGGTTTATAGAATGATGTTATTAAATGGAGTTGGTTTTATGAATCATATTATAGCTTGTAGGTTAGGTTGAGATAACGAAACCCAACATTTTAAATCTGAAACTTAAACTGTTGGGTTTTACTATCGCTTAACCCAACCTACCGAGCTATGGCGACTTGCAGTGGCGTTAAAATATTTCCAGCGTTAAAAAATGTTTCAAAAACCTTTTTTTGTTTGGGTGAAAAATCGTTAAAATATTCATTTTCAGTATAAACCCAAATCGGCATCGCTTTTTGAAGGTTTGGAATAAACCCCTTTTCTTGGGTAGAAGCAATGCCGTCTTCTTTAAAAAAATGGATATTCTGTCATTTTTTTTGCTTAAAAGTTGAATTGATTAAAAAAATTGATTTTCAATAATCATAACCATAATCCACAATAGGCAGTTTTTGCCCAATCACTTTTTCTATCTTTTCTTTTAAATGGTTTTTATCAAAAGCATAACAAGGCAAAATAAAAAGGCGAGTGGTGTATTCTTTGCTCTTTTCTAAAATGCAAAAATCGTCCCAGCCGCAGCCTTTGGCGGGTAAGGCACGCGTCATTTCAAAGCGTTCTATTTGGCCAAGCGGTACAAATTGAGCTGATATTTCATCGGCAATTCCCAAAATTCCATTGGTTTTATCCACACATAGAACAGGCTTTTTGCCGAAACGCTCTGTTAAAATAGGTGGTCGGCGTTTCACCGATTGATATTCTTTATAATTTCTGGTCAAAGAAATTTCTTCTTCAAAAAGCACAAAATCAGAAATTTGCATCTTGCTTTCATATTCTTCATTCAAAAGTAAATGCGGATATTCTCTTTGGTTAATGACTTCAAAATGAAGTTGTTGAGTGTCTTTCCAAAAATACAAATGAAAGTTTATATGATTATTGGTGTCAAAATCAAAACCGATGTCGTAATAAGGAATATGATTTTTGCGTTCTTTTAAATGCCTGTGCAAAGTGTTTTTTATCGTTAAAACTTCTTCTAAATCAATGGTATAAGGATTAAAAACCACAAAAGAATACGACTGAACAGCAATATCCTTTCTGTGGTGGGGAATATAATAAAATCCCCAATTTTTAAAGAGCAGATTTCCCACTCGCACAGGGTATTTAAAGGCGTAGTGGTTGGAAAGTTCCAAGCCTATATCGAGCGTATTGTTGGGTTCCACACAGGGCAAGGCGAGTATTTCGGCATAAGTGCTATCCCACGAAACGAATTCTTTTTCAGGCGATTGCACTTCAAAGCCTAAGTTGTAATCGTTGTAATTTTTGTCTAAAATTTCGTATAGTTTTTTCATTTCAATTTAAAAATCTCAAAAATTTGGGCTTTTTCATCGGTATCGCGATAAAAAGAGTCGTTGTCAGGTTTGAAATTGCCCATTTTTTCTATGGAAGCCCATAGGTTAGATTGAGATAACGAAACCCAACATTTTAAATCTGAAACTTAAACTGTTGGGTTTTACTATCGCTTAACCCAACTACAGACTGACTTTGGAATTTTAACGGTTGTAGATGTTCTTTGTCAGGCATACCATTATAAAGACTGCTCTTTATAAAAAAGTTGTATCTATCGCTCCACGCCCACTGATAATAACACCACACCACCAATGTTATCATTATTTGTGAGTTTTTAGGGTGCAGGGTAGAAAAAAGTTGGGTTTCGTACTGTAACCCAACTTACAAGCTGAACAAAATTCCCAATCGGCATTAGAACACATTCGCCCCTTTGACTATACAATGGCATACGCATAAAAAGTACTTGCACTCCCCTAAAAAATAGCGTATAATGGGGCGTTTTTATCCTAGTCTCGTCCGTTTTCAAGTGTTGGCAGGTCGCCAATCACGGCAGACAGGTTTCTTGGAGAGTACAGATGTACGCAGTTATCAAAAGTGGCGGTAAGCAACACCGTGTCAGCGTTGGCGAGACTTTGAAAGTTGAGCTATTGAAAGCAGAAGTTGGTGCAACCTTGAATATCGAGGAAGTGCTAATGGTAGTAAATGGTGCTGATGTAAAAATCGGTCAGCCTGTGGTTGTTGGTGCCAGCGTGGTTGCAGAAGTGGTTTCTCACGGTCGTGGCAAAAAGGTGCGTATCGTTAAGCACCGTCGCCGTAAGCACTATCACAAAGAGCAAGGTCATCGCCAATGGTACACCGAGCTTAAAATCAACGCAATCAATGGTTAATTTATATACTTTATAAAAAGTATTCACAGGAGATATTCTCATGGCAACTAAAAAAGCTGGTGGTTCCACCAAGAACGGTCGCGATTCTAACCCAAAAATGCTCGGCGTAAAAGTGTTTGGCGGTCAAGATGTCATCGCAGGTAACATCATCGTGCGTCAGCGTGGCACCGAGTTTCACGCAGGTGAAGGTGTAGGCATGGGTCGTGATCACACCCTATTTGCCTTGACCGATGGCGTGGTAAAATTTGAAAAGAAAGGCGAGTTTGGTCGCCGTTATGTGTCTGTTGTTGGCGAATAATCAGCCAAAAACCTCACACAAAGTCCCACGAGTGCAAACTGGTGGGGTTTTTGTTTGGGTGATTAAAATTTATTTAACATAATACTTTTTGATGTTTGCGTGGTGTTTTGGATAGGGGACGGAATTAACTATAAAGCCTGCGTAAGGTGCGTATCATGCACCAATAAAGGGCTGTTGCTTCAAACGATGCGTGGCTGCACCCTACGCCTAAGGTTGATTTTGCGGTACTTTTAAAATTTTTGACCGTATTATTTTGACATGATGACCAACGTTTCCAACACCAAGGCGAAATTGTGTAAAAAATGCAAAAATATGGCAAAGGCAAGTGTCCCCCTGTGGTTCTGGCAGAAACAAAAATAAAACTGCTGATAAAATAGAATATTACAGCGGTTGGGTCAAAGTTGTAGTGTGTAAAAGCAAAAACAGCACTGCTAAGAACTAAAGCAATGCGTTCGCTTTGAAAGGCATCTAAGGTTGCCCAAAGTCCATAAGTTAAAATATCTTCGCTTAACCTAATATGAGTAGCTTGGGTGTGATTCGCCCATTGAAATGAATGTAAGCTAATAAAAATAATCGTCCATAATAATAAAAAATTCCAATTTAGTTTATCAAATCCCAAATATGAAGACAAACCTTCATAAGAATAATGATAAAGACGATAATGGACAAGCCAAATCACAACAAAGGTAAGTAAACATAAACTGCTTTTAAATAAAATCAAAAACCATAATTTCTCATTGTAAGCCAAAGGATAAATGACTTTAGTTTGATGAGTTCATTGATGAAAGAATCTGTGATGTTATTTGTGCGATTGTCAATTGCCATAAGGTGATTTTCTTCAATGTGTGTGTTATTAAACTTGATAACTGCTTGAAATTCTTTTGAGATAAGTGAGGGCATGGTGGTTAGCTCCATTTGATAGGGTCGCTCATCTTTATCCCAGAAATATGTGTGTGAAAAACAAACGTGCCTGTAGTGAATACGTTTGTTGCCTGTGTCATTAATGAGTGTTTGAGTCATGCTTTTAAAAAATGAGCTTTGGTGCAGGTCATAATAGCGAAAAATCGGCTGAAAATACAATCCAGTTGCTAAAATTACTGTCATACAGCCAATACCAAGCAATATCAAGCCAATATTGTGTAAATTCATAAATATACGCCCAGTGTGATGAATGTATTGTAATCGTTCGGATATAATTTTTCAGCCAACAGATATTTTTTATAAACCGTGCTTTTACGATAAAGATTTTATAAAAAAAACGTGATATAATTACCAGTTAGATTAAAATATTTTGAGAAATTATGCGTTTTATTGATGAAGCTGTAATCAGCGTAAAAGCAGGCGATGGCGGTAATGGTATCGTAAGCTTTCGCCGTGAAAAATTCGTTCCAAAGGGCGGGCCTGATGGCGGAGACGGTGGCAAGGGTGGCGACGTTTATGTGATTGCCGATGACAACACCAACACGCTTGTGGATTTTCGCTATACTCGTAAATTTGAAGCCAAACGGGGCGAAAACGGTCGCTCAAAAAACTGCTCGGGCAAAGGGGCGGACGATGTGTACCTAAAAGTGCCTGTGGGGACGACCATTATTGATACCGACCTTGATGTGGCGATTGGCGATTTGACCGAAGTGGGACAAGTCGTGCTGGTTGCCAAAGGCGGAGATGGTGGGTTTGGTAACACCCGTTTTAAGACTTCTACCAACCAAGCTCCCCGTAAAGCTATCCCTGGCTTTCCTGGCGAAGCCAAAAATTTGAAGTTGGAGCTAAAAGTCGTGGCGGACGTGGGACTGATTGGCTTGCCGAATGCAGGTAAATCTACCTTTATCCGTCAAGTGTCGTCCGCTCGCCCAAAAGTGGCGGATTATCCCTTTACCACACTTGTGCCAAATTTGGGTGTGGTGGACGTGGGAACGCATCAGTCCTTTGTGATGGCGGATATCCCAGGCTTAATTGAAGGGGCATCAGACGGAGCAGGGCTTGGCATTCGTTTTTTGAAGCACGTTGCCCGCACCAGACGGCTACTTCACATCGTGGACGTCAAGCCCATTGATGAATCAAATCCCGTGGAGAATGCACGGATTATCCTAAATGAGCTTGAAAAATTCTCTGCTGAATTGTCCAAATTGCCCCAAATTTTGGTATTAAACAAAATTGACCAATTAGAAGATGATGAGATTGATGACGTTTGTAACAATATCATCAAAGAATTGGACTGGCAAGGCGAAGTGTTTCGCACGTCTACCATTAGTGGGCAAGGCGTGGACGAGATTAAATATCATCTGATGAACGAAATTGAAGAAGAGCAAGAACGTGAAGCGGACGATGAAGAGTTTGCCAAAGCCCAAGCTGAGCGGTTTGCTCGTCTAGAAGAAGAAGTTCGCCACAACACCGAAATCCAAAAAGAAGCCTACCGTGCCCGCCGTAAAGCCGAGCGTGAAGGCTTATCGGACGATGACGATGATGATTGGAATGATGACGACTATGATGTGGCGGTGGAATACGCTCCGTACTGATGATGAGCTGATATAAGGAAATAGCATGGATAATTCGCCAAAGCGTATCGTGGTAAAAATCGGCTCATCGCTTTTGACTAATAACGGTCGGGGGCTTGACCGCACCGCCATTTATGAATGGGCAAGACAAATCGCCACGTTGCACGCTCGTGGGATTGAAGTGGTGCTGGTGTCGAGTGGGGCGGTTGCCGAAGGCGTGGTTCGCATGAATTTGCCCGAACGCCCCAAAAAATTGCCTGCCTTGCAAGCCTGTGCGTCCATTGGGCAAATGGGCTTGATTGAGACATGGTGGCAAGCGTTAATCCAAAAAGGCGTGCAGTCATCACAAATCCTACTAACCCATGATGACCTAGCTCATCGCTCCCGTTATCTTAACATCAGCCAGACCATGAGCCAGCTTTTGGCGTGGCGTGTCGTGCCTGTCATTAACGAAAATGATACCATCAGCTATGGCGAGATAAAATTTGGCGATAATGACACGCTTGGGGCGATGAGTGCAACCATGATAGGGGCGGATTTGTACATTATCCTAACCGACCAAGACGGCGTATTTACTGATAACCCACGCACCAATCCCAACGCCAAGCTCATCACAAGCGAGCGAGCCATGGCGGATTATCTGTTTGATGTGGCGGGGGACGGCGGTAAATGGGGGTCTGGCGGTATGCTGACCAAAATCCGTGCAGGGCGATTGACCGCCATGGCAAACTGCCCGACCATTATCGCCAATGGTAAAGTAGAAAATGTCATCGTGCGACTGGCGGACGGCGAGTCTATCGGCACACGGCTCACGACCGACCATGCTGACCGCCTTATCGCCAAAAAGCAATGGCTTGCCACGCACATTCGTATGGCAGGCACGCTCATCATTGATGACGGTGCGGTCAAGGCAATCACCGAACAGCACAAATCACTACTGCCTGTGGGCGTGCTAGACGTGCAAGGCGACTTTGACGCAGGCGATGTGGTGGAGATTGTAAATACCCAAAAGGTGCGGTTGGCGGTGGGTCAAGTCGGATTTGACAGCAATCAAGCCAAACAAATCACCCAAAAACACACCGATGAAGTCCTACAAATCCTAAGCCTAAGCGACAACGACAAAGCCATTATGGTACACCGTGATGACATGGCGGTTTTGTGATAGATATTTGAAATTTTAAAAATTAACTTAACTAAGAATTAACTTAACCAGTGGAATGACAATGACCCAACAATTCGCCCCCTTAAAAAATGACCGCCTACTGCGCGCCTTGCGTTTTGAGCCTGTGGACGCCACGCCTGTGTGGATGATGCGACAAGCAGGGCGTTATTTGCCAGAGTATAAAGAAGTGCGTGCCAAAGCGGGCGATTTTTTGAGCCTGTGCAAAGACACCGACATGGCGACCGAAGTTACTCTGCAACCGTTACGCCGTTTTGAGCTGGACGGGGCGATTTTGTTTAGTGATATTTTGACAATCCCTGATGCGTTTGGGCTTGGGCTGTATTTTGAAGAAGGCGAAGGCCCTAAATTTAAATACACTGTCCGCACCCCAACCGACCTTGAACGCTTGCCAAAGATTGATGTAAACAGTCAGCTTGACTATGTCATGAAAGCGGTAACCAATATCCGTAAAGAGCTAAATGGACAAGTACCCCTGTTTGGATTTAGCGGTAGTCCTTGGACTTTGGCGACTTATATGGTGGAGGGTGGTTCTAGTCGTGAGTTTCGCCACACCAAAGAGATGATGTATGCCAGACCTGAGTTTTTGCACGCCCTGCTTGCCAAAATCTCAGACGCTGTCGTGGATTACCTAGATACTCAGATACACGCAGGGGCTCAGATTGTGCAGATTTTTGACAGTTGGGGTGGGGCGTTGGGTCATCGTCAATTTGTGGAATTTAGCCATAATTATAATCGTGAAATCATCGCCCGCTTAAAAGCCAAGCATCCCGATGTGCCTGTGGTCATGTTTACCAAAGGGGGCGGGCTGTGGCTTGACATACAGGCGGACAGCGAGGCGGATTGTTTGGGTCTTGACTGGACAATGCCCCTAGATAAGGCAAGACGTGAGTTAAATGACGCTCAAAAGACTTTGACGGTCAAGCATAAAAAGCTACAACGTCAAAAAGCCATTCAAGGCAACCTTGACCCTGCCACGCTATACGGCTCGCCTGCCGACATCAAAAAGGCGGTACATGATATGCTATCAGATGCTTATGTGAATGACAAAACGGGCTATGTGGCAAATTTTGGGCATGGCATTACCCAGTGGGTCAAACCCGAACACGCTAAGGTGTTTGTGGATAGCGTGCATGAGTTTAAACTGTAAGCCATTTTAAAAATAAAAAAAACAGGAAGAAGATACTTCCTGTTTTTTTATGGTTAAGCCAAATGATTTTTTGTGACTTGGCTGTTTGACAAATCATTAGCGAAACGTCATGGGTAGACGACAGGGGCGAATGCCGTGTTCGCTGTTCATGACGCAAGCAAGGGTAATCACACCAATGGTGGCGACCTTGCCCTGATTAAAATCATCATCACTGCGGTAGATGTGCTGAGTCATGATGAGACTGGCGGACTTTTTGGTGACATCAGTAATGGCAACGACAAGGTTGTCATCAACCAAAAGTGGTAATTTATAGGTTAAATCAGCACGGCTGACCACAAAATGCACCTTGCCTTGCTGTCCGTCTGTGCCATCTGCCGTCCCGTCCGTGTCAAAAAAATAACCATTAAATCCTAACGAGGTCAGCCAATCTCGGCGACAGTTTTCAAAAAAAGTCAAATGATTGGCATGATAGACGATACCGCCTGCGTCTGTGTGGTTGATATAGACTTTGTAGTGGTTGCTAAAAATGGGTTTTGCTTGAGCAATCATGGGTTATTCCTTAAATTTTTAACCATTGTACACCTAAATGTAAAGAATATCATCTTTATGTGGAAAGTGTTTTTGTTAAAAATTGAAAAATCAGGGTGTTTTTAATATGGTTTGTGTTAGAATGTAAGTATTCATTTTGTAAAAAGGAGTAGTCCATGACTTACGACAACACTAATATTTTTGCTAAAATTCTGCGTGGCGAAATCCCGTGCCATAAGGTTTATGAAGATGACAAAACCCTTGCCTTTATGGACGTCATGCCACAGGCAACAGGTCATGTGCTGGTCATTCCAAAATGTGAAGCGGTGGAGCTGTCTGATTTGCCGTGCGAATATGCCTGTGCGGTGTTCAAAACCGCCCAAAAAGTCATCACTGCCCAACGCACTGCCCTGGGCGTGGATGGCATTGTCCAAATGCAACTTAACCACGCAGGTGCAGGGCAAAGCGTGTTCCACTATCACATGCACCTAATCCCAACCCACGTTCACGAGCTGGGCAAGCACGAGAGTGTCATGGCAGACCAAGACGAGCTGGCGGAGCTGGCAAGTAAAATCCGTGCGGTCATTGACAGTAAGTAGGGCGTTTTGAACATTTTTTACCTTGACCCTGACCCGATACGCTGTGCCATTTTTCATGGTAATAAGCATGTGGTCAAGATGATATTGGAATACGCCCAGTTACTGTGTACCGCTCATCATCTAGGTGATAGCGTCCTTTGCGATGATGAGCGGGCGGTGCTGTATAAATGCACGCACCAAAACCACCCATGTGCGGTGTGGGTGCGTGGCTCAAAGTCGCATTATGACTGGCTTTACCAGCTGTTTGTCGCCCTATGTGATGAATATACGCACCGCTATGGCAAGGTTCATCTGACCGACCAAAAGCTCCGCCACATTCTGATAAACTGCCCCATCTCTGCCGACACGCCATTTGCAGCACCGCCACAGGTCATGCCTGATGAGTATCAAGGCGATGATACCGTTAGTGCCTATCGTGCCTATTATCGCTGTGGCAAAGCGGATCTTTTGGCGTACACGGGTCGCCCAAGCCCTGACTGGCTATAGTTTTAATTTAAGCATTAAGGTAAAATCTCAATCATCGCATCTTCCACAACCGCCACAAACAGCTCGTCTATTTCGGGGTCAGTTACGGCGATACAACCATGCGTCCAGTCTTTGAGCAGATGATTTGCCCCGATGATGTCGCCAAGTCCGTTTTTTATGCCGTGAATCTTTATCGCCCCGCCTGCTAATTTGCCGTGAGCTTTGGCGTAGGCGATGTCGGCTTCATTGGGGTAAGAGATGCCCAAATTTTTGTGATAACCGCTATTGGCATTACGGTCGTTTATGGCATAGACCCCTTCGGGCGTTTTCATGTCGCCTTCAAATTCTTTGTGTCCTATCGGGTTTTTGCCAAGCGATATGGGGTAGGTTTTTAAGAAGTTGCCTTGATAAAACACGTCCATTTCACGGTCGGCTTTTCGCACCACGATTTTGTCAATCTTGCTCCCTGTGGCTAAGGGCGGAGCGTTTAATAAATCTAATTGTCTTTTTGATAATTGAGAGTGTTCGGTCGCAGGGTTATCGGGCGATTTTTCATAAAAATTCACCGCAAACGCTGATAAAATCCCAATCGCCAATAACGCCACTAAGCTTAATTTGTTCATCATTTTCTTCATAAATAGAAACATTGTACCGTAAGGATTTGATAAGTATTATGGAAAAAATGTGAAAAAATTTTTAAATATTACCATACATTTCTATAATATTATCAGGTTTGGATTTTTCTTCTAGCCAAGCAATTACTTCTTGATAAAATTGCATGATTTGCTTGTCATTATCAGTTAATAATGAAATTTCATGAATAATATTTAAAACTGCTTGATGATTAAATTCGTTAAAAAATGTATAATCAAAATCATCACAGTGTTTTGCAAGTATATCGCTAATCAACCAACAGTCAGGCATGGGAATAAATACACAATCATCATTGGTATCATAATGATAATTTTTATCTTTGGATTTAATATAGAACTCAAATCCTGGTTCTCGATAACGGCGTTTGTCTTCTCTGGTAGTGATGAGATGATGAATAAATTTATCATGGTCTTGTAGCTCTTGTATTTTCTTAATGGCTTTTTCTTTGTCTTGATGAAAAAATTCATAATATTTTTTTAGCAAGTGGTTTATTGCAATCCGTTTGCGTGATAATATCAGCGATATTATTTTGATGATAAACTTCTACCGCTTTTTCTATCTTGCCATCACTTTGTTCTAATAAATCTAAGGCTTGTTTTGTGGAACAAGGGATTTTTGCTTTTAGGGTTTGTATTTGGGTAAAATTTGTCATAAATTTATCTCAAAAATAAAACGTGCCAAAAATGACACGTTTTATTTTAGCATATTATTTGGATTTTGGAATTAACCCACAAACGCCCGCTCTACCACATAATCAGCAGGTACGCCCATGCGTGGCGAAACGGTCAAACCAAAACTGTCTAAAATGGCAGACATATCGGCATTCATCGCCATACTACCGCAAATCATCGCACGGTCATCGTCTTTGTTCATGGGCGGTAAGCCAATGTCTTCAAAGAGTTTGCCTGATTTGATGATGTCGGTAACACGCCCTTGGTTTTTAAACTCATCACGGGTTACGGTGGGGTAGTAGATGAGTTTTTCACGCACCCATTCGCCAAAAATCTCATCATTGGGCAGTTCATTTTCAAAAAAGTCTTTATACGCCAAATCTTCGGTATGACGCACGCCATGCACCAGAATAATTTTTTCAAAGCGTTCGTACATCTCAGGCTCACGCACGAGCGATAAAAATGGAGCAAGTCCTGTGCCTGTGGCAAGTAGGTATAAATGCTTGGCAGGCAGCAGGTCATCGAGTACGAGCGTGCCAGTGGGCTTTTTGGAGACAAGCAGGGTATCGCCCACTTTGATGTGTTGCAGGCGTGAAGTCAAAGGGCCGTCTTGGACTTTGATAGAGAAAAATTCAAGCTCTTCTGCCCAAGCGGGACTGGCGATAGAGTAAGCACGGACAAGAGGTTTGCCGTCCACTTCAATGCCAATCATGGCGAATTCGCCACTTCTAAAACGCAAGCTGTCGCTACGGGTGGTCTTAATGGTAAATAGGCGGTCTGTCCAGTGGTGGACGTAGGTGACGGTTTCGTTGATGAATTTTGACATGGCATTATCCAATTATTAAGAATGATTATCAAATCTGATATAATAGCAAATTTTGTGTATAATAGCGATTTTTTATGCCAAATTTTACTTAAAAATTGGCATATCCATTTGTCATTTTAGCATAAACCGCCCAAAAATACCATGAACACACACGTTTTACCGATTATCGGCTATCATTGCTCACCCCTATCCCAAAAGTTTGGCATTCCACGCCAGCCCAACCTTGTCGCCATTAAAAGCCATATCCGCTTTGTCACTCCTTATGGCACACCCGACGCCTTTGTCGGCATTGAGCAGTATAGCCATTTGTGGGTATTGTGGCAATTTCATCATAACAAAGCACAAGCCAATTTTCGTCCGCAGGTGCGTCCGCCACGTTTGGGTGGTAATGACAAAATCGGGGTATTTGCCACACGCAGTATGTACCGCCCGTCTGGGATGGGGTTGTCGGTGGTGGGGTTTGATAAGGTAGAAGTGGTTGATGGTCAAGTGATTTTACATATTATAGGGGCGGACATGGTGGACGGCACGCCGATACTAGACATCAAGCCGTATCTGCCCTATGTGGACGGTGTGAATGGGGCGATGGGATTTGACAAACCGACTGGGCGGAATGTTATCTTTAATGATAAGGCAAATGATGAATTTGAACAATTGATAAAGTTGGGCTTATTAACAGCCGATGACAAAGCACTCATTGGCGAGCTGATTGCCCAAGACCCACGCCCTGCCTATCGCCAATCTGAAATCGGGGTGGCGTGTGCCATGCGGTATGGGGCGGTGGACGTGGATTTTGTCATGAATGAGCAGGGGGTTATGGCGGTGTGTGGGGTGCGGGTGGTTTAGGACTTGAAAAATAAATGAGATTTATTTAAAATAAGCTTTTTTTAACTAAGGATAAACCCATGAAAGCCGTGAAAAAATCACTCACCGCCATGCTACTTGGCATGTCCCTAGCCTTTGCCATGAATGCCACCGCCCAAGTGCCGTCCGATGAATCTTTGATAGAGTTTATGCAATTATCGGAGATGGATAAAGCTTTTGACCTTGGTATGCAAGGCAGTTTGGATGCACAGCGACAGCTTTTTGAAGCTCAGATCGCCCAAAAAGAAGGTGTAACCCCAGAGCAAGCCAAGCAAGTAGGTATGGTATTTGAAAAACATGTGAATCAAGTGATAGGTCAAGTAATAACACCGCAACGTCGCCAACAAATCAACCAAATCTTTATTGATGTCGCCAAAAAATACTATACCCAAGAAGAGATTGATGCTTATAATGAATTTCTAAGCACGCCTATTGGCAAAAGCGTTGTTCAAAAAACCAACATAATGACACCTGAATATATGGACGAGCTACAAAAGTTGGTTGTGCAAATACTGATTGACAACCCCAATCTCAATAATGAAAAAATGCAACAAGATATTGAAAAAGAGATAGAGCGGATTTTTGCAGAATGACTGATAAACACCGTTGTGATGACGGTGTTTTTTGTGGATAACTTAAAACCCCGACAAAATCTTTAAACTTGCCTTTAATAGGTTTGATGTGGTCAGCTCATCATCGGACAGCGATTGTTTGGCGGTCTTAATGGCGGATTGGGCTTCCTTTTCTTTATAGCCTAGGCTCACCAACGCACTTTCGGTTTCATATATGACATGCATGGGGTTGGCGGTGTGTATTGGCTCATCTTGGGTAGTGCTTGGGGTAAATAAGTCGTTCGATGTGCTGTCCAATTTGCCTTTTAATTCAATGATGAGCCGTTGGGCGGTTTTTTTTCCAATGCCTGCCACACGGGTTAGGGCAGACTCATCGCCATATTCTACCGCTTGATGTAGTTCGCTAGGCGGTAAGGTTGAGAGTATGGCAAGTGCCATTTTTGCCCCCACACCATTGATTTTTATGAGCTTTTTAAAAATTTCTCGCTCGGATTTGTCGGTAAAGCCAAACAGCAGATGAGCGTCTTCACGCACGACCAGTTGCGTATAAAGTGTAACATTCATGCCAACGGACAGCGTACAAAATCCGCCAATGGTCATCTCTATCTCATAGCCGACCCCGCCTGATGTCATGACACAAGCGACGGGAGCGGATAGATGGGCAACTTGCCCTGCAATCATACCAATCATTGTTTTTCCTTTAAAATACAAATAAGGGCGAATCTCTGTCGCCCTTATGTACGATTTACACCGATTTATTTATAGTATTCTACCATTTTCTCTAATGAAATTGGGCGGATTTTGCTGGCATGACCTGCCGAACCAAAGGCTTCATAGCGTTGTACGCAGATGTCTTTCATGGCGTTCATGCTGGCTTGCAAATATTTGCGTGGGTCAAATTCAGCAGGGTGGTCGTTCATAAATTTACGAATCGCCCCTGTGCTGGCTAGGCGTAAGTCGGTGTCAATGTTGATTTTGCGAACGCCGTGCTTGATGGCTTCAACAAGCTGTTCAACGGGTACGCCATAAGTCTCGTCGATGTTACCGCCATTTTCGTTGATGATTTTTAGCCATTCTTGGGGAACGCTTGATGAACCGTGCATGACAAGGTGAGTATTTGGCAGGGCTTCGTGGATTTCTTTGATACGGTCAATCGCCAAAATGTCGCCAGTAGGCGGACGGGTGAATTTGTACGCCCCATGAGACGTACCCACCGCAATGGCAAGAGCATCCACGTTGGTATCTGCCACGAATTGACGAGCTTCTTCAACTGATGTCAAAAGCTGGCTGTGGTCAAGTACGCCTTCTGCCCCCACACCGTCTTCTTCGCCTGCCATGCCGGTCTCTAAGCTACCCAAACAGCCGATTTCGCCTTCGACCGACACACCGCAGGCGTGAGCCATTTTGACCACTTCACGGGTTACACGCACGTTGTAGTCATAATCGGCAGGGGTTTTGCCGTCTTCTTTTAATGAACCGTCCATCATGACCGAGCTAAATCCAAGCTGAATGGAGCGTTGGCAGACGGCAGGGCTTGTGCCGTGGTCTTGGTGCATGACAACAGGAATGTGCGGCCACTCTTCAATGGCAGACAAAATAAGGTGGCGTAAAAAGGGAGCCCCTGCGTATTTTCTGGCTCCTGCACTGGCTTGCACGATGACAGGCGAGTCGGTCTCGTCCGCTGCCATCATGATGGCACGCATTTGTTCTAGGTTGTTTACATTAAAGGCGGGCAGGCCGTAAGCGTGTTCACCTGCGTGGTCAAGAAGTTGGCGTAAGGATACAAGTGCCATGATAGCTCCAAAATGATTAAATTTGTCAAATTATATCAAAAAAAAACGTGAAAATCATGGTGTTTTGTATCAAATCACACAGTTATTGTTAATTTTCTAGACATCAAAGACGAATCAAATAAAAAAAGTTATCAATAATCATTATTTTTGAAACAAACAATTTGCAACAAAATGTAATAAACTTATGAAACTACTGTATTAAGATTAAATAACGTGTTATCATCATAAAAAATTAACAATTTGTTAGGTTAAATCAATCCCTTAATTGGGAGAAGAAAACTATGAAAAATTTCAATACTAAGGCAAAGTATGCCATTTTACCATTGATGTTGTCAGCGTTAATGGCATGTAGTGATAAAGCCCCTGAAACTGCCAGCGAGCCTAAGAGCGAGCCGGCACCTACCGCAACAGCACCAGCCACAGGCGAGCAAGTCAGTACCAGTGCCACCGTACCCAACGCCCAAAGCTATGTGGTCGGTATCGATGCCAACTATCCCCCTTATGATTTTAAGGATGAAAATGGTAACGCCCAAGGTTTTGATGTGGATATCATCAAAGCCATCGCTGAAAATCAAGGCTTTGGTGTGGACGTCGTTCCTCAGGATTGGGAAGTGCTTGTCAAAGGCTTGGATAATGCCCAAAGCCACATTGCGATGTCAGGTTTTTCAAGAAACGATGAGCGAGAAGCAAAATATTTACTTTCTAATACCTATGCATGGGGACGAGATGCACTTGCTGTTTCTGCGGAAAACAACAGTATCAAAAACTTAAAAGATTTAAATGGCAAGAAAGTTGCAACGTTGGCTGACAGCCCCTATATTCCGTAATTAGAAGAAGTGATTGGTCAAGGCAATCCTGGTATTATTGGAAAACCATCCGCGTTCTTAGCTTTTAAAGAATTGGCGACAGGCAATGCTGAGGCGGTATTGGCAGATGAAGGTGTGCTACGTTACTATGCCAAGCAGTTCCCTGAGGTTAACTTTAAAATCGTCGGTGAAGGCGAGGCTTTTGAGTACTACGACATGGTTATCATCACACCAAAGTCTGAAAATGATTTGATGGAAAAAAATCAATACAGGGCTTGCCAACATTGTCGCTGATGGTACTTATGCAAAAATTTATGAAAAATGGTTTGGTGTGGCACCAGAGCAATTACCTGCGACAAAATAGGTTAAATGCTTAAAAAGACTTGGTGTTGCCAAGTCTTTTTTGTTGCTAAGATTTATAAAGTATCCAGATGGGTATTGATAGGAAAATACCCAAATCCCAATCCGCATTCCAACGCCCATTAACGAACCAGACACACTCAATGGGATAACTAAAGTCAAAAGCCATTGTAAATTTTTAAAGATAAAGGCTAGGAATTTGTCTTTAAAATTAGGGCGTTGAATCGCCATAAGTTTTCCTTTGTTTTACAAATTTACACCCACATCAGTTTGGCAACTTTGGGAGCATGAGCAATCAACTCTTCTTGACCGTTAGTGATTTTGACGATTGATTTTCCGTTGGAGATGATAATATCATCATCTGCAAGACAATACGCCATAACACCTTTTTTGATGATTTGTGTCTCACCTGTAGGTAGGTATTTTATCAGCTCCCAACTTTTGGGAATAAAGCCTGCAAACTTCTCACCGTCTGCTTGATTTTTTAGCAAATTTTTATCCGCTTTGACAAGATTGCCCTCAATAAACAGCTCTTCTTCGCTCTTGGGTTTGGTGCGAGCAGGGTTAGCACCTGAGGTTTTTAAAGATTCGCCTGAATAGCGTTTGGTAAAAAAGTCCAGCCAGCCTACGATGGCTTTTAGGATTTTAAAAGGTGCTGTGAGCAGGTCTTTGGCAGTACCCACAGGGTCGGTGCTATCACGCTCACGATAAGGGCGTCTGATGACATAAAGGTTGCCTTGGGTGTCCATAATGGGGGCAAAATAGTCAAATTTATCGTCTGCCAGTACCGTCTCAAGCTCACCCGTGGCAAGGTCTAAGCGATTGACTTGACGAGGGCTAAACACAATGTTATCTTGGGTGTACGCAAGTCCACAAGAATCATAATAAATTACAGTGCTGTTATTGGGGTCTACGCTTGGGTTTTTGTCTTGGCATTCGCCTTCGGTAACAAACTGCGTGCGAGCACTGTCAAGCGATAATACGCACAAATGTCGCTCGCCATAAGGACTGGCGTAAGGGGTGTCGCTTGCCGAGACGATAACTCGTTTATTTTTTGAATCATAGCACAAATCAAATACCTGAAAATCGCTCTTGCGTAAAATCAGCCCTTCGCTTACCGTGTCGCTACTGATTGGTTTGGACTGAATCGCTGTACCTTCTTGCAATCTGGCACTATACACATAGGTGGTGTCGTCCATAAAAGCAATGGCGGTGGGGTAAATTGCGTCAAAATCATCCTGCTCTGTCTGTGCTGTACCCATAAACATTGCCCCAGCACCTTCGGTTTTCCACGCTCTTCTGTCTTTGATTTGTTTGATATTTTTGGTGTATTGATTGATGGCTTGACAAGAAATGGTGGACTCTTTGCCGTTGTCAAGTTTAAGTAGATTTTTGGTGCTGATATAATATAAAGTCGCCATAATAATGCCTACTGTATAAAAAGGTTTATTATACCAACTCTTGGATTTTTTGGAAATTTTTTATGATAAATGCGTGATTTTGAGTGGGATATGTCAAAATGATAGGTATGGATAAGTAAATTATGTTTGGAATTATACACAAAAGCACATAAAAAACCGCCTTTATCTGTATAAAAGCGGTTGTTATTTGTAAGCTCAATCAATGATGCCCTTCTTTGGCGTGATTGAGCGTATGTTTGGGGATATAGACGGTTAAGTTTTCGTCAGCAACCACGCACTGACACGATAGGCGAGAGTTGGGTTCTAGCCCCCACGCACGGTCAAGCAAGTCCGCCTCAATGTCGTCCATTTCTTCAAGGCTGTCAAAGCCTTGACGAATGACCACATGGCAAGTGGTACATGCCTTTGAGCAGTCGCAAGCGTGTTCAATATTGATGCCTTTGTCATGCAGAGCTTCAAGCAAATTGTCGCCTGTGTTTAGCTCAACGGTCGCCCCTTCTGGGCAGATTTCGTGGTGGGGAAGTACGGTTACAGTTACCATAATAGTTTCACTTAATTATTTAAAATCAATAGGTTATAATCAATAGGCTTGGCAATTATTGCCAATCGCTCGCCTTAGTACCCGTCAAAGCCTGTTTGATGTTTTGGTTCATGATGACGGATGCAAAATTATCCGACAAGGGTTTAAGCTCACTTACCGCTTTATCCAGCACCACCTTGTCATCGCTGGTAATGGCGGACTGGACGGCGGTCATTTTGTCGCTTAGGCTTACTTTGGTAGCCTCATCAAGCAACTCGCCAAATTCCACCAAAGCCGACTGCAATGCCAAAATTTCTCGTTCGGCTTCCACTTGTGCCTCAATGAGCATGCGTTTTTCCTTGTCCGCTTGGGCGTGAATAAAGCCTGCTTTTAGAAGTTCTTCTTGCTGAGTTTCGCTCAAACCATAGCTTGGCACGACATCAATTTTGCTTGCCACTTTGGTGCTTTGCTCCATGGCTGAGACGGTAAGCTGTCCGTTGGCATCAATGGCAAAGGTAACTTCCACACGGGCAAGCCCTGCTTTCATGGGTGGAATGCCTGTCAGCGTAAAATTCGCCAAAGTGCGACAATCCGCCACGGTCTCACGCTCGCCTTGCACGACATGAATCACCATGCCCGTCTGAGCGTCCGTGTGCGTGGTAAAGGTCTGTCTGCGTGCCACAGGAATGGGGGTATTGCGTGGAATAATGACTTCGGTCAGTCCGCCCATCGTCTCCAAGCCCAATGACAAAGGCGTAACATCAAGTAGGAGCAGATTGTTATCATCTTTGTGAATGAGCTGATGAGCCAAGCGACTCGCCCCCAACGCCACCACTTCATCGGGGTTGATTGAGCAGAGGGGCTGTTTGTCAAAAAACGCCTGCACCGCTTGCTTGATGATGGGCATACGAGTAGAACCGCCCACCAGCACCACTTCATCAATGGCGGTCTTATCAAGGCGTGCGTCAGTTAGTACTTGTTCACAAGTTTGCAAAGTTCGGCGAATGACAGGTTCACAAATCTGGGTCAAAGTTTCACTTGTCAAAATCGTGGTAAAGGGCGTGCCGTTGATTTCAATGCCCACCGACACCGCTTGACGCTCGGAGAGTTTTTGTTTGTAGCTTTTGGCAAGGTTGGCAAGGGTGGACTTTTGGGCGTTGTCCACGTCTTTGGGGTCATGTCCTGCCGATTTGATAAAGAAATTGACAATCAAGCGGTCAATGTCATCTCCGCCTAATGCCGAATTTCCGCCTGTGGCTAACACTTCAAACACGCCGTCTTTTAGGGATAGCACCGACACATCAAACGTCCCCCCGCCTAGGTCATAAATCAGATAAGTGCCTGTTTTGGCGGATTTGTCAAGCCCATAGGCAATGGCGGCGGCGGTCGGCTCGTTTAGTAGGCGTAATACGTTAAGTCCAATACTCGCCCCTGCGTCTTTGGTGGCTTGGCGTTGGGCTTCATCAAAATAGGCAGGCACGGTAATCACCGCCCCTTGTATGCTGTCGGGCGGTAGGCTTGCCTTGGCGTGGTTGTAGAGTTTGGCTAGGATATGGGCGGACGTTTCAACAGGTGATTTGTCGCCTTGTGCGGTAACGAACGCTGGCATGGCGTTGTCGCCCCCAACCAGCTCGTAAGGGTGGCTAAATTTAATGTCCGCCAAAGACCGCCCCATAAAACGTTTGGCGGAAATGATGGTATTGGTAGGGTCGTTGTAAGTCAAGGCGTGCTTGCCCACAATGGGGGTGTCCGCCTTGTCGCCATAATACACCACACTCGGTAATAGGGGGCTATCGCCAAAGGGCAACACGTCCGCCCGTCCTGAGCGTACCACGCCCACAAGCGAATGAGTCGTCCCCAAGTCTATGCCTAAGGCGTAGCGATGTTCGTGGGGTTTGGCGGATTGGCTGGGTTCGCTGATTTGAAGTAGGGACATGGTATTATGGTATTTTATGGTTTTACAAGTTGGCTAAAATTTTAACATGGATTTACCCA
Organism: Moraxella lacunata; assembly: GCF_900453205.1. Classification (GTDB taxonomy): domain Bacteria; phylum Pseudomonadota; class Gammaproteobacteria; order Pseudomonadales; family Moraxellaceae; genus Moraxella; species Moraxella lacunata_B. The sequence goes on from NZ_UGQU01000001.1 coordinate 21,356, forward strand.
TTTGGGATAAATTGGGTGTTAAAATTTTTGGCGTTTTATGGGTTGTTTAAGTTTTTTAAATTTTTAAAATAATAAAAAATCACACATATAAATCATCATCTTGCCCGTCATCTTGGCTTGATGATTTGGATAAAGCATCCGTCATGTCATCGTGCAATTTACCCAAAAAGCGTAATTTTTGGGCGATGATTTGGGCGGTTTGCCAGTCTTTTGCTTGATAAACGCTGTCAAATTCATCAGCCGTTTGGCTCATTAAGACATTGATATTGTTGGCAATTTGGTTAATCGCATTTTTATCATTATCAAAAATGGCATCTTCTAGCTCCATGCGATAGCTCATCATTTGCATCAAAAACGGCTCATCGGCAATGGTTTTGTCCGAATTAAATGCCACGCCTGATAATTCAAGCAAATAGATTGCACGGCTGTCATCACGGTTTAGGGTGCCAAAAGCGTGGTTAATCAAGGCGGTATTTTGCTCGGCTTGGGCGATATTGTCGGCATTATCAGGGTGGTGCTGTTTTTGCAAGTTCAAAAAAGTCGCTTTTAGGGCGGATTTATCAATGCCAAACGCCACAGGCATGCCAAATAAGTCAAAAAAATGATTGGTTAATTGAGCCATGATTTACACCGTAAAGGATTCGCCACAACCACATTCGCCTGTTTTGTTGGGGTTGTTAAATTTAAAACCAGAGTTTAGCCCTTCGGTCACATAATCCATTTGCAAGCCATTTAAATACACCAAACTTTTGGGGTCGCAAAACACGCTCACACCGTCATTGTCAAATCGCTCATCGGTGTCATTGGGTTCGTCCACAAATTCAAGCACATAGGCAAGACCAGAACACCCCGCTGTTCGTACGCCGACACGAATGCCAACGCCACTTCCGCGATTTGCCAAAAAATCTTTGACATGGGTAATTGCTTGTTCTGTCAGAGTAATCATAAGTTTTTCCTATGTTATTGAATTTATTATCTATTCTTAACTTAATTTTATTTCATGGGCGAATTGCAATTCGCCCCTACAAACCCAAAAACAAAATCAAGAATAGACCGTGTTAATTAAGCCACCGCTACTTTGGATTGATAATCGTCAATCGCCGCCTTAATCGCATCTTCGGCAAGTACCGAGCAATGCACCTTGACAGGGGGCAATGCCAATTCTTTGGCGATGTCTAGGTTTTTGATGGCACGGGCTTCGTCTAGGGTTTTGCCTTTGAGCCATTCGGTAACGAGCGAGCTTGACGCAATTGCTGAGCCACAGCCATAAGTTTTGAATTTTGCGTCTTCGATGATACCATCATCGCCCACTTGGATTTGCAAACGCATCACATCGCCACAGGCGGGGGCTCCCACCATGCCTGTGCCAACATTTTTGGCGTTTTTGTCTAGGTTGCCGACATTGCGGGGGTTTTCATAATGGTCAATCACTTGGTCTGAATATGCCATGATAATCTCCGATTTGCTACTTGCCTGATGGCGTTTGCTTGTTGTTAATGTTGATAAATTAGGTAAGGATTTTTTACCCAGTTTCAATGATTGGTTTAATGACAATTTTTTAAAACCATCATTAAATTAATTTAATTTAAACTGCTATTAAAAAACTATGGTCTTTTTAACCAAGCACCCTCATCAACATCGCCTCGATGGTAAATGAGCTGATGGTGGGGTTCAAGAAAGGGCAATATTGCTTTTTCTTGGGGTGTGTTGCTAAAATTTTGATAATAAGCTTTCAAAGAATTTAAGGGATTTGCCCCTTGACATTCGTTTAATGCATTACCAATACTAATCACATCGGTATTGGTATCATTAGAAATAAACGCAAAAGTTGGCAAATCACTGAGCATCAATGTACCCTCTTTTATTGCAAAATTTTGGGGTAATTGGCGAATGTCATCATCACTGAGTGTATTTGGAGTACTTGCCAATGATAAGACATAAGCATTTTCTTGTTTATCTGTGTTGATTTTAGCCATATTTTCAAGTGAAAATGCGGTTAAAGCATAACCCTTATCTGTCTTGGTGGTTTCGCCAACAAAAACATGGGTCGCCCCTGTCGGTATCGGCTGATGAACCGTATGAATCTTGGGGTCAAAGACCGCCAGTGTGCTTGGTGTGTCATTGCCAAAACCCATCAAAAACGGCTCGCCATCAAAACCATGTCCATCTACCAATTTTTGTACATCTATCACAGGCGATGCGTGAGAGTACCAATCATTCCACAATCCAAAAAATGTGCGTTTTGGGGCGTGATAATTAACATGAATGCTACTGTCTCGTTGCTCCCAAGAGCCATCCACCGTGTTGTATTTGCCTTCGGTCATCTGCATATAACAATATTGACCGTCCGAACCAAATAAATGCGTACTTTGGTGGTTGTCTGTGTCGCCAACATAATAGACATATACTGCATAATCTTGCGTGTCATATTTTGGTATTACAGGTTCGCTTTGATGGGCGTGAGCCGTTGCACCACATAACATCAAGCTGATTAACCAGCGTTTCATTCATCAGTCCTTGTTTGGGCTTTTTGTATTCATCTTAAAAATGCAAGTTAAAACCACGCCTGCTCATTTGCCTTGCCTTGCCACATGAGCGTGGTTGGCGTTAAAAGCTCGCTTTGAGCAGGGAATAAAACTAAGGGGTCGCCTTGTAATACCGCATTGGCACACTGTTTGGCTTCGTTTACTTCGTTATCATTCTTAAAGGCGTATCTCGGCGTGCCTCTGTGAAATGATGTCCCACTTGGGTCGTCAAGAAGTCCAAACGCCATTTTGCCTTCATGAAATTGACCGACCAAGCGTTCAAACTGCTTGGCATACCCTGCATTAATGTCATAACCAAGTTGAATGGTGTGTTTGATGTCTTGTGATAAGGCATAACGGGTCAATTCAAAACGGTCTGTATCAATTTGTTGTCCAACAAATAAATAATTGGCACTTTTGGGAACGCTTAATTCGTACTGTCCCTCCAACTCATGATTAAAATCAAAAATAGGAGCAAGCACAGAGGGGCTGTCCGCTTGTTCGCCAAAACCAATAAAAGTCTCGCCCGCCATCTGCATACGGCTTGTGATGAATTTTAAAGTGCGTTCATCACGGCCTTGCTTGTGATTTATCCACACAGGGAAGGGCGTTTTTACTAAGGCTTGGGGCGAAATCTTAACAAAAGTTTTACCATTTTCGGTTTTTTCAATGTGCCAATGACCCGCCAAATGTAAATCCAACATGCCCGCCATCAAAACAAAACAATACTCGCCTGTGGGCAAAAGATAATGTATGCTCATGCTGTCCACGCCACCCTCATCATATGCACCTGCGATGTCGCTCATGGTATGGGCGTAGGTGGATAGGGTGGACAAACTTAGCACAAGACCTATCATTATCTTTTTTAACATGATAATACACTCATTTTAGTTGATTATTCATAACGACTGATTTCAATCAAATTGCCATCGGGGTCATAAATATAAATCGACCAGATTGCACCTACCGCCCCTGTGCGTGGCACGATACCGTCGATGATGTCGATGTGATGGGCGTTTAGATGGCTCATCACTTCATCAAGCGGTGTGTCGGTCAATAAACACAAATCGCTACTACCACAAGTGGCGTGCGTGGCATTGGGTAGAATTTCTTTACCTTTTTGGTGCAAATTGATTTTTTGCTTGCCAAATTGTAGGGCTTTGCGATTATCGCCAAAAGTGATTTCGCTCATGCCAAGCACATTGACATAAAAATCAATGCTTTTATCAATGTCGGCAACAGTCAATACCAAATGGTCAAGGGCGGTGATTTTCATTTGTGTTTATTTTTAATAAGATTATTGTTGCCATTCGATGATGTCTTTTTGAGCAAAGGCATGCTCCTCGCTGTCTCTGTCACTGGCTGGGTCAAGCGTACATTCTTGGCGTAAAGTTTTGATTTGCTCTGGGTCAGTTATCTTTTGACCATTGCCAACAGGAGAGAAACCATCATCAATCCCAAACATCGATGATTTGCCAAATAATTGCCCGTTTTCAATTTTGTAAACAATGCTCAAATGCTGTTCAGCTCCAACCAGCATATTGGGAAAGGCGATGGCTTGTAATTGAAAAGTTTCGCCTTTGTCGGGAGCGGGCAAATGGGTGTAATCTAACGAAAATCGGGTAAGATTGTGCTTGGTTGCCCCTTTTTCGTATGTGCCAATAAAAAAGTGCGTTGCCCCTGTTGGGATATTAAGCGTGCTTTCGCCTTTTTTGGGGTCATAAATGCTTAAATTTGTGGGGGTGTGATTGCCAAACCCCACCCAAAACGGTGCAGAAAAACTCTCCACCAGCCAATCGCTGATAAGCACATTGGGCGTTGTTCCTGTTTTGTGTTCCCATACAGCATGGACATTGGGGACGATTGGGTTTAAGGCGATTTCAATATTATCGCCTTTTTGTTGCCATTTGCCTGTCAAAGATGCCAATGCACCCACGCCCGCCATTACCGAACAATAAGAACCGTCTGACAAAAAAGCGGTTGCTGACATTGCCATAGAGCCACTGTCGCTTGTGCCATAAATGGTAGCACTCAAAGGCTCACTTGGGGCGTAAGTGGGCAACACCGCTTGGGCGTTGGCACTGACGCTTGCCAATAAGATGAGACTACCTGCAAATTTTTTCATTTAAGTTTCCAAAAAAATCTTAAAAATCAATGCTCTTGCCACTCAACCTTACTAAAATCCACGCCTTCTTTAAACATATCCCAAAGGGGCGACAGTTCACGAAGTTTGTTTACCGCATCTTGGATTTGTGATAGCACACGGTCGATGTCTTCATCGGTGGTGTAGCGACCGATACTAAAACGAATGGACGAGTGAGCCAGCTCATCAGGACGACCAATCGCTCGTAGCACATAGGAAGGTTCAAGCGTTGCCGAAGTACAAGCAGAGCCAGACGATACCGCCAAATCTTTAAGCGACATCATCAAAGATTCGCCTTCAATAAAGTTAAAGCTGACATTTAAAATATTAGGAATGCCTTGCTCCAAGCTACCATTTAGGTAAATCTCCTCAATACCCTGCAAACCATTCCACAGCTTATCACGCAGACGAGTGATGTGGGCGTGGTCTTCATCAAAACGCTGGGCGGATAGGGCAAACGCCTCGCCCATACCCACGATTTGATGCGTGGCAAGTGTGCCAGAACGCATGCCTCGCTCATGTCCGCCACCGTGCTGTTCGGCTTTGATACGCACACGGGGCTTACGGCGAACAAACAACGCACCGATGCCTTTTGGACCATAGATTTTGTGAGCAGAAAAACTCATCAAATCAACTTTTAGCTCTTCTAAATTAATTTTGATTTTGCCAACGGCTTGGGCTGCGTCCACATGGAACAGCACGCCTTTACTGCGAGTAATCTCGCCAATTTTGGCGATGTCGGTTACCGTACCAAGCTCGTTATTGACCGCCATTAGGCTGACTAAAATGGTGTCAGGGCGAATCGCTTGCTCTACTTGCTCAGGCGTGATGATGCCTGTCGCCTCTTGGGGTTCTAGGTAGGTGATTTCGTAGCCTTCTTCTTCTAGCTGACGGCAAGTGTCAAGGATTGCTTTGTGTTCAATCTTAGAGGTGATGATGTGTTTGCCTTTTTCGTGATAAAAATGTGCTACGCCTTTTAGAGCCAAGTTGTCAGATTCGGTTGCTCCACTGGTAAACACAATCTCACGGGGGTCGGCACCGACCGTCTCGGCAATCTGCAAACGGGCATTTTCTACCGCTTCTTCGGCTTGCCAACCAAAGCCGTGCGAGCGACTGGCAGGGTTACCAAAAATCCCGTCAAAGGTCATGTATTTGACCATTTTGTCGGCGACTTCTTGGGCGACTGGCGTGGTGGCGGCATAATCTAAATAAATAAGTGATGACTGGCTCATGCTGGATTGACCCCTAAGTTAATTGTATTGATTGAATTGGTTTTGTCGTTTTTCTCGCCAGCGATTTTTTGTTGTTGGCGGTCGGCGATGTACCCTGTGTGCTTAGATTCTAAGAGTTGGGCTAGGGTAACATTGCTTAGATAGGCTTCGATGTGGCTGGACAAATCATGCCATAGGTCGTGCGTTAGGCACATCTCACCGTCTCGGCAGTCGCCCTTACCGCCACACTGCATGGCGTTAATGGACTCATCAACGGCGGTGATGATGCTCATGATGTCAATCTCGTCTAAGGGTTTGGCAAGATGATAACCGCCAGACGCCCCACGAGTGCTACTGACCAAGCCTTTTTTGCGTAGCTTTGAGAAAAGTTGTTCAAGATAAGAGATGGAGATGGATTGACGCTTTGCAATGTCAGACAAGGACACCGCCCCTTGATGGCGACTTTCTTGTACCGCCAAATCAAGTAGGGCAGTCACTGCATAGCGTCCACGAGTTGTCAATCGCATAATATGGTTTCCAAATTGCCTAGCCTAACGTTGATGGCAACTAAGCTAGGCGTGGGTAGATTATATGTGACTATTATAATAATTCCTAGTAATCCAGTCAAGATTATTTTTTATCAAAGTAATTGATTTTTGCCATTGATAAAATTCATCATAAATTTATCTTTTGAATTACTTGTCAGATATAGCCCAAATTAAACTGAAACTAAATATTGAGGCTTATTATAGCATGGCAGATGTGGTTTGCAATCCGACTAAGGGGGTAGGAATTGATATTTGTCGTTAGGACGAAAAATCAAGCCAATAAAATAAATAACCAGTAAAATAAATAAAAAGGCGGAAAGTTCGCCTTTTTATGCGTAAAAAATAATCAAACAAAGTTCATGATGATGGCAACCAGTGCGATGATGCCCACGACAACAAGGGCGATAAAGGTGCTTTTTTGTTTGCCTTGTAGTTCGATGAGAGCAGTATTTAGCTTGTGATTATGCATCGTTAGCTCATCAATGCGAGCAGACTGCTCGGCGATTTTGGCTTTGTAGTTTTCTTGTTTTTCGGCTTTTTGTTCGGGGGTGGGGGTAGGTTTGCCCTTGACTTTACCCAGTAGATTTTGAATGACACCGCCCACGCCTAACTGCACCAAAAACGCCTTAAAGTCATGCACATCTTCATGACTGCCACGAATTTGTAGCGACTCAACACTACCACTGCTATGCGTGGTAATGGCATTGATGAGCTGAAAACTGTAAGCGTTTACCGTCATGTCGGGCGTGGTCTTGTCATTGGGCAGGCGGTCATCAAGTAGCACCCCACGATAGCCAAACGTGGCATAAAACTGCACGTGAGGCAGGTAGGTACGAATGCAGACCACCGTACCACGCTCGGCAAGTGGGTAGGCAAGCTGTCGCAGTTTGGGGTCAAAGCGGAGAATTAGAGTGATGGCTGATTCTAAAAACACCAATAGAACATTTAACAGTCCACGAGAGACACCGCCATTATCGCCATCATCGGTGCGATAGGTCGGCTGTGGGTCGCTAGGCTTGGTATTGTGAGTCGGCTGTGGGTCGGTCATGCGTGATTATCTGATTAAAAAATAATGCTAATGATAAAATGATATCCAAAAAAAGTAAACCACCTTAATGTAACCAATGCGTGATTTTTTGGTAAAAAAGGATAAAAGTAAGCTTTTATCGTAAATATCACGCCTTTGATGGGGTATTTTTGTAAAAAAGATAAAAATATTTTGCCATACCCCTTGTAAAATGGACAATACCCTTATACAATGCACTCAAAATAAGCCCAAGCATGCAGCATGTGTTGTAGGCTTAGATTTGCTTTTGCTGACTTTATTGCTATTGCAAGACTTAGCAAATGTAAATTCATTTCACATTCTTATCATCAACACCATGAGGACAAATCATGAATAAATCAGAATTAGTAGATGCTGTTGCCAACGAAGCAGGTCTTACCAAAGAGCAAGCCACCAAAGCCATTAATGCTTTTACTTCTAGCGTACAAGGTGCCTTGGAGCGTGGTGATGACGTGGTATTGGTTGGTTTTGGTACTTTTAGCGTTAAAGAGCGTGCTGCCCGTACAGGTCGCAACCCTAAGACTGGTGAGCCACTACAAATCGCTGCCAGCAAAGTGCCTGGATTTAAAGCAGGTAAAGGTCTAAAAGACGCGGTAAATCCTACCGAAAAATCCGCTAAAAAAGGCAAAAAATAATTTTAACATCGTTAAAATATTTAAACAATAAACTAACCCCCAATTCTTATCCAGCAATCTAGCATTAATTGCTGAGTTAAGATGGGGGTTAGTTTATTATTGGAATTTGGTTGGATCTAGTTAGGCTAAGTTTCTGTACTTAACGGAACTTGGTTCTTTTGGTGTAGGGCGTACCTGTCTTTGGTGTTTGCAAGGACAAGCAAAATTTAGCCATTTTTCATGCAAAAACACCATTTTATTTCTATGAAATTTCTAAATATTAAAATGTGTTATAAAGGTCCGACACGCCCTAATCAATACGCTCAATGCTGACATTGCCCACGCCTTTTTGGGTTAGCCCAATGGCTTTGGCGGCACCATAAGACAAATCCAAGATACGGTTGGCTTGGGCAGGGCGGTCATTGACTTTAACGACGACAGATTTGCCGTTGTCCTTATTGGTGACTTTGATGTAGCAGTTCATTGGTAAAGAGCTGTGAGCGGCGGTCATGGCATTCATGTCAAAGGTTTCGCCACTGGCGGTGGGTTTGCCATGGAACTGGCGACCGTACCATGATGCCATGCCTGATTGTTTAAATTTGCTGACAGTATTAGAAGCAACGGCAGAGAGCTGTCCTAGCATGTCCGAGTCTTTTTGAGAGTCACTCTTGGCGTCCTTGATTAAAGAGCTTGATAACGTCAATGAAGTGTTGTCACGAGTGGATTTGACAAGGCTTGATGCGTTATTGTGCTGACGGCTAAGCTCGCCCAATACTTTATCAATATTGGCACTTGTGTTTGCCGCATTGACCGCTTGAACAGGAGCGACTGTTCCTAGGGTTGTTGCAAGTGCAATCGCACCAGTTTTTAGATATTTCATGTGAGAACCTATAAAGGAATGCCTGACATTTTTTGTCATTCATACAAAAGCATGATGGCATTCTGGTGGGTTAATGATTGGTGTTAAGTCAATTTAAGCAAGCCAATCGTTAGTTATCTTAATAAGATGGGGGTTTCTCTTTATTTTGCAAGATTGTTTTATAAGTCACTTTACAAATTTGCAAAGGTTAAAATGAAATCCGTCCCATGATATAAAATTAATTGTTGCAAGTTTTATGCCAAATAACCATAATGATGTTAGGGCGTGCCTACCATTGATAACATTTTTATAAAATAAGATGAAAATTTAATGCTTTTATCAATTTTTGCATGAAAAATGGCTAAATCTTGTTTTTCTTCGTCAAAAGCTCGTTTGATAGAACGACTATCAAGCTTCACTTTTTCCTTGAAAAACGGGCGATTTCCCCTATTTTTCATTGCAAATACCAAAGGCAGGCACGCCCTATTGTTTTTAAAAATTTAACAAAATAAGGGGCTTTCCCAACCATTATTTGTTAAAATAACTTCAATAAAAACCATTATTTATGATTTTTTGTCATAAATCTGTCATGTTCTTATCTTAACATGATTTATAACAAAACCGTACATCATTTTATGACATACGGTTTTAAAATAGCGACAAAAGGTATTGTATCCTACTGCTTGGTATGGGTATGCACGCAGGTTAGCAGTCCAAAGCCTGCCATTAGGGTAATCACTGCCGTACCGCCATAACTGATAAATGGCAAAGGCACGCCAACCACGGGCAGTATGCCACTGACCATGCCCATATTTACAAAAATATAGACAAAAAATGACATGGTCAATGCCCCAGCGAGCAGACGACAATAAGTGTCAGGATTGACAACGGCAATATAAAAAGAGCGAGCCAATAAGCACAGATAAAAGAACAGCAACAGACCTACGCCTGCCAAACCAAACTCTTCGCTAAATGCTGCGATGGCAAAGTCGGTATGACCTTCGGGCAAAAAATGTAAGTGCGACTGCGTGCCTTCGAGATAGCCTTTGCCTGTCAAGCCACCCGAACCGATGGCGGTTTTTGATTGGATGATGTTCCAACCTGCCCCCAAGGCGTCCGCTTCGGGGTCAAATAGGGTCATGACACGGGTTTTTTGGTAGTCGTGCATGTAAAAATTCCACAAGCCCCACGCAAAAGGAATAAACACCGCAATCGCCCCGCCAATCATCCACCAAGGCAACCCCGATAAAAACAGCACAAACATGCCACTGGCCGCCACCAAAATAGATGTCCCCAAATCAGGCTCTTTGGCGATGAGTATCACAGGCACAGCGATGATGGCAAGCGTGGTAAAGACCGTGGGAATGCTTGGTGGTAGCTCCTTTCTGGATAGATACCACGCACACATCATCGGCATGCCAAGTTTCATGAACTCAGACGGCTGAACGCTACCAAAGCCAGGGATATCAATCCAACGCCTCGCCCCCATGCGAACTTCGCCAATAATCTCAACGAGTACCAACAAAATCAGCCCCAGCACATAAAAAATGGGGCTTAGCGTGCGATAAAAAGTGGGGGGAATCTGTGCCATGACTGCCATGACCACAAAGGCAATGCCATAGCTTACCATTTGTCGGATGACCATGGCGATGTTTTGCGTGGACGCACTGTATAGCACCGTCAAACCCACAAAGCAGATGCTGAACAAAATCAGGGTCAGCCACGGGTCGATGTGAATGCGTTGCCACACGCTCGGCTCTAAATCTCGCCCAACGAAGTGATGGCTTTGGCGTGAAAATCGGTACTGTTCTTCTCTCATGGCAAATCGTGGTGCGGTTGGATAGACTTTTGATAAAATTTATCAAAAAATTGCTGATAGTTGGCGGATTTCATGATAAATTATAAGATGGTCGTGTAAGTTACTTGATGTATCAGCGACTGACATTTTTATCAAAACATGCTATTTTAATTCATCTTGATGATTTTTAACAGTAAAATTTTGTGTTAGGGCAAAATTTTGTAAAAATAAGGAAAAATTATGGCCATCATCGTAACACTCATCATATTGGCAGTTATCATCGGCTTTTTGATAGCGGTGTATAACGCACTGGTTCGTCTAAGAAATCAAGTGGCAAATGGATTGGCACAGATTGATGTTCAGCTCAAACGTCGCCACGACCTAATACCCAATCTTGTCAATGTCGCCAAACGCTACATGACCCACGAAGAGCAGGTACTAACCCAAGTGACCGAAGCCAGAAACATCGCCAAAAGTGGATTGGATGCACTTAAAGATGCAGGGCTGTCAGGCACGGACGGGCTTGCCAAACTGGCAAATGCTGAGAGCAACCTGTCTCGGGCGTTGGGTAGTTTTTATGCCGTGGTAGAAAATTACCCTGAATTAAAAGCCGATTCTGCCCTAAAAGAGCTCTCTGATGAGATTAAAAACACCGAAAATCGCATTGGATTTGCCCGTCAGTTTTATAATGACAGCGTGATGTTTTATAATAACCAACGTGAGAGTTTTCCTAATAATTTGGTGGCAAATTGGTTTGGGTTTATGCCAATAGCACAATTAGAATTTGCTGATAAATCCGCCATTGATGTTGCACCAACGGTCAGTCTTTGATATATTGGTGATGTATGCCACAGCGAATTTATCAAAACTTTTTTGAATTACAACGCCATTACAAAAGAAACAGCATGGTGTTATATGCGTTATTTGTCATGGCGATGATGATTCATGTATTGCTTGCCTTATTATTTTTTATGATAATATGGTATGTTATCTTTGGTGATTTGGGTGGCTTTGCATGGTTTTGGGTGCTGATTCTTGTGCCCAGTTATTTTATCATGAGTGTTTTGTATCATTATAATAAAATCAGCCATGATAATGACTTTTTATTAAAAGACATTGATGTCACACGCTTATTTATTAATATCTCAGGCGTGGATTTGCCTATTAATCATTTTAATGATGATGAAGATAATAATAAAAAGAAAAAAAGACAGCAGGTGATTTATGCCAAAGACATCAAAGACTTTGAACCAAAATATCGGCGGTATTATGAATTTGCTGAGCAGTTAGCCATTGCCTCAAACATTATTTTACCCAAATTATACGTCATGGATGAGACGGGGGTGAATGCCTTTGTGGCAGGGGTTAATCAAACAAATATGATGCTCGTTGTCAGTAAAGGGGCGTTAGAATTAGATAATGAAAGTCTTTATGGGCTTATTGGGCATGAATATGGGCATATTTTACATGGCGATGCCAAATTAAATGTACAAATGTATGTCTTAATGTCAGGTCTGTCATGGCTTTATGATGTTGCCGATGGCTTAGAATGGCTGTCCAAATGGCGACAAAAACCCAAAGCCAAACGCTATCAATACCAAGATGATAAAGGTGAACGCCAAGAATATGTGATTGTGATGGGTACGGGGCGATTGTCCATAGAGTTTATTTCTTTGGTGATTCGCTTATTGGGCTTTTTAGGCATGGCAAGTAGCGAATGGATAAAACAGCATTTTAATCGTCAGCGTGAGTTTTTGGCGGATGCAACATCGGTGCAATTAACCCGTAGCGATGGCGTGGCAAAATTATTGCAAACCCTGCAGCGAACGCCGTATTTGGCACACACCCAAAAACGCTATACCACGCATTTGAGTTATTTTTTCTTCCTAAACCCCCAAGATGCCCAGACGTCTATTAATTGGCGTGAGCGAATGGGGCATATGGGTAGCACGCACCCGAGCAACCATGAGCGAATACTGGCGTTGGATGAGCAGTATTATGACGACTTTGCCAAGATGGCGATTGATGATTTGGATGTGGATGTATTACAACAAACTCATGATAAAATGATGCTTATCAATTGGCATAAAAAATCAGGCGTGAGCGATTATAAAACCGTGGAGTTTGTATTATGTGATGATAAAGATATAGGTAAAGATAAAGATGCTCATTTATTTGTGAGTCCTGGTGATGATAAAAAAACGATTGACATTGCTATTTATAATAATGACATTGAAATATCAAAAGATAAAGTGATTAATGGCAGATTGGTTGTGGATAAATCATGGCAAGCCCAAGGCGAGATGATATACCCCAAGCAAGCCAGAGCCGATTATGAATTAAAAAATATTCATCATGTTAATATGACTCATGTCAAAAGCATGACATTGCCCCTTATCATCGCTCGTTATTTACGTAATGATGACCTACATCGCCCCACGAGTAAATTATTTTCGCTGTTTTATGTGATTGTCTTTTGTCATGATAATGATGGGTTTTATTTGTCTGATTCACTTGATTTGGCAAATATTTTTTATGTAAAATCAGATGGTGATAATATTATAAAAATAGATAAGCCTTTATTAAAAACTGTGGCAGAGATGGATAGACGTATTGATAATGGCTTATTAATGCTGATTTATCAGCGTATTATCAAGGATTTGGAACATGATGATAAACGGGCTTTATTAAAAAATGACGTTCATCATCTGTTGGATTTTATCAATGCGTTACATCATCAAGACAATCATCATGATGATTTGAGCCTATTATGGCAGGGCGTACATTTATATCGGTTATTATCGATATTTGCCGATGATATGGATATTGCTGATAAGCCATTGTTGCAAAAACTGACATTCATGTATCATAAATATGACATGGACATGAATGATTGGATAATGATAACAGTAATGATATATATGGTTATGGCTCATTATGATGATGGCGATGACATAAAATGCCGTGCAAGCATACAACGGCTGATTCGGCTTATCAATCATGAGATTGTGATTGATGAGACAGACATGACGCAATTAATGCAAGTCATGAGTGCATTTAGTGTGATGGATATGGCATTATGGCTGTTAAAATATCAGCAGAAAAATACATTGACGGCTAAGCGATATATTGATACACTACATACCGCTTTATTGGGCGATGGGATATTGTGTGAGCGTGATTATGAAATATTATTAACCTTACATCAATATTGGTGCCCTGATGATGAATTTGTTTTGTATTGATTTTCAATAATAGCCACAAAACTTTAAAATTACTATAAACACAATGATATTTGGGTGTAGGGGCGTGCTGAGCACGCCTTATCAACAAAGTCATCAAAAGAGCATGCAGAACCAGCCCTTGCAAGTTTGTGATGTATATTAAGTTATTTGTAAAATTATCTTGGCAAAACGCCCCATATAACATGAATACCCTGTCTAACTGTCCGCCAAAGATTGCCCAAAATCGCCATATCCTAGCATTGGCGGGCATACCTTTGTGGGCAAAAAAACAGCCGACAGCAGGGCAGAGTAGGGTAGAGATTACAACTCTACCGCCTGCGTATGACCGCTTGCAACCCAATCCACGCTTGACTCATTTGTTGCCCGATGAGTTGCTTACCAAGCAACACGCCAAGCCAATTACCACACCAAATACCACGCCAACACCCGATAAATCACAAATCTTATCTGCCATGGATGTCAGAGCGTTGCTTGACCCTACTGGTTCATCTGCTAAATTAGCACCTAGCGACATCATAAATAAGCAACCACCCCAAGCCACGCCCGAATCACAAAGAGTATTGGGAAGTATTGTAACAGGCGAACAAGCCCAGTCCCCAGTCCAACCAAACCCCATAACCAACCTTGCCCAACCCCAACCCTTTGCTCCGCCTGCCCATCTTGACATTCGCTTTGCTCTACAAGGCGTGCGGTTCGGGCAGTGGGTGCTGATTGTGGATATGCTACTGATGAGCCGTGATGAGCAGTCGCTGTGGCAGTCGCTCAAAAATGCCCTAAGCAATCAAGCCAATCATCAGCCCATTACCGCCTTTTATCGTGAGATTGGTTATCCATTGGTTAAAAATGAATTTCGCTCGGACGTAGGGCTAAACCCCGCCCAATATACCTTTGACGGCTTTGTCATTGGGCTTTGTGTGTCATCTGGTCATCATCAAGCGGTGCAAGTGGTATTTTTGACAGATACGCCCACAGGTGTCATCGCCCAAACCGCCCAGACCTTGCCGAGTATCCGCCAAATGATGACTAATCCTGCCCTAAAAAAGCAGTTTTGGCAAACGGTTGTGGGCTAAGTTATGGCTAAATGTGCCGATAACTGTTAAAATTTTGCCAAAAATCTGCTACAATGCCCTATCATTTCCCCATCTTTAAAGGATAGCTATGAACCGTCTTGCCAATTTTTGTGCTGGCCCTGCCACCATGCCCACCGAAGTCCTACAAAAAGCCCAAGCCGAGCTGTTAGACTGGCGTGGCAAGGGCACCTCCATCATGGAGATTAGTCACCGCAGTGCCGATTATATTGAGATTGCCACCAAAGCCGAGCAGGATTTACGCACGCTCATGGGTATCTCGGACGACTATGCCGTGCTGTTTTTGCAAGGCGGTGCGTCATTGCAATTTTCCGCCATTCCCTTTAATCTGTTAAATGGCGGTACGGCGGATTATCTAAATACTGGCACATGGTCCCAAAAGGCCCATAAAGAAGCCAAACGCTATGAAACGCTAGGCTTAGGCAAGATTAACCTAGTCGCACAAGGGGGTGGTAAAGACGTGCCCACGCCTGAGACTTGGGAGCTAACAGACGGTGCGTCTTATTTTCATTATTGCCCCAACGAGACCATTCACGGCGTGCAGATTTTTGACATACCAAAAGTAAACGCCCCCATTGTGGCGGATATGTCGTCTTGTATCTTATCCGAGCCGATTAACGTAAATGATTTTGGGCTGATTTACGCAGGGGCTCAAAAGAACATCGGGCCTGCTGGCTTGACCCTTGTCATCGTCCGTAAAGACCTAATGGAGCGGGCAAGTGCGTGGTGTCCTAGTATTTTAAATTATAAAAATCAAGCAGATAACGACAGTATGCTCAACACCCCGTCCACGTTTGCGTGGTATTTGTCGGGATTGGTGTTTGAATGGCTACTGGCAAATGGTGGGGTAGAAGGCATTGCCAAAACCAACCGAGCCAAAGCTGAACTACTATACCAAGTCATTGATAATTCCAGCTTTTATGACAATGCCGTCAATCCACGCCACCGCTCTATCATGAACGTGCCGTTTACGCTTGCCGACAGCGAGCTTGATAAAGTCTTTTTGGAAAAGTCTAAAAATGCAGGGCTGTTAAATCTAAAAGGTCATCGCGTGGTTGGCGGTATGCGAGCGAGCATTTATAATGCCGTAACCTATGAGCAGGTACAGGCGTTGGCGGACTTTATGAAAGATTTTGAAAAAACGCACGCTTGATTTGTACCAATGCATAGACCAACCCCAAATCACAAATTCATGATATATTGACGTAGGGGTGTGCTGAGCACGCCTAGCTCTATCAAAGGTCGTGTGCAACACGCCCCTATAAAACCTATGGCAAATATCAGGTTTATTAGGTTAACATAAGGATGGATTTGGTTCGTCCTTATTTTTATAACCGACCAGTCGGTTTTTTATATTTTGGAAAAACTCATGCACATTACCCCCATTCCCATTTTAAATGACAATTATGTTTGGCTTATTGTGAAGGATAATAACGCCGTTGCCGTGGATATTGGCGATGACAAACCCGTGCTTGATTATCTACATGAGCACAATCTTACCCTATCTGCCATTTTAATCACGCATCATCACGATGACCATATTGGCGGTGTGGCAAGTGCCAAATCCGCTTATCCCAATGCCAAGATTTACGCCCATAAGTCGCACCTTAACGCCATTGGCATGACCCCTGATGTGGCGTGCGATGAAGGTAGTGAATTTGAACTGCTCGGCTTGACGTTTAAAGTATGGAAAACGGCAGGGCATACTGACACGCATTTGTCCTATCTGTGTGATATGGCTAATAAAACCCATGTGTTTTGTGGCGATACGCTATTTAGTGGCGGTTGTGGACGGGTGTTTACAGGGACGATTGAGGAGCTGTTTGATAGTATGGAGCGGTTTGATACCTTGCCCGATGACACGCTATTCTATCCCACGCATGAATATACGCTCTCCAATCTTAACTTTGGCTTATCGATATGTGATGAGACGACCAAAAAAGAGATTTTAAGTTATAAAAATACGGTGGAAAATGAGTTAAAAAACAATACCCCGTCCCTGCCAACATCTTTAAAGCAAGAACGGCTGATTAACGTCTTTTTGCAAACCGATAATGGGGCGATGATAAATAATATTAAGCAAATTTATCCCTTAAATCATGATGATAAATTATCGGTATTTTCGGCACTGCGTGAATTAAAAAACAAGTTTTAGGCGAATAGATAGATCACCGTCCAAAACATGTCCAAATATGATAGGGTGCGTACCACGCACCTTTTAAACAAAATGGAATATTGGTGCGTAATACACACCTTTGTATACCCCCTTTTAAGGTATAATAAGCAAAAACCCGTTATCCACATCTTGTACGCACCTTAGAACCATAAGGGCAACCACCCAAGATTAAGTTCGTGTCGTAGCTTTAAGAGTGGATAACCTTTCATCAATCAAAACCGTACAGTTGATAGACTCTAAACCGAATACAAGGCAGGTTAATGATGAATAATGCTAAACAAACCAAAAATACCAAGCAAACCAAAACCAATGTAGCGAACAAGCCCAATGAACCCATTTACTGTGGCATTGATGTGGGCAAAAAGGTCTTTGTGGTATCACTTTCTTGTAAGGATAAAACCAAAACCTTTTCAAACACTGGGGGCGACATCAAACAAGCGATGGCTTATCTTAATACCAATGCAGGCACAAACCTAGCTTTGGTAGTACTTGAAAGTACAGGCGGATTAGAAATCCCCCTTGCCAAAGCCCTGTATCAATCAGGCTTTAATGTGGTGATTGCCAATCCTAATAAAACCAGCCAGTTTGCTAAGTCTTATTCTAATGCTAAGACAGATAACCAAGATGCCAAAATGCTTGCTCTTTATGCCAAGTTTTTAAGTCTTGATGAGAGCAAACTTACTCATTTGCTCTATGTCCCACCAAGCGAAGAGCAAGAACGCTTAGAGGCATTGGTAGTACGCCGTCATCAGCTTGTGGCAATGCGTGTACAAGAAAAGAACCGTATTTGGCAAATTCATCAAAGTCAGCTTGAGAGTGTTAAACAAGTCATTGCTTACCTTGATGAACAGATTGCTAAGTTAGAACAAGACATCGACACCCTAAGCAAACATTTTGATGACACCACAAAAAAGTTTAAAGACATCAAGGGGATTGGTGGTGTTACTGTCGCTACCTTGATGTCAATGTTACCTGAACTTGGTACATTAAGCAATAAAGAAATCGCCTCCTTAGTGGGCGTTGCCCCACACCCCAAAGAAAGTGGCACACTTAAATACAAGAGCCATTGCAAAGGGGGTAGGCAATCGGTTCGTAATGTCTTATACAATGCCACCAATGTGGCAAGACAATATGAACCCAAATTTAAACAGTTTTATGAGCGTTTGATAGGCAAAGGCAAACCCTTTAAAGTTGCCATCAACGCTTGTATGCGTAAACTCCTAATCGTCATTAACGCCATTGTTAGAAATGACAGTGTTTGGCAAGCGGATTATCATCTTAATCTTAGCGTTAAGTAACATCCACAAGCCAACAAAGTTAATGAGGGTTGGTGGTACTGTATTCTTTAGGGATACAGTTGCTACTGTAACTATCTATCACTCTTCTTCTGTTTCATAAGTGAACGATTTAAAAAATAAAAATACCCCAAAAGCGACAATCACACTAAGTAACGGCAATGACAATAATAAGCATAAAGCATAAATCATTGCAAAAAACATAAATAGCATGGAGACACCAACCAGTATTTGTAGGCTTAAATTTGCCATAGGGTGTAGCCAGTGCATTTTTTTGTTATGGGCAAATAGATGAATGATAATCGGCAAACAAATAATGACCCATAATAAAGGCGTATATGCCATGATGAATTTTTTAACTTCTAAATCCTGAGTTAATAAAGCCACACTCGGATAAAATACCGCCAATATCAAAAACACAAATACCGCCACCCAATACGCCTGTATGACAAAAGGATTGCCATAGCGATTGGCTCGCATGAGCGACCACCACAGCCCAAATCCTGCCAAATGAGTCAAAAAATAGCTTGGTTTGTCATACAGCTCAACAATATTCGTTACGCCGTCTATGACAACTTCATGTTCTTTCCAAACCCGATAAAATGAAAATAGCAGAATGCCAAAAATTAACGGCAATGAAATATATAAACTTCTTAAAAGATGAGCATTGGGCTGATAGGCATAATCTTGATAAGAAAACTCACTGGGATTGGCAAATAAATGCCAGCGTAATTGCCAAAAAATCATCATGGCAAATACAAATAAAGCAATCGGCAAAACATGACGGTTTAACCATGACAAATCGCCAGCGATGATTAAAGAAATAATTGAACCTATTAAAAACACCCCGCCAAAAGCAAATGCCAGATAAATGGGTCTAAATACGCCTTTATTGACACATTGATTTAATAAGCCATATTCTTTATCATGATTT
The DNA here is from genome assembly GCF_900453205.1 of Moraxella lacunata. GTDB lineage: Bacteria > Pseudomonadota > Gammaproteobacteria > Pseudomonadales > Moraxellaceae > Moraxella > Moraxella lacunata_B. The sequence goes on from NZ_UGQU01000001.1 coordinate 40,858, forward strand.
AGGATATTGTGATACAGATTATTGCCATTTGAGTTTTCTTGTTCTTGATTGGCGTGCAAGGTTAATAATTCATTGACCTTTTTTAAATCATGATTTAATGCAAGCAGATGCTCAGGATAAAAAGATTTTTTGATAAAATGCCATAAAAACACCGCCCGATTTCTGGGTTTTGGCGAATAGTAATAATCATATAAAGCAGGGTAATTATCCATTAAAAATTCATGGAATTTACCATAAGACGAAAAGGGTGGTGTTTGATATTGATACCGCTCTTGCAAGTTAATCAACCGAGACCACGGATAACGCTCTATTTGCCATGACTCCATGATTTCATGCCACGCAAATGCCCCAAACGCATGGCGATAGCTTTTGGGATATTCGGCATTTGACCATGTCAAAAAGTCCAACAATGCCTGTTCATAGTCCATGCGTTCATCAAGGGCGAACGTGTACAAGCTGTCGGTTTGGGCGTAGAGTACGTCAAGTAGGGCTTGGTCTTTGTCTGCCACGTCATCATCATTGTCAATGTCATACCACAACGAGCTAAAATGTGGGCTGTCGTCCACGTCCTGCCAATCATCATCGCTGTCATCGGCTTCATCATAAGGCGTATCGTGCGAATGCTCATCATCGTCCGCCAATGGCGATTTATCCAGTAGCGACTCATCAAACGCACTGGTATGGCTTGTGATGATAAGCTCGTGTTGGCTAGGCTTGGCTGTATCCTTTATATCATCATGATTGTTATCAAGATGATTAGCCTTGTCATCGTCCGCATGGTCATCGCCCACGCTGTCATCTTGATAATCATCATCTTGATAATCATCATCGTCATCATCGTCATCATCGTCATCATCGTCATCATCGTCATCATTGGCATAATAATAGCGTGTGGCAAGGGCGGTTTCATAGGCTTCACGCAACGCCTTAAAGCCGTCTGGATTTTTGTCGGGTTTGTTGTGTTTGAGCTGTTTGGCATAAGCCTTTTTAATGGCGGATTCGTCATCGGTCGGCTCTATGCCCAGTATTTGCCATGCCGTCATCGCCAGTCGTCCCTACTTTCTATGTTGTCCAAAAATTCACCAAATTTGACTTGGGCGTGGCGGATTTTGTCGGTGTCTTGGCTGTCAAGCACGCTCTCAAACCATGCGATGAGTCGCCCCACTTCGTCCCTGTCATGCCCTAGTCGTTGAGAGTACAGGCGTTCGGCTCGTGCGATGAGCGTGCGACTTTCTAGTGTGTCTCGTGGGTGGATTTTTAGGGCGGAAAGTTTGTCCTTGGACGCTTTTAGCTCGGTGTCGGTTAGGCGTTTTGCCCCATTTTCTATCACAAGATTGTGCTGATTGCCCCCTGCGTCTATGTCCACTTCCAAAAGCCCGTTCACGTCATAAGAAAAACGCACGTCTATGGACAGCTCGGTGGCTTTGCCTTTGTAGGCGTGGGGGACTTTGACGGTGATTTCGCCCAGTTTGATATTATCCTTGACCAGCCGAGCTTCGCCTTGATAAATGCCAAATCGCACTTCGGTTTGGTCATTATAAACAGGGCTAAAATTTTGCACACGACTGGTAGGAATGACCGTATTTCGCTCAATGATAGGGGCAAAAATGCCGTCTCGTCTCTCGGTTTCGCTTATCTGCATGGTGGTCTGCACCCCAAGCGAATAGGGCGATACGTCTGTCAGTACCAGCTCATCTAAGGCAGAATCTTCGGCGATAAGACCTGCCTGAATGCTCGCCCCAATGCCAATGGCTTCATCAGGATTTAGGCTTGCGGTGGGAAAACGCCCAAGCAAACGGGCTATCATCTTTTTAAACATGGGCATACGAGTAGAACCGCCAACCAGTACAATTGCGTCCAAATCTCGCACTTTTAGCCCTGCATCTCGCACCGTGCGTTCTATGGGAGCGGTGATTTTGGCAAATAGGGGTTGGCAGAGTGTCTCAAACTCATCGTCATTTAGTGTATAATTGTACTCTTTTTCGTCAAGCGTTAGGCGAATCTCGGTGCTATCTTGGGTGGACAGGGTGCGTTTGGCAGACTCGCAAGCATCGTATAGTAGGGCGTAATGACGTTGCCAAAAGTCGGCAGGCGTGCCTTGTTTTTCGTGATGAGCGATAAAATCTTTGATGATGATGTCGGTAAAATCTTCTCCGCCCAACAGGTTATCCCCTGCGGACGCTTTGACTTCCATGACCCCTGCAAACAGTTCAAGCAAGGTAACGTCAAACGTTCCCCCGCCCAAATCCAGTACCAAAAATTTGCGTTCATCATCGTCATCATACTCATGCAAGCCGTACGCCATGGCGGCGGCGGTCGGCTCGTTGATGAGACGGACGACATTTAGCCCTGCAAGTGTTGCCGATGTTTTGGTGGCTTCTCGTTGGTGGTCGTTAAAGTAGGCAGGCACCGTGATGACCACGTCCGTAACGTCATGCCCCAGATGTGTTTGTGCGTCTTGTTTGAGTGATTTTAGGATAAGTGCCGACAGCTCTTCGGGGCTAAACTTTTGGCTGTGCTTGCCTGTGGTGAGCGTGTAGGTTTTTTGGCTTCCCATAAAGCGTTTAAAGGTGCTGGCGGTGGCGGTCGGGTGGCTAATCAAGCGTTCTTTGGCAGGCTCGCCAACCAAAATCCGCCCGTCATCGTCCACGCTCACCACAGACGGCGTAAGCACCTTGCCAAGGGCGTTTGGGATAAGTGTGGGTTTGCCGTCTTTAAAATAACTGATAAGACTGTTGGTCGTCCCCAAATCAATACCGACTATCATAATAATCCTATTTTTAAAATGAAAATAAGAATTATAACACACTTTTGGCGGTAAAATGGGTTATTTTAAAAGCTTAAATCATGTGCCAAAATTATACCGTCAAATAAACCACCGCCCAAAATACACCCAAGATAGCACAGGCGATAAGTAAATTTTTGGCTAATTTTTTATGATAACTTATCATTGCTTGTTTGTCTTTTCTGATTTTTAAAATACTAAACAAGTATTTTAAAAGCCCCATAACAAAAAACGCCCCAATCATACCGACAAATATGTGTCCTAGATGATAGGTTTTAAAAGATATGGGGATAATCTTATCATTCTTAATCTGATATTCAGAATAACTCATATACATGGGGCTATCATTGGTATATAAATAATTGCCATTGTCTAATCTTTTTAAACAACTGTCCATACAATCGATATCAGGTGTGGTCAATGGCGGTTTGGAGTCGGTTTGATGTTCTTGCCAAGTTTGACGATAATAGCCATTATCGGTATCTGTGCTAATAACCATAAATCTATCACTAGGTGCATCATTGGGCTGATAATATTCTGTATTTAATTCGCTGATACCATGAGAAATGACACCTGCCAAAACAAACCATAGGATAATTAAGCCTATGGTTCTGATAATGGCATAAAGGAATAATAAAAAGGCTTTTAACATTTAATCATAATCCGTCAAATAAACGTCATCAATTTCCACATCAACGCCTTGACATGGATTACCGTTGTCGTCCCATAATGGTGTATGACAGCTATCGCACACTTCATTATCGGGTGTGGCTTCATCAAATGCCAGTTCCCAAACATTCATATTATTACAATTTGGGCAATAAATGGTATAAATTTTGGCGTTGGGTTTATTGGTTAGTTCATAAAATTGCCAAAAATTGGATTTAAGTTTGGTTAAATTCTTGCTATGCTTTTTGGTAGTGATAAATAATAAATAGCTATCAGAATGGCTTTCTAATAATAAAATATTCGCTGATTTTTTTGATTTGTTTATTAAAATCAGACAGCATAAATTCTATAAAGTTATCATCATCTGATTGTTCAAAATCATTTTCTAAATGCTCAAATGATAACTCTATCTCTTTTAAGGCTAATTGATATAAACGATGTTTGATAAACTCCGCCACGTCTTTTGGATTTTCGTATTTATAATCTAACACCATACAGATGTTATCATCAATCAAAGCGGATAATAATGCTTTATCATCTTTAAATAAATCAGGGCTTATGTTTGAAAGCTCATCAGCATGGCAGATTTTTTGGAGCATGGGTTTGTGTTTCATAAAATATCCTTTGTGAAAATAAATGGCATTGTTTAATTAATGTGCTATTGGCAATATAAGTGTGTAAGGGCGAATAACATTCGCTCAAGCATTAATATTTATCACAGGGCAAATGTGATTTGCCCCTACAAATCTGTCTAATGGCAAAGTTAATTAAATACCAATCAAATTATCCATATTTACACCAAAAAAATAAGCCCAAAAAGTTGAGCTCATTTTATCATGTTGTGTTATCTTATTCCACTTGACTCACATCTCTCACCGCCCCTGTATCGGCACTTGTCGCCATAGCGGCATAGGCTCGCAGGGCTTGGGAGACATAGCGTTCACGGTTTACAGGTTTCCACGCTTGTTTGCCACGCTCGTTCATGGCGACACGGCGTTTGGCAAGCTCATCGTCCGATACGTCCAGATGAATGGTGCGGTTTGGAATGTCAATCTTGATGATGTCAAATTCTTCGACAAGTCCAATCGCTCCGCCTTCGGCAGCTTCTGGGCTTGCGTGTCCGATAGAAAGCCCTGATGTACCACCGCTAAATCGTCCGTCCGTAAGCAACGCACACGCCTTGCCCAAGCCTTTTGATTTTAGATAAGACGTGGGATAGAGCATTTCTTGCATACCGGGCCCACCTTTTGGACCTTCATAGCGGATAATGACAATGTCGCCTGCGACGATTTTGTCCGCCAAGATTGCCTCCACCGCACTGTCTTGGCTTTCAAATACTCTGGCACGTCCTGTAAAGGTCAAAATGCTCTCGTCCACGCCTGCGGTTTTGACCACACAGCCACGCTCGGCAATATTGCCAAACAGCACTGCCAAGCCACCGTCTTGACTGTATGCAAATTCCTTGCTACGAATACAGCCAGATTCACGGTTCAAATCAAGGTTGCCCCAGACTTTGTTTTGACTAAATGCTTGCGTGGTGCGCACGCCCGCAGGGGCGGCGATGTACAGCTCTCGGGCGGTTTGGTTGTCGGGGTTCATCACGTCCCACTTGGCAAGAGCGTCCGCTAAGGTTGGGCTATGCACGGTTGGCACGCCCGTGCGAAGCAGCCCTGCTCGGTTAAGCTCCGCCAAAATCCCCATCACACCCCCTGCACGGTGCACGTCTTCCATGTGGTATTTTTGGGTGGCGGGGGCGACTTTGGATAGGCACGGCACGGCACGAGATAGGCGGTCAATGTCCGCCATTTTAAAGTCCACGCCTGCCTCAAATGCCGCCGCTAATAGGTGCAAAATGGTATTGGTACTACCGCCCATGGCAATGTCAAGGCTCATGGCGTTCAAAAATGCGTCTTTGGTAGCGATACTTCTTGGCAAAACACTATAATCATCTTGTTCATAATGACGTTTGGCAAGCTCTACAATCAGCCGACCTGCTTCCAAAAAAAGCTCTTTACGCTTGGCGTGCGTGGCAAGGAGCGAGCCGTTACCAGGTAGGGACAAGCCTAGTGCTTCGGTTAGGCAGTTCATGGAGTTGGCGGTAAACATACCAGAGCATGAGCCACAAGTTGGGCAAGCAGAACGCTCCACATTTGCCACGTCTTCATCGCTGATAAGGTCGTCTGCGGCGTCAATCATGGCATCTACTAGGTCAAGTTTACGCACCTTTTTGCCCGTCTCATCGGTTATGGTCTCATGGGTCATGTGTCCGTCATGCACTTCGCTTGCCAGCACTTTACCAGCTTCCATAGGGCCGCCCGAGACGAACACCACAGGGATGTTTAAGCGTAAGGCAGCCATCAGCATACCAGGGGTGATTTTGTCGCAGTTGGAGATACACACCAAAGCGTCCGCACAGTGGGCGTTTACCATGTACTCCACGCTATCAGCAATCAAATCACGGCTTGGCAAGCTATACAGCATACCGCCATGCCCCATGGCAATGCCGTCATCTACGGCAATGGTATTAAACTCTTTGGCAACGCCCCCTGCTTTTTCAATCTCACGAGCGACGAGCTGTCCTAAGTCTTTTAGATGAACGTGTCCCGGCACAAACTGCGTAAATGAGTTGGCAATGGCAATGATTGGCTTATTAAAATCATCGTCCGTCATGCCTGTGGCACGCCATAAGGCTCTTGCCCCTGCCATGTTGCGACCGTGTGTGGAAGTTTTTGAGCGGTATTGTGGCATAATTTTTCCTAGATTGGCGGTTGGCTAAAAGGGTTATTTTAGCACTTTTTAAAGGATAATATTTGACAAATTTTATTTATAATTTTTATAAATTTAAAAACTTATTATTATAAAAATAACCGCTTGCCAAACGGACGATTTTAGGCTACATTTTAGCCAAACCAAATCTATTATGCTAAATTTGCCATGACCACATCTTACAAATCCGCCATTGTCTTTTTTGTCGCCCTTGTCCTGTTTTTGATGAGTTTTTATTATCTCATTCAAGTGTGGCTTATGGTATTTGCGTCCATTTTGGTGGCGGTGTTTTTGCTAAGTTTGGCACGGCTTACCTGCCAAATCCCCAAAGTGGGCAACTACTTTGCCAAACTGCCCCACGGCGTGCAAGTCGGTGCGGTAACGGTGGCGGTGCTATCGGTGGTGGCAGGGTTTTTGGCGATGTTTGGCTCGGAGCTTGTCGCTCAGTTTGCCGACATGAAAGAGCTTGCCCCCAAGTCCTTTGATGCCATAAAAGAGTACGCCAAAGGCTATCCTGCCATCTATGAATGGCTAACCCAAAATGCATGGGCGGTGGAATTTCAGCAAGACCCCAAGGCGTTTTTTAAAAAATTTCAAGACAGCATTGTCGGCGGTTTGCCTGCATTTTTTGGGGGTATGTTAAGCGGTGTGGGGACGTTTTTTGTGATTTTGGTGGTGGGGCTGTTTTTGGCATTATCGCCAAGCGTATACACCAAAAGTGCCATTGCCCTTGTGCCAAAGCCATATCGAGACAAGGGCGAATACCTGCTAAAACGCAGTTATGGGGCGATAGAGCAATGGCTCATCGGGCAGTTTGTGGTCATGGCGTTTGTGGGTGTGGCAACAGGGGTAGCTTTGTGGCTGATGGGCATTCCGTTTGCGTTGGCAATGGGCGTGATTGCCTTTGTGCTGGATTTTGTGCCTGTGATTGGTCCGTGGCTGTCGGCGGTGCCGATTCTGCTCCTTGTGCTGATTGTCTCGCCTGATTTGCTACTGTGGACACTTGTTATGATTGTCGTGGTTCAGCAGTTAGAAAGCTATGTGGTCGCCCCAATGGTGCAACAACGGCTTATCGACCTGCCCCCTGTGGCTCTACTGCTCTCGCAAATCATCATGGGAACGCTCACAGGTGTGCTTGGCATTGCCATGGCGACACCGCTTATGGTGGTGGCGATTGTGTGGGTGCAGGTGGTGTATGTGAAGTTTGTCTTACAAGACTATTCAATCAAAGTGCTTGACCAAAACGAAAACGACATGAAAACCGACCCCTATGCCGATTATGACGCTTATAAGGCAAAAAGCGAGCCGAAAGTGGTGGTGTTGTCACAAAAGCAAGAAGTGGACGACATGGACAAGAAGTCTTAACTGTGAAAATTTTAAAAATAATCATTCTTAGCCCCCTTGCAATTTTGTACAAAATTTAAGATAATATACCGATTGATAATTGTTATCGTTTCTTACTTTTTTATCCGTTTTGTATAACTTTTTGTTATGATAAATGCTGTTTGTACCTAAAAACAGCGTTTTCTTTTGTGGGCTTGTGATGATGACCTTTGAGCATTCTAATAAATACAAGGTGTTGGCGGCGGCTGTGGCGATTATTTTGCATGGCGTGGCAGGCGTGGGCTTGGCAACCATGCAAATGCTTCATATCGAGCCACCTAAAATCACGCCACCGCTTGAAATTCAGATGATTAAGCTTAACAACGAAGAGTTGCCTGAACCACCCAAGCCTGAATCCATCCCCGAACCTAAGCCAATGCCCATCCCTGCACAGTCTGTGGCGGCACCTGCCCCACCCAAGGCAAGTCCACCGCCACCACCAAAAGCTCCTAAGCCTGAGCCTAGACTTGAACCCCAAAAAGAGTTACCAAAACCTAAACCACCAAAACCTGAACTTAAACAAGAACCTGTTAAATTCAAACCCAAAGAGCCACCCAAGGTCACAGAGCCACAGGTGGACATCATCGCTCAGGAGCGGGCTCAAAAAGCCTTTGAGTTACAACAGCAAAGAGAGCGAGAACAGCGTGAACGTGAGCAACAAGAAAGAGAACGCCAAGCTGAGCGAGACAGACAAGCCGAGTTAGCACGCCAACAAGCCGAACGAGATAGACAGGCAGAGTTGGCACGTCAAAAAGCCGAAGCTGATGCCAAAGCCCGTGCCGAACAAGGTCGAGGCAGGGGCGGTGATGGTAAAGACACCAAAACCGACAATAAAACTGGCAATAAAGACACGACAAAAAGCGGTGGTGCTGGCGGTGGTGAGCTAAAAGGTCAAAATTTATCCATCTCCAATGCCAGTTGGAAAAGCAAACCTAACTGGAATGGATTGACGTCCGAAAAATTAAGCGGTTCGGCAAATTTTGTTGCCACGCTCACCATTGATGCTAATGGTAGGATTATCAGTGTCTCTGGCGTGAATACAGGCGATAAAGACTTGGATAGACAAATCTCCCAAGCCCTTCGCCGAGCCAGATTGCACCCTTTTAAATCATCAAGCGGTCAGCCGATGTCGGGAACAGCGACATTCTCTACGACAGTACAATTTTAAACACGACATTTACTTAACCCATTCTTTATAAGGAATGATTATGGATTTTGCACATTATTGGCAATATACTGACGCTGTCAGTAAAACATTATTTTTTATCTTGATTGCTTTGTCATTGGTTTCATGGTTTGTGGGTATTACTCGCCTACTTAGCTCTCGCCAAATGGCAGGCGTGATTGGCGATGAACTCACTGCCGAGATTGATAACGTCAGCAAAGATTTTGGCGAGCTTGATTTTAATCAACGCAAAATCATCACCGAGCAGAGCCTGTTACAGAACATCGCACGCTACCGTTTTGAGCTTGAAAAGGGTTTGTCGGTACTCGGCACGACCGCCGCCATTGCCCCATTTATCGGACTGTTTGGCACGGTGTGGGGGATTTTTCACGCCTTGCATTCCATCGGTCAGAGCGGGCAGGCAGGACTTGCCCAAGTGGCAGGGCCGGTGGGCGAAGCCTTGATTATGACGGGTCTGGGTCTGGCGGTGGCGATTCCTGCGGTGGTGTTTTTTAACATCATCACACGTATCAACAAGCGTGCCATTCATCACGCCAATGATACCGCTCACGCACTGCTTGCCCGTGTGGCACGCTAGGGGGTATCATGGCGTTTGAGCTGGGCGACAACGACAATGGGGGCATGAATGAGATTAACCTTATCCCCCTAATTGACATCATGCTGGTACTCATGATTATCTTTTTGGTAACAGCAACGGTACTAAACCCGACCGTACCGCTTGATTTGCCAAAGACATCGGCACAAGTCAATGACGTACCGCCAGAAGTGATACAGATTAGCATTGATGCGGACGGTCAAATTTATTGGGATAAAACGGCTTTGAGCCTAGATGAGCTTAATGCTCGTTTTGGCGAAGAAGTGGCAAAAGGCAAAGACCCACAGGTTCATCTGCGTGCCGACAAAGAAGGCAAATATGACACAGTCGCCCAAGTACTGGCAACAGCAAGCGGGGCAGGGCTGACTAAGATTGCTTTTGTTAATGAGTGATTTGTTAAAAATAAATCATCATCAAATAAAACCCTACTTTATGTGGGGTTTTATGTATTTGGGCTAAAAATGCGTATCCGTCCAAAACCCAAATTTCATGATATAATACAAAAAATTAACCACACAACATTCAAAAATGCGTATCCGTAAACTCTTTAAATTTGAAAATGCCCACATCGTCCGTAACTGCACGTCCGACCGTTGTAGTCGCTCCATTCATGGGCATAGCTATCAAGTGGAGCTTATCCTAGAAGCCCATGCCCTTGACAATGGGCAAATGGTCTATGATTTTGGGCTGTTAAAGTCGCACATTAAGGACTTGATTGACAGTTTTGACCACGCCATTACCTTTTGGGATAAGGACGACAGCGACTATATCGGTGCGTGCAAGGACTTTTCGGCTCGCTGGATAAGTCTGCCTGTATCGCCATCTGCCGAGCAGTTTAGCCGTGTGATTTTTTATTGGGCGGATAAAGTGCTAGCCAATACCACAACCCAAAATGGTGAAACGGACGTATCGGTCTATTCGGTCATCGTTCACGAGACCGCCACAGGGTACGCCCAATGTTTTCGTGAAGATGTTGAAAACGAACGCATGGGCAAATTGTCGCTGGATATGTTTGAATTTAGCGAGCAAGTCAAAGCCGAGTGGGGCGATAGTGAGCTGTTTGATAAGCTAAAACGTGGCGAGAAATTTGTCAATCCACAGCCGTTAAGACAAGTGAATTTTTAAGGATAAACTATGATAGTGTTAGACATTACTCCTAGTGAGCAAGTGATTATTGAAAAAGCAAGTCAAATTGTTGGTATGCCATTGAGTGATTTTATTACTGAGCAAGCCTATCAAACCGCTTTAAAAATAGTTGATAAAGACAAAGGTATTTATTTGACTGATGAAGAGTGGAATAATATGATGGATTTTTTAAATAATCCCCCAGAGCCAAATGAAAAAATGAAAGCGTTAATTGCTCGGGGTTATGAACTTGATAAATCGTAAGCATTCATTGGTATTTGAACCGTTAAATAAAAATCACGATAGGTTTTTATTTAACTGTGGTAATGACATATTAAATCGTTTTATTAAACAACTTGCCAGTCAAATTGTAAAAAGACAGGAAGCGGTTATTTATGTTAGTCATGAAAATGGTCGTGTCATTGGATTTTACACCTTATCAGCGGATAAAATACAAAAATCGGACAGTCCTGATGAATTAAAAAATCAATCACCACATACTGCCATACCTTGCATATTGATTGGGCGTTTGGCAGTTGATAAAAATTATCAAGGCATGGGAATCGGTATTGATTTGTTGGCACACGCCCTACGGCGAGTAAAAAGAACAGCTGAGTTGATTGGTGTGGCTTGTGTGATTGTTGATGCCAAAGATGAACAGGCAAAATCATTTTATCAAAGTTATGGATTTTTTGAATTGCAAAATGCGCCATTGAGAATGGCTTTTCCTGTTTCTAAAATTGAACGTGAAGAATGAAAACTTTAATCCTAAAAAACGAAACCGACACCCAGTGCCTTGCCAACGCCCTTGCCAAAACCAATCCCACAGGCAGTCTGTGGTTATCGGGCGATTTGGGGGCGGGCAAGACGACCTTTACCCGTTATCTTTTGCGTGCGTTGGGGCATACAGGGGCGGTAAAAAGCCCAACTTATACACTAGTTGAGCCGTATAACATCAATGGCAAGCCCGTGTACCATGCCGACCTATATCGGCTAAATGACCCAGAAGAGCTGGATTTTATTGGGTTTTTTGAATATTTTGATGAGCCAAATTCGCTAGTTATCATTGAGTGGGCGAGCCGTGCCGAGAGCATTTTGCCAACGCCTGATATGGTCATTGAATTTAAAAAATTAGATGATGATAGTAGAGAAGTAAAAATTATTGATATAAGCAATCAATAGAGTTTTTTGCAATGAAACACCAAAAACCATCTATTATATTACATATTATTTTAATGGTTTTTTATGCTATTTTTTGGTATGTTATTTTCTTAATTGGTTCATTACACATAAATATTGTTATTTTTGATGATGAATATAGAAATAAACTAAATTGGGAAAATGCTAATATTGCACAGACAACAAATTTAACTCTTTATACTCATAAATCAAATGGTAAAAAATGCCATATAAGTTTGTATGAAGTTAATGAAAATGGTATTATTGATTTTAAAAGCACACCTGTTATTCCGATTTATCAAAATTTTGATATAGAAAATAGCAATATTCCTTGTGGTGGTTTTGATAACGCTATTTCTTTAAAATTGGATAATCTGGTTATATTAAAATCCAAAAAATCAACCAATAGAGAGCCGATTTATATTTTTAATAATAAGTATAAAGATGAGCAATTTGATTTTGGACATCATTACCATTTTATTTCTGGTAGGGTAATGGACAAAAAAAGTCCATTGTATTTGCAAACAATTACCAATAATACAAAACCTGATGATGATAAGCTGTATTATAAAATCAAGAGATATACTGAAATTGCTATTTTATGTTCCTTAATTTTATTTTCTTTTTACAAATATCTGTCATTTATCAGAAGAAAATTATGGATAAAGAGTGGGTATTATTTCATTACAACCATTAGTTTGAGTTTTTTGTTGGCTTATTTCTTTATTGAATTTTTGTAGGGCGTAAAATAAAGATTGTTAAGTTAATAATTTCATATTTATTTTGGCTTTATGATTTTTAAAAATGAATAATTTATATTATAAAAACCTGCCTGGCAATTCTGTGATTTGCCTAATCGCCCCAACCGCCAGCGGTAAAACCGATTTGGCGTTTAAATTATTTGATACAGGGCGGTTTGAGCTGATTTCGGTGGATAGTGCCCTGATTTATGAGGACATGAACATCGGCACGGCAAAGCCTAGTGATGATGAGCTTGCTCTTTTTCCGCATTATTTGGTGAATATCATCAAGCCGACCGAAACTTATAACGTGGCGACTTTTGTGGCGGACGTGGAGCGACTCATTGGCGACATTCACGCGCGGGGCAAGATTCCGCTACTTGTGGGCGGTACGATGATGTATTATATGGCGCTCTTGGACGGTTTGTCTGCCGTGCCTGACACCGACCCTGTCATTCGTGGGCAGGTCATGGCGTGGCTGTCTGATAAAGGTATCGGCGAGCTGTACGCCTATCTGCAAACGCACGACCCCAAGATTTGTCAGCGTCTAAAAATATCCGACACCCAGCGTATTACAAGGGCGGTGGAAGTTCATGTGCAGACAGGCACACCCATGAGCGTCTGGCAAGATACGCCCAAAGTTGCCCCTTGTCATAATCCACGCCAGCATTGGCTGACTCTGTCGGTTGAGCCTGAGCGTGCGTGGCTACATGAGCGTATCGCCAAACGCCTTGACATCATGTGGGAGCAGGGACTGCTTGATGAAGTGATTCATCTTTTGCAAAAATACCCCGATTTAACGCCCAATATGCCGTCTATGCGGTGCGTGGGCTATCGGCAAGTGTTAGAGTTTTTGGCGATAACCGACCATGAGATTATGCAAATCTCCCCCATTTGGCAGGCATTTGCTCTAAATTTACAAAAAAACAACAAAATGACTGCCGAAAATGGCAAGAATTTTGTAACAAAAGGGCAAAATATGCATGATATGGCTTGCCAAGACATGAAAAATAAGGCATTATATGCAACAAGGCAACTGGCAAAACGCCAATCAACATGGCAAAGACAACTGACCAGTTTACCCCAATTTATAAACGCCAATGAAATGAATAAAACAAAGGCTAGCATAACAAGTGACCCCCAGTCACAGCAACGGATTTTTTCATTTGCAAGCATGAAAGACGCACAAAATGAGCTTTTGGCGTAATTTTTAACATATTTTTCCAAGCACCGTTGGTTGCTTTTTTCTTGTGTTAATTTTGGAGAACAACAATGTCAAAAGGGCAAAGCCTACAAGACCCCTTCCTAAACGCTCTGCGTAAAGACCGCATTCCTGTGTCTATTTTTTTGGTCAATGGTATCAAGCTACAAGGTCAGATTGAGTCATTTGACCAGTATGTTGTGTTACTAAAAAACACCGTGAGCCAAATGGTCTATAAGCATGCCATTTCTACCGTTGTCCCCACTCGCAACCCACGCACAGATGGTGCAACCCCTAGTGTAGGTACGGGCTATCCGTCATCGGTGGGCGTGATGAGTGGCAGTAACTATCAAGGCACGGGCTATCCTAATGCAGGCTTTGACCGTCAAGGCTTTGGCGGTGGAGCAGGCACAACCCGTCCTGTGGGTGGCTTTACTCGCACTCCGCCAAACCAAGGTTTCGGTGGCAATCAAGGCTTTGAACGTGGTGGCTATCCACAAGGGGGCATGGGCTTTAATCAAGGCTTTGAGCGTTCGGGTTTTGAAGAGCGTGGCTTTGATGGCAAAGGCTTTGAGAAAAATGAACGTGGCTTTGATGGCAAGGGATTTGATAATAAAGCCTTTGACAATAGCACCTTTGACCGCCAAGGGTTTGACAAAACCAATGACGATGAATGATGTCGCTCGTGGTAACTAACCATGCCAAAAAGCTCACATGATGTGGGCTTTTTTTATCATAAAAGTTTTTATGATAAAAGTTATCGCAGTTTGATAAAAATTTGCCATAAAACATCGCCAAATATGGTATCATACCCATTTTATTTTACAAACCATTCGCCACTCATGAACGACCAAACCCCGAACACAGCCGACCTTGATACTGACTTTATTAGCGTGGGCTTGACTGCCATTAACACCGAACAAGAAGCATTGGCACTGCTTAAAGATGAGCTTGATGAGCGTTTTGTGCAGGCGTGTCAGGCGATTTTGGCGTGTCGGGGGCGTGTCGTGGTGACAGGCATGGGCAAGAGTGGACATATCGGGCGTAAGATAGCGGCGACATTGGCAAGCACGGGCACGCCTGCATTTTTTATGCACCCAGGCGAAGCAGGGCATGGCGATTTGGGTATGCTCGTGCAGGGCGATGTACTGATTGCCATTTCTAACTCAGGGCAGTCCGATGAGATTAAAATGCTTATCCCTGTTGTCAAACAGTTGGGTATTCCCCTGATTAGTATCAGCCGTGACCGTCGTGGGTTTTTACCCAAATCTGCCAATATCGCTTTGACCCTTGGTAATTTTGAAGAAGCCTGTCCGCTCGGACTGGCACCGACATCAAGCACGACCGCCACACTGGCACTGGGCGATGCGTTGGCGGTGGCACTGTTGCATGCTCGGGGTTTTACCAGTAATGATTTTGCCTTGTCGCACCCAGCAGGGGCATTGGGGCGTAAACTGTTGACCCGTGTCAAGGATGTCATGCACACCGAGAACTTGCCCGTGGTACGAGCCGATACCAGTCTTGATAAAGCCTTGCTTGTGATGACAGGGGGGCGACTGGGCTTGGCGGTGGTGGTTGATGAACAGGATGGTGTGGTGGGTATTTTTACCGATGGCGATTTACGGCGTAAGCTGGCGGATAACGTGTCGCTATCGGCCCCCATGAATACACTTATGACCAAGCACCCTAAGCATACCACGGGCGAGATGCGAGCGTCTGATGCCCTAACGTTGATGAATGAGCATGCCATTAGTCAGCTGTTGGTACTGGACAACGGTCGGCTTGCAGGCGTGATTAGCATTCATGACTTGCTAAAAGCAGGCGTAAGCTAAATTTATAAAACAACAAAAGGAGAAGCATGAGCGACTTAACCAAACGATTGCAAGCGGTCAAACTTTTTGCCATGGACGTGGATGGGGTTTTGTCAGATGGGCAAATCATCTATGATGCCAATGGGATAGAGACCAAAGCCTTTTATGTCCAAGATGGTGTGGGATTAAAGGCATTAAAAGAGCAGGGCATTATCCTTGCCATCATCACAGGTAGAAACTCGCCCATGGTGGCACGTCGCGCTGATGAGCTGGGCATTGACCATGTGGTGCAGGGGCGAGATGACAAATTTACCGCTTTATCTGCCCTTGCCGATGAGCTTGGACTCTCTGTGAGCGAATGCATGTACATGGGTGATGATTTGCCTGACCTAAAAGCCGTGCGTGAATCAGGCGTGGGCGTGTCTGTGCCAAATGGCTGTGCCGAAACACAAGCGGTGGCGGACATCGTAACTACCAAATCAGGCGGTCATGGTGCGGTGCGTGAAGTGTGCGAGCAGTTGTTAAAGGCAAAAGGGGCTTATGATGCCTTTATCGCCCAATACATCTAAGCGTCTAAGTTGGCAATAATCAAGCTGAAAAATAGAGATAATCACTCATGAATCTAAAAATTCTCAGCGTGCTTGGTGTGATGGCACTCATGGTCGGGGCATGGTTTTTTTACAAAGAAGACGTCAAAATCGAACCTGCCGTGCCGTCTGCCCCTGCCGTCTCTTATGAAGTGACCGAGATTAAGGCGGTGCAGACCAGTCCTGAGACGGGCGAGATTGAATACACGCTAACGGCGGACAGTTTGGCAAAAAACAGTGCAGGCGTGGATGGGATGAAAAATGCCAAAATGGACTGGACACCACCAAATAGCGAAACTTATCATTTAGAAGCCAGTCTTGCCAGTTTGGAGCAGACCACGGGCGATTTGTTATTAAAAGAAGGCTTTGTGTTGGTGAGACAAGGCGATGACACTAAGCCTGACATGACCATCAAAGGCAATCTACTAACAGGCAATACCAAACAGCGTCAAGTGGCAAGCAGTAAACCCATCAGCGTCACCCAAGGGGCGGACAGCTTTATGGCACAGGGTTTTACAGGGAATTTGCAGACAGGCGAGTATGAATTTTATCGCATTCAAATGGAATTTGCCCCACCCAAGCGTGAAGACAAGCCCTTATTTTAATTCATCTATCATGGATATCTTATGAGAACATCACACTTAATATCAGCCCAATTCCTACTTTTTGTGGCAGGGATGGGTATGGCGTTATCCGCCCATGCTCTGCCATCGGATGCCAGTCAGCCTATTCGTCTGCTTGCTGACAAAGCGACATACAGCGAGAGTACAGGCGTAACCAGTTATTCGGGCAATGTCATCATCGAGCAAGGCACGCTCAAAATCACCGCCGATAACATCACGCTAAACCTAGACGACAAACGCAGTATCAAAACTGCCCTAGCAACAGGTCGCCCTGCAACCATGCAACAAGTCGTCACCCAAGAAAAGGGTCTTGCTAAGGGGCAGGCAAATAAGATTGATTACAACGCCGTGACAGGTATCATCACGCTCACAGGTAATGCCAAGCTGACCCAAGCAGGGGCAAGCTTTTCGGGCAATACCATTCGTTATAGCCTAAAACTGGGCGATGTGGAAGCCAATGCTGGCGGTGGTCGCCGTGTGGAGTTGGTGTTCCCGCCAAACGAGTCTAACAGCCAAATAGGTGTTCGCCCATGACCACGCTTTCCATGCACCATTTGGGTAAACGCTACGGACAGCGTTGGGTGGTCAAAGACGTCTCTTTTGAGATAGACGAAGGGCAAGTGGTGGGTATCTTGGGGCCTAATGGGGCAGGCAAGACCACAAGTTTTTATATGGTTATCGGGCTTGTGCCGATGGATAAAGGGCAAGTCATGTTGGGCAATACTGATTTGTCCAAAAAAGCCATGCATGAGCGTGCCAAGGCAGGCATTGGCTATCTACCCCAAGAAGCATCTATTTTTCGTAAGCTGACCATTGAGCAGAACATTTTAGCGATATTGCAGACCCGTCAGGATTTGGATAAACCTGCCCAACTTGCCGAGCTTGAAAAGCTCATTGGTGAGTTCCACTTAGAACACGTACGGCATTCGCTGGGCATGAGTGTGTCAGGGGGCGAACGTCGTCGCTGTGAGATAGCCCGAGCGTTGGCAAGCAACCCTAAGTTTATCTTGTTAGATGAGCCATTTGCAGGGGTTGACCCCATTTCGGTGGGTGACATCAAGGAGGTCATCACCGCCCTAAAACAGCGGGGCATTGGCGTACTGATTACTGACCATAATGTGCGTGAGACCTTATCCATCTGCGAGAAGGCTTATATCGCCTCCGAAGGCAACATCATCGCCCAAGGCTCACCCAGTGATATTTTACAAAATGAGTTGGTACAACGGGTGTATTTGGGCAAGGATTTTGTGGTGTAGGCTGAGCATGCCTACCATTAAATCTCTTTTCAAACTAAGTATAAATCCTTGTGAATACTAGGGCGTGCCTAACATTGAGAACATTCTTATAAAATAAGATGAAAACTTGAAAATTTCAATCAATTTTTGCATAAAAAAATGGCTATCCGACCACTTAATCGTGTAAATTTTCAAGATTTTACCTTAATTTCTTCAAATTAAGTGGTCGGATTGTTTTTCTGTGTCAAAAACTTGTCTGATAAAAGACTCACAGCCTGCGATTTCTCTTAAAAAACGGGCGATTTTTCGTGATTTTCATTGCAAATACCAAAGGCACGCCCGCCCGAGGGTTGAAGTTTTTTAAAAACCCACAAAAAATCTGGGTTTGGAAAGCATTCTATTGATGGTGTTTTATAAAAGAATACACGCACCTAACCCACCCACGCAAATTTAATGATAAATAACAGGGCGACCACCGCAACAGGGGCGTTGATTTCTTTGTAGCGACCAGTGGCAATCTTCATCACGCAGTAGCTGATAAAGCCAAAAGCAATGCCTTCGGTGATGGAGTAGGTAAACGGCATCATGGCAGTGGTAATAAAGGCAGGCGTGGCTTCGGTCAAATCGTCCCATTCTACCTTGATGAGACTACTCGCCATCAAAATCCCCACAAACACGAGCGAACCTGCCGTGGCATAAGTAGGCACGATACTGGCAAGTGGCGAGAAGAAAATGGTGAGTAAAAACAGCATGCCCACGACCACCGCTGTTAGCCCCGTGCGACCGCCGACCGACACGCCCGAACCACTTTCGATGTAGGTGCTGATGGCGGATGTTCCCATGAATGACCCCGCCATGGCACTGGTGCTATCCACGAGCAGGGCTTGTTTCATTTTGGGGAATTTACCGTCTTTGTCGGCAAAACCTGCTTTATCCGCCACCGCAATGAGCGTGCCTGATGAATCAAACAAGTTCACGAGCATAAATGAGAAAATAATCCCAAATAATGCCACATCCAATGCCCCCATGATGTCCACCTGTCCGACCACGGGCGTGAGAGCAGGGGGTAGTGAGAGAATTTCTCCTGAGAATGCAACGTTGTCATCAAACATCAGAGCAAGGGCGGTAACCACCACGATAGAGACCAATACCCCAGAGTGACGACCTTTGGCTGCCATCACAACGATGATAAAAAAGCCAAGCACGCCCATCAGTAGCGTGGGCGAATGTAGGTTGCCCACCGTCACAAGCGTGGCTTCGTTAGGCACGACCAGTCCCATGTTCTTAAAACCAATCAAGGCGATAAATAGCCCAATGCCTGCACTGATACCCACACGCAGTCCCAAAGGAATGCTTGCCATGAGCCAATAACGAATCTGAAAAATCGTCATCAAAAACAGCCCCACCGACCCCCAAAAAATCGCCCCCATGCCCGTCTGCCACGAATAGCCCATCTTAGAGACGACCACAAATGCAAAAAAGGCATTAAGCCCCATGGCAGGAGCAAGGGCGATGGGTAAGTTGCTAAACAGTCCCATCGCTATCGTGCCGAAGGCGGCGATAAGGCAAGTGGTAACAAAGACGACCTGTGTGTCCATGCCTGTCACGCCCAAAATGGACGGATTGACAAAGACGATATAGACCATGGTAAAAAATGTGGTAATGCCAGCGATGAGTTCGGTTTTGGCGGTGGTATGGTGTGCGGATAATTTAAAGAGGTTGTCTAGGAGAGTTTTCATTGGTGAGCCAAAAGATAAGCGAGATGTAAAAAGACCAATGAAAAACAAAAGGCTTGTTTTTCTGGCAAATTGTAGCAAATTGTTTGGGTAAATACAATCATTTTATTTCTTAAACTTTCTAAAATGTAAATGGGTTTGTAAAGGCTTAATACACCCTATTAAAATTGAACGATTTTTTGAATTTTATGCTAAAATTGACTGCTTGATTCTTTACATGGTTTATAGTTCATGACGACATTTTGCCCCGATAGCAATAACCTTAACATTCCCCATTCTGATGATTTTGCCCACCAAAAGGCGGTCGTTTTGCTCTCAGGGGGGCTTGACTCCACCACTTGTTTGTATTGGGCGAAAGCGGTTTTTAAAGAGATTACCGCCATCAGTTTTCGCTACGGGCAACGGCATTCAAGCGAACTTGCGTTTTCATCCGCCATCGCCCAGACACTTGGCGTGTCGCACCGTATCATTGACATTGACATCGCTCAGCTTGGCGGTTCGGCATTGACCGACACCAGCATTGATGTGCCTGATTATCAAGCGGACAGTGATGCCGTGCCTGTCACCTACGTCCCTGCTCGTAACACCATTTTTCTATCCTATGCCCTAGCCGTGGCAGAAGTGACCGAAGCCTGTGCCATCATCATCGGGGTAAGTTCGGTTGATTTCTCGGGCTATCCTGACTGCCGAGACGACTACATTCGTGCCTTTGAGACCATGGCAAATCTTGCTACCGTGGCAGGGCGAGCAGGCAGACGCCTATCCATCATCGCTCCCTTGCAGTACTTATCCAAGGCCGAGACCCTAACGCTTGGGCTATCACTGGGTGTGGATTATGCCCAAACCGTGTCATGCTACCGTGCCGATAGTGACGGGCGGGCCTGTGGCGAGTGCGACAGCTGTGTGCTACGTCATCAAGGCTTTGTGCAGGCAGGTGTTCCTGACCCCACCCGTTATCAAAATAAACCAACGCAAGGATAAACCCCATTCTCAATTTTTTTATAAGTGCTTGATTTATCAAGGGGCAAATTGAAATTCGCCCCTTGTATATCCAGACTAATCATAGACAATCGATAAGTTATAGTCTGCAACTTTGAAATAATACTGTGTCAAACTCGCTCGTAGTGCTACTTGTACAACTTCGCTCGTTTTCCTTGTCTTATTTCAAATTTGTTTGACTATACCATTTTAAGTTGAGAATGAAGCAAGGATAAATAGGGCGTGCCTGCCCTTTATAACACTATTTACAATATAGAAATATTTTAGAAAAAACTAATCGTTTTTGCATGAAAAATGGCTAAATCTTGTTTTCATCGTCAAAAACTTGCCTGATAGAATGATTATCAGCCTACGTTTTTTCCTTGAAAAACGGGCGATTTTTCTCATTTTTCGCTGCAAATACAAAAGGCAGGCACGCCCTAAAAACTTGCATTTGGTCATGGCTTCTTGTAAAATATAAAAGACCGACCAGTCGGTTTTATCAGTCATAGTTATCATTGAAAATCATCATGCAACTCTCTACTGCTTATGCCCTGCTCGCCCTTGCCATCATCAGCGAAGTGACAGGCTCGACTTTTTTGGCAAAATCAGACGGATTTAGCAAACTCATCCCCACTTGTATCACGCTGACCTGTTTTGCCATCGCTTTTTATTTGCTGTCTCATGTCGTCAGGGTCATTCCCCTTGGCATGACCTATGCCATTTGGTCGGGCGTGGGCATTGTCTTGACCGCCTTGATTGGCATATTTATCCTAAAACAGCCCTTAGATACGCCTGCCATCATCGGCATGGCTTTTATTGTGGCAGGTGTGGTGATTACGAATGTCTTTTCATCCGCCACCGCTCATTAGGGTGTACCCACCATTGATAACATCTTATAAAACAAGGTAAAAACTTAACGCTTTAAATCAATTTTTGCATGAAAAATGGCTAAATCTTGTGGCTCGAAGTCAAAATCCTTGTTGATATTTCAATATCAACTGCGGACTTTTCCTTGAAAAACGTACGATTTCCCCTATTTTTCATTGCAAATACCAATGGTAGGCACGCCCTAACTTTCAAAATTATTTTTTATTTTAACCCCAAGAGATTCTCATGAACGACTTATTTAACGCCAACACCCCCACGCCCGCACCTGATGACAAAACCAACAAACGCAAAAACAACCCCGAGCTGTTACGCCACACCATCCTAGTCTGCGCCAAAAATCTCATGCTAGATGTCGGCATTGGCAATCTGTCCATGCAAAAAGTGGCGGACATGGCAGGCACGAGCAAAGGCGGACTATTTCATCATTTCAAATCCAAAGACGAACTCATCACCAGCGTGGTAGAGCTGTTCATCGCCCAAATCAACACCGCCATATTAGCCGACATGGACGCACACCCCACCGAGATGGGAGCGTTTACCAAAGCCTATGCACGGGTAATGTTTGACAACCAAGAGATTGGACTACAAAGCGACTGGGCGGGACTTATCCGAGCGATGACCGCTGACAGCCAGATGAATGAGTTGTGGATAAGTTGGCTCGCCCAAAAAATCAAAACCCACGCAAGCACCGACAGCGACCCACGTCTGTCTGTCATACGCTGTGCTGTGGACGGGGCGTGGCTCAATAACATCCCCCATGATGAACTGCCTGCCATGCGAACGTATCTGCTGGCATTGGCAGATGATGTTTCGCCAAATCTTTAAAATCATGACAAGCTCAATGATATGCGAACGCTAAGGATAACACCATTAAAAAAGGGCGTGATGAGCACGCCCTCACAAGCCTGTGGCAAATATCAAATTCGTTAGCCATAAAGCCAAAATCAGACAGACCTATCAACCTGCCGATACCGCCACATCATAATTGGCAAAGACTTCGGTGAGCTTTTTTATGTCGTCATCATTGTTATGAACCAGTAGAAAAAAGGCATTTTCATGTGAGCCAAGCTCCACCAATTTTAGCCCATGTCCTGCTAATTGTTCATTAAAATAGTTAAAAAACAGCTCACGCATGGCCTCAAATCGTGCCATCTCTTTTTGTATCATGGCATCAAACATCATGTTAATGTCAGTACCATCAAAATCATCGTCCTCATCATCGTCATCGCCACATATTTGGGCATAATGCTCCAAAAACTCATCTTCAATGGCAATGCCACGCTGTTTTATCAAAGCGAATTTATCAAAATCCAAATAAGGCTCTTTCCACTCCATGTATTCCATAAATTGCCCATCGGCAGGGGTTTGATAGTTATTATCGCTGTCCCAACCCAGCACAGGAAACAGCACATCCGCCACCAAATCACATTTGCCATCATAACCAATGCCATCTAGTAACGATATCGGCACACTTGCACACTGCTGTAATACTTCTTTGATGTTGGTCAAATCAGACATAAATTTACTCCCAGTTAATATTTAAAAACGATTCTCATTGTAGCATGGTAACTACTGCTTGTAAACCCATCAAGCCATCAATGCCATTAATAACACCAACAAAAAACCATTCACCGCATGGCAAATGGTTTTTTGTTGTTACCACACCCAAATCTAAATGGCATAACCCAACGCATAGAACGCCACCAAGGCAATGGCAATGATGACCGTACCGATGTTAAGCTTTTTAAACTCACCAGAGATGACACGACCCAGCACGAGCGAGCCAAAGCCTAACATGATACCTGTGACGATGTTCGCAGTCAAAACAATAAACACCGCACAAATAAGTCCGCTCATCGCCTCCACAAAGTCATCAAAATCCAGTTTTGAGACGTTACTTAGCATGAGTAGTCCCACATACATGAGTGCAGGGGCGGTGGCATAGTTTGGCACCAAAAATGCCAATGGCTGAAAGAACAGCATGAGCAAGAACAGACCACCCACGACCACTGCCGTCAGCCCCGTCTTGCCACCGACCGCCGTACCCGCCGCCGACTCGATGTATACCGCCGCAGGGGCGGTACCGAACACACCCGACATGAGTGATGACACCGAGTCTGCCGTGAGAGCCTTACCGCCACCCACGATTTGCCCGTCTTTGTCAATGAGACCCGCCTGCCCTGCCACCGCACGAATCGTCCCTGTGGCATCAAACACCGCCGTCATGACAAGGGCAAACACCGCAGGCAACACCGCCGCATTTAACGCTCCCATGATATCCATCGCCCCAAACAACGACTCATCGCCAAAACTTGGCAGTTTAAAAATAGAACCGCCAAATTTGACATTCGGGTCAAAAATCAGTCCGATGATGGTAATGGCGATAATTACCCATAGGATACCGCCCTTGACCTGACGTTTTTCAAGACCGACAATCGCCGCCAGACCGATGAGCGACATGATGACCCCAAAGGAGGTAAACTCGCCCATCTTGACAGGCAGTCCTGCGTCATTTTTGATGACAAGCCCCACGCCATTGGCAGCGATGAGTAGCAAAAATAAGCCAATGCCAATCCCTGCCCCGTGAGCGATGGAACTGGGTAGGTTCTTTAAAATCCACGCCCGAATGCCTGTGACCGATATCAGCGTAAACAGCAACCCCATTAAAAAAATCGCCCCTAAGGCGACAGGAATGCTAATGCCTTGACCCAGCACCAAGCTAAACGCAGTAAATGCCGTCAAGCTAATGGCACAGCCGATTGCCATTGGCACATTGGCAAATACGCCAATCAAAATAGAACCAAACCCTGCCACCAAACACGTGGCGATAAAGACCGACTCGGCAGGAAAGCCAGCATCAGCGAGCATCCCTGGCACGACAATCACCGAATACACCATCGCCAAAAACGTGGTCAAGCCCGCGATGACTTCTTGGCGTACCGTTGAGCCACGTTCATTGATGTTAAAAAAAGAAAGCAAAGACATAAATCGCCTTATCTTAAATTGCTCAAAAAATAGCGAGTAATTTTACCGTATAATTACAATTTTTACAAATATTAACGAAAATTTTTTTATGACATATGCCTTGTTTTATGATTGGTAATTTAGGCAATTTTTGGGTAAAATAGGCGGATTATCTTATTATCTTTTACCCTACTTAAATTCTTAAATTGCAAAATACCATCATGAAAAATTCCCAAGAAAATATCCACCTACCCAATTTTCATGTTCATCTGGTGCGTCAGCATGATGATGGCTTTATTAATGAAGACATTGATTTGGCAGAGTATATTGGTACCTATGGCAAAGGCTTGATTTTGTATTTTTATCCCAAAGACAACACCCAAGGATGTAGCGTGCAGGCGAGCGACTTTACCGCCTTGTCCGATGAATTTGCCAAACTTGGCTATGTGGTGCTTGGTGTGTCTCGTGATGGCGTACGCTCGCATCAGAATTTTATCAGCAAAAAAGAGCTGGGCATTGGGCTTATCAGCGACCCTGATGAGGTGCTGTGCCAGCATTTTGATGTCATCAAAGAAAAAATGATGTACGGCAAAACCCACCTAGGCGTGGTGCGTTCGACGTTCGTGTTTGACAAAACAGGGGAGATGGTCGCAAGTTTTCGCAACATCAAAGCCAAAGAACACGCCAACGCTCTACTGGACTTTTTAAAAACCCTATGAAAGTCATGCACTTATCATCATCGTTAAAGCACGATGAATCCGAACGGGGTATTTTTGCCATCACGCATGCCCTATCCAAAGCAGGGCATGAATCCGTGGTTATCGGCTCTGCCACCACCGATGATGAGCTTGTACTTCGCTTGCTTCGTGATGACACCGAGTATTATCGCATTCCCATGGCAAAAAAATCGTGGCTGTCATTGGTACATGTCCTAAAACTTAGACGACTCATCAGTGAACACGAGCCCGACATCGTACACATCCATTCTCGCACGCCTGCATGGGTGCTACATTGGGCAATCCGTCCGCTACCTGACGACAAAAAACCCAAAATCGTGGCGACCATCTATGGCTTTTATCCATTTAACAACTACGGCAAAGCCCTGTTTTTCTCTGACGTCATCATCAGTGCATCTCGCAGTATTGACAAATATCTCAAAGAAAAACTCGCCATCAAAAAAGAAGAATACAACATCCAAGAATTCCCCTTTAAAATCGTCTGCGTCCGCCGTGGCGTGGACACTCGCAAATACCCCTATCGCCATCATGCATCCGTGCATTGGCTTCATGGCGTGTTTGCCGAATATCCCGAACTTGAACACAAAAAATGGCTCGTATTTCCCACACCTGTCGGACATGAATACGGTCAAGACTGGCTTGTGGATATTTTGGGCAACTTACAAGAAAAATTCCCAAGCATCCACGCCATCATCATGGAAGATGATTTGGCAAACGCCACCGACCAAGACGTCGCCCACGAAGAATTTGTCCAACGCCTGCACGCTTTGGGACTAAACAGCCGTGTGACGTTCATCGGACGGCGACCCCCCGACATGAAAGAATGGCTGTCATCTGCCAATGTGGTGCTTGCCCTTGCCGAACGCCCCGAGAGTATTGGCATTACCGCCATTCAAGCGATACATCTTGGCACGCCTGTCATCGGTTGGGCAAAGGGGGCATTTGCCGACATCCTACAAACCACCTATCCCCAAGGACTGGTCAAAGAAGAGACCGCCCTTGCTCTGTGCAAAAACATCAAATTCCACCTACAAAACAAAACTCGCCCCCCAATGACGCACGAATACACCATCGAGCAGATGACTGCTGAGACTTTGGCGGTGTATCAGTCGCTCGTGCCAGACTGTCATTTGGTTGATAAAGATAGGCATGATAATCTGGTCTGTGTCAAAGCCGAAAGTGCCTAAAAATCATGGGTTTGCAAGTTATTTTTTCACGGAGCGTTTACAGGCGTTTTAAAATTATTTATAATCGGTTTTGTAGATTATTTGGTTTTATAAAAATAATCTACCTTTTTATTGGTTATATAAGGCTGTTTTATGAAAAAACTAAGCAAGCTTGGCAAAATCGCCCTAACATCTGTCCTATCAGCAACCCTGCTATCAGGCTGTGCAACCAGTGCATTGTTAGAAAAGGACTCAGGCGGTACTTACACCACCACCCAAAAGAGGGTACTAACCAATGACGTCGTTGTGGCATTTGGTAAGCCGTCATTAAAGCTACCCAATATCCCATCGGATGCGGTCGTGATTGTCGGTCAGCGTAACAGCTATGTGTTGGTTGAAGGCGGGACTCGCTTTAACAATCTCATCACTCGCCTTGACCCACGCTACATCAATCTTACCAAAGGCTTGGACTTTTATTCTGCCAATAATGACGGCAGTTTTACCGGTGAGCTTGCCTTTAAATACACCAAGCTAAAAGCCGAAGTGACCAACGAAGAGCTAAACTTCTTTTTACAAAATGGCGTCAAAGAGTGCACCAATCACAGCGAATCGAATCTTGGGGCTCAAAGCTACTGCTTTGATATTCCCCTAAAAGGTCACACCTATCCTGCCGTGAGCAACCAGTCTAGCCTAAAAGCACTGAGTAAAGCCTACCCTGTCACCATCTACACCAACGAGCAAACCACGGCTTACCGTGAAGGGCAAAGCAGTTCTGTTGAAAAATTGGTGCTGTTTCCTTTCGCCGCTGCTTTTGATGTAGTCACCTTGCCACTGCAAATCATCGGGCAAATTTTTGACTGATATTAAAGTTTATGGTTGATAAATAGGACGTATTTGGGTGCGTCCTATTTTTGTGGATAATTGCTCTGTGATGATGATTGCCATAGGAAAAACATAGAAGTCATGATAAAATACGCCTTTTGCCATGACAATGACATCAAGGACATCTTGTGGATACCGAACTCATCAAAATCATTCTTGCCTTTGTGGTGCTGATAAATCCGTTTAGTGCCTTGGGGCTTTTTTTAAACATAACCAAAGGTTATCCTGCCAAAGACCGCCAAAAAGTCGCCCAAATCGCCTGTGTGACGGTGTTTGTGGGTATTGCTTTTTTTACCATTTTAGGTGAGAGCCTGCTAAAAGTGCTGGGCATTTCGGTGGGGTCGTTTCAGGTAGCAGGTGGGATTTTGGTATTCTTGATTGCCATTAACATGATGAATGGCGGTGGCAACCCTGTCAAGCCCAACGAAGAAGAAGTGGAAGTGAGCTCATCCTTGACAGCGTCAGCGGTCGTGCCTCTTGCTATCCCGATGATGATAGGGCCAGGCGGTATCTCAACGGTCATCATTTATTCCAGCCAAGTCAAAGGCGTGTTTGAAGTAGGCATGATTTTGGCGGCGGGGCTGTGCATTAGTATGTTTTGTTATGCATCACTCATGGCGGCAGGTAAAATCAGTCGCTTTTTGGGTGATACAGGGCTTAACATCCTAAGTCGTATCATGGGCATGCTACTTGCGGCGGTGGCGATTGAGATTTTGATTAATGGACTTAGAACCTTATTTCCACAGCTGATGAGCTAAGCACGCTACAAAAAGCAAACATGATAAAACAAGGCTTGTGTTATAATTTTTGCCTTTTTGCTTGTTTGAACATACCCATGCCAATATTTAACATCAAAACTCCCAAAAAAGGCACCTTGCTTTATAAAATCTATGACTTTTTTCGGGATAACATTAACCTTGCTATTTCAATCATTGTCGCTATTTGTGTGTATTTTTCTTTGTCTGATGTGCGTTTTTTAAAGCGGTTTGTGCCAAGCATTAACATGGAGACGGTGTATTTGTTGGCGTGGGACAGCTTTTTGGTAGCGTATTTGCTACTGGCACTTAGAATGTTCATTACAACGAACTCCGAAGACATCAAAAAACGAGCTCATGAGCAGTATGAACGCAAACGCATCATGCTTATTTTGATACTAATCACGTCTTTTATTAGTATGATTGCCATTATTAATGAGATGCGTATCAGTGCTCAGTATGAAGGTTGGCTCTCTACCTTACATGTTTGCATCACTTTTGGTACGCTCATTGTCTCATGGTTGTTTATCCATACTTTGTTTGCCTTGTAGGTATTGTTAATTGAGTATACTTTTCTAGAAAGCCGTTCGTGGTGAGCTTGTCGAACCATAACGGTTTTCCTAGACTTCGACAAGCTCAGTCCGAACGGAAAACCTTAAAATCTATCTTTATTTAACAATACCGCCTTGTATTATGCCCATGGTTATTATGATGCCACTCATGACGATAAATATCCGCTTGATTTTCCTTATGAAAACAACCCTGATTATTGGGATTTTTTGTATTTTGCGTTGGGTATTGGGGCGACAGGGGGCGTGCCTGATGTCTCATTTACCAGTAAAAAACTCCGTCGTGTGGGGACGTTTCATAGTGTATTGTCCTTTTTCTTTAATACGGCAGTGTTGTCGCTGGTGATGGAGATGATGGGGTCGCTGGTTTCGCCATAAAATGATTTAATGTGATGAAATGGGTGTGAAAATTGGTAGAGAATTTTGCCAAAATGTTGTATCATAAAGAGTTTTTGTGATTTTAAAAAGTGATGTATTATGGAAAAAATGCGTAATTTTATGCAGAGTTGGGCGGGTAAGGCGGTGCTTATCATCACGCTCATTCCTATGGCATTTTTGGGTGTGCAGTCATTTAGCGGTGGTGGGCAGATTGCCCCCAACCAAATCGTCAAAGTGGGCGATACTGCCATTGATACCACAACCTTTCAGTCAGAGGTCAATAATTATCGGACTCGCCTGCTTGAACAAGTGGATGGCAGTCTGATTAATGATAAAGCCCTAAATGATGAAGTGTTAGACAGCATGATTGACAGAGCGTTGTTAGAAAACCAAGCTCAGTTTTTTGGTATGACGGTCTCTGATGATGCCATTACTCGTCTACTACAAGCTGACCCGACTTTCCATGATGCTAACGGCAAATTTTCTAATGATGTGTTTGCTCAGTATTTACAAAGTCGCGGCATGACCAAGGACATGCTCTTTGCCATGTTTCGCACGCAGTTGTCGCTACGACAGCTCACGAGCAGTATTTTGGGAACGGCTGTTTATCCTGACAGTCAAATCAGTCGCTTGATAGACCTGCAAACCCAAAGCCGTGAAGCGTGGGTGGTGCGTTATAACTGGCAGGATTTTGCCGATAAAGTGACGGTTAGCCCTGCTGAGATTGAGGCTTATTATAACGCCAATAAAAAAGACATGATTCAGTCGCCAAGCGTGGATTTGGCTTATGTCACTCTAAGCGATGCTGACATTAAAGTGGATGCTGTGAGTGAAGATGAGATTCGTGCAGAATATCAAGCCAGCCTACAAGGTCAAGGCGATGGCAGACAGTTGTCGCATATTCTCTTGATGGGAGATAATGCCGAGCGTCGTGCCAAAGACATCAAAGCAAAACTTGATGCAGGCGAGTCTTTTGAAGCACTTGCCAAAGCACATTCGGATGACCCCACAGGTGAGAGCGGTGGCGACATCGGAAGCTATAACCCTGCCTTTTTTGGTGACAGTAGCAGTGCTGTAGAGAATGCCATCAGTGGGCTGACAGCAGGGGGCGTGAGCGAGCCTGTGCAGACAGGGTTTGGTTATCACATCTTTAAAGTCACCAAAATGGGCGATGCCCCAAGCCTTGATAGCATGCGTGATGAGCTAACCAAACGAGCGACCGAGCGTAAACGTGCTAACGCCATGAACGAGATGATTACCAAAATCAACACCATGGCGACCGACAGTATGGGCATTAGCGACATCGCCCAAGAGACGGGACTGACCGCCCGTAGCATTAAAAGCTATACCAAGGATAACAACACCAGCGAGCTGTCCGCTCCTGTGGTGGTGTCGGCGGCCTTTGACGACTTTGCCATCAGCGACCAATCGGTCAGTCCCAACATCACGCTCGCTGACAAAACGGTGTGGGTACAGCCGACCAATTACCAAGATGCCAGAGAGCTGACATTGGCAGAAGCGAGTGAGCAAATCAAGGCGACCCTAACCAAACAAAAGGCCATCAAACTTGCCCTAGACACAGCCAATGCTCGTGCCAAAGAAGACCCGGCGACCCTTGCCAAGTCTGCCCAGCGTCTAGGCGTGGTCACTCGCCAAAGCCCAGAGCTACTGCCTGCCGAGCGTGCTAGCCTGTTTGTACATAACAAAGACGGCATGAGTGCGTGGGTGGTAGAGACGGATGCAGGGGCGAGTGTCATGGTGGGCGATAAAGCCCAAAGCACGGCAACCGCCCAAATCTCGGATGCAGAACGTCTGTCAGCCTCACAAATCATCCGTGATAATGTCGGTCAAGACCAACTCCAAGACTATTTGCACTACCTGCGTGACACCAAAGAAGTGCAAATCAATGAACAAGCCATGTCTGGACACTAAGACAAGCATAATATCAAAAACCCATATTCACAATATGGGTTTTTCATTAGACGAGTCATGTTAATGATAAATATCAATACCCCTACCACCAAACCCAATTTCCACACCCACTTTATCGCCCAAACGGACGCAAGTTTTGCCCTGTGGCTATCCGCCCTTAGCACCCAAAGCAAAGACCATTTGACCTTAGTCATTTGCCAATCCCAAAGCGAACTGCAACGCCTTGCCGATGAACTGCACTTTTTTGGGATATCCGCCCATGTGTTTGCCGATTATGAGACGCTTGTTTATGACAATCTGTCGGTACACCAAGACATTATTTCCGAGCGGATTGACCTTTTGACCCACATGCCGACAAGTGGCGTGCTACTGGTGAGCGTGCAGACACTCATGCAAAAAATCACACCGCCAAGCTATCTTTTGGGGCGGTTTTTTGATTTGAATGTGGGCGACACCTTTGATATAGAGCATGAGCGTGAACGTCTTGCCAAGGCAGGCTACAAGGCGGTGGACAACGTCTATATGGCGGGCGAATTTGCCGTGCGTGGGAGCATTGTGGATATTTTTGCGGTGGGGCAAGTCTTGCCGTTTCGTTTGGAATTATTTGACGATGAGATAGAAACGATTAAATTTTTTAATCCTGATACCCAGCGAACCGTTACCGATGAAGAGCTTGATAAGCTCAAAAAAGACGGCGTATTTGACGACAAAACCACCCCAACATCGCCCAAAGTGGCAAGTTTTCGCCTGTTGCCTGCCCGTGAATTTGACTTAGACGACAAAGAGGCGTTCCGCCAGAATTTTGCCAGCCTATTCCCCAATGCGTCCGCTCGCAAGGTGGAATTTTATAACGATGTCATGAATGGCATACAGCCGTCTGGGGTGGAGTATTACGCACCGCTGTTTTTTGACTTGCATGAATGGCAAACGACAGGCACGCTGTTTCATTATTTACCCAAAAATACGCTGGTTGTCTGTGATGACAATTTGTCCGCTCATCATCACGACTTTTGGGAGCAGGTAAACGCACGCTATCATTCTCGGGCGTTTGATAAGGACGTGCCAATCCTGCCCCCTGATTATTTGTATTTGCCAAGCAATGAATTTTTTCAAGCCTTAAAAACTTACCCAAGGGCAGTATTTCAACAACCGTTCGTGGTGAGCTTGTCGAACCATGACGGTTTTCCGCCACCCGCAGGCATGGCTCAGGGCGAACGGAAAACAGCGAATGGCAATAAAGAAAATCCACTTGCCTTATTTCGTCAATTTACCGTCCATACTGTCCCCAATTTGCCAATCAATCATCAAAAAGACGAACCATTGGGCGAGTTTTTGGACTTTGTGGGGGCGTGCGATGAGCCGATTTTGCTTGTGTGCGAAAGTGCAGGTCGCCGTGAGATTATTTTAGAATTATTAAAGGGCAAACTTGACAGCGACACGGTGGCGGATTTTGGTGAGTTTTTGGCGAATTTGGATAAATTTACCCAAAAAATTGCCCTAACTGTTGCCCCAATAGAGCGTGGATTATGGTTAAAAAATGAGCAAAACCAAGGTTTTTGTGTCATTAGCGAAACGCAAATTTTTGGGCGGGTGGTCGCCACCACCAAACGCAAACGCCAAAATGCCTTATCACAAGCCTTTTTGATAAAGTCGGTAAGCGAGATGACCGAAGGGTCGCTTGTCGTGCATTTGTCCTATGGCATTGGGCGGTATCAAGGGCTTGTTGTGCTTGATGTGGGTGAGGGCGAGCAGGAATTTATCCATATCAAATATGCCGATGATGCCAATGTTTATGTGCCGATTACCAATCTTGCGTTGATTGGGCGGTATAGCGGTACCGATAGCGAGGCGGTGCAATTGTCAAAACTTGGCTCGGGCAAGTGGGACAAGGCACGCCAAAAGACCTTGACCGACATTTATGATGTGGCGGCGGAGCTTTTGAATGTGCAGGCAAGGCGAAACGCCAAAGCAGGCATTAGCTTTGACATTGATATGGCAAGTTATGAGCTGTTTGCTAGTGGCTTTGCCTATGATGAAACGCCTGACCAGCAAAGTGCCATTGAAGCGGTGATGTTTGATATGAAACAGACTAAACCCATGGATAGGCTTATCTGTGGCGATGTGGGCTTTGGTAAGACAGAAGTGGCAATGCGAGCGGCATTCATTGCGGTGCAGGCAGGCTATCAGGTGGCGGTGCTTGTGCCAACCACGCTACTGGCGGGGCAACACGAGGACAGTTTTAAGGACAGATTTGCTGATTGGGCGATTAGGATTGAAAGCTTGTCTCGTTTTGTCGGTAAAAAAGCCCAAGACAAGGTGTTGGCTGATTTGGCGGACGGCAAGGTGGATATTGTCATCGGTACGCATAGGCTACTACAAGACGATGTCAAATTTAAAAATCTAGGCTTGATGATAATTGACGAAGAGCACCGTTTTGGCGTACGCCACAAAGAAAAAATCAAAGCCATGCAAGCGGACGTGGATACGCTCACAATGACCGCCACACCCATTCCACGCACGCTCAATATGGCATTATCGGGTATGCAGGACATTTCTATCATTGCCACACCGCCTGCCAGACGGCTTGCTATTAAGACTTTTGTCGCTGAAAAGAGTGAGCAGACAACCAAAGATGCGATTTTGCGTGAGATTTTGCGTGGGGGGCAGGTGTATTATTTGCACAATGACGTGGCGAGCATTGACACGGTGGCGGAGAACTTGTCCGAGCTGATTCCTGAGGTGCGTGTGGGCGTGGCTCATGGGCAAATGGCGGAGAAAGAGCTTCACGATGTCATGAGTGATTTTTATCATAAAAAAACCAATGTGCTTGTTGCCAGTACCATTATTGAGACAGGCATTGACGTGCCAAACGCCAATACGATTATTATCAACCGAGCCGATAAATTTGGGCTTGCCCAGTTGCACCAACTGCGTGGGCGAGTGGGGCGGTCTCATCATCAGGCGTATTGTTATTTGTTTGTGCCGTCCATTAAGGGGCTGACGACTGACGCCAAAAAACGCCTTGATGCCATTAGCCGAGCCAACACGCTTGGGGCAGGGTTTATGCTGGCGAGCGAGGATTTGGAGATTCGTGGGGCAGGCGAGATTTTGGGCAAAGAGCAGTCGGGCAATATGCAGACCATTGGTTTTGGGCTGTATATGGATATGCTAGAACGTGCCACAAAGGCGATAAAATCGGGCAACACGCCAAGTCTAGCGACCCCGCTTGATTTGGTGAGTGATATTAACATTCATGCGTCTGCCTTGATACCGAGCGATTATTTGGCGGACGTGCATGAGAGGCTTTTGTGCTATAAGCGTATCGCCAATGCCGAGACGGTGGACGAGCTCAATGAGATGCGTGCCGAGATGATAGACCGTTTTGGGGTGATGCCGACCGCCCTTGCCAATTTGTTTTTGGTGCACAAAATGCGAGTGCAAAGCATACCACTTGGCATTAGCAAAATTGACGTAACTGCTCATGGGCTTAGCATGGAGTTTAAGGCGGATACGCCTGTGGACGGTTTGGCGATTATCAAGCTCATTCAGTCTAATGACGGCTATCGCATGAATGGGGCGACAGGGCTAAAATACACCTTTAAAGATGAAAAAGACGTGGTGGGGCGGACGAATGTGGTGTTTGAACTCATGAAATATTTGCATGGGTATATTGTCAAAGAATAAGGATAGACCATGAACGCACTTACACTCACCACCCTATCTTTTGGCATGGCAATGGATGCCTTTGCGGTGGCGGTGGCAAAAGGGGCAAGCGAGCAACGCCCACGCCTATGGCAAGCGGTGCAGGGTGGACTGTTCTTTGGGGTGGTGGAAGGGCTGGCTCCGTTTATCGGTTA
The DNA here is from genome assembly GCF_900453205.1 of Moraxella lacunata. Taxonomy (GTDB): domain Bacteria; phylum Pseudomonadota; class Gammaproteobacteria; order Pseudomonadales; family Moraxellaceae; genus Moraxella; species Moraxella lacunata_B. The sequence goes on from NZ_UGQU01000001.1 coordinate 75,588, forward strand.
TTACTTGGGTAAGGCTACTGAGAGTTGGGTGCAAGCCTTTGACCATTGGGTTGCCTTTGGACTGCTTGGGGCGTTGGGCGTGCGGTTTATTTATGGGGCGGTGTGTCATGATGAACAAGCGAATAAGCAAACCAATGAACAAAAAGCCGAGCAAAAACAAGCAAACACTTCAAACATCGCCCTAATGCTCATTACCGCCATTGCCACAAGCGTTGATTCGGTGGTGGTGGGCGTGTCGCTGGCGTTTTTGGACGTGAACATCGTCTTGGCATGCGTGCTGATAGGACTTGCCACGACTGTTATGGCAACAGGCGGACTGTATCTTGGCAACCGCTTGGGAGCGAGCTTTGGGCGTTATGCGATGGGTGTGGGTGGTGTGATGCTAATTGGTATCGGTGTGTTTATTTTGGGGATGCACTTGGTGGAGCATGGTTAAACCGCACTTCTATCAAACACTTCCCGTAACTCAAAACTCGTGTGTAACTGACTGACCCCGTCAATTTTGCTTAGCCTATGGAGCAAAAACTCTTCATAATGGCTCATATCACGCACCACGACCTTTAACAGATAATCTTCCGACCGCCCTGTAACAAGGCTACATGACACCACTTCATCAAAGGTTTTGATGTGATTTTCAAATTCGCCAAAGCGTTCGGCGGTGTGCTTATCCATGCTGACCGCCACAAAGACGGACAATGTGTTACCCAGTGAGCGTGCGGACGTATGAGCGTGATAGCCTGTGATAACACCCATGTCTTCAAGCCGTTTAATTCGGCGAATGACAGGCGTGGCGGACAGATTGACTTGCTCGGATATGTCGGCAATAGCAAGGCGAGCGTTGTCCGTGAGTAGTTTTAGGATTTTGTGATCAATAGGGTCTAGGCTAATGGCGTTCATGTTGGAAAATTATCAAAATTTGGTGGATTTTACCATAAAATCAGCATTTTTTGGTAAATATGGCTAAAATCTGCCAAAAATTTTTGTAAAATTGGTAAAAATTAGTGCAAAATTTTGGTATGATAATACAATGATTTATTAAGGTTTTCCGTTCGCTCTAAGTTTATCGAAGGGCGGGAAAACCCTTGTGGTTCGACAAGCTCACCACGAACGATTTTAATTTAAAAAATATAGCGAGCCTAGCCATGCCAACACCCAAAATCACCCCCAAAAACCCCGCTTTTGATTTTACCAAATACCGCCCTTTTGAATTCGCCCCGCACCTGCCCGACCGCACTTGGTGCGACAAACGCATAGAAAAAGCCCCGATTTGGGCGAGTGTGGATTTGCGAGACGGCAATCAAGCCTTGATTGACCCGATGACCATTGAGCAAAAATTACGCTTTTTTAAATTGCTCGTGGCGGTTGGTTTCAAGGAAATTGAGATTGGTTTTCCGTCTGCCGCCCAAGTGGAATTTGACTTTACACGCCTTTTGATTGAAGGAAACCATGTGCCTGATGATGTTACTTTGCAGGTGCTTGTACAGGCTCGTGAGCATTTGATTGAGCGTACCTTTGAGAGCCTAAAAGGGGCAAAACGTGCCATTGTTCACGTTTATAATAGCACCTCAAGGGTGCAACGTGATAAGGTGTATCAGCTTGACAAGGACGGTATTAAGGCGATTGCGGTGGGTGGGGCGACCCTGCTAAGAGACATTGCCAAACGTTATCCCGAGACCGAGTGGATTTTTCAGTACAGTCCTGAGAGTTTTAGCCAGACCGAGACGGATTTTGCCGTAGAAGTGTGCCAAGCGGTGTGCGATGTGTGGCGACCCCAAGATGGGCAAAAAGTGATTTTGAACCTACCTGCAACGGTAGAAGCGTCCACGCCCAACCTATATGCCGACCAGATTGAGTATTTTTGTCGTCACTTGCCAAGCCGTAAAGACGTAATTGTGAGCCTGCACACGCATAACGACCGTGGCTGTGGCGTGGCGGCAAGTGAGCTTGGCGTGATGGCAGGGGCTGACCGTGTGGAAGGCACATTGTTGGGTAATGGCGAGCGTACGGGCAACATGGATATTTTGACCATGGCGATGAATTTGTACACACAAGGGGTAGACCCTGAGCTTGACTTGTCGCAGGCGAGCGAGATTGTGCAAGTGGCGACCGACTGCACCAATTTGCCCGTACACCCACGCCATGCCTATGTCGGTGAACTTGTGTTCACGGCATTTAGCGGTTCGCACCAAGATGCCATTAAAAAGTCGCTTGATTATAATGAAAAGCACCCCGAAACCGAACAGCATTGGGACGTGGCATACTTGCCCATTGACCCTGTGCATATCGGGCGGAGCTATCAAGACGTGGTGCGTATCAATAGCCAGTCGGGCAAGGGTGGGGCGGCGTATATTCTGCAACGTCATTATGGCTTTGATTTGCCACGCTGGACGCAGATTGATTTTGCCAAAGTGGTGCAGAACCAAGCCGAGAGTTTGGCTCGTGAGCTAAAAACAGATGAGCTCCTTGACATCTTTACCAAGACTTATCTGACCCAAGAGACCTTTAAATTAAGTGATTATCAGATTAACAACAAGGGCGGAGACGTATCCTTTAACGGACAAATCGCCACGCCCACAGATGTGCTAGAAATCATCGGGCAGGGCAATGGGGCGTTGTCGGCATTTATTGACGGACTGGTCAAGGCGACAGGTAAGGACATTCACGTGACCAATTATTCAGAGCATGCCATTAACACCAAGGCGACCGAGAGCCTGCTTGATGATGAGCTGGGCGACAACCAAACCAACTCAGCGGCGGCGGCGTACGTTCAGCTTAATGTGGCAGGCAAGGTGTATTCAGGCATTGGCGTGTGTAGCAGTACCGTCTCTGCCATGCTAAAAGGCGTGCTGTCGGCATTGTCGCAGGCGTGGTAATTGTTGTGGTGTAATGATCAAAAGGGCGAGAATATTCGCTCTTTGTTTTTTTTCAATATGGGGCGTGAGAATGAATTGTGACTTATTCAAGCACAATAGGTCATAAGGGTAAATTGCAATTTTTTATTATAAATACATCTAAAGGTAAGGTAAATCAATAGTGTTAAGATGTCATCAATGATAGGCATGCACTAGCATTTATTTAGCCCTAATGTTTGACTAATCAGATCATAAGCAATTGTCCCTTGCTTGGGAATTAGTGGCAGGTCATCTTTACCAAAGAACTGAGCATGGGACAGCTCATCTTCATCGATGACAATATCCCCCGACTTATAAGTGGCACAAAAGCCAAGCATGAGATTGGTCGGATATGGCCAAGCTTGGCTTTTGATGTAGCGGATGTTATCCACGTGAATGCCGGTCTCTTCTAGTACTTCACGATGAATGGTCATCTCGGCACTCTCGCCCACTTCCATAAATCCAGCGATAAGTCCATACATGCCTGTTGCCTGATGGCGATGATGTTGTGCCAATAGGATTTGGGACTGACCCGTCACAGGGCAGGAACGGGTGATGGCGATGATGACACAAGGCTGTATCTTGGGATAAAAATGCTGATGGCAGGTGGGACATGCCATGGCGTTTTCTTTGCGGTGGCGTACTGTTTTGGTGCCACAATAGCCACAGAATTGATTGCCCTTTTGCCATAATAACAGCTGAATGCCTGCCGAGATTTCATGGGCGGTGTGGCTGTCGGTTGCGGCAACGGCATGGCGATAAGCGATAAACTCGCCATCAAAAGGATATGGCTTAGTCATCTTTTGACAATCCATGGCAAATATCCGTCTGCCATCATGTCCAAAATGTAGCAGTTCAACCACGCCTAGTGTGTCATCCAAACCATCATCCAAGTCGTCTAAGCCATCTATGCCTATCTTAGTATGACAAAACGCATAAGGTTTGCCATCACGACAAAAAACACGCTCGCCATCAACGACCCATATTACATGGGTAGCCGATGACTGGGCGTCTACTGTGTTGATATTCTGATGGCTCATGCCACGAGCTGATTTAAGCTATTTTGGCTGATGAGAATGCTTTGTTCATTGGTAGGGCGGTTTTCTTCAAAGTTTTCAAATTCAAAGTCTGCCGCCACCAAGACATCTGCCCAAGCGTTGCTGATGCGAATCAGCTCATTATCAGGGGAGGTTTTGACCTTATCAAGCAGTCCGTTTTCTAAGCGACGAGCCAACAGGTATAGCTGAGCTGAGATAGCAGATAGGCGTAGGAACGCTGCTGCTCCCGCCACTTGGCGAATCATCTCAGGTGTGTTTTGCAGATTCATGATGTCGCGGTTGCTATCTGCGATATAGTCAGTCAATGCCAAAGTCGCCGCAGTTAGGTTGCTACGTGCTTCTTTGACCAAAGTTTCATAAGAAGTATCGAGCTGATGTAGTGAAGAAGTATCGAGCTGATGTAGTGAGATTTCACGGTTGTGTAGGGGTAATTTAACCGCCCCAGGGGTGTGGCTCTTGGCAAGGAAGATGGCAGCATTCTCAGCAACCAATAGTTTATCTAAGAATGTGTCCAAGTCTTCTAGGGTGGGATTTTGCCATCCGCTCACTTGTGCTGACGCTGCTGTTAGTGCTTGGCTAGCGTCGGTAAGCTCTAACAAGGTCATGGTCTGGGATAAGGTATTAAGCTCGGCTTTGATGTCATCAATGCTGACCATGTCACCAATCTCACCCATGCCGTTAGAGGCACGCACGAATTTATCTACTTTTTGTTTGATTGTTTCTATTTGCTCTTGAATCAAATTATTGAGCGTATCGGTGATTTCACGGTTGGGCCCGAATAAGAAACGTTGCATTTCGCTAAACTTGGTGTCGCTTACTCGGTTTAGGGCGTACTTTTGATTGGCAAGGGTGGCAAAATCTTTGTTTTTGTTGCAAGCAAAGCTGACCATTTCGGCAAAACGACGGTCCTCAATCGGCAGATAGTCAGAAAATTGCTGTTCTAGATAAACCAAGATACGCTTTTTGGCATGGCTTAGCGGTAGGTCGTTGGCGATGTTTTGGGTGATGGTCTTTGCCGATTGCCAAAATAAGGTGTCAGAATGTTGGGCAATCAAAGCACAGGCTTTGGTCATGCCATCTAATTTTTGACGTTCATCATCAGAGATGACCCCGTCTTTATTTTCAAGCATGACAGACAGACCTGCACGGTAGGCTTGGGTCAAGGCTCTGACATTGAGTCCAAGCGTGCTAAGAGAAGCGTAGTTTGCTTGGGGGTCGGCGATGATGACGCTGTTAATGTTTTGGTTTAGGGTGGTGGATTCGATGACAGCATGTCCCAAATGCTCGCCCAGTTTATTAATGATGGGTAGTAGCAGGGCAGGTTCGGGCGTTTCTTTTAATAAGACAAATTCAACATAGCGGTCTAGTAGCATGATGGCTTCTGAGATGTCCGTCATCAGAATCTCATTTTCATCTTCGTCGCCATCGGCATTACCATGCAACAGGGTATAACTTGCTGATAGATTTTCGGCAAGCAGTCCTGCTCCGTTAAAAGCAATCAATTTAAAAATGGCAGATAACTGTGATAGGTTATTTGCTGAGTCTAACAGCAGGGGGGCTTGGTCAGGGTCATCATAAAACTCACGCAAATGCACTTCGGCGTCTTTTAGCACAGAGCCGATTTCATTACGCAAAATATGAAGTGATGACAAGTCAAAATTGGTGGCGGTTTTGGCTGATTGAGTCATGATAATCCTGTTGTTTTACAGCACGCATTAATAATCGCTACATTTAACCATGTTTGGCGAAACTTGGCAAGTAAAATTATGCTAAATAGGGCAAATATCGGATAAATTGTTATTTGAGTACGCTCTTGCGCCATGCCCCATCGGCAGAGAAGTCATCTTTTGAGCGGATTAGTTGGGCGGATAAGGCACTTAAATCACTAAAACTAATCTCGCCCCTGTTGTCATCTTGGCTCACCCCTTCTTCTTCCATGCTCATGGCAATCTGTCCGCTGGTCATGGCAAGATAGACTTCAAGCAAAATCTGTGAGTCTTTTAATGCTCCGTGGTAGGAACGGTCAATGTCCTGACCGACATCTAGGCGTTTGGCAAGGGCGTCCAAATTGTTCTTTTGCCCTGCATACATTTTGCGGGCAAGCATGAGTGAGTCGGTGACTTCCACGACATCGGCAAAGTCGGTCATGCCCACTTTGTCAAACTCATGCGATAAAAATTTCATATCAAACTGGGCGTTATGAGCGATGATTTCCGCCCCTTTCATAAACTCATAGACATAAGGAGCGACATCGGCAAATCGGGGCTTGTCCACCAAAAATTCATTGTGAATGCCGTGAACGCCAATGACTTCATCATCCATCTCCCTGTCAGGATTTAGGTACACATGTAACTGAACACCAGTTGGCTTACGTTTGACCATCTCAACAATGCCAATCTCAACGATACGGTCGCCCGTGGCAGGGTCAATGCCTGTCGTCTCCGTATCCATAATCAGCTGACGTTCTGACGCCCCACGATGAATGGGGTCGGGCAGTACCGCCCAAAACGGCTCACGAATCTCATCGGTGCGTCCGTCATAGTCAGGGTTTTGGTGGTTGTGGCGAACCACTTGCATGGGGGCAGGTGGTGTTTTTTTCTTGGATTTTTTGGCGGGGGTTTCATTTTGATTTTGGCTGACTGGTTCGCTGTCATTAACATCCGCTCCCACATCTGCCATTGGGTCGGTGGGGTCAAATTCATCATCTGCAACCATGTTTGCCATGTCGGCATAATAACTCATGTCATCGCCCACATCATTTTCATAAACGGCACTGTCGTGAAAATCAGTGCCGTGAAAATTACTGTCATTAAGGGCGTGGTTGGTGGTCTCATTCATCGTGGTTGTCTCATCTGTCTCTTTTGATATGGTGTTTGGCTCGGTATTGGTTTTGCTGTCTGTCTTGTCGCTTGCAGGGTTATTTGTGGGGGCGTGACTGATAAACAACTCGCCACTGCCAGTAACGCCATCATTGGCAAGTTTATCCGCCATCTCATTACCGACATGTCCTGCATGTCCTTTTATCCATTGCCAATCAATGGTGCGACGTTGGCAGGCGTTATCTAGACGTATCCATAGGTCTTGGTTGAGTACTGCTTTGCCGTCCGCTTTTTTCCAGCCTTTGGCTTTCCAGCTGTTAATCCACTGGGTAATGCCGTTTTTGACATAGCCCGAGTCCGTCCAAATCTGTATTGGCGTGTCGGTAGGCGTGCGTTCTAAGGCGGTGATTGCCCCCATGAGTTCCATGCGGTTGTTGGTGGTGTCGCTCTCACCGCCCCAAATGTTTAGCACGTCGCCTGTGGGGTAGATGATGTGCGTGCCAAATCCGCCAGCGGACGCCCCTGCCTTGCCGTTGCCTTTGCACGCCCCGTCAGTATAAGCGATGATGGTCATGAGTGTACGCCGTTTGTTTTATATAAATTTTTTAAAAACCATGCCAATGCCATATCATAACCCATGTCGCCAAGCCCACAAATCACGCCCACCGCCTTATCCGAAAAATACGAATGACTGCGAAACGGTTCACGAGCGTGGACGTTGGATAAATGCACTTCAATAAAGGGTTTGCCACTGGCAAGCAAAGCATCACGAATGGCAACGGACGTATGGGTAAAGGCGGCTGGATTGATGATGACCCCATCAAATTTGTCGTGGTCGTCCGCCAATACGCCTTGGCTACCGATGATGTCCACGATGTCGCCTTCGTGGTTGGACTGAAAATGGTCAAGTTGGATACCGTGCTGATGAGCGGTGGCGGATAGACGGTGAATGATGTCTTGTAAGGTGGTCGTGCCATAAATGTGCGGTTCACGCTTGCCCAGTAAGTGCAGATTGGCACCGTTTAGTAATAATAATTTACGGTTTAGGGGGGTGGTTTGATTCATGAGTGTTGATGTCTGTGTGTTTTATGTTAAATGCTGATTATTTTAACAAATTTTTAAAGGTAGTGGGGCGTAAATTTTTTGTTAATGTTTGGTTACATACGTTTACAGCCCTTTAAAAGTGTGCTATATTTAGGCACGAGTTTACGATAACTGCGTAGTGCGTAGGCTTATTTGATTATTTGTATCATTGTAAGTGTTACAATGTGGTATTTTTTAAGGAAGTGTTATGTCTGCTCGTGAACAAGGTCAGGTTAAATGGTTTAACAATGCCAAAGGTTTTGGCTTTATCCAGCGTGCCACTGGTGAAGATGTGTTTGTGCATTTTCGTTCCATTGTCGGTGACGGCTATCGCTCGCTAAGAGAAGGTGAAATGGTGGAATTTGTCGTGACCGAAGGCGATAAAGGATTGCAAGCCGAAGAAGTCACCAAATTAATGTGATGTTTAAATCACGCAAAACCTGCCCTTGGGGTGGGTTTTTTTTATAAGGTTTTAAAACTGGGCTTTAATATTAGCTTTTAAAATTAGGCTTTTAAATTGGGTTTTGCCTGTTATGATAAGTTATGATAAAATATAAGATTGATTCTTTTATAAAGACGTGATTATGCAAAAGCCAAACAAACTTATCTGCACACTTGGTATCCTAGCGTTGCTTGGTGTTGGCGGTACGGCTCATTCGGCAGTGACCTTATCAGCGGATGAATCAGCCAGAATCGAAGAGATAGCAGGGATTTGCATGCTTGCCAGTAAAGGCGTTTATGACATCGCCATCGACCATCAAAATGGCGTCAGCAAAGACAAAGCCAAGAAAAACCTTGATAAAGCCCTAAAAAGAGTGGAAAAAAGTTTTTCAAAAAAAGACATGGTGTCATTTATCGACGAGACATGGCAAAACGGCTTGAACATCATTTATAAAATGCCCGTTTATGATGACAAAGCCGACAAAGAGCGGTTTGTTCAGCAAGCTGTGGAAGGCTCACTTAATGCCTGTTTTAATGATTTGGATGGATGATTTAAAAATATCAAAAGATAAAAACTTGACAAACATTTGGTAAAAACACCAAACAATATTCGCCCATTTAGCTTAAAAGGACATGCCCTTGACCGAGCAATTTAGCACGTTTCGTGACTTACCCCTAGCAGAACCCATCCAAAAGGCAGTATCGGCTTTGGGTTTTGAGACTCTCACGCCTATTCAAGCCCAAATCTTGCCCCATACCCTAGCAGGGCAAGACGCCATTGGGCAGGCACAGACAGGCACAGGCAAGACTGCCACGTTTTTGATTACCATCATCCAAAGCCTGCTTTCTCGCCCGTTTGGTGATGATGAGACACGTTATTTGGGTGAGCCGCGGGCGTTAATCCTAGCACCGACCCGAGAGTTGGCACAGCAGATTTATAGCGACTGCCGAGAGCTCGTCAAATACAGTGGGTTGTATGCCTTGTGTATGACTGGTGGGGCGGATTATGACAAGCAAGCAAATGAGATAAACCGTCGCCCGATGGATATTTTGATTGGCACACCGGGGCGGATTATTGATTGGGTGCAAAAGGGCGTGTTGTTTCTTGACCGTGTGGAAGTGTTGGTGTTAGATGAAGCCGACCGCATGCTGGATATGGGGTTTATTCCTGATGTCAAGCGACTCATCAACAAAATGCCTGCCAATACGCACCGCCAAAGTTTGCTGTTCTCGGCGACGTTTAACACCGACGTCATGAATTTGGCGTATCGCTGGCTGTATCAGCCGACTTTTGTGGAAATCGCCCCCGAGAGCCGTACCAATAAGAACATTGAACAGCGTTTTTATCTATTGACCGACCGCCAAAAACTGACAGCATTAAAGCAGTTGCTTGGCAGTGATGATGTCAAAAAAGCCATTGTTTTTGCCAATCGCAAAGACCAAGTCAAACGCCTGTATGACAACCTACGCAAGCATGTGGACGTGACCATGCTTTCAGGCGATGTCGCCCAAGCCAAGCGAGAGCGTTACCTAAAACGCTTTAAAGATGGCGAAGTTAATGTACTGGTGGCGACCGACGTGGCAGGGCGTGGCATACATGTGGATGACGTGACCCATGTCATTAACTACACTCTGCCTGACTTGCCTGATGATTATGTTCATCGTATCGGACGTACAGGACGAGCAGGACAATCGGGCGTATCTGTTAGTTTGGTGGGCGAAGATGACGCTTTTAACCTGCCTGCCTTAGAGAAGCATTTGGGGATGAAGTTTGGTTTGTTGCAATTTGATGATTTGGTGCAAGACTAGGCGTGAGCTGATATGATATGATGGCTAAATACAATACCAAATAGTATGGCAACTTAACACAAAAATCATAACAACCAATCATTAAAAACAACAAAAGGCATGGCATGTGTCACGCCGCATAAACCCATGAACGAACATAGCCTAATCCTTGACTCTGCCAATATCCCATTGTCTTTGTACATTCACATTCCGTGGTGTGTCAAAAAATGCCCGTATTGTGATTTTAACTCGCACGCCTTGCCCGAGTCCGCTCCCTTTGCCGACTATGTTAAGGCACTTTTGACTGACGCTCGCTCGCAGGTTGCCTTAACAGGGGGGCGTGCGATACAGAGTATCTTTATCGGTGGGGGGACACCGTCGCTGTTGCCGATAGAGCAGTATCGGGTGCTTTTTTTGGGGTTGCGTGAGATGCTCCCTTTTGCCGATGATATTGAGATTACCTTAGAAGCTAACCCTGGCACGTTAGAACACGCCCCTTTTGCCGACTATTTGGCACTGGGTATCAACCGCTTATCGATGGGCGTGCAGTCCTTTGATGATGGGGCATTGACGACATTGGGGCGAATACATCGCCATGATGAAGCGGTCAATGCCATCAAAAACGCCAAACAAGCAGGCTTTACCCGTATCAATGCCGACCTAATGCATGGCTTGCCCAATCAGACTGCCACACTTGCCGTGCGTGATATTAACATGGCATTATCGGCAGGGGCGACGCACATCTCATGGTATCAGCTAACCATTGAGCCGAACACCGCCTTTTATCGCAGCCCACCCGACCTGCCCGATGATGATGAGTTAGAACGCATAGAGAATGCAGGGCGAGAGCGACTTTTGCAAGCAGGTTTTGCCAATTATGAAGTGTCGGCATGGGTTGGGCGTGATGATGAGCCGTGCCGTCATAATGTCAATTATTGGCAGTTTGGCGACTATCTTGCCATTGGGGCAGGTGGGCATGGCAAAGTAACACTGCGTGGACATGATGATTATGCAGATGGCATTTATCGTTATGCCAAATCTCGCCTGCCCAAAGACTATCTAAATTATGATAACGCCCCAAAGATGGTGGGCTTTGAACGGGTGGCGGATGAGAGTCTGCCCTTTGAATTTATGATGAACGCCCTGCGTTTGGCGGATGGCACGACAACTCGCACCTTTGAAGAGCGGACAGGGCTACTTATTAGTACCATTGATAATGAGCTTTTACCCCTGCAACATCAAGGGCTGATGGTGTTTCATCCTGACATCATCGCCCCGACCAAGATGGGCTTTAAATACGTCAATCATTTGGTGCGGGCTTTTTTATAAAAAACCATGAAATAACAACCATGAAACAAATTCATATTGTTCTCTACACCCCCAAAATCCCCAACAATACCGGCAATGCCATTCGTCTGTGTGCCAATACAGGTGCGAAACTGCACCTTATCAAGCCCTTAGCCTTTGAGCTTGATGATAAAAAGCTAAGACGGGCGGGACTGGATTATCATGAATATGCCAACATGCAAGTGCATGATGATTGGCAGGCGTGCCGTGCTTATTTGGCAAGCGTGGGCGTGGATACGGTCGTGGCGATGACGACCAAGTTTAGCCGTCCGTTTTATGACTATGATTTTAAAGTTGGTAACAGCTCGGTGGCACTGGTGTTCGGTTCGGAGACGGACGGACTGCCGTCTTTTGTGCGTGATGACATTGGGGCGAATAACTGGCTAAGATTGCCCATGCTCCCTGATTCTCGCAGTCTTAACCTATCTAACAGCGTGGCAATTTGTCTGTATGAAGTGTGGCGACAGCTTGGTTTTGTCGGTGATGTTGGTGAGAGCGTGGGCTACCATCGTCTGTCTAGCCGTCCTGAGTGATGGTTTGGTTTGTTATTTGAATAATTTTTAAAATAACAAATATCGGTAACAGTCGCATTTGCCAAAACAATAAGGTTTTAACATAAACAAATTGCAATGCATTCCGATAAGGATTGTCTAAAAAATATTGTTGATTGCAATTTTGTTTTTTTAAAATTTACCCTTTAACAAACTTATCATTTTTTAAATGATGTCAGTGCTTGATGGTTTTGCTTTTAAAATTAATAAAATCATCTAAAATCAAAAACTGACACGAGTCAATTTAACTTAACCTTTATTAATCACACCATGTCTATCAAATCCCATTCTTGCATCCTATCCATTCTCTTTGCCCTTGGCTTGACCGCCTGCAACCAAACCACCCCAACCGATAACGCCCCAGTCAAAGCAGATGGGCAGGCAGGGGTATTTGTCGGCTGTTATAGCGTTGAGAAAAATAGCCCTGCTCAGATAAAAGTGAGTGAGCAGGCGGGCGGTTTTGTCATGCAAATGAAAGAGCCTGACGGGGCAAAAACGCTGTGGGATAGCCCCGAACCTTTGGATGAGATAAGCGTGGATGAGGCGTGGGATTATTTTGGCGTGAATGCCTTATCGCTTGATAAATCTGATGTCGAGCGTGTACTGGCACGCCCTGATGAGATGATGGTATTGGCAAAGATCAAGGACGCCAGTCAAAACATCAATCCACTGCTTGACAGTCCTTATGTGGTCTATATTTTTAAAGGGGCGAACACCATTTATCAAGTGCCGTGCGATGATACGCCTGTGGACATTGTCAAAGATGGCGAGAAGAAAGTACAGGCGTTTTATCAGTGACTTGTTCTGCTTGGTTATCCTTTGGTGGTAGGCGATACGGTGTTTGGCTAGTGGGCTTGGGATGAGATGTCTGTTATGATTTCACCCAAAATTTATTTTCACTATTTATTTAAAAAATAGTCCAATGATAAACATTTACCAAAAGACATAACAAATTTTAGGCAAAGTCTTTTATAATATATGGCTAAAATTAGCTTTTATAAAAAGTAACTTTTCACAGCTTTTCACAAAAGCGACATAGTTTTCTGTCAAGCTATTTATGTTTGGCATTCATCGCTAAGTTCATCTTAGCATTCACAACAGTAGGAAAATTTTATGACGACCTATTACAACGATTCCGACCATGTAGAAACCCAAGAGTGGCTTGATGCATTTGAGTCGGTCATCAAAAACGCCGACAAAGAGCGGGCTCAATTCTTATTAAAAGCCTTATATAATAAAGCAGTACAAGAAGGCTTGCCTTTTAACCGCCTAGATACTGCCTATGTCAATACCATTCCCGCTGAAGACGAACCTGCTTATCCAGGGGATTTGCACCTAGAGCGTAAAATCCGCTCAATCATGCGTTATAACGCCCTAGCGATGGTCATGCGTGCCAACCTAAATGATGACGATTTGGGTGGGCATTTGGCGACATTTGCCTCATCAGCAACCTTGTATGAAACTGGTTTTAACCACTTTTGGCGAGCTCCAAGCGAGAACCACGGTGGCGACATGATTTATTATCAAGGTCATGGTGCCCCAGGTATGTACGCTCGCTCCTTTATGGAAGGTCGTCTGTCAGAAGAACAACTCAAAAACTTCCGCCGTGAAGTGGACGGCAAAGGTCTATCAAGCTATCCGCACCCTTATTTGATGCCTGATTACTGGCAGTTCCCGACTGTATCGATGGGTCTTGGACCTTTGATGAGTATCTATCAAGCCCGTACCCAAAAGTACCTAACCAACCGTAGCCTTATCAAAGATGAAGACCGCAAAGTGTGGGCGTTCCTAGGCGACGGCGAAACGGACGAGCCTGAAAGCTTGGGTGCCATCTCAATGGCAGGGCGTGAAAAATTAGACAACCTAATTTGGGTTATCAACTGTAACTTACAACGCCTTGACGGTCCTGTGCGTGGTAATGGCAAAATTATCCAAGAGCTAGAATCTGTGTTCCGTGGGGCAGGCTGGCGTGTGATTAAGGTGATTTGGGGCGACCATTGGGACAGCCTACTTGCCAAAGACACATCGGGTGCGTTAAAGCAACGCATGGAAGAAGTGGTGGACGGCGAATATCAGCTTTATACCGCTCGTGACGGTGCGTTTGTACGCAAAGAATTCTTTGGTAAATACCCAGAGCTTGCCGACATGGCGTCTGCCTTGTCTGATGATGAAATCATGCGTCTAAACCGTGGCGGACACGACCCCAAAAAGGTGTATGCTGCTTATGCCGAAGCCATGAAAACCAAGGGTCAGCCAACCGTTATCCTTGTCAAAACTGTCAAGGGCTATGGTCTATCCAAGCAAATCCAAGCGGTAAACAAAGCCCACCAATTAAAAAAACTAGACGAGAGCGGTCTAAAATACTTCCGTGACAGATTTGACCTACCAATCAGCGATGACGAATTGCAAAACTTGCCATTCTACCGCCCAAGCGAAGACAGCCCTGAGTACAAATACCTAATGGGTCGCCGTGAATCTTTGGGCGGACACTTGCCTGCTCGCCGTAGCGGTCATATCCCACTAGAAATCCCTGAATTGTCTGTATTTGACGGGGTGTTGCAAGGCAGTAAAGGCAAAGAGCAGTCCACAACCATGGTATTTGTGCGTTTGCTGTCAGCACTATTAAAAGACAAAGGGCTAAACAAATACGTTGTGCCTATCGTTCCTGATGAAGCTCGTACCTTTGGATTGGAGGGTATGTTCCGTCAGCTTGGCATTTATTCATCAGTCGGTCAAAACTATGTTGCCGAAGATGCCGAAGCACTCATGGGCTACAAAGAAGCCAAAGACGGGCATATGCTAGAAGAAGGCATTAACGAAGCAGGGGCGATGAGTTCGTGGATTAGTCTTGCCACAAGCTACTCAACCAATGCTCTGCCGATGATTCCGATGTACATCTACTACTCGATGTTTGGCTTCCAGCGTATTGGTGACCTAGCATGGGCAGCAGGCGATATGCAAGCCCAAGGCTTCTTGTTTGGGGCGACCGCAGGACGTACCACGCTAAACGGTGAGGGCTTACAGCACCAAGACGGACACAGTCATATCCTATTTGGCACCGTGCCAAACTGCGTAACGTACGACCCATGCTTTGGCTATGAACTTGCCGTTATCATGCATGACGGTCTAAAACGCATGTATGGCAATGGCGAACGTGTGTACTACTATATCACACTCATGAACGAAAACTACGACCAACCTGCCATTGGCGACAACAGACAAGCCATTGAAGAAGGTATCAAGCGTGGTATGTACCTACTAGAAGACAATGGCTCAACCCAAGTGCAACTGCTTGGCTCGGGTGTGATTTTGCGTGAAGTACAAAAAGCGGCTCGTATCTTGGCAGAAGAGTTTAACATCAAAGCCAACGTATGGAGTGTAACGAGCTTTAACGAGCTGACTCGTGACGGCATGGCGTGCGACGATTACAACCGCTTGCACCCAACGGACGAACCAAAACTGCCTTGGGTCACCACACAGCTTGCCCCACACAAAGGTATCGTGGTTGCTGCTACCGACTATATGCGTAACTATCCTGAGCAGATTCGTGGCTGGCTACCTGACACACGCCCTTATACCACGCTAGGCACAGACGGTTTTGGACGTTCGGACACTCGTGCCAACTTGCGTAGCTTCTTTAATGTGGATGCAGCTCATATCGTGGTCGCCACCTTGAAAAAGTTGGCGGACGAGGGCGAGATTGACGTGCGTTTGGTTAAAGATGCCATTTCTAGCTTTGGTATTGATGCTGACCAACTTCCTGCATGGCAGCCGCAACCACACCATGACTACTACCCAGATGCCCCAGCTCCTGCACGCCCAACACCAAAAGCCGTGCCTGAGCTAAAAGATGAGCCAGACAGTGCCATCAGCACCGAAGGGCGTAGCGAAGATAAGGCAGATGCCAAACTGCTTAACGACAGCAATATTACCGAACCCAAATAAGGAGACAAATCATGCAAATTAAAGCCCCCGATTTGGGTGTAGACAGTGCCGAAGTGGCAGAAATTTTGGTAAAAGTTGGCGATGTTATTTCTGAAAATGACAGCCTAATTTTGGCAGAATCTGACAAAGCGTCCGTAGAAGTGCCGTCCCCTGTGGGCGGTACCGTAACCTCCGTTTTGGTAAAAGTTGGCGACAGTATCTCTGAGGGTACAGTCCTTTTTGAGGTAGAAGCAGGTCAATCTGACTCCACTTCAAAAGCAGAAACTCAAGAAGTCCCACAAGAACCAAAAGAAGAGCCACAAGCTCCAACAGCCGAAGAGTCAAAATCCGAATCAGCGCCAAGTGCGGTCTCGGGCGGTGCAAGCCAAACCCATAACCTACCTGATTTGGGCGTGGATAGTGCTGAAGTTGCCGAAGTGCTTGTTAAGGTTGGCGATAGCGTTACCGAAGGTCAATCCTTGCTCCTTGTCGAGTCTGACAAAGCGTCTGTGGAAGTGCCTGCTCCGCTTGACGGTGTGGTAGAGGCGATTTTGGTAAATGCTGGCGACACCGTAACCAACGGTCAAGCCTTTATTACCATTAAAGGTGGTTCTGCCCCTGCTCAAACGTCTGCCCCAAGCGAACCCAAAGCAGAAGTCAAAGCTGATGTGCCTAAGGCAGAAGCACCAAAAGCCCAAGCCCCTGCCCAAACCGTTCCTGCAAGCGGTGCCAAACTGCCAGAAGCAGAAGTCAATGCTCGTGCCAAAGATGCTCACGCAGGGCCTGCCGTGCGTAAGCTGGCTCGTGAATTGGGCGTGGATATTAGCCTTGTCAAGGGAACTGCCCCACACGGTCGTATCCTAAAAGAAGACTTGTTTGGTTATGTCAAGTCGGTCATCAGTAGTGCCAGCACCAAGCCTGTCGCCAACGTGGCAAGCGGTTCAGCGATTAGCCTGCCACCACTGCCCGACATGAGTAACAAAGAGATTTGGGGTGAGATTGAAGTTCAAGACCTATCCCGCCTACAAAAAGTCTCTATCCCACAGCTTAACCTAAACACGCTACTGCCACAGGTTACGCAGTTTGATTTGGCGGACATTACCGACACCGAAGCCATGCGTAACGAGCTAAAAGCCGAGTTTAAGGCACAAGGCGTGAGCCTTACCATTTTGGCGTTTATCGTTAAGGCGGTTGCGTACGCTTTGACTCAGCACCTCAAATTCAACAGCCACGTGTCGGATGACAACACCCAAATGATTATCCGTAAATCGGTAAACATGGGTATTGCGGTGGCGACCGATGACGGCTTGATTGTGCCTGTGATTCGTGATGCCCAAGCCAAAGGCATTCGCCAGCTTGCCATTGAGATTGGCGAGCTTGCTAAAAAAGCCCGTGATAAGAAACTGTCCGCCAAAGACTTGCAAGGTGCGTCATTCACCATTTCAAGCCAAGGCAACATGGGTGGTACTTACTTCACACCGCTTGTCAATCACCCACAAGTGGCGATTTTGGGGATTTCTGAATCCACCTATCAGCCACGTTGGAACGGCAAAGAGTTTGAACCACGTCTTATGCTACCGCTATCTCTATCGTATGACCACCGTACGATTAACGGAGCGGATGCGGCGGTGTTTACTCGCTATATTGCTAAGCTGTTGGCTGACCCAAGAAAGATTTTGCTTTAATAAAGTGAAATTTTGTATAATAAAAGGCGGTGTTTATCATCGCCTTTTTTGGAGCTACTATGAACGAAAAGATTATAAAAGAAAATTTTTTTGTATTGGATATTTATCAACCTAATGACACCGAAAGAATAAATGGGTTAATTGATAGATTGGCTGTTAAAATAATTGAAACGAGTGAAAAAACTGATTTTAAAAATATTGCATACATTGAATTTGAGATAGGCGGTTATAGTAGATTTACCAGCCCATTTCAAGCAAGTATTGACTTTGTTGATAGAAAGTTTTCCATCAGCTCAAAGAGTAAAGATGGTAATGGAGATATTAGATTAGACTTGATAGGACAAAAGCCGTCACATAGAATAGGTACATACTTTATGTACAAAATCGTTAGCTGGTTAAAGAGTTTTAATCTACCCAATGAAGAACAATTTTTAATGAAAGATATTCGTCTGATAGAATCTGATGGCAAGGGTGAAAATGGCATCAGAAGAAATAAATTATACGAAAATATGGGTATAAAAATCACGAAAAATATACATAATAATGATTGTATTGGCAAAGCCACTCTTGATGATTTGATTCTAAGAGAGACTTGGCGTGATAATATTGTTGAACATGAGGATATTCAGAAATTTATTAAAGAAAAAAACGAAGAAGAATTAGAATTGAAAGATGAAATTAATAATTTAAGAAAAAATAACAGATTTATAAAAACAGAAATAGAAAAAGTGAGAATGGAAAATAGAAGGTTGGGATTTTTTATTTTTTATGCTTCTCTATTTTGCTTGATGGTATATTTATACATCAAATAAGCCATGATTTCTATCTTTAATAATGCAATATATGGTATACTATTTTACCATTCTGAAAAACCACATTAAAACCATGCCAAACCGCCGTAGCCTATTAAAATCACTCCTCGTCCTGCCCATTGCCTTTGCCATTGGGTGTAGCGACACACCCAAATACACCGCCATGCCAAGCGGGGCAAAGGTTGTGGCATTGGGCGACAGCTTGACCTTTGGCTATGGGGCGGACAAATCCCAAAGCTATCCCGTTATCCTTGCTCAAAAAACAGGCTGGAACATCATCAATATGGGCGTTAATGGCGATACGACCAAAGACGTACTTAACCGTATGGACAGTGTGATTAGCGAAAATCCCAAATTGGTGCTACTAGGCATTGGTGGTAATGACGTACTAAGACGAGTAAATGCCAGCGAAACCCGTACTAATTTGGTAAGCATTATCAAGGCATTGCAAGACAAAAATATCCCTGTGGTGCTGATTGCTGAGCCACATTTGTCCGCCAGTGCCTTGTTTGGCAAGGCAAGCGATAACCCTGTGTATAAAGACGTAGCGAGCGAGATGGGCGTGCCGTTACTTGAAAAAGTATGGTCAACTATCTTATCGGACGACAAACTAAAATCCGACCAAATCCACGCCAATGGGGCAGGGTACACCAAATTTGCCGATGAGTTATATCAGTTTTTAAAGGAAATTGGCTATGTCTAAACGTATGATGAGTGCCAGTCTAAGCCTGTGCATGATACTGCCGATAATGGGTCTTGCCAATCCGTCATATAGTCCCCATGCCGATGGCGATAAAGCCCTGATTGGCAAATGGCAATGCCACATCAAACACGCCAATCCGCTCATCAAACAAGAAAGTCAGTTGCAATTTTTTAAAAATCACACCATGCACGAGCATATTCGCATTTATTATGGACAGCCCAGCGATTATGCCTATCAAATCGAATCCGCCACTGCCAAATCGTCATGGACATTGGCACAAGAGACCCTGCATTATGGCAATCATCAATTTCATAATTATGCTGTCAGAATGCCAAATGCCAATAAAGATGATTTGGAGCAGGCAAATATCGCCCTACAAAAATCCTTGCCAATGGTGCAGGATATGATGAATAATGACATTAACAAAAGAACGTTTGATATTCATTTTATCAATAAAAAATCTTTTATCATGAATGATGTGGGCAGTCAGATATTTACCACGTGTCATAAACAAGGTTTATTTGGTTTTATTTTATAAGGAATAATCATGCAAAAATCTCTTTTATGGGCGATGATATTACCCATGACAGCCTTAGCAAATAGCAATATATCCGCCCCTGATGTGGTAGGTGATTGGCATTGCGTGGCAGATAGTGAATATCATTCGGTAAAAACACTCATGCGTTATCATGCCGATGGTACGGCAACGGAGTTTATAGAAACCAAAGAAAAAGCAGATAATTTGCCTGAATTGGAATTTGGTATCATGAATTATCAATGGCAATTCAAAGATAATAAGCTATTGATGAGTAATCCAGACATTACTTATTATCAATCTTATTTTATTTTGCCTGATGGTGATTTTTATAAATTTGACGATGAAGTAAATGCAGAAGGTAGGGCATTGATGATTCAAAGTTTTGAAGAAAATAATTGGCATTATCTTGAATTTGATGGTAAAGATAAACACCGTTATTATTTTGAAGATGGTTTTGAAGGGCATTGCCAACGCTTAAAATAAGTTGGTTTGATGTATTATTTAAATATTAATTTGGAGTTATTATGAGCTACACACCCCCAAAAGTTTGGACGCCTAATGACATGGGCGGAAAATTTGGCGGTATCAACCGACCTAGTGCAGGGGCAAGGCACGAACAAACCTTGCCAAAAGGCGATAAGCCTTATCAGTTATACAGCCTAAACACGCCCAACGGCATTAAGGTTAATATCATTTTAGAAGAGTTAAAGGCGTTGGGGCTACTTGACTATGACGCTTTTAAAATCAATATCATGAATGGCGAGCAGTTTGGCACAGGCTTTGTGGAAATTAATCCCAATTCAAAAATCCCTGCACTCGTAGATTATAGCACCGACACGCCCATATCGGTGTTTGAAAGTGGGGCGATATTGCTGTATCTTGCCCAAAAGTATGACAAATTTCTACCAAAAAATCCGACCGACCACGCCCAAATGCTGTCGTGGCTCATGTGGCAAATGGGGTCAGCTCCCTTTGTCGGTGGTGGTTTTGGGCATTTTTATGCCTATGCTCCCGAGCCGATTGAGTACGCCATTAACCGCTATGCGATGGAAACCAAACGCCAGCTTGATGTGCTAGACAAACATCTGATGGAGCATGACTACATGGCAGGCGAGTACAGCATTGCTGACATGGCGATTTATCCGTGGTATGGGGCGTTGGTGTTAGGCAATTTGTACATTGGCGAGAATGACTATGCCAAATATAACGCGTCTGAATTTTTGAGTGTACACGAATACCAAAACGTCATACGCTGGGCGAATACCATAAAAAATCGCAAGGCGGTAGAGCAGGGCGAGAAGTTGGAATTGTTGCCGTTGGTATAATAAAGCCAATGTCAATTTAAAAGATTGATTAATTATTGGTTAATTGTTTTTGAGATGGGGCGAATTAATTTGCCCTATATCAAATTAAAAATTATCGCTTAATTTATATTAGTTATTTTATAGTCAATTAACCCCAATTTGCACCAATGCTAATTTTAAAAATTTATTTGTTGTATGGCAAGGTGCGTACCACGCACCTTTTAAATGGAAAATCTTATTGGTGCGTGATACGCACCTTACTGTCATTGGTGTATTTTGAAGTTAAGTGATTATAATATTAAAAACATAGGAATAAATATTAACCATGCAAAAATTATTTATCGCCAGTATCATAAGTCTCATGGCAACCACGACTTATGCCAATACTACTTTTAATAAAGATGATTTGGTTGGGGTTTGGCAATGTGATTTATTGATAGAGCAAGTGGACGGCAATGTTACCAAAAGTCAAAATATGCACCATTTCTTTGCTGATGGGCGTTCGGTGGGTTATGGCGAAACTCGGCAGATTTATCAAGGGGTAGATATTCAATCCGTCTTTATGAGTACGCAAGATAATTGGGATTTTGATGGTAAGCATTTGACAGTAAATGTGGGGAATATTAATCATGTGATGATTTATAATGCCATATCAAAACAACGAGAATATGAGAAGGAGCCAGAAATGCAGGCTTTATTTACAGAGATGTTTAGAGAAAATAGCCCAATAATACAAGCGGTAACGGTGATTGATAAAGATAATTTTAGTTATGAGCTGGGGGCGATTAATTATGGCGAGATAAAACAAAAAACGGCTCACTGTAAACGTTTGGGTGGATAAGGTAAATTAAGGTAAATAAAGATGGGTTTTCTTGGTTATTTGATATTAGGTAGTGCGGTATATGTCATCGGATTTATGATAAATTTAAAAATCCTAAATCCCAAACGCAAAGCAGGCACAAATTACACACTCACACATCCGACCATGATACAGCTATTATTGGCGTGTTTTGTGATAATGCTTGCAGTATCGGCAATGCTTGGTCGGTTTGTGATGGGGCATGAGAGCTTGGATTTGGCATTTATTTTGGCAAATAGCATGGTGGCGACGTTTGTGTTTTATTTTGGGTTAAATCCCGACCAGTCGCAGATGAATTTGCCTGATTAATGTTGGTTTTGGGGTATATTTGTTTTCTTAGACTAAAAGTGGTGCTGATAATTTTTCATGAATAAACGCAAATTTATCATAAAATACCATTTGCATAAAAGCCAAAGCGGTGGTAAATTATAGCAGTTTAACCGATTAACTAAGTTACAAATTTGGAGCGAGCATGGCGAATAAGTTACTTGACTTGATTGAATCATCAGGGGCGAAATGGGTGGATTTTCGTTTTACCGACACACATGGCAAAGAAATGCACCTAACCTTTCCTGCATATAGCGTGGACGAAGACACCCTAGAAGACGGTAAGATGTTTGACGCGTCAAGCGTGGCAGGGTGGAAAGGCGTGGAAAGCTCGGACATGATATTATTGCCTGATGCTGATACCGCCTATCTTGACCCATTTTTTGAAGTGCCAACGGTGGTGGTGGCGTGCGACATCATCGAGCCTGACACCATGCAAGGCTATGCCAAAGACCCACGCTCTATCGCCAAGCGTGCCGAAGTGTACCTAAAATCAACAGGTCTGGGCGATAAAGCCTTGATAGGGCCAGAGCCTGAATTTTTTGTCTTTGATGAAGTCAAATGGGATATTGATATGTCAGGGGCTAGACACACCGTCATTTCTGAAGCGGCGGCATGGAGTACCAACAAAAACTATGCGTGGGGCAATAGCGGTCAGCGTCCTGCTGTCAAAGGGGCGTATGCCGTCGTACCGCCCATTGACCATTATCATGACATGCGTGCGGTGATGTGCGACCGCATCGATGAAGTCATGGGCGAAGGTCGTATTGAAGTACATCATCATGAAGTGGCGAGCAGTCAGCTAGAAATCGGTATCTCATTTAATACGCTCGTTAAAAAAGCGGACGAAGTACAGCAGTTTAAATACATCGTACAAAATGTTGCCAGTCAATTTGGTAAAACCGCCACTTTTATGCCCAAACCCTTAGTTGGAGACAATGGCTCGGGCATGCATGTGAATATGTCTATCTCAAAAGACGGTGTAAACACGTTCTCTGGCGATGAGTACGCAGGACTGTCTAAGACTGCTTTGTACTTTATTGGTGGGGTCATCAAGCACGCTCGTGCCTTGAACGCCATTACCAATCCGAGCACCAACAGCTACAAACGCCTTGTACCGCACTTTGAGGCACCGATTAAACTGGCGTACTCGGCGTCCAACCGTTCTGCCAGTATTCGCATTCCGCATGTCAATAGCCCCAAGGCGGTGCGTGTGGAAGTGCGTTTCCCTGACCCATCAGCCAACCCTTATTTGGCGTTTTCGGCACTACTTATGGCAGGGCTTGACGGCATTGAAAATAAAATTGACCCTGGTGAAGCGTCTGATAAGAACTTGTATGATTTGCCCCCAGAAGAAGAAATGCTTATCCCAACGGTGGCAGAAAATCTAGAAGTGGCACTAAATGCCCTGCGTGATGACCATGACTTTTTGTTAAAAGGTGGGGTCTTTACCAAAGAGATGATTAACGACTATATCGCTCTAAAAATGAAAGAAGTACAGCGTATTAATGAAGCGGTACACCCCTTAGAATTTGATATGTATTATCGTTGCTAATCGTTAGGGTACGCCCTAAAAAGACAGACGGCATGAATTTGGGTTTATGCCGTTTTGTTTTGCGTGCATTTTTGCTGATTTTTGGGTACAATAAGATTATTTGTAGCATTGGAACTTAGATGACTTATTTTTCAAAATCAACCTTTTTCAAATCAGCGATGTGCGTGGCATTATCTATCCTGCCGACATTGAGCTTTGCTTATCACATCCAAATCACCGAGCCTGCCGAAGACCGTGCCTATCATCGCCCTGCCCAGAGCATTGATGTGCAGGCTACTGTGTCGCCAACATTGGAGATGGGCTATACCACAGCGGTGCTATTAAATGGCAAAGTGGTGGGTGATGGGCTAACCGCCAGCGTGCCAACCATTGATTTGGTGGCAGGCGAGTACACGCTAGAAGCCATTGTGATGGATAAAAATGCCCAAACGGTGGCGAGCGATACTCGCACGGTCTACGTCATTCAAAACAACCAAATCCAACGCAAAAAGAGAGCCGCCATTGCCGAGCGAGAAGCGTATGACAATTCGTCAATTTGGCATAAGATTGCGGTGGGTCTAAACCCTAAAGTTCAAGCCCCGCCAAAGGTCTATGAATCCACGCCGACATGGGAGATTAGAGATTTGCCAAATAAACCAAATAAATAAGTCCTGTTTATAAATAAAAGCCCTGTGTAAACAGGGTTTTGTTATTTAGCTTTTATCAAACACCTTATTCATCCATTTGCCAATGTCTTTAATCTGCTCCATGCATACTTGATGAGCCATGCCGTAGCGTTTAAATTCAGGCGACAGACCCAAAGTGGTGAGTTTTTCGATTGCCTTGACCCCAAGCACCGACGGCACGACATCATCGTAATCGCCATGGTCGATTTTAACAGGTAGGGACGCATTAGTGCCAAGCTCGCCAATCTCCTGCTCGGTGGCAAGATAAGTGGATAAGGCAAGCAGTCCTGCCAATGGTCGGCTGTTGGTCAGGGCGTTGTGATAAGCAACGGCACCACCTTGGGAAAACCCTGCGATGATGATGTTCTGACTGGGTATGCCGAGATGCACTTGTTCATCAATCAAGTCATTAATGCGCTCGCTAGATGCCTTGATTTGGGCGGTATCTACCTTTCTATCTAGGCTCATCTCCAAGATGTCATACCATGCAGGCATGACATAACCGCCATTGACGGTCACAGGGATGGATGGGGCGTGCGGAAAAATGAATCGCACACCAAGCTCATCAGAGAGTCTAAGCTCAGGTACGACAGGCACGAAATCATGACCGTTCGCCCCCAAGCCATGAAGCCATATCACGGCGTGTTCGATGGGTTTGTCTTTGGGGTTATGAATGACTGTTTCAAAAGGAAGTAACGAGACCATGTCAGCTCCTAAGCAAGGCTCAATGTTCAATACACGCTAATTATACATAATTTTTAAAAATTCTTACAGATTTTTTGCAATTTTGCCTTATAATAGGCTAATTTTTTACGATAATAGGTGAGCTATGCAGTGGCGTGGTCGCAGACAGAGTAATAATATCGAAGACCGCCGTGGCGGTGGCGTAAAGGCAGGCGGGCTAAGTATTGGCAGTATCATCCTTGCCCTTGTCCTGTGGAAAGTATTTGGGGTTAGTCCCGAGACCACGCTAGGGGTCACTCAGCAGATAGGGCAAGCGACTCAACAGCAATCCGCCCCTGCCAATGAGACTGCCGACCAAGCCGAAAGTCGTGAGTTCGTGGCGACTGTGCTTGCCGATACCGAAGACGTATGGACACCCATTTTTACAAAACTCGGTGGTACTTATCAGCCACCAAAATTGGTGATGTTTACAGGTTCGGTTAAGTCAGCGTGTGGGGCGGCGACATCTGCCAGCGGTCCTTTTTATTGTCCTGCCGACCAAAAAGTGTATCTGGACACGCAGTTTTTTGTGGACATGAGACGGCACATGGGTATTGGCAGTGAGCGTCATGGCAGTACCGAGCTGTCTCGCCAAGACCAAGTGGGTGACTTTGCCCAAGCCTATGTCATCGCTCATGAAGTAGGACATCACGTTCAGACACTGCTTGGAATATCCCAAGAAGTGCGAAAAGCCCAAATGCAAGGCAATGAGCGACAGGCAAATGAGCTGTCCGTCCGCCAAGAGTTGCAAGCCGACTGCTTTGCAGGCATGTGGGCAAAGAAAAACCATGAACGCACCGGCTTTTTACAACAGGGCGACATTGAAGAAGCCCTAGACGCTGCCGAGAAGATTGGCGATGACTATCTACAACACAAATCGCACGGACATGTGGTGCCTGACAGTTTTACTCATGGCACGAGTGCTCAGCGTCAGCGTTGGTTCTATCGAGGCTTTGAGACGGGCGACATCCAAGCCTGCGATACCTTTGGTACCAATCAGCTCTAAGCGATTGATTTGTAAAATACACAAGGACGGTTTTCGCCGTCCTTTTTGATTGAAGGGTTTGGGCTTGCATTGAATAGAAATCATTCATTTTGAATAAATTTTAATCAAAATCTTGTCTATTTATCAAAAAATGCTATAATCTTACGCTCACTCTCTGATGTTCAAAAATCATTCACCAGCCGTCACGCCATGCAAGGTATCATCACACTTCTGCTTATCCTAACCCCGATGTTTGTTGGTTTTGCCCTACCAAACAGCAAAAAAAAGCACGCATTTGGCGGAGCGTGGGCTTAATTATCTGGTGTTCATCATCTTGGTGGTGATTGGCATGGAGCTAGGACTGGTTGATGATTTACAGCATAAACTTGCTAATATCGCCCTGTATCTGTCGGTACTTATGGTGCTAACCATCGGCTCAGGGTTGATGGCTTTGGTAGTTTTTGACCGTATGTCGCCTTGTCAGTATCGCTCACAGCAAAGCCCGACTGCCAAGCCCAATGTCAGCATTCATGGCAGTCTAACCCAAATCCTATGTCTGGCGACGGGCTTTATTATCGCTCAGTTTTTACCTACCACATGGCACCCACCGGAGAAGACCACGACGGTGCTACTCATGCTACTGTTGTTTTTGGTGGGTATTTCACTCAAAGGCTCAGGTGTCAGTCTCAAACAAGCACTGCTAAATAAGCGGGGCTTGCAAATCAGCTTGATTTTTGTGGGGGTAACACTGCTCTCGGGTGTCCTTTTTGCCCTGCTTTTTGATGATGTGTCAGTGGCTCAGGGTTTGGCGTTGTCATCGGGTTTTGGTTGGTATTCGCTCTCAGGCACGATCATGACGGACGCTTATGGGGCGGTGTGGGGCAGTGTGGCACTACTAAACGACCTAGGGCGAGAAGTGCTGGCACTCATCTTTATCCCATGGGTCATGCGACATTCATCATCGGCAGCGATAGGGCTTGGGGGTGTGACCAGCCTTGACTTTACTCTGCCAACACTCACGCAGGCGGGTGGGGCTTCTATCATTCCGCTAGTCATCAGCTTTGGCTTTATTACCAATCTTATCTCTCCTATTTTGATGGTGTTTTTTGCCAGTTTTTCTTAGATATTTTTAAGGTTTATTAAAAAATTATTAATATAAAATTAATAGAATAATTATCTAATTATAATATAAAATAGATGAAATTTATAAAATAAGCTAATAATTACTTTTTATTTGTTTTTATATGATAATTTGGTATTGTTAATTGAGTATACTTTTCTAGAAAGCCGTTCGTGGTGAGCTTGTCGAACCATAACGGTTTTCCTAGACTTCGACAAGCTCAGTCCGAACGGAAAACCTTAAAATCTATCTTTATTTAACAATACCGATAATTTTTATAAGAATGACAAAAATCAATTTCGCTATTATATGTCATTTTCAAGAATTGATCTAGAAATATTCTTTATCAAAAAAATTACTATTTTAAAATAATCTTAAAATAATTTTTATTTGAAAAATAAAATAATTCTTTTATTTTCAATGACTTGAATTTATATTCTACAAATATTATTATTCTTTTTATAAATTATTTTTAAAATTTTTATGATTATTTATTGTTTTTTTGTTGTTTTTTTATAAATATGATTAATAAAATTTTTTTATAAAAAATAATATTATTTTAGATAAATATTTGGTATTGTTAATTGAGTATACTTTTCTAGAAAGCCGTTCGTGGTGAGCTTGTCGAACCATAACGGTTTTCCTAGACTTCGACAAGCTCAGTCCGAACGGAAAACCTTAAAATCTATCTTTATTTAACAATACCAAATATTTGACTTATAAAAATTATTTGTTATAATACTTGCCAGCTTGCCAGCTTGCCAGCTTGCCAGCTTGCCAGCTTGCCAGCTTGCCAGCTAATTATTTGCCTATTAAAAAGTAATTAGTCAAATATTAACAGGTGCTTGCAAAGGTTGCTAACGGGTCTGATGAAACATTGGGTTTGTCCTTGTTTTGCATGTTTGTCAGGCAGATGACGATAATAGGTGGTTAATCGCAGTATGGGTAAATAAGGGGCTAGGTATGATGCTGGATAATTTGCGAGCGATGGCAATTTTTGTGGCGGTGGTAAAGCATGGTTCATTTAGTGGTGCCGCTAAAGAACTAAATATTACCACAAGTGCAGTTAGCCAACAGATTCGCTCATTGGAAAACGAGCTTGGGGCGGTGTTATTGCAACGCTCGACACGCAGAATTAGTCTTACCGAAGTGGGCGAGTTGTTTTACCAGTCAGCCTTAAAAATGGTAACGGCAGCCGAGATGGGTTGGCATCAGGCAAGCCGTTTGCGTGATGACGTCATGGGTAACCTAACCATTGCGACCACGCCACAGGTGGCTTGCCAATATCTCATGCCTGCTTTGGCAGATTGGTTGGTGCAAAATGAATCTTTGTCGCTACACTTTATGGTGCGTGGGGAAGAGCTTGACATGACTCATGACCGTGTGGACATCTGCGTGGGTTTTGTCGATGCCAAAGAAGTAAGTGAACATGATAAAAATGATGTGTTACTGACTTATGTGCCACAGTTATTATTGGCATCGGGCGACTATCTGGAGAGGCATGCACCCATCCACAGCATTGATGATTTGGCTGAGCAGGATTTTATTTTGTTAGACGGCAATCGCACGATAACCTTCGCCACAGGCGAGACGGTCGCCATAAAAAGTCGCCTTACCACCAACAGCTCTAAAATTGCCCTAAAACTTGCCATGTTGCACCAAGGAATCATCAAGGTTAATGCCTTGGACGCTAAGCCATTCATCCAAAGTGACGAGCTTAAAAACGTGCTGGCAGGGCATGAACTACCGCCCTTGGCATTGGTGGCAAGACTGCCCGATAAAGAATTTCAGCCCATCAAAGTGCAACGTTGTTTGGATATTTTGGTAAAGCATTTTGCTAATCTTGAATAAAAATAAAACGCTCATCATTGAGCGTTTTTTGCGACATGGCGTTTTACCAATCTATCAGCGTCCGTGCGACTGTCTAATGCCGAGAGCAGGGCATATGCCCCAATAAATTTGCGACTGATGAACATCAGCTCTTTGGGTGGCAGGCTAAATTCTGGCGACTGCATGCCTGATTTGGCGGTGGTCATGACACGCTGATATAGGTCGCTCTTTGCCCAGATGTATTTGTCATCATCAAGATATTCGCTGTCCACGGTATCGCTGTCGGCAAATGGCTCACACGCCATGAGTAGTACGTCCGCCACGTCATCTTGGGGTTTGCCAGTTAGTTTGTCAAAAAAATCATAGCCAGTCATCGCATTTTTCATCATCGTTTTGTCTTGATAATGACCTGCGATGAGTAGATTTTTGGCAATGGTTAATAATTTCTCATCAAATTGTTTAATCGCCCCAAAATCTAGGAGTACCAATTTGTCTTGTTCGGTAACATCATCAAGCCTGACCAAATAATTGCCAAAATTGGGGTCGGTTTGCATCTCGCCCCATTCAAAAATCTCTCGTATGACAATGTCAATGGCGGATTGCCCTAAGTGATTACGGCGTGTTTGATTTAATGATTGCAAGGCAGGGTCATTTAAATGAATGCCCGCTTCATAGCTCATGCAAATCAGGCGGGGCGTGGAATAATTATCATAAATGGTCGGTACGATATACCGCTCATCGTCTTTGAGATAATCGGCAAATCGCTTGGTGGTGTTTGCTTCCATGACATAATCCACTTCCCGATGTAATAACTGCCTAATCTCGCCAAACCAGTCATCTAGGGCTTTGGTTTGGGGGACGGCATTGGTTACTTTTAATAAATGCTTAAATAACGACAAATCCGAATCAATGGCTTGGGCGACATTGGGGTATTGGACTTTTAGGACGACTTCTCGCCCTGAATATTTGTGCGTGGCTTTGTGGACTTGGGCAAGGCTTGCCGTGCCAATGGGTGTCCGCTCAATCTCAAAATCATCAATTCGCTCGCCCAGCTCCGCCCGTATCGTCTGATAGATGATGTGCCACGCCAATGGGGCGGTCTGAGCGTCTAGGGTGTGCAGGGCATTGACGACTTCACGGGGGAGCATATGCTCGCCATATAACGCCAGCATTTGTCCGACTTTGACGACCGACCCTTTTAATTTGCCAAGCTCTGCCACCAAATAATCCGCCTGCTCTTGCATGAGCGTGTGTTTTTGGAGTTCCCGCTGTTCTTTGGATAAAAAAAGCCCCGTAACGCCACTTTTCGCCCAGTTTTTGCCGATGTTTAGGGAAGTTTTGGCAATGCTTAACTGGCGAGAGAATGTGGATGTTTTTACGGTATCTAGGGGCTTTTTGTCGGTCATTGAGCTATCAAATCATTTAAAATTGGGGATTATAGCAGAAAACGGGGGTTTTGGCTATGCTCTTTTGGGGTAGGGCGTGGTTGGGTGTTGGCGGTAGAAAATGCCAAGCTTATTGCTTGGCATTTAAATGAATTAAATCAAAATCAGCCAATTATCATTGAGCCAATTTGCACAACTTGCCAATAAGTCGTTATCCAAATCACAAGATAAGTCATCAAACGTAATCACGTCATGATTGGTAAAGCGGTTAATGAGTGCCAGCTCTTTGTCATTAAAACACACACATTCGCCATTGATATACCACTCATCGTTTTGTCGGACGAAACGGCAGGCAGGATTTATCATCAGGCATTCGCCATTTTGTAAGCGCTCGGCTAGCTCATCAGGGGTAAGTTCGTCATCAAAGGCAACCAAATCATATTGACGTTTGCTAACCAATTCGCTTAATGCTTGGGTTAAAATGGCGTTGCCTTTATCAGAATTTAGCAAATTGATAAGCTCATTTTTTATGGCAGAAATGCTCTCGTCCGTGAGTTCATAAGCATTGTCTTGCAAGGCTTGGGGCAGGATAAGCGGAGAGAATAGGGCGTGTTCGCCTGTGGCAACGTCCGCCACTTCGTCTAGGATTTGCACCATGTTGGGACGGCGAAACCCAAAGCTAAATGTCAAGCAGTCGTCCATAGCGACCCCATAATGGCTAAGGCGTGGCGGTACATACAGCACGTCCCCTGCTTCTAGGATTTCATCAAAAATAATCTGCCCCATGTCGTCAAGCAGGCGAATGGGCTGACCTTCAATAAATGGCGTGTCGCTACCACACATTTTGCCCAGCGTCCAACGGCGAGAGCCATAGCCTTGTGCCAAAAACACGTCATATTCATCATAATGTTCGCCCACCGAACCGCCTGCCCCAGCGATTGATACCATGATGTCGTCTTGTTGCCATTTTGGAATAAAATCAAAGGCTTGCCACAGCTCGCCAAGCTCGGGCGACCATTGTTCTAAGTTTTGCACCAGCACCGTCCACAGGCGTGGCGTGTCTTGCAAATCTTGCTCGGTCAGCGGCGAATTTTTGAGCGTCCACTCCTTTGGGTTGTCGTCTTTTTGGGCGATGAGCCGTGCCGAAACACCGTCTTCTATCGCCAAATCAAGCACGTCTGTCGGCTCAAACATACCCACAAGGGCAGGTAAACCATTTTTGATAAGTAAGGGCTTTTTTTGCCAATATTCTGCCAAAAAAATCTCGGGCGTGATGTCGGCAGGCAGGCAAAAGGGCAGTTTGTCGGTCATGGGTGTCTCTTTTTGATAAATCTGTTATCTTTAAAAGTGATGTTGTTAATCATTGGTATGTTTGAAATTATCCAAAATCATTAGGGCGAATGTGATTCGCCCTTACCAAATTAACACAAAGTTTAAACTTTCTATTTTATCAATTTTTCCCCCAAAAAACCATTTTTACTACAAATTTAATGACCGATTTAAAAAGCGGTTTAAAAATGGGCAATTTTTCTTTATAATGGCAATTTTATCCAATTAAGAGAATATCATGTCAGACACCCATTTAGATGACCAGTTTAGCGATGATGCCGAGCAAGAATTTGACGGCTTGGGCAATTTAGATGAGCTAGAAAATGGCAAATTAAGCCCTGCCCAAATTGATGAGCTACACATTCAGCTTGATGAAGCAGGACGAAACTTGCGTACCATTCGGGATTTTATCCGTTTTTGTGTGAGCAAACTGCGTGAATATGGCGTGGTGGTGGCACAGGGGACGACCGATGAATTTGCCGAAAGCTCTGCCATTGTCCTGCATACGTTAAACCTAGATTGGGGGGCGAATCCTGAGATTTTGGATTGTCGTTTGACTGACAGCGAAAAGCAGGCGGTGCTTGATTTGCTCGCTGAGCGGATTATTCAGCGTAAGCCTTTGTCGTATCTCATTAACTTAGCGTATTTTTGTAATTTGCCGTTTTATGTGGACGAACGTGTACTTATTCCACGCTCGCCCATTGCTGAGCTTATTAATCAAAACTTCTATCCGTATTTTGACGTGGATAATGCCAACAAAACCAAATTTTTTGCCCATGGTTTACAAGAGTTGCAACTGGCTCCGCCTGAGCGTATTTTGGATTTATGCACGGGGTCGGGTTGTATCGCCATTGCTTTGGCGGTGGCGTTCCCTGATGCCAACGTGGACGGGGCGGATATTGATAAAGATGCCTTGGAAGTGGCATGGACAAACGTAGAACACCATGAACTGTCTCATCAAGTTAATCTGATTGAGAGTGATTTGTTTGCCAAAATCCCTGCCGAAAATCAGTATGAGCTGATTGTAACCAATCCGCCTTATGTGGATGCGGCGGTCATGGCGGAGCTACCGCCAGAGTTTTTGCACGAGCCAGAACACGCCTTGGCGGCAGGGCAAGATGGTTTGGATTTGGTACACCAGATTTTGTACCACGCCCCTGATTATCTGACAAAAGACGGGCTATTGGTGTGTGAAGTGGGCGACAGCGAATGGGCGTTACGTCAATCCTACCCTGAGATTCAATTTGACTGGCTCACCTTCCAAAAAGGCGGAAGTGGGATTTTTGCCATTACCTGCGAAGAACTTTTGGAATATCGCGATGAGTTTAAAAGACAGGTTGGGCGAGTAAATGGAGTGTAACATGTCAGGCAACACAATAGGACAACTTTTTACCGTAACCACCTGTGGCGAGTCGCATGGCGTGGGGCTTATGGCGATTGTGGACGGTGTACCGCCCAATTTGGCACTGTGCGAGGCGGATTTGCAAGCTGAGCTTGACCGCCGTAAACCCGGCACTTCCAAATTCGCCACTCAGCGTAAAGAAGATGACGTGGTGGAGATTATCTCTGGGGTGTTTGAGGGGCGTACCACAGGCACACCGATTGGGCTACTCATTCGCAACACCGACCAAAAATCCAAAGATTATGGCAATATCGCCACGACTTTTCGCCCCAATCATGCCGATTATACCTATACGATGAAGTATGGCTTTCGAGATTATCGTGGCGGTGGGCGTTCGTCTGCTCGTGAGACTGCCATGCGTGTGGCAGCAGGAGCGATTGCCAAAAAATACCTAAAAGAACGCTTGGGCGTTATCATTCGTGGACACGTTACCCAAATCGGCACCGAAAAGACAGACAAACTAGATTGGGATATTGTAAACCAAAACCCATTTTTTTGTGGGGATATTGACGCTATACCACGCTTTGAAGCCTTGGTTACGTCTTTGCGTGAACAAGGTACAAGCTGT
This sequence comes from Moraxella lacunata, assembly GCF_900453205.1. Lineage (GTDB taxonomy): Bacteria > Pseudomonadota > Gammaproteobacteria > Pseudomonadales > Moraxellaceae > Moraxella > Moraxella lacunata_B. The sequence goes on from NZ_UGQU01000001.1 coordinate 109,280, forward strand.
GGGGCGAAATTAGAGATTTTTGCTGAAAATGTCCCTGTGGGTTTGGGCGAGCCGATTTTTGACCGCCTAGATGCGGACATTGCCCATGCGATGATGTCTATCAATGCTGTCAAAGGCGTGGAGATTGGCGATGGCTTTGCGGTTGCCGAGCAGTTTGGGCATGAAAGCCGAGACGAGCTGACCCCTGACGGCTTTTGTGCCAATCACGCAGGTGGGATTTTGGGTGGGATTAGTAGCGGGCAGACCATTCGTGTAGCCATTGCCCTAAAACCCACCGCCAGCATCACCACTGCAGGCAAGACGATTAACCTAGATGGTGAGGCGACAGACGTGATTACCAAAGGTCGCCATGACCCTTGTGTGGGCGTGCGAGCCACACCGATTGCCGAGGCGATGCTTGCCATTGTCCTGCTTGACCACTATTTACGCCATCGGGGGCAAAATTCTGATGTGGTTCAGCCAATGAAACCGATTGAATAGAATTTAATCATAAGGCTGATTATGTTATCCAATATAAAACGCAAATTTTTACCAATAGAGACAATAGCGATTTTCATCAAAGTATAAGAAAAAAGGTGCATCAATTAAAAGAATATTCTCTTAAAGATTGATTTTTGAGTGAAAATAATGAAATTTATCGTCATTGCTCTTATTTTACAAATCCTATTTGCCTTAATAATGGATTTTTTATATGTCAGAGTTGATGTATTCAAATGGCAAAATTATGATGATATGATTTATTGGATATTGATGATGGTTATTGCTTTACCTGTATATTTTAAGGGCTATTTTATTTTATATAAAAAGAAATGGCTGGCGGTAATTTTAGCCATTGTTTCTTTTATAATATTTGGGCTATTATCAGCAATTTTGGGATTGTTTTTTCATACCGAAGTGCTAAATGCTCCTTTATAATTGGGTGCTAGAAATGGTATTTTAAAACGATGCCTTACAATTACTTCAATGTTAATCATATAAAGAAATTTGCCATTTATTATGGTTTGTCATTATTGATGCAAATTTTGGGTATTTTTATTTTTATGTCATACCATTCTGGGAAGATTGGTGAAATTACCAATATTATTTTTGTGGTTTTATTTTCAAAACTTAATCTGATTATACAATTATTTTCTTTTAATTTTAATAGTGTTTTATCAGTTATTTATTTTATGATTTGTGGTGTTTTTTATTTAAATATTGATAAAATCAATAAATTTGTAAAAATTGTATTTTGTGTGATGATTGCATTTTTGGATTTTTATGTTTTGGTGTTATCAAATTGGACTTAGTTTTTATCGTTGGGAGTATCAATGACCCCTGCCATTCGTCTATTAAAAAAGCAAAAAATCGCCCACAGTATTCATGAATACGACCATGACCCAAATAACACCAATTTTGGGTTGGAAGCGTCCGAAAAGTTAGGTTTATCGCCTGATGAAGTGTTTAAAACCTTGCTCGTTACGGATGGCAAGGCGTATTTTGTGGCGATACTACCTGTTTGCCATCTGCTTAATTTAAAGAAAATGGCAACAGCTGTTGGTGTAAAAAAGCTCATAATGGCAAACCCTGTCGATGCTGAACGCTTAACGGGCTATATCGTGGGTGGGATTAGTCCCATTGGGCAGAAAAAACGCCTAACAACCGTGATACATTCGTCCGCCCAAGCCCTTGATAACATGTATGTGAGTGGTGGCAGACGTGGGCTGGATATTGGCATTGCCCCTGATGAGTTAGCGGGTGTTTTAACAGCACAATTTTATGATATCATAGATGAGTAATTTTTAATCAGAGAGGCTTTATGAAAAAATTAGTCCTAAGTGCGATGGCAGGTGCTATCCTACTAACAGGTTGTGCCACCACAGGCACGGATGGCACAAGCAACGCCATTAATACCGCAACTAATGTCGGTATGGCAGTATTTAAAACTGCTGTGGACACCCAATGTCGCACCCAGCTCAATGGCTATAATGCCTACAAAACCATCACCATGCTGATGACTACTGAACAAAAAACAGCTCTTGAAAACAAAGTATGTGGTTGTGTGAGCGAAAAAGCCCCACAAAGTGTCACCCTTACCGAACTGGGTCAAGCTGTCATTGATGAAAATGCTCGTGTGCAAATCGCCACATCTGCGGTAAGCAAGACGATTAATGCCTGCGTGAGTGAGTTTGCTGGCGGTATTTGATAAATATAAATCCAAATCTCGTGTGAACCCCACCCAAAGCTCGTCACTCTAACCTTTGGGGTGCTTTCTATAGCAAAATACACAACACTTTTAAACTGGTTAAAACGCTACCAGTCCTTTGGTGCAATGAGACTCATACCCAAAGGCAAAAAAGCAATGTCAAACAAAACCAAATCAACTTGGAAAACCAAACAAGATTACGAGAAAAGTGTGGATGATTTGCTTCATGAGCTTGCCTATTTGCGTGCAGAGAACGACTACCTAAAAAGCCAAATGCCTTAATTCGCCAAAAGGAACAATCAGTACAAACAAAAAACAAGTCCTGATGATTCAAGAATTAAGGCATAAGCACAAACTTAACGACTTCTTGGCAGTGTCAAGCTTGCCAAGAAGTGTGTTTTATTGCCACATTCGTCAAAGCAAAAAAACCAGACAAAAAACTTGTCTTTAAAAGAACAGATAAAGCGCATCTGCTACCATCACAAAGGCAGGTATGGCTATCGTAGAATCACATTACAGCTTAACAATCAGCTTAGTCAAAAAGGCATGGTTATTACACAAAAGAGTACCAACGACTCATGCAAGAGATGGGCTTAAAAGCCAAAATCAGACAGCAAAGGTACAAAGCTTACTCACCTTATCAAGGTAAAGAGTAAGACAAGATTAAAGACAATGTCCTACAAAGAGACTTTAACGCAGACAAACCCAACCAGAAGTGGACAACGGATGTGACAGAGTTTAGGGTGGCAGTGAAGTCAAATCACAACAGCAGTAACAGCACAGCTTACCAAAAACTCTACCTATCCCCCCATCATCGACTTGTTTCATGGCAAGATTGTCAGTTGCACAATAAAGGATAGACCAACATACACCCCACAAACCCCAAATATGCTACAATACCCTAACACCCATCAAATAGAGCTTTAAATACCATGACCTACTCCTTAGACTTTCGTAAAAAAGCTTTGGCACCCATCAATGACAAAGGCATGTCTTATCGCAAGGTACACCCAACCAACTTGATATTTACCACGGGTTTGTAGGGGTGTGCTGAGCACACCCTTTGATGACATTACCGTGCAAGGCATGCTCAGCACGCCCCTACGTCCACACATCATTGTGTTTGTGGTAATTTTAAAGTTTCTTGGGTGTACAAGTTAAACTACTTAAACTACAAGCTAGCACCAACAATTGCTTTAAATAAGCAAGATTTGGCATTAAACCTTTACTTCTTATGAGTGGTTAGAGTTTTATTTTAAACAAAGTGCAAATAACTCTTAGTTTCTTGCAAGTATATTTTGATTGTGAACAGGTTCTTGGGGCTCTAAGTTTAAAGAAAGCCGTTATGGACAGACAAATTGCCATGAATGGTTTTCTTTTTGGCAGGGTTTTTAGTTGTATCCAATTATTTTAAAACCGTCACAGGGTCAATGTAGACGCCATTTTTAGCAATACGAAATTCTAGTAAAGTTGCCCCATTTTGTTGCTGTTTCATCTTGGCAATAGGGTCGCCCACACCGATTTTTTGCCCTTTGCGAACGCTGACATCCTTGACATGCAGGTAGCTACTGACAAAGCCGTCGGGGTGTGAGATAGTAATAATGCCACCTGTACTAGCATTGTCAGCATGTACCACCGTCCCTGAACGGGCGGCACGAATCGGATCATTGTTTTTGCCAATAAACCACATGCCTTCGGCCTTGGTGTTAATGCCGTTGATGTTGCTAATTTCACCAAAGTGACGCACAACTTTATTATCTTTGCTGACAGGGTATTCAAATTGCATGACGCCCACACTGCCGACCATGGGGTTTTTAACGGTAATCACCTTGGTTGTGTTTGTATTGGTATTTGAGTGTATGGGGCTTTGTGTGATACTGGTACTTGTGCCAGCTTGGGCGGGGTTTGATGTTCCCCATAGGGTTAGCCACTGCCCGACACGGATGGTGTGATTACTGTCTAGGCGATTGATGCGACGGTATTGTTAATTGAGTATACTTTTCTAGAAAGCCGTTCGTGGTGAGCTTGTCGAACCATAACGGTTTTCCTAGACTTCGACAAGCTCAGTCCGAACGGAAAACCTTAAAATCTATCTTTATTTAACAATACCGATGCGACTAACTTCACGCCAGTTAAGACCATAGCGAGCGGCGATTTTTGAGACGGTATCACCACGTTGGACTTGGTAACGCTGGGGCACGCCTTGTTTGGCATGGTTGCCACCAGCAGGCGTGGTGCGAGTGTTATTATTTGGCTGATAGGTGGGTTTGTTGGCACACGCTGACAGGATTAACGCTGTTAAAATGGCTACACCCATTCGAGTATGTGACAGTGTCACCCCTTTTGTAGTGAAAAAAGACAGATTAGCCATGGTTGTTACTCCTATCGTCTATGCCATTTACGGTAATAAGGCGTTCATCAATAAGGCGATACGCCACCAGTTTGCCACCCCACACACAGCCCCCATCTAACGCACGAACGTGGTCGGTGGCAATTTTTGCTTCTAGAGCTGCCCAATGCCCGAACAAAATCTTGCGTTTGCGTACCACTTTCCAATCAAACCAAGGACGATAACCCAAAGGCATGGTATTGCCAAGGCTTTCTTTGAATGAAAATTCAAGCGTGCCATGTTTGTCACACAGTCGCATGCGTGTCAGATAGTTGGCAATTAGTCGCAGGCGAGCATGACCTGTTAGCTTATCCGACCAAGGTTCGATGGCTTTGCTGTATAAATTGGGCAACAGCTTATCAAGCTCATCTAAATCACCGCCAAAGGCTTGTGCCAGTTCGTTGGCATAACCTTTGGCATTTTTGACCTTCCAATGGGGTGGTATGCCAGCATGGGTCAATACCGTTTTGTCGTTGGGATATACCAAAAATGGCTGATGACGTAGCCAGTTTAACAGCTCATCACAGTCAGGAGCGGTAAAAATCGGTGCGGTGTTGTCTTTGGGCTTGATGGGTAAAACACCCCGCCATGTGGCAATCAGCGTAATGTCATGGTTGCCAAGCACGGTGGTCAATGCCCCAATATCGGACAAACGCTTGACTTGTCTTAGGGTGTCTAGGGAATTTTCCCCACGAGCCACGATGTCGCCACACAGCCAGAGTTTGTCTTGGGTTTCATCAAAATCTAGGGCAACAAGCAGTCGATTAAAGGCGTCAAAACAACCTTGTAAATCCCCAATGACGTATTCATGACGATAAGTTTTTTGTAAATTGTTTGTCATATGATTTTATTATATCAATTTTTCTGCAATTTTTCAAAGGCGACATCGGACAGTCGTACAAAATCCGCCACACTCAGCGTCTCGGGACGGGCTTGAGGATTGATGCCTGCTTTGGCAAAATCATCATCATCCAAAGTTGGTAGCATACTCACACTTTTAAAAATCGCTCGCAAGGTTTTGCGTCTATGATTAAAAGTTTCACGCACGACATCGGCAAAGAGTTTTTCATCTTGGGCTTGCAAGGGTTTGACCTTAAAAGGCGTTAGGCGAAACACGGCAGATGTTACCTTTGGTGGTGGGTTAAACGCCCCATTTGGCACGGTCAAAAGATAATCAGCGGTGCAATGATACTGCATGATGACCGACAGTCGCCCATACGCCTTGGTGTTTGGCTCGGCAGTGATACGGTCAACGACTTCTTTTTGAAGCATAAAGTGCATGTCGGTGATGACATTGCTAAATTCTAACAAGCGAAATAAAATGGGCGTGGAGATGTTATAAGGCAAATTTCCCACCACACGAAACGCCCCACGCCCCACCTGCTTGGCAAGCTCATGATAGTCAATATGCATGGCGTTGTCATTAATGATGGTAAAATCAGGGTGGCTGTTCGCCCCAATATTGATTTTTAGACCATTTGCCAAATCACGGTCAAGCTCGATGACTGTCATGCCGTCCACCTCTGCCAGTAGTGGCTCGGTCAATGCCCCAAGCCCCGGTCCGATTTCTAGTAGGTTATCGGTGCGAGATAAGCGAACACTATCAACGATTTGGCGGATAATGCCTGTATCGTGTAAAAAGTTCTGCCCAAAGCGTTTTCTGGGGGCGTGATTAAATTCTTTTGGCGTGCGAATGGTCATGGTGTGTTTGTCTTAAAATTTAGCCAATTATAACACTCTTTGCCAAAAAATAAAAATTGGACGAACTGACCAGTCATTTTCATGATGGTAAGCTCGCCCAATGGGTAGATTATACTAACTTGAAAGGCTTTACAAGAACAAAGAGTCTTTAAGTCTTTGCAGTCAGAAATAATTACTGTACAGGATTGATGATTTCAGGATTTACTGAGATGACTTTGTTTAGTTTCCATACAGGAACGACTTTGCCTGAGGCTTCATCATCAACTGCCGTTTGGCTGATGTTTAGCACATAGCGGTTACCTTCTTCAAAGCTAAAACCTTCAATGTTACCACTTAGGACGTTATAGTTACGCTCGTGGGTACGGCGGTATTGTAGGCATTCGCTAGCAACGGCGTTACCTGCGGTGTCGGTAAGCTGGCAAGTGGCTTTGCGTGGGGCGATTTCGATGTCAAAGCTTGGGATGTTAACTACTTTAACAGCTTTCACTTCGCCTTCTACAGTCTTGACACGGGTGTCATCTAATTGAGTGCTGGCACAGCCTGTTAAGGTCAAGGCAATGATTGATGATAGGGCGATGATTTTTTTCATGGGGGTATCCTTAATTTAATTTGGTGTTGATGCTAAATTTACAGCAGGGCAGTGATTGCCTGCAAATTTATTGTAGTCTTTTTTTATTGCCATATTCTTTGTGGACTGTAATAAAAAGTAATAAAGCGTTGGTTTTGGCTTATTTTTAGCCACATTCATTACAAAACATACACGCATTTTGCTTTTTTTAAATTATCTAAACATTTTCTCAAATTAAAATTTGCCAAAAATAAAAGCGACATGATGGAGTGGTATTAATACACGTTTACAAAAAAATAGCAATCGCTTAACAAGTGGCGGATAATGATTTGTTATAATAGTCATTCTTTTTGTTTGGTAAGTTCCAATAGGTTTAGTTCCAATGGATTTATTATAACTTGCCAACATTGATTTCATTTCTCAACCATAGAGAATTAACATTAGAGAACTAACATCAAAGATGGTTAAAACATCTTTTGTATTATTTTATAAAGAGACATTATGCGTTTACTTAACATCACCGCCCTAGTTCTAACTGCTTTGATTGGCGTGCAGGCTTCTGCCCATTCGACCACGGCGTCTTATTATGCTGATAAATTTAATGGTCGCAAAACTGCCAATGGCGAAGTATTTAGCAATAACGGCATGACTTGTGCGTCCAACCAATATAAGTTAGGCACTCATGTCAAAGTGACCAATGCCAAAACAGGCAAATCCATTACTTGTAAAGTCAATGACCGTATTGGTAAGGCAGGGCGTATTGACCTGACTAAAAATGCCTTTAAACAGCTTGCTCCATTGTCAGCAGGTTTGGTAAAAGTGACCGTTACCCCAGTGGGTAAAGATGAAAAAGCAACTAAGGCAGATGATACCGTCATCGCCAAAGACAGTCTTGCCAAAGAAAAATTGGCACAAGATGAGCAAAAGGTGAATGAAAATAATCAAGATGGCACGCTAAATCTGGCATTTGAACAAGACAAATGATTAAATCATTTGTAAAAACCACAAAATCCGTCATTTGGTGTTATGACGGATTTTTTTATGTGTTGCTTGATGTGAATAAATTATCAATTTTTTTAAATAAAATCAATGGATTAAACGCTAAACCACCATCTTCCAGTCAAATGACTGTTTGAAATATAAGTAATTGATTTATAATATATTTCTATCTATTACATTGCCCACATACTACAATACATACTACAAAGATAAAAAAAGGACTGGTTTTGATGGGCAGGCGTGATTTGACAAATATATCAAATTTGAGTTTGTCTCTCAACCCATTTTTGTACATCTGACAACCGCCATCGCACCGCCCTGCCCCCAAAGCTAATTTGTTTGGGGAATGTGCCTTTTTTGATGTTGCGATAAATGTAGTCTTTTTTAAATCCTATCATTTCTTGTACTTCTTTGAGTGTGATTAATCTTTCTGTCATTTTCCAAACTCCAATTTACGAATTATCATGCGGAATGGTTAAGGTTGCCATTCGGGTTGTTGGTTTTTCAAAAATACCCTTAAAAACTTTAAATGTGATAATGTTGTAAATACAACCACGCCACAAACCAAAGTTTTCAAAATCTACAAATCGAACAAATACCCTTTTATTATGTCCGTGTATCATAAAAACAGCCATATCAAATGAAATACTGTAACTATTTGGCGGACTGCTAATTAAGAATTGATTTTCATTAAGAATTTTTAAAATATCTTGATGTTCTTGGCTGTTTCTATCCGCTATAAGTAGATAAGGTCTTTTTTGTAAATCACTCATTTTCTTACTCCTTTGGCGGTGGTGGCATGGGTTGCCAATATTTAACTTCGTTAATATCGTAAGCATCAAAACCACGCTCTTGAACGCAATAGCGATTTTCTTTAACATTGACTGTGCAATTAATAAAAATGTCGCTATACTCGCAATCATCACAAATAGTTGCATAATATACAGTATCAATAAGCCCACTTTTTAAGTGCACCAAGTAAAATTTACTTGGCTCAAAATTATCGTCAAGATAATTGATTTCCTGTTCGGGAATTGGCAACTCATCATCAACACTAATCCAACCGTTATTCAGACTTGCTTTTGTTGGGTGGATTTTGTGGGGTATAACCCCACTTTTAAAGGCACAAAAGCAATGCTCGGCAATCGCATTAGCAAATTCATAAACATACGGATTTAAATCCATTTCGCCGTTGGCTTGCTCTTTTAATTTAAAGCCGTTTGCTAATGCAAAGTCTTTGATTGTTTCTTTATTCAGCATTTTCATTCTCCAAAATTCGGAAATCGAATTTTTATATAATGTGTAACTTTCTCATGATGAAAATTAAAACCACAATAACCATCAAAATTAGATAACCAAACATTTTCTTTCACGCAACTATAAACCAAATATTTGCCATTTTCTTCGGGTAAGCCATGTTTTCGTACACTTTTCCACCCGTTATTAGTAACACCATCGTTTTCCCACCCTGCACACACCGCCTTTTGACTGCGAAAAAGCGAGCTTGCTTCGGCAATCACGGCTTTTTGTTCATCATCGGATAGTTTGGACATGTCATAAGTGATTGAGAAATATTTAGGCTTGTTCATTTCTTACCCCCAAGACCGCCAAAGCTGTTGCAATTACCCCGATGGGAATTTCTTTAATGACAATATTGCCAATCGCTTCACGATATACAGTACAATCTTTTGGGCAATTCTTGATAATCTCTTTGGATTTTTCAGTTCCGCCAAGTTTTTCAATTAGTTTTTGTGCGGTTTCAATGCTCATAGTGTTTACCTTTTGTTGTTGCCTTTGTGGGCAGTTAAAAAAAATTAAAACGGCATATCATCTGCCCCACTTGGGGGCGTTACCACTTCCCCATATTTTGCCCACCATTTTGGGGTGGAAAAGCAGGGGGTTGTCCTGTTTGATAGTGGGGCGGTTGGAACTCATTGGGAATACCACCTGTAAAGCCGTTTTGGGTTGGCGGGAATGATGGGGCTTGACCTGTTTGATAGTGTGGTGGGTATTGTCCGCCTTGCCCTTGCGGATAGCCCTGTGGGGCTTGTGGGGCGTGTTGTTGCGACTGCTGTTGTGGCTGACCTTGACCGCTAGGCAACATTTGCATGGATTGGGCTTTGATTTCGGTGGTGTAGCGTTCAATGCCTTGTTGGTCGGTGTATTTTCTAGTGTGCAAACTGCCTTCGATATACACGAGCGACCCTTTGCGTAGGTATTGGGCGGCAATCTCGCCTAGGCGGTTAAATAGGCTGATACGGTGCCATTCGGTCTGTTCTTTTTGCTCGCCTGTCTGCTTGTCCGTCCAACGCTCAGATGTGGCGATGGATAGGTTAGCGACTTGACCGCCATTTTGGAATTGGCGGACTTCGGGGTCTTGACCTAAACGACCGACTAGGATGACTTTATTCACACTTGACATGATTTACTCCGATTCATATTGATTTTGGGTGTTTATTTTGTCTGGCTCGTATATAGTTGGATTGGCTAGCCACTCATTAACCTCATCGTTTCGCCATACAGTAAGAGTTTGATTTAGTCGTATGGGCTGTGGGAATTTGCCATTTTTGCACTTACGCCATAGGGTTGTCCGTCCAAAGGGTAGCAAGGGTAAGATGTCTTTGGCGGTGGACAGTCCGCCTTTTGGTAGGGGGGGGTTGGTTTCTCGTTATCAAGTAGATATTCCATCACTTAACTCCTATGCTGATAGAAATTGTTGTTCTTGTGCTTGATTTAGCACAAACCCTTTTTCTTGCAAAAACATTCTTGCCCTTGCTTTATCAAAAGGCTGTCCACGATTATCAAACCCTGTGTGGATTGCCGTTATCATTCGCCCAAATGCTGTGTCATCAAGCATTTTTGGCAATGATGGGTGGTTGGTTTGGCTATCTTGCTCGTTATCAATATAGCGATACTGACCATTCACGATGACCGCTTGGTCTGCTTCTATGGCTTGGCTCATTTGATTGGCGATAGATAGCGGTGCTTGCTTGGATAGTAGCAATTTGATGACCGTTTTTAACGCCATCTCTTGGAAATTGGTTTTCCATACACCACCGCCTTTTTGATAGCTTTGGCTGTATTTTTGGGCGTGGGCTTGTAGTTCCTGCACCGTCTTAACCAACCTTGCTTCATAGCCGTTATGGAGCTGGAAATAGGCGATATAACCAATAATCGGCATATTATCTTTTGGCGGCACAGGGAGTAGGCTTGTCAGTCTTTGATAGACATCTTGCTCGCTGTCGCCTTGATAGATGGCACAGGCTTCAATGCGTTTAAATTGTCCTGTGCGTTGGGCTAATTGAATAAAGCCCTTATAGCCGATTTGAAATTGTGCTTGCCCTTTGTACGGCACGATGTAGGCATATCCTAGTTTGTCGCTGATTGGCAAATCTAAGCTTGCTGATGTCAAGGCACAACCCAAAATGGTGTGCGGATTGACATTTTTAAGCATGTTGCTGTTATTGACAATCTGCACAAGACTTGCGGTAAAATTGGCGGTCTGCTCGCCCAATAATTGCTGTAATGGCTGTTGTGCCATTGGGCTATTAAAAAAGGCGTGTATGTCGTTTTGAGTGGCAACTTGGTTCATACCTATTTTCCTTATCAATTCCATACCTTAAACAAAAAAGGGTGCAAGGCGTGGCGGTCTAAGGTATGAAAAATAACCGCCGTTCGGTTAATTACTCCTAGCCCTGCAAAAAATGTTATTTAATTCTCAAATGCTCGCCTTGCACCAGTGTTACACCCTTAATCTCGCCACCGTCTTTTAAAAACTTCTTAATGGCGACGGTATCTGCTTCTACCGTTACCTTTTGAAATTCGGGCGGTAAGTGTTTGGGGTCAATGTCAAGGCGAACGCTTTCGGGAGATTTGTGTATCGCCACCGAACCTGTGGCAAATTCAAATTTCTTTTGTCCGCTTGCTTTCATCGCCACAAGAATGGCATTTTCTAGGCGGTCAAGGCTGTTTGATACTGACTTTCTGCCCTGTTGGAGCTTGGCGATTTCCTCCTTGTAGGATTTTTCTTGGGCTTTTTTGTTGAGTGCCACATAGCGGTAGGCTTCTAATTTGTCCGCCAAATCGCCCTCAATCAATCCCAAAAGCTCCTGCACTTCGCTGTCATCGGGCGGTGGTAGCTCGCCATTATCCAGGCGTTCCTGCAAGCGTTCTAAACGCTCGCTGATGTTTTCTTGGATTTGGTAAAGATTCATAAATACTCCTAAAAGTTAATCAGATTTGGGTTTAACCCACGATTGCCAACTCACACAATTGGCAATCATTGGCTAAAACGGCAACTCATCAAACACTTGCCCTGTCTCATGCAGATAGCGTTCATACTCGTAGTAGTCGCTCTCCATTTGTGCTTGGATGTCATCGGGCAAGCTGTCCAAGAAGTCTTGATAGTCTCTATCGTTCATGGTCTTTCTCCATCATCTCAATCATGACCTTATCGGCATGGCTGATATAAGTTCTTGTTTCGGCTTGGGCTTGTGCCACACGGCTGTTATCATCTGTCGTATGCTCTGCCCATCCAAAGATACACTGATAAGTAATAACCACAAGGGCGATATATGCTATCGCCCCGCCAATGATGTCTGATAGTTTCATACATACTCCAAATCCACTTCACGGTTTTGGTCTTTTGTGCGGAAGTCATGACGTGGTTTACCTGCCATGTCTAGCAGGTAAACAATCTTGCCATACGCTACGGTGTCTCTGCGTGTCACCTTAAACACTTCACTACCACCGATAAAGCGCACCAATCGGCGGTTTTTAAGGTCTTTCAATTTCATGGCTTACTCCTTATGCGGTGTAGTAGTATCGGGACGTGTTCTTGCCCCATGCAAAGTTATTATCAAAACAACCTTGATAACCATCGTAAAACTCATCACAATCAAGGCACCCTCTGATAATCTCCGCCATCTCAACTGGCATGGCGTAGTACTCCCCGTCATCGTCTATGCCCTGTATGTCGGTAATGATGGGGTGGTACTGGTCCCAAAAAAACTCACGGGTGTAATCATCATCACACATCCGCTCGCATTCATGCTCTAGGGCAAGCTCCGCCCAAATGCACTCATCTAATATATCTAGCACGACAACTGCATGGCTTGGGTTGATTTCGTCAATGTTTAGCATATATGCTCCTAAAAGTTAATCCGTGATTGGCAACTGTTAAGTAATGCTTACAAGTTGCCAATAGCTGATTAGCTTGTCACTCCGTTATCTGCCACGGTGGTGTGGGCTTTGTTTGTCCGATTTTAGATTTGGTTTGTCTAAGTTCGTCTAAGTTCGTCTAAGTTCGTCTAAACTCCGTGATTTTCCCTGCACGGTAGGGCTTCTGGTAATTTAAATAGTATTCAAGCGGTCGTTCCGTCTTGATGGGTGTATTATATCCTTATAACGATATTTAAGCAAGCGTTAAAACGATATTTTTCATCTTAAAAACGATATTTATGATAAAAGGTATTATTTTAAAGATAGGCGGTAAAAAAGAAAAAATAAAAACTGCTATAATATGCACATAGCAGGGTAGAGCAGTGGTAGCTCGCTTGGCTCATAACCAAGAGGTCGGCGGTTCGAGTCCTCGTGGAACTACCAGATTTTGGTATTGTTAAATAAAGATAGATTTTAAGGTTTTCCGTTCGGACTGAGCTTGTCGAAGTCTAGGAAAACCGTTATGGTTCGACAAGCTCACCACGAACGGCTTTCTAGAAAAGTATACTCAATTAACAATACCCAGATTTTTAATATTGGCTAAATCACTACCTCCGAAAGGTAATAATGCATTAGGTAGGATAAGTTAGTTAAGGTGCCGTTATAACGGTATTGATTAACAATAAAAACTTCGGTTCTTATCAGATTTAGTCAATATTAAAAATTTGGGTAAGTGGGAGAATTGGTTAATCCAGCGGACTGTAACTCCGCCGCCCGCCATAGCTTGTAGGTTCGAATCCTACCTTACCCACCATTTTCGGAAGTTAGCGTACTGGGTACAAATCGGTCTTGAACACCGAGCCATTGGCAACGATGAGGGTTCGATTCCTTTAACTTCCGCCAATTTAGGATAGTAAACCAATCAAGGATTGGCGACACCTGCTAAGTGTTTGGCTCGTTAATAGCGAGTATGGTGCAAGTCGATTGCTGTCCGCCATTTATCCGCCCCCTTGTCATGGCAAGGGGATTTTTTTGGGCAATAAAAAAGCCCCCTAAGTCTTAGGGGGCTTGGGTATGATGAGATATTGTGGGGTAATTTAATTATTCGCCAACGATTTGTAGCCCAAATAACTAATGCCAACCAAGGTAAGCAACAGGATTTGGGTAAGCAAAAAGAAAACCAAAAAGTAACAGATTGCCAATACTATTATCGTTGGCATTGCATTTAAAAAAACAGCAAAATAAAAACGAATGCCAATGAGTGTAAGCGTTAAGAATAAGCTAACAGTAGCAAGATATGCAAACAGCATACTTAAAAATAGTCGCCTTGTCAAGGGTTGTTGGTAAGTTTCTGGTCGGTTTGGTTCACGCTTGATAAGGTAGGGCGGATTGCTGTCCTTGTTAATTATCTCATCAATGGCTATCTTGTTGATGGCACTTACTGCCGCCAAAGAAGCAATATAAAATCCTGGCAAAACCGCCAAAAAAGCAAAAATATCACCAAATCTGTCGTGTATAAATAAATTAATGTCCTTGTTATGTAGGTAAATAGACAACACAATAGATGCTAGTCCGACCAAAATTGGCATGGTATAAAGTACAATTCTTTGACTATTGTTTGGGTATTTGATTTTTAAGAAGTCAAATACTGACAGGGCTTGACTTAGCATCTGACCTCCTTTTTGGTTAAAAATTTTCTATCATTTTATCATAAAATTGAGCAATTGGGGTAGGAATTTTGTTGCCGATACCGCTATGGGTGGCTTCATTTCTGTCCTTCCAATTTAAAAAACATTTGTGAGAAAATCCGTCTATGACACCGTTTAGAATTTCGTGCTTCACCTCCGACTGTGTCTGTGGGTCCTTGATAAGTAATGATATGCTTGGGTTGCTCGCATTGCTCTTTTGCTTAGCAACCTTATTTGCCCAACCGATAAGTGTCTTTTTGGTGTTTTTTTATAAAGCTTTCGGGGTTGGCTCTAATGGTAATCTCTGTATTTTGTTGGGTGAGATGGTTGTCTTTATCAAATTTGCTGTTGGCGATTGTTCGTTCCGTAATGACTAGCCCACGCAACCCGCCATTATTCACAATAGATAAGACAGTGTCGTTGGTGGCAAAATTTATCTCAACGCAAGGCTTGCACAATACATCTTTTTCGGTAACAGCATCAGTAGCTGTCCAAATGTTGTCATTGGCAACCAGTTCCAATAATTTAATGATGAGTTTTTGCAATCTTTCTTTACCAAAACCTGAAATATTTTGAACACATATCTTGCCGTGTTTTGGACTAATCACAATGTGTAGTAATGTGCGTTGCCCGTAGTTTTCATTGGGGATTGGTTGAGCCAACACATTATCTTGATTGTCTGTAAGTAATCTCGGATCTACTTCTTTATCGTTAAAGCTGAATAAGAGTTTGAGCTTATCTTTGTTCTTATCAAAATCAGCATTTACCCACTTTATCCATTTTTTTCGATGGTTGTAACTGATAACTTCAATGCCGTGTTCACCAAATGTATTTTTTGTATGGTAGTCATACAACCACGTGCAAAAATCGGTCAAATTAATATCCCCAAAAAATTGCTGACCTTGTTCCGACTTGCGTTTACGCTCTCTTGATATTTTAAGATTAAAATAATCGGTATTGTTAATTGAGTATACTTTTCTAGAAAGCCGTTCGTGGTGAGCTTGTCGAACCATAACGGTTTTCCTAGACTTCGACAAGCTCAGTCCGAACGGAAAACCTTAAAATCTATCTTTATTTAACAATACCAAATAATCAAATCTAATATTTATTGCCATAATTACACCTTCTTTATTGATATTTAACCTATTTGCTGTATTGTTGTCCTATTCATCAAAATTACTGACTTGAAATTCTCTTGAATTTATACACTAGGCAACACAAAAGGCGGGTGGGCGGATAGTCCAACCAAAACAATCCTGTCATCAAATCTTTGGTAGTGCAGGACATATTCGCTCGTCATATCGCCATCATCGCCCACATACTCGGGTATGCCAATATGATAATGCCAAAGGCAATGTTTTTGGGCATAAGCAAAATCCGCTCTTTGCTGTTTGGTGCGTAGACTTTTGGGGATGGACGGCTTGTTACGCCCTATTAGCCCACGCAAGCCATACTGACGAACATAAGACGCAAAGGCTAAAATGATTTGCCTTGTCTCATCGTCAAATGTCGGCATACAAGCCTTGAAATTGTCAGAAAATTCTACAATCATACGCTCGCCAACCATTTATCAAAACTTGCCAAATCTTTCAATGCCCAATCGGGTATAGGAGTAGAACCACTTTTGATTGATTTGTCCAATTTTTCAACATCAAAATGATGTTCATAAAACCAGTCATAATAGGCTTGCTCATTAGGGTCAAAACGACTTTGTAGGGTGGCTAAGGCAAGCTCTTCAGCTGTTATGCCCTGTGCTTGGGCGGTGGCAATAATCATCTGTTCAATGTGTGGGGGAATGTCTAATATCATCTTTTGTCTCCATCAAAATTTAGGGTTAATACTTCACCCATTTCCCCACCACTTTACCCACAAGCTCCCATTCACTTTTTGGGGTCATGCGTTGCTCGTGCCAGTCAGGGTTTAGGGGTTTTAGATACATATCTGCCGATGTCTCGCCCATGATAAGCTGTTTAAAGGTGGCTTCATGGTTGCCATTTTCACGCACCACGACCAAATCGCCATTTTGTAAATCCCACACACCGATTTCTGGTTCAACAAAAATAATCTCTTTTGGTTTAAATTCAGGCATCATTGATACCCCGCGTACTTCTAAACAAAATCCTCTTTTAGATAGGTTGGCAGGGCGTGGCAAATATTCAGTATTCTCATCTAGCCATTCTACCACATCAGATGAACTCCACGACCCCGCCGCCACCCAGCTGATAATGGGTGTTGGGTCGTTGGCAGACAAAAAATCACTTGGCTCTACTTCACTTTTACGGTTTTCTATGGCTTTGATTCTTTGGCGAAGTTCATCGATGGTGGGCTTGGCGGTCATCTCGCCTTGCCCTGTGGCGAGCCAGTTGGGATCGACGTTTAAAACTTGGGCGAGTTGCAGGGTGTTGGTGCTGGTTTTGTTTCGTCCGCTTTCAAGGTCTGAAATGCTGCCCTGTGATGTTTTAACAGCTTTGGCTAGCTCCACTTGTGTCATTTTTGCATTTTTACGAGCGAGTTTTAGGCGGTCTTTGAACTCTTGCATGGCTTGCCCCTTTGGGTTTTAAAAAATATCGCTTAAATGATATTTTACACCAAAATTCAAGAAAAATAAACTATCGTAAATGCTTGCTTTATTATCGTAATAAGGATATAATAAATCGTTTTTATCCTTAGGACGATTTTTTTATGCTAGAAAAACCAAATTTACAAGAGATTGTGAATAAGCTGTTGGAAAATCGCACTCAAAAAGAATTGCATAAGATGACAGGCGTGCCACAAAGCACCATTAGCTGTTTAAAAAATGGAAAAGGCAAACGCCAAATTACTTATGACAATGCTTTTGCATTAATCAACGCTTTTGAAAAAGACAAGCTAAAAGCCTCCCAAAACAAAAACCCCTAGCGACAACTAGGGGCGGATTAACCAAATAGGAGCATTCGGTATGCAGACAATATTACCCAAAAACCCCCACAATGTCAAGCCCATTCATAAAGAGCTAGTGGCATATCGACTACTGGCAGGCGAGAGCATCACACAAGCTAAGTTTTGCGACATGGTCAGCAAGTCAAGCCGTCTTGCCCCACGCATTCTGGACTTAAAACATGACGGCTATCCCATCATGAAACACATGATAAAACTCGATGACGGCACGCACGTTGCCGAGTATTTTTTGCCCCGTGATTTTATCCAAGCCGTACACCGTGTGGGGCTGTATAAAGCCCTACAAGTTGAGATTTGCAAAAAGGCTATCTTAGGGGGTGTGGCATGATTAAGCAATACTCTGACTACTACCGCCCCAAAGGCACACCCCAACCAGTCATCGATGAATGGATAGCCGAGCATGGCATATCCCCAATCACAAAAATCAAAAAGCCCAAAAGAAAAAAGACCAAAGAGCAGACCGTCCGAGCGGTCAAAAAGCTGTTAAAAAAACAAGGCGTGATTAGCATTGATGATTATATCGCCCTAAATCCTGCAAATATGAGTTTGCGTGAAGTGATTAATATCTTACGCCAAAATACAAATTGGACTTTTGGCAAGACCTTACAAGCAGGTTTTAAAATCATGGGAGAGAAAAAATGAGCTTCAAAGCAATGGCATGGGCAACCGAACAAGAGATGACGCATCCAAATCAAGCAAGGGATAACACCGTTATATCACAAATGAAACCTAAAGACATTATTAAAAAATGGGAAAAAGGTTCGGTTGTATTTACAAAAGAGTTTAGATATGAACTATGGAAAGCTCATCATGAAAAATGTGCTTATTGTGGTATTAGTTTGGAAAGTTCGGCAATTATGTGTATAGACCATTTTATTCCACAATCCAAGATTTTAAATCATGATGTTGAAAACCTAATCTCGTCTTGTAAGCGGTGCAATTCTATTAAGGGCAAAAACGATATAGAGTATTTCAGGTTTTCGCTGGCTGTGTCCAATTCTGTGCTTTGCGGTGTAATCCTGCCAAATGTCGCTAAGAAACTCATCGATATTGGTGTTGAATTACCAATTACAGAAAAACCTTTTTATTTTGAAACTCTGCTAGGTGGTGCAAAATGAGCAAATTCATCGCAAACAGTTTTCAGCTGCCAAACGCATTCGTTGATGAGATGCTTTGCAAGCTTAGCGGTAATGCTTGCAAAATTTACTTGCTCATCGTCCGAAAAACCCGTGGCTGGCACAAAGAAGCCGACCGCATCAGTTATTCGCAAATTCAAAAATATACTGGAATAAATCATCGTGCAACAGTCAGCAAAGCAATCGATGAATTACTAGAAGTTGGGTTAATTTCTGTTCAAAAAGGCAATGAAAAATCAATGAGCGAATACCGCTTAAATGATGATTTTTGTGGTTCAAAAAATGAACCAGTCAAAAAATGCACTAGTTCAAAAAATGAACCAACTGGTTCAAAAAATGAACAAGAAGCTGGTTCAAAAAATGAACATACAGAAATACATTATATTAAAAACACTAAAGAGAAATACAATGAGTATGACACGCACACGCACCAAAATTTTGAAAATTCGCAAACAGCAAAACCGAACAAATCGACTGGTAAATCTCCATCAGCCAAAAAATTCATCACGGCAGATGAGCTAGTCAGCCTAGGGGTTGATGACCAAGTGGCAAACGATTACCTGGCCACCAGAAAAACCAAGCTCACCCAAACAGCCCTTAGCGGCATCGCCAAGCAAGCAACCCTTGCAGGGGTATCACTAGCCAAAGCGATTGAGTTCGCTTGTGAAATGGGTTGGCAGTCATTCAAGGCGGATTGGTATCAGAACGCACAAACCAAGTTTGGCAATCCACAGCCAACAAGCCGAATGGACGAATTACGACACATGGCAAATACCAATCCGACCAATGTTTTTGTCGATGACCTGCCACCAAACTTTGACGCACTGGGAGTAAATTATGAGTAATCTTGTCAAAATCAACAACGTGGAGCATTTAACCGCCATGATTAAAGCGATTGTGCCACGTTCATTTGAAAAAACCTTTGGCGGTCTTAGCACAAACGAAGTGGTTGCAGGATTTGCGTTTTGTGTGGCAGGATTTAGTCAAACTGAGCTTAACACAGGGCTTGCCAAAATTAACCAAATGGGCTATTGCCCTGACCCTGCCTTGTTCGCCAAATGGTGCAAGGGCATTGATGGCTTTGATAACACCGATGTCATCGCCGAAAGCTACATCAGCAAAAACGGGGCGTTATCAAACATCCTAGCATGGCGTGGCGATAGCACACAGCCGATTAGTACGGCAGAAAAACAAGCTTATGACAAGACCATGCACCTGTTTTCACAGGCGGACTACAACGGCAACATGACCATCACCGCCCATAGTGCCTTCAAGGACCATTACGAGATGATTGTGCATGAACTGGTGGCAAACAAGGTCAAATGCGAGCGGTACATCGCCCCCATTGCCATCACCCACGCCCCAGGCGAGCCGTCCAAGCAATTAGCCAGTGATGAGTTTGTGCACAGCCTGTTTGGATTAAACAAAATGGATGTGTTGGCATGAGCGAAGACAACGAACAAATCGCCGTCATCAGTTGGGCAAGATGGCAAAAATGGGCAAATGGCAAACTTGCTGACTACCTGCACCACAGCCCCAACGGTGGCAAACGCCACATTACCACCGCCACACGCTTTAAGGCGATGGGAACAAAGGCAGGGTTTCCCGATTTGTTTTTATTTATCCCGCACGGGGGTTATCATGGTTTATTTATTGAGCTTAAAACCCCCAAAGGCAAAACCAAAGACGGGAAAACACGGCAAGCAGGCAAGGTGTCTGATTTGCAAAAGGCGATGATTGACCGCCTAAATGCACAGGGCTATAAAGCGGTGGTGGCGTATGGGGCAAACAATGCGATTGATGAGATTAAGAGTTATCTGGAGATTAACGAAGTATGAACCGACTTGACCGCATAAAATCCCTGCCCTGTGTCCAATGCCATGCCCCACCGCCGTCCGACCCCTGCCACGCTAATTGGGCAGAGTTTGGCAAGGGAATGGGCAAAAAGACAGATGATGAGTACACGATACCGTTATGCAGGGCTTGCCATAAAAACCTTGATGCTTATGTTTGGCAGACACGAGAACAGGCTAAGGCGTGGTTTTTGAGAAAACTTGAGTTTGTTAATGGGGTGCTAGATGAGACGGATAGACCGACAGAACCAATCTTTTAGGCTTATCAATGCCGACATTGCCCAAAACTGCTTTAAGGCGATTCAAGAAGCCGTAGCGGACACACTAAACACACTGCACAATGTCGTGGTAACAATTGGCATTGATGACGATAAGGCAAGAAGCAACGCCCAGAACCGACTTTATTGGAGCTGGCTTCACGAACTAGAAAGCCAAACAGGGCAAGATGATGAATGGTGGCATTGTTATTTTAAACGCTTGTTTTTGGCTCGTATTTATGCCCGTGATGATGGCGAATTTGCCGAGATGGCACAAAGCATTAAGCGGTGCAAGGGCGTAATCAATGACACGCTTTATGAAAATATCGCAATGAGTGTGATTAAAAATATCAGCACAACAAAGGCAAATACCAAACAATTTGCCGAATATTTAACCAAGATTGAATTATGGGCGGTGGCGAATGGCTTTAAGGTTACAACACCGCAGGAATTGGAGTGGGTGAGATGACAAAAGTTTATGAATTGGTCTATAACGAGTACGGCAATGATTGTGGGTATTATCATGTTGCTGCATCACTTGATAAAACCAAATTGCAAGCCTTAATTGATAAGGCAAAGGAATTTGATAAACACAGTCAAGCAGAATTACAAAAGTTTGAAACGCTAGATGACTATGATATTGAATGGGGACTACCGTCAGACTTTCCGCTATTATTGTGTCAAAATGATTGGTTTGATGAAGATGATTTTTTCGAAAATCATTATGATGGCGATTGTACCAAAAACTTTGAGATTTTGGAGCGACAATTATTATGACTTACTACACAAACGACAAAGGCGATATTGCCAAAGTTGAGCAAGAAAACTACGCCAAAGACTTGGTAAAGATTTCGGTCAATGGTGTGTTTATTGACGAATGGCGAAAATATGATGATTTTGTTAAAGAGTTTAGGGGAATGGGAGTGAAAAATGGCTAATATGGCTGACGCTTTTAAGAAATTAGGTATTGTTAAAAACAAATACATAAGTTAAAATAGCTCAATACTTTACCATATAGAGTAAAAACCAATGAACGAAACATTTGATAGTTGTCCTAAATGTAAGCACAAACACTTTGTCAAAGCAGGTTTTAACAATGGCAGACAACGCTATAAGTGCAAAGGTTGCAATCATTACTTTTCGGTACATAAACCAACGCATCATAAAAGCGAAGAAACCAAGCAAATGGCAATCAATATGTATCTAGAAGGTTTGGGCTTTCGCTCAATTGGTCGCATATTAGGTATTAGTTATGGCACAGTCTATCAATGGGTTAAAAAACTTGGTGAACAACATCAAATTAAACAAGATAGCAATCAAGCGATAGATATCGTTGAGCTTGATGAGATTCATAGCTACACCAAGCATAAAAAAACGCTTGCTGGACTTGGGTTGCCATTGACAGAACAACAAAACAAATCTTAGGTTTTGTTTGTGGCAGACGAGACACCAACACCTTTAAACAGCTTTACAATCAATTGAATATCCATAACATTCAACTGTTTTGTAGTGACTACTGGAAATCTTACCTTGAAGTCATTCCAAAATCAAAACATATGACAAGCAAAGCTCAAACTTTTACCATAGAGGGCTATAATAGTCTCATTAGGCATTTCACAGCAAGATTTAGAAGAAAATCAAAATGTTATTCTAAATCCGAGAAAATGATAGAAAACACTTTGAACTTACTGTTTGCTAAGTGGAATGGAACTTTGAATTATGTATTTTAGTTTAACAATGCCAGAAATTAAAACAAGAACACGATGAAAATATGGGCAAAAAACACGACCAAGCCAAGCCAAGATTTAGCCTACTGCCGTCCGCCCCCTTGTGGCAGGTGGTGGAAGTTTTGGAATTTGGGGCGAGCAAATATGGGGCGGATAATTGGCAAGCCGTGCCAAACGCCCGTGAGCGGTATTTTAATGCTTGCCATCGTCATCTTAATGCGTGGTGGGGTGGCGAGATGGTAGATGGCGAGAGTGGATTACCGCACCTTGCCCATGCAGTGTGTTGTTTGATGTTTTTGATGTGGTTTGATGGGGTGGGAAATGCGAAATCTGATTAAAGAATGGGGCTTGTGGTCAAGACATAATGGATATGATAGGCACGATACACCCTTACTTGCTTTCATGCGTGCCAACGGTGCGGTAAGCTATGGCAGCTATAATGAGCCAAATATCACGGATGACGAAGCCTTGGCGGTGGATAAGGCGGTGTGTGAGCTAAAACGAGAGTTTTTGGTGCTGTATAACGTGCTATTTCTACACCATGTCTATGGTTGGTCGTATCGGCAGATATCAAGGCGGTATCTGACACCGCTTGAATATCCACACCAAGTTGGCATGAAAAACAGTGATAGTCGGAAGCGGTTTGTGTGTCATAAAACGGTCAAAAGACTGATTGACGAAGCCGAAAGGCAGGTTTATAAGAAGATGAGTATTGACAAGGGGCAGGGCTTAGGGTAATATATGCCTACGGTCTCAAAAGCCTATATATCAAGCGGTAATTCACCCCGTTAGCGTGATATTTTTATGCTCCAAAAAAGTTAATCCGAACAGCTTTTTGGCATAAAATGCCTAATCCTTTTTGATTATGGTAAACGGTGCGACGAAATAAGGTAGCAATACACGAATAAGTCCGCCTGACTTGATACAGGTTTTGAGCCGTTTACCGCCCTAATTTACATTCTTACCCAATTTGGGTATCAATGGAAAAAGGGTAAATTCCAACCTATCAAAAAGGTATATCAAGATGAAAGCACTTACTTTTCAAAACATCGCTCTAACTCCTGCCAAAGTGGATAACCAAATTTGGCTAACTTCTGCTGACCTTGCAAAAGCATTAGGTTATTCAAGCGATAAGTCTGTAACCAATTTGTATAATTCAAATGCTGATGAATTTACAAGCGGTATGACAACGGTCATTGAATCAATGACCAATGGCATTAACAACAGCCAACGCAAAATTAAAATCCGCATTTTCTCCCTGCGTGGTTGTCATCTTATCGCCATGTTTGCCCGCACCAAAGTTGCCAAAGAGTTTCGTCAATGGGTATTGGATATTTTGGATAAAGAAGTGGGCGAGCCTGTACAAGTTGCCAAAATCACCGACAGTCAAGCCTACCAAATCCAAAAAGCCATTAAACAAAAATGCCTAAATAACAAAGTGCATTATCAGACCATTTACCACGCCTTATATGATGAATTTGGTGTCAAAAGCTATAAGGATATTTTGGCGGTTGAGTTTGACAAAGCATTGGCGTTTATTGAGAGTTTTGTTTTTACCCCCAATCTTGCCCTTGTTCATAATATCCTAGCTGACCAAGCTCATCAAAACAAAAAGGCAAAAGGCGAATTAAGCGAGATTATCGGTGTGGTCAGACATCTGCTTGACCATATTGGCGAGCTACAACACCGCCTTGATGTTGGCGAGAGAAATATTAGGGCGTTGCAAACTCGTTTTATTATCTAGTTACAAAAATATATCAAAAAATGCTTGATTTGCACCCCAACAGGTAGTATGATTATGGCATAATTGAAAAAAGCTATAGCCAAATGGTTATGGCTTTTTTGTTGTCCTTTGCCCTGCCGATTGGTGGGGCTTTTTTTGTGAGTGAAAAAAATGAAAGAACAAATCCAAGAACTTGAACAAAAAATCAGCGAGATTATCGCATATTGTAAAAATGACGGTTTTTATGACCAACGCAAAATAGCGGTTGCCAATACACAGTTTGAAACAGCTTTACTGTGGCTAAAAGATGCTGATAACCGCAAATAAACTGCTTAAACCTTCCTTAATTGGGTTTTTTGTGGGAAAATTAAAATGTAATAATGTAAGGGCAATGCCCCACTTCTGATTGACTGCCAAACCGTCCTTGTTGGGCGGTTTTTTATGCAGTTTCCCTTAGTCCTGCCACCTAACCAACGGCAGAATGCACCTTGTACACGCTTTTGTGTGCATTTTGAGTAGAATCCAGTCCTAATTTTAGAATGAGCCGAACACCAAACCTAAGCCGTCTTTGTGCATTAAGTGGGTAAAGGGTTGGTAAGTAGCGGTTTCCCCCATTGCCGACAGGGGGCTTTTATGTTGGGTAAGACGGAAAGTCCCAATGACTGCTATTATTTAGCGAGCCGTTACGCCCAACGCTTTTTGCCCAAAAGGAGGGCTTATGACAGCTAAAAAGCCCAAAATGGGCAGACCGACAATTTACAATGAAGAGCTGGTTGCAGAGTTTTTGTATCGGATTGCAAAAGGTCGGTCGGTGGCGAGCGTGTGCCAAGATGATGACATGCCACACCGTGCCACGATTTATGAATGGCTTGCTCAAAATGGCGACTTTTCCGACAGGTACGCGCGCGCGAGCGAACAAAGAGCCGACCATTATTTTGATGAAATGCTAGACATTGCAGACAAGGCATTGCCCGAAGAGGTGCAAAAAGCCAAATTGCAGATTGATACCCGAAAATGGGTGTTGTCAAGAATGAACCCTAAAAAATATGGCGACAAGCAAAAAGACGAAGATATGAACAGCCAAGCGATTGACCTTGTGGCACAACTAATGAAGGAGTTATCAGATAAGGGGGAATAATGTTTGATAAACTAAAAGACCCTTTATACCGACTGAATCATTTGTACTATATTACCGATAAGCACGGCAAAAAAGTCAAATTCAAGATGACCGCCGAGCAGTATGCATATTGGAATGATGAGCATAATCGCAATATTATTCTAAAGGCTCGTCAGCTTGGTTTTACCACCGAGATGTGCATTATTCAGCTTGATAGTGCCATTTTTGAAGCGAAAAGATGTGCCTTAATTGCCCATACGCTACACGATGCTAAGCGATTGTTTCGTGAAAAGGTGCAATTTGCCTACAGCCATTTGCCCGACCTTGTCAAAATGGCAAACCCACTTAAGAACGAAACCAAAGAAGAGCTTGTTTTTGAGCGTGGCGGTAGTATCACAGTCTCAACATCATTTCGTGGCGGTACATTGCAACGCTTGCACATTTCTGAATTTGGTAAAATTTGTGCTAAATACCCTGATAAAGCAAGGGAAATTGTCACAGGTGCATTTGAAGCCGTGCCACTAAATGGCAAAATCACATTAGAAAGCACCGCAGAAGGCAGACAAGGTTACTTTTTTGACTATTGCCAACAAGCTGAAAATGACCATTTAGCAAAGAAAGATTTAACCGCCCAAGATTGGCGGTTTTTCTTTTTCTCGTGGTGGCAAAATCCTGAATATCAGATGCCATCGGTGGAGCTACCAGAACGCCTTGTCAGCTATTTTAATGAGCTTAAAGCTAAGCATGGTATTAGCACCACAGCCGAACAGCAGGCGTGGTATTACGCAAAGGAGAAAACGCTTGGCGACGATATGAAACGAGAATACCCGTCAATCCCTGCCGAGGCGTTCGCCCAATCCATTGAAGGGGCATATTACGCCAAGCAATTTAGCTTTTTGTACGCCGATGAGCGTATTGTGGATGGGTTGCCTGATAATAGCCATTTGCCAGTATCTACCTTTTGGGATTTGGGGGTGTCGGACAGTACGACCATTTGGTTTATCCGTCAAGTGGGCGATGAATTTCATGTGGTGGATTATTACGAAAATAGCGGTGAGGGCTTAAATCACTACCTCAAGGTGCTAAAAGATAAAGGCTATAACTATGATAGGCACATTGCCCCACACGACATTGACAATCGGCAACTGGGGGCAAACCGTGCCAAATCATTACGAGAGTTAGCCAGTGATGGTTATGAGATTGATGGGCGGATTTACCGCATATCGTTCGATGTGGTACCACGCACGAGTAATGTTAATGAAGACATCGAAAAAGTACGCCAAATCCTGCCCAAATGTGCCTTTGATGCGATTAAGTGCGAGCAGGGCATTAAGGCGTTAGAAAGCTACCGCAAAGAATGGAACGATAAATTGGGCGTATGGCGTGATAGACCGCTACACGATTGGTCAAGCCACGGGGCGGATGCATTCCGCTATTTTGCGGTATATCAAAGCAAGCCTGTACTGGCGACGGATTTTAAAGTGAGTTTGTATTAATGAACCCTGACCATATTTTACCTGAACTTCTACCGTACTTTGCCAAATGGCAATTGGTGGCGGACTGTTATGCAGGCGAGACGGCAGTAAAAGCAAAAGGCGAGCTGTACTTGCCCAATCCTAGCCCCGCAAGCGAACCACCTGATGTCAAAGCTAAACGCTACAAAGACTACCAAACACGGGCGGTATTTTATAATGCCACACGAAAGACCGCCAAAGCCTTGAGCGGACTTGCCTTTGCAAAATATCCTTTGCTTGATTTGCCCAAAAATTTAGAGATTTTAAAAACGGATGTAGATGGGGCAGGTACGGATCTAACCCAGCACGCCAGACGAGCCTTAACCATGCTTTTAATCAAAGGGCGTGGTGGGCTTTTGGCGGATTTTCCCATTTCACACGGTGGCACAAAAGACAAAACCAAACATTTACGCCCCGTGGTTAAACTGTATGAGCCAGAACAGATTATTAATTGGCGTACAGCAACCATTGATGGACAAAAGAAACTCACGCTTGTGGTCATTAAAGAAAGCTATATCAAGTCTGATGATGGCTTTCGTGCGGAATATGGCGAGCAATTACTGGTTCTGCGGTTGGTTGATGGTGTGGCTACCAGTCAAATTTTACGCAAAGACGGTGTTGGCTATCAGCCTTTTACCGATCAAGCGTTGATTTATGATTTTACTCAAAAGCCTTTTGATGTCATTCCGTTTAGTTTTATTGGGGCAGATGACAATGATGAAACGATTGACGATACCCCTTTGTATGATTTGGCAATGCTAAACCTTGCTCATTACCGTGATAGTGCCGACTATCAAGAAAGTAACTTTATTGCAGGTCAGCCTACCTTGTTTATTACAGGGGTTACGAATGAATGGTATCGGGATGTGTTAGCCCCCAATGGCGGTGTGCATTTGGGGTCAAGGGTGGGGCAGATTCTAGGCGTAGGGGCAACCGCTCAATTGCTACAAGCTGATGCCAATAATGCCAATTTTGAGGCGATGAAACATAAAGAAAGTCAAATGGTCGCAATCGGTGCAAGATTGGTTGGCAACACAAGCAATAAAACCGCAACAGAAGCAGGGGCGGAGATTGCCGAACAAACATCATTACTGGCAACCATTTGCAACAACTTATCGGATGCTTATAGCCGTTGTTTTGGCTATCTGGGGCGTTTTGTGGGGGCTGATGGGGTGCCAACTGTCAGTTTTAATACCAACTTTGCCACCAATAAGATGACCGCCCAAGAACGCCAACAGCTTATCGCAGAATGGCAAGGGGGTGCGATTAGTTGGTCTGAAATGCGTGCAAAACTGGTAGAGGATGAAATCGCTACCATCGAAGATGCTGATGAGGCAAAAGCATTGATTGACAGCGAAATGCAGGGCTACAACTTAGATGAAATCTCTGATCAACCTTGAAAGGCTAAAAACCAAGCTAACCGATGAGTTTGGCATAACCCTAAAAGCGGTAGATGCCTACTTGCAAAAGGCGATATTCAACCGTGAAGTCAAAAGCCTAAATGGGCGTGAAATCAAGCAATTAACCACAAATGCCGACCGTGAGCTACAAGGCTTGTTTGGGGCGTATGTGGACGGCTTAAAAGCAAATTGGCGTACGCTTTTTTCCCATCGCTACAAGGTACATAGTGATGAGGCTTACAAGGCAATCAGACAACGGCTAAACAGCCCAAAAAGCCTAATGGCGTACGCCGATAAAGTTTTTGATAAGCCGCTACATCTAACTACCAATGTGGGCATCAGCCTAGATGAATTAACTAAAGCATTTGGCAAAAATGAAAGCGAGCGGATTATCCGTGCCATACGCCTAGCCCATAGCGAAAGCCTAGATAATGCCAAATTAATCCAGATGATAAGGGGCAGTCGTACCAATCGCTATCAAGATGGTATTTTGAATATCAGCACAAGACACGCCAAAACCCTTGCCCATACAGGCACAGCGATAATGGCAAGTGAGGCAAAGCAAGCCTTTATCAACGATAACAAAGACATTATCAAAGGCATTAAGGTTATCGCAACCTTAGACAGACGCACCAGCCCCATTTGTCGCCATTTGGACGGTGTGGTAATGACCCTAGATAAAGCCACTTATCCGCCTTATCACTTTAATTGTAGAAGTAGCTTTGAAATCATCTATGATGGCTACACTGCCCCAAAACAGCGTGCAAGCGAGCATGGTGTGGTAGAAAATCAGACCTATTATGAATGGCTAAAAAACCAACCTGCCCATTATCAAGATGAAGTGCTTGGCAAGACACGAGGTAAGCTGTTTCGTGATGGTGGTATGAGTGTGGAAAAGTTTAAATCCTTGCAACTGGATAAAAACTTTACGCCTTTAACGCTTGATGAGATGGCAAGGCTTGAGCCTTTTGTGTTTGAAAAAGCGTTTCCTACAAGGGCGGTATATTCTGGCGGATTGAGAAATGAAACGCCATTAACAAGCAGTCAAAAAGCAGATGTTTTGGCAGTTGCTACGAAATATGATATTTTAACTGAAAACATCCATTTTGTTGATGACGGCAATACTGCCTTTAAATTGTTGTTTGGTGAAATTGATTACTTGCAGATAGGCACTGATGTTTACCCAACAACTAATGGTAGATTCACTAATGCTAATAGTAGATTATCAATGAATGCAACGCTCGCTCACGAATTAGCAGGGCATAGACAAGCAGAATTGGCAAATAAAACGCATAGTGATTACTTACTTGAAGAGGTGCAAGCAAGTATAAGAGCTTCTATGTTTGGCATTGACTTGACTGATAATGAACGACAAATGTTATACCAAGATGCTCTTGATAGATTGGCTAAAAATGGGGTAAAATTAGACGATGTTAAAGATACTTTATGGCTTGAACCATTTAAGACTGAAAAATGAAAATTACTCACGCTGAATTGATTGGCAATAAAACCGTAATTTGGTTTAATTTGGATGGCATAGATGATTTGCCAGAAAATATCACTCAAATTATTGTGGATAGCCAAGTATATGCCATCATTAAAATGGATTATATGACTTCTATTATTGGTAGAGTAAATTTTGCGATAATGATTGATGATGATAAGCCCAATCATTTTATTGGTAAAAATGCGACTTGGGCATAAATCTAAAATTTTTTTAACCAACCCCCCCCCTTGCATTTGCAAAGGGGGGTTTTTTATTATCCGCCGTTTGTAACGGCTAACGGAGCATAGTAATGACCACCGAAAACCAAGAAACCAACACCGAAAACGCAGAGCTAGATGCCCTAAAAGCCGAAATTGAACGCTTGCGTAAGCATAACGAAACGCTTTTGGCGGAAAAGAAAGCTGAGACTGAAAAACGCAAAGCCGAGCAAGCCGAAAAAGACAAACAGGCAGAAGAATTGGCACGCAAAAAGGGCGACTTTGAAACACTAGAAAAAAGCTATCAAGAAAAAATTGCCAATCTTGAAAAGCAAATCAACGACATTCAAGCCCAGCGTAATAGCGACTTAATCAAATCACAATCGGCAAAAATGGCAAGCCAATTTCCAGTAATCCGCACAATCAAGAGATTTTACAGATGTTGATTGAAAAGCGATTGACCGCCGATAATGGGCAAGTCAAAGTAACCGACAGTAACGGTAATTTAACCATCTCAAGCGTGGACGAGCTAGTAAGTGAGTTCAAAAACGGTGGCAAGTTTGACAGTTTGATTGACGGCACAAAGGCTAGTGGCACAGGGGCAACAGGTCAAAGTCAAAAACAAGCCCAAGATTACAGCGAAGCCGAGCGAGTCGCTTTGGCAACTTCCAACCCAACTTTATTTAATCAATTATTTAATTCATAAGGAGGCGTTATGCCTAGACTTAGCGAAGTCTTTAATAAAAATGTGGTGTTATCTTATCAAATCAAAGACAACCTACAAAAATCCAAGTTTTACACTTCTGGGGCGTTTGTGTCGGATAGCCGATTGCGTCCGTTATTAACCAGCGGTTCGGCTACCTTTGAAGTGCCATTTATCCACCCCATTGATGGCAACCTAGAAGCGAACTACGGCAATACCATTTTGACCGATATTGCCATGCCTAGAAGCATTGAAGCCAGTAAATCAAAGGGGCGTGTGGCATTTTTAAATGAGGGCTTTGTTGAAAGCCGATTAGAAAGCTATTTGTCAGGTAAATCACCGTTACAGCTTATTGCCCAGATGATTGATAACTATTGGCTACAACAAGCGGAAAACCGTGCCATTGCGACCGTGTTTGGCTTGCTTAACTACGATCAAGCCAATGGCAAAAAGCTAAGCCACGACATTTCAAAGGCAACCGCTGATGACACATCAGGCTTTGATGTGAATGCCTTTATTGATGCCGAAGGTTCGCTTGATGAGGCATACCAGGGCAAGGGGTTGATGATTGTACACCCACTTATCGCAACCAAAATGCGTAAGCAAAAATTAGTAGAAAAGGTTACGACCAGCGATAACTTAACCCCTGTAGAAACCTACAATGGACGCACCATTGTTCAATCTAAGGTCGGCACGATGATTGGTACAGGCAAAAATGCCAAGTTTGTCAGCTACCTACTGGGGCGTGGGGCGTTTGCTGCTGATGTGGCGGTAGGCTATGATGATTTAGAATTAGAACGCACGGCAAATACAGGCAATGGTGCAGGTCATACTACCCTTTGGACACGCCGTAATATACTTATCCACCCACAGGGCTTTAGCTTTGTCGCTGAATCCAACACCCTAACTGGCGGCACAAAGAATGAGGCTTTATCCGCCAGTTGGACGGATTTACAAAAGGCGGAAAACTGGCGATTAGATGCCAACGCCGATGCTACCCCAATCCGCTTTTTAATTACCAACCTATAAGGAGTAACCCATGGGATTGCCAAAAGACAAAGTAAAACCTGCTTTCAATTACACCTATCCGTCCGAGCGTGATTATGCCGACGAGTCAAAATCGGCATTGGGCAATATGCAGATGACCGACCCTGCCAAAAGTGGGGGCGATTATGGCATTAAAGACCCTGAAGTTACCGAAGAGCTGACAGGCAAAAAATCTGAAACTGGTAATGGTGCGTAACGCTTAGTAGCACTTAAAAAAGCACTCAATTTTTGGGTGCTTTTTATATGGGGGAATTATGCTTGAATTATCCGACATTGACAGCGTTTTTACCAATGAGAACGACAGCGAGAAACAACGCATTTTATTGATTGTAAACGCCTATCTATCCGCCAAAAATCTAAGATGGCAGGGCGAAATGCCACAAGCCATTAAACAGGCAGGCGTGGAGTTGGCACAGGGGTTTATTGGTGGCGAATTATTGCAGGGTCGTACCGAGAGTGTAGTGGCTAGTAAATCGGTCAAGGCAGGTGATGTGTCAAGCTCAAAAACCTTTAGCACCGCCGACAAAGACCGTGCAATGGGACAACATGAGATGATAGCGTTGGCACTCATTGAGCCTTATGTGGCAAAGTTTGGGGGCATGACTCAAATATGGGTAAATAGGGGCTAAAAATGGGCTTGCGATTGGAAATTGACAGCGACCTAAAACAGGCTTTTAACACCGATTTGGCGGACGCTGTTACTGACTTTACCGCCACACGCCAAAGCGATGATGACTGGGTCATCAATGACAACGGCACACCAACCGAAGCCTACACAGGGCGTGGGGTGTTTGGCTCATACAGTGCGTATGAGACGGACGGGCAAGTCATTGGTATTCATGATGTTAAGTTGATTTGCTTACAATCCGAAGTTACAGGCACGCCCATGATTGATGATGTCATCAATGATATGCGTGTGCTTAGTATCGCCAAAGACCCTGCCGATGTCAGCTACACAATCCAATTAAGGGGGCTAAATGTGGACAACACCGCCTAGTCTATTTGCCGATGAAGTGGGCGATGAGTTAGATAGGACGTATCGCAAATTTGCCATCAATGTATATAACAATTTGCAAGCCCTAAGCCCTGTCGATACAGGGCGTTATAAACGGTCTCATCATATCAGCATTGGCAGTCCTAGCTATGCCGAGACAGGTGGTGGCATTGGCTTGGTGCTTGGATTGCCAAGGCATACTTACCCCCTTGTGTATTTCCAGAACAACCTGCCGTATGGCTTACGGCTTGAACATGGGCATTCACAGCAAGCCCCCACAGGGGTGTACTTGAACGCCTTCAATAGTGCGGTGGCAAGCCTATGAATAGCTTAGAAATTGAACAAATCATCTTAACCCATATCGCAACATGGCAACATTTTGACTCAAAACGCCTAGCACGGGATAACCGTAACATAGCACCACCCAAAGACGGTGTATGGGGGCGTGTGTCAATTTTGGGCGGTATTAATGCCATTGCAAGCCTATCTGATGAGCCGTGTGTCTTGCAGGTAGGTACACTTGTTGTACAGCTATTTTGTGCGGAAAATCAAGGCACGGTTAAGATTAAGACGTGGGCGGATAGCCTTGCTAAGCATCTAAAAGCTAAACAGCTAGGACGGCTTGAATTATTAGCCCCTAGCATCATCAGCGTGCCGTCTAATGACGGTATTTATCAAATCAATGTAGTTGTGCCGTATCGGTACTACTAAATTTTCTTAAAGGCATTCCCTACAGATCATCTTGCCAATCTGTGGGGATTTTTTATGTGGCAAGGAAAAGTTATTCGGAGTGAATATGAGTGACAAGCTTGTAATGGTTGATGATGGTCAGCCAAAAACAACAACCCTACAAATTGCACAGGGTTTGGAGTTAAAGCACAAAACCGTTTTCCAATTGGTAAATAGCTATTTGCCTGATTTTATGGAATTGGGTGATGTTGTATTTAAAAAGACGAATTCGGCATTTGAAATGCGAAATTCCACACAGGGTCGCTGGACAAGGTATGCTGAACTTAACGAACAGCAAGCCACGTTTTTAATGACCCTTATGCGAAACAGCCCAAAAGTGATTGCCTTTAAAAAGGCATTGGTGCAGGCGTTCTTTTATGCTCGCTCATTGCTACAAAGTGAGACGATGGAGCTAATGCAACAATACACCTTGCTTAGCGACTTAAAAGAGCGTGAACAGGCATTTGCCAGTTTGTGCGGTAAAGGTCTATCGGACTGGAAAAAGAGACGAGACGACCTAAACACCGCCATTTTGTCCGTCCAAGAACAAATGCAACCCCAATTACCTTTTAACAGCCCATAGGGCTTAGGAGTAGAAATTATGTCAAGTGGTGCTCGTGTCGTATCAGCATACGCAAAACAAAGCGATAAAACATTACCCCTTACAGGGTGGAAAATCTTACCCAACATCACAAACGGCTTAACCGTATCTACCGAGCTGACAAATAGTGAAATGCTATCAGGCGGACGTATCGGCAAGGCAGGCATGGTAACATCTGCAACCGTGCAAGGCGATATTGAAACTGAGATGATGTTTGGGGCTTATGATGACTTATTGGCAGGTGCTTTTTGGAATGATTGGTCGGGGGAAACGCCTGATACGCTAAGCATTGGCACAACCAAACACCAGTTTGCCATTAGCAAGGACTTTACCGACATTAACGTCAACCACGCCTTTTTGGGGTGTGTGGTGTCAAGTTTTGGGCTAACGGTTGATACATCAAGCCTTATCAAGATGAAATTTGGCATGACGGGTATCGGCTATCAAGAAAGCAAAACCGAGTCGTTCGCCAAAACCCCCACGCCAACACCCGATACGGTCAAGGCAAGTGGCTTGTCTATTGGCGAGATTAAAGTGGATGGCACTAAGCTTGATGTATGCGTCGAATCGTTTAGTCTTGATATTGACAACCAAACCGAAGTACAAAAATGCTTGGGCGATAACATCTACGGCGGTAATGTGCTTGCCATGATTGCCAACATTAGCGGTAGTATGACGATTGCATATAGCCAAAAAGCCCATGAAATCATCACAAATCAGCTCACAGGGCAAACGCTAAGCCTTGAAGTTCCTATCAAGTTTGGGGATAGCCAATACGTGATCAAAATCCCCAAATTCCAAGTATCAGGCGAAATTCCAAGCCCTAGCGGTACGGATTTGGTAACGGTTGATGTCAATTACACCGTGGTGGACGAAAGCCCAATTTTGGAAAAACATACAGCATAAGCCCCTAATACTGGGGCTTTTTTTAATGGGATAAAAAACATGAAATTAAATCTAACCGACTTAAAAAAGCCAAAGATTGAAACGGTGGTTAGCCGTGGTATTAGCCATGGCGGTTTACAGCTAACACTTGAAGTTAAGCATGATGAAGCCTTTAATAGTGCTTTTGGCAAGGTTGCCCCTTTGCTTGATGTTAAAAAGGTTGGCAAAAATGACTTAAAGCGTGAAAGCCAATCGGATATTACTAATTATGAAATGCTGTTGTTCGTCATTGGCGAATACTGCATTAAGTCTTGGAATATCACAGATGAAAACGACAAAGACGTGCCTATCAATGGCGATAATTTTCTGCTTGTCTTAAATGCTGTGCCAAATTTACAAGATTTTATCGCAAATCTACTACATGAATTTGGGGCGATGATTAACGAGTTTGGCGAAAAGGCGGAAAAGATTAAAAAAAAGCCGAAAGCTACGACTTAGACATCACGCCAAAACGCATTGAAATATACAAACGGCTCGGTCTTGATGTGCCTAAGCCGTGTGTGCTACTTGACAATGCCGTGATGATATACCGCCTAGCGTGCCGTGAAAGACGATATATAGACGGCACGCCCATGCCAATCTCTACAAGTGATATTAGTAAAGTGGTAGCGGTGCGTGGGTCGCTACTGCCACGCCCCTTGCTTGATGATGTGGTATTTATTTTTGACGGTCGTAAGCTGTAACTGTTGCTATTTTGTTGCTGTTTGGTGTAAGATATAGACTCGGTTTAACTTGGAGTATTAAGATGAAAAAGTTTTTATTATTTGGTCTTGTATTGGCTTTGGTTGGTTGTGGGCAAGATGAGACAAAGGCGGTGCAAGAGCAAAAAGCAGAAGTTGCAACTAATGAAGTCAAAAAAACAGCTGTCAAAGAAACAGGCATTCGCACGCTTATTATCAATGACATTAGCGAAATTAACGCCAATGCCGAGCAAATAAAAGCTGAGATTAGTGCAGAAGATAGGGCATTGATTGAAGAGTACTTTTCTAGGGCAGAAACGCTAAGATTGGTAAGTGGCGATAAATCAATGTTTGGTGTGTCTTTGGGAGAAGCGATTGAAAAAACCAAAAATCACTTTGAAAAGAAATCTGCTATGGATGACAAAATCATCGCTTTTAATGAAATATACAAGGCGGAGCTGGTCAGTTTTGACAAAAGCACCAAATATAATGACGGCATGGATTTAAAGATAAAATTTACCAACTTGTCCGATAAAGTGGTATCTGCGATTGATGGCTGGGTGGAGCTGGAAGTGGAAGGTATTGAGAAGTCTGACAGTTTACACTTGGGCACGCACAAATTTGACAAGCCATTGGCAAAAGGTGAAAGTGCAGAGATTACCCGTTGGACGGAAGCTAATTCATTAGCCACTATTAAAATAGAGCAGGGTAATGCGATTGCGAAAATGTTTTTTAAAGACGTTACCATATTGTTTGATGATGGCACAACTGACGAAGTGAAGCAAATGTACTAAGAGCGAATACCCACTCATTGAGTGGGTTTTTTCATAAACAAAACCCCAAACTTTGCAGAGTTTGGGGTTTTTTTAATTTAACCCCTAGTTGAGGTAGGAGTAAATAATAAGTGAATTTTACCATAGATTTGAGTAAATTGGGAGAATTACCGATGTCAAATTTGTTAATTTTGGGTGTGTTTGCCTTGCTGATTGTATTTGTGTGGCGATTGCCAAACATTTTAAGCGAATGGCGAAAGTTTAAAGATGGGTGAGCAGGGGCTAACCCTAAAAAGCAAAAACCCCAAACTTTGCAGAGTTTGGGGTTTTTATTATCCAATTAACCATAACTTAATAGGACAACATGTGAGTAATGATAAACGATTTTTGATAAAATTGCTAGGGGTTTTTATGATTGAATTTACCAATGTAACGCCCGAGAAGGTTGGAAGATTGCTTTGGAAAATCACGGCAATGATTTGTATCATTATTGTGTTTTTTAAACTGCCTGATTATATCAATGCAATCAAATGGTGGTAGGGCTTGACATGGGGCGTGGGTTACACTTTTTATCGCTTGGATGATACCAAAGGTTGTCATTTGTTATTAGTGGGGTTATAATAAAGTGCCATTTTGCTTGTAGCAGATAGAAGAATGTTAATTATTCACAACAGAGAAAAGCTCATCAATACTATTATCTACTTTGCAACCAATGTAGAAAAGTGCGGTAAAATTAAGTTGTTCAAACTTTTGTACTTTTTGGACTTTGAGCATTGTAAGCATACTGGGCGTTCGGTTACGGGGCTTGATTATTATGCATGGAAAATGGGTCCTGTGCCTACCAAGCTATATGATGAGATACAAAGTCCCGAACCCGATATGGCAACTGCCTTGCGTTTTGGGGAGATGGCGGTGTATGGCGGTCGTAGTACGATGATGACCATACACACCAAACAAGGGTTTGATGATAAGCATTTTTCACGCCGTGAACTTGCTTTAATGAAACAGCTTGCCGAACAATACAAAGACAGTTTGGCAGAGGAGATGATAGAAGCTACGCATTTAGAAAACTCCCCTTGGTATAAGGTGTATGAAATTGATGGTGATAAGCAAGGCAGAATCCCTTATGAACTTGCCCTAAGACAAGGCGAGCTTGATACAATGTTATCGCATATCGCCGAACGTAAAGCCTTGATTGGGGCATTATCGTGAAAATTGGCTCGGTATTTTTTGATAAGCAATTTGCTTTTCACGATGGGCAGACGGGCGAAAAGTTGTTTTTGGCATTGGGTTTTGGCGATGGGGTGTATGTGGTTGCAAAAACCACTTCAAAACAGCACGGACGTGGTACGGTATTTGGTTGTCAAGATGACCGTTTTTATAATTTTTATCTGCCTCAAAATTCATGTTATTTTAAGGTCTGTACTTGGGTATGTCTTGATGAGCTTTATGAGTTGAAAGCCAGTGAAGTCTTACAAAAACATTTTGCTGGCATTATCAACCCTATCTGCACGCTAGATGATGTGCTGACACGACAAATCCAGAACTGTGCCTTAAATGGTCTTGATATTACCAATTTTCAAGCCGAAGTGATGGAGCGAAGTTTGTTATCTACTCAAAATCCACCCTAACGGTGGATTTTTTATTGACATGGGGCGTGGGTTGGGGTAATATATGCCCTAAGGTGTCAGAACCTAAAACAAAGCGGATAACCGCAACCGTGATTTGGCGGTCTTTTTATGCCCAATTTCTACTATATGTAGATTGTCTAAAAGTTAGTCCGAAACTTTGCATAAAAACCCTTTCATACCGTTCCTAGAATTCTAGGAACGCTCGAAAAATAAGCGATGCTTTATGTTAGGGGGGCGGAGAAATAAGGCAGAAATGCACGAATAATCCCAGCCGTCTTTGTTCGGCTTCTGAACCCCCTAGCACCCTATACGGGTAAATGTCAGAAACTAACAAAGGAGTTCTTATGAACTTAATCATCTCAAACCAAGCCATTAGCCAACACAACGGCTTATTTTCCCTAAATGATTTGCACAAAGTAAGCGGTAATGAAAAGAAACATCAGCCGTCAAACTTTATGGCGAATAAAGAAACCCAAGCCCTAATTACCGAGATTGAAAGCGAAAACCAAATCGCTTATATGACCGTGCAAGGCGGTAACACCAAAACCACAAAGCAGGGTACATTTGTCTGCCGTGAACTGGTCTATCGCTATGCCATGTGGATAAGTGCCAAATTTAGCCTGATGGTCATCCGTGCCTTTGACATGATGACAGGTGGGGCGAACATTACCGCCTTTGCCACCAAAGACGAAAGAAAGCCCCTGGTGCGAGCGGTAAATATGCTCGTTACCGAGACAGGGGCGATTTATAGCAATGTGTGGAAAATGATACACCAACGCTTTGATGTGGGCTGTGTCGATGAGCTGACAGGTGAGCAGGTCTATCAAGCGGTGGAATATGTGCATAAACTCATGTTGCAGGCAGGAAGCAAGGTGAACGCCCCCTTTGTCCAAAACATCATCGCCGACACCGCTCACCAAAACCGCATGGCACAAGATGAACTGGGACAGATGATGGCACACTTTGGCAAAGCCTTAGACCATATCGCCGAACTCCAAAACCGTCTAAAACGCCAAGAAGCGCTGATAGATGGTGCAAAGAGACAGTTGGTTGCTTGATATTTATTGAAAAAAGCACCCTGCCATGTGTGGGGTGTTTGTGCTGTTTTGTAAAAAAAGTCTTGATATTTCTACCCTAAGTAGATATTATATAGTCATCATTTTACTATTTTTTAAAGGGTTGGGTCTATTGGCTTAGCTCTTTTTGTATCTCTAAAAGGTGTCATTATGAGTAATCCTGTGGTTAGTGCGACAGCTGTCGCTAATGCCTTTATTGCTCGTGGGGCAAGAGATGGAAAGCAATTTACCCCCATGCAGCTACTTAAATTAACCTATATCACTCATGGGTGGTCATTGGCTTTTTTTGACAAACCATTGATGGATGATGACATTGAAGCGTGGAAGTATGGACCTGTTATTCCCAATCTATACAAAGCCATTCGTCATTATCGTGGCAATCCTGTAACCACGCCTATTATGTTGTTAAATGGCGAGATTGATGGCATAACAGAAGAACAAAATAAGCTGATTGAGTTCGTGTATAGACGGTACGGTCATCTTGATGGTATTTCTTTGTCTGCTCTAACGCACGAACCCAACACGCCGTGGTATGAGTTTTTTAATAAAATCACATGGGGTCGCAAAATTCCCGATGCAATCATTGCCAAGCACTATAAAGAAAAATTGGAAGAGTTAAAGAAAAAGCATGGCTGGGAATAACGATTTTCTTGATAGTGTATTCAACGACATAGAAACCGTAGATGCACCACGAGTACGCAAGAGTGCTAAAACTGAAAACGAGCTGACAGAAAAAGATGAGCTGAAAGAAAAATCAAGTGTGCGTGATGAAGACTTAAAGGACCATGTTCATGTGTGGTTTAAAATAGTTTTTTCTGTCATGTGTATTATCTTCATGATAATCGTCTTTGTTTTGGTGTTACATTGGATTTTGCCTGATAGATACACATGGCTAGATGACAGGCAGTTGGATAACCTTAAAAACATCGTCTTGGCTGTCTTTGCGTCCAATGCCATGAGTACATGGATTGGTAAAATCAAGTAATTAATATTAAACAAACCACCCTGCAAGAAAATTGTGGGGTGTTTTTGTCTTGATTTTGCCTAAAAAATACCTTATAGTATGGCTAGGATTAACTTAGGGAGCTATTAGATGAATAAGCTGTCCGCATTTTTGGACGGTGTGATTAGAGCATTTGTCATCACAACCGACACGCAACCGTCATATCACACCCATGATGCCAAGACAGGCATTT
This sequence comes from Moraxella lacunata, assembly GCF_900453205.1. GTDB lineage: Bacteria > Pseudomonadota > Gammaproteobacteria > Pseudomonadales > Moraxellaceae > Moraxella > Moraxella lacunata_B. The sequence continues at coordinate 149,713 of NZ_UGQU01000001.1, forward strand.
CAAAAACCAATGATACCGCCCAAGACTGGCAAATGGTGGGTGTAGACATCTCTAACGCCAGTAAAAAAGTGGCAAACAACATGGTACGCTATGAGCCAAAAACAACGTAAAGGCACAAGGGTAAGCTCTACCCAAGATGAGCGTGGTTTGCAAACACAGTTTGAGCATATTGAAGAGTACTCTCCTTATCCACCTGCCGAATTTTTGCACGAACTTAACAAAATTGACCCAAAGTACGTTGAGCAGGTCATGAGCATGGCAAAAGCCGAGCAAGAGCAACGCCACAGACTCCAAGACAGTCAAATCGCAGAGATACAGCGTGTCAATGGGGCTTTGATTGAGATGGATAAGCAAAATCTGTCTTTGACAGGGCGTGGTCAATGGTTTGGCTTGGCGTTGGGCGTGGGATTGCTTGTCATTGCAGGTGTGGCACTCCATTATGGTCATGCAGTCGTTGCTGGCATTGCTATTAGTGCCATTGTTGGCATATTGATAGTGTATGTATTAAGACAGCAACCAAAAAATTCACCGGCTAATAATCAATAAGACTATCTATAAAAACACCCTGCAAGAAAATTGTGGGGTGTTTTTTTATGACCGTCCGAAAGGGCGGTTTTTAGTAAGCAAAAACCCAGTAACGGCAAATTACTGGGTTTTTTATTTTCAATTTTCGACATTGAACAGGATTTATTATATATGTTTAATAACCATAAGTCAAATTCACAATTACAGATAGGTGGCAAAATGACTTCAAAAGGTGTAGACAAAGTAGGCTTGATACAAGCGGTGGCGTTATGCGGATTTGCGTTAGCTAGCATCATACTGGCGGTAAGTGCTTTGATTTTGGCATTAAAATAGATTGGGATAAACCGCCCTAAAGGCGGTTTTCGGCATACTCACGAATGGCGGTCATGAGTAGCTCGTTTTGGTTCATGCCTAGTCTTTTGGCGGTGGCAACAATAAACTCAATGTCTGATTCGTGTAGTTTAAAGGCTTTGAGCTTAATGCCCCGTTTGGCGTCGCTGTCAGCTTGGATTTGGGTGCGTGATTTGGGAGTGTCGGTGAGTTTTGGCATAAGTCTTGACCTTTTTCTTAAAATGGCTTATGATAATAGGTAAGGAGTGGCTAGGCGTTTCCACCTAACCGCACCTTAGCGACTGCTACTCGCCTTAGGTGTGTTGCTTAGTAGGCTGGATAGCTTACCAACAACAGGGCAATGATTACAACTAGCTTAAACACTGTTTTCATTGCTTTACTCCTTGTTTTTGATGGTAACGATGGCTATCATCTTACCAGTCAAGCAACCCTTGCTTGATGGTGTATATTATAGGTTAAACCTATCAAAAAAGCAAGTATTTTTAAAATATTTGCTTTTTTATTGCCTGTTTATTTTATTTTGTAACCGCTCCAATTGGGGTGGTTTTTTATTGGGGGTAATATGGAACAGACATCACGGTTAAGTATTGTTATTGATACAGGTAATGCCGAAAGAGATTTGCAAAACCTGCGTCGTGCTTTGGCGGATTTGGAGGGGTCAAGTGGTCGGGCGGTAGGTGGCGTACAAAGGCTAGACGGCTCTCTACAAAGTGTTAGCCGTGGCTTTGGCGTATTAAAAGGGGTGATAGGTGCGTTGGGTTTGGGCATGACGGTAGGGTCTATCATTAGCACCGCTGACAGCATGCAAACCCTAAATAACCAACTAAGATTAGCCGCAGACTCTGCTGAAAAGTTTGGTATTGCCATGGAAAACATTGAACGCATTGCCATGGAAAATAAAGTGTCCTTGCAATCTGTTGGGGAAATGTACGTCTCAAATGAGCGAGCCTTAAAACAGCTTGGTAAGGGTCAGCAGGAAGTCCTAAGATTTACCGAAAACGTTACAAAAGCAATGGCGGTAGGTGGTGGTTCGGCACAGGCACAGGCGGCGGCACTTACCCAATTAGGGCAAGCCATGGTATCGGGTGTATTGCGTGGCGACGAGTTTAATTCAATCGCCGAACAAGCACCCATGATTATGACCTTAATGTCTGATAGCTTAAAAGTTACCACAGGCGAGCTTAGAAAAATGGCATCGGAGGGCAAACTTACCGCCAATGTGGTCTATGAAGCATTAACCAATGCCAAAGCGACCACCAAGCTACAATCCATGTCAGGAGCAACCGCCACGACCGTCTCGCAAGCCATGCAGCAGGTGTCAAACCAATGGGAGCTTGCGGTAAATAAAATCATGAATGGCGAAGGTGGTATAAGCCAAAGCCTTGCAAGCATGATTAGCGGATTTGCAGGTGTGATACCCAAAGTCTTAGAGTTTGGGGAAGCCTTTATGCAGTCTGAAAACGTCAAAATTATCATTGACGGCATTAAAGAAAGCATGGTTTTTGTCTTTGAAACCATCCAAAACGGCACGCAATTTGTTCTTGATAATGCCGAAGCATTTACCGCCTTAGCAAGTGGCATAGGTGCGTCCGCTACGGCATTTTTGGCTATCAAAGCAGGTATGGCAATATTTGCTTTGTTTGCTAGCGGTACGGCAACAGTAACCATGCTTAGTACGGCTATCGGCGTTCTGACAGGTGTAACAACGGCTTTTGGGGCGGTTATGGCGGTTATCACAAGCCCCATAACGCTTGCCGTGGTTGCCATTGGTGCTTTGGTGGCGGCAGGCGTGTATCTTTATCGCAATTGGGATGAAGTTAAAACAAAAGCGATAGAAGTATTCAATAGCCTACCTACCCCTGTACAAGAAATGGCAAGAAACATCAAAGCCATTTATGACGGCTTGGTGGCGTTTTTAAAAAAGGCGTTTGATTTTTTTAGTGCCTGTTTGGACGGCTCAATTTAACCTTGCCAAGACGGTGGCAACGGGTGCGTTTGACTTTATCAAAGGCTACATTGGAGCGTGGGTGGCAAGCACAAAAGCCATTTTATCGGCAGGGTTGGCGGTATTTACTAGCGTGTTTAACGCAGGATTTGCTCTCATCAAAAATGCCTTTACCACCGCCTTTAATGTCATCAAAGCCTTGGTGCGTGGGGACATGGACGGTGTCAAACAAGCCATCAGCAATGGCATAAAAAACGCTTGGAATATTGTTAAAAGTGGTGTTGCCGACATTGTCGGTGAATTTAAGGGGCTTGGAGCAAAGCTCAAACAAGTGGGCATGGAAGCCATACAAGGGTTAATTGAAGGTATTGCTAGTAAGTTTGACGCTGTTAAGCGAAAAGTAGGCGAAATTGCCAATTATATCCCTAGCGGTATGCGAAAAATACTGGATATCCACTCCCCGTCTCGTGTCATGCGTGAGCTTGGTGCATGGGCAGGTGAAGGCTTTGTGCTGGGTGTGGGCGATAAAGGTCAAGGACGCTAAGCAAGTAGCACAAGAGCTGGCTAATGCTTTGACAAATACCATTACTGAACTACATCGCCAAGAGTTTATGCTTAAAAACCATGCCAATCCATTGGCGGAGTGGGAATACAAAGTCCAGTTTGGCGAGCTTGCCGAGCTGACCGACAAGCAAAAAGCAAGGGTGCTAGAACTTGCCCGTGCCAATCTTGACCTTGCCAAGTCTAACGACATCAATAAAAGTATCAGTGATGAGATTGCAAGCATTGATGAAAAATTGCAAACGCACGGCATGAACCGCCTAGAAATCTTGCAGTGGCAAATCGCCAATACCGAAAAATATCAGGGGGCAAATAAAGAGCTACTGGCAACACTAAAAAACCAAATCCAAGTGGAAAGCGAGCTTAACCAACTATTTAGAACCCGTGAAAAGTTAAAGGGCTATCAAGACAGCCTTGCCAAAAATACTTATCTGTATCGCACCAAAGGCGATAAGTACGCAGGAGAGCGGTGGGATTTATCACAGCAGGGTTTTGATGGTGAGTACATCGAGCAGATGATTGAGACGTTACGCCAATCTGATGTCATGTCCGCCATGGCAAACATGCCAAAAACGCTTACCATGCCAACCCTGCAAAATAATAATGTAGGGTCAGCGGTCAGTAGTGCGGTAACGGGATATTTTGACCTAAAAAAATAGCTTGATGATAACTTAGCAATCATCAAAGAAGCCGAAAACGCCAAACTCATTACCGAGCAGGAGAGCCAACTTGCCCGACTTGAACAAGAAAGGGCGTTTCACGAAGCACGGCAAAACCTAGTGATGGCAGGGGCGGATAATATCCTAGGGTCAATGGCGAATGCCACAAAAGCCATGTTAGGCGAGCAGTCATCGGCATACCGTGCCATGTTTGCCCTGCAACAGTCTTTTGCCATTGGTACAGCGATTGTAAATATCCATAAAGCCATATCGGACGCTTTTGCCGAAGGCACGACCTTAGCCCAAAAGTTTGCAGGTGTGGCAACCGCCACAACACAGGGCATGAAGATTGTATCGGCAATCCAACAAATCCGAAACCCTGTCATCGGTCAAGCCCATGACGGCATCATGAGCGTGCCAAAGTCGGGTACTTGGAATCTGGAAAAAGGCGAGCGAGTGCTACCCAAGCATACCGCCAAAGCCTTAGATGATAGGCTAGATAACATGGGCGGTGGTCAGGTCATCAACGTCCATGTAACCGTGAACTCTGACGGTAGCAACGTCCAAGCCGATACCCAAATGGGCAAAAACATGGGCGAAGCCATGGCAAAAATCGCTCGGCAAGTCATGATACAAGAGACCAAACAAAACGGACATCTTGACAGGCTATACCGCAGATAAGCAAAATCCCAACGCTGGCAGGCATTGGGATTTTTTATTACCCCTTTAACCCATACTTAAAAGGATAATTTATGGTAAATTTTAACATAGAATTGGCAAAAATTGGAGAAATATCTATGCAAAATATCGTTGTAATAGGAATTTTTGCTATTGTATTGGTGTTGATTTGGCAATTTAGCAACATCTTAAATGCTGTGGTCAATTTTCTAAAATTTAGAGATAGTAAAAAATGAAAACCTTTACATGGGACATATCCACAGACAGTAGCGAAACTACCACCCTAAACACCACCATAACCGCTTTTAATGATGGCTATGAGCAGGCGGTAAGTTTTGGCATAAACAATAGCCGTAAATCATGGCAATGTAGCAAAACAGACAAAAAAGCGGTGATTGATGAGATTTACCGCTTTTTGATTGACACAAAAGGCGTTAAACCTTTTAATTTTACGCCAGTAGCCGATGAACCAAGTATCAAAGTCCGCTTAGACGGGGAAATATCCCGCCAAAAGCAAGGTGGCGATGTTTGGCAAATCAGCTTTGGCTTACGACAAGTTTTTTAACCGCCCCTAAGGGGTTTTTTTAATGGAGAAAATCATGAGCGACACACAACTAACCATGCTATCACGCTTGGAGGCTCAAACCCTACAATCTTTTATCGCACAAGTGGACGCATGGCAATACACCCACGGCGAAAAAGCAGACACGGTAGAGATTATCTACTACCCCGAAGATGAGGGCTTTGATGTGTTTAACGCCGAGCCGAACCACGGACTCTTAAAACGCAATCGTGCCAGTCTGTTTCGCACCGAGATTTTGGCATGGGGAGCGGGTCAATTAAAACAGCTACAAGGCTGGGACAACTCAAAAACCGTCAATGCCTTTGCCGTGTCCTACAAAGACGGTAAATTTGGCGTGGCGGTGGATGTGGCGGAAAAAACTGCCGAAACGGTCGAAGCAGTCGAAGCAGGCGAGACGCTATGAGCTTTAACAGTCGTGTAGAGCAGTCAGTCGTACAGGGTTTTATTACCCTGTATGAGCTTGACGCTCGTAAATTTGGGGGCGAGATTTACCGTTTCCACGGACACAATGACGTTATCAGATGGCAGGGCAACGAATACACACCCATCGCCATAACCGCTGACGGGTTAGAAGTCCGCTCAGACGGCAAGGCAAGCACGCCCACGCTGACCGTGCATAACGACATCGGCGGTGTTGCCCAAGCCCTGCGTTATCTGTGCCTGCGATATGGCGATTTTGCAGGGGCAAAGCTAAAAGTTATCCACACCCTTGCTGAGTTTTTGGACAGTAGCGATGATGAGCATTACAAAGTACAGCATTGGTACATCGAGCAAAAAACGTCCGAGACCAACGCCACCACCACCTTTGAGCTGTCCAACCCCGTAGACTTTGAAGGGCAAAAAATTCCCGTAAGGCAAATCACGAGCTACTGCCATGAGGCGGTGTGCGGTCGCTATCGGGGCGAGGCGTGCGGATATACAGGCACGGCACGGTTTACCATAGACGGTAAGCCTACCGATGACCCCGAGCAGGACAGGTGCGGTGGACGGCTGTCCGACTGTATGCTTAGATTCGGCAAAAATGCCGAACTGCCTTTTGCAGGCTATCCTGCGTCTAACCTAACCTAGGGGGATATATGTTAATACTATTGGGATTGGGGCTAGGGCTGTACATCATATCAGCACTTAGCATTATCTTTGGCACGGACATGGACGAGCTATGACAGACTTACACACCGCCATACATGCCCACGCCAAATCCGCCTATCCCGCCGAGTGCTGTGGGCTTATCATCGGGGGCGAGTACTACCCCTGCGATAACATCGCCCACGACCCTACCCAAACCTTTGAGATAGACCCCATGCAGTATGTGGCACTATCGTACAAAGGCGAGATACAAGCAATCGTGCATAGCCACCCCGACGGCAATAGTGAACCGTCCGAGATTGACCGTGTGCAAATGGGGCTACATGGCGTGGATTGGGTCATTTGTGGATTTGGTTATCATGCAGATGGGGGACAGTACTGCGACATCAAAACGCATAAGCCCACCGCCTACACCGCCCCACTGCTCGGGCGTGAATATCATCACGGGGTGCAGGATTGTTATAGTCTCGTGCGTGATTATTATCATCGTGAGCTTGGCATTGAATTGCCCGATTTCCCACGCACGGACGAGTGGTGGGAAGATGAAAGCCATGAACCACTTTATCAAAATAATTTTAAAAAAGCAGGCTTTGACGTGGTGCATGACCTACAAAAGCATGACATTATCCTATGCCGTGTGGGGCGAACTCATCATATTAACCACGCCCTAATCTTTTTGGGCGATGGCACGCTAAACAGCGAGACCACACCGCCATGTGTGGGCGATAGCCTAGTGTTACATCACCCACACGGCAGGTTATCCGTGCGTGAAATATACGGTGAGAGTTGGGGTAAACGCACAGCGATGGTGGTTAGGCATGGGCAACTTCATGGGGGCTGATAAAATCCAAACTGTCGCCAAGCGTGGTTTCGGCAAGGCGAAGCTCATAGGTGGTTTGTAGGTTAAGCCAAAATTGTGCCGTACCACCAAAATAGCGAGCCAAACGCAAGGCGGTATCAGCCGTAACGCCACGTCGCTGCCGCACGATGTCGTTAATGCGTGCAGGGGTTACACCCAATGCATTTGCTAAGGCGGTGGCGGACATACCCAGTGGGATTAGATATTCTTCACGCAATACCTCACCTGCGTGAACAGGTCTCATGCCATTTTTGAACATTATTAAGCTCCTATTTAGTGATAATCAACAATCTCAACATCATACACGCCATCATCGCCCCACACAAAGCAAATGCGAAATTGGTCGTTAATGCGAATACTATACTGACCTTCTCTATCGCCTGTCAGCTTTTCAAGGCGGTTGGCAGGTGGAATGCGTAGGTCGGCAAGTGCCACGGCATTATCAAGCATGGTAAGTTTGCGAGTGGCAACGGATAAAAAGTTGGCAAATACACGGCTTGACCCTGTTTCAAACAGGCTTTGGGTATCTTTGCACTTAAAACTTTGAATCATGGTTGGTTGTCCGATTGTTGCAATGATTATATTATATATCGGTATTCGATATAAGACAAGTATTATTTAAAAAGGGTAAAAATATGAAAACCATTGAGCTACACGGCATTTTAGCCAAAAAATTTGGCAGATACTTTACGCTTGACGTGCAAAGTGCCAAAGAAGCAACCCATGCCTTAGCGTGCCAAATCCCTGCCTTTAAAAAATTTATGATGGAGAGTGAACAACTTGGGCTTAGATTTGCCGTCTTTTTGGGTAAAAAACGAAGTCAAAAAACCAACATTAGCGAGCGTGAGCTTGACGACATCACAACAGCAAGTCATATCCACATCGTCCCCCGTGTTATCGGAGCAGGCGGTAAGGTAATGGGCTGGCTACAAGTCATCGCAGGGGCGGTCATGGTCGGTGTGGGCGTGATGACGGGTAATTTTGGTTTGATTGGGGCAGGGGCAGGGTTATTGCTTGGTGGTGTAACAAGCCTACTCATGCCGACCCCCAAATTAGGCGAGATGAACGAAGACGGCAACCGCCCCAATAACGGCTTTGGCGGTGCGGTAACGACCGTGGCACAAGGTAATCCCGTGCCGATACTGTATGGCGAGAGAGACGTGGGCGGATTTATCGCCAGTGCGGGTATTTATGCCGAATAATGACGAATAAGTAAGGGTAGAACAATGATACACGGTGCAAAAAAGAAACAACCACAGCCCCACCGCCCCCACATCGCCAAAGACGACCTAGTGTCGGTGGAGCGTTATCAAGGGCTGTATGGACTCTGCGAAGGGGAGATTTTTGGGCTTGCAGACGGTGGCAGGTCAATCCGCTTAGATGGCACGCCACTCATCAATGACAACGGACAGCCCAACTTTACGGACGTGTCATGGGAGTTTCGCACGGGTACGAACGACCAAAGCTACATCAAGGGCTTTGCGTCTGTCGAAAATGAGACAGCGGTGGGTGTGGAGCTGCGTCATGACCGCCCCTTTGTGCGTGCGATTAACAACAAAGATTTGTCCGCTGTACGAGTACGCCTAAATTTTAACGCCTTGCGTCAGCAACATGACAATGGTGATATTACAGGTTATGGCATTGAGTACGCTATTGATGTGCAGACCGATGGCGGGGCATTTGTGCAAGTGCTAAATACGTCCGCCCGTGGCAAAGCAAGCTCTGGCTTTAAACGCTCGCACCGCATTGACCTGCCAAAGGGCAAAACATGGACTATTCGTGTCCGCCGTATCACGCCAAATCGTGATAGCGACCTTATCGCTGACACCATGTACATTGATGCATTGACCGAGATTATCGATGCCAAACTGCGTTATCCCAATACTGCCTTGCTTGCCCTAACTTATAACGCCAAAACGTTTAGCAACATCGCCAAAATCGCCGTGCGTTTAAAGGGCAAGCTTATCCAAGTGCCTAGTAACTATGACCCCACCGCTCGCACCTATTTTGGGCTGTGGGATGGCAGATTTAAGCTTGCTTACAGTAATAACCCTGCATGGGTGTTTTATGACCTATGCACGCACAAACGCTACGGTTTGGGCGAACGACTAAACGGCATGGTGGACAAATGGCGACTGTATCAAATCGGGCAATACTGCGATGAGATGGTGGACGATGGCATGGGCGGTAAAGAGCCACGTTTTGCCGTCAATGTCTATATCCAAAAAGCCGATGACGCCTATCGTGTGTTACAAAATATCGCCAGCGTGTTTCGAGGCTTATCGTTTTGGGACGGCTCACAAATCGTGCTAGATAGTGATACGCCCAAAGACCCTGTCTATACCTTTAGCCCTGCCAACATCGTGGGCGAGTTTGTCTATCAAGGCACACGCTCCCGTGACCGCCATACGGTTGCCAAAGTCGCTTGGGATAACCCCGAGCATGACTACGCCACCGAATATGAGATGGTGCGCGAAGAGTCGGCGATTGCCAAATACGGCATACGCACGCTTGACATCAACGCCTTTGGCTGTACTTCTCGTGGACAAGCTCAGCGTGCAGGGCTGTGGGCACTAAAGGCTGAGCAGTTAGAGACTCGCACCGTTAATTTTAAAACGGGGCTAATGGGCTTTATCCCGCAGGTCGGACAAATTATCAACATCGCTGACAACCTATTTGCAGGGCGTGCCGTCTCTGGGCGGATATTGTCTGCCAATGACAAACAAATCACGCTTGACCGCACGGCAGGCAAAGTGGGCGATACGCTAACAATAAACACAGACGGCACGGTCAAAACCGCCAAAATCGTGTCCGTGCATGGCGATACACTAACATTAGATACAGCCGTGGGGCAAGCTGATGACGTGTGGGCGATTATCTCTGATGACTTGGCACTCATGCAGTTTCGGGTGCTCTCTATCGCCCAAAATGATGATGCGACCTTTGACATTACCGCCTTGCAGTATGAGCGTCAAAAATATGACGTGGTGGATAAAGGAGCGGTGGTACAGCCCCAACCCTATACCGTACTAAAAGCCACGCCAATCCATGCCCCAAAATCCGTCACACTCACGGCAAACACTCGCACGCACCAAGGGCAAGCAGTTACCACGCTTAATATCGCATGGGAGCAGGTGCAAGGGGCGGTGGCGTATATCGTGGAGTGGCGAAAAGATGACGGCAACTGGCAAACCCTGCCAAAAGTGGCAGGGCAAAGCGTGGACATTGACGGCGTGTACAGTGGGGCTTATATGGCTCGTGTGCGTGCCGTGGACAGCTTTGATGGCGAGAGTCTGGCGACATCAAGCACGCTCACTCACATCACAGGCAAGCAGGGCAAGCCCACCAAACTTGCCAAACTAAACGCAAAAGGCGTGCTGTTCGGCATGGAGCTGTCATGGCTGTTTGGGGCGAAGTCCGAAGACACCAATTTTACCGAAATAGAGGTTAGCCCAGACGGTCGCTCAAATATTGCCACGCTTGGCACATTTGCCTATCCAACGAACAAGCACGAAATCACAGGGCTACAAGGTAACCTAACACAGTTTTATCGTGGGCGGATTGTGGATAAACTTGGCAATACATCAGACTGGACGGCGTGGGTAAGCGGGACAACATCGGCGGACGCAAGCAAGGTATTGGATATCTTGTCAGGTCAGATTAGTGCCAGTCATCTTGACCAAACTTTGCGAACGCCCATTGCAAAAATCGGTGATTTGCAAACTGCGGTGGACGGGGTTAATGCACAATTGCCCACGCTAAATAGTCAGCTTGCCACGGCAAACCGTGAATTGCAAACCGCCATTAGCAACATCACCACCGAGCGTAACCGTATCACTTCCGCCATTCGTGATATTACTGCTTTGCAAAATGCCAATAACGCAAAAACTGCCGAAATCGTTAATCTCACACAAACCGTGGGGTCTCAAACGTCATCAATCCGTGAATTGGGGATAACCACAGGCGATTTGTCGCAAAAATACGCTCAAATCAAAACACAGGCGGATAAAGCTACATCTGAGATTAGTGCGATTAAGCAGACCCAAAGCGGGCAAGCGAGTAGTATTGAACGATTGGGAGTGAAGTTTGATAATTTAGCGGTGGGTGGGCGTAACCTGCTACGCAATACCCAAAATCCCACTTATTATCGTTGGGCTAATCGTGGTGCATTGTCAAATACTCGTCTTGATTTTGGTGCTGTGGATGATACAAGCGTTGGAATTTTTACAGCTCATCAAAATCTTAATTTAAAACAAGGGCAAGATTATGTGATTAGTTTTGATGTTGATACAGATTTGTCAAGACTTGATTATAATTATCTCTTAACAAATGACGGCAATATCCGCTTGCTAAGCAGCGACATTAAACAAGGGCGAGTTATTTTAAAATATACGCCTAGCCGTGATTTGAACAATGTGCGGTTGTTAATTGGTGGTTTTAAGACCACAGAAAGCAGTTACCTTGATGTTAAAAATATCAAGATAGAAACAGGGCAAGTGGCAACCGACTGGACACCTGCCCCCGAAGATTTGCAAGCTGATATTGACAGCAAGGCAAGCTCGGCAAGCCTTGATGAGTTTAAGCAGGCATCGGTAAATGCTGATAATGCCTTATCTCAGCGTATTAGCACGCTTGATGCCCAATACAAAAAGACTGATGCGGACTTAACCGCACGCCTTGCCCGAGAAGAAACCGCACGAGCGACTGGCGACAATGCCAACAGTCAAGCAATCCGCACGCTTGAAAGTACGGTAAACGGCATTGGGGGGCGAGTTGGCACAAGCGAGGGCAAAATCGCAACGCTTGAACGTACCACAAGTGATTTAAATGGGGCGATTGCCACCGCTCAAAACCAGTTGAATGCACGGTTTGATAATCTAAGCGTGGGCGGTCGGAACCTTGTCCTAGATAGTGGCGTGGTCGTACAGAATGGTAATTACCCAGCTAAATCATACACACTTGCCCAAAATCACGGCTTGGCACATGGTGATGAGGTGGTTATCACAATTTGGGGTCAGCTTGCAGACACAAAAACCGCCTTTTATGCGTACAATTCGGGTGGGGCTGTGCAAATTGGCAAGCTAGACAAAATCGCCGATGGCGTGTATCAACTTAAAACAACATGGAAAATCACGTCAGGCACCAATACCGCAGGTAATACTATCCTAAATATCTATCCGTTTAACCGCAATCAGACGGGGACAAGTCGCATTGATAAAATCAAATTAGAGCGTGGTACGATTGCAACCGACTGGACACCTGCCCCCGAAGACTCTAATGTTGATTTGTCGCCTTATGCCACCAATGCGAGCTTGAACGAGTTTAAGCAGACACAAGCACAAAAAGACACTGCCACCGCCCAAAAACTGTCCACGCTACAAACCACCGTAAACGGTCAAACCACAAGCATCCGCAACGTGGAGCAGTCGGTCAATGGCGTGCGTGCGATTAAGGCGGTAACGGTGGATAACAACGGCTTTATCAGCGGCTATGGTCTGATGAGTGAGCTACAAGACGGTCGTGTTACTTCCCGTTTCGGTATCAACGCCGACCAAATCTATTTTGGGGGGACTACTAGTGCCAAAAAGCCGTTTATTTTTAACACTCGTCCTGCGGTTGTGGATGGCGTGAGTTATCCTGCTGGGGCGTGGCTTAACAGTGCGAGTATTGCTAACGCCAGTATTAAACTGGCTCATATAGACAAGGCAAGCATTGGCAGTTTGTCGGCACTGACTGCCAATATCGGTCATTTTAAATCTGCTCAAACGGGGGCAAGGCTTGAAATTAAAGACGGTGTTTTGCTTGTCTATGATGACAATAATCGGCTAAGAGTTCGTTTGGGTGTCTGGAAATAGGAGTAAATTACCGTAATATGCTAGAAATTTTTGATGAAAATGGAGAATTGACTCTATCTGTTGATGATAACACGACCAAAATCATCGCAGTGTATAGAAGAAAAATTCACAAGGGGTCAATGCCGACCCCACTTTTAAGCGATGATGAGCTAAAAGCAATGAATCATCGCCCATTCATCGTGTCTAATACGCTGTATGACTTATCCAAAGGCTCTGTACACGACATTCATCAGCTTTTTAAGACAGGCTGGAATGATAAACAAGAGCTTGTTGATAGAGATGTGGTTGTGCTGGGGGTGTACGGTGTTTGAGTTTTTTGGCAAGCACGGCGTTACGATTAGCCCAGATTTGCTTAATATCGTTTGCACGCACAAAATCAAGCTAAGCGAAAAGCATTTGACCGCCCCGCAGCCCCAGCATAAAAGTGCCTATTCTGCCAATGCCTTGATGACGGTGTTTGACTTCGCCCTGCCATCGGTGCAGACGCCCATTATTGGGCTGACATTGTACGAAGGGATAGGATATGCCCAGCTAAGCTATCTGTCATCTGATGGGCAAAAGCGAGCTAGAGTCTGGATTACCATCAATCCAAGTCTGCTTAGCAAGGCTCTCAACATCAAAGAGCCAAAGTATAGCAATGATTTTATTGATATTATTTGCCAACGCTTAAACATCACCGCCTATATCTATGACAGCAATCCTTTGCCATCAAAGGTTAATTGGGGGCTTGAAGTATACAACGAGCGCGGCGAGCTTGTCTTTGATAGTGAATACACTCCGATGAAAGTCGGCAAAAAGTCAAACATCAATGACGGCAAGCATATCATATTTATCAATCGCTTTTTTGCGTTTCATTATGAATCGGGTTTTACCAGCGGTTCACGAGTTGATTTGCTTGATGTGATGCAATGTCAGCCATTTCTTGAAGCTTTTTGGGCTGGGAAAATCTATGATTTTAAAGATGTGATGCTAATGGCAGGACTACAAGACGAGCTAGACCACGAGTATCATCTTGGGCGGTATGACTGGTATTTTAACACGCTAGAAAAAAATGCAGCACTACAATCAATCGTCGGCTATTTGTAGCTTAGTTTGCCAGCCGTCCTTGCGGCGGTTTTTTTATTGGAGTAAAAACATGACAGACATTTCGGGGCTATCAGCCCCTTTTTTATTGGAGAGACTATGAACGAAAATCAATGGTTACAATTTTTAGTAACCTTACCCTACGTGCTGTTTTTAGCATTGGGCGGTGGGCTTGCCAATTTTATCATGAAATTAAATCAAGCCACCGAACCGCAACCCATAAAGTCTTTATTTTTAAGATTTTTGGGTGAAATGTTTTTAAGTGGTTTTGCAGGGCTGACAACGTTTCTGCTGTGTCGTGAATGGGGGCTGTCGCTTAATTATACTGCTGTGATGGTTGCCATGGCAGGGCATTTGGGCGGAAATGCTATCAGTCAGATGTCCAAACTTTATGATAACTTAATCAAACGCCCCTAGGGGCTTTTTTATTGGAGTGAATTATGACAATCAAAGAAATACAAACCGCCATCGGCACAACGCCAGACGGCATCTGGGGCGAAAAATCCAAATCCGCCCTAAGACAAGCCTTAAAAGAAGGAGTGAAAATCCCCATCACCGCCAATATCACACTAAATGAGCTATTGGCAAGTCAAACTGCCACACGGTATAACATTGACAATATGCCAAACGCACAGGTTCTGGCAAATTTGATTGAAAGTGCGGTTAATCTATGGCAACCTGCAAGAGACATCTTAGGGCACCCCATATTTATCACCAGTGGTTATCGCTGTCTTACGCTCAATCGCAGGATTGGTGGGGCGAAAAACTCGGCACACCTGCACGGCTATGCAATTGATTTTAGCTGTCCTGCTTTTGGCAATACAAGGGCGGTGGTAAAACATTTGGCGGATGAATTTAAAAAGCGTGGTATAAATTAGAGTACCCCCAAAGCCCAAATAGTTGGGTGCATTTGGGCTATAAACGCTCAGATGGCGTACAGCGTGAGCAGGTGTTTAGAATTGGGTAGAAGGGGGTATGTCATGCACCTCTCACGAAAATAGCAGGTTGCCAACGGATTTTAAACTCTTTTGCTTGCCCTGTGCCTTGCCAATAGCCGTGCCAATGCCCCCGGCGAATATTTTATCTAAGATTATCTAAATAATCTGCCCAATCCTGCATCATCGCCTTTCTTTTTTCTAAAAATTTGGTGCGGTTGTAGGCGTTGCCGTTGGGGTCTTTGGTCTGATGTCCTAATTGCATTTCTATGATATGGGGCGGATAGCCCAATTCTTCTTCCAAAATCGTGCGGGCGGTGGCACGAAGTCCGTGGTTTGTTTGTTTGCTAGCAAAACCATTATCCCTAAGCCACTCGGCAGGGCGTTGGCGTGTGATATGTCGGTATTTGCCACGATTTGAATAAAAAACATAGTCGTGTCCGTGCCAGTCAAGCAAAAATTTAATTTTTTCAACTACTTGACTTGCAAGCGGAACAATCACTTGGGTTTCGGTGCTGTTTTCTGTTTTGGGTGGGGTGTATCGCCATTCGTTTTTGTCAAAATCAATGTCTTTTTTGTGCATACTAGCAAGCTCAGTAGGGCGGACGAACAAATAGGGGGCGATTTGCAAAAAGGTCTTGACAACCACACCGCAATTATCGGCATTATCCACCGCATTTAAAAATTCGCCCAAGTCTCTGGGGTCAATAATGGCGGGATTATGCCCTTTTTTATGTTTTTTATGGGTATTTTTTAACCCCCTTGCTACGTTGCTTGTAACCATACGCCTTGACAATGCAAAATCTAAGACCTGGGCGATTTTGGTCTTAACACCACTTGCCATGAGTGAGCCGTGCGTGCCGTGGACGGCTTGGCAGATGTCCAAAATGTCAAAAGTGGTAATGTCGGCAACAGGTTTATCTTTGATGTGCTGATAAGCATATTGCAAATAACGTTTAGTACCGTCCAAAGTGCTTGGCTTGTAGTTTTGCTGTGCAAGCCAGTCTTGACTGATTTTGTAAAATGTATTGTCGATGTTGGCTTTACGTTCTGTTAATTGTCGCTTGGCGTATTCTTGTGGGTCAATATTTTGGGCAAGCAATGCTAAATACTCGTCCCTTTTGGCTCGTGCGTCCGCAAGGCTGACGATGGGATAAGCCCCAAATGAGATGACTGTTCTTTTTTTGCTGATGGGTCTTTGATAATTAAAATGCCAAATTTTGGCGGTGGACTTTACAAGTAGCGACAATCCACCGCCGTCATAAAGTCGATAATCTTTATCTTTTGACTTGGCGTTGTCAATCTGTTTTATGGTAAGGGGTTTAATAACTTTCATAATCTTTGTAGTATGTTGGTTGGCGTACTACAAAGCATACTACAAAAAGAGAGCGATTACAAGCGACAATGAGCGACTTTAAGCGACAATAAAAAATAAAAAACCCTGTTTTTACAGGGCTTTGGCGATAGTTAGCGACAATGAGCGATTTATACTGACATTTTCCAGTCAAAGGGCATTTCATGATGTCCACGCAGTGCCATCATAAGAGTCTGTTTCATGTGTTGCAAGACTTCGGGCGTGTAGGCGATGGCAGGGCAACCCCAAACAGGGTTGGGCCAGCGAGCGTCATTTTGATAACGGACGACATGATGAAAGTGCAGTTGTGGCACTTGATTACCAAGGGCGGCGACGTTCATTTTGTCTGCCCCAAAGATTTTTGCCATTTGGCTAGATACCCAGCTTGATTCACGTAAAAATTGCACTTGGTCAGCGTCAGATAACTCATAGATTTCTTTGATGTTTGAGACACGTGGCACCAAAATCAGCCAAGGGAATTGACAGTCGTTCATCAAACGCACGGTGCATAGGGGTAAGTCGCCAACCAAAAATGTGTCTTTGGCAAGGGTGGGATGTAATTGGAACATTGAGATAGCCTTTTTTTAATTATGAATTTTAACAGGATATTGTAACATGATTTTGGCGAAAATTTTAAGGGCTTTGGCAAAATTTTGCAAGTTTTTGCTAATTTGAATTGATTTGATAAATTTTAAAAATTTGTTCAACTTAAGCTAGTTTTCCCCCTTGGTTATGTGTTAAACTAGATAGGAAAAACGCCAAAATTTGGCATTGGTTTAACTTTAAAAAAGGTGAAAGACATGGGTAAAAATGTTGTCGTGCTTGGCAGTCAATGGGGCGATGAAGGTAAAGGCAAAATCGTGGATTTGCTGACCGAAAAAGCAACTGCCGTGGCACGCTATCAAGGCGGACACAATGCAGGGCATACGCTTGTTGTTGGTGGCGAAAAGACGGTGTTACACCTTATCCCATCTGGGATTTTGCGTGAAGGCGTAACCTGCTTTATCGGCAATGGCGTGGTGCTTGCCCCTGATGCTTTATTAAAAGAGATGAAAGGCTTGACCGACAAAGGCGTGCCTGTGCGTGAAAGACTTCGTATCTCGCCTGCCTGTCCGCTTATCATGCCTTATCACACCGCCCTTGACCAAGCCCGTGAATTAAAGCGTGGTAACGGCAAAATCGGCACAACAGGTCGTGGCATCGGCCCTGCTTATGAAGACAAAGTGGCTCGCCGTGGCTTGCGTGTGGCTGATTTGTTCCGCAGTGATTTGGCGGATAAATTGGCAACTATCCTAGAATACCACAACTTTGCTTTGACCCAGTACTACAAAGTAGAAGCGATTGATTATGATGCCACCCTTGCCCTATGCCAAGAGTGGGCAAGCGAACTAAAAGAGTTGGTTGTGGACGTCACAGACGAGCTAGAAACACGCCGTCAGGCAGGCGAGAATCTCATGTTTGAAGGAGCCCAAGGCACCTTGCTTGATATCGACCACGGGACTTATCCGTTTGTAACCAGCTCAAACACCACCGCAGGGGGCGCGGCGACAGGTACAGGTCTAGGTCCTTTGTATTTTGATTACGTGCTTGGCATCACTAAAGCCTACACCACCCGTGTGGGGTCAGGGCCTTTCCCGACCGAACTGTTTGATGACGTGGGTGAGCATTTGGGAACGGTGGGTCATGAGTTTGGAGCGACCACAGGGCGTGCCAGACGTTGCGGTTGGTTTGATGCAGTGGCACTTAGACGAGCGGTTGTACTAAACTCCATGAGCGGTATTTGCCTAACCAAACTTGACGTGCTAGACGGTCTTAGCGAGATTAAAATCGCCACCGATTATACCTTGCCAGAAGGCGAGATTCAGGGTGCGTATGATGCTGAGTATTATGCCAAAGTAACGCCTGTGTATGAGACCCTGAAAGGTTGGAGTGAATCCACAATCGGCATCACTAAGTTTGACGATTTGCCAGAGAATGCCAAAGTCTATATCAAGCGTATCGAAGAGCTTGTGGGCTGTCCTGTGGATATCATCTCAACAGGGGCGGACAGAGCCGAGACGATTGTACTAAGAGACCCGTTTGATGCGTGATGTTTTTTAACATAAAAACCACTTATTTTTACAATAAGTGGTTTTTTGTTGTCATTATTTTGCCATAATCTTTAAAAAATTCTTGACTTTGGGGGTAAAAAATGATTATATTTAGTTGTCATTTGAATAAGTGGTAATTACGCAAGTTCAAATAACGCAATGCTAACGATACGTTACTGTTTTTCACATAAGGACATACTCATGAATACAAAATTTGTACCATCAGCACTGCTTGTCTCACTTAACCTGGCTTTATTTGGTTGTGGTGGCGATAAAGAGTCAACCCAAACATCAGCAGACAACACATCTGTTGCTACAGGCGAACTTGCCGATACACAAGAAGTGACCATCAATAACAGTGCAGAACCTGAGTCGCTAGACCCGCATAAAGTATCAGGCGTGCCAGAATCTAACGTCATTCGTCAGCTATTGGTTGGTTTGACATCAACGGATGCAAACGGCAATACCGTGGCGGGCATGGCAGAATCATGGGAGAGTGCTGATAATAAGGTATGGACATTCAAAATTCGTGATGCCAAATGGTCAAATGGCGACCCTGTGACGGCTCAGGATTTTGTATATAGTTTTCAGCGTTTGGTAAATCCTGAGACAGCATCGCCTTATGCTACCTATTTGGCGGCGGTAAAAGTGGTAAATGCTCAGGACATCGTGGATGGCAAGGCAAAACCTGATACGCTGGGCGTTAAAGCCATCGATGATAAGACGCTTGAAATCACCTTGTCTGAGCCTGTGCCTTATTTGCCTGACACGCTCATTCATACTTCTGTCAAGCCTGTCAACCAAAAAGCAGTAGAGCAACATGGCGACAAATGGACAGCAGTGGGTAACTATGTGGCGAATGGTGCTTACAACCTAAAAGATTGGCAGGTTAATGAACGCATCGTGCTAGAGCGTAATGCCAGTTATTATGACGACGCCAAGACCACCATCAATACAGTCACGCTACTGGCCATCCCGTCGGAGGTTACCGACGTGACTCGCTACAAAGCGGGCGAGGTCGATGTTACGGCAGATGCCCTGCCATCAGAGCAGTTCAAACAGCTCCAATCAGAGTTGGGCGAGCAGGTTAAGGTTCAGCCGAAGCTATGTACTTATTATTATGAGTTCAACCATACCAAAGCTCCATTTGATGACGTGCGTGTGCGTAAAGCGTTATCGTTGGCACTAGACCGTGACATCATTACTGACAATATCTTGGCACAAGGTCAGACCGTGGCATATCAATTCACGCCAAATTCTATCGCAGGCATGAAAGATTATGAGCCTGAATGGAAGGCGTGGGACAAAGCCAAGCGTATTGAAGAAGCCAAAAAGTTACTGGGTGAAGCAGGTTATAATGAGTCCAATCCTTTGAAGTTTGAACTGCTGTATAATACATCAGAGGCACACAAAAAACTGGCGGTGGCGGCAGCGTCGTTTTGGAAAGATTCTTTGGGCTTTGTTGAAGTGAGCCTAAATAACCAAGAATGGAAAACCTACCTTGAAACTCGACGCACTCAAAAACATCAAGTTTCTCGTGGCGGGTGGTGTGCTGACTACAACGAAGCATCAACTTTCCTAAATACATTCATCTCAACCGATTCGAGCAACTATGGTAAATACAACAGCCCAGAGTTTGACCGTTTGATGAGTAGTACATTAGGGGCGGATGTTACCGCAGAACAGCGTGCCGAGCTGTATCGTCAAGCCGAAGCGGTGCTAGACAAAGACAGTGCGACCATCTTTGTGTATCACTATGTATCACCCCGTTTGGTAAAACCATACGTCCTAGGCTATGCAGAAAACGACCCGCAAAGTACATGGCAGGTCAAAGATTGGAAAATCGCCAAACACTAACACATCACAACAGCACAAATCGCCCTAGGGTGGTTTGTGTTTTCTTTATTATAGGAGAAATTATGTCCCATTTTATGCCTCAATTGCCACGTTTTCGTCCTGCTGTGCTTAGCATGGCAGTCTTGTTTGGTTTGACAGCGTGTGGCGGTGATAAGCCAACCGATACTACCCAAACTGGCACCAATGCCCAAGCGACTGCTGAGCAAGCCATTACCATTAATAACGCCAGCGAGCCTGAGTCGCTTGATCCGCATGTCGCCAAAGGTGCACAAGAGGCGAACGTGATTCGTCAGTTTTCAGAAGGACTGCTGACAACAGATAATGATGGTAATCTGGTGGCAGGCATGGCACAAAAGTGGGAGAGTACTGACAATAAAGTATGGACATTTAGCTTGCGTGATGCCAAGTGGTCAAATGGCGACCCTGTAACGGCTCATGATTTTGTATATAGTTTTCAACGTTTGGTTGACCCAAAAACGGGGTCATCGTATGCCAGTTATCTAGAAGATGCCAAAGTGGTCAATGCCAGTGAGATTATCTTAGGTAATAAGCCAACGGATGCATTGGGCGTACGAGCCATTGATGATAAGACCTTAGAGATTACCTTGTCAGAAGCGGTACCTTATTTGCCTGACATGATGATTCATACGTCTGTACAGCCTGTGCATAAGGCAACCGTGGAAGCTCATGGCGATAAATGGACAAATCCTAAAAATATCGTGGTCAATGGGGCGTATAAGCCGACCGAATGGATAGTCAATGAAAAAATTGTCTTAGAGAAAAACCCAGCCTATCATGACCATGCTAATGTCAAACTAGATAAGCTGACCATGCTACCCATTCCGCAGGCGACCACGGATGTACAGCGTTATCAGGCGGGCGAGATTGACATTACCGCCAGTGAGTTGCCATCTGAGCAGTTTGCATCACTAAAACAAACCTTAGGCGATGAGGTTAAATCCGCCCCAACGCTATGCACCTATTATTATGAGCTCAATGTTGATAACGCCCCCTTTAATGACATCAAGGTTCGCCGTGCTCTAA
The DNA here is from genome assembly GCF_900453205.1 of Moraxella lacunata. Lineage (GTDB taxonomy): Bacteria > Pseudomonadota > Gammaproteobacteria > Pseudomonadales > Moraxellaceae > Moraxella > Moraxella lacunata_B. Next base: position 171,178 of record NZ_UGQU01000001.1, read on the forward strand.
ACTTAGCGACAGACAGAGAGTTGATTGCCGAGAAAGTCATGGGACAAGGACAGGTACCTGCCTATCAATTTACCCCGCCTGCCATCAAAGGGGGATTAAAATACACCCCAGAATGGCAATCATGGGACAGAGCCAAGCGTTTAGAGGAAGCTAAAAAGCTACTGAATGAAGCAGGTTATAATGAATCTAACCCGTTGACCTTTAAGCTGTTGTATGACACCAACGAAAGCCACAAAAAAATCGCCGTGGCAATGGCAAGCCTGTGGAAAGAGTCCTTGGGTGTAAATGTAGAGCTTGTGAACGAAGAGTGGAAGAGCTACCTAGAAACCCGCCGTCTAGGCAAATACCAAATGGTGCGAGCCAGATGGTGTGGCGATTATAACGAATCATCAACGTTCCTAAACTTGATGAAATCAAATAACACCAACAACTGGTCAGCCTATAAGAGTGCCGAATATGACGCCATTATGGCAAGTTCATTATAGGCAGGGCTTAGCGATGAAGAGCGAGTGAAAATCTATCATCAGGCTGAGAGTCTGCTGGACAAAGATGAGGTTCATATTGACATCTTTTATTATACCAATGCCCGTCTAGTCAAGCCTTATGTACAAGGGTATTCTAATAAAGACCCGCTTGACCAATGGCAAGCCAAATATTGGTCAGTGGTAAAATAGACCATTAACACCGCTGGAGCGGAATGCTCCAGCTTCATCATCATGGAGAGCTAAGATGAAACTATCAACATTAAACCTAGCCATGCTTACCTTATGTGGAGCGGTTACTTTGACAGGGTGTGGGGGTGATAAGCCGTCCACCCAAGCAGGTAGTGCTAGCAGTATCAGTGCATCCAAGGACAGCATTACCATACCCAATGGAGCAGAACCTGAATCACTGGATTTGCATAAGACATCAGACGTGGGTTCGTTTGCCATCATGCGTCAAATGTTCGTAGGACTGGTCAGTGCTGATGAAAAAGGAGCGACCATACCCGCATTGGCAACCCAGTGGAGTAGTGATGATGGCAAAGTGTGGACATTTAAACTGCGTGATGCCAAATGGTCAGATGATAAGCCAATCACCGCCCATGATTTTGTGTATAGTTTTCAGCGTCTGACCGACCCAAAAACGGCTTCGCCATATTCTAGTTATCTTGTTGATGCCAAAGTGGTTAATGCAGGTCAAATTGCCGAAGGCAAGGCAGATGTGGAAGCCTTGGGTGTGAGGGCCATTGATGATAAAACACTTGAAATTACACTAACTGACCCTGTGCCTTATTTGCCTGACTTATTGGTGTTGCCTGTGGCATACGCCGTGCCAAAGCAAGCCATCGACGCTCATGGTGACAAATGGCTTGACCCTGCCAACATCGTGGTTAGTGGTGCGTATAAATTGACCGATTGGGTGGTTAATAGTCACATCACCGTAGAGCGAAATCCTGCCTATTTTGGCGAAGTGACGGGTAATATCAATAAAGCCACGTTCCTGCCGATCACATCAGCTTCCACAGAAGTTAACCGCTATAAGGCAGGCGAGGTTGAGCTTGCCGCCATTCCATCGGAGCATTTGGCAAGCATCAAAAAGGAGTTGCCTGATGAGGTGCATTCTTCGCCAAAATTGTGTACTTTTTATTTAGAATATAATCATGCTAAAGCACCTTTTAATGATGTAAAAGCTCGTCAAGCCATTGCCATGGCGTTAGACCGTGAGACGATTGCTGAAAAAGTGTTAGGTCGTGGTGAGAAGGCAACTTATCAGTTTACCCCGCCTGCCATTCACGGCATGGGTGAGGTCAGCCACGAGTGGATGAAACTTGACAAATCAGCACGAGTAGCACAAGCCAAAAAGCTCATCGAAGAGGCGGGTTATTCAGCGAGCAAGCCTTTAAAGTTTGAACTGCTATATAGCACGAGCGAAACAGGCAAGCGTATCGCCACAGCCACATCATCCATGCTCAATGAATCATTTGGCGGTAGTGTCAATGTATCCATCATCAACCAAGAATGGAAAACCATGTTAGATACTCGCCGTCAAGGTAAGTTTGATACAGCATTTGCAGGATGGTGTGCCGACTATAACGAGCCATCAACCTTCCTAAATATCTTACGCTCGGGCAACAGTAACAATTCAGGTCAATACAAAAATGCAGAATTTGACCGCCTGTTGGATTCAACCCTAAATGCAGACATTAGTGATGATGAGCGTATGAAAATCTACCACAATGCCGAAGCGATTTTGGATAGGGATATGGTGATGGTGCCGATTTATACTGCCATCTCGGTTCGTCTCAAAAAGCCCTATTTAGAAGCAGAGTCACTAAATGACCCGAGCAGTAACTGGCAAATCAAGGACTGGACGTTAAAATAATTGGCATTAATCACAGCACCTTGCAGTTGTTTGTAAGGTGTTGTTGTTTTTAAAAATTACGCCCTATGATTGATGCAAATTTTTTGCAATGAGATTTTTTTAATAAAAGTTTTAAATACTGATGTTTTATCAAAAATAATTAATAGGTGTATATAATGGCTTATGTTACAATAAACCACCGATTCTTTAGGGCATGCCTGCCTTTTGTATTTGCAATGAAAATCACGAAAAATCGCCCGTTTTTTCAAGGAAAAAGTGAAGTTTGATGGTCGTTCTATCAAACGAGATTTTGACTTCGAGCCACAAGATTTAGCCATTTTTCATGCAAAAACACCATTTTATTTCTATGAAATTTCTAAATGTTAAAATGCGTTATAAAGGGCGGGCACGCCCTAGATAAAACTCATCAGTAGAGAGAATGTTAGATGATGATAAATGTAAAAAGTAATGACAAAAGGACATAATACGTCATCGTTACATTTGTTAAACTGGCAGGATTTCTACGTTGCCATGGACTTGCAACAACAATAAGAGAGTGCTTATGTTTAAACTCATTTTTAAGCGTGTGTTAGAAGCCATTCCAACCATGCTCTTTTTGATTACCATTTCATTTTTTATGATGCGACTTGCCCCTGGTAGTCCTTTTACGGGCGAGCGTAATCTACCCCCTGCGGTACTTGCCAACATCGAGGCGAAATATCATTTAAATGACCCGATATGGCTTCAGTTTTTAAATTATCTAAAACAGCTTGCTCAAGGGGATTTTGGCCCATCTTTTAAGTACAAGGATTACACCATCAATGAACTGCTTGCCCAAGCCTTGCCTGTCTCGGTGGAGATTGGCTTGTATGCGTTCATCATTGCGGTGGTTTTGGGTATTGGTCTTGGGGTTATCGCCGCCCTAAAACAAAACAGCTGGCTTGATTATGTGTTGATGACATTGGCGATGACGGGCGTGGTCATGCCAAGCTTTGTCAAAGCACCGCTACTTGTGCTGATTTTTGCGGTCATTTTAAAATGGTTTCCAGCAGGGGGCTGGAATGGTGGGGCATTCATGAATTTGGTGCTACCTGTGACAGCATTGGCGATAGGCTATGTGGCGAGTATCGCTCGTATCACAAGGGGGTCGATGATTGAAGTGATGAACAGCCCTTATATCCGCACCGCCAAGGCAAAAGGCTTGCCCTTATCGCACATTGTCTTTAAACATGCCTTGCGTCCTGCCATGTTGCCCATCATCTCGTATTTAGGGCCTGCGTTTGTGGGGATTATCACAGGCTCTATCGTGATTGAGACGATTTTTGGTCTGCCCGGTATCGGTCAGCTGTTTGTGAACGGTGCGTTAAACCGTGACTATAGCCTTGTGCTGAGTTTGACGATTTTGGTGGGGGTATTGACAATCCTGTTTAATGCCATTGTTGATATTTTGTATGCCGTGATTGACCCGAAAATTAAATACTAAAAGGAATGTGTATGTCTATGAATGCAAGCGAAACAGTGCAAGCCGTAGAGCCTGTGGTAAAAGGACGAAGTCTGTGGCAAGATGCATGGCGACGTTTTCGCCGTAACAAAGCCGCCATGGCAAGTGGTGTGGTGTTGCTTCTTATCACGGTATTTGTGATTGTCGCCCCCATGCTGTCGCCATTTGGCTATGCTGACACAGATTGGAGTAACATGGGTATCGCCCCATCTATGGAAACCAAGCACTATTTTGGTACGGATACCCTAGGGCGAGACTTGCTCGTGCGGACAGCTGTCGGTGGACAAATCTCACTCATGGTGGGGATTGCTGGTGCGTTGGTGGCGGTGTTGGTGGGGACGGTCTATGGTGCTGTCTCTGGCTTTTTGGGTGGTAAAGTGGACATGGTCATGATGCGATTTTTAGAAATCCTAAGTGCCTTTCCTTTTATGTTTTTTGTGATTTTATTGGTAACCCTGTTTGGGCGTAATATCATTTTGATTTTTGTGGCAATCGGTCTGGTATCATGGCTTGACGTGGCTCGTATCGTGCGTGGTCAGACATTAAGCCTAAAAAACAAGGAATTTATTGAAGCCGCCCGAGTCACAGGCGTGAATAACTGGCAAATCGTGACCCGTCATATCGTCCCAAATGTGCTCGGCGTGGTCGTGATTTATGCATCTCTTATCGTGCCGGGCATGATTTTGTTTGAGTCATTTTTGAGCTTTTTGGGGCTGGGCGTGCAAGAGCCGAGAACCAGTTGGGGGGCACTGCTCCAAGAAGGGGCTCAGACCATGCAAGTCGCTCCTTGGCAACTGCTTGTACCATCTACCTTTTTGGTGGTTACACTGTTTTGTTTTAACTTTATCGGCGATGGCTTGCGTGATGCCCTAGACCCAAAGGATAGATGATATGACATTATTACAAGTAAAAAATCTGGACGTATTTTTAAAAACCGATGAAGAGCTTGTCCATGCGGTCAAAGATTCATCATTTACCGTAGAAAAAGGACAGACGCTTGCCATCGTAGGCGAGTCAGGTTCGGGCAAATCGGTCACGTCAATGGCGATTATGCAACTGTTGCCAAAAAACATCGCCAGTTTTGGTAAAGACTCATCGGTGCTCTTTGATGGCAAAGAGCTACTTAGCTTGTCTGAGCGTGAGATGCGTGCCATTCGTGGTGATAAGATTGCCATGATTTTCCAAGAGCCCATGACTTCCCTAAACCCATTTGTCCCTATTGGCAAACAAGTGGCAGAAGCGGTCAGCATTCACAACCCGAGCGTGAGCAAATCCGAAGCGACCAAGCTGGCACTTGACACCTTACAAAAGGTCAAAATCCCCAATGCCGACAAAAAAATGACGGCATATCCGCATGAGTTCTCAGGCGGTCAGCTCCAACGCATCATGATTGCGATGGCGATTATCAATAAGCCCGACCTACTCATCGCTGATGAGCCGACGACGGCACTTGATGTGACCACGCAGGCGGAGATTTTGGATTTGATGCTAGAGTTACAGCGTGATTTGGGCATGGCGATTATTTTAATCTCCCATGATTTGCGACTGGTGAAAAAGTACAGCGACCAAGTGTGTGTCATGCAACATGGTGTGATTATCGAGCGTGGCACAACCCAAGACGTCTTTAATAACCCACAGCACCCTTATACGGTGGAGCTTTTGACCCCCATTCCTAATAACCACAAACCCATCCTTGATGAATCTGCCCCCAAACTCATCACAGCGGACAATGTCAAGGTGGACTATGTCGTCGCACGCAACTTTTTTGGCAAGCCGACCAAGACCTTTAATGCGGTCAAAGGTATTACGCTTGACCTAAAAGTGGGCGAGACGCTTGGTATTGTGGGCGAGTCAGGTTCGGGCAAATCCACGCTAGGGCGTGCCATCATGCAGATTGTGACGTCCACGGGCGACATTCGTTTTAATGGCGAAAAAATCATTGACACAAAGGGCGACAAACGCCAAGCCCTACGCCGTGACATGCAAATCGTCTTTCAAGACCCTTTTAACTCGCTCTCGCCCCGCCTGACTGTGCGTGAGATTATCGAAGAAGGCTTGACCGTGCATTTTCCACAGATGACCAAAGAAGAGCGTCGGCAAAAGGTGGTGAAGATTTTAAAAGAAGTCAATCTGTCGCCTACCATGATAAACCGCTATCCGCATGAGTTCTCAGGCGGTCAGCGTCAGCGTATCGCCATCGCCCGAGCGATTATCTTAGAGCCGAAATTTGTCCTGCTTGATGAGCCGACTTCTGCCCTTGACCGCTCCACCCAAATCATGGTGGTCGAGCTTTTAAACGACCTACAAAAGAAATATGGACTAAGCTATATCTTTATCAGTCATGATTTGTCGGTGGTTAAAGCACTCTCTGACCGTGTGATTGTGATGAGTGGGGGCGAAGTGGTGGAGATGGGGACAGCAAGACAGATTTTTGAAGAGCCAAAACATGAGTACACCCAGCTGTTGGTGCAAGCGTCTAATTTGTCTTAGTTTGTCTTGATTTATTTTACTCTATACTTCAATCCCAACTTAAATTTACAAATTATTGATTTTTTAATGATTATTTTTCAGGTTGTAGGGGCGAATTGCAATTCGCCCTTGATAAATCAATCGCTTATACAAGTTGAGAATAGAGTACCCCACCCAACAAAAAACCAGTCAAGCGACTGGTTTTTTATCGTGGTGTGGTGTAAGTTTATCCAATAATCCCAAAAAACTGCAACAAAAACAGCCCTGTAAACCCTGTCAAAAACACAATCCCGCAGATGGCATAGACATTCATCAAAGGCGAGAGTTTTTTGCCACGGCTCTTGATGAGTGAGTAGTTCAAATAGGCAAAAATAGGTGCGGTAACAAAGGCGGAAATCATGGCAAATTTGAGCAAAGTTGCCATCTGTCCCATAAAGAACGTGATAAGCCCAAAACCTGTGATGGTGGTGACAGTCGTCCAAAACAGCGTGGTCTTGCCTGATGGTTCGTGTCCGCTGATGAGCGTAAAACATTCGGCGTTGGCACGACCATAGCCATCCACGCAGGTGATGATGGTGCCAAACATGCACAAAAAGGCAATGAACGTCACCAAGCTCCTTGCCCATTCGCCGATGGTGTTGGTGTACATGTTAATCAACTGCCCGATGTAGGCACCACCTTGCATGGCAATCTCTTGCCCTGTGCCATACTGGACAAACACCCCCAATGCCAAGAAAAATAACGCCAAGATGGTAGAAGTAAGATAGCCAACATTAAAGTCAAGCAAGCCTTGCTTGTGCGTGGGGTGGTCGTCACGGATTTTTTTGGCAGTCCATATTGATGAGATGACAGAGAATTCTAATGGCGTTGGCATCCAGCCCATCAAAGCGATGATAAAGGCAAGTCCTGCCATATTAAAGGGCGAGACCGCCACAAAGTCAGGAGCAGGCGGGGTGGCTTTTGCTCCTGCGACCATCACTGCTAAGACGGTCGTTGCGGTCAAAAGAATGATGATCCATTTGGTGACATTATCAAGCACTCGAAAATGCCCAAAGATAAGCAGTACCCAAGAAGTAACCATAACTAAGCCTGATAAAGCAATGGTAGATAGTTCAAAGGGGAGCATGTAGCTTAAAATCACCGCCGTCAGCAGTGCCACCGCCCCCGTGCTAATCATGCCTGATAAGATGGACAGGATAAAAAACGCCCAAAGATAAAATTTGGATTTTTTGGCGTAGCCTGTGATGAGACTGTCGCCTGTCTCATAAGCATAGTCAGTGGCAAAGCGAAAAAAGGGGTATTTAAAAAAGTTTGCCAATAAGATGATGATGACAAGTTGCCAACCATACAACGCCCCTGCTTGTGTTGATGCGACCAAATGCGACCCACCAATGGCAGCAGATGCAATCAAGATGCCCGGTCCAAAGGCTCTCCAGTTAATGCGATTAGCCATAATTGCCCCAATAATAAAAATAAAGTTTTGTGATATTAACATACTATAGCTTATTGTTTTATAATTTTTTATGATTAATAATTTATATTATGCAGAAATTATTATGCCCTTTATATTTGTGGTTTTGCCCTTATAATATGCCATTATTTTTTTAAGAGAATATTGCAATGACTACTTTTGTCAGTTTTAATATCAACGGACTGCGTGCCAGACCACACCAACTTCTTGCCGTGCGTGATACGCTTGGGGCGGATATTATCGGTTTGCAAGAAACCAAAGTTCATGATGAAGCCTTTCCCTTAAAAGACGTGGAGAGCCTTGGCTATCATGTGGAATTTTTTGGACAAAAGTCGCATTATGGCGTGGCGATTTTGTCCAAATTTGAGCCGATTTTTGTACAAAAAGGCTTTCCTTTTGCCGATGTGGATGCCCAAAGACGGCTGATTCATGCCAGATTTGATGTCAATGGACGTGAGATTGATGTCATCAACGGCTATTTCCCCCAGGGCGAAAACCGTGAGCATGAGACCAAATTTCCCATGAAACGTGCCTTTTATGCCGACCTAAACCGCTACATTGACGAGCTAAAAGGGCAGGGGCGTGAGCTTGTCATCATGGGCGATATGAACATCTCGCCCCATGATAATGATGTGGGGATTGGCGAGTCAAATGCCAAACGCTGGCTAAAAAATGGCACTTGTTCATTTTTGCCCGAAGAGCGTGAATGGTATGATGAGCTGATGAGTCGTGATTTATATGACACTTACCGTAAGTTTAAGCCTGACAGTGCCGATGAGTTTAGCTGGTTTGATTACCGCTCAAAAGGCTTTGAGGATACGCCAAAACGGGGGCTTAGAATTGACCATATTCTGTGTACGGACAAACTTATCCAAGACTGCGTGGGTGCAGGGATTAGCTATGACATTCGTGGGCTAGAAAAACCGTCCGACCATGCACCGATTTGGGCAAGGTTTGGGGTGTGATAATGCAAAGGCAGTCATTATAATTGGTGTATTTATTGGGGTAAATGGCAATTTGCCCCATATTTGACACGTTTGACACGCCCCATTTTTAAAAATCATCTTGATTGGGCAAATCTCCCTTTTTATTTTAAAAATTTATTTAACATAATCCTAATTATTTATCCCTATTTTACAAAGAAATCCCAAAATTTCATCATAAAAACCCGCCACAAAAACACCTGTATAAGTCTGATTTTATGCTATAATGGCTAATTTTATACTTTTAAAAACATGAAAAATTTAAAACCCACAACCCTAATCCCTGCCCCACACATGGGCGATAATGCCCTGCTTGAAGTGGACGCACATTGGGCGAACTCGGACGTGCTTGCCGTCATTTTGCACCCCAATCCCAAAGCAGGCGGGACAATGAATAATAAGGTCGTTACGACCCTATACCGCTTTTGTAAAGAAAATGGCATGGATACCGTGCGGTTTAATTATCGGGGCGTGGGGCTCTCAAGCGGTGAGATTGAGTATGGCAATGGCGAGTATTTGGACAGCCTATGCGTGCTTGATTGGGCACTGCAGCAGACGAATGCCAAGACACTCTGTCTGGCGGGATTTTCTTTTGGGGGATTTATTGCGTGCCGTGTGGCGGATAAGGTGTTGGCGGATTACGATGTCAATCTACAAAAACTCACGCTCATCGCCCCGTCCATTGAAAAAAACGACCCAACAGGGCTAACCTTGCCGACCGATACGCTTATGATTTATGGCGACCAAGATGAATTTGTCCGCCCAAGCAGTATGGCGGATTTTGCCGATGAGTTTGGCATACGCAGTAAAGTGATGACAGGGGCGAGCCACTTTTTTCATGGGCGACTTGGCGAGTTAAAAGAATTGATTGAAAAATAAACCATGTCAAAATCACAAGACCCAAATAAAGTCAGTCTCGGCGAAGTGTTTGCCCTGATAACAAGCAATAAAGCGTTATGTTGGGTGGTGGTTTTGATTACTGCTTTGATAATTGCCGTGCTTTGTGGGATTGCTTATCACAATCAGCAAAAAACCATAAAGAAACATGAGTTATTAAAAGACAATGGCGTATTGATATTAGCCACGTCCTACCGTGAAAATTGCGGAAAGAACGCTACAAGATTTTATCGTTTTGATGTAAATGGTAAAAGTTATATCAAATCTGTTGGAATGTTTTGTGGCAAGCCGTTGGGCGATACTGTCGAAGTGTATTATTTAAAAGACAAACCGCACATCAATTTATTTAAACATGAGTTACAACGTGGCGTGCCAAGCCATTGGCATTCGGTATTTATGATAATTGTGTGTACGTGTTCGTTGTTATTTTTGACCATTTATAAAATCATACATTCTTATTTGGTTGCCGAAAAACATTCACAAAATGAGCTTAAATTAAGGAAAAATAATGACCAATTTATCCCCCCAAAAACGCTATGATGAAGCCCTAGCCACAGGCAATTTTAGCCACGATGACGTACAGGCAAAGGCGGTTGCCTATCTTGACAAACTGCACCATGAAATCATGGCAAGCCAAAATACCAATCAAGGCTTTTTTGCCAGTCTGTTCAAATCCAAACCCACGCCCCCCAAAGGCTTGTATATGTGGGGCGGTGTCGGACGTGGCAAGACGTGGCTTATGGATATGTTTTATGACAGCTTGCCGATAGAGCGAAAAATGCGACTGCATTTTCATCATTTTATGAAGCGAGTACAGTCCGAGCTTGTCAAATTGCAAGGGCAAGTCAATCCCCTACAAAAAGTGGCGGACATTATCCATGCCGAGGCGGTTGTCATTTGTTTTGATGAGTTTTTTGTTTCCAACGTGTCGGACGCCATGATTTTGGGCGATTTGTTTAGTATGCTCTTTGAGCGTGGCATTACGCTTGTAGCGACGTCCAACATTGAGCCGTCTGGACTTTATAAAAATGGCATTCACAGAGACCGCTTTTTGCCCGCCATTGAGCAGGTCGAAAAGCACACGACCGTGATGAATATTGACTCTGGGACGGATTATCGGCTAAGATTGTTAAAACAAGCCAAACTCTACTCATCGCCCCTAACGGACGACACCAAAGACTGGCTGTCCGAGCGGTTTGATACGCTGGCGGGCGGTCAAAAAGTGGTAACCGACCCCATTGTCATCGGTGGGCGCAAGATTGCTATCATTAAGCGTACCGAGACCATGCTTTTGGCAAGTTTTAGGGATTTGTGTATGCAACCCCGTTCGGCATCTGATTTTATTGAGATTGCCAGTGATTTTGATACGGTTATGGTGGATAATGTCCCTGCCTTGACGGATACGTTTATGGACCCGACCAGACGATTTATTTATTTGGTGGACGAGTTTTATGACCGCCGTGTCAAATTGCTCGTGCGTGCCGAGCAGTCCATTTTGGAGCTGTATCAAGGCGAAAAACTCGCCTTTGAGATTGAGCGGACACGTTCACGCCTCTTAGAAATGCAGTCTGAGGAATATCTGTCGGAAGAACATCGGGTGGAATAGGGGCTTGTAGCAAATTAACCCCAATTTGTACCAATGCTAAATTTTGAAAAATGCCTTGTAGGGGCGTGTTTTCCACACTCGATAATGGGTGAATTACATTTGTCTTGTATAAAAAACCTTGATTTTTGGGCAAATAAATTATCCCTATATATTCATATTGCAAACCGATTAAAAGCAAAATCAAACGAGAAAAACCATGAACGACCTAATCTCCCTTATCCATGCTCGCCGTAGCATTGGTAAACTTTGCCTACCCATGCCAAGCCATGATGAGCTAAACACCGCTTTTGCGTGTGCGATGACCGCCCCCGACCATAAGGTGTTACGCCCCTATCGGTTTGGCGTGATGACAGGCAAGGCTCTTGATGAGTTTGGGCAGGTATTGCTCCAAGCAGGGCTTGCCAAAGCTGAAGCAGACGGCGAGAGCCTAGACGACACCGCACGCACCAAGCTCATCAATATGCCAAAACGGGCTCCGATGATTATCACGGTGGCAACCGACTACAAACAGCACCCAAAAGTGCCAGAGTTTGAGCAACTTCTGTGCGTGGGGGCGGTGGTGCAAAACCTGCTGTTGGCACTACAAAGCATGGGCTATCGCACGGTATGGCGGACAGGCGATTTGTGTAATGAGCCTGCCGTCAAAGCCCATTTTGGGGTTAGCGATGACAATACCGTGTGCGGATTTGTTTATGTTGGGTCAAGCGATATTGTCATGCCTGAGCGTGAAGAAGTGGATTTGGCAGAATTTGTTTATTTTTATCAATAAATTATCAATCTCAACGATTTTGATTGTTTTTGAATGGCAGGGGCAAATTACAATTTGTCCTTGATAAAACAATGATAAAAAAATTGAAAAGTTAAAAACCATTGTTTCATTGAATGTTTTAACAATTTGGATATGCAAAAAATCCATGTAAAAGGATAAGCCCATGAAATTGCCAAAAGATAACCCCAAAGTCAAAAAAATTGTCGATGTGGCAAGCCAAAGTATCAATCAAGGCTTAGAAGAAGCCCGACATCTCTTAGAAAAATCCGAAGCCGAAGGCGGAATTTTGGCAAACCTTGCTCATCTTGCCAAAAAACGCAAAAAAGAGCCTAAGACTGATACATTTGGCATTCATGTGGATAGGCAAATGGATACACCCCTGCGTATCGTGGTACTCGGTGGGGGTAGTTTTGGGACGGCAATGGCAAATTTGTCCGCCAAAAATGGCTGTGAGACGACCCTGTGGGTGCGTGATAGAAAGACGGTCAAAGCCCTACAAAAAACTCGCATTAACAAAAAATACCTACCCAATCATGTGCTAGATAGCCGTTTGGCGTTTAGTCATGATTTGGCAGAATCGGTCAAAAACAAAGACATTATCTTTGTGGCGGTGCCAAGCTCGGCGGTGCGTGAGACCTTACAAAAAATCCGCCCACACATCACACATCAAGCAGTGGTGTCTTTGACCAAGGGCATAGAAAAAGGCACGTTTGCCCTGATGAGTGATATCATCAAGGACGAATTGCCACAGGTGAATTTTGGCGTGATGAGTGGGCCAAACCTTGCCCTTGAAATCATGAATAATATGCCGTCCGCCAGCGTGATTGCCAGCCTATCCGAACCGCTCAGAGTGGCGGTACAGACGGCACTACACAGTGCGTTTTTTCGGGTGTTTGCCTCCGATGATGTCAAAGGCGTGGAGCTTGGCGGAGCCTTAAAAAACATCTATGCTGTGGCAATGGGTATGGCAAATGCCTATGGCGTGGGCGAGAACACCAAAGCCATGCTACTGACTCGGGCGTTGGCGGAGATGAGCCGATTTGGCGTGGCGGTGGGGGCAAACCCCTTGACGTTCTTAGGCTTATCGGGTGTGGGTGATTTGTATGCCACTTGTAATTCTACCCTAAGTCGCAATTATCAAATCGGCAACATGCTTGGTAAGGGTATTACACTGGATAATGCCATTAAAAAATTGGGACAAACCGCCGAAGGGGTGAACACCATTGCTCAGGTAGAAGAACAAGCCAAAAAATTAGGCATCTATATGCCAATCACTCATGCTCTATATGCGGTATTATATGAAAATAAATCAGCTCTGAGTGTGGCGGTCAACCTTATGGAAACAGGGTTTCGAAGTGATGTGGAATTTGTCATGCCCCATGATGAGAGCAATGAAAAGCTGTCAAAAGAGTTTGATAAGGTATTAAAAGCAAGTAAAGAGAATAAGCCCAAAGATGATGAAGCTATCGATGACAAAGATGATAAATAGGTCGTGATTGTTAAATTGGGCTGTATTCTTACAATGTACCTTTGAAAAAATTTAACTAAATGTATAGGGGCAAATTGCAATTTACCCTATACTAAAAGAAGGATTTACCATGAAACTTATCTTTATCCGACACGGACAAGCAACCGCCTATTGTGCTGATGACGCGGGGCGTAATTTGACCGAATTTGGGCAAGCTCAGGCAAGCCAGACTGCCATGCATCTCACCGAGCGATATAGCCTTGACATGATTGTCGCCAGTCCCTTTAATCGTGCCGACCAAACCGCCAAAATCTTGCAAAATACCGCAACTGGCCAAGGGCAAAGCCCCACGTTCATCACGCTAGGTAGCATTACTCCTGATGATGATCCTGTGGCAGGCGTGGCGGACATTGAGCGAATTGTTACATCACACTATGGACATGAGCATGACAAGACGATAGCGGTGGTGTGCCACATGCCAATAGTCGCTCGTATGGTCGCCCATTTGGACGCAGATGGCTTGCCACCGCCGATGTTTGACTTGGCGGAATATCGGGTCATGACAGCCGATGTCATCGCCCAAGGTCTAGCACGTCAAAGTGAGAGATTCTCGCCTGTGCAACCTTGATGGACTGATAACATAACCGCTACTTATTTGGGTGGCGGTTTTTAATGGTAAAAAGGCGGTCGAAAGTCAATCATGAGTGATATTCAATCTTTTAACAGAATGTGTTATAATGTCAAAAGATGTATTTATCCATTTTGAGAAACCCATGTCATATAGCTTACTTCGCCCTTATCTATTTTCCATGCAACCTGAAAAAGCTCACGAATGGACGCTTGAAAATTTAGAGCGATTGCACAAAGCACATCTGCTTGGGTTTGCTTATCCACGCCAGTCAATGCCGACCAACTGCATGGGCATTAGCCTGATGAACCCTGTGGGACTGGCGGCAGGGCTTGATAAGAATGGCGAGTATATTGACGCCTTGGCTGAGCTTGGCTTTGGTTTTTTGGAGATTGGTACAGTCACGCCACAACCGCAGGCGGGCAATCCACGCCCGAGAATGTTCCGTTTGGCGGACAGTGGGGCGATTATCAATCGCATGGGCTTTAATAACGATGGCGTGGATAAGATGATTGCCAATATTGAGCGTGCCAAATACAAAGGCGTGCTTGGTATTAACATCGGCAAAAATGCGACCACGCCTGTTGAGAATGCCTTGGATGATTATGTGTACTGCTTGGAGCGGGTTTATCCGTACGCCAGTTATATCACCATTAACATTTCTAGCCCCAACACCGCCAATTTGCGAAGCCTACAAGGGGCATCCGAGCTGGCTCATCTGTTAGATGGCATCAAGACTTGCCATACAAAACTGGCAAACGAGCATGGCTACTATGTGCCACTTGCCCTAAAAATCGCCCCTGATTTGAACGAGAGCCAAATAGATGACATCGCTAAAAATCTCACCAACTTTGACATTGATGGGCTGATTGCCACGAATACCACGTTATCACGGGTGGGTGTCGAAGACCAAGAGCATGCCCATGAAGATGGTGGGTTGTCAGGTAGACCGCTTAGTCATCAAAGCACGTTGGTGCTAACGGCATTTGCTGAGCGACTGTCGGGCAAGGTGGATTTGATTGGGGTGGGCGGTATTGACACGGGCGATTTGGCGGTGCGTAAGCTGAGTGCAGGAGCGACCGCCGTACAGCTGTACTCAGGACTGGTTTATAAAGGTCCTTCGCTCGTGCAGGACTGCGTGCAAAGCATTGCCAACTACAAAGAGCGTGCCTTGGTTGTGGTGGATAAATCTGATGATTTAGATAAAGACGTGAATGATAACGACTTGGACAAAAATACTTCGGGTGAGCCGAATAAAGCATGAGTATTCTTGATATTGGTATCGCCTTTATGGTGTTTGTTGGACTGTGGCGTGGTTTTCAAGCAGGGGCGATTAAGACAGCGATGTCACTGGTGGCGTGGTTTGTCGCACTCATTGTGGCGTCAGCGCTTGCCAAAGAGTTCTCGCCTTTGTTCGTGGGTGTGGTTGATAACGAAGTCTTGCAGATTTCGCTGGCATTTTTGGTGATTGTGCTGATTATTGTGAGTATCACGCACGTTATCTCGTGGCTGGCATTAAAAACCTTAAAATTTTTAAAATTGGGCTTTTTGGATAACATTTTGGGTGGTATCTTGGGGGCAGGTAAGGGCGTGTTAAAAGTGCTGATTATCCTAAGTATTGCATCCCCCTTGCTTATTAAACTACCCCAATGGCAAGAATCCATTCTCGCCCAAAACTTACTTCCCCTTGCCCCTGTGGCACAGGCGTTATTGACCGAAGTGCTTGGTGAAGCATGGAATCAAGTAGAAAATCCGTATCAATAGGGCGGATTTTTTAATGCAAAAAATTTGTTAAAAATCTGTATCAGCATTAAATCTTTTTAACCTAATTGGCGTGTTGCCAAACTTTTGGAGTGAACAACTATGTGTGGTGTGATTGGTGTGTGTGCCCATGAGCCTGTGGGTCAGATGTTATATGATGGCTTGACCATGTTACAACATCGAGGGCAGGACGCGGCAGGGATAGTAACCCTAAAAGATGACCGCCTGTATCTGCGTAAAGACAACGGCATGGTGCGAGATGTGTTTTTAAATAAGCATATGGTGCGTTTGGTGGGGAATTTTGGTATCGGGCATGTTCGCTATCCGACCGCAGGTACATCAAGCACGGCAGAAGCTCAGCCTTTATACGTCAATTCTCCCTATGGCATTGCCTTGGCACACAACGGCAACCTAACCAATGCCGAAACCCTTGCCAAAGAAGTCTATGAGCATGACCGCCGTCATTTGAACACCGATTCGGACTCGGAAGTGCTACTTAACATTTTTGCTCATGAATTGCAAAAATTCACTAAAACCAAACTTGCCCCCGATGACATTTTTACCGCCTTACAAGCTGTCTATGACCGCTGTCAAGGGGCGTATGGCGTGGTGGCAATGATAGCAGGGCATGGCATGCTGGCGTTTAGAGACCCTAACGGCATTCGCCCACTGGTCTATGGTCGCCGTCTGACCCCCGCTGGCGTGGAGTACATGGTGGCGTCGGAGTCGGTGGCACTGACTGCGTTGGGCTTTGAAGTGGTGCGAGACATCAACCCCGGTGAAGCGATTTTCATTGATTTAAATTATAACCTGTATACCAAACAATGCACCGACAAAATCAAGCACACGCCTTGTATCTTTGAATATGTCTATTTTGCCCGTCCTGACAGTATCATCGATAATATCTCGGTGCATAAGGCTCGCATGCGGATGGGCGAAAAGCTTGCCCAAAAAATCATCGCAGAATGGGGTGATGAGCATGGCATTGACGTGGTCATTCCCATTCCTGATACATCTCGCAACTCGGCACTAGAATGTGCCACTCATTTGGGCGTGAAATACCGTGAGGGCTTTAACAAAAACCGCTATATCGGGCGTACCTTTATCATGCCTGGGCAGTCCATGCGTAAAAAGAGCGTCCGCCAAAAGCTAAATGCCATTCCTTTGGAATTTAAAAACAAAAACGTCCTATTGGTGGATGATTCTATCGTGCGTGGGACGACCTGCCATGAGATTATTCAGATGGCACGAGATGCTGGGGCGAAAAACGTCTTTTTTGCGTCTGTTGCCCCACCAGTGATTTTCCCGAATGTCTATGGCATTGACATGCCAGTGCGGAGTGAGCTGATTTCATCGGGGCGTACGGTTGATGAAGTGCGTGAGATTATCGGGGCTGACCGATTGATTTTCCAAGATTTGGATGATTTGGTGGAGGCGGTGAATAACACTAAATATAGTCGTGTTGATGGCTTTGACTGCTCGGTGTTTGACGGCTGTTATGTGGCGGGGCAGATTACCGAAGAGTACTTACAAGAGCTACAAGCCAAACGCAATGACGGTGCCAAAAAACAGCAAGTGGCAAATAACCCTGTGGACATTACAGGGATCATGGAATAAATCAATGGTTTGTAAAAACAGGTCTTGACGGATAAGACCTGTTTTTATTTATAGATAAATCACCAGCCCTTTATAAAAAGCTAAAAATTAAGCCTGCTAATTAGGGTGTGCCTGCCATTGGGCTGATGGAATTATTATTAGCAAATCACATTCGCTCTGTGATAAGTATTGACTTTTGGGTGAATTGCAATTTGTCCCATACGTCCAAATTTTAAAAATATATCTGGCATTGTTAAATAAAAATATATTTTAAAATTTGGACGTGTAGGGGCGAATCACATTCGCCCAAAAATCAACACTTTATCACAGGGCAAATGTAATTTGCCCCTACAAATTTATCCAAAGGTATAATTAATTAACAATACCATATATCTTTATTGAACAATACCAAATGTTAATTTTCAATATCTATTTGGCTATTAAAAATTTGATACAACTCATCTTTCTTTTTTTGGGTCTGGTATTTTATCTAATAAATCTCTTGATTTTTGAATATACTCCATATTTCCAGCATCTATTTCAGACAGATAGTAAGACAAAATTTCTTTGGTATTGTCTTTTTTGTTATAGTTATTTTTCTTAATTTCTTCTTTTGCTTTTTTGGCAATATAAGAAAAGCAATTTGTTACCTTATCATTGTCGTAATTATTGATTTTCATAAGTTGGCATTTATAAATAAGTAACCAATGATCGGGGTTTTTCCTAAGAACTTCATCAATAAAATCTATGGCTTTATGAACATCTGTTAATGTATATATTTGCAATAATGCTTTGTACTTTTCATTCTCATCATTCATGCGATCTGCTTCTGGCACCAAGTCCAACAACAGTCTTTTCGTTTTTTCGTCATCATCAATGACGCCATTTATTGCGATGTCATTTATTTTTTGTATGACATAACGGTCGTACTCGTCTTTATTAGTAGCATTAATTTTTGAAGTGACATGATGCTCCGTTTTATCATAACCGCAAGATAACAATGAAGTCATTAATATTGCTATAATAATAAATTTCATTATATTTTCTCCGTATTAATATAAAAAGCCTAACCACTCATAAGAGTAATAGACTGCTTATTCTTGTGGTGAGCAGTCTTTTAGTTTTTATATAGGTTTATTTGCGGTATTTATCTTGGGTATTATAAATAATGGGAGTGTATCTACATCTTTCATTTTTCGGCAGTGGTTCAAAAAGTATGCTGTAACAAAAACTAAAAAGACAACTTAACCAAACAGTGGTAATTTACGGTTATGAAGACGACAATTACCATTACTTGCCCAAGTTGCCTATGTCATAGTATAAAGAAAAATGGCGTAAAAAGCTATGGCAAACAAAATTATTTTTGTAAAAATTGCCACAGACAGTTTGTCCAACAGTCAGAACTAAGCTACAAGGGCTGTTATTCGCACATAGACAACAAAATACGCTTAATGCTTGCTCGTGGTAGCATTGCAGATATTGTGGTAATTGAACAAGTGAGCAAAGCAAAGGTGCTAAGTGTACTCACAAACAGCAACCACAAAATCAAACCCAAACAACAACATTACGACACCTTAGAAGTAGATGAGTTTTGGACTTATGTTGGTAACAAGAAAAACAAAGTTTGGCTCATCTATGCTTATGACAAAGGCACAGGTGAGATTGTTGCTTTTGTGTGGGGCAAACGAAACCTTGCTACTGCCAAAAAACTCAAAATACAACTTACCCAACTAGGCATTACTTTCAACAAAATTGCTTGTGATGATTGGGATAGCTTTTTAACTGCCTTTAAGCACTCTTTAAAACAAGTTGGTAAACGCTTTACTGTGGGTATTGAAGGCAATAACACCAGACTGAGAACCTTCGTCAGGCGAGCATTTAGGAGAACTTGCTGTTTTTCTAAAAAGCTAGAAAACCATTTCAAAGCATTTGAGTTGGTGTTTCATTATATTAACTATGGTTGGGTTTAGCATACTTTTTAGACCAGAGTCCATTTTTTATAAAAAGCCAAAAATCAAGCCTATCAATTAATAGGCTTGATTTTAAAATCACAACTTACACGCCCCGCCTGCACAGCCGTCATCTAACTCGCCTTGGCTGTCGTCTGCTCCGTCTCGGGTATTGTGATAATATAGGGTTTTTACGCCCAGTTTATAAGCGGTAAGCAGGTCTTGAATCATGATTTTCATGGGGACTTTTCCGCCTTCAAACTTACTGGGGTCATAGTTGGTGTTGGCAGAGATGGACTGGTCGATGAATTTTTGCATGATGCCAACGAGTTTTAGGTAGCCGTTATTGTCAGGCATTTGCCATAACAGCTCGTATTTATTTGCCAAATTCTCAATGTCAGGTACGACTTGTTTTAAAATGCCGTCTTTGGACTGCTTGACCGACACCAAGCCCCGTGGCGGTTCGATACCGTTGGTGGCGTTGGCAATCTGGCTAGATGTCTCAGATGGCATGAGAGCCGACAAGGTGGAGTTACGCAGACCGTGCTGTTTGATGTT
The DNA here is from genome assembly GCF_900453205.1 of Moraxella lacunata. Classification (GTDB taxonomy): domain Bacteria; phylum Pseudomonadota; class Gammaproteobacteria; order Pseudomonadales; family Moraxellaceae; genus Moraxella; species Moraxella lacunata_B. The sequence continues at coordinate 191,177 of NZ_UGQU01000001.1, forward strand.
GGCACGCAGAGCTTCCCAGTCTAGGTGTAGTGGCTCATTGCAGATGTTATCCAAATCCGCCTTATAGGTATCAATCGGCAAAATACCTTGGCTGTATGTCGTCTCGCCGAAGGCAGGGCAAGCCCCTTTTTCTTGGGCAAGTTTGTTGGATGCTTCTAGCAGATAATACTGGAACGCTTCAAAAGTACGGTGGGTTAGCCCAATCGCCCCCATGTCCGAGTAGCGTGTGCCGTTTTTGGCAAGATAGTAAGCGTAGTTAATCACACCCACACCGAGTGTACGACGGTTCATGCTACCATTTTTGGCGGCGATGACAGGATAGTCTTGATAGTCAAGCAAAGCGTCCAAGGCACGCACAATCAGTTCGGCAGGCTCCCTCATCTCTTCTAGCTTGTCAATCTTGCCTAGATTGATGGCGGACAACGTACATAGGGCAATCTCGCCATGCTTATCATTGATATTGTCAAGCGGTTTGGTGGGTAGGGCGATTTCCATGCATAGGTTGGATTGGCGAACAGGGGCGACAGATGGGTCAAAGGGGCTGTGCGTGTTGCAGTGGTCTACGTTCTGAACATAGATACGCCCCGTGCTAGCACGCTCTTGGAGCATGAGACTAAACAGCTCACGGGCAGGGATTTTGCGTTTGCGAACGCTCTCGTCATTTTCATATAGGGTGTAGAGACGTTCAAATTCGGCTTGGTCAGCAAAAAATGCGTCGTAAAGCCCTGCCACATCAGATGGGGAGAATAGGGTGATGTCTTCGTTTTTGATGAGTCGGGTGTAGAGTGTTTTGTTAATCTGTACGCCATAATCCATGTGACGGACGCGGTTGTCCTCGACGCCACGGTTGTTTTTTAGGACAAGCAGACTTTCCACTTCTAAATGCCAAAGTGGATAAAACAAAGTCGCTGCCCCGCCACGCACGCCGCCTTGTGAGCAGGACTTAACCGCCGCTTGGAACATTTTAAAAAAGGGAATACAGCCCGTGTGCTGAGCTTCACCGCCACGAATGGGTGAGCCTAACGCACGAATCGCCCCTGCATTCACGCCAATACCCGCACGCTGTGAGACATAGCGGACGATGGCGGACGTGGTGGCGTTGATGCTGTCTAGGTTGTCGCCACATTCGATGAGTACGCATGAGCTAAACTGACGGGTGGGGGTGCGCACGCCTGCCATAATGGGGGTAGGCAGTGAGATGTAGAAGTTGGATGTAGCGTCATAAAAACGCTTGACGTAGTCCAGTCGCACCGCTTTATCATAGCTGGCAAATAGGCACATGCCGACCAAAATGTACAAAAACTGGGGGCTTTCATAGACTTTTTTGGTGACACGGTCTTGGACGAGATATTTGCCCATCATCTGCTCAACCGCCGCATAGGCAAGGTTCATGTCACGTTCGTGGTCGATGTAGGCGTTTAGTTCATCAAATTCGGCACGGTCATAATCTGCCAAAATATGCTTGTCGTATTTGCCCATTTCGGTCAAGCGAGCGACATGGTCGTATAGATGTGGCGGTTCATAGTCGCCATAGGCAATCTTACGTAGATGAAAAATGGCAAGACGAGCCGCCAGATATTGATAATCAGGCGTTTCGGCTGAAATCAAGTCTGCCGCCGCCTTGATGATGGTTTCATGAATGTCACGGGTGGCAATGCCATCATAAAACTGAATGTGGGATTTTAGTTCCACTTGCGACACAGAGACATTATCAAGTCCTTTGGATGCCCATGTGATGACCTTGTGAATCTTGTCAAGATTGATGGGTTCAAAGGTACCGTCTCTTTTTTTGACTTTGATTTGGTCGATGTGTGTCATAAAATCACCCGTTTTGTTGTAAATTGTAAAAAATTACCAAATCTCAATGACTTAGCGATTTTTCTATTTAAAAATTAACCACTAGATGTAGTAATGCATTTCTAAGGTAGCACAATATAGCCTAAAAATTTTTAAAATACTAGCTTGTATTTTGTGCCAATCTGTGATTTTGTCATTTTAACCAAACTTGAAAAACGTACAGAAAAGACAGGATAAGGCTTTGAGGCTTGTCAAGAGATGGATAAAAATTTTTAAGAAAATTTTGTAAAGAAATTGGGCAAATTTTCATCAATTTGTCGGACAGATGATTGTCAGATTTTTGGTAAATTTTATAAAAATTATAAAAAACCAACCAGTCGGATTTTTTTAAAATAGGGTAAAATAGGTGTATCAATGGGTATGGATTTGTTTTTACTTGGACTATTTTTACTTGACTTTGGGATGAATTTGGCATTTAATGCAGTTTATTTGTACACATTTGGCAATCATGAATGATGACCTAAAACAGCGAACGATGGCACTTGTCAAGGCATTGGTGGTATTTGGACTGGCATACCCCCTAACCAATGCCTATACGCACGCTTTGATGTCGCACACACCAACAGCGGTGGGGACGGTGGCAAGTCGCTATGATGTCGTGCCATTTGTGGCGTGGGCGATAGTGCCTTATAGTTTATCCTTTGTACTGTTTGTGCTGAGTTTTTATGTGGTGTCGTCTGCCATGCTGTCTCGGCTGTTGCACCGTTTGGTGTTTGGGACGTTGGTGGCGTGCCTGTGCTTTTATGCTTATCCTTTGATGTTTGCCTATGATAGACCTGTCATGTCGGAGCAGTGGCGGTGGTCGTATGAGCTGTTGTCGCTCGTGGATAAGCCTTATAATCAACTGCCATCCTTGCACGCCTGCTATGCACTGCTGTTTGGGGTGAGTTTATGGCATGTGGTGCAAGGGCGGTGGCGTGGTCTGTATCGTGTGGGACTAAGCCTTATCTGTGTAGCGATAGCAGGAGCAACGCTTTTTACTTGGCAACATCACGTGGCGGACGTGGTCGCAGGACTTGGGCTTGCGGTGGCGGCATTGGTGGCGGAGCGATGGCTTCATGCCTTGCCACACACCACAGGGCGAGCGATGATGAAGTTTATCACGCTTGGGGTGCTGTGGTTTTTGGGGTGGGCAGTCGTGCCTGTCTTGGCAGGTTATCAAGGTACAGCGTGGGCGATGATGGCAAAACTTATGGGCATGTATGGCTGTTTGGGTCTGTTCTCGGTGGCGTGGCTCTATGCCAAGCCGTCATGGATAACTATTCTATTAGCCAAAGAGACGGATAAACATCATGTTGGTGCGTTTCGCCCCAGTGCGTATGGGTTGGGTTTGCCCATTATCATCATTTATCAGCTCATGTGGCGACTGGCGTGGGCGTGTCATTTTGTGTGTCACGACATTGGCAGGCGAGTGATTCACACCCAAGCGTTTACCATTATGGCAATCGGTCATCTGCCTGATGATGTGTTAGATGAGTTAAGCCAACACGCTGGGCGATATCGGCAGGTACTGTGGATAGATGTCTGTGCGGAGATGGCGTCTGATTTTGCCCATGCTAGGCTATTGGCGGATAATGAGATGGCAACAAGATGGCAATATATCAATCTTGGCGTGATGGATTTGCAGTATTTTGATGACTCTATCATGAATCATATCAAGGCATTACATGATGGTATCAAGCAAGCAGGCGAGCCTAATACGCTCATTATCTGCCAATGTGCGATGGGGCAATCTAGGAGTGTGGCGGTGATGATATGTCTGCTTGCCTTGCAACAGGGCATTTGTCCACATCGGCTGTCCGTGCAGGATAAGGAGATGATGGATTCTGTGCTGTCGTCCTATGGCAAGCACCGTGCTTGGAGGTTATTGGCATGAGCGAATATTTATTATTACTTTTAATGGCGGTTGTCTTGCTTATCATGTTGTTTATCAAATGCTTGGGCAAATGTCAGGGAGTTTATCAAACAGTGCGGTCATGGTTTTGGCTGTTGGCAGTGCTGTGGCTTGCCTTTATGCTTGGGCGATATGGCGTGGCGACATTGGGCATGCTGATGAGTGGTATCGCCCTGTGGGAGCTGTGGCGAGTGATTAAGGTGTGGACATGGCGTGATGGGCTATTTGTGGGCTGTGTCGGACTGTTTGGGCTGGCGTGGGTGTGGCTCGCCTTGACTGTCAAGCCTTTATCTGTGCTGTTGTTTGTCCTATTTGCGGTGCAGGTTTGTGATGTGTGCCAATATCTCATGGGGCGAGCCTTTGGTCATCGCCTGTTTGCCAGTAAACTTGCCCCCAATCTTAGCCCTAATAAGACCATTGAAGGGGCAGTGTTTGGCGTGCTGTTGATGATGGTGCTAAGCCTGCCTGTGGGGCGAGTTTTGACTGATTTTGGCATGGGTCAGTTGGTACTACCGGCGGTGTCGCTTGGGGCGTGCGGTATTGTTGGCGATTTGTTAGAATCGAGCGTCAAACGCCGTCATCAGGTCAAGGACATGGGGGCGTGGCTGGCAGGGCATGGCGGACTTTTAGATAGAATGGACAGCCTATTGGTGAGCGTGCCACTATTTGCGGTCTTGATGGTGGTACTGTAATTGCATGATTTTGGCAAGTAAGGGGCGAGGCAGGGTGGTCAGGAGCTTGACGATGGCTTTCATGGGTCTGGGAAAGATGTGTAGGGCGATGTCGTTATGGATGGCGTGAATGATTTGATGGACGGTTTCTTGTTCGCTGATTAAAAAGGGCTTATCCGCTCGTCCGCCATGCAACTGCCTTAATGTCGCTGTATCCACATAACCACAAGCGATGGCGATGACTTGTATGCCCAATGGAGCAAGTGCCATGCGATAGGCAAGCGTGTCTTGTATCATCGCACGCTTGCAGTGAGCGTATAGGCTTGCCCCTTGAAAATCAAATAGCCCTGCCACAGATGAGATGGCAACCAAGCTTGTGGGCGTGGCAGGCGTGGTGTGATGAATGGTTTGTTTTGCTTGAACCTGTTTTTCGTGAATCAGACGCTCACTTGCCCAAGCAAACACCGCTTGAAAGGCTTGCAAATTTAGCATGAGCATATCATGGCTTTCATTGGCACTAAGGGCTTGTTTGCGTTCGGGATAATATTTACCAATGCTATAAATCAGCTGAGAAAAAGGCGTATCTAGCCGTTTCAAGAGTTCATCTCGCTGAGTACGACAGCGGACATCACAGCAGATGGCGGTGATGTTGTCAAGCTCTAAGATGGCTTGTACTTTGTGGGGATTGCTACCAATGACCGTAACCAGATTGCCTTGACGGGCGTGCCATTTGGCAAGGGCAAGACCAATACCGCTCGTACCGCCAAAGATGATTATGGTTTGGGGGGTGTTCATTTATTTATGCCTTTTAATTTAATATAAATAATTGATTTATAGAGTAAAATTTAACTTTCTCTTAAAATAATTACTCAATTCACTCATCACAACGCAGTCCCACATCATAGCCATAGGCAAACTGCTCGGCAGTGATTTGGACAAAAGTAGTAAAATCATGATGATATGCCAAAATACGCCCTTGTCCAAGACTGGGTTTTTTGTCAAATAAAGGGCGGACACGGCGATAATCTTTGGTATCTAAATGGCGTATTTGGGGGTTATTTGCCATATAATCATGCACATCTTGCAGGCGAGCATTGGGCGAAAAGCCAAAGACGTGATGAATGGCAGGTTCGGCAAGTACACGGTCAAAGGGAGATTTTGGTTCGGCATACACCACATCGGCAAGCTGACAGGCAAGCTCAATGGGCGTCAAATCGATGACTCCGCCCATAAGACAGCGGTCATCATGACATAGGGGCGGTAAATAATACATGTCTGTGATGGACGCACGCACCATGACGGACAAGGGCAGATTGGTCAAATGATAATCGGCACAAATGAGCGGTGAGTAGCGTGCCATGATGTTGGTTGGGGTTAGCTCTTCAAGGGCTTGCCAAAGCAGGGGGTTTGACGTCCACAGTAGTCCTTGCCATTGATGATGGGCGTGAATACGATTCAGCTGACTGGCGAGAATCAGAACGTGTGTGGCGGACGGCCTGGAGATGGGCTCATCAAAACGCCAACAGGGCGTGTGTGTTTCGCCGTCCACATGACCGATGGCGTGATGGGTGAGGTTGCCGATGAGTTTGTCCGTCAGATGAGTGTGGCGGATAGGACGGTTAAGTAGATGAGAGAGTTGATAACCACACCAACGTTTTAGGGCAGGCATGAGATACTGCCCATAACCATCAGAGCGTTTGTCAGTAATGCTACCGATACTTTCATAAAGCAAGCGACTGTTCATCACAGTGATAAGCGACTGCCGACTTGTCTCTGGTGAATCGGACAGGGCTTCTAACAACAGGGCGGTTGCCATTGCTCCGCCACAGTTGCCAATCACCAAATCAGGTCGCCTGCCTGTATCACACAACGCCTGATAAATCCCCAAATAATAACCAAAGCGTAACCCTCCGCCTGCCATGAGTAAGGCTCGGCGGTAAAGGGGCTTTGTAAGGGGCGGTGTGGTGCTTGTGGTCATGGTTAGTCAGTCGGGAGCTTGATTGCCAAAGACACGCTAAAAATACCAAACGCATCAATTCGCATATCAATCTTTTTAAAGCCTGCCTGTGCAACCAATTGGTCAATTTCGGCTTGTGAGCGACATCGCATGACCCAATCTGTGCCTTGATGGCTGTTTAGGGTCTTGCCGATGAATTCTTGTTCGGGGTGCCACGGCTGATTGGTGTATAGCAGATAACCGCCGTCTGATAATTCTCGGTGCATACCACTTAGAGCGGTTTGGATAAGGGTGTTATCCGAGAACAATTCAAACAGCCCTGAGACGATGGCGATGTCGTTATCAGATGAGTGGTAGCTGTCAGCACAAAAAGCGTCTTGCTGGCTGATGGTCGCTCGTGATGACAGACCTTGTTTGACAGCTTTATCCTTCATGACGCTGACATTGTGCGAATCATAATCTCGTAGCGTGGCGGTCAGTGTGGGATATTTATGCAGAAGTTCAAACGCATAATAACCATTACCACTGGCGACGTCCAACAGTTTGATGGGCTGTTTGTCGGGGTGTGCGTTAAGGTGTTTGTCAATGGCAATCTCTGCCAATTCTAACAGATGAGCTTTGCGAATGCGAATGCCACGCCAACCGATGTTATTTAAATAAAAATTATCAATGAGCTTGCCCACACCGAACTTACCACGTGGTTCATTTTGATAAACCTTATCTAGCGACACGCCCGAATCAAAGCCATGTGTTACCCCCGCTGATACTCCGTCACTGACATGTCCAAAGCGTTCTATCATGAATTTGGTCATGGCAAAACTGGGGTTAAAGCCTTTTGCCATGAGTGTATCGACTTTGTCTTTACTAAAACTTTGGGCGTGTGTGGTTGGGTTGTGGGCAGATGTCAAGTCCACAGTTTGGGGCGGACTGGCAAAAAGCTCATCGGTAAATGCCAAACAGTCGGCAAAGACGTCTTGTTTATTGACTTCATGAAAAATGGCATGAAAACTTTTGGGATAATACGCCCAACGCTTAATGGGCGAACGAATGCGGTCATAAAAGGTGCGTATTGCTTCTTTGTCCACGACATAATCCTGACCTGCACACAGTATCATGGTTGGTGTGGTGATGGCACCTGCATCATCGAGCAGGCGTGCCCCTGTTTGTAGGGAGTCGATGAGCAGGTCACGAGAGATACTTGATGAGATGAGTTTGTCAGCGTGGTATTGGCTTTGGGCTTCTTTGTCGTGTGTGAGTACTTGGGCTTTGACGTAGCTTGACACACGAGACATGACCCCGAGTTTTTTGGCGACTTTGAGTGCTGGCAGGGCAAAGGGGACATACAGACGAATGGCAAGGGCAGGCGTGCCGAGTATCATGCCACGAATGTTGGGGGCGTAGTCATGTACATAAGCACTGGCAATGACCGCTCCCAAACTACTGGCGATGAGCACAATCTGCTCATCATTGGCGTGCGTTTGGGCTTTGATGGCTTTTAAAAATTCATCTAAATCACGCACCAATTGCCCAAAGCTCTCGGCATGGTCTCGCTCACCGCCTGAACGTCCGTTACCCCGTGCGTCCCATGCAAAGACTTGATAGCCCTGTTTGACGAAGGCATGAGCCATGTCGGTCAGCCTTTGTGAGTGTTCATGCCCACGATGGAGCATGACGATGATTTTTAGGTCATCACGGTCGTCATCATGGTCATAGACATGCTCTGACTTGTCGGTGAGCCAGTAGCGATAGAACATGGCCGTGCCGTCATAGCTATTAAACGTGCTGTGATATTCATGAATATTTGCTGTGCTGATGGGTTGCATGATAAATCCTTATTAACTTTGTTGGTCTTGCAAAACTACTGTTGATTTGTGGGGCGATGGCAAATGATGGCTTGGCCACGATTGATGATGGTTTTGATAAGTAACAATTGGGCGATGATAAGGATTAGGCGTTCATGGCTTAGCTCTTTATCCAGCCCCTTTATCAGTCCAAATATCCCAAGTGCCAAGGCACGGTCGCTTTTTCCCAAGGGTCCATGATTGGCACGCTCGCCCGTGAGCAGGGTTGCCATGATGGCGGTTAGCTCTGTTGCTAGCGATAGGGCGGTGATGGAGACAAGATGGGCAGGGTGATTGGTGTGTGGCAATAGCCCCAAAAAGAGTGCGGTGTCTGAGACCATATCGCCACTTTCATTGAGCCATGCCCCGAGCGTACTGGCTTGTCCGTGTTCTTTTGCCATCATGCCATCGATGGCATTCATTGCCATGCGGACAAACAGCCCTGTGGGTAGCAGATACCAATAAGCCTTATGGTGTTTTGCGTGACGGGCAATCAGATGAGCCATGATAAGGCTTAATATCACCGCCGATAGGGTGATTTGATTGGCGGTGAAGCCTTGTTTGACCAGCGTGTTACTGATGGGGCGAAGTTTGTTTTGAAACGCAGTTTTTAATTGATAAACAGACATGATATGGCTACATCATAATATAACATATTTTGTATTTTAACAAACTTTTAAAGCGGTGTGGAAATTATTTTATTTAACATAATCCTTTTTAAATTATTTATTTAGAATAAAAATTCACATCAAGTTAATCATTACATCTTTAACCATGGAGAATTGTTTTTTTGCTTAATTTCAAAATCATCTCCTTGGCGTATGCAGTTGATAGCCAACAAAAAAGCCGTCCAAAGACAGCTTTTTTACAATACCTAAATCATTTTTCAACCCATTGGCGGATTTTTTCACGTTCTTCGGGGGTGGCATTAAGCCACAGTTGCATAAAGCCGTCTAGGTTGTCCTTGGGGGCGACCATGGTTGGGGTGGTGGGCTGCGTGGGGGCTTGGTTAAGGGCAGCGATGGCTTTTTGGTTGGCTCGGGTAGCATCATCACGACCGAACAGTCCACCAATGCTGTCGCCCAGTGTTGATAAAATGCCCGTGCGACTCTCTACGGTCTGCTCAGAAGCCAACACTTTGCCATTTTGGCTGATGGCAAGGGTAGGGGCTTTGGCGTATTCTTTGGCGTCACGGTAGTTGCTTGGCTGATTTGGCATGACCAGCTGATAAGTTTGGTTGTCCGCTAGGTCGGCGGTGATGGTAACGTTACCTGATTTTAGGTAGTCATGCTCGCCACGGGGCAAGTCAAATAAGCGGTCATAGCGAGCAGTAATGACATGGCGACCAGCGTCAAGGGTAAACTCACGTTTGAGTGGTTGCAAAGCCCCGTGTTTAATCTCTTGCCCGTTGATGGCGGTCACTTTGATGTGCTCATCCACGTTCAGGCGTACCTCAGCAAAAGCAGGGATGGCAAGTGCGAGAGCGAGCAGTAGGCTTAATTTTTTCATGGTATTTCCTATTGGGTGGGGTTGGAGAAAGTGAGAAAATGCTAATTATTTAAAATCGGTAAAGCAAAATTAGCCATCCATGTCATCGATGTAGTCGCCCAACTCCAAAAGTAGAGTTTCTTTATCGATGATTTTTTTGGTGTCTTCTAAGGTTTTTTTGCTCACGGGCGTGCGTGCCAATCGTGTGAGCAGGGGCGAGATACTGTCCAGCACGCTCATCATGTCTGTGGCATTATAAGGACCATCGCTGACCAGATACTCAAAAATAACAGGGGGCAGTCGCCAGTTTTTACGTCTTAGAATGGACTTTAACATCGCCTCACGGTCGGCAGGGTTGTCGCCATCGGGCAGTTTAAAGGCAGGGGCAAGCGACAGCCGTGTGAGTAGGTCAAGCAGGTTAATGTCCAGCTCACGAGCAGGGTCGTTGGCTAGGAACACGAGCTGTTTTTGTTCACGTCTGACTTCATTAATCAGATGAAATAGTCCCTCTTGCCATTCATGACTGCGTGCTACCGCCTCGACATCGTCTAGTATCACAAGGTCGAACAGCTGTAAGCCTTGTAGGGCGGACGCGTCATCGCCCTCGCTCTCTATCATCTTGTCAAGCGATAGACTGATGGCGGTTTTGCCTGTTTTGGTGTATTCGTTATAAATGGCGAGAGCGAGATGGGATTTGCCAGAGCCTTTTTTACCATAAATAAAGATTTCAGGCAACTCACCTTGGCAGAGCTTTTGGGTGGCGATAATGACTGCTTGATAGCCCACGGACGTAAAATCCGAAAGCCGAGATTCCTCTTGTACATCAAGGTCTAGGGCGGACTGAAAAAGGTCGGTCATTAAGCTTGGTATCCCAAAGTCTGCTAGAGTCGCTCAGCGGTTTTCAACTGATTTAAAAATGTGCTATATATACCAAATTTTTAGCGGTTTTGCAAGTCATATCGCCCTAATGCTCAAAAATAATATCCTTGCCATCATGTTTGTCATGCACGCCAAATTTATCCACCAAGGTTTTGCTGGCTTCATTTAGCCCAAGGACTTCTACCGATACGCCTTTTTTGCGGTATTTCATGACGATTTTGTCAAGGGCGGATACGGCTGTTACGTCCCAAAAATGAGCATAAGTCAAATCAATGCTCACCGCTTCAGCAGGCTTATCAAAATCAAACTGAGCGACAAATCGGTCAGCACTGGCAAAAAATACCTGCCCCACCACGCCATAGGCAAGCGTGGTCTCATCTGGCGTGGGCAAGGATTGCACCGACATAAAGCGACCGATTTTGTTGGCAAAAAACAAAGACGCAAGTAGCACGCCTGCCCCCACGCCAAGGGCTAAGTTGTGGGTATATAGCACGATGGCGACCGTGGCAATCATGACAACATTAAAGCCCAAGGGGTGCGTTTTTAGCTCTTTGACCGACTGCCAATTAAACGTGCCGATGGACACCATAATCATCACCGCCACGAGTGCTGGCATGGGAATGACACTTAGTACATCGCTCAAAAATACGACCATGATCAGCAAAATCACACCCGCTAACAACGTGGATAGCCGTGTGCGACCGCCTGATTTTACGTTGATGACCGACTGCCCAATCATCGCACAGCCTGCCATACCGCCAAAAAACCCTGCTACGATGTTGGCAACCCCTTGCCCTTTGCATTCTTGGTTTTTGTCGCTTGTGGTGTCGGTCATCTCGTCCACGATGGTTGCCGTCATCAAGGATTCAAGCAGACCCACCGCTGATAGGCTTAACGCATAAGGCAAAATAATCCACAGCGTGTCCAAATTTAAAGGAATGTCAGGCAATAAAAACACAGGCAACGTATCAGGCAACTCACCCATGTCGCCCACCGTCCGTACATCAAGCCCCATCATCACGCTGATGACGGTCAAGGCGACAATGGTAACAAGGGGCGATGGCAGGATTTTGCCAAGTTTGGGAACATAAGGAAAGGCATAAATAATCCCAAGCCCGAGTGCAATCAAGGCATAAGTTGTCATGCCACGTCCCAAAATCTCAGGCAGTTGAGCCATAAAAATCAGTATCGCCAACGCATTGACAAAGCCCACGACCACCGCACGGGCGACAAACTTCATAAGATATCCGACTTTTAAAAAGCCAAAAATGATTTGTATCACGCCTGTCAGTAGCGTGGCGGCAAGCATATATTCTAGTCCATGATTTTTGACAAGACTTGCCAAAACAAGTGCCATCGCCCCTGTGGCTGCTGAAATCATGGCGGGACGACCACCAAAAAAGCTAATCACCACCGCAATGCAAAAGGACGCATACAGCCCCACTTTGGGGTCAACCCCTGCAATGATAGAAAAGGCAATCGCTTCGGGAATGAGAGCAAGGGCGACCACAAGCCCTGACAGCACATCGCCACGGACGTTTGAGAACCATTGGTCTTTGGTAAAGTGGTTAAAAATATTCATCAGTTAAGTCAGTACAGTAGCAAAAACCGCCTATTATAGCGTATCTGCCACCCAAACCCAAATAACCGCCCAAAAAATAATGGCAAAGACAAACCCTGCCATTATTTATTTTTTAAAAATCGATGGTGGTTTAAAAATTTACCACAACGTCAGCTGTTTTTGTCCTTTATACCAATCACTGTCCAGATAAGCACAGTACGCATGATGAAATAGGACATTTAAAATTGCCGATACGGGCAGGGCGATAAGCATACCAACAAAACCAAACAAGGACGCTCCTGCCAATACCGAGAAAATCACCCACAATGGCGACAGTCCAATTTTATCGCCAAGCAGTAGGGGTTGTAATACATAGCCTTCCATCGCTTGACCGACCATAAACGCCCCAATGATAAGACCGATATAAATGGGGTCAAAACCAAATTGGAACAGTCCCACGACAATCGCCGCAATAATCCCCACCGCAAAACCTAAATATGGCACAAAACTTGCCACGCCTGCCCCGATACCGATGAGCAGTCCGAATTTTAGTCCGATGAGTTGTAGTTGTATGGCATAAATCGCCCCAAGCAGCAACATGACGCTAAGCTGACCCTTGATAAAGTTCATGAGCGTGGTATCGCAGTCTTTGGCAATGGCTAGTACCTTAGGCTGAGACGGTTTTGGCATGGCATGTAGCCACACATCCAGACGTTTTTGCCAGCCGATGAGAAAATAAAACGTCAATATCGGCACCATCACAAGTATGCCGATGTTATTCGCCACCATTATGCCTGAGTTTAGCACCTGCTTGATGAGCGACTGAGCATCCGCCACCTGATAATTTTTCTGAGCGTATTCAATGAGTGTATTTGAGATGGCATCAACTTCAAGCGGCATGGGACGTCCGCCCATGTGCTGACTTATCCATGTTCTTGCTGTGGTGTTATACCACTCTACAAGCAAGGGTAGCGACTCCCACGCCAAAGTAATTTGTTGCCACAATACGGGCACAAACCACACAACCAACGCCCCCGTCAGTAGAATGCTGGCAAAATACACCACCACAATGGCAAGCATGCGATTCATGTAACGAGCCAATCGTGTTACCAAAGGGTTTAGCATGTACGCCAAAATAAACGCCGCCACAAAAGGCAAAATCACCGCACGCATGAGATATAGGGCATACAGAAAAACCACCCAAAACAGAACAATCAGTATTCGGCGAAAAAAGGGGTCAAGGGTACGATGTCGCATGATAAAATAGCACAAAAAAGTGGACAAATATCCGCCTATTTTATGCTATTTTTATCAAAAGAGTAAGTTATTTATGATAAATTTTGTAAAAAAATAAATGATAGGGAATGTTGAGCATTGATAACATTTTTAGAAATAATGATAAAAATTTAATGTTGTAACCAATTTTTGCATGAAAATCCGATAGAATGACAATCAGTCTGCGTTTTTCTTGAAAAACGTGCGATTTTTCTCATTTTTCATTGCAAATACCAAAGGTAGGCACGCCCTAGATTTTTGAAAGATTTTATTGAAAATTTATTGGTAAAGGATTGATAAGTAGACACGCAAAAGACATAAAAAAATCCCCAAGTCAGGGGAGACTTAGGGGATAAACTGGAAAAACCAGTTAAAAATGGCGCAGCGGACGGGACTCGAACCCGCGACCCCCGGCGTGACAGGCCGGTATTCTAACCAACTGAACTACCGCTGCTAAGGTCGCTAATCTTTTTTACTATAAAAGATTTAAAATGGTGGGCGGTAACGGATTCGAACCGCTGACCCTCTGCTTGTAAGGCAGACGCTCTACCAACTGAGCTAACCGCCCGAACTTAACTTACTTAACTGTTTTAATAAACAATTTAAACCATGTTTATTTGTTATGTATGTCGTTCGTTGTGGTGCGTATTATATGGATTTTTTGGTGGGTGTCAAACACTTTTTGCAAAAAATTTTAAAATTTTTTATAAGTATTTGATTTTTATTAAATTAAAATCTATAAAATTTGCTTGTTATGCCAATGCCTTGATGATGTCATCTTCCAAGCTCTCAGGCTTGGTGGCGGGGGCGTAGCGGTCTAGCACCTTACCATGACGACCGACCAAAAATTTGGTGAAGTTCCACTTGATTGCATCGGTCAAAATTCCGCCTTGCTCGTTTTTTAAAAACTCAAAAATCGGGTGGGCGTTGTCGCCATTGACATCAACCTTACTCATCATCAAAAAGTCCACGCCGTAGTTCATCTCACAAAAACTTGCAATGCCATTTTCGTCATCGGGTTCTTGTCCGCCAAACTGATTGCAAGGAAAGCCGATGACAACCAAGCCTTTGTCGTGGTATTTTGCGTGTAATTCTTGCAAACCTGCAAGCTGTGGCGTAAATCCGCATTTGCTGGCGGTGTTGACAATCAGTAGCACTTTGTCTTTAAAATCGGCAAAATTAACCACATTGCCACGAATATCGGTGGCGGTAAAGGTGTAAATGGTTGTCATAGCTTTTCCTAAATTATTGATAATTATAAAAAATTATTGATTTTCAAGATGAATGGACGCTGAGTTAATACAATATCTCATGCCTGTGGTCTCTCTTGGTCCATCTGGGAAAACGTGCCCCAAATGTCCGCCACAGTTGGTGCAAGTCACTTCAATGCGTCTCATGCCGTGCGATAAATCCAGCGTTTCGGTTAGGGCGGTGTCGCTGATTGTTTTGTCAAAACTTGGCCAGCCACAGCCTGAGTGGTATTTGTTATCGCTGTCAAACAGCTTGGCATTACAGCCCTTACAGCGATATACGCCCTTATCAAACACATCGGTATAAAGACCAGTAAAAGCTCGCTCGGTGCCTTTTTGGCGTAGGACGTAGTATTCATCAGGGCTTAGGCGGTTTTGCCAAT
Organism: Moraxella lacunata; assembly: GCF_900453205.1. Classification (GTDB taxonomy): domain Bacteria; phylum Pseudomonadota; class Gammaproteobacteria; order Pseudomonadales; family Moraxellaceae; genus Moraxella; species Moraxella lacunata_B. The sequence continues at coordinate 206,233 of NZ_UGQU01000001.1, forward strand.
CTTGTTCGGTCAGTTGTGCGATTTCATCGGGGGTTAAAACGTTATCAGATAGCATGGTTTTTCCTAATTAAAAAGGCAAGTGTAGCATAATTTGATATGGTGGCAAATTGGCTTTTTGTAACAGCTGTTAAAACCTCTTGCAAAATCCCCCAAACAGGCGTATGATAATTGCAACTTTTACTTGCAATGACCACTATGACCACCGACACCCACCCACCAAATACGCCCACCACGCAGGGCGAACGCCTAAAACAGCTTAGAAAATCCTTAGGATTATCCGCCCAAGCCCTAGCCGATAAGTTAAACGCCCACGGTGCGTCTGTCAGTCGTGGGGCGATTGCCAATTGGGAATGCGATAAAAACGGCATTACAAGTAGTAAGCTCCCCATTGTCGCCCAAGTACTAGGCACGACCGAAAATTATCTTTTGACAGGCAATGTATCGGCAAATACAACCGCTAATAATGCCAGTCAAGATATTGATTTACAAGATAATTTATCAAATTCACACAACCATTCTCACAAGGTAGCCCCCATGAAGCCTTTAAAAAAATCCGCCAAACTTGCCAACGTCTGCTATGACATTCGTGGCGAACTTCTGCAAACTGCCAACCGCATGGAAGCCGAAGGGCAACGCATCATCAAACTCAACATTGGCAATCCTGAACCCTTTGGGCTGTTGCCCCCCGATGAGATAGTGCAAGACGTGGCGATGAACTTGCAAAATGCGTCTGGCTACTCTGATTCTAAGGGGATTTTTTCGGCTCGTAAGGCGATTTTGCAATATTATCAAGCCAAAGGACTGCTGTCGGCAACCGATGTTAATGACGTATATATTGGTAATGGCGTGTCGGAGCTGATTGTCATGACCTTGCAAGCCCTGCTTGATGACGGCGATGAAGTGCTTATCCCCATGCCTGATTATCCGCTATGGACAGCGTCCGCCAACCTAGCTGGGGGTAGGGCGGTGCATTATCGCTGTGTAGAAGAAGACAACTGGCACCCCGATTTGGTGGACATTGAAAGCAAAATCACCGACAAAACCAAAGCCATTGTCATCATCAACCCCAATAACCCCACGGGGGCATTGTATAGCAAGGAAATCTTGCAAAAGATTGCTGATTTGGCAGTCAAGCATGGCTTGGTTATCATGGCGGACGAGATTTATGACCGCATTTTGTACGATGATGCCGTGCATACGCCGATGTGTACGATTACCGATAAGACGCTGGTTTTGACCTTTAATGGCTTGTCAAAATCACACCGCATTGCAGGTTATCGCTCGGGCTGGGTCATGCTGTCGGGCAAAAAAGACCATGCTGGCGATTTTATTGAAGGCTTGACCATGCTTGCCAGTATGCGACTGTGTGCCAATGTGCCAGCCCAATACGCCATACAGACGGCAATGGGTGGTTATCAGTCCATGCAAGCTCTGACCGCACCGACAGGGCGATTGTACAAACAACGTGAAATGGCGGTGAATCGCTTAAATGCCATTAAGGGTATCAGTTGCACCAAACCGCAAGGGGCATTTTATTGCTTTGCTAAGATTGATAGAGAGGTTTATCCCATTGAAAATGATATGAATTTTATGATGGATTTGCTTATCCAAGAAAAGGTGCTGATGGTGCAAGGCACGGGCTTTAATTGGGATAAGCCTGATCATTTTAGGGTTGTATTTTTACCCAATTTGATAGATTTAGAAGATGCGATGGATAGGCTAGATAGATTTTTTGCCAATAAGCGTAAGGAGTTTGGCACGGAATAGAGCAGGGTATTTGCAAAAACAAAGGGCGATTGATGTCGCCCTTTTTGATGTGTTTTTTTTGCAAGTTTTAACCAATAATCCCGAAAAACTGTAATAAAAACAAGCCTGCAAATCCCGCCAAAAAAGCAATGCCAAGCAGGGCGTAGATGTTCATTTTTGGGGTGAGTAGATTCTCAGATTTTGCCAAAGAATAGTTCAAGTAGGCAAAAATCGGAGCGGACACAAAGGAGCTAATCATCGCAAATTTGAGTAGGCTTGCCATTTGTCCTGCAAACGCATTAATCAAGATAAATCCACCAATGACCATAGCGGTCGTCCAACGCATGACGTATTTTTCGGTAAGCTCGGTCGTGCCTGTTTTGATGAGCGACAGACTCTCGGCATTGGTACGCCCATAGCCGTCTGCACTCGTGATGACCGTGCCAAACATACACAAAAAAGCGATGAATGCCACGAGAATTTTTGACCAACTACCGATTGTTTCTGTATACATTTGTACAAGCTGACCGATGTAAGCTCCGCCTTTGGTAGCAATCTCTTCGCCTGTGCCGTATTGCACAAACACGCCAAGCGTTAAGAAAAATAATGCCAAAATTGCTGATGTAAAATAACCCACGTTAAAGTCAATCATGCCTTGGCGTGGGGTTGGATTGTCGGTACGGATTTTTTTGGACGTCCACACAGACGTAATGACCGAAAATTCAAGCGGAGCGGGCATCCAGCCCATAAGAGCGATGATAAAGCCCAAAGATGCCAAATTCCAAGGCGACATTGGCACAAAATCAGGGGCGACTTCTTTTGGCGACATACCTGCGATGATGACCGCCAAAATGGTGGCAACCGTCAATGCCAGAATAATCCACTTTGAGATATTATCCAAAACTTTATAATGTCCTGCAATGAGTAGCCCCCATGAGACGGTCATTACAATGATGGACAGGATAAGCGGGTTTAGCTCAAAAGGCAAGATAAAGCCTAGGATAGTCGCACAGAGCAGAGTGACTGCCCCTGTGGTAATCACGCCTGACACGACAGATAAGCCAAAAAATGCCCAAAGATAGGCTTTGGATTTTTTGGCATAACCTGCCACGAGACTGTCGCCTGTCTTGTAGGCGTATTCTGTGCCAAAGCGGTAAAAGGGGTATTTAAAAAAGTTGGCAAGCACAATCATAATGGCAAGTTGCCAACCGTATAACGCCCCAGCTTGGGTGGACGACACAAGGTGCGAACCGCCAATGGCGGCGGACGCCATAAGAATGCCAGGCCCGAAGGCTTTCCAAGTGAGTTTTTGTGTTTGTGCATTGGTTTGTGGCGATATGCTTTGTTCGGCTGTTGTCATGTTTATTCTCAAATAACAAAAATCTATAAATCAACAAAGGTATAAGGTATGGTTAAATAAGATAACATATTTCATACAATGAGAAAAGTGAATGATTTTTGAGATATATTGAATAAAATGGTATTGTCTAAAAACAGCAAAAATACAAACTTAGGTCGTGCCTGCTTTGAAAATGTACCATTTTTGGTGTTTGTAATACAAGGTGAATTTTATTTTTCCAACAAATTCACGTAAATTAAGATGAGTGATGCAAAACAAAAAGGCAATGAATGTTCATCGCCTTTTTATACAAGCTTGAATTGTTAAAGTTTTAATTTAAAAAGAAATGACATTGAAAAGGGTAAATTTAAAACCCAGCTTTGACAAACATCAGTGCCACGCTGGATATTATCATGACAAACAAGGTTAGGCTAAACGCTTGATAAACCAAGGGCAATCCTTGTTTGACTTGGTAAAATTTGGGCGTTTTTATGCGAATGTTTTTAACACTGCTCTTATGGTAAAATACCACATTATTACCTGTGATGTCTTGTTTGATATGTAATAGCGACTGTCGAATGTCTTGATAAAGCATTTCTAATTGCTGACAAATGACAATAACGACTTGCAATAAATGGCAAATTAGTTGTATGATATAATTTCTTATGGGGCGTAAAGATTTTTTGCCCTGTGAATGTGCCACGTGCTGAGTGGCGTCATAATTAACCATGTCATAAGATGTACTCATCGCTAATCTCACTATCAAATACAAAAAAGGACGTCAGTTTAATGCTGTGGGACAAACTGACGAATTATCTTGAAAGTATACAAAAATCGGCTAAAATTTTATTTGAATACTGTTACAAAAATCAAGATGATGATATAATACCACAAAATTTTTAAAAGACAAGCAATTTTATGAGCAAAAATGACCAAATCTTAAAAACCGTCCCAGACCCCACGCCAAATAACAATGTCAAAGACAAAGGGGCGAGCGAAAACTCTCATGGTGGTAAGCGAAAAGGGGCAGGGCGAAAGCCATCTGCCATCAAGACGGTCGTCAAACGGGTGCCGAGTATTTTGGTGCCGATGATTGATAAGATGACTGAGAACATGATGCAGACATTGGCAAATTCAGCGGTCATCAAAAGCCCTAATGTGCCACTTGATGCCATGATACCCGCCAATGATGACACGGATATGTCGGTGCTGATGAGCCTTGCCAAGGTACCAGCAGGGTTGCCTGCTTATAATGACGGGCAAAGCGAAGAGATTAATCTGGTCGGACGTCAGAGTGATACGTTTGTGGTGCGATGTGGGGGCTATTCAATGTTGGATGCTGGCATTGATAAGGATGATTTGCTCATCATTGACCGCTCGGTAGAACCAAAGCATTTTGACATTGTGATGGCAGATTTGGGCAGTGAATTTACCATTAAACGCTTGCACAAGTTTAAAGATGGGCGACTGGAGCTACATTCAGAAAACGAAGCTGACCCACATCCCAATTTTAGTTTTAAAGATGGCGACCATATGATGGTTGTGGGGGTGGTCATGCACGTGATTAAGAGTTTGCGGTAAACACCACCTGCTTTTTTGAGTTAAACTCGTACATAATTAAAAATGTGCGAGTTTTGATATAGATAAAAAGCGTAAGATTTGGCAAAAATAACAGCATGGAAATTTGGGTGAATCTATGCTATAATTAGCGATATTTTACTTCGCATAATGCTACGTTATGTTAGCTTGCGAAAATACGCCCATGCGATAATATTCCGTATCGCATGGGCGTATTTATACATAACGTCGCATTATGCGAAGTTTTATCTATTAAACAAGTCTCTAAACCACTTCTCTATCTTGTCTTGGTCTTTTTCCAGTGCTTTTTTTAGTTTGATGATTGAGCGTATCTCGGCAATCATCCAAACACCAAAAATCACGAAAATGCAAAGCAAGTAGGTCAAAAATATGGTATTGTTAATTGAGTATACTTTTCTAGAAAGCCGTTCGTGGTGAGCTTGTCGAACCATAACGGTTTTCCTAGACTTCGACAAGCTCAGTCCGAACGGAAAACCTTAAAATCTATCTTTATTTAACAATACCAAAATATGTTTAGCATATCACACCTAAAATTTGCCCAAGCTCGCCCATGAAGGCGACTTTTCGGCGACTGATTGGGCGAGCGAGTACACATACTTTAGTAGTGTACTTTAGCGAAAAATTTTTCGCATTTTTGGGTTTTTGGTCAGTCTTTCAAAATTATTGTTCCGCTCTCTGATACGTCCAACTTTGGTAACGATAATTCTATTATTCTGTGTACCAAAGTACTTTCTTTTGATATTCCCCGCATGTCTTTATCTGCGAGCTTGTTGTTTAACTCTACCATTTTTCGGTAGAGTGCTTGCTGTTCCCATTCGTTCAATGCAACGCTTTGAGCCATTATTTTGCTCCTTATGGTTTTTGCTACATTCTATAAAATTTTTATAGAATTTACTTGACTATAATTCTATAATTCTATAGAATTATATTAAATTCTATAGAATTTTTATAGTAACTGCTTTCAAGGAGCAACCCATGATGACTTTTCAAGAATTTCTAGATAATCCAAACGTTACCGCCATTGATTTTGAAAATGGCTACGTTGAATTTGGTTGTCCAGATGATGACGAGACGTTAGAAACAAAACCAAGTTTCCCAGTTACTATCACACTAACCATTGAACAGTCGTTATATATCGCCCGTGTTCTAACCGCTAACAATAGCGGTCGTGTTCATGATGTGCAAGATTATGATGTTGCTAGACTTATAAACGATGCCAATTTTAAAGCCATAACAGATTTTTATGGCAAATCTTCCGCCCCTGCGTGCCTTGAACACTAACGGGGCAACCTATGATTGACCATGTTATCGTCCGAATTCCTTTTTATGTAAAGCCTAAATCTCGCTTTGCATTTAGCTCTTTGTACGTTGCAATGTGGATAAGTAATGCTTGATACCCTAGAAATCCATATTCCCATGCAACCGCAGTTTTGTTATCAAAATGGCGGTAAGCTGTGGAATATTGTCGGCGAAGTCGCACACTATGGATTGACAGGGTATGGGGCTATCGTGTTTGACATTGAAACTAAAATGTTAAAACCGATAGGCGACCAAAAGCATGCTTATGAGAGTTTGCCGTCATCATTTGGTGGCATGGCGTTTAAGTTTTTATCCCACAATGTGGCAAATACTTTGCCCTATGTGGCGTTAAAAGCGTCCGCTAAGTTCATCCAAGGTCACAATGTTTTTGGCTCTGAAAGTGTCCAAAAGCTCGCTTGTGAGATGATAGCAAAACTCAAAGAATGTTACCCCGTTTTTTATTGCTTTTTGGACATTCCAAAGGCAAGGATATCAAGGATTGATGCCACTTACTCCGCTCGTCTTGCCGATGAGAGTTTAGTTGCGAAAACCCTAGATTTCTTGCGGAATGTATCAAGTGGTTTTAGACGTAAGGACACCGATAGACGAGATTTTTACAATACCGTCTATTGGGGTGGTGCAACGTCAAGGCATGGTACTGCTGTTGCTTATGGTAAGCATAACGACCTAAAAGAGCATTATAAAGATTTGGTTAAACGCTCAAATAATGGTTGCCAAAAGTCATACGAGTACTTGGAGAGTATCTTTTATGACGAACTTTTGGAGTACTCAAAAGGCTTGCTCCGTTTTGAAAGCCGAACAAAAGCAAGGCTTTTAGAAAAGATGGGTATTCCCACAAATTTGTGGGCGTTCATACGCTATCAAAAGAATAATCCGAATGTTTTAAAAGCCTTGTGGCGATACTGGTTTAATCCAATCTTAAAAGCGATGGAAGGGCAGGTTATGCACCTAAATGATGACGAACATATTAAGAAACTTTGCTACGAAAAGTTGTTTACTATTACCAAAAAGGGCAAGATTAGCCATACCAAGGCTAAGAATGCCTATAACTTTTACATGCGTTTAAAGCAGAGCGGTTGGCAATCTGTCAAGGACGATTACAACCGTAGAGCATTTGAGATTAATGTCAAATCATTGGTTGATTTAGGCATTCCAAAGGCTCTTTTACAGAATATTGATACTCAAGCTGATAATGAGATACCAGTATTCAGATTGATTAATGTCGATTTTACCAATCAGCACCCGAACCCCAATTACAAAGATTTTGATGATGAATTTGCAAGCTTTTATGAGTTTGACAAATTCATTTACCCCACGCCACAACCGCCCCCATTGCGGTTTGTGGCTTAACTTTAAGCCGATAAGGTGATTTTATGAAAATTGTTATTAAACGTATTGAAAGTATCGACCGCAAGGGCGTAAATAAAGACAGTGGTAAGGAGTGGCATATTGATGCCACAAACATTATCGCTGATGTACCTTTTGAAGATGAGAAATCTGAAAAAGACAATAGCACGGTTGCTTTTGGCTTTAAAGACATTGTTTATCAGGTTGGCGAAAAGCCAAGTGCAGGTAATTATTATAAACTAGGTCTTGACAAGCTAAAAGGGCAGTTACCCATGGAGTGTGAAATTGAAATTGCCCAAGGATTTGATAACTTCGGTAATCCAAAGGTTTGCGTTATTGATATTAAGCCTATCAAGAAAGCAAACCCACAATGAATATAGATAAAGAGCGTAAACTCGCTATGTGGGTTGTCACGCTTGATAATCATATTCATGATGTTTTTAGGTCTCATATTAGTTGGTTGCCATTGTTTGGTGTTACTGTTCCAGAATTTGTGGAATATTACAAAAAACATGGTCAGCACAATATAGATAAGGTTTTAAAAGATTAATGGCTAAGTATGTTTGTGTAGAATTGGTTGGAAACACCTGTCAGCAATGGCAGGAGTATTCAAATTCTATTGACATGCTTGCCATTACACAAGAGCAGGCAAATTTAATTTGTCTGTGCTTGATTTTGGTGTTTGTCAGTGGCTTTCATTTTAGAGCCATTGCAAACTTAATACTTGGACGACGTTATTAAGGTTGAAATATGAATGCTCGTAAATTTGAAATCGCCAAACTTGGCAAATATGCAAAACAATCTGCTGTTGTTGGTGCAGTTGCTCTAACATCTCCAATGGCTTTGGCTGCTGGACCTGATACCACGCAGGCAATCGAAGCCATTAAGGGCATTTCCACTTCTACTGATGCCGTCGGTAATACTTTTATTACCGTGATTGTTGGTATTGTGGTATTCAGTTTCATTGTTGGCATGCTTTGGCGTAAAGGTAGATAATGAACGAACCGAACATATTAAATTGGTTACAAGTTATAGCCACTTTAATATTCATGTGGTTACTTGTTAAGTAACCACATTTTTTATTACATAATAATAAAATTTTGCTTTTTAAATTTTATTATTATGGAATGCGTCAGGGATTGAAGTGGAAATACTTTGTTAATAATCAATATTAGTTAATTACAATATTTTTATTTCTCGGCAGAAAGAATGAAAAGAGTGTTAGTAAATAAATTGATTAGCTAACAAAGATTGTAGCGTAAAGCCCGACCCGATAGGGGACGCCCAAAAGATTAAAACTATCCAATAAGTGAATAAGATAATGCCTATTATATTAGTTACTGGTGCAAATGGTCACGGAAAAGGGCAATTTGCAATTAGAGAGATTTTAAGATTACAAGATGAAAATGATAAATTGGAGAAGCAGGGTAAACCACGTCGCCAAATTTATGCAAATATCCATGGCATAAATCAAGATGGTGCAACACCGCTTAAAGACGTTTTGCCAATTCCAAGCGAAAAAATATTTTTCGGTAAACAAGATAATCCCGACGACCCCCCCCACCAGATGGTTATTTTGTTCCGCCTATTGGCTCGGTCTTTATGTACGACGAATGCCAAAAGGTCGATTGGATTAAACAAAAAAGCGGTGCTTTGTCAAATGATATAAGAGTGCGTAGCATGGAAGAACATAGACATGCTGGTCTTGATATCTATTTGATTACACAATCACCCAATTATATCCATAGTCATCTATTTGATTTGGCAAGCCCCCATTATTATGTAGAACGTGCTTTAAATTTACCGCAGGCAAATGTGTTCAAATATAATAAGGCTCAAAAATCCCCACAATCATCGGCAATCAAGGCAAAGGCAGATGACCAATTTTTTATCAGTCTTGGTAAAAAATACGGTCAGTATTATAAGTCAAGTGCTGAACACAACATGAAAACCCAAATACCTAAAAAGTTGAAGTGGGGTATTGGTATATTATTTGTTTTAATCGCATGGACGATTAACAGTTGGAACAAAGCAGGTTGGCAAGTTGGAACAAATAGACAAGCTGATGAAGTGCAAACAGCTAATACCGATGATGAAGTTTTAGACTCTGTTAAATCTGATGATACTTCAAAAGAGCAAACAGAGTTAAAAACGTTGCAAGACAAAAGGGCGTTAGAACAATATAATAGACGTATTTATCTAATTGATAAACAATTACCCCCCGATTATGAAGTTATTAAATCAGAACCTGCTTTACAGGTTCGTGGAGTAATGAAAATGGGTGCTACATGCAGTGCTTATAACACCTACGGCGATTTGATAATATTAACATTACAAGAATGTGAATATTATCTAAATCAAGTTGGCAGGGTTCATAAAGCCATGCCAAACGAAAATTCCCAAATTCAAAACTAAACTTGAATTTGGGAATGCGTCAGGGATTGAAGCGGAAATATCTTTTTAATAATCAATATTAGTTAATTACAATATTTTTATTTCTCGGCAGAAAGAATGAAAAGAGTGTTAGTAAATAAATTGATTAGCTAAAAAGGATTGAAGCGTAAAGCCCGACCCGAAGGGGACGCCCAGAAAAACAAACCCCAACCTAAAAGGAACTCCCATGCTACAAGCAATACTACGCATTATCATCATCTACATACCCGCATTACTTATGTGGATAGCCATCATCGCAGGTGTACTAGGCTATGAACTATAACCGCACAATCATCATCACACTGCTTGCCCTGTTGTCACTGTGTAGCGTGCTTGCTCATGCCAATGAAGATTTTAAGATATTTACTGAACATGTAAATGACAGGCTAAATAAAATACAAAAAGATATTGACAAAAGGGGCGTGACAACAACAACACAAAGACAATCAGGCGGTGCAACTGTCACAGTCGCTAAAAATTACCCTGTTGTCCCTTACGACCCAAATCACCCAAATGTCAAAAAACAATCCACCTTTAACATTAAAGCAAATGCTAAAACATTAGCAGGGCGTTTTGCTCGTGGTATCAATTCAGCTGCATTAGCTTATGCTGTTGTAGATTTGCTTGGCGACGGAATAGATTGGGTTCTTGACCCAAATAATAATTCTATTAAATATTATCATCCCGATGGTTATCTTTGGCTCGACCACCACCAAAAAATTCATCCTAGTAAAGAATCTGCCGCTAATTATAATTGTCAGATTATGGCTAATAATCTTTGCAAATCTGTCACATCAATTAAGCAATCATCATACAATGATTCTGTTTATGATGTATATATATCATCTGATAATCCTTCAATTACTACAGCTCCTTCCATTCAGCGTATTGGAACAACGAAAGAACAGTCAATGCCACTTGACACAATCGCAAATCACGTTATCAATAACGAAGACAATAGCACAACTAACGTCATCACTAACAATTACTACAACACAGTAAACGAAACAATCATAGAACAAATTGAAAAAGGTGAACATGATAACGACATTGACACAGCACTTCGCAATGTCAGTCAACCCGATGACAGTCCAAGCCCCGAAACACAGCCACAGCCAACGCCCCCCGATGTAGCCCCCATTGGTCGTGAGCCTGACAATACGGATGCTAAGCCTTTTGAACTCCCTGCCTTTTGTGACTGGGCTTCAAAAGTCTGTGAGTTTATCGATTGGGTAAAGCAAGAACCGCCAGAACCGCCACCGCCAGAGCAAGTACCCAAGGCAAATTTATCTGATTTGGGGTTGGACGAAAACGAGCTGTTTAAACAGCGAGTACAGTTTGATGGACAATGCCCGAAACATGAACTTAAATTTGCAATCAATGGCAAGCAGATTATAGAGCCTATACCGACTCATCATTTCTGTAATTTGCTTGAACAGATTGCCCCTTGGTTGCTTGCATTTTCTTATCTTTCCGCAGGCTTTTTTGTAATTAGGAATTTATAATGCCCTTAGCTCTTATAGCTGTTATTGGTTTTATTGTTAGCGGTCTCGTCTGGCGTATCCTTGCAAGCATAGGTTTTGGCTTAGCAACCGCAAGTTTTATCAATCACGTGATAGATGCGTATCTTGTACGCTCCATAACGCAAATGAACACAGCATTACATCCTGATGTATCAGCCTACCTTAACATCGCTAGGGTAGATGACTGCATTAGTGTAATGATAGGTTCACTTGTGTTTGTCGGCACGTACAAGAGCCTTAAACTTATCTTTGTCCGTAAGTGATGAAGTTATCCACATGAACGCCCACGCCCCTTACAGACCCCCAAAAGTCGAGCGAACCCCCTAACGCATGTCGGCTTTTGGCTAGGGTCTGTTGGGGCGTGTTTGGGCGGTCTTGTGGATAACTTCTTGTTGTAGTTACTTTTTTTATTCCTTTTAAAACTTCGCATAATACCTACGTTATGTTAGCTTGCGAAAATACGCCCATGCGATAATATTCCGTATCGCATGGGCGTATTTATACATAACGTCGCATTATGCGAAGTTTTATCTATTAAACAAGTCTCTAAACCACTTCTCTATCTTGTCTTGGTCTTTTTCCAGTGCTTTTTTTAGTTTGATGATTGAGCGTATCTCGGCAATCATCCAAACACCAAAAATCACGAAAATGCAAAGCAAGTAGGTCAAAAATATGGTATTGTTAATTGAGTATACTTTTCTAGAAAGCCGTTCGTGGTGAGCTTGTCGAACCATAACGGTTTTCCTAGACTTCGACAAGCTCAGTCCGAACGGAAAACCTTAAAATCTATCTTTATTTAACAATACCAAAATATGTTTAGCATATCACACCTAAAATTTGCCCAAGCTCGCCCATGAAGGCGACTTTTCGGCGACTGATTGGGCGAGCGAGTACACATACTTTAGTAGTGTACTTTAGCGAAAAATTTTTCGCATTTTTGGGTTTTTGGTCAGTCTTTCAAAATTATTGTTCCGCTCTCTGATACGTCCAACTTTGGTAACGATAATTCTATTATTCTGTGTACCAAAGTACTTTCTTTTGATATTCCCCGCATGTCTTTATCTGCGAGCTTGTTGTTTAACTCTACCATTTTTCGGTAGAGTGCTTGCTGTTCCCATTCGTTCAATGCAACGCTTTGAGCCATTATTTTGCTCCTTATGGTTTTTGCTACATTCTATAAAATTTTTATAGAATTTACTTGACTATAATTCTATAATTCTATAGAATTATATTAAATTCTATAGAATTTTTATAGTAACTGCTTTCAAGGAGCAACCCATGATGACTTTTCAAGAATTTCTAGATAATCCAAACGTTACCGCCATTGATTTTGAAAATGGCTACGTTGAATTTGGTTGTCCAGATGATGACGAGACGTTAGAAACAAAACCAAGTTTCCCAGTTACTATCACACTAACCATTGAACAGTCGTTATATATCGCCCGTGTTCTAACCGCTAACAATAGCGGTCGTGTTCATGATGTGCAAGATTATGATGTTGCTAGACTTATAAACGATGCCAATTTTAAAGCCATAACAGATTTTTATGGCAAATCTTCCGCCCCTGCGTGCCTTGAACACTAACGGGGCAACCTATGATTGACCATGTTATCGTCCGAATTCCTTTTTATGTAAAGCCTAAATCTCGCTTTGCATTTAGCTCTTTGTACGTTGCAATGTGGATAAGTAATGCTTGATACCCTAGAAATCCATATTCCCATGCAACCGCAGTTTTGTTATCAAAATGGCGGTAAGCTGTGGAATATTGTCGGCGAAGTCGCACACTATGGATTGACAGGGTATGGGGCTATCGTGTTTGACATTGAAACTAAAATGTTAAAACCGATAGGCGACCAAAAGCATGCTTATGAGAGTTTGCCGTCATCATTTGGTGGCATGGCGTTTAAGTTTTTATCCCACAATGTGGCAAATACTTTGCCCTATGTGGCGTTAAAAGCGTCCGCTAAGTTCATCCAAGGTCACAATGTTTTTGGCTCTGAAAGTGTCCAAAAGCTCGCTTGTGAGATGATAGCAAAACTCAAAGAATGTTACCCCGTTTTTTATTGCTTTTTGGACATTCCAAAGGCAAGGATATCAAGGATTGATGCCACTTACTCCGCTCGTCTTGCCGATGAGAGTTTAGTTGCGAAAACCCTAGATTTCTTGCGGAATGTATCAAGTGGTTTTAGACGTAAGGACACCGATAGACGAGATTTTTACAATACCGTCTATTGGGGTGGTGCAACGTCAAGGCATGGTACTGCTGTTGCTTATGGTAAGCATAACGACCTAAAAGAGCATTATAAAGATTTGGTTAAACGCTCAAATAATGGTTGCCAAAAGTCATACGAGTACTTGGAGAGTATCTTTTATGACGAACTTTTGGAGTACTCAAAAGGCTTGCTCCGTTTTGAAAGCCGAACAAAAGCAAGGCTTTTAGAAAAGATGGGTATTCCCACAAATTTGTGGGCGTTCATACGCTATCAAAAGAATAATCCGAATGTTTTAAAAGCCTTGTGGCGATACTGGTTTAATCCAATCTTAAAAGCGATGGAAGGGCAGGTTATGCACCTAAATGATGACGAACATATTAAGAAACTTTGCTACGAAAAGTTGTTTACTATTACCAAAAAGGGCAAGATTAGCCATACCAAGGCTAAGAATGCCTATAACTTTTACATGCGTTTAAAGCAGAGCGGTTGGCAATCTGTCAAGGACGATTACAACCGTAGAGCATTTGAGATTAATGTCAAATCATTGGTTGATTTAGGCATTCCAAAGGCTCTTTTACAGAATATTGATACTCAAGCTGATAATGAGATACCAGTATTCAGATTGATTAATGTCGATTTTACCAATCAGCACCCGAACCCCAATTACAAAGATTTTGATGATGAATTTGCAAGCTTTTATGAGTTTGACAAATTCATTTACCCCACGCCACAACCGCCCCCATTGCGGTTTGTGGCTTAACTTTAAGCCGATAAGGTGATTTTATGAAAATTGTTATTAAACGTATTGAAAGTATCGACCGCAAGGGCGTAAATAAAGACAGTGGTAAGGAGTGGCATATTGATGCCACAAACATTATCGCTGATGTACCTTTTGAAGATGAGAAATCTGAAAAAGACAATAGCACGGTTGCTTTTGGCTTTAAAGACATTGTTTATCAGGTTGGCGAAAAGCCAAGTGCAGGTAATTATTATAAACTAGGTCTTGACAAGCTAAAAGGGCAGTTACCCATGGAGTGTGAAATTGAAATTGCCCAAGGATTTGATAACTTCGGTAATCCAAAGGTTTGCGTTATTGATATTAAGCCTATCAAGAAAGCAAACCCACAATGAATATAGATAAAGAGCGTAAACTCGCTATGTGGGTTGTCACGCTTGATAATCATATTCATGATGTTTTTAGGTCTCATATTAGTTGGTTGCCATTGTTTGGTGTTACTGTTCCAGAATTTGTGGAATATTACAAAAAACATGGTCAGCACAATATAGATAAGGTTTTAAAAGATTAATGGCTAAGTATGTTTGTGTAGAATTGGTTGGAAACACCTGTCAGCAATGGCAGGAGTATTCAAATTCTATTGACATGCTTGCCATTACACAAGAGCAGGCAAATTTAATTTGTCTGTGCTTGATTTTGGTGTTTGTCAGTGGCTTTCATTTTAGAGCCATTGCAAACTTAATACTTGGACGACGTTATTAAGGTTGAAATATGAATGCTCGTAAATTTGAAATCGCCAAACTTGGCAAATATGCAAAACAATCTGCTGTTGTTGGTGCAGTTGCTCTAACATCTCCAATGGCTTTGGCTGCTGGACCTGATACCACGCAGGCAATCGAAGCCATTAAGGGCATTTCCACTTCTACTGATGCCGTCGGTAATACTTTTATTACCGTGATTGTTGGTATTGTGGTATTCAGTTTCATTGTTGGCATGCTTTGGCGTAAAGGTAGATAATGAACGAACCGAACATATTAAATTGGTTACAAGTTATAGCCACTTTAATATTCATGTGGTTACTTGTTAAGTAACCACATTTTTTATTACATAATAATAAAATTTTGCTTTTTAAATTTTATTATTATGGAATGCGTCAGGGATTGAAGTGGAAATACTTTGTTAATAATCAATATTAGTTAATTACAATATTTTTATTTCTCGGCAGAAAGAATGAAAAGAGTGTTAGTAAATAAATTGATTAGCTAACAAAGATTGTAGCGTAAAGCCCGACCCGATAGGGGACGCCCAAAAGATTAAAACTATCCAATAAGTGAATAAGATAATGCCTATTATATTAGTTACTGGTGCAAATGGTCACGGAAAAGGGCAATTTGCAATTAGAGAGATTTTAAGATTACAAGATGAAAATGATAAATTGGAGAAGCAGGGTAAACCACGTCGCCAAATTTATGCAAATATCCATGGCATAAATCAAGATGGTGCAACACCGCTTAAAGACGTTTTGCCAATTCCAAGCGAAAAAATATTTTTCGGTAAACAAGATAATCCCGACGACCCCCCCCACCAGATGGTTATTTTGTTCCGCCTATTGGCTCGGTCTTTATGTACGACGAATGCCAAAAGGTCGATTGGATTAAACAAAAAAGCGGTGCTTTGTCAAATGATATAAGAGTGCGTAGCATGGAAGAACATAGACATGCTGGTCTTGATATCTATTTGATTACACAATCACCCAATTATATCCATAGTCATCTATTTGATTTGGCAAGCCCCCATTATTATGTAGAACGTGCTTTAAATTTACCGCAGGCAAATGTGTTCAAATATAATAAGGCTCAAAAATCCCCACAATCATCGGCAATCAAGGCAAAGGCAGATGACCAATTTTTTATCAGTCTTGGTAAAAAATACGGTCAGTATTATAAGTCAAGTGCTGAACACAACATGAAAACCCAAATACCTAAAAAGTTGAAGTGGGGTATTGGTATATTATTTGTTTTAATCGCATGGACGATTAACAGTTGGAACAAAGCAGGTTGGCAAGTTGGAACAAATAGACAAGCTGATGAAGTGCAAACAGCTAATACCGATGATGAAGTTTTAGACTCTGTTAAATCTGATGATACTTCAAAAGAGCAAACAGAGTTAAAAACGTTGCAAGACAAAAGGGCGTTAGAACAATATAATAGACGTATTTATCTAATTGATAAACAATTACCCCCCGATTATGAAGTTATTAAATCAGAACCTGCTTTACAGGTTCGTGGAGTAATGAAAATGGGTGCTACATGCAGTGCTTATAACACCTACGGCGATTTGATAATATTAACATTACAAGAATGTGAATATTATCTAAATCAAGTTGGCAGGGTTCATAAAGCCATGCCAAACGAAAATTCCCAAATTCAAAACTAAACTTGAATTTGGGAATGCGTCAGGGATTGAAGCGGAAATATCTTTTTAATAATCAATATTAGTTAATTACAATATTTTTATTTCTCGGCAGAAAGAATGAAAAGAGTGTTAGTAAATAAATTGATTAGCTAAAAAGGATTGAAGCGTAAAGCCCGACCCGAAGGGGACGCCCAGAAAAACAAACCCCAACCTAAAAGGAACTCCCATGCTACAAGCAATACTACGCATTATCATCATCTACATACCCGCATTACTTATGTGGATAGCCATCATCGCAGGTGTACTAGGCTATGAACTATAACCGCACAATCATCATCACACTGCTTGCCCTGTTGTCACTGTGTAGCGTGCTTGCTCATGCCAATGAAGATTTTAAGATATTTACTGAACATGTAAATGACAGGCTAAATAAAATACAAAAAGATATTGACAAAAGGGGCGTGACAACAACAACACAAAGACAATCAGGCGGTGCAACTGTCACAGTCGCTAAAAATTACCCTGTTGTCCCTTACGACCCAAATCACCCAAATGTCAAAAAACAATCCACCTTTAACATTAAAGCAAATGCTAAAACATTAGCAGGGCGTTTTGCTCGTGGTATCAATTCAGCTGCATTAGCTTATGCTGTTGTAGATTTGCTTGGCGACGGAATAGATTGGGTTCTTGACCCAAATAATAATTCTATTAAATATTATCATCCCGATGGTTATCTTTGGCTCGACCACCACCAAAAAATTCATCCTAGTAAAGAATCTGCCGCTAATTATAATTGTCAGATTATGGCTAATAATCTTTGCAAATCTGTCACATCAATTAAGCAATCATCATACAATGATTCTGTTTATGATGTATATATATCATCTGATAATCCTTCAATTACTACAGCTCCTTCCATTCAGCGTATTGGAACAACGAAAGAACAGTCAATGCCACTTGACACAATCGCAAATCACGTTATCAATAACGAAGACAATAGCACAACTAACGTCATCACTAACAATTACTACAACACAGTAAACGAAACAATCATAGAACAAATTGAAAAAGGTGAACATGATAACGACATTGACACAGCACTTCGCAATGTCAGTCAACCCGATGACAGTCCAAGCCCCGAAACACAGCCACAGCCAACGCCCCCCGATGTAGCCCCCATTGGTCGTGAGCCTGACAATACGGATGCTAAGCCTTTTGAACTCCCTGCCTTTTGTGACTGGGCTTCAAAAGTCTGTGAGTTTATCGATTGGGTAAAGCAAGAACCGCCAGAACCGCCACCGCCAGAGCAAGTACCCAAGGCAAATTTATCTGATTTGGGGTTGGACGAAAACGAGCTGTTTAAACAGCGAGTACAGTTTGATGGACAATGCCCGAAACATGAACTTAAATTTGCAATCAATGGCAAGCAGATTATAGAGCCTATACCGACTCATCATTTCTGTAATTTGCTTGAACAGATTGCCCCTTGGTTGCTTGCATTTTCTTATCTTTCCGCAGGCTTTTTTGTAATTAGGAATTTATAATGCCCTTAGCTCTTATAGCTGTTATTGGTTTTATTGTTAGCGGTCTCGTCTGGCGTATCCTTGCAAGCATAGGTTTTGGCTTAGCAACCGCAAGTTTTATCAATCACGTGATAGATGCGTATCTTGTACGCTCCATAACGCAAATGAACACAGCATTACATCCTGATGTATCAGCCTACCTTAACATCGCTAGGGTAGATGACTGCATTAGTGTAATGATAGGTTCACTTGTGTTTGTCGGCACGTACAAGAGCCTTAAACTTATCTTTGTCCGTAAGTGATGAAGTTATCCACATGAACGCCCACGCCCCTTACAGACCCCCAAAAGTCGAGCGAACCCCCTAACGCATGTCGGCTTTTGGCTAGGGTCTGTTGGGGCGTGTTTGGGCGGTCTTGTGGATAACTTCTTGTTGTAGTTACTTTTTTTATTCCTTTTAAAACTTCGCATAATAGTTATTATGTTAAATAGCAAACGCCCAACATGTAGGAATGATGATACATGTTGGGCGTAAGCGTTGCTATTGTAACATAAAAGCGTTATGCGAAAAGCCTAGCCCATCTGCCTGCCTGCCATCCAAAGCCTTTGTAGGCGGTTTTGTCCGATAAGATAAGACAAATCGGCAGGTCGGTCAATCTGCCACAACGCCACATCAGCATCCATCCCTACCAAAAGTTGCCCTTTGGTATCTTGTAGCCCTAAGGCTTTGGACGCGTGGATGGTTGTCCCTGCCAAAGCTTCTTCGGGCGTTAAGCCAAACAGCGTACACGCCATGTTCATGGCAAGCAGTAAGCTTGTTGATGGCGATGTGCCAGGGTTACAGTCGGTGGATACCGCCATTTTTACGCCATGTTGTCGCATGGCATCGATGGGAGGCAGTTTGGTTTCTTTTAGAACATAAAAGGCGGTCGGCAACAGCACGCCCACCGTGCCATGCTTTGCCATCTTGACAATGCTGTCGGTGGACAGGTATTCGATGTGGTCGGCGGACAAGCCGTCAAACTCTGCCACCAGTCCCGCTCCGCCCATGTCACTCATCTGCTCGGCATGAAGTTTGACAGGCAATCCTAATGATCTGGCAACTTCAAAGAGCCTGCCCACTTGATGGGTGTCAAAGGCAATGGATTCACAAAACGCATCTACTGCGTCCACCAAATGCTCGCCATGCAACACTTTTAGCCACTCGCACGCCTGCTTGACATATTCGTCTGCCCTCCCCTGATATTCTGGCGGTAGAGCATGTAGGGCAAGGTAGGTTTTTTTGACGGTAACGCCAAAGTCATCACCCAATTTTTTGGCAACTTTGAGCATTTTGCGTTCGTTATCCAAATCAAGCCCATAGCCCGACTTAATCTCAATCGTCCCCACGCCTTGACTTACAAGGCTTTTAAAACGTGGCAAACTAAGTTCATACAATTCATCAAAATCCGCCTGTCTTGTGGCTTTCACAGTGGACAAAATCCCACCGCCCTGCTTGGCGATGTCTTTATAATCCACGCCATTTAGACGCATCTCAAATTCATTACTGCGATTACCGCCATAGACCACATGGGTGTGGCAGTCCATCAAGGCAGGGGTTAGCCAGCCTTGTTTGGCATCAATTATCTTGTCAGCGGTTGCCGTGCCAAGCTCGTCCATCGTGCCGACAAAGGCAATTTTGCCATCTTTGATACCAACCGCACCACCATGTATCGCCCCATATGGGGTGTCTTTGGTGTAGCCAAATGTGTCGCTCATGGTGGCGATGTTGGCGTTGGTGATTAGGGCGTCAAATTGCATGGTTTTTTCCTTAGATATTGGATTAACTTCAATCTCAACTTAACATTGCAAATTATTGATTGTCAAGCAATTATTTTTTGGTTGTAGGGGCGATTTATTCGCCCTTGATAAATCAATTACCTATACAAAGTTGAGAATAGAGTAGATTAATAGTTATCGACAAGTTTTAAGTTTAATTTAATCCCAATCACACACCACCAAGCAACGCCCACTCCACACACACCGCAAGCAGTCGTGCTACGGTTTTTGCTCCACGGCTGTCAATGTCGTAAGTTGGGTTAAATTCGGCAAAATCCAGCACTTTGACTTTGCCTGTTTGAATGAGCTTTTCAAGCAAAAATTCCACCAAATCAAGTTCAATCCCCTTGGCATTTACCGCACTGACCGCAGGCATGACACCACTTGGCAGACAGTCCAAATCCACCGTAACATAAAGCACATCAACGCTCCTAACAAAGCCATCAAGCCTTGCCCAAATCTCATCATAAGACAAGCGGTGGCAATCATCATCACCAACAACACCAACGCCCAAGGCACGGGCTTTGTCAAATAGGCTTGCTGTGTTACCAAAACGGCTAATGCCCACACAAAAATAACAAAACTCATCACCCATCATATCAGCAATCTGCAAAAATGGCGTACCTGATGTGGCGTATTCGTCCGTCCGCAAATCAAAATGAGCATCAAAATTGATGATACCAATCTTGGGTAAATGCTCATTGCTTGCGTTTAGATACTCATACAATCCCAAAAAACTGCCATAAGCAATCTCATGCCCGCCGCCAAGCCCGACCGCTAGGGCGTTGTTTTGTAGGGCATGGGTGATGTGCGTGGCATAACTTCTTTGGGCGGACTCTAAACTACCCTTGACGATGGTATCATTGTCATGACACACCACATCGCCACAGTCGCCCACTAAGTCGGATAAAGTGGTATATTTGTCCTGCACACCTGTTGTGATGGGCAATTTGGCAAAAAACTCTCTAATAATAGGCGGAGCAGACTTTGCTCCTACCCTACCCAAGTTTCGCCTTACCCCTTGATGGCAAGCAAAACCCACCAAGGCAATAGGCTGGCGGTCAAAGGCTTGTACGGCATTATGCCAATACACCGCCCTATCGCTCTCAAAAGGGTCGGTGCGTCCTGTATAATAGGCAGGGTCAAAGGGGGTGTGGGTGGTGTGGATGTCGGTCATGGCTTTTTAATTGGCTTAAAATGGATAGATAAAAATTAGGTTATACCTAGCGAACTTGATATACACTCTGCAAAATGAAAAAGTGCTACAGTTTCCGTTCGTGGTGAGCCTGTCGAACCATAACGGAAACCAACCCACAGGCATAGCTCAGGGCGAACGGTTTCCGTAGTAAAATTCAATTTTATTAGCTGTACTTGCTTAACTTCAAAATGCACCCTTGTAGGGGCGTGCTGTGCACGCCCTATCAGTCCCCAACGGGCGTGGAAAGCACGCCCCTACATCAATATATTATTGAATTTGTGGTAATTTTAGAGTTCTGACAAAGATACATTTTAAAATTTGGACGTATAGGGGCAAACACACCCCAGCCATCACACATTGCTAAACCAATTTTGGCGTAGCTCGTCCCAGCCATCAAGCAACTCACCCGACAAGACAAGCTGTTTGGCACTTTCAATATCAGGGGCAAAGTAGCGGTCTTTGTTATAATGAGCAATCTTGGCACGCACTTTGGCATGAACGTCCGTTAGCACCTTATCGCTCTTGTAGCCCAAATCTTCGCCATGAATGTCCACGCCTTGGGCAGCGGCAAGCAGTTCAATACCCACCACGACGGCGGTGTTGTGTGCCATCTCAAACAATCTTCGCCCTGCATAGGTCGCCATTGAGACGTGGTCTTCTTGGTTGGCAGATGTTGGAATGCTGTCCACCGATGCAGGGTGGGCGTGCGATTTGTTTTCACTAACCAAAGCGGCGGCGGTAACATGGGCAATCATAAAGCCAGAATTCACGCCTGCATTACGCACCAAAAACGCAGGCAGTCCTGACAAACTGCTGTCAATAAGTAGAGCAATACGGCGTTCACTCATTGAGCCAATCTCGCTGATGGCAAGTGCCAAGGTATCGGCAGCAAAGGCGACAGGCTCGGCATGAAAATTACCGCCCGAGATAGCAACAGGCTCATCATCGCCAAAGATAAGCGGATTGTCAGTTACAGCATTGGCTTCTATGAGTAGTGTCTTGCCTGCTTGATTGATAAGGTCAAGACACGCCCCCATCACTTGGGGCTGACAGCGTAGGCAGTAGGGGTCTTGCACACGCAACTCCGCCTCGCCACGGTTTTTACCCCTAAATCCGCTATGTTCAAGCAACGCCTTATAGGTCTTGCCAAGCTCAATCTGCCCATGATGTCCACGCACCTCATGAATGCGTGGGTCAAAGGGCGAATCATTGCCACGAGCCGCCTCCACCGACAACGCTCCTGTTACGGTCGCACTTGCCAAAAGGTCGCACGCCATAAAATAGCCACGAATGGCAAGGGCGGTGGACGTTTGGGTGCCGTTGATAAGTGCCAAGCCCTCTTTGGCAGCAAGCGTGATGGGCGACAGTCCTGCCTTGGCAAGAGCGTCTTTGGCAGACATACGCTCGCCACGAACAAATACATCGCCCTCGCCCAAAATCGCAAGTGTCATGTGCGACAACGGGGCAAGGTCGCCTGATGCTCCCACCGAGCCTTTGGCAGGAATGATGGGCGTGATGTCATGATTGATAAGATTGATAAGTGCGTCCACCACTTCACGGCGAACACCTGACACCCCTTGCGATAGGCTTGACACTTTCATGGCGATGATAAGGCGAACCACGTCCGCAGGCAATGCCTCGCCTGTGCCAACCGAATGGCTTAGGATAAGATTTCTTTGCAAAAGTTCAAGCTCATCATCAGGGATTCGGGTCTTGGCAAGCAGTCCGAAGCCTGTATTGATGCCATAGGCAGGTCTATCACGAGCGATAATCGCTTGTACGGCTTGGTGCGACTTTTCGATGGCATCATAAGCCGATAGGTCAAGGCTGATGGTAACGGGGCTATTATAAATGGCACGCAACTGCCCAAAGGTAAGATGGCGTGGGGTTAGGGTAATGGCGGGTTTCATAAACTGTCCTTATTTAATCAAAAAAATGAATAAAAGATAAATTTGTCTATACAAATATAACAAGAAATTCTATCAAGTGCAAGCCCCAAAACAAAAAATTATTCCACAAAAGTGTCTGCATTTATCGCTGGTCAAAAATTTTAAATTGTGATATAAATACTTACAAAATTTAGGTAATTATAGTGAAAAAAGGGGCTTGTTATGATTTATCTGTTTTCGTTTTTGATTTATGCCGTGGTTTTTGGGGCGGGGTTTTATTTGGTCAGAAAAAACCCTACCAAAGTTGAGCGGTTGGTTGGGCGGATTTGCTTTATTGGGCTTATCTTACAACTGTTTGTCAATTATCTGTTTTGGGGCAGTATGGCAAATGCCTTTAACCCTTTGGCAGTCATGATAAGCCCCGAACGCAGTGCGGTAAACTTGATGTTTTTGGCACTCATTAGCATTTTTTGTTATGCCAGTTTGCTTGTAATTTTGTTTAAAGCGAATGATTTTTATAACGAATAACTACTTTTAAGAATGCTTTTAAAAATAGGCTACTCCATCATGGGGCAGCCTATTTTTATTAACACCATCACCAAAACGTGCTAGCCAAGCCACCCCATCATCATCGCCAAATGCCCCACCCAGCTTGCCAAGACAATGGACAACGCCACACGGATAAACCAAATGACCACCATTTTGCCCACGCTTAATGGGATTTTGGTTGCCAAAACGCACGGTATCATCGCCGAAAAGAAAATAATGCCCGACACCGACACCACCGCTGCTACATAGCGAGTCAAAATATCGCCATTTGCCAATAACAATGCAGGCAAAAACATTTCGGCAAGCCCTGATGACAAACCTTTGGCAACCGTCATTGGCTCAGACAATCCGCCAATTAAAGTAAAAGGATACAACACAACACCTAAAACATCAAAAACAGGCGTATGTTTTTCTAATAACAATCCAATCAAACCAATGGCAATAATAGATGGCACAATCGCACTTGCCATATTAACGCCATCAATAAAATTCTCCCACAAAAGTTTGTATAAAGGCGGTGCTTTTTTGGCGGTGTCAATACCTGTATTTAGGGCGACTTTTATTCTGGGTGCATTTAATTTATCATTATCAGGAATTGTTTTTTCATCACTAAATCGGCTAATGGGCGGAATGCGTGCCGTGATTGCCGTTACCAAAAATGTGATAAAAAGACATGACCAAAAATAAAAACCCCAAACAGGCATCAATTCTAATGTTTTGGCAATAATGACCATAAAGGCGGTAGAAACGGTAGAAAAGCCTGTGGCAATGATCACCGCCTCGCGGGCGGAATACGCCCCTTGCTGATAGACCCTATCGGTAATCAAAAGCCCCACCGAATAACTGCCCACAAAGGACGCCACCGCATCAATGGCGGATTTGCCTGATGTTTTAAATATCGGTTTCATAATCGGCTGCATTAGCACGCCTACTGCTTCCAATAACCCAAAACCCAATAAAAACGCCAGCATTACCGCCCCAATGGGGACAATCATTCCCACAGGTAAGGCAAGTTTTTCAAACAAAAAAGGCAACATATCTTTTGCCATAAGGCTGGCAGGGGCGGTACCTGTAATAAATAATATGGCTAAAATCAATCCTGCGATTTTTAAAAGGGTTAAAATTTTATTGGTTAAATTGGCGTTAAATGATTTATCATAGAACGGTTTAATTACCCCATAAATCATTAAGTCAAATAATAAGACAATCGCCAACTGTCTTTGTTCTTTGACCAAAAAACTTGCCATATGGTCAAAAGCAATGGTATTTTTACCTGCGATTTCTATCGGCACAAAAAACAAAAAGATACCAAGCAAACTAAATCCAATTAACTTGATAAGTGCCAGTGCATTTGATTGATTGTTCATAGATTATCCTTAATACCGAGCATTCAATTTTAAAAACAAAATAAGTCATTGGTTTTTACGCCAATGACTTATTGTTAATTTTAATTGGGGCGTGTTGAACTTTTATATTTGCAATTAAAAATGAGAAAAATCGCAGTATTTTCAAGGAAAAAGCTGCAGGCAATATAATAATATTGGCAAGGCTTTTGACGCAGAAAATCAAGATTTAGCCATTTTTAATGCAAAAATATCGCTAAATTATTTCCAATTTGTAAATAATATTATAAAGGTTCAGCACGCCCCAGCATTAAAACTTATTTTATCATCGGCAAATTAAGCCCAAATTCCTTAGCGGTTTTGATGGCAAGTTCATAACCTGCGTCAGCGTGTCGCATTACCCCACTTCCACAGTCATTGACAAGCACATTGGCTAGGCGTTTGGCGGCTTCGTCTGTACCGTCTGCGACAATCACCATTCCAGAATGCTGGCTGTACCCCATTCCCACGCCACCGCCGTGATGTAGGCTGACCCAAGTTGCCCCGCCTGCGACATTGAGCATACCATTTAAGAGTGCCCAGTCGGACACCGCGTCCGTGCCGTCTTTCATACTTTCAGTTTCACGGTTGGGGCTTGCCACAGAGCCAGTATCTAGGTGGTCTCGTCCGATAACAATGGGGGCTTTTAGCTCGCCATTTTTGACCATTTCGTTAAAGGCAAGCCCTGCCAAATGGCGTTCGCCAAGCCCAAGCCAGCAAATGCGAGCAGGCAAACCTTGAAAGTGAATGCGTTCTTTTGCCATATCAAGCCAGTTGTGGACATGGGTGTTGTCAGGGAATAGCTCTTTGATTTTTTGGTCGGTTTTGTAGATGTCTTCTGGGTCGCCCGACAACGCCACCCAGCGGAAAGGTCCTTTACCTTGACAAAATAGCGGACGAATGTAAGCAGGCACAAAACCAGGGAAATCAAAGGCGTTTTTAACCCCTTCATCAAAGGCGACTTGGCGAATGTTGTTGCCATAGTCGGTCGCAGGAATGCCCATTGCCACAAAATCTAGGATTGCTTGCACGTGGACGGCACAGGATTTGGCGGCGGCTTTCTTTAACTCTGCGTGGCGTGAATGGTCGGTGGCGGCGGCTTTCCACTCATCCACCGTCCAGCCTATTGGCAAATAGCCATTGATAAGGTCGTGGGCGGAAGTCTGGTCGGTTACAAAATCGGGCTTGATTTCCCCTGCTTTGGCTCGCTTGACCATTTCTGGCAAAATCTCGGCGGCATTACCCAAAAGGGCAATGGATACCGCTTCGCCTTCGGTGGTGTGTTCTTTAATCAATTCATAAGCGTGGTCAAGGTCGTCTGCCTGCTTATCCACATAGCCTGTCCGCAAGCGAAAATCAATGCTTGACTGCTGGCATTCAATGTTCAGACTCACCGCCCCTGCAAAGGTTGCCGCCAAAGGCTGAGCTCCACCCATTCCACCAAGTCCTGCGGTCAAAATCCAACGCCCCCTCCAGTTGTCGGTAGATTTGTCCGTGCCATTGCCAAAATGTTGGCGACCTGCTTCGGCAAAGGTCTCATAAGTGCCTTGCACAATGCCCTGCGTGCCAATATAAATCCAGCTCCCTGCGGTCATTTGCCCGTACATAAACAAATCTTTTTTGTCCAGCTCATTAAAATGCTCCCAAGTCGCCCATTTTGGCACAAGGTTAGAGTTGGCGATCAGCACTCTTGGAGCGTTTTCGTGGGTGTTAAACACGCCCACAGGCTTGCCTGATTGAATCAGCAGGGTTTGATGGTTTTCAAGATTTTTTAAACTTTCCAAAATCTTATCATAACATTCCCAATTACGAGCCGCCCGCCCAATACCACCATAGACCACAAGACTTTGTGGATTTTCGGCAACATCAGGGTGCAAATTGTTTTGAATCATACGATAGGGGGCTTCGGTCAGCCAGCTTTTGCAGGTAAGCTCTGTGCCTGTCGGGGCAAGGATTGTACGAGTTGGGTCGGTGCGAGTTGCCATAATGCGTTCCTTTTTTTTTGGGTTGCCATTCTCAATTTTTAATTGTAACTGATTGATTATTCAAATATTTTTGAAAAATGAGCGAATTGCAATTCGCCCCTACAACATCAACCACTTACCACTATTGTGAATGCGTTTTTGTGTTGGGTTAAAAATTTGTATATACAAATTTTATGATAATTTAGCAAAAATTTTGGGGGAATGCAAGAAATTTTTACAAAAAAATACCCATCAATTTTGACGGGCATTTTCTATCATCAAAAAATCCTACGGCACAATGGTCAAAGGATAATCCACCACTTCCTCGGCTAATACTTCGCCCACCATATTACTGACAACCATATAAAATCCAGAGATTTGGCGTGATTGATTATTTTCATAAAATTCTTCCAATTCATCTTCCATAAAATCAAGAAAAAAATAAGGATTGCCATCGTATTCTTGACAATCTTCTTGACTTAGCACATTGCAATAATATAAATGCTGTGGTTTATTATCAATCACATCATATAGTTTAATATGAATACCATGCTCTAATTGATGATTTAAATAAATATAAAAGCGTACATCTTTATCAGGCGAAATGGTAGAATTTTTTTCAATTCGTTCAAATTCGCCATTTAAATTTGGTTCATCATCATAAATACCATCAAAGGCAAAGTTTAATTCTTGACCCACCCCATCATCAGACCAATCTTCTACAACTAAAGGAAAATCTACGGCAAGATGCTCTATCTCATAGTCATAACGGTTATAAGCAATAATCAAAAAGCCTTTAATGTTTCCCGTTTCTTTCATTGTAAATTGTAAATCCAGCACACCATCTAAGGGTTTTGACATTGGATTATAACCATAATTCATTTCCCCATCTGTTCTTGGGAAACAAGCAAAACTCACTTCATCATTGCATTTGGTATGAATACGCACGCTAATTTCTGTCTCCATACCCACCGTATCATTGGGCGATAAGCCAATCAGCTCATAACCATATTCACTATCAGTAATGCGGGCTTTTATAAATTCTATTTGTAAGCCCTCTTTATCAATATTTTGACGCATATTTAATTCATCAGGCGAAAACGGCACAAAAGCACAATCAGTCGGATATACTTGATCGTGTAAAGTATAGCCATCTTCTGTCTGAGCAATCACTTTTCCACCATTGACCAACAATCCATTAGGATAATCCGCCACATCAAGATTATTAAAATAAAACCAGCGTTTTATGGTGTGTCGCCCCGCTGGATAAACATCGGACGGATGATAACCACCAGAAGCATCACCACGAAATATATCGTCTGAATTGGGGTGAAGCCAAACTTGGCAAGGGTGCTTGCTTTCAAAATCAATGGTTGCCCACAGATATTCGCCATCTTTTAAGGTTTTATTGTTTGGCACATCAAAATCAATGCGATGGACAATAAAATCAGCTTTTGGCTTATTACCAAATAATTTTGACAAAAAAGACATTGTGTTATCCTTTAATTTTATCCTTAAAAAGTACTGCAAAATTATGTTGAAAAATAAAAATTTTACAGTAAAACCAATCAAATCTCAAATTAAGAAATCTGACAACGAGCCTTTTCTTTATCCACTATTGACATCATAAAATCCAGTGCTTCTTGCTCGCTCATTGCGTCCGTTTTGGCTTTCATTTTTACAAAAAATGGTTTTAATAGTGCTTTGGCAATCTCGGCTTTTTCGCTGTCGGTTGGTTCAACAAATGGTGGTAAATTTTCTGCACCCATTTGTTTTAGCATCATCTCGGCAAATTTACGCCCTGCATCGCTGGCAAAAAATTCGTCCGCTTCTTTGATGTCGTCATCACTTAAAATACCCTTGACATACGGTTCAAGTATTTCAAGATAATTAGGATTGCCCTCCAAACTTAATAAACAGGCATTTTGTTCTGGGGTTAATTGAGATTCGGATTTAATATGATTAACCACAAACACACGATTGCTTTGCACCGAAAATTCCATATAAGGACTTTGGATAATAAGTTTTTCAATACCAGCAGGTATTCCTGTATCGGTTTTGGTTTCTGTGGCGGTCTCGGTTTTGACTTCTTGTGTTGTCTCGCTGGGTTTATCGCCACCACAAGCGGTTACAGTCAATAACATCGCCAAGGAAATGGCGGTTAAATGAAATAATTTCATATCAAACTCTCAAATAAAAAATTAAAGCCCTATCATAACACAAAAAAGCAAAAAAACGATTTTAATAATGACCATCAAACTTCACTTTTTCCTTGAAAAACTTACGATTTTTCTCATTTTTAATCGTAAATACAAAAGTGGGGCACACCCCAAAAAAACTTTTTTGGCTTTTGTGAAAAACATTGCATTTTTATGATAAAATCACGCCAATTTATCAATCATCACACCATTATGCCTAATACCCCCAAACCCCCCGCCTACCAACGCATAAAATCCGCCATTTTAGCCAAAATCCACGCAGGACAATGGGCGGTCGGCTCTGCCATTCCCACCGAGATGGCGTTATCTCGTGAATTTGGCGTGGCTCGCATGACCGTCAATCGTGCCCTAAAAGAGCTGACAGATGAGCAGGTGCTAGAACGCCGTCAAGGGTCGGGGACGTTTGTCGCCCAGCAACAATTTAACCAGACCTTTATCACCGTTCGCAACATCGCCCACGACATAGAAAGCACAGGCAAACGCTATCACGCCAAAGTCGTAAGCCAGCTTGCCTTGCCCCATAGCGACTTACCGCCATCAGCTCGGGCGGTATTTCATGACACTCAGCGTCTGTACAAGGTAGAGATTGTGCATTTTGGCAATGATAAGCCTTTGCAATTTGAACGGCGTTTTGTGGATTTGGCGATTATCCCTGCCTTTGAATATCAAGATTTTAACAAAATCAACACAAGTGACTACCTTATCAGTCAGGTACCGCTTGTGCGTGGACACTATTTTATTGAAGCCAAACCTTGTCCGCCTGATGTGGCGACTTTTTTGAGCTGTCAGCCAAACTCTCCCGCCCTGCGTTTGTCTCGCTACACATATTCAGGCGATAAGGTTGTTACCTTTGTGCAGATGTGGCACGATGGGGCGACTTTTCGGTTTGATGGGGAATTGGGCTGAGTTTGGGTTATCATGGCTTTGTAGCATTTTAAAATAAGCTTGATGGACAAAACCCCAATCTAAGGCTAGATTGGGGTTTTATAATTCTAAAACCTTTGGCTTTAAACCGCTTTTAAGCCATTAACTTCACTCAGTAGCACCGACAGCTCCGCCAGTCCCACTTTGTCTGACAAGCCATCTATCTGCTCTGAGAGTACCGCCAGTCGCTCACGGTACTTATCCTGCCATGCTGACAGACCACCCACCGCCAACACATCGGTGATGAGTGCCATGAGTGTGCGGTTAAACTCACCGGTGAGTGCATAAGACGCTTTTCTGTCCCAATAACTCTCGGCAGGCAACTCTGCCACCGCTGATGTTAGCTTATCCATGTGTAGCTGTGAGAACACGCCAAAATACGCTTGTGCCACATCGGTCACTGCCACGCCTTTTTGGTCGGCAAGTGCCACGACATCTAGGGCATGCACATAGATGGGCAAACGGGCAAAGGCACGGGCATCATCATCGCTAAGTCCTTGGGCGGTCAAATCAGCGATATCTTTGGTGATATACGCCCCAAAATGCTCATCAATGACATCATAAGAGAATAAGTCCGCCACCAAGTTTTTAAAGGTCAGTGCTGTCTGTGCCACACTCTCGCCTGTCAGCTGACGGTTTAGGAACCATGTCATGCCTTGTTTTAGCACGTCTTGGATGGTAAGTTCAAGCTCGATTTGGGTGTTGCCAGCGACGGCATTGTCAAGGCTTGACAGTCTGTCCCACACCGCTTGCACATCAAAGACATCACGCACGATGGCATAGCTTCGAGTAATGTCCGCCACGCTATGACCTGTCTCATCACTCATGGCAAACACGTTTTCTATGCCTAGACGGTTCACCAGTCCATTAGTCAGATAAGTGCAGATAATCTCACGGTGCAGGCGATGGCGGGTCATCTCATCAAAGAACTGCTCGCCCAACGTATCTGGGAAGTACTTTTTAAGCTCATGCAAGAAGTAGGCATCTTCGGTCAGACCACTACTTAGTAGTTCATCATACACCCACATTTTGCCATAAGACAACAGTACCGCCAGCTCAGGGTTGGTCAGCCCACGTCCATCTTTTGCCTTACGTTTGGTTAGGGTGTCATCGCTTGGCAGGTATTCGATGGCACGGTCAAGGCGACCTGCTTTTTCTAAGAAATTCATAAAGCGAATATGCTCGCCTGCACGCTCATATGCTTGATAAGCTGACAGCTCAATGGTCTGTGGCTGTAAGTAGTTTTGGCGTAGTACCAAATTTGCCACCGTATCGGTCATGCTCGCCAGTAAGTCATTACGCTGTTTGATGGTCATATCCCCACGTTCGGTGACTGAGCCTAATAGGATTTTGATGTTCACTTCATGGTCTGAGCAGTTCACACCGCCTGAATTGTCGATGGCATCGGTGTAGATACGTCCGCCATGTAGGGCATACTCAATACGTCCACGCTGAGTACAGCCCAAGTTACCACCCTCGCCCACGACTTTGGCACGCACTTCACGCCCGTCCACACGAATGGCATCGTTGGCACGGTCGCCCACATCGCTGTGGTCTTCATCAGATGACTTAATATAGGTGCCAATACCGCCATTCCAAATCAAGTCCACAGGAGCTTTTAGAAGTTTGTTTAGTAGCTCATTGGGCGTAAGGCTATCTTCAGTGATGTCAAAACGCTCTTTCATCTGTGGCGTAATGGCGATGGCTTTGTCGGTGCGATTAAATACCCCACCGCCTTCGCTGATAAGCTCTGCCTGATAATCCGTCCATACCGAACGTGGTAAATTAAACAAACGCTCACGCTCTTCAAAGCTTGCCTTGGCATCAGGATTTGGGTCAATAAAGATGTGCAAGTGGTTAAAGGCTGCCACAAGGCGGATATTTTTGGACAGTAGCATGCCATTACCAAACACATCTCCGCTCATGTCGCCAATGCCCACCACGGTGAATTCATCACGGGCTTGAATGTCTTTGCCCATCAAGCGAAAATGACGTTTGACACTCTCCCACGCCCCACGAGCGGTAATGCCCATGCCTTTGTGGTCGTAGCCTGCCGAGCCACCCGAGGCAAAGGCATCTTGTAGCCAAAAGTTGTATTCGGCGGACAAAGCGTTGGCAATGTCTGAGAACGTCGCTGTGCCTTTGTCGGCTGCCACCACCAAATAGGGGTCGTCCTCGTCATGGCGGACGGTATCGGCAGGCGGGACAACATTGCCATCAACCAAATTATCCGTTAAGTCCAACAAGCCACGGATGTAGGTCTGATAGCACGCCACGCCTTCGGCTTGCCACATCTCACGGCTTGCCTGCTTGGATTTGTCTTTGCAGACAAAACCGCCTTTTGAGCCGACAGGCACGATGACTGAGTTTTTGACCATTTGGGCTTTGACAAGTCCCAACACTTCGGTGCGGTAGTCTTCCATGCGGTCAGACCATCTAAGTCCGCCACGAGCCACCTTACCACCACGCAAATGCACCCCTTCAACCCTTGGCGAGTACACATAAATCTCAAACATGGGCTTGGGCTTGGGCAAATTGGGAATATCACTTGCTTTGAATTTAAAAGACAAGCGGTCTTTTCTTACTCCATCTTTGTCCACTTGATAAAAGTTGGTGCGGAGCATGGCGTTTAACAAATCCAAGAACCAACGCACAATGCGGTCTTCATCAAGGCTTGTTACCAAGCCAAGCTCACTGTCAATCTGTGCCAAAATCGGGGCGGTGTCCGTCTGCTCGGTGGGCGACATCTTGGCATGGAACAGCTTGACAAGCAAACTGGCAATGACGGGATTGCCCACCAACGTGCTGTGAATGTACTCGGTCGAAAACGGGGCTCGGGCTTGGACGACATAGCGAGATAAGGCACGCAATACCACCACATCATAGGTGTCAATGTCCGTGGTCAAAATCAGCTGATTTAGGCGGTCGGACTCAACACGCCCTTGCCAAATCTCATCTAAGGCATGCTCCACCTGCGTTTTGACTGCGGTCAAATCCACCGTCAATCCTGCTTTTAAGGTGAGTTTATACTCTTGTAACCACAAATCATCGCTGACATCAGGGGTGTCTTGCCCACCAAAGTCATAAGTGGACGCTGAGATGACCGCCACCCCAAAATGCTCCAATATCGGCAAGACGTGCGACAACGTCAAAATCTCGCCCCTGCCGTAGAGTTTTAGGGTTAGGCTGTCCGCACGCTCGCCTGCCGACTGATACAAATGCCAAATCTTAGGTTTATCATCATCAAGTGACAGCAGTTTGGCAGTATCTGCCACCGCCGTATGCACATCAAACCGCTCACGATACGTCAAAGGAATGCTCGCCCCCAATGTCGCCAGTATCTCTCTGGCACGGCTCTCGCCTGTCTGGGCGGTTAGGGCTTTGGCGTACTCATCCGTCCAGTCGTGCATGAGTGCCGACAGTTCACGCTCCAACTTGGCTAGGTCATAATCCTTGACCTTGCCTGTCTCGGTGCGTACATGGATATGCACACGGGCGTGATGAAGCTCGTTAAATTCGGTCGTAAAGCTCGATGACACACCGCCAAAGGCTTGGGTTAGAATGTCTTGGATTTTTTGACGTAAGTCACTGTTAAACTTAGACAACGGCACATAGACCAGACACGATACAAATCTTTGATAATGGTCGGTACGCACGAGCAGGCGTAGGCGGTTTTTGTCCTGCAAGCTGGCAATGCTCGCCACCATCGGGTAGAGCTCATCGGTACTGGCTTGGAATAGGTCATCACGGGGCAAGGTATTGACGATGTGGGTAAGTTTAAGATAAGCATGGCTGTTTTTGGGCAGGCGTGACATGGCAAGGATTTTACCTGCTTTCTCGTTGAGTAGCGGAATGTTCGCCACGCTGGTCTGATACGCCCGTGATGTCAAAAGTCCAACAAAACGATATTCGCCAATCAGCTCGCCTTGGTCGTTGTATTTTTGAATGCCTAAAAAGTCCAGATAAGCGGGGCGATGGATGGGCGACAGCCGTGCCGATTTAGACAGCAGTAATACACGTGGCTCGGCTATCAGGTGTTTTAGGTGCGTGGGCAGACCGTGAAAGCTCTTGGATAACTCATCGGTCTCTTTGCCTTGTAGCACGCCCAGTCCGCTACCACCCACCGAGTACAGCTCAGGCACACCATGGTCATTTTCAAAACGGTATTCACGATACCCCATAAAGATAAAGTTATCACGCCCTACCCATTCCAAAAAGCCCGTCACCGCTTCTTTGGTATAATGCTCTGTGGGAATGGGCAGGCTTTTTAGTTCTTCTTTGATCTCGTCTAGCTTATCTGCCATCGCCCCAAAGTCGCCAACGATGACATCAATGGTGTGGATTTTCTTTAATAGCATCTCTTTGATGTCCGCCAGCTTGTCATCACTTTGGCGGTCAATCTCAATATGCACCAACGCAAAACAGCTGTCCGCCCGACCGCTACTCTCATCAACTGCTTGAATGTCACTGATGTGTCCGTCTGTGCGTTCTACCTTGATGATGTTATTATAAATGCGATGAACACCAATGCCCCGGCGCTCCAAGCTCATCAGGAGCGTGTCGGTCAAAAAGGGACGGTCAATGGCGACCAAAGCAATGATGGTACGCTCACTGTTAAACAGGTGTGACTCGCCCAGAGGGTTGATGACGCTGATATTGGGGCTTGTGCCGTTATGTGTTTTTAGTAAGCTAAAATGGTGTAATGCCATGCCCGACAACGTCTCATCGGAGAATCTATCTGCCATCTCCGTGGGCAGGTGCTGATAATAGATGGGGATAAACTTCGCTAGTATCTCTTGATGGTTGGCGTGGTTGTCATGATGATGGCTTGTGGCGTGACGGGCGATGTTGCTGACACGTTTTGGGCTAATGGTTAGATGGTTGCTTGTCATTGTTTTTTTCCTATTGGTTTTAACCGTAAATGTTTAAAATAAACGTGTATAAACTAAACCAAAGCTGACAAAATAGCAAATGGAAAATCTTTGTATTGTTATTAGTTTTTATGATAAATATAAAATTTTTTAGATATATTTCTGATAAGTGTTTTGAACTGTGCTGGGTCTGAGATGTACTAACATCCGTCTTTGTAATTTGTATAGTCTGCCAACTTTGAAATAATACTGTGTCAAACTCGCTCGTAGTACTACTTGTACAACTTCGCTCGTTTTCCTTGTCTTATTTCAAATTTGTTTGACTATATTTTGCAATGAAAATAAAAAAGGGCGAATAAATCCGCCCTTTACAAACCCCTAAAGCATCATACTCGGGTCAAACACTCGAACAGGCTCTTGTCTTAGCACATTGGGGTCGGCTTTGTAGTAACCTGCCGTTGATTTTGGCAATTTTTGCCC
This sequence comes from Moraxella lacunata, assembly GCF_900453205.1. GTDB lineage: Bacteria > Pseudomonadota > Gammaproteobacteria > Pseudomonadales > Moraxellaceae > Moraxella > Moraxella lacunata_B. The sequence goes on from NZ_UGQU01000001.1 coordinate 241,719, forward strand.
ACGCATGACATCGGCGATTTTTTCCGCCATCATAATGGTAGTGGCATTTAGGTTACCTGTGATGATAAGGGGCATGATAGACGCATCAACGACACGCAAGCCTTCTAAGCCATGCACACGCCCTTGTCCGTCCACCACCGCCATATCGTCCATGCCCATTTTACAACTACAAGACGGATGATAAGCGGTCTCGGCATGATTACGCACAAATTCATCAAGCTCGGCATTGGTCTGGGCATGACGGCTTGGGCTAATCTCACGCCCACGGTACTCATCCAAAGCAGGCTGGTGCATAATCTCACGAGTGATACGAATGCCGTCTCTAAACTCTTGCCAGTCTTGCTCGTGCGACATATAATTAAACAAAATGCTGGGGTGGTCGTGGGGATTTAGCGATTTTAGGCGGATACGCCCACGAGACGGCGAACGCATGGAGCCAACGTGTGCTTGAAAACCATGCTCTTCTACGGCATTTGAGCCGTTGTAGTTAATGGCAACTGGCAAAAAGTGATACTGGATATTTGGCCATTCAAATTCAGGACGAGTTCGGATAAAGCCCCCTGCCTCAAACTGATTGCTTGCCCCAATGCCCGTTCCCAAGAACAGCCACTCTGCCCCAATGGCAGGTTGATTGTACCATTTTAGGGCAGGATACAGCGATACAGGTTTTTTGCATTCGTATTGTAGATACATCTCCAAATGGTCTTGCAAGTTCTCGCCCACCCCTGGTAAGTCATGGACAACGGGGATTTTAAATTCATCAAGCAAATTTTTTGCCCCAACGCCCGAACGCTGTAAAATCTGCGGAGACGCAATCGCCCCTGCCGAGAGTATGACTTCTCGCTTGGCGTGGACGGTTGTGGGGTTTGTGTCATTGCCTTGTAGATACTGCACGCCAATGGCACGCTTGCCTGAAAATAAGATTTTATCGGTTACGGCATGGGTTTTTATGGTAAGGTTGGGGCGTGATTTTGCCATGTCTAGATAGCCCCGAGCCGTGCTAGAACGGCGTCCTTTTGGCGTAACCGTTCTGTCCATAGGTCCAAAGCCTTCTTGCTGATAGCCGTTCAAATCATCGGTGCGTGGATAGCCTGCTTGCACGCCTGCTTCTACCATGGCATTAAACAGCACGCTACTGCCTATGGTTGAGCCACGCTGTGAAGTCGTTACGCTCACAGGACCTGTGCCACCGTGATAGTCGTTTTCGCCCACATCACGGGTCTCGCCCTTTTTATAATAGGGCAAGCAGTCGGCATACGTCCAATCTTCTAGCCCGTCCATTTTTGCCCAATTATCCAAATCCATGGCATTACCACGAATGTAGCACATGCCATTGATAAGCGATGAACCACCAAGCCCCTTACCACGTCCGCACTCCATACGGCGGTTATTCATATAAGGCTCAGGGTCGGTCAGATACGCCCAATTGTAGCGTTTGCCTTGCAAGGGGTACGCCAGTGCCGCAGGCATTTGCGTACGAAAATCCAAGCGATAATCAGGACCACCTGCTTCCAAAAGTAGCACGCTCACATCGCTGTCTTCTGTCAGACGTGTGGCAAGCACATTACCTGCCGAACCTGCTCCGATGATGATATAGTCATATTCTGTCATAAGTTTTCCGTAATAAGTTAATAAATTTGATAATATATCAGTTATTTAAAAATAGACTCAAATTTACCCATTTCTATTTGAATGGATTTGACTTGGGTATAATGTTCTAGCGTCATTATGCCATTTTCACGTCCCACGCCTGATTGCTTATAGCCTCCCACAGGCATTTTGGCATCTGACTCGCCCCATGTATTGACCCAACAAATGCCCGCCTGCAAGGCGTGGGTAATGTGATGAGCCTTATTTAAATCAGACGTAACCACACCCCCTGCCAAGCCAAAAATCGTGTCATTGGCACGCTCTATCGCTTCATCTTCATCATCATAAGTCAAAATACTCATGACAGGTCCAAAAATCTCATCGGTAACAATACTCATCTCATCGGTACAATCAGTAAAAACGGTCGGTAGCACAAACGCCCCCTTGGACAGCGACTCGCCATACTCGGCAAAATCATCCGCCACCGCACGCCGTCCACCAAACAGCACCGTTGCCCCTGCTTTTTTGCCCTGCTCCATATAATCAAGCACTCGCTCCATGTGGGCAAAGCTCACCAAAGGACCCATGTTGGTTGTCTCATCAGTTGGGTCGCCCAAGCGAACCTTGGGCAGGCGTGCCAAAATGGCTTGTTCAAAGGCGTGTTTTTTGGCACTTGGTACAAAAACTCGTGTGCCATTGGTACACACTTGTCCTGTGCTATAAAAGTTTGCCATCATCGCCACGTCCGCCGCCAGCTCAATGTCGGCATCATCACAAACAATCAAAGGCGACTTACCGCCAAGCTCCATGGTTACGTCTTTTAGTGATGATGCTCCTGCAAGGCTCATCACTTTTTTGCCTGTTGCCACCGAGCCTGTAAATGAGATTTTGGCAATGTCAGGGTGTTCGGTCAGATACGCCCCCACATCACCGCCACCTTGCACGACATTAAACACCCCGTCAGGCACGCCAGCTTGGGTATAAATCTCGGCAAGTTTTAGGGCGGTCAAAGGCGTAACTTCACTCGGCTTAAAAATCATGGCATTACCAGATGCCAAGGCAGGGGCGGATTTCCATAGGGCGATTTGAATGGGATAATTCCACGCCCCAATCCCTGCCACTACGCCAAGCGGTTCTCTTTGAGTATAAAAAAAGCTCCCTTCTTTGCCTGTGCGAAGTGGCACTTGCACTCCTTCAACGGCGGTGGCAAGCCCTGCATAATACTCCAAGACGTCCGCCCCTGTAACAATATCCACATAAGCAGTCTCGCTGATTGCCTTGCCTGTGTCCGCCGTCTCCAGGCGTGCCAGCTCATCATTTTGTTCACGCAAAATCGCCACCGCTTTTAGCAGTATCCGAGAACGCTCCACCGCTGTCATGCCTGCCCAGATTTTTTGTCCTGCTTTGGCACTTTGCACCGCTTTATCCACGTCCGCTTTTGAAGCACTTTGCAGTTTGGCAAGCGTGTCTGCCGTAGCAGGATTGACCGTCTCAAAAAACTCCCCGCTACTGGCAGATACATACTTTCCGCCGATGTATAGCGATGTTTGTTCTACGTTTGGTAGTGATGACAATGCCATAACAAGACTCCTGTATTTTTAAAAATTTATCATCAAAACTTATAAATTTTATTCAAAGGTTGATGAAACCAAAAAGATGGGTTATGATAACAAAAAATCATCTATAACGCAAATAATTGATTTTTAATGAATTTATTGTTTAATTTGTGTAAAATGATTGTATATTGCAAATTGATTTTTGTAAACCTTTTGTAAATTTATTAGGTTTTTTGAAAACTATTTAGGGCGTTTTAAACCTTGATGACATTTTCATAAAAAATAAGATGAAAATTTAGCACGCCCTAGCAATTTTATATCATTAACAAACTTGGAAGGTAACACTATGGAAGATACCAAATTCAAAGACGGTCGCCTAAACCGAACAGTGTTTGTCTGTTCGGCGGTGATTATCGTCTTTTTTAGCTTATATACCATGCTGTTTAATGACAGTGCGTCCGCCATTTTGGATGGTGTGCTGGCGTGGGTAAGTACCACCTTTGGTTGGTACTACTTTTTTGCCGCATCGGTGTATATTATTTTTGTGCTGTTTATTGCCTGCTCTCGCTATGGTAACATCAAGCTAGGCCCCAAGCATTCCCAACCTGAATACAGTCTTTTGACGTGGTCGTCCATGCTGTTTGCCGCAGGGATTGGCATTGACATCATGTTTTTTTCGGTGGCAGAGCCTATCATGCAGTACATGAATCCACCTGTTGGGGACGGTCAGACCACACAGGCGGCTCGTGAAGCCTTGATGTGGACGATTTTTCACTATGGGCTGACAGGCTGGTGTATGTATGCGTTGGTGGGTATTGCCCTTGGCTATTTTGCCTACCGCTACAATCTACCCCTAACCATTCGCTCGGCATTGTACCCCATGATTGGCAAAAAGATTGATGGACCTGCCGGTCATGCTGTGGACGTGGCGGCGATTTTGGGGACGATTTTTGGTATTGCCACCACTTGCGGTATCGGGGTGGTGCAATTAAACTACGGTCTGCACGTTATTTTTGATTTACCTGAAAACTTACTTTGGCAAATTGGGCTTATCGCCCTAGCGGTCGCCATTACCATTGTGTCGGCAACCACAGGGGCATCCAAGGGCATCAAAATCCTATCGGAGCTTAACATTTATTTTGCCTTGGGACTTATCCTGTTTGTGCTGTTTTTGGGCAATACCGAATTTTTGTTAAACGCCATTGTCATGAACGTAGGCGACTATCTTAGCCGTTTTCCGACTTTGACTTTGGATACTTTTGCCTACAACCAAACACCCGAACAAAAACAATGGATTCAAGACTGGACGCTGTTCTTTTGGGCGTGGTGGATTGCGTGGTCGCCTTTTGTGGGACTGTTTTTGGCTCAAATCTCAAAGGGTCGTACCATTCGTGAATTTGTCATCGGCACCTTGTCCATTCCCTTTATGTTTACGCTTGCTTGGCTGTCAGTCATGGGCAACAGTGCCTTAAATGAAGTGCTAGGTGGCAACCTTGCCTTTGCCGAAAAAATCATCGCACGCCCTGAGATTGGTTTTTATGAGCTGTTATCCACTTATCCTTGGTTCTCGGTAACGGCAATCATCGCCTTTGTCTCAGGGCTTTTGTTTTATGTAACATCGGCAGATTCTGGGGCGATCGTGCTTAGCAATTTTAGCTTTAAAAGCCAAAAAAACACCGACACGCCCCCCATTTGGATACGCCTGTTTTGGGCGGTGGCAATCGGCATGCTGACCGCTGCCATGCTGATGACGGACGGCATCACCGCCCTACAAAAGGCGACTATTGTCATGGGCTTGCCATTTAGCTTTGTCATGTTTTTTGTCATGGTGGGGCTGTTTAAGTCGTTACGCCTTGAAGATTTTAGAGAAGAGATTACCAAAATCAATGCCGTGCCTGTGGCAGGTGGCGTGGACGTGAGCGACTGGCAAACTCGCCTGCACCGCATTACCGCCTATCCTGACGCCCCAGAGACAAAAGCGATGATGACAAATGTCTGCCTGCCTGCCCTAACTGACGTGGCGGACGCTCTACGCCAAAAGGGGCTGTCGGTGCGTGTGGAATCGGTCGCCTTGGACGATGAGCCAAGCCTTGTGCAACATATGCTGACGGTGGATTATAAGGACGAGTATAACTTCGTGTATGGCATCGTCCCTGTCAAATACCCCGTGCCAGAGCGTCCAACGGTTGATGACGGGCAAGAGTTTTATTATCGCTTGGAGACGTATTTGTTTGAAGGTTTGCAAGGCAATGATTTGTCAGGCTTTAACAGCGAGCAAGTCATCAATGATGTGCTTGACAAATACGAGCGTCATCGGGCGTTTTTGCATTTAAATCGTGAAACCCCTGGCAATCGCCCTGTGTTTCCTAAGTAATTTATCCCAAAATAAAAGCGTGTCAAAAGGCACGCTTTTTTATTAAATCTCTTTCCAAGCCAAAAATAACCCCCTATAAACACTGGAGTTGAAGTTTTTAAAAATCTATAAAAATCAGGGTTTGGAAAGAAGTCTATTAAAAATCTCCCCAAACCATCATTCCCAAACTGCCATTTTTGCATTATAATAACCCTATTTTATCCGTGAACATTTATCATGAAAAAATCCTTACTTAGCCTAACCCTACTTAGCCTTAGCTTATCTGCTACCGCTCAGGACACATCAGCCCTTGACGGCTTGACCATTGGTGCCTTAGCCAGTTTTGGCTCGCACGCCTATGCCACAGATGATAAAGTGGGGGCAGTGCCACTCGTGCTATACGATAACGACTATTTTTATGCCGAAGGTTCGGAGCTCGGTTTTTATGCTCACAAAGACAGCGAAAACTGGTTTCGTGTGGGGGCAGGCTATGAGTCTCGCCACTTTGAGCCAGATGACGCAACCATAACCGCCCTAAAAGGCCTAAACAGCCGTAAATCCAGTGCCAATATCGTACTAAGTTATATGCGTATCACGCCTGTGGGCGGGTTTGAGATTAAGGCGGGTACAGACATGATGGACAGAAGTGGCGGTCAAACCATCTCACTGGCTCATCGCAGTCTGTTTAAATTCGCCGATGACAAGCTCACTGTATATCCCAAATTTGGCGTAAACTGGTACAGTGATGATTATAACCAATACTACTTTGGCGTATCCGAGCAAGAAAGCACCAAAACAGGCATAGACACCTACACCGCCAAATCCAGCTACTCGCCCTTTGTCTCTGTCTCTGGCAAATACCAATTTACCGACCACATCGGTGCCTTTGCCAACACCAAAGCCGAATGGCTCTCATCAACCCAAAAAGACAGCCCCCTAACCGATGATAAAGTGGACATTGGGGCAAATGTGGGTTTGACTTATACGTTTTAATGGTTAAATTTATATAAGTGCTTGATTTATCAAGGGCGAATGTGATTCGCCACTACCCCCCCAAAATAATTAGCAAATAACAAAAGGGCAAACCCATGTTCGCCCTTTTTGTTGTTTATCTGCTTATCAATCATCGCTTGATTGTAATTGGATATAGTTTTGAATGCCGATGTCCGCAATCTTTTCTTGTTGGGTTTCTAGCCAGTCTTCGTACTCTTCATTGCCATCTTTTAGCTTGATGAGTAGCTCACGAGAAACAAAATCACGCTTGGCGGTACATACGTCAATGGCTTCTACCAGCACGTCATGCTTACGCTTCTCCAAACGCAAATCACACGCCAAAATCTCTTCTACGGTCTCACCAATCATGAGCTTACCCAAATCTTGCAAATTTGGCAAACCTTCTAATAGCAACACCCGCTCAATCAGCTCATCTGACCATTTCATCTCGCGAATGGACTGCTTAAAAAATGAGTCGTTTAGCTCTTCCACGCCCCAGTTTTTAACGATACGAGCGTGCAAAAAATACTGGTTAATGGCAATCAGGGACTGACCCAATACCAAATTTAACTGACGGATAACGTCTTTATCGCCTTTCATGTTATTACCTTTTTATCTTTAATTTTAAACATTTAACTTTTTAAAAAAGGGTGCATACACACCCCCTTTTTTTACCTTTTTCTGCCTTATCGCCCTACTTAGTGCGTGGCACCCACCATGTTGGGTTCAGCACTTTGGCTTTGTAGGTAGTTTTGTAGTCCCATCAGCTCAATCAAACGTAGTTGTTTTTCTAGCCAGTGAGCGTGGTCTTGTTCGGTGTCTTCTAACTGACGCACGAGCATATCACGGGTTACATAATCACGCTCGGCTTCACAGATGGCAATGCCTTCTTTTAGATGTTCTTGTACGGTGTATTCTAGTTCCAAATCGCTTTTTAGCATGGCAGGCACATCGGCACCGATGTTAATCTCGCCCACTTGCATATTTGGTGTACCGCCCAGCATGATGATACGGTTAATAATCAGGCGTGCGTGTAGGGTTTCATCTTCCATTTCGTGATAAATGCGGTCGTGCAATTTACCCAGCTCCCATTCAGCGTACATTTGTGAATGGATAAAATACTGGTCTCTGGCACCCAACTCGCCCGCCAATAAGAAATTTAGATAATCAATGACTTTTTGAGATGATTTCATGATAAAAATCCTGTGTTAGATAAAGAAAAATCAGCCAACGCTGTATGGGACATATCATAGCACAAAGATAGGGATTGACAAGGGGGTATTTGTATGGCAAAGGAACTGCGAACGACTTACGCTATGAGAATGGCTATTACAATAACAAAAATTTTCACCTAAGAAATCATCTTAGGTGAATTGGAGAAAATGGTTTTGGCAAATAGGCTAAGTTATTGATTATGTTGTTATTTTTATTATTGATGACAATTCCTTTTACCATTTTAATAATTTGCAAATAATAAGGCTTATTAGTTAATTTTATCAACTTGAAAATGACTATTGATTGATAATTTTAATCTAGCTAAGATTGTGCAAAGACACTTATATTTAGAAAAATTACAGTAATAAATTTACCAAATATTTACAAAAATTCTATCACACCGCCATAGCGTCCACCGCCACATATTTGGCATGATGTTCATCAACCAAATCCTGCACCATAGGCATACAACAGCCACAGCAAGTACCGACCAGTAGCTCACTTTGCAATGCTTCCACGCTATCAACGCCTTGTAGCATGGCGGTTTTGATTTGGGTGTCTTTGATGTCATGGCAAATACAAACATACATGGCGAAGTCCTTGGCAAATGCTGTTGTGGATTGGCTATTTTTTAAACGAAAATAAGAACGGTTATTCTTATTGACTCATGAGATTATATTAGCAATAATTATTATTATTTGCAAGCAAAAATTGATAATTTTTATAAAAAAGTTTGAAAATTTTGATGGATGCAGGGATTATTTGCTGATAATGCTTTTTAAAATATGAATTTGTCTAAAAATCAATGGCCTATTCCCAAAAATCTACTTAACATTTTGATAGATAAAAATCCCCAAAACATCATATTTTGGGGATTGTTAAAAATTTAATCAAATTTGATTATTCATTGACAAAAGACAGCCAGTGCTTGTACTTGTCATTACGCCCTTGCACCACATTAAAATACAAGGTTTGTAGTTTTTCGGTCAGCTCGCCACGTCCGCCCTTGCCAATCACACGGTCATCATATTCACGGATTGGGGTAACTTCGGCGGCGGTTCCTGTCATAAAAATCTCATCGGCAAGATAGAACTCGTCACGAGTGATACGGCGTTCTACGACTTTGATACCCAAATCATGAGCGAACTCAATAATCGTACGGCGAGTAATACCGTCCAACGCTCCGCCTGCTAGGTCTGGAGTATGCAGTTCGCCATTTTTTACCAAAAATAAGTTCTCGCCCGAGCCTTGACACACATAGCCGAGTGGGTCCATAAGAATGGCTTCTTCATAGCCTGCTTTGGTTGCTTCTTGGTTGGCTAGGATAGACACAGGATAGTTGGCGGCGGCTTTTGCCTTACACATGGTTACGTTGGGGTGATGATGTGTGTAGCTTGATGTCTTGGCACGGATACCGTTTTTGATACCGTCTTCGCCCAGATACGCCCCCCAATGCCATGCAGCAACGGCTGAATGAATGGTGTTGTCTTTGGCGGCGATACCGAGCTTTTCTGAACCAACCCAGATGAGCGGACGAATATAAGCAGACGCCAAGCCATTTTCACGCACCACGTCTTTTTGGGCTTTGACCAGCTCATCATGGCTATAACGCACGTCTAGCTGAAAAATTTTGGCAGAATTAAGTAGGCGTTCGGTGTGTTCATGTAGACGGAAAATGGCGGTACGTCCGTCAGGGGTCTGATAGGCACGCACACCTTCAAACACCGCCAAACCATAGTGCAAGCTGTGTGTGAGTACATGGACTTTGGCATCAGGTTGGTTGATCAGTTCGCCATCTAGCCACATTTTGCCGTCTTGGGTTGCTAAACTCATAAGTTTTTCCTTGATAAAAAGAGCTTTTAATAAAATTATTTTATAAACTTAGAGCGTTTATAAAATAAAAGTAATCGCATGATTATAACACCGTTTGGGCGTTTTGCAATAGTTTTTTAAGGTGTGGCACGAGCGATTGCCGTCTCTACCAGTACAAACTGGCGTACGTCATTTAGCATGGTTGTGTCAAAATTATGAATAAAGGCAAAAGACAACTGCCTATCAGGGTCGCAGAACGCCACCGAGCCGTTATAACCCATGTGTCCGTAGGCGTTTGGTGTGTTTTGTAGGCTAAATAAGCGATGAAAACCCGACCGCCACCGCATATTGGCAGGCATGACCGCATCAAAACCGTCCACACGCACCGCACGCATGTCGGCAAGTACCGCAGGCGTGATGAGCGTTTGTCCTTGCCATACGCCACCATTGGCGTGCATGGCGTAGATAGTGGCTAGGGCGTGGGCGGTAGAGACCCCATTGGCAGCAGGAATGACCGCTTGCAACACCTTATCATGATGGTATTCCACGCCATCACGCCCGTTTGGCATGAGTGCATTTTTATAATTGACAAGGTTCATCTTGGCGGTGTCAAAATACAGCTTATTAATGCCAGATGTGCCAAGCATTCCCACCTTATCCGCCCACAATGGCGTGATGTCAAGCCCTGCATATACCGCCAACATCTCTGGGGTGTCAGGTTTTAGGGTTGGTTTGCGTTTGGTTGTGGGCGTACCATCAAAATACCGCACAGGCTTGGCAACTTGCCCTAGCTTGTCAGCAGGCAGTCCATAATACAGCTCGCCCTGTATGCCTAAGGGCGTAGCAAGGTATTCATCTAGGGCGTGTTGCAAGGGCAGTCCTGTTACACGTTCCACCAATCCCCCCAAAATCCACCCCGAAACCAACGCACTATACGCACTGCCATAGCCCTGCTCGTCCTGCCCTTTGGGGGTGTCAGGCGACATTTGGGCGACTTTGGCGGTCATCATTTGCCAGTCGGTCAGCTCATCGGTGTCGTCGGTGAGCGTGGTAATGTTAAACAGCCCTGCGGTGTGAGTCAAGATGTGGCGTAGCGTGATATGCTCTTTACCCCCTACCCCAAACTCCACCCAATATGAACTAATGGGCGTATCATAGCCCAACAGTCCCTTTGAGACCAACACCGCCACAAGGGTCGCCATCACGCCTTTGCCGATAGAGAAATTTACCGATAGCGTGTGGGCGTGCCAGTCTTGGTGTGGCAGGGCTTGCCCTATGGCGGTGTTTACCACCGTCTCGCCTTTGTGAGTGATGACCAGTGAACCACCGGCAGGCGAGTCGTCAAATTGTAATTTAGAAAGCAGTTTGGGAAAATCTTGCCACATGGTCTGTACCTAATGATAAAAATGGCTTATTGTATAAGAATTTGGGGGAAAATTCAAAGTGTGGGGCGTTTTTTGGATCGTAGGGGCGAATCACATTCGCCCGTGATAAATCAATCATTTATATATAGTCGAGAATGGGGTAAAGTATATTACTTCTTTCAACATAAGTAAAATCCATATCATAAAAGTACATGGATCCAAATTCTTTAATCTTATACATAGTGGTAGCAACTGTATCCCTAAAGAATACAGTACCACCAACCCTCATTAACTTTGTTGGCTTGTGGATGTTACTTAACGCTAAGATTAAGATGATAATCCGCTTGCCAAACACTGTCATTTCTAACAATGGCGTTAATGACGATTAGGAGTTTACGCATACAAGCGTTGATGGCAACTTTAAAGGGTTTGCCTTTGCCTATCAAACGCTCATAAAACTGTTTAAATTTGGGTTCATATTGTCTTGCCACATTGGTGGCATTGTATAAGACATTACGAACCGATTGCCTACCCCCTTTGCAATGGCTCTTGTATTTAAGTGTGCCACTTTCTTTGGGGTGTGGGGCAACGCCCACTAAGGAGGCGATTTCTTTATTGCTTAATGTACCAAGTTCAGGTAACATTGACATCAAGGTAGCGACAGTAACACCACCAATCCCCTTGATGTCTTTAAACTTTTTTGTGGTGTCATCAAAATGTTTGCTTAGGGTGTCGATGTCTTGTTCTAACTTAGCAATCTGTTCATCAAGGTAAGCAATGACTTGTTTAACACTCTCAAGCTGACTTTGATGAATTTGCCAAATACGGTTCTTTTCTTGTACACGCATTGCCACAAGCTGATGACGGCGTACTACCAATGCCTCTAAGCGTTCTTGCTCTTCGCTTGGTGGGACATAGAGCAAATGAGTAAGTTTGCTCTCATCAAGACTTAAAAACTTGGCATAAAGAGCAAGCATTTTGGCATCTTGGTTATCTGTCTTAGCATTAGAATAAGACTTAGCAAACTGGCTGGTTTTATTAGGATTGGCAATCACCACATTAAAGCCTGATTGATACAGGGCTTTGGCAAGGGGGATTTCTAATCCGCCTGTACTTTCAAGTACTACCAAAGCTAGGTTTGTGCCTGCATTGGTATTAAGATAAGCCATCGCTTGTTTGATGTCGCCCCCAGTGTTTGAAAAGGTTTTGGTTTTATCCTTACAAGAAAGTGATACCACAAAGACCTTTTTGCCCACATCAATGCCACAGTAAATGGGTTCATTGGGCTTGTTCGCTACATTGGTTTTGGTTTGCTTGGTATTTTTGGTTTGTTTAGCATTATTCATCATTAACCTGCCTTGTATTCGGTTTAGAGTCTATCAACTGTACGGTTTTGATTGATGAAAGGTTATCCACTCTTAAAGCTACGACACGAACTTAATCTTGGGTGGTTGCCCTTATGGTTCTAAGGTGCGTACAAGATGTGGATAACGGGTTTTTGCTTATTATACCTTAAAAGGGGGTATACAAAGGTGTGTATTACGCACCAATATTCCATTTTGTTTAAAAGGTGCGTGGTACGCACCTTACGGAACTATTAATGCCCTCTACTGGCATAGGAGTAGGGTCTACAGGATTGCCTGTGGTAGTGGCTCTGATTTTGCCCGAACCACTTCCCCAAGTCCATAATGCCCCATTCTCTTTAATGCCTGCCGCCCAAGTCTTTGTCATCGCAATAATCTCTAAAGGTTTTTCTAATGGTGCATCAGGAATGTTGGCGGTGGGATGGTCTTTACCGCAAGCAGTCAAGGTAACAGATAGGCATAAAAAAAGAGCGGATAAGGCTCTGATGGAGGGTGTGTGATAAAACACATCTTTCATAGTTGCTTGCATAACTAACTCCTGTTACCTTAAAAATGAAAATTGAGAACGATTATACGCCCGTTTTAATGGGTTGTAAATAGGGATTTTTTTAGACTAAGTGCCTCGCCTTCATCTTTTGTCCAATTACCCTGTTGAACTTCGCCTGTACCCGCTGTTCCGTATTTGTTGCCACCCCAAGTCCATAACTGTCCATTCTTATCAAGAAAACCTTGATGGTTCTTACTGTCAATAAATTGTTTAATATCAATATTTTGTGCAATAAGAACTGGCGAATAATAATAACGAGACCGAACGCCATTTGAACACGAAGAGCATTCAAAACTTTGCAAACCCCAAGTATACAAATTACCATCTTGGGTTAAGGCGGAATGGGTATCAATTTTTACAACTTTAGATAAACTAGAAATTCGTGTTGGTTTGGTAACAAAATCGGTTGAAGGCTGTCCATGTCCCGTATAACTACTATCTCCCCAGCTCCATACTGTTCCGTCTTCCAGTAGAACAATATTGGCAAAAGAAACATCAAAATCAACCACTTTCTTAGGGAAAGTTAATTTTGTTATGGGGTAATATGTTTTTCCATTTTCGTGGGTGGCTGTTTCTGCTTTATCATTACCTAGATATTGAATGTATCTTGAGGAAGAGTATAATTGTCCAAATTTGTCTAGTGCCAAAATATAGTCTGAATTGGCTTGCACTTTTATAATATCTTGTAAGCCTTGAACTTGGGTTGGTTTTGGTAGCTGTTTAATTGGGTTTCCATAAAGCCCTGCAGTATTCTCTCCCAGCACATAAACCTGACCGTGTTTGTTCAAAAAAGCCGAAAGACCTAACCCTGCCACCACATCCACCACATCTTCCAAACCTTCTATCTTTCTAGGCTGATAAATCAAAGTATTATCATCATTGGGGTCTACATAGCCATCATGATTACTTCCCCATCCCCATACACTGCCATCTTTTCTAAGCAGTAGCATATGACCAATGCCACCAGAGATGGCAACGGCATCATTGATACCCTCTACTGGCATTGGAGTGGGGTCTACATGGTTGCCTGTGGTGGTGCGTCTAATCTTACTTAGACCACTCCCCCAAGTCCATAATGTGCCATCGTCTTTAATCCCTGCCGCCCAAGTCTTTGTCATCGCCACTTTCTTAGGTTCTATGATAATCTCTAAGGGTGTTTCTAATGGCGTATCAGGCATATTTGCCTTAGGGTATTTATCATTACACGCAGTTAAAGCAAGTGACAGACATAAAAAAAGAGCGGACAAGGCTCTGGTGGGGAAGGTATGATAAAAAATGTCTTTCATAGAACTACTCATAAAAAACTCCTGTTACCTTGATAAAAAAAAGAATGATTTTTATTCTATAATAAATTTAATGGGTTGTAAACAGCGATTTTTGCACCGTCAAAACATCATCACGGCTAGGATATTCATCTGTAGATTTGCCCATTCCAAACATACCATCATGACTTCCCCAAGCATACAATTCCCCATTTTTGGTTAAAACACCAGACGCACCACCATCCCAAGAAACCCCGTATCCCAACTAATCTCTACAATACTCGGTAAATAATTAGCTTTTTGAAAAGGTTCTCCTGCTAATCTATAATGTCTTTTAATATCTACCCAAATAAAACTACCATCGGATAGTTTTACTTCTTCTTGATATGCTATGACTTTATGAGCCAGTCTATTATCACAGCCTAATAATAGAAGTGATGAGCATAAAATGGGAATAATAGATTTTTTAAACATCTTTATTTTTCCATAAAAAAATAGCAATTTTATAAACCTCACCCTTTTGAACTCAAATTTACACTCAATAAAAATAAAAAAAGACATACTCAGTATGTCTTTTTCACCCATCATAAAAACGTAATTTTGCCGAGTAAATGCGGTTTTTCCGTCCCTGCCGCATACAGGGCAAAGGCTCGCCCATCGCTCTCTTGGCGTGCCACAAAGTCAATCTTGGACGGCAAGAAAATGGGCGTTTTAAATGACACGTCCACTCGGTACGCCTTCGGCAAATCATAAAATTGAGCAATGCTCGCCGCCTTTGACCACATGCCATGAGCGATTGCCTTAGGAAAGCCGAACGCCCGAGCTGATAAGGGGTGCAAATGGATTAGGTTAAAATCGCCCGACACGAACGCATACCGCCGTCCGATGTCTTCTGGGATATTAATCAGCTCCGCCCAACCATTGTCATCAGGCTCTAAGCGTGCCACACTCTCAGGCACAGATTTGACCGTGCGTTCATCGACAGGCTTTTTTTGGCGAGACAGATAAGTTGATGTCCCTTGCCATACTAGCTCATCATCGATATGCACTTCGGTGATAAAATCAAAGGTTTGCCCCTTGTCATGGGGGGTTAGGTTGTCAAGTCGCACACTCATCTTGACCGTTTCGGTATCAAAAATCGGACGATACTGCGTAACGCTGTTTTCTAAATGCACGAGCCCAAGCATGGCAAAAGGAAAATCAGGCTTTGCCATCATGTTCATCTGTAACGTCTGCGACAACACCGCAAAATACGTTGGCGGTACACGCCCATCATCAATAAACCCACAGATTCGCCGATAGTCTCGCAAATTGTTCTGGTCAATGGCGAGTTTGTCCACTGCATACACCGAATCAGGCAATGCCCCTGCTCGGTTGTCGCCGTGCGGAATCAAACTTTTGATAACGTTGGCATAAGTGGTGTGCATTTTTGGCAATTCTTTAAAATTTTGTTCTGCCATATCATACCTTTAATATAGAATAATTTTGGTAAATTTTAATGGATTTTTGGGGGAATGTAAATCAAAAATGTACAAGTGTACGGCTTATATGGTTTCACATCAAAATTTACCAATGAATAAAATCACGCCCCAAGCACGCTTTGACCGCACACACGCACCACGTTACCATTGAGTCCTGACGCTTTTGGCGACAGTAGCCACGAAATCGTCTCTGCCACGTCCACAGGCTCACCGCCTTGACTCATTGAGTTCATACGGCGACCGGCTTCACGAATGGCAAAAGGAATGGCACCGGTCATCTTAGTTTCAATAAATCCGGGGGCGACCGCATTGATACGGCGTGCCGAACCGTCTAGACTCTTGGCGGTCGCTTCTACCAGACCGATAACCCCTGCTTTACTCATGGCGTAGTTGGTTTGCCCCAGATTGCCGGCAATGCCTGAGATACTAGACACACAGACGATACGAGCCGACTCGGACAAGCCATTATTGGCAAGTAGGTAGTTATTAATGGTGCTAATGGCTTTTAGGTTGATGTTTAGCACTAAATCCCATTTGTCGGCACTCATGTTGGCTAGAGTCTTATCACGAGTAACACCAGCGTTATGCACCACACCATCCAACACGCCACACGCTTTTAAAATCTGCTCGCCAGCGTCCGTTTGAGTGATGTCCAGTGGCAAGGCATGACCGCCCAAATTGCCAGCGACTTTTTGTAAATCTGCCAAAGACGCAGGCACGTCCAAGCAGTACAGCTGTGCCCCGTCTCGTGCCAACACTTTGGCAACTGACTCGCCAATGCCACGACTTGCCCCTGTAACTAGGATTTTTTTGCCTTTTAGGGATTTGGTTTCGTCAAAATCGACCAGCGACAGCTCATCGCCATTATCCTTGATATAGACCGCTTGCCCTGACACATATGCCGATTTTGCCGACATAAAAAAGCGTAAGGCGTGGTCTAGGTGCTTTTCGGCACCGACTTGGGTGTATAGGACATTGGCGGTAATGCCTTTTTTAAATTCTTTGGCGACTGATTTAACAAATCCCAACACCGCCCGTTGTGCCAAAGCAAAATCAATGTCCGTGCCTGTACAGCAAGACGGGCGAGCAATCAGCACAATCCGACCAGACGGTTTGATGCGACGGGCGATTTTATGGAAAAATTCATACACCGCCTTTAAGCCGTCCGTATCTTTGATGTTGGTAACATCAAAAATCGCCACTTTAAAACGCACGTTCTCGTCCGTTAGGCGGTCATCGAGTTTATCATTAGTGGTGATTTTGGCGTCCAATGCGGTCAAAATCTCATTCACACTACGGCTCACATCACTGTCGCCTATCGCCCCAAATGCCACTTCGCCACGCACCACAGGCTGACCTACTTCAAAGCGGTCAAGTTTAATGGGTGTGGGCAAACCCAGATTTTTTGCAACAGTTCTGCCCAGACCTGATTGCACCAATTCACCATAACGGTCGCTCATAGGAGTATCCTTTTGTTTGTAAATACGATAAGCCCCATTCTAGCATAAAAATAAATGTTGGCACAAAATTTTCTCTATTATAAAAATAAGTTATAAATTTTAAATAAATAACAAAAAATTAGTTAAGAACGCAAAAAACATTTTCCCTTTTAAGTCAAATGATGATAAGCTAGGATAAGCTAAAATGATAGATACGATGTCATTTTTGGGTTTTGATAAGATTGATTTTAGGATAATTTCGTGCAAATTTATTAGATTTTTACCTTAACTTATCTTAAAAATCATCTGCCAAAACCCTGTTACCTTTATCAATTCATTTCATTAAGGATAAGTCATGACCATCAAAAAAGTTGCCATTCTTGGCGGAAACCGCATTCCCTTTGCTCGCTCAAATGGTGCGTACGCAGACGCCAGTAATATTGATATGCTCTCATCGGCGTTGGACGGTTTGGTTGCTCGCTTTAATTTGGCGGACAAAGAGGTTGGCGAAGTGGTTGCCGGCACGGTCTTAAAACACAGCCGTGATTTGAACCTAACCCGTGAAGCCCTGCTAAACACCGCCCTATCGCCCACAACCCCTGCCTATGACATCTCGCAGGCGTGTGGCACAGGTTTGCAAGCCACGTTTGCCGTCGCCAACAAAATCGCACTGGGCATCATCGACAGTGGTATCGCAGGTGGGACGGACACGACATCGGACGCACCGATTGCACTCGGGGACGGCATTCGTAAGCCCCTGCTTGCCATCAATAACGCCAAAACCGCCAAAGCTCGACTGACCGCCCTAACCCACATCAACCCCAAAGACCTGCTGTCATTCCCTGCCAATGGTGAGCCACGCACTCGCCTATCTATGGGCGAACACCAAGCCATCACCGCCCTAGAATGGAACATCAGTCGTGCCGACCAAGATGAGTTGGCATTTAACAGCCATCAAAATTTGGCTCGTGCGTATGACTCAGGATTTTTTGATGATTTGATGACTCCCTATAAAGGGCTAAACCGTGATAATAACTTGCGTGCAGACACCACGCTTGATAAACTTGCCACGCTAAAACCTGCCTTTGGTAAGCGTAACGCCAACCCAACCATGACCGCAGGTAACTCCACGCCACTGACCGACGGTGCGTCTTGTGTGCTACTTGCCAGTGATGACTGGGCAAGTGAGCACGGTTTTGAACCGCTTGCCTACATCACTCACCAACAAACGGCGGCTGTGGACTTTGTGGGTAAAAACGGGCTGACCGAAGGACTGCTTATGGCACCTGCCTATGCCGTACCAAAAATGCTCGCTCGTGCTGGTCTGACCTTGCAAGACTTTGATTTTTATGAGATTCATGAGGCCTTTGCCAGTCAAGTACTCTCCACTCTAGCCGCTTGGGAAGATGAAAACTTCTGCAAAAACCGCTTGGGGTTAGATAAGCCACTTGGTAGCATTGACCGCAGTAAGCTCAATGTCAATGGGTCAAGCCTTGCCGCAGGACACCCCTTTGCTGCCACAGGCGGACGTATCTTGGCAACCGCCGCCAAACTGCTCGCCCAAAAAGGTTCAGGGCGTGCCTTGATTTCTATCTGTGCCGCCGGCGGTCAAGGCGTTACTTGTATTTTAGAGCGTTAATCACAAAAATTGCCCCAAATCAAAAACCCCAATCCATGACAGATTGGGGTTTTTGATTTGGGGTGTTAAACGATAAAATGGGATTTATGCTTATTTACAATCATTTAACTTCAAAATACACCATTGGCAGTAGCAACTGTATCCCTAAAGAATACAGTACCACCAACCCTCATTAACTTTGTTGGCTTGTGGATGTTACTTAACGCTAAGATTAAGATGATAATCCGCTTGCCAAACACTGTCATTTCTAACAATGGCGTTAATGACGATTAGGAGTTTACGCATACAAGCGTTGATGGCAACTTTAAAGGGTTTGCCTTTGCCTATCAAACGCTCATAAAACTGTTTAAATTTGGGTTCATATTGTCTTGCCACATTGGTGGCATTGTATAAGACATTACGAACCGATTGCCTACCCCCTTTGCAATGGCTCTTGTATTTAAGTGTGCCACTTTCTTTGGGGTGTGGGGCAACGCCCACTAAGGAGGCGATTTCTTTATTGCTTAATGTACCAAGTTCAGGTAACATTGACATCAAGGTAGCGACAGTAACACCACCAATCCCCTTGATGTCTTTAAACTTTTTTGTGGTGTCATCAAAATGTTTGCTTAGGGTGTCGATGTCTTGTTCTAACTTAGCAATCTGTTCATCAAGGTAAGCAATGACTTGTTTAACACTCTCAAGCTGACTTTGATGAATTTGCCAAATACGGTTCTTTTCTTGTACACGCATTGCCACAAGCTGATGACGGCGTACTACCAATGCCTCTAAGCGTTCTTGCTCTTCGCTTGGTGGGACATAGAGCAAATGAGTAAGTTTGCTCTCATCAAGACTTAAAAACTTGGCATAAAGAGCAAGCATTTTGGCATCTTGGTTATCTGTCTTAGCATTAGAATAAGACTTAGCAAACTGGCTGGTTTTATTAGGATTGGCAATCACCACATTAAAGCCTGATTGATACAGGGCTTTGGCAAGGGGGATTTCTAATCCGCCTGTACTTTCAAGTACTACCAAAGCTAGGTTTGTGCCTGCATTGGTATTAAGATAAGCCATCGCTTGTTTGATGTCGCCCCCAGTGTTTGAAAAGGTTTTGGTTTTATCCTTACAAGAAAGTGATACCACAAAGACCTTTTTGCCCACATCAATGCCACAGTAAATGGGTTCATTGGGCTTGTTCGCTACATTGGTTTTGGTTTGCTTGGTATTTTTGGTTTGTTTAGCATTATTCATCATTAACCTGCCTTGTATTCGGTTTAGAGTCTATCAACTGTACGGTTTTGATTGATGAAAGGTTATCCACTCTTAAAGCTACGACACGAACTTAATCTTGGGTGGTTGCCCTTATGGTTCTAAGGTGCGTACAAGATGTGGATAACGGGTTTTTGCTTATTATACCTTAAAAGGGGGTATACAAAGGTGTGTATTACGCACCAAAACCTTATTAAAAAATGTGGAATCGGTGTGAATTGGCATTAATTTGCTATAATTTTCAAATACATCAATTAGTAATAAATCCAATTTCCCCTACCATTTCAAATAGTTGCCAATAATGAATTTTTCGATTTTCCGTGGTAAATAATGATGTGTTTAAATTTTCATTTTTTTCCATTTTAATAGTTTGCTAAACAAAATGGATTATGTTAAATAAATTAATATAAAGTAAAAAAGGTTTTTTGGATTTGGCAAATTAGAGCATGGGGAAAATTTGGTAAAGTGAAAAAATTGGAATTCTCCTTTATAAAGTTTTTAAGAAAAAGATATGATTATGTTAAATAATTTTTTAAATATTTAAGCCAATCCCCACGCATTTTCCCTAAAAAACTCTTTTATTTCCAACGCTCGTTCATTTTTTATTTATAAGTAGCTTGTATTTTTGTAAGTTATATAATAACATAGCTTACTTTTTGCCATTTGGCTGACCTTAGGATTTTATCATGACTTTTAAATACACTGCCCTAGCCTGTTCACTTGCCACCGCCCTTGCCTTGACCGCCTGCGGTAATGACGACAAGGCGACTACCGCCACAGACAACGCCACGCCTGCCATGAGCGATAAGACACTCACGGTCGTCACCCCTTGGGAGATTACCAATGCTGACCCTAGCACATCAGGCTTTGTCTATCAGCGTATGGGTATTGGCGAGACGCTCGTGGACGTGGACGACAAAGGGGCGATTATCCCTGCCCTGGCCGAAAAATGGGAAACCGCCGACAACGGCAAAACATGGGTATTTACGTTGCGTGATGATGTCAAATTCCATGACGGCACACCCATGACCGCCAAAGAAGTGGTTAATAGCCTAACACTCGCCCTAAACAAGCCCACCGCCCTAGAAAGTGCCAATATCGAGCTTATCAAGGCAATCGATGACAAAACCGTCGAGTTCGTTCTTGCCGAACCTTTGACCACCCTACCGTCCTATTTGGCACACGCCACCGCCATTATTCTAGCCCCAACGTCCTTTGATGATAAAGGGCAAGCCACCAAAATCATCGGCACAGGGGCGTATCGGGCGGATAAGGTTGAGCCACCACAAAAGATTGAACAATCCGCTTATGCCGACTATTGGGGTCAAAAAGCCCACATCAATCGCATTAACTACCTTGCCAACTCTCGCAGTGAGACTCGCACCCTACTCGTGGAGAGTGGCGATGACCATTTGGTGTACACCCTAGACAGTGCCAGTCTAAAACGCCTACAAAACAACAGCGACCTACAAGTGGCAACCCAAACGCTCGCTCGCACCATTGCCATTAAGATGAACATTGCCAATCCACTCTTTGCCGATAAGACCACTCGCCAAGCCCTATCTGATGCCATAGACCGTGAAGCCATTGCCAAATCGGTGCTACGCATTGGCGATGCGGGGGCGTATGAGCTACTACCACCCATGTTTGGCGGTTGGCAGGCAGGCGTGGCAAAATCCACCCCTGATTATCCTGCCATTAAAGCCAAACTGCTTGCCAATGGCTTTACCGAAGGGGCAAATGGCGTGCTACAAAAAGACGGTAAGCCCTTTACCATATCACTCATCACGTTCTCTGACCGCCCAGAGTTACCGCTTATCGCCACCGCCTTACAAGACCAATGGCGTAAAATCGGTGTGGATTTACAAGTTAATATCACCAACTCATCAGAAATTCCCAAAGCCCACCAAGACGGTTCATTGCAAATGGCTCTGTACGCTCGTAACTACGGCAACACCCCAGACCCACTAGCTTCACTACAATCCGACTTAAGCCCACAAGGGAGCGACTGGGGCGTGATGAATTACCAAAACCCCACACTCACCCAAGCCTTACATGACATCGCCACCACGACCGATGATGCCAAGCGAGATGAACTCAAAAAACAAGTCGCCACCATTTTGGCAGATGAGCGTCCACTTATCCCTGTCGTGTACTACCAACAAAGTGCGTCCGCTCATAAATCCTTACAAGGCTTGACCCTTGACCCATTTGAGCGTAAATACAACCTAAATCAGCTTAAATGGTAAGCCCATAAAGACCGTGTTATGCGGTCTTTTTTATAGGGCGTGCCTGCCTTTGGTATTTGCAATGAAAAATACCTGTTTAAAAAAGAAGGGGAATCGCCCGTTTTTCAAGGAAAAAACAAAGGCTGTGAGTCTTCTATCAGACAAGTTTTTGACGATGAAAAACAATCCGACCACTTAATTTTAAAAATTAAGTAAAAAATCTTAAAATCACACAGTTAAGTGGTCGGATAGCCATTTTTCATGCAAAAATTGATTGAAATCATCAAATTCTCATCTTATTTTATAAAATAAATCTCTTTCCAAACTAAAAATAAACCCTTATAAGTATTGGGGTTGAAGTTTTTAAAAATCCACAAAAATCGGGGTTTGGAAAGAAGTCTTTTAGAAACCACACACCCTTATCATTTCGTCATTTTTTCATCATTGGAGCTTATCATGAGTGAACAGAACATGAACAAAAAAGGTAAAGCCAATTTTAAACCCGCCCCAAAAGCCAAAACCGCAGGGCGACAACCTGAAAAATGGTTTAATGTCTTTTTGTGGATTGTGGCGATAATTTTTGCTGGCTTTTTGATTGGACTGGGGAGCAAAATCGTGGCGGATTTGCCGATGATTAGCACAGAGTCTGTGGAGCTGTCTGATTTTGTTTTCGACCGCCCTGCCTATGATGCCCTCCAACAAGAAAAAGACCATCAAATCGATGCCAAACGAGATATTGACCACGAATGGGAACAAAAGAAACACGAGCTTGATAATCAACAAACCACCTACGCCACCGCTCGTGAGAGTTTTGAGAATTGGCTTGCCACACGCTCTGTTACCGAGCAGTCCGACCAAAACCCCGAAGTCATCAAACGCACCAGCGAGCTTGACGAGTTAAAAGCCCAAGAAAAAGCCCTGCAAAGTGAGCTGTCCGCCATAGAAAAACGCCAACTTGACAGACGACAAGCGGTGGAAAACATCGAACGAAAAATCACACTCATGGAAGCGGACGCTATGGACGGTTATAATAGCCACAACAACCGCACCGAATTGCAGGTATTTATTTATCGTTTGATGATTACCTTGCCACTGCTATTATTGGCAGGTTATCTGTTTAAACGCTATCGCCACACCAACGCATGGCCGTTTGTGTGGGGCTTTGTGTTTTTTGCCTTATTTGCGTTTTTTGTGGAGCTTGTGCCATATCTACCCAACTATGGCGGTTATGTTCGTTATGGCGTGGGGATTATCGTAACGGTGGTTGTCGGCAAATACGCCATTGGGGCGATGAATGCCTATCTAGAACGCAAACGAGTCGAAGAAGCCTTATCCAGCAACGAACGCCAACAACAAATGGACTATGATGAGGCTCATGTCAAAATCGGTAAGGGCATTTGCCCAAGCTGTGAACGCTCGCTCGATTTTAGCAACACCGATTTGGATTTTTGTCCGCATTGTGGGATACATTTGTTTGAATATTGCCCAAATTGCACCACCCGTAAAAGCACCTTTAATCATTATTGCTTTAAATGCGGTTTGGCAAGTCGTGCGGAGCGTTTGGACGAACAGGTCTTCACCCCTGCAAATCCCAACACTCCACCCACCCAAATCTAAACACCAAACCCCATGTCATGCGTGGGGTTTTCTATTTTAAAAAATATTATGTTATTACATTTGCTTTCATCATCAATAAAAATTATAATAGTCCAATTTTGCTTATCATTATTATCATGCTAAAACTACTCACATCACGGCTTATCCAACTGCTCTTGGTCGTCTGGTCGGTCGGCACTTTGACCTTTGTTCTTATGCGAAGCCTGCCCGGCGACATGGCGTATCGTATCGCTGCGTCTCGCTATGGCTACGACCAAGTTACCGCAAGCTCTGCCAACCAAGTGCGAGCCGAACTGGGGCTTGATTTGCCGTGGTATGAGCAGTATATAGCATGGTTTGGCGACCTGCTCCGCTTGGATTTGGGAAACTCGCTCGTCAGTGGGGCAAGCGTGTGGGACGAGATAGCCCACCAGTTTGGGCACACGCTGTCACTCGCTTTTGTCGCTTTGATTATCTCACTCATCATCGCACCGCCCATTGGCATACTCTCTGCCCTGCGACCTAATGGCGTCTTTGACCGTTTTACCTTATTTATCGCCACCTTGCTCCGCTCTGCCCCTGCCTTTATCATTGGCGTGCTACTCATTACCATCTTTGCGGTGCATTTAAAATGGCTACCTGCCATCGGCTACGGCAAGCCGATTAACTACGTCCTGCCTGCTCTCACACTCGCCTTGGGTCTGTCGGCGGTGTCCATTCGGGTCAGTCGTAATGCGGCAGTGGCGGTGCTTGATTCTACGTTTTATGAATTTGCCAAATTAAAGGGACTAAGCCCTTGGCAGGCGTTTAGACGGCATGGCGTGCGTAACATTGCCATTCCCATTGTTGCCTATCATGGGGTACAGCTCATCTACCTCATCGAGGGCGTAGTCATCGTGGAGAGTCTATTTGCATGGCCGGGTATCGGTCATGCCCTAGTCCATGCCATCATCGCCAGAGACATACCGATGATACAAGGTTCGGCTTTGGTCATGGGCGGACTGTTCGTGATGTTAAATGCCATCTTGGATGTCATCAATCGCTACATCGACCCTCGTTATGAAGCTCACTAAGCCTTATCAGCATTTGCCAAACCCCATTATCAACTTGCCAATATTATGATGAAATACTTAAAAAACCTAACCCCCACTCAGCTTATCGGACTTGTCATTTTGGTGGTGCTACTCGGCTTTGCCTACGTCAGTCCGCTCGTACGTCCCTATGACATGGCACTGCAAAACCTAGATGTTATCCTATCTGCCCCGAGTGGCGAACACCCCTTTGGCACTGACCATCTGGGGCGTGATATGATGGCACGACTGGCGTCCGCCATTCGCTTGTCTTTCTCGCTCATTGTCGGCTCGGTGGGGGTGTCGCTCATCTTTGGGCTGTTGTTTGGCTTACTGGCGGGGATTTTTGGCGGGATTTTGGATAAGTTTTTTAACTTTATCTGTGATTGTATCATGGCTCTACCTGGTTTATTGTTTATCCTGCTGTTTGCGTCCATCGCTCCTAACAGTTTTTGGTCGCTGTATCTGGGCGTATCACTTGTCATGTGGGTGGAGTTTTTTAAGATGACCCGTGCGATGAGCCTAAACCTACGCAAATCGAGCGAAGTACAAGCCAGTACACTCATGGACATGGGGCTGTGGTACATCATCAAACGCCACTATCTGCCACGGCTCACCCCTGTCATGTGGACACTCTCAGCATTTGGGGCGGGTAATGCGGTGCTAGCCCTTGCCACACTCGGCTTTGTCAATGTCGGTCTTAAACCACCGACCGCCGAGTTGGGTCTGATGATGACCGAGCTGTTTCCTTATTATTATGAAGCTCCTTTGGTGTTCTTTTTGCCGATTATCACCGTGTTTTTACTCGTGCTTTCTTTTCAATTATTATCAGGTAAACAGGACGGCTAATCATGCAAAACACCCAATCATCACAAGATATTTTAATCCAAATCAATAACTTATCCGTCCACACCGCAGACGGTACTACCTTAGTCGAGCCCATTAGTCTTAGCATAAAAAAAGGGCAAAATTTGACTATCCTAGGCGAGACAGGCTCAGGCAAAAGCCTACTTGCCCAAGCGGTCATGGGGGCATTACCCAAGGGCTTGACGGTCAAAGGGCAAATTCTCATCAACGGCAAAACACTCCATGGCGGACAAGGCGAGCTTGATGAACGCCAATTTGCCACGCTGTGGGGGCGTGATTTGAGCATGCTCCCCCAAGAACCGGTGCGTTCGCTTGACCCCACCATGACGGTGTTTCGCCAGATTTGGGAGAGCCTGCATTTTGTCAAGCGAGTCGATAACTCTGCCGCTAAAGACGCCACCTTACGCACCTTAGAGCAACTCTCGCTAGCCCACGCCAAAGACTACTATCCCCATGAGCTGTCAGGGGGCATGGCACAACGTGCGTCCTTTGCGTCTGCCACCGTGAGTGGGGCGTATATGGTCATCGCCGATGAACCCACCAAAGGGCTTGACCACACCAATAAAATCGCTGTCGTGGATATGCTCGCCCAAGTCGCCAAACAAGGCGGTTGCCTTTTGACTATCACGCATGACATCGAAGTCGCCAACCGTCTAAGTGGCGATAATGACCTGCTCATGGTCATGAAAAAAGGCAAGCTCTTGGAGCAAGGGCAAGCCACCGACGTCCTACAAAATCCCAAATCCGACTACGCCAAAGAGCTGATGAGTGCCAACCCTGCCACATGGACAAAGGCGGGCATCGCCCCCACTGAAACGCCCCTTTTGACCTTAAAAGACGTGGCAATCAGTCGTGGCAACAAAGAGCTGTTTAGCGGGTTAGATATCACACTCCACGCAGGGCAAGCGGTGGGACTCATCGGCGATAGCGGTATCGGCAAAAGCTCGCTGGGGGACGCCATTTGCGGGCTTATCAATCCATCCAAAGGGGTGATGACATGGCACACCAAACCCAAACGCCACCAAGTGCTAAAACTCTACCAAGACCCGCCGTCCGCTTTCGCCCAAAACATCACGCTCGGCACGCTCATCGATGACGTGGTCAAACGCCATAGTCTCGATAAAAGCCAAATCGCCCCGCTCATGGAAGCCTTACAGCTCCACCCTGACCTACTGCACCGTACAAGCGAGAGCGTCTCTGGGGGCGAGCTTCAACGCATTGCCATCATGCGAGCTTTGATGATGAAACCTGTGCTACTGTTTGCCGATGAGGTTACCAACCGCCTAGACCCCATTACCCAAAAAACCACGCTCGATTTGCTCACGCACGCCTGTCGCACCCAAAACTGCACACTGGTTATGGTCAGTCATAACCACGATTTGACACGGCATTACTGTGATATGGTGGTGGATTTGACGGATTATAAAAGGAGCTGATAAATAAATAGACGTACGATAGATGATGCTGTTAGATTATTTATTTTTTAAAATAGATAAGGATAAATGATTTAAAAATATTACCGTTCAAAATTCTGACGATTTTTAAAAATAACGTGTATTTTTGTTGCTTTTTGTGTCAAATTTATTATAGGATAAAAGATTATGTTACAGATGTTTTAACCATTCTTTTGGTGTCGTATATGATTCAGCAAAAGCAACCCTGCCCTAAACTCATGTCCAACTTGAGCATTTATGTTCGTCAGTACTGCTCCCAGCACAACGTTAGCATGGAGCGATTGGCCAGTAATGCTGGGCTTGCCAAAGCCACGCTCTATGCCTTATTAGACCCCACCAAAGATGCTCGCATGAGCCAAATCATCAGCCTAGCTCGGGCGATGAATGTGCATCCACAGATATTATTGCAGATGAAATGGGCAGATTTTGATATTGGTGCGGTCAATCCTGTTATCTCAAAACAGCATTTTACCAACAGCACGCATGAGGGCAAATTAGATGCCAGTGCTTTTGTTGATGAAGCACCGCCTGATGGTTTGCTCATTGCCCCCAATACCCGATTTATCAAAAGCTGGACAATCCAAAATGTCGGTCAAACAATCTGGCATAACCGCTTTTTATCATGTCAAAATCCCAAAATAGACATTATCTATCCTAGCAACCAAAATTCCGCTGATTACCATCTTGCACCACTCTTTAATCAAGTTGCCATCCCCACAACACATCCTGGCGAATGCGTTACCATCTCGGTAGAATTTATAAGCCCCAACATCTCAGGACAGTATGTTTCTTATTGGAAAATGATCGATGAGCATGGTAATTATTGTTTTGATAAAGGGATTGGTCTATCAGCTCTAATATTAGTGCAAACTTTGGGTATCAGTCATGTCCGATAGTCATCAAGACGGCACTACATCGATTTTGATTAAGCAGATAGGCTCAATTTGGCTTATTCAAATGACATTGGTCATTATCCCACTCATTGACACTTATCTATTAAGTGGCATCTCTAGCACAAACGTTGCAGGTTATGCTCTTGCTAATGCATTTTATGGACTATGGATTTTGGCTGCCAAAGGGGTATTGCAAGGAACCAGTTATGCCATCGCCCCACGTTTTGGACAAAATGATAACGCAGGCATTGCATCCTTACTGATACAGTCTGGCTGGTTGTTGGTCATCATGACAGTGGTAGCATGGGGACTGTTATGGTTTAGCAGTCTAGGCATTCGTCAGCTGTCCATTAGTGACGACTTAAAGACCCTAGCAGTCCAATATCTTTATGTTATTACCATGGGCGTACCTGCTGTGTTAGGCATTCGTATATTGGTTGCCTACTTGCAAGCAATCGATATGTCTGATGTGGTCTTTAAGATTTTATGGATGGCACTGCCTTTTAAAATAATTATCGGCTACGGATGTGTGCAGGGATATTTTGGCAATTCATGGCAAGGCACGACTGGTACGGCCCTGTCAACGAATCTGTATTATTGGCTGGTATTTGTCATCGTTGGATACATAAGCTATCGTCGCATCCATCCTTACATACATAACACTCCCATCACCGCTTTTTGGGCAAAATGGTCAGAAATTAGACAATTGCTTGGATATGGACTGCCCATTGGTGCCAGCTACTTGGCTGAATACTCACTATTTCCCATCATCATCAGTCTGTTGGCAGTAGCTAATGAAAACATGCTTGCCGCTCATGAGATTATGAGTAATATTTATGATTTGTTTTTATCCTTACCGATTGCACTAATGATTGCCATGAGCATTTGGCTTGGACAGCGTTATCCAAGCCCTTCTATTGCCACTTTAAAAACCATAAAATACGCTGAAATGATACTCTTAGGATTTGCCGTGGTAGCGGGGTTAGTCATCTATGGTACAAGCTCATTATGGGTTGGCTACTACAACATTGATACTTTTTCACAAGAGCTAATATTTGGTGCATTACCTTTATTGATATTGCGAGGTGTTTTTGAGTGTACTGCCAGTCTAAATGCTTTTTATCTAAGAGCCATTGGACATGGTTGGTCGGCTTTCATATTTACCATGATTGGACTATGGGGCATCGGCTTTTTTGGTATAAATTTTAGTGATAATCTTACCATCAATCAAATTTGGCAATGGCTTGCCTTGTCTTATGGAATAGGCTGGGTCTTATCTAGATGGTGGTTTTGGCGTGTTATCACAAGATAAATTACAAACTCCCCTTAAAACGTCGGAAATTTGAACGATGCTTCTGAAAATTTATGATATAACTATATCTGCCAAAAAACAGTCATGCTCGGTTATGACAAGTGGCAATTTCATAAATTTTCATCAAGCAAGAGGCTCTCATGAAAAATACAACCGTAAATATCGTATCTTCGCAAAAAGCAATCAGCACCTTTGATATTGACAATCAAAGCATGTCAGTTCAAGCAGTGCCAAATGTTGATTTTGTCATCTTGGATAAGGACACCAAACTGTCTCCAAAACAACTACGCACCACCAAAAAGGGTAATGATCTGGTCATCAAAAAAGAAGATGACGATGAAACCTATCTTGTCATCAAAGATTATTTTACCACTGAGAATGTGGAAGTGCTCGGTGTTCAAGATGGTCAATTTAGCTCTTATGGGTTAAATAGTTCACAGGCAAGCATAGACTCCATAACAACCGCTGAGCTTAGCTCCACTGCTTTATCAGGAAATGATTATAGTCCACTGCTATTAGGACTGTTAGGTGCTGGGGTAGTTGGTATTGCTGCTGCAAGTAATGACTCGGACAGACCAACCAACTCAAATTCCACAACACCAACACCTACGTCACCTACTATAACTCCTACACCCACGCCAACCAAAGCCACGGTTACCACAGTTGAGGCTGTAAAATCTGTGGATGAAGGTAAAAGCTTGGTTGCCACGGTAAAACTTGATAATACCAATGGCAATGATAAAGTCGCTTTTGCCCTATCAGGTGTGGCGAGTTCAGATTATGGCAATGCCACTTTCTCAAATGGCGTGACTAAAAATGCAGATGGCACATTAAATGTACCAAAAGGGGTAAAAGAATTTAGTGTTACTTTGCCGATTGTGGCGGATAAAGCGACGGAAGGAGATGAAACTCTAACACTAAAAGTTGGTGATAAATCTGTCGCTGTGGGCATTGCTGATGCTTCAACAACTCCTACACCCACCCCAACACCCACGCCAACCAAAGCCACGGTTACCACAGTTGAGGCTGTAAAATCTGTGGATGAAGGTAAAAGTTTGGTTGCCACGGTAAAACTTGATAATACCAACGGTAATGATAAAGTTGCTTTTAGCATTAGCGGTGTTGAAAAAGCGGATTATGGCAATGTTGTTTTTGGTAATGGTGTTAAACAAAATGCAGATGGCACATTAAATGTACCAAAAGGGGTAAAAGAGTTTAGTGTTGCTTTACCGATTGTGGCGGATAAAGCGACGGAAGGTAATCAAAATCTTGTGCTTGGCGTGGGTTCAAAGAATGCTACTGTTCAAGTGGTGGATACATCAACAACACCAGCACCTACTCCAACTATTACAAAAGCCACTGTTACCAGCATTTCCGCTGAAAAACCATCGGTTAATGAAGGTGAGCGCATTACCTTAACCGTAAGACTAGATAACCCCAACGGCAACCCTGCTCTTACTACCAATATTGGCAGTAATAAAGATTACAATGTCACATTTAATGGGGTGACTGTCAATAAAGATGGTACGCTAAATATCCCCAAAGGTGTTGATAGATTTACCATTACCCTAGATGTTATCGCTGACAATAAAACCGAAGGCGATGTTAGTGCCACACTTAGCGTTGGCGATAAGCAAACCATGCTTAATATCAATGATACATCGGTAACACCAGCACCTATCCCACCCACTCCAACTATTACAAAAGCCACGGTTACCACAGTTGAGGCTGTAAAATCTGTGGATGAAGGTAAAAGTTTGGTTGCCACGGTAAAACTTGATAATACCAACGGTAATGATAAAGTTGCTTTTAGCATTAGCGGTGTTGAAAAAGCGGATTATGGCAATGTTGTTTTTGGTAATGGTGTTAAACAAAATGCAGATGGCACATTAAATGTACCAAAAGGGGTAAAAGAGTTTAGTGTTACTTTACCGATTGTGGCCGATAAAGCGACGGAAGGAGATGAAACTTTAGCGATTAAAGTTGGCGATAAAACACAGAACGTCACAATTATTGATGTTTCTGTTGCGGTGGTTCAAGGCATTAATGTTGATACACGCATTATTGATAACAAATGGGATTTACAGGGCGGTCCAACTGAGAAAGAAATGACCAGTAGAGATCATACTGATTATTACACAGACAGTTCAGGAGCTGAACATTACACCAAACATCACGCTGATGGTATAAAAACCACAAATGCTGATGATACTATCAAAGTTGGATATGTAGGTAATGCAGCTTCTAGAGGCAATGTATTTGGTGATCTTGACTTGGCTGATGGTAATGACCATTTAGAGCTAAAAGGAGGGCAGGTGCTTGGCACATCGGTGCATTTCGGTGAAGGAAATGACACCTATATTATCAATGGTCATTTAGGCAATCAGAGACCGGGTAGAGTCATTGACGACATCAAGCATTATGCCGGTGTATTTATGGAAAAAGGTGATGATAAAATCATTGCTAAAAACTTTATCGGGAATGCACGTATTTATTTGGGGAATGGTAATGATACGGCAGAACTTAGGGACTTGGAAGAAAGTTTGTTAGATTTGGGTAGCGGTATTTATAAACGTTCGTACCAAGTTTCTGGTAATCAAATTGAAATTGATGACTACAAAAAGTTTTATTCTGATGGGAAAACATCATTAAATACAGATATTGCTGACGAAAAAGGAATGGTAAATACAGCTACCATCGGACGAGTTGCCGGCAGTGAAATTTATGGTGGAGATGCAATAGACCGCCTAACGATTCATTCCGATGATGGAGAAAAAAGAGGCAAACAAAACATCATCGATTTAGGCGGTGGGGATAATGAGATTACAATTAACTCAGGAGTTCGGTCTACCATAACGACTGCTGATGGTAATGATATTCTTAATATTAATGACAGTGGCAGAAGAAGTTCAGCTAAAATTAATTTAGGAGATGGTAATAACAGCATTGCCATTTCTAAAAATGACTTTTCTGGAAGTATTATTACAGGTAAAGGTCGTGATACCATCACACTTGATGCCGACTCCGAACTGGTTAAAGCAGATGTCCAAACAGGTTCAGGTCATGACATTCTAACCATCAATAAGGATTATGAAAAAGACGGAACGTTCGTGTTCGATTCATCTGTTCATTTGGGTAATGGAAACAATGAAATTGTAGTCAAAGGACGTATGGAAAATAGCAAAATTACAGCACTAGAAGGTAATGATAGCTTTATTTATGAAAGCAAACTTTCTGATAGCAATGATTTGAATATAATTGATTTGGGAGATGGCGATAATAGCATAAAAGCTATTGGAGGTGGTGGTAATAAATATGTCACTGGTTCTGGAAGTGACAATATTAATATTACGACCAGTGCAGCTCTAGATCCTTACAAAACTAGTATTCATGCTGGTGGAGGTATGAATAATATTACAGTAAATGTAGGACCAGAGGGTAGTAGTTACAAGAATATCCAGATTGATGTTACAGCATTAGATGGCGACGACACTCTTGATGTTAATGGAAATCTTCTTGTGGGTTCCATGATAGATTTAGGTCATGGAAACAATGACATTACAATCTCTGGAGAAGTTCGTGGGAGTCAATTCTCAACAGGATTTACAAACTGGATCTCCACAGGAGATGGTAATGATAATATAAATATTTATGGTCATACTGAGGGGGTAAATATTAACACTGGAGGTGGTACTAATAATATTAATATTTATAAAGGAGTAACTGGCTCCATAACCACCTTAGATGGCAAGGATACCATTATCATCAAGGGGACATCCAATTCAGGATTAATTAAAATGGGAAATGGAGAAAATTACCTAGACATTGAAGGACATAATACTTCCAACATAAGTCTCGGTAATCATAATGATACTGTTGTCATTAAGGGTAACAATCATGGCAATATTATCACGGAAAACATTTCTGACAGCACCAACAGTGCAGATGTTATAAAAATAGGTGGTAAGAATTTGGGTGATATTATTCTTGGGAATGGTAAAAATACATTAACTATCGCCGGTGAATCTAGAAATTCAGTTATCACCACAGGTCACTCTAATGATGAGATTAACTTGATGGAAGCTTTTTCAATGAAAGTAAACGCTGGGAATGGTAACAATGTCATCACTTTAAATAAGGATGCCTTTGCTACTAATATAGAAGCAGGTAATGGAGATGATAAAGTAGTTATTAATGGCAATTTTAACGCTAGCACTACAGGGGTTAATTACATAAAATTAGGTGGTGGTACAAACTATTTACACATAAAAGGTAAGGTTGACGGCGCTTCTTTATTTGCCGAAGAAGGCAATGATACAATTATCATTGAAGGTGATTATAGAGCTGGATATGCTGATGGTGTAGCTACTTTAAACCTTGGAGATGGTGTGAATCATCTTACTATTAACGGCTCTATCACCAACTTCCACTCATCTAACTCCAAGATAATAAGCGGTATCAACAATGATATCATTACAATTAAAGGTGAGAATTCTATGAGTATTGAAACCGGAGATGGTGATGATATTGTTAGTTTAGGTAGTATCAATTCTGGAAGACAAAGCATTAATGGCGGTAATGGATTTGACAGCTTAAAAGTTAATAATGCTGGCTCAATAAGCCTATCAGACTTGCTTGATTTCGAATCTATTGACATGACCAGTGCTGATGGCAAAGCCATCAATACACTAACCATTAATAGTGCAGATAGCTACCAATCCTATATGAACACCCTTGATAATGTTGGTGGCTTGTATGTTCGGGGTGATGACGGAGATAAAATAAAACTCGGTCAGCAAGGTGAATTCACCAAAACCAACCAGACCATTAATGACAAGAACGGTGAAGCATATGATGTATGGCAGGCAACAAATAATAATGAGTTGCAGATATACATTCAAAGCGACCTAGTTATCCTATAAGAGCTACCCTATAAGCTTCCACCCCAAAAATACCCCAATCAATCTGATTGGGGTATTTTCACAACGCCCCATACTGCGACCACCGCTCGCCTGTGTCATGGCATGCTTTGTGGGCGTGTAGCTCGTAACACGCCCAGATATGCAAACCAAATAGCACCGCTATCGCCATCCATGCAATGCCTTGCCCTTTGATGATGTTTTTGCTTTGCAGATATGTTAGCACGCCTGCGATGATGGCGGTAAGTGCCAGATAGCCCACACCCCAATCAAATATCCACAGATATACCCCAAGCATGATGAGTACTACCCAACTAACGCCTTGCAGAAAACGTAAAAATTTTGTCATGTTTTTGGCTTGTTTAAATTATCGGCTTGTTTTAAATTACAGTCATTGGGATAAATATGATTTACCCCACGTTTTACTTTTGAATCCATAAATTTTGATAAAAAATAAAGGGCAACTACTTACCCTTTATTTTTGTATTTATGTCATGCTTACGCTGCTTTTTTAGGCTCGGTCTGGCTCTCTTCGCCCACTTCTACCACTGGCTCTTTGGCGTCAGGAGACGGCACAAACTTAGTCGGCTCTGGCACGTCTGCACCATCCTGTGGCACAGGAGTGCTTTGGGTTTTTGATGTATAGACCAGACCCAATGTGCGACTGGTGTCGGTACGCACTTTATCAAGCAGTTCTGGGTTTTTTGCCAAATCCTGTCCATAAGACGGGATAATCTCCAAAAGTTTGGCATTCCATTTGCCCTGCACTTCATCAGGGAAAGATTTTGCCAACAAATCAAGCATCATGTTTGGCGATGTAGACGCCCCCGGTGAGGCACCGAGCAAGGCACTAAGCGTGCCGTCTTGGGATGCAAAAATCTCTGTACCAAACTGCAATTTGGCAGGCTCATTTGGCAGTTTTTTGATGATTTGCACACGCTGACCGCCTTGATTTTCTATCCAGTCGGCTTGCTTGGCTTCTGGATAATATTTACGCAGTTCCGCCATTTTTTGTTCAGGCGAGAGTGATACTTGACTGACCAGATATTTTACCAAATCCAAATTATCCAGTCCCACCGCCGCCATAGGCAAGGCGTTATCTTTGGTTGCTGATGCCAATAAGTCAGTTTGCGAGCCATTTTTCAAAAATTTATTTGAATACGTGGCAAAAGGTCCAAACAGCACGTATTTTTTGCCGTCAATATAGCGAGTATCAATGTGTGGCACGCTCATGGGTGGTGCTCCAAGTTCGGCACGTCCATAGACTTTGGCGGTGTGAGCATTGACCACATCAGGGTTATCGGTCATCAAAAACAGACCGCCCACAGGAAACCCTGCATAATATTTGCTCTCAGGCAGACCTGTCATTTGTAGCATTTTTATCGCCGCACCACCTGCCCCGATAAAGACACGGCGAGTCTTAGTGTGTGAGACGCTGTTATCGGCAAGGTTTTTGACACTCACCGTCCACGTGCCGTCATCGTTACGGCTAATACCCGTCACTTCGGTGCTAACTTTTAGGTTAAAATTGCTATTTTTACCCAAATGATTGATGAGCTGTGTGGTGATTGCTCCATAGTTTACATCTGTACCGATGTCCATGCGAGTGGCGGCGATTGGTTGGCTGTCGTCACGCCCTTTGGTAACGAGCGGTGCCCATTGCCCTATCTCTGTCTTGTCTTCGCTATAAATCATGTCGCTAAACAAAGGGGATTTTATCATGGCTTCGTGGCGACGTTTTAAAAAGTCCACGTTGTCGCCCCACACAAAGGCAATGTGTGGCACAGGATTGATGAACGTTTTGGGGTCGCCCAACGCTCCGTTTTTGACTTGGTGCGTCCAAAACTGCTTGGAAATCTCAAACTGCACGGCAATTTTTTCGGCACGCTCAATCGAGATACTGCCGTCTTCGGCTTCGGCGGTATAGTTCATCTCCATAAAGCCTGAATGCCCCGTGCCTGCGTTATGAAAGCCGTTTGAGCTTTCTTGGGCAACCTTGTCAAGGCGTTCGTACATTTGGATTTTCCATGTCGGTTCAAGCTCCGACAGATACGTACCAAGCGTTGCCGACATGATACCACCGCCCACCAGCACCATGTCCACCACAGGTTCATCGCCTGCCAATTTGACCGGTTTGGTCGCCACAGGGCGGAACAAGAACAGTAGCACCGCCACCAAAACCACAATTAACAAAACCCCGACAATCATCAAGATTTTTTTCATTTTATTTGTTTTTGTCATAAAACACCTAAATTTACAATGCATTTGTAAACAAAAACGGACTTAATTTAAAATTGCTTAATCATTGAAATTGTTTAATATTTTATTTAGTTTTATAAATTATCAAACAATATATGATTAAAAAATCTCAACCTAAGTCCGTTTCAAAACGGGCTATTATAAAGAAAAAATCTTAAAAGGGTTGGTTTTGTAATATTATCCGCTCTGATAATTACAAAAACACAACATTAGAACGGTTTTTTGTCCCAATGTTGTGTTTATAATTTTGCTAAATTGTAACTATTTTTTAATATTCAATCGTCATTTTTACTGTCTTTTTTGTCACCGTCAGGAATGACCTCTCCGACCACTTTTGCCGTACCTTTAACTACGCCTTTGGTGGTCTTATAGGCAACTTTGACAGGAACGGTAACGACTTTATGCACACAGCCTTGCAAGATTAGGGCGGATAAGGTTAAAGTTAAGATGATGGATAATTTTTTCATGGTTTGCCTTTTTATTTAAAAACTATTATGAACGATAATCGGCATTGATACTCACATATTCATGCGACAAATCACAAGTATAGACCGTATCGGTACAATCGCCCTGCCCCAAATCAATACTGACGGTGATCTCAGGGCGACTCATGACCGATTGCCCCTGCTCTTCGGTATAGCCGTCCGCCAGTCCGCCACGCTGACAAATGGCAATCTCATCGAGCGATACGCTCACACAGCTTTGGTCAAATGGCACGCCAGCATAACCCACCGCCGCCAAAATCCGCCCCCAGTTCGGGTCGGACGCAAAAAATGCCGTCTTGACAAGGGGCGAATGAGCCACCGCATAGGCAACTTTGGCACAGTCGTCCGTGGTCTTACCACCTATTACCCTGACTGTGATGAATTTAGTCGCCCCTTCACCGTCTCGCACGATGAGCTGGGCGATTTTTAGCATAACTTCTTTAATGGCTTGATAAATGGCTTGATAATGGGCATGGTTTTCACTGTCTATCAGAGTTCCCACCTTGCCTGTGGCGATGAGCGTACAGCAGTCGTTGGTGGACGTATCGCCGTCAATGGTAATGCGATTGAAAGATTGGTTGGTCAAATCCACCAAGATTTTTTGGAGTAGCTTTGGGCCGATACAAGCATCTGTCGCCACAAAGCCAAGCATGGTCGCCATGTTTGGGCGTATCATCCCCGCCCCCTTGCTGATGCCTGTTACCGTGTAAGTCGTGCCGTCTATCGTGGTCTGTACGCTATGTCCTTTGGGGATGGTGTCGGTCGTCATGATACTGTGGGCAGCGTTTAGCCAGTTATCGGCAGTCAAATCCGCCAATGTCTTATCCAGTCCTACAATAATCCGCTCGCTCGGCAAAGTCTCGCCTATCACGCCTGTGGAGTACGGTAGCACTTCGCACGCATTCACGCCTGTTTTGTCCGCCAACGCCTGACAAGTCGCCAACGCCCTATCCAAGCCGTCCTGCCCTGTGCCTGCATTGGCGTTGCCTGTATTGATGAGTAGATAGCGTGGCGTGTGCGTTTGGATATGTTTACGCACGATTTGCACAGGGGCTGCCACAAAGTGGTTTTGCGTGGTAACAACAGCCACACTCGCCCCGTCATCTATCTTGAACACCGTCAAATCACGGCGGTTTGCATAGCGGACACCTGCTTCACAAATGCCGATTTTTACACCATCAATGGGCAATAATGGCACAAGACTGACATCACCGACTGGCATGGGTTTTTCCTTATTTGGTTTAAAATAACAATTTGATTTAAAATAAAACCATTGTACCAAAAATTTGTGTATTTTTGTAAAAATTTATGGGATAAAATCATGCGTATGGTTTTTATTTTATTACGCCTAACAAATCAAATGTTCTCCACAGGCTTTGCAGGGCTGTTTTTGCACGCCCATAAAAATTGATACCGCCAAAGGACGTGCTCAGCACATCCCCACACCTACATATTACTAGCCTTGTATTGATTTTAGGGGTTTATAACTGCATTTTAAAAAAATAGATTATGTTAAATAAATATAAAGACAAAACATTACCATTGTGATAATAATGAGAAAATAAGTTTTGTTAAAATGGCTAAGCATGGTTATGTTAAGTTATGTTAATGACTTGTCATATATTGCCACGTTGTTACGATACACTTTTTATTTTATTATTAGGAATACGTTATGAACATCACCACCCTACGCTCTGTCGGTGCCATCACCCTAATTGCCATGGGCTTGACCGCTTGCCAAAGCACGCCGACTAGCCCTGTCATCGCTCGGGCGAATAACACCTTTGAAACCACAGGACTGGGCAAAACCAAAGCCACCGCCCAAAACAACGCCCTAGCGTCCGCGAAAGCCCAATGCGGTTACAAAACCCCTGTCGTCATCAATGACACCACCACCTACAATGGCGTGATGGACGAACGCATGGGACGAGTCATGGAACAAGGGGCAAAAGTGGTCGGCACGATACTCGGCACAGGCTCGCCTGAGCTAAGCCGTGATGATGATTATGAATATTTTATTAAATTTCAATGTCAATAAAATATTCATCTTTTTTATAAAAACATTGGGGTAAATATTTATCCCAATGTTTTTATTTTTAAATCAATCATTTAAATTTAACAAATTTGACTTTAACTTAAATTTTATATTTAGCATTTTTAAAAACCCATTTTCAATTCACCCCACCTTTTATATCATCATGCACCAATAGTCCTGTTTGGCGGATTGTTGGGGTATTGACCGCTTTTAATAATGCCTGCTCGGTGCTGTATATTGCCACTTTGGTTTTGGCACGGGTAATGGCGGTATAAATGAGTTCTTTGGATAATAAACGCTCGTTATCATCATTAAAGACCACAGCGACTTTTTCAAATTCTGACCCCTGTGATTTATGCACGGTCATCGCATAGGCGGTTGTGGCAATATCGCCGTCTAGCATATTAATCGGCAAGCCTTTAACCGAATCGCCAAAATACACCGATAATTCATGACTTCGTTTGCCACTTTGCAAACAAATGCCAATATCGCCATTAAACAATCCTAAATCATAGCGATTTTTTAATATCATCACAGGGCGACCATGATACCAAGGCGATTTTACCGTCGGCAGTTTTAAATAATCACGGTGCAATGATTCAATAAAGCCATTAATCAGCTCATCGCCACAACTGCCGATATGTGATGCAGTCAAAATACGATATTGATTAAACCGCTCATTTAATGCTTGTAGCTGTGTTTGTTTTTCATCATCACCGTATGTGGCAAACTGTTTTTTTAATGTTTTGGTTAAGGCAAAAAATCCATCAGGTGCCATATATTCATCAGCGATGTTTTTATAAAACTGCTGTCGCAACAATGACCGCTGTGCTGTTAAAAAGGCGATGTCCGTCCATGACAGATGGTTTTCTTGATGAATGAGTGCGATGAGCTTGTCAAAGGCGATGTTTTCTGGTTGATTAATAAGCTGTGCCAAACGTCCAATGCCCGAATCCTTGGAAAAACGGTTGGATACGACCAAATGCGTGCGTGTCGTCATCAAGCTCGGTATGCGACACAAATCCGCCAGCACCGCCCCTGCGTCAACCGCCGAGAGCTGATGAGCGTCGCCAAGTAGGATAATCCTAGCCCCACGCTTGACGGCACAGAGCAGATGGCGTGCCAGCTCCGTGCCAAGCATGGACGCTTCATCCACGATAATCAGTTCATACGGCAGTGGGTTTGACGCATGGTAGCGGGGCGTGCCACTCATGCCGATGCCAAGCAGGCGATGAATGGTCATCGGCTCAGGCAGAGTGATGTTAGTCTGACTGCCCGAGAGTGCATTTTGAAGTGACTCCGCCATCCGCTGTGATGCCTTGCCTGTGGGGGCGACCAGTGCCAGACTTAGCTCCCCGCCCACATCTGACAGGGCATGGTGCAACGCCAGTACAATCTGTGCAACCGTAAAAGTCTTGCCCGTTCCCGGTCCACCCGTGATGATACTAAACGGCTCGCTCGCCACCTGCCTGATGGCTTGCTGTTGCTCGGGGTTTAGCGATGGGTTAATGGGCAAATCTAGGGCGTGGATGGGACTGTGGCGAATCTCATGAATGGCGGACAACAGCTCACGCTCCGCTTGATAACTGCGACCGAGCCACAGATACAGCGTATCATCATCATGATAAAACACCACCGCCCTATCTGGCTTTTCATCATCGCCATGAGCAAAAAAAGGGTTGGCGTATAATCGCTTGATAAACTCATCAAAATCCCGACCCAGCGTGATACTCGTCACATAATAAAAACGCAACGCACAAATCATCAGCTCGCCAAGCTGTGCCACCACCTGCTCATCTGACTGATGGCTGTGGCTTTTGGTGATAATACTGTGCTGATAATATCGCTCTTTTAGGTCATGTTGGGTGTGATGAATATAATGAACCAAAGCCGTTTTATCATTTGACAATTCATCAATACGCCCAAAAATAGCATTAAAATCCAACTCATCGCCCACTTTATCGCTAATGAGCGACATGATAGGATGTAATACTGACAACTGCCACGGGCTTAATTTGTCATGGGCGGTATTTTGGGTATTATTAATATCATCATGCCTATTTAATACTAACACCGTATGCCCGTCATGCAATAACTGACTGATGACAAAATGAATCAAACAAAATATCGTCTCATCAGCCGTATTAAATACAAAGTCATCAATACGTCCTGTCTCATGATACCAGTTAGCATTATCCTTCATGCGTCTGGTGAGATATTGGGCGATGTTGTTTTGATAAGGGGTATTCATGGATTTCCTTTTATCTTAGCGGTTTATTTTAAAATAAATAACGTTTGTTAATCGGTTTTATTCGAATTATGCAATTAAATCATTTAAAAACTTAATCAAATCATTTAGTCAAACAATTCATCCAAACAATTTATCCAACGCATAAATAAGTGGTAATGGCACTTGCCAAGCAATATGCCCCAAAGTTGGGTCATGCTTATCCACGCCCCGCAAGAAGACAAATTCCACCGCTCCCAAATACTGCTCTTCACGCCCGACATAATCTTTTATGCGTAATTTTAATAAACGGTGCAATGCCACTTGATACACGCATGCTTGGAGCCAATAGCCTGCTTTGTTCATGGCGGATTCTAATGAGTCATGGCGATAATGCGACAAGCTCTCGCCGATAAAGTTGGATTTATAATCCACAACATAAAACTTGCCTTGATGTTCATAAACCAAATCCATCTCGCCATTGAGATATTTATAATAAACAGATGGGTTTTGCTCGGTGAGTATTATCTCTTTGTCGCTGTGTGCTTTAAATATCTCATTTAGCTCATTAATATTAAATGACTCGGTCAATCTTAGGGTAAAAGACATTTCTTTAGCAAGGTGATTGGGAGCTAATGCACTCAAACTTATCTTTGATGATAAAAATGGTGTGTGGCTAATGTCATACAGCCATTCTACCAATGCTTGATGATGGTTTAATACAGCCTGATTAACCAATTCATTAGCTAATTCATCATTTGATTCATGCGATATGTCGCCATGAGTGCTGTGATAAGCATGAGCAAAGTTTAATTGACGAATCTCATCATCAATGCGACTGCTGATGTTATTTTTATCATTGGGGTCGATAAATTGCAATAAATGATGTAAAAACGTTCCTGCATTCACGCCTTTTTCAAACAATGGGCGAATGTCATTCTCAGGATAAGGGATAATATCATCCATGAGTGTCGCCATTTGTGGGATGATGGCTATCTCATCATCGATGGCATTATCATCATCCATCACTGACGGTTTATTAAACACACTCATCAATGCCGTGGCACTGGTCTTGGACGCCCCATAAAAATACGCCTTGGCAAATACCACCTGCCATGGCTGATAATGTATCGGGGTCAATACCACATCATCGCCTTGATAGTTATCGGTTATCAGCTGTTCTGATTTTGCCAAATCAATGACATCTACTTTATCTGTCAGTCGCTCGGGCAATATGATATCTTTCTGTTTGCAATCGAACCATAAAAACAATGGTCGCTCATCTATTTGACCAGCATTATATAAATCCTGCCCGACCACAAAAGTCTGCTCTGACGCTCGGGTCAATGCCACATAACCCACTCGCAAACGCTCATCAAGCAATTCTTGGTTTTGTTTGATTTTATAATAATCGCTTATTATCTCATTATCAGCCACTTTATCTTTGATTGGGGAGATACGGCGATTGTATCGCTCATCACTATAAGCATAAAATATGTTTTTGTGGTTCTTACTTGTAGCAGGGTCATCCAAATTCATGACATAGACAATGGGAAATTCCAAACCCTTTGACTTGTGAATGGTCATGAGATTCACGCCCGACTCGCTTGGCAATATCATCTGCTGATAGTCTTCATTATCATCTTGCCCTGTCATTTTATCGGCGAGCCAATTCATGAGTTTTATCTCATTATTATCCTGATGGGTATATTCTCGCCCTATCAGTTCGGTCAGTTGCCACAAATCCGCCAAATATCGCTCGCCTGCCTTAGCAGATGTTTGCCACAGATTATCATCGGATAACGGATGGTGTAATAAAGCATAAGTCAAAGCACTGGCAATGCCATATTTTAAAAATCGCTGATGGCATTCTTTTAAATAAAAAACAACGGACTGGATGATTTGTTCATCATTTAATAAATCAGTAACTTCTCTTAACTCATAACCAAATAATTGGGTAATAAAAAGTCGCCCTAAAATCTCTCGCTCTTGGCTTATCATGGCAGTGAGTAGGGCATATAAATCTTTTGCCGACTCTGTGGTAAAAACATTGATGTCACTGGGCGAAATCGATGGAATACCCAATTTATCCAACTGTTTTTTTAGTTGTGCCAAATCTTTTTTGGTGCGTGCCAATACCGCAATGTCATCGGGTTTGATTTTTTTATCATCAAGGGTATGTCCGCCTTGCAATAAGCTATTAATATGATGAGCGATGTATTGGTATTTATCCAGCTTTTTATTGTCATCATCTTTTTTATAAGGCAAATGCAATAATGTTAATGGCTTATGCCCCAAATAATCAGGCAATGCTGGCTTATTTAAATATTGCCATGATAATAAACTCTGCTCTTTGTGGGCGGTGATGGACTGATAATAAATGCCGTCGCCCAGATAAGCAGGATTATGGGCGTTATCTTGATGGGCAAACCAGTGATTTAAACTGTCG
Source organism: Moraxella lacunata (assembly GCF_900453205.1). Taxonomy (GTDB): domain Bacteria; phylum Pseudomonadota; class Gammaproteobacteria; order Pseudomonadales; family Moraxellaceae; genus Moraxella; species Moraxella lacunata_B. Next base: position 285,376 of record NZ_UGQU01000001.1, read on the forward strand.
ATTAACTCGCTATTAGAGCGGCGGTTGGTCGTGAGTGTCAGCTCGCTGTTTAATAAAGGCGGTAATATATCCGTCTGCCCATAATGTTTAATGCTGTTATAATTGGCAACGTCCCCGCCCCGAAAACGATAAATCGCCTGCTTGGGGTCGCCAACCAATAATAAAAATCCCGTGCTAGATTTGCCTTTGTCTCGCCTTTCTTTAAAATAATCCAAATAAACAAGCTCTATTAAGCGTTTTTGCAGTCCATTAATGTCTTGGGATTCATCAATGAGTGCCACAGGATAATGATGGCGAATGTGTCTTGCCAGCTCAGGGCTATGCTCTAAGGCTTCGATGAGTCGCACCATTTGAAAAGTAAAGGTGCTTTTGTGCTGACGTTCTAAGATGCTTTTTAATAATACCCGCACGTCCTTGGCGATGGTTTGATATAGATGGGATTTATAATAATCAGCAATTTCCTTGATGGCAGTTACTGTTTCACGGATGATTAATAATTTATCCAACGGCAAAGCAAGAAAGGCTTGCTTGTTATTTTCAAAACCTTTTTTAAAATTTGTTTCTTTTTTAATATCTTCCAACTTATCCAAAAAACTTTTATCTTCATCACTAATATGATTCACAAAATCTAAATGATGGACTTTTATCATTTCCATGATATTTTTTAAACGTCCAAATTCTTTGACAGCTTTTCCACGATTTATAAACCCGAATGCCAACATATAATCAAGCTCATAAAACGGCTCAAAGACCGATATAATCTCAAAGACAGACATCAACCGTTTATCCAACATCGCCAAATAGTCATCCACACTTGCCATGGTATCGATGGGAGCGTCATAGAAATTAAGTGCCACGGTAACCGCTTGATGTGCCGAACCGACATCGCTAAACACCGCCTTATCAATGAGTGCATACAGTGGCAACTGAGCCACTCGCACATGCTCACGGCGTAGGGCGTCATGAATGAGAGCACAGGTTAGCTCATTGCTGCTCGTGCTAAGCTCGGTGTTCATCTGATAGCCGATTTGGTCGGCAAATTCTTTGAGCCACTTTTGGGCAAGACTGTCTAGTGTCCCCACAAACAGCTTGTCCAAGGTCGCAAGCAGGAGTGAACACCGCCGAATCGCCAGTGTCAAGGCATTGGGGTCGCTGTCTGTGATGAGCTGTTTTATCAAATGCTCATTAATCGGGTCATCATGGTCGGTAATGCCTGCCACACCTGCCTGCTCTACTATCTGCCCCCATGCCTCATTGATGTCTCTGACGGTATCGCTGTCCGTGTCTTGGGCGTGATAAAACCAGTGGGCATGAGTTGCCTTTTGCCCGTTTAGCCAAGAGACATAGCAATAAAAACTACTGATACGAGCCTGTATCCGCTCTTGCATTTCGCTGGCGGATGCTCGTGTGAAGGTCGTGGCAATAATACGCTCGGGAGCGTATTTTTTCTCTATCAATAACCGTAAAATAATGCCGGTCAATGTCCATGTCTTGCCCGTGCCTGCGGACGCTTCTATCAAATAGCCATTACTGAGCGTGCAGGCAATGGCAGGGATGTCGGTCAGATTTGTCATTTATCATCCTTATCACTTTTTTTCATTTAATTTGTCAATGGCAATCAGCGAGCCAAACATCAGCTGATACAGTGGTAACGCTAAGGGCAAATACGTCGTCAGGGCTTTGTAGGGGTCAGCCCCTTGTAATGCCAACTGCCATGTCTCATGGCGCCTGTCGGTTTCATAAATCTTATCATCATTATTGCTGGGTTTTCCTATCCATTTTTCAAACAGCTTAGGCGTGATTTTTGCATCATCTGTCTGACTGTGGGCGATGTATGCCAAAGCGTCTCGGTGCGTCATGACAATCAGCTCACGTTTGGCAAGCTGTGCCAATACGATTAGGTTTAGGATATGGGCTTTGGCGGTGCGTGTGTCAATGCCCCCGATGGCAAATGTCCGCCCTGCCAGATGAGTGTCCCCACCTGCCTTGCGGTATTGCCACAGGCTAAATTTATCATCATCGCCCGTCATTTGCCATAACAGATGATGAACAAAAAAACGGAATAAATGCTCAGCTCGGGCGGAGTTTGGCAGGATGGTTCGCCACGATAGGTCAGGTGTGCCAGATGGGTCATCGGTCGGCAGACTGACGGTGATGTCAATGTGGATGTCATCACAGATGAGCGGGACACTTTGCTCAGAAGTGGTGCTTAGCAGACCGCCCATCGCACCTAATGTCATGGCATAACGCTCATCCTGTCTGAGCGTATCTAGCGTATTACCAAACTCGACAAGATCGTCTTTGAGCTCGGTAAAGTACTCATCAGGCGTGGATAAGCGTAACTGCCCTGCTGGCAGTCGGTCACCATAATACAGCGACTGCATGGCAAAGATGGCGTCATTATGGCAATGGTCGCTTGCCCTACTCATGGTGTCTAGCACCTGCCGAAATGACTCATCGCCCGTCTGCGTGCCAAACAGCCCAAACTGTGCCCCACGGATGAACAGCTCATTCATGTGATAATTGGCCAATGAATCTAGGCTCAACGGCTCGTTTTGCTCATCAGGGGTGCGTTCTTTGTCAATCTTGACTTTGTCATGTAAGTAGGTTTTGCTTAGGTTTTTAAAGCGACCGATAAGCTCGCCTGCCTGCATGTGTGTCGGCAAAGTCAGCTCATAATGCTCGCACATCGCCTTGATATGACAGGCAAGTGTCTTATCATCTGGGCAAGCCAAGGACTGCCCAAGCCAGTCTGCTAGCTTTTGTACTGCCGTATCATCCATGATGAGCGATGATGGCTGTGGTGTGGCAACTGGGCTGTCTAGGGTGTGGCGGATGTCCTGCCACAGCTGTGGCGGGGGCAGGGCTTGTTTTTGGCGGTGTTTTAGGGCGGTCAGTCTCGCCATTAGGTGTGCTTTGAGCTGTCCTGCCACGTCATCAGTAGGGGTCATCTGATGGTCATCATGATAATACACCGCCTTGTCAAAGAATGTCGGGCTATGGTAAGTGATGAGATAATCTTCGACTATGGCAGGCATGAGCTGATTGATGAGCGTGGTAATGTCATCATCCATGCCGCCTGTCTCTATCCCTGCACCTTTTTGCCAATCATCCATGCCGTCAGCTCGCCACTGAGCTTCGGTTTTTAAAAACTCTATCAGCTCTCCCACGACAGACGCAGGTAACAGCTTGGTTTTGCCATCACTGCTTAGCCCTTGATAAAAAATCACACACGCATCTTTGGTGCATAGCAAGGCATCCAAAAACGCCCCATTATCATCATCTTCGTTATAGCGGTCGCCCAGTCGTCGCACCCCAGCACGCATCAAATCGAGTCGCACCGCCCTGTCTTGGCGTGGAAAGGACGCCAAATTCATGTCCAGCATGACCGTCAAACCAAAAGGAATGCTCCGCACCGCCCCAAAGCGGGCAAAGGTAATGACTTCTGACGGCTCCGCACTAATCGCCTGTGCCTTGACCGTCTCGGATAAGCTCTCCAACACGAACTTCATCGACAAGCGAATTTCATCAGTACTTGCTACACTGCCGACCTGCTCCTGTCCCACGGTCAGATGGCGATGATAGTAGCGGTTCGCTCGCAGGCTACTCATCATGGCGTTTTTGGTGTTAAAAATCGCTCGCATGGCAACGCTGTCATGCCAATGCCCAAAGTAGCGGTTGATGACGTCATGCTCGATGTGGTTCAAAAGTCGCTCCACGCTGTCCACGGCGGTGAGCTGTTGGCGGTTGGCAGATAGCCCCGCATGGATGGCGGTCAAGGCATGAATCACAGGCTCGTCGCCCAGACTTACGCCCATGAGCGGTAGGCTTGCTTCACCAAACGCCCCTGCACGCCACACAAAGGGATGTAAGGCACGGCTTGGGATTTTGGTTGGGGTCAATAGCCCCAACACCAAACGATCTAAGGCATGGCTAAACGTATAACGATAATCGCTGTCATCAGCGTGCAACGTCGCCGATAAGTGTCTTTCATCAAAACCCCGTCTAAACCCTGCCTGCCTTAGTAGCTCCACGCCCCGTCTCATCTCATCAAACGACAGCCCAAAGCTCTCATATAACGCAGGGGTCAGTAGCCATTCATAGACTTCATCGGCGTAAAACCGACTGGTCGGTTCACCAAGCAGGGTATAAAAGCCCATGATAGCCCCTATCAGTTCATCAATGCTCTTATCGGGCGTGCCTGTGATTTTGATGGGCAAAGTCAGCCCGTCCGCCCCCCATCCGTCAGGAAACACCGAGCGAATGATGTCTTCGCTACTGACAATGTCAGGCAGTAGCACGACCACATCGGCAAGGCGTCGCTCGGGGTTGTCATTGAGGTATTTGGCTATCATGAGCCGAGACAGCTCCAATTGGCGTTTTAGGCTGTGGCAGGCGTGTATGGACAGACTGCCCATGTCCGCCCCGATGTCTAGCCCAAGCGGTGTCTTGGGGCGGACTTTTTGCATGAGCCTATCATCTGCCATATCATCATGGGCAAATAGCTCATCATCAAGCAAGGTTGCCACGATTTGTCCGCCTGCCTGCTCATGGACGTCCTTGTCATGGTTTAGCATGAGAATGTCCGCCTTTAAGCCTTGTAGTAGGTTCGGCAGTGTGCCACCCTCGGGCACAGACTCATCAAAATCATCCTGCCAACGCACCTGCCATGTGGCGTGGCTGTCGCCCCCCGATAAGTCGGCAAGCATGGCAAAGGTGTCTCGGGACTCTTTGCCCAGTCGTGACAGCAGCCCATGCCCGTAGTCTTTAAGATAGACCATGTGCGGACGGATGATTTGCTGGGTTTTTAGCCATTGTCTGTCCACAATGTCCGCCCAAAACATCATCGATGGGTTAAAGTGCAGTAGCACCACATCCAAAGACAAAGACAGCTGTTTTAAAAAATCAAGCTCCACTTTGGGGATTTGTTGCACGGTGAACAGATACAGGGCTTTGGGCAAAGCCTGTGTGGCACGCATGGACAATGATTCGCCACTGGTATGGTCGGCATGATTGGTATTGTTAGCCGTGCCGTCTCGCTTGCCTGACAGCACCTGCCAAAAACGCTCTTCTAATGCCAAGCGATAACGATACGTCTCGCCAAAAAGCTGTTGCCACAGATAGCCAAGCAGTCGCTCCAAATCCAGATAATGTTCTACGAGCCACTCAGCCATGTCGCTGGCATTGGCTTTATCAGATTTGTCATCAGATTTATCATTATTATTGTCATCGCTCGGCTGTATCGCCCCAAAGACTTTGTCCAGTCGTTCTTTCTCGCTCATCATCTGCTTGACGGTATCGGTGAGCGACACGCCATTTGCCCAATCATGAAGCCACTCGGGGCGATGGGTCAGATACCGCACATATAGGCGTGATAACTCATCGCACGCCTGCCACAGCCGAGTCTCGGGCAGAGTGTCTGTATCGTCATCGTACAAAGGTTTTATCAAAAAATACAGTGGATGAGCCGTATCATCAAGCAGTCGGTTATTTTTTTCAAACTCACTCATCACAAAGCCAAAAATTCGCCAACGCATGATGGACGCCGACAAAACCGCCACTTCTGGCACAGACAGAGCATCATGGGGATGTGCCTGTGCATCTAGCTCCAACACCGTTTTCATCATGTCCCACTGGTATTTACCCCAAAACTGAGCGGTAAACAGCGTGCTGATGCCCACACGGCTCGCCACGGTCTTGGTCAGCCAGTCGCCCAACACCATGGACGGCACGATGACGGTAAACGGGGTAAAAATCAGATGGGCAAGGTCATCTTCTGCGTTATTTTTTTGATAAAAATCAATCAGATGACCCACAAGACGGTCGGTGTTATTGGACTGGATGATATGAAACATGGACAAATCGGCTCGGTATTGATGATAAGATGATGACTGGGATGACCCCGAAAATTTCCTTAATTTTACCGTGATTTTGGTAAATTTTCCATGGTATAATAGAGCGTATTGAACATTGGCAACATTCTGATTGAAAGTGCGATGAAAATTTGATAATCTCTGCATGTTTCATGGCAAATACCAAGAGCAGGCACGCCCTGGCCCATTTAGCAATCATTGACAAATTTATCAAAACAAACCCCCAACCCATTGATTTATATAATGAAAAAATCCAAAATCAAACACACCTACTCCAAATACCATCCTTATCTTAAAAAAGCCGTATTGGGTGTCTTGGCGGTGTTTGTATTGCTGTTTGTGGCGTCAATGGGCATAGGTTTTTATCAAAACAGCCAAGAGATTAACCCCATGCCCGTGGCGTTGTGATGTGTTGGTGTTTTAAATTGATGGTGTGTTAAATTAAATTAAATAAATTTGTCAGAAAAATGGCGGTTTGCTTTATGACAGTTTTTTAAAAATTGATTTTTAAAATCAATCAGTCATCTTTGTAAATATATCTTTCCTAGCAAATTTACCAAAATACCATGAATGAAAACAACCCTTTTTTAAATATGAAATTTTAAAATCATTTAAATTTTAAAAATCATCTATATAGTCAATAACCTTTTATTTTGCCAATTATTTTCCCAAACCCATTTAAAAATTAAAACAGAGCGAATTTATGTCATTTGTGCATTTGGGTGTGCGTACCGAATACGCCATTGTTGATTCTATCGTCAAAATCAAAGAGCTGGTCAAACGTGCCGTGGATGACGGGCAGACCGCCTTGGGCATTGCCGATTTTAAAAACACCTTTGCCCTAGTCAAGTTTTATAAAGCCTGCCTTGGTGCTGGTATCAAGCCCTTGCTTGGCACGGAAGTCATCACAGGCGATGATTTTAGTGCGACCGCCGAGCATGAGAGTTTTAGCGTCATACTCTATGCCATGAACAACGACGGCTACCAAAACATCCTACGTCTAGTCTCAGACAGCTACACTAACCGACCCATGGGTGAGAACGGCAAAGTAACAGTCAGCACGCCCATTGTGTTAAAGCAAGATTTGTTCGACCCTGCCAAAAACGCAGGGATTATCGCCATACTCACGCACCGCTCAGAGATAACGTCCGCCTTGCGTGGGGGAATGAATGCGATAAGCACATGGCAACAAGCCTTTGGCGACCGTCTGTATCTGGCGGTCAAACGCACCCACGTCCATGATGACGACCTAAACCGTGACATCATCATGGCAGGAGCGAGATTTGGCGTGCCTATCATCGCTCACAATGACGTGCGTTTTATGAATGCCAGCGTTCGCAGTCAAGGCAAAGAAGACACCGCCAGTACTGACTTTGACGCTCACGAAGCTCGTGTGTGTATCGCCAGTGGCTACGTGCTGGCGGACACCACACGCCCCCGCATTTATAGTGAGTTGCAGTATTTTAAAACCCAAAGCGAAATGAGTGCTTTGTTTGCTGACATCCCCCAAGTCATCGAAAACACCGCCCTGCTCGCCTCTCGCTGTAACGTCACGCTCACCCTTGGCAAAAACTTTTTGCCCGCCTTTCCCATACCCGAAGGCATGACCGAAGAAGAGTTTTTCCGCAAAACATCCGAAGATGGGCTAAACAGACGATTAGACAAGCTCTATCCACCCGAGAGCCGAGATGAAAGCTGGGCGGATGTGCGAAAGCCTTATGATGAACGCCTTGCATTTGAAGTGGACATCATCTTAAAAATGGGTTTCCCGGGCTACTTTCTCATCGTGATGGACTTTATCCGCTGGGCAAAAGAAAATGGCGTGCCTGTCGGGCCAGGACGTGGTTCGGGGGCAGGCTCGCTGGTGGCGTATAGCCTAAACATCACCGACTTAGACCCCTTGCGGTATGATTTGCTCTTTGAGAGATTCTTAAACCCTGAGCGTGTCAGCATGCCTGACTTTGATGTAGACTTTTGTATCGAAGGGCGAGACCGTGTCATCGCTTATGTTGCCGATACTTATGGGCGAATGGCGGTCTCACAAATTATCACCTTTGGTACGATGGCCGCCCGTGCGGTGGTGCGAGACGTGGCACGGGTACAGGGCAAATCATACGGTCTTGCCGACAAAATATCCAAACTCATCCCCAAAACCCCCGGTATCTCGCTTGAAGACGCGGTTAAAGAAGAGCCTTTATTAAAAGATTTGCTCACCAATGCCGATACCCAAGACCACGAACAGGCGGTTGAGATTTGGGAGATGGCACAGAAACTTGAAGGGATAACCCGTAATGTCGGTAAGCACGCAGGGGGTGTACTCATCGCCCCGAATCGTATCAGTGATTTTAGTGCCATTTATGCCGATGATGAAGGGCATTTTGTCAGTCAGTACGACAAAGACGACGTAGAAGCAGTCGGACTGGTGAAGTTTGACTTTTTGGGACTTAGAAACTTGACCGTCATCAAATCCGCCATTAACAACATCGATGAACGCCTTGCCAGAGAAGGCAAAGACCCCATTGACCTCGATGAGCTGCCCTTAGATGACACAGCGGTGTATGAGCACGTCCTACAAAATGGCAACACCACGGCGGTGTTCCAACTTGAAAGCTCGGGCATGAAAAAATACCTAAAACAGTTAAAGCCATCCAACATCGAAGACGTCATCGCCATGTGTGCCTTGTACCGCCCCGGTCCTTTGGAGACGGGGATGGTGTCGGACTTTATCGACCGCAAGCACGGCATACAAGAAGTCGCCTACCCTGACCCCCAATATCAGCACGACTGGCTAAAACCTGCCTTAGAGTCGACCTATGGGGTCATCGTCTATCAAGAGCAGGTCATGCAAATCGCCCAGACCCTAGCAGGCTACACCCTAGGCGGAGCGGACATGCTAAGGCGTGCCATGGGCAAGAAAAAGCCCGAAGAGATGGCAGCTCAGCGGTCGGTATTTGAAGAAGGGGCTATCGGGCTTGGCGTGGATGGTGAGCTTGCCATTAAGATTTTTGAGCTTGTGGAGAAATTTGCAGGCTATGGCTTTAACAAATCGCACTCGGCAGCCTATGGCGTGCTTGCCTACCAAACCGCTTATCTAAAACATTACTACCCTGCTGAGTTCATGGCGGCGGTACTGACATCGGAGATGGATGACACCGATACCGTAGTCTTTTTAATCAGCGACTGCAAGGATAACTTTGACCTAGAAGTGCTGCCGCCATCGGTCAATCAAAGCCAATTTCACTTCGTTGCTCGTGACCCCAAAACCATCATCTATGGACTAGGAGCGGTCAAAGGCGTGGGCGAAGACGCGGTCGCCAGCATCGTCAAGGCAAGAAGCGAAGGGGCTTTTAAGGATTTATACGATTTTTGTAACCGTGTGGACACCAAAAAAGTCGGCAAACGTGCCTTAGAAGCTCTCATCAATGCCGGCTGTTTTGATGACCTAGCAGGCGTGCTACGTCCCGAACTGCTTGACATTCATGGCAAAAACTTATCCTACCAAATCCGTGGCGGACTTTGGGAGCAACTCCCTCAAGCCATGGAAGTGGCTCACCAAAACCGACTAAACAGCGAAGCAGGTACATTTGACTTATTTGCCGAAGTGGATGAAGGGCTGTCTGTTGCTCCGCCCTTGCCTGACATCATCTGGGGCGACCAAACTCGCCTGCGTGGCGAGAAAGACACGTTGGGACTGTATCTGACAGGTCATCCCATGGACGCTTATCGTGATGAGTTGCCCCGTTATACCAACGTCAAAAACCTAAGCGAAGTATCTGAGACGGGCTATGGCAAATTTGCCTTGGTCGCAGGACTGGTGATAGACGTGGCAAACTTTGGCAACCGTGTCGCCATCACCTTAGATGACGGCAGTTGTCGCTTGGAGCTTAGCTGTTATATGGACAAATACCAACGTATCTCACCCCTGCTTGAAAGCAACATCAGCCTAAATGCCGTCCTAAGCCAAAAATACGCCCATCTTGCCAAAGAAGACAAAAACTTCAACCCCAAACGCCTAAACATGCAGACATTGGCAAAGATTGACAAAAAAGACTGGGAGCAGCTAAACAACCTAAACGGCGTGATTCTCATCGCTCGCATTAGTGTCAGCGAAAATGACGGACGGGTGTTCGCTCGCCTACAAGGGGGTAAGAACATCATTGAGTCTCGCCTAAAATCGTTGGACAGTCTGCACGTCAAACTGCACAGCCACGATACCGAGCGACTGTCAGTACTGACCAGTCTGCTAAAAGAGAATGTTCCGCCCAACCCCGATGAGATTGCCGGATTCATCAAGTCCCAGACAACGACCGAAGACGGGGGAGCCATCATTGACGCAAATGGCGACACCCCCGACGGCTGTCTGCCTGTGTCGCTATATCTGTACGATGAATGCAGTATTTGTAAAGTGTTGACGAATGACCGTTTTCGCCTGTATCCATCTGATAACAACCTAAATCGCCTAAGACATACCTTTGGGTCGGATTTGGTGGTGAAATAAGCCCTGATTTAGTTGAATTGACATGCCAAACACCCCCCTAAACCGCATTCACACCATCATGGTTAATACAACCCTGCCTGCCAATATCGGCTCGGCAGCTCGTGCCATGCACACCATGGGACTGTCCCATTTGACCGTGGTCGCCCCCCGCCTACCCATTGATGAGACCAGTCACGCCAATGCCGCCGGTGGCACGTCCGTCCTAGACAACGCCATCATCGCTGACACCATCGAAACCGCCCTATCGCCACATGCCTTGACTGTCATGGCATCGGACGCACTCGCCATCTACCCAAGCCTGTCATCACACCAAACAAGTGTGCGGTGCTGTGTCATGATTTTTTGGCTAAAAACCCCAAAGCAACCATCGCCTTGGTCTTTGGGCGTGAAGACAGAGGACTGACCAATGACGAGCTGGCACTGGCGGATTATCACGTACAAATCCCTGCCAACCCTGCCTATCCTGTGCTTAATGTGGCAAGTGCCGTGCAAGTCATCATAAGCACTCTTTATGCTTATTTTGATGAGCAAAACAGCGACAAAACCAAAGATGACACCCATTATAATCAGCACAATCTCAAACACCATCTTAACATCCATCATCGCACCGAATGGGATGAGCCTGCCATCACCCACGCCCAAAAGATGGGGCTTGATGACGCCATCACAAGCCTACTCATCAAGCTCAATCTCGCCCGAGATGATGAACTAAAAGACCTGCCCAAACGCTTATCACGCCTATCTTCTCGCCTGCAACTTGACCAAAAAGAATACGCCCTACTGCGAGCATTATTGGCAAAGATTGATAAAAAGATTGGCTAAATATTGGCTAACTTACCACTTTTGGGCAATGGGCTAGGGTGTGATTTTGTTATACAATCATGTCATCTTGCTTTTTCTTAACTTATGTCAATTTTTAATGGTTGTTTTGGTGTCCTTTATGAAATCTTTGACTCTGCCCCTATTGTCCACACTCATGCTAAACCTGCCTGTCGCCCATGCTGACGTAACCGTCTATGCAGCAGCCAGCCTGACCGATGTCATGGGCGAGCTTAATGCGATGTACGAGACAAAATACCGCACCAAAGTAAAGGCTTCTTATGCATCATCAGGCACGCTCGCCAAGCAGATAGAACAAGGTGGCAAGGCGGACGTATTTATCTCAGCAGACGTAGCATGGATGACTTATCTTAATAGAAAAAATCTCATCAGCCCTACCAACACCACGCATTTGCTGGGCAATCGCTTGGTAATAATTAGCCCTGCCAAAAACCCCATCAAAGTCACAATGAGCCAAAATTTTAATATCGCTGGCAGTTTTACAGGCAAGCTCTGCACAGGCAATACCGCCAGTGTCCCCGTTGGCAAATACGCCAAAGAAGCACTCACGCACATGACGTGGTGGCAGAGTATCAAACCAAGACTGGTCGAAACCGAAGACGTACGTGTCGCCTTAAATTTCGTCGCCCGTGGCGAGTGTCCACTTGGTATCGTGTATGCCACTGACGCCATCAGCACCCAAGCGGTAAAGACCGTGGCGACTTTTCCCACTAACAGTCACACGCCCATCATTTATCCTGCGGGACTTGTCCGCCCTAATAACAGCAATGCCAAGCGATTTTATCAGTTTTTACAATCTGACGATGCCAAAGCAGTTTTTAAAAAGCATGGATTTACCCCGTTAAAATAAATCATAATTGAACACCACTTACAAATGGACATTGGCCAAATTGCCCATTTTGCTTTATAATGTCGCCATCATTGCCATCATCCTTTGCCATGCTATTTTCACTCAGCCCCGACGAGCTTGAAGTCATCAGCTTATCGGTTAAAATCGCCCTATCCTGCCTACTCATCAATCTCATCCCTGCCATCATGATGGGTTATTTTTTGGCACGCTCACAGTTTTGGGGCAAATCACTTGTTGAGACCTTGGTGTATCTCCCCCTTGTCCTACCACCTGTCGTCCCAGGTTATGTACTGCTTGTTCTATTTGGTAATCAAGGCGTGATTGGCAAGCATTTGAGCAGTTTGGGACTAGAATTTGCCTTTAATTGGAAAGGGGCGGTGCTTGCCAGTGCGGTGATGGGTTTTCCTTTGATGGTGCAGTCGTCACGCCTTGCCTTTGAGATGGTTGATACACGCCTAGAATGGGTCGCCAAAAGTCTGGGGGCTGGCAGGATTGGTACGTTTTTTAAAGTGACCCTGCCTTTGTCGGTAAGCGGCATCGTCGTTGGGGCGATTTTGGGATTTTGTCGCAGTTTGGGCGAGTTTGGGGCGACCATCACGTTCGTGGGCAACGTCGCAGGCGAGACACGCACCCTGCCCCTTGCCATGTACAGCTTACTACAACAGGCTGACAGCGATATTGCCATCATGCGACTGATGGCGTTCTCGGTCGGCGTGGCATTTGTGGCGTTGTTTTTCTCGCAGTGGTATCATCGTCAGCAAAAACAAAAGGTGTAGCAATGAATACGCATGACAAATCCACCTTTGATTGTGATGTCACTCTAAAACTGGGTAAAATCACCCTATCGCCAAAGTTTTGTTTTGATGATAACATCGTCGGTCTGTTTGGGGCGAGCGGTACGGGCAAGACCAGCATCCTACATGCCTTTGCAGGGATTATCACGCCCACATCAGGACACATCAGAGTCAATGGCGTGACATGGTTCGACAAACAAGCCAACATCAATTTACCCATACAAGACCGACTGGTCGGATTGGTATTCCAAGATGGGCAACTACTCCCCCACAAGAGCGTGATGGATAACCTACTGTTCGGCTATCGGCACCGTGATAAGTCCGCCCGTCGTTTCCATCCTGATGACATCATCAGTCTATTAAAACTGGGACATCTAACCAAGCGTCTGCCTGCCAAACTCTCAGGCGGGGAAAAACAGCGAGTGGCACTCGGGCGAGCGTTGCTATACTCTCCCAATCTACTACTCATGGATGAACCGCTGTCCGCTCTAGATAGCGAACACAAACAAGAAATTCTGCCGTTTTTTCAAGACATCAAAGCGATGAACATTCCCATGCTGTACGTCAGTCATGACATACAAGAGATTGAATTTTTGACATCGAGTGTGTATCGGGTGAGTAGGGCGTGTTAAACTTTGGTATTTGCCATGAAAAACACCTGTTTAAAAAGCAGGGGAATCGCACGTTTTTCAAGGAAAAAACTTAAGGTTGTGAGTTTTCTATCAGACAAGTTTTATTATGAAAGACAATCCGACCACTTAACTGGATAAATTTTAAGATTTTAACTCAACTTTATTAAACTTAAGTGGTCAGATAGCTATTTTTCATGCAAAAATTGATAAAAGCTTTAAATTTTATCGTATTTTATAAAAATGTTACATCGAAAAACTTTACAATTACCACAAACATGATGATGTTTGGATGTAGGGGCGTGGCAAATATCAAGTTGGTTGGGTGTATCAATGGTAGGCACACCCTAGTAATGGACGTATGTATTTAAATTGTTCTCGTATGATGTCACTTGGATAGGCTTTTGTCCTGTTGAATGATTTGGTTGGTGGCGGTTTGGTTTATTGTAGCATCTTTTGATTGTGATTGGGTTTTTGCAAAACTCCGTTAAAAGCCACCTGCCAGCTTATCCAGCTCATCATTTAGCTTAGCAGGGTCAAATGAGCTACCAAGACCCTTTTGTGGGGCAGATATCCTAAAATCATCACCATCACGCTCCATCACCCACGCCACTACGCCATGCTCGCCTGCGGTGATTGTTGCCAACTCATAGGTATGAATGATGCTGTCGTCATCGCTGATTTTTGTAATGCCTTTTTTGGCATGACAAAGCGGATGTTTATGATAACTTGACATGACAAACACGAGCTTTTGTGCCATCTTGGGCAAGTCGCTTAGTTTGACGTGAATCAACTCTTGGGGCATGAGCGTTTCTTCAAAATTATTTGCTCCCGCCAGTGACCCAACGTGACGCACACTCTCATCAAGTCCCCGCACCTTGGCATACCAAATCTTATCTAGCACTTGATGTGAGCCATCTAGCACCACACAGGATAGGTCTATGTCCATGTCAAGCGTGGGCGAGCGAAATGGAGTTAGCCCCTTTAATACAGGCAATTTTCTGACAAAGGCAAGCAGCCCTGTTTTTTCAAATCGGCAGGCTTCATAATTGACGGACACCGTCAAAGCCTGTCCATACACACCAAGCTCAGTCAGAGTCTTGGATTCAAAAAAGGTTTTTAAGGACAAATTGCCCATATCTTTGTGTTGGTTAAAATCAGTCATAAATTTGGTCAATGGGTTAGTTTTTTAAGGCAGTCTCATCAAAGGCATGTTTTAATGCCAGTTCTACAGCATTAATGCGTTCTTGACAGACTTTATAAGCATCAATGGATTGCTCTACCACGCTCACTAGGTTGTCAATGTCTAACACCTGACTTTGTTCTAATGAGTCAGCATTATGCTTTAAAATTTCGTAGGCTTCTTTAAAAGTTGTCAAAGATGCGGTATCACTGCTCTTCTGGGACATATTACTCTCAGTTAATTTTAAATAAAAATCCCATTTTACCCAATCATTTCTTATCAAGCAAGTGGATTTTATCAAGCTCTCTGCCTTTATTGTAAGTATTTTTGTTACAAAATACATTTGTCAAGCAGGCAAGTTGGGTGCACTGTTTTTTAAAAACAAATCAACAAACTATTTTCAAATAGTTACAATTCTGTTATTATACAATAGAATTTGTATGTATGTGTGATTCACATCATCGGTCACTACTGCCAATGTCAGCTCGGTCGCTTGCTTTGAATGAATCAAAGCATTTATATGGACAACACACCGAGTTGATTTTGGTATTTTTATGCATGATATTCATTGCTTGATATTTTCAATGATTGATTTTTCAAATAATGATATTGTATTTTATGAAAAAGGAAAATCATGACTGACCCAAACAAACCAAGCTCCAATGAACACGTTCCAGAGCTGACCTTAGATACTGATTTTACAGCTGGCGACAATCAAGAAACGCCATCGGGTGTCATTACCAAAGACGCCATCAAAGGCATGATTATTTTTGCCGTCGCCGCCATCGTCTCCATCATATTATATCACGTCATGCCGTTTGGCACTGACGTCAATAAAGGCTTAGCGATACTTATCTTTATCGGCACTTTATGGCTGACCGAAGCCATCCACGTCACCGCCACCGCCATCTTAGTGCCGATTCTTGCGGTATTGGTTGGCGTGCCTGAGTTTGACACCAAAAAAGCCTTGGCAAGTTTTGCCGACCCTATCATCTTTGTATTCTTCGGCGGTTTTGCCCTTGCCGCCACGTTACACGTACAAAAACTTGACCGTAAAATCGCTTTTGGTTTGGTCAAACTGGCAGGGGGCAAGCTGGGCTTGGCGGTGTTTTATATCTTCTTTGCCACCGCCATGCTATCCATGTGGATTAGGGTATTGTTAAATAAAGATAGATTTTAAGGTTTTCCGTTCGGACTGAGCTTGTCGAAGTCTAGGAAAACCGTTATGGTTCGACAAGCTCACCACGAACGGCTTTCTAGAAAAGTATACTCAATTAACAATACCTGGATTAGTAATACCGCCACCGCCGCCATGATGTTGCCCTTGGCATTGGGGCTTTTGGGGCAGATTGACAAAGAAAAAGACCGCTCTACCTTTTTATTCGTCCTGCTGGGGATCGCTTACTGTGCCAGCATCGGCGGTCTAGGGACAATGATCGGCTCCCCACCCAATGGGATTGCTGCCAAAGCACTGGATTTAAGCTTTGTTGAATGGATGAAATTTGGCGTACCCATGATGCTTGTCATGCTCCCTGCCTTGCTCGGGGCAATGTACATCTTTTTAAAACCCAATCTCAAACAAACCGTGGTCATGACCGATGAAGTCATTCCGTGGACGGTATCACGCATTTTGACCATCGTCATCTTTGTAGTTACCGCCCTATCATGGATTTTTGGCAAACAGCTTGGCGAGATGTTCGCCTTTAAATCCCCCGACACCATCATCGCTCTATCAGCAGCAGTTGCGGTGCTTGCTTGCGGTTTGGTTAGCTGGAAACAAGTGTCTGATAACACCGACTGGGGCGTACTCATGCTCTTTGGTGGTGGTATTGCCCTGTCTGACATCATGAAAGAATCGGGTGCCTCTACCTTGCTTGGCGAGCAAATCGCAGGTGCATTGGCGGGCGCACCAATTTTGCTTGTCATTTTGGTTATTTCGGCTTTTATTATTTTCTTGACTGAGTTTACCTCAAACACCGCCTCTGCCGCCCTACTTGTGCCATTATTTGCTCCAATTGGTGTACAGCTTGGACTGCCACCCGAGGCGTTAATCATGGTCATCGGCATCGGTGCCTCTTGTGCCTTTATGCTGCCTGTTGCCACCCCACCAAACGCCATCGTCATGGGGACAGGCTATATCAAGCAAAAAGAGATGATGAGCGTTGGCTTCGTCCTAAACATCATCTCCATCTTGGTGGTGACCCTATGGGCGTTCTTTTTCCTAAGGTAATCCCTTGATAGTTTAATTTTTCAAATACCCAATGGACGTATCATCATGATATGTCCATTTTTTTTAAAAATGAATGTATTTTAAAAAAAAATAAAACTTACAATTTATGACAAAATATGTTTTAATACCGCAATTTTTTAATTCTGCTGATAAATAACTCTATCACAGACCCACTTTTAAGCGAGATTCCCATGACCGCAATCGCCCTAAACACCCCTGATTTTGTCCGCCATCAAGCCATCATTGACTGGGTTGCCGACATCGCCAAACTCACCAAGCCTGCTCGCATTGAGTGGTGCGATGGCTCACAAGAAGAATATGACCACCTTATCAATCTCATGATTGACAATGGCACGATGGTCAAACTAAACCAAGAAAAACACCCTGATTCTTATTTGGCATTTTCTGACCCGTCTGATGTGGCTCGTGTCGAAGACCGTACCTTTATTTGTAGTGAAAAACAGGTATTGTTAATTGAGTATACTTTTCTAGAAAGCCGTTCGTGGTGAGCTTGTCGAACCATAACGGTTTTCCTAGACTTCGACAAGCTCAGTCCGAACGGAAAACCTTAAAATCTATCTTTATTTAACAATACCAAAAACAGATTGATGCAGGGGCAACCAACAACTGGAAAGACCCAAATGAGATGCGTGCCATCTTGAACGATAAATTTGACGGCTGTATGGCAGGTCGCACCATGTACGTTGTGCCATTTAGCATGGGGCCACTCGGTAGTCATATCGCCCACATTGGCGTGGAGCTGACCGACAGTCCTTATGTGGTCGTAAGTATGCGTAAAATGGCTCGTATGGGCAAGGCAGTCTATGACGTGCTAGGTACAGACGGCGAATTTGTGCCATGTGTACACTCAGTTGGCAAGCCTTTGGCAGACGGCGAAAAAGACGTGGCATGGCCTTGCAACGATGACAAATACATCGTTCACTACCCAGAAACCCGTGAAATCTGGTCATACGGCTCAGGCTATGGCGGTAACGCCCTACTTGGCAAAAAATGCCTAGCCCTACGCATTGCCTCTGTCATGGGTCGCGAGCAAGGCTGGCTTGCCGAGCATATGCTTATCCTAGGCGTAACGAACCCCGAAGGCAAAAAGCACTATGTGGCAGCTGCCTTTCCATCCGCCTGTGGCAAAACCAACTTCGCCATGCTTATCCCACCAGCAGGTTATGAAGGCTGGAAAGTCGAAACCGTGGGCGATGACATCGCTTGGATTAAGCCATCAAAAGACGGCAAACTCTACGCCATCAACCCCGAAGCAGGTTTCTTTGGCGTTGCCCCCGGTACCAACACCAAAACCAACTCCAACTGCATGGCATCTTTGTCTCGTGATGTCATCTACACCAACGTTGCCATGACCGAAGATGGCGAAGTATGGTGGGAAGGCAAAACCAAAGAAGTGCCTGATAATCTCATCAACTGGAAAGGCAAAAAGCATGACGGCACTGAGAAAGCCTCACACCCCAATGCCCGCTTTACCGTATCGGCAAGCCAATGCCCATCGATTGACCCTAACTGGGAAAATCCCGAAGGCGTGCCAATCTCTGCCTTTATCTTTGGCGGTCGCCGTGCCGACACCGTGCCACTCATCTCCGAATCCCCTGATTGGATTGATGGCGTGTACAAAGCCGCCACCATGGGTTCTGAAACCACCGCCGCTGCGGTCGGTGCCCAGGGCGTTGTCCGTCGTGACCCCTTTGCGATGCTCCCCTTTGCTGGCTACAACATGGCAGACTACTTCACCAACTGGCTAGAAATGGGCGAAAAACTAGAAAAATTAACCAAAGAGCATGGCACGCAACTGCCAAAAATCTTTAAGGTTAACTGGTTCCGCCGTGATGATAATGGCGACTTTGTATGGCCAGGTTTTGGGCAAAATATGCGTGTGCTAGAATGGATCATCAACCGCTGTGAAGGCAATGCCAATGCCGTTGCTACACCGATTGGGCTTGTGCCGACTTACGAAGACCTAAACTGGACGCATTCTGACTTTACCAAAGAAGACTTTGAGACAGTTACCCGTCAAAACAAAGATGAGTGGGTCAAAGAAATCCAAAGCCACAAAGAGCTGTTTGATAAACTCGGTGAGCGTATGCCACAAGCACTCATCGACCACGCCGACAAAATCCTAGAAGGCGTACAAACCATGTCATAAGCAATAACATGACATCTTTTGGCACAAAAACGCTCCGATTTGGGGCGTTTTTTATTTGACAATCCCCCAAATTTTGTGATACATTATAGCAATTATCATTATGATGACCGTCTCATGACTACCCTAGCCCCCAACCCCACACACCCCACGTTTATCAAACAGCTAAACCTTATCGGCATTGGCGTACTTGTGGCAAGCCTTGTGTATTTTGTGGCATCCAACTGGTTCTACCTGCCCCACAGCGTGCGTATGGCTATCCCCATGAGTCTCATGGTGCTATCAAGCGTGGCAAGCATATGGATACGCCATGACACGGCTCGCCAAACCTTGCACACGTTGGTGGTTGCCATGATTGGACTGTCGCTTGCTGTCATCGGGCAAGCCTATCAGACAGGGGCGGACAGTTTTTGGCTGTTTGGCATTTGGTCGGTGCTTGCCCTGCCCTATCTGTATCGGCATAATTATGGCGTGTTTTTTATTTGGGCGATTATTTCGCCTTTGACAGCCTATTTGTTTACACAAACCCATATCGGTACCGATAGCCTTTTTTATCTTCTTGTCATGAATATCTTATTGCTTGGTAATTTATATCTTGCTCATCGTTATTATCCCATTGGCAAATATTTACTTGTCTTTATGATTGGGGCATTGTCTTTATTTAGTGTCTTTTTACAACTTGATAATACGCATATTATTTATATACTAAGTATCATTGCCCTGCCTTTATTTGCCATATATCTGTTCAAAAAACACCAAGAATCAATCAGCACCGCTTTGATGACATCGTTATTTGGTTTATCGCTTTTGTCTTGGGCATTGTTTGAAATTTTTGATATACACAATCTTTCTTTTTTTGCTATTGGCACATTAAGTTTTTTGTGGTTTTGTGGGATTGGTATTTATTTAAATAGCATTTTACCCAAAGGCAAATTTCATAGCATTCCGATTGGTATTGGAGCATATCTTGCAGGTATATTTTATGCGTTGTCCTTTTTGACTTTTTGGGAAACAGGTTCACTATTTTTTGGACTAATTACCACCATTATCTCTTTTATCACTCTAAAAAAGCTAAATAGCAATACAGACAATGAACCCACCAAATTACCATATTTATTTATTCGTCATTTGGCTTATGCTCTTATGCTTTGTGGTCAAGTTGCTTTTTTATATCATCTTGATGATAAAATAGAGATGACATTTCCCCTTATCATCGCCCAACTGATATTTGCAAGCATTGCCATCTTTATTAGAGTGCATTGGCTCGTTATTATCATGCAGCTGCTTGGTGTGTATGGATTGACTTATGCTTATATTCAAGAGTTTGTTATCAATGAGTCGCCAATTCTTTATTACCTTTCTATTTCTGATATGGTATTGGGCGTTGAATGGCTTATGCTACTTGTCTTATTGCTTATCCAAAAAAATCAATCCTCGCTCCCACACCGTGCCATTTGGGGATTTGTGATATGTGTGGTCATTACCACGGTATTTTTGACAAATACCATGACATTTTATGATGATACAACCACCCAAACCACGTCTTTGGTAATTTATGGTTTGCAATTTTCTCTTATTGCCACATTGATTTATCAATTTTTTAATCATCATCTTACTCATATCGGGCTTTTATTATTGATTGTATTATCAGGTGTTTTGATAGGCTTTGGGCAATTTGGCTTGGCAATATCCATGCTTGGGGTATGTTATGGGGTTAGCCGTCCTGATAAATTCATCAACTACATCTATATTATTGGCGTTATTGGGCTATTATGGTATGGCTATTATCACTTATCCGCCACTTTTTTGACAAAAAGCATGGTCATGGCAATCTCTGGCGTGGCAATATTACTTTTGGCTTGGTTATTAACTTTGCCTAAATTGCAACGAAACTCTATTACTTATGATAAATAAATTACCCCAAATTTAATAAAAATCCATTTAAATTAAACTACCATGAAACATATCAATAATTACCTGCCCGTTGCTTTTTGTCTAATCGCCCTAACGGTATTTGGGGCGATTATCTACAAGCACGAAACACACCTTAGATACGGCAAAGACATTTATATCCGCCTTGCCCCTGCTGACCCACGCTCATTGATACAAGGCGATTATATGACGCTTGGCTATGATTTTTATTTTACCAAAAATACCGATGATTTATATGCCTATGGCGAACGCTTTTATGAGCATTATCAAGACCGCACTCATGTGCCAATTTGGGTATTGACTGATGATAAAAATGTAGTAATAAAAAGCGGATTTGACAAAAGTGAATTTGATAAGAGCGAACAATTAAAATTACGCCCACTTATTATCAATAACCCCAATAATTATATCTTTAATCTTTATTCGGCATCGTCAAGTTTTTTGTTTGCCGAAGGGCTTGGCAAGTGCTACGAAAAAGCCATATTCGCCCATCAAAAAACAGACGACAAAGGCAATCCGATTTTGGTGGATTTGGTAGATGATAAGCTCAATTCGTTAGGGTGCGAGATAGCCCATTAATCTTGGTCATCAAACTTAGTCATTAAACACAAAAAACCTGCCATATTAATGACAGGTTTTTGTATCGTGATATAGCTTATACTTGCATGGTTTTGATGGTTTCAAGATAGGTGCGAATGTTGGTCACATAGTGCATGCACTGCACATATCGCCCATTCTTACTGGCATTGCGAGCCAAATAGCCATACACTTCCGCCCAACTGTTACCATCTCGCCCCTTAGCGTTTAGCTCACTCTGAATGCGTTTGACAGCGTTAGGCCCCATGTTATAAGACGCCAACACGAACCACAGACGCTCCGAATCTGGCACATCTGTATAGAGCTTTTCTAGCACTTCTAGGTATTTGGCACCGCCTTGGATACTTTGGACAGCGTCGGTACGATTTTTCACACCCATCGCTTTGGCAGTATCTTGGGTTAGCATCATCAGCCCTTCAACGCCCGTGCGTGAGATGGCATTAGGGTCAAGGTGCGACTCTTGATAACTGATGACCGCCAACACTTGCCAGTCATGGTTATGAGCTTTTGCTCCATTTTTAAACGCTGTTTTGTATAATGGCAGACGTTGTTTTAGGGCTTTTTTAAAGTGCATGTCACTATAAGCATTGGTCAGCAAAGTTTGGTCATAAAAACGTGCTGTCGACGCTGTCAATGATAACTCATCGGGGCTACACAAGAAACTCTTGGCGTGTTCATTTAGGCTACCATCTGTGGCACGGAACATGAGCGATGTTGTGCCATTTAGCCCATAGCCTGACAGTGTCTGTGCCATGTCATCATTGCACGCCAATTGCACGCCTGCCACGTCCGCCTGACTCCCACCAAGCAGTCCATCAACATCGCCTGCTTTGAAGGCATTTAGAGCCTCTTGCTCAGTATCATAGACTTTAAGATTTAGACTGACACCCAGTTTATCGGCATAGCGGTCAGCAATGTCATAACCAAAACCATGCTGAATGTCACCATGGTTGAACACTGTGCTGTCGCCTTTAGTCGTGGCGATGACAATCTCACCCTTTTGTATCACACCATCCAATGCAGACATGGCAGATGATGGCGTAGAATCCATGCTTGGGGTTAAAAAGCCCTTGACAGGCAAAGAAAGTAGTGACGCTGTACCAAGACATAGCACCCATTTGGCAAGGGTTGCCGCGGATTTGTTTGGGGTATTTAGTCGCTGGGCAAATTTGCCAAAAAGACCTTGTTTGGTTTGTTCGTTAAGCTCCGACAAGCACAGGGCAGATTTTTGGATGATAAATGGCTTAAATGTTGTTGCTTTAAAATTTGGATTGGTGTTATTGTCTAATACTGCTGGGTTATTGGCATAAAATGAATAATAAAATCGGTGATTATTGGTGCGAATGATTTGCATAATATTCTCCTATCTTACCGTAAACACCGCACGATTTACACCATGAATAACACAATGTAAAAATATGTGGTGCGATTGCCGTGTTAGATATCCGTGCCATCCATGATGGGTTTTCAAGCACTTCTAATTTTAGTACAAAAAACGCTCCGATTTGGGGCGTTTTTTATTTGGTTATAGCTTGCATTGTGTTAAATAAAATTTTAAAACATTAAAAATAGCCCATATTTGGACTATTTTTTGAGCAAACCAAATAAATCAAGCCAAAGATGCCAACGCCTTATCATAATCAGGCTCACTCTTAATCTCTGGCACAAGCTCGCTATGCAATACTTTATTATCGGTATCTAGCACAATGACCGCACGAGCGGTTAGCCCTGCCAATGCTCCTGATGTCATGGCAACGCCAAGAGTTTTGGCGATGTCATCATTTCTAAAAGCGGACAAAGTTTTGACATTGTCAAGCCCTTCTGCTCCACAAAAACGGGCTTGGGCAAAGGGCAAATCTGCCGAAATACAAAGCACCACGGTATTATCAAGCTCGCCTGCCTTTTGGTTAAACACACGCACGGACGTGGCACAAATGCCTGTGTCAATGCTTGGGAAAATGTTTAAAATCTTGCGTTTGCCTGCAAAATCGGACAATTTAACATCCGCCAAATCATTACCCACCAAGACAAAATCAGCGACCATCTCGCCCACTTTGGCAAACTCGCCTGCCACATCAACGGCATTGCCACCTAAGGTAATTTGACTGTTCATACATACTCCTATTTTTACATTACAAAAACTTCGTAATCAATCTTAACGGCAAATACTTCATACCCAGCCCAATCGGCAACCAAGGCCACGCAGGAACGTAGGCTTCATCGACTTTGGCTTCAATGGCTTTGACAATCACGTCCGCCCCTTCGTCTTCTTCGACTTCAAAGGGCAGGTATTTTGCTCCGATATTTAGGTCGGTACGCACATAACCGGGGTAGATGGTGGATACCGTAATCGGCAATTTTTCGCTAATGGTATCGGCTCGTATCCCCTCAGCAAGAGCCGCAAGTCCTGCTTTGGCAGCAGCGTAAGTGGTCAAATGCCTTGGTAATCCACGCACTGCAGACATACTGGATATGACGACCAAATGACCGCTGTTTTGACGGCGGAAAATCTGCATGGCGGATTCGCACTGGGCAAGAGCAGAGATGAAGTTGGTTTCGGCGGTCGCACGATTTATCGCAAATCGCCCATGCCCAATCACGCGGCTGTCGCCCACGCCTGCGTTCACGATGATTTTGTCAAGTGTGCCGCCGTCATTTTCTATGTCTTTGGCAAAGGCTTCAAACACGGTAAACACATCATCATATACCGTAACATCAAGCGTACGCACATAAACCTTTATGCCAAATTCTTTTTCAAGTTCAGCTTTTAGAGCCTCCAAGCGATCAAGTCGTCTGGCACAAATCGCCAAATCATACCCCAAAAAGGCAAATTTCTTTGCCATCATCGCCCCAAGCCCCGAGCTTGCCCCTGTAATCAGCACGGTTTTGCCTTGACCGATACCACGAATATCATTTAAATCTTTGATTTTGCTAAATTTATTGGCGATGACTCGTCCGAATTTATCGGCTTTGGCAAAGGCTTCTTCTAGTTTTTTCATAAATAACCCAAATCACACGTTAAAATCAATAAAAAAGCGAACAACCATTGTCCGCTTTTAAAAAGTTGAATGGCTTATTTTACACCATTTTTATCAAAATTTTAAGTAAAATGATGTGTACATTCAATCACTTGTGGCGATATTAATTCGTTTAAGGCGAAATTATAGGGGCAAATTGCAATTTGCCCTGTGATGATACACAAACACTTGGGCGAATGTGATTCGCCCCTACTATTCATTTAAGGACGTTGATATTTGGCAAGCTGTTCGCCCACTGATGACATCATTTGTCCAACCATATCGCCCATCTTTACGCCCACCTGCTCAGACAGCCCCAATTTTTCTGCCAAAGTCGGCTTGGTGCGGGTATGTAGCACGAATACATCATGCTCTTTCATCAGCTCTAATACATAACCATCAGACGTGCCAATCTCATCAATCAGCCCCAAATCCAAAGCGTCCTGCCCAAACCAAATTTCGCCCGTGGCAATCTTCTCCACATCTAGGCTTGGGCGGTGCGTTTTGACAAAGGTTTTAAACAATTCATGAATGCGGTCAATGTCCGCTTGGTGCTTGGCGCGGTCTTCATCGTCATTTTCGCCAAACATGGTAACGGTACGCTTGTACTCGCCTGCGGTAAACTGCTCAAAATCCACATCATGCTTTTTGAGCAATTTATGAAAATTAGGCAATTGACTCACCACCCCCACCGAGCCAATGACCGCAAAATCACTGGCGACAATCTTGTCCGCCACACACGCCATCATATAGCCACCGCTTGCCGAGATTTTATCCACGCAGACAGTGAGAATAAGCCCTGCCTGTTTTAGGCGAGCGAGCTGTGAACTTGCCAAACCATAAGCATTCACCTGTCCGCCACCGCTTTCTAAGCGTACCACCACTTCATCACCCGCTTTTGCCGAGCTGATAATCACGCTAATCTCTTCACGCAGATGAGCCACCGCAGACGCTTTGATGTCGCCGTCAAAATCTAGGACAAACACGCTTTTGTCATGATTTTTATCGTCTGCCTTGTCTTTTTTGTCTTTTGCCTTATCTTTGGCTTTTTTGCACAATTTGCCAAGCAGACCGCATTTTTTGTCTTCTTTTTGGCTGTTTTTTAGAGCGTCTTTTAGTTGCTCTTGGCGTTTGTCTTGGAGTTTATTAAGATGAATAATGGACAATTCGGTGGGTTTTTTTGATGAATGAAATAGCATGGTTTTACCTTTATTGATAAATTTTAAAAAATAATGGGGTTTGTTTGGCGTTTTAAAAGCCCCTTATTCCTTTTTGACCGTATTTTTTAGCCCCACGCCACGCAGTCTGCCCCGATTGTCCACATCACGCACAATAAGACTCCAATGGTCATTGAGTCGCACCTTATCGCCACTGACAGGTTCGGCATGGAAATGACTTAGCATATACTCTTCGATGGTCTCATTTTTGTGCTTATCAAATATCTCAATCAACTCATCATCAATCCCACCAAGCGTTGATTTGGGTGGGGTAAATACTTCAAAAAAATCAAAGGGCATTTTTTTGGTAGATTTGGACGTACTGGATCGGTTGGTTTTGAGTAAGGATTGCCCACCGCTAAAAAACGGCAAATCGGCAATCTTGATGTGGGGAGACAGCAGCCAATCGCCATAAAATTCGCTTGTTTTTTGGTATTGGGTGGCAGAATTGTTAAAAATCTTTGCCACAGAGCTGGCATTATCCCCACTCATGGCATACCACACAACATCGCCCGCCCGCAATGCTGTGTCGTCATTGACAACAAGCAAATGCTCATTTCGTACCACCGCAAACAAATTGACATCCTTGGCATTAAAACGGCTTGAGATATTGACAGGGTGTCGCCCCACGGCAAACGCCCCCTTACCCACTTCAAATTCATAAAGCGTAATATTGGCATGGTCGCCCACCCAAATCTCATGCTCCGCCTTTGGCTCGCTATCGGTTGGCACCCACACCCCAAAGGCTCGGGACATAAAGGGAATGGTCGCCCCTTGGGCAAGTAGCGACAAAATCACAAGCCCAAAGGCGATATTAAATGCCAAATTGGCTTGGGGAACTGCCATCATAATCGGGATAATAGCAAGGGTAATCGGCACCGCCCCACGCAGTCCCACCCATGAGATAAAACCAATTTCACGCCAATTAAACCCAAAAGGCAAAAGGCTTGTCATGACCGCAAACGGGCGAGCGACAAACAACAAAAACAAAAACACAATCAAAGAATAATGCCACACTTGCAAAAGACTAGATGGCGTAACCAGTAGCCCCAGCACCACAAACAGCACCGCCTGCGATAGCCACGCAAAACTGTCCATGACCCGAAGGACGTGTTCGGTGGCACGCACTTTGGTATTACCAATCGCCACGCCTGTCAAATACACCGCCAAAAATCCCGAACCGCCTAGCAGGTTGGTTGCCCCAAATACCGCCATGCCTGCTGACATAATCAAAATGGCATACATACCGTCCGCCAAATGCACCTTGGGGAGCAGTTTTGACAGCACAAAACCCGACACCACGCCCATGACCAGCCCCACGCCAATTTGGGTGGCAAGTAGCGACAAAATCGTCCAGATTGTTTGGCTTTCGGGGTCAAGGTTTAGGGCAATCATGACCGTAACAAGCAAAATTGCCAAGGGGTCGTTTGCCCCCGATTCAAGTTCAAGCGTTGCTTGCACACGGTCGTTGAGCTTAACTCCACCATTTCTAAGCAAGCTAAAAACGGCTGCCGCATCGGTACTGCCCACAATGGCGGCAATCAACAGCCCAAGTCGCCAGTCCACCCCCAAAAGATAGGCAATAAACACCCCAAGCGTCAAAACAGTCGCCACAACGCCCCAAGTAGCAAGGGTAACGGCAGGTTTTAGCCCCACCCGAAACGAATTAAGGGACGTTCTAAGCCCCCCATCAAGCAAAATGCACGCAAGGGCAGCTTGTCCGATAAAATTGGCAAGAGCATACTGTTCAAACTCAATCCCCAAAATCCCTTCTTCGCCTGCCAACACACCCACGCCCAAAAAGAACAGCAACAAAGGCACGCCCAAACGAGCCGATAACTGGCTTGTCATAATACTTACAAAAATCAGCACCGCCGAGACAAGGTACAAAATATTTAGGGTGTCCATCACGCTCCTTTTTGGGTTGGGTAATTTGCGGGCAAAACTTGACAGCGGTCAATCGCCAAAGGGTCAGTCAAAAAGACTAATTGTAACACAAAATCGCCCCAAACGTGCCAATTTTTGTCCAAAAGCCAGCTCCAAAAATACCCAAAAGAGCAACTTGCCCCGTCATGTCCTTTTGACAAATTTTTACAAAAAAACTTGCCCAAATTGCATTTTAAAGGCATAATAGCAGGTTTGAACCATTTTACTTTAAAATTTAAAGCAACTTTAAAAAAGGCAAATTTATGGCAATTCGCACAGAATATTGCGGTAGTGTTACCGAAAGCTACATTGACCAAACCATTACCGTTGTCGGCTGGGTACACCGCCGTCGCGACCACGGGGGCGTGATTTTCTTGGACATGAGAGACCGAGACGGACTGTTGCAAGTCGTCATCGACCCCGACACGCCAGAAGCCTTTGCCACCGCTGATAAGGCACGTTCTGAATTTATCCTAAAAATCACAGGGCGTGTGCGTGCCAGATACGAAGGCACCCAAAACCCCAACATGAAAAGCGGTCAAATCGAACTTCTTGCCAAAGAGATTGAAACCCTTGCCACGAGCGAAACGCCACCATTCCCACTAAACGATGATTTTAGCAACGTCTCAGAAGAGCTACGCCTAAAATACCGCTTCCTTGACATTCGCCGTCCTGAAATGCTTGACCGCTTGCGTTTTCGCTCAAAGGTAACGAGCCTTATCCGCAACTACCTAGACGAGCATGGCTTTTTGGACGTTGAAACGCCCATCCTAACTCGTGCCACCCCAGAAGGGGCAAGGGATTACCTTGTGCCAAGCCGTGTGTCTAATGGTGAGTTTTATGCTCTGCCACAGTCGCCACAGCTATTCAAACAGCTTCTTATGGTGGGTGGTATTGACCGTTATTATCAAATCGCCAAGTGCTTCCGTGATGAAGATTTGCGTGCCGACCGCCAGCCTGAATTTACCCAAATTGACATTGAGACATCGTTCCTTGATGACAACGACATCATGGACTTAATGGAAGGCATGACTGTCAAGCTATTTGATGAACTGTTGGGCGTAAAATTTGACAAATTCCAGCGTATGCCGTACTCAGAAGCCATGCGTGATTATGCCTCCGACAAGCCTGATTTGCGTATTCCATTGAAGCTCGTGGACGTGGCGGACATCATGCAAAACGTGGAGTTTAAAGTATTCTCCGCTCCCGCCCAAGACCCCAAAGGTCGTGTGGTTGCTCTACGCATTCCAAAAGGCTCTGAGATTAGTCGTAAGCAGATTGACGACTACACCAAATTTGTCGGCATTTATGGGGCAAAAGGTCTAGCCTACATCAAGGTAAATGATGTGTCCAACATCAACAACGGCGTGGATAAAGAAAGCGGATTACAATCGCCCATCATCAAAAATATGACTGATGACGTGCTTGTCGAACTTATCCGCCGTACAGGTGCCGAAAATGGCGACATCATTTTCTTTGGTGCCGACAAAGCCAAAGTAGTTAATGATGCCATGGGTGCGTTGCGTGTCAAAATCGGTCATGATTTAAATCTTTTGACCTGTGAGTGGGCTCCGCTATGGGTTGTAGATTTCCCGATGTTTGAAGAGACCGATGACGGCAAGTGGACATCAGTTCACCACCCATTTACCCGCCCAAAAGGCACGGTAGAAGAGATGAAAAACAGCCCAGAGACCGCCCTATCTATTGCTTATGACATGGTGCTAAACGGTACTGAAATTGGTGGTGGCTCACTGCGTATCAATACCCTAGATATGCAAAAGGCAGTCTTTGAAGCATTAGGCATTGATGAAGCCGAAGCCGAAGAGAAATTTAGCTTCCTATTAAACGCCCTAAAATACGGTGCGCCACCGCATGGCGGATTGGCGTTTGGTCTTGACCGTCTGGTTATGCTGATGACAGGGGCAAGCTCTATTCGGGACGTTATTGCCTTCCCAAAAACCAAAACGGCAGAATGTCCGCTTACCGAAGCTCCTGCTGGCGTGGATAACAAGCAACTGCGTGAGCTTGGCATTCGTGTGCGTGAAAAAGAAAAAGCTGAATAATCATAGACTTGTGATTTATGCTTAATCTTATCAAATTCGTGCCAATGTCCTTATTGGAGGCATTGGCTCGTTTTGCATCTTATCTTGCCAAATGGTCAAATGCCAGTATTTATCGCAGTATTTGCACCAATCTCATGCTAGTCCACCCTTTTATGGATAAGGACGAGCGAGACAGGCTTGCCTTTATTGCCTTGCAAAATCAGCTTGCCAGCACCCTAGACAGTGCCAAAAGCTGGGCAATGCCCCCAAAGTGGTCTATCGCCCAAATCAAAACGGTGCATAATCGTGAAATTTTGGAGCGTGGGTTTGCCAATCCTAAGGGGCTGATTTTGGTGGTGCCACACATCGGCACTTGGGAGATGATGAATGCATGGCTGTGCGGTTTTGGCGATTTGACGATTATGTACAAGCCGTCTGGCAACCCTAGCCTTGACCGATTTATCCTAAGCGGTCGTGAACGACTTTCCGCCACGCTTGTCCCCACCGACAGCACAGGCGTTAAGGCGATTTTTAAAACACTAAAATCAGGCGGATTTACTGTGATTTTGCCCGACCATGTCCCTGATAAAAATGGCGGAGAGATTGCCCCGTTTTTTGGCATTCCCACCATGACAGGCACGCTTACCACCAAGCTTGCTCAAAAAACAGGCTGTGCGTTGGTTGGCTTGGCGTGCATCAAGGGCAAGGACGGATTTGAGATATTCTGTTATGATTTGACCGACCCCAATTTGTACAAAAAAAACGATATCATCGCCACCACCGCCCTAAATAATAGTATGGAGATGATGATAAATAAGCATTTTGCTCATTATATGTGGGGTTATCG
This sequence comes from Moraxella lacunata, assembly GCF_900453205.1. Classification (GTDB taxonomy): domain Bacteria; phylum Pseudomonadota; class Gammaproteobacteria; order Pseudomonadales; family Moraxellaceae; genus Moraxella; species Moraxella lacunata_B. The sequence continues at coordinate 316,018 of NZ_UGQU01000001.1, forward strand.
GCGATTTAAGACCACGCCTTTTGGCGAAAATCCCTATCTGTTGCCTTTTGATGATTTGCACGCCCAAATAAAATCTTATAAAATAGACAAAAACAAGGAAAATCCATGACCGACAACCGCTATGTGATTTGCATGAAATGGGGAACCAAATACGGAGCCGAGTACGTCAATCGCCTGTATAATATGGTAAAACGCCATTTGACCCTTGATTTTCAAATGGTGTGCTTGACGGACGACCCCACGGGCATTGATGACAATGTCAAATGCTATCCCATTCCCGAATTAAATCTGCCTGCCAATCTGCCCGAACGTGGCTGGAAAAAGCTTACGACCTTTAAGCCAGAATTGTATGATTTAAAAGGCACGGCGTTGTTTTTGGATATTGACATTGTCATCGTGGATAATATTGACTGCTTTTTTACCCACCAAGCGGAACATGACGACAGCGTAATGATTATCCGTGATTGGAAAAAGCCGTGGCGAATGGTCGGCAACAGCTCGGTATATCGCTTTAAAGTGGGGCAAAATACTTATCCAAACTTACTTAGTTATTTTGAACAAAATTTTGAAAAAATCCGCTCGGAGGTTCGCCACGAACAGGCGTTTTTGTCCAATTATCTGCGTGAACATCATCATTTGGAATATTGGGACAGTTCATGGTGTGTGAGTTTTAAATATCATTGCCTACAAAAAATCCCCATGGCGTATTTTGTCCCACCCAAAAAACCAATCGGGGCAAAAATCGTTATCTTTCATGGCGAGATTAACCCACCAGATGCCATCACAGGCGGGGGCGGTAAATGGTATCGCCACGTTTTGCCAAGTGAGTGGATTAAGGATGCTTGGCGATGAATCAATACCCCCTATCGGTCGTCATGATTGTCAAAAATGAAGCCAAAAATTTGGCAATCAGCTTGCCTGCCTTAGACGGCTTGGCGGACGAGATTATCATTTTAGATAGCGGTAGCACCGACAACAGCCGTGAAATTGCCGAACAATATGGGGCAAAATGGTTTGTCAATACCGATTGGCAAGGCTTTGGCAGGCAGCGACAAATCGCCCAGTCTTATGCCACAGGTGAGTGGATATTAGCACTAGATGCTGACGAAGAGATTACCGATGAGCTAAAACAGAGTATTTTGACAGTCATCAAAAATCCACCAAGCGATACAGTATATGGCATCAAACGCATAGATTGTATTTTTGGGCATGAGATTGACAACAGACTGTGGGCGGTCAAGGCTCATTGGCGACTATATCCCAAAAAATACAACTATGACAACAACTTAGTACACGAATCGGTCGTGCTAAATGGAGCGACTACTGCCACGCTTGATGGCTTTATGCGACATCATACGGCAGACACGCCCCTATTTTGGCTCACCAAACGCCTAGAATACGCCAAAGCATGGGCGGACGATAGACACAGGCAGGGCAAAAAAGGCAAATTTAGCAAGGTGATTTTAAACCCATTTTGGGCGTTTTTTAAGCAATATTTTGTGGACGGGCGATTTTTGCAGGGCAGATATGGGCTGATTTACTCGCTCATGTTTACCCAATATACCTTTAATAAATACGCCATTTTGTACGATTTGACCCACAACCAAGCCGAACAAGCGTTTTTAAAATCGGTAGAATTTGCCAAAAATCTCACGCCCATTGATTTGACCGACAAAAAAAGCACGCTGTCGCTTGTCATGATTTGCAAAAACGAATCCAAGCACCTAAAAGCGTGCCTTGATACGGTGCATGACTTGGTAGATGAGATTATTGTCTTAGATAGCGGTAGCACCGATGATACCCGCAAGATTGCCGAATCTTTTGGGGCAAAATGGTACGTCAATACCGACTGGCAAGGCTTTGGCAAACAACGCCAGCTTGCTCAGTCTTATGCCACGAGCGATTATGTGCTGGTATTGGACGCTGATGAGCGTCTTGACCAAGACCTAAGGCAGTCTATCGCCGATGTATTAAGACAGCCTGTGCAGACGGATAAGGTGTTTGCCATTGCTCGGGTCAATACCTTTTGCGGCGTGGAAGTTCAGCCACGCTCATGGTACACCGACAAGCTCGCTCGGCTCTATGCTCGTACGCATTTTAAATATTCAGATTTGGAAGTGCATGAATCGCTTGACCAAAAAGACGTGCCAAGTGTGGTATTAAAGGGCCATTTGCCGCACATCACCAACGATAATTTACACCATTTTTTGGTAAAAAACATCCGATATAGCCACGATTGGGCAAAAGAAAAGCACACCAAAGGCAAAACCGTAAGCATGGCAGGACTGCTTGCTCGCTCGTGGTTTTCATTTGTGCGTGAGTATATTATCCGTGCCGACTTTATGGGCGGAGCGTATGGCTATATCTTGGCGGTAGCATCTTTAGGTTATACGCTGGATAAATACATCATGCTGTGGCAGATGAACAAGGACAAATCATGAAAAACTACGTCATCAGCCTAAGTACCGCTACCGACCGCCGAGAGCATATCAAGACAGAATTTGGCAAACAGAACATTCATTTTGAATTTTTTGATGCAGTTACACCAAACGACATAGAGCATATTTCCACACAATTAAACATTCCTTTGGTAAATAATCAACGCTTATCATTGGGCGAGAAAGCGTGTTTTTTAAGCCATGTCTGTTTATGGCAAAAAATGATAGATGATGACTTGGAGTATGTCGCCATTTTTGAAGATGACGTGTATTTGGGCGAAAATGCCATTGCCTTCTTAAAAGATGACTGGTTGAGCTTCCCTTTTGATATTATCAAACTAGAAACATGGCATGAGTTGGTACATTTGAGCAAACCCGCCATTTATCATCAAGGCAGAACATTACACCCCCTAAAAAGCACCCACGTTGGGGCTTGTGGCTATGTTTTACACCGTTTAGGAGCGACCAAACTCCTTGACTTTATCCGCCAGTTAGATGAACAAGAACGCTATGCGATTGACCATGTGTTATTTGGGGCATTTTTAACACAAGGCACGGTTTATCAACTAAACCCTGCCCTATGCAAGCAACCTGATTCTGATACACATCTTGTCAGTCAGTTAGAGCAAGAACGCAAAAATAACACCTTTATCTATCAACCAAATGACACCCTAAGCACAAAAATTCATAAATTTTTCAAACGCTTATATAGAAGTTTTGGCAAACGGTTTTTTTATATGAAAGTGCCTTTTTGCTAATCCACCATCGCCAACCGCCCTTTGATATTCGCCTTGGATTTTGGACGTTGTGCGTTTAAATTCTCGCCTGCCAACACCCTTTCATAGCACTCCACATACGCCTTTGACATGGACAAATGACTAAAATGCGTTTTGGCTCGCTCATGACACGCCCGTCTGTCAAATTTATCAACGTCTTTGACCGCTTCGGTCAGCACCGCATAACTGTCCGACAACACTCCCACGTCATCGCTGACGATATCAGGCATTGCTCCAAATGGCGTGGCAAATACAGGGCAACCCAAATACAAACTTTCAATCATGGCAAGACCAAACGGTTCATGCCACAACACAGGAAAAATCAGCCCTTTTGAATTTCTCACAAGGTCATTTTTCGCCTTGCCACCCACCATACCATGAAAAGTCAAATCCGATGACAAATAAAAATACGGGTTACGTTTTAGATTAAAACGCTTACCACCCAAAATATGCATGGGCATATTGGCATTTTGGGCGATTTTTATCGCTCCTTGTACGTTTTTGATTCGCCATGTTGCCTTTGCCAAATAATGTACATAATTTTGTGGATTGTCCAAATTTGGCTCGCCATAATCCGCCCAATACAGCCCATTATGCACATAACAACTGGCATTGTAATTCTCGGCGTGTTTGGACGATAAATAAATGGTATTAATATTAAATTCTTTTTCAACATCGCTATTGCTATGTTCGGTACATACAAATGGCGTATTTATCTCGCCATCATAGGGAAAATGAAAATGAATAATATCCGCCCAGCCTTCTATTTGACTCTCCAATGATTTATTTTCGTCATATATCAAACCATCGGGATTTTTATTGTCGTATTTGGTTAAAAACCTAACATCATGCCCAAGCTCTTTTTGTCCTTGATATAATGCCCACAATACTCTCTCTGTACCGCCATAATCATTGGGCGGAATGGGTAAACAAGTCAATAAAACGTGCAATATTTTCATCATCAGTCCGTCAAATAAAAGTCAGTGGGTAAATATTCATTCACACTCGGTTCTTTATCATGCAAGTTTTGACCATTTAGTACCATGTCATAATATTGCAAATATTTTTTACTCATGACAAGATGGTTAAATGTCTCTTGGGCGTATTCATGGCAGGTTTTGCGATTAAAGACTTCGATATTTTTTATGGCATTTATCATTTCGTTTTTGCTTTGGGTGCTAATACCCACATCAGAGATAATCAATTCTGGCACAGAACCGCAATGACTACCAATCACAGGACAACCCAAATACAAACTTTCAATCATGGCAAGCCCAAAGGCTTCATAATTTAACACAGGAAATAATAATGCCGATGAGTTTTTTATCACTTGATTTTTTTGTTCACCACCTAGCATTCCATAAAAAGTCAAATCACTCCCCCAATAAAAGTATGGTTCATACTTGCCCTTTTTGTACTTTAATGAATAGCGTTTGCTACCGATGGCATGAAGTGGTGTATTGGCATGGCGAGCGATGGCGATACTGTCTTTTAAATTTTTGTCTTTGTATTTGGCATTTGCCAAAAAATGCACATATTTGGATTTTGGTTTATTTAAATTAGGCTTGCCATAATCCGCCCAATGCAATCCATTATAAACATATGCACTTCCGCCACTACGTTTGGCATGTAATTCGCCCAAAAAAATGGTGTTTTTTGGAAAAGTGGCAGGCGTGATTTGTTGATTGTGTGTGGTACAAACAAATGGTGTTTTTAATTCGCCCCGATACAAAAAATGAAAATGAATAATATCCGCCCAGCCTTCTATTTGGCTTTCTAAGGATTGATTGGGATTATATAAAATAGCGTCAGGGTGTTTATTGTCGTATTTGGTTAAAAATTTAACGTCATGCCCAAGCTCTTTTTGTCCTTGATATAATGCCCATAATACCCGCTCCGTCCCGCCATATTTTAAGGGCGGAATGGGCATGCGAGTCAATAAAACGTGTAATATTTTCATGTAGCTCCCAATCGTAGCTTGACAAAATGACGAAATTTAGGCAATATACCATAAATTTTTTCATTCGCCAATCATCATGCTCAAAAATTATGTCATCAGTCTTGCCAATGCACAAGAAAGACGTCTGCATATTATACAAGAATTTGGACAAAAAGAGATTAATTTTGAATTTTTTGATGCTGTTACACCAGACCAAATTGATGAGTTAGCGGCTAAATTTGGGCTAGATATCACCAATGCCAATCTAACCAAAGGAGAGTTGGCATGCTTATTTAGTCATATTAGTTTATGGCAAAAAGCCATTGATGATGATTTGGAATATATTGGAATCTTTGAGGATGATGTATACTTAGCCAATTCAAGTCAGTCATTCCTAAACAGTATCGACTGGATTCCCAAAGATTGCCACATTATCAAAATAGAGTTGTTTGACAAAATCATTTTGTCAAAAGGTACTAAGATTTCTACAAAAGACAGGTTTTTAATCCCTCTTATTGATATTCATCTTGGATGTGCAGGATATATATTATCCAAAGATGCCGCTATCAATCTTGTGGACTTTCATAAAGATTATACTAAATATAACGGCATTATTGCTGTCGATCACATTGTATTTGAACATTACATAAAACATGGTAAGTATCACTCATATCAATTAAACCCCTGTCTATGCATACAAAGTGACAGACAGACCAATCAAACTGTTATTTCAAGTCAATTAGAACAAGATCGTCGAAATAGATTTGAAAACGTACTTAGAATTAAGCGTGAAAAAATCAATCAAAATTTGTATAAAAAAATTTGGAGAGAGATAAAAAGACCATTCTTACAATTTTATAGGTGGATAAAAAAAATTATCACCTATATAGATAGAAAGAAAAAAACTGTTTACTTGACACTTGATTAATACACTTGATATAGGGCGTGCTAAACCTTTATAACACCATTTACAATATAGGCATATTTTAGAAACAAACCAACCGTTTTTGCATGAAAAACATAGGCTGATAGTTATTCTATCAGACAAGTTTTTGACGATGAAAAACAATCCGACCACTTAACTGGGTAAATTTTAAGAATTTTACTTAACTTTTTAAATTAAGTGGTTGGATAGCTATTTTTCATGCAAAAATTGATAAAATTGTTAAATTTTACCATTATTTTATCTAAAATGTTGTCAATGGTAGACACGCCCTAATTAATTATACTTCATCCAAACATAAAACAATCAAAGAGAGCAACCCATGTCAGGCAACACAATAGGACAACTTTTTACCGTAACCACCTGTGGCGAGTCGCATGGCGTGGGGCTTATGGCGATTGTGGACGGTGTACCGCCCAATTTGGCACTGTGCGAGGCGGATTTGCAAGCTGAGCTTGACCGCCGTAAACCCGGCACTTCCAAATTCGCCACTCAGCGTAAAGAAGATGACGTGGTGGAGATTATCTCTGGGGTGTTTGAGGGGCGTACCACAGGCACACCGATTGGGCTACTCATTCGCAACACCGACCAAAAATCCAAAGATTATGGCAATATCGCCACGACTTTTCGCCCCAATCATGCCGATTATACCTATACGATGAAGTATGGCTTTCGAGATTATCGTGGCGGTGGGCGTTCGTCTGCTCGTGAGACTGCCATGCGTGTGGCAGCAGGAGCGATTGCCAAAAAATACCTAAAAGAACGCTTGGGCGTTATCATTCGTGGACACGTTACCCAAATCGGCACCGAAAAGACAGACAAACTAGATTGGGATATTGTAAACCAAAACCCATTTTTTTGTGGGGATATTGACGCTATACCACGCTTTGAAGCCTTGGTTACGTCTTTGCGTGAACAAGGTACAAGCTGTGGGGCGAAATTAGAGATTTTTGCTGAAAATGTCCCTGTGGGTTTGGGCGAGCCGATTTTTGACCGCCTAGATGCGGACATTGCCCATGCGATGATGTCTATCAATGCTGTCAAAGGCGTGGAGATTGGCGATGGCTTTGCGGTTGCCGAGCAGTTTGGGCATGAAAGCCGAGACGAGCTGACCCCTGACGGCTTTTGTGCCAATCACGCAGGTGGGATTTTGGGTGGGATTAGTAGCGGGCAGACCATTCGTGTAGCCATTGCCCTAAAACCCACCGCCAGCATCACCACTGCAGGCAAGACGATTAACCTAGATGGTGAGGCGACAGACGTGATTACCAAAGGTCGCCATGACCCTTGTGTGGGCGTGCGAGCCACACCGATTGCCGAGGCGATGCTTGCCATTGTCCTGCTTGACCACTATTTACGCCATCGGGGGCAAAATTCTGATGTGGTTCAGCCATTAAAGCCGATTGAGTAATTGATAGTAGTCCAAAACTCATCTATCTCTAAGGTATTGTAATGCTTTTGTCTTGGTTTGATTTGGTGGTTGTTGTTTGCAAGCACGCTAAGCACTTTTTTACCCTTACTCACTTGTTCAAGTATCACAATGTCAGCAATACCACAACCGCGAGCTAACATTAAGCGTATTTTGCCATCTATGTGAGCTTGACAACCTTTGTAAGTAAGCTGTAAATGATGAACAAACTGTCTGTGGCAGTGTTTACAAAAATAGTTTTGTTTGCCTAGCTTTTTATGCCATTTTTCTTTATACTAACCGATAGGCAACTTGGGCAAGTAATGGTAATTTGTGTCTTCATAACTGTAAATTACCAACTTTTGTTCAAGTTGTCTTTTTAGTTTTTGTTACAGCATACTTTTTGGACGAGTGCCCAAAATTCAAGCGACTTATCAGTCCATATTATCAAAATGCACAAAATATCCCAAAATATTATCATTTTGTATCATACAAAAACATTTTGTGCTAAAATTTGCCACAAATCGTCAAAATGATAGCTAAGTAATTATTAATGACTTCAATACACCCACAAATCATCACCCAAACCACAGACCCACAAGATATGCTGGGTGTGCTGTGGCTGTCGCATCGGTTTGACATACCTTTATGGACAAGACCTTATGTGATGAGTCAAATTGGCAAAAGCCGTCGCACGCTTACAGAGGGGCATTATACCCAAGAAATTTACCCTGCTCGCACCCGTTTGGGTGATGATGTGGCAGCTCATCTTACCTTTTATCTAAAAAATGAAATACCCAGCCTAGAATTTTTGACAAGACTGTTTGATAAGATGGATGGCAGACTAATCCAAGAATGGGTCAATGCCGAGCCAACAGGTCGCTACGCCAGAAGAGTGGCTTTTTTGTATGAATGGCTGATAGATGAACGTTTAGAGATACCATCTGACATTGGCGGTGGCTATGTCGATGTCTTAGATGGCGATAAAGTGGTGGTGGCAAATATCCCCATTAAAGACAGTCGCTGGCGAGTGAACAATAATATCGCAGGTACCAAGGACTTTGCTCCGATGGTGATAAAAACACCAATGTTATTATCCGCCACCGCCTTTGATATTAAGGAGCATTTGGCACAGCTTAGACAGGAGTTTGGCGAGGACTTATTGGTGCGTGCTTCGGTATGGATTACTTTGCGTGAAAGTCGTGCCAGCTTTACCATTGAGGGAGAGGGTGGTCAAGAAAGTCGCATTGAGCGATTTGCCAGAGTGATGGCAGAACAAATCGGACAAGGCGAAATTGTTTTGTCAGGTGAGAGGCTGGCTGCACTTCAACAGGAAATTATTGGCAAAAGCCTTAGTATTAAACATTTTGGGCTAAGACAGTCGCCTGTATTTGTGGGCGAGAGCAATTATCGCCACGCCAAAGAGATTGTGCATTATATCGCTCCACCCTGCCAAGAAGTGCCATCAAAGCTAGAAGGGCTTAACGCATTTTTTGAAAGTACAAAGGGGCAATCTGCCTTGATGAGAAGCGCGGTCATTGCCTTTGGTTTTGTCTATATACACCCCTTAGCAGACGGCAACGGACGCATTCATCGTTTTTTGATGAATGATGTATTAAGGCGAGATGGGCAGACTGATGACCCTGTGATTTTACCCATTTCCAAAGCCATCATTGACAGTCCTGCCACCAAGCGTGCCTATGATGCCATCTTGGACACCATCTCCAAGCCCTTAATGCAAAGTTTAGACGATAATTACCACTTTACCAGCCATCCAACCACTTATCCAGATGGCATCAAAAGTAATCTTGTGGTACAGACGGACAAAAACACACAAAGTCTGTGGCGGTATATGGACTTGACTGCCCACGTATTGTATTTATCAGAGCTTATAAGACAGGTCATTAGTGTAGATATGGCAGAAGAATCCGCTTATCTTAGAGCCTATGATAAGACACGCCAAGCGATTAAAGAAGTCATCGATATGAGCAACCAAGATGCCGACCGTATCATCAGAAGTATCATTGATAATAAAGGCATTAGAAGTAATAAATTGGTCAAAGAATACGAACTTTTGGGCGATGATGAGCTGTGGGAGCGGTTGGTCGGGGTGGTTAATGGAATGCTTGGTGTTTAAAAATAAAAACACCGCACCTGATGGTTTAGGTCAAAATGCAGTGTCTGTCAACAGTAAGAGTACAATGAGGTTTGGGCAATTGAAAAGGCTGGGCTTGCTTAAACTCATCTATGGAGTTGGGAGTGACCTTAAACTAAGTAAGGTATCCAAAATTACAATTCAATCCACTTATCAAAGTACTGATCGTATACTAACCGATATACTGATGATTGTCAATAGATTTTTGAAAATTTATTCATTTTACCAGTCGGTCTAGGCAGTAGGTAATGATGATTTGATGAGCTTTGCAAATCGTAGCAGATAGGCAGATAAAGACACCAAAAAGACAGGAGGTAATTCTCTACCAAATTTAATAAAAAGCAAAAGAAATTAGCAATAAATTTTGGTGTGTGATTGTTAATAAGATGGTTTAATGATATTAGAATATCTTTTAGATACTCTAAAATATCAGTATTATTATTTAAAACACTGACTGGTAGTAACTCAAAATTTACCGAAATGCCCTGCTTTGTCAGATTTGTGATTTCTTCTAAGGAAGAATTAAATAATAAGGCATTTTTTTAGAGCATTATTGATTTGAGATAATATCAAATTGATGCGATTGGAACTGATGATATTGTGATGGATGCTTTGCTCAAATATTAGGCGATATTTAAGCATATTTTCCACCAAAAAAATAAAAGGCATTGATGGCATCGGTGTATGCCATATACAGTTTCTTGGCTTTACTGTCTAGGTGTAATTGCCTGTTTTGCTTGTAAAATTTTTCAAAGATAGGTTGGCACGCTAACTCTTTATTTTCGTGCAGTACAATATGGGCAAAATTCTTATCATATTCAGCTTGAACTTGATGAATTTTGTCATAGGTATTTTTTGCATATTGTTTTGAGTCGGCAATCTTGTCTAAAAATAGTTTTGCTTGGTTGTATAATCCATAACACTTACAGATAAGCAGAGATTTTGGCAGTTTAACGTCTGCCATAAAATCATCTGGATTTATCCATTTTAAGCCGTCATCTGATTTATCGTTACTACAAAAAGGGCTGATAAAATGATAACCGACATCCATTAATTGATAAAATTCTATATCTGTCATATCTGATATTTGATTATAATCAATATTATCAGGATTATCAAAATACCCATAAATAATAAAAATGCGACAGCTTTATTGAATAGGAGATTCAGCAGTTTTATCGTGATTGATATTCTGATGGGGTAGGGATTGCTTGATGTGTTTTATTTTTTGTTCCAGCATTCCTAGCTTTTCTAAATCCAAATCAATACCATTACGAACATTATGCAAAAAAATAGAGTTTTTTTGGATCAATATTGCGTTTATCTAGTATTTTTGACGAAATAAATTTGTTTTGTGTACCCACCAAACCCCAAAATAACACTTCAAACCTTCTTCGATTGTATCAAGCTCTGACAAATGACTTCTAAGCCATCTTTTAATCGTTGCCCAAGTTTGCTCTATTGGGTTTAGCTTGGATGAGTAAGGTGGTAATGGTAAGATGATGTGTTTGTATGTTGTGTTATTGATAAGCTCTTGCAAGTGTTTCATTCTGTGAAATCTTGCATTGTCTAAGATGATGATACAAGGCTTGCCTGTTTGTTTGGTGTGATTGTTAAGACAAGGCAGTAGCATTTGTTCAAACCACGTTTCAAACAAAGCACTTGTCATTGTATTGTTGTAGATGAGTGGAGCAATCAAGTTTTTGGTTTTTTACAAGACAAATTGCCTGTTTCTTTAAGTTGTCGTCTCCAACGAAACACGGTGTGTCTTGATACACCAAAAGCTTCCATAACAAGGTCAATGTTCTTGCATTTGTCATAATAAGCCAAGGCTTTTTGTCTGATTTCTAGTGAATAAGCCATTTGAAGTAGTGATTAGTGAATGGTGATGGAGATGTGGGGATGATTGGTGTTGTTTCAAGGTTTGTTGGTTATAAAACATCAAGCCCTTGATTTCAAACAACAAAAAAGTCCAAATCGTATGATTTGGACTTTTTAAAATTTGGAGCGGGAAACGAGATTCGAACTCGCGACCCCAACCTTGGCAAGGTTGTGCTCTACCAACTGAGCTATTCCCGCGTGTCAGCATTCGCTGTATGGGTGCGTATTATACAAGGTTCTTGTCATACGTCAAGCATTTTTTTAGAAATTTTTTAAAAGACACCCAAATTAGTAACAACTGATAAACTCACGAAACACCCAACCGATGTATCGGTCGGTTTTGGCGTTAAACACCAATGCCCACGGACGTCCTTTGTCATCATAATCATACTCTGAGACATAGACGGTGGTGCCGTTTTTGACTTGTCCGACAACTTTACCATTGGGCGTGGCACGGGCGTTTAGTGGGGTGCCTGTTGGGTCGGTAACTTTGCAAGTTTGGGCAGATGCAGTGGCTGGCATGGCAAGTGCCATACTAAGCCCAATGGCAGTTAGAGTGGGGGCTAGTAGAGATTTGATTTTCATAACAATGCTCAAAAAATAACAACACTCAAAAAGACGTTTATCAATCTTGTGGGTGTATAACAAAACAGGGTATTTATTAGCATAACACAAATACCCTGTCATTAACAACTAATTTAGCAAATAAACAACCGATTAATTACCTGCCATAACTTCCGCCACACGGATAACCTGCGTGCTGTATCCCATTTCGTTGTCATACCACACATACAAGGTTGCACGGTTGTCGCTTGCGATGGTGGCTTTGGCATCAAAAATCGCCACTTTTTCAGAGCCGACAAAGTCAGTAGAAACTGCTTCTGGGCTGTCTGAGTAGTCAATTTGCTCTTGCCACTGCTCACTTTGTGATTTTTCTTTAATAAAGGCGTTTAGTTCATCAGCAGAACCGACTGCTTTTTCAAAGTTAAGGTTTAAAATCGCAAGAGAAACGTTTGGCGTTGGCACACGAATGGCGTTGCCTGTGAGTTTGCCTTTTAGCTCAGGAATGGCTTTGGAAACAGCAGACGCAGCTCCCGTTGAAGTCATTACCATGTTTAGTGGAGCGGCACGACCACGGCGGTCGGATTTGTGGTGGTTGTCCACAAGGTTCTGGTCATTGGTAAAGGCGTGGACGGTTTCCATATGTCCGTTTACGATGCCGTAAGTGTCGTGTAGCACTTTGAGCGTTGGCGTGATGGCGTTGGTGGTGCAAGACGCTGCCGATACGATGGTGTCGCCCCCGATGGTGTCATGGTTTACGCCATAGACCACGTTTTTGATGTCGCCTTTGGCAGGGGCGGTGAGTAGCACTTTTTTTACGCCTTTGCTTGCTAGATGTTTGCCAAGCCCTGCTTCGTCTTTCCACTTGCCTGTATTGTCAATCACGATGGCGTTATCGATGCCGTGAGCGGTGTAGTCAATCTCGCTGGGGTCAGATGCGTAGATGAATTTGATAAAGCGACCGTTCACGATGATACCGCTATTGGCGTTGTCAATCTCCACCGAGCCGTCAAACCAACCATGCACGCTATCACGCTCCAATAGTGAGCCACGCTTATCAAGGTCGCCGTCTCCTGCGGGGCGTACCACGATGGCTTTTAATTGCAAGCCCTTATCAGAAGCAGGACGGCTCATGAGTAGGCGTGCCAAAATACGCCCGATACGCCCAAAGCCATAGAGTACCACATCAGTGGCAGGCACTTCTGTACCGTTTGCAAAATCGCTGGCTTTTTTACCTGCTTTGACCGCTTGACCCAAATCAACGGTGGTGTTGGCTACTGTAATCTCTTTGGCAAGGGCAAGGGTGTCCGCCACATCAAGTCCTGCTTTGGCGTGCTTGGCTAGAATGTCCGATACCGACAACGCCACACGTTCACCAAAAAACAGAATGTTTACATTTTGGCTAGCAAGTTTGGCAAGAGCGACAAGCAGTTCAGTCGCTTGGGTTTCTTGGGTTTGGCGTTTGGTTAGGTGGTCTTGATAAATGCTCATGGTAATACCTTTTTATGAATGAATGGAATGGATAATATAACAAAACACCCAAATTTTAAAGGAATTTGGGTGTTTTGACAAGGATTATTTGTTTTAAAAATAGGGTTATTTTTATTATTTATTATCTAACCACACCAAAATTTGCTGATTCGCTTGCGGAAACCTTTCACCACTTTGCAGTAAAGCCGTTTTATCAAGCCACAACAAAGCTTGATTATCCAAGCCAAATTTTTTGTCTTTAAAATCAAGATACTGGCTATCAGTTAGAATGATTTCATACACATACAGTCCAACCACTTTATCGCCATAATCATGACAAATCTGTCCAAGCTCGTGCATGGTATTGGCAGAGATATCCAGTCCCAACTCTTCACTCACTTCACGGATTAGGGCGGTTTGGAGCGTCTCATTTGGCTCAATCTTACCGCCAACAAATTCCAATTTACCGCCTTGATGTTGATGAGCCTGACGAATTGCCAATAAAAACTCATCATGGTATCGTAATACCGCTACCGCCACAGGGGTGATTTTGGAGTCTTTTTCGCCTTTGGTAGTCATATTTATACCTTTTATCAGAAAAATGGTCAATTTTACCAAATTTTGCAATTTGTATTTGCAATCTTAGAAAAATTTGGTATGATATCTACAAATGATAATTTTTACTGTTTGTAAAAATTTAGTGTTTAGATAAAATTATCATTTTAAGCCAATAGTTATTATCAGCTAGACGGCTCGGAAAAATATCCGCAACCCGTCCAAACATAAGGAAACTTGTCATGACCATGACTATCGCTCGTTATTTTAGCAACCGTGAATCCACTCGCTTGCCCACCCTACATTCACAGAACCTGTTCGCTCTCACCAAGGAAGTGCGGATTGAACATCAGGGCGAAGAATATCGCTTACGTTTGACACGCAATAACCGCTTGATTTTAACAAAATAATTTATAAAAATCTTCATAAACTCCAAACCAAAAAGCACGCCCCTAATCTGTGGTGTGCTTTTTGGTTTTTGGCAAATGGATAAGGACAAATTTACCTATAATCCAACCTAAAACTTCCAACGATAAATCACATCAACCATGTTCTCAGCGGCAGATGTCGCCTGCACATAGACACGACGAGTCAGCTGATATCGCATGGACAGCTCGGTCTCAGCATTGAACACGCCCACGCCATAGCGGATATATAAGTCAGGCGTGATGTAGCCTGTGACATTAACATGCGTATCGCTTGAATTGCCCGATGCGTCCACCGTCAAGCTCTCAAAGCCTAATGCACTGCCGATTTGGTTGGTAAGTCCACGTGTGCCTGATAAGCCAAGACTCAGCCCTGCGGCCGCTAGGTTATTGGTGACCTGTGAGCGAAAACCTTGTTCAGAGATTTGACTGTCTGCCGATGGCGACAGTCGCCCTGTAATGATGGCGTTCATCGCTTGTTGTTCGGATAGCCCTGCGTTATTGAACACGCTAATATCTGGGGCATTTGCTGTACCTTTAATACGCACGCCCACTGTTTGTCCTTCAATTTCTTTTTCGGCTTCAATGGATAAGCGTGGGTTTAGCATGTCGCCATTAAAACGGATTTGGGCGTAGTTAAGCTCAAGATTTTGTCCAATGCCGTCAATCTTGGTGCGTTCAGACACCTGTATCACGCCCCGAGCTTGGGTTTTGCCCTGTCCGCTCTGGGTCAGGTGCAACGCCCCTGCCAGTGGCAATCTGGCACCAAAACCACGGAATGTCACATCATCACCCAAATCCAATCCGATATCGGCATTAATATCCCACGGAGCAGACACTGCCAGCACCTGTGCAACATTACCCGACAGACGACGGTCAAGCACCGACACATCAGGCGACTGAACCACGACATCACCCTGTGCTTCGGGTGGGCGAATGGTCGCTGATGGTATGACCACCACGCCTTTGATATCCACATAGCGAGATAAGGGCTTGACCACCACTTCAAGGACGGGACTAACCTGTGCCACGACCATGGGGGGCGAACTAACGGTCAAATCATCGGCAGAGATGTTTACCTTGGCTTGGAGTTCCTGTTGCCAATCCACCTGCCCTGTCAGTACGCCCTGCCCCTGCCCACCAAAAAAATCACCTACCAGTGTCGCTTGCGTGCCTGACACTTGGGCTGATAGGTTGATGTTTGTCAAATCCAAAGGGACATCCATGACCGCCAAATGCCCACCTGTCAGCTCAGCATTACCATAAAACAAGGGGCGAGACAGCGTACCGCCCACACCACCTTGGAGTGTAATATTGCCCGATAAGGTTTTTAGACTTGGCAAAAATGGACGCACCACCGCCAAATCAATGTCATTAATCACCACCGCTCCCGAGATGGGCTTGTCATCGGTGAATGGATTCATCAGCACATCAGCATAGCCCTCGCCTATTGTCCCTGCCACATCGGTGCGTAGTTTTAGCCCCGTGGGCGTACTTTGGGCGATGACCGAGATACGCTCATAGGGCATTTCCACATAGCCTGTATCATCGCCATACAGTCCCAGTCGCCCATTATCCGAATATAGCACGGCATTGATTTGGGGACTGGCATTGCCTTTTTTGTGGCTGATTTTGGCTTTGCCATTTAACTTAGAATGCCAAAAAATGTCACTGGGCATGGCAGGCGAGAGTACGGACGTATCAAGGTCTTGGACGACCAAATCCGCTTTGATTTCATTGGGGGTATAGACCAGCGTGTCTTGTAGGCACAAAGACCCTGTACCGCCTGCACGGGTTTTACTGGTCTGCCAACAGTGCGGAGCGATTTGTAAGCTCTTATCTAGCCCTATCTTAAACTCTGTCGGCTGTCTTTGTGACAACAGCCCAAAGCGAGTCTCCATCCGTCCCTCACCCAGTACGCCTTGATAAGTCTTGGTCTGGCTATTAAAACCACCCACCACTTTGGCACGTGCCTCCACCTGAGCATTTTTGGTCATCAGTGCCAGCTCGTGCTTATCCTGCGTACCTTTAAAATCAAGCCGTGCCGACTTTACCACTCGTCCCATGGCGATGATGTCTGAGACCTCAGCCAATAGCTGGCTGGGGGCGTTGCCTAGATTGACAATCTTACCCACCACGCTCGCCTTTTGGACGATGACATCCGCCGTACGCACGTCATTGGCATTTAAATCCACATAAATGGTCGGTAGCTCGGTGCGATTATCCACCAAAATCACACCGCCTTTTATCGCCCCCCGAGCACTCGGGATGAGCTGACTTAGGTCGGTAAGATTAAGTGCTGTGGTGAGATTTTGCTCATTGCCATGCATGCTTGCGACGTTATCGCCCATGCGAACTTGGACTTTATTGGCGTTTAACTTACGGATGATTTGGCGGGTTTGTTTGGTGTTTTGTTCTAACTGACGCTGAAAATCGGTAATGCTTTGTAAATCAAAACTGTCAGGACTGGTTTTTAGACTGCTGATATATCCACCCAAATCATCAGGCAAATCAAACTCCCCCGACAGCGACCCCGTGGCAGTCACATCCTGTCCTCGCATGACACCTGTCAGAGCCAAGCCATCAATGGCGATATGCTGAATGTCCCTACCCCATCGCCCTGTCGTGGTAAAGCCCCCTGTCAGCTCGCTGTCCATGTCACGCACAAAGCGACCGATGTTCAAGGCATTCATTTTTGCCGTCAAGTCCCACGCCATCTGTCCGACATCCACCGTCCCTGACGCTGACAGCTCGCCTGCCTCCCCTGTATGCTCCAAGCGATGTACCACAAAGCGGTTATCCTCTCCGCTGACATCCACTGCAAGCTGACCATCTGGCATGTCATCATGGGCGACTTGACCGTCAAATTTGGCAGTGAGTTTGCCCAGCTTGCCATCTTGATAACTGCCTGTGCTACTCATGTCGCCTGTGATGACAGCAAGCAAGCTCGTATTATCCGCCACGGCAGACATATCTATCTCATCAAGGCGAGCCTTGATGTCCCAACCAATGCCTTGGGCGAGTGTCAGCACCCCCGACCCTGACAGCCTGCCCTTGGACGTACGATAATCTAGGGTGCTGATGTTCATCTTATCTAGGTCGCCATGAACCCCAAGCAAAATATCGCCCGTGCCAATCTTAGGCAGTAGGCTCTGACCGAATTTACCTTTAAAGTCAGCGGTAAAATGACTAACGTCCGAACCTGCTATTTGCACCAACGCCTTGCCCTCGCCTGACAGGGTCATGGTACTGTCATCGGCAAGGGTCGCTGTCAAGTCCGAGCGAATGATGTTAATCTCATGCGACTGTCTTGTATGATTTGGCTCTTTTGGCGAGCTTGTGGTATTCGCCCTTGCCTTGGTATTTTGCCTATCTTCACGCATTCGTCCTGTGGCTAGGATGGTGCCTTTGATGAGTGAAAATGGGGTCTTATCAGGGGTGTCAAAATACGCATTAGGCATAAAGCCATCGGTCGCCAAATCAAACTGCCAAGCCAACGGCGTGCTGGTCGTGGCAAGGTCAATCCGCCCCACCCCCGTCAAGTCCCCAAGCTCGCCTTGATAATGAAAGTCGGTCAGATGAATCCGCTCGCCCTTTTCGATATTGGCACGAATGTCATAATCCCCCACAGGGGCAACCGATAACGCCTTGATGTTCGCCTTGCCCTCGATGTAGGTTCGCCCCTCTTCTAGACGAATGCTTGCCGTGCCGTGTGGACTATTGATGTTATCGATGTTTGGCACGCCTGCCCGCACCAAGTTTTGCCAATCGGCATGAATCCGCCACGGAGCGTTAGGACTGTCTTGGCTTTGGGCGAGCGTCGCCTGTACTCGCTCGCCATCTTTTTGGGCTAGGTCAAATGCCAAGCGAGTCTCATTGGTCGCCTTGTCCAGATAAAAATATTGAAAACCTAAAGCCCCATCTAGCACCGTCGGCAGATACGCCTGATAATCGGTGTATTCAACAGGCATGAACTCACGCACTCGCACACCATCGCCACGCACCGTCACATCCATCATGAACTCATCTGACCACGCCATGTTGCCATCGGCATGGAGCTGTCCGCTTGGGGTGTCTGCCGTTAATGTCTCGATGTCCATGCCACCATCACGCACCACGCCCCGACCATAATACCGACCGGCTGGTATGTCTCTGCCTGTCAAGTCGGCATTCATGCGTAACTCAATGCGTTCAACCACGCCATCAGCGGTAATTATCCCATCTTTTATCGTGATGTTCTGCTCTTCGGCATAGGGCAGAACGGCATGATTGATGTACAGTTTGGCACTAAATGGCGAGCCGTCATCTAGCCCTTGGGCGACGAACTCGCCATGAACATCGTGTTTGTTATATTTACTGGTAACCTTGCCGTGCGTGCGTTTGAGCGTGCCTTTGGCGGTGGCGTGTAGCATGTCAAAATACGCTTTATCCAAAGCGGACACCTTAACATCCGCCGTGGCAGAGAGCGGATAGTCGCCTGTCAGAAGAATCTCGCCATTGACATTACTCACGCTCACGTCATGGTTAAAATCAAGGCTCCCGCCTTTGATATGCACATCCGTCCCTGCCCATTTGCCATCTACCAAGGCGATGTCATACAGATAAATGGCGTCTTTATAACCGCCTGTGCTGTCTTTTTGGGTGTAGCTGACCGTGCTTGCGGTCGTGTTTTGTAGGCGTAGGCTGACAGGCAAATCAATGGTCGCATAGTCAAACGGCTCGCCTGTGGGCGGTTTGTGATTGATGATGTCAAGCTTATCAATGCTTGCTTCTGCCAAATGTACTTGACGGGCAAAGACCGCTCGCCAGCCCAATTTGACATAGGCTTGATTGACCTTTATCTCCATGTCTTCGCCTTGGGCGATGATGACATCATTCACCCACACGCCCCCACGCAAACTGCCTTTGCCATAGGACAGCTTGGTGCCAGTCTCGGTTGCGATTTTTTCTAAAACAAATTTGGTGCCGGTCTCGGTGCTAATGGCATAAAACAGCAATGCAAAAATCAGCACCAGCACGATAATGATGGCGACAAACAGCCGAATGAGATACACCTGCCATTTGGGTTTTGGCGGTGTGTGTGATGGGTCTGTGCCTGACTGATGGGACAAATCCGCCCCTGCCTTATCATCAGGCGTGGCATTTTTAGGGTCGGTGGGCTTGTGGTCAGTCATGGCAAACAGCGGTCGTTAGGCAATAAAAAATTATCATAAAAAATGGTGCATTAAACCATAATTTGAGCAATTTTTCAATGTCAAATCAATGTAAAATCAATCATCATGACAAATAAGAATATATGCCAAATTTGAACATAAGATAAAAAATTACTCACTTAAAAATCAATGCTTTACAGCTTTATATAGGGCAAATTGCAATTTTCCCTTACAAATCCATCCAAAGACATCATCCACTCACAATTTTGAACGGGCTTATGATTTATATTCTCTTAAAAAGGTGCCCCGATAAAAAAGTGCAATTTCACCGATTTGTCTTTTTCGCCCACGCCTGTTGCTACGTCCAGTCGCACTTGCCCCACAGGGGACGCATAACGCACGCCCACACCTGCCCCGACTTTGGTGTCATTTTTAAAGTCCTTATCATAAGCATTACCCACATCGGCAAATACGCCCAGTCGCAAGCCTTCTAAGATTTCGTAGTTATACTCGCCACTTGCCACGGCTAGGGCTTGACCGCCCGTCAGATAGCCTTTATCAGACAAAGGTGACAGGCTTTCATAGTTATAGCCACGAATGCTTTGGTCGCCCCCTGCAAAAAAGCGGAGTTTGTACGGCACGGCATTAAAATCATCCGCCCACAGATAGCCTAGGTTGAGACTGCCGATGAGTTGGTGCTGACGGTCTGTGCCGTAGCTGTTATCACCAAAGCTATACACACCGCTAAGCCCTGCTCGCAGTATCGCCATGTCGGTATCGGCGAGCAGTCCTTCTTTGCCCAGCTCTAACGAATAGTACTGACGATAGCCCCGCATGGGATTTGCCAGATTGTCCGCCACCATCTTATTCATGGCATAGCCCAGTAGCAGGGCTTCTTGGGTGGGCTTGCCACCTTCAAACTGCACCGGCAAATCCTGCCACGTCTCTCTTGGAGCGTTGGTTTCAAGCTCATCTAGGCGATATCGTAGCGAATAGGTGCGATTCCAGCCATTTTCCTTGATGATATTACGGCTTAGCCCCGTCTCCAAAGTCTTACTTGATAAGTCAAAATGCCCCACACCTTGGTCGATTTTCTCTTCATCATAACCCAGTGACGCTTTGACTTTATCGTTTAAAGGATGACTCATGGGACGGGTGATGTACATCTCCACGCCCTTTTTGTTTTGTGAGACTCGCACGTCCGCCCCTGCTTGCATGCCATCTCGGTTTAAGAGATTATGCTCAATCTTGGTAATGAGTCTTGCCCCACTATCCGACCCCCAACCCACACCGATTTGGGCATCTCGGGGTTTGTCTGACATCACAAAGATATATAGTGGCACTTTTTTGTCTTCATAGACATCCTGCCCACCTTTTCGCCCTGCCAATACAGGCGACTCTACGCCTTCGGGTAGCTCTGGCAGGACATCGCTGGATTCATCGGGCAGTATCATCTTAGCCACGCTACTGACCGCATCCGAGATACGCCCTAGGATACTGCGTGACTGCTTACTGCTGTCGGTGACAAGTAGGCGGTCGTCAGGGGCGTTATAGAGTTGCTCGGCTTTTTGTTTGACCAACGCCAGTTTGTCGCTGATAATCTCACTTGTGGTAAAGTCAATCGGGTCAATGGTTGCCGTCACGCCATCGCCCAAATCCACCGTCTGACTGCCATCATCCGTCTCGGCTCGGGCAGTGGTATTTTCAAAATCAATTCCCACCTCTGGGGTCTGACTGGGCAGGACTATCTCGGTATTGACCGCATTAAAATAACCCGTGGCAAGTAAGTTATTGCTTAGATTGCGTGTGGCGGTGCGATTATAGGCATCACCCATCTCAAAGGTGACCAGCTTGCGTAGCACTTCGGGCTTGACAGGTAGTTTGTCAGGGTCGGTCGTCAGCTGACCTGTGTCCTTATCCACGGTAAAGAACACCACATCATCAAAGCGGTATTGCTCGCCTGTGTCATAGACCAAGTTCACGTCCGCCACATTGTCAGGCAGTATCACATCCACTGAATTGCTAAGCCATCTGCCATCAAAATAACCATGCTCGCCACTGACTTCATCGATGACCGCCTTATTGGCTTCATAGTTGCCATGATGAAAGACATCGCCTTGTTTGAGTGGAGCGTTGTCTTGGGCTTGGACATAAGCAGGGTCATCCGCCCCCAAGCCACGCACATCCAGCACCGCATTATCCACGACGACAGGCTCGCCCAAATCATGCATGACCAGATTTATCTCGCCTGCCCCTGCCCGCTCTATGCTAAAACTCAAATCATAATAGCCCACCGCTTGACCTGCGGTAATGACCGTCTGCCTAAGGCGTGCCACGGACGCCCCAAAGTCTGCCACACTCTCAGCACTAATCTCTTCTAAGGCGGTCACGATGTTGGCAAATGGCTCGGATTTTAGGGTTTTACGGGCGACTTTGTCGGCATTGTCGGTTGCTTTGGCGTTGTTCATGCGTCTTGCCATCATCTTGGCTCGCAGGGCTTCAAAATCATCCAAGCTCTCCACCGCCGTATCCCAACCCACACGCTCGCCCCCGTGATAGACATTCACTTTTAGGCGAGTGACCGCTTCTACGCCATCATTGAACAGGCGACTGTATAGGCGTTTGACCAGATTTGGCGGTTTAATCTCATCGACGATGGCATCAGGGCGTGGGGGCGGTGTGTTCGCTTCGTATTCGTACTCGGGCAAATAAGCGGTCGGGTCAAGCTCGCCCTCCGTCTCATCCTGCCCTGCGGTCACACTCTCATAAGTGGGCAGTTTGGTAATGGCACTCTCGTCTAGCCCGATGGGCGTCTTATCCGTGCCCAGCGTGGCAATGTCGCCATCTTCAATCTTAGCAAAACCATCTTCATGGCGGGTGTCGGCATGACTGACATCTGCCGTCTCATAAAAGCGGTTGTCCGCACTGGCATCTTGTAATTTTCTCTCAATCTCTGCCGTGGTCAGCATTTGACTGGCGGACATGTCCCCAAAAAACACATCGTCAGGCAGACCATCTGCCAACATCTCTGTACCGCTTGGCTTGCCATCATCCATCACGCCATTATCTGTCTTGCTTGGCTCGCTGTTATTGGTCTCGCCCGCCCCCACAGACATGGACGCATCAAGGCTGACCGTGGGCGGTGGTGCTGACAGTTGGCTCGCTGTCGCAGGCAATACCCCAACCCCCATCAAGGCATGCAAGCACAAGAGCAAGCGTGTTTTTTTGTGTACATATACAACTTTTTTCATGATAAATTTTAAAAATTTTAAAAATATCTGCTATTATAAGCAACTAAATTATCATTATCAACACACAAAACATCATGGCATCCCAATTCTCCCTATTTAGAACCCGTCGTTTTAGCTCGATGTTTGCCACTCAGTTTTTGGGGGCATTTAATGACAACGTGTTCAAGCAGGCACTCATCTTGGTGCTTACCTACACCGCCGCCGCCAAAATAGGGGTTGCGGTCAGCTTGCTTAACAACCTTGCCGCCTTACTATTTATCTTGCCTTACTTTTTGTTTTCGGCATTGGCAGGGCAAATCGCCGATAAATACGAAAAATCACAACTCACCCAAAAACTCAAACTATTAGAAATCATCATCATGGCTTTGGCGGCGGTCGGATTTGTCTTTGAGCTATACCCTCTGCTGTTTGTGGCGTTATTTTTAATGGGTACGCATTCTACCTTTTTTGGTCCTGTCAAATATGCCTACCTGCCCGAAGTCATGCACAAAGATGAGCTGGTCGGGGCAAATGGACTGTTCCAAACTGGCACCAGTCTTGCCATCTTGACAGGCATGATGTTGGCGGGGGTCTTAACTCAGTTCAACAACTCGCTGGTATGGATATCGGGCATAACCCTACTCATCGCCATCTTGGGCTTTATCGCATCTCGCTTTATCCCTGTCGTCCCACCCCACGAGCCGAATTTAAACGTAGATTATAATATTTTTCGCACCAGTTTTAATATCATCAAATATTTGTATGGTTTACCGTTATTGTTTTTTATCATTTTGGGCAATAGCTGGTTTTGGTTTTATGGGGCGACTTTTTTAACCCAAACCCCTGAATTTAGCAAAGTGATTTTGCATGGTAATGAATCTGTGGTAATTTTATTATTAACCTTATTTTCTGTTGGTACTGCCATCGGCTCATTATTATGCAAAACACTCACCAAAAACCAAATCAGCCTAAAACTTTTGCCCATCGGCATCATCGGGCTTAGCGTGTTTGCCGTGGATTTATATCTATCACTAAGCAGTATTCATATTAATGCCCCTACCCATGGCACTTATACCATCAGCGAGCTGTTAAATATGAATGGCACAACTCGGGTATTTGCCGATTTGTTTTTATTGGGGTTGTCAGGCGGTATTTATATCGTGCCATTATATACTTTTATGCAGGCTTATGCTCCCATCAGCCATCGCTCACGCATTGTTGGGGCGAATAATATCTTTAATGCGATATTTATGGTTGGCTCTGCCATTTTCTCTATTATCATTTTAACGGTATTAACATTATCCATCCCCCAATTATTTTTAATCACGGGTGTGATTAATGCTGTTTTTGGCATATTTTTATACATCAAATTGACCCGTTATAAAGACAGCATGGCAATGGCAGAAGATGGTGGCATGATTTAATTATTTTAAAAACACAAAAGCCATGTTATTTATTAACATGGCTTTTTATATGGTTTACCCATTCTTAAATTTATATAAATGATTGGTTTATCAAGGGCGAATGTGATTCGCCCCTACAACCTAATTGATTTAAAACGTTAAATGTTAGAAACAGTAGGCGTAGGTTGGGTTGAGCGAAGCGAAAACCCAACATTTATTCAAAAAAATTTTAAAAATAAAAAAACATTCAATAAAAAAATATTAAATGTTTAAAAAAATTTGTTGGTTTTTGGCATTGGGACAATGGAATGGTGGGGGATTTTTTATTTATTTTTGGGTGGTTGGGTTTTGTTTTTGATTTTGTTGGGTTTTCGCAGGCTCAACCCAACCTACGGGCTGCCATATAATCAGCCGTAAGGTACATACCACGCACCTTTAAATAAAACAGGCATTGTTCAATCAAAGATATATTTTAAAATTTGGACGTGTCGGGCAATTTATTCGCCCAAAAATCAATGCCTTACATAGGGCAAATGTGATTTGCCCCTACAAATTTACCCAAAGGTGTGGTTATAGTCAATCAACCCCAATTTGCACCAATGCTAAATTTTAAAAAATTCGTTGGCTGTATGGTAAGGTGCGTCCCACGCACCTTTTCAGTAGAAAATCTTATTGGTGCGTCATACGCACCTTACCCATTATCCATTTGATTTCTTAAAAAAAGTCTATATAATATCTATACAAAATCATGACATTAATAGGTAATAAACCATGGCACAGCAAAGCACCGTGTTTCAAATCCGCATGAACCCCCAAGAAAAACAAGAAATGTTTGCCCTATTTGGGGCAATGGGTATCAAACCCTCCCAAGCGTTTAGAATGTTTGTCAATGAAGTCAAAAGAACAGGGCAAATGCCGTTTGCACCTACCTTACCCAACAAAGAAACAGCCGAATTTTTGTTGTTATCAGATGAGCAAAAAGGTTATGAAAAAGTTGGCAAAGCCAGTGATTTGTTGTTGGATTTAGATGACTGATATATGCGTGAGATTATCAGAACCAGTCAATTCAAACGCCAATTAAAACTTGCCAAAAAGCGTGGCAAAGATTTGCAAAAATTGGTTGATATTGTAGAAAAACTCCAACGAGATGAAGTTTTGCCCGAACATCATAAAGACCATAATTTAATTGGAAATTTTGCAGAGTTTAGGGAATGCCACATAGAACCCGATTGGCTGTTAATTTACAAAAAGCAAACACTCATACAGGATAACGGCGAGCCAGTAGAAGTGTTAAAATTGGAATTGACAGGCACGCATTCGGATTTGTTTTGAATTTACCATTTCCAGTCAAAAGGTGCGTGATACGCACCTTACTGCCAATGGGTGTATTTTGAAGTTAAGTGATGATATATTGGTGCGTGATACGCACCTTACCCATTGTGATTTGGGGTATTTGTTTTGTTTTTTATTTTGTTGGGTTTTCGCTTCGCTCAACCCAACCTACGAGCTGTTAAATATGAATGGCACAACTCGGGTATTTGCCGATTTGTTTTTATTGGGGTTGTCAGGCGGTATTTATATCGTGCCATTATATACTTTTATGCAGGCTTATGCTCCCATCAGCCATCGCTCACGCATTGTTGGGGCGAATAATATCTTTAATGCGATATTTATGGTTGGCTCTGCCATTTTCTCTATTATCATTTTAACGGTATTAACATTATCCATCCCCCAATTATTTTTAATCACGGGTGTGATTAATGCTGTTTTTGGCATATTTTTATACATCAAATTGACCCGTTATAAAGACAGCATGGCAATGGCAGAAGATGGTGGCATGATTTAATTATTTTAAAAACACAAAAGCCATGTTATTTATTAACATGGCTTTTTATATGGTTTACCCATTCTTAAATTTATATAAATGATTGGTTTATCAAGGGCGAATGTGATTCGCCCCTACAACCTAATTGATTTAAAACGTTAAATGTTAGAAACAGTAGGCGTAGGTTGGGTTGAGCGAAGCGAAAACCCAACATTTATTCAAAAAAAATTTGGTATTGTTAAATAAAGATAGATTTTAAGGTTTTCCGTTCGGACTGAGCTTGTCGAAGTCTAGGAAAACCGTTATGGTTCGACAAGCTCACCACGAACGGCTTTCTAGAAAAGTATACTCAATTAACAATACCAAAAATTTTAAAAATAAAAAAACATTCAATAAAAAAATATTAAATGTTTAAAAAAATTTGTTGGTTTTTGGCATTGGGACAATGGAATGGTGGGGGATTTTTTATTTATTTTTGGGTGGTTGGGTTTTGTTTTTGATTTTGTTGGGTTTTCGCAGGCTCAACCCAACCTACGGGCTTGAAAAGGCAAAGCCAATTTTTCATGAATACACGGTTCCGCAGAAATTCAGACAAACTTTTATTGCTCTTTTTTGAGAAGCAGGTTATGACAAAATCAATGCGGGAACGATAACGGATTATAGTGTTCTTAATACGAATAAAATTTGAAAAATTTTTACAAAAAATAGTTTCATTCATTTTCCGAAAAATTGTGGCGAAAATCAAGTTGCAAAAGGCGTGAACAAGAATGGAGAAATCATCTGCGGTGCAAGACTTTCTAATATTCTGGTGAATGTCCGTGTAACCGACGGAACAGGAATTATTGAAAATACAAAAACCAAAGAAAAGAAAAATCTTCAAAAAAATGACACCTTCACCGTAACGGATAAGGTCATGCTTAGCACGACGGATAAATCTCTGGAAATTGCATTTGCCGATGATTCTATCATTCGTCTGGAAACGGATACCAAGATTTCACTTTCTGGAATCAAAGATCACGACGGAATCCGCACACTTGCCGAAGCGAGTTATGACCGTGGGCTACTCTGGGGGCGTGTTGTCTCGCCTGATGGGCCGTCATTGCGACATGGTGAAATCATCGCCTGAGTGCGTGGAACGAGTATTGCGATGACTTCTGATAGTATCTATGCTTTGCAATCGCAAAATAATGATAGTGCCGTAACGATTCAAAAATCTGGAAATAATACGCTCAATATGTGAGAATGTTCACAGATTTCTATCGCAAATCCTGATAAAGCTAATGCCATCAATAATGGTGGCGAGCGTTGTATGGGGGCGAAAATCTCATACGCAGGAAGAGACGATATTGTCCGTGAAAATACCAAAAAAGACATTGCCTATCTCAATACGCTCATCGCTGAGAATAAAGCAAATAATCATATAGAAAAAGAAAGAAATATCGCCTGACCGCAAAAAATAGAAAAAAATCGTGATTTCTGTCAAGAATGAAATAAAATTGAATTCTGGCCAAATGTACTGGATGCGAGTCAAATGTGTCAGGAGGGAGAGGTATATGCCTTCATTATAAATCAAGTCTGAGAAAATCCGGTTTTATATTATTTAAATAAAAATAATGAAATTGTCATTGAACCAGGAAAAAAACATACATGAAGCTTTTTTCAATTTGAAGCTGACGAATTTTTTAAAAATAATTTTGAAAATTCTTTTGCAAAACATTATGCAAATCACAAAGATTATTTAGAAATATCCAATACAAATAATTTACCGACGATTATATTTTGAAAAAATCGTTATTACATCCTTAATTGAAAATACGAGCCTGACTCTCTTTGAAATAGGAACGAACCACTAACTATTAATATTCGGGTAAATGAGTTTAATTTAATAAAATTTAAAAAATAATATACCAATTGGTATATTATTTTTTAAATTCCTAATGGATCAACTGAGGGTAATCGCATTATGTGTTGTGCCTTAATTGATGGATTGCTTTTGTTTTGTAAAAACAAGGTAATTGAATAAACTGAATTTTCACCTTCATATGGATTGTAAGATAACTTAATTGTTTTTTCTTTAAGATTGATAATTCTAAGATTGTCTGGAATTTCTACTCATGCAAGTAGATTCAAATCATATCCAGTTATTTCTATATCATCTGGTAAATATTTTTTCAAATCTATATGTATTTGCTTGTATGCATTTCCATCAT
This sequence comes from Moraxella lacunata, assembly GCF_900453205.1. Classification (GTDB taxonomy): domain Bacteria; phylum Pseudomonadota; class Gammaproteobacteria; order Pseudomonadales; family Moraxellaceae; genus Moraxella; species Moraxella lacunata_B. The sequence goes on from NZ_UGQU01000001.1 coordinate 344,390, forward strand.
GTAGATTCGTTGGCAGTTTTGATATTATATTATTGAACTCGTCTGGTGTCATGATTGGTGTTACTGGTGCGGTTTTAATACTTACTTTTGCTTCATTTGGATTAATAGCAGGTGTGAATTCTCCTGTATTTCCATTTTTCGCTTCGGCAGTTGTTGTGATGGTATAGTCGCCATCAATCAGTCCTGAGAAAACACCATTTTTACTTACAATAGTGGTTCCAGTTGCTGTTGTGAGCGTGTATTGAATATTTTCTAGCCCGTCTGAATCAAAGATCCCATGATGTGTCACGCGAATCGTGTCTCCTTCCACTACTACTTTTGGTGTTGTAAATGCTGTAATTGTATCAAGGATTTCTTGTTGTTCGCTTGAAGATGTTTCTGTTTTTATGTTGGTGACTACTGTTCCGAGTCTATCCACCTCTTTGACACTGTGGGGGCTGGCGGTGCTGATGACTTGACGGACATGGGCGTTCATACGTGCCGATGAGTCCGTGCCACGCTTGCCACGCAGTGATGAGCCACCACCGAAATGATAGGTTAGCCCTATGCCACCGCCGTTATCGCTCTTGCCGTCTTGACGATGATGAAACAGATGAGCATTCACAGAGACAGGCGTGCCTATGATGCTGTGCTGTATGCCTGTCTCATAGCGTGAGTCGGTGTCGGCATATACATACGCCATAGAGCGGTCGTTGTCATAGTAATGCTGATAGCGGACGTTGGCGTGTGTGTCGCTGTCCATGCCGAACTCATAACGAAGCCCTGTGCGAATCTCGCCATGTTGCCCCACATCAAAAGTCGCTCCCACGTTCGCATAGCCACGTACATCACCGTCAAAGGTGCGTGTGGTTGTTGTGGTTGTGTGCGTTGTGGTGATGGTTTTGATGTTGCCTGCGGTCGTCTCTGACGTGTGAGTCTGATGAGTGGTGCTACTGCCTAAGTGTTTATCATCGCCACGATGAACGATGACGTTAGCGTCTATGTTTGCACGCTCGGACAGATACGCCCCACCGACTGACGCACCGTAGGCGGATAGGTCGGTATTGTGATGATTTTCGTTGGCATAGGACGCTGTGCCATAGACATAGCCGTGTGCGAGCGATTTGCCCACACCGATAATGGCGTGTGTGTCGTCTGTGGTTCTGTCGGCGGATATGCCATAGGTTACGGTGCCATGTGGTACGAGCAGTTGGGCGGATATGCCTGTTTTGTCGCCGTGATTGACCACCCCAAACTGCACAGATGAGTTTGGCTCACTAAATGGATAACGCACCGACTCACTGGCATGGACAGATAGCCCCACCATAGATAACGGCACAACAATCATCAAGCGATGAATGGTTCAAGATAGCACAGTATGTCTAAAAATCATAGTATTAAGAGAATTGCTTTATGCCTGACACCTGCTAGGACAGAGCCTTTATCGTCGCCAAGATGAAGATGATGTGCTAATGGAATTAAGTGTTACGGTCTTGTTTGTTCAATCTACGCTTGTATGACGGAGTTCCACGTCCGAATTTCGTCATAGTCGCCCAAACACCCTTAACCCCATGAAATATGCTATCCACCGCTTCGGCTTGTCTGCTCTCCCCGTCTTAGCTCATTAGTAACAAACTAACTGCTAAAACGGACAAAAGGGTATCATGCGTGAGTCAGGTTTATGCAATTTTCCCCATAAAAAGTGAAAATTTGTTGTATGTTAGCGAATGTTTTGTATGTTGTCAAGGGGGTGTTGGGGATTTTTTTGTAAATAAGGGTGGGGGTTTTATGTTAATTTGGCATTGCCTAATAAGGCGTATGGCAAATTAACGCCAATTCTGCATTTTATGGTGGTTTGAGTAAAAAATCTTATCGGTGCGTAATACGCACCTTACTATCAATTACACCCAAGAAACTTTAAAATTACTACAAATACAATGATGTGTGGACGTAGGGGCGTGCCGAGCACGCCTTGTATAGTAATATCATCAAAGGGTGTGCAGAGCCAACCCCTACAAACCCGTGGCAAATATCAAGTTGGTTGGGTGTACTTCACTCTCGACTTAAAATGGTAACTTATTGATTGTCTGATAATTACTTTTTAGATTGTAGGGGCAAATTGCAATTTGCCCTTGATAAGTCAATCACTTGTGTAAAGCTGAGAATGGGGCATCAATTGGCATATTTTAAAGGCAAATCACATTCGCCCCATGATACGGTGTTGATTTTTATTAAAATTAAAAATTTTTTCAATAAATCAATCACTGATATAAAGTTAAAAATGGGGCTGTTTTTATTGAATTTGGGCTAAATCTATGTAACAATAAATGGAGCGGATGACGGGAATCGAACCCGCACCAAGGAGGGAAATCCTATGTCAGGCACTGAAAACCTGCGTGCTACCTTTACACTACATCCGCATGGCATTATCCTATCACATCGCCCACATCATATCAAGGACATCCATGAAAACCAACAGCAAACGCCGACTAAAACGACTGATAGAACGGGTCAATACCGTCATCATGGCATGGGGCAGTGAGACCCGCCCAAAACGCCATAAATTTGGCGAGACCACCGCCCTACCGCCTTTGTATCAAGTCATGGCATATCAAGGCGAAGCGATACTTCTGCAACGCTTTTTTGGTGTGTTGCGTGAACGTCTGGGCATGGATATGGAGCATAGGGCGTATTTGGCATTTTATGAACAGGCAGTAGAGCATGGCGGATTTTTGTTGGACTTCATCAGTCGCACCGAGTGGCTTACGATTGTAAGTGGCGATACATCACTACCCAACATCACCAAGCACCAAGCCAAACAGCTCTACTGTATTCTGCTGGCAGCCATCTCAGAACGCTCGCCTGCGATGATAAGTGTGGCGTGTGATGAGCTATTTATACATCTGTACAAACAGCAATTCCCAAGCCAAACGACCACCGAACGGCACACCACCACCGACCAACTTCGCCACAAACTCACCAACAAACTGCGTAAAATCACGCACACCCCCTGCCAAATCAAAGAGTCCTTTCATCAAGATGATGATAAAGTGGTGTTTTGCCTAATGTATCGCAAGGACGACCGAAGCCGTTATGAACCGCTCATCAGCCTAGAACGCCCACGCCTAAAAACCGCTCGCCTATCGGCTTATCAAACTCTGCTAGATGATGATAATCTAGCGGACAAACTCAATCCTGTGTATGAGCTTGCGTCTAAGAAAAAGCGGATTATCACGTTTAAGGATGTAGAGTGATGTCAATGTTGAAAGTATAGAGCAAAAGAGCTTCCCAACAACTCCCATCACACGCCCCCACTCATCATCACCGCCATGTCAATGGCACGCCTTAGACTACTGCTGCTCGCCTGCCCCGTCCCTGCCAAGTCCAATGCCGTACCGTGGTCAACGGACGTTCGCACATAGGGCAAGCCTAGCGTGATATTGACCGTATCGCCAAAGCCGTGCGATTTTAGGGGGGCAAGTCCTTGGTCGTGATACATGGCAATCACCGCATCCGCCACCGCCAGATGTCGCTCGGTAAATAAGGTATCGGCAGGCATGGCAAGACTGATATCCATGCCGTTTTTGCGAAAATCGTGCAAAACAGGGTTAATGACCGTCAGCTCTTCATCGCCCAGATGCCCATCTTCGCCTGCGTGGGGGTTTAGTCCGCATACTAGGATTTTGGGGCGGGTTATGCCAAATTTATGCACCATTTCATCGTGAGTGATTTGCACCGTTTGGCGAATCTCTTGGGGTGTGATGGCACCAGATACGTCTTTTAGGGGGATATGCGTGGTTACTAGGGCAACTTTCATCTTGGCATTGGCGAGCATCATCACGACCTTGTCCACGCCTGCCTTGTGCATAAAATACTCGGTATGACCGCTAAATTTATCGCCATTATCTAGGCATGCCCCACCGTCTATCATCACGGATTTTTGCAAGGGAGCGGTGATGATGGCACGAATTTGGCGAGTGATGGCAAGCGTGTGGGCGATGTCAAGTTGAGCCTTGACCATACGGGCGTTATCAGCATTTAGCACGCCTGCGACCACAGGGGCAAAACAAGGCACATGGAGCAGATAGATAGGGCGTGGGGCAGATGGGTCAATCTCACCGATGTCATCTATCACTGCCATGTCCGCCAGTATGTCCGTTTGTGCCTTGCCTTGCTTTTGTAGCTGTGCCACTCGCTCGGCAAAGGCGTGTTTGTCCGCACAGATGATAAGGGGCGTGGGTAAGGTGTGGGCGTGATGGGTCAGCGTATCAATGACGATGTCCATGCCAATGCCAGCAGGTTCGCCTGTGGTGATAAGTAGGGGTTTGGGGGGTGTGGTCTGCATATTGATGTCATCTGTGGATAAATGAGTCGTCTATTTTACCGATTAATCAATATTTTAAAAAGCACATTTTTGGGCTTTATGGTAAAATTTACCGCCTACTTTTTAAAAAATAAACATCATCGCCATGACCGAAGCTAGCACCCTAAAAGATACCAACACCACCAATGATGACCTACTGACCCTGCAACCGCCACACAACATGGACATCGAGCGGGCGTTACTGGCGTCACTCATGAGTATTGATGATTCCTTTGAGAAAATCGATGGTATTGTCAAGGCAGAAGATTTTTATGGCGAGCGTCATCGGCAGATTTTTAATGCCATCAATCATTTATCACGGGTCAATCAGCCTTATGATACACTGATGGTGCATGACTTTTTGAGTCAGCAAAACCTACTTGCCATGGCAGGCGGGGAAGAGTATCTCATGCAAATCAACCAAAGCCCTGCCACGCTCTTTAACCTAATCCCCTATGCCGAGCGGGTGCGTGAGTTCTCGGTCTATCGTCAGCTCATCAAATCCGCCAATACCATGCTCAATCTGGCGTATCACCCCAAAAAACAGACCGTGAGCGAGATTTTGGACGTGGTCGAAGCGGATATTTTTCGTATCAATGAAGACTACTCTCGTGGCACGGGCAAACAGGGGGTTCGGCGAGTCGAAGACATCTTACAAAGCGTGACCGACCAGCTCGTTGAGATTAAAAGCCGTCAAGGCGGACTCATCGGATTGCGTACGCCCTTTGAAGAGCTAAATAACAAAACCCAAGGTTTGCAACGGGGCGATCTCATTATCTTGGCGGCACGTCCGTCCATGGGGAAGACCACCTTTGCCATGAATCTCGCCCAAGAAGTACTGGTGCAAGAGCTACCCGTGGTCATGTTCTCCATGGAGATGCCTGCCGAATCCATTCTCATGCGGATGATGTCGGGTTTTAGTAGCATTAACCAAAGCAACCTACGCTCAGCACAGATGAGCGAAGATGAGTGGGTGCGTCTGTCGCAGGCGATGACTTTTTTTCAAAACACTCATCTGTATATTGACGACCGTAACAACCTACCGCCATCCGAAGTCCGCTCTACCTGCCGACGTATCGCCAAAAACCACCCCGAAGGCTTGGGCATGATTGTCGTGGATTATTTACAGCTCATGAAAGTACCAGGTATGGAGAACAACCGTGTCCAAGAGATTGGCGAGATTAGCCGAAGCCTAAAAGCCCTAGCCCGTGAGATGAACTGCCCTGTCATCGCCCTATCTCAGCTTAACCGTAGCCTAGAACAGCGTACCGACAAACGCCCGATGATGGCGGATTTGCGTGAGTCAGGGGCGATTGAGCAGGACGCTGACTTGATTATGTTCATCTATCGTGATGAAGTGTATTATAAGGACAAGGCGGACAACAAAGGTTTTGCTGAGATTATCATTGGCAAACAGCGTAACGGCCCTATCGGCAAACTGCCCCTTAGGTTTGTGGGCGAATACACCCGCTTTGATAATCTCATCGTTGGCGACAGACCCGATGATTATGAAGAAGAATGACAAATAAAATGACAAATAAACAGGACAACCCATGCGACACACCCACATCACCATAAGCCAAACCGCCCTAGCCCATAATCTAGACATCATCAAACGCCACGCCCCCCATGCACATGTCATGGCAATGGTCAAGGCAAATGCTTATGGGCATGGGGTCGCCCACTGCCTACCTGCTCTCATGCAAGCGGACGCGTTTGGCGTGGCAAGTTTTGATGAAGCCTTGGCGGTACATGAGATTTGTGGGCAGTTATCCAAACGCATTATTCTCATCGAAGGCGTGTTTAGCCAAGATGAATGGCTTGTCGCCCAAACCCACGGCTTTGAATGCGTGGTGCATTGTCAAGCCCAACTGGACTGGGCATTATCGCACGTTCCGCCCATGGATAGCCCCACACGCACCATTTGGCTCAAATACAACACGGGCATGAACCGCTTAGGTCTTGGGCATGATGATGTACTCACTTCTGCCAAACTTTTACATGATAAGGGTTATCGGCTGATTCTTACCAGTCATTTTGCCTGTGCTGATGACAAAGACCATCCTGTCAATGCCTTGCAAATCAAGCAGTTTGATGACGTGCTAACCACCCTAAAATCCTTGTACGGCGATGTACAAGGCTCACTGTGCAACTCGGCAGGTATCATCAACTTTCCCCACGCTCATCATGACTGGGTGCGTGCAGGCATTGCCTTATATGGAGCAAGTCCTGTGGCGGACAGCTCTGCCGATGACTTAGGCTTGTCCCCTGTGATGAATTTCACCGCCCAAATCTTTGCCACGCATGAGCTACCTATAGGCGAGCAGGTCGGTTATGGCGGACTATGGACAGCGGACAAGCCTACCCGCATTGGCGTGCTAAGTGTCGGCTATGGCGACGGTTATCCCCGTGTGGTTACTGATGCTAAGGTGTCTATCACCAAAGACTCCCAAACCTATTTTGCCCCCATTGTCGGACGGGTCGCCATGGACATGATGATGATAGACATCACCGATTTGCCTGTGGGCGTGGGCGATACGGTCGTGCTATGGGGCGATGATTTGCCTGCCGATAACGTGGCACATTGGGCGAATACCATTAGTTATGAGCTGTTTTGTAAAACCACCAACCGCCCACATCGGGGTGTTGTTGTAGCATAGATACTTTAATCTCAATTTAAAATAGTAACTTATTGATTATTAGGAAATTATTTTTTGAATTGTAGGGGCGAATCACATTCGCCCTTGATAAACCAATCACTTATATAAAGTTGAGAATGGGGCATTGGGCGTATTTACCAATAAAATCGGTTAAGGCATTGCATTTTTATAAAAAGATTTGTTATACTCATGCCTTTATTTTTCCATGATTAAAACAAGGAGTTGGCATGAGCGTTCGCCATTTTTTGACATTACTTGACTTATCCAAAGACGAACTTCGCACCGTTATCAGTCGTGCCAGTGAACTTCGCCAAATGCAACACAAAGGCGAGATTTATCGCCCTTTTGTCGGTCGCACGCTTGCCATGATTTTTGAAAAATCCAGCACTCGCACCCGTGTGTCCTTTGAGACAGGCATGGGGCAGTTTGGCGGTCAGGCTTTGTTTTTGTCGCCCAACGACACCCAGCTTGGGCGTGGCGAACCGATAGAGGATTCGGCTCGTGTGATTAGCTCGATGACCGACATCGTGATGATTCGTACATTCGCCCATGAGCGTGTAGAGACCTTTGCCAAACACTCGTCCGTACCAGTCATCAACGCCTTGACCGACGATTACCACCCATGCCAACTGCTTGCCGACATGCAGACCTTTTTTGAACACAAAGGCGACATCAAAGGCAAAACGGTAACGTGGGTCGGCGACGGCAACAATATGTGCAACTCATACATCTTAGCGTCCGAGCAGTTTGATTTTCATCTCAACATCGCCACGCCAAAAGGCTATGAGCCAAACAGTGAACTTGCCACCCGATACGCTCACCGCTTGACCTTGACCAATAGCGTTGCCGATGCGGTCAAAGATTCGCACCTTGTGGTTACAGATGTGTGGGCGAGCATGGGACAAGAAGCCGAGCAGAAAAAACGTGAAGCCGACTTTGCAGGCTTTCAAATCACGCCCGAGCTACTAGACACCGCCGACAAAGACGTGCTGTTTATGCACTGCCTGCCTGCCCATCGTGGCGAAGAGATAAGCCATGACCTACTGGACGACCCCCGTTCGGTGGTGTGGGACGAAGCGGAGAATCGTTTGCACGCCCAAAAGGCACTCATGGAGTTTTTGTTAAAAGACAAGATTAAATTGGCTTAATACTGATTGTCCGCCATCAAGGGGTGTACCTAGCACACCCCTGCACACATCATTGAAGTTGTCGTAATTTTAAAGTTTTGTGGGTATAATCCCTATCCCACGCCCTTTTTAAAACCCATTATGAATAAATCGGACATAAGTAATTTGGATTATGTTAAATAAAATTTCCTTTAAAAATTTCCTTTAAAAATTTCCTTTAAAAATTTCCTTTAAAAATTTCCTTTAAAAATTTCCTTTAAAAATTTCCTTTAAAAATTTCCTTTAAAAATTTCCTTTAAAAATTTCCTTTAAAAATTTCCTTTAAAAATTTCCTTTAAAAATTTCCTTTAAAAATTTCCTTTAAAAATTTCCTTTAAAAATTTCCTTTAAAAATTTCCTTTAAAAATTTCCTTTAAAAATTTCCTTTAAAAATTTCCTTTAAAAATTTCCTTTAAAAATTTCCTTTAAAAATTTCCTTTAAAAATTTCCTTTAAAAATTTCCTTTAAAAATTTCCTTTAAAAATTTCCTTTAAAAATTTCCTTTAAAAATTTCCTTTAAAAATTTCTCAACTTAAACATCTCAAAAATCAAACAAGCCCTATACTCAGCGAGCTTTTGATGGTAGAATAAGCCATTTTAAAATGCGTTATCTGCCATGAGTATCTTTTCCAAGCTAAAAAATTCCAAACTCAAAAGCCTAGCCTGTGCCATCGATGATGATTTGAGTGCGGTGCTAGAACGTGACCCTGCCGCTCGCACCAAGATTGAGATTGCCCTGACTTATCCGGGCATTCATGCTCGCACCTTGCACCGTGCATCTCACACCCTATGGCAGGCTGACCACAAATTTTTGGCAAGGGGTTTGTCGCACTTGACACGCATGGCAACAGGCATTGAGATTCATCCTGCCGCCAAGATTGGCAAACGTCTGTTCATCGACCATGGCATGGGGGTTGTCATCGGTGAGACGGCAGAGATTGGCGATGATGTGACTTTATATCATGGTGTCACGCTTGGCGGGGTGTCATGGGAGAAAGGCACAAAACGCCACCCCACGCTTGGCGATAATGTCGTGGTCGGCGCAGGGGCGAAAATCTTGGGTGGTTTTAGCGTGGGCGACAACGCCAAAATCGGCTCAAATGCCGTGGTTGTCAAACCTGTCCCCACAGGGGCGACCATGGTCGGTTCGGCAGCTCGCATGATTGACAAAAACATCAAAAACACCGAAACAAGCGATGACATCAAAAGCGACACACCCAACCCTAGCACCCCCGATAAGGGTATCCGCCTAGAATCTACCAATGACGCCAGTTTCAACGCCTATGGGCTAAGCCCAAACAGTGCCGACCCTGTGGCAACGAGTATCGCCAAACTACTCGCTCACATCCAAGCCCAAGATAAGCACATTGAAGCATTGCAAAATGCCATCTGTCGTCTTGACCCTGAGTTCTGCAAATCCAATATTGACAACCTTTGCAAAGACGATTTGGCAATCTTAACCGATGATGACGGCAAATAACCATCAAACCCAAACCCTACTTTTATCCACTTATTATTTACCAATCCAGTCTAATTTGACACACCAACATCACAGGAAACTCTCATGGCATGGCAACAAATTCACCTACAACTGACCAAAGAGCAAGTTGAACTTGCCGAAGCACTGTTTTATGAAGCCGAAGCGGTCTCCATCCTACTAGAAGACGCAGGCGATGAACCGCTGTTTGAGCCCATGCCCGGCGAAGAGCCATTATGGGGCGAGGTGGTGCTGACCGCCATTTTTGACACCAACACCGATGGGCGATTTGATGGTACCAACTTTGAGAGCCTTGCCCATGACATCGCCGCCGAAGTGGGGGCGAGCCGTGTGTGGCTATCAGTGCTTGATGATAAGGACTGGACACGTGAGTGGATGACCCATTATAAGCCCATTCAGTGTGCTGGCAATCTGTGGATAGTCCCCGAATGGCTAGACGCTCCCGACCCAGGCGCCACCAACCTTATCCTAGACCCTGGACTTGCCTTTGGTACGGGCTATCATGCCACCACTCGGCTGTGCCTTGACTGGCTGACCACGCAGGATTTGACCGATAAAGTCGTCATTGACTATGGCTGTGGCTCGGGGATTTTGGGCGTAGGAGCGTTACTGCTTGGGGCTAAGCAAGTATTGGCGGTGGATATTGACCCCCAAGCGGTGCTTGCTACCCACCAAAACGCCAAACTAAATGGCGTTGAGGATAAGATGTTGGTATTTTTGCCCGATGAATTTAAGGCTTATCAACAAACGCATGATATAAAAGCGGACACGATTACCGCCAATATCCTAGCCAAGCCACTCATTCACTTTGCCCCATTGTTTGCCACCTTATTAAAGGATAAAGGCAATATTGTCTTGGCAGGACTTATTGAAAACCAAGTCGATGATGTCATGATGGCATACCAGCCCTATTTTGACCTTGATACACCTTATCATTATGACAACAGCGAAGACCATCATTGGTATCGTTTATCCGCTATTAAGCACAGCTGAGCGGATTAAAATTGTCAAGTGCGTAACAATTTAGTAGCATAAAGCAAAATAGTGTATACGATGTTGATGATATAAAAATCATCATCCAACCTTTGTCTAAATTGGATTTAACAAAAACATGAGCAACCAAACTAAGTGCCCCCATTGCCAAACGACCTACCCCATGCCGACCGCCAAACTTGGTGACCCCAATGCTCGTGCCAAATGCGGTAAGTGTCAGCAAGTGTTTTTTCTAAATGCCAATCTGGTCGGTAGCTCGCCTGCCGCCCAAGCTCAAAGACTGACAAATCCCGCCCCACAACCCCAAGCTCAGACAGCCCAAGCAGTGACACGCTCTGCCCCAACCACCCCACAAGAGCCACCCACCCCCAAACGTACCAAGCGTGTCAAACCTGCACCCACCGAAGGCATGATTCATGACGAGATGGATGGCATTGAAGAGAACAAAACCAAAGCTGTCGCGGGCGTGAGCTTTTCTGATGATGAGTTGGACAGCTTTTTAAAAGACAACATCAGCTTTGCTCCGACAGTCGCCAAAAGCACCAAGGATGAGATGGCGGATAACGAAGGGGAAGAATCTTGGGCTGATGATTTACTCAAAGACACCAAGCCTGTCAACATCACCCAAACCACTAATACAAGCTCTGCCATAAACAACGTCGATTTGGATGCCATCATCCCTGTCGCCACACCCAAACCCAAAAAACCAACCAACATCAAAGAAATCCAATCAAACAAGCCCACCGCTCAACAACTTGCTACCAAAAAATCCTTAGGGTCACAGTTTTTGTGGCTCATTGGGTGTTTATTGCTCGTTGGGCTATTGGTGGCACAATACGCCCTATTTAATATAGATAAACTTGCCAAAAACCCTGAGACTGCCAGCCTTGCTCATACCATCTGCGGAGTTATTCCCTGCAATATTCCATCGGCAGATTTAAATGGCTTGGAAATCACATCATCCCTAGAAAATCAAAAAGATGTCATCATTAACATCACCAACAAAACCAATTTCGAACAACTGTTTCCTTACTTACTGGTGCAGTTTAAAGACAGTAGCGGTGTGGTCGTGGGGGACTTTGTGGCGGACACCAAAGACTACCTTGGCGAATCTCAGACCACCTTACTTGCCAATCAGCACAAGCGGATCATGCTTTCAGTGAACCCTACCCCCAAAGCAAGCTCGGTAACAGTTACGCCATTTTATCAACAACCCTAAGTCACCTAGCACCAAGCTAACTTGCTCTGTTAGATAAAGATTCATCCCATCATTTTGACGGATAAATGACCACTTTGTAATTATTTATTAACACAAATTAACAACAGGATAATACAGCTTAACATTACAAACATCTCATGACTTGCCAAATTACGGCAATTGTTTTACAATAATTCTAGGAAATACGCCTTCTACCAACAGGTGATTGATAGATATTGACTAGGACGTGTTAAACTTTTGTATTTGCAATGAAAAATAGGGGAAATCGCCCGTTTTTCAAGGAAAAAACGGTATTGTTAATTGAGTATACTTTTCTAGAAAGCCGTTCGTGGTGAGCTTGTCGAACCATAACGGTTTTCCTAGACTTCGACAAGCTCAGTCCGAACGGAAAACCTTAAAATCTATCTTTATTTAACAATACCGAAAAAACTTGAGACTGATAGCCATTCTATCAAGCAAGTTTTTGACGATGAAAAACCAGATTTTAGCCATTTTTCATGCAAAAATGCAACTTTATTTCTAAAATATTTCTATATTTTAAATTGTGTTATAAAGGGCAGGCACGCCCTAGCCTACCACTCGCAAGAACAAGGTTAAGTGAGACACAGGAGCTGTTATGATGACCCCCACGCCCCCCATTCAAGAAACTACCCCTCTATACGACGAAGTCAAAAAAGCAGTGGAAAGTTACTTGATGCACCTAAATGGTGAGGATACTACAAGCATGTATGAGATTTTTTTGCATGAATTTGAAAGACCCTTGTTGGTAACGGTCATGAGACACACACGCAACAACCAATCCAAAGCCGCTCAAATGCTTGGGCTAAATCGTGGCACGCTCCGCACTAAGCTAAAAACGCATGGCTTATTATAATTTCTAATTTTTTGCACCCGTCATTTTTTGGCGGGTTTTCGTTTTGTTTTAATCCCACTTTTTAATCCTGTTTTATCCACCCTTGTAACCCAAAAAGGTATTTTTATGAAAAAATTCGCCCTACTCTCCGTCTCTGACAAGGCAGGCATTGTAGAATTCGCCCAAGAATTATCTGCCTTAGGCTTTGGTATCTTATCCACTGGTGGCACCTTTAAACTTTTGACCGACAACGGTGTCAATGCCACAGAAGTCTCCGCCCACACCGGCTTTGCCGAAATGATGGACGGACGAGTCAAAACCTTACACCCCAAGATTCATGGCGGTATCTTGGGTCGCCGTGAGCTAGATGCTGACATCATGGCAGAGCATGGCATCGATGCCATTGATATCGTGGCGGTGAACCTATACCCCTTTGCCCAAACAGTTGCCAAAGATGGCGTTACCATGAGCGATGCCATTGAAAATATTGACATTGGCGGCCCTGCCATGGTGCGCTCATCTGCCAAAAACCACAAATATGTGGGTATCATCACAAGCCCTGCCGACTACGCCACGGTCATCAACGAACTAAAAGCAGATGGCGGGTTATCAGACAGCACTCGCTTTGATTTGGCGGTTAAAGCCTTTGAACATACTGCCAGTTATGACGGCATGATAGCGAGCTTTTTGGGGGCAAGACTGCTAGACAAAGGCGAGACATTAAGCGAAGATGCCACCGCCAAAACCCAATTTCCACGCACCTTTAACATTCAGCTTAACAAAGCCCAAGAACTCCGCTATGGTGAAAACCCCCATCAAACCGCCAGTTTTTATGTAGAAAGCGATACAACAGAAGCATCTATCGCCACCGCCAAACAGTTGCAAGGCAAAGAGCTATCCTACAACAACATCGCCGATACCGATGCAGCATTGGAATGTGTCAAATCCTTTGCCAAGCCTGCTTGTGTTATTGTCAAACACGCCAACCCTTGCGGTGTGGCGGTGTCGCTTGACGGTATTTTGGACGCTTATAATCTAGCCTATGCCACCGACCCTGAGTCTGCCTTTGGCGGGATTATCGCCTTTAACCGTGAGCTAGACGTGGAGACCGCCAAGGCTATCATTGACCGTCAATTTGTCGAAGTCATCATCGCCCCAAGCGTGGCAGACGGTGTGCTTGACATCACGTCCACCAAGAAAAACGTGCGTGTACTGACCTGTGGCGAATTGCCAAACATCAACGAACGTACCCCACAGCTTGACTATAAGCGTGTGAATGGCGGACTGCTTGTTCAAGAGCAGGATTTGGGCGTGATTGACAAATCCGACCTAAAAGTCGTTACCAAAGCACAGCCCACCGAGCAGGAACTTGATGATTTGATTTTTGCATGGAAAGTTGCCAAATACGTCAAATCCAACGCCATCGTCTATGCCAAAAACCGCCAAACCATCGGTATCGGTGCAGGGCAGATGAGCCGTGTGAACTCTGCTCGCATTGCCGTCATCAAAGCCGAACACGCAGGACTGCCTGTTGAAGGGGCAGTTATGGCATCGGACGCCTTTTTCCCATTTAGAGACGGCATTGACAACGCCGCCAACGCTGGCATTAAGTGCATTATCCAGCCCGGTGGCTCTATGCGTGATGAAGAAGTCATCAAAGCCGCTGATGAGCATGGCATTGCCATGGTATTTACCGGCATGAGGCATTTTAGACACTAAAATTAGGACATATCCCAACCAACAATAAACCCCTATCTTGGGGTTTATTTTTTGCTTGTATAATCATCAAACCTCAAAATACACCACCAAAGGGTGTGGAAAGCACGCCTCTACAAAGGCATTTTTCAAGATTTAACATCGGTGCAAATTGGGGTTAATTTGTTGTATCTTACACCATGCGAATGCTCGGCAAATGCCAATCATATCGCACCGCCAGCATTCGCACGCCAAACACCACCATCAGCATGGCAAGCTCACACAGCCACGCCACCACACCCAGTCGCCCCAGCCCCAGATAGGTCAGCGACCCCAAGATACTGGCGGTAATATAAATCTCCTTTTGCAGTACCATCGGCAACTCTTGACAAATCATGTCTCGCATGATACCGCCTGCGATACTCGTCATCACCGCCATCATCACGGCAATCAGCGGTGTCGCCCCCATCGATAACGCCACCGTCAGCCCAATCACACTAAATGCCGACAATCCAATGGCGTCAAACAACTTTAACACGCCATTCATGCGTGCCGTTGGACGAAAAAACATCTGACATAGGATTGATGTTATCGTAATGGCGAACACATAATTTAAATCTATCGTCCAAAAGAGTGGGTGTCGGTCAAGCATAACATCACGAATCGTCCCGCCGCCAATGGCATTAACCATAGATACCAAAATACAACCAAACAAATCAAAACCCTTACTAATGGCAAGCATGGTGCCTGCCACTGCACAGGCAATAACCCCAATAAAATCAAGCACATAAATCAAACTTGCCGTATTAATTGGTTGGGCTAACTCTATCATCATAATCATTCTATCATCAAAAAATCGGGCATGATACCCGATTTTTATTTATAATTTTAAAATAGCCTAAAAGTCAATGAGTTATCATTATAAGCCAATTTCGCCGATAAATGGCAAATGGCGGTATTTTTGTTCATAATCCAAGCCATAACCCACGATAAAGCGGTCTTCGACTTCAAAACCTAAGAATTTTACGTCCATGTCTATCTCACGGCGAGACGGTTTACTGACAAGCGTACAGAGCTCAATGGAGTTTGGCTCACGGGTTTTTAAAATCTCCACGACTTTGGACAACGTACGCCCAGAGTCAATAATATCTTCCACAATCAACACATCTTTACCACGAATGTCGCCGTCCAAATCTTTTAAAATCTTGACATCGCCACTAGATACCGTGCCTTTGGCGTAGCTAGATGCGGTCATAAAATCAAACTCATGCGGTTTGTCAATCGCTCGGCACAAATCCGCCATAAAAATCACCGAACCACGAAGCAGTCCGATTAAAATCAGCTCTTTATCGCTATTGGCATAATGGGCGGTGATTTGTTTGCCAAGCTCGCTTACTTTTTGGGCGATTTCTTCGCTACTAATCATGATGTTTAGATTTGGTATGGTCATAAAACTACCTTTTGGTTTTGTTAAAATTGATTTAAATTTGACAGGTAAATCAATGATGTATTGATGTTAGGCGAATGTGATTCGCCCCTACACCCCAACTTTAATACCCGTAAAATCAATCAATAACAGGATTTATCGTTGGGATTTTGTTGCTAAATTTAGGGTTAAAGGTCTGCACTTGCGGGGCGGTCGGCAAACCAATATCGGCAAGTTTTTCGCTTACGCCCACTTGGATATTATCGCCTTCAAATAATCTCTCATCGTCCGTCCGCTCGGTTTTTAGACTTTCAAAATCAAACAACTCACGGTCGGCAAGCTGGCTTGGGGCGACATTTTGCA
Source organism: Moraxella lacunata (assembly GCF_900453205.1). Lineage (GTDB taxonomy): Bacteria > Pseudomonadota > Gammaproteobacteria > Pseudomonadales > Moraxellaceae > Moraxella > Moraxella lacunata_B. The sequence goes on from NZ_UGQU01000001.1 coordinate 360,605, forward strand.
AGGCTTTAAACATACTCGCTAGGCGTTTTGGGTGGGCGTTGTCCCATTCACGAAGCATGTCATTTATCATCGCCCGTTGCAGGTTTTCTTGTGAGCCACACAGCCCACACGGGATAATGGGGAACTGCTTGTAATTTGCGTACTTGATAATATCCTTTTCGGCAACATAGGCAAGCGGACGGATAAGCACGTTTTGCTTGTCATCGGATAACAGCTTGGGGGGCATGGCTTTTAGACTTCCGCCATGAAACAAATTCAAAAAGAAAGTCGCCAAAATGTCATCACGATGATGACCCAGAGCAATCTTGGTTGCCCCAATCTGCTTGGCAAAGCCGTACAGCGAGCCACGTCTTAGGCGAGAGCAAGCCGAGCAGTAGGTTTTGCCCTCTGGCACGACTGATTTTACGATACTATACGTGTCCTTTTCTAGGATATAATGCGGAATGCCTTGTTTAGATAGGTATTCAGGCAGGACGTGTTCGGGGAAATTGGGCTGTTTTTGGTCAAGATTAACGGCAACCACTTCAAAGTTAATCGGAGCAATGCGTTTTAAAAACAGTAAAATATCAAGCAACGTAAAGCTGTCCTTACCGCCTGAGATACACACCATGACGACATCGCCGTCTTCAATCATGTTAAAATCACGAATCGCCCACGACACTTCTTTACGCAGTTTCTTTTGTAGTTTTTTGAAGCGGGCGGATTTGATGCCGTCATCAAAGTCATGCTCATCATCGCCTTCCGTGTCCGTCTCTCGCTCACTGTCGGCAGATAGGGCGTGGATGATTTCAGAATGGCTTTCTACATCGTTTAGGATTTCATCGGTTAAATTTTGGCTATCGGTCATGGCTGTTTCTCAAATTTATATTTGGTTTAATATTGGGCAAATGCAATTCGCCCCTACATTCCAATAAAAAACGGTTGTTTGGTGTGTGGTACGCACCCTACCATTTTTAAATCTATTTTTTAACTCATGATTTTGGTTTTACCGTATATTTTTTGGGTTTGTTGGATTCATTGGTTTGGGTGTTGTCAATGGGTATGGCAACCAATTTTCCGTCAATCTTTTCATAGCGTACTTTTGGCTTATCTGATTTAACAGGTTCATTATCATAAAATCTGTCTTTGCCTGTTTGTATTTTATCAAATGGCTTATCAGATTTATCAAATTTTTTATTAAAAGATTTATCTTTATCAAATGACTTTTTGCCATTGTCTTTAAAACCGTCTTTTTTAAAACTTTCTTTTTTATTATCTTTTTTAAATCGTGGGTTGTTTGATTTGTCTTTGGATTTTTTATCAAACGATTTGTCAAAAGATTTATCAAAAGACTTTTTAAATGCTCTGTCTTTTGAATGTTTTATATCGTCTTTTTTATTATAAGCGGTTATTTTATCTTGCCAATCATCATTGACGGTATCAAACGCGCTTTCAAATTCATACACTTTCATCATTTGATTTTTGTGCGTGATTTTAAAACTTTGATGAATGGGTTTTTTTAGATTAAAATCTACGCCAATGGTTTTATCGGTGATTGGCGTTACGTCATAGCGAGCCTTGACTTCATCGTCCAGCACAAATTTGGTAAAGTTATTGCTAAAATACAGCACGCCATTTGGAGCAAGGCGGTTCATGGCACGGCTTATCAGGGCGACATGGTCTCGCTGTACATCAAAGGTTCCCTTAAACTTTTTAGAATTAGAAAAGGTGGGTGGGTCAATAAATATCACGTCAAATTGTTCGGTATTATTTTTTAGCCAATCAAAGACATCGGTGGCGATGAATTGATATTTTGGCGTATCGTCTAAGGTTGTGGCGGTCAAATCAAGTCCATTTAGGGCAAAGTTTTGTTTGCCCCAATTTAAATAATTGGCAGATAAATCCACGCTCGTTACTGATTTTGCTCCGCCCATTGCCGAATGTACGCTGGCGGTGCAAGTATAGGCAAATAGATTTAAGACATTTTTGCCGCGACTGGCATTTTTTATCATTTCACGAATATTACGGTGGTCAATAAATAACCCCGTATCCAAATAATCGGTAAAATTCACATATAAATACGCCCCGTGTTCATGAGCGACATACATTTTTTTGGGTTTTTGATTGTCGTCTTTGGTGTTTTTGGTATATTGGTCATTGCCCGATTGTCGCATGCGGGTTTTTATAAAAATGCTTTCACGGTGGACATTAAAAATATCCCGAATGGCGGATAATACCAAATTAAAACGGGCTTTGGCGACATCGGTGGGAATTTGTTTTGGTGGGGCGTATTCTTGGACGTGAATTTTATCGCCATAAATATCAATCGCCACATTATAATTGGGCAAATCAGCGTCATAAATTCGCATATTGCTGATATTGTTTTTTTGGGCGTGTTTTTTTAGATTGATGATATTTTTTTGTAAGCGGTTGATAAATTCTTGACTGTCAGGATTATCAATGTCTTTTTTATTAAAATTGACAATCAAGTCATGTGCCAAACGGTCGGTTTTGGCAAATTCTACCGCCCCATGACGAAAATAGACAGTCAATGCCCCGTTGTGGCATTTTAGGGTGTTTGGTTCGCTAATCGGCAAGGTGTCGGCGTGCTCAATGTGGCTTGCCAGCACTGCCATGTCCGCACGCCCCACATGGCGTAAGCCGTCCGCCACGATAAGCCCCAAGCCGTGATACAAGGGCTTGATAAAATCGCTCTCGCCCAGTCGTTCGCCATAAGGGGGGTTGGTGATGACAAGTGGATAGGCGGTGGCAAGCTCGCTCAGCACGGCTTTGGCAGTGGCAAGCGGTCGCTGTTCTAGGCGGACGTACTCGGCAATGGGAGCAAGGGCGGACGCTATCAGGTTTTTGTGGCAGGCACGCACGGCATGGGCGTCAACATCTAGGGCAAGGGCGGTAAAGTCGCCTTTGATAAGGGCTTGTTCTAGGCTTGCAAGGTTGGCATGAAAGTCGTCTAAGACTTTACCAGCAAGGGTTTGCCACAGCTCATCATCGTGGTGTTGCCAATGATAAAAGCCAAAATCGCTTGCTTTTTTGTCAATGCCCACAGGGTAGGCGGTTTTCATAAGCAAGGCTTCGGTGATGAGCGTGCCAGAGCCACACATGGGGTCAATAATGGCGGTATGCTCGCCCTTGTGCCAGTTGCATTCATAAAGCAACGCACTTGCCAAATTCTCTTTTAAAGGAGCGTCCGTGTTCGCCACACGATAGCCACGGCGGTGCAGGCTTGTGCCTGATAAGTCTAGATATAGCTCAGCAAGCTCACCTGTGGCGTGGGCGTAAATGTGAAAATCGGGGGATTTGTCCACATTTGGTCGCTCGCCTAATTTTTTGTTAAAGCAGTCGGCGATGGCGTCTTTGATACGCAAGGTGGCAAATTGTTGGTTTACCGATAGGCGTTTGTCGGTGGATAGGCGTATGGCAAAGGTGTTATCCACGCCAAACACGCTTGTCCAATCATAGCGACTGGCGAATTCATACAAGGCGGTAGGAACGTCTTCGTCAATGACTTTGGTCTCAACCGTGCGGGTGGTTTTTTTACCGCCACTTTCACGCACTTGGTTTACGGTTTGGGTTTTTTGGCGAAAATAATACTCGCCAATGGGCAGTAACACACGGCTTGCCACTCGGCTATATAGGCAAATTTTGTAAAAGTCGGCAAGCGACACGCCCACACGCACCCGCCCCGTCCGCACAATCTGCCCGACTAGCCCAAACAAGTCAAGCTCTATCAACAAGGCATTTTCAAGACCGTCCGCACAAGTGATGACAACATCAAAGGCGGTGGGAGTAAAATCGGCAAAGGGTAGTTTTGGCATGGTGTGGGCTTATTTGATAAGAATTTTGGTAAGGGGTTTGGGTAAACCAAATATTATAGCATAATTTGGGACGGGTATGGTAGTGGCAATTGTTGTTTTTGGGGTGATGTTTAGCAGGGTAAATGGGCGGGGCAAAATGATGTTAGTGCCATTGTCAAGATGATTGCTTGTTATTATCAATTTAAATCACAGATAATTGTATAAATAACACCAATTTATTTAATTAATTGTTACTGCTTTTTTATGGCACTCTCCACATCTTCTTCTTTGTCATTGATATTTTTATCCAATGCTTGATGAATTACTGCCAAGCGTTTTTCTTTATCATCTGAGCGGTTAAACAATATCTCTTGATAAGGATAAGGGGTTTCAAATCCTGCTTCATCTAAGGCTCGTTTAATACGCTCATTGATGTTTTCTTTGATGATCGGGATACGGGCAACCGATAATGGAGCAACCCAAAAACGCACAATAAAATAAATGGCATATTCGCCCACTTCACTGACGGTCGCCATAGGGGCTGGGTGTTTTAAAATCACTTCATCTTTGCTTAATGTTTTGATGATGATTTCTTTGGCGTGGGCGACATCGTCATATAAGCCAATTCTTGCTTTAACATCAAATCTTATCATCTTTTTGGACGTTAGGTTAATCACTTCTGATGATGACATGGTCGAATTGGGAATGATGATAATGATGTTATCACGGTCAAGGATTTGCGTGGCTCGTAGGGAGATTTTGACCACTCGCCCTTCTTTGTCGCCCAACCGAATCCAGTCGCCCACTTGAAACGACTGCTCTATCAAAATGGTAATGCCCGCGATGAAGTTGGCAAGCGTGCTTTGGGCGGCAAAACCCACTGCCAAACCCACAATACCCAGACCTGCCACCAGTGAGACAATGTCAAAACCGAACTGGGCGAGTACGCTTGCCAAAGCAAAAACGATAATCAGCACCAAAATTAAGTTTTTGAGCAGTTGTTCAATGGACGCATTGAGTTCATAGTAACGTAACACTCTGGCAACCATTTGTCCACTGGTCGCCCACAGCACATAATAAAACCCTGCCCAAGTCGCCGCTTTTGCCGTTGCCTTAATGGTCTCTGCCTGCGTGCCAATCTGTGTCATCACCGCAAGCAGGCTCGCCACAAACCATGTATAACGTAGCACCGCCCGAGCAATCCAAACATGACGCTGTGATAGGTGTAGCGGACGGCGACAATGCTTTAATAAATAGACCAACAGCCAATAAAAAAATCCAATAATTACCAATAAAATCAATATCTTAATGCTAATACTGGCAACAGCCATACCCCGCTCTGTCCAGTTTAGGGTCTCATCTTCAAGCGAACCGCCAAGCGACACATACACGCTTTGGTACAAATCATTTAGGATTTTTTCAAAAAAATGGGGTAGGTTCATGAGCTGATGAATGGGCAATGATAAAGTGGGCGATAGCAACCGATAAATAAACCACATCAACAAAGATGTGGTAGAATGAATAAGGTTTGTGAATTATAACATAAAGCCTATGGTGTTAAAAAGAGTTTTAGCCAAATATTGACCCCACAGCCCTTGGATGAGTATAATTCGTTAGATTTTTAGGATTTTTAACTTAATTTTTTAAATTAAGTGGTCGGTTTGCTTTTGTTCGTCAAAAACTTACTTCATAGAAAACTCACAACTTGCGTTTTTTCCTTAAAAAAACGTGCGACTTTATCTCATTTTTCATTGCAAGTGCAAAAGAAAAGCGAGCCTTGGTTTTGCATGAACTTTAATAGACTTCTATACAAACCTTAACTTTTAAACATACTGCAAAATAAAATGTTGATACATCCAAACCCTGATATTTTCTAGACTTTAAAAATTTAAAAAATTCTATAAGATCATTTTCACAGTGGCTTTCTACATATTTTTCTAAAAATGCAGTTGCGATATTTATAAGGGTTTGACTTTAGTGTTTCTGGAGAGAAATCTAAAGTATTCTTTCATAAAAAACGGTTAAATCTTATCTTACTTACCCACACCCAAAGACAAGCAAACTCCCAACAATATAAAAATAAACCCAGCTTATCACTAAACTGGGTATGGGTAAGATTGCAATAAGTTTTCCCTGCCATTCCTAACGGCGATTTAGTTCCTGTCATCCTAGTTTTATCTTGGTTTTACCATTTAATTTTTGCGTATTATAAAAACTCTTCCCATCGCTGACCATTGGTAAAATGCCTAAAATTTTGTAAGCGATTGCCGACATTTGTGTGAAAAATTATCAGTTTTTATCAGTTTTACTGATGTTTACTAGAAAATTTATGAAATTTGACAAAAACACTTGCTTTTTTTGTCCAAAAAAGGCATAGTTATGAGTTACAACTTTTTAATAAATCTAAGGTGTTAATTATGACAGATAAGTTAACTGTTGGCTTGGTGGGCTGGCGTGGCATGGTAGGTTCGGTACTCATGAACCGTATGCTTGAAGAAGGCGACTTTGACCACATCAATCCTGTGTTTTTTTCGACCAGTAACGCAGGTGGCAATGCTCCTGATTTTGATGGCAAAATTGAGAGTGCTGGCACCTTAAAAGATGCAAGCGACATTAACGAACTTGCCAAATGTGATGCCATCATCACCTGTCAAGGGGGCGACTACACCAAAGCAGTACACCCTGCCTTGCGTGAAAGCGGTTGGAATGGTTACTGGATTGATGCGGCAAGCTCACTGCGTATGGACGACAACGCCATCATCATCTTAGACCCAGTTAACCGCAACGTCATCGATGATGCTCTAGCCAATGGCAAAAAAGACTTTATTGGTGGTAACTGCACCGTAAGCCTTATGCTCATGGCAATCGGCGAGCTGTTCCGTCGTGATTGGGTGGAGTGGGTGTCTGCCATGACTTATCAAGCAGCAAGCGGTGCAGGAGCCAACAACATGCGTGAGCTTATCTCTGGTATGGGTGTACTGCGTGATAGCGTGGCGGACAAACTTGCCGACCCTGCATCTGCCATTTTGGAGATTGACCGCACCATCGCCACCACTCAGCGTGCAGACGATTTCCCCAAACAGCATTTTGGGGCGGTGCTTGCAGGTAGCCTAATCCCTTATATTGATAGTCAACTTGATAACGGTCAATCCCGTGAAGAGTGGAAAGGTCAAGCCGAAACCAACAAAATCCTAGGCAAAGAAGAAGACATCATCAGCATTGATGGTATTTGTGTGCGTATTGGGGCAATGCGTTGCCATAGCCAAGCCTTAACCATCAAGCTCAAAAAAGACATTCCTTTGCACGAAATCGAAAAAGCCCTAATCGATAGCAAAAATCCGTGGCTTGATGTCGTCCCTAACAACAAACCCGACAGCATGGCACGCCTTACCCCTGTGGCGGTAACAGGTACATTGGGTGTGGCGGTCGGTCGTCTGCGTAAGATGAACATGGGGGGCGAGTATCTGACCGCCTTTACTGTAGGCGACCAGCTATTGTGGGGAGCTGCCGAGCCACTTCGCCGCATGCTTGCCATTATTCAAGGTAGAATTTAATACACGAGCCTAATTGACTAAATCAAATCACCTCGTTGGCGGTCAAGTGGTTTTAATCTTTGCAAATATTGTAAACTTTTGCAAAAATCTTACCACTTGCCCACGTTTTAATACCATATATTTGCAAATTATCAAAATAAGCTAGCATTTTTTGCCATATTTTGTTATAAATACACCATAAAACTGTTTATTGAACAGTCTATTTTTATTCATTATTGACAACCTTTTGAAAGGATAACTATGTCTTGGCATAAAACTCACCGCACTACTTTTATTTATCAAGCAGTGCTTGCTTCGTTGTTTGGTATGGTAAGCCTAAATGCTTCCGCCATGAATCTAGGTCAAGCCAACATCACATCGGCACAACACGAGCCTTTATCTGCCACGATAAATGTTACTAATATTGACGCTGCCAACTTCCACGCATCTGTCGCCAGTAACGACATATACCGCCAAATGGGGCTTAGTCCTGATGCTCAGATTTCAGTAAGTTTTACACCCACGTCAAACAATGCAGGTCAAATTACCCTAACTTCTAATCAACCCATTAGCACGCCTTTTGCTGATGTGGTATTAAATCTAAATAACAACGGCGAGCAAATCATTGAGCCGCAGACGCTACTTATGCCCTTGCCCGCCGCCAATGCTTTCACCCTACCCGAAGACAAAGTAACACAAGTGGTTACCGCTGAGACTCGACCCAACTTACCCGAGACTAGCCCCACCACCAAAACACCTGATGACACCATGTCATTAGATGAACCAGTAACGCAGGTCATTACCCAAGACACACCTGTGCTTGAACCCGTTCCTACCGCTGTTGGTACCAGCGAAGGTAATATCATCTCTAAAGAAGAAACGGTATTATCTCAAATTACCCCTGAAGGCACTAACAGACAGGTTGACATCCTGACCGAAGAAATCGTCCGTCGTGTATATCCTGCCGGGCAAGTACCGCCCACACCTACCAACCCAACCTTTGACGAACCATTCATTGCCCAAGACACCACACCAGAGCAGGTGTCACAGCCCAAGCAAGGCCAGGTGGCAACACCTACCGAGTCACAGTCAAGTCAAGCCATTTATGTCGTGCAACAAGGCGATAGTTTATGGAACATTGCTAATGTTATTGCACAGGCAAATAACATGAATGTCAATGAAGTAATGGCTGCGATTCATGAAACCAACCCCGATGCTTTCAATAAAGGCAACATCAACCAGCTCAAAACAAATGCTAACTTAAACTTACCCAACTATCAGGTCATACCATCACAAAAAGCGATTGCCGAAGCTATTGAAGCTAGACGAGCCAGCAAAGAGCGAGCTGTTACTGCAAGACAACCCACAAGTAGAAGTAACACAGCAAGACAAACCAGAAAAGAGACACCAAAACGTAGCAGTCAAGTGACCGCCAAGCCTGCTCAAAAAGCCCTGCCAAAGGCTCAGATGACCTTGGTAACACCCACGCAACAAGGTAGTGCTACAGGCACCAACAACAAACATTCATCCAACACAGCGGCAGGTGGCGGTAATTTAGCAGGTACTTTGAAAAATACACGTCAGCAAACTGCCAGTAATGCCAAACGTGTTAACAGTCTAAACGAAGAACTCTCATCAGCTGCTAGAAAAGTTCAACTACAAAATCAAAAACTTGCTGAACTTGAAAGCCGCTTAAAAAGCCTCAAAGAGAAAAAATAATTAACAAAGGGCACTGCCCATTAAGCCTGTATATCAAGCTTAATAAATCGGAGTTATCATGGAAACCATTATTATCGCCATTGGTGCTGTTTTTGTAATTGGTATTGCGGCGTTTTTTGTATTAAAAAAACTACAAGCTCAAAAAACAGAACTGCCTGCCAGTCCACAGGCTCATATCCCTACTCAGCAAACCCCAGTAGCACCCACACCGACAGCAACTAGCAATGACCTTGCCACCGCTGAGGCTCATATCCGCAATCAGAACTACAATGAAGCGATTGCCGAGTTAAAACGGGTGCTAATGACCAATCCCCGTCATAACGGTGCGATGCTAAAACTACTACAAACTTATGGCGTTACCAAACAGTTTGCTGCCTTTAACCAACTACACCAAAAAATCCATGAGATTGCCGATGGCGAGACCATTCGTGAAGCTGATTTTTGCAAATCGCTATTAGAAGATGAGATAAACAGTAGCGCAGGACAAGCACCCACACCACAGCCCACTCCCGCTCAAACAGCCGCCGTGGTCGCTCCTGTTGCTGCTGTGGCAGTTGCTACGCAAAATCAGACATCTGATGCCTTTGATAATGGCTTAGATTTTGACTTTGAAACACCAGCATCCAAGCCCACACCAAGTGTTGCCACCAATGCTGACACCTCACTTGATTTTGACTTAGAAACCTTAGATACACCAGCACCTACCGCTGAGCCTACGCTGAGTGGTAGTGACTTTGATTTAGACTTTGACACTCCTGTTCAGCCACCACAGCCTACTGCTGAGCCGACATTAGATTTTGACGATTTCTCCTTTGATGAACCAGCAAAAGAGGTGGTAGCACCTGCACTTAGCAATGAGCCTACGCTTGACTTTGACACCACATCAAATGATTTGATGAGCCCAGATGGCAGTTTAGAGAGTGATTTAGATGTACAATTTAGTCTTGACCCTGCCCCCACTCCAACAGCGGTAGACAACCAAGCCAATGATGCACTAGATGGTTTTGATTTTGAATTTGAAACGCCAGAGCCTACCCCTGCTGTCAGCGAACAACCCAACTTAGATAACTTAGATTTTGGTACGATTTCATCAAATAAAGTTAATGAACCTGCCATCGAAGACACCTTGAGCGGTATGGGCAATGACTTGGGCGGTGACCTAGACTTTAATTTTGAAGCCACTCCCGAACCTATCCCAACTTCTGCTACACCTGATACAGCACCAAGTGATGACTTAGCTCTTGATGGCTTTGACTTTGATACTGATGTATCAATCGCCACACCAAAGCCTGTTAGTACACCACAAGCAGAAATCAAGCCAGAAACCGAACTGAGTGAGTTTGGCGACTTTGATTTGACATTTAGTACCGAAACCCCATCTGCTCCTGTGGTAGACACTACCTCAACTGCTGATTTGGATTTTGGTGATTTTGATACCAAGCTTACTACTGAACCTGCTACTAAGCCAGCACCAACACCAGCCATTGACCCTAGTGATGAATTTGCTGATTTTGACTTAGGGTTTAATGAGACTACATCAGCACCTGTGGTTACATCAACTGTTACCCCTACTAGCAGTGCCGATGATGATTTAGGGTTTGGCGATTTGGATTTGGAGGTAGAGTCCACGCCAGCAGTGAGCGAATCTGTACAAGATGATGGCCTGGCATTTGACCCTACCGATTTGGCGTTTGACACCACGCCTGTCACTAACATACCAAATGACAGTCTTGATATTAACGGTTTTGATTTTACCGAAACACCTGCCACAACCACGCCAGAGCCAACTCCTGCTTCTGTTTCTGAGCCAGTTACTTTTGTTACACCCGTCACAGCCATACCAACGCAAACAGCAGGCATTCCATCAGAGCTTGGTTTTGTTGATGAACTGGACAATACCGGTATCACTTTAAATCTTGCCAAACAATATCTTGACCTTGGCGAGTACGACAGTGCCAAACGTCTGCTTGATGAAGTGATACAAACAGGTAATGCCACTCAGCAACAAAACGCTCGTGAATTACTGGCTCAGTTAGCATAAATCACGACTTGACAACACAATAAAGGCATGTCTTACGATGTGCCTTTTTGCTTTTTTATAAAAACCATGCTATGATTCGCCCAATTATTTTACACTTAGCTTATCATGCTCTATCAATCAGACGACATCCATCTTATTTATGCTGGCGGTACTTTTGGCAGTCATGGCACGCCTTTATCGCCCTTACCCGCCCATGAGTTTTTACCTGTTTTACAAAATTTATTAAACAGCCGATTGGACAGCAGGCAAGTCATTTTGGATAATGACTGCATCAAAGACAGTAGCACCTTAACTCCGACTGACTTTGCCCACTTTTATGAACTCATCAGTACCGCCCATCAGCAAGGTGCCAGACGATTTGTGCTGATTACAGGCACGGACACCCTAAGTTTTTTGGCAAGTTTTTTATTTCACGCCTTTACCAACCGCGACTTATCCTTGGTTATCACAGGGAGTATGAATCCACTACTTGTGGCAGATAATCCTACTTATCACATAGATGATACCAGCGATGCTTGGCATAATCTATCAGATGCCATCAATGTCAGCCAAACCCGTCAAGGTGTGTTTGTGCAGTTTTACCACCAAACCTTTTGGGCGGACAACACTCAAAAAATAGACAGTCTCAATCCCAATGCCTTTTATGGCACACACGTCAGCCATCCAAGCCTGACATTACCCACAATCCGCCCCGAGTCTTTTGACATCATCAAACATCACGCCAATACCGCCAACATCAAAAGCATTTTTTTACTGCCCAATGACACAAAGCACATCGCCCAAGAGTTAGCCAACATCAGTGACAACACCACCGCTGTCATCCTTGTCGCCTATGGGGCAGGCAATTTACCCAAAAGTGATGCCATCATCGCCGAGCTTGACCGACTACATAAGCAAAACATCCCTGTGGTATGCACCACCATGTGTCCTTTTCATGGGGTGAGCACCGCTTATGCCGCAGGGTCTTGGCAATATGCTCATCATGTGTGGTCAGGGGGTAAATTGAGCATTTCTGCCATCTATGGGCAACTTTTATGGCTGGCGATAAATAACGCCTTATGTTCTGATAACTGGTGATTAGTGATGAGCATGACAATCCACGCCATTGGCATTGAGTTCATTGGCACGCATTATAAAGGCTGGCAACGTCAGCAAGAAGTGGACAGCATTCAAGCCCGCCTTGAATACGCCATCTCCAAAGTCGCCAACGAACCTGTGGAAGTCATCGCCGCAGGTCGCACTGATGCAGGGGTGCATGCAGGTAATATGGTAGCTCATTTTGCCACTACCGCTCATCGCACGCCCCACCAGTGGCTTCGTGGCGTGAACACCCTACTGCCCGACGACATCGCCTTAACGTGGGTTACGCCCATGCCTGATGACTTTCACGCACGCTTTGGTGCCATCGCTCGCCGTTATCGTTATGTCACCCTAAATCAACCCTATCGCCCTGCCATCTTACGTCATCAAGTCACTCATTTTTATGAACCCCTTGATGTCGATGTTATGGTGCAAGCCAGCCAACTTCTGCTTGGCACGCATGATTTTAGCAGTTTTCGCTCATCCATGTGCCAATCTAACAAGCCCGTCCGAGACGTTCATCACATTCGCCTATTTAAACATGGGGCGTATCTTGTGTTAGACATTCAAGCAGACGGCTTTTTGCACCACATGGTGCGTAATATCATGGGCATGCTGTTTGCCATTGGCACAGGTAGACTCCACATTGACGCTTTGCCTACACTCATCGATGCCAAAGACCGCTCACTACTACCACCCACGGCAGATGCGGACGGATTGTATTTTATCAATGCTTATTATCCTGACAAATTCCAACAACTACTGCCAAAACAGCCCTTGACCCCACTATGGCTTGGTTTATTAGAGTAATCCATTGCTATTTTATGTAATTTCCACTATAATACCGCTTTCATTTTTAACTTATCTGACTTATGGCAAAAAAAGACGACATCATCGAGTTTGAAGGCGAAGTCATTGACACGCTACCAAACACCCTATTTAAAGTTCGCCTTGACAACGGACACGAAATCATCGCTCACATCTCAGGCAAGATGCGTAAACACTATATCCGCATTCTGACAGGCGATAAAGTCAAGGTTGAGATGACCCCTTACGATTTATCCAAAGGTCGCATTACTTATCGTGGCAAATAAACCTACCACGCTCGTCTTGCATGGTTTGCACCAAACCAGTTTGATTGTTTATCCGCTTGCCAGATACATTCGGCGAGCGGGTTTTGTCGTGCATACACCCACCTATCACAGTCTACGCCAAGATGTCTCGGCACACGCCAAACGCCTAAATGACTATCTGCTCACTCATCATAGTCCCGACAAACCCATCAATCTCGTGGCTCACAGTCTGGGCGGATTGGTGATTCGGCAGTTTTTACACGACTATCCCGCATGGCAAGTTCATCGCTGTGTCTCCCTTGGCACGCCCCATCAAGGCAGTGTTTGTGCCACTTATGTTAAACGCACGCTGTCACCCTTAGTCGGACAGTCCTATATCGGAGCGTTGGACGGCACTTGCCCGAGTGTACCTAATGACGTGGAATTTGGTGTGATTGCAGGGGATAAGTCCCAAGGCTTGGGTCTGCTGTTTTTAAATTATCACAACCGCCACTACCGCACCCGACATGCCCATGACGGCACGGTATTTGTCCATGAGACCGAACTACCATCTGCCACCGACAGCCTGATTTTACCTGTCACTCATACAGGCATGCTAACCAGCTCTGCTGTTGCCAACCAAGTGGTACATTTTTTGGAATACGGTAAATTTAGACGGGCTTAGCCTATCTAGGGTGTGCTTTTGGCTTTTTAGCTTGCCTTTATCGGTTGCAATTTTAAAAGCTGAGCCACGCCACGCCCCACCGCCTGCCCTGTGGCAAAACATGCCGTCAAAAGATAACCACCCGTTGGGGCATCAAAATCCAACATCTCACCACAGACAAAGACAGCAGGATTGGATTTTAGTTGCAATTCATCAGTTAATGCCGACCGCTTGACACCGCCACCTGTGCTAATGGCTTCATCCATCGGGCGAAAACCATCAAACATCATCGGCAAGCATTTAACAAAACTTGTCATGCGTTCGTGATTTGCCCAGTCCGCCCTATGGGTACATTCACGAATTAGGGCAATTTTCACGTCATCCAAGCCGATTTTTCGTAAAATGTTATTCAAAGACTGCTTTTTATTTTTGGCAAATATCTTGGCGATGTCATCTGGCGATTTGTCAGGCAATAAATCCAAATACACCCTTATCCTATCATGACACGCACGCATGGCTTTGTTGTATTTATAAATCAGTCCGCTCTCCATGCCATAATGAGTAATGATGATGTCGCCTTGGGAGACAGGCTCGCCCTCTGTCCACAGACCCACCCTTTTTAACGGTTTGCCAAAAAACTTGTCCATATAGGGCGACCATGACCGCACCACCCCGACATTACTGGCATACAACGGAGTTAGCTCATCATCGGACAGCCATGCCTGCCATGTGCCTGTCGCCCCCAATCGCCGATACGAACCGCCACCACATGCTAGCACGATGACATCAAACGTCTGCTCAAACTCCGCCCCATTATGGGCAAATCGCACAGCATTGCCATCCACGCCCAAGCACTCATGACGATAAAAAATCTGCACGCCCCTTGCCATCAAGCGACGTAACCACGCCCTTAGAAATGCCGATGCTTTCATCTGCACAGGGAAAATCCGCCCACTTGACCCGACATAGGTCTCAATGCCCAGCCTAGTAAGCCAATCTACGACCCACGCATTATCACAGACTTGCAAAAAAGGTGTCAGCCAGTCGGACGGGGTGTAACGCCCCACAAAAGCCGTCATCGGCTCGGCATGGCTGACATTTAGCCCTGTCTTGCCTGCCCATAGGATTTTGCGACCTGCACTTGGCATTTGCTCATAGACACAAATGTCCACATTATAAGCGGATAAATGCTCTGCGACCATAAGACCACTCGCCCCTGCCCCAATGATGGCAACCTTAGGCTTCATCGCTTGGCGACCATGATAAATGCAAGGGCAATGTTTCATCAAAGCGAGTGCGATAACCGCCAGGCTTGGTAATGATAAGTTCTTGGCAACGCTCGCCCCGTGCCAAATATTTAATCTCAAAATGCGTGCGTGCCGACGTCGGCTCTATCTGCCTTTTGACATAAGGCAGCTGCCATATCTCAGTAAGCAGTCGCTCAGCTTCGTCGATATAGTCGCTAATGTTACTTGCCAAAATAATCTGCCCACCATCTGCCATCTTGGACAGTAACAACTCAAAGAATGGCATATTCAAAAAACGCTGGTTTTTGTTTTTGGGTTCGGGATTGGGGTATAAGATAAAGCAGGTTTGGAGTTGCTTGGGATACACCGCAAAGGCTGTCCACGCAATGGCGTCAGCGTGAATGGCGGTCAGATTGGGCGGATTTGCCATACCTGCCTGTTTGTCAAACGCCCCAAACTTTATGGCGGTGCGTTCTATGGCATACAGGTGCTTATCAGGATTTTGGCTAGCAAATAACAAAGCATGCTTGCCCTTGCCCGCTCCGATTTCAAGGCAAATGGGTGTATCAGCAATGGGATAAAAATCCCTAGGCGGATGCAAACTGGCTAAATGAAATATTCGGGGGAAATGATGAGATAACGGATTGGATGGCATAAAAATGATGAGTCTAAAAATGATTAGAAAATGATAGAAAATGACAGTTTTTATATACAATACTGTTTTAAAGATAAGATATTGATTTTACACAAGAATATATTTTATTCTGTTATGCTCTCTTTAAAGTAACCAGCAGCGGAAACTCAGCTTCTTCGGCATACTCTTGCACGATGGCGATTTTCATCTCGCCAATCTCTTTGGGTAGGGTCGCCACAATCGCCTGCCCTGTTTGATGAATGTCCATCATCAAAGATACGGCTTTATCCATGCCGTGAGCGAACACTTCAACAAGCACAAACACCACAAAGTCCATCGTGGTAAAGTTATCATTATGCATGACCACATGAAACAATGGTACTTCTGCCTGTTCTGGCTTAGTTATCACATCGTTTTGGCTGTCGACATCAGATTCATGTTGGCTCATATCACACCTTTGCTTTTACTGTTATTCGCCTGCACCGACAGGACGCTCACTCACACCCTTGTCTTCTTTTTGGGCAACGACTTCGCCCACTTGCCAATTATAGAGCTGTTCGACACGCTCACCACCTGCATTGATTTCTAGTTTGATTTGCTTAGGCACAAAATCTTTGGGCATGACAAACCGCCCACGAATCCGCTCCACGTCTTTAATCTCATAAATGGCAGGCTTTAAGGGGATTTGCACCATGCTGGTGGCGTTTAGCAGGGTCATCTTGGGTGCCATGTTCATGGTCGAACCTGATGGCGCTATCATCGCCACATCAAAACGATACTCATAGGTGTTATCAGGCAACGCCAGAATCTCACTGCCCAATATTTCAAGGGGAATACCGCCATCTTTGGCAAGTTTTTTCTTAAACAGCTCATTGACCTGAGTCAGTTGCAGGTTTTTTGTGGTTAGCTCTTCATTTTGTTCACGCAATGTTTCTAGGTTTGACAAGCTAATGTCACGCTCTTTGACCGCTGAGTCAAGCTGTTGTTTTAACTTGGCTTCATTGACCGTCATGCCTTGTAATGGGTCTTCACTACCGTCTTGGGCTTGAACGGTTTGCAAGCTTACCCCTTTTCTCAGTCCTTGCTTGTGTCCAATTTTATAGCCAAAAACTGCCATGACCATCGCCACCAACGCCAAAGCAATGACAAACAGCACCAAAATCTGCTGTGCCGAACCACGCTGATGAGAAATGCCTTGCTGGCGAAACTTACGATTTAAAGAATTCATGACAAAATCAAACCACACAAAGTGAACAATAAAGTAGACATGTATATTTACACGTAAAAGTGCATTATTATACCAAAAAATTAACAAACGTTACGCCCTAATTTTTACCAATTTACCCTTTAAAATACAAAAATCATTTATTTATAAAATTAATCATAAATTGTTATCAGCTACCCACAAATGTGCATTGACGTTTTTATCGGTTTGCGGTATTGTAAGCGATGGTAAATTTTGGTTAGTTTTTTAAAAGACCATTATTTATTAACTTTATTTATTATGCAATAAACTATTCTGATAAAGCAATCTAGGAGATTGTTTATGTTGTGGTTTTTCTTTTGTGTCGCTGTATTGGTGGCAGGCTATTTTGTGTATGGCAAAGTGATTGAAAAAATCTTTGTCATCAACCCCAACAAAAACACGCCTGCCTACACCATGACAGACGGCGTGGACTATGTGCCAATGTCCAAAAAACGCATTTGGCTCATTCAACTTTTAAACATTGCAGGCACAGGTCCAATTTTTGGTCCAATCTTGGGGGCGTTGTACGGTCCTGTGGCGATGCTTTGGATTGTGTTTGGCTGTATCTTTGCAGGGGCGGTGCACGACTATATGTGTGGCATGCTCTCGGTGCGAAATGGCGGGGCAAGCATGCCGTATCTGACGGGCAAATATCTGGGGCAACCTGTTAAGCATTTTATTAACTTGCTTGCTGTTGTCCTGCTTGTGCTTGTTGGCGTGGTCTTTGTCGCAAGTCCTGCCGCCCTACTTAGCTCCATCACCATGGATACTTTTGGCAGTAACGCCACAGGGGTGATTAATGTCAATAATGCCGAGAGCGTTACTGTTGCCGCCGAGAGCGTCAAAAATACCGTGTTTGGCATGGGAAAAGACACCATCGTGGTGTTGTGGACAGCCCTGATTTTTATTTATTACATCATCGCTACATTACTGCCCATTGACAAAATCATCGGTCGGGTTTATCCATTTTTTGGCGGATTATTACTATTCATGTCGCTTGGCATGACTTATGGTCTGCTTAAAAATGAATTTGGCGGACAAGGCGATTATTTCTTTAATAGTATGGGTGGTTTGACGGTTGAGAGCTTCTTTATAAACTTACAACCCAAAGGTGACTTGCCCATTTGGCCTCTCTTGTTTTTGACCATTACCTGTGGTGCGTTGTCGGGCTTTCATGCCACGCAAACCCCGCTCATGGCTCGCTGTGCTGAGAATGAATCTGAAGGTCGCTTTATCTTTTATGGAGCGATGATTACCGAAGGGATTATTGCACTGATTTGGTGTGCGGTCGGCATGTCGTTCTATCCTGATTTGGCAAGCCTACAAGGTGCTATTGCTGACGGTTCACCCTCCAAGGTGGTCTATGACAGCTCGATTGCCTATCTTGGCACCATTGGCGGTATCTTTGCGGTGCTTGGCGTGGTCATCCTGCCCATCACCTCGGGCGATACAGCGTTTCGGGCGGCACGGCTTATCATTGCTGAGTTTCTAACCATGGAGCAACGCACGCTCGTCAAACGTTTGTGGATTGCCATTCCGCTATTTGTCATTGGCTTTATCGTCTCAAAAGTGGACTTTCAAATCCTATGGCGGTATTTTAGCTGGGCAAACCAAACTGTGGCGGTGGTCATGCTGTGGACAGCGGCAGGCTATCTGTATCGTTATCGTAAGCTCCACTGGGTTTGCACATTGCCTGCCATCTTTATGAGTGCAGCATGTTATACGTTTTTGGCGTACAATAAAATCGGCTTTGGGCTTGATTATACGCTGTCGGTGTGGATTGGCATTGGGCTGACAGCGCTAACCACAGGGGCATTCTTTATGTTTGTCAAACGTGAAAGCGTGGCAGGCGACCCCGATGCGGTGGTGGTTGAAGAAAAAATCACTTCCACGGCAATAAAAGTGTGAAAATGCAATTATAACATGCAAAAAACCACGTCCTAGAGCGTGGTTTTTTAACAAATTTAAAATTCAATTTGTGTTACAAAAGATGGGAACGCTTTAATTTGATACCCTTTCTTCCATCACCACCTTTAACCGCTCGCCTTCAAAAAGCTCCATCTCAGGGGCAAGCGTCACCATGAATCTATCAAAGTACAGTAGCTGCTTGGTTAATAACGCAAAATCCCTAGGAAAATGCACGCCATAACGCTTGCCAATCTCCACAAGCTCTAGCATGAGTAGGTTAAGGTTGTCCGTCTCTTGGGGTGAACCATGCACCTTGTCCATCATCGCTTTTAGATCGTCTGCCAGTTGCCCCACTTTGATTTTATCATGGCTGTGGGTCATGCCAATATCGACCATCGCCTGTGCCATGCCGTGATAGTCGTTAAGCTGCAGAGACTGCACCAATGAAAAACACGCCTGCAAACTGCTCGGCTTAATCTGCCCCATCAACCCAAAATCCAAAAAGGCAATCCGCCCATCGGTCAGATACATGAGATTGCCCGCGTGCAAATCCGCATGGAACTCGCCCGTCATCATCAGCGACAAAAACCACGTATCTAACACATCCGCCATCACTTTTTGGGGTGTGGTGTGATTGCTTTGGGCGATGTCGCTAAGCAAGCTCTCATCAACGAGCGACTTACCAACCAACAAATCCATGACCAACACACGCTTGGTCGATAGGTCATGATGAACCACAGGGGCGGTAACGTGGTGCGTGCCTGTCTTTGCCAAAAACTCACGAAATTTATCAATGTGGCGAGCCTCCGCCAAAAAATCCGTCTCAGCAGTCATGCGAGTGCGAATCTCATCAATAATGGGGGCAAGATTGGCAGTTTTCATCATCGGCAAGAGTCGCTCCATCGCCCAAAACGCCCCATGTAGTACACCTAGGTCAGTCTGCATAATCGCCCCAACATCGGGCTTTTGGATTTTTAGGGCGACTTTTCGCCCATCTTTTAACACCGCCTTATGCACCTGTGCGATACTCGCTGACGCCAGTGGTACAGGGTCGATGAACGCAAAAATATCATCAAGCCCACGCCCATCATCGGTCAGCTCCTCAGTCAGCACGGCTTGCATTTTGGCAAATGGCACGGGCGGTGTGGCATCCAAGCAGTCAGCAAAGGCAAGCACATACTCACAGGGAAATAGCGATGGCGTGCTGGCGATGAACTGCCCAAGTTTGATATAAGTCACGCCCATCTGCATAAAGGCATCTTTTAATAGATAAGCATCCATCTGCTCGCCCTTGGCAACACGCAAGGCAGATAGCCCTGCCACGCTGGCACTTTTATGTAGGCGACCTAGGACGTTTGCCCCTGTATTTAGGGATTTTTTGGCAAATTGTAATGGCGATGTTTTCATGGTTTTATCATCTAAAATGGTACGGCTAAGCGTTGCACAGCGGGCAGTGTTTATTGGTGGCAAATCGCATTTTTTGTAAAGTCATGGTTCTGCCCTGCCATAATAACAGCTCGTGAGCGATGGGGTTATGCCCCCGTCCGAGATAATCTAGGGCAATCTGTGCTGACATCGAGCCGATGATACTCACGGTGCTAGACAACACCCCTGATGTGGCACAGTTTTGGGTAATACTGCTGTTATCATCTTTGTCCTGCCCAAACAAACACTCATAACAGCCCGTCTGCTTATCAAATAACGCAATCTGCCCCACTTCACCAATGGCAGAGTTGGACAACAGGGGCAAACCGAGCGTTCGGCAGGTTTGGTTAATCAAATAACGACTGGTAAAATTATCCGTGCAATCAATCACCAAATCAGCACCACTACCCCCAATTATCGCTGTGACATTATCTGCATTTAGCTCCACGTCCTGATGACTGATGTTAATAAACTCATTATGCATCGCCAATGCACGGCTTGCCACTACCACCTTCGGCTGACCGATGTCCGACTCTCTAAACAGTATTTGGCGTTGCAAATTACTACGGCTTACCACATCAAAGTCAATCAAATGCATGCTCCCCACGCCTGCCCGTGCCAGAATCTGCAAGACAGGACAGCCCAGACCACCCACACCCACAATCAGCACACGGCTACTTTTTAACCGTAGCTGTGCATCCACATCCCAGTCATTTAGCAGAATCTGCCGAGCATACCGCATGAGTTCATTATCGCTAAGCTCACTGGTAGTCATTTTTTTATCATTATCACTCATCACAAACCCCCATCGTAATTCTGTCATTATAGCCATAATCTTTGACGGTGCAAACGTCTTTAAAGCCTGCCTTGGCAAAAAGCGTCCGCACGCCTGCCCCTTGGTCGTAACCATGTTCTAAGGCTAATACGCCACTAGGCATGAGATACACTGCACTGCCCTTAATGATTTTTTCAATATCGGATAAGCCGTGATTGTCTGCCACCAATGCCGTGATAGGCTCCGCCCCCAACTGTGCCAAATGCTCATCGGTGCGTGCGATATAGGGCGGATTAGAGACAATGACATCAAAGCTCTGCATGGGAATATTTTCATACCAATTGGATTGGATAAATTGGCAATTTGCCACTTGCAAATCTCGTGCATTTCGCCGAGCAACGTCTAAGGCATGATAAGAATAATCCACCGCCAGCACTGTACTAGATGGCAACGCCTTTGCGATGCTTAGGGCAATACACCCCGAGCCTGTCCCCAAATCTAATATCCGAGCCTGTCCCAAACCCTTATCCGCCACCACATCAAGCACCGCCTCCACCAACATCTCTGTATCAGGACGTGGGATAAGCGTGTGTTCATTGACCGCAAACTCATGCCCAAAAAAGCCCTGCCTGCCGATGACATATGCAAGTGGCACGCCCGAGCATAGTTTTGTCATGCCACCTTCCAGTCTATCATATTCATCAGCGGTCAGCAGATAATCATCGTGGGTGATTAAAAAGGCTTTGTCTTTATTTAGCACAAATAACAGCAACGACTCAAACCAATGATAAGGCAGGTGTGCGTGCGATAGCTTGCGAAATTGGGCTTTTAGGGCATTGATGGTGTGCATGTCATTCTTTATCAAGTACGGACTCGTCCAGCGAGATGTGTTTATTTACCAAATGAATCAAATATAAAATCGGCAGTCCAATCACAAATGTAATGGCAAAAAACGTGGGATAATCGGTCGCATCCACAATCGCCCCCGAATAACCACCCAAGATTTTTGGCGATAGGGTCATGAGTGATGAAAACAGGGCATACTGCACCGCCGTGAAGCGAATGGATGTCAGTGCCGACAAAAAGGCGATGAATACCGCACTTGCCAAGCCTGCCGCTAGGTTATCGGTAATCACCGCAAAATACATGACCAGAATGGTTGGTATATTGGCAAGGATGATAAATAACAGGTTCGTGGCACACGCCAGTATCGCCCCCACCATCATCGCTCGCATGACCCCCATCTGCTGAGCCACCCAGCCCCCAACAAAGCCACCGCCAATACTGGCAATCACGCCCACCACTTTGACCGCATTGGCAATTTGGATTTTGGTAAAGCCCAAATCTTGATAAAATAGGTTGGAGATGTTCCCTGCCACGATGTCCGAGATACGATACAAGCCAATGAGTGCCAGTAGCAGCATCGCCTTTTTGCCATAACGGGCAAAAAAATCGGTAATAGGGGCAACCCATGTCGCCTGCGCCACTTCTCGTCTGACCACGCCTGCCTGCACCAAGCCATAGCCGACTACCCCCATGGCGATTGCACTACTGATGAACTGCACACAGCCCAGCAAAAAGGCAATACCCACACTCTCTGACTCTGGCAATACCCCACCCATCGTCCGATACGTCATGATAAAAGCCACCACCGAGAGTGCGAATACCACACACAGTCTTGCGTAGTCTGCGGTCTGGGTAATCACAGGTTTGACCTGACGGATAGGCTCACGAATCAGTAGCGTGGTCGCCACACCGATGAGCATGACGCACGCCATGATGAGATAGGTTTTTTGCCATGCTACATACTGATACATGCCTTCTTTGGAGCCAAACAGCTCCGCCAAATACAACGCCCCCGCCCCCGAGATAATCATACCAATGCGATAACCTGCCACATAACTTGCCGAGAGTGCCGTTTGCATCTCGCTAGGGGCGGACTCGATACGATAGGCATCTATCACAATGTCTTGGGTCGCTGCCGAAAAGCCAAGCAACACCGCCCCCACCGCCATCACGGACGGGGCAACCTGAGCGGGGTCAGTCATCGCCATCATAATAATGGCAGTAATGATCAACACCTGACATAGTAGTAGCCATGAACGGCGATGACCGAGCATTTTACCAAGCACAGGCAAGGGCAAAGCGTCCACCAATGGCGACCAAATAAACTTAAACGAATAACCCAACGCCGCCCAGCTAAACATCGTCACCGTACTGCGGTCAATGCCTGCCTCTCTTAGCCACAAGCCCAAACTAGAAAAAATCAGCAAAATCGGCACGCCTGCGGCAAAACCCAAAAATAGCATGGATAAAGCTTGACGATTAAAATAAGCCGTCTTAAATGCCGAAAAATCAAATTGTTGTATCATTGTATTATATGAGTGCAAAAATCATTTGCCATTTTAGACTATTTTTGGTTATTTTACAAAAAGTTATTGTGATATTTTTAAAATCAGACATGTCCATGCTCACATGTCCACCCCACACATCAAGTCAAATACACCCACCGATAAAAACTATGCCACCTAAATTGCAATATCCACATAAGATACGTTTGGTAAACAAATCAACCATCTAACCTTTTAAAGTTACCGCCAGTCTTAACATATTGCCAATTTATTATAATTATGACAAAATAAAAATCCCTTTTAGCACATCCATCCATCATGAAAATTTTTAGCGTTGCCATTAAACAAGAAGATGATACTTTTCATGCCCAAGTACCTGATTTGCCAGACATGCACGTAATTGGCGACAGCATCGCCGATACGATTGATAAAGTACGTTCTACCTTGATCGGGCATTTACAAAAACTGGCAGATGATGGTAGTGACCTGCCCCAACCTGAGAACATTACCAATCATCTAACCAACCCCAAATTTGCAGGGCAAACATGGGCAATGATTAGCTTAAACTCCATGCTCTTTAACAGCAAGCAAAAATCCTTTAACCTGCACCTGCCCCGTGCCTTACTCACCCAAATCCAAACACAAATCGGCTATGACGAACACGACATTGAAGCCTTTATTTTAAAAGCCATAGAGCATGAACTTACCAATGCTTAACAAGCAATCATCGTCTTAACACCGCACAAATGCCGATATTCCTAATCGGCATTTGTTTTTTCTTTTTGGGTATTTTCTTTTTTGGTGGTGGCTTTTATAATGACAGCACTTTATAACTCAGATTAAGGGGCGTATCATGGCGATAGATGTGGTCATCAACCAAAAGCATTTACAAATTCAGCTCAAACAGCTAGAAACCGTCTGGCATACCGTCGTCAATGGCTATAACCTATCCCAAGCCGCCGAACTGCTCCACACCAGTCAGTCCAGCCTATCCAAACAAATCGCCGCCCTAGAAAATCAACTCAAAGCGGACGTGTTTACCCGTCAAGGCAAACGCCTAACAGGGCTTACCCCCATCGGCAAATCGCTACTGCCCCACATCGAAGCGATTTTTGCCGAGATACGCACCATCGAAAATCTAAGCCTTGATTTTAATAACGCCCAAGAAGGCACGCTGACCGTTGCCACCACCTACACCCAAGCCCGCTATGTCTTACCCACCATTGTCAAGGAATTTTTGCAAAAATTCCCCAAGGTCAATCTGGTACTACAACAAGCCGACCCCGAGACCATCGCCCAAATGGTCATTCGTGGTCAAGCCGACATCGGCATTGCCACCGAGAGCCTGCTCAATAACGCCGTGTTACGCTGTCATCGCTATTATGACTGGTCGCACGTGGTCATCGTCCCCAAAGACCATGAGCTGGCAGGAGTAGCAGGCGTGATGGATGGCGTGGATTTGCCCGAGCTGGCAAGTTTTCCCATCATTACTTATCATGGTGGTTTTACAGGGCGAAGTGCCATTGATAGGACGTTTGAGCAGGCAGGATTACAACCCAAAATCGTACTTGCCGCCCTAGACTCGGACGTGATTAGCACCTATGTATCGGCAGGTCTAGGCATAGGCATCATCGCTGAGATGGCGTATGAACCTACCAACTATCCTGACCTTGTTGCCATCCCTGTGAGCCACTTTGGGCGGTTTACCAGTTGGATTGCGGTGCGTGATGACAGCGACATTCGCAAATTCGGCGGTGAGTTTATCAAACTGTGTCAAGCTCAATTTGACAGACGCTAGGGCGTACCCGCCTTTGATATCCACCATACAAAGCCTGTTTAAAAAACAGGGAAATCGTACGTTTTTCAAACAAAAAACTTGCTTGATAGAATGACCATCAGCCTACGTTTCTCCTTAAAAACGTGCGACTTTTCGTGATTTTCATTGAAAATACAAAAGGACAGGCATGCCCCACAATGTAAATTGTGTCACAAAAGACAGGTATCCCCAATCTCTGTGTAAAAACCATAAGCAAATAGATTTCTGGTAAGTCGGTTGGACAGATGTCATAATCCCCTTATCCATCATCAATATTAGCAGGTGTTAAACCAAAGTCAATCACTTGACCTTGTATACCCATCAGTAGATAAGTTTTAAAGCCAAATTAATACACATGTTGATTTGCACAAAAACCAAACTTACCACAAATTTAAAGTTCTTGAGTCATCCTGCACCATCATGACGACACACAGACAAGGGAACACTACCAATCAAGGAAGGTTTGTGTGCATTTTGACTGGGTGTGTTATCACATTCATCTTATCTTTTGCCCGAAGCGAAATTGAGAATGGGGCAGTATTTACAAACCTGCTTCTAACTCGCCTGCCTCCACACTTTGGCGGATTAGGGTGTTAATGGTCATCGGCCCCACACCCCCTGGTACGGGTGTGTAGAAACTGGCAATCTCTTCAATACCATCAAGCTCAATATCGCCCACACCGCCTGTCTTAGTCGGGTGAAAGCCTGCGTCCACGACCACCGCCCCTTGTTTTATCCAGTCTTTTTTGATAAGCTCTGGCACGCCCACCGCCCCCACCACAATATCCGCTTGGCGGACATGGTCGGCAAGATTGGCGGTCTTAGAGTGGCAAATGGTTACGGTGCAGTTGGCATTTAGAAGCATCATCGCCATCGGTTTGCCCAAAATCGCACTACGCCCCACCACCACAGCGTGCTTACCCGCCAGTGGTACGTTATAGTGATTTAGCAGGTGCATAATACCTTGTGGTGTGGCAGAGCCATAAGCACGCTCACCCATCGCCATACGCCCAAAACCCAGACAAGTCACACCATCCACGTCCTTAGACAAGGCAATCTCATCAAAGCAGGCACGCTCATCAATCTGAGCTGGTACAGGGTGTTGCAGTAAAATACCATGCACATCGGGGTTGGCGTTTAATTCACGGATTTTGGCGAGTAGCTCATCGGTGGTCGTCTCGCTGGGCATTTCCACACGGATAGACTCCATGCCCACACGCTTACAGGCATTGCCTTTCATACGCACATAAGTCGCTGACGCTGGGTCATCGCCGACTAGGATAGTCGCCAAAATGGGCGTACGTCCTGTTTTGTCTTTGAGAGTTTGCACTCGCTCACTAAGTTCTTTTTCAATTTGACCAGCAAGGGCTTTACCATCTAAAATCTGTGCCATAAATCCACCTTTTATATTAACGTAATCATCTAATGATATGACTTAGGATAATCCTACACCATATCTACTGCTTGTGCTGATTTTACCACATCAAAGCGTAATTTTGATGACTTTTTATCATCATTTGCCAATTTTTCATCATCAAGCGACACTTGCACCACCCCACCCTGTGCCAGCTCGCCAAAGAGTATCATCTCGGCAAGGGGTTTTTTAAGCTCATCAGTCACCAGTCGTGCCATCGGTCTTGCTCCCATGAGTTTATCATAACCCTTCTCGCCCAGATATGTACGCACGTCATCGCTGACTTCTAGCACCACGTTTTTGTCATCTAGGGTGCTTTGTAGCTCGATGATGAATTTATCCACCACCGAACCGATGGTCTCACTAGATAACGGAGCGAACTGCACCACCGCGTCCAGACGGTTGCGAAACTCTGGGGTGAAGGTGCGTTTCATTGCCTCAGAGTTGTCACTGCTGTGGTCTTGCTCGGTAAAACCCATCGATGTACGGCTAATACTCTCTGCCCCGACATTGGTCGTCATGATGAGAATGACTTGTTTAAAGGACACGCTTCTGCCGTTATTGTCGGTCAGCGTGCCGTGATCCATGACTTGTAGCAGTAGGTTAAAGACGTCATGATGGGCTTTTTCGATTTCATCGAGCAGTAGCACACAGTGGGGGTGCTGATGGACTTTTTCGGTCAAAAGTCCGCCTTGGTCATAGCCGACATAGCCAGGGGGAGCCCCGATGAGCCGTGATGCGGTATGGGCTTCCATGTATTCACTCATGTCAAAACGGATAAGCTCCACGCCCAAGGCAAAGGCAAGCTGACGGGCGATTTCGGTTTTGCCGACTCCTGTCGGGCCTGCGAACATGAACGCCCCGATGGGTTTTTCGGCAGATTTGAGCCCTGCCCGAGCCAGCTTGATACTGTCGGCTAATTTACCAATCGCTTCATCTTGCCCAAAGACGACGTGTTTTAAATCTCGCTCTAAGTTTTTCAACACTTCCACATCATCACGACTCACCGATTTGGGCGGTATGCGGGCGATTTTAGCGACGATTTCTTCGACTTGTGCCACGTCCACCGTGCCGATGATGGCTGTTTGTGTGTCATGATTAACATTGTCCAACTTCTCGCCATGTTGCAGTCGCATTCTCGCCCCTGCTTCATCGATGACATCGATGGCTTTGTCGGGCAAAAAGCGGTCATGGATGTGCTTGACAGACAGCTCCACCGCCGATTTGATGGCGTCATCGGTATAGCTGACCCGATGAAAGGCTTCGTATTGGGCTTTTAAGCCTTGCAAGATATCAATACTGTCTTCTATGCTTGGTTCTTTGATGTCGATTTTTTGAAAACGTCTGGATAGGGCATGGTCTTTTTCAAAGACTTGGCGGTATTCGGCAAAGGTCGTTGAGCCGATACAGCGTAACTCGCCATTGGCTAAGGCAGGCTTGATAAGGTTAGATACGTCCATGGTGCTGTTCATCGATGAACCTGCCCCGATGATGGTGTGAATCTCATCGATAAATAGCACGGCATTGGGCTGTTTTTTAATGGCTTTTAATAAGTCTTTGATACGGTTTTCAAAGTCGCCACGAAACTTCGTCCCTGCCACCAATGAACCGATGTCAAGGCTATAAATGATGGTATCGGCTAGGGCTTTGGGGGCTTTACCACTGGTGATGAGCCATGCCAACCCTTCGGCAATGGCGGTCTTACCCACCCCAGGGTCGCCCACCAGTAGGGGATTATTTTTACGGCGACGGCATAGGATTTGGGCAGTGCGTTCTATCTCTGCCATGCGTCCGATGAGCGGGTCGGTCAAACCGTGCTTGGCTCGCTCGTTAAGATTTTGGGCGAACTCTTTTAATGGGTCTTTTTTGGGGGCGGACTTTTGGGCTTTGGGGCTGTCATCTTCTTCGCTATCGCCCTGCTCATCATTAGGCTCATTCATGCCGTGCGACAGATACCGCATGACTGACAAGCCCGATATGCCCTGCGATTTGAGTAGTGCCACCGCCTGTGAGTCCCGCTCTTTAAATATCGCCACCAATACATCAATGCCTGACACCGCTCGCCCCTGTCCACTGGTCTGCACATGCCAAATCGCCCGTTGTAACACTCGCTGATAGGCTTTGGTCATCATGGGCGTGGCGTGCGTGCCTGTAATACGTGGGATATAAACTTGCAAATACCGCTTTAACTCATTTGCCAAAAAGTCCAAATCCACCCCGCACGCCGTCAAAATCTCTCGTGCTTCGGGGTCACTGATAAGCCCCAGCAGCAAATGCTCAACCGTGATGTATTCGTGCTGTTCTTTGCGGGCGAAATCTTCTACCGCTTGGCGAGTGTTTTCAAAGGTTTTATTAAACATAAAAGTCCTACTTGGTGAATGCTTTTATAACAATATGGGGATAATGCCACAAAAAACCATGATTGTTTTGCAAAAAAAATGATGGATTATGGGATTATTTATTCGCCTGTGTGACTTTTAAAAACTCGTCTACCACTTTATATTGCCCACTTGTCGTCTCCTCACGGTACATCGCCTCACGAAAGGCATTGGAATTGGCAAGTCCGCCTGTGTACCAAGCGATGTGTTTTCGGGCAATGCGACAGCCTGAGTATTCGCCATAAAATTGATACAGCTCGTCCAAGTGAGCCAGTACAATCTCACGCAGTTCACTCACGCTAGGCGATGGCAAAAGCTCGCCTGTGGCTAGATAATGGGCAATGTCCCGAAAAATCCATGGTCGCCCCTGCCCTGCTCGCCCTATCATGACCGCATCCGCCCCCGTGTACTCTTGTACCCATTTGGCTTTTTGGGGGCTGTCAATGTCGCCATTGACGATAATGGGGATTTTGGCGTCTGCCTTGACTTGCCTGATAAGCTCATAACGAGCATTGCCTGTATAAAAATCCTCTCGGGTGCGTCCGTGTATGGCAAGGGCGGATATGCCTGCGTTTTCGGCAATTTTGGCAACCGTTAGGATATTTTCTTGCCCATTGGCAAAGCCGAGCCGTGTTTTTAGGGTGATTGGCACGCCCAAATCGGCAACCGACTCTACCGCACTGTCAAGGAGTCTTTTTACCAAATCCAAGTCTTGCAAAAGAGCTGACCCCGACAATTTGCGACACACCTTTTTGGCAGGACAGCCCATGTTAATATCCACGATACACGCCCCATTTTCCACCTGAAATCGCACGGCTTGGGCAAGTTTATCAGGCTCTGCTCCTGCCACTTGGGCGGATATAGGGGCAATCTCACCCGAGAAGTTGGCACGGTACAGCGACTTTTGGCGAGCGTATAGGGCGGTATCGGCAATAATCATCTCACTGACGGCATGACCTGCCCCAAAGGACTTGGCAAGACGGCGAAAGGGATTGTCAGTTACTCCTGCCATTGGAGCAACGATAAGGCGATTGGTAATGGTTTGATTGCCGATGGCTAGGGGGGGTCAAGAGTATGTGTTTATTCATAAATTTTTGATTTTATTAGGTTAATTTATAGCATCCAAACCCACCACCACTTGCAAAAAATCCTTTGCCAGCACCAGTTTGCCGTCATAATAACTCTCCACCTCCTTACGAATATGCCCCATGTTGGGTTGTTTGGCGGTTTTATCATCAAAAGGGGCGTATCTGGCACTAAAATGGGTCAATATCAGCATGGGAATGTGGCAGGCGTGGGCAAATCGAGCAACCATTTTGGCACTAGAATGCTTGGGGTCAAATCCGCCTAGCTCGGCAGGTTTGCTGACTATTTTTTGCATGACATCATCGGTATAGGTCGCCTCGTGGACGAGAGCGTGGCAGTCTTTGACGGCTTGGGTCAGTAGGCTTGGCGTGTCGTTGTCGCCCGCGATGACGATTTTGGTGGTGCTTTGGGTGTGGATTTTATAATCATGCGGATTGATGGTATTATCATCAAGGCTTAGGGGCGTATCCGCTTTCAAAATCTCATGCCAATATTTATTGGCGATGTTATCGGTTTTTAATTTGCCCGTCAAAAGTTTGTCTTTGTCAAGCGTCTGGACAATCTCAAAGCCAAACGATGCAATGCGGTGCGATAGCGTGTGCAGGCGTATAAAAATGCGATGATTGTCGCCCAAATCAAGGGGCAATTCACGCTCCAAATTATCCTCAATGGCAATAAAATCAATGGGATAATTAAACTGTAGCTCGCTCACGATGGTCAGCGTATCAAGCAGTTTGGCAATCGCTTTTGGGGCGATGAGCGTCAAAGGCTTGGTACGTCTGTTCATGCCAAGGCTCGCCAAAAGTCCGCCCAACCCATAGCAGTGGTCGCCGTGCGTGTGCGTGATGAGTATGGCGGATAAGTCATTGGGCGACAGATGGCTTTTTATGAGCTGATGCTGAGTGCCTTCTCCGCAGTCGATGAGTAGCCAATCATGGCGTTTGGCGTGGGCATTGGCAACGCATTCTAGGGCAAGGGCGGAGACGTTGCGTTCACGAGTTGGCACACCGCTTGATGTGCCTAGAAAGGTGAGTTTGAACATGGAGTTAATTGATAAATATGGTGGCACATTGTACCATATTTATCAAAATGGGTTGGGATTTATCAAAATAAATCAGGGTGATTTTACCGTCCCAATGTGTCACCATCCATCGTCCCTAGCCATTATTAGACAACCACAAACTGCTGTCGTCATCATAAAATTCCTGCTTCCATACAGGAATGTCGGCTTTGATGGCGTTTAGTAGCCACTCACAGGCATCAAATGCAGGCGTGCGATGAGACGCACACACCCCAATCCACACCGCCATATCGCCAATGTCAAGCTCACCAATACGATGAATGGCGACAGCGTGCGTGATGTCAAATTTGGCTTTGGCTTCACGGATGAGCTTCGCCCCATGATTGATGGCAAGCTGTTCATAGCCATAATAAGTCAGACGGCTTACCGCTCGCTTGTTGTTGTGGTTACGCACCCACCCTTCAAACGTGACGAGCGCCCCTGCGGTGTCATTTAGTAGATACGATTTTAATAATCCATCATCAATGAGGCAATCCGACAAAGCAAAACCGTCCACTCGGGCAAGCTCATAGGCTTCATCCTGGGGCAGGCTTGTGATTAACGCATTATCATGAACCGTTTTCATATCAGCCCCCTGCCACAGGTGGAATAAAGGCAATCGTATCGCCTGATGAGACCTTATCGCCCCAACTACCAAACTCGTGATTGATGGCAACCGCCACTTTGTCTTGGGGCAAATCAAAGCCGTATTTGGCGGACAATTTGGCATAAATCATCGCCAAATCATCGCTGTCCGTCTCTACGCTCTCACTGTCTTTACCTGCCTGCTCGGCAAGGCTGGCAAAGTACAGCACGGTAAGGCTTATCGCATCAAGCGTTTGGTTGTTATTTGTCATAATCGGATTTTCCCCCTGTTTTTTGGATAAGATGAATATCAGTTATCATGATGTCATGGCTGATTGCCTTGGTCATGTCATAGATGGTAAGGCACGCCACCGACACGGCGGTCAGGGCTTCCATTTCAACGCCTGTCTTGTGGGTAACTTTGGCGGTCGCCCCCACCACGATGGCACACTCATCATCGGCATAACGAAAGCTCATCTTGATGGTGTCAAGGGGCAAGGCGTGACATAAGGGTATCAGCTCGTGCGTTTTTTTGCCTGCCATAATCCCTGCGATGTGGGCGGTCTGAATGATACTGCCCTTTTTGGTCATGCCGTCTGTGTCTTTGATGTGGCGGTACACGTCAGGGGTGAACACCACTTTGCCCTGTGCACTCGCGGTGCGTGCGGTGGCAATTTTGTCGCCCACGTCCACCATCGTGATGTTGCCGTCTTTGTCTAAATGGGTAAGATTCATGATTGCTCTTTTTGTGGGTTGTTTTTAAAATACGACAATGCCAATCTAAATTCATCAGGCGTATTAAAATTGGCAAGATTTCGCCAATCTGTTGGCGTGGATAGTGGCATGGATATTTGGCAAATGGTTTTATCCTTTAAAAATTTCATCACAGACCGCTCGCCCCTATCCAAATATAGTTTTAATTCATCATAAAGGGATAATGAATAACAGCCCAATAGCGGATAATCTTTATCGCTTGATGTGTCTTTTAGATACGCCCCATGATGATTTTTTAAATCAGCCTTTTTTAATAAATTAAAAATTTGACCAACATCAATCAAATTATCACAGCTAATCACCATTAAAAAGTTATCGGATAAATTATTGTCTGTTGATTTATCTTGATGATTAATAAAATGATTTTGGCAATAATAAAAAGCGGATAATATACAAGATAACGCCCCTGCATTTTTGATATAGTCATCAATGATAACAACAGATGAATTTACCAAATTGGTGTTTTTTAAAAAACCTTTATCCAAAAAGTTCTTATCATTATCGCCAAGTAATATCGGCAGATTTAATGTCTTAGCATTATTGATATGAAAATCAAGCAATGTCTGATAATTTGGCAAAGGTAATAATGCCTTGGGCGACCCCATACGGCGAGAATTACCCCCTGCCAAAATCAATAGACCAATCACGCTCATGGCTTTGCCTTTTGTCTTTATGGTTTAGCCGTGCGTGGGATTTTGACGCATAAGATGTGGCACAAAGTTGCATGGGCGTGTGCGGTTGTCAAGCTGTTCTAACAAAATGCCTTCCCAGCCTGTACGGCACGCCCCTGTCGAACCCGGCAAACAAAAAATCGCTGTGCTGTTCGCCATGCCTGCCACCGCCCGAGATTGCAAGGTGGACATACCGATGTCATCTTTGGAGAGCAGACGAAACATCTCGCCAAAGCCTGCTACTTCTTTGTCAAACAGCACTGACACCGCCTCTGGCATATTGTCCCGATGATAAAAGCCCGTACCGCCCGTGCTGATGACGGCATGAACATTAGGGTCGGCAATCCACGCACTCATCACGGCACGGATTTGGTAGATGTCGTCTGTTATGAGCTTGCGGTCAATGAGCGTATGCCCTGCCTTTTTGATACTGTCCGCCAGATATTGCCCTGACGTGTCTTCGTCCAGCGTGCGGGTGTCAGAGACAGTCAGTACGGCGATGTTGAGCGGAATAAATGGCTTGTCCGCTTTTGGCGGAGCGATGTGATTGGGGTTATTGCAAAGCTTGCACATAGGATTGCCCTTTTAAAGTAAAATAAATGAAATATCAATGAGCTTTACGTTTGTCGTGAATTTTCTTTTTCCAGCTGATTTCTAGGCAGTCAATACCAAGCCATTTATCCGCCATTTCTGTCTCAATGCCAGATTTTTGGTTAATCAATGACCATAACGCTGTCAAATTGGCAAAAGAATAAGGGCGGTCAATGAGATAAACAGGCATGTCCGCATGAAGCACCCCTGTTCGTACCACCTGATAATACCACCCTGCAATGCCCTCCCGTGCCACGAAATAGGACACGCCTGCGTTGCCAAGCTTATCATTAATCTTATAGCAGGGGCGACGTGGCTGTACCAGACGCACCTGTACGCTGTCATCGCCCTCGCCAAACTGATAAATGTCGCCAATGCAGACATTATCCTCGCACATCGGCTCGCCTGCTGTCATCACGGTTAGGTTCTCACCCAATGAGCCGATGGATGCGTTCAAATTAAACTCTTGATTGATGGCGTCATAGGTCGTGATGGGCATTTGGTGCAGGGCTTTTAGGTGTCCGCCGTGAAATTTATGCTCCGCCTGCTCATCCTCGGACAGACCCAATAGATTCACCGACATACTACCTTCAATAGATATTTTGTTAATGGCACTCACGCCACGCACGAACGGCTCTACCTTGCCTGCTCGTACATCGGTTAATGTGCCGATGAGTCTTGGCAACTCATCTTCTTGTGTGATTGTCTCTGCGGTCATGATTGAACACCTTTACATTAAAAGCCATATCATATCATAAAATATAACTAACCGCCCACCAGCGATAAATTATTCATCATACCGCTATGACTGTCCAAATAATGATGTTCAGGTTTGATTGGCATTAAGTTTTTTAATGCCGTCATCAGCCCTTTTTTGTCTTGTGTGGCAAGATAAGGACGAATGTCATAATTTTGAGAATCAAATAAGCACAAATGCACTTTGCCAAGACTACTCACTCTTAACCGATTACAACTATCACAAAAGTTTTTGGCATACGGCTCAATAATACCAATACTGCCTGCATAATCAGGGTGGATATATTCAATGGCGGGCCCATCGTCTTGGGCTTTGGTTTTTGGTTGCCAGCCGTGTGTGATAAGGTGGTCTTTGATAAAATGAGCGGTTTGATTTTGAGCAAAAAACAAATCAGCATTATCACTGGTTTGCATAAATTCAATAAAGCGATAAGTAACAGGACGCTCTTTGACAAAATCAAGGGCGGACAATAAATTATCATAAGCGGTATCGTGCATTAAAATACCGTTCATTTTTAATTTGATATCAGTCGTTTCTAATAATCTATCCACGTCATTTAATAACGTGGGCAATATATCAAAGCCTGTGATTTTTTTGAATATGTCTTTATCAAAACTATCAATGCTAAGATTTAATTGATTAAGCCCTGCATTTTGCCAAGATGATAGGTGTTTGGCAAGTTTGTAGCCGTTTGATGAGATGGCAACTTTGGCAATGCCATGCTGTTTGGCAAGAGCGATGATGTCCGCCAAATCACGGCGAACGGACGGCTCTCCGCCTGTCAGACGCACTTTTTTTGTGCCAAGGCTGACAAAGCCGTCAAAAAGCGTGTCAATCTCGGCAAGTGTCAGCTCATCATCGGGGCGTTTGCCTTGATAACCGTTTGGCAGGCAATAATCACAGCGAAAGTTACAAAAGTCGGTAACGGATAGGCGTAGGTAGGTCAGCTGTCTGTTAAATCCGTCCACAAGTGGGGTGGGGGCAAGTTGGGTGTGTGAGCCTTGCCCGCCCATGTCGGCAAAGGGGGCTTTGGCGTGGTAGATGGGGACGGACGTTTTCATGGCTTCGTAAGGCGTTGCCTCGGTTGTGGGTATGGGCTAAGTTTAGCAAAACCTTGCATCCGCCCCAATCGCCCAAAAGGTAAACGGCATACTACTTTGGGGGTAGGAATGAGATGATGGGATTTTTTAAAATGGATTTAAAAGATTTTTGATAACACACTCAATTAAGC
The DNA here is from genome assembly GCF_900453205.1 of Moraxella lacunata. GTDB lineage: Bacteria > Pseudomonadota > Gammaproteobacteria > Pseudomonadales > Moraxellaceae > Moraxella > Moraxella lacunata_B. Next base: position 396,437 of record NZ_UGQU01000001.1, read on the forward strand.
AATGCTTAACTCACTATGACTGCCCAAACGATGCAAAATCAGCTCATCATCACCGTCAAATTCATAAATAAGCACCAAATCAGGCTTGATATGACAATCCATACACCCTACCCATTCGCCTTTTAGGGGGTGATTGTGGTATTTGGCAGGCATGGGCAAGGCATTGATTAGGCAATTCATCACTTCAATCCATTGGGGTGTTGCCAACTGTACCGCTTGTTTTTTGATGTCTCGTTTGAACTGATTTGTCAAGGATACCGACCTAGCCACGAGCAATATCCTGCATGGCAGTTACAGCATCATCGGCAGAAAATCTATCGAGCTTACCTGCCTTATAATCGCTACGCCCCTCACGGATAGCCTGTGCGGTGGTGTCATTAGGGACAACCGCCTGTGTCCGCTTTTCAAAAGATAATGGCAAACTGCCTGTATCCGCCACTTGTTTTAGGATAAGTCGCATAAATTGGCTTGGGGTCATGCCAAAACTTTGGATAACGCTAAATGAGTCGTCCTTTAACTTTTCATCAAGTCTTAGATTAAAATTGGTTGTCATTGTTGTGCCTATTGTGATTACAATGTAAAACAATTATAAATAACCTTAATGACAAAATCAACCCATTAAAAAAGGGTAAAATCAATAGACTTCTTGCGATACTAGGTTTTCCGTTCGCCCTGAGCCTGTCGAAGGGTAACGAAAACCGTTATGGGCAGGCATAGCTCACCACGAACGGTTTTCTTTAATTCAGGGTTTCGCAAGAAGTCTAATTTACTCTTTTAAAAAACAAACCCCAATCAATAAAACCCCCACCCAAATGGCTCTATTGTTATCTCATCGCCTGCTAAATAGCCTTCGCTGTCTTTGTCCGCCACGATAAGGCAGTTGGCAAGTGATAGCTGCTTGATACGGTGCGAGTCTTGCACGCCCACCGCTTGTACCACAAATCTGCCAAGCTCATCTTGATGGCATATGCCACGCATAAATTCTTTACGCCCTGCCCTTTTTTTGATGTCGTGGCTTAGGGTCGCTCTTAGGGTCAATCGCTTGGGTGGGTCATCATCACGCACCCCAGACAGTCGCCACAAGGCAGGAATGATAAACTGCAAACAGCCCACCACGCAGGACAAAGGATTACCCGGTAGCCCAAAATACAGCACCGTTTTGGGGCTGTCGGCATTGTCATAAAGCTCGCCAAAGACAAAGGGCTTGCCTGGTTTCATAGCAACTTTGTAATGGGTGATTTTGCCCAGTTTGTCAATGGCGTGGGTCAAAAAGTCATAATCGCCCACCGACACCCCTGCACTGGACACCACCACATCGCATTCATGCACCGCTTGCTCTATGGCGTGGCAGGTCTTAGCTAAGTCGTCAGGGATAATGCCGTAATCTTTGATGATGATGGGCAAGTCTTTTAAAAGTGCTTTTAGGGTGGGTGTGTTTGAGTTGTAGATATTGGCAAGGCTTGGCAAGCTCTCGCCCACGTTCACAAGCTCATCGCCTGTCGCCAAAATCCCCACCACAAGCGGACGATACACCACCACATCTGCCATGCCAAGATTGGCAAGCAGGCTGATGTCGGCAGGGTTTAGGCGTTTGCCCACATTTAGCACACACTCGCCTGTGGCGACTTCTTCGCCTTGGTGTCTTATGTTGTTGCCTGTGTATGAGTCTTTGGCAAGGGTGATGGTGTAAGTGGTTGATTTGTCAATGTTATTTTTGATATTTTCCCAATCGGTGTTCTCTTGCATGACCACATTGTCGCACCCGTCTGGCACGACCGCCCCTGTAAAGATTCGCACCGCTTGCCCAACGCCCACCACGCCTTGATAAGGCTTGCCTGCACACGCCTCGCCAATGACGACAAACTGACTACCGATTGCCAAATCCGACCCTGTCCCCAAGGCAAAACCATCCATGGCGGACAAGTTCTGGCGGGGAATGTCAAAACCTGCCGTAATGTCCTGTGCCAGCACATGACCGATGGCGGACAATAGGGGCAAAGCTAGCGTATCCTGATGAGCCTTGGCGTGCGTGCGTGCCGTGGCGTTGATGGCGTGTTGTAGGTCTTCTACACTAATCATAATCCCTCCTTATCCTCGATAAATATTCTCTTGACTGACACTAATATCAATGCCCACGATGTCGGCATTTTGTTTTAGAGTGTACAAATAATCAATCAGGGCATGATGAAACGCCTGCTGAGACAGTCTATTTCTAATCATGGGCAGAGCTTCATCAAAGCTCAACGCCTTGCCGTCCATACGCTCCATGACATCCACAATATGCACCCCATAACGGCTCTCAATGGGGCTTGGGGCAAGTCCTTTGGGCAGGGCAAAGACCGCTTTTTCAAATTCGGGTACGGTTGCTCCCTTTTGCAAAATGCCAAGCTCTCCCCCATCTGTCTTGGACGGACAGGCAGAGTGCTTCATGGCTTGGGTAATAAATTCGCCTGACGGATTGGGGCTGTTGTTGATGGTGTCAATCAGCTCATAGGCACGTTTTTTTAGCTCAATGCGTTCTTCGCCTTCTTCGGGCGGACAAGCAAAGAGAATATGGCGAACTTTCATGACAGGCGGTGCGGTAAACTCGCCTTGATTGGCGGTGTAATACTGCTCACAAATGCTGTCGGTTGGCGTATTAGGGCGGACGTTTTTGGCGATGAGTTTTGAGATGGCGTTCTCATCATCGACTTGCCATTCGTCTTTTAATTCATCGTCCGCCATGACCGCTTGGCGTAATAGTTCACGAATGACCAACGCTTGGGCGGACAAAAACAACGCCTCGTCTTGGCTGTCGGCAGGGTGATACTGCACTTCTTCGCCAATGGCTTGCTCGCTGATAAGTACGCCATTGACCGTGATGGTCGGCACGCTTTGGCGAGATGAAGCGATAAGATTGCTGTGATTGGCATTCTCTTCGCTGATGGCTCGCTGTATGAGTTCGGCGTCCGATGATAAGCGTTTTAGGTCGTCTGATGTGGGCATGACCCGAATGCCGTCATCAAAAAATTCAGGCTCGTGGCTATAACTATGGGCGTGAGTGTGATGGTGGTGGTTATGGTCGTGGCTGTGGTTATGAGAACCGCCACAACCGCACGAACCATCTGACGGTTTGGCGTGGGCTTGGTTTGGCTCGCTGATGTGTAATAGCTCGGTACTGGTTTGGGGGTTTGAAGTGGGGGCGGGGTTATTTGGGGCTTTGGGGTTATAGGCTTGGACGGTCATAAGACACCTTTGGGATATTGGTTTTGGTGTATTATTCATGATATTTGTCAAGGATAAAATACTCCTTTTGGTTAAGTATTTGGCAAGCATGGCGCGCCATAGAACCCCGCTTGTTGCTTTTAAATACTAGGACGTGCCTACCATTGATAACATTTTTATAAAACAAGATGAAAATTTGACAATGTCAATCAATTTTTGCATGAAAAATAGTCAAATCTTATGGCTCGAAAGCCAAAGCTTGTTTGATAAAAAACTTACAACCTGCGTTTTTCTGTTGAAAAACGTGCGATTCCCCTGCTTTTTTAAAAAAAGCATTTTCATTACAGATACCAAAGGCAGGCATGCCCTAGCTTTTACGCCATACAAAATGAAAAAGTATTACGGTTTTCGTTCGTGGTAAACCATGCCTGCCCATGACGGAAAACGACCCGCAGGCAAGCTTGTGGCGAAAGTTTTTTGTCGTAAAATTCAATTTTGTTGGCTGTATAATGCCGTACCGTCATCAGTTTTATGATAATTACGGTTAAAATAAGTCAATGCCTTGTCGCTGTCGCCTTGACGAATGGCAATAATCTCACAGATAAATACCCCATGCGTACCAACTTCTTTAATCTCGCTAATCTTACAATCAAAGCTAATCAACGCATCAGTTAGCATTGGCGAACCTGTGGTTAGTGTCTCCCAAGTGCCATGCGTGAAACGCTCATCAGAATTTAGCCGTGATGCGAACGTATTAGACAAATGCGATTGCTCGGCGGTCAAGGTATTGACCATAAGCACGCCATTTTTGACAAAATTGTCATAAAAACCGATATTTGTATTCATACACACAAGCAAAGTCGGGGGCGTGTCGGTAACGCTACATACTGCCGATGCCGTAAAGCCATGTCGCCCTGCCACGCCGTCTGTCGTTACCACATGAACGGCGGTGGTGAGTTTTGCCATTGCGTCTTTAAAATCTGTTACTGATACCATTGTTATTTTCTTAAATTATTTTATAAATATAAATGTTGGATTTTCATACAGAAAACCCAACATTCATTCGATTTGGCTGATTATTTACCTGACAACTCATTACGGATAATCTTCGCCCCTTCGCTAAGAGCGTGCAGTTTACCACGAGCCACTGTGCGAGATAGTGGAGCCATACCGCAGTTGGTGCAAGGATAGAGATTCTCTTTATCCACAAATTGTAGTGCCTTACGCAGAGTATCTGCCACCTGTTCTGGCGTTTCAATGACATTGGTTGCCACATCAATCGCCCCAAGCATCACTTTTTTGCCACGAAGTAGCTCAATCAACTCCATCGGTACTTTGGAGTTTTGAGATTCTAATGAAATGATGTCAATATTTGACTTTTGAAGCAGTGGGAAACTCTCCTCGTACTGTCGCCATTCAGACCCCAAAGTCTGTTTCCAGTCGGTGTTTGCTTTAATGCCATAGCCGTAGCAGATATGCACTGCTGTCTGGCATTTTAAACCCTCAACCGCTCGCTCTAATGCGGCAATACCCCAGTCGTTGAGTTCATCAAAAAATACATTAAACGCAGGCTCATCAAACTGAATAATATCCACGCCTGCCGCTTCTAACTCTTTTGCTTCTTCGTTTAGGATTTTGGCAAATTCCCACGCCAATTTTTCACGACTCTTATAATGAGCATCATACAAAGTATCAATCATCGTCATCGGGCCAGGCAACGCCCATTTGATGAGCTTGTCGGTATGCTGACGCAAAAATTTGGCATCGTCCACAAACACCGATTTTGGGCGAGACACGTCGCCTACCACGCTTGGCACAGAAGCATCATAGCGGTTACGAATGCGGACGGTTTCACGCTTGTTAAAATCCACGCCGTCCAAATGCTCAATAAACGTGGTTACAAAATGCTGACGAGTCTGCTCGCCGTCGCTGACAATGTCAATGCCCGCTCTGGTCTGCTCGGCAAGCGACACGAGTAGTGCGTCTTGCTTGGCTTGGCGTAGCTCATCGCCTTCAAATTTCCATGCTGACCACAGTTTTTCGGGTTCGGCAAGCCAAGACGGTTTTGGCAAACTGCCTGCGGTGGAAGTGGGAAGTAAAAGTTTGCTCATTGTATTTTCCTAAATTAAAAAATGATTTCTATTTAAAAAGATGTGGTATAGAAAACCGTTCGTGGTGAGCTTGTCGAACCATGAAAAGGTTTTCTTTCACCCTTCGACAAGCTCAGGGCGAACGGAAAACCATTTATTACCAAACTCCATTATACCAAAAAATTCAAATCAACCGATAATTAAATCGGTTGATTGAACCTTATTTATTATTTTTCAGCAAGCCAAGCGTCCAAAATGTCTTTGTACGGCTTGATAAACTGCTCTTCGGCAAGTTTGCCTTGTTTTACCGCCAAATCATTACGCTCCACACGGTCATAATCCACTTTTGGCACGGCATAATCTTCATAAGTTAGACTGCCTTTGTACACTTGCCCTGCAACCGAGTTGGCACTATAAATCTCTGGGCGATAGATACGCTGGAACGCTTCCATGGTCGCAATCGTGCTGATGAGCTCTAAGTTGGTGTAATCGTTCAACAAATCAGCATTTTCATCAAAATAAAACGCATACGGAGCAACCGATTTTGGTGGCATAAAGTAACGCACTTTTAAGCCCATTTTGGCAAAATATTCATCGGTCAATGAATAGTCGTTTTGCACATATTCCACGCCCAAAATCGGGTGCATATTGGTCGTTCTGTGGTAGGTGCGAGTGGTCGCAACGCTTAGGCACAGTACGGGCGGTTTTTTGGATTGGGCTTTGTACTCTTCGGACGCAACCATGAATTTGAACAATTTGCCATGCAAATCGCCATAGCCTTCTGGTACGGTAAATTCAGGCTTGTCTTTGTTGTACTCACGAAGTAGCACGCTAAAATCATAATCACGGACAAACGATGAAAAGCTGTTGCCGATGATACCGTCAATGGTTTTGCCTGTTTTATGGTCAAGTACGGACGTTTTTAGCCATTCTAATCCTGAGAAAAATTCGCCCTTGCCTGCCACGTCAATGTCAATAGACACAATATCAATCAGCACCGAATAGCGGTCGCTTGTTGGGTTGTCCCAGCTCGCCAAATCGTTAAAGCGGTTGTTAATCATTCTAATGGCGTTTTGTAGGTTTTGTTTGCGGTTTTCGCCACGAGCTAGGTTAGCAAAGTTGGTGGTCAAACGAGTGCTACTGGCTGGCTCATAGTTTTCATCAAAACGCTGGGTATGCACTCGGCATTGAAATTGTGCGGTCATTTTTTCACCTTGCGGGGGTTGTTTTTGGAATGGGTATATTAAACCACATTTTCTTGATGAAAAAAACTGATATATTTTTAAAAAAAGTTGAAAAAAATTCATGTTGGGGAATTGGAAGAACCAAAACACATTTATACACCAAATAAAAAAGCGGACACCAATCCGCTTTTTTGTAAAATAAAACCTACTCCTAACAATCCTTTGATTTCAGTATTACTGACCCAAATATTCATTCTTGGCAAGCAGTGCTAATCGTTGCAATGTATTTACCATATCAGCATTTTGTAAATCAGCAGGTTTTAAGCGAATGCGGTAACAACCCCAACGGTCATAAGGTAAATTATCAACATTACCCACCATGTCATCTGCCGTATCCGAACGAGATAATTTAATATGCAAAATCACCGAATCTTTTCTTGCCCTAAAATTGATAAAATTGTTGGCGATATTTCCCTGTTTGGTGGCAATGCCAATATAATGCTTGTTGTATTTTAATTCATAATCCGCCACGACATCGCCCAATTTGTCTTTAATATCATCTACCAATTTTAGCATTTGCGGTGTGGCACGATTTTCCCAATAATTTCTATCTTTTGGTTCTGATATGATATCATCATCGTTCAGCTCAAACGTATTTTCGCCCAAAACGGTGGTAAAAAATAAGGATACATTTTCCCCCACTTTTATCGCTTTGACTTGTATGGCGATGAGTGGAATTGCTCCATTAAACAAAGAAATCACATTAAAAAAACGACTGGTAATCTCTTCTGCGACAATCACTGCACAATGGTCATACTGCGGATTGCGTTTACGCTCAATATCCCAATACTCAATGGTGCGAATGATGTGTCTTTCATCAGTTGCCCCAAGCTGTATTTCCACTTCATAGCGTTTATTTGCGTCTCTGTCATATAAAATCGTATCTAAACGTCCGCCATTGATTTGTATTTTTTCGGTATATTTAAAATCCAAATCTCCAAGCCCTAAAATACTTGGGTCTTCTTCAATACGGCTTTGCAACCATTTTTCATTATAAATGGGGTGATTTTTTAGATTGATGATTTCAGCTTTAGCATAATTCATAAAATCTTTCTCTCATCTGTTGAAAAATATTATTATAAACAATTAAAAGGCGGACACCAATCCGCCTTTTTTATCATTCGCCATCTTGGCTTGTTTCTATCATCTCGCCATGTTCGCTGTCGCTATCATCATCGCTTGGCTCTTCATGCTCCACACAGGCAAGCCCCACCAGCGTTTCGCTCTCGCCAATGCGAATGAGCTTGACCCCTTGGGCGTTACGTCCTGCGATTGCGATTTGGGCGACCGGTGTGCGGACAAGCGTGCCTTTGTCGGAGATTAAAATCACGTCCTCATCGCCTATTACCGCCACCGCTTTGACAAGCTGGCCGTTACGCTCTGATGTCTTAATGGCAATCACGCCTTGACCGCCACGCCCTTTGGTCGGATAGTCGTCAATCGGAGTGCGTTTGCCGTAGCCGTTTTCGCACGCTGTCAAAATCTCGCCTGCCTGTGGGGCAACCACGAGCGACACCACACGGCTGACCGACACCACGCTGTCATTATCACTATCATCGGTATCGTCATCGGTCAGCTCATCATCGTCCAAGCCGAGACTGGCGAGCAGATTGACACGGATACCACGCACGCCCTTGGCAGTACGTCCCATGGCACGAATGGCGGATTCTTTAAAGCGAATGGCTTTGCCTTCGTTGGAGAACAGCATAATCTGTTGCTCACCGTCCGTAATCGCCACGCCAATCAAGGTATCGCCATCCACAAGGTCAATGGCTCTTAGCCCGTTGGCACGCAAATTGGCAAATTGCGACAACGCCACACGCTTGACCGTACCGCTTGCCGTGGCAAAAAACACAAATTTACCGTCATCGGCTAGGCTCTCCACAGGCAAAATGGCGGTTACGCTCTCGCTTGGGTCAATGTTGATAAGATTGACAAGCGGTCTACCCTTTGAGCCACGAGAGGCAATCGGCACTTCAAAGCCACGCAAGCCAAACACTCGCCCTGTATTGGTAAAGCACAAAATATGGGCGTGTGTACTGGTAACTAATAAATGCTCAATCACGTCATCTTCTTTCATGGCGGTTGCTGATTTGCCTTTTCCGCCACGTTTTTGGGCTTGGTAGTCGCTCACGGCTTGGGTTTTGGCATAGCCTGTATGCGACACGGTCATGACCACTGTCTGCTCTGGGATTAAGTCTTCACGACTAAAATCGGCTCGTGCGTCCACGATGTCGGTCTTACGCTCATCGCCAAAATCATCACGAATTTGGATAAGCTCCGCCTTAATCACGCCCATGAGCTTATCAAAATCCGCCAAAATCATCTGTAAGCGTGCAATCTCGCCCAAAATCTCTTGGTATTCTTTGGACAATTTGTCCTGCTCCAAGCCTGTCAAGCGGTGCAGTTGCATATCCAAAATGGCGTTCACTTGGTCGGGCGATAGGCGGTATTCTTTGTCATCATTGATAAGCCCAAACGGTGCGTTTAAGTCCTCGCCCTCGATAATGTCGGGGCGGATAGACGTTGCCCCTGCATTTTTTAGCATGGCAACCACATTGCCCGCCTGCCAGATACGCCCAAGCAAGTTTTCACGAGCCTCAGAGCGGTTGGCGGACTTTTTAATGGTCTCAATGATGTCATCAATATTGGCAAGGGCAATGGTCAAGCCCTCTAACAAATGTCCACGAGCTTTGGCTTTATTCAGTTCAAAAATGGTACGGCGTGTAACGACTTCTTGGCGATGACGGATAAAGCTGGCAATCAAATCATGCAAAGTCATAAGGCGTGGCTGTCCGTTGTCAAGAGCAACCATGTTAATGCTAAAACTGGACTCTAAGGGCGTTTGCAAAAATAGATTATTTACCACAACTTCGGCATTTTCGCCACGTCTTAGGTCAATGGCAATCCGCATACCCTCTTTGTCGGACTCATCACGCACACCTGTGATACCGTCTAATTTTTTGTCATTGACAAGTTGGGCGATTTGCTCAATGAGTTTGGCTTTATTAACTTGATAAGGAATCTCGGTAAAGACAATGCGTTCACGGTCTTTGCTTGCCCCTTCCATATTTTCAATGACATAACGCCCACGAATGTGCAGTCGCCCTTTGCCTGTGCGATAAGCGTCAAAAATGCCGCTTCGCCCATAGATGATACCACCTGTGGGGAAATCAGGTCCGCTGATGTGGCTTGCCAGCTCATCGCCATCAATCTGCGGATTGTCGGCATAGGCAAGACAAGCGTTCACCACTTCGGTTAGGTTATGCGGTGCCATGTTGGTCGCCATACCCACCGCAATCCCCGTTGCTCCATTGACAAGCAGGTTTGGCACACGGGCAGGTAGCACAGACGGCATTTTTTCGGAGCCGTCATAGTTGTCCTCCCAATCCACCGTGTCTTTGTCAAGGTCGGCAAGCATTTGGTGCGTGAGTTTTTGCATACGCACTTCGGTATAACGCATGGCAGCAGGCGGGTCGCCGTCCACCGAACCGAAGTTACCTTGTCCGTCCACCATCATATACCGCATAGAAAACGGCTGAGCAAGACGCACAATGGCATCATACACGGCAGTATCGCCGTGGGGGTGATATTTACCGATAACATCGCCCACGACACGGGCAGATTTTTTGTAGGGTTTGTTATAATCGTTGGACAGCTCGTGCATGGCGTACATCACACGGCGGTGAACAGGCTTTAAGCCGTCTCGCACATCAGGCAAGGCACGAGAGACGATGACGCTCATCGCATAGTCAAGGTAGGACTGCTTTAATTCATCAACAATCCCAACGGGGGTTACGCTATCGGTCATAATTTTTCCAAGTAACACACATAAAGACGACATTATAGCACAAAATGGCAAAAATGGCGAATTTTACACCATAAAATGTGAGCTTTTTATTTTAAAAAATTATTAAAAATCAATATGTTAAAACTTTATGGTTTGGCGGTTTTTGGAATTTTTAAAACTTAGGCGTACCTGCCTTTGGTATTTGCAATAAAAAATGAGAAAAATCGCCTGTTTTTCAAGGAAAATTGATAAAGGTGCTAAATTTTCATCTTTTTTATAAAAATGTTATCAATATTCAACATGCCCCAACAAGGCACTTGAATAAATCGCAAAAATTTGCTAATATATCGGCTTTATTGTGTTAGGCAACGTGTCTCCTTTATTTTATTGGGTAATTCGGTGGCTGCCTGAATTATCGCCTACACTAAGTTATCTTTTATCCATTTTTACTTTTTGTAAGGAAAATTATCATGGCAAACTCAGCCCAAGCTCGTAAACGTGCACGCCAAAACGTCAAACGCCGTGCCCAAAACGCTTCTCAACGTTCTATGGTTCGCACCTACATCAAACGTGTGGTATCTGCCATCGAATCTAAGTCTTATGACCTAGCAACCGAAGCCTATGCCAAAGCTGTTCCTGTGATTGACCGCATGGCTGACAAAGGCATCATTCACAAAAACAAAGCTGCTCGCCATAAGAGCCGTCTCAACAAAGCCATCAAAGCCCTAAAAGCTTAATCGGCACTCATGCCAGTTTTGGTAATAGACTTAAAAAGACCTTAATATTGATTAAGGTCTTTTTATTTTAAAGTGGCAGATTTTATGTTAAAATTTGTGCGTTTTTTCGCCTTTATTTTGCTTTTGATTTACCCTTTTTATAAAGGCTTTTGTAAGAATCTGTAAGGACACACCATGTCAGACACCCCGCCCCAAGCCAACCACCCCACCCCTAATCAATCTCCTACACCCACCCCACTTACCCATCAGCTAAATCGTGAAGCCAAATGGTCGATATACCTGACCTTGCTGTATATGGCAGGTTGGGTGATTTTTGCCTATTTTATGCCAACGGGGACGGGGGTTTTGGGCTTGCCGTTGTGGTTTGAGCTAAGCTGTGTGTTTTTGCCGTTGATTTTTATTTTAATCAGCATGGCGGTGTTAAAGGTGGTTTATAAAGAAATGGATTTGGATACTGATTTGACATCAGATAACGGGGAAAACGCATGACTTTAAATATCCAAATTTTAATTCCCCTTGTTCTGTATTTATTTTTTGTGTTTGGGGTAGCATGGTACGCTTATCAAAAACGCAAAGCAGGCGGATTTTTAAATGAATACTATGTCGGCTCTCGCTCCATGGGCGGATTTGTACTTGCCATGACGACTGTGGCGACCTATGTCTCGGCAAGCTCATTCATCGGAGGCCCGGGGGCGGCGTACAAATTTGGCTTGGGCTGGGTGCTGTTATCCATGATACAAGTGCCTGCAATCTGGCTCACGCTTGGCACGCTTGGCAAAAAATTTGCCATGCTCGCCCGCCAAACAGGTAGCATTACCATTAACGATTTGCTGTTTGCCCGTTATCAAAACAAAGTCGTGGTGTGGCTTGCATGTGTCTCACTCCTACTTGCGTTTTTTGGCATGATGGTGGTGCAGTTTATTGGGGCAGGTCGCCTGCTTGAAACGACATTAGGTTTGCCTTATGAATTATCCATTGGCGTGTTTGCCCTTGTGATTGGGCTTTATACCTTTATTGGGGGCTTTCGTGCGGTGGTCTTGACCGATACGGTGCAGGGGCTTGTCATGCTCATCGGCACCATGCTCCTACTTGGGGCAACGCTTGTCGCCACAGGGGGCATGGACAACGCCATGACAACCCTGCATACCATTGACCCACGTCTACTGACCCCCACAGGCGTTGATGATAAACTGTCGGCGACGTTTATGCTGTCGTTTTGGGTGTTGGTGTGCTTTGGTCTCATTGGCTTACCCCATACGGCGGTGCGGGCGATGGCGTATAAGGACAGTCGCTCGCTACATCGGGGGATACTTGTCGGGACGGTGGTGATGACGGTGCTGGTGCTGGGTATGCACTTGGCAGGGGTGTTGGCTCGGGCGGTCGTGCCTGAGCTTGATGTGCCTGATAAAGTCATTCCCACGCTCATGATGACGGTGCTACCGCCCTTTGTGGCAGGGATATTTTTGGCAGCTCCCATGGCGGCGATTATGTCATCTATTGACTCCATGCTCATTCAGTCGTCAAGCACGCTGATTAAGGATTTGTATTTATCTATCAAGCCTGACGCTATCCACAATGAAGCTAAAATCAAACGCTACTCCACTACGCTAACGCTTGGCTTTACCGTGATTTTGGCGGTTGTTGCCATGCTAAATCCGCCTGATATGCTCATTTGGCTAAACTTATTGTCCTTTGGTGGGTTAGAGGCGACTTTTTTATGGGTGCTGGTCTTTGGATTGTATTATAAAAAAGCCAATGCCACAGGGGCGATATGGTCTATGGTGGCAGGTCTGATGAGCTATGTCGTCATCGCCTATTTTAAAATCGCCTTATGGGATTTGCACGCTGTCGTACCTGCGTTGGTGATTGGGCTTGTTGCATTTTTGGTGGGGAATAAGGTGGGGGAGATAAAAAAGGTGTGATGTTAGGACGTACCCGCCTTTTGTATTTGCAATGAAAAATGTCTGTTTAAAAAAGTAGGGAATCGCACGTTTTTCAAGGAAAAAATGCAGGCTGTGAGTTTTCTATCAGACAAGTTTTTGGCTTTGAGCCACAATCCGACCCACTTAATTTTGAAAATTAAGTAAAACAGTTAATGGTCGGATAGCCATGTTTGATGTAAAAATTGATAAAGTATAAATTTGCATCTTATTGTATAAAAATGTTATCAATGGCAGGCACGCCCTAGACATACTGCAAAATAACCTGATATTTTGAGTTTAAAATTGAAAAATGCTGCAAAACCATTATTTCACAGTGACTCTGTTGTTATGAAAAACACAAAAACCAACACACCCCAACAAAAAAACGCCCAATATCCATTGAGCGATTTTTGTTTTATAAAACCATTAGACTCTAAACTGTGGGAGCAATGCAGGCACACCGGGGAACATACCCACCAAGCCCATGGCAATGCACAGAATCACAAAACCTGCCACAGGGATAATCACACGTCCCATCAGACCAAGCTCAACACTACGTTTCTTGTCACCAATGAGACCTAAGTTGTCTAGCATCATGGTTAGCGACCAACCAAACACGGGATTCACCAGTGCTGATGAGAACACCACGATGGCAGCTGACTGAGTTGTCTTACCTGCACGAGTCATCTCCATGCCTGCTTCTAGTAGGGGTACAAATACCGCCACGATAAGAGCTGTGGAGAGTACAGGTTGCCATACCGCCAAGTCCATGGGATAACCCCAAATGGCTGCGACGATACAAAATACCGCAGTCAAGACAGCACCAGCAGGAATTGGACGTTTGGCGATGGACGCAGGCACGATGTAGGTACCCCATGATGATGTGAAGTTCGCCCCGCCCAGTGCCGAGCCCACCATTTGACGGATAGAGCACGCAATGGTCGTGTCATCAATATTCATGTGTGTACGTTCAGAGTGCTTAGGATAGCTGATTTGCTGGAATACTTTATGTCCTAAGAAATCTGGTGGCCACATGGCAACCGCCAACACCGCAAAAGGAAACACCACGATAAAGGCTTTGGCGTCGGGCAAACCCAGTGTCCAACCTGTATTCTCACCCCACCAGTAGGTCGGGCTAAGCGGTGGCAGTCCCGGCTCGGTCTTAAACTCAAAGGGAGCTCCCAAGATAAACGCCAAAAATCCTGCCAACGCACAGCCGATAGGCACCGCAAGCCAACGTTTTTGCCAATGTTCTAGCAAGGCATACATGACAATGGTTGATAAAATAATGATAAAGGCGATGTGTGGCAGACCAATTTTATCCGCCCAGGCTATCATGTTTTTGACCTGAGCCATCAGCCCTACAAAACCCAGATAGAGTAGTAGCCCGCCTGCCACCCCGTTACTGGTGAGCTTGGACATCAGGCTGCCGCCTTTTAAGACCGCCATAATCAGTCCAAATACCCCGATGAGCACACCAAAAGCAAGTGGATGCCCACCTGCCGCCACCACAATGGGAATGAGCGGAATGAGCGGTCCGTGTGTGCCAGGTAAGTTGGATGTTGGCAGGAAAAATGCTGAGAAAATAAGCACAAAGATTGAAGCGATAATCATCTCATAGCGGACGTTTTGCAAAACAAAATCTTCGCCCAAACCAAGTGGTGCAGCAAAGGCGGCTGCCATCGCTCCTACCATGACGATTTTACCAATCATCCCCGCCATCGCAGGAATGGTATCTTCAAACTCAAAACGATAATCACGAAATGGCAAGTTCACGCCCCATCTTTTGGGTTTCATGATTTGCAGTTCGTGTCTTAGATAAGCATCACGAGACTCAAAGGCTGATGATGGCTTATGAAGCTCTTCATAGCTTTTGGTTGCGTATTCTCGGATTTGCTCTTCGGTTAAATCAGATTGAACATCACTCACAAATATCTCCTATCACTGTGAGAAAAATGCGTTTTAAAATCCTTGTTTTTTCATTTGTTCAAGTCTTGCATTCATCTGCACGCTCAAACAATGCCAAAAAACACTTTTTAAAACACTAAGCAATCTGGCCATTCCACCAATTCATTAATTATTTCTACAAGATAACACAAATATTTTTTGGGTTATTTTATAACAATAATTTAATAAATCAATCGTACTAGCAAGAGTGCGGTGCTGATTATAACTTTCTTTTTTGTGACTGTCATGTTTTATTTGTAAAAAATTATGAAATATTTGCTAAGTTACTAATTTTTAATGACATTTAAACTCATTTTGTGTAAATGATAAAAATTTGTTAAAATAAATCCCCATTACAAAACAATCACAAAGACCATCACATGACCACACCCACCACTTACCCCTGCCCCCAATGTCAAAAACCGACCAGTTGGTCTGATAACCCCAACCGCCCGTTTTGTAGTGAACGCTGTAAGCTTATTGATTTAGGGGCGTGGGCAGATGAGTCGTATCGTGTGGCAACCGATGATACGCCATTTAGTGATGAATTGCCAAAAGTGTGATTTACACCCAAATTTTGAGAGTTTTATCAAATTTTACACCCTATGAATTTGACAATTTTTGATTTTATTATTTAGAAAAATTTAAGGATTTGTTATGTCATATCTTATGCCAACCTACGCCCGCCAGCCCATCTCGTTTGTGCGTGGACAAGGCTCATATCTGTATACCGCAGACGGCACGGCGTATCTGGACGCTCTGACAGGCATTGCCGTGTGTGGGCTTGGGCATTGCCACCCTGCTGTCAGCCACGCCATGAAAGAGCAAGCCGACACACTCATTCACACCAGTAATCTGTATGGCATTGACTGGCAAGAAAAAGCAGGTGAAATGCTGTGCCAAAAGGCAGGCATGGATAAGGTGTTTTTTGCCAACTCAGGAGCCGAAGCCAACGAATGTGCATTAAAACTGGCTCGCCTATACGCCCACAATCAAGGCAAATCTCGCCCCAAAGTCATCGTCATGGAACACGCCTTTCACGGTCGCACCCTACTCACCGTAACTGCCACCGCCAATCCTAAGGCTCGCTCAGGCTTTTTTACCCTAGATGATGATTTTATCCGTGTGCCATTTAATGACATCTCTGCCGTAGAAGCCTTGATAGACGACAAGGACATTTGTGCGGTATTTGTAGAACCCATTCAAGGCGAAGGTGGACTACATACCCCAAGCGATGATTATCTAGAAAAGCTACAAAATATCTGCCACGCTAACGACTGGTTATTTATGCTTGACGAAGTTCAAACGGGCAACGGTCGCACGGGCAAATATTTTGCTTATCAATATAGCAACGTCAAGCCAGACGTACTAACCACCGCCAAAGGTCTGGGCAACGGCTTTCCTGTGGGGGCGTGTATGGTATCTGGGCGAGCCAAAGACTTGTTCGGAGCTGGTTCACACGGCTCTACCTTTGGTGGTACGCCCTTTGGCTGTCGGGTGGTCTGTGCTGTCTATGATGAGCTGACCGATGAAGTCATGGCAAATGCGGTGCGTGAGAGTGATTTTATCCGCCAAAGCGTGCGTGAGCATTTCCCACAAATAGACGTGCGTGGGCGTGGCATGATGATAGGTTTTGGCTTGCCTGATGACGTGGATTGTACGCACATTGTGGATATGGCTCGTGATGAGTTTCATCTGATTTTAAATGTAACAGGCGGTAATGTCATTCGTCTGCTCCCTGCCTTAAATATCAGTCATGATGATACGGTGATTTTGACCGATAGGCTGATTGGTTTGTTAAAAAAGACCTTGGGATAAACTTGGTGTAAGATTTGCCATATTCTAGCAACCATTGTTAAAAAAAATGCCTAAAATTCATCCGATTTTGTAAAACTTGTTGAAGTTTATTTTGGTAAAATTATCATACTTTACTTCATTCTCAACTTTTTATAAGTGATTGATTTATCAAGGGCGAATTGCAATTCGCCCCTACAACCCAACAATAATTATAGGGCAATCAATAAGTTATCATTTTAAGTTGAGATTGACATACAATTTATTTTATCAAAACAATTTTAGGAAAATCATGAACAACACTCACCGTCAAACAGGAGCAAGCATTTGGGTCATTCTGCCGTGGCTCATTGCCCTAGCCTTAGCCACGGCTTTGGTGCTATTGGTCGCCAAGCACAACGCCACACCCGTAACCGCCCAAAGCACCCCCAAAGCCGAGCAGATTGCCCCAAATACGCAGTCAAGCGAACAGGCATGGCAACCCACCCTTGCCACGCCCAAAGCCCACAACAACCCTGACACCGCCCCCACAGTAGACTCTTATCACGACGCAGTCACCCAAGCCAGTCTGTCTGTGGTTAATATCTACACCACCCAAAAGGTGCAAAACCCTTATATGGGCGACCCTGTGTTGGAGCAGTTTTTTGAATACTATGGACAGGGGCAAGAGATTGACAGGGGGGCGAGCAGTCTAGGTTCGGGCGTGATTGTCTCCAAAGACGGCTATATCGTCACCAACGCCCATGTCATCGAAAAAGCCGATGAGATTACCGTCGCTCTCAATGACGGGCGTAAGGCACGGGCGACCATCGTCGGGGCGGACGTGGAGAGTGATTTGGCGGTAATTAAGGTTGAGATGGATAACCTTGTTCCACTCGCGTTTCGCCGTGAACCCATTCGTGTGGGTGATGTCGCTCTTGCCATTGGCAATCCCTTTGGCGTGGGTCAGACCGTCACCCAAGGTATTATCTCTGCCACAGGTCGTTCTGGACTGGGTCTGACTACCTTTGAAGACTTCATTCAGACTGACGCCGCCATCAACCCTGGTAACTCAGGCGGTGCTTTGGTGGACGCCAATGGGGCATTGGTTGGCATTAACACCGTCATCTACTCTCGCTCTGGCGGTTCGATGGGGATTGGCTTTGCCATTCCTACTACCATTGTTGAGCAGGTCATGAACGGACTGATTAGCACTGGCAGGGTCAGCCGTGGCTGGCTTGGCGTGGAGATTGCCCCTGTTCGGGAAAACCCCACCAATCTCACCGCTCACGAAGGCGTGGTCATCGCCAGTGTCATGGCGGATGGTCCAGCAGGTAAGGCAGGTCTACGGGCAGGCGATGTGGTGCTGTCACTAGACGGCAAAACCATTGACAACGCCAACACACTCATCGGTATCGTTTCTGCCAAAGCCCCCGACAGCACACTTGATGCCGTGGTCAAACGTGGCGACGATGAGCATGAACTTACCATTATCGTCGGCGAACGCCCCAGTCGTGGCAACAACCGCCAAAACAGCGAGCAAGACAGTCGCTCTCTAAGCCCCGAAGAGCGTGCTTATCTTAATGAGCTGTTTAATCAGTTAAACCGCATGCACGGACGCTAATGGCAAACCAAACCCAATCTTTGCATTGGGTTTTTTGTTGAATTTTTAAAATAAAGCCTTACTATTTATCAATCATTTACAAACCACGAGAACATCATGAGTGAACACATCGATGACGATAAAATCCTAGCCGTCCGCCGATTTTTATTAACCTTGCAAGACAACATCTGCCAAGCCCTAGAAGCCCAAGAACATGCAGGCGGTATCGATGGGGCAAGCTCTGCCAGATTCATCAGCGACATCTGGGAACGCCCCGATGGCGGTGGCGGTCGCTCGAACGCACTCTCTGATGGCATAGTCATCGAAAAGGCGGGCGTGATGTTTAGTCACATTCACATCCACAACCTACCCCCATCTGCCAGTGAACGCCATCCCCAACTGGCAGGGGCAACCGCACAAGCGATGGGCGTGTCTTTGGTCGTCCATCCCAAAAACCCCCACGTCCCGACCAGTCATGCCAACGTTCGCCTGTTTGTCGCCACGCCTGCTGATGGTGGTGAGCCGATTTGGTGGTTTGGGGGCGGATTTGATTTAACTCCCTTTTATCCCGTGATGAATGATGTCGTGCATTGGCACACCGTCGCTCACAAGCTGTGCCAGCCTTTTGGCGATGATATTTATCCAACCTTTAAGGCGTGGTGCGATGACTATTTTTACCTAAAACATCGTGGCGAATGCCGTGGCGTGGGCGGACTGTTTTATGACGACCTAAATACTGCTACACAGGGTTGGGATTTTGAAAAATGCTTTGCTTTTATGCAGGCGGTAGGGCAAGGCTATATCGATGGTATCATTCCTATTTTTGAAAACAACAAACACCGACCTTACACCGCCAATGAACGTGCCTTTCAGCTGTATCGCCGTGGGCGGTATGTTGAGTACAACCTTGTCTATGACCGTGGCACGCTGTTTGGCTTGCAGTCCAATGGTCGCACCGAGTCCATTTTAGTGTCCATGCCCCCTTTGGCAAGCTGGGCATATCGCTACGAACCTGTGGCAGGCACGCCAGAGTTTGAACTGACCGACTTTTATTTAAAGCCCAGAGATTGGCTCGGTTTGATGGACAAATCATAAACGCCCGCTTTGTTATCAAATGTAACTTTGTGTGCTTTTATGCAATGGCGTTTGAAATCATCAAAGACTTGTGATATATTTGGGTCAAGTTTATATCAAAAGTTTGTATAAACTCATGAATAATAAAAAAGAATTGGCTTTTGCCAATTCTTTTTTGTCAAACACCAAGCCACCTTGATAGGAAGCCCCATGAAATTTGTAAAAATGCAATCGGTAAAATCTTTCACTCTCATCACCCTAACCGCCCTTGTCCTGACTGCTTGTGGCGAAAAAGCCCCTGCTGGTGCCGGTTCAGCAACATCAACCGATGTCAAAGCTCGCCAAGACCTAATGCAAGATTGGCGTGGTGCCAATGATATTTTAAAAGGCATGATGGAAAATCCTGCCAATTTTGATGCCGCCACCTTTAAAGAGCAAGCTGAGTTCATCAGTGGTAGCACCGCCCAAATGTGGACGCACTTTAATGATGCCAATGCCAAAGGCGACTCTCAGGACGCTGTATGGTCAGATGCGACAGGCTTTCAAGCCAAAAAAGACGAGTTTGATGCCGCCGCCCAAAACCTTGTGGCAGTTGCCGCCACCGCTCAAAGTGCTGATGATGTCAATACTGCTTTTGGAGCCATGGCAGAAGGTTGTGGCAGTTGCCATAAAGTTTATAAAAAGTGATTGTTGATTGCTGAACATTTGCATGATTTTAAGGATAAATTAGGTTTGCCCTTATTTATTTTGTCGTTATTCAATTAAGATAATTT
This sequence comes from Moraxella lacunata, assembly GCF_900453205.1. Lineage (GTDB taxonomy): Bacteria > Pseudomonadota > Gammaproteobacteria > Pseudomonadales > Moraxellaceae > Moraxella > Moraxella lacunata_B. The sequence goes on from NZ_UGQU01000001.1 coordinate 416,594, forward strand.
TGGTAAATTGACATATAAAAAAGAGAGGGCGAGATTCACCCAAGTGTTTATTTTGCCACGGGACTTGTAGGGGCGTGTTGCACACGCCCTTGATGATACGTTGATATTTAGGGCATGCACAGCACACCCCCACAACTTCACTCAAAGACATTATTAATCAATAATATTAATACCCATATTTTATACAAACAAAAACAAGCCCAATTTGAGCTTGTTTTTGTTTTTAAAGCAATAATTATTTTAAACAATCGTTTTGTAAATTATGCTTTATCAAAGTTTTCTTGAGCTTTGTCCCAGTTTACCACATTCCAAAATGCCTTGATGTAGTCTGGACGTTTGTTTTGGTATTTTAGGTAATAAGCATGCTCCCACACGTCAAGACCGATGATTGGCGTACCTTCACAGCCTGCCACGTCTTTGCCCATCAGTGGGCTGTCTTGGTTGGCGGTTGAGACAACGGCAAGTTTGTCGCCTTGCTTAACCAGCCATGCCCAGCCCGAACCAAAGCGAGTGGCAGCGGCTTTTTCAAATTGCTCCTGGAAAGCTTCTACCGAACCAAAATCACGCACGATGGTATCTTTTAGTGAGCCTTGAAGCGTGGTGCCAGTTTTTAGGATTGTCCAAAATAGGCTGTGGTTGGCGTGCCCGCCTGCGTTGTTGCGGACGGCAGTTTGTTTGTCGGCAGGCAGTGCAGATAGATTGGCGATGACTTCCTCGGCAGATTTGTCCGCCCATTCGGTACCTTCTAGGGCGGCGTTGGCGTTATTGACATACGCTTGATGATGGCGAGAATGGTGGATTTCCATGGTTTCTTTATCAAAATGTGGCTCTAATGCGTCATAGCTGTAACCTAGCTCAGGCAGGGTAAAAGACATGATAATTCCTTAATAAAATTAGGGTTAATGTTTGTACAAATCGTTGATTTGTCCCATCAATATAAAGGCAAAATTGGCAAATTTCAAGTGCTATTTTATGAGTTTACAAAAAACCAATCTATTAAATGATTATCATTATTTAATATATAGTCAATACTTATCTTACCCACCACAAAGCAAAAAAAAGCAAATGGCATTTTAAAAACAGCCTTCTATCCAAACCAGATTTTTGTGCATTTTTAAAAAATTTAACCTTAGTATTTATAAGGATTTATTCTTATTTTGGAAAGAGATTTGATAAAATAAACCTATCAGAGCATACCTTATTTCTCAACTTTATATTTACACCCAACCAACTTGATATTTACCACGGGTTTGTAGGGGTTGGCTCTGCACACCCTTTGATGATATTACCATACAAGGCGTGCTCAGCACACCTCTACGTCCATACATCATTGTATTTGTAGTAATTTTAAAGCTTCTTGGGTGTATTTATTAACCCACTTTTATAAAGCCAGCCAATCTATAAAAACAAAACCGCCTTTTTGCACAATTTTTGCCACGCTCCAAATAAAAAATGCTACAATATCCCAAACCCTAACACACTCTCATCATGGCAAAAAAATCCTCTTACGTCTGCCAATCCTGCGGAGCCAATTACGGCAAATGGTCAGGGCAATGTGCCGACTGTGGCGAATGGAACACGCTCACCGAAGCCCCCAATGTCGCCATGCCCCACCACAAAAAAAACACTGCCAAATCCGCCCCAAAAACCGCCAACTATGCAGGCGACAGCTCAGGGGTCATGACCCTTGCCAATGTCGGCTTTTCGCTAGAAACCCGTATGCCCACAGGCTTGGGCGAGTTTGACCGAGTGCTTGGCGGTGGACTTGTGGCAGGTTCGGTGGTGCTGATTGGGGGCGACCCAGGTATCGGCAAATCCACAATCCTTTTGCAAACCGCCATCAACATGGCAAGTAGCGATTCGCTCGCTGGCTCGGCTCTATATATCACAGGCGAAGAGAGCCTGTCGCAGGTTGCCATGCGTGCGGTGCGACTAGGGCTACCGACCGACCGCCTAAGGGTGCTTGCCGAGACCAACGTTGAGACCATTTGCATGGCTCTGACCGCCGAACAGCCTGCCATTGCCGTCATTGACTCAATCCAAACGCTTTTTACCGAAGCCATACAGTCCGCCCCTGGGGGTGTCGCCCAAATCCGTGAATCCGCCGCCGTCTTGACACGCTATGCCAAGCAAACAGGCACGGCTCTGTTTTTGGTGGGACACGTTACCAAAGAAGGGGCGTTGGCAGGGCCTCGTGTGCTAGAACACATGGTAGATACAGTGCTGTATTTTGAAGGCGAATCGGACAGTCGATTTAGAATGATTCGTGCGGTCAAAAACCGTTTTGGGGCGGTCAATGAATTGGGTATTTTTGGCATGACTGATACAGGCTTAAAGGAAGTTGCCAATCCGTCCGCCATTTTTTTAAGCCGTTATGATAAGCCGATTGCAGGCTCGGTGGTGATGGTCAGCCGTGAGGGGACTCGTCCGCTTTTGGTGGAGGTGCAAGCCCTTGTGGACGACTCGCAAGGTCAGCCAAGGCGAATGGCTTTGGGGCTTGATTATCAACGCCTATCCATGCTCCTTGCGGTCATGCACCGTCATGGCGGTATCTACACAAGCGGTCAGGACGTGTATGTCAATGTCGTGGGCGGGGTCAAGGTGATGGAGACAGGCTCTGATTTGGCGGTGCTTTTGGCGTGTGCGTCTAGTATCAAAGAAAAACCGCTCCCATCAAGGCTTTGTGTGTTTGGCGAAGTGGGGTTATCAGGCGAGATTCGTCCTGTGCCAAACGGTCAAGAACGCCTAAAAGAGGCGATGAAACACGGCTTTACCCACGCCATTATCCCAACCGCCAATGCACCCAAAGCAGGGGATAAAAATTTTGCAAAGATAACCATTATTGCGGTGGATAGGCTGGATACGGCGATTTGGCGGGCATTTGAAATTGCGTAGATATAAAATTAATCCTTGCAATCTTCACTCCACGCCTGTTTTTCAAAATCATAAAAATAACGACAATAAGGCATTTTAAAATCTGAATAATAAAGCATTGCGTGGGATTTTTTGTCTGGTTCAGAATGCCAATGATGATAACGGACTTTTGGGTTATTGATGATTAGGCTTTCTTTATTTGGGTAAGTTTGGTGAATTTTGTGGTATTCTGTAATTTCTTTGGCAAGGGCTTGACCGTCAGTTTGTGATTTAGTGTTTTGATAATTGGCATTAAACTCAGAGCCAATGACAAACAATATTCCCACTATTATATTGATAAAGTGGCGTAGGATAAATTGCTTGGTTAAAATAAGCCGAGCCGTCCAAATAACAAGCCCAATGGTAATGATAGGTGTCAGTATTGCTCCAAGCAAGCCGCTGTTGCTAAAAAAATCCATTAGAGTTGCAACTGCCATTAAAATAACAAATAATAGTGTATTGGTTGGCTTGCTATTTTGGGTGTATAAAATTAAAAAATGCTGAATAAAGAAAAAGAACGCACAAAATGCCAATGTAAATAAAACAGATGATAAGTCAATATATCCTTGATTTTTGATATTGATAAAAATAAAAAGGCCAATTGTCCATAAACTTGCGGATAAATGTTTTAGCCATTTATGAGAATATTTTTGGTTGTTAATTGCCAAAATAAAACTCAATAAAGGCAGAAATAAAAATGCAAAAAATATCACTTGCCAGTATAAAAATTTAAATTGACTTATTAAAAATAACATACCAATCAATAAAAGATTGGCAATAATAAATTGCCATAAAGTCAAATTTTTTACGGCAAGATTTAATGTATTAAATATGATTTTTCTTAACATAATTATTTGTTAAATCTTTGTCATAGATGGTCTTATATGGTTTTAATATTGGACTATGGTGTAATGGTTTTTTAAATAAATACAACCCAAACCATAAAATCAACTTGACGGTTTGGCTGTCTTTATCGTATAATTTTTTATATTATAACTTTTGGCAAATCATTATGCAACCCTCTTGGCTCTCACGATTGATGTTATTTGGCACACAATATAGCCTTGTTATTGTCTTATTGGTTGCTTGGCAGGCGGTCATTGGATTTGGGTTATTGCCTGATTATTTATTGCCAAGTCCAATGCAAATCATCAAAGCCTTTATTGATGATTTTGCTTTGTTAATGGGGCATTCTAAATATACGCTAATGACGGCATTTTTGGGAACAGTGATTGGGCTGTTATTAAGTTTTGTGTTGTCCATTTTAATGGATTTGTCCAAAAACTTTCGTCAAATGGTCTATCCGATATTATTATTAAATCAAACCATTCCCACCATTGCCATTGCTCCTTTATTGGTGATTTGGCTTGGTTATGGCATATTGCCAAAAGTGGTGCTTGTGGTGTTGTCGGTGTTTTTTCCGATGACGATTGCCTTATTAGATGGTTATAATTCCATTGACAAACAAGCCTTAAATTTATTTAAATCAATGAAAGCCACCACTTATCAAACTTATGTTCATCTAAAAATTCCATCGGCAATGGGGTATTTTTTTACAGGACTTAAAGTTTCTTTATCTTATGCCTTAATATCGGCAGTCGTGGCAGAATGGCTTGGCGGTTATCATGGGCTTGGGGTCTATATGACCCGTGTGCGAAAATCGTATGAGCTGGATAATATGTTTGCGGTGATATTTTTTATCAGTTTTTTGACGCTTGTATTATTGGCAAGTGTTAAATTAATTGAAAGGCAGGTATTAAAATATCAGTATTTAAAATGATTGTTTAAATTAAATTGTAAAAATAAAAAGCAGGGTGCGTATTATGCATCAATATATTGTTTTATTTAAAAGGTGCGTGGTACGCACCTACAATACCGTAATATCAAATCAAAATAAAAACCCAATTAATCTCTTTAAAAACCATTGCCAAATCTACCCATTTCATTTATAATAAAAACCTTAGTCGGGGTGCTTTTTATGTAAGTTAAAAAGCTGAGATGATACCCGTGAACCTGATACAGTTAATACTGGCGTAGGAAACTAAATGCTTAATTTATTTGATGTTTTTGTCGGCTTGACTGTATTTGCCTTTGGGTTGCCCCAAGGGTTTTTTATTGACATTGAATGGAGTTGTTATGTTAAATCAGTTAAGCCCAAAATTATTATCCGTCATCGCCCTTGGAGCAAGCCTATGTGTGGCAGGGTGTAACAAACCTGCCGACACGTCCGCCAAGCCTGCCCAAGAACCTGCCAAAACCGAAAAGCAAGAGCTTATCATCGCCCTAGACTGGGTACCCAACACCAACCACACAGGGCTGTATGTGGCACTAGATAAGGGCTATTTTGCCGAGCAGGGTTTTGATGCCAAAATCGTTCAACCGTCCGAAGACAGTACGTCCACACTGGTGGCGAATGAACGTGCCGATTTGGGCGTGTATTTTCAGCCGAACATGGTCAAACGCCTAAACAAAGGCGAGCCGATTACCGCCATCGGAGCCATCGTTCAGCACAACAACGCAGGACTGTTGTCGCTCAAATCATTGGGGGCGACCACGCCAAAAGACTTGCACGGCAAACGCTACTCAACGTGGGAAGACCCTGTGGACGACAAGACGGTGGCAAGCCTTGTCGGTGAGCCACTAAACCCAATCCCTGGGGAGAGTACGGACGCAACAACCGCCTTGCGTATGAACCAATTTGACTATATTTTGGCGTATTATAGTTGGGACGGCATTCACGCAGGACTCAAAGGCGTGGAGACTAATTTCTTTTATCTAAAAGACTCAAACCCTGTGTTTGACTACTATTCGCCCGTTATCATCGCCAACAGCAACGAACTACAAAAAGACCCCGAACGCTACAAAAAAGCCATGACCGCCATCAGTCAAGGCTACACCTATGCCAGTCAGCACGCCGATGAAAGTGCTAAGATTCTTATCAAGCACGCCCCAGAGATTAACCCCGAGCTTGCCAAAGCCAGTCAGCAATATATGTCAGGGCAATATCTGGCAGAAGACGGTAGTTGGGGGCGGTTTGATTATAATCGTTGGGATAATTTCTTTAAATGGGTATACGATAATAAACTCATTGATAAACCGTTCGCCCCACAAGCAGGGGTCAGCAACGATTATTTGCCCAATGATGCAAAATGATGATATGGATTTTGCGATTAATTAATCTAAGCAATATTTGTGTAGGGGCGTGTTGCACACGCCCTTTGTACGTTCTATCTTAACCCTAATACGATTTCAGATACTCACCATAAAAAGGACGCTTATGACCGCCCCAACCGCCAAATTAAAACTTGTTGATATTCATCATGAATTTGATGACAAACCATTATTTGCCAAGTTGAATTTGACCATTTATCAAGGCAAAATCGTTGCCATCGTTGGGGCAAGTGGCGTGGGTAAGACAACTTTGTTTAATATCGCCTCAGGGCTTATCATGCCAAAAGCAGGTAAGGTCTTGATAGACAGCAAGGACAGCACGGGGCAGGCAGGGAGCGTGGGTTATATGCTCCAAAAGGATTTGCTGTTGCCCTTTAAAAGTGTCTATGACAACATTGCCCTGCCTTTGACCTTACAAAACCTGCCAAAATCCGCTATTCATGACAAAATCATGCCTCTACTACCTGCCTTTGGGCTTGATGAGCTATACCACAAATACCCCGCCCAGCTCTCAGGCGGACAACGTCAGCGAGTGGCACTGCTTCGCACTTATCTGAGTAATGACAGTCTTATGCTCTTAGATGAGCCATTTTCGGCATTGGATTTTGTTACCAAAAATCAGATGTATGAATGGTTTGGGGCGTTTCAAAAAGATAAAGGACTGACTTGCCTAATTATCACACATGACATTGATGAGGCGATTTATTTGGCAGATGAATTGTATGTATTAAAGGGATTTCCTGCCACGCTGGCTCATCATTTTGTCATTGATAAATCGCCACATTTTTTGCAAAGTGTAGAATACTTAAATCTAAAACAAAACGTACTTGGGGCGATACAGGGTTAAGTGGTTGCATGGATTTAAATACCCCAATAACACCAAAGCCACACCAAATTAAATTCTATTCTCGCTTTCCATTTTTAAAAACGTATTTTTAAAATTTTGATATTGAATAATACCCCCATAAACCCCACATTACACCTTTGGCAATTTGCCACTTTTCCCTTTCATAATTTATAAATAATAACCATGTCTTTATTTCGCTACTTTGAAAACCGCCTAAACCCCTACCCCGACAGTCCGATGCCTACTCCCGACCCCAGTCAGCGTGGGTTTTTTGGGTTTTTGTGGGCGTGTACCGAAGGGGCGAGATTTTGGATTGGGGTGCGTATTGTTTTATCAATATTGCTTGGCATATTTAGCTCGCTGTTATTTGCATGGGCGGGCGATGTCGTGGACTGGTTGACCGTCTATACCCCCGAGACTCTATGGCAAGAAAAAGGGGCAACCATTACGCTGATTTTGGGGCTGTGCGTGCTGTCCATTTTTGGCGAATTTATCGGCAACTTAATCCGCTTTCAAGTATTGCAAGGGGTCATGCCGATGCGACTGCGGTGGTGGTTTCATAAGCACATGCTTGGACAGTCCATGCAGTTTTATCATGATGAGTTCTCAGGGCGTGTCTCCGCCAAAGTCATGCAAACCGCCCTATCGGTGCGTGATACGATTATGACCATGGCAGAGATGGTGTCGTTTGTCGTGGCGTATTTGGTCACCAGTGGTGTGATTTTATTAGGGCTAGATATTTGGCTGTTTTTGCCGTTTGTGGCGTGGCTGATTTGTGTGGCGTGTATGATGAAATTTTTCCTGCCTCGCCTGCGTGAGACCGCCAGTAACCAAGCCGACGCTCGTGCCTTGATGACAGGACGTGTGACCGATGCTTATGCCAACATCAGTGCGGTCAAGCTGTTTAGCCACTCCAACCGTGAGCTGTCCTATGCCAAATCCGCCATGAGCGAGTTCATGACTACCGTCCATGCCCAAATGCGGTGGGTGTCCATCCTAGGGACGACAACCGAGACGCTCTCGCTTATCATGATAGTCGGCAGTACCGCCATCGGTGTGTATCTGTGGATGATGGGCGAAGTAAGCGTTGGGGCGATTGCGGTGGCAAGTGGTATCGCCCTGCGTCTAAAAGGCATGATTCAGTGGATTATGTGGGAGATGGCAAGCCTGTTTGAGCATATCGGCACGGTGCAGGATGGCATGAGAACACTAACCACGCCCCACGCCATCACGGATAGGGCTGATGCTGGTGAGCTTGTGGTGGCAAGGGGAGAGATTGCGTTTAATGACGTGACCTTTAACTACGGGCGTGGCGAAGACAGAACTGCCCTATTTGATAAGTTCAACCTAGCCATTCAAGCAGGCGAGAAAATCGGTCTGGTCGGTCGCTCGGGGGCGGGCAAGTCTAGTCTTGTCAATCTACTACTGCGTTTTTATGACGTGGACGGGGGCAGTATCAGCATCGATGGGCAGGACATCAGTGCCGTTACTCAAACATCACTCCGCCAAAACATCGGCATGGTCACCCAAGACACCGCCCTACTACACCGCACCGTGCGTGAGAACATCGCCTATGGCAGACCTGATGCGACCGATGATGAAATCATCGCAGCGGCACGCCTTGCCCACGCATGGGACTTTATCCAGACCTTAGAAGACAAACACGGCAACACAGGGCTTGACACCGAAGTGGGCGAACGTGGCGTGAAACTCTCAGGCGGTCAGCGTCAGCGTATCGCCATCGCTCGGGTTATGCTCAAAAACGCCCCCATCTTACTGCTTGATGAAGCGACATCTGCCCTAGACAGCGAAGTGGAACATGCCATCACCCAAAGCCTAGATGAGATGATGAAAGGCAAAACCGTCATCGCCATCGCTCACCGCCTATCCACCATCGCCAGTCTTGATAAGCTTGTGGTGATGGACAAAGGCGAGATTATTGAGATGGGCAGTCATGACGAACTCATCGCCCAAGGCGGGATTTATGCCAAGCTATGGGCAAGACAGTCGGGCGGATTTTTGGGTGAGATGTAGGCATGCCTGCCCCAGTCAAACATACTTAACTACACAGTGTAACACAACTGACAATCCTGTAACAATTTACCACCAAAACAGCGTCCAATACATATAGATGATTAAGGTAAATTTCTTATAATTTTTAAAATTTACCTTTATTTTAAGATTTTAAAAAGAGAACCCCATGAAAACCCTATGCCTTTACAAAGTAGCACTTGGTGCCATCGCCTTGACCGTCCTGCCTGCCATGGCTCAGCCAAACACAGCAGGAATCGCCCCTGCCATGCGTGGTGAGCTAACCACACCCATCTCCCATGCCAACACCGCCAACCTACTTAGTCAGTCTGTGGCAGGCGTGCCATCCATCAGTGCCAATATCTCTAACGTCAATCGCATTGCCACCGTTGTCATCAATGCCAACCAAAGCGGTAGCACTCGCCTTGATGTGAGCTTGATTGATGATTTTATTGATGATGTCGCCCCTAACGCTCGCCACTATCCACCAAATTTTCCCAATCGTACCGCCGAGTTTGTCACCAGCGAGAACGTCAAATATCTCTCCGACTGGCTAGAACCTTATGCCAATGCCAATGACGCAAGCCTTGATGTCATTTTGCGTGCTGCCAAAATCAACGGCATGGCTCGCAACCTAAACATCGGCACTGACTACACCCAACGTGCCAATAAATACATGGCAAAAGCCATCGCTTTGGCTCCTGATAACGCCGAAGCCAACTTCCTATACGGTATGATGATTAGTGAAGGTGGTGGCTTTATTGAAGGGCAAAAATACCTACAAAAAGCTGCCAGTCTTGGCTATCTAGAAGCCGAACAGAGTCTCGCCCAAGCCGAGCTACTGGCGGACAACCACGCAGGGGCATTATCTCGCCTAAAAGCCTTGCAAAGTCAGCACCCGACCAATGCTCAGATTGCCGAGCAGGTTCGTATCGTTGAAAATGGCGGTTATTATATTTGGAACATCAAAAACGACAACATCAATGTTAAGCCATTACAATTAGCCAGTAATCAATAAATACTTGCTTAAAATATCCGCTTAGATTTTTAAAAATAAATCCATCAAAGATTCCTTTTGATGGATTTTTTATGTAAAATTATCGGGAAAATATTAATACAACAAGACCTATATGACCACCAAACTTACGCTAAGCACCCTAAGCCTTACCCTAACCCTTATCATCACAGGGTGTAGCACGCTGCACAAGCCCAAACAAATCCAATCCAAAATCATCGAAACTCACCGTGCCAACATCACCACCCGCCCACAAATCAGTGCCGTGGCAAGCAGCATCTTACTGTCATCAGGTCTGACCCAAGATGAGTGCATGAATGCCTTTGATGACTGTTTGGACAAGGTCAAAGAAGTGCTTGCCTTTGGTAATCCACAAGTTGCCGTCAATGACCGCCAGCACATCGCCAGACCCACCCTTGCCCTACTCTCTGAGTTATACTACACCAAAGCCCTAAGCCTTGGCGAGCAGGACGCTTGTCAAAGCCCAACCCGTCCACCGCTAGACCCTTATTATGCCAATGCCCCCCTATCCGCCAGCGAGCAAGCCGATGAGCAAAAGGAACGTCACGCCTGCCTATCTGCCAAGCGAGACGCCATTAAGGCAAGCATTAACCACAGCTATGCCTATCTGTTTTATGACAGCTTAACAGGAAAAAAGACCACATCACCCCTAGTCACCGAGAGCGACATCAAGGCTCAGGACTTGTACCATGTGGCGAGCAACGCCTTGATTGGCGAGCTCTACCAAGCCCAAAACGGGGCTTTTGCCGACGCTCATCAGCAGGGCTTTCATCTCACCCCCACCAGTGACTACGGTCATATTCTTGCCAACAGCTACCACAGTGATGACATCACCGTCAATCTCTACCTTGCCCATGACCCTGACTACATGGCAAATCTAGATGTAAGCTCACAAAATCAGCACCTACTTGCTGACCTAGTCTCAGCTTATGACTCACGTTTGGCAGACTTAAATACCACCAGTAGCCGAGCAGGTCTGGGTGTGCCTTATGTGGGCGTGCTGTCCAACCGCCCAATGATTACTCTGCGAGAACTGGTAGGTCAAAACCAGTCCACCGAACCACGCATCAGTCACGCCACCGACAGCCCTACCGCTGACCCTGCCGATAACCCAACCGACAACCCCACCAAAAACATCAAAGCAAATAACCCCCTGCTTAGCCAAGACCTTGACAGCATCGCCAGTCGCATTCATCCCACAGGACACATGCTCCTGACAGGCGTGGTCAAGCCCCAAGGCACGCACTTGCCTGACGTGCTGTCAGCAAACGTGCTAGACGTGCATTTTTTTAACCCTTATAAAACCAAAGACATTGAGATTTTGGGCAAAAATTACCCCCTATCGGCAAACTTCTCAGCAGGGTACGCCCTATGGCTTGCCGAGAACCAACTACAAGGTGTGGGTATTTTAAACATGCTAAACAAAAACACCGCCGCCCTGCCCCAACTGTTCATGTTAAAGCCCTACGACCCCAACCAAAAAGTCATCATCATGATACATGGCTTGGCGTCTAGCCCTGCCACATGGGTCAATCTCACCAACAATCTCTTTGCCGACCCCGTCCTGCGTGACAACTACCAAGTATGGCAAGTGTTCTACGCCACCAACCTGCCCATGCTCGAAAACCGCTACCAAATCCGTGAAGTCATCGACACCGCCTACGCACTCACCGACCCTGACGGCACCCATCCTGCCAGCCAGCATAGCGTGATTATCGGGCATAGCATGGGTGGTATCATGGCAAGAATGCTTGTCTCCGATGATGATTTGTTACCCCGATTGGATGATTTGGGTAAATTGGATGATTTGGACAAATTGGTTGATGCCACGCATATAGACGGCATGGATGATGGCGACCTAAATAAAATCACCAACAACCAAACCCGCCCCCATGACAATACCCTAATCAGACAGCTACTTGCAGATACTTACCAAGAAGATTTTAACAACCGCTTTGCCCTGCATGCCCTGCCACAGGTTGATACAGCAGTGTTTATCTCCGCCCCCTTTGCAGGCACGGACTATGCCGACCGCTGGTTTACCCGCTTTGCCCGCCGTGTCGTCCGCCTACCCCTAGACATCACCAAAACTGTGACTGGCACCATCATAAACAGCGGACAAGTGGACAACACCCAACTCCAAAACAGTGCCATCGGCTCACTCTACCTACAAAATGGACCAAGCCAGCTCTCCGACCAATCCGCCTTTATAAAACTTACCAAAGAGCTAACCATTAATGACAATGTCGCCTATCACACCATCATGGGCGACCGTGTTGGCAATGCCGAGAACTTGCAGGGTAATCTGGTCGGGCAAAATCTCTCTGACGGCATCGTCCCCTATGACAGCTCCCACCTAGACGGGGCAATCAGCGAAACAGTCGTCACGGGCGGACACAACATTCACGAAAACCCCAAAACCATTTTGCAATTACGCAAAATCCTACACGAGCATTTGGCACGTCATGGCGACCATGCGACAACAGATGTGGTAAATGCCGAAAAAGACGAGCAAGACAGGAAAGATGAGCAAGATAAAGAAAGTGGGAAATCCACAACAGATGACATTGACGAAAAAATCGTTAAAGAAGAAGAGACAAACGCCAATCTCAATTAGGGTGTGCCTGCCTTTTGTATTTGCAATGAAAAATAGGGGAAATCGCACGTTTTTCAAGGAAAAAACGCAGGCTGATAGTCGTTCTATCAGACCAGTTTTTGACGATGAAAAACAAGATTTAGCCATTTTTCATGCAAAAACGATTGATTTATTTGTAAAATATTTCTATATTGTAAATAGTGTTATAAAGGGCAGGCACGCCCTAATATGGTAATTTTTTGATGATTGGGAGTTTTTTGAGACGCAGGGGCGAATCACATTCGCCCTTGATAAATCCATGACTTATATAAATTTGACAATGACGTTTATTTTACAAACCAATCAAACACCCAAAGCCCCACGCCTTCATCATCCACCGCCCCAATCACTGCTTGCACTTTGTCATTATTATATCGCCAATCGCCAAGCACCATGCGTTTTTTATCGCCCAATGTATGCACGGCAGGGCGGTGCGTGTGTCCGTGTAGTAGGATATCGCACGTTTGCATGGCGTGATTGACCGCTTGCGTGTTTACGTCCATAATGGTGGTGGATTTTTGGTGTTTGTCATGTTGGGATTTGGCTTTGATTTTTTGGGCGAGGCGTTGGCGGTAGGCGAGTGGTTGTTTTAAAATAAGCCACGAGATAACAGGATTTTGGATAATTTTGCGGTAACGCTGATACGCCTTATCATCGGTACACAGGCGGTCGCCATGTTCTAGGCGGATATGCGTGCCATTTGAAAGTGTCAAAAAGTGCGGTTCTTTGATAAGTTTGCCGTTAAAGGTATCGCACAGACTTTGACGAATGGCAAAATCTCTGTTGCCATGCATGACATAAATGGCGGTTTTTGTAGATAGGGTTTTTAGGGCGTGTAAAATGGGCGTTAAAAAATGCCGTGCTTTTTTGTCATCGGACAATGTCAAATAATCATCATCGCCAATCCAACCGTCCAGCCAGTCGCCCAAAATATAAAGGCTTTGCAAATTTGGCAAAACGCACAAATCCTTGATGAGTGCCAAAAACGCTTGATTTAGGGCAGGCGTGTCGCTTGATAAATGCAAGTCGCTGACAAATACCGTACTAATATCATGGGGGCGGGTGGTTAATAAATGGTCAAATTGTTGCATGGCAAGGCTTAAAATGATAAAAAGGGCGAAAATGATTCGCCCTTACAACCAAAAATAACGGCTAATTACTTAGAAATCACTTTGGCAGAGTTAATGACGATCGGTGTGGTCGGTACGTCTGAATGATAACCATAACGCCCTGTGGGTACGCCTTTGATTTGATTGACCACGCCCATGCCGTCCGTTACTTTACCAAACACCGCATAACCCCAACCTTGTGGCGTTGGACTGCTGTAATTCAAAAAGTCATTATTTTTAACGTTGATAAAAAATTGAGCAGTCGCTGAATGTGGGTCTGATATACGAGCCATGGCGATGGTGCCGATGTCATTTTTTAGACCGTTGTCGGCTTCGTTTTTGATTGGCGTGCCGGTGCGTTTTTCGTTCATGTCGCTGTCCATACCGCCGCCTTGAATCATAAAGCCGTCAATCACACGATGAAAAATCGTGCCGTCATAATGACCGCTTTCGACATAGTCAAGGAAGTTTGCCACCGTAACAGGGGCTTTTTCGGCGTTTAGTTCAATAACAATCGCACCGTGCGTGGTGTCAAACTGTACAACAGGCATATCCATGGGGATTCCTTATAAAAAGTGAAAATTGGCGAGTATTATAGCAAAAATTTGATAAATTGTTAAGCCTCATAATGATGACGGCATGAAATGATAATGAGCGTTTCATTTTCATAACAATAAACCAAGCGGTTGACATCATCAATGCGTCTTGACCAATAGCCTGTTAGGTTGTATTTTAATGGTTCGGGTTTGCCAATGCCTTCAAACGGGCTACACTGACAATCTTTAATTGGTGCATTTATGCGTTTTAGGGTCTTTTTATCTTGGTTTTGCCAGTACAAATAATCATCCCATACCTCATCAAACCAGCTAATCCTCAATCAAATCCCTTTGGGTAAGTTGATGATTTTTTACCGCTTGCACGCCACGCATAAGGTGTTCAGCATTAGCAGGGTTTGACAATAGATAATCTGTTTCTTTAAAAGCATTATATTCATCAAGACTAATCACCACCGCAGAATGTCACGTTTGACAATCACAGGGGCATGGCTGTCTTGAACATAATCAAGGGCAGAGGCTAGGTTTTGGCGAAATTCGCTATAATTCATCACTTGCATGATAGTCTCCTATATTACACTATTACACTATTACACTCTACAAAATGAAAAAGCACCACGGTTTTTCGTTCGTGGTGAGTATGCCTGCCCATGACGGAAACCGACCCGCAGGCAAGCTTGTGGCGAACGGAAAACCTAGTTAGCATACTTTTTGGACTACTATCAAATTTTCAATATACACATTCTTAGCAACCAATGATGTAATAAACTCATGAAAGCATTTTTTTATTAAAGTCGCCACTTCTGTTTCGCCATCAATAAAATAAACGCTTCCATATTGTTTAGAGCTATTTATACCCAAGAAACTTTAAAATTACTACAAATACTATGATGTGGCGTAGGGGCATGGTAAATATCAAGTTGGTTGGGTGTACATCAATAAAAAAAATTCACTGCCAAAACTGTCGTCAGCAAAGAACAATTTTCCATCTTTGGCATTTATCAAACAATGTTGAATGTTATGCAATCCATACATATGATGAATAGATGTTTCATCATTGTTTAAACGGCATATTTTATTAATAGGTTTTACTTTCAATTTCTTTTATACTGCATGAGCCAAAAGGGTTTGACCCATGAAACATTGTTGATTCAAAAACAGCCATGAACACACTCCTAAACCAAATACAAAAGAACGTGACGATACTCGTTTAAACCCGTCTCACTTAAACTTCACAGGTCGCTCGGCATTGGGATAATGATGTTCATGCTCAACATCGCACTCTTCACCCACCGTTGCCCCCTTATCATCCTTAGGCTTTTCAATATAGCCTGTGCGTTCTTCTACGGGCAGGTACTCATGCTCCCACACCATGACCGCTTGCATGCAGGTTTGGCGTTGTTCGTCCGTTAGGCGAACGCCATTATCCCATTTGCCAATCTCAATGGCAGTGCGGAATTTGGCGACGATTTCGGGGGTTAGGCTGTTTAGGATGTCTTGTTTGTTCATGTTTAACCTTTTTGATTTTGGATTATTTAAGTAAGTTTTTTATCACACCCATCAGTCCACGGCTGATTGCTCGGGTTGCTTGCTTGTTCAACTGACTGCCCAGTGCGTCCGCCACGTCATACGCCATGCCTTGATTGCGACTTTTACGCCCACCTGACAGACCACCAATAAAACCATCTAACACCCCCAGCTCTTTTTTGTCTGATGATTGGACTGATTGGCTTTTTGCCTTGTCTTGTTCTGCTTCTTCTTTTTGGGCAAGCTGTTCGGCTTCTAGCTGTGCCAAAGCCTCAAATGCCGAATGGTTGTCCACGCTATCTTTATAATAGCGATACAGCACATCCGACTCAAAGCTGGCTCGGCACTCTTCGACTGTCAAAGGCGACAAGGCAGACGCAGGCGGTAGGATGTAGGCACGTTCGACCACGTTTGGCATGCCTTTTTCATCCAAAAATGAGACAAGTGCCTCGCCCACACCAAGCTCGGTAATGGCACTGGCGACGTGCAAATTTGGGTTGGTACGAAACGTATCAGCGGCCGCTTTGACTGCTTTTTGGTCTCGTGGGGTAAAGGCTCTTAGGGCATGCTGAACACGATTACCAAGCTGTCCTAATATCGCATCGGGCAAGTCAAGCGGGTTTTGGGTCACAAAATACACCCCCACCCCCTTAGAGCGAATCAGTCTGACCACCTGCTCCACCTGCTCTGTCAGAGCCGATGACGCATTGTCAAACATCAGATGAGCCTCATCAAAGAATAAGACAAATTTGGGCTTGTCAAGGTCGCCCACTTCGGGAAACCTCTCAAAAATCTCTGCCAAAAACCACAACAAAAACGCACTGTACAGACGGGGCGAGAGCATGAGCTTTTGGGCATTTAGGATATTAATCACGCCCCGACCGCCCTCGGTCTGCACCCAGTCTTCTAGGTTCAGCTCAGGCTCGCCAAAAAAGTCATTGCCCCCTTCACTCTCTAACTGTAAAAGCTGACGCTGTATCGCCCCGACACTCGCTGGCGAAACGTTGCCATACTGCGTGCGATAGGTTTTGGCGTTATCAGCAACGTGAGTGAGCATGGCTTTTAGATCTTTTAAATCTAGCAAATGCCACCCGTTGTCATCTGCCACCTTAAAGACGAGATTTAGTAGCCCCTCTTGGGTGTCGTTTAGGTTTAACAAGCGAGTCAGTAGCATTGACCCCATCTCACTAATGGTAACACGCACGGGAATGCCGTCTTTGCCGTACACATCCCAAAACCGCACAGGAAATCCTGTTAGATAGTCATCGGTCATGCCAAATTCTTGCATACGCTCGCCAATCTTACCGCTTGCCACGCCTGCACGGCTAAGCCCTGATAAGTCGCCTTTGACATCCACCAAAAAAACTGGCACGCCTGCACGGCTAAAACCCTCTGCCATGGTTCTAAGCGTGACGGTCTTACCCGTGCCTGTCGCCCCTGCGATGAGTCCATGGCGGTTTGCCATGTTGCCTAAGAGATTCATTTGGCTGGCGGTGTCAATCGTGCGAGCAATGAGAAATGTGGTCATAATGTGCCCTTTGGTAAGTGTAAAAGTATGGATGAATTTTGGTGAGTTATGCAAACAGCCATTATACTTATCTTTTAAAATAAAGTAAATTTTATCCCAAGTAAATGCCCATCTGACTGTATCACAAAAAATTAAACCGCCCATCATCGCCCATCGCCTGTGGCAAATCATCCGTCGCCACGCCCATAAGAGCCAAAGTCTCACGCTCTATCAGCCGTGTAATCATATCTAAGGGCAAATCATTTTGTGCCATGCCAAACGGCTCTTCTAGCTGACTGCTTAGCTCGTCTAGCCCCAAAAACATATAGGCGAGCAGTCCCACCAAAAACGGCGTCCAAATCCCCAGTACCGACTCAATACCAAACGGCAACATCCAGCAAAAACAAAACACCGCCCGATGAAGTAGCACCGAATAAACGAGTGGCAAGGGCGTACTACTGATACGGTCGCACCCTGCTTGGATATTACCTATTTCGATGATGTGGCGTTGGATACTGGTGTAGATGATGTCGCTGATTTGTCCTGATTTGACAGCATGGATAAGACGGTGTTGCATTCGCTCTAACACCACCTGTGGGACATTGATGTGCTGACGAATGAGCATATTTAACTCATCTTTATCTTTATCATCAATATCCAGATAATCGGCAAATCTCTCCACGGGCAGTTTTTGATGACGTAGGCGGTCTCTAAATAAATTGACAAAAATCAGCATATCCACGAGTATCGCTCGCCTGTCATCATCATGTAAAAAATGACTGTCCCGACTCAGATGACGGGTGTTGGCAATCAAAGCACCCCACAATTTTCGCCCTTCCCACCACCTATCATAACAAGCGTTATTTCTAAATCCCAAAAAGATGGACAGCACCACGCCAAACACCGTAAAGCCGACCGCAGGGACGTTTTTGACGGTGTAGAGCTGATAATGCGACAAGCCCCACGCTATCATAGACACCGCCATAAGCAGGATGATCATCGGTAGCACTTTGGGCAGTATCGTGCCATGCCACATGAACAGCAGTTTTAGGCTGTTGTGTTTATCACGGACTATCATAACTTAACAATCACAGTCGCCATACGTCCTGTGGCGGACTTTTTGGCGTGGGTTTGCTGGCGGTATGAATAGTATTTGGGGTTAGCATAACTACACGGAACGGTATCGTTTATGACCGTAATATTTAAATGGGACAGTTGTAATTTGGTTAATTTTACAATATCAATCAAGCATTTATCATCATCTTTATCCGTGATAATCTGTTGATATAACTCATCAAATCTCAATGCCACGAGCTTTTTGTCACTCACTTGGCTGATGATGTCATGGGCTAGGGTTTTGTTAATTTCATAATTATCATGGCTGATACACGCTCCGATGACGGCTTTGATGTTGGTTTTATTGGTAAACTTTTCATAAGTATTTTTAATAATGCCTTTGGTTAGCCCTTGCCAACCTGCATGAATACAGGCGATTTGGCTATTCTCATTATCCACACAATCATCATTAAAAAGAGCAATCGGCACACAGTCGGCGGTCATGATAGACAGTCCCACACCTGCCTTGTCGGTGATGAATGCGTCTGCGTCTTGGGGGGATATGGCACAGCTAGCGTGTGCCACAATGTCGCTGTGGATTTGGTTTAGCCAGTGGATTTGGCTTATTTTATCATTTGTCAGTTTATTTAACTTATCCAGTAAAGTCATGCGGTTTGCCAAAACTTGCTCGCTGTCATCGCCAACGTGCAATCCTGTGTTAAATGAACCGTATAAATCATCGTCCCATTTGTCAAACTCGCCTGCATGGGTTTGAACGATAAGTACATGGTCATTTTGGTATAATATATCAAACATGATAATCCTGTTAATTTTATAAAATTATTCTTGCAAAATCCCAATCATCTTAACCATATCATACGGCATATCACGGCTAAATACCAACGCCTTGCCCGTGGTCGGGTGGATAAAGCCAAGTTTATGGGCGTGCAGGGCTTGACGGGGGAAGTCTATCGCCGCTTGGCGAGTGGTGGGGGTAAGACCCGATTTGGGCAGTCCGCCATAGACCTTATCGCCAAGCAGGGCATGACTGACATGCGACAGATGTACACGGATTTGGTGGGTACGCCCCGTCTCCAAGCGAACATGGAGCAAGCTATAATGCGTACCCAGTGGCGTGGCAGAGATGATGTGCGTGGTGGCAGGTTTACCGCCGTCCGTTACCGTCATCTTGGTGCGATGAATGCGGTGTCGCCCTATCGGTGCGTCTATCGTGGCATGGCGTAAGATGTCGCTTGGCACGCCTGTGGCGATACATTGATACTCCCGATAGACTGATTTGTCTTTTAGTTGCTCGGTCAAATCAAGCTGGGCGGTTTTGGTGCGTGCGACAATAAGTAGCCCCGATGTGTCCTTATCAATGCGGTGCACGAGTCCCGCCCGTGGCAGGTGGGCATTATCAGGATAATGATACAATAGAGCATTGACCAGCGTGCCTGTGCGATTGCCCGCCCCAGGGTGGACAACCAAACCGACAGGCTTATTGATCACAATCACGTCATCATCAGCATAGACCACGTCAAGGGGGATATTTTCGGGCAAATCTTCGCTGTGATTGTCAAGCGTGGCGGACAAGGTCAAAATATCGCCCAATTTGACACGGTATTTGCTTTTTTGGGGCGCATCATTGACAAGCAGACTTTCATCATCAATAAAGCCCTGTATCTGCACTCGGGAAAAGCCGTCAAACACATCGGTGGCGATTTTATCTAGGCGTGTGCCGATGTCAGATTCGCCAACCGTGTGGCTTTTTATCAGTGGACTTGGCGAGTCTGTCTCAGCAAATTCATCATCATTATCATTTAAACTGGATAAATTGGGTAAATCAGCTAAATCATCATTGGCGGTCTGATTAAAAGCATGCTCTCTCATGATTATGTTTAAATACTTGGAAAAAAAATAAGCCATTTTAGCATTTTTTGTGAAAAATAGCCGATTTTATTTTGGTGTTGTTCATTCTTAAAATTTTGTGGTAAACTATTTCAAATTTTTATTGTAATTTGGACAAAAAATGAACAAAACTGCCAAACTTACCCTAACCGCCATCATGACATCTGCCGTGCTACTTTCTGGTTGCTCCACCCTAAAAGGCATTGGCAAAAAAGACAGTGAAGTTGTACAAAGTGCCGAACAGTCCGAGCTAGGCTATTATCAAACCGCCCAAAACGCCCTAGACAGAAACCGCTATAACGAAGCCATGAGTGCGTTAAATAGCTTACGCACGTTTTATCCGACAGGGCAATATGCCGAGCAGGCATTGCTGGATTTGATTTATGCCCAATATCGTGCCAACGACTTTGAAGCGGTAACCAAAAGCACTGCCGAGTTTATCCGCTCCTATCCAACCAGTCGCCATGTCGATTATGCTCTATACGTCCAAGGCGTAACCAACATGGGCGGGGCTCCCAAAGCCTCCCGCTTATTTAACCTTGACCAGTCCCAACGTGATGTATCCTACCTGCGGTTGGCATTCCAAGATTTCTCCAATCTCATCAAGCACTTCCCAAACAGTGCCTACGCTCCTGATGCCGCCCAGCGCATGAGGGCGATTTATAACGACTTTGCCGAGCATGAACTGGTCGCCGCTCGTTGGTATGTCAAGCGTGATGCTTATGTCGCCGCCGCCAACCGTGCCAAATGGGTGTTTCAGTACTTCCCCCAATCGGACGGTGTGCCAGAAGCCATCGCCATCTTGGCTCACAGCAATGAGCAGTTGGGACTGACCGACACCGCCAACCAATACAAAACCCTACTCCAAATCAACTACCCCCAATACCTTGGGGCAAATGGGCAGGTCAATATCGGCAACAGCCAATCTTTCACCAAAAAAGCCTTGTCATCGATAAGTTTTGGTAAATTTGGGCGTGTCAAAGACACCCCCACCTATCAAGGCGGTCAGTATGACGGTGCGACACGCACACAAATCATCACTTCCGCCCAAGCCCTTGCCCTGCCCCAAGCAAGCCCTGAAAGTGCCGACATCGCCACACCAAAACCTGCCGACACACGCAACACACGTCGTATCGGTCTAGGTCTGCCTGCCGATGAAGCCGAGGCAGGTAACACCAACCAAACCCCCTAACATCATCACATTTGACCGCCAAAAATCTACCTTTTGGCGGTCAGTTTTGCCAAATCATGGTGTTGATGATAAAATTGGTTTTATTTTTGATTTTTAGGAAAAGCTATGGCAATGCCTGTTCGTGGCGGTATTCTAACCTGCAATATCGCTGATACCCAAACCCTATACAACAGTTATCTCTCTTTTGTCACTCATGGTGGTATTTTTGTGCCGAGTGCCAGAAAGCACAGCCTTGGCGAAGACGTGTTCGTGGCATTTACCCTGCCCGGCTCTACCGAACGCTATCCGCTTAACGGCAAAATCGTGTGGCTTAATGAAAAAGGCACGCCCAGTAAGCCTGCTGGTTTTGGCATGCAGTTTGGTACCGACCCTAACAGCCTAAAACTCAAAAACGAAATTGAGCGACTCCTTGCCGGTGAAGTAGAATCCACCAAACCCACTTACACCATGTAAGTGTTGCGGGCAATATTGTTAATTACACGATTATTTGTTATAATTATAAAAGATAAGCACGGATTTTATTCGTGCTTTTTTATGGCAATTTTTTAAGATAAATTTTTAAAGACAACTTATGAAACACTCACATCCTTTTTGGCAAATTATTCGTACCGTTCCCAATTTTCCCAAAGCGGACATTGATTTTTATGACATCACGCCCCTGCTGTGGCATGTTGATGAACTCATTAACGAGCTTTTAAACGCCCTGCCCGATGGCATGATTGATGAAGTAGAATGCTTTGCCACCACCGAAGCACGGGGCTTTATCATCGGCAGTCTGCTATCAGGACGTACTGGCAAACCGCTCCTGCTCATTCGTAAAGCTGGCAAACTACCACCCCCTGTCCATCGCCAAAGCTATGACCTAGAATACGGCACCGACACCCTAGAAATCAAAGCAGACGCCCCCAAATCCAAAGTACTACTGGTTGATGACGTGCTTGCCACTGGCGGGACGTTAAAAGCAAGCAAGCTTCTGTGCGAGCAAGCGGGGCATAACGTGCTTGGGGCATTGGTACTGCTTGATTTGCCAAAGTTGCACGGCGATATCGGCATGGATACTTATGCCGTGATGAATGATGTGGACTGACGGCAATCTAATACCAAAATACTCAAATCAGAGCATACACTAAATAATCCCACTAACTTCTTGATTGTGTTGGGTATTCTTTGGCTTTATTAGACCAAATACATCAAGAAATACCCGACCTTTTACAACCATCTAATCTGTAAAATACACCACCTGTTTTGCTTGAAAAATCAAACCCAGCTCAACCTATCTTTAAGCCATTACTCACAGTCAAAACATAACAATCCCATACTTTTATTGTGGTGAATTTTTTTGTATAATAGCAATGATATTCATTTAACATCATACATTATGACCAACAAAAAATTCAAAAAACCCTTGATTTTTATCATCATTTTGATGGTTGGCGTGGCATGTGCCACTTTCTTTTTTTATCAAAAACAACCACCAAAACAGCAATACCTCACGCACACTACTGGGCTTGCCAACATCGAGAGTACTGTCATCGCAGGCGGTCAAGTCTATGCTGAGGAGCTGATTGACGTGGGAGCTCAGGCAACGGGGCGTGTGGACAGACTGCACGTCAAGCTAGGACAACGGGTCAAAAAAGGCGAACCCATCGCCGATATCGATGCCACTCAGCAAAAAAATGCCCTAAAAGATGATGAGGCAAGCTACAAATCCTTGCTTGCTCAGCACGACATCAAAAAAATCCAGCTTGCTCAAATCGAGCATGAATTTAACCAACAAAAGCTCGGCTATCAAGCAGGCGTGGTAGCAAAAATAGACTACACCAAAGCAAAAACTGCCCTATCCACCGCCCAAAAAGAGCTAAGTGCAAGCATGGCTCAGCTAGAACAAGCCAAACTCAAAATCGCCACCGCCAAAACTAACCTTGCCTACACTCGCATTACCGCCCCCATGGATGGTGTGGTGGTGGCGGTCGTTACCAAAGAGGGTCAAAACATCAACGCCATGCAGTCATCGCCAACCATCATCAGGCTGGCTCAGATTGATACGGTGCAAATCAAAGCCAAATTCTCCGAAGCGGACATTCCCAAGCTAAAAACAGGCATGACGGCTCACTTTACTATTTTGGGCTTGCCAAATCGACAGTTTGAGGCAACGCTCCAAGATTTGGAATTATTCCCCATTGATACCACTGCTCAATCAGGGGCGGTGTATTATTATGGGCTACTGAGCGTCCCAAACCCCGACCATGAACTCTTTATCGGTATGACCGCAAACGTTACTGTCATCATTGACAAAAAAGAGCAAGCACTCACCATTCCCATGACCGCACTTGGCAAACAGCTCTCTGATGATACCTTTGAGGTACAAGTCATTGATGATGAACACAGCTCCACCCCCACCATCGAGACTCGCACCATCAAAACAGGCATCAACGACAAGTTCTCTACCGAAGTGCTATCAGGACTAACACAGGGTGAAAAAGTGGTGGTCGCCACCTCAGACGGCACGGTCGAAAGTGTCAGCATGGGGTTATGACATGGCAACACCCATTTTATCGCTAAAAAACATCAAAAAAAGCTTTGCTTTTGGTGATAACTCCCTAGAAGTGTTAAAAGGCATTAACCTTGATATTTATAGAGGGGAAATGGTCGCCATCGTGGGGCAATCAGGCTCTGGCAAATCCACGCTCATGAACATCATGGCGTGTCTGGACACGCCAACATCAGGCGAGTATCGGATTGACGGTCTTTGCACCCAAGAGATGAACGGCGAGCAGTTGGCAAGCCTAAGACGAGATAAGTTTGGCTTTATTTTCCAGCGTTATCAATTACTTAGCAGTCTCAATGCCACCGCCAATGTCGCCATGCCTGCCATCTATGCAGGGGTGAGTCAAAAAACTCGTGAGCAAAAAGCCCAAGCCCTACTTGCCAAACTGGGGCTAGAACAACGCCTCGACCATTATCCCAACCAGCTCTCAGGCGGACAACAACAGCGAGTATCTATCGCTCGTGCCTTGATAAATGGCGGACAAATCATCTTTGCGGATGAACCCACAGGGGCGTTGGACAGCCAAAGTAGCCGTGATGTCATGGCAATTTTGACTGAGCTAAACCGTGAGGGACACACGATTATCCTAGTAACCCACGACCCCAAAATCGCCCAAAGTGCCAAACGTGTGATTGAAATTTTTGACGGTCAAATCCTAAGCGATAACAACAGCGATAATACCCCAAATACCGCCCAAGATTTTCAACAAAACACCCATCGTACGCTAAATTTTCAAGCCATCGGTCGCATCAAAGAGGCTTTTCACATGGCGATTTTGACCATGCTTGCCAGCAAAATGAGAACGCTTTTGACCATGCTTGGCATCATCATCGGCATCGCCTCTGTGGTACTTATCGTGGCACTCGGCAACGGCTCAAAACAACAAATTTTAAGCCAAATCAACAGCATGGGCTCATCCACCATCAGTGTTTTTATGGGCAGTGATGACGAGGACGACACCACACCGCCCAATGATTTGACCTTTGATGACATGTATGCACTCGAAACATTGCCCTTTGTCGCCAGTACCTCGCCAGATTTGAGCATGAGCATGACCGCCCAAGTTGGCAATCACAGCAAAGGCGTGCAGGTGGACGGCGTGGGGCTAAACCATCATCGTTTGCAAAATGTGCAGTTTGTCGCAGGGGGCATGTTTCGCCAAAGCGATTTGGATAATTTTAGCCAAAACGTCATCATCAGCGAAAAAACCAAACAAGCTTTTTTCAAACAAAACAACGCTTTGGGGCAAATTCTCATCTTAAATGGTGTGCCGACCAAAGTGGTGGGCGTATTTAAATACAATGGCATTGAGGGTAATTTTGACCGCAATCTCAAAGTATGGCTTCCCTATCGTACCTACCAAGCCCGCTTTGCAGGCGAGTCGCCACGCCTAAACAGCATTACGGTACTACTAAAACCAAACGAGTCGTCCGCCCTTGCCAGCGAAAGCATCAGCCAGCTTTTGACCCAACGGCACGGCAAAAAAGACTTTAGCCTATTTAACAGCGACAGCCTTGCCAAAACGGTCGAAAAAACCGCCCAATCCTTGACCCTGCTCATCGGGGCGATTGCGGTCATCTCGCTACTGGTTGGTGGGATTGGCGTGATGAACATCATGCTCGTCTCCGTTACCGAACGCACAGGCGAGATTGGCGTGCGTATGGCGGTGGGGGCAACTTATGGCGACATCGTTTGGCAATTTCTCATTGAGGCGATGGTGGTGTGTGCGTTGGGCGGTGTGCTTGGGGTGCTTTTGGCGTTTGGGCTTGGCGGACTGTTACAACTCTTTGACATCAAAGTCATTTTCTCAGCAACTTCCATCGCCCTTGCGGTGGGTTGTGCTAGCCTGATTGGGCTTGTTTTTGGGCTCATGCCTGCTCATAAAGGGGCAAAACTAAATCCCATCGAAGCATTAAACAAAGGATAAATAATGAATAATATCAAACAGTTAATCATCATCACAAGCATCATTACCCTAACCGCTTGTCAAAGTACCTCACCACCCAAACCCACCGCCCCCACGCCCATCATGGTGGACAATACCGCCCATTGTTTGACGATTGATGACCCCATTTGTCATCACGATTGGTGGACGGTGTTTGGCGATGAGGTGTTAAATGATTATATGAAAAAGGTCGTCAAGCACAATCACGAATTGTCAGTGGCGACATTAACCCTACAAAAATCCTTGCTTAACCAACAAAAATCTCAAGAGCGATTTTTGATAAATAGCCAAGCTGGTGCCAACCGCCAAAGCCAAAAAACGCTATCAATGGGCGAAACCACGCATTCACGAGGCTTTGACGTTAATCTGGGTGCCAGTTGGGAGGTGGATTTGTGGGGCAAATTGCAATTACAACAAAATCTAACCGAATGGGAGACCCATGCCGTCCAAGCCGACCGCCAAGCGTTGTTTTTGAGCCTAAGTGCCAATGCCGTGCGAGAATATGTAAGCTTGATTGGCATTAACCAAAAACTCATGGACGCACAAAAATCCCACGTCTTTCAACAAAAACAACGCCAATATCTAAAAAGGCAATTTGATTTAGGACTGATTGCCAAAGCCGATTTACTAACCATCGAACAAACTTTAAACACCCTACAACAAACCACCCTAAATCTGGAGCATCAAAAAAATGACAGTTTGGCAAATCTGGCATTATTGGCTCACGTTGATATGGATAAATTACCCACCACCCTAAAAAATCAGCACCAAACCCCAAAAATACCCCATGATTTTTATCACATCAATGCCAATGCGGTATTAAATCGTCCCGATTTGCAAGCCTTGCTTTGGCGATTGGCAATCAGCCTCGAACAAAAAAATCTACTACAAAAAAATCAATATCCCACCCTTGTATTTAGTGCAGGGACAACTGCCCAATCCCCCAATTTATTTGATTTATTAAAAGTACCTGTCTTAAATTGGGGTGTTTCGTTAAATATCCCTCAACTTAATTATAAAGAATACCAGCACAACATCAACATCGCCGAGATTGATGAGTATATCGCCACCTTAAATTATCAAGACACGACTCATAAAGCCCTAAATGACGTACAACAAAAATTGAATGCTTGGCAAAATGGCAAAGACAATCACGATGTTTTATTAACCGCTCAAAAATTGGCAAAAGAGCAATTGATTCACCAACAAAAACGCCATGAATTGGGGCTTATTTCCACCAAAGAATGGGCAGAACACCAAGAAACCCACCGCCAAAGCCAGACCGCCCTAACTGATAATGCCATCAATCAAGTGCTTAATTGGATAGCGGTATATCAAGCGGTGGGTGGATTGCCAAATGAATCACGCTAGGACATGCCCGTCCTTTATAATGCTTTTAAATCACAACTTAAAATTAAAAACCATGTCTAATCCCACCAATCCCAATCAAGGCTCGTTTTTTGGCTCATTTTATATGGTGCTGGCATGCCTGTCATTTGCCATTATGCTGATTTGTATCAAATTTGCAGGGCAAAAATTTGCCATGCACGCCTATGAGCTGACCTTTTGGCGAGTGCTGTTTTCGCTGATTGTGCTTGGTGGGTTTTCGGTGATGAAAGGGCGAGATTTTCGCACAGCTTATCCAAAGGAGCATTTTTGGCGGTCGCTGGCAGGTTCGGTTGCCTTGCTTATGAATTTTTATGTCATCTTGCATTTGCCCCTTGCCACCGCAAGTAGCCTACAAAACACATCTGCCCTATTTTTGGGGCTGTTATCCATTATTATTTTAAAGCAAAAACCCACGCTCATAAATTGGCTATCGCTTACCTTGGGCTTTGTTGGCGTACTTATTTTACTAAGACCAAGCGGTGGGGGCGACACCTTTGCCATGCTCATGGGGCTAGGCAGTGGGGCGATTAGCGGTTATGCGTATCTGCAAGTGCGAGAATTATCCCTACTTGGCGAACCTGCGTGGCGGATTGTGTTTTATTTTTCGTTATTATCCACGCTGACATCAGGCGTTTTGGCGTGGTATTTTGGCTTTACGCCTGTGAGCCTAGCAAGTCTGCCTTATATTGTTGGCATTGGCGTTACCGCCCTAGCAGGGCAACTTTTAATGACTTATGCTTATCAAGTTGGGCAAAAATTTGTCGTGGCGACACTGTCCTATCTTGGCGTGGTATTTGCCATTGTCTTTGGGGCGTGGCTGTTTGGCGAGCGGTTGGACGCATTAAGCCTTGTTGGTATTGGTGTGATTGTGGCAAGTGGGATTTTGGGGGCAAAGAAGTAGGACACATCAATCACATCATTGGCAAACGATTACCATATTGACATTTTATTTTAGTCGTTCACATGTTTACACTTATTGATTTATTATGCTATAATATTCCACACTAATAATAAGGTTATGTTTTATTCATTCCAAAAACACAGCCACATCGGGGCATGTATTATTATTTTGACATTTACAATAAAAAAATGATTTTATTATCAATAATTTATTTTAAATTCATCAAATAACCTCGTTAAACACGCCCCAACAACTCTTTTTATTCATCCAATTGTGGGGTAAACCATGCAAAAAATTACAACCATCGCCCTCATTGCAAGTGGGGCATTATACACATCCTTGACACAAGCAAAAAACCCAGTCGAGGTCAGTTTGGGTGTTGAGCGTTATCAGGAAACCTACCGAGAATATGAAAACGGCGAACGTTTCATGCAACAACAAGGAAACTTAAACGCATTTAACGGCTCTATCAAATACCATTTTAATGAAAAAGATGCCATCAAAATAGAAGGTAGATACGCCAAAGGTAAAGTTGATTATACAGGCGGAGAGAATCCCAGTTCAGAAAACCCTGAAGGCACCCCCTACGGTTCAGTTCATCAAAAAGGTGCACCTCGTCGCTCTTATGATATTCGTTCATTATATGTTTATGAAAAATCGATTCGCCCCAATGTCAGCATTATTGGTGAGTCTGGCTTGGGATACCGTGTTTTACAAGATTTAAGTGCTCGCATAGATTCAGAGGATTACAATAGAAAAAACAAAACCGCCTACACACAAATAGGCTTGGGTGCAAAAGTGAGGCTTGCTCATGGATTTGAATTTGCACCAAAAATCGCTTACAATCAAGGCATTTACGGTCGCCAATACTCTTATTTGAGTGATGGCACCATCACCTTAAAACAACACAATGCTCGTGGCTTTGAAATAGAATTACCCATCAGCAAACAATTTTCTAATCAAACCAAAATCAGTTATACTCCTTATTATCGTGGTTGGCGTGTCCCCACTTCTAGTACTTTTGAACGTGTTGAAACTGATGAAAACGGCGATTCAGGTGTAGCAACCTATAGCGAGCCCAAAAACCAAACTAACGAGGTCGGTTTTAAATTGCAATATTCATTTTAAGTGCCACTTGCGATATTGTCATCTCAATGACATTAAAACCAACAAAACTCAAAATTTCCCCATCCATCAATGATATGACACATTGTTTAGATTGGGGAATTTTGGTTTAGCCACACCGCACAAATTTAAAAGCCATATCTCCATAAACCAACTAAACCAAAAAATTAATACGATTTTGTAGGGGCAAATCACAATTTTATCTATATAGTGTAATGATTTGTTTAAATCACTTTTAAAGCTCCTTTGGTATAAATGCACCCATCAACCCTAAAATTTGACACAACTCATCAAAACAATTGTTATACACTCTATGTTGTCATAATGACTTTAATCCAGCTTTTTACATTTATTCAGTACAAAATACCAATGCTACACCAAAATATGTTATAATTATCCGCTTTTATTCCCTTTTCATGGTCTGCCCACATGGACATCATTTTACAACTTTTTGATTTTATTTTACATATTGATGAGCATTTAGCCGTATTTTTGGCGGATTATGGCTTGTGGATTTATGGCATTTTGTTTTTGATTATTTTTGTGGAGACGGGCTTGGTGGTCATGCCTTTTCTGCCGGGGGACAGTTTACTCTTTGCAGTGGGGGCATTGGCGGCATTTACAGGCGAGCTAAACCCTGCCCTGCTGATCGCTCTATTGTTTGTGGCGGCGGTGCTTGGCGATACCCTAAACTACCACATTGGCAAATACATCGGTCCAAAGGTGTTTGAAAAAAACTACCGTTTTATTAACAAAGAATACCTATTTAAAACCCAAGCATTTTTTGAAAAACACGGTGGCAAAACGGTCATTTTCGCCCGCTTTTTGCCTTTTGCTCGCACCTTTGCCCCCTTTGTGGCAGGGGCAGGAACTATGAATTATAAGCGGTTTATCAGTTATAACGTCATTGGTGGATTTTTATGGATTGCGTCCTTTGTACTACTTGGCTATTTTTTTGGCAATCAGCCCGTCATCAAGGATAACTTTACTTATGTGATTTTTGGGATTATCGGATTTAGCGTGTTGCCGATTATCATTAGTTTTATCAAGCAAAAAATCAAACCCATGGCTTAATCACTCATCTATTTTTAATCACTTATCTATGTAACGACAGGTATCATCATGACTACATTTAAAGACCTACTCTCCAAAGACGCCCAAACCCAGCTCAAAGAAATGGGCGGTAAATCATCCACCAAGCCCGAGACCGACAGCAACGGCAAACCCACCAGTGCCAATGTCATGGGCAAAAAAGAAGTCGCCCAACAGGTCAAACGCTTTGGTAGCGAACTCATCGATGACGACAAAGTCCTGTTCATGCAAGCGATGAGCGGTGTCCGCCCCCTAAAACACGAAAAGTCGGTCAATCACACCCAAAAAACCAACCCCAAAGACCCCACCGCCCTATTTCGCCGTGCCAATGCCGAAGGGACTGATGAGCTGACCCAAGCCAGTTTATCTGACATGCAAGCCCTACTAAACCCCGTGGCGGGCGAAGCATTTTTGAGTTACAAACACCCCACCCTGCAAAACAAAGTCTTTGAACAGCTAAGACAAGGCAAACTGCGTTGGTATGATGCGGTAGATTTGCACGGGTCAAGCATTGATGAAGCCCGAGATGCCGTCCAAACCATCATCGCCAATGCGGTCAAACATGGCGAAACCGTGGTCAAAATCGTCCACGGCAAAGGCACAGATGCCATCATCAAAACCTGTGTCAATGGTTGGTTACGCCAAATCCCTGATGTCTTAGCGTTCGTCTCTGCCCCTGCGGGTGATGGCGGTAATGGAGCGGTGTTGGTGCTGATTAAGAAAAAGAAAATAGGCTAAATTCTAGGGCGTGCCTGCCGTTGGTATTTGCAATGAAAAATATCTGTTTAAAAAAGCAGGGGGAACGCACGTTTTTCAAGAAAAAACAAAGGTTGTGAGTTTTCTATCAAGCAAGTTTTTATTATAAAAAACAATCCGACCACTTAATTGTATAAATTTTAAGAATTTTAACTTAACTTTTTAAATTAAGTGGTCGGATAGCCATTTTTCATGCAAAAATTGATTTAAAATGTTATCAATGTTTAACACGTCCTAGCAATAATATGATATGATTTGGATAAATTTTGACAACTTGGTGTTTTTATGTTACCCATCATCTCTCGCTCCGCTTTGTATTTGCTGACCTGTCTTGCCCTGCCTGCCTTTGCTCATGCCAATGACACCATGACATCAGACATGGACAGCCCCAACCTAGAACCTGAGAACAACACATGGCTTGATGACACCCGAGACGACACCAAAGGCTGGCTCAATCGCACCGCACGACACATGGACAGCTGGTTTGGCGAGACCGACCCTAATGAACCTGCTCGTGCGTCCATCCGCCTAATGCTTGACACGCATTATAATGAATATGATGGCACGACCGTCAAGCCCCGTATCCGTGGACGTATCAAACTGCCAACACTTGAAAACCGCCTAAGCGTGATGATTGGTGATGACGATTTGGACTTAGAACAAGGAGGTGGCATCTATAATGATGGACGTGCCGTGACTTATGGCGACAGCACCTTTGACCGCCGTCAAAGTCGTGAAGACAACACATCGCTCGCTCTGCGTTGGTCAAAACTCCAAGACGACATCGGCATAGAGACGGATGCTGACATCGGTCTGCGGTCTAGTGATTTATATCTTAAACTGCGAGGTGAGAAAAAATGGGAGCTTGACCACCGCATTAACGCTCGCTTTGAACAGATGTATCGCTACGGCACCAAGAGCGAGCATTATGCCCTATCCACGCTTGAATTTAGCCAGCCCCAGTCCAAGCACCGCACGCTCGTCAATCGCACGCACCTATCCTATGCCCACAAAGACACCGAAGAGACCGCATGGAGTAACAGCTTGTACCAACAGCACTACCTAGACGGCAAGCACGGCACACGGGCGTTTAGCTATGGCATTTATACAGGGGGCGATGTCGCAGACAAGAAGTTTGAACTCGACATTTATGGTCCTTATGTCAGCTATCGCCAACCTGTATGGCGAAAATGGCTGTTTGTGCAGACAGACATCAGTTATTATAATGACAAAAACCAAGAACGAGACCATCATTTGGGGGTGTTTAATCGCTTAGAAATGGTGTTTTAGGCGGATTGGCGATACAAAATTTACAACAATCCTACTTGCACACCCTTGTCATTTGTGCCATTTTCACGCATAATAAGCGGTGTTTTTTGTTTATAAAATGAGATTTGCCATGTTTTATTTTAAAAAGTCCTGTTCTAAAAAACTCACCACATTAGCACTGTCCATGCTTGCCATTATTGGTACAACCGCCTTTGCCCAGCTTGATGTTCAAGCATCCC
This sequence comes from Moraxella lacunata, assembly GCF_900453205.1. Lineage (GTDB taxonomy): Bacteria > Pseudomonadota > Gammaproteobacteria > Pseudomonadales > Moraxellaceae > Moraxella > Moraxella lacunata_B. The sequence continues at coordinate 449,344 of NZ_UGQU01000001.1, forward strand.
AATCAAGCGTAAAAAACTCAGGCAAAAAAAACACCTTTGACCCTACGTTGCTGACCACCGATGACAGCGACACCGCCAGTCAGATTGACACCAAAAAAACCAGTAGCGACACCGCCACCATCAAAAGCCTTGAAAAATCAGGCAAACGCTACACCAAAGTGGATTTGTCCGAATACGCCAAGACCGTAAACGAGTCCACATGGTCGCCCAACATGAAAGTCAATAGTGCCATGACGGTCAAGATTCAGGCACTGCTAGACCAACACCATGCGTCTGTCGGGGCGATTGACGGCGGTTGGGGCAATAACAGCAAAAACGCCCTTGCCAACTTCCAACGCATGAAAAACCTGCCCGCCACTGGCAAGATGAACCAAGAAACATGGGACGCTCTAAGCGTGGGGGCGGATGACGTACTGGTCAGCTACACCATCACCAAAGATGACATCACCAAGTTTGGTAAATTACCAAGCAGTGTCGAAGCCCGCTCAAAACTTAGCGACCTAGGCTATGAGAGCATTCAAGAAAAACTTGCCGAACGCTTTCACATGCGTATCGACTATCTCACCAAAATCAACCCCAACAAAAAATTCGTGGCAGGCGAGAGCATTACCGTGGTCAATACCAAAGATGCCTTTGAAGGCGGTTTTGACAAAATCATCGCCAACACCGCAACCAACACCGTCACCGCCTACCAAGGCGACACGCTCATGGCAAGCTACCCTGCCACCATCGGCAACAGCAAAAAACCTGCCGAAAAAGGCACTTACAGCCTAAACAGCAAAGTTAAAATGCCCCACTATCGTGCCACCGTCACCAAAGGCGACAGCAAACAAACCTTTATCCTACCCCCCGGTGCTAACAGCCCTGTTGGCGTGGTATGGATGAGCCTAGACAAGGCAGGTTATGGCATTCATGGCGTGAGCAACCCTGAGATTATCGGACAACCTGCCCCGATTGGCTCTATCGGTCTGTCCAACTGGGACGTGTTAGAGTTGTATGCCAACGTCCAAGAAGGCGTGACTGTTGAGATTAAGTAATACCCGTATTTGCCCACAAGTGATTTGTGGGCTTTTGTTGTCAAATCCAAATCCATTTAAACCCGTTTATCGTAAAGGAAAATCCCATGTCCGAGCTGTCTTTTTCTGCCTTGAGTGCCCTATCGCCCCTTGACGGTCGTTATGCGTCCAAATGTGATGCCTTGCGTCCTTATTTGTCCGAGTTTGGACTCATTCACGCCCGTGTAACCGTTGAGATTCGTTGGTTGCAAGCCTTGGTAAACCACCCCGAAATCAGCGAAATCACGCCATTTAGCCAAGCCACCAATGACAAGCTAAATGCCATTGTTGCCAATTTTAGCGAACAAAACGCCCTACGAATCAAAGAGATAGAACGCACCACCAACCACGATGTCAAAGCAGTAGAATATTTCTTAAAAGAGCAAATTGCCGATATTGACGAGCTAGCCAATGCTGGCGAGTTTATCCATTTTGCCTGTACGTCCGAGGATATTAACAACCTATCGCACGCTCTCATGTTAAAATCAGGTCGTGATGTGCTAGCCCAGTCTATGCAAACCATCATTGATGAGATTGCCAAACTGGCTGACAATTATGCCACCACCCCCATGCTCTCTCGCACACACGGACAGACCGCAAGCCCCACCACGCTTGGCAAGGAAATGGCAAATGTCGCCTACCGCTTGCACCGCCAATTAAAGCAGTTCAAAAATGTAGAACTGCTTGGTAAAATCAACGGAGCGGTCGGCAACTACAACGCCCACCTGTCCGCTTATCCAAACATTGACTGGGTAAAGCACTCCCAAGGCTTTGTTGAAAGTTTGGATTTGACCTTTAACCCTTATACCACGCAGATTGAACCGCACGATTATATGGCGGAGCTGTTTGACGCATTACGCCGTTTTAACACAATTTTGATTGATTTTAACCGTGATGTGTGGGGCTATATCTCGCTTGGCTACTTTAAGCAAAAACTAAAAGACGGCGAAGTGGGTAGCTCCACCATGCCCCACAAGGTAAACCCCATTGATTTTGAAAATTCCGAAGGCAACCTTGGCTTGGCAAATGCGGTATTGGCTCATCTTGGCGAAAAATTGCCGATTAGCCGTTGGCAACGTGATTTGACCGACTCAACGGTTTTAAGAAACATGGGCGTGGGTTTTGCCCAAAGTCTCATCGCCTTTGAAGCGTGCCTAAAAGGCATTGGCAAATTAGAAATCAATACCGACCGCCTAGCCGAAGATTTGGACAACGCCCAAGAAGTGCTTGCCGAGCCTATCCAAACCGTGATGAGACGCTACAACGTAGAAAAACCTTACGAAAAATTAAAGGCTCTCACTCGTGGGCAAGCGATGACCCGTGAGATGATGGTAGGTTTTGTCAATGGTGATGAGCTGTCCGCCGTTCCTGTCGATGAGCGTACACGCTTAGCCGAGCTGACCCCCGCCACCTATATCGGCAATGCCGATAAACAGGCGAAGGCGTTGAAGGATTATTTGAAGTAATCTGAAAATTTGAAATAAAAAGGCGGTCAAAACATGATCGCCTTTTAATTCATCAGTCCATCTTTATCGGTCTAATTTCCCCAAAACCGATACACATCACTCACATTGCCCACATCTATCACACCACGGGCGATAAAATCTATCGTACGTGGTAGGAGCATATGTTCTAGGGCATGAACCCTGTTTTGTAGCGTGGCAGGCGTGTCATTGGGGTGGACTTCTAGCACTGCTTGGCTAAGCAGTTGCCCTGCATCCAGCTCTGCCGTTACCAAATGCACGCTGCAGCCGTGATACCGCTCGCCTGACTTTAATACTCGCTCGTGCGTGTCCAGCCCCTTATAGGCAGGGAGCAGGGACGGATGCAGATTTATCATGGGGGCGTTTAGCTCGTCTTTTACACCATTGATAAATAATGGGGTTAGGATTTTCATAAACCCTGCCAATACCACCAAATCAGGCTTTAACTCTTTTAAAATAGCCAATGCTCTTTTTTCAAATTCTACGCATTTATAAGTTTTGCCATTGTCGTCTTTATCAATAATAAGGGTGGGAATATTGGCATTATTGGCACGAGTAAGAGCATAGGCGGTTTCTTTATTGGAAATCACGCCTATGATTTCTATATTTAAGCTGTTGTTTAATTGTTTGTCAATTAATACTTGTAGATTGCTACCACTACCAGAAACAAGGACGGCGAGTTTTAGGGGATTTTTGTTCATAACTTTTCATCTTTTGGTTGAATATAGTAATTGTAAGCTAATATAAAAACTTCTTCAGATATTTCCCAATATTGCTCATCAAGCTCACCAATATCATCAAAACCTGCTTTATTAAAATTGGGATTGTCAAAATCAATATCTTGAAATTCTATATTTTTAGGAAATCCATCTAAAATGGATTGAAATTTTTGTAATATGTCTAAGCATTGAATTGCACCAATCTTTTTATAAATTTGATAAATTTCTTGGCGAACTTCTGTTGTAGAATGCTCAAAAAATGATAAAAATCCGCCACTATTGATTTCTATTTCCGTAAAGGCGATTAAGGCAATTTCTCGTTTATCACTCGTTAATTCGTTTTCTTTGCCCAAATACTCAGTTGCAATTTGTGAGAACTGTTGGTATTTTTCATCGTTGGTCATTTTGATTTCCTTAGTTTTCAACCTTAATACGATATTTCATTATATGTTCATCAACGGTTAAAATTGTTAAACCTTCAAGCATTGCTTGACTAACCAACATTCTATCAAAAGGGTCTTTATGATAAAAGGGTAAAAATTCCAAATTTTGAATATACTCTTTTTTAATTGGTAAAATAGTGTACAAATTTTTCAATTCTATCTCGTACAAAACACAGCCCAAACTCGGCACAATGTCCAATTTCTTATTTTGGATTTTGAGTTGCATTTCCCAAATACTTGCCATACTGATGAAAAATTCGTGGCGATTATCGCTAAGAATGTTTATTAAATTTTGGCTAAGTTTACCTCTGTCTTGGTTTGCCCAAATAAGAATATGGGTATCTAATAAATATTTCGCCATTTTAATCACTTATACAAAATATCATCTTCGGGAAACCAAAAATCATCACCAAGATAATCATCAAAATCATCGGCAATATAATTTACCGTAAACAAAGGAATATCCAAAGGGGCTAATTTTTTCTTACCAAAATGGGGAATTTTTTGAATATAATCTATCAAAGAATTTCTGTCTTTTTCAGACAATTCATTTAATACTGGCAAAATGTCTTGAATACTTGGTTTGAATTTGCCAATATCGTAATGATAAGTTGTGGTTTCCATAATTTTATCCTTTTATTTTTTTATAAATTGGGCTTAATTTCTACTAAATCCAATTTATTTTATTGCTCTAAAGAAATATGACTAGCATAATTTGGGCATTCAAGTGTTGTCAATTTTTCATTGACAAAGGTTGCACTAATTTGGTCACTGTCCACTTTATTCACATACCAACTAAGTGTATTTTGGCGTTGGTAATTTTGTTCATTGGGATTGCCAAGCCAAAAAACAACGGTTGATTTGTCCATACCCAATGTTACTTTGGGGCAATACTCCGCCGAATCTGACCAATCCCAATCCTTGCAAGTGCCATTTTTTACACAGCTTGGGCGATAACATTTTGATTCCACGCTACCCCATTTACCACCCGAATTTTCACAAATTTGTCTTTGCTGTGTGCCTGTACAAGCTACCAATAACCCTGCACAGATTAAAATAATTAGTCGCATTGCAGTCCTTTTTAAATTAGGTTTAATATTTGGATAACATCAAACCCAATTTACCAATTATTTAAAAGCCATTCAGCTTTTAAACATAAACCACTGCTTTATCAGCACGCTCTACAATCTGTCCGATTTGCCAAGCGGTTTCGCCTTGTGCGGTCAAAAATGCCAACGTTTCGTCTTTTTTATCGGCAGGGACGACAATCACAAAGCCCACGCCACAGTTAAAGGTACGCACCATCTCACTCTGGGCGATGTTACCTGCCTGTTGTAGCCAGTCAAAGACGGCAGGAAATTCCCAAGTGGTAAGGTCAATCTCGGCAGATAGACTCTCGGGCAACACTCGGGGCAAGTTTTCGGTTAGACCGCCACCTGTAATATGTGCCATGGCGTGAATGTTCTTGTTGCCAAGCTGTTTTTGTAGGGCGTTTACCGATTTGACATAAATGCGAGTGGGCTTCATGAGTGCGTCCGCTAAGCTCTCGCCATTGCCTAGCGTATGAGCATTGACGTCCACGCCCGACACGTCAATCACTTTTCGCACAAGCGAGTAGCCGTTGGAATGCACGCCAGAGCTTGCCAAGGCAATCAGCACATCACCTTTTTGGACGTTTGCCCCTGTGATGACCTCGGATTCTTCTACCACACCCACACAGAAGCCCGCCAAATCATAGTCGCTTCCGTGATACATTCCGGGCATTTCAGCCGTTTCGCCACCGATTAAGGCACAATTTGACAGCTGACAGCCGTCCCCAATCCCCTTGATGACCGTCTCGGCAACGTCCACATCAAGTTTGCCTGTGGCGTAGTAATCTAGGAAAAAGAGTGGCTCAGCACCGCACACCAAAAGGTCATTTACGCACATTGCCACCAAGTCTTGACCGATGGTTTCGTGGCGGTTTAGGTCTAGGGCGAGCTTTAATTTGGTGCCAACGCCGTCCGTGCCAGAGACCAAAAGGGGCGATTTGTAACCTTGTGGGATACGGCACAACGCCCCAAACCCGCCAAGTCCGCCCACCACTTCGGGGCGTGTCGTGGCACGGGCGACAGATTTGATGCGTTGGACAAGGGCTTCGCCTGCGTCAATATCAACGCCTGCATCTTTGTAGCTAAGAGAATGAGAAGTCATGAGGGTTCCTATTGGGTCAAAATAAATTATCTTATTATAACAAAAATTGGGGCAGATGATAGCCTTTCGGGCGATATTTGTGATTTTTATAAAAATGCAAAAAAGCACTTTACTAAACGCACTTTATCAAGTATAATTATCGCTGTTTTTTCGGGCCTATAGCTCAGTTGGTTAGAGCAGAGGACTCATAATCCTTTGGTCGCAGGTTCAAGTCCTGCTGGGCCTACCATATTAAATTTTATGATTTAAAGAATTAAGGGTTTGTTAACAAACAAACCCTTTTTATTGCCTACTTATAACAACCTTATAAAATAAGATTGTTACTTAAATCACTCCAATCCTTGCAATCCACCCTCACTACTCCGAATCAAAAATATTGCATTTGACAGCAGACGCCAAAAACGCCCCCAACAGCGTAACATCATCTGAAAACACCTGCTCTATCATGTCTGAATCAAAATACTTATCCATCACTGCTCGATATTTCTCATACCCCCCTGTGGGATATTGTTCAAAATCAAACATTTTATCCATATCGTCTATATCATTCATATCGCCAAACTCCGCCCACACAATCATGTCCTGACCCAATGATGTGTCAAAAAACTCATCCATGAGCGGTAGTTCATCTTTGGTCAAGGTGATATTCACATAGTTTTCTGCCAGACTCTTGGTTTGTGATGTGGCGATATTTATGGCACACGCCTGCTTGACGGTATCACGCTCTTGCAAACCATCCATTAATACATGTGTCACTATTTTATCAAAGATGGATTTGGTAAAATTCATGGTCGCCCCGTCATAGGCGGTCGCCTGCATAGATAATGCAAGGCATACGCCTAATAGGTATTTTTTCATAAGATACTCCTAATTTGTGGTTTTGATATCATAACACAAGACAAAGATAAGAAAAATACCCAAACAAAAAAGGGCGGAACAACTGAACCCACCCTTTTTTTTATATTTAACCAAAATTAATTAAACTTTAACTTATCAAACGTCAATGCCCCATTTTCTACCCCCACCGAAATGGTGTCGCCTGTGACAAACTCGCCTGCTAGGAGCTTTTGAGCAAGGGGATTTTCAATCTCTTGGACAATGGCACGTTTGAGCGGTCTTGCCCCAAACACAGGGTCATAGCCCACCGACACCAGCTCATTCATCGCTTCGTCTGATAAGACAAGCCCTAGTTCACGCTCTTTGAGTCTGGCTCTTAGGCGGTCAAGCTGAATGGACGCAATGCCTGCCATGTGCGACTGCCCAAGCGGGTGAAAGACCACGATTTCATCGATGCGGTTGATGAACTCTGGGCGAAAATGAGCATTCACCGATTCCATCACCGCCAGTTTGATTTCCTCGTATTCATCACCTGCCATGTCAAAGATTTTTTGACTGCCTAGGTTAGAAGTCATGATAATCACCGTATTTTTAAAGTCCACCACACGCCCCTGCGAATCAGTCAAACGCCCGTCATCTAAGACTTGTAGTAGGATATTAAACACATCGGGGTGAGCTTTTTCCACTTCGTCAAATAGCACCACGCTATAAGGCTTACGGCGAACGGCTTCGGTCAGCACGCCTCCCTCCTCATAACCCACATAACCAGGGGGAGCTCCCACCAGACGGCTCACGCTGTGTTTTTCCATAAACTCGCTCATGTCAATGCGTACCATGGCAGTCTCGTCATCAAACAAAAAGTTCGCCAGCGATTTGGTCAGCTCCGTTTTACCCACACCTGTCGGCCCTAAAAATAGGAACGAACCACTTGGGCGGTTGGGGTCAGACAGTCCTGCACGGCTACGGCGAACCGCATCTGCCACCGCCTTGACCGCCTCGTCTTGACCGACCACACGCTCGTGGAGCTTGGTTTCCATGCCAAGCATTTTTTCACGTTCGCCTTGGAGCATTTTGGCGACAGGAATGCCCGTTGCCAATGACACAACTTCGGCAATCTCATTGTCCGTTACCTTATTTCTAAGGAGCTTAGGCTCGCTCACTTCGCCTGTGTCGTCATGTTCAAGCTGTTTGGTCAGCTCAGGAATCACGCCATATTGCAAGCGACTTGCCTCCGCCAAATCCCCCTCTCGTTGGGCTTTTTCTAGGGCAATGCGTGCTTTATCAAGTTTGATTTGTGCTTCTTTTGTCCCCTCAACCAACGCCTTTTCACTTTTCCAAATTTCCTCCAAATCATGATATTCTTTGGACAACTCATCAATCTGAGCTTGGAGCTGTTTGGCTTGGGCGATACTGCCTGCGTCCTCCTCTTTTTTGACGGTTTCAAGTTGCATTTTAAGCTGAATGATACGGCGGTCAAGTTTGTCCAAACTCTCAGGCTTACTATCAAGCTCCATTTTAATGCGAGATGCTGCCTCATCAATCAAATCAATCGCCTTATCAGGGAGCTGGCGGTCGGTGATGTAGCGGTGCGACATTTTGGCGGCTGAGATAATCGCACTGTCTAGGATTTTGACCCCATGATGTACTTCATAACGTTCTTTTAACCCCCGCAAAATGGCAATGGTATCCTCCACGCTCGGCTCATCTACCAGCACTTTTTGAAAACGGCGTTCTAAGGCAGGGTCTTTTTCGATGTACTGGCGGTATTCATCGAGCGTGGTTGCCCCCACACAGCGTAACTCGCCACGGGCTAGGGCAGGTTTTAGCATGTTGCCTGCGTCCATGGCTCCGCTTGTCTTGCCTGCTCCTACCATGGTGTGCAATTCATCAATAAATAGGATAATGTTGCCGTCTTGTTTGGCAAGGTCGTTTAGCACGTCTTTTAGACGCTCTTCAAACTCGCCATGATATTTCGCCCCTGCGATGAGCGAACCCATGTCAAGCGATAAAACTTCTTTATTTTTTAGGCTCTCAGGCACTTCGCCATTGACGATACGCTGGGCAAGTCCCTCGACAATGGCGGTTTTACCCACTCCTGGTTCACCGATGAGTACAGGGTTATTTTTGGTGCGTCTGGATAGTACTTGTACGGTACGGCGAATCTCATCATCTCGCCCAATCACAGGGTCAAGTTTACCCTCTCTGGCTCGGTCGGTAAGATTGATGGTGTATTTTTCTAGGGCTTTTCGGGTGTCTTCGGCATGTTGGTTTTTCACGGTGTCTCCCCCTCGGATATGGTTAATAATCGTTTGTAATTTTTGGGCGTTCACGCCTGCTTTTTCGAGCAGGGTTGTGGTTTCGCCCGTTTGGGTCAAAGCAAAGAGTAGCCATTCAGTTGCCACAAACTCATCGCCTGCTTTATCGGCAAATTTTTCTGCCAAATTAAGCACTTGCACCAAATCAGGAGCAAGATTTGCCTGACCTGTGGGGCTGGTCAATGTGGCAAGCGAACCTAGTTTTTTGTTAAGCTCACTTTGTAAACTCATCAAATCCGCCCCCGCTTGGGCAAGCATGGATGTATAGGCATTATCATCTAATAATACAGACAACGTATGTACCGCAAAAATGGCGGTATTATCACGGCTGACCGCCAGACTTTGGGCGGATTGGAGAGTTTTTTGCAGTTTTTGGGTGTATTTGTCAAAATTCATCACGTTCTCGCTTTTTAGGTTAGGGACTTCTCCCGCTTGTCAAATATATGCTTGACAACCGACAAATTTTCAATAACAAATTTTTTGGTCAGCCATTAAAATTTTGTAAATTATTGATTTTAAATATAATTTATAAATTTTTACGAAACCCTTGTAATTTTTTGACTTATTCCCATATAGAATTTACTTTTGTTTTTATCTATCAGGAGTCATCATGACACGTCTAACTCTACATACCCTAGACACCGCCCCAGAAAAAGCCAAAGAGCATGTTGAAGCAGTACAAAAAGCCAATGGCTTTATTCCAAATCTTATCGGCGTACTTGCCAACTCACCGCAAGCCCTTGAAATGTATCAAGAAGTGAGCAAACTAAACAGCAAAAACTCGCTGACTGCCGAAGAGATTGAAGTCATTCAAATCACCGCTGCCGTGCATAATGGCTGTGATTTTTGTGTGGCAGGACACACCAAGATTGCCGAAGTTCGCCTAAAAATGTCGCCTGCGGTCGTAGAAGCGTTGCGTACTCGCACCAATATTGACGAAAACGCCAAATACCAAGCCCTAGCCCAGTTCACCATGCAACTCATCGACAAGCGTGGTCAAGTCTCTGACGAAGAGCTAGAAGCCTTTAAATCAGCCGGCTATAACGACCAAAACGTGCTAGATGTCATCATGGGCGTGGCGCTGTCTACCCTGTGCAACTACGCCAACACCGTTGCCAAGACTGACATCAACCCAGAGCTGGCCGCCTTTGGTCCAAACCGTTAATGCTTGACCATTTTAAATAATGATTAAAATCTTTGTTAAACATATATTTAAAATATAAATATTATCACAAAATAGATAAATAATCATTGTCAAGCACCCATAAAACCCTTATAATAATAAGGGTTTTATTTTTATTCGCCATCTATCGACAAGTTTTTTTGTTATAGTCAAACAAATTTGAAATAAGACAAGGAAAACGAGCGAAGTTGTACAAGTAGTACTACGAGCGAGTTTGACGCAGTATTATTTCAAAGTTGGCAGACTATAAAACAAATCTTTTAGCAACAACCGTTTTTATGCTTGTATTTATCAATGGCGATTGTATAATAATATTGATTGATGTCAATTTTTTTGGACAACGGCTAATGCCTTGACATTAATTCATTCACAACCACTCATTTTAAGGAATACACCATGCGTACAGACATGTTCCAACAAATTCTAGACGACCTAAACAGCTCATCTGCGGATGTCGAAGCCTCTGCCCTTATCTCAACAGACGGCTTGATGATTGCCTCTGCCCTACCCTCTGGCATTGACGAAGACCGTGTGGGTGCGATGAGTGCCGCCCTACTGTCACTAGGCGACCGTGCAGGTACTGAGCTGGCTCGTGGTAAAATCGACCGCCTACTCGTACAAGGCGAGAAAGGCTATGTCATCATGACCTCAGCAGGCGGAGAAGCAGTACTGACCATTCTTGCCAAACCAAATGCCAAACTAGGCTTGATTTTCCTAGACATCAAACGTGCCTCAGAAGCCTTGGCAAAACTTATCTAAATTCTTTGCCTTATTTTATTAACAAGTTAGATTAAGGAGACTTGTTTTGAGTATTCAATTAGAAGACATGGCAAAACCTGCCGACGATGCCACCGAACACACCCTAACTTTCTTTGATGGCACAACACGCACCGTTTATGACACTGGCGTAGAACGTCCCTTTCCTGACGGCAGACTTATCGTCTCTCGTACTAACCTAGACGGTGTACTTACTCACGTAAACGATGCCTTTGTTGAGATTAGTGGCTACACCGAGGACGAGCTTATCGGCAAGCCCCAGCACATCCTACGCCACCCCGACATGCCAAAAGCCGCCTATGCCGACCTATGGGCGACCGTCAAAGCGGGCAACAAATGGCACGGCTATGTCAAAAACCTATGCAAAGATGGCTCGCACTACTGGGTATATGCCACTGTCGTGCCAAACGTGCGTCGTGGCGAAACCGTGGGTTATACGTCTGTACGCCGTAAGCCTAGCCGTAGCAAGATTGAAGCGGCAGCGGCTCAATACGTTACCATGAAAGGAGCAGAATAATGGCTCATAATTTTCTGATTGCCCCTGATTTCTCGCCAGAGCGTTTTGCTGGTTGGCACATGTTTAACACCTTGCTACAAAAACGTTCGGGTCAAGCGTTGCACCTTATCACGCCCGCCTCACACGCTGAGCAAGAAAATAGTGTAGCAAAAGATGATGTCAAAATCATCTACGCCAACCCTTTTGATGCTGCCAAACTCATTCGTGAAGATGGCTACCGTGCTGTTGCGCGCCCTGTTGGTAAGTCTGACGAAATGGCAATCATCTCATCAGCAGGTGGTAACATCAAGACCTTGGATGATTTAAAAGCAGGTGCCAAAATCGCCATGGCAGACAACCGCGACGTCAAACTTATCGGTCTGCGTCTGCTTGAAGCGGTGGATTTGACCGAAGATGATGTTGAATTTGTCATCACTGAGACCTATCAAGCTGCCGCCAAACAAGTGGTCAAAGGCGAAGCGGATGCGGCATTTTTTATCGCTGAGATTTATCATTCACTGTCCAAACTGACCAAATCACAACTTAATGTACTCATCGAGAGTAACATCGCCACCATTTCGCATGTTATTTTGGTCAAAGACGGCTTTGCCGAGGCGGACGATGTCGCCAAAGTGATTTTGTCACTAAAAGACGATGCCGATGGTCAAGCGGTGCTAAGCGAGCTTGGCATGCCTGATGGTTTTGAACCCATGGATGAAGAAGATGCTGAGTTCATGATTGACCTTATGGAAACTTTGCTTGACTAGTAGGGTTGCAGGTGGGTTTGGCTGTGCCAAGCCCATTTGTTTTTATTTACCATCACAGATGAGCTTATGAACAGAACCAAACATGCCGATGCTTATCACCGCTTTCGTCATTATTCTCGGGCGGTACTAAGCAGTCCTTCGATGGCAGAATATCACAAAGAGCGGATTAATATCGCCAAAAAATTAGACGAAAGCGAACCCTTGCAAGGGGCGTTATCAGACTATTTTTTTGGCTGTTGGTATGACATCCCCATGATTCGCCCCGAGTTCATCCAAGAGTTTGAATCTCGCCTTAGCACCCAAGCATGGCAAATCATCAATGACTGCATGTCACGGCAATATTATCTACAAAAAAATAATCTCTTGGCGACACGTTGGAGTGTGATTACCACGCCCACTCTTGATGTGCCTAGCCATAAACTGCGTGCCAGCAGTGATGATGCCGCTCATCTCGCCCAAAGTCTTTTAGAGTCTATTTTAACCGCTCACAAAGCCCAAAATTTTGATGAAGTCACTCGCTTAGAAGATGAGTTTTTTGACCACTGTCTTGCCTGTCATGACCTAGTGGCGTTTATGAAAGCATGGTTCAAATTAGGCAAACATGACTGGGATTTTGACATGCGGTGGGTCGCTTGCCGTACCGAACTTGAACGACTAACGCAGTGATTTTTATTTTAAGATTTGGTATTGTTAATTGAGTATACTTTTCTAGAAAGCCGTTCGTGGTGAGCTTGTCGAACCATAACGGTTTTCCTAGACTTCGACAAGCTCAGTCCGAACGGAAAACCTTAAAATCTATCTTTATTTAACAATACCTAAGATTTTTTAAATTTTCATTTTAGACTATTGTTTTATTTTTGTTTTTACCTGTGACCGCTAGGGTCTGGTTGTTGGAGACAATATGGCATTAAAAATATTATTGGCAGGTTTTTCAGGCCCGAGTGCTGGGGCATTGACCTTATTATTGCAACGCAATTATCCCGATGTGGAGTATTTGGTGTTAGAACGCTGTTTTAGTGATGATTTACGCCTAACCCTGCCCACGCTTGGTAGAAGTGCTGATGATGCCTTTGCTGCCATCGTCAATCTTGATGGTGTGGGCATGTCACTTTTTAACGACCAACACATCAAAAACTTGGTGGATTTTTTGGATTTTCGGGCGTCTTTATTATTGACACGCAGTAATATCAGACAGTGGCAAAATGCTGACTTTCTGCCCCATGCCACCAGTTTCTTTTTAAGCACGCCTTATACCAAACAAGACATGGAAGCGGCACTCTCCCAGCTTGTCAGTACCGCTACTCGTCTACAAGAAAACCCCGCCGATGCCGCCAAAAACCGTGCCTTAATCCGCACCAAAGCCGTGGGGCATCTGGACGATAACGATGCCACCCCAAGCAGTGCCATTCAAAGTCGCAGTGAAGATGGTGAGTTCATCCAAAGCGTGATTAGTACCTGTTTTAGTGGTGTTTGCCCCAATAATGTCATGTATGAACTCATTGAAATTTTCTCCCAAGAACATCCCTTTAAAGTAGCAGTCGGTAACCAAACGGTCTATGTTTATCCCAAAAAATCCATCGCCTTGGTACAAAGCCTTGAACGCTTGCTTGACTATTTCTCAGTGGCAGGCAACTGTCAAGTCCTAAAAACCAAAATCACCAACATTCCTTTGGTCGAAGGTGAATTTGATCGTGTGCTTGAAAATATCAAAAGCGAAGGCTATCGCCGTTATTCGCTAAACAGTTTTTTATGGCAAATCTATTCGGTCATCTTGCCTGCCCGTATCAACGTGCCCAGAAATACCCTAAAATTAAAAATCCGCTACATGCCCAACTTCTCAGGCATGAAAGACATCCCTGAGTACGTGCATGCGGTCGTGTCATCATGTTTGGTTGTCCCCAAAAACCTTGACCAACTTGACATGGTGTTTGGCGAGTTAACCCAAAAAAACCCGTCCATTCTGCATCGCATATTCTTGCTATCCATTCTGTCAGGGTCAGCAGACATTGATGTACTAAAACGCTCGTTCTATGCCGCAAACCCCCCCCCTTAGATAAAATCCTAAGTGAAGAAGAGATAAAGCTCGTTAGCGAGCCTGAACCTATGCCTGAGCTTACCCCCAACAAGGGTGTTGCCCAAGCTGCCAAAACTGGATTTTTTAAACGACTGCTTAGCAAACTGTCATTTTAATCACAACACCAATCATGAGACGGAGAGTATAATGAGCATTATTGACGAAGCCCGTGAACAAACTTACAAACTCATCATCGCAGGTCCTGTGGGGGCAGGCAAGACAGCTGCCATTCAAGTGCTGTCCGACAAAGGCGTAGTAACCACCGATGAAGTGGCGTCCGATGATGTCAAACTCATGAAAAAAACCACCACAGTCGCCATGGACTATGGGGTCATGATACTAGACAGTGGCGAGCAGGTGCGACTGTACGGCACCCCCGGTCAGAGACGTTTTGATTTTATGTGGGAGATTCTAAGCGAGAACGCCTTGGGGCTTATCCTACTACTTAATGCCGAAGAGCAAGACCCTGTGGGCGACCTAGATTATTATCTGGATGCTTTCTCACCGCTCATCAAAGGCAGTGCCTTAGTAGTTGGTGTGACCCATGCTGAGAACATGCCTTGGGATTTGCATGACGCACTCTCAGAGCGACTGGTCGAGCGTGGCGTTGCCGCTAACGTGATGGTGGTCGATGCTCGTGACCGTGAACAGATGCGTCGCATGGTGCGTTCACTCATCTACATGATTTCATCTTAACTTTTCTATTCGGTAACCGAACATGCCAAACGACCGCCAAAATCCCTACCTTGCTCTTACGCCATCTGGTGTCATGCATGCCTTTACTGATGCCAGTCCCAACGAAAAACAGCAAGCCCTGCAAGCACTCGTCTCACAAAGCCACTCCATGCCTACCGAAGAGTGGTTGGGCAAATACTCGCACGAATGGCTTGACGAGTTTAATGAAAAAGGCTGGGTACAACGCCTATCGCAAGATTTGCCCGCCCCTAATATGCCACTGGATAAATTTTTGCCTTATGTTGTGGCAAGCCTATCTGGCACACGCAAAGCCGCCATCGGCTCTAACGAAGGCTTTTGCCTGGCTCGCATTGGCTATACCACTGATGAAGCCGACAGACTGGCAGTGGCAGGGGCAGACTTTTTTGACTTTTTTGTACGGCAACGTGAGCGTGGGCTTGCCATCGCCGAACAAGCCGTGTCGCTCTTTGATGATGTCGCCCTACTGATGCCTACCACCAGTTTTATGTTTTTGTGGATTGATGGTACAGGCTATGTGCTGATACTAGATGGTGAGCCTTTGACCAATAACCGAGCTTTGGTGGAGCTGGTTTGGGCGATTAAGACATCGGGGCTACGGTTTAGTAAGGGTGATGACAACTCATAAGCCATACATAAATAGCCCTACCCAAGCACCACCCTTTTATCATGAAACGGTAGCAGGGTACTTCTATGCCCCACACTCACAATAATCGCTTGGGGTAGCTCGCCCCTTAGCGTGGTATAAAGGGCGGTCTCGGTCGGCTCATCTAGGGCAGATGTCGTCTCATCAAGAAACACCACAGACGGCTTAACAAGTAACGCCCGCACAAACGCCACTCGCTGTAACTCCCCTGGGGATAGATTAACCTGCCAATCGCTGTCCACATCTAGGGCGTGAATGTGCTTACCCAGATGACAACGAGTCATAACCGCCTTTATCTCATCATCGTTTGCCTGTATGTCAGGATAGCAAATGGCATCTCGTAGTGTGCCTTGTGGCATATAGGGGCGTTGGGGCAAAAATAGCGTTTTGGCATCTGGCATAGCTACTTGCCCTGTTGTGCCAAAAGGATAAATCCCTGCCATCGCCTTTAACAGCGTGGTTTTGCCTGTGCCTGACGTGCCTTGTATGAGTAGAGCCTCTCCTGCGTGTAGCGTGATGTTAATGCCGTCAATCAACACCTTGTCATCAGATGTTTTTATGCCAAAGTCGTTTAAAATCAATATCTTATCATCATGTTTTACCGTTGATTTGCCAAGTGGCGTATCATCTAGCACATCAAGGCGAGTCAAAAAGCCATACAGACGGTTTAGCCGTGCTTGATACAGCGTAAATGTTTCATAAAACAGCCGAAAAAACGACAACGCCCGCATGAGTCGGTTAAACGACTGCACCGTTTGGTGCATATCGCCCAATTTTATCTCGCCTGCAAAAAAGCGTGGGGCTTGGAGCATGAGTGGCAGTAGCATGGCAAACTGCGTTACACCCGTATTAAAGCCGTCAAGCCCAAGCATACGCCGAACTATCGCCCAACGGTTATCAATAATCGCCCCGAACCGCCCTGCCAAATGGCGTTTTTCTTGGCGTTCGCCATCATAAAAAGCAATACTCTCGGCATTGTCCGCCACTCGAATGAGCGAATAACGATAATCGCCATGCAAACGCTCTTTATCAAAATTAAGCCGAATAAGCGGTCGCCCAATCCACACCGACAAAGCAGTCGCCACAATGATAAAGGCATAAATAAAAAATACCACACCTTTTGGTACACTCACGCCAAGCACACTCAAAATCCCCGACAGCCCCCACAAAATAATCGTAAACTCAATAATAGACATCACAGCATTGATGACCCCACGCACCATCTCTACGGTGGTTGTGATAAATTCCCTAGCGTCCTGCTCAATACGCTGGTCGATGTTATCAGGGGTGCGTAGGTCGTGGGTGTGTTTTAGGCGGTAGTAGTTTTTGTGCGACAGATAGCGGTCAAGTAGCACGGCATTGAGTCGCTCCAACCACTTGATTTCAAAGGCTTCACCCACAAACCTATCCACCACCTCCTGCCCCACCTTAAACATCATCAAACTGGCATTTAACAAGGCAAAAAACCGAAACGCCTGCGTGTCCATGTCTTGTAATGAGCTGTACAATTTATTATAAAATTGGGTGTTTAGCACGCTGATTTTAACTTCCAAAAGCACAAAGAAAATCAACACACCAATCATCAAAAGAGCTTTGGCGGTGTTGGCACGGTTTAGGCAAGGCTTGGCGATGTGCCAAAATTTTTTGCCAAAAGGGGTAAATTGTAACGCCCACACCGACACGCCAAGCACCAACGCCACCCAAAAAAACGCCTTAAATAACCAAAATACCGCCGTGATAAGCTCGTGTTGCCAATCCATAAATTGCCTTGTTTTTTAAAAATAAAAACCCTTTTTCATCACGAAAAAGGGCAGAGGGTGCGTGTTATCAATATTCAAAAGTCAAAGTCGCACGAATGTTGCGTGGCTCGCCATAAGAGATGAGCTGTGCGTTTGGCGTTGTACCGATAAGATAGTCTTTATCGGTCAAGTTTTTGACCGCCAGACCTAAGCCCCAATTTTTGGCTTCATAACCTGCCTTAACATCAAGCACGGTATAGGCTGGCAAATCCATAAAGCTCGTGCCACGCCATGCCGTCCGCTCGCCTTGGTAGCGGATACCACCGCCCACATACCAGCCCAAACGGTCAGGGCTAAAATGGTACTGCGTGGAGACGGACGCAGAGTGCTTGGGAATTTGACTGATACGCTTGCCAATGTCGGCTGTGGTGGTGCTTTTTGTGATTTTGGCGGTTGGGGTGTGGGTGTATGAACCTGAGATGTTCCATTGGTTGTTTAGAACAAGGGCGGTTTCAAGCTCAATGCCTTTGGTGCGTTGCTCGCCCACCAAGGCTGAGTAGTTTTGGGCTTCGCCTTTGTCATCATAGACCGTCTCGGCAACGTTTTTGCGGGTGATGTCATAAGCGGACACATAGCCTTGCAAGCGTTTGTCAAAGCCTTGGAATTTTACGCCAATTTCACGGTTTTGTCCTGTTTCTGGGTCAAGGGTCTTGCCGTCTGCACCGATGTCGGTATTTTGCAAAAATGACGTGCCAACGCTCACATAAGGGGCAAATTTGCCTTGATAATCATACATGGCGGAGACATTGCCCGTCCAAGCGGTGTCGGAGGCTTTGGTAGTTTTGGCAGTCAAGCCGTCCGCTTGCTCGGTGCTTGCCCAGTCATGGCGAACACCTGCCCCAAAAATCCAGTCGTTGTAGCGGATATTGTCTTTGGCGTACAGTCCTGCGTATTGAGTGCGTGTTAGCCAATCACGGGTTTTACTCACTTTGCCTGTGCCTGTGTAGGTATAATCGGGGGCATTGGCATCAAATTTTTCGTTGGCATTGGCACGGGTAATCACATAACTGCTTTTTTCACGGAGCAGGTCAAGCCCCACCGTCAATTCATGATTGAATGAGCCTGTGTCAAAATACGCCTCCAAGCGGTTATCCATGGTAATCATGGTGTCGTTTTTGTCTTGGGTATTGACTTGACGGGTAATTTGCCCATTTTCATAAAATTTGTTGTAGCCTGTGGCGAGCGTGGGGTTACCGTCCGTGTCGGTTTTGGTATAGGCAAAAATTGATTTTAGCTTGATGTTGTCATTTAAAACATGAGCAAAATCGTAGCCTAAGCGTAAGGTATTTTGTTTGTCAATATTTTGTGGCAAACCAAAAAACGTACTGGACGCATATTTTTCGTGGGCATTACGCACGGTTTTTTCGCCTTTGGCGTTTATGGTATTGTTATGTGGCAAGCCTTGCTGGCGGAGATATTCACGCCATTGATAACTGCCCAAAAGGGTCAAATCGGTCTTATCACCCAAATCAAACGTATAACTTGGGGCAATGTAGTTATCTTTAAAAAAGACGTGGTCGGTTGCATCATCACGGTCAGAAAACCGCCCATTTAGGCGAAACGCTCCTTTTTTACTGTCGTTTGGGGCGTAGTTTAGGTCATAGGCAAATTCTTTGTTGTTAAAACTGCCAACCGTAACTTTACCTTTGGCAAAGGTCTCGCTGTCAGGGCGTTTTGAGGTGATATTAACAATCCCACTTGGCAATGCCATGCCGTAGCCTGTGGTGGTTGTGCCTTTGACCACTTCTATGCTGTCTGCCCCCGCTATGTCCCACGCTCGTAGGTTATTAGATGACATCTGCACCCGCATACCGTCCACATACATTTGGTTAGATGATACCTGCCCACGAATAATAAAGTCGTCCCACCCACGCCGACCCTGCACGCCTGATGACACGCCTGCCACATTTTCCAAAAGCTCGGCAACGGTGCTGGCTTGTTTTTGCTCTACCTGCTGTGGGGTTAGCACGCTCACTGACTGGGCGGTCTCATACAGGGGACTGTCGTCTTTTAAGGAATTGGGCGTGATGGCGACATATTTGCCTGCTTCTTTGGAGATGGTGATGACCTCATGCCCTAGCATGACAGTCGGTTCGCCATCATTTGCCCAAGTGTCAGTCGCCACAAGCACGGCAACGCTTAATAAAGACAAGGGGAATTTACGCATGATATAAAATACCCAATAAAAATGATAATGAGTTATATTATGTATTATATTTTTAAATGGCTGTGTAATACTATTGCAAAAATGATTTATTTTTTTAATTTATTAATTTTGTTTTTTAAATAAAATGCTTTGGATTTTATTTTGACCATATTTAAACATTCATAAACCCATCACAAAATTAAACCAATACCCAACCATTTTTTAAAAATTTTTATACTTTCATTCCAAAGACTATTGTCATCACTGTGTAACTCCTCTATAATAAAAGTCATCATATTGTTACACAAGGAATTCGCCATGACAGCCATCAATGCCAAATTTCCCAAACTCATCGGCATAAGTATGCTAAGTGCTTTATTGTTTGCTTGCGGTGGCGATAAGCCAGCCCAAAACCAAAGCCAAGAGAACAAACCAGCAACCAACACCACCGCCAGCAAATCCATCGCCATCACCGCCATTGTAGAACACCCTGCCTTAGATGAGGTGCGTCAAGGGGCGATTGAGGAGCTTGGTAATGCAGGCTTTAAAGAAGGCGAAAACCTCAAAATCAACTTCCAATCCGCCCAAGGCAATCCTGCAACCGCAGGACAAATCGCCAAACAGTTCGTGGCGGACAACCCTGATGTCATCATCGCCATCGCCACCCCTTCCGCCCAAGCAGTCGTCTCTGCCACAAACAGCATTCCTGTGGTATTCTCTGCCGTAACAGACCCTGTCGAAGCCAAACTGGTACCCAAGCTCGATGGCTCTGGTACAAACGTAACAGGGGCGTCAGACATGTTGCCACTTGAACCACAGATTGAGCTTATCAAAGAGCTCATCCCCAATGTCAAAAACATCGGTTTTGTGTACAGTCCAGGAGAGGTAAACTCAACCGTAACTTTGCGTAACCTAAAGACCATCGCCCAAGCACAAGGTCTCACCATCATTGAGGCTCCTGCCCAAAAAACATCAGACATCGCCATGGCAGCCCAGAGCCTCGTGGGCAAGGTAGAGGTTATCTACACCCCCACCGACAATAACGTCCTTAGTGCTTATGAAGCACTCGCCAAGGTCGCCAAAGAATCCAAAACCCCTCTCATCGGCTCAAATACCGACACTGTCGAACGGGGTGCAATCGCTGCATTGGGTGTCAATTATCATGACTTAGGTGTCCAAACAGGTAAAATCACCGCTCGCATTCTACAGGGCGAAAAAGCAGGCAATATTGCCATTTATCGTGCCAGTGAGCTTGACCTTCATGTCAGCCCAAAAAATGCCAGTGAGCAAGGTGTTAACCTACCTCAAAGCATACTGGACAAAGCCAAAAAAGTCGTTGAATGATTTGTTATGACCACTCCCCCACTATTGGGTGGGGGTTTTGTTGTTTTATACTACATGGCTTAAGTCTATATTAGCCATCTATCATCAAGAGTAAAAAAATATGTCGTTGATTGCCTTTTTAGGGGCGTTAGAAAGTGGACTGATTTATGCCATCATGGCATTGGGCGTACTCATTTCATTTCGCATTTTAGATTTTCCTGATTTGACTGCTGATGGGAGCTTTCCTCTAGGCGGTGCGGTCGCAGCAGTATCCATTGTCGCAGGGTTTAGCCCTTGGGTGGCTTGCCTTTTTGGTATGATGGCAGGCATGATGGCAGGAGTCATAACCGCATGGCTTAACGTCAAGATTGGCATACTGCACCTACTGGCAGGCATCTTGGTTATGACCGCTTTGTATTCGGTAAACTTACGTATCATGAACGCCCCCAACCTCTCCCTACTCGGAGAGCCAACGGTTTTTGCACCGTTTATTAGTGGCGATAATGGCATGTGGGTGCGTGTGTTGATCGCAGGGGCTGTTGTACTTGTGGTAAAACTACTGCTTGACTGGTTTTTTAGCACCGAGACGGGACTTGCCATGCGTGCTACAGGCTCCAACCTAAAAATGGCACAAGCCCAAGGCATTAACACCTCTTTTACCATCATGCTTGGCATGGCGATTAGCAACGGCTTGATTGCTCTATCTGGGGCATTATTTGTGCAGACCCAAGGTGGGGCAGACATATCAGTGGGCATTGGCACCATTGTGGTGGGTTTGGCGGCAGTCATCATCGGTGAGACCGTGCTAAGTGCCAAAAAAATCTTTTTTATCACACTCTCGGTCATTATCGGTGCGGTGCTGTATAAACTCTTTATCCAAATCGCCCTATCTAGCCAAACCTTACGTAGCATTGGTTTTGGACCGCAGGACTTAAATTTGGTAACCGCCCTGCTCGTGGCGATTGCTCTGATTTTACCGAAATTTCGCTCAAAAGCCCTTGCCTCATTTGGCAAAAAAACAGGGGGTGCGTCATGATGACTGCAACTGACTTACGCTTAACCTTTAATGCTGGTACACCCATCGAAAACCCTGCCTTGCGTGGGCTGTCTTTACACATCAACGATGGCGAATTTGTGACCGTCATCGGTACTAATGGAGCAGGCAAATCCACATTTTTAAACACCATCAGTGGTGCCCTACGCCCTGATACTGGCTCCATCATCATCAATGGCACGGATGTTACCAAAAAGCCTACGCACAAACGCAGTCACTGGGTCGCCCGTGTCTTCCAAGACCCGATGGCAGGCACTTGCGAGGCTTTGACCATCGAAGAGAATATGGCTCTCGCCTTTAAGCGTGGGGGTGTCCGTGGACTACTTCCTGCCCTAAACAGCAAAAATCGTGAGCTGTTTCGTGACAAACTTGCCATCTTAAACTTGGGACTTGAAAACCGTCTGACCGACCGCATGGGACTGCTCTCAGGCGGACAACGCCAAGCGGTCAGCCTTTTAATGGCAAGCCTACAACCATCAAAAATCCTACTACTAGACGAACACACCGCCGCCCTTGACCCCAAGACCGCCAGTTTTGTCCTAGAACTCACCGACAAAATCGTGAATGAAGGTCGGCTAACCACACTCATGGTCACGCACTCAATGGCTCAGGCATTAGCCCACGGCACACGCACCGTCATGCTTCATCAAGGGCAAGTGGTGCTTGACGTCTCAGGCGATGAACGCCGTGGTATGAATGTTCAAGACCTGCTAGATATGTTTGAAAAAACTCGTGGCGAGAAAGTGGCGGATGACAGTTTGATATTAGGCTAAGGGTTTTTGTTATAACAAAGGATTTAAAGGTTAAACGGCTTTTAAATCCTTTGTTATTTTTAGAAAAATCAACACACCCCATTTTAAAATCCAAAACAACATCTTTTATCAAAAAAATTCCCCCATCGGACTCAGATGGTGGTAAAATTAACAATTTTTTAATGAAAACAGAGTAAGACCATGAATCAAAACATTGCACGACTTTTGGTAACTTGTGCCGACCAAGCAGGCATTGTCCAAGCGGTATCAGGCTTCTTATATCATCACGGGGCAAACATCATCTCGCTTGACCAACACACGACCGAAGCCTATGGCGGCAAATACTTCATGCGAGTAGAATTTCATGTAGAAAATTTGGCAGACAAAAAACAAACTCTGCTTGATACCTTTGCCAAAAATGTTGCTGACAAATACCAAATGAGCTGGCGGTTGTCTTGTAGTTTTGATGTCAAAAAAGTGGGGATTTTAGTATCCAAAGAAGACCATGCCTTGTTAGAATTACTGTGGCGTTATAGTCGTGGGACATTACCCTGCCAGATTACCAAAGTCGTCTCCAACCACGAAGATTTGCGTGCTGATGTTGAGAGCTTTGGCATTCCTTTTGTGCATATTCCTGTTAGCAAAGACAACAAAGACGAAGCCTACGATAAAATTGATGAAGTCATGCAGGGCAATGATTTACTGGTACTGGCTCGTTATATGCAGATTCTTACGCCAAGTTTTGTTGATAAGTGGGAGAGCAAAGTCATTAACATTCATCACTCATTTTTGCCTGCCTTTGTGGGAGCCAATCCCTACAAACAAGCCTTTGATAAAGGGGTCAAACTCATCGGGGCAACCGCTCACTATGTGACAAGCGAGCTTGATGAAGGCCCTATCATCGAGCAGGGCGTGGAGCGTGTCAGTCATGCCTTTGATGTGGCAGAACTGCGAGAGCTTGGGCGAGACATTGAACGTGAAGTGCTGGCTCGTGCGGTCAAATGGCACTTAGAAGACCGTATTATCTTAGATGGTAATAAAACCGTGGTCTTCGACTGATTTTGATTGATTTTTGTTTTAACAAAAAACCGAACCATTTATCATGGCTCGGTTTTTGTTTGCTTAGCAGTTTTGCTTAGCATTTTTTGAGCAAAGATTAACGAGTGCGTGGGCAAACTTCGTTATCAGCAAAGAAATAAGCAATCTCACGCTCAGCAGATGTGGTGCTATCAGAACCGTGAGCGGCGTTCTCATCAATACTGGTAGCAAAGTCAGCACGGATGGTGCCAGCTGCTGCTTCTTTTGGGTTGGTCGCACCTAGAATGTCACGGTGAGCAAGTACCGCATTTTCGCCTTCTAGTACAGACACAACAACAGGACCTGAGGTCATGAATGCCACTAGGTCAGCAAAAAAACCACGCTCTTTATGCTCAGCATAAAAACCTTCGGCTTCTTCTTTTGATAGATGTTTCATCTTGGTGGCGATGATTTTTAGACCATTTTTTTCAAAGCGAGAGAAAATCTCACCGATGTGGTTGGCACCCACTGCGTCTGGTTTTACAATAGAAAGTGTGCGTTCAATAGCCATGATATTTCCTTAAAATAAATGGATAAATAAGTTCATAATTTTGCCGTTTTGTCGGTCAAAATCTTTTTTATTATAACCAAGTTTTGATAAAAATCCTAGGGGATAACGATAAATTTTAGCAAAAAATAAAGCATGACAAACCCGCCATGCTTTATTTTATCTTTGCTTGCTTTTATCCCTGCATTATTCCACCACTGTCTTTTTGTCTTTGGCTTCAAACATCAAGGTCGCCGCTTCAATGACAAACGCTTCACTCTCAGGCAGTGGGGGGCGTTCGTTTTCTTTCATCAAGCTACGCTCTTCGGCTAGGGCGTCCATACTTGCCTGATACATTGACCAGTCGGTAAATGGGGTCTCGCCTGTGGCTTGACGACGGGCGTTTTCGGCAGCCAAGGTTTTTTGCTCAATAAGGTCACGCTTGGCACGGCGTTTGTCAATGTCCACATCGGCAGGTTTTTTGTCATCATCCATGGCACGAATGTCATTGAGTGCTGTCAAATATTTAAACTGTGGATTGCTCTCTTGGCGTGCCTTTGATGATGCGATGAGTGATGCCATCAAATCCTTGGCGTATTTGCCATGTGCCATGAATGGCGTGGTTTTGATGGTGTCCCACGCTAAGGGGTTTTTATACTCACGCTCACCAAACTCAACCCCTTCATAGATGTTCACCAGTGGCACATCAGGCACCACGCCCTTGTTTTGAGTGCTACCGCCTGTGATACGATAAAATTTACGCTGTGTGAGCGTCATTGACCCAAGTGCCAAATCATCACGCTGTACCTGTGCCGAGCCTTTGCCTGTGGTTGTACTGCCCACCACCAGTCCACGCCCATAGTCTTGAATCGCCGCCGAGAAAATCTCTGACGCGGATGCCGAGCCTAGATTGATAAGCACCGCCATCTCGCCTGCATAGAGCTGTTTACCGCCATCTTTATCAGCAAATACCTGCACGTTGCCTTTATTGTCACGGATTTGCACCAAAGGACCTTCTTTGATAAATAGCCCCAGCATTTTGGCAACTTCATCTAACGAACCACCAGGGTTATTGCGTAAATCCACCACCATACCATCAATGTTCTGCTCATTTAACGCCTTGATGGCTTTTTCGGTGTCAAGGCTGACCGAACGGTACTCATCCGCCCCTGCTCCACTACGACGTGCGGCAAAGTTAAGGTAAAAACTAGGAATTTCTAACACGCCCACACGCTTGATGCCACCATCATAAGGCACTTCAATCACACGATGATGCACCCCTGACTCTTCTTGTTTGATGACGT
Source organism: Moraxella lacunata (assembly GCF_900453205.1). GTDB lineage: Bacteria > Pseudomonadota > Gammaproteobacteria > Pseudomonadales > Moraxellaceae > Moraxella > Moraxella lacunata_B. The sequence goes on from NZ_UGQU01000001.1 coordinate 474,989, forward strand.
CACGCACGATGGTGACCGTACGAGCCGAACTGTCGGGCGTGTTGGGCTGTTTGACACGAATGGTAACAGACGTGCCTTTTGCCCCCCGAATGAGTGCCACTATCTCGCGGGTGCTAAATCCGACCGTATCCACCATGCTCTCGCCATCTTGGGCAACCCCCAAAATCAGGTCATTGGCTTGGATTTGCCCTGTTTTTTGGGCAGGACCACCGTCCACTAGGCTCACGATACGGATATAATCAGGGTTCTTGCGGTCAGGACGAATGGATACGCCAATGCCTTCTAATTGCAAATTTGACTGGATTTGCATTTCATTGGCTTGGACAGGAGCAAAATAGTTGCTGTGCGGGTCATAAGTCAAGGTCGCCGCATTTAAAATCGTTTCCATGATTTCATCATTTTTTAAGCGGGCAAGCTGTTCTTGCTGACGATTTAAGCGGTTTAGTAAAATCTCGGTGGGCGTACGCTCATCGCCACGCACCAAATCCTGTCCCCGAGCCAGCTCAGGATTATCCAAAAATGCCTTATCCTTTGCCTTGTCATCTTCTTGGCCAAGCGTCAGCCCGATGAGTGCATAGGTGGTCTGCGTTTGCCAAAACTCTCGCTGCTCATCAGCACTCTTAAAGCGTGGGGCTTCTTCACGGTCTAGCACGATGGTTTTGTCGGTGTTTAGATTGACATCGGTTTTTAAAAACTCTTTGGCAAAATCATAATACTCATTGGAGCGTGTGCGATAACGCTCAAACACTTCAATCCCTGCCGACAAGTCGCCACGTTTTAGGCGTTCGGCAAAATTATCGGCATATTTGGCATTTAACTCATTGATGTCCGACTGTAAAAACAGCGTGCGTGATGGGTCAAGCTGGTCATAGTACATGGTCAAGATTTTTGCCCCCATTTCCTGATTTAGGGGCTGGTCTAGATAATGGGCTTTGTCCAACAATAATGACACTTGACGGGCGGTGACTTTTTGTTCGGCAGTCGGCTCAAACCCGACTTTGTCCTGTGCCATCGCCACGCCCACATAACTTTGGGCAAACAAACCGCCTGCGATGACTGTTGCTACCCCTGATAAAAAAAGTTGTTTTTTTGACATCATAGTACTTCCAAACTCGGTTGTCACAACTGACAAATTAAAAATGACTTATCATAACATATCTTTCTTTCATCCACCTAAATTTGTGATGAATTTTAGTAAAATTTGTGCAGTTTATGGCATAATAAGCCTTTTAAATTCTTATGGGATAATTTATGGCAACTGGTATCATCATGGCGGACGTGGACGGTTTGGTTTTGACCGATGATGACAAGGCGTTTTTGGCAAATGATGCCTTAGGCGGGGTGATTTTATTTAAACGCAATGTACAAGACCCCGCCCAAGTGCGAGCCTTGACCGACAGCATGCGAGCGGTCAATCCACGCCTTATCATCAGTGCTGACCAAGAAGGCGGACGGGTGGCACGATTTAGGGACGGTTTTACGCCTTTGCCTGCGATGGGGCGATTGGGGGAGATTTATGATGATAACCCCGAGCTTGCCCTATCGCTTGCCTATGATACAGGGTATCTGATGGCGTGTGAAGTGCTTGCCGTGGGTGTGGACATTAGCTTTGCCCCTGTACTGGACATCAATGGGTGTAGCCTTGTCATTGGCGACCGTGCCTTTCATGCCAACCCACAAGTCGTTACCGCCCTATCATCACGCTTTATAGATGGCATGAATGATGCAGGCATGAAAGCCACAGGCAAGCATTTTCCGGGTCATGGCTCTATCGCCCCTGACTCGCACGTATCCGATGCGGTGGATAACCGCTCGCTTGATGAGATTTGGGGGTGTGATTTAATCAGCTTTAAAAATAACTTAACCAAATTATCTGCCCTGATGCCTGCCCATGTCATTTTTAGTCAAATTGATGACAAGCCAGCAGGTTTTTCAAAAGTGTGGTTACAGGAGATTTTACGGGATAAAATGGGTTATGATGGCGTGTTGTTCTCGGACGATTTGTCCATGAAAGCCGCCCATGTCGCAGGGGACGTCACCGCTCGGGTCAAATCCGCCATAGACGCAGGGTGCGACATGGCACTCGTTTGCAATAGCCGTGATGATGCTGTGCGTGCGGTGGAGTTTGCCAAAACCATGCCTGACGTGCCAAACCGCTTTGGCAAGATGAAAAGCACCATTCCAAACTGGCAAGGCGATTTATCTACGACTTGTCAAGCATTTGCCCATTATAATACCGCAAGAGATAATGTGCTTGGGGAATTTTTTAATGATGTTAGCAGACAAGATGAGAGGGACCCGACGAATTACATCTAACACAAACCAGAGCATTGAAAATAGTTTGTTTTAATTGGGGCGTGCTTACCATTGATAACATTCTTATAAAATAATAAGATGAAAACTTGAGAGTTTCAATCAATTTTTGCATGAAAGACGAACGATTTTTCTCATTTTTCATTGCAAATACAAAAGGCAGGCACGTCCCAACAACGCTAAAATATTGATAAACAGCCCTAAATCATCTGTAAAATCTTAGCCAATTTCTGTCTTGGTTCATCAGCTTGGGTAATAGAACGCCCAATCACCAAATAATCCGAACCATTATCCAAGGCTTCTTTGGGCGTGCAAATGCGTTTTTGGTCGTCCTTATCATCATCAGGCAGGCGAATACCGGGGGTAATGAGTTTGAACGCCTGCCCGAACGTAGATTTTAAAAGCGACGCTTCTTTGGCAGAGCAGACCACCCCATCAAGCCCCGCACGATGAGTCAAACCCGCCAGTCGCATGACATGCTCATCTAGCGTGCCTTGCACCCCAAGCTCACCGAGTACATCTTGTGTCATTGATGTTAGTACCGTCACTGCGATGAGCAGGGTATCATAACCACCGTCATTTAGGCGTGCCTTACACAGTGCCATCGCATCGGAGCCGATGGATGCATGCACATTCACCATCCACACACCCATGTCAGCCGCCGCCAAGACCGCCTGAGCTGTGGTATTGGGAATATCATGGAATTTTAAATCCAAAAAAACTTGAAATCCACGCTCATGAAACGCATCCACCACCTCTCTACCACAAGCAGTAAACAGCTCTTTGCCCACCTTTAAACGACATAGACTCGGATCTAAGCTGTCCGCAAGTGCCAAAGCTGATGGTAAATCATGCTTGTCCACCGCAACGATGATGGGAGATGTGATTGGGGTATGTGTATTTATTTGCATGGTTATTCGTCTTAAAAGCAAGGATTATAAAGGACGAGTATCGGACAAGGGGCGAGTGTCGGATTCTATGGTTGTGACGGTCTGCTCAGGGACGGTAACTTTGGTTTCGTCCGCCAAGATATGCGACTGACGAGAATGCTCAATCACGACATTTGCTTCGTCTAATTTGGCTTGCAAATCTGCCTTTTCTTTACGCAAACGGCGGATTTCTAATTTGTTTTGTAGCACCCTAAATAGTAGCACCGACAACAAGATACCAATGAATACACCCAAAGCAATGGTTAGGACAAGCAATAACCCCAAATTCGTGGTTGGCACCTGTGAGAACAGCAGATTGACCGCAATCTCGCTGTTATTGGCAAGTACCAAGGCAATGGCATAGCCAAAAAACAACACCAATAAAATAATGATAAATAAAGACATAAGATACCTTATCTGTTATGAATATCTACAAGCTCACGCAACGCTTTGCCTGGTTTGAAGTGTGGCACAGCTTTGGCTTCGACATCCACATATTCGCCCGTTCTGGGGTTGCGAGCTCTGCGGGCATCGCGATGATGTAAACAAAAACTGCCAAAACCTCGAACTTCTACTCGCTCGTCTTTGGCAATGCTATATGTCATCATATCCAAAATCTCACGCACCGCTTCATCAACTGCCATCTCTTCTAAGTTATCACATTTAGATGCCACATTTGCAATCAAATCTGACTTTTTCATCACATCTTCGCTGTTATGGCTAGACTTGTTCTCTTGCTTGATTTCTTGCATTTTTTCACCTTTTGAACCACACCTTACTCAAATTCACAACAAAATTACCAATGAGTAAGGTTCAAGTTAAAGTGTCATCATACCGCAATTTTGCCAAAAATAAAATCAATTTTTTGTTAATTTCAAATATTTAATCCAAAAAAAAGACCTTGAATTACTTCAAGGTCTTCTGATAAATCAGCGATTAACCTTTTAGTTGGTCGGCAAAGATGTCGCCCAAAGTTTTTGGCTGATTTTCAGTGGCTGCATTTGACAGCTCTTTTAGTGCTTGACGCTCATCAGCTTCGTCTTTGGCTTTAATAGACAAAGTGATGTTGCGAGCTTTGCGGTCGGCACGAACGATTTTAGCTTCCACTTCATCGCCCACGTTTAGCACTTTTGATGCATCTTCGGTACGCTCACGTGCGATGTCGGCAGCGGCTAGGTAGCCTTCTACGTCATCCGCTAGAGTAATAACTGCACCTTTAGCATCTACTTCTTTGACTGTACCTTTAACGATGGCACCACGCTCATTGGCAGATAGGTATTCGTTAAATGTGTCAGAGTTAAGCTGTTTGATACCTAGGCTGATACGGTTACCTTCGGCATCTACTTGTAGCACTTGAGCTTCTACGGTGTCGCCTTTGGTGTAGCTACGGATGGCTTCTTCACCAGACTCATTCCAAGAAATGTCAGACAAGTGAACCAAACCATCAATACCACCTTCCAAACCAATGAACAGACCGAAGTCAGTGATTGATTTGATGGTACCAGTGATTTTGTCGCCTTTTGAGTATTTCTTATCAAACTCTTCCCATGGGTTTGGCATGGTTTGCTTGATACCTAGGCTGATGCGACGACGCTCACCATCGATTTCAAGAACCATCACATTCACCTCATCGCCCACTTGGACAACTTTTGATGGGTGAATGTTTTTGTTGGTGTGGTCCATTTCAGAAACGTGTACCAAACCTTCAATACCTTCGGCAATCTCAGCAAAACAGCCATAATCAGTTAGGTTGGTTACACGAGCTTTGGTGATGGTGCCAACTGGGTAAGTTTGTTCAACTTCGCCCCATGGGTCAGACCCAAGCTGTTTTAGACCTAGGCTAACACGGTTACGCTCACGGTCAAACTTCAATACTTTAACTTTAAGCTCTTGACCCACTTCTACCGCTTCTGATGGGTGCTTGATACGCTTCCACGCCATGTCAGTGATGTGTAGCAGACCGTCAATACCACCTAGGTCAACGAACGCACCATAATCAGTTAGGTTCTTAACAATACCTTGAACTTCCATGCCTTCTTCTAGTTTGGCAAGCAGTTCGTCACGCTCAGCACTATTTTCAGCTTCCATAACGGCACGGCGAGATACCACGATGTTGTTACGAACTTTGTCAATCTTGATGACTTTAAATTCTAGTTCTTTGCCTTCAAGATGAGTGGTCTCACGGATAGGACGTACATCAACCAAAGAACCTGGTAGGAACGCACGCACAGAACCAATCTCAACCGTAAAGCCACCTTTGACCTTAGATGAAATAAGACCAGTAACAATTTCGTCATTCTCATGAAGTTGTTCAAGTGCACGCCAGCTTTCTTCACGTTTTGCTTTTTCACGAGAAAGCACTGTTTGACCCATGCCGTTATCAACTTTTTCGATAACCACGTCCACAGTGTCGCCAACAGCAACTTCAAGCTCGCCCGCTTCGTTTAGAAACTCGCCACGCTCGATGATGCCTTCTGATTTTAGACCTGTGTCCACGGTAATCCAGTCGTCGTCAATCGCAACAACTTGACCTTGGATAACTGCACCAATTTCAACTTTTACTTCGTTTGCATTGCTTTGTTCAAACAGTTCAGCAAATGATACCATTATGTATACCTTAAAAATAGCCGTAGCCTGTCCAGTCAGTACGGTTCAGATGATTGCCAGTCGTTTGCGATACTGGTTTTGGCAAATGATAGGCAAATAAAAAATAAAACGGCAATATTATAGCAAAGTTTTTGGATAAATGCACATCTTTTTTGATGATTTATAATTTGCCCTGTGCAAACGTCAAAATCTCATCAAACACCACATCTGCCGATTTGTCCGAACTGTCAATCACAAGAGCATCCACAGCAGGGCGACTTGGGGCAACGGCACGGTTCTCGTCTCGCTCGTCTCGGGCGATGATGTCCGCCAAAATCGCTTCATAATCCGCCACTTTGCCTGCCGTTTGTAGTTGTAGCACCCGTCTGTCGGCACGAGCCTTGGCACTTGCGGTCAAAAATACCTTAACAGGGGCGTCAGGGAAAATCACCGTTCCCATGTCTCGCCCGTCCGCCACAAGCCCCACTCTGTCTTTTGCCATGTTTTTTTGCAGGTCAAACAAAGCCGTCCGCACGCTTGGCAACACAGCGACACGGGACGCATATCCGCCCACGATTTCATTGCGAATATCGTCCGTTAAGGGGGTATTATCCACTAGGATTTCCACTGTTTTTGTGGCGGTATTGGGACGAAAAGATAGGTTTAAAGATTGGGTTAATTTGGCAACTTTTTGCTCATCAATGTCGGCACCATTAAGCAAGCCGTTTTTAAATGCCATTAGCCCAACAATGCGATACAACGCACCGCTATCTAACAGCTCAAAACCAAAATGCTCGGCAAGACGATATGCCACCGTGCCTTTACCTGCACCCGAAGGCCCGTCAATGGTAATAATGGGGTGTGTCATGTGTGTACTCGTTCAATTTTGGCGTATTTTAACATAAAATGGGGATAAAAGTGGTTTGTGTTATGATGAAATTTTGGACTTATCGTTAAGCCATTGTTGCAAAATTTTGATGATGATTTCTTTGTTTTTGGCGGATTTGATAAAGGTGGGTAATTTTGCTGCCATGGTCATTTTTACACCACCCCCTGCCCGTTCACGCAACTCTGCCGAGACAAACGCCAACATTTCTTGGGCGTGGGCTTGATTGTATGCCCAAAATAAATGACCTTTGACATTGGTTTGATAATATAATGGCAAACCAAAAACATAATCACATTTCAATCCATTTGCTTTGTTTAATTTTTTTGGTATTGTTAATTGAGTATACTTTTCTAGAAAGCCGTTCGTGGTGAGCTTGTCGAACCATAACGGTTTTCCTAGACTTCGACAAGCTCAGTCCGAACGGAAAACCTTAAAATCTATCTTTATTTAACAATACCATTTTTTTAAATAGCGTTGATATTTTGGCTTGGTTTTTAAGGAATGATGACATTGTTTGCATTTTATTTTGACCAAGTTTGGCACTTGCCTTGATTCATCTTGGCAATGATAAATTTTATTGGCACAATTTGGGCAATTTAAAGAAACTTCTATTTGATAATAAGTAATATCTTCTAATTGTTTGCAAAAATCACAATGATGACAACACACTTCTATTAAATCATCATCATACCTCCAATAATAACGACCATAATTAACCATCGCTTCTTTTTGGCATTTTGGGCAAAGAACGCTGATATGGGTTGCTTTTTGCCAATCCCATAAGTCTTGATAGCGTGTCGGTGTTTTATGTTTTGTCATCATTTATTAAAATTGCAATAAAAATAGTAAATTAGCCTTTATTTTTGTTAACCAGTCGCCTTTCTTTAAAAAACCCCTGCAATATCACTTTGGACTGCTCGGCAAATAATCCGCCTTCCATGGTTAGATAATGGTTAAAATAGCGTTTTTCGGCAAAGTTTTCTTGGCTGATAATAACCCCAGACTTTGGCTCATTTGCTCCAAATACGACACGATTAAGGCGTGAATGCACAATCGCCCCCAAACACATGGTACAAGGTTCAAGCGTTACATACAAAGTCGCCCCCATCAAACGATAATTATCCAAACTTTCACACGCCTGACGAATGGCGACCATTTCGGCGTGGGCGGTAGCGTTTTTTTGGCTGATGGGGCAATTAAAGCCTTGCCCGATGATTTGATTGTCAAAGACAATGACCGCTCCGACAGGAACTTCACCAAGTTCCGCCCCTTGTTTTGCCAACTCTAAGGCGATTTGCATAAAATGCTTGTCGTCATTATCAAAATCATCATCGGATTTTAATAAAATTTGACTGGCGGATTTTAGGAAGTTGTTTTTTTGTAAATTAGACATCATTATTTTAATACTTTGTTATTTAAATGAAATATAAGAGATTATTTAAACATCTTTTAATATGCCGATAACTAAAAATCAGCAATAACCATTAACCAATAACAAATAAATTGCTTCTTTTGTTTTAATTGCTATTGACACATCACGCCCAAAATTTTCAAAATACCCCATAAAAATATGCCCAGAATCTTTGGCTTGCTTTGTTGTATATAAAAAATCAGGCTTTATCCAAAATACTTGCCATTCTTGTTCATTAAGTCTGCCAAACCATTCATTGACGATTTTATTGGCGGTTGATTGTGCTAATGGTCTTTTGATTTTATAAATTTGACCACCACATAACAAATCCATCAAATGTTCTTTAAAAGTGTTTTTGCTAATTTCTTGATATTCCAAAGATTGTTTGCCATTCCACAATTTTGACACCATTGGTACAAATACAGCACAATCTCCATTTATTGCAATATTAGAATAATTGGGAAATTGATTTTCCAAATCTTGTAAAATAAATTCATGCTGAAAAGTCCCTGCCTGTAAATTTCTTAACAATATTTCACTCACATCATTAGTATCTATTGGCACACAAAAAGTCAGTAGCATTGCTTGGGCGTTAGCAGTTTGACTTAAAGCATTTAACAACTTTCTGGCATCATATCCAATATCCATGATTTACCCATTCAAAAACCATCACTTCGCCCATTTTACCACAAAACCTCCCATATCACGCCACCAAAAATACCATAATGCCAAAAAATAAACCTTATGTTGATTTTTAAGTTCTTTAAAATGATTGGTATTGTTAATTGAGTATACTTTTCTAGAAAGCCGTTCGTGGTGAGCTTGTCGAACCATAACGGTTTTCCTAGACTTCGACAAGCTCAGTCCGAACGGAAAACCTTAAAATCTATCTTTATTTAACAATACCAAATGATTAAATCGGCAATGCCCAATCAATCGGCGTTTTGCCAAATTTCATCAAATAAGCATTCGTCTGCGAAAACGGACGACTACCAAAAAATCCGCCACGGTTTGCCGACAATGGCGATGGATGGTTGGCAGTCAAAATCAGATGGCGACTGGTATCAATGAACCGCCCTTTTTTCTTGGCATAACTGCCCCACAAAATAAAAACCGTCTGGTCGGTTTGTTTGTTGATGACATCAATCACTGCGTCAGTAAACTCCTCCCAACCCCGATTTTGATGACTGCCTGCCTGCCCATTTTCTACGGTCAAAGTCGCATTCAGCAGTAGCACGCCTTGACTCGCCCAATGCGTCAAATCGCCATGTGGACAAACAGGCACACCCAAATCGGTACTCAATTCTTTTAATATATTTTGCAAACTTGGTGGCTTGGGAATGATTTTTGGCACACTAAACGACAGTCCCATGGCTTGCCCTGCCCCATGATAGGGGTCTTGCCCGAGTATCACAACTTTGACGGCTGATAAGGGCGTGGTATTTAGGGCGTTAAAAATTTGTGATTTTGGTGGATAAATGGTTTTGCCTTGGGCGTATTCGTTTTGCAAAAAAGCACGCAAATTATCCATAACGGGCGATAATAATATGTCCGCTAAGGCAAATTTCCAATCATCGGGTAATTGTACTTTGTTTAAGGCGGTTAATTGGTCTTGGGTAAGATTGGTATTCATGTTTTTTATGTTGATAAATTAAAATGGGTATTGATAATTTATTTGGCATTGTTAAACTAAAATACATAATTCAAAGTTCCATTCCACTTAGCAAACAGTAAGTTCAAAGTGTTTTCTATCATTTTCTCGGATTTAGAATAACATTTTGATTTTCTTCTAAATCTTGCTGTGAAATGCCTAATGAGACTATTATAGCCCTCTATGGTAAAAGTTTGAGCTTTGCTTGTCATATGTTTTGATTTTGGAATGACTTCAAGGTAAGATTTCCAGTAGTCACTACAAAACAGTTGAATGTTATGGATATTCAATTGATTGTAAAGCTGTTTAAAGGTGTTGGTGTCTCGTCTGCCACAAACAAAACCTAAGATTTGTTTTGTTGTTCTGTCAATGGCAACCCAAGTCCAGCAAGCGTTTTTTTATGCTTGGTGTAGCTATGAATCTCATCAAGCTCAACGATATCTATCGCTTGATTGCTATCTTGTTTAATTTGATGTTGTTCACCAAGTTTTTTAACCCATTGATAGACTGTGCCATAACTAATACCTAATATGCGACCAATTGAGCGAAAGCCCAAACCTTCTAGATACATATTGATTGCCATTTGCTTGGTTTCTTCGCTTTTATGATGCGTTGGTTTATGTACCGAAAAGTAATGATTGCAACCTTTGCACTTATAGCGTTGTCTGCCATTGTTAAAACCTGCTTTGACAAAGTGTTTGTGCTTACATTTAGGACAACTATCAAATGTTTCGTTCATTGGTTTTTACTCTATATGGTAAAGTATTGAGCTATTTTAACTTATGTATTTGTTTTTAACAATACCATTTATTTTTTGAAAATAAAAATTTAAAAAACTGTATTGGTTTGATTAAATTTTTAATTAAAGGCGAATATGATTCGCCCCTACACTTTAATAAAATATCAAGAATTATTTTTTGGTTTTATCCAATTGCGAAGGCTTGGCTTTTACCGTTAATGTCTTGGTCATTTTATCATGCCAGCCTTGTTTTTTATCATTGCCTTTTGCCATGATATAATTCGCCCCAAGCATTATCATCGCAGGTAGTCCTGACATAATACTCGCCCCAATTGCATACACCACAATCAAAAACAACGTCCGCATAAATACAAGCGTGCCAAAACTGGGTAATTTGCCTGTTTTTTCGTCCACGACACGAATACCCATCACCAGTTTGCCAAACGATTGCCCACGCATGATGACAAGCAGTAGCTGAATGCCAAGCAACGCCAAAAACATAAGATTACTTATCATGACCGTGGTCTTTGACACTTTATCCACCAAACTTTGACTATACGCTTGCAAGGCTTGATAATCTTGGGCGTGGCGTGCTATCTCATTGACATCCACCACCTGCATGAACGCCATGATGAGTGGCAACAGTGCCAAGATATACAGTGCCACATTAATAGCAAATGCCGAAAAGCGAGCCAAAATACTGGCATACTCTATCGTGCCATCATCTTTTGGCACGCTTGCCACACGCTCTTTCGGACGGGCGTTTGACTCAGTTCGTTTTGGCTCGTTATTCTGACTGGCGTTGGGGTCTTGTATGGGTTTACGCCCATAGAGTTCGGCAACCGATACCCGCTTTTGCTCGGGCTTGTCTTTGACAAAATCGACATTATCACCAAAGCCCCGCTGTTCGGGCTTGGCAGTGGGGGGTGTTGGGCTGGGCGGTGTTTGCACAGGCGGCTGATAAGTATAGACCCCGCCTGTCATTTGCCCGACCGTCTGCCAGTCACTCATGCCCGTGTGCCACATGAGGTCAGTCAAGGCAACTTCGCCCGATAGGAGCATGCGGTTTAGTTCATCTAAGCTGTAAGGCCCTGCTTGGACGTTGTTTCGTGCTAGGTAGATTTTCATATTGCCATATCAAGGTTAAAATTTGGCTTATTTTACCACTTTTAGCCCCCCATTAGCCACAAAAAACCATGAAATTTTGTTTATACCGACCAACAAATTTTTGCCACAATAAAGCAAATCTTGCTATAATATCGCATTTGCTTATTCATTTTGATTTTTAGGGGACGGCATGCCACACACCACGCCTACAACAAAAACATCTACCACACCCCTACAAGAAGAGCTGTTTGAGCCTGCCGATTTGCCCAGCGAGCCTGATGACGACCTAAATCTCCACGACGAAGAAGACAGCTACATCTACGGCGACGCTGACGCCACCGATGAAGACACCATCGAGACCATGACGGTCTATGACCCCGATGCCGACCGTTTTGAAGACCTAGAAGAGAACTCAGGCGATAACGAAACTGTCGTCTGCTACGCCTACTCTCGTAAGACGGGTGAGCCTGTTGCCACACTCGCCATCGATGAAGTCAGTCGCCAACTGACTAACAACAGCCAATTCATCTGGCTTGGGCTACACGACCCCAGTTTTGAGACAGTCAAGGAAGTCCAAGATGCCTTTGATTTGCACGAACTTGCCCTAGAAGACGCCTTTGCCGACCACCAACGCCCCAAAGTCGAAAGCTATGGCAACGACACCATTTTTGTGGTCGTGCGTACCGCCAAGCTCGAAGACAACTACATCCGCTATGGCACGACCGCCATTTTTATGGGCAAAAACTTCATCATCAGCGTACGGCGTGGGGCGTCCAACTCCTACACCCCCGTGCGTGAGCATTGCCACAGACGACCCGAGAAACTTCGCCTAGGCCCGATTTTTGTTCTGCACGCCATTTTGGACTTCATTGTCGATAACTACCTGCCGATTACCGACCGTTTGGGCAACTATTTGCGTGAGCAAGAGCGTAATATTTTCTCGTATGAGTTTAGCAAATCTACCCTAAAAAGCCTGTACGAGCTAAAATCGCAACTGGTACACATGCGCGCGGTGATTCTGCCCGTCCAAGACGTGTGTAACTTTTTTATCAACCACAAAAAAAACGAGCTGGTCTCCGCCTTTCCTGCCGCCGCCAAGCCCTATTTTCGCGACGTGAACGACCACCTGCTCCGCTCCATTGATGCGGTGAACGGTCTTAACGAGATGCTCTCAGTCGCCATGGACACCTACATGGCAATGGTCACCATGGGACAGAACGACGTGGTACGAAAACTCGCCGCTTGGGCAGGTATCGCCGCCGTGCCGACTGCCGTGGCAGGGGTGTACGGCATGAACTTTGATTTCATGCCCGAACTTCATTGGAAATACGGCTATTTTATGGTCATCGGCACAGTCTTGACGGTCTGCCTATATCTCTATCATAAATTTAGAAAAGCAGGTTGGTTATAATAATGATAATTATTTACCGCTTGGAAAATTGAAATTGGAAAATTGAAATTGGAAAATTGAAATTGGAAAATTGAAATTGGAAAATTGAAATTGGAAAATTGAAATTGGAAAATTGAAATTGGAAAATTGAAATTGGAAAATTGAAATTGGAAAATTGAAATTGGAAAATTGAAATTGGAAAATTGAAATTGGAAAATTGAAATTGGAAAATTGAAATTGGAAAATTGAAATTGGAAAATTGAAATTGGAAAATTGAAATTGGAAAATTGAAATTGGAAAATTGAAATTGGAAAATTGAAATTGGAAAATTGAAATTGGAAAATTGAAATTGGAAAATTGAAATTGGAAAATTGAAATTGGAAAATTGAAATTGGAAAATTGAAATTGGAAAATTGAAATTGGAAAATTGAAATTGGAAAATTGAAATTGGAAAATTGAAATTGGAAAATTGAAATTGGAAAATTGAAATTGGAAAATTGAAATTGGAAAATTGAAATTGGAAAATTGAAATTGGAAAATTGAAATTGGAAAATTGAAATTGGAAAATTGAAATTGGAAAATACCCGTCCCTTTATTTGATACACGCATGAGAATCCCTGACACCACGCTCGAACGACTAAACTCATCTGCCGATTTGGTCGCCATCATCAAAAAACACACCACCTTAAAACCTGCTGGGCGTGAGTTTAAGGGATGCTGTCCGTTTCATGGCGAAAAAACCCCGTCATTTTATGTCAATCCCCAAACCAACCTATACTACTGTTTTGGCTGTGGCGTTAAAGGCAATCCCATCACCTTTTTGCGTGAATTTGAACGCATGACTTTCAAAGAAGCGGTCGATTATCTGTCCGAACAAACGGGCATAGAACTGCCCAAAGACGACAACTTCGCCCAAAAAATCCGCTACGCCAAAAACAAAACCCCAAACCCCAACAGCCAAACACCGACAAAGACAAATCAAGGCGATACAGACAACTCAAACACCCACACAACCAACCAACCAACCCATCATAACAATACCGCTCCATCAGCCAATGATGATTATCCTGATTTTGCTGATAATTTTAATGGCAGTTATGGCAATGATTTTGATGCCGACTTTAACACCGACTTTAACAGCAGTTTTAATGGCGGTTATAACGACAGCTACAACAATCTCCCTTATCAAGCGGATAACACTTTTAATAGCACCAATCCGCCATATCAATCCCCCCAAAATGGCGAAGGGGATTTGTACACCCTGCTGTCCGCCATCGCCCAGTTTTATCAAAACATGCTTCATCAAAACCCCACGGCAAAGGCATATTTTGTCTCACGGGGGCTAAGCGATGAGACGATAGCCACGTTTGGCTTGGGCTATGCTCCGAGCGGTTGGCAACATTTGGAGCAGGCTTTTCCCCATGACATCGAAGGCTTGTGTATTCTAGGACTGGTCAGAACATCGCAAAAGGGGCGGGATTTTGACCTGCTACGAGACCGTGTGATTTTCCCCATCAAGGACAGACAAGGGCGAGTGGTCGGTTTTGCAGGGCGGTCGCTGGGCGATGAGATGCCCAAATACATCAACTCATCGGAGTCGCCCGTATTTAGCAAACAGCACATCCTATATGGACTGTACGAAGCCCGCCAAGCCAAAGCAGTAAACTATCTCATGGTAGAAGGCTACATGGACGTCATCGCCTTGCACCAAGCAGGGATTTATGGGGCGGTCGCTCCGATGGGTACGGCAGCCAATGACAAGCAAATCGCAGGGCTGTTAAAATATAACGACACCCTAACACTGTGCTTTGATGGCGACACCGCAGGACAGCGAGCGGCATGGCGAACCCTAGAAGTTGCCATGCCAGTACTGCCCGATGGTAAGACCTTAAAATTTCTCACCCTGCCTGATGGACATGACCCCGACACCTACATCAAGGCTCATGGGGCAGATGCCATGCGTGCCCAAATCACGCACGCTCAGAGCATGGCGGATTATATCCATGGCGTGCTACAAAACCGTTATGATTTATCCCTGCCCGAAAATAAAGCCCGAGCGGTCGCTGAATTAAAAGAGCTGACCGCCAAACTGCCCAAAGGGTCAAGTTTTCGCTGGTGGCTCAATAACGACTTTTGGGCAAGACTCAGTGGTAAAAACCACAAACCAACCACTCGGGATACCGCCAACTACCACCAAGAGACGGACAGTAGCACTCAGCTGTATCTGTGCCTACTCTACGCCCCCCACATCATCAAAGACAACCCCCTAACCACCCTACTGACCAACTCTGGCGTGGCAGATGCCCACAAGCCGTATCTGACTCACTTAGAACGCCAAGGACTGTCCGTGCCTGCCCTGCCCGACTGGCAGGACATTGATACTGATTTGGCAGAGTTGGTTGGTGCCATTGACATGATTTTGGGCATGGCGGACACAGGGGCTATCGCTCAGTTTGACCTACATGACAAATCGGCACCCGCCATCGACGGCAAGGCTCATCTTATCATGGCAAGCCTGCCCAATGTGGAGCTACAACATCATCTTAGCAGGCTGTGGCGTGAGTTTTTCTATCTGAACCAACATCATTATTTGGAACAAATGGCACTATTATTTAACGAACTTCTATGCCAACGTCTCCAAGATGTATTAAAAAAACAAGGCGAAAACGTCAAAAACATCGTCCTATCCGAGATTTATAAACGTCGCTTACAAGCACTCATCACATGGGACAGTCAGCACACCAAGGCAGACGTGGCAATACTGATAGAAAAAGGCTTCTAAACCCACCCTAGTACCCTTAGCCACGCCATACCCACCGCAAGCCCAATCATACTAACCACGGTGGTAAACGCCAAAATATTGGCAGCCAGCACATCATTACCACCCATTGCCTTTGCCATGACATAGCTTGCGGCGGCGGCAGGGTTGCCACCATGACAAACAGCACGCCAAACTGTACAGGCGGTAGGGCAAACGCCACGCCCACACCCACCGCAAGCAGTGGAGCGACAATAATCCGTCCAATGCTCGCCTGCATGGATACGCCCGACAAGCCCAGCATGGATTTGATGTCAAGCGTTGCCCCTGCACATATCAAGGCAAGCGGTAAGGCAATGTTTGAAAGCAGTTCGCCTGTTTTGGCAATCGGTGTGGGCGGTAAAGGCAAGCCCACCCCCTTATACATAAAAGCAGACACCAAGGCGATGATGAGTGGATTTTGAAAAATTTGGTATTGTTAATTGAGTATACTTTTCTAGAAAGCCGTTCGTGGTGAGCTTGTCGAACCATAACGGTTTTCCTAGACTTCGACAAGCTCAGTCCGAACGGAAAACCTTAAAATCTATCTTTATTTAACAATACCAAAAATTTTAATCACAATATCTCGGCTTTGGGCAGATAAACCCTTACTCTGGCTCGTGCGTGATAGCGTGATGACCGACAAGATATTATACAAAATCGTCAAAATCCCCATATACACCGCCCCCACACTCGTCCCCACCGCCCCATAAGCGTTGGTTGCCACCGACAGCGAGATAATCGCCATATTGGAGCGAAACACCCCTTGCACAAACACGCCCTTATCACGCACGTCCTTGATGAGCATTTTGGCATAAATTTCCGCCCCAAAAAACAGCACAAAAGTCGTTACAAACCCTGCCATGATGAGTGGCAACTGCTCGGCATAGTTCACTTCGCTTTTTATCACGCTAAAAAACAGCAGGCACGGCAAACCAAAATTAAAAACAATTTTGGAGGCAGTATCAATAAAATTACCGTTGATTTTGCCTGTTTTTTGCATATAAAAACCTAGCCCCATTAAGGCTAGGTTTGGAAAGACAATCATAAAGGCGAAGTTGATGGCTTGGAGGATTTCTTGGGGATTCATGGTAAATTCTGATTATGATAAAATGACTTATCATAACCAAAAATTACTCAAAAATAAAGTAAAAATCTGCTCGTTATTAAAATGATGAAATTTTATAGGCATTTACCGCACCATCTTTTCCAATGTAGAAAATATAGCCATATTTCAAAATAATGGTTTCGCCATTTTGACCCTTTAACCCATTGTGATAAAATCCTTCATCAACACTACAAGCGTCTTTTTCGCTTTGCAAAGTCAAATCGCCACAAGTTTGAATTTCCACCCAAGTTTTACCTTGTTTTGGGCTGGTGCTGATATTACCTGTTAAAGCGGTGCCGCCACACATCATATTAAAATTAGCGTCATTGTATTTTGGTACAGGAGCATTATCTTTGTCCAGTAATTTTGGAAAAAATTGCAAGGCTTGCTTGGTTTTTTCAAAATACAAATCTTCCAAACGAGCCTCATCATACACATCAACGCAAACATCAAAATCTGCCAAAGTTGTTTGTTTCTGTGCGGTCATTGGTTTGGTTGTGTTTTGTATTGGATTCACACAGCCAACCATTAAAATTGCCATTAAAAATGCATATTTTTTCATTGCGATTTCCTTATTTTGAGTGTGTTTGCAGTCATCAAAAATACAGAATGGGGCGTAAAGGTGCGTAATATGCACCATTTTAGGTGCAGTATTTAATTTTTGATGCGTGATACGCACCTTACGAATTGGGGAAAAATTACAAGGAAAATTGAGCATTTTTAAAAATACCCTTTTAAAAAAAATCAACTTTCCAACTTCTCCATTGTCTCCGCCTTCTTCATCTTTTTCACCGTCATCGCAAGTAAACTCACCGCCGCAGGGGTAACGCCACTAATCCGACTTGCCTGCCCCAATGTTGCAGGGCGGACTTGGGTAAGTTTTTGTACGATTTCATTGGATAAGCCTGATACGCTCGCATAATCAAAATCAAGCGGTAAAGCCGTGTTTTCTAGCTTTCGCATTTGCTCGATTTCATCGTTTTGGCGGTCAATATAGCCTTGATATTTCACACTAATTTCAATCTGCTCGCCTGCTTCGCTACTCACCTGACTATCCGCCACTTTGGCAATGTCAGCAAAAGTTACATTTGGGCGTTTTAATAGGTCAATCAGACTGTTTTCTTTGGTCAAAACTTCGCCCGTATTTGCCATAAACGCCTTACCAAGCTCATTGTTTGGCGTTGCCCATAGGTCTTTTAGGCGAGCGGTTTCGCTCTCAATCTGCTCTTGTTTTTGGCAAAACCGCTCCCAACGAGCGTCATCCACCAAACCAAGCTCTCGCCCAATCGCCGTCAAACGAGCGTCCGCATTGTCTTCACGCAGTAGCAAGCGATGTTCGGCACGGCTTGTAAACATACGGTACGGCTCTTTGGTGCCATGCGTTATCAAATCGTCCACCAACACACCCAGATACGCCTCGTGTCTTTGTGGTGTCCATGATGACTTACCAAGTGCCATGCGTCCTGCATTTAGTCCTGCCAGTAGCCCCTGTGCCGCCGCCTCTTCATAGCCTGTCGTGCCGTTGATTTGCCCTGCAAAATATAGGCGGTCAATGGATTTGGTTTCTAGCGTGGGTTTTAGGTTTTGTGGGTCAAAATAATCGTATTCAATGGCATAGCCAGGACGTGTGATGTGAGCATTTTCAAGCCCACGCATAGAATGAATAAACTCAATTTGCACATCAAAAGGCAAAGAAGTTGAAATGCCATTAGGATACAGCTCATGCGTGGTCAAACCCTCAGGCTCAATAAAAATCTGATGGCTTGTTTTGTCGGCAAAGCGATGAATCTTATCTTCAATGCTTGGGCAATAACGAGGCCCCACCCCTTCAATCTTACCGCTAAACATGGGTGAACGGTCAAGGTTAGCACGGATAATATCATGCGTGCGTTCGTTGGTGTGTGTAATATAACACATGATTTGGCGTGGGTGCATGGCAACATCGCCCATATAACTCATCACAGGTAAGGGCATATCCCCTGGTTGTGGGGTCATCACGGAGAAATCCACCGTACGAGCGTCAATACGAGCAGGCGTACCTGTTTTTAATCGCCCAACAGGGAGCTTTAATTCACGCAAACGGTCGGCAAGACGAATGGAAGGCATATCGCCTGCCCGTCCACCGCTTTGGTGGTCTAGCCCGACATGAATCACCCCACCCAAAAATGTCCCCGATGTCAGCACCACGGCACGGGTATTTAGGCGAATGCCTGTGGCTGTAACCACCGCCACCGCACGTCCATTCTCCACAATAATGTCGTCCACAGGTTGCTGAAAAATCGTCAAATTTGGCTGATTTTCAAGCGTATGGCGAATGGCTGCCTTATATAAAATACGGTCAGCTTGGGCTCGGGTCGCTCGCACGGCTGCCCCTTTACGGCTGTTTAACACCCGAAACTGAATGCCTGCCTTGTCGGTCGCCAGTGCCATTGCCCCGCCCAGTGCGTCCACTTCACGCACCAGATGCGATTTGCCAATGCCACCAATGGCAGGGTTGCAGCTCATCTGCCCTAGCGTCTCAATGTTGTGCGTGATAAGCAGGGTATCAACCCCCATGCGAGCGGACGCAAGAGCGGCCTCTGTGCCTGCGTGTCCGCCACCGATGACGATGACATCAAATGTTTTGGTTAAAAAGCTCATATTTTTATAGATAGATAAATGAAAAACTGGCTATTTTAGCATAATTTTGGGGGTGTGGGTATGGGTTTTGTGGGTAAAATTTGGGATATGTGAATGTTATGGTATCGTTGTTTAATTATAAATTTGGTATTGTTAAATAAAGATAGATTTTAAGGTTTTCCGTTCGGACTGAGCTTGTCGAAGTCTAGGAAAACCGTTATGGTTCGACAAGCTCACCACGAACGGCTTTCTAGAAAAGTATACTCAATTAACAATACCATAAATTTTAAAACTTGTATATAAGGTCAATTTATTGTCCAACATTAAAAATAAAAAAGGGCAAATATTATTTACCCTTAAAAATCACACAAGCCCATCATTATTATAAATATTTTAAAACCTATCTCGGCATAAAATCATACGCCTTTACCATAGGATTGCTTTCTTTAAAATCTATATAATAATTTTTACTGTCATCATATAAGTCTATTTTACCGTCATTATTACTGTCTTTTTTGGTGGTAAAATAATATCGCTCCATATCCATCACCCAGCTATCTTGGATAAAATATTCATCATCAGGGTGTAATTTTGTCAGATTACCCCCTTTATCATCGCTCGGTATTGTTAATTGAGTATACTTTTCTAGAAAGCCGTTCGTGGTGAGCTTGTCGAACCATAACGGTTTTCCTAGACTTCGACAAGCTCAGTCCGAACGGAAAACCTTAAAATCTATCTTTATTTAACAATACCTAAACAGGATAATAGGCTTCATGAATGATTTGGGTATTATTTTTAAATAAAGGTATGGTTTTTCCCGTTTGTTTATTTTCAAAAATAAGATTAAACATTTGACCGCTGATTTTATCATCGGATACCGATACATGGCTATATATTTCTGTTTTTGAATATGACCCGCTTTTGTCCACATATTCATCTATAGCAGACACCACCACGGGGTGCAATAGACTGTCCGCCCCATATAAATCAATGGGTAGGTCTATCTTTATGGGAATATCAGGATTAGCAACGGCATTGGGGTCGGTTTGATTGGCTGTATCTTGACTTTGCGGTGGGTTCGGTGTGGGCGTATCGCAAGCGGTTAAACTTATGATAACACCAAGCAAAATAGCGGATTTTTTCATTGAATGTCCTTTTGCCAATAAATGGTTATAAATACACCATTACAAGATATTAAAAACTGATAATATTTATCATTTTACACGTTATCAGTTTTTCCTGCAATATTTATAAGATAACAATTTTTTACTGTTTTTTATAAAAACATCTAAAAAAACAATGAAGTTTTAAAACAATAATAAATCAACTTATATTTTACCCAAATATTCCGACTGGATTTCTTTTGGTAATTTTTCAATCAACGCCAATTTCATGTTTTTATCATCGCTATTCATTACCATATCAATAAGCGGTGTGCCGTCAAACGGTAAATCATCTACCTTTTGAGCAAAATTTGCCAAATAATACGCTCCGTCCACATCATTATCCGCCATGACCCTATCATAAATGGCACGAAAGGCAGTTTCACTTGCCCCATTATTGGCAATCAAAAGATGAATGGCTTGCAAAGAAGTATTTGGTTTTTGGCAAAGGCTGATAACCTGCTCAGAAATGTTTGACATAGCAATCCTTAAAACAAAAAAGAAAAAGGCGTAACACAGTACGCCCTTTTGATTAGCCTTACACTTCTGGGCTATGCTCTTCAATGAGTGGCTTTAATTCGCCCGATTGGTACATTTGTAGGATAATGTCGCTACCGCCAATCAGCTCGCCATTTACCCACAGTTGCGGAAAGGTTGGCCAGTTGGCGATGAGTGGCAAAGTGCTACGAATGTCCGGATTTTCAAGAATATTAACAAAGGCAAACGGACGACCAATCTGCGTCAAAACTTCCACCGCACGGGCAGAAAAACCGCATTGGGGAAATTGTGGCGTGCCTTTCATGTATAGTAGCACAGCATGGTCTTTGATTTGGTTTTCAATCAAGGTCTTGATTTCAGGATTGATGTCGGTCATGGTTTACTCCGATTTGGGAAATTTGAGTTATTATGGGGGCAAATGGGGATTTTTACAAGCGTTTTACCTTTAAAAATCAAATTTTTTGCCATGACTTGTCTTGTCAGGGGTCAATAGTAATGGCTGATTGGCGGATTTTTTATGGCATCTTGCCCCATAAAAATTCGGCTCCACCCTATCACCCATACGATAAATGTCATATTTGCCATTATCCACACCCACCAAGTGCCAATCATCATAAATAATTTGACTTTTGCCGTTGATAATTTTATTTAATGATTGCAAACGATGAACGGATAAATATTCATAAATCCCTGTGGTGTCATTATAAATATACGTGTCTTTTGGCACCACACAAATCATTTTGGCATTTGGCAATAAACCGCTCACATCAATAGATTGGTTGGATAATAACGCCCTATTGACCTGTTTTTGCATGCTATTTTCTTGATGAGTATTAACAACCCAAATACCAACCCATAAAATCGCCACTATCGCAATAATTCCCACTTGTGCGTTTTTGGGTAAATTCCTAAAAATACTTTGCGTTAGACTCATATATCACCTTAATTCAAAATACACCAACTTATCATGATAAGCAGGATAAATTTCCATACTGTCTTTGTCTACCGATACGCATTGATAATCTTTAAAACTTGGGGCAGATTTTAATGGCACATGATACACTTGATAATTGGCATAGCCATATCCTTGATTATCCAGTAATATCAAATCCCAATGGTCATCTTCAACAAATGCATGGATTTTGCGATTTAATTTTAAGACTTGTTTGGGTGATAAATTATCCCGAATTTCTTTAATATTTTGGGTATTGGTAAAATATGGGGCGGTAACACAAGCGATTTTGGTATTGGGAAAATATACTTTGATAGAATAACTTTTGCCTGCTAATAAGGTATTGTTGATTTTATCGGTAACTGATTTTTTATAAATACCAAAGACCGCCCAAACGACCGTTATCGCCATTAGCACCGCAATCAACCATTTGCGTTTATGTTTCTCTATCATCAATCACGTTTTAACCAATAATACCACCGCACTCGCCCAAATGCCTTCGCCACGCCCTATCCAGCCCATTTTCTCATTGGTGGTTGCTTTGATACTCACACAGTCCACACCCACATCAAGCACGCCTGCAATGGTCTCACGCATGGCGGTGTTATGCGGGGCGATTTTTGGACACTCACAAATAACCGTCATGTCAGCATTACCAAGCGTGTAGCCGTGTGATTGGACAAGCTTATAGACGTGCTTTAATAACACTTTGCTATCTGCCCCCTTAAATGCAGGGTCGGTATCAGGAAAATGCTGTCCGATGTCGCCAAGTGCCAACGCCCCCAAAAGTGCGTCCGCCAAAGCGTGAAGTAGCACATCGCCGTCTGAATGAGCCTTAATACCGTGCGTGTGGGGAATTTTAACACCGCCAAGCGTTACAAAATCGCCTGTCGTAAAAGCATGAACATCTATACCTTGACCGATTTTTATCATGATTGAGCCTTTTTTGGTTTGTCTTAGTTTATCTTAGTTTAGAGCAGACAAGGCTTGTAAAATAATTAGCAAGCCTTATATAATGGCAAGTTTACCACAATTTTATAACAAGAGACAATCATGACCCCCTACCGCCTATCCGATGTCGCCCAATTTCACGGCAAAAATCCCAATCAAATCAAAGTCATCGTTGGTATGTCTGGCGGTGTGGACAGCTCGGTGTCGGCTGTTTTGTTAAAAGAAGCGGGCTTTTGTGTGGAAGGCTTGTTCATGAAAAATTGGGAAGAAGATGACGGCACCGAATACTGCACCGCCATGACCGACCTAGCTGACGCTCAGGCGGTGGCGGACAAAATCGGCATACCGCTCCACACCGCCAACTTTTCAGCAGAGTATTGGGACAATGTCTTTGAGCATTTTTTAGAAGAATACAAAGCAGGTCGCACGCCCAATCCTGACATTTTGTGCAACAAAGAAGTCAAATTCAAAGCCTTTTTGGATTATGCCCTAACACTTGGGGCGGACTATATCGCCACAGGGCATTATACTCGCCGAAGTTTTGAAGTGGATGGCAAGGCGTGCTTACTGCGTGGACTAGACACCAACAAAGACCAAAGTTATTTTTTGCACGCTGTGGGGGGCGACAAAATCGCCAAAACGCTATTTCCTGTGGGCGAACTAGAAAAGTCAGAAGTACGAGCGATTGCGGAGCGGTATGAGCTTGCCACCGCCAAAAAAAAGGACTCAACAGGCATTTGTTTTATTGGCGAGCGAAAGTTTAAAGACTTTTTACAAACCTACCTACCTGCCAAACAAGGCGACATCTACACCGATGACGGTGTCAAGCTAGGTAAACATGACGGCTTGATGTATTATACCATTGGGCAACGGGGTGGCATTGGCATTGGTGGGGTGGCAAATCGTCCCGATGCGCCGTGGTTTGTCTTGCATAAAGATTTGGCAAATAACCGCTTGATTGTCGGGCAAGGACACGAACACCCTTATCTCATGTCCACCACCTTGACTGCTTATAAACTTGATTGGGTCGTCAATGCACCTTCCAACGGCACAAAACTCACCGCCAAAACCCGCTACCGCCAGCCCGACCAAGAATGCACCGTTTATCTTGAAAATGACACCGTACGGGTGGTTTTTGACAATCCCCAACGAGCGGTAACGGCAGGACAATCTGTGGTCTTTTATGACGGTGATGTGTGTTTGGGCGGTGGAGTGATTGATTGGTGTGATGCGAAAGTGGGCTAAGGAAAAATAAAATGACATCACTTCCACAAAAAATGACGCTTGGCTTAAAATCTGCTTTATTTGATAATTTTTACAATTATGAAGACAGGGCAAGCCGATTGGAATTTTTTAGTTTTTTTATTTTTTATTGGCTATTTTTAATTGTTCTTGCTTTTATTTTAGAAAGCTTAAAATTAGATGTTGTGTTAAACAATGTCATATTGCTTGCCGTATTTACACTTTTAACCTTAGCCAAATTATCGGTCAGCAGTCGCAGATTGCACGACAGTAACTTATCTAGTTATTGGTTTATCTTAAATTTTATTCCCATCATTGGTTCATTGATATTTTTGGGGTTAATGTTTAGAAAGGGAAGTAAAGGCGAAAATCGGTTT
Organism: Moraxella lacunata; assembly: GCF_900453205.1. Classification (GTDB taxonomy): domain Bacteria; phylum Pseudomonadota; class Gammaproteobacteria; order Pseudomonadales; family Moraxellaceae; genus Moraxella; species Moraxella lacunata_B. The sequence goes on from NZ_UGQU01000001.1 coordinate 499,711, forward strand.
GGTGCTATGCCATCTTTTTAATGATTGATAATTTATAGGTTGTTATATTTATCTTGTATTTAATTTTATTATTTTTGGATAGGGATTTTTTGCCATTTTGTGAGCAGTTGGGATTAAAATCGGCTTTTTAACTTTAAAGCCTCAATCTATCCCGAACGCTTTTTGCAAACCGCTTAATAACACAATCTAAATCAACTATCCCGATCAAACTACACCGCAACCCATACACAAATCAGCGTCCACAAAAACACCCATCGCCCTACCCACGCATTATGGCGAAACGCCTTAAAGCAAGCAAGTCGCTCCCTATCCTTAATCAGCCCATACTGATACACCACCATCGCCACCACAGGCAATACGCCCACCAGTGCCCAAAGCCCCATGCTTTCATAAAAATAATGCCACCAAATCAGCTCCATCAAACCCACAAAGCACGCCTGCAGTGCCATGATGATTGCTACGTCATATTTACCAAACAAAATGGCGGTGGATTTGACCCCGATTTTGACATCATCGTCCTTATCGCACATGGCGTACATCGTATCATACGCCACCGTCCAGCACATATAGGCAACAAAGACAAGCCAGCCCCATTTATCCACCGTGCCAATGCTCGCCACATACGCCATTGGCACCGCCCAGCCAAACGCCATTGCCAAAACAACCTGTGGCAAATGCGTGTAACGCTTCATAAACGGATAAATAAAGGCAAGAAATACCGCCACCAGCGACCAATAAAACACCTGTATCGGCAAAAAAAACAGCAAACACGCCGACAAGCCCGACAATCCCACAAAGGTAAAAACAGCCGTGCGTGCGGACAGTCGCCCATCTGCCAGTGGGCGGTTTTTGGTGCGTTTGACTTGCCCGTCCACCTTGCGGTCAGCAAAGTCATTGATGGCACAGCCTGACGCTCGCATCAGCACCGCCCCCAGCGTAAAAATGACGATGTGAGCCACGCTCGGCAGTCGCCCCACGCCTACATTTGCCAAAAACAATGCCCACAAGGTCGGGTACAGCAAAAGCTCCGTCCCCACAGGTTTATCAAAACGGGTGAGTTGTAACCATGCGATGAATTTGTCTTTAAAGGTGTAAGTGGTTGCGGTCATGATGTTAAATGGTGAATTTTTGGGGTATTTTATCATAAAGCCTTTTTTATATAACAATGAAAAATGGTTTATATTTAAAAAATCGTTATACATTCTACCCAAACCCCAATTATTTTTAAAATAAAAAATGACAAATCAAAATTTTTTGTTAAAATAAACCCCAAATACTTTTTAACGGAAAAACCATGGCAGACAGCACCGAACACCCAGCACTCACGATAGACCCACGCACGCACGTAGCGGATTTGCCTTTTATCCATTACCAAGACGACACACTGTTTATTGACAATGTCAGCACCAAAACCCTAGCCCAGACCTATGGCACACCGCTTTATGTGTACAGCAAAAACGCCCTACTTGCCAATTACCGTGCCTATGTGGAGAGTTTCGCCCCCTTGTCAGACGTAAAAATTTGCTATGCCGTCAAATCCAACTCAAACCTTGCCGTCCTTGCCACACTTGCCCATGCAGGGGCAGGTTTTGACATCGTGTCATCAGGCGAGCTTGCCCGTGTATTAAAAGCAGGCGGACAGGCGGACAAAGTCGTCTATTCGGGCGTGGGCAAAACCAAAAGCGACATCGCCACCGCCCTAAATGCAGGGGTTGGGTGCTTTAATGTCGAAGCGGTGAGTGAGATTGAACTCATCAGCCAAGTGGCAAGCGAGCTTGGCAAAACCGCCCCCATTGCCCTGCGTATCAACCCAGACGTGGACGCAAAAACTCACCCCTACATCTCCACAGGGCTAAAAGACAACAAATTTGGCATCAGCCATGATAACGCCCTAGACGCTTATCGTTTTGCTAGCTCCCTGCCAAACCTTGACATCATCGGCATAGACTGCCATATCGGCTCACAGCTGACCGACACCCAGCCTTTTGTGGACGCTTTGGATAAAGTCATTGAGCTCATTGACGAGCTGTTCGCACAGGGCATTAGCTTACGTCATGTGGATTTGGGTGGGGGCTTGGGCGTGCGTTATACCGATGAGACCCCTGCCAGCGTGAGCGAATACGCCAACGCCCTACTGCCCAAACTGCTTAATTTACAAGAAAAATACGGTCTAGGGCTACATCTAGAACCAGGGCGAAACATCTCTGCCAATGCAGGGGTACTGCTCACAAATGTGGACGTACTAAAACCCACCGAACACAAAAACTTTGCCATTGTGGATGCATCCATGTGCGAACTCATGCGACCTGCCCTATATGGCTCTATCATGGCGGTTATCCCAACTGATTTGACCACCGCGACCGACCCCCAAGTGTGGGACATTGTTGGCTCGGTGTGTGAGTCGTCCGACTTTTTGGCAAAAAATCGCACCCTTGCCCTAAATATGGGCGACACCCTTGCCATCACAGGAGCAGGGGCGTATGGCTTTGTCATGGCAAGTAACTACAACACCCGCCCCAGACCTGCCGAGATTATGTGTGATGATGGTTCTCATCGGGTTGTGCGTGAGCGTGAGAGCTTGGACGATTTGTGGCGTGGCGAGAGCGTTTAATGCAAACCGACCAGTTGGTATGTTTTATGGTAACACAACCATTTAAATCACCATGATTTTAAATAAAATGGGCGTGCAGGGACTGGCTCTGCGCGCCTTGTGAAAAACAATACCATCAAGCTCACAAACCCGACCTTTTAACTCAGCCTTAACCCATTTAACCCCACTTTAACCCACCAACAAAATTAACACCATGTCCCAAATCCAAACCCTAGTCGATATGCTAAAAGCCTATCAAGCCCTACCCCACCACACCAACCCTGCCCTAAAACAGGCACTTGGCGACGTGCAAGCATGGCAAAAGGCTCGTATCAAACGCACCAATCACGCCCTATTTACTGATGACAAAACCGCCCCACTTGCCAATTATCTCATTGAGCGGATTTATGGCGATGATGATTTTGACGTGCTTGCCGACCAGCTTCTGACCGCAGGGACGAACGCCCTAAACGGCTCGGGCAAACTTGAAAAGCTCATCCCCACCAACACCTTAGGGGCAGGCGTGCTTGGCGTGCAGTCGGCAGTTCATGCCATCCGTCTTGATTTGGCATTGGCAACGTCCTTACTGGCTGACTTTGGCGAGCGTTACGCCAATAGGGGCATTGATGACACGCTCATGCATGACGTGTATCGGCACGTCAATGCCAAAGACGAACGCATCGCCCAAATCCACACCATCAAAGACGTGTGCGAGCAGTCTTATAAATATTTTAATTCTTTCATCCTACAAAACGCCTTTAAACTTGCCAAAGGCATGGCATACGACAACGGTTATCAGCCCCTATACGACTTTATCGGGGACGGCTTGGTCGCCATGAAACCGCTAAAACGCATTGATGATTTTACCGTGCCGTTTGTGGCAAATGAGCTTGTCGTTATTCACGAAATTCATGAATGAATTTTTAATTTTCCCAAAACACGCCCATTCTTGCTCAAATTAGCGTATAATAAGGGCGTGTTTTTAAATTTGGAAAAATAGCCATGACCGACAACGACTTTACCAATCCTAACATCCTACCCACAGGCAAACCCCAAGGACAATCCGCCATGCAAACCCCTGCCAATGGCGAAACCGCCCACACCAACACCCAAACTGACAACCGCTATTCTGAAAACATTGGCGAAACCACCCATTTTGGTTACCAAACCGTCAATGCTCACGACAAACAGGCAAAAGTCGGACAAGTATTTACATCGGTCGCCACCAAATACGACATCATGAACGATTTGATGAGCTTTGGCATTCATAGGCTTTGGAAGCGTTTTGCCATTAAGATGAGTGGCGTGCGTGCAGGGCAAAGCGTCCTTGACATCGCAGGCGGTACGGGCGATTTGGCAAAAGTATTTAGTAAAGAAGTCGGTCGCTCAGGTCGTGTGGTCTTGTCCGACATCAATGAAGCCATGCTGGAAGTGGGTCGCACACGCCTTATCAATGCAGGGTGCAACAACGTGGATTTTGTGCTTGCCAATGCCGAAACCTTAGAACCCTTCGCTGATAACTCGTTTGACTTAGTTACCATTAGCTTTGGACTGCGTAACGTTACCGACAAACAAAAAGCCCTAGAAGCCATGTGGCGTGTGCTAAAACCGGGCGGACGACTGCTCGTGTTAGAATTTAGCAAACCCGTGTTTGAGCCGTTATCAAAAGCGTATGACCTGTATTCATTTACCGCCCTGCCGCTCATGGGGAAGATTGTTGCCAATGACAGCGAAAGCTATCAATATCTGGCGGAGAGTATCCGCATGCACCCCGACCAAGCCACGCTAAAAGCCATGATGGAACAAGCAGGGTTTGTCAATTGTGATTATCACAACCTAACAGGCGGTATCGTGGCGGTACATCGTGGCTTTAAGGCTCGTTGACTATTTATTCTTAATATACTTGGGCGTGCTCAGCACGCCCCTACAAAAGCATTTAAAATTGTGGGTAAATGTCATTTACCCCTACAATCCATTTAAAATAAAGATTTTAAATACCCACCACGAAAGGTAGATTTTACCTATTTGCCTTTTGTCTTTTTAAAACCCCTTTTATCAAACCCATTTTTACCAAAACCATGCTCATCTCTTATAAAAACCGCCTGTTTGACCTATATCGCATTTGTGCCAAATACCGCCTTGACACGCATTTTGCGGACGTACCAGAGTTTACCCCCTTGGTACGGCTCATCAAAATGCACCCTGCCAGTATCGGCAAATCGCACAACCCATTGGGGGTCAAGCTCGCCTTAGAGGAGATGGGAACGCTGTTTTTAAAGCTCGGGCAACTGCTCTCCACCCGCTCTGACCTACTGCCCCCTGACATCATCGCCCAATTATCGCTACTACAAGATAAAGTCGCCCCCTTTGATGTTGAGATTTTAAAACGTGAAATAGAACACCCCAAAACAGGGCTGGGCAAGCCAATCGGTGAGATGTTTAGCCGATTTGATGACAAGCCACTCGCCGCCGCCAGTATCGCCCAAGTGCATACCGCTTGCTTGCCTGACGGACGAGAAGTGGTCGTTAAGGTCGTCCGTCCTGACATTCGCCCTGTCATCATCAAGGATTTTGAACTGCTTCGGGAGTTGGCAGGCTACCTATCAGCTCGTATGGAGTCGGCTCGGGCGGTGCATATCGTGAGTATCGTGGAAGACTACCGCCAAATCATGCTAAATGAGCTTGATTTGACCTTGGAGTCCGCCAACGCCACTCGCATGAGAGGCAACTTCACAAACTCGCCACTCATCTACGTCCCCGAAGTCTATATGGCAAACAAGTCGGTCATGGTCTCGGAGCGGATTTTTGGTGTGCCGATTAGCCAGACGGATAAATTTGACGCCTTGGGCTATGACCGTGCTGTCCTTGCCAAAAATGGCTTGACGATATTTTTTACCCAAGTGTTTCGGGATAACTTTTTTCATGCCGACATGCACCCTGGTAACATCTTTGTGGAAACCCTGCCAAACGGTCAAGCGGTGGCAAATCCACGCTATTTGGGGCTAGATTGTGCGATTATGGGACAACTTGCCCCCGATGACCAGCTCGTTGTCGCTCGCATGCTCCTATCAGTCATGAATGGCAACTACACCACGCTGGTGGACATCATCAGCCACGCAGGGTGGATACCGCCGTCCGCCGACAAGCACGCACTCATCGCCGACATGGCTCGTACGGTGTCCCCCATGGTGTCTAAGCCCATGAGTGAGCTTGATTTTGCAGGGATATTGTTTGAGATTTTAAACATCGCACGCCGTCATCAGATGAGTATACCGCCACAGCTTATGCTACTGCTAAAAACACTCGTCCATGTGGAAGGGCTTGGGCGTGAACTATATCCTGACCTTGATATTTGGTCGCTTGCCAAGCCGATTTTGACCGATTGGGTAAAATCACAGCTTGACCCCACACGTCTATTGAATGATTTTTATGACAAATTGCCCGAACATCTACTGTCCGCCACTGACCTGCCCAAACTTACCACCCAAAGCATCCAATCACTTGCCACGCTTGGCGGACGACAGGAAAAACAACTAAGAGAAATCCAAGCCCTACGAGCCGATTTTTTAAACCAAAAACGCCATGACTGGATGGCGTTGGGCGGATTTTTTACCTTTATCGCCATTGGGCTGACCGTACCGATTTGGTGGGTGGGTGTGGTGTTTCATGTATTGGCGTTGGGGTTTGTGGTGTGGCGGGTGCTGGCGTGATTGGACTCATCTGATCTTAAACAAACAGTCCAACCACAACCAGTAAAAAGATGTTTGGCATTACTTATAAAGATGTTGTAGTTGGTTTGACAATTCAAGCTTGAAAAACGTGCAATTCCCCTGCTTTTTTAAACAGGGATTTTTCATTGTAAATACCAAAGGTAGGCACGCCCTAATTATAAGCACTAAATTTGTTTTATTTTTAATCAATTTTATGTAAAATTTTGTAGTACGATTGCCCTGTTGCAAACATCAAAGTTTAACACGCCCTGTAAAAATTATGCTAAAATAACAAAATTTACGCCTTTAAATAATGGAAAAACCCATGACCGACCTACCCGAAAAAAACGACTTTATCCGACAAATTATCCGTGATGACCTAGCAAGCGGTAAGCACGACAGCATTTTGACCCGTTTTCCGCCCGAGCCAAACGGCTATTTGCACATCGGACACGTCAAATCCATTTGCCTAAATTTTGGCGTGGCACAAGAGTTCGGTGGAGCGTGCAACCTACGCTTTGACGACACCAACCCCACCGCCGAAAAGCAGGATTATGTGGATAGCATTAAGGCGGACGTGGAGTGGCTTGGTTTTGACTGGGCAGGGGACGTGCGTTATGCATCGCACTACTTTGACAAACTCTATGAGTGGGCAGTACAGCTTATCAAACAAGGCGATGCCTATGTGGATTTTCAAACGCCTGATGAGATTCGTGAACATCGTGGCGGTTTTGGTAAGCCGTCCGTTGAGTCACCACAACGCAACGCTACTGTTGATGAGAATTTGGCTCGTTTTGACGACATGAAAAACGGCAAATATAAAGAAGGTGAGGCGGTACTGCGTGCCAAGATTGACATGAACCACGCCAACATGAACATGAGAGACCCTGTCATCTACCGCGTCATGCACGCAAGCCACCACCAAACGGGCGACACATGGTGTATTTACCCGATGTACGACTACGCCCACCCCTTGTCGGACGCTTATGAGGGTATCACGCACTCGATTTGTACGCTCGAATTTGAAGATCACCGCCCCTTTTATGATTGGGTTGTTGAAAAAGTGGGCTTTGAGGTGCCGCCCCGCCAATACGAATTTAGCCGTCTAAATATTGACCACACGCTAACGTCCAAGCGTAAACTCAAACGCCTTGTGGACATGGGCGTGGTATCGGGCTGGGACGACCCACGCATGCCAACCATTGCAGGCATGAGAAGACGTGGCTACCCTGCCGAAGGCTTGCGGGATTTTTGTGAACGCATTGGCGTATCCAAGGCAGACGGCGTGGTAGATTTTCGCCAGTTGGAATTTAGCATTAGAAACGTGCTAGAAAATACCGCCAGTCGTGGTATGGCGGTGCTAAATCCCTTAAAAGTTACGATTGCCAACTTTGATGAAGCGGTTGCTGATTTTGAAAATCTAAAAAAAGACACGGTCAAGGCTCGCTTGGATAATGGCGTGCTTTGGCTCACCCAGCCCAAGCACCCACAAGCGGACAATGGCGAGCGTGAGATTCCCTTTACCAAAACCATTTATATTGATAAAGCCGACTTTGAAATCACGCCCCCAGACGGCTACAAACGCTTATCGCCAGAGAACCCTGAGATTCGTCTGCGTAACAGCTATGTGCTAAAAGTAGAAGAGCATATCACGGACGCTAATGGCGATGTGGTAGAGCTTATTGCTACCATTGACCCAAAAACACTGGGCAATAACCCTGAGGGGCGTAAAGTTAAAGGCGTGATTCATTGGGTGTCGGCAAGTCATGGCGTGCCTGCCACCGTGCGACTGTATGAGCATTTATTATTTGAAGATGATGAAATCTCGGACGAACACATCGCCAACATCAAAGCGGACAACCCAAATGCTGATGATGATACGTTGTGGGTGCTAACTCATGTCAATCCAAATTCTATCAAGGTTGTCAATGCCATTGTTGAGCCGTCATTGGCACAAGCAAAGGGCGATGATAAATTCCAATTTGAGCGTGAAAGCTACTTTGTGGCGGACAGCGTGGAGCATCGCACCGATAAGCCTGTGTTTAATCAGATTGTGGGATTAAAAGACGGGTTTAAGTAACTTTTAGCAATTTTAAAGTTAAGCAAAAAGCCAAACGTGATGTTTGGCTTTTTAATTCCATTGCCCAACTTTTAACTCGTTCATTTTACATCCTCATCGCTCGCCTCATAAATGGCAAAAAGCTCATCATCGCTTAGCACCGTCTCAGCAATGGGAAAAAGCTCTCGCTCTTCAAAGCGGATATGGTCATACAGAGCATTTGCCAGTGCCTTGACATCATTCACGCTTGGGTCGGTATTGGCAAGTAAGGTCTTAATATGCTTATGCTCATCAAGCATTTGCTTTGCCAATTTAACCGCTTTGTCATCGGATAATTTTGTCAAAATAACATCAGCAAGATATGCTCGTTCAATCTCAAAATGCGTGGGAATGGCAGTGGTCAGATACTCCACTAAGGCTTGATGATGGGTCAGTTTGTCATCATCGGTGGCGGATTTGGCTTTGTTGGCGATGACCAAACCCAAATGGTGCTGACGAGATAGGGGCTGTAAGGCAGGATGTCGTTTCATAGGAGTTCCTATTTATCAATTAAATTTTATAAAACCACAAACACTAGGGCGATGTTTGTGGTATTGTGGCACATAATGCTAATCAATAATTTAAGGTATAACTTATCCCGTAACTTCTCCCCTGTGCAGACAAGCTGGATAATTCACCATAAGTTGCTTTGGCAGCTTGACTAAATACGCTCTTATAATCGGTATCCATCAAATTATAAACCCCAAAATTTAGCTGACCCTTGGGCAGTTTTATCTCACCCAATAAATCCGCCACAACATAGCCTGAAATTCTAGTCTCTGGGGTTTTGCGGACGTTTTGATTGGTTGTAGCAACCAAGCTGTCTTGATAGGCATTGTCTGTACCTCCAATAGCAAGCAGTTGTAAGCGTAATTTATGTTCACTTGGTGTGGTGTATTGAGCAAAAGTGGTGGCTTTGGTAGGACTGATACGAAACGCCCCAAGCTCTCTGTACTGACCACTTGCATCTTTGTATTGACCTCGTGTATAGGCAATGCTACCACCGACAGCCCAGTTATCATTAATCTTGTGATTTAATTCAAACTCCGCCCCATAAATACGCTCATCAGTATCAGCAACCACCACGCTATAATCTTTTAAAAACTGGGTTACTTTGTCTGATGTATTATAAAAACCTGTCAACTTGGCACGGCTATCGCCAAATACTCCTACCCACCCTGCATCATAACTATTGACCGTGATTGGCTCGACATTATCAGAATTAACCACAAAACCTGCCCCAACATCTCGTAGCACCCTTTGCAGGTCAGGCAAACTATATCCCTGCCCAAAGTTGGCAAAAATACTGTGATTTGGCGTTAATTGATAATTTGCCCCAAGATTAAACAAAGTTTTGTGATGCTTTACTTTGCCAGAATTGACAACCCCTGCTTGATACGGCACTTTGTTTTGGATTAATAAATCAGCCAATAGCGACTCACTGGGTGGCACAAAATCGTCTGTTTTGCTGTCTATACGTTGATGTCGCACACCTGCTGATATTTTTAAATCATCTGTCAAAGCAATATTGGCATTGGTAAATATGCCATAGGTTTTTAAGGTGGTGTCAGGCCCATAAGTGTAACGGTTGCCAGCATCTTTAAATACTAAGCCGTTGCTTTGCATAAAGGTAGTCAAATCATAGCCTGTCGCCCCTTGGCGGTTTTTTTCTTGTTCATAATCGATACCATAACTAAGTAGTACAGGTTTTTGAGCAAAGTCAAATTTTCTTTGCAAAGCCAGTCTTGCTCCCAATACATCTGCCTTGGATTCGGATTGTAATACCCCATAGGCGCGAGCTTGTAGAGCCTTGGTATAAGCATCAAAAGTGGCGGGTGGCAAATTCATGCTTTGTAAAATAGGCAGGGCTTTGGCGGTCGAAAACGGGGCAACAAAGGGGTAAAATCGCCCTTCTTCTTTACGATAATAAGCATTAGCATTGATGGTGTTACCCCATAATTCATCATGATGGTAGTTGATATTAAAGGTGCTTTTGGTGGTTTTTGGCTGTTCTGATAATGATAAGCCTTTGATGGCATTTAATGAAGGCTTTTCTCCAAACAACACCGCAAGGCGATTACCATAATCAGGTGCATAATCGGTATCTTGTTTGTCGTTATAATGCGTCAATGCCAGATTGATATTTTGCTTGTCGTCAAGTTGCCAATCAACATTTGTATTGACACTTAGGCTTTTGCTGTCTTGTTTATCGGTTTGGGCAGGCTCAGGAGCGATGCGTTTACCGTTAGCATCAAATGCCCCTCCTGTGGTGCGATAGTCGACATCAAGCCGTGCAAGGACATTGCCATTTTCGCTGACACCTGCCACACTCTGACCTACCTGATAACCGATACCTTCACTGGATAATTTACTACCATGTACACCGATGCGGGTCTCAAATTGCTCCTCTTCCAAATCCGACTTAGTAACGATATTAATCAAACCGCCTGTTGCCCCAGACCCATAAATACTGGTTGCTCCTGATAAAACTTCAATTCTAGCCACTTGACTGGGGTTGATACTATTAAGCTGTCGAGAGATGTCTCGCGAACCTGTCAAAGGCACGCCATTTAACAAAAATTGCACTTGACGACCGTGCATGGTTTGCCCAAAGTTACTAGTGGTGCCACTACTTACCCCCAAACTTGGAATGAGCTGTGCCATCACATCGGCAAGCTGTCGAGAGCCTGTTGCTTGCTCTTGAATTTGCTCTTCATAAATAACTTTGGTGGTATGGGGCATTTGTGTGATACGATTGGCAAGTGCCATACCACTCTTATCAATGGTAATAACCACAGGCTCTAATTCAACCGTTGGTAATGACTCATTGGGTTGAGCGTACAACTGCTGAGTTGCTGCCACACTTAGTAAAGGCAAAGATAACCATTGAGCATAGTGGGAATGACGCATAAATTACTCCTTATGGAAAAGTAAAATTTGGTATTGTTAATTAACTATACCTTTGGGTGGATTTGTAGGGGCAAATCACATTTGCCCTGTGATAACGTATTGATTTTTGGGCGAATATAATTCGCCCCTACACGTTCAATTTTAAAATATATCTTTATTGAACAATACCTAAAATTTTAACAGTCTGTTACGGACAATTTTTTTATCAATGTCGGCAAAATAAGTATTGACACCCCAGAACCAATCGCAAGCCATAAAAATAGCTTGTCATAGCCAAACTGATGTACTAAAAATCCACTCATCGCCCCGCCGATAAAATACACAAGCAACTCCACGCACACAAACAAAGTAAAGTCCGTGCCAGCTTGGTCGGGATTGGCAGCATTCATAAACAGAGCATATAAGGCAGTCATTGTTAAATAGCGAACAGATAAAATTAGCAAAACACTAATTGCCATCAAGCTCATAAACCCTGTTTTTAATAAACCTACCGCAGGTAAAAAATCACCCAATAAAGGATATAGCAATCCTAGACACAACAAAGCATAAACTGCCGTTCTTAGCCATCCGAATAATATAAGACAACGTACAATGTCGATATATTTGATTAATACCCCTGCCAAAAGTGCTGAACCAATCCCAACAATCGCTCCAAATACCGAAAACAAAAGCCCAATCTGAGACAGTGAAAAACCAAAATCCACAAGCATTGGATTTAGCATTGCCATCATCGGAGCTTCCACAAAGCGAAACACCACAATCAAAGCTAGTAACCATTTGGTTTGCGGGCGTTTGATAAGCCTAATAAGACTTGCTCTGGAAAGATTGGTAGCATGTTTGGGATTGTCTTGATCTTTTAAGAACCATAGTGAACACGAAATAAGCACAACAGTTGTTGCCAAACTGATTGTCGCCATTTGCCAATCAAATCTCTGATATAGCCACAGTGTGCCAGCACCGCCTACCATACTACCAAACGCCACTCCAAAACTTTGCATGGCACTTGCCAGTCCAAAGGATGACTTATCAAATTGTTCCACTGTATAGCCATCAATAGCGATATCTTGGGTAGCACCTGCCAAAGACACCAAAAAACTTATGCTCAGAAATAATACAGTCTCAGAAAACTGTAAAAAGCCAAGCCCAAACAGCCCGACTACCACGATAATTTGAGTAAAAAATAACCAAGTCTTGCGTTTGCCGATTTTGGCACAATAATAATTGTCCACATAACTTGCCCACAGAAATTTAAACGCCCACGGCAAATATAAAAGTGAAAGCATGCCAATCACCCTAATGTCAACGCCTTGATGTCTTAAAATGGCAGGCAATGCCACATTAAAAAAATACAAAGGCAAGGCATGGGCAACATATAACAGTGCCACCATCGTCAAAAGATGGCGATTTTTTTGTTGTGAAACAATCATCAGACCACCCCTATTTTAGTATTTATCCATGCTTTGGCTTCAGTCAGTGATAACACCACCGCATAAGGCACTCGCCATGCTTTATGAAAAGCAGGACTGTCTAAGGCTTGTCTTTGAGTCTCATCATCAACAATTCTGACTAATCCCTTGCAATATTTAAAGAACGATTCTTTGTGCGTCTTGTACCAAACCGCCTCAATCTGGCGGTAGTTATCAGGGAGTGTCAGCCCTGTCCGACTATGGTAAATCAAGGCAAAACTCTGCTCACTGGCTAACAAATCACTCATAGCAATCAACCAATCATCAAATGCATCTTGACTAATCTCGCCTGAAAAATCGAGTAAAAATACAGGTAAGGAGCTATTTGGGTTCTGAATAGCATTTAGAAAAATAGGCATAACATCACTCTTTAATGCTGGCATTTAAATAATGGGCAAACTTACAATAAAACCCTTCTTTGTCACAAAAATATAACATTGCAGTTTTTTCAGGCATTACAATTTGATATTGGGGCATATAGTTTAATTCTTGAGCGACTACCTCATAGGGTTTTACACTTGCATCAGGTTCACCCACAATTTTTTTAGCAGGTGAATGTTCAAAAATAAAAAAGCTTAGTAGACGCATGATGGCACGCAAGTACCCTTTGCCAACAGCCTGTGCCTCTGCTAGTAACAAATGCCAACCCAAATCATTTTTGTCAGCCGTATAATACCCTGATAGTCTATCCCTTGCCCCTTCATAAACTTCGGCGTAACCAACCCATTCGCCATTAATACTAACCAAATACAAACGCTGGTGATCATCAGCCAACATTTTTTCAAAATAAACAGACAGCTCAGACAATGATTTATTGAGTTGCCATTGAGGGATAACATGGGGCATATTCATCCAACGATGTAACAACTCAATATGTTCAGGGTAGCGTATTTGCACCAACCCAAATTCAACCCCATTTTCTCTGTAAATATAGTTGTTTGGCAGCCCCTGAGATAAAGTTGGCAATCGATTGATTTTACTGCATTGATCTTGATTAAAAGAATCGGTATAGATTTCTAGCATTTCTATTCTCTCATTAGGGTGTGTTGAATATTGGTATTTGCAATGAAAAATGAGAAAAATCGCACGTTTTTCATGCAAAAACTAATAAAAGCGTTAAAATTTTCATCGTTTTTACAAATAATGTTATCAATGTTCAACACACCTTAGAAACTGTGGTGAAATTGGATTGCAAATTGGTTCGCAAACCACGGGTTCTGGACGGTTGGCGTTATCTTGATAACCTCTTGTAAAAAAGCGAACACGATTTAGGCACACCTTTTCAAATTTTGGTCTTTTTAAATCAAATAAAGCAATCCTCTCATTTAGCTCTGGATGTTGATGGTGAAATTCATCAACAATCTTTGATAACTCATTCCAAAATTCAAATTCAGATATATTATAATATTGATGTAATACATCAAAAATATAGCGATAATGCACAACAAAAAGCCCAGTGAAAATAAAATGACTCAAATCTTTTGGGGAGTGTTTTAATAAAATACCCACCTCTTTTGGTTTAGGCTCTTGTTCAAAAAAAGTGTCATCAACTAAATTAATATCATCCACAAAATCCTTTAAAACCATTTTTATCGGTATGCCATTCTCATGTATCAATAGACTATTTTCTCCATGTGGCGAAAATACAATTCCATAACGATACAACCAATACAATAATGGTGTTACACAAACTTTAAAGAATTTTTTTAGCCACTCAACAACCGTAAGACCCGACCGATGGATTAAATGTGGCAACAAAAAATCACCATGTCTATCTTTATGAATAAGTGCAGCTTGAGAGATAACTTTTTGATTATCAGTAATGTAATTTTCAACACTATCTCGCCACAAACAACCCAGTAATTCTGTAAATTGATAAGGTGGAGAGCTTAATTTATCAAAGGCGGGCTGTTTTACAGTAACTGTTGCTAACTCTCCCAATAGAACAACACCGGTTTCTTGCAATTGTTGGTCGTTTTTAAGTATTCTCAACAGCCATTCGCTGATTTGCGGAGCAAAAAAATTACGCTTGTTTGGCAAGCCACGATATACTGCTGTATTTAAAATACTAAGTGGTAGTTTAATGTGATATGCTGTTTTATCAGTCATATCTGAAAAAGTTCGAATAGACTGTAAAGGTAAATACTCATGCGTAGACATTTCTAAAAACAGTAATTTTTGTTCAGAGATTTCAAGTGCATAATTTAAGCTAATCCAATTTGACCATTGCCAAGGATGTATTGGTAAAAATAAATATTCTTGACTGTCCAATCCTTTATTCATCAAAATGTTTTTAAAAGATTTATACTGACCTTCCCCCAACGTCTTTTTATAAATGCAATCACAAGTCAGCCCTTGAATTAATGAGAGTACCGCAAGACTTTTGTGAACAGCAAACCAAGGAAGTTTTCTTGCAATAGCAACCTCTGGAACATACTGTTTATAATCTTCATAGCCAAAACCGAGGCGACCTTTCCCCATAACAATCCAAGGATGTCCACGTAAAGCCGAGTCAACAACTGACCCACTAAGATTTGATAACGCTTCACTTGTTAAGCTATGCTTTGTGTATAAATGAGCCTCCGCCAACCAAGTATGATTAATCTCCTTTACCATATAAGCTTTTGTGCCATTATCCATATTCAGACTTTCACACAACTCAACAAAAAAATCAGTTAGATTATAAAAAGAATCACCTGTTTTTTTGTCATTAATAGAGTAGACGATAAAGCCACCAAATTTCTTTGGTTTGATAATTACTTCCAAATTAATTTTATCAAAAACAAATAACATTCTTTGCTTGTTTTCTGGCAAATATTCCACTTTTGTTGGTCTAATAATTTCTTCGTAAAGCAGCTCAGATATAGCAATCTTCATCAAAGACTGGCCAGCGCTTTTTAATTGCGACAACTCTATATTTAAATGATAAGCATTGGATGTATTCATTGCAAAACCTCATCTATGAAAAATTTGATAAAATATTGTTTCTACTTAGCTTATAAAACTCTTTATCCAAAATCCGATTGATTATGGTTGCTGAGCGATGAGCGCTCAATCCTAAATCTGGCGTCCCAACTCCATGAGTACAAAGTCCCATATTCTGCACAAAAATTCTCCCCATACCATTAGGGTGTTGGTAATTTACCTCATAATTTCGATCAATATCATAACTACCACAAGGTTGTTTTTTGATACAAGGATCTAATTCTGACATAAAATCCAGTGACGCTTGCTGATATCCAGTAGCCAAAATAACATAATCAGCACTTATTTTTGACGAAGTATTTGTATAATTATGTACAAAATCACAACAAATCTTGCCTTGATTCTGACAAGTTTGTATTAGTTTTAAATTTGAATTTAATTTTATTGATTTTTCATTATTCAAAATTATTTTTTGATAAAGCATGCTGTAAATATTTTTTAGTAAGTTTGAATTAATTCCTTTATATAAAAAATCTTGCTTTTTCAATAAATTTTTTCTTGCTTCTTCTGATAGGCTGTAAAAAAAATCCATATAGTCTGGGCTAAAATGCTCTAAAGCTAATGGCGTATACTCCATGGGAAAAAATCCCTCATCATCAGTAACCCAATGAATATTATTAAAATCATTTTGAATTAATTTATAAAAAATCTCGCCAGCTGATTGTCCAGAACCAACCAAAATAATATCGGATTTTTTCTTCTTTAAAAGTTCATCAAAATTTTTCATAAAATCCGATGAATGGAAGCACTGATTTTCTAAATTTTTCACAATATTTTTTGTACAATCGGGAATATTTGGAGAAGTTCCTATGCCAATAACTAAATTTTTACACTCATAATTTTTAATTTTCCCATCACATTCAACAATAACATTAAATCCTTTATTAATAGGAAGAATCTGTTTTACTAAACAGCCAAAATTTAAATTTTCTAATTGACTGCATACCCATTGGCAATAACTATTATACTCAATTCTTGGTAGGAAAAAAGACTCTTTAAAGTAAAATTGAAACAACCTTTGTTTTTCTTGCAAGTAATTAAGAAAACTGTACTTGTTTGTTGGGTCTACCATTGTTACCAAATCAGCTAAAAACGGAACTTGTAGTGTGGTATCAGGCATTAACATTCCTTGATGCCATATGAATTTTTCTTTTTTATCGAAAAATACTGTTTTTAAATGACAATCTTTATGGTTTAGCAAACTTGCCAAGCTTAAGTTAAATGGCCCTATACCAATACCTATGATATCAAACATGGTTTACCTCTTTGTGCTTTATAGGATTCTTTATCTTTACATAAATAGATTGGGTCTCTACTGGTGCAACCAGTTCATCCAAATCGTGTAAGCGAGTCAACAAATTTCCTTTGTAGGGTAATTGATTACTAAACAACAAAGTATTTAGTAGCTTACTATTTGGATACTTTTTCAACAGATTCTCAATATACTCCCGTAGTATATTGAGAAGATTTTCTTCTGTTGAAAATCCAGTTTTTGCAATACTGCTAATTAGCGAAAAAACCGTATTTCCAATAAAATAATATATAAATCGACTATTAGCAAAATCAATAGAAACAACACACTTTGCTCTGGCAATAAGATCTGTATACTCATCTATCAATTCATCTGCATAATCAGTAACATATCCAAAGCTTTGATTATCTCTTACCCAAAATTTATAAGGGAAATTATCTCTTATTTCTATGAGACAATTCTGTTGATGAGCCTCAAAAACCATGCCATAATTATGATACATATCAATCATGGGAATTAGTGAAATTTTCAAAAATTCTTCAAACCATTTTTGACTAATTTCTCTTAAACAGACACCAAATTCTTTTTGACTACCTCTAATATTTTTGATAATGTGATATAGGCGATTTTTCTTTTGGAATGGATGATCTTGACATAACGTTGCCAAATTTGTAATGTTACCTTCTTCATTAAAAGGATTATTTCTAATAATGCAAATGGTTTCATTTATAATTTTTCCATCTACAATTACCCCATTCCAAGCAGGATCATTAACAACATCAAACATTGGGTATGAATTTTTTATATTTTCTCCAAACTGACTGTGCCAAATTTTATTAGCCAACAAACCCCTACGACCTTCTTTCGGTAAATTTATGCGTACTGAATTTGTGATTGCAACAGATAAAGATAATTTAAACATCCACTCCCTATTTAAGTTTACAACCGTACGAACTGATGTGGTGGCATAATAATCATCTCCCATTTGACCTAAATCTATTAATTTTTCTTCTGTTAATAATTTTTTATAAATATCTTTTTGTTGTAAATATTTCGCCTGCCAAGGATGTAATATAATCAACCTAAAGTTATTATAATCTTTTGATTCATATTCTTTTTGAATTTTAATTTTATTTAAAATATCACTTTTTATCCTTTCTAATATCAGACCACTCTCTGACTCTTCAACGTAAATACTTGATTCAACCAACCAATAATGCAACTTAAAGCAACCATTAGTTTCTGGTGAAAAATTTTTCCATTGCACATCATCAAAACCAATTCTGTTTTTCGGAGCAGGGTGCATGGCATGCCCACAGAATAGAGCTTGCTCCGTATCAACAAAATTAAGTTTTTTTCTTTTAAATATGCTGTCAATTTTTTGTTGTCGACTATCAAGAATTATCTGCAATTTTTCTGAACTATCCATCCATCTTGACAACACACTGTTGATGTTTATACTTTCTTTATCTGAATGCCAATATAGCATATCTTGTAACAATAAATTTGCCAGCATTAAAGAGTTAGTCTCTACAAAATCATCAGCTTGTTCAATATATATTTTATCAAAAATTTGATGATGTCCTAGCACACTGACAAATAGCAATGGAACAACTATACGGACTTTTAAGGGTTCTAAAAACAAAGACAGGACAGAGTGCCCCTCACAACATCCTCGACAAATGTCGCTTTGTTCGCTTGATTGTAAAATTTTAAAGCGACTGGTTTCAATACAGTAGGCGTTTATAAGATTTTGTATTGATAATCGCTCAATATCTCTTTGTTTGTTAGACATAAAACAAAGCTCCTCGTACTATAATTGATAATTATTATTATATTAATAATAATAATTATTGTCAATATATTTTATCAAATTTCATGTTAATTTCACCGTTAAGTCTCTCCAAATTCGGTCTAAACACTCTATATTAGACTTATGAATATCGCACAGTTTTAGAATTAATTTTTTAAATTATTATAAAAATCAATAAATTATAAAATAAAAAAACCACAAACACTAGGGCGATGTTTGTGGCAAAAACCGAAAAAATGGTTTTTTAAATCAGTCTCTTATTGCGATGTCTTTTGACGGACAATCTGATAACGTCTGCCCAAATACCAAATCGGTGCTGAGATGATGTGAATCAGACGAGTAAACGGCACAAGCAGGATAAGCGTGGTTCCTAAGAACATATGTAGCTTATAAATCAGCCCTGCATCCACCACACGGGCAGCAGCACTCATCGGACGTAATATCGCCAAGTCCTGTGCCCAACCTGCCAATGACAGCATCAACGCACCGTCTTTATGGTCAGGATAGTGCCAAATGGTCGCAAGACCCATGATGAGCTGCACCAAGATGATGACAAGTAGCATCTTATCGCTAAACGTGGATGTATGGCTCACACGTGGGTCGGTAAAACGTCTCCATATCAGAATCAGTAGCCCCACAAGGCACATCACGCCTGCAATACCACCGACAATGACCGCTACAAGCTGTTTGTCCGCCGCCGAGATAAAGCGTTCATAGACAAAGTGTGGGGTTAGCATCCCAAAGAAATGCCCAAGCAGCACCACAATGATGCCGATGTGAAATAGGTTACTGCCGATTCTCATGCCTTTATCGTTTAGCATTTGGCTTGACCCTGCACGCCATGTATACTGCGATAGGTCAAATCTCGCCCAACAACCCAAAATACATACTGTCAAAGCGATGTAAGGGTAAATGCCGTACAAAAATATATGTATCCAGTTTTCGGGGGTTACTGCTGTGATTGCTGTTGCTGTTGCTATCATGACGACACTCCTTCGCTAACAGTTTTATTGGTTTTAAAATCCACCCAATGCACAGGGATTTCGCTTGTCTTTTGGGCTTGTCTTGCCAAGGTCTCGGCAATGCGAATGTCGGTTTGACTTGACGGACAGCGTTCTTCTTGCTTTGCCGCCAAAAAGTCCACGGCTTCTTCTTCCCATTCTTTGTCAATGGCATCAAAGGTTGTATCATCTACCTTGTCTTTGCCCATCTTGGCAAGCTCATCATCAATGACGGTCAAAGGCTTACCTGCAATTTGCAATAACGCCTTAAACAGCCCAGCATAACTACTGCCCTTATCCACCAGTCTCGCCCCCAGTAGAGCGATGATGTGGCTGACATCAGCAATGTCCATGCGAATCTCAACATCGTCTGCAAAGCCTGCCTTATAAGACAAAAATTCAAGATACATGGGCAAATAGTCGGGCAATTCCTTGACATCAATGGCAAAGCCTGCTTCTTCGTATTGCCCCATCAAATCCACCATCGCTTGCCCACGGTCTCGGCTCTCGCCATGCACGTGTTCAAACAGCCAAAGCGACAACGAACGCCCACGCTCAAACAGACTGTCATACACCGATTGAGCTTCAATCGAGCCTTTGCTTGATAACTCATCAACAAAGGCGTTAATCTCTTGGCGAACCTCGGGGCTGATGAGCTTTGATGTTGCTACGATGTCTTTGCACGCACCCAACGTATCATCAGCAAACAGCTCATCAGACGGATAATCCATGAGCAGGCTTATCACTTTTAATAATTTAAAATCAAGATGATTCATGCTAGCCCCCATCAGTTATCCCATGTCTGCACGGTCTCAATCATCTCACGGCGATTGGACTTACGCTGACCGAACATACTGACGTCATTACCGCCTGTACAGCCATTACCAAAGGTAAAGCCACAGCCGTTTTTGTCGGCAAAGGCATCAGACAACGCTTCTTCACGGTGAGCGGTCGGAATGACAAAGCGGTCTTCATAGTTGGCGATTGCCAAATAGCGGTACATCTCTTCGACTTGGTGTTTGGTCAAGCCCACGTCATCAAGCACCGCTTGGCTTTCAACCTTATCGACAAGTTGCATACGCTTATAAGAACGCATGGCAAGCAGGCGTTTGAGCGCCAACTTGACAGGTGCTTCATCGCCAGCGGTCAGCATATTGGCAAGGTATTTGACAGGGATACGCAGGCTATCGACATCAGGAATAAGTCCGTCCATGCCCACTTTGCCTGCTTCGGCGGCGTTTTGGATTGGCGATAGCGGTGGCACATACCACACCATTGGCAAGGTGCGATATTCTGGGTGCAAAGGCAGGGCAAGTTGCCAATCCATCGCCAGTTTGTACACAGGCGATTTTTGGGCAGCTTCGATGACACTCATCGGCACGCCATCTTTTAGAGCTTGCTCAATGACGGCAGGGTCATTGGGGTCTAAGAACACATCAAGCTGGGCTTTGTACAAATCTTTCTCGTTTGGCGTGCTGGCAGCTTCTTTGATTTTGTCGGCATCATACAAAAGCACGCCTAGATAACGAATACGCCCCACACAGGTCTCAGAACAGATGGTTGGCTGACCTGACTCAATGCGTGGATAGCAGAAGATACATTTTTCGGATTTGCCTGATTTCCAGTTATAATAAATCTTCTTATAAGGACAACCCGAGATACACATACGCCAGCCACGGCATTTGTCTTGGTCGATAAGCACAATGCCATCTTCTTCACGCTTATAAATCGCTCCCGATGGGCAAGACGCCACACACGTTGGGTTTAAGCAATGCTCGCACAAGCGTGGTAGGTACATCATAAAGGTGTTTTCGTACTCACCATAGATGTCGGCTTGGACTTGGTCAAAGTTCTTATCGGCACGGCGTTTGGCAAATTCAGAGCCTAGGATTTCTTCCCAGTTTGGCCCCCATTCGATTTTTTGCATACGCTTACCTGTGATGAGCGAACGGGGGCGTGCAATCGGCTGATGGTCGCCTAGTGGGGCAGTGTGCAGGTGCTGATAGTCAAAGTCAAACGGCTCATAATAGTCGTCAAGCGTTGGCAAATCAGGGTTGGCAAAGATGTTGGCAAGTACACGGAATTTACCGCCAATGCGTGGGTTGATGGAGCCATTGGCGTTACGAATCCAGCCCCCTTTCCATTTTTCTTGGTTTTCCCACTCTTTGGGGTAGCCGATACCAGGCTTAGACTCTACGTTGTTAAACCATGCGTATTCCATGCCTTCACGGCTTGTCCAGACGTTTTTGCAGGTTACAGAGCAGGTGTGGCAACCGATACATTTATCAAGGTTTAGCACCATGCCAACTTGTGAGCGAATTTTCATAGGATTCCCCTTATGCCTAGTTCTTTTTATTTTGTAAATTTAAAAGAACATCGGTAGGTCAAAATTTGGTTTAGTTTATCCCTTTTGTCAAAGACTTACTATCCTACCAAAAGGGATAAACTTGGCGGTTTATCAGTCCAAAGTAGTAGGCAATGGACGTGGCAGACTGTCATCAGGCTTACCTTCTAGCCAGTCAATGTTTGCCATTTTACGCACCACCACAAACTCATCACGGTTACAGCCGACCGTACCATAGTAGTTAAAGCCGTACGCTTGCTGAGCATAACCGCCAATCATGTGCGTGGGTTTTAGGATTGCCCGAGTTACTGAGTTGTGAATACCGCCACGAGTGCCTGAGTTTTCAGAACCAGGAATGTTCACAAGCTTTTCTTGGGCGTGGTACATCATCGTCATGCCTTCTTTGACACGCTGAGAGACGACCGCACGGGCGGTGATTGTGCCGTTGTGGTTAAAGACTTCAATCCAGTCGTTGTCCACAATGCCTGCTTTTTTGGCATCAATCTCACTCATCCACACAATCGGGCCACCACGAGACAAGGTAAGCATTAGCAAGTTTTCAGAATAAGTGCTGTGAATGCCCCATTTTTGGTGTGGTGTTAAGAAGTTTAATACTATTTCTTTATTGCCATTGGGTTTGTAGCGTTTGAGCTCATCTGTCGTTCTTGTGTCAATTGGCGGACGATACTGTTGCAACTGCTCGCCAAAGGCCTGCATCCAAGGGTGGTCTTGGTAAAACTGCTGACGACCTGTAATGGTACGCCAAGGAATCAGCTCGTGTACATTGGTATAGCCTGCATTGTAGCTCACCTTTTCGGATTCTAGCCCTGACCAAGTTGGCGATGAAATAATCTTTCTCGGCTGGGCAACAATATCACGAAAACGGATTTTTTCGTGTTCAGATGATTTTGCCAAATGGGTGTGGTCTCGCCCTGTATTGCTTGACAAATCCGCCCACGCCTTGACCGCCACGTGTCCGTTGGTTTCAGGGGCAAGCATTAGTACCGTTTCGGCAGCGTCAATGGCTGTATCAATGCGTGGACGACCATAGGCAACATTATCTTCGGTAACAGTATAATTAAGCTCACCAAGTAGCTTAACTTCTTCCTTAGTATCCCAAGTAATGCCCTTTGAGCCATTGCCAAGTTTATCCATTAGCACGCCAAGCGAAGTAAATTTGGCATAAGTGGATGGATAATCTCGCTCTACCACCTTGATATGTGGGCAGTTTTTGCCAGGGATTGGGCGTACGCCTTGGGTTTTCCAGTCTGTACCGCCAAAGGGCTGGGCAAGCTCACCTTCTGAATCGTGCTGCATTGGCAAGGTTACAATATCAGTTTCAACCCCCAAATGCCCAACAGATAACTCAGAGAACTTTTTGGCAATGAGCTTATAAATTTCCCAATCCGTCTTGGACTCCCACGCAGGGTCGGTAGCAGCCGTTAAGGGGTGGATAAAGGGGTGCATATCAGAAGTATTTAAATCATCTTTTTCGTACCAAGTTGCTGTTGGCAACACAATGTCTGAATACAAGCAAGTGGACGACATTCTAAAATCAAGCGTGGTAACAAGGTCTAATTTGCCCGTTGCTCCATTGGGTTCAAAGTCAATCTCGGTAGGACGAATGCCATCGTGAATGGTCTCCTCGCCTAGGATACCGTGCTTAGTACCTAGTAGGTAGTGAAGCATATATTCATGCCCCTTGCCCGATGAGCCAAGCAGGTTTGACCGCCAGATGAATAGGTTGCGGGGGAAGTTGGCAGGATTATCTGGACTTTCGGCAGCAAAACGCACTTTGCCACTTGCCAGATTGTCCACAACATAACTTTCAATATCCTGCCCTGATGACTTGGCAAGACGACCAAGCTCCAAGGGGTTCATGTTAAGCTGTGGGGCGGACGGTAGCCAGCCTGCTCGCTCGGCACGAACATTATAGTCGAGCATATGCTCAGGGAACTGCGATTTATCAGCGTGTGGCGATAGAATCTCATGAGCCGAGACTTTCTCGTGTCGCCATTGGCTTGAATGATTATAAAAGAAGCTCGTGCCATTCATATGGCGTGGCGGTCTGTGCCAGTCTAAGGCAAAGGCAACAGGCGCCCAACCTGTCTGCGGTCTTAGTTTTTCTTGACCAACATAATGAGCCCAGCCGCCGCCTGTCTGACCGATACAGCCACACAGCATGAGCATATTGATAACGCCACGGTAGTTCATGTCCATGTGATACCAGTGGTTCATGCCTGCCCCGATGATGACCATCGATTTGCCATGAGTCTTGTCGGCATTATCGGCAAATTCACGGGCGATTTGAATGACTTTTTCACGACTTACGCCTGTGATTTTCTCTTGCCAAGCAGGCGTGCCTGCCACGGTTTCATCATTATAATCATCGGTTACGTGCTGACCGCCCACGCCATTGTCCACGCCAAGATTGGCAAGCATTAAATCAAAGACCGTTACCACTTTGACCGTTTCACCATTGGCTAGTGTAAGCGTTTTGCAAGGCACATTTTTGTACTGGATATTGTCCCCTTCGGCGGCGGTAAAATAAGGGTGTTCATCACCGCCAAAGTAGTCCATGCCAACCGTTGCCGTCTCGCCTGAGCCTTTTAGGGTCAAAGCCAAATCAACATCTGTGTTGTTTGTACCTTCTTTACTCTCCAAGTTCCAACGACCGCTCTCGCCCCAACGGTAGCCAATCGCCCCATAAGGCGACACCAGCTCGCCATTATTATTGAGGGCGATGGTTTTCCATTCGGGGTTGTTGTCTTGACCTAGGTTGTCCACCAAGTCAGACGCACGAAGGAATCGCCCTGCCCTTGCCTTATCGCCTTCGCCTTCAATCATTACAAGCATTGGCAAATCGGTGTAGCGTTTGGCGTAATCTAGGAAATAAGCACTTGGGTTTTTTAGATAAAATTCTTTGATAATCACATGACAAAACGCCTGAGCCAACGCTGCATCTGTGCCTTGTTTTGGGTTTAGCCATAGGTCGCACAGCTTGGCAATCTCGGCATAGTCAGGCGTGATGGCGACAGTTTTTGTGCCTTTATAACGCACTTCGGTAAAAAAGTGAGCGTCAGGGGTACGGGTCTGCGGTACGTTTGACCCCCATGCGATGATATAGTCAGAGTTGTACCAGTCGGCAGCTTCTGGCACGTCTGTCTGCTCACCCCACGTCATCGGAGACGCAGGCGGTAAGTCGCAATACCAGTCATAAAACGACAAACACACCCCACCGATAAGCGACAAATAGCGAGAGCCAGCGGCATAGCTAATCATACTCATCGCAGGAATGGGCGAGAAGCCAATGATACGGTCAGGGCCAAAGGTCTTGGCGGTGTAGATGTTGGCGGCGGCGATGATTTCTACCACTTCATTCCATGATGAGCGGACAAAACCCCCCATGCCACGCTTGGATTTGTACTGCTCGGTCTTGGCTGGGTCAGTTACGATACTTGCCCATGCGTCCACAGGGTTTTTGTGGGCTGCCTTGGCTTCACGCCAAAGTTTAAGAAGAGGTTTACGCACTTTGGGGTATTTGACACGGTTGGCAGAATACATATACCAACTATAAGACGCACCACGGGGACAGCCACGGGGTTCGTGATTGGGCAAGTCTGGGCGTGTGCGTGGGTAGTCGGTTTGCTGAGTCTCCCAAGTTACCAGTCCGTTTTTGACGTAGATTTTCCATGAGCATGAGCCTGTACAGTTCACGCCATGAGTTGAGCGGACGATTTTGTCAAACTGCCAACGACTGCGGTAGCTGTTCTCCCAATCACGATTTTCATCACGAATCTCGCCGTGTCCGTCAGCGTATTCGCCCGTTTTTTTCTTAAAAAAACGGAATTGGTCTAATAAATGGCTCATAAATCCCCCTTGTGGGTTGGCTAAACTTAAAAAGTTTTTGGCTAAATTGATGAGCTTACTATAAAGAAAACCGCCAAATTAAGGTATTAACTTGACGGCTAGGGGGATAATACTAAGGGGGTAGGTGTGAGATGGGGTTGGGTTTTTTGATGATAAATGTCAATTTTAGGCGGGTGCGGGGTTGTTATGTTCTGTTTGTTGTTAGAAAGGACGGTATTGTTAATTGAGTATACTTTTCTAGAAAGCCGTTCGTGGTGAGCTTGTCGAACCATAACGGTTTTCCTAGACTTCGACAAGCTCAGTCCGAACGGAAAACCTTAAAATCTATCTTTATTTAACAATACCGAAAGAAAGGACGTAAGGTGCGTAATACGCACCTTTTATTATCAAAGTTAGCAAGATTATCAAACCCCCACCCATTACAACAAAAAATAACAAAAAACGCCACTTAAAAAAGTAGCGTTTTTTTGGTCAGCCTTAGCACGGATATTCTGCCCCCTTACGACTATAATACCACCAAGTAATTACAAGGCAAAGCACATAAAAACCAATCAATGCCCAAAGCGTATGATTTGCCCCAAACCAGCCAAACATCTTAGGAATAAAAAATCCCCCATAAGCGGCAAACGCCCCTGTAAAGCCAACCACCGCCGCCGATTCTTTACGAGCAACATTGACAAGGTCGGCTGAATTTAAGCGTTCGTGCAGGGTGCGAAAAATAACAGGAATCATACGAAAGGTTGAGCCATTGCCAATCCCTGTGGTAATAAACAGCACCATAAAGCAGGCAAAATAGCCAGCAAAACTACCGCCCACCCCGTCTTTTGGCAAAAAGACAATCACGCCAACGGTCGCTGCTGTCATAATAATAAAGTTAAAAAAGGTAACCCTTGCTCCGCCCATCTTATCAGCCAGCCAGCCACCAACAGGACGAAATATCGCCCCCACCAAAGGGCCAAGAAAAGCGACTTTTAGTGGGTCAACATCGGCAAAAGACTGCTTGATAAGCATGGGGAACGCCGCCGAAAAGCCGATGAACGAGCCAAACGTGCCAAGATATAGGATACACATGACCCAATTGTGATAGCGTTTGAAAATGATAGACTGGTCTTTAAAAGAGGTTTTGGCGGACGATAAATCATTCATAAAAAACCACGCCAGTATCGCCATAAGTGCGATAAACGGCACCCACACAAAGGCGGCGTTGTGCAGATATAGGCTCTTGCCGTTGTCAAGCGTAACGCCTGTGCCGATGATTGACAAGCCGATGACCGCAGGCACAACAAACTGCACGGTAGATACGCCTAGGTTACCAAGTCCTGCATTTAGCCCCAAAGCCGTGCCTTGCTTGGATTTGGGATAAAAAAACGAGATGTTGGACATACTAGACGAAAAGTTACCCCCACCCAATCCGCAAAGCAGAGCAATGATGACAAAGACACTAAATGGCGTATTGGGGTTTTGTAGGGCAAAGCCCATCCACAGCATGGGAATCAGCAGACTTGCTGTTGATAATGCCGTCCACCGCCGACCACCAAATACAGGCACCATGAACGAATAAAAAATCCGCAAAGTCGCTCCTGATAAGGCAGGTAAGGCAGTGAGCCAAAACAGCTGGTCTTTGGTAAAATTAAAGCCAGCGTCAGGCATACGCACGACCACCACCGACCAAATCACCCACACCGCAAAGCCAAGCAATAATGCAGGAATAGAAATCCACAAATTGCGATTGGCGGTTTGCTTACCGCCATTTTCCCAAAACTCATCATCTTCGGGTCGCCAGTCGTGAATCACGCCCCCGCCTTTTAGTTCATTTTTTGCACTCATGTTGCCCCCTTAGGGAAATTTTAAGATTTGGGATTATTTTAAGGGGAATCGGGTAACTTTTCGCTTATCCTAATGATGAATAAGACAGGGGGCAAATGCTACTTTGGGGGTAGGTTGGGACATGGGCATAAAAATGACAGCCACTTGGACTGTCTAGGGCGTATGCTGATCGTGTTAGACACACTCAAAACAACTTTTATCAGGCTTTTTAACCCTATTTTCAACTTATACAAGCGATTGATTTATCAAGGACAAATTGCAATTCACTCCTACAATCTAAAAAAATAATTTTCTAATAATTAGGGCGTAAATGGTAGGGATACCCTAATATCACCAAATGGCATCTTTACCATCAATCAAACTTGCATGGTTTTGATGCTTTCAAGATACGCACGAATGTTTGATACATAGTGCATGCACTGCACATATCGCCCATTTTTACTGGCATTGCGAGCCAAATAACCATAAACTTCCGCCCAACTGTTGCCATCTCGCCCTTTGGCGTTTAGCTCGCTTTGAATGCGTTTGACGGCATTAGGCCCCATGTTATAAGACGCCAGTACGAACCACAAACGCTCCGAATCTGGTACATCTGTATAGAGCTTTTCTAGCACTTCTAGGTATTTGGCACCGCCTTGGATACTTTGGACAGCATCGGTACGGTTTTTCACGCCCATTGCTTTGGCGGTGTCTTGGGTTAGCATCATGAGCCCCTCAACGCCCGTGCGTGAGATGGCATTAGGGTCAAGGTGCGATTCTTGATAGCTGATGACCGCCAGAACTTGCCAGTCGTGGTTATGAGCTTTTGCCCCACGTTTAAAGGCGTTTTCATACAACGGTAAACGCTGTTTTAACGCTCTTTTAAAATGCTTATCACTGTACTCATTTGCCAACAACGTTTGATCATAAAAACGTGCCGTAGAACCTGTGATTGCCAGCTCATCAGGACTGCATAAAAAGTTTTTGGCATGCTGTACCAGGCTGTTATCCTTGGTATGAAACATGAGCGACATATTGGCATTAAGACCATACCCTGAGACTTTTTTTGCTGTGTCATCATTACACGCCAATGGCACGCTTGCCGTGCCTTCGTGATTCTCACCAAGCAGTCCATCGACATCGCCTGCTTTAAAGGCGTTTAGAGCTTCTTGCTCAGTGTCATAGACTTTAAGATTTAGGCTAACGCCAAGTCTATCGGCATAGCGATGGGCGATGTCATGGCCAAAGCCATGCTGGATGTTACCGTGATTAAAAATAGTGCTGTCGCTTTTGGTGGTCGCCACGACAATCTCGCCTTTTTGTATCACGCTCTCCAAGGCAGTCAGTGACGGGGTGGGTACACTCGGAGTCAAAAAACCCTTGACAGGCAAAGCAAATAATGACATCGTCCCCAAACACAATGCCCATTTGGCAAGTGTGGTTGCTGTCTTATTGGTGGTGCTTAGCCTTTGGGCGAATTTACCCAAAAGACCTTGATGGGTTTGTTTATTAAGTTCTGATAGGCACAGGGCAGATTTTTGGATGATAAATGGCTTAAATGTTGTTGCTTTAAAATTTGGATTGGTGTTATTGTCTAATACTGCTGGGTTATTGGCATAAAATGAATAATAAAATCGGTGATTATTGGTGCGAATGATTTGCATAATATTCTCCTATCTTACCGTAAACACCGCACGATTTACACCATGAATAACACAATGTAAAAATATGTGGTGCGATTGCCGTGTTAGATATCCGTGCCATCCATGATGGGTTTTCAAGCACTTCTAAGCCATTACGCTTAGGGTTACTTGACATCAATAGACAAGACAGATAAATCATGATGATATCGCCATCAAGCCTGTGGCTTGGATTTACCCATAATGACAAGTTTAGCCAATCATCACAGGGGACATCATCACGCAACAACCAAACGGTTTAACTAAAATTTGGCAGTTTCTTCGCAGTGGCTTAACCATCAACCATGCCAATAAATGATATAAATGACATATGGGTTATGAGTAAGCAAAAAAGTAAATTAAGGTTAGAATAAAAACTTAGCTTTAATATAGGCGATTTGGAAAAATGTTCAATCATTACATTGTAAACTGACGATAGACGGTATTAATTTATAGATAAATAGCATAAAGTAGCAAATATTCACAAAAACCATCATTATTGTAAAATCGTTTCTTGATAATTTTTTAAAAATGAAAATTGCAATACTAATGTATAAACTAATAAGTCATTTTTAAAATTTCAATAAAAATCAATGCTTTTCATCAGATTATATCATAAAACAGTCAAAAAATTCATGTTTTGCTTTTTAGAATTTTAATTAAAAATTATAAAACAATTGTTCATATTTATTAAATGATAATGATTTTTGATTATTGTTATTTTTTTCAAGTGTTTATCAGCATCTTTATAAATGACTCATCAGTTCAAATCAGCCCTTGCCAAATGGCGGTTTTTTGGTTAAATTTTATCATGATTTTTCACTTTCTATTTTTAAAGGACACAAGGACATCGCCATGACCCTATCTTATACCGCCCCCCTTGATGAAATGCGTTTTGTGTTAAACGACATTTTTGACGCCCCAACCTTTTGGCAAAACACGCCTGCCCTATCCCATGTAGATAGCGACACGGTGGACATGATTTTGGATGAAATGGCAAAATTCGCCACGTCCACCCTACTACCCCTAAACCAATTGGGCGATGAAGAAGGGGCAAGTTATCTTGGGAACGGACAAGTCGCCACGCCAAAGGGCTTTAAGGACGCATTTAGAGCCTATGCCGATGCTGGCTGGATAGGGCTTGGGGGCGACCCTGAGTATGGCGGACAGGGCATGCCAAAAATGGTCAGTATGCTCACCGAAGAGATGCTGTTTGCCACCAACCAATCATTCGCCCTATATCCCAACCTGACCGTGGGGGCGACATTGTGCCTACTTGCTAGCGGCAGTGATGAACAAAAGGCTCTGTACCTGCCCAAGCTATACAGTGGCGAGTGGTCGGGGACGATGTGCTTGACCGAACCGCACGCAGGGACGGATTTGGGGATTATCAAGACAAAAGCCACACCCAACGCTGACGGCTCGTATGCCATTACAGGCACCAAGATTTTTATTACCGCAGGCGAGCATGATTTGACGGAAAATATCGTTCATCTGGTGCTTGCCAAAACGCCCAACGCCCCAGCTGGCTCAAAAGGCATATCGCTGTTTATCGTGCCAAAATTTTTGGTCAATGCAGACGGCAGTTTGGGCGAGCGTAATGGCGTATCGGCAGGCTCCATTGAGCATAAAATGGGCATAAAAGCGTCCGCCACGTGTGTGATGAACTTTGACAACGCCACAGGCTATATGGTGGGAGCGGAGAATACAGGCTTGGCAAGTATGTTTGTTATGATGAACTATGAGCGAGTTACCATGGGACTCCAAGGGCTTGGGGCGAGCGTGCTAGCTTATCAAAATGCTTGCAATTATGCCCACGACCGCTTACAAGGGCGAGCCGATGACGGGGTTAAAAATGCCGATAAACCTGCCGACTCCATCATTCATCATGCGGACGTACGCCGTATGCTTCTAAACGCCAAGGCAAATAGCGTGGCTTCTCGCACCTTTGCCATGTATGTGGCTCGTGAACTTGATACCGCTAAATTTAGTGATGATGACAATGCCAAAAAATTAGCCTCCGCCAAGGTTGCCCTACTGACCCCGATTGCCAAGGCGTTTTTGACCGACATGGCATTTAATGCAAGCATTGACTGCCAGCAGGTGTTTGGCGGACATGGTTATATCCGTGAATGGGGCATGGAACAAATCGTGCGTGATACCCGTATCAGTCAAATCTATGAAGGCACCAACGGCATTCAAGCCCTTGACCTACTCGGGCGAAAAGTCGTCAAGGACAACGGACGGGCGATGAGTGCGTTTATTGATGAAATTAGAAATTCCGCCAATGCCCTGTCCGACAGCCCATTAAAGGTTGATACACTAAGGGCGTGCGATACGGTGGCGGACTTGACTGCCGAGCTTATCACAAGTGCAAGCGATGACCCCAACGCCATTAACGGCTCGGCGGTGGATTATCTACACACGGTGGGCTATCTGTGCTATGCTTATATGTATGTGCTGACCGTCAAGGCGTGTGCGGATAAGGATGGGGATTTTTATGCTGATAAAGTCCGTCTCGCTGACTACTTTACCGCTCGTATCCTGCCACGCCTGCACGCCCATGCGGTCATGGCAAAAAATGGGGCGGATAGCATCATGGCGTTTGATGAAGGGTTTTTTGGGTAAATTTTAAAACCTTTTGTCTTGACAATATCCATTTTCAAAATTGTATAAGCGATTGATTTACAAAAGGGCGAATTGCAATTCGCCCCGACAACTTCAAAAACTTACCAACAATCAATCCGTTGCCCTTTTAAATCAAAACTAAGGCTTAACAATACCACACCAAACTAAAAACACCACAATTTATCGTGGTGTTTTTGTCCTTAAAAATTATAACCAGCTCTTACCCATACCCTTGGGTCTTTATTGGGATTAAAGGTTTCATGACCGCCCTGCCACGCCACTTTACCTTGTAATGACAAGTTTTTGTAATGAGTGTATAAGCCCACACCACCGCCATGCAAGTTGATGAAGTTTTCTTGTGTGGTATATGGCTTGGCACGCAGTTTGGCACGCCCCACATCATAAAAGCCCGATACAGTCAGATTTGGCAATAGGGCATAACGCACTTCGGCTTGTCCAATCACACCGATGTCTGCTGATACATCATTGGAATGATAAGCCGAAATACCATCCGCCCCACCCAAACTCATCTGCTCTGCCGAATCTAGGTTTTTATTTGCCCATTGTCCGTTGGCGGATAGATTGAGCGATAATTTTGGGCTTAGATATTGGGTGCGGGCAACATTGGCGGAGAGTTTGTGGTAATTGCCATCGGTTCTGGCGGATATGCTGTCTATCGCTTTGGCATCAGCACTGTCAATGTCCAACTTACCAATCGTACTATCTACGCCCCATTGGGTATAGCCACCTGCCAATAGACTGTCTTGATGATAACCATTAAACCCAAAACGCACCGCCTTGATGGATTTGTCTGTGACGGTGCTTGTGCTATTAACCTTATCTTGCAAATCACGATGCTCTAGACTTGATGATGCCCAGACATTGTGGCGATTACTTCTTACCAATGGCTTTCTAATGCCAACATCTATGGTGTCTGCCGTACCTGTCGCCTGCAAATCCTTAAACGCACCGCCCAGCTCATAAGTGGTATGTCCCACCCCTGCTGACACCATCAAGCCATCATACCCTACTGGTACATCGAGCGAGGCACGGGCATAATCCACGCCCTTAAAACTGCTCATCGCCTGTATAGAGAACCTTTCGCCTCGCCCAAAAGGACTGTTTAGATTCACCCCTGCACGGGTACGCACTTCGCCTGTGGATTTTGAGCCATAATTATCCACCTGCACAAAGCCATCTACAAGACGGGATTTATCCAGCTCTACCGCCAAATCCGTGCCGTTATTACCGCCTTGCAAACGGTAATTGACATTGTCCGTCCCTGCCAAATCTTTGATAAGGAGCAATGCTCGTTCGCTGTCGGTTTGGCGTAGGGGCTGACCTGTTTTGATGGACTTATCAAGATAGCCTTTGACTGCCTTATCAGAGACACGAGAGGTATTATTCACCACCACATCGCCAATACTACCTTCAATCACTTGTAAGCGAACCACGCCACCCTCTAAGCGTTGGGGTGGAATAATGACGGTGGCAAGCGGATAACCTGCCTTGTGGTATTCATCACTAATCGCACGAGCAAGCGACTGCAATCCACCAAAAGTCGTACTCGTCCCACGAATGCTGGCAAGGTGTGGCTCAACTTTATGGGCGGATAATAGGGTGTTACCCACCAACACCACATCACTCACGCTGATGGGCGTGGTGTCGGTGCTGATGTCGCCTGTTTCTGTCGTTAATGGGGTGATGGTCGCAGGGGTGATGGTCGGCTGTGTGGCAACCTCTCGGAGAATGGTGCCTGCGTCTTGGGCATAACTGGCGGTGGTTGCCAGTAGAATGCTTAGGGTAAGTAGGGATTTTTGCATTTTGTTAATTTTCCTAAAAATTGATTTCTATTATGGATAGTACACCATTACCAAGTTTGGATTAGTAATGGTGTGTGGTTTATGGACTGCCAATTACTCTGGCTTTTTATTGCCTTTTCTTAATATTTTTCCTTTGATTAGACTAATTTGGTCAGCCATTGGTCTCTTGGATGTTGTATCTATTTCTATTCTAATAGAACTATTTTTGTCCAATTCAATCCAACTACCATCGGGAAAATAAATTGTTGCCTTCTTATTTTCCGTGCTAATGACATCACCAAATTTGAAATCCAAAAAGCCATTTTTACCCACTTCCCAACTGTCATTACCTCTCACAACTGTAATTTTGCCCGAAGTAACTTCGGCTTGTTCTAGCTTTTGGGTAACTTTGGCTAAATTATTGTGTTGTTTTTCGGTATCTTTACCTTTTCGCTCACGCTCAGCAATATCTCTTTGAATATTGTCTCGCTCTTTTTGATATTTGGTAGGGCGGTTTGTATCAATCTCTTTGAGCTGAGCAGGTGGCGTCCATTGGTGTTCTTGTAATTTAACACAATCTTTTTGACAGTTGGCTGTGATTTCATTATTTTGAGCAACAATATTGGCTAGACGTTGAGTTTTAATAACATGGGGCATAAGGTGATCATTTGTTCGGGTGTCTCCGAATAATGATTCCCCAACATTCCCAATATGTGGTAGCCACTCTGTTTTATGAACATTGCCAATATAAGCATTATTAGCGGCATCTCCAAATTGCAAGATATCATAATCAAAAATATATGAGTTTACTTGTCCAAAAGTCTCTCTTGCATACCTAGATAGCTCATGACCGTATTGCAATGTAAATTTGTATGGCTTCATATAATCCACAGCTCCGGGTATATTGTTTTCATGAAGTTGAGCTTGATTGAATACTACTGTTGGTATTTGCTTATTTTGTTGTATGGAGGAAAAAGAAGCCAATCCACCACCCAAAGAATGACCGATGATGGTGTAATCTCTGTTTGGATATTTTTCTATCAGCTCTTGTACAACTTCACGAGCGCGTTGGTACTGTAATGGCAGCTTTCCTGCTCCTTGGGTAAGATTAGTGCCACCATCAGAATCATGAGGTGAAAGTGCCTTGCCTGTATCAGTACCCCTAAAAACAATAAAGTATTTGTCTTGGTGAGTATCTTTATAAACCCCCATTGCTAAACCATTTGGGTATTCTGCACTAAAAAATCCATCTCTATATACGTCATCTCCCTTACGTACTTCCCCATCAGAATAATCCAGTCCACGCCCTAGCAACTCATACTTTTTAGTATAAGTTTTTGTACCATCTTTCGGCTCATTTTCAAATCCAAGTTTGTGTAATTCTTTTGTAATAATACCTGTTTGATTGTCCTTAACTTCCCACACTTCATAAAAACGGTCAGCATCGCCTTTTTTGGCGGAATCGCTCCCATAAACAGCGTGAGCAAGCAACATTTCATTCTCAACCGAATTTAACAGATTGCGAATTTCATCAACTTCTTTTTCTGATTTATTTTCAAGATGTTTTAAATCATACTCTCTTTGCACCGTCAATAACTTACCGTGATTTTTGGTAATTTCATAATTGCTTGCCTTACCATTTGAAAATACAGGCTCTCCCACTCGGATAATGCTAATATCGCCTTGCCATTTTTTATCATCGGAATAAGACAGATTGACATCACTAATACTTTCACCCTCTACTAGTCCTTGAACCACAACACCAATACGAGATACATCAGGGTTGCTATCACCCTCTGGTTTGATGTTATTCATTGCGGTGATGGTGAGTTTGGCAGGGTTGATTGTCAAAGTCCCCTTATTCCACTCAATGATATATTTTTGTTGATATTCATCTTTGAGTGTGCCTGTGGGATAGAGTTCATAGCCACCTTCTTTGACATCTTTTGCACCTTTCCAGTCGCCTTTTGTTTCGTCAATGGTCAGCGTACCAGCTTTAAAGATACTCTCCACGCTATCGCCAGTCGTCAAACCATCAGCGTCAAAATTATCTTTCCAGCCGTCTAGCTTTTTAAGGTCATCAACGCTTGTGATTGCCTTGCCATCATAAGTTTTTGATAAGTCAGGGGCTTTGACACCTGCCGTTGTTTGAGCGGTGGGTGGGGTGGGGGTAGGGTTAACCGTCAAAGTCTGAGCAAAGGCACGCAGTTTGGGCATACTGCCATCGTTCATATACCACACTTTATCAAAGTCCCACCCTGCGTCTGTAAAGGTGGATTTTTGTTTAAGCTCGGAGTCGGTTTTGCCTGTTACATTTACGATTTTAGACTTATCTGCACCATATGCATATTTGCCGATAGCAGGTAGAGTGGGGTGTTTGTCTTGATTAAAAAAGCTGTCGTTTGAGCCTGTACCAGAATTATAAGGATAATTGCCAATCAGCCCACCCATAGCACTATCCTTGCCTGTCGCCTTGATACTGGTGTTATTGGCATAGCTGTTTGAGATGTTGTACCCACTCCCCACCAGTCCCCCTGTGTTGGCATTAGCTCCTGCACTTGACACATCGCCTGTGGCATAACTGTTTGAGATGCTCTGTCCACTCCCTGCCAATCCGCCTGTGCTATTTTCCTCTCCTGCACTTGACACATCGCCTGTGGCATAACTGTTTGAGATGCTCTGTCCACGCCCCATTAATCCGCCTGCCTGAGTCAAATTTCCTTGATGTGATACATCACCTGTGGCATAGCTGTTTGAGATATTGATTGCATACCCAGACAAACCGCCCACACTGCTACTATACCCTGTACTATCCACGCTAACTGCAGCATAGCTATTTGAAATATTATATCCAACCCCAGATAATCCACCTGTAAAACCATAATTATTCCACACATTAAATACTTTGCCTGTAGCATAACTATTTAATATGTTATCCGCTTCTCCAACCAACCCACCTATTTTATAATTAACTCTTTTAAGGTTGTAGGCAACAACATTAATATTGGTAGCACCAATATCTCTAATATAACCTAGATACAATTGTTGAAATAACCCTGTATTTGTTTGCTCACCTTTACTCCTTAAGGTTAAGTTATTCACAGTATGTCCAAGTCCTGCCACACGTCCCCATTCATAACTCTCAGGTGGTTGCCATACGCTAATATAATTATTGCCAGATTTTGTATTGTACTCTTCTGGCAGCTGCCACCCTGCAAACCCATCATAATTTTTGGTAAACCCAACATCCATATCTTTACCAAAAGCGATATTGTGAGTAGTAAATTTACTCTCCCAGTCGCCATCCGCATTTTTGACAATATCAGGCATTTTATGAATGACATCAAACACCAGCGTTTCGCCATCGCTACCCTTTTTGACAGAGAAATTTTTACCCTCTGGTAGATTGACCTTGACAGTGCGGTCTTTTAATGGCGTGTTTTTATCTAGATAATAATCATTATCTAGCGTGGTCTCTTTGCCATCTACCATTGCCTTATACCTACCATCACTAGACCCTTGTCCATATTCCAAAGCAAGCTTTGCTGTTCCTGTACCATTTAGATTGGCATTGATATGAATGTCGTGATGAGCTTTCAGTGTTAAGGTGTTTTTGTCCCAAGAAATTTCATCATTGATGATAATGTCGCCCTTACCATTGGTATTTTTACCATCATTGCTGTTGATGGTGTGTAGCTGAATGTTGGTACTGTTTAGGCGTTGTCCCACCTCATCGCCAGTCAAATCGCCACCAGTTTTTGCCACCACAAAATCAGTTGGATCTAGCACCCAAGTACCTGTTTTGCCGTCTTGTGCATTGGTGGTAATCGTGGCATTTTTATCAATCGTTACTTTACTTGCACTCGTCTCAATAAACCCACCATCACCACTTGCTTTGGCTTCTGCTTTAAGGGAACCACTCACATTAAGAGCTGAATTATCCAAATCCCCCAACAGCTCAATCACGCCATTTTTATTTTGTACAGTATTTGCCTCAATGTTACCGCTATGTTTGATGAGGGATTTTTGACGGTGTCCACACCTTTGGCAGTCAGCACCACTCGCCCTGCGTCTGCTAGGATTGCTCCGCCATTGTCAATAAGTCCTTGTAGCGTGCCTTTGTCTAGGGTGTAGGCAAAGCCTGCATTATCAGGCAGTGTGATAGAAAAGCTCTCAGCACTTGCCAGTAGCACATTGCCCTCGTGAGCTTTGATGGTTCCGCCATTTTTGACAATTGGGGCGACTAGGGCGACCACACCGCCTTGTGGGACAGTGATGTTACCGAGATTTTCTATCTCGCCTTTGGCATTGGCGAACTGATAGCGACTGTTCATAAAGTCGTCATTGCTAATCTGTGCGGTGGTGGCAACGAGTCCTCCGACATTGATTTGGGCGTTTTTGCCGATGAGTACGCCTTGTTCATTTTGAATAAAGACTTTACCGTTGGCGTTAATCGCTCCGTCAATCACGGATTTGTTATTACCAATTACACGGTTTAGGGTCAGAGATTCGGCATTGGGCTGTTTGAAATTGACCGTTTCGTGGGATTTTACGCCAAAATCTTGCCAGTTGATGACCGCTTTTTGGCTGGCTTGGTTGATGTCGGTAATGTTGCCAACTTGGGCGATGTTGGCTTGACCTGCCACCACTTGACCACCTGTGGGGGCGGCTAAGGCGAGTGTACTTACGCCCGACAGTCCTAGTGCCAGGGCAACGGCTTGGGCGATTTTGCGGATGAGATTTTTGGTGGAGCCTTTGGTGGATTGTTTGGTGTGAGATTTGGCGGTCTCGCTTACGGCTTGGAATGTGCCAGTTTGTTTGTTAAATACAACACGGTAGATGTGATTCATAGAAACTCCTAACAGGTGCGGGCAATACCACCCAAATATAGATACAACTGCTATATTTATAACACAAAAAATCATGAAAGATCGTTCAAAATCCCGACGCTTTGATGAACGGTAATTTTTTGTAGACAATATGTAATAATGCGATAAAAACAGCAAATTTATTTACAATAATACAACAGACAAAATATATTTTTAATAGATAAATCAGTCTCTAAAACCATTAAATTCTCAGCAAAACTTATTAATATCCCCAAAAACTGTGCTAAAATAGTCGGTTTATCTAAATACACATTAAGGACAACCATTGCTAGATCACAGCTCCGACTTACGCCATATTTTACAATACATCAGCCTACTCCAAGAGTTGCCCGAGCCTTCGTCTTTGAAACGTTTCATTGACGCACTAAGAGTGACGGGCGATGACGAAGAAGCGGTCAATGCCAAAATCCGTGAACTCATTGATATTTTAAAAGAAAATCCTGAATACGGTGCAGGACTGGCAGCGTTTATCCTGCGTCTAACAGACAACTATCAGCGTATCACGCTCTATGCAGATACGGGCATCATCTCTGATGACAGTTTTTCACACAGCATTAACCGTTTGATAGGACATCGTTTTTTGCCCCTACTGCCCAAAGAAGACTCCGTGGTGGAGCTTGCTCACTATCTGTTTGACGGGGCGACCGATGAGAAATGGCTGTCACTCATCACGCCTGAGCATTGGGATGAGCTGGTGGAGCTTATCAAGGTTGATGAGCAGAACCTAGAGCTGGTCGCCAGTGCCAAAAACAGTATCCTAAACGCTTTGGTCATCTTATCCTATCGCATCAGTGGCATCGGACTACACACTGAGATGATGGATACCTATCCACAAATATTAAACTACACCGCCGCCTTTGTCGCCCAAAACCAAGAGACCGTCCTGTTTGTCAATCAGTATCGCCAGTCCCATAACTTGGACGCCATGACCGACATCATGCCTGATGTGGACATCGACCCTGCTCCTTTGCTTGTCATGCTAGAGCAGTGCCAAGACATTGTTGATAATATTCGAAAACGGGTGTACAAAACGGGCATTTCCATTCGTATGACCAACATGCTCGTTCGCTTAGAGCAAAGCATTCACCGCATGCACATCTTGCTTGAACTCGTCTCTGACAAAAACAAAAACCGCGACAAAGCCATCGTGGAGCTAACCCAAGAGATTGTCCGCACCGCCAAAACCCGATACAGCTTTGGCTACCTCATCAAAAATAACACCCGCCTGCTGTCTCGTAAAATCACCGAAAACTCAGGTCAAGTGGGCGAGCATTACATCAGTACCGACAAGCTTGGCTACAAAAAAATGTACAAAAAGGCGGCCATTGGTGGTTTTCTCATCGCCTTTATGGCAACCTTAAAAATCCTAGGTTCATCGCTGGTGCTCGCCCCCATCGGCAAGGCATTCATGAACAGCATGATTTATGGGCTTGGCTTTGTCGGCATTCACATCGCAGGGGGGACGGTCGCCACCAAACAGCCCGCCATGACCGCCGCCGCCATCGCCTCCACCATCTCAGAAGGATCTAGTAAGAAAAAACAGCTAACCAAACTTGCTGAGTTGGTCGTGGACATCATGCGAACGCAGTTTATCGCCATCATGGGTAACATCTCCATCGCCATGCCCATCGCCCTACTCATCGCCTTTGGCTGGATGCAGTTCTATGGTGAGCCGATGATTAGCACCGAAAAGGCCGCCTACCTGCTCCACGAGCTTGACCCCTTGCGTTCACTCTCCTTGCCACACGCTGCCATCGCTGGGGTGTTTTTGTTCCTATCGGGGCTTATCTCGGGGTATTATGACAACCTTGCCGCCTTTAACAAAATCGGCGAGCGGGTCAAACGTCATCGCCTGCTTGCTCGTCTCATGCCCCAAAGCTGGCAAAACCGCCTTGGTAGTTTTGTAGAAGCCAACCTTGGGGCGATTATGGGGAACTTTATCTTTGGCTGTTTTTTGGGCAGTACCGCCACCATCGGCTACATGCTCGGACTGCCACTTGACATTCGCCACATCGCCTTTGCCTCTGCCAACCTTGTGCATGGGCTGTTTTTCTTATCCCCTGATGATTTGACATGGCAACTTGCCCTGTATGCCTTTGTTGGGGTATTGCTCATCGGCATGGTGAACCTGATTGTTAGTTTTTCACTGTCACTCATGATTGCCCTACGTTCCAAAGAAGTGCATTTTAGCCAATGGAAAGATTTGGGCGAGTTGATGTTCAAACATTTCATCTCACGCCCACGAGACTTTTTCATTCCTAGAAATGAAAGCGTTAAATACGCACGCATTGACAGCGAAGGGCGAATTATTTATGATGACAATGTCAAAGAAACTGCCATTCCTAGCGGTTCGGTCGTCCGTCGTCTGGGCAATAAAAAAGCCGACCCCCTAAAAGACATCCAAAATGCGGTCAATGTCGCCAAAACCGACCTAAGCCAAGGCACGCTCAATAAAGTCAAGCAAGATGATAAGCCTATCGAAGCAGGCGAGATGGGGCTTGACATGAATAGCGAGACCAATGCCAAAAACCCACTACCCAAACCCGACAAACCGCCACAGCTACCAAAGTAAATACCATGAAACAAAGTATTGCACTTGATATTTTAAAAACAGGACAAAACGTCTTTTTGACAGGGCAGGCAGGAGCAGGCAAAACCTACGTCCTAAACCAGTACATTCACTATCTGCGAGTGCGTGGCATCTCAGCTGCCATCACCGCCAGTACAGGCATTGCCGCCACGCACATGAACGGCATGACGATACATGCATGGTCTGGCATGGGCATTAAGGACAGCTTTACCGATGAAGATTTTAAACGCCTAAGATATCGCCAAGCCGTGACCGACCGCCTAAGAGACGCTAAGGTACTCATCATCGATGAGATTTCCATGCTCCATGCCAAACAAGTGGATTTACTGGACGAGATTTTACGTACCATTCGTGAAAATGACGTCCCTTTTGGCGGAGTGCAGGTGATTTTCTCGGGCGATTTTTTCCAACTACCCCCTGTTGGCAACAAAGGTGAGAGCAACAAAGAAAAGTTTGCCTTTATGGCAAAGGCATGGAAAAGTGCCAATTTTCAAATCTGCTACCTATCAGAACAACACCGTCAAGCAGGGCATGATGAGCGTGAACGGTTTGGCATGAGTCTAAACGACATCTTAAACCAAATCCGCCATCAGGACGTGGACGCTCTCGCCCAAGACATCTTGCTTGGCACTCGCCATAACGACATCAGCGACAATTGTACACGTCTGTACACTCATAATGGCAATGTGGACAGTATCAACCAAGAACAACTTACCCTACTAGATGGCGATGCTCACACCTTTGACTGCACCACCTATGGCGATAAAGCCCTGATAGAAATGCTTGCCAAAAACGTCAAGGCCACCCCATCTTTGACCCTAAAAGTCGGGGCTCGGGTCATGTTTGTCAAAAACAACCAAAACCTTAGCGTCTCTAATGGCACGATGGGCGAAGTGGTTGATTTTGTCGCCCTACCACAGGCAAACATTGATGGTAGTAACGAGTCCGCCAGCACCATCAAATACCCCATGGTACGACTCAACAATGGTCGCATGGTCTATGCCGAGCCTGATGAATGGACGATAGAAGACAACCAAGGCGAGATATTAGCCAGTTACAGCCAAATCCCCCTTGCCTTAGCATGGGCAATCACTATTCACAAAAGCCAAGGCATGACCCTAGATGCTGCCGAGATTGATTTATCTCGCACCTTTGAGATGGGGCAGGGCTATGTCGCTCTCTCTCGCCTGCGGTCACTGGACGGCTTAAAGCTCCTTGGCATGAACAAAAACAGCCTACTGTTAGATGAATGGGTGTTTCACGTCAATAACCGTCTATTAGAGATTGCAGACGAACAAGCCGAAAAGTTCTACGCCTTAGATGATGACACCCTAAGCGAGATTCACAAACAGTTCATCATCGCCTGTGATGGCATTACTGATGATGCCATCATCGCTCGCCAAGAAAAACTTTTGCAAAAAGTCAAAGATGAGCAAGCTCGCAAACAGCACATCAACGCCAACCACACCCAAGGCAAATCGCCCACCCAAGTCGGCAAAACCCTAGATGAGACCCTAGCACTCATCAAAGAAGGTCTTAGCCTTGATGAGATAGCACAGAAACGTGAGCTTGCCAAATCTACCATCATCAGCCACATCACCGAGCTTATCGAACGTGATGGCAAAGACGACTACCTGCGTTTTGCCCCCAGTGATGATGAGCTACACGCCATCAAAGCCATCTATGATAAGCTCGACGCCCAAGGCGAATTTGAAGGCGGTATCAAACTCAAACCC
Source organism: Moraxella lacunata (assembly GCF_900453205.1). Taxonomy (GTDB): domain Bacteria; phylum Pseudomonadota; class Gammaproteobacteria; order Pseudomonadales; family Moraxellaceae; genus Moraxella; species Moraxella lacunata_B. The sequence continues at coordinate 542,880 of NZ_UGQU01000001.1, forward strand.
ATCGTAGAGATGAGTGGTAGGGGCAATGGCTATTACAACATCGCAAGGCTGGCGTTGGCATTTTTGGACATCTCCAAAGCCGATAAAGCCGACACAACAGACACGGCAGATGACAGCAAAATAGCTAGCACCAACAAGGATAAGCCATGACCCTTCGCCTTGCCATCAACGGTTTTGGACGCATTGGGCGAATGCTACTGCGTGCGTATTTGTCCGACATCACAAGATTTGACCGCCTTGACATCATCGCCATCAATGACATCGCAGACGCTCACACGCTCCTGCATTTATTAAAATTTGACAGCACGCACGGCAGACTGGGTGTGGATGCACATCTACAAGATGAGTATTTGATTCTACAAAAAAACGGGCAAACCCTATGTCAGATTTTACTACTTAGCCAAAAAAGCCCCACTGACATCGCATGGGGCGAGCTTGACATTGACGTAGTGTTAGAATGCACAGGGCATTTTCGCTCCTATGATGATGCAAGCCTGCACCGCTTATCAGGGGCAAAACAAGTCATCATCGGCTCTGCCCCCTTTGATACGGTGGATGCCAGCGTGGTCATGGGGGTCAATGATGAGATACTGCATACTGATTTGCCCATCATCTCAGGCGTGTCCTGCACCACCCAAGCCCTAGCCCCCCTACTGCACACCTTGCAAGTCTATGGCATAGACAGCGTGATGATGACCGAGATTCATGCCGTAACCGCCGACCAAACGGTGCTAGACCAAGCCCACCGAGACCTAAGGCGAGCAAGAGCATCAGGGCAAAACATCATTCCCACCACGTCAAGTAGCATTAACGCCAGTGTGCGGGTGTTACCATTTTTACAAGGCAGGCTAAGCGGGCATTCTATCCGAGTGCCAACGGTCAATGTCGCCTGTATTGACATCACGGTCATCTTTGAAAAAGACCCTACCCTTGATGACATCAGAGAACTCTTAAAACACACAAGCCAAAACCGTCTGCGTGGGATTATGGATTACACCGATGAACCACTTGTTTCATCTGACTTTATCGGCGACACCCATTCGCTCATCATAGACGGCTCTCAGCTTATGCAAGCGGGCTGCCAATTTAAAATCCTAGCATGGTATGATAACGAAGTCGGCTATGCCAATCGCTTGCTTGATATGTGTGTGGCGTTAAGCAAAGCAAAACAATCCTAGTACCCATATCTAAAAACAATCTAAAAAAACAAAGAGTTACATAACATCCATGCAACCATGCCGATAGTGTGTTATATTATGCATTTTTACCAATCGTATTAACATGACTGACCGTTTTATTTTACAAGAAGTATTGACCGATGATGTGCCGTTTCGGGTACATAATGTCAAGATAGACAAATTCATCTGTGAGCAGGATTTGCCACTCATGCTGTTGGCTCATTATGACCGCCTAAGCGATGAGCTAAAGATTCAAAAGCCTTTGACCGACTTTTTTGGGCAGATGAATGACAAAGTAACCACGGCACAGGCGTGTGCGATTTTTGGGGTCAGTCCCGACAGCCTACGCCCTGCCACCCACATCAAAATCACAGGCACGAGTGTCATCGTGTGGGATGAGTTTCCCCTTGCCCTGCATTTGCAATTTACCAACACCGCCAAAGACAGCCAGACCACCGATGAGTGCGACCTCACCCAAGCAGTCGCTGATGAGATTGGCAATATCCTACTGTCAGGCAACGTCAATGTCCTGCACAAAAACACCACCAAGGAGCTGGTGAGCATTGACTTGTCTGATGATGAATTTGTCATTACGCCCAGCGATAATTACACTCGCCTGCCCAACAGTCACGCTCTTGCCACCACCCAAATCCTAAACCACATCAGACACACCACCCCCCAAGCCATGGCATATCTAAGCCATGCCCTACATGATAAAATCATGGAGCATGCACAAGAGCGGTTTTAGGGTTTTGGGTGTTTTACCTATCGCATATAAGGCGCGCTCAGCACGCCCCTACATCCAAACATCATTGCGTTTGTAGTAATTTTTAAATTTTTTGGGTATATTTTTTATTTCAAGTAACCCACGCATTAAAAAACGGTTGGACAATCCCAACCGTTTTGCTTGCAATATAGTAAAAAATCAACTATAAAAACGCCCGATTCTGTAAGGCTTGGTGCAAGGTTAGGCTATCGACATAACCCAACTCCCCGCCCATGGGAATGCCTTGGGCTAAGCGAGTGATGTTATCCACGTGGGCTTTTAGAGCATCATGGATAAAAAAGGCGGTGGTCTGACCTTCGACCGTCGCCCCCGTGGCAAGAATCAGCTCGCTAATGGCAGACTTTTTGACCAACGCCACCAGCTCATCCATGTGCAAATCATCCGCCCCGATACCGTCCAAGGGCGACAGATGACCGCCCAACACAAAATACCGCCCACGATACGCCCCACTTTGTTCAATCGCCACCACATCGGATGCACGCTCCACCACGCACAGCTGACTGTCATCACGGCGGACATCGGCACAGATGGGACAGATGTCATCATCGCTAAATGAATGGCAGATTTGACATTCTTTAATCTCATTCATGGCAATCTCCAAGGCATAGGCAAGTGCCAAGCCTTGGGAGCGTTTTTTGGACAGTAATTCTATCGCCATGCGTTGGGCAGACTTTTGCCCGACAGATGGTAGGATTTGCAAGGCTTTGACCAGTTGGTCAAATTTGGGGGTGAGCATTAACCGAACAGTCCCTGCATGCCCTTAGGCAGACCCATGCCCGTGGTCGCCCCCGCCATAATCTCTTCATGTAGCTCATCTGCTTGACGTACCGCATCATTAATGGCGGCAGCCACCAAATCTTCAATCATGTCAGGCTCATCATCCATCAAACTTGGGTCGATAGATAGGCGTTTGACCACATGGCGACCTGTCATGGTCACTTTTACCAGTCCGTTGCCTGCCTCGCCTTGAACTTCTTTTTGGGCAAGGGTTTTTTTGGCGGATTCGACGTTTTGCTCAACCTGCTTTTGCATGGCTTGGGCTTGTTGCATGAGTGCTTGAATGTTCATCATAAACTCCAAAGGATAATAATTGTGGGTAATATGGTTAGCCATTATAACAAAATTTTAACTTAATGGGAAATTGTTATATAATACACCATCCATTTATCTAGCGAGACAGTCATGACAGCCCCACACCCCGATACCCCACCCGAGCATAACCACGTCATCGTCATCGGTGGCGGTCATGTCGGACTGTCCTTTGCCCTGCTTTTGGCTCATCAAGGCATTTATAGCACGCTGTTGGAGACGGTCAAATACCCGACCATCGCCCCCGACCAAGACCATGAACGCCAGTCCTACCTAGACAGTCGCAACACCGCTTTGTCTAGGCGTAGCGTACAGATTTATCATGAGATTGGGCTGTGGGATGAGTTGGACAGCCACGCCTGCCGTATTGACAAGGTGCTGATTAGCGAGCTTGGTAGCTTTGGGCGGGCGACACTTGATAAACAAGCGGAGAACGTTGAGAGCTTTGGCTTTGTCATGGAAAACGCATGGCTAGGACGGGTACTGCTCCAAGCGGTCAAGGCAAGCCCCTATATCCGCCTGCATGATAACACCCAAGTGACCGCCATCAACCAAGATGACGACATGGCTCATGTTACCGCCATCAGCCAAGATGACAAAACAGGCAACGGCAACATTCAGCTATCCGCCCCACTGGTTGTGGCGTGCGATGGTCAGCACTCGCCTGCTCGCCACATGCTCGGCATAGGGGCGGACAGTCATGATTATGGGCAAGTGGGTATCGTTGGTGTGGTTGAGACAGACACGCCACACAAGCATGTCGCCATTGAAAAATTCAGCCCTGCTGGACCGTTGGCGGTGCTACCCCTACCCGACAGTGCAGATGGCAAATATCGCCGTTCAGTCGTCTTTATCTGCCCAAAAGGCGATGAACACGCCTACTTGCATGATGACGCTCACTTTTTGGCGACATTGCAACAAGTCTTTGGCACAGATGCAGGGCAGTTTGTACAAGCAGGCAGACGTGGGGCATACCCTTTGACCAAAGTATTAGCTCATCGGCAGGTCGTCGGTCGCTGTGTACTCATGGGCAATGCCGCTCACACACTACACCCTGTGGCAGGTCAAGGCTTTAATCTATGCCTAAGAGACGCCTACGCTCTTGCCAAACTTTTGGGCGAGAATCTACAAAACGCCAAAAGCGGTAAATTTGGCATGACCACCCCCGACTTTGGCAACCAGACCCGCCTGCTGGGTTATGAGCAGTCCCGCCAAACCGACCAAAAGCGAGTGATTAAATTCTGCGACACCATTGTTGGCAGTTTTACCAGCACCAACCCTGTCATGAAAGTCGCTCGCAATGTCGGACTGATTACCTTTGACAAAATCCCCTTTATCAAACCGATGGTTGCTACCTATGCGATGGGGTTAAAATCTTGATGGTTTGGCGTGCCTGCTTTTATAAAACGATGCATTTTAAAATTAGGATTGAAGCATGATTTTTAAAATTTATCACACGCCTTTTGCACCCCCTTTAAAAAATCAAGCCCAACCCCCATTTAGCACCCAACTGTGTTATAATTGACCGTTTCAATCACTTTTAGGCATGAGCGAGAACCCATGAGCGAACATTCTACTTCCCAATTAGCCGCCCTTATTCAGCTTGGCAAAGAGCAAAGCTATCTGACCTATGCCGAGATTAACGACCAACTGCCCGAATCCGTCACCGAAAGCGACCAAGTAGAAGACATCATCGCCATGCTGACAGACGTAGGCATTGCCATTTATGAAGTCGCCCCTGATGAAGACGACATCATTTTGGCAAACTCGGGCAGTGATGACGACATGGCAGCCGATGAAGCGGCAGCGGTATTAGCCAGCGTTGAGACCGAACCGGGGCGTACCACCGACCCTGTGCGTATGTACATGCGTGAGATGGGAACAGTGGATTTACTCTCTCGGGATGGCGAGATTAGCATTGCCAAACGCATCGAAGAAGGCACCCGAGAAGTGCAGTACATCATGGCATACTGGCCTGGCACGGTCAAGTTTGTGCTTGATGAATACGCACAAGTACAAACGGGCGAGAAAAAAATCTCTGATGTGGTCACAGGCTTTTTATCCCTAGATGACAGCGATTTTGAGATCCAAGAGAACGACACAGAGATTGACCTAAAAATCAGTGAAGCCGATGATGACAGCGACACCGAAGACGAAGACGATGATGACAACGGCATGAGCATGGACGCTGACAGCGATGACAGCAGTCTTGACCCCGAAGAAGTCAAAGTCCGTTTTGATGAAATTCAAAGCCTGTTTGACAATGCCAAAAAAATGCTTGAAAAACATGGGCGTAACAGCGAAAAAGCCAAAGCCGCCTATGATGAGCTTGCCACTCGCTTTATGCTCTTAAAACTTAACAACCGCCTATCTGACCAAATCATGGCACTCATGCGTGAAGTCTATGAAGATGTGCGTACCACCGAACGCCAAATCATGCGTTTGGTTATTCGTAAAGGCAAAATGCCCCTTGATGAGTTCAAAAAAACCTTCCCCAGTAACGAGACCAACATCGACTGGCTGGCTCACCGTATTGATGGCAAACCTGCCTTTGCTGGCACCTTAGAAGCGGTCATGCCAGATGTTGTTGCCTTGCAAAAGAAAATCTTGGCACACGAAGAAAACCTACAAATGAACACCAAAGACATGAAAGCCGTGGCACGCCAAATGGCAATCGGGGAAGCCAAAGCCCGTCGTGCCAAAAAAGACATGGTCGAGGCCAACTTACGTCTGGTTATCTCCATCGCCAAAAAATACACCAACCGTGGTTTACAGTTCCTTGACCTTATCCAAGAAGGTAACATCGGTCTTATGAAAGCGGTAGACAAATTTGAATACCGCCGTGGTTATAAGTTCTCAACCTATGCCACATGGTGGATTCGTCAGGCCATCACTCGCTCCATCGCTGACCAAGCACGCACCATTCGCATCCCTGTACACATGATTGAGACGATTAATAAAATCAACCGTGTCAGCCGTCAGCTACTCCAAGAAATGGGGCGAGAGCCGACGCCAGAAGAGCTGGGCGAACGCTTAGATATGGATGAAGCCAAAGTGCGTAAAGTCCTAAAAATCGCCAAAGAGCCGATTTCCATGGAAACCCCCATCGGTGATGATGAAGACAGCCACCTAGGCGACTTCATTGAAGACAGCACCATTTCAAGTCCTGTTGAGAGTGCCACTGCCGAAGGCTTGCGTGAAGCCACCCGAGAAGTGCTGGACAACCTAACCGAACGTGAAGCCAAAGTGTTAAAAATGCGGTTTGGCATTGACATGGCGTCCGACCACACCTTAGAAGAAGTGGGCAAGCAGTTCGATGTTACTCGTGAGCGTATCCGTCAGATAGAAGCCAAAGCCCTACGCAAACTTCGCCACCCATCTCGCTCTGAGCATTTGCGTTCGTTCTTGGAAAGTGATTGATTTTTTAAAATACCCAAAATAACCACCACAGTGTGGTTATTTTTACGCTTGAAAAAGCGACCGCCACCCCCATTTATCCCTAAATTCATCTACATAATATTATCATGACCACCAAACTTACGAGTCTAAACATCGCCCCCACCGTGAACGCCAAACGCACCGAAATCCAGAACCCCGAGCTGTGGCAGTTCCCCATGGACTACCCCATGAGTATCATCGGACATGAAGGCGAGCATGACAGCCTACGCCATGAAGTCACGCTTATTTTGGCAGAGATTTTCCCTGATTTTGACACCGCCAGCATGGTCGTCCGCCCATCCAAGACAGGACGATTTCACGCCCTGCGGGTCAATCTGCACCTAACATCTGCCGATGAAGTTAATCGCCTATACACCGCTCTTGACAAAGCCAAAACGGTCAAAACCGCCGTCTGACGCTTTACATACGTTTACCAAAGACCGCTTGCAAGAGTTGGTCTTTTTTTATAAACTTTAAAACAGCACAGCCCATTTATCTTGTTTACTTATTTATCTTACTTATTTAAATAACCACCATGCACACCATACCCCTCAAGTCCCCAACCTCCCTACGCATTTTACACACATCCGACTGGCACATCGGCAAACGCCTGTTTAACCACACTCGATATGATGAATTTGAAGCCTTTTTAAACTGGTTACACAACGCCATCAGCACCCATGACGTGGACGCACTCATCGTGGCGGGCGACATCTTTGACACCGCCACCCCCAGTAACAAAGCCCAAGAGCTCTATTATGAATTTTTGGGCAAAGTCGCCAAAAGCCCCTGCCAGCACGTCATCATCACCGCAGGCAACCACGACAGCCCCACCTTTTTGGACGCCCCCAAAGCCATTTTAAAAACACTGAACGTCCAAGTCGTCGGACAAGCCACCGCCGACATCCATGATGAAATACTATTATTAAAAGACAAACCACAAGATGACTTAAAAGACAAATCACAAGACAACCCAAAAGACGACTCAAAAATCAATTCAGACATCGTGCGTGCCATCGTCCTTGCCGTGCCTTATCTGCGTGACAAAGATGTCAGGACAGGCGGTAGTTTTGAGCTGACAGGACAGCGAGACAGCGAGACCGCCCAAGGCATTGCCAAGCATTATCAAAGCCTTGCCGACCACGCCATCGCCCTGCAAGATGAATACCAAGCAAACCCAAACCAGCCCCCCATTCCCATCATCGCCACCGGTCATCTGTTTAGTGCAGGGGCGAGCGTGTCATCGGATGATGACGGCATGCGAAAAGAGACCTTTGTCGGCACACTCGGGCAACTGCCTGCCAGTATTTTTGCTGATGACATCAACTATGTCGCCCTAGGACACATCCACGCCCCGCAAAAGGTCGCAGGACAAGACCGCATTCGCTATTGTGGTTCGCCCATTGCCATGGGCTTTGGCGAGATTGGTAAGGACAAACAGGTCTTGATTGTTGATTTTGACCCCATCACAGCGAACACACCCCACATTCATGCCTTGACCGTACCCGTCTTTACCAAACTAGTGAGACTACAAGGCGACACCGACAGCATTAAGCACGCCTTACGCCCCCTAATCGCCGAAAACCAAACCATCTATGCTGAGATTATCTATGATGGGCAGGCGTTAGAGCCAAATTTTGCCAAAGACATCAAAGCCTTTTTGACAGACACCAAAGTCCTACCCCTAAACATCCAAAACAACACCCAACGCAGGCACGTCCTACAAAGCACCCATCATGGCGAGAACCTAAAACAGCTCACAACCATGGACGTGTTTGAGCGACTTTTGGACAGGCGAGCGGTGAGCGATGATGAAAAAGATGAGCTAAAAGTCGCCTATCAGCACATCATCCAAGCCATTCATGAGCAGGACGTGCAGGCGGAGTGACGGCGTATGGCTTGGCTGTTATCTTACTTATTTTTATCCGACTGATTTTTTACTCAATTTATTTTAAAGCCATTTTACCAATTTATTTTGCCATTTATTTATCCAAAACATCATGAAAATACTTTCTTTATCATTTAGCAATCTTAACTCTTTAAAAGGCAACTGGTACATTGATTTTACCGATGACGCCTTTGTCAATGACGGACTGTTTGCCATCACAGGGCAGACAGGGGCAGGCAAGACTACGATACTAGACGCCATCTGCCTTGCCATCTATGGACAGACGCCAAGGATTAGCACCATCAGCAACACCCAAAACGAACTCATGAGCGTGGATAGGGGCGACTGCCACAGCGAAGTGGTGCTACTCATGAATGAGAGTACAGGCGATAAGCTCTATCGGTTCAGCTTTGAACAACGGCGAGCAAACAAAAAGCCCGACGGCAAATTACAACCCATCAAACGCCAAATCAGCCTACTGACCGACCCATCTGATGAAGGAGTTATCATCGAGACCAAGCCGAGCGTGTGCGACAAAAAAGCCATAGAAATCATGCACATGAACTTTGAGCAGTTTACCCGTTCGGTCATGCTTGCCCAAGGCAATTTTTCCGCCTTTTTAAAAGCCGAAGCCAACGAAAAGGGCGAAATCCTAGAACAAATCACTGGCACGCACATCTACGCCAAAATCAGCCAAAAAGCCTTTGACGTGCATAAGCAAAAAAAGGAAGATCTACACCAATTAGAGCAAAAAGTAGGCGACATCGATGTCATGGATGATGAACATTTTTCTGCCTTGGAGCGGCGTATCAGCGATGATGACGCCCGTCTTCGTGACACCCAAACAAGCCTGCAACACCTAGATACTATCATCGGCTGGCACCAAGACCAAACCCAAGCCCAAGCCCACATCGCCAAGCACCAAGCGGACATTGTGACCGCCCAGACAGACATCCAAGCCTTTGACAAGTCGGCGATTCGCTTACGCCTTGCTAATCTGGCTCATGAGCTATCGCCCATCTACCAAGAACTCACGCGTGAGTACCACACGCTAACTCACACCCACACCGCCCTTACCGAACTCCAAAACGCCCTGCCCGAGCTGGTACAAGAACAGCAAACCCGACAAGCACAAAAGGACAGCCATCATGGAGCCCTAACCGCCCACAAAGCCCAGTATGAACAAGCCCTGCCCCTGTTCAAACAAGTGCGAACGCTAGATAACATCATCGCTCAGGACAAATCGGCAATCGACAAAATCAGCCACGCCATCACGAACGAGCAGACGATGATAGCTAATGCCAAGCAGGCGATATCAGAACTAAACAGTCAGCAGGATGAGCACCAAGCCGCACTACACGCCATCAATGACCGCCATGAGCACATGGCACATTATCCCGACATCAAGCAAGATGTGGGCATGCTGTCGGGTCATGAACGTGAGCTTAGCACTGCTTTGGCACAGCTTCGTCAGCACACCCAAAAACTGCACGCCCAAACCGCTGAGCTAAACCAAAAAACCCAACAAATCAATGATAAACGAGATGAACTGCGAACCCAAAAAGAGCGGTTAGCCCAAATCGAACATAACCATCAAGCCCTTATCGGACAAATCAGCGAGCTGTTACAAACATCGCTCATGTTATCTGATATTGATAATGACAAATTGGCGTATTATGGCACGCATTTTCAAGATAAGATTCATCACATCAAAGAGCTGTCGCATTTGACTTATGCCCTTAGCCAACATGCAGAGAGCCACAGACAGTTCAATGGACAACTTCATGAACTAAGCACTCGCCTGCATGACAATGCCGAGCAAGAGCAAACCGCCCTGTCTGCCATTTCTGCCCTAAACGAGCAAATCATCCAAGAGCAAAACACCCTAACTGCCCTACAACAGCATTATGACACCCAACAACAGCTCATCGCCCTAAAAGAACATCACGCCAAACTGACCGATAATGAACCCTGTCCGCTGTGTGGTTCATTAACGCACCCGTACGCCCTTAACAACCCCTTTATCCATGATATTGATGATGGCACCAAAACCGCCATCACCCACACCACCCAAAAAATAGAAACACATAAAGAAAATCTGCAAGCTCACAAAGAAACACTTGCCAATATCACCAGTGCAAAAGTGTATTATGGCGAGCAACGACAAACATTAACGGCACAAAAAAATGAAATCATCACAAATATAAACCGTGATTATCAAACCATCATCGCACAAGAGATAATAAAAAACGTCCACCATGAATTACCCATGGCATTAGATGACAATTCGCCCAAGATAAAAGAAGTCATTAATACATTAAATGACGTCATTCAGCAGGCATTAGCCCATTTAACTGGCAGTTATGATAACTATCATACATTACAGCACGCTTTTACCCAAAAAAACCAAGAGCTAAATAACTTACGCCAAAATCTTGACGTCATCACCCAAGACGGTAAAGCCCTAAAAAATCACATCGAAATCATCACAGAACAAACACAAGACACCAAATCCGCCATCGCTGATTATGAACAAAGCATTCATGAGCTTATCCATGCCATCACTGCCAAATTAGGGCGATATCAAAAAAGCATGTATATAAACATGGATAATGTTATTAATGATATTTCAACCGATAATAATGACAGCCACACATCATTATTAGCAAATATTCATCAGCATATTGGCGAGCTAACCCAAATCAGCCAAGACCATGACAATTACCACGCCCAAAAACAGCAATTAGAATCCGAGCTAAGCCACATTCAAATTCATCTGACCAATCAAACCAAACAATTAAATGACCATCAAGAAAAACTGCATGAATTAGAGCAAGAAAAAATATCCCTAACCCAGCACCACGACAGCCACACATCAGAGCGTGAAGCACTGTTTGGCACAGATAATGTCGATGACAAAGAAGCCATGCTACGCCAAGCGATAGATAAGAGCGAGCGGGCGTTTCATGACAGCCAAGAGAGCCATCAAAAGTCCCAGCAAGCCTTATTAAGCCTAAATGAAAAAATCAGCCATCATCAAAGCCACATTGCCACGCTTGATAAGCACATTGATGACTTACAGCATAAGTTTAATGAGTCGCTAACAGACAAAGGTTTTAAAGATGCCGATGAATTTTTATCGGCATGCATGGATAATGATGAACGCTTAGCATTAGAGAAAACCGAGCAAAACTTGCATTATGCCTTAAAACAAGCCCGTGATAATCTTAATTATTGGGAGCATAAGCTAGATGACATCATGACTGCCAAACCTGATGATAAAGTTTTGGCGGATATTTTAAAAGACATGGAGAAACAACATGAATCCAATACAACAAATGACAAATCGAAAAATATGACATTGGATGGATTAAAACAATATAAAGAGCAATTACAAAGCCGTCATTATGAACAGCTGACCGCCTTTGGTGAGCAAAAACAGCTATTTATAAATGCCAAGGACAACAGAGAAAAGCACGGCTCTTTGATGAATTTAATCAGTCAAAAACAGCAGGATTTGGTCGTATGGGCAAAGCTCGATGAGCTCATTGGTTCCAAAGAGGGCATTAAATACCGCAACTTCGTCCAAGGGCTGACCTTGGAGCTTATGCTCCATCACGCCAATGATGTCCTTAGCAAAATGGACAGTCGCTATGTCCTAACTCATGGCGATGATAAGATCAACAAAAGCCTATTAGAGATAAATGTCATCGACACCGCCCAAGGCAGTGAGATTCGTAGCACCAAAAACCTCTCGGGGGGCGAGAGCTTTATTGTGTCATTGGCACTGGCAATGGGCTTATCACAAATGAGCAGTGAGAATGTCAGTATTAACTCATTGTTTTTGGATGAAGGCTTTGGCACATTAGATGATGAGATATTGGACATTGCGTTATCGGTATTATCATCATTAAAAGACACAGGCAAGATGATAGGCATTATCTCACACGTCCAATCATTAAAAGAACGCATTCCCACCCAAATCCACGTCAAAAAAATCGCTAATGGCGAAAGCAGGTTATTAGGTTCGGGCGTGAGTTAGATTTGGTATGATTTGATAAATGATTTTAATTATTTTAAAAATTAATCGGTAAAGGTAAATTTCTTTGATAAAAATTTTAATTCAAAGAAATTCATCCTTTGTCTTAACGAACTATTTTAAAATTATGATTAATTGATAATCACCATTTTTAAAATAAACCCATCATAAAAAGTCAAAAACAAATGGGCGTATTATATTGCCAAAATATTACCGCTATGTTAATATAAAACAAATCCACATTTTTATCAAGGAGTCCGCATGGCAACCGCCCCAAAAAAGCAGTCCGCTACCAAATTTCGTGACGAATTCTCTGACACTCTCTCTCGCCTAGAAGAGTTGGTTGAACACGCCAGTGCTGATGATTTGACCCAAATTGGGGTTCGCTTGGCAGAGTACTTGCCTACCACCAACGTCGCCTATCAGCTTGGCAATGAGATTGCCACCAGCAAATCCAAAGACACCGAGCTTGCGCCCAACTGGCGTGAAGGCGGTTATCCTTATAAACACCGCATGAGCCGTAAAAACTACGAAGCCCAAAAGTACAAATTACAAATTGAACTTCTAAAACTACAACGCCACGTTAAAGAAACAGGACAAAAAATTGTCATCCTTTTTGAAGGGCGTGACGCCGCTGGTAAAGGCGGTACCATCAAACGCTTTATGGAACACCTAAACCCCCGTGGTGCTAGGGTTGTCGCCCTAGAAAAGCCGACCGAGACCGAACGTGGGCAATGGTATTTTCAGCGTTATGTGCAGACCCTACCCACCGCAGGCGAGATAGTGCTGTATGACCGTTCGTGGTACAACCGTGCTGTGGTCGAGCGTGTCATGGGCTTTTGCAGTGATGATGAATATCACACCTTTATGGAGCAAGTGCCTGCCTTTGAAAAACACCTGACCCAGTCGGGCATTACGCTCATCAAGTTTTGGTTCTCGGTCAGCCGTGAAGAGCAAAAAGTGCGTTTCTCTCGCCGTGAGCATGACCCGCTAAAACAGTGGAAACTCTCGCCTGTGGACAAAGCGTCCCTTGACAAATGGGACGACTACACCATCGCCAAAGAAGCGATGTTCTTTGAGACCGACACGAGCGAATCGCCATGGATTGTCATCAAATCCGACTGTAAAAAGCGTGCCAGACTCAACGCCATGCGTTATGTCCTAAACAAGCTGGACTATGCCGACAAGGACGACTCACAGATTGGCAACATTGACCCGCTCATCGTGGGGCGTGCAGGGGCGTTGTACGAGACTGACGAGCATAAGGATGTAAGCAAGCGACCCACCAAAAAATAAGCTCCACACCAAGCCATCTGCCCCACTTATCAGACTTATCAATCCATCCATCAGGGGCAGGCGGTTTTTGGGTGATGCCATCGGCAAATCTAATATCATAAAATCCTACCCCAAACACACTGCACCATGCCCCTACTCACCGCCACCGCTCTATCCTACCACACCCCAGACCGTACCTTGCTTGACAACGTGTCTTTTGCCTTACATCATGGGCAAAAAGTCGCTCTGGTCGGTCGCTCTGGCTCTGGTAAATCGGTGTTATTACAAGCCCTAGCCGATTTGTTGGCTTTGGATAGTGCTATTACTAATAGGATTATGTTAAATAAAAATGGGAAACTAACACCCCTTAGCCAAATCCCTCCACTCTATTACCGCTCTGCCGTTGCCCTATTTCATCAAACGCCTAGCCTATCGGACGGCACGGTGCTTGACAATCTAACCGCCCCCTTTGGTTTTAAATACCACCAAAACAAAAAAATTGATAAAAGTTGGCATTTACAAAAACTTGCCACACTTGGCAAACATGACAATTTTATCAACCAATCAATCCACGAGCTATCAGGGGGCGAACGCCAAATCGTGAGTTTTTTGCGGACGTTGCAATTTAACCCAACGATTGCCCTATTTGATGAAACCACGTCCGCCCTTGATGATGAAACGGCACATTTGCTCATGAGGCTCGTGCTAGATTGGCATGATGATACCAAAGCCTTGATTTGGGTTACGCACACGCCAAGCGAACAACAGGCGTTGGAGGCGGATTTGTGGCGTATGGATAATGGTGTTTTGACGATATGATATTAACAATAAAAAGATTTTTAAACCCACATAGGGCGAATTGCAATTCACCCCTACACCTAAACACCATAAAATATCAATTTAAATCAATAACTTGTTCATTATGGCAATCACACTCACCCTAACCGACATCGCCTTAGCCAGCACCTTACTACTTATCACGATAGGCGTGTCGACATACCTGCGACTTGGCTTGACAAGCACACTCATCATGGCAGGGGTGCGGACGGTCGTGCAGTTGTCCATGATTGGGCTGATTTTGGCGTGGGTGTTTGCTCGTGAGAGTGCATGGCAGGTGCTTGCGATTTTAACCATAATGACACTCATCGCCAGTGTCTCGGCAAAAGGTCGGGTCAAACGCCCCTACAAGGGCTTACTGTCTGATAGTATCATCTCGCTGTCGATTGCCACGGGTGTGGTTACGCTGATTGCCATGACGCTCATTTTAAAGGTGTCGCCTTGGTATCGCCCCCAGTACATCATACCGATTTTGGGGCTGATTTTGGGCAATTCTCTGACCGCCATATCCTTGACGACCAACGAACTTGTAAACGCCATGCACGACAAGCAAGCCCTTATCAAATCTCGCCTATCGCTGTCGGCTACCCCCTTTGAAGCGGTGCATGAGCTTGTCAAATCGGCGGTGCTAAATGGCCTAACCCCAACCGTAAACTCCATGCTCGTGGTCGGACTGGTGAGCCTACCAGGCATGATGACAGGGCAAATACTGGCAGGGGCTGACCCCACACAGGCGGTACGCTATCAGATTGTTACCATGTTTTTTATCTGTGCGGGCAGTACGCTGGCGTGTACGCTGTCGGCGGTGCTGGTGGTTCGGCGGTTTTTTGATGAGCGTGGGCGGTTTGTAATCACAGGGTAGCTTACATAAGATTATTATCACCAAAACCACCAAGCAAGGTGGTTTTATTTTTGGGTGTTTTATGTTAAATTAAGACTTTTATCACACATCTGACATGAATCTACCTAATGAACTACTGACCCTTGGCACAAGTTTTTTGCAAAAAGCCAATCAATTTTTAAGCGAACGCACCACCCAATCCATCCATCTAGACCCTGATATTCTCGCCTATCGCTGGGTTGGCGGTCAGCGTGGCACACTCGCTCCTATTGATGTCCACCTTGGCATCACTTTGGATGATTTGCACGGCATTGACACCCAAAAAGACAAAATCATTCAAAATACCCGCCAATTTTTGGCAAACTTGCCTGCCAACCACGTTCTCATGACTGGTACTCGTGGGGCAGGCAAATCAAGCCTTGTACGTGCCTTACTTCACGCCCATCATCAAGACGGTCTGCGAGTGATAGAAGTTGCCCGAGATGATTTGCAAATGCTTGATAAAATCCGCCACGCCATCAAGGCAAGCGACAGCTACTGCCGTTATATCATCTACTGTGATGATTTGGCATTTAATGGGTATGATGAAAATTACCGCACCCTAAAAAGCGTGCTGGATGGGGCGTTAGACAGCGAACAAGACCGTCTGCTCATCTATGCCACCAGTAACCGCCGTCATCTGTTGCCACAGCTCATGAAGGACAACGTCAGCATTTATAATGGTCAAACCGATGAAGTCAATCCCTATGAGACCATTGATGAGACCGTCTCGCTCTCAGACCGCTTTGGGCTGTGGATATCGTTCTCGCCCATGAATCAAGAGACGTATTTGGACATCGTGGCGTATTATTTGGCACGGGCGGACATGGCATTTGATGAGATAGTGCGCAGCGAAGCCCTAAAATGGGCAAGCACTCGAGGCGGTCGCTCAGGACGGGTGGCATATCAGTTTAGTCGGCACTGGATAGGGTCAAGGCTGTTAGAGCGTGGCTCTGTGGATGGTGTTACCCATAAATAATATCTTGGGTGGATGTTAAAAATGGGGTAAATTATAATGCCTGCCAAAAAAACCAAAATAAAAAGGCGTATCATCACGCCTTTTTAACTCATCATATCCGAACAACCTTAGCCAACGCCATTAACTCATTGATGTCATAAGTACTCTCATCAATCAAATCAACACCGCAAGATAACCCACTAATCCAATCTAAGAACTCATCAAAGATGGTACGCCCTTCTAGTCTTTTGCCATGCTGTGGCACCATCATGTCCACGGGCAGCTGGCGTACGCTGTCCGCCCACAGACGGCAGGCTTTATTACTTGCCATATAGCGTTTATGAAAACCTGACATGCTGTTGATGTGAGCTTGAAAATTCTCCACCTTGATGCCAGAATGCCCCACCAATGATGCCCCCATGTCGCCCGAGAACAGAATCTGACTGACAGGGTCATAAAACTGAATGTTGCCCACCGAATGCAAAAAGTGAGCAGGGATTGCCATGATTTTAGTATTGCCCAGTGCATACACGCCACCTGCATCAGGAATGCCTTCGAGTCGCTCCGACAGACCGTGGTGCAATCGCCCTTTGGTAAAGGCAGAATTATAATGGGGCAAAAACCGCTCCCATAACATCGGGATAAGCAGTTTGGTATTTTGCAAATGGATGAGCCAACGGGGCATGGATGCCAAAATGTCAGGGTCTTGGTGCGAACCAATGACATACTTAATACTCTCCATGCTGGTGTGTTTGGTGATTTGCAAGGTCAGTGGCGTAAAGGTCAAATCCCCACCTGGGTCAATGATTGCCGCTTCTTCACCATCAATGATTAAAAACTGGTTAGATGGTACGCTTTCATCTTCTTCGGGCATGCTAAATGCGATACATTTGTGATGACCGTCATCATACAGAACATAAGATTTCATAATAATTTCCTAAATACTAGGGCGTACCCACCATTGATAACATTTTTATAAAATTAAGGTAAAAATTTAACATTTTAAATCAATTTTTGCATGAAAAATGGTTAAATCTTGTTTTTCATTGCAAATACCAACGGCAGGCACGCCCTACACAAGTCAAAATGAACACCATAAAATTTTTATGGGTTTTGAGCATTATACGCTGATTTGATTAAAATTACCAAAAGTTTTTATTAAATTTATTTGTCATAAAAACCACTTAATCCAACAAAATAAATTTTCTTAATTATTACTCCATTGTAAATAATGTTATCAACAACCCAAACCGCTTTTAAAACCCTAAAATTTACAAGTATTTTGTGGTATGATAAGCGTTTTTTATTTTGCCTGCACATATTCTATGACCGCCTTATCGCCTAGCCCATCTGACATTCTCATCGCTTTTGATACCATTTTTGAGCAATGCTCTATCGCCATTTTGCAAAATGACACCATCATCTACACCGAGACCGTGGCGGGCGGGCGTGGGCAAACGGAGATTATATTGCCCATGCTTAACAAGGCATTACATACGGCAGGCGTGGATATAAAAGACGTCAAGGCATGGGCGTTTAACCGTGGGCCGGGGGCGTTTAGTGGCATTCGTATTAACACCGCCCTAGTCCAAGCCCTATCTGTCGCCAATGACGCACCGTGTATCGGCATATCTAGCCTGCACGCCTTGGCGTTTATGGCGTGTGAACAAGAGAGCATGGCAAACGGCACAACGATAACCGCCGTGATAGACGCTCGCCAAAACCAAGTCTATGCAGGGGATTTTGTGGTGCAAAACGCTCTGCCCATTGCCCAAAGCGAATGTCTATTAGATTATGACAAGCGTGTAGAGACCGACATTGTCGTGGGGGACGGGGTGGATTTGGTGGCGACAGATGCCAAACAATTACGCCTAAATCCAACTGCCTGCCACATCGCACGGCTTGCCTATCCGCTATTTTTAAAGGGCGAGACGGTAACGGCAGAAAACGCCTTACCCGTTTATCTTAGAAATAACGCTTGGAAAACATTGGCAGAGCAAGGCAAAAAATAATTAACCAATTTTAAAATGAAATATGGGGCAGTTTATTCACCCAATCATTTATATGCCAATAATTTTATATTTTTAAAATGGCATTGTTCAATAAAGATACACTCTACAAAATGAAAAAGTACCACGGTTTTCTGTTCGTGGCGAGCCTGTCGAACCATGACGGAAACCGACCCTCAGGCAGGCTTGTGGCGAACGGTTTCCGTAGTAAAATTAAATTTTGTTGGCTGTATATTTTAAAATTTGGATGTGCAAGGGCAAATTACATTCACCCAATCATTTAATGCCAAAAAATTATTTAACCCCCAATCCATACCGCCAATAAATATTGGTAAATTTAAATAAAGAGTCATATTTTGGATATTTTATTATTTATCAAAGCCGTTATCATGGGCATTGTCGAAGGCATTACCGAGTTTTTGCCGATTTCTAGCACAGGCTATATGATTTTGTCGGCAGACATCATGAATTTTTGGGACAAAGACAAGCGAGATTTGTTCATTATTTTTGTTCAGCTTGGGGCGATTTTGGCGGTCATTTATGACTATTGGGGCAGGTTGTGGACGGCATTTATGGGGCTACTGACAGGCAAGGCGGACGGCATGACCAACCCCCGTGGACTGGGTATCTCGCTCATTATCGCCACCATTCCTGTCATGGTTGTCGGCTTTACCCTAAAAGACTTTATCACAGGCACGCTTTTTCATCCGCTTGTCGTGGCGACCATGCTTATTATTGGGGCACTCCTCATCATCTATGTAGAAAAACACCCACGCCCCATTAAGGCACAAGAAGCCGAACATATTGACTTTAAAATGGCGTTAAAAATCGGACTGGCTCAATGCCTTGCCCTAATCCCTGGTACCAGTCGCTCTGGGGCGACCATTATCGGGGCGTTGTGGTTTGGGGCATCTCGCAAATCCGCCACCGAATTTTCGTTCTTTTTGGGCATTCCTGTCATTGTCGGGGCAGGACTTTTGGAGCTTATTGAGAAAAAAGACGTGCTACAAACAGGAGAAGATTGGGCGATTTTGGGCGTGGGAACAGCGGTGTCTTTTGTTGTTGCCCTGCTATGTATTCGCCTTTTGGTAGCATGGGTATCCAAAAAAGACTTTATGATTTTTGCCTATTTGCGGATTATCACAGGCGTGATTGTGTTATTGGCGTATTTTGTGTTTGGTTATCAAATTCAAGGGTAATTATTTAGGTGATTTTGTAGGGGCGAATTGCAATTCGCCCTATATTTAAATGACAAATTAAAAGGCAACATTTTGAATATTAACATCATTGGCACCGAACAAGACAAAGCATTATTTGATACATTGGACGTTATTAATAAAACCCACAATTTGTCTTTAAAGTTATCTTTTCATGCTTTATCAAAATTAAGTGATAAATTTATCTCATCATTTGCCAATGATAATATCAATACGCCTTTAATTGCTATTATAAAAAATACCCCAACCTTAATTAAAATTGACAACAATGCCATTATAAAATCATCATTAAATTGGCAAGCCCTAACCAAACGTATCGTAACCGCAGGGCGAAAGTCCGAGCTGATATTGCAAGCAAGTAAATTAACGTCCGACATGAGCGTGATAGACGGTACGGCAGGCTTTGGGCAGGACGGATTGATATTGGCAAGCACAGGGGCAAATGTAATCATGATAGAACAACATCCTATCGTGGCAATGCTACTATTATTTGAACATCAAATGATGAATGCCAATCCAAATTGGCAAAAATTATTAAGCCGAATTACGATTTATCATGGTAATTTTTTGAATACTGATTTTATGGCGACCTTACCAAAGGCGGATATGATTTATCTTGACCCCATGTTTCCGTCTGACAGTTATTCTGCCAAAGTGGGCAAAACCATGCAAGTATTACATGATTTGGCAAATCCGCCAAGCGATGATGATGAAAAACGATTTTTGGATAGTGCCCATGCTCAATTAAAAGACAATGGCAAAATCATCATCAAACGCCCCTTATCCGCCCCCCATTTGGCAAATAAAACGCCATTGCAAAGCGTGGCAAATGATGCAATACGGTTTGATAGATATTAGGTGATTTATGAAAATAGAATATATTCTACTTGGGTTATTATTACTTAGCTTTGTGAATGATATTTTTCAAAAACGCAAATATCAAAAACTTTGGCAAGCGGTAG
Organism: Moraxella lacunata; assembly: GCF_900453205.1. Taxonomy (GTDB): domain Bacteria; phylum Pseudomonadota; class Gammaproteobacteria; order Pseudomonadales; family Moraxellaceae; genus Moraxella; species Moraxella lacunata_B. Next base: position 563,437 of record NZ_UGQU01000001.1, read on the forward strand.
ATAAAACCAAATACGTCAATCGCTATCGTGAAATCATTGCCCAAACCAAAGACCAAACCCAAGCGATAAAACAATTACGCCAAGAATTTGATGAGTTGGGGTTATTGCAAGCGGTGGAGATTAGTCAACTTGCCCATCAAGACAAGAGTTAGATTTTAGATGGGATATTTTCCACTTGTGGCAATTTTAGAGTTTATAAAGCATACATCCCTGTATTTATGTATGATAAATTTGTAGTAATTTGAAAGCTTATGGCATGTTTTCTTGATCGCAAGTCAAAAGAAAATTCATAAAACAGCCAAAAACCCCCAAGATTTTTTGGGTAAAATTTGCTACAATAGGGGGCATTTACCCCAACCCATAAGGACTGCTATGAAAATTTTAGTTACAGGTACAGGCGGACGTGAGCACGCCTTAGCGTGGGCATGTGCCAAAGATGACAGAGTACAGACGGTCTATGTCGCTCGTGGCAATGCAGGCACGGCAAGCGAACCCAAACTCCAAAACGTGGATTTGGACATTACCGACCACCCTGCCGTGATTGAGTTTTGTCAGACTCATGACATCACCTTTGTGCTTGTGGGGGCGGAAGCTCCGCTTGTGGCGGGCATTGTGGACGATTTAGAGCGTGCTGGCGTGCGTGCGTGGGGCTGTTCACAATACTGCTCACAGCTAGAAGGCTCCAAGGCGTTTGCCAAAGATTTTATGAAAAAAGTCGGCATTCCCACCGCCTTTTATGAAGTCTTTACCGATGTGGAGACAGCAAAAGACTTTGTCCGCTCTAAGGGTACGCCCATTGTCATCAAGGCAGACGGCTTGGCGGCAGGTAAGGGCGTGATTGTGGCAATGGACGAGAGCGAAGCCTTTGGTGCCATTGATGATATGCTATCAGGCAATAAATTTGGTCAAGCAGGGAGCCGTGTTGTCATCGAAGAGTTTTTGGCAGGCGAAGAAGCGTCCTTTATTTGCATGATTGATGGCGATAACATCTTGCCGATGGCAACCAGTCAAGACCACAAACGCATTTTTGAAGGCGATAAAGGGGCAAATACAGGCGGTATGGGAGCGTACAGCCCTGCCCCTGTGGTAACAGCGGACGTACATGATAAGGTTATTGAGCGTGTGATCCGCCCTGTCGTGGACGAGATGAGGGCAAATGGCACGCCTTATAAAGGCTTTTTGTACGCAGGCTTAATGATAAATGACGCAGGCGACCCTTATGTGATTGAGTTTAATTGCCGATTTGGCGACCCTGAGACTCAGCCGATTATGATGCGATTAAAGTCGTCTTTGGTTGAGCTGATTTTGGCAGGACTAGACGGCAAATTGCCCGTCAGTGCAGAATGGACGGACGAAGTGGCGTTAGGCATTGTCCTTGCCAGTCGTGGCTATCCAGAGAGTTCATCATCAGGCGATGTGATTACAGGTTTGCCAGATGTGCAGGACGACCTAAAAGTATTCCACGCAGGCACAAAGGCAGAGAACGGACAAATCCTAACCAATGGTGGACGAGTGCTGTGCGTTACCGCACTTGGAGCAAGCGTGGCGGATGCCCAAGCTCGTGCGTTGGCAAGCTGTGGTACGATTGCCTTTGACGGTATACAGTACCGCCGTGATATTGGCTGGCGTGCGATTGGGCGTTAGTTTTTATCTTGATATAGAGTCAAATGCAGTCGTGTTTGGCTCTATTTTTTTATAAAATAATGAACATTTTTTATAAAACCTGCTCCATGCCTTGACCCAATCGTATGATGATGATTAAATAATCATTCTAGCTAAGTATATCAAGCAACACCCCAATATAAGGACATAATAACAATGAAATCCCCCTATCTCACCAAATCCCCCACTTTTTGGCTCGGTATGCTCGCCACCGTCTGTATCGTCATCGGTGTGCGTGAGCTTGCCTTAGTTGTTTGCACCGCTTTGGGAATGCCGACCGCCACCAACATTGTCGGCTTGGTGTCACTCTTTGCCATACTTATGGGCGTGCGTCTCGTTAAGGGCGGTTTGCCAAATTGGCTATCGTCATCGGCAAGCGTGCTACTTGTAGATAGTGGATTTGCGTTTTTGCCTGTGTCGGCAGGGGCAGGGATTTTGCTGTTTGGGCTTGGGTCGGATTTACTTGCCGTGTCGGCGGTCATCGTGCTCAGCACCGTGATACCGCTTTGGGCGTTTGCCAAATTGTCCCAAAACTGGCTAAAAGGCACGGACGATAAAGGAGAAAATCATGCCAACCCTTGACAGCACCACGATTTTTATCGCCTTTGTCGTTACGCTCATCGCTCATATCGGGGCAAAATATGTGTTACGCTATATCAACAAATACTTTCGTGGCATACCGATGATTATCATCGCCATTGTGCTGACGCTTATCATCATTGCCATAATTCAACTGCCTTATAATACGTATTACGCCCATGCCAAACCTGTCTTTGACCGCTTGCTTGGGTATAGCACCGTCCTGCTTGCTGTCCCCTTAGCGGGCATGGATTTTAAGGGCTTGCCTGTCAAAAAGCTGTCTATCATTGTTGTCATGGCAAGTCTTGTTGGGGCGATTGTGCCGATGAGTTTGGCGTATGTGTTTAGCCTAAATATACAGACGATTTTGGGCTTTGCCACACGGTCAGTTACCACGCCTGTGGGCTTGTCGGTTGCCCAAATCATTGACGCACCGCTTGTGCTCGCCAATCTTATCATTATCGTGTCGGGGATTTTGGGAGCGGGGGTGTGCCGTATTTTGTTCAAAAACATCACAGACGACCGAGCAAAAGGCTTGGCACTGGGTCTGGTTGCTCACGCCATTGGTACGGTCGAAGCATGGACAATCAGCCCCACCGCAGGGCGATACGCTGCCTTTGGGCTTGCCATTAATGGCTTGGTAACGGCGGTATGGTTGCCGATGGCAATATTGTGGTTATTAAAATGATGATTTATCAAGGGCAAATAAATTACCCATACACGTCCAAATTTTAAATCATCTTGATTCAATAATACCAAACAAAATGTCTATTTGGGTACTTTTATTTTAGTCAATACGCTTGCCTGTTTTGTCTATATAAAATTCTTCGCCGTTTAGCATTACTGGGACTTTATTATTTTCAAAATTACCAGCATAATCATATTTAATAGGAATAACTATCTTACCCGTTTTATCCATAAATCCCCATTTTTCATTTTGCTTAACCTTTGCCAAACTTCCTAAAAATTTGCCAATATAATCATATTGGGTAGGGATAATCACTTTGCCCGTCTTGTTAATATATCCCCACTTATTATTTTGTTCAACACTTGCCAGGCCGTCTGAAAAGCTCCAAGCAAAATCGTATTGAATGGGAATAATTACTTCGCCTGTTTTATCAATAAATCCCCATTTGTCGTTTTGTTTAACACTCGCCAAGCCCTCTTCAAAACCCCAAGTCAAATCATACTGAACGGGAATGACTATCTTGCCTGTTTTATCAACAAAACCGTATTTTTTGTTTTTCTGTACAATCGCCAAATCATCTATTAAACAATCAACCAAATCATATCCCATTACCTGCGGTTTTTCGCACGCTAAAGCAGATAAGGGCAAAAGGGATAGGGCAACAATAAGGGGCTTGATATTCATGATAATCTCCTAAAAGGCATGGGGTTATCATAATCAATTTGGGCGACATTGACAAGCATGTTTTTCTTTTCCTATTAAGAAAAGATACATCAACCAAACCGCTATTTATTTACCACTTTTAAAGATTTATAATAGGATAAATTTTAAAAACATCAGGTATTTTTATGATTATCCCTAGACTGTCGCACGAGCGTGGTTTTGCCGAGCATGGTTGGCTAAAAAGTCGCCATAGCTTTTCGTTTGCCGATTATTATGACCCCAATTTTATGGGCTTTTCTGCCCTCAGAGTCATTAACGAAGACTGGATAGCCCCGAGCATGGGTTTTGGTATGCACCCACACAAGGACATGGAGATTTTGACCTATGTACTGTCAGGGGCAGTCGCCCACAAGGACAGCATGGGTAACAGCGAGACCGTGCCAGCAGGCGAGTTTCAGCTTATGTCGGCAGGGACGGGTGTGCGTCATTCGGAGTTCAACCCGAGCGACACGGACGAGCTACATTTGTACCAAATCTGGATAATGCCCAACCGCATGGGCGTAACCCCACGCTATGAGCAGGCAAGGTTTGATGAGTACATGGGCGGTACGCTAATCCTATCGCCCACAGGGGAGAGCGGGTCGTTTGTGGTGTATCAAGACACAAAACTGTGGCGGTATCAGTTGGACGGCGAGCAGAGCGTAAGCCTTGATAAAGGCAGAGCCTACTGGCTACAAATCGCCAAAGGGTCTGTTGTGATAAATGGCGAGCAGTATCAAGCAGGCGATGCGGCAGCGATGATTGATGAGAACCAAATCATCGCCCAAAGTGATGAATTTGCAGAATTTTTGTTGTTTGATTTGCCGAGGTCGTAGGTTTGGTGTGGCGTATTTTGCCCTTTTTATTGACCTTAAAACAGACAAGTTTGGCTTGTCTGTTTTTTGTTTGGGTTTTTATTTAGGGTTTAATTGATGCATTTAAAATGAATGGAATTTAACCATTTATCAACAGTTTTCGCCTTGACAAAAATGAGTTTTAATCACAAAATTACGCTTTTGCAACGCACACAAAATGGCAGGAGAGCGGTATGATTACCGAGTCTTTGGTGGATGTCTCACGGCTACAATTTGCCGTTACAGCATTATTTCACTTTTTGTTTATCCCTCTAACGCTTGGCATGACATGGCTACTTGTCATCATGGAGTCGGTATATGTCATCACAGGCAAAGAGATTTGGAAGGACATGACCCGATTTTGGGGCAAGCTCTTTGGCATCAACTTTGCCTTAGGCGTTACCACAGGCATTACGATGGAGTTTCAGTTTGGGACGAACTGGGCGTATTATTCGCACTATGTCGGCGATGTGTTTGGAGCCCCCCTTGCCATTGAAGGCTTGATGGCGTTTTTCTTAGAATCCACGATGGTGGGGCTGTTTTTCTTTGGCTGGGAGCGAATGAGCCGTGTGCAACATCTCATCACCACCATACTCATGGCACTGGGAACCAACCTGTCGGCTCTGTGGATTTTGATTGCCAATGGCTGGATGCAAAACCCCGTGGGAGCAGAGTTCAACTACCTTACCATGCGTATGGAAATGACAAGCTTTACCGAGATTTTGCTAAACCCTGATGCTCAAAATAAATTTGTTCATACCGTCTCGGCAGGCTATGTGGTCGGAGCGATGTTTGTGCTGTCGGTGTCGGCTTGGTATCTGCTCAAAGGGCGTGATGTCGCCTTTGCCAAACGCAGTTTTCATGTGGCAGCCGCCTTTGGTTTTGCGTCCATTTGTAGTACCATTGTGCTGGGTGATGAGTCGGGTTACTCTATCGGACTGGCTCAGCAGACCAAACTTGCCACCATGGAAGCGATGTGGGAGACCGAGCCTGCCCCTGCCAGTTTTAATCTGGTGGCACTCATCAACGAAAAAGAAGAGAAAAACGACTGGGCGATACATATCCCCTATGCCATGGGCATCATTGGCACACGCTCGCTAGATAAGGAGATACTAGGCATTCATGACATTAAGGAGATTAACGAAGAGCGAATCGTCAGCGGTATCTTTGCGGTGAGTGCCTTAGATGAGATGCGTGCGAGCATGGCAGACGGTAAGGCGGTCAATCCTGAGACACTGGCACAGTTTGAACATCACAAAAACGATTTGGGCTTTGGGCTACTACTCAAAAAATACACCCATGATGTTACCCAAGCCACCCCTAACATGGTCAAATCTGCCACCAATGACACCATTCCTAGGGTAACGCCCATGTTCTGGACGTTTCGTATCATGGTCGGTTTGGGCTTTTTGATGCTCGTATTATTTTCCTTATCGCTGTTTTTCACCATTAAGGGCAATTTTATGGACAAAAAATGGCTGTTAAAATTTGCCGTCATCATGCTCCCTGCCCCATGGATAGCCGCCGAAGCAGGTTGGTTTGTTGCCGAATATGGTCGTCAGCCGTGGACGGTATATGGCGTGTTGCCCACGCATTTGTCGGTATCTAACATCGCCATTAGTAACGTGATATGGTCGCTGATTGGCTTTGTGGTGTTTTATACCATTTTGTTTATCATTGAGATTTATCTCATGCAAAAATACGTCCGTCTGGGCCCTGCCAGTCTCGGCACAGGGCGGTATTTTGGCGAAAAAAGCGACAAAAACATCATCAACCCCAATGAATTTAAAGGAGTATAACCATGTTATTTGATTATGAAACCCTAAAATTCATCTGGTGGCTCATCATCGGTGTCCTGCTCATTGGCTTTGCCATCATGGACGGTCATGACATGGGCGTGTGTAGCCTATTGCCCTTTATCAGTAAAACGGACAAAGAACGGCGTGTGGTCATCAACACCATTGGCGCTCATTGGGAAGGCAATCAGGTGTGGTTTATTACCGCAGGCGGGGCGATTTTTGCTGCCCTGCCCCTGTTGTACGCCACGGCATTTAGTGGCTTTTATTGGGCGTTAATGGCGGCATTGTGGGCGTTGTTTTTTCGACCTGTGGGGTTTAAATACCGCAGCATGGTCAAAGATGAACGCTGGCGAACGGCATGGGATTGGGGGCTGTTTATCGGCTCGTTCGTCCCTGCTCTGATTTTTGGGGTGGCGTTTGGCAACTTATTTTTGGGCGTGCCATTTGGCTTTGACAATCAGCTTGTTTCTACTTATACCGGCTCGTTTTGGGGTTTATTGTCGCCCTTTGCCCTGCTCTGCGGTCTGGTGAGCGCCTTTATGATGATAACCCAAGGCGGGGTGTATCTGGCTCATCGCACGGTCGATGACATCCAAACTCGCACCAAAAAATTAACCACCGTCTCCGCCGTCATCATGTCGGTGTTATTTGTACTGGCAGGCTTTTGGGTGGCAAATCTTGACGGCTATGTCATCACCAGTTCGGTGGACAAAAACTCCTTGATTGACCCCACAAGTAAGACCGTCATCACCGAGCAGGGGGCGTGGCTTGCCAACTTTAAGGCTCATGGAGCGTTGTGGTTATTTCCTGCCTTAGGCGTCATCATGCCTATCGTGGCGGTGCTTGTCATGAAAGCAGAACGCACCTTGACTGCCTTTGTGTTGTCTAGCGTGGGCGTGCTTGGGGTAATTATGACCGCAGGGGTCGCCTTATTCCCCTTTTATATGCCGTCATCGTCCGACCCCCGTTCAAGCCTGACCGTATGGGACAGCACGTCCAGTCAGCTCACGCTCATGGTGATGGTCTATGTGGTGGTCTTTATCCTACCTGTGGTGGTCAGCTACACAAGCTGGGCGTACGCCATCATGCGAGGCAAAGTTACCAAAGCCTACATCAAAGAGAACGAACATACACTATATTAGGAGACAACTCATGTGGTATTTTGCGTGGATATTGGGCTTGGGCTTTGCTGTGCTGTTGGCGATTATCAGTGCCGTGTGGGTGGAGTTTGAAGACAGCCGAGAAGAGGCGTTTTATGGTAAGGATAAGGAGCGTGATGATTAGATGCGTTTTTTACGTTAACTTCAACCTTAACTTAACATATATTGATTATTGGGTGATTGGTTGTGGATTTGTAGGGGCAAATCACATTTGCCCTGTGATAAAGTCTTGATTTTTAGGCGAACAAATTGCCCCTACACGCCCAAATTTTAACATATATCTTTATTGAGCAATACCATTTTTTAAACTGTCTGGGCAAATATGATTTTCCCTTGATAAATCAATTACTTATATAATACAGCCATAAAATCAAACATCGGACAAAATATTGTCCGATTTTTCACAATCCCAATAACAAACCCTGCCAACAGACAGGGTTTTTATCATTATGCCACCGCTTTTTGTGGTTCTTTTTGGCGAATAAAGGCATACAGTATACCAGTTACCAGACTACCGACCGTAATAGCCACCAGATACATGAGTGGTTGTGAGACGAACGGTATCACAAACAGTCCGCCATGCGGTGCTTGCAGCCCGATACCAAGCCCCATAGAAATCGCCCCTGCCAATGCCCCACCAACCACGGACGCGATAATCACACGAGCAGGGTCAGCCGCCACAAAAGGCAATGCCCCTTCTGAGATAAAGCACAGACCCAACACAAAGGACGCTTTGCCGGCGTTACGCTGATTGTCATTGAACTTATTTTTGGCAATCCACGTCGCTATCGCCATGCCAATGGGTGGCACCATGCCCCCTGCCATTGCCGCCGCAATCGGTGTAAACACCCCTGAGGCAATCATACCCACCGAGAACGTATAAGCTGCCTTATTCACAGGGCCACCCATGTCGGTACACATCATCGCCCCCAAAATCAGCCCTAAGATAATGGCATTGGTGTCATTCATGGTTTTTAGCCACTCGGTTAGGGCGGTCATGAGTGCCGCCACAGGCGGATTAATGGCATAGACCATGAGCAGACCAACGATGAGCGAACCCAATAACGGCAATATCAAAATCGGCTTTAAGGACGTCAAACTGGCAGGTAGTTTGATGACATCATTTAAAAACTTGACCGTATAACCTGTCAAAAAACCAGCAATGATACCGCCTAAAATCCCTGCCCCTGCGGTATTGGCAAGCATACCACCAATCAGACCCACCGCCAAACCGGGGCGGTCAGCGATAGAGTAAGCCACATAGCCGGCAAACACCGCTATCATCAAGGCGAACGCACCACCGCCACCGATGTCCATAAGTGCTTTGGGTAAGCCAAAGGCAATGCTCTCATCTTTAAAGGCTTCCACGCCAAACATAAAGGACATGGCAATGAGCAACCCACCTGCCACCACGAGTGGCAACATATGCGACACGCCTGTCATTAGGTGCTTATACAGCCCCTTTTTCTCATCGCTCTCGCCTGCCGTACTTGCACTTTGGGTGCCACCATAGACACTTGCTTGATGAAAGGCTTTGGCAAATTCTTGCTCGGTTTTTTTGAGTGCCAACCCTGTGGACGTGCGGTACATTTTTTTGCCACTAAATTTGGACAAATCCACGTCAATATCCGCCGCCACAAACACCAAATCCGCCTGTGCCACTTCGTCTGCCGTAATGGCATTACCCACGCCAACCTGCCCACGGGTCTCCACCTTGATGTTCCAACCCTGTGCTTTGGCATAGTTCTCAATGGCTTCTGCCGACATAAAGGTGTGAGCCACCCCTGTCGGGCAAGCAGTTACCGCCACGATGTTACGCACCGACGAAGTTGCCGACTTTAAAACCGCTTGGTCGGTTTGGGTAGGCGTAAGCAGTGCATTTAAATAATCCACATTGCCAAATTTGGCTGAGTCAAGCTCGTGCTGATTTAGATAAATGACCTGCTTGGTACTGGCTCGCTCATCATCAGTGATGACAACGCTCACACCATGAGCGGTGTTTTTGTCTGTAGTAAATTGTGCGTCAATGCCATTTTTTTGCAAACTGGCAACCAACTGCTTGGCAATGAGCAAGCCATAAGCAGAATTATCCGCCACGCTAATGGCATAAGTTTTGTTTGTCATAGGGTTTGCCTATTTTTATTTTTAAATTTTTAAATTTTAATGCTTAACATGAGTATGATTAAGACAGTTTTATCAAGGCAAATCAATCTGCCTTATACCTAATTTTTTAAAATGCGTTTTTAAACTGCCTTCAACTTAGATTAAGCCAATTTTTCCACAGACACTTGTCCAATTAGGTCATTTAGCACGTCCTGTTCTGGCACTTTAAAGCCAATGATAGAGACCGCATGAGCCGATAATGCAGTGGCACGCACTAACGCCGTCTGTGGCTCGTCATTGGCTAATAACCCAAAAATCATGCCTGCCACAAAGGTATCGCCTGCTCCGACTGTGCTTTTGATTTTCATGGTTGGCGGAACGGCACGATACAGCTCACGAGTCTCGCCATGACGTCTTAGCCAATGTACGCCCCGCTCGCCCATAGACACAAAAATATGTTCAATATCACTGTGAATCTCATCAAAAAGTGCCACCTGCTCATCTAGACTCTCAACAGGCACGCCAAAGACTTCGGTCAGCTCATCGGTGTTGGGCTTGATGAGCCATAACGGATACCGCATGGCGATTTTTAGAGCCTCGCCACTGACATCAACCGCCACTTTGCCGTGGATATTTGTCAGCAGAGCAAGCAAATGGTCAAAGTCAGGCAAACCAAAACCCGTCGCCAAACTGCCAGCAATCAGCACCGCATCACAGGCAGGGGCAAGCTCTGCCACCTGCTCAAAAAAGTGCAGTTTGTCCGTCTCGGTCACCACAAAGCCCTGACCATTGACATCTGTGGTACGACCGATACCATCGACCACATCGGCAAGTTTAATGTTGGTGCGAGTAATGCCTGCCACTCGCACAAAGCTGTCAGTAACCCAACCTAGATTCTCGCTGTGGTTTAGAGCATCACGCTCATCAAAGAGTCGGTTAAAAATACCGTCATTGTCACCACCCAAAAACCCTGTGGCAACGGCATTCACGCCCAAATCCGCCAAAATTTGAGCAGCGTTTAGACCTTTGCCCGCAGCATCCATCTGACTGGATAAGGCACGATTCACCGCCCCCAGTGTTAGCATATCAAGACTGACCGTCATGTCAATGGCAGGGTTTAGGGTAATACAAAGCACTTGCATATTACACCCCCATCACCAAAGCACGCACTTCGCCAGCGGTGCGACAGGACAGGGCTTTTTTGGCAAGGTACCCGCAATCGGCAAAGTTAAGCTCACGTACCACCGCCTTGGCAAGGGCGATATTACCTGCCGACATGGACAGCTCGTCCACACCCAGCCCTACCAATATCGGTATGGCTCGCTCATCGCCTGCCAGCTCGCCACACACGCCCACCCACTTGCCGTGAGCATGGGCGTTGGCAACGGTGTTTTGGATAAGCCGAAGTACGCTTGGGTGCAGACCGTCAGCATCCTTTGAGAGCGTAGCATGGCCACGGTCAATGGCAAGGGCATACTGAGTCAAGTCGTTGGTGCCAATGCTAAAAAAGTCCACTTCACTGGCAAAAATATCCGCCATGACCGCCGCACTTGGTACTTCTATCATCATACCCACTTGGAGCTTATCATGGGGATAATCACTCAGCACTTTATCTAGTATCGCTTTGGCATCATGCCACTCTTCTAATCTACCCACCATGGGGAACATGATACGCAAATCACGCCCCTTGGACGCTTTAATCAAGGCGATGAGCTGATTTTCCAATAAAGCAGGTTGTCTGAGGGTCAAGCGAATGCCACGCACCCCCAAAAATGGGTTGTCTTCAAACGGCATGGGTAGATATGGCAAAGGTTTATCGCCACCGACATCTAAGGTACGCACCACGAGCGGACGACCATCTAAGGCATCAAACACCTGCGTGTAATCCATCACCTGCGTATCAATGTCAGGCACGCTCTGATGACTCATAAACACAAGCTCGGTACGCAGTAGTCCCACCGCTTCTGCCCCACTCTCTACCGCCATCTTGGTATCGTGGACATTACCTAGATTGACCGCAATCTCCACTTGATGACCATCTTGGGTGATGGCAGGGTTTAGGGCGGTTTCACTGGCTAGGCGTTTACGCTCCGCCCAACTGGCTTGCTCGGCTTTGGCAACCGCCACCATCTCATCGGTCGGTGCAACCACAAACCAACCTTGACCGCCATCTATCAGCACCCGCTCGCCATCGTTAACGTCAAGCACGCCCTTGCCTGCCCCCACAATCGCAGGAATACCCAACGCTCGGGCGACGATGGCACTGTGCGAACTGGCACCACCCACCGCCGTGAGAATGCCTGCCACTCGTGCAGGGTCTAGGCGTGCCACATCAGACGGTAGCAGGTCTTCTTTGATAAGTACATAAGGCTCGGCAGGCTCGGTTGCAACCGCTTGACCTGTTAGCTTAGCAAGCACTTTTTGCCCCACATCTCGCAAATCCGCTGCTCGCTCAGCAAGCAGATGATTGGCAACGCTCGCCTGCACTTTTGCCAACTGCTCAATATGAGCATGCCATGCCGCCGCTGCCGATAGCCCATCATCAATACCGTCTTTTGCCCCGTGTGTGACTTCTTCATCATCAAGCAGAGCCACATGAGCAGTAAAAATCTGAGCAATGGACGCTTTCTTGGCAGTCTGAACAATGGCTTTTAGCTCATCTTTGACCGACCCAATCGCCTGTTGCAAACTCGCCCACTCACTCGCCTTATCACCCCCTTGGACAGGATAATCAAACCGGACTTGACGTACCACGAATGCTTCGCCATGAGCCAGTCCCGCTGACGCTGACGTGGCGTGTGTGCGTTCGCCTTTGATGATGGCGGTGTTATCGGTCAAGTCAAGCACGGCAGGTTCATGATTTGCTTTACCACTTTCTTGGCTGTTTGCTTGACTGTTACCTATCGGTGTTACTTCTTCGCCCAGTCCGTCTTGCACCGCTTGGATAAGTTTGGGTAGATACTCAGTCGCATCGGTATTCGGCTCGGCGATGAACGTTAGGCTCTGCCCCCGTGTCGCCCCCAATGAGAGCAGTTTGGTTAGGCTCTTGGCGGAGACATACGCCCCATTATCCACCGCCACTTTTAGCTCGCCTGTCGCTCCTTTGGCAAGCTCAGATAAGGCAGTGGCAGGGCGTGCGTGCAACCCATGAGCGTTGGGCAGTACCACACTTGCCGATTGCCAATGCTCCGCCTTGTCCGCCCCCAAAAATGTCACCAACTCGGGCAGACTGGCATGTTGTAATTTACCGCCAAACTCTGCCGACAACAGCACATCATACAACGCCAACAGCTTATCTTGATTTACCGTTTGGTTACTGGCGATGACCGCCAATGCTCTCATGTCATCATGACCCAGCTTAACCACCCCTTTGGCAACCGCTAAGGCAAAGGCAGGTTCGGCAACCAGTTCATCATGCTCTAAGGTCGCACAGTAGATGGCTTCTGAGAGCTTGGTAAAACTAGGGCGAATGCCTGTGGCACTCACCAATTTACCTTGCTGTTTCAGTAGCGACACCGCCACCTCATACAGCTCATCAGCATCTTTGGCGTTGATGTCGGTTTTGATGAGATTTTCATGGATGCTAAGCGAGCGATTGCCCGTGCCATCCAAGATAGCCAATAGCTCATCGGCACTGGTGGCATGCTTGATACGCCCTTCGATGTCATCGCCCAAGGCTTTGGTTAGCTGTCTTAAAATGGACAAATGCTCATCGGATTTGGCACAAATCCCCACCAACAAATACGCCCGTTCGCCGTCATCATTCCACACCACGCCATCGGCAAAATGCACAAGTCGCACCCCTGTTTGTTGCACACAAGCACGTGATTCTGGCGTGCCATGCGGAATGGCAATCCCCTGCCCCAGATAGGTACTGGTCTGTGCTTCACGGGCTTGCAGTCCTGCAAGATAATCGGCAGTCGCCAGTCCGTCTTCGCTCAATATCTTGGCAAGTAGGGATAAGGCTTCGTCTTTATTGGTAGCCTGTGCATTCATACGCACGTCAGTGGCGGTGAGGTTTAACATAGATTTCCTTATAAGATAAAGGATAATTTAAAATATTGTTTAGGGCGTGTTGAACATTGATAACATTATTTATTAAAATGATGAAAATTTAACGCTTTTATCAATTTTTGCATGAAAAATGGCTAAATCTTGTGGCTCAAAGTCAAAAACTTGTCTGATAGAAGACTCACAGCCTCAAGTTTTTCCCTTGAAAAACGGGCGATTCCCCTGCTTTTCTAAACAGGCATTTTTCATGGCAAATACCAATATTCAACACGCCCTAATAAATTTTAAAAATTTTTACAATACAAACAAAAATCGGCTAATTTTACCATTATTTTTTAAAAAATAATACCAAAAAAGACAAGCCAAATGAGATACTTTTGCAAATGTTGTTTTTACTTTAATTCCAACTTAAAATGGCAGATGATTGATGATTATGTCATTTTTGGGTTGCAGGGACAAATCCCATTTGCCCTTGATGAATCAGGTATTGTTCAATAAAGATATATTTTAAAATTGAACGTGTAGGGGCGAATTATATTCGCCCAAAAATCAATACGTTATCACAGGGCAAATGTGATTTGCCCCTACAAATCCACCCAAAGGTATAGTTAATTAACAATACCATGAATCAATCTGTTATATGGTGTTGCAAATGGGGCATTTTTTAAAAAAACATTATTGGCAAATATCCATTTAAACAGGATTATCAATATCCACAAAAACCACATCAAGCCCAAGCACGTCCGCCAAATGCTCGCCCAACGCCTTGACACCGCCCCGCTCGGTTGCGTGATGACCCGCCCCAAAATAATCCACGCCCAGCTCTCGTGCCAAATGCGTGGTACGCTCGGACGCTTCCCCCGAGATAAACGCCTGACAGCCCATGGCATGAGCTTGGGTTATCATGTCTTGGGCACCGCCTGTGCATAGGGCGATTTTGGTTAGGGTGCGGTTAGGGTCATCGCTGATGTGCAGGGGCATGCGTCCCAACACTTGCTCAATTTTTTTGGCAAAATCGGCAGATGTCGTGGGCGGACAAATGGCAACATTGCCCACAGGGTGTTTTTCATGGGGGTATAACGCCCCTGTGATGGTCAAGCCAAGCTCATCGGCAAGCACTGCATTATTGCCGATGACAGGGTGAGCATCAAGGGGCAGATGATAGGCGATGAGTGAGATGTTGTGTTGGAGCAGAGTGCGAATGCGTTTGCCTTTCATGCCGACCAGTGGGGCAGGCTCGCCTTTCCAAAAATAGCCATGATGTACCAATATCGCTTGGGCGTTTAGCTCTATCGCCTTATCTATCAAAGCTTGGCAAGCGGTAACGCCGGTGATGACTTTACTAATGGGCGTATCGGCATCGACTTGCAGACCGTTGGGGCAATAGTCGTTAAATTCGCTTGCTTGTAGGTATTCATCGCAAAATTTTGCTAAGTTGGTGGGGGTAATTGGGGCGTTTTTGCTCATGGTGTGCCTTTGTGCGTTACTCATTTAAAATCATTCAAAGTTTTTGCTATGTTACGTTATTTATGGCATTTTGGCAATTTTAAATTAAAACCTGCCTCTTTACCATCATCAGCATTCATAAATCATCAAAAATCTGTTACAATCTTAGGGCGTGCCAAACATTGATGGCATTTTTATAAATACGATAAATTTAACGTTTTAATTAGGGCATGTTGAACCTTTATAACACAATTTAACATTTAGAAATATTGCAGTAATAAAATGATGTTTTTGCATGAAAAATGGCTATCCGACCACTTAATTTTTAAAATTAAGTTAAAATCTTAAGATTTATCAGATTAAGTGGTCGGATGTTTTTCATAATAAAAGCTTGTTTGATAGAATAACCATCAAACTTCACTTTTTCCTTGAAAAATGGGCGATTTTTCTCATTTTTCATGGCAAATACCAACATTCAACACGCTCCAGTGTTATTTTGCCCTTTTAAATGCCTTTTTATTTTTTACCTTTTTACTTTAAAACAACCACCATGAACCACAAAGCCATTTTGACCACCCTAGACCAAAACCTAGACAGACTAGCACAGACCCAAAACAGTACCGACATCAATGCCCTACACCAAGCCATCGCCGATGAGATGAATGGCGTATCCAATGAGCCGACATTGGCAGGGGTGCAGTTATCGCTCAGTAGCTACCTAGAAGCGGTGAAATTGGTCATCAGCGATACCTTTGACCATGAAGTGTGGATACAAGCAGAACTGCGAGCGGTCAATACCAAGGGCGGGCATTATTATTTTGAGCTTGCCGAAAAGGACGACAACGGCAACATCATCGCCAGTGCTCGGGCGACGTTGTGGCGATATCGGGCAAATGCGGTTGTCGGCAAATTTACCCGTGAGACAGGCAAACCGCTCTCGGCAGGACTGGCGGTGCTGATAAAAGGTTCGGCAAGTTTTCATCCGCAGTATGGGTTTAGCATTAACATAAGCGACATCGACCCCACCTACACCCTCGGGGCGTTGGCTCAGGCTTATAACGCCATGCTAAAACGCTTACATGACGAAGGACTGACCACCCTAAATAAAGCCCTGCCTACCCCCTTTGACATCCGTCACGTCATCGTCATCGCCCCCGAGCAGGCGGCAGGGCTGGGCGATTTTCGTGCCGAAGCCGACAGATTGGCACAGACGGGGGCGTGCCAGTTTTATTATCATCACGCCACGTTTCAGGGCAATCACGCCCCAAGCGAGATCAGAACAGCCATCACGCACGCCATCGGTGAGTTTTATGCCAGCCATGCCCATCATGCCGACCTGCTCGTCATCATCCGTGGGGGCGGAGCGGTGGGCGATTTGGCGTATCTTAATGACTATGAGTTGTCGGCACTGGTTGCCGAATCGCCCATGCCTGTGTGGGTCGGTATCGGACATGAGCGTGATAAAGTGCTACTTGATGAAGTGGCACACACTCGCTTTGACACGCCATCTAAGGTCATCTTAGCCATCGAAAACCATCTGGTCGCCATGGTCGCCCTTGCCAAAGGTGCCATGACCACCATCAGCGACATCAGTCGCACTCGCCTGCACCATGCCAAAGAGCAAAGCCATCTTGCCATGAAAAGCGTCCATCATGGGGCAAGCCAAACTCTAAAACTTGCCAAAAAAGACAGCGACTTTTTGTTAAGCACGCTAAGCAGTCATGCCAAATACCGCACCCACACACTCTCATCGACCATCAGCGACCTGCTCGCCCGTCAGCACAAAACCGCTCACGAACGCATCAAGCACGCTCGCCAAGATGCCGCTCACACCCTATCTCAGCACAAGGCACTACTGCCCCGCTTATCCGCCTTGCGTGATGAAACTCGCTACTTACAAAGCATGATTTTGGTACAACACCCTGCCCGCACCCTAACCAAAGGCTACGCACTCATCCATCAAGACGGGCATGTCATTGGCTCATCAAACGCCATCAGACAAGGCGAGATTGACATCGAATTTCATGACGGGCGTGTCAAGGCTGTGGTAAAATAGGCAGTTTTTGTATCGCCCGTTTTTCCACCCATCTGTCCATCGCTTGGTAATGTTCATGACCCATTTACGCCAGCTGTTTTGTCAGCTATCGCCCACCGCCCAAGGCTACGTTTGTATCGTACTGACCATGCTCGTGTGGGGCAGTTTTAGCTTACTTGCTCGCCTAAACGCCAGTTGGGGCATATCAGCGTGGGACATCATCGCCGTGCGTTTTGGCGTGTCGGCGGGGCTACTTTTGCCCGTACTCATCTATCGGCAAAATACGGCATTTTTGTGGCAACCCAAAGCCGTCATCTTAGCACTGTTTGGCGGGGTTGGTTATAGCTCGCTTGTGTACAGTGCTTTTTTGCTTGCCCCTGTGGTGCATGGGGCGGTGTTTTTAAATGGCATGATACCTGTCGCCACCGCCCTACTCATGCTCCTACTGCTCAAAAAACGCCCCGACCACGACACCAAAATCGCACTCATCCTTATCATCATCACACTCACACTCATGACCGCTCTCATGCTCATCAAGGGCTTATCCTTTGGCGTGGGCGATGTACTGTTTGTCATCTGTGCCTGCTGTTGGGCAGGTTATGGTATCATGCTAAAAGAATGGGGATTTAGCCCATGGCAAGTCATGTGTAGCACCGCCATCTGGTCAGCGATACTCTACCTGCCCATCTATGGCGTGCTACTGTATCTAGGCGTGGGCGGTTTGGGCTTTGGTGGCGTATCTTTGTCGCATGCCATCATCCAAGGGGCGTTTCATAGCGTCATGGTGATGATATTTGCCACGATGACGTATTCACTGGCGGTGGAGCGACTTGGGGCGTTTTTCGCTGGCGGACTTGCCAGTCTTGCCCCGTTTCTCTCAGCCTTACTTGCCGTGCCACTCTTGGGCGAACCCCTAAACAGTGTCATGGTGCTAGGACTCATCGGCATGGGGCTTGGTACGATACAGCCATGGCGTTATGTGGGTGTGCTAAAAAATCGTTTGTTCAAATCATCTAGATAAACCATACCACCCAAGCCATCATTGATTTTTTATCAAAGTTTTGTTAAATTAGGGTGTTTATTGTTTTGACAAAATGTTTTATAAATGTCATTTGAATTTTTTGTAACAACGCCCACAAATTACCTTGATAAATAAGTAAAAATATAGCGAGTTTTTATGTCTGCCATCAAGCTAAATAACATCACCGTCTATTGCGGTTCTAACTTTGGTGAGATTCCCGATTATTATCATCACGCCCAAATCCTAGGCGAACGCCTTGCCCATCATAATATCCGCCTTATCTATGGCGGGGGCAATGTCGGACTCATGGGAACGCTTGCCGACAGTACGTTATCGCATGGCGGGGAAGTCATTGGCGTGATTCCCACTTTTTTAAAACAAAAGGAAGTCGCCCATCTAGGACTGACCGAACTCATCGAAACCCCCGACATGGTCACTCGCAAAACCAAGCTCATCGAACTGGCGGACGGCTTTATCGCCATGGCAGGCGGTTTGGGGACGTATGAAGAGCTGTTTGAAGTGCTGTCCATCACTCAGCTTAATCTCATCCGCAAACCCATCGGTTTGTTAAATGTCGCTCATTTCTTTGACCCGCTACTTGACATGCTCGCCAAGACTGCTAAGAGCGGATTTATGCCCAAAGAGAATTTACAGCTTTTGTGCATCGCCGACAACAGCGAAGAGCTACTGCATAAAATGTCAAATTTTAAATTCATCGATGCCCCCAAATGGGTCAGACCAGCATGGCTTGATGAGATTGTCTCTTGATGTTGTGTGTTACCGACTTAATGTAGGTTGTTGATTTAAAACTGTTATTTACAATTAAAGATACACCCAACCAACTTGATATTTACCACGGGTTTGTAGGGGTTGGCTCTGCACACCCTTTGATGATATTACCATACAAGGCGTGCTCAGCACTCCCCTACGTCCACACATCATTGTATTTGTAGTAATTTTAAAGTTTCTTGGGTGTATATTCTAAATTTAAACGTGTAAGAACAAATCATATTTACCCAAAAATCAAGACGTTACATAGGGAAAATTGCAATTTGCCCCTACAAAACCTGTCCAAAAGCATGTTCAATGATGTATGAACACAAAACCAGCATCCCCTACAAGCCCAATCCCAATTTATAAAGAAAAATTTTAAAGGGCATTCATTAACAATCCAACCATTAAAAATGATTAAAAATTAATCATATCTTATCTTTATTTTGCCCAATTTACCCTATTTTTGTAAAAAATTTGCCCAAAATCGTAAAAAATACTTGCAAAATATCCGTACGCATGTACACTATGCACCTGATGATAATACAAATTTTTGCGTTACCGATTTTAACAATAACGCCGATGATTGCCACTAGGCGATTTTGAAAAAATTTGTTACAATAAACTTTTACATTTTATAAGGTGACGGCATGGGCATTCTAAAAAACACCCAAAAACCAACTTCCCAATCCACAAAAACACAAACGGCAACGAATGCCACCATTGACATCGCTCAGATTCGTGAGTTGATTGAACTCATGGAAGAAAAGGATTTGGCAAGCCTAGAATTGGGCAACGATGACAGCTATGTTCATCTGACCCGTAACGTGGCGGTACAAACCGTTGCCATGCCCCAAATGTCCGCTCCTGCCAGTACCGCACCAACCGCCCCCACGCCAAAAGCCCCAAGCGGTAAGGTTGAGACATCGCCCATGGTCGGGGTATTTTACTCCGCCCCTAGTCCGAACGACCCACCTTTTGTCAAAGTCGGGCAAAAAGTAGAAGCAGGCGACCAGCTTGGCATCATCGAAGCCATGAAAATCATGAACCCCCTAGAAGCCACCCAAAGCGGTATCATTGAAGAGATTTTGGTGTCTAACGCTGACGTGGTGCAGTTTGGGCAACCTGTCATTCGCTACAAAGCCTAACGGGTGAGTTATGATTAAGAAGTTATTGATTGCCAACCGTGGCGAGATTGCCTTGCGTATCGTACGTGCGTGCAAACAGCTTGGCATACAGACGGTGGGCGTGTATTCATCGGCGGACAAGGATTTGATGCACCTGCGGTTTTGTGATGAAGCGGTCTGCATTGGCGACGCCCCATCCACCCAAAGCTATCTGTCCATCCCTGCCATCTTGACCGCTGCCGAGATAACGGGGGCGGATGCCATTCACCCTGGTTATGGCTTTTTGTCCGAGAATGCCGACTTTGCCGAGCAGGTCGAAGAAGCAGGGCTGACTTTTGTGGGCCCCCACCCTGACCACATCCGCCTGATGGGTAACAAGGTCTCTGCCATCAATGCCATGAAACAAGCAGGCGTACCCACTGTCCCTGGCTCAGTCGGTGCCATCACCCTACACAATGCCGAAGAGCAAGCTCGTGCCATCGGCTTTCCGCTCATCGTCAAAGCGGCAGCTGGCGGGGGCGGTCGTGGCATGCGTGTGGTCGAACGTTTTGAAGAGCTTATCAATCAAGTCCAAGCCGCCAAAACCGAAGCCAAAAACGCCTTTGGTGATGATACGGTCTATATGGAGCGGTTTTTGAAAAACCCACGCCACGTAGAAGTTCAAGTCCTAGGCGATGGCAATGGCAACGCCCTACATCTGTTTGACCGTGACTGCTCACTCCAACGTCGCCACCAAAAGGTGCTAGAAGAAGCCCCTGCCCCTGGTATCCCTGACGACATCAAACAGCCGATTTTAGATGCGTGCGTGCGTGCGTGCGAACAAATCGGCTATCGTGGGGCGGGGACGTTTGAGTTTTTGTATGAAAATGAGCAGTTTTTCTTTATCGAGATGAATACTCGTGTGCAAGTTGAGCACCCTGTGACCGAGATGATTACGGGTATTGATATCATTGTTGAACAGCTTAAAATCGCCGCAGGTTATGGTCTGTCCTATCATCAAGATGAGATTACCATTCACGGTCATGCCATGGAATGTCGTATCAATGCCGAAGACCCCAAGACCTTTATGCCCTGCCCTGGTCGCATTGACAATCTATTCGCCCCAAGCGGTTCTGGCGTGCGGTTTGACAGTCATTTGTATCAAGGGTACAGCATTCCTAGCTACTATGACTCGATGATTGGCAAGCTTATCTGCCACGCCCAAACTCGCAAGCAGGTCGTACAAAAAATGCTCCACGCCCTAGATGAACTCATCATCGAAGGTATTAAGACCAACACTGCCTTGCACCGTGATGTGATATTGCAAGATGAAGCCTTTACCGAAGAAGCCCAAAACATTCATTATTTGGAAAATCATTTGTTAAAGGGCAACTAACTCATCACTTTTTAGCAAATCAATAAAAAACCTTGGCTCTCACCAAGGTTTTTATTATTACGCCCGATTCTCTTCACTCTGTACATCTTTAATGCCCAACATATCAAGTAAGGCGTCTGTCCCTGATGAACGGGTTAGATTAGGATTGATAACCAGTCCGAGATGACGTTGCAACTCCACATGCTCTTTTAGGTCAATCTTTACCAAATCTTGATTAATGAGTGTCTCAGGTAGCACCGACCAGCCCAGTCCCACAGACACAAGCATACGAATAGATTCTAACGGATTGGTACTCATGGTGGCAAAGGGGCGTAGGTTGTGCTTATTAAACTCAGCCAAGGTAATCTGACTGGTAAAAGTATTCGCCGCAGGCAAAATCGCAGGATGACGTGCCAGTTGCAAGAGACTCACAGACGACTGCTGTGCCAATGGGCTTAGTACCCCCGTGACAAAATACAGTGGGTCAGACCACAGCGTATGATACGCCAGTCGTCTGTCAAAAGTCGGGGGTAAGGTCAAAAATGCCAATGCCACATCGCCTTCTAACACCGCCTTGTGTGCCGTTTCGCTGTCCATGAACTGTACTTCTAGCTGAACAGACGGATAAGTTTGGATAAACTGCTTTAAGACAGGGGGCAAGTGGTGCAGTCCGATATGATGACTGGTGCCGATGACCAGTCGCCCAGTCGCCACTTCCTTTGAGTAAAGCAGACTGGCTTTACAGCTCTCATAGTCTTCAAGCCATTTTTTGGCGTAGGGCAGTAGCTCATGAGCCGATGCCGTGGGGATAATGCCACGCCCGATGGTGTCAAACAGTGCCGTGCCAAACTCATCTTCTAAGCTCTTAATCCGCTTGGAAACGGCAGGTTGGGTAATGAACAGTTTCTCGGCAGCACCTGAGATACTGCCAGTTTGCATGACGGTAATGAACGTGGATAAATTGGTGGTATTCATGTCGCACTCCTGCGTAAATGATTATCGTATTATGACAAAGTTGTCAGTGCAATATTATATCAAATTTTTGGGGATTGGTAATAACTTTATTTACTTTTGGTTATGTTTTTTAAAAAATAAATAAGACAAAATGATGAAAGTATTAATTTTAAGTGGTTTTCTAATAAATATCTCACATCTGTCTTAGCTTTGCTAAATTGTGATACAATACCATGTTACCTGCTATCTTTGATAATGTCATGACCGCCCACAATCCCACTTTTACCCAGAAATTCACCATTGCCATGATTGGCTTTTTTGCCTTTTTACAGGTCTATTCAGTGCAGGCGATTTTGCCGGTACTCATGCAGGACTTGCAGGCAAGCGAAGTTCAAGTGGGGTTGGCGGTCGGGGCAACAGTCATGGCGATTGCCCTGATGTCGCCTTTTATGGGCATGCTCTCGGATGCCTTTGGGCGACGGCGGTTTATCATCGGCTCGCTACTCATGCTTGCCATTCCCACTTTTATGGTCGGTATGGCGGGGTCGGTGGATGGGCTGACGTTTTGGCGGTTCTTGCAGGGGCTTGCCGTCCCTGGTATCACGGTGGTACTCATTGCCTACATTGGCGAAGAGTACGGTGACAACATCGCTGGCATGATGAGTCTGTATGTGGCAGGCACGGTGCTGGGCGGTTTTAGCGGACGGTTCTTTGCAGGGCATTTACACGAATGGATAGGCTGGCGGTGGGGCTATGGGGTCATGGCGGTGCTGACCTTGGTGGGGGCGGTGTGGGTACTAAAAAGCCTACCCAAATCGCAACACTTTAAAAAAAGCCAAAACTTCCAAGACGCCCTACGCCTGCTCCTGTCCCACACCAAAAACCGCCATGTCATGAGTTCCTGCCTGCTCGGTGGCTGTGTGCTGTTTAGCTTGGTGGGCTGTTTTACCTTTATCAACTTACACCTAGCCGATGCCCCTTATCAGCTATCAGCGTCTCATCTGGCGAACATCTTTGCTCTGTATCTTATCGGCATGGTCATCACCCCCTTGTCCGCCAAAATCATCGCTCGCTTTGGCATGACAGGCACCATCATCTTTGCCGTCATCTGTTCCATTACAGGGCTATTCATCACTTTATCCACTCCCCTACCGCTCATCATCATCGGCTTGACCATCATGTCATCAGGGGTATTCATCACGCAGTCGGCGACCATCAGCTACATCGCAAGCCATGTCAAAGAAGGGCGTTCTCTGGCGTCAGGACTGTACTACATGGGCTACTATGGCGGGGGCAGTGTCGGGGCATGGGTCTGTGCCATCGCCTATGCTCATGGTGGGTGGCTCTATGCCGTGCTGACCATCTTTGGCGTGCAACTGTTGGCGTTGGGCGTGGTAATGGGTCTTATGAAAAAGGCGTGATGATAAAAGGTATTTTCAATGAATAAACCTTTTAAAATGACATATAAAAAATTACATTTAATCAAAAATTAACCTACAGCACCAGATGGATTGTTATTTACCCGATTTGCACATAAATCTACCCATTTTTACCGAATTTTTGCTACAATAGTACAGCTTTTTATTTCCCTTTTATTTTTTAGCATTTATGAATAACATTTACGACAGTCGCACGCAGGCGGATTTTTCTGACGAACAAGCAGGATTTGAGCAAACAGGATTCGCCTTTGAAAACGAAAATTTATTTGACAACATCACTACCAGTATTCAAAATATCCTAACCAACATCAAACACAGCTACACTAATACCGCAAGCGATTTGGTTGATGAGATTTATGTAACAGGCAGTCAGGAGCAGATCAATGACGCCCTAAATCAATTTGTGGTACAAAATGTCGGCATGGTGCTAGATTTACACCTTGAACTTTTTGATGACTTTTTAAGGCTCTACTGCACAGCAGATGTGCTAGACATGCACCTGTCGGTAGCGTGTAATTTTAAGCTCACCGAAGCCCGTCTTGACCGTCATGTTCAGCGGTTCGCCTTTGAACAAATCTCCAACACCGACATCATCACCCTGCACAGCAAATCATGGTGGAAGACCCCTGCCATCAAGTTTGCCGTGCCTGCCTATCGCACCCTACTTAGAAAAGACCCCCTGCCCTTTTTGTTGTCGCTGTCGCCCAAACTCAAAGGCAAGCCCTTTATCGAGTATAAAGGCAACGTCATCTACTTAGAAATCGGACGTTGGCTCCCCGAGAACATCAAAAATTACCTAAAAAAAGCTCAGGTCAATCACGGCGTGGTCAAAAAAGAACAGCTTATCTTAAAAGTACAGCCCAACTTTGGTGATATATTGAGCTTTGGCGACCCAAACAGCCCCATCATCACCGAAAAAGACAATCCTAACAAGGCGGGTGACAAAGAAGCCTAATGGAGCTTATCATTTTTATCGGCTTGCAAGGGGCGGGCAAATCCACGTTTTATAAAGAGCGGTTTGTTGATACGCACATTCGGCTAAATGGCGATATGCTAAAAACTGCTCACCGTGAAAAACGGCTGTTTGGGGCGTGCCTAGACAGCAAAACCCCCACCGTGATAGACAAAACCAATCCGACCAGAGATGTCCGAGCGGATTATATCCGTTTGGCAAAGGCTCATCATTTTAAGGTCATCGCCTATTATTTTGATGTGCCGTTTGATGTGGCACTTGCCAATAATAACAGACGACACGGCAAAGCCAAAATCCCTGAAGTAGGACTAAAATCAGTTGCCAAAGTGCTTAGCCGACCTGATTTTGATGAAGGCTTTGATAAGATTTTTGTGGTAAAAAACACTGGTGGCGACTTTGAAGTACAGGAGTATGCATGCGATTTGACGAATTAGACACAAGATTACGTCAATACGAAACCTTACATGACAGCTTTGTCTTGCCAGATGTTCACATGGTCGTGCGACTAGACGGACGGGGCTTTACCAAAAAGGCAGACGATGTTTGGCAACTCAACCGCCCTTTTGATGACACTTTTCATCACGCCATGACCAAAACCACCGAACACCTGATGAATACTGGCTTTCGTGTGGTCTATGGCTACACCCAAAGCGATGAGATTTCTCTGCTGTTGCACATCAATGACGACAGTTTTAACCGCAAAACTCGCAAAATCATCTCACTATTGGCAGGCGAAGCAAGTGGGGTATTTAGTCTTATCATGAACGCCCCAGCGAGTTTTGACGCTCGCATTTGTGAATTGCCAACTCAAAAGCTCGTGCAGGATTATTTTAGCTGGCGACAAGAAGACGCTCATAGAAACGGCTTAAACACGCATTGTTATTGGCTACTTAGAAAACAAGGACAATCACCAAAAGCAAGTGCCGATTTTTTATTATACAAATCAGTAGGCGAAAAGCATGAACTGCTATTTCAAAACGGCATTAATTTTAATGACGTACCAAATTGGCAAAAGCGTGGCGTGGGGATATATTGGCAAGACGTTCAAAAAGACGGCTTTAACCCCAAAACAGGCGAGCAGACAACCACCTTACGCAGAACCTTGGCTATTGATGATAATCTACCCATTTATGATGAGTATCGTGAAATGATTGGGGGTATGCTCGGTTAAATTTAACCTTTAAAATATGATGTTGCTCAATAAAAAATATCATCAAAATACACCAACTGGCGTAATACGCACCAATTTATCATTTCACCTAAAAGGTGCGTGGTACGCACCTTACAAAAAAACCATATCAAGGGCAAATGCAATTTGCCGTTATAAATCCGCCCAAAAAAACACCCAAGCGACAACTTGGGTGTTTTACCAAAGTGATGATTACTTGATGCGCATATCGCCCGTTTCAACAAAACGTTGGTGCCATGATAGGGCTTCTAGCAATAGGTGTGGGGTGTGTACACCGCCTGATTTTTGGCTTGCCACGAATGCACGGTCATAATAATCACGGAGCATATCACGGTAATCAGGGTGCGAGCAGTTATCGATGATAAGTTTGGCACGCTCTTTTGGCGACTTACCACGCAAATCTGCCATGCCTTGCTCTGTTACGATAAACATCACGTCATGCTCGGTGTGGTCGTGGTGGCTTACCATTGGCACGATTGCCGAGATTGCCCCGCCTTTTGCGGTAGACGGGCTGACATAAATACTAAAAAAGCCGTTACGAGTAAAGTCGCCAGAACCGCCAATGCCGTTCATCATGCGAGTACCCATGACGTGCGTTGAGTTTACGTTGCCATAAATATCCGCTTCAATCATGGAGTTCATGCCAATCACACCCAAACGGCGAATGACTTCTGGGTTGTTGCTGATTTCCATAGGACGAAGGATGATTTTGTCTTTTAAGAACTCAATGTTTTCGTTAAAGCGAGCCAGAGCATCTGGGCTAAATGACAAGGCGGTGGCGGACGCTGTTTTCATTTTTTTGGCAAGAATCAAATCAAGCATGCCGTCTTGCAATACTTCGGTATAACCTGTCAAATCATCAAATGGAGCGTCAAGCAATCCTGCCATAACCGCATTCGCTACGTTACCCACGCCTGATTGGAGCGGTAGTAGGCTCTTAGGCAAGCGACCTGCTTTGACTTCATGGTCAAGAAAATCAATGACTTGGGCGGCGATACGCTTAGAGATGTCATCGGGCTCAGCAAACTTAGAGTTACGGTCGCCTGCGTTGGTAAATACAATCGCTACGATTTTGTCAGGGTCAATGGCTAACCCTGCCGTGCCGATACGGTCAAACGCCCCTACCACAGGAATCGGTTTACGGTGCGGTGGCAGACCCACATCGCCATAAATGTCGTGCATACCTTCTAAGCCTGCACTTAGGGCGGCGTTAATCTCAACGATGACTTTGTCGGCATTTTTGACCGCTTCTACGCCATGACCGATACCCATCGCAAAAATCAGCTCGCCATTTTCAGTAATGGCAGTCGCTTCAACGATAGCTACGTCAAATTTACCATAAAAGCCTTGACGCATTTGCTGTTCAACGTGCGATAGGTGCATGTCTTGATAAGCAATCTCGCCTGCGTTAATGCCGTTACGAAGTGTAGGGTCAGACTGAAAGGGTGAGCGAAAATGCAAGGCTTTGGCTTCGGCAAGCACGCCATCACACTCAGGGGCGGTGGACGCACCTGTTACCATGCCTACGCTAAATTTCTCGCCTTTGGCGTGAGCGTCTTTGGCTTTGTTGGCGATGGCGGTTGGCATCGCTTTTGGATAACCTGCCCCTGTAAAGCCTGTAACAGCAAGCATCATGCCATTTTGGATAAATTGGGCGGCTTCATCAGCACTCATTACTTTTTCACGCAAAGCAGCGTGGCGAACACGGTCAATTGACATAATCATTCCTTATTGAAATCATGGAAATTAAAAATACCCTTTAAACAGGTGTTAAGATTTTAACACCTGCAAACAATAAAATAAATAGTTTGTTACAATATTTAGCAGGATTTTTTGATAGGCAAAATCAATCATTACCATTTATCATAATTGATTTTAAAAATCACAATCCCGCCTTTAAACTTGCCACGATAAATTTATCCAAATCACCATTTAACACCGCTTGCGTGTTGGACGTCTCAACGCCCGTACGTAAATCCTTAATGCGTGAATCATCGAGCACATAGGAGCGGATTTGACTGCCCCAACCGATGTCAGATTTGCTGTCTTCTAGGGCTTGCTGTTTTTCCATGCGTTTTTGCATTTCAAGCTCGTAGAGTTTGGCACGGAGCATTTTCATGGCGGTGTCTTTGTTGGCATGCTGTGAACGCTCGTTTTGGCACGCCACGACCACGCCTGTGGGCCCGTGCGTGATACGCACGGCAGAGTCGGTGGTATTAACGTGCTGACCGCCCGCCCCGCTTGAACGATAAGTATCAATTCGCAAATCGGCAGGGTTGATGTCAATCTGTACATTATCATCAATCTCAGGGGAGACAAACACCGCCGAAAATGACGTATGGCGACCGTTGTTGCTGTCAAATGGCGATTTACGCACCAAACGATGAACGCCAATCTCGGTGCGAAGCCAACCAAAAGCATAATCACCCTTGACCGCAATGGTTGCCGACTTAATGCCTGCCACACCGCCTTCGGACACTTCTAAAACTTCCGCCTTAAAGCCATGCGACTCGCACCAACGCAGATACATACGCAAAAGCATCTCCGACCAGTCTTGGGCTTCTGTCCCGCCAGAGCCTGCCTGTATGTCTAGGTAGCAGTTGTTAGCGTCCATCTCGCCGCTAAACATCCGTTTAAATTCTAAGTCTTCCACGCTCTTTAAAGCCTCATCAAGCTCGGCTTGCACGTCTGCCAGTAGGCTCTCATCGTCCGCTTCTACGGCAAGCTCCAACATGGCGGCAGCGTCATCTAGCTTGGCGGTCAAGCCGTCCACCACACCCACGATACCATTTAGGACGGATTTTTCTTTGCTGATTTTGGTGGCAAGCTCAGGGTCGTTCCAGATGTCAGGGTTTTCTAGTTCTAGATTGACTTCTTCTAGGCGTTCTTTTTTGCTTTCGACGTCAAAGATACCCCCAAAGCTCTTTGCCACGAGCGTGTAGGTCTTTGATTTGTTCTTGATATGGGGCGATTTCCATGATGATTACCTTGCAATGGATTTAAAAATAAGCGTATTATAACAAATTTTCTCTACAAATGTGAAAAAACAAACACGAACCAAAACACATGATTTGCTTTATTGTAACTTTTTGTTTATAATAAACCATTTTCAACTGATTTTTGTAAGTCATTGAAAATCATAACTTTTAAGAAAATTAACAACCAACTAGGGCGTGCTTGCTTTTGGTATTTGCCATGAAAAATGAGAAAAGTCACATGTTTTTCAAGGAAAAAGTGAAGTTTGATGGTCGTTCTATCAAACGAGTTTTTGACTTCGAGCCACAATCCGACCACTTAATTTTGAAAATTAAGTTAAAATCTTGAAAATTTACACGATTAAGTGGTCGGATAGCCATTTTTCATGCAAAAACCAATTTAAAACATTAAATTTTTATCTTATTTTATAAAAATGTTATCAATGGTAGGCATGCCCTAAACTCTTTTAGGTTTGAGTCTATATTTTATAAAGGAGTGTCACGTGGAAATCACACTAAACGGCTACTATACGCTGATTTTGGCGACCATTGTCCTACTTGTGGGGCAATTTTTGGTTAAAAAGATTAAATTTTTAGAAGATTTTAACATCCCTGAGCCTGTGGCAGGTGGCTTACTTGCAGCTGCCATCATTTATTTTTTAAACTTCCAATACGGTTACGTCTTTAACATTCATAAAGAATTACAAACCGCCTGTATGCTGATGTTTTTCTCATCCATCGGCTTGTCGGCAGATTTTCGCCGTCTAAAAGCAGGTGGGCTACCACTGGTTATTTTGACGGTCGTGGTCGGTTTTTTCCTGCTTGTACAAAACGGGGTGGGCGTGGCACTGGCATCTATGCTTGGACTTGACCCTATCATGGGGCTTGT
Source organism: Moraxella lacunata (assembly GCF_900453205.1). Lineage (GTDB taxonomy): Bacteria > Pseudomonadota > Gammaproteobacteria > Pseudomonadales > Moraxellaceae > Moraxella > Moraxella lacunata_B. The sequence goes on from NZ_UGQU01000001.1 coordinate 593,168, forward strand.
GGCAGGCTCTATCAGTTTGATTGGCGGTCATGGCACGGCAGGTGCGTGGGGGGCAACCCTTGAAAACGACTATGGCGTAACAGGGGCTATTACCATGGGCATTGCGGCAGCAACTTATGGCTTGGTGGCAGGCGGTCTTATCGGTGGTCCTGTGGCAAAACGCCTTATCAAAAACATGGGCATGCAAGCCGTCAATACCGCACCAAACAACGCAAACCTTGACAAAACAGACGGTAGCAATGACGCCAACAACACCGTGTTTGAAAAAGCCGACAGCGTTCGCTTGATTACTGCCGTGTCTGCAGTAGAAACTTTGGCTTTGTTTGCTGTGTGTTTGGTGGCTGCCGACTATATGAGCGGTGTTGCCAAAGACATCGAGTGGTTAGCTCAGCTTAAAGTTCCGACCTTTGTGTGGGCGTTGGCTACAGGCGTGATTTTGCGTAACGTTTTGACCAGTCTTTTTAATTTTGATATGTTTGACCGTGCCATTGATGTGTTTGGCAATGCGTCTTTGAGCCTATTTTTGGCAATGGCACTCATGTCATTAAAACTGTGGGAACTTGCCGACTTAGCAGGTCCTTTGGTTATCATCCTAGTTGTACAGACCATTGTGATGATTTTGTTTGCCTACTTTGTGACGTTTAGAGTCATGGGCAAAAACTACGATTCGGCAGTACTGGCGGCAGGTCATTGTGGTTTTGGTATGGGTGCAACCCCGACCGCCGTGGCAAACATGCAAGCGGTTACTGACCGTTATGGTGCATCCCACAAGGCGTTTTTGATTATCCCAATGGTGGGGGCGTTCTTTGTGGATTTGATGAATCTTGTGGTGCTACAAGGTTTCTTGATGTTGCCATTTATGAAATAAACCCTATAAATAAAAAGGCGTATCGTTAGGTACGCCTTTTTTGTTGGTAAATTCAAACCTAACAACCCCCACTTTATCAAAGATTATCTCCAACCATGGCTGTTAGTCATGTTGGAATTGTTGGTTTTGTAGGGCATGTTGAACACTGATACACCCAAGAAACTTTAAAATTACTACAAATACAATGATATGTGGATATGGGGGCGTGCTGAGCACGCCTTGTATAGTAATATCATCAAAGGGTGTGCTCAGCACACCCCTACAAACCCGTGGTAAATATCAAGTTGGTTGGGTGTAATAGTTTTATGAAATAAGATAAAAACTTAACGTTTTGGTAGTGGCCTAAAAAGTATGCTGAACTAATTTTTCCGTTCACCCTAAGCTTGTCTGCGAGTCGGAAAACCGTCGTGGGTGGATATAGCTCATCACGAACAGTTTTCTTTGTAGCATAATTTTTTAACTAGAACCAACTTTTAAAGTTTTAGACCGTATTTACAATCATCTAAGACAATAGTCATGGGTTTTGAATTTTACCCACAAAAAAGAGCGATAAACACGCCCTTCTTTATGTTTTTGACCTCTTGCGAAATTACAATTTTATTGAGCTTGTCAAAATTCCAAATCCAATAAAATCAAGGTTTGCAAGCTAAAATTTTTGAATTTCTCAAGAATTCTAATCATCAACCAAATATCGCCGACAATGCCAAAAACGCCATGGCACTAATCGCCGCCGCTGCAGGAAGTGTGATGACCCACGCAAGCCCGATGGGTTTCATGAGTTTCCAGTTGGTGCTTTTGTTCACAAGTCCAATACCCAGCACCGCTCCGACAAGAATATGCGTACTAGACACAGGAATGCCAAGGCTTGACGCTCCCATAACAACAGCCGCCGCCGCAAGCTCGGCAGAAAAGCCCGATGCTGGGTGCATTTCGGTCAAATTTGTGCCAACAGTTTGGATAACTTCTTTACCAATAAACCAAAGCCCCACGATAAGCGACACACCAAAGGTTACCATCACAGGAGCAGGTACGGTGGCTTTGGCGGCAATGGCGTTCTCTTTTATCACTTCCATAATCGCCACAAAAGGCCCGACAGCGTTGGCGATGTCGTTTGAGCCGTGGCTAAACGCAAACGCACAAGCGGTAAATACCTGCATCCAGCTAAACATGATAAAGGTCGCCTTGCCCAAGTCCTCTTTGTGCTTACCACGAATGGTCTTGGTATAGATAAAGGCAGTAAGCCACACCATCGCCCCAATCATACCCATGACAAGGGCAGAATGCAAGGTGGATAGGTTTAGCCCTGTGTTTTTTAGCCCCTTAAACACCACCATCGCTGTCATCACCACCGCACCCAAAGCAGCGATGAGTGGCACCCATGTTTTTAATGCTTTTAAGGTGTCAAGATTTTCACGCTTGTTTTCTAGGGCGTATAATTCTTTGTAATAGCCCGTTTCAAGCTCATCGGCATTGTCAATTTCTTTATAAACTTCTTGGTCTCGCAAAAGGGCTGTTGTGTAAGGCAGTTTTTCGCTTTCGCTTAATTTTTCAAAATGCTCTTTTTGGCGTGCTTTTAGGGCTTTTTTCTCAGCTTTTAATTCTTTGACTTTAACTTCCATTTGGTCGTTGTATGCCAAAATGTTCTTTTTGATAAGCCCATAAATCACATAAGACAACGCCCCACCAAGGACAGGCGACAGCACCCACGAGATGGCAATCTCGCCAATTTTTGACCATTTGACAGTAGATAAGGCAAGCTCAGACCCACCCAAATTTACGCCAAGCACAATGCTTGACCCCACAATACCACCGATGATGGCGTGCGTGGTTGATACAGGCAACCCCCTTTTTGTGGCAAACAGTAGCCAAAACGCTGCTGCGATAAGTGCCGAGAGCATAAGATAAATAAACTGGTTAGGCGACACCCCCAAATCCGAGATATCCACAATACCACTACGGATTGTATCGGTAACGGCAGCTCCAGCAAGCACCGCCCCAGAGACTTCAAAAATTGCCGCCACTGCCAGAGCTTGGGTGACACTGAGCGTCCCCGCTCCGACTGACGTACCAAAGGAGTTGGCGACATCATTACCACCGATGTTAAACGCCATAAAAATCCCAAAAAATGACGCTACTAAGAACAGCACGACTTGCTGATGATTGGTGTAGTCAAGCCCCCATATCACAAAATAAACGCTGATACCTAACATCAACAAGGCAAAAAAGACATTCGCCGCCATGGGCGTAGACTGCTTCGCTGAATTTACCATAAAATCCGCCAAGGGTTGGTTAAATTAAAAGAATATCACAATAAAAAAGCCCCACCCATTTTAACTCCTTAAATGGGCAACGCCACTACAAATTCGTATTAATCATCACGGATAACATAAGTTTATCCAAAAATTGTTGCATTATAAAAGTCAAATATGACAATTATATGACAATTTTAACACATTTCATAAGTTTTGGGAAAATGTATCAAAATGTTATGATTGTTTTGCTTTTTAACAGCATTAGCGTGCCTGATGGCAAAACATCTCGCCTGCCCCCATCAGAAGTTCAAGCACGCCCTCCTCAATGCGTTTGACATAGCTAATATCATTCATCAAAGACGATGCTTGTTCGCCATCAAGCACGCCATCTCTAAGGCGGGTAAATACCTGCCCCCGCATGTCATCAAGCCCATCAGCATGGCGAATGAGCGTATCTATGTGCATGACCCACTTTTGTGAACCTAGCTTCATTTCTTCGGCTTTGGCAAGGGCTTGTAGCGAGACAAACAAATGCTCTCTAAGATAGCGGTATTCTTTGCCAATATCATTGATGCCGCCATCTTTTTTGTCATTCTTTACATCCATCGCCAAAAACTTTGCCATGTTCTTTTGCAAATGCTTGGCATCTTTTACCATGCCCAGCAAGGTAAACGCCACCAGATGAATGGCGGTCAGCTCATCTTGGCGAGTGTCGGTCTCATCCACGTCCATTTTGCTGACAAAGTCCAAAATCTCACCATACAAAGGCTTAATCTGCCATTCATACAAAGTCTGTACATTTGGCTCAAAAGGCGGTGTGGGAGCGGTTGGCGACTCGTCTTTTTTATAAATGTCATCGCTTGGCACAAAGACAGCGTGCGACATCACTTCCATGCTAAGGCTTGCCAAATGGCGAATCTCTTGGGACACCGCTCGCAGGGCAATGTCTGCCGACATCAAAGCATTGGGGTCAAGATGGCGTGGCATGACCGCCTGTGAGCCGTCGGGCAGAAGTTTGGTGTTGGTTTTGTCGGGCAGGATTTTGGTTAAAACATTGGCAAGATTGCCCTGCCACCGCCAAAACACCGCAATACCAAACACATTAAAAAGCGTATGAAATAGAGCAAGCTGTATCAAAGGCGGAAAATTGGCAAGCTCGGCAATGGCATCCACTATCGTGGTCATCGGCATCCACAGCACAAAAGTCAAAATGGCTGTTACCCCATTAAAAATCAGGTGTGCCAACGCAAGGCGTTGCCCTGCTCGCTCGCTACTTATCATGCCCATAATGGCGGTCGTGGCGGATGAGCCTAAGTTTGAACCGACCGCAATAGCAAAGGCTTGGGGAATGGTGATTTGCATACTGGCAAGGGCGGTCAAGGTCAAAATCAGCGTAGCATGGGACGACTGCAACACGCAAGTCAATAAAAATCCAATCCCTGCAAAGGTCAGCACTTCTAAGGTCGGGCTAAAATTCAAAGACGCAAAATCAAGCTGTCCGCCAAACGCCCCAAAGCCTGATTTAATGGCATCAATGCCCATAAAAATAAGTGCCACCCCCACCAATATCCGCCCTACCGCCTTGGGCTGACCGCCGAAAAACCCAAGCAAAATCCCAAAGACAAGCATAGGAATGGCAACAGGCGATAAGCTCACGCTTTGCCCTGCCAAGGCAAGTAGCCAAATGCCTGTGGTTGCCCCAAGGTTGGTACCAAAAATGATGGCAATACCGCCAGCAAGCGTAATCATGCCCGTCCCCAAAAAGGCGATGGTCAAAAGCGATACAAGCGTACTGGACTGCAAAATAAAGGTCGAACCCACCCCAAACAAAAAGCCCTTGGCAGGTGTGGCGGTGCTTTTGGTCATGAGTTTTTCAAGTGTCCCGCCTGCCGTGCTGTGTAAGCCCTCCTCTATGCACTGCATACCAAACAAAAACAACGCAAGCCCATAGCACAGATGTAGCCAAGCTGAGCTGTACCAAAAGGACAAGCCAAGCCCCACGGCAAAGACGACAAGCATGAGATGGTGTAGGCAGTTTTTGCGTTTCATGATGGACACTTCATGATTGGTATGTGGCATGAACAAAAACCACGACAATCCTATTTTACAGTTTTGTCATGGCTTTGTTACGGTTTTGTCACTATTTTGTCATAAATCAATGATAGCAGTATTGATTTGATTTTGCAAATGGTTTTTAATGGCTATACATCAAAAGCTCTCTTCTACTTCGCCATAGACCACCTCTTCTTCCACGACATCATCAGCCACCTCGCCATAGACCACTTCGCCATCGTCAATGACTTCATCAGCTGTCTCGCTTGGTTCATCATGATAATACTCTTCACTCAGACAAGACGTGCTTTGTTTGGGGGCATGTTCTGCCAATACTGGCACATACATGGCATGCTCGCAGGCTTCATCGGAGAGCAGTCCTGTCTCGCCATCGAGCCACAGCCACGCCACTTTATCACTCTCATTAAGACGCACAGGGGCTAGGTTAAGCCGTCTCATATAATCCGCCCAAATTGGCAACGCTCCCAACCCCCCTGTCAGCCCAATAGGCTTATTGTCATCACGTCCAACCCACACCACCGAGACGTAGTTACCACTAAACCCTGCAAACCACGCATCACGAGCATCATTGGTCGTGCCTGTTTTGCCAGCGAGTTTATAAGTATTGCCAATGTTACCCATGCCTTTGGCGGTGCCGTCTTTGACCACTTGTTGTAGACCGAAGTTTGTTACCGTCATGACCTCAGGCGGTATGCGTGCCGTCGATTTGATGTTATCGTCTGTTCGCTGAATCACTTTGCCCGTCTCGCTGATGACCCGACGAATGCTATGAATGGGGGTGTGATAACCGCCACTGGCAAAGACTTGATAGACCCCGAGCATGTCCATGGGCGACAAATCAATCGCCCCAAGCATGACCGATGGGTAGTGAGGGACTTCACTCACCACTCCCAACTGACGTAGCTGTTTGGCGAACACATCTACCCCAAAATCCATGCCAACATTGACCGCTGACTGGTTATAAGAATTGGCAAGGGCGGTGAGCATAGGGACATCGCCATAGCTTCTGCCAGAATAGTTTTTGGGTGTCCATGATTTGCCACCAGCAGGATAGGCGATGGGTTCATCTTTGACAGGGGTTGCCCAGTGGTATTTACCCGACTGGATGGCGGTCATGTAGATGACAGGCTTTAACAATGAGCCGACCTGTCGTTTTGAATCAATGGCACGGTTAAACCCCGTAAAGTCGCTGGCACTGCCCACGATGGCAACGAGCTCGCCCGTGGCAGGGTCAGCACTGACCAATGCCCCTTGTAGCTTCTTGTTTTTATTAACTTTTTTATTTAAATGTTCACTAATGGCTTTATCTGCCGACATTTGGGCAATCGGGTCTAGCGTTGAGATGATTTTTAGCCCCGCCCCACGCAAATCGCTGTCTTTATAATACTGTCTTAGCTCACGGCTGACCGCATCAAAAAAAACAGGGAATTTGGGCTTGGCGATGGCAGGGGTTTTGACCACGCCCAGTGGTCGCTCGGTTGCTTCATTATACTCATCTTGGCTGATTTTACCCATGATTAGCATGTTATGTAGCACGGTATTACGGCGTTCGGTTGCCCGCTCGGGGTGCTTTCTGGGATTATAATAGCTTGACCCCTTGGCAACCCCGACAAGCAAGGCATATTGGTCAAGACTTAGCTCTGATATGGGCTTGTCAAAATAAAAATGCGATGCAATGCCAAAGCCATTGACCGAACGATTGCCATTTTGTCCCAGATTAATCTCATTTAAATACGCCAGCAAAATCGCATCTTTGCTATAATGACGCTCTAACAGCAGAGCCATCAAGGCTTCATTTGCCTTGCGTTTTAGGGTGCGTTCGGAGTTTAGGTAGAAGTTTTTGATGAGCTGTTGGGTAATGGTTGAACCGCCTTGACGTTCGCCCCCTGTGATGTTGGAGAGCAACGCTCGGCTCGTGCCACGCAGTGAGATGCCATAATGTTCATAAAAACCACGGTCTTCGGTCGCAATGAGTGCATCCACCAACTGCCTCGGCATGGTATCTTTGGTCAGCAAAATGCGGTCTTCGTTATTCTCAGGATAGATACCGCCAATGTTAATCGGCTCTAAACGCACCACCCCATCTGTATTAGGATTGGTGCTTTGGATTTTGGCGACTTTGCCAGCGTTAAAGGTGATTTTTAGCACCTGTGCTGGGTCTATCTCGCCATCGCCATAATCAAACCCCCGTATATGCACCGTGTAGGTATTGCCCGATTTCTCATAACGCCCCGTCTGATTGACATCGCCTTGGCTATATCCTAGCATGTCAAGCCACGCCTTAAAATTGGCATCAGAGACCGCCACGCCCTGCTCCAAATCTAGCGGACGAGAGTAGACCGTGGCAGGAATGTCCCAACGGCGATTTTCAAATTTACTGACAATCTCGCTGTTTAACTTATAGGCATACATCGCCAAAAACACCAGCCCTGCGATGATGATAGCCAACAGCAAAAACCCAACAAGCATCAGCCCCTGCTCTGATTTTGGCGAGCGGTTGGGGATTTTTTTATGATTTAGCATGATAATCATTGTTAAAATATTAAAAGTGTCATATCATAACGTTAAAATCAGGCGTTTGGCAAGTGAAAAAAACATGGAGAACCGCCCAAATGTTACAGATGGCTGACAGGATATAATTAGGGCGTGCCTACCATTGATAACATTTTTATAAAAAGAAAACAAATTTTAAAAATTTCACTCTATTTTTACATCAAAAATGGCTCAATCCTAACCATCCAACTTTTCCACCATAAAATCAATAAACGCCCGTACTCTGGCACTCAAAAACGCCCTATCCACATACACCGCATAGAGCGTGACCGACAACAGCTCATAATCAGCAAGCAGTCGCACCAGTCGCCCATCTGCCAAATCATGCTCAACAAGCCAGCTTGGGGCATAGCCAATCCCTGCCCCTGCCCGTACCAGCTCACTAATCATGGGTGTGTCATTACTGTACATGGACGGCTTGGGGTTTAGTACAAATTCCGATTGCGTGGCGTGATGATAAATGGACACACTGTCCATTTTGACATACGTTGGCAATATCACCCGATGACAAGCAGGGTCGTTTAGTTCATCGGGCGTGGTCGGCGTGCCATGGCGTGACAGATAATCAGGGCTTGCCACCAGATAAAAATCCATGCGTGTCAAAGGGCGAGCTATCAAAGATGGCTTGGGGTCGTGGGTGATTCGCAGTGCCAAATCAAAACCATCCGCCACCAAATCCACGAACTGGTTGGACAGCGAGACATTCAAAATCACGTCAGGATAACGTGCCTGAAATTCACTCAAATAGCCTGCCATCTTAGGATTGGCAAACCATCTGGGCATGGTGATTTTTAACATGCCACGCACGCCAGCGGTTGCCCCTTGGGCAGTCTCTTTGGCACTGTCTAACAGTTCCAAGGCATACAGCGACTCACGATAATACTGCTCGCCTGCATCGGTCAGATGAATATTGCGACTGTTTCTGTGTAACAGCTTGGTGCCAAGCGTGCGTTCTAAGTGAGCGACGTGCTTACTGGTCATCGCCACCGACATATCTAAGCTGTCGGCAGATTTGGTAAAACTGCCTGTCAAAACCACTTGATGAAAGACTTTGATGCTGGTAAGTGTGTCCATGTTGGAGGTTCTTTGTTATTGATTGCTTGATATTTTGCCATAGGTTTTGCGGGGTGTGTGTTGAGTACACCCTTTGATGACATTACCATGCAAGGCGTGCTCAGCACGCCCCTACATCCAAACATCATTGTGTTTGTAGTAATTTTAAAGTTTATTGTGTATGCTTAACAAAACCATTTTGCCATTATAAACCTTTTCTTAATAAGAAACAAACCTTTAACAAAATGGCTATTGTTTTCTTATTATTTTAATTTATAATAAATCCCATTCTACTCATTCTTAACATAAGGAATGCCCATGTCTGTTCAAACCCTACAAGCCACCGCTGAACTTCGCCGTTCTATCTATGCCCTAGACAAGAATAGCCCCCTAACCAGCGTACAAATCGACCAAATCGTCGAACACGCCCTACTACATACACCATCATCCTTTAACTCACAGTCCACTCGCCTTGTGGTGCTACACGGGGCTGAACACGAAAAACTGTGGGACGCCACCACCGAAATTTTGCATGCTATCGTACCTGCCGAGAATTTTGCCCCCACCCAAGACAAATTAAACGCATTTAAAGCAGGGGCAGGCACGGTGCTGTTTTTTGAAGATACTGACGTGGTCAAAGGCTTGCAAAAACAATTCCCTGCTTATGCCGACAACTTCCCCATCTGGGCAGGTCACGCCAATGCCATGGTGCAGTATGCCATCTGGACAACCCTAGCTTCCGCCAATGTCGGTGCCAACTTACAGCACTACAACCCACTCATTAATGACTTCGTGGCAAGCGAATGGGGCGTGCCTAGCAACTGGCAACTGGTCGCCCAAATGGTCTTTGGCGGTATTGTCGCCCCTGCTGGCGAGAAAACGTTTGCCCCTGTGGCAGAACGCCTAAAAGTCTTTGGTTAATCATCAAACAGACAAGTTGGCATGAAAACAGAGATAAAACCAAGATAAAAAATCTTGGTTTTATTTTTTAAAAATAAATTTTTGTGTTATAATTAAGGTATTTACCATTTTAACAACCAAAAGACCATGACCAACATTCTTTTAAGTCGCCTACTGCCCGTCGCCCTATTCTCTGCTGTTGTCACACATGCCACAGCCAATACCATCTATGTCTATGAAGATGGCGATAACGGACAAAAATTTTTGACCAATGTCCAACAAAACGCCAGTGGCACCAAAAAATTCACCCAAATCAGTGTTACCTATTACCCTGACACCAAATTACACTCTAACGGCAACATCCCTAGCACCTACAACCCAACGACCGCCGCCACACCCAGTCGCAGTGCCAACCGTAACGCCTACGACCATTTAATCCGTGCCGCCGCTGCTCGTCATGGCGTAGACCCTGCCCTTGTCAAAGCCATCATTCACACCGAATCTGCCTTCAACCCAAATGCTCGCTCACCTGTGGGGGCAATGGGACTTATGCAGCTCATGCCCGGTACTGCCCGAGACATGGGCGTAAGTAACGCTTGGGACCCCGTCCAAAACATTGAAGGCGGGGTAAAATATCTTGCATGGCTACAACGCCAATTTCGCAACCGTGACCACGTCGTCGCCGCCTACAATGCAGGATTGGGCAATGTCCGCAAACATGGTGGCATTCCTCCATTTCGGGAAACCCAAAATTACGTCCGCTCGGTAAACAGCCGTTATGCCAGTCTCTATCGCCATGATACGGGTATTATCGGGGGTGGCACGCACTTGGCAATGAACCAAAACTTTACCACGCCCGCCCCGACCACCTTGCAAGTACCCAGCTCGTCAGGCGTTCAAAATGTCAGCATTACTTACACCACCCCAAATAATAACTACGCCACTCCCCAAAACCCCAGTGTTGGTAGTGGCTCAGGACGTATTTACATCCATAAATAATGTGCTTGTAACTGGTTGATTTTAAAAAAATATCTAATTTTTGTAAAAATAATCAATCAGTTACACAACTACCATTTAAATTTTTAACGTCATGCCCCATAATAGCAGTAATGCCAATGGGGGCATTTTTATTTTGCAACTTTTATTTTAAGGAAAATTTACCGTGTTACGCATTGGTTTATTTTTACTCACCAACGTCGCCGTCATGGTCGTGGCAGGTATCGCCTTTTTTATCCTAAGTAGAGTCTTTGGATTGGGCGGTGTGCATGGACCGGGCGGACTTCAATATGGTTCGCTTGCCGTATTATGCCTGTGCTATGGCATGATTGGCTCAATGATTTCTTTATTTTTGTCAAAATGGATGGCAAAAAAATCCACAGGTACGGTCATCATTGAACGTCCCAGTAACGCCACCGAGCAGTGGCTTGTGGATACCGTCGCCAAACAAGCCAAAGCTGTCGGTATTGGCATGCCCGAAGTGGGTATTTTTGACAATGCCCAACCCAACGCCTTTGCCACAGGGTGGAACAAAAACTCTGCCCTAGTCGCTGTTTCATCAGGACTGCTACACACCATGACCGCCGATGAAGTCGAAGCGGTATTGGCTCACGAAATCGGACACGTTGCCAATGGCGACATGGTAACGCTTGCCTTAATTCAAGGTGTGGTGAACGCCTTTGTCATGTTCTTTGCCCGTATCATCGGCTCATTTGTTGACCAAGTGGTCTTTAAAAACGAAAGCGACTCCCCTGGTATCGGCTACTTTGTAACCAGTATGGTTATGGACATCTTGCTTGGCTTTTTGGCAAGTGCCATCGTCATGTGGTTCTCTCGCTTGCGTGAATACCGTGCCGACGAGATGGGGGCAAAACTTGCCAGCCGTGACAAGATGATTAGTGCCCTAAACGCCCTACGTCCCGCCGAAGCTCGCCCCGATCAAATGCCAGAGAGCATGAAAGCCTTTGCCATTTCTAGCGGTCAATCCCAAGGATTTAGCATTGCCAATCTGTTCCGCACACACCCGACATTGGATGAGCGTATCTCGGCACTGCAAAAACTACCTGCCAATTAACATCATGTCATCATGTCATAAAAATCCCCTTGATTGGGGATTTTTTATTAAAGCAACCACGGCACAATCACAGGGGCTAAAAATGCCGTTAAAATACCATTTAAAATCAGCCCCACTGTCGCATACGCCACAAACCTTGACCCCATCTGCATGACACGCACCGTACCAAGGGCGTGCGACGCTGTCCCCATGGATAACCCCCACGCCATAGGATGAGTGGATTTGACAAATAACAGCACGCCTATGCCCATCATCTGCCCCACCACACCTGCGATGAGTACGGTACTGGCGGTAATACCCATCACCCCATCCAATTTATCGGTGACCTCGATGGCAATCGGCATGGTGACAGATTTGGGGGCGATGGCGATGGCACTTTGCTCACTGCCCCCCATCAGACGCACAAGCCACACCCCTGAGATAATACCCGTGAGCGAGCCTAGCAGTTGTGAGATGATAATAGGAAACCACTGCGAGCGGATTTTTTGCCACTGAACATAAAGCGGAATGGCAAGTGCCACAACCGCAGGCTGCAACCAAAAGGTCAGTTGGTGACTCGCCTGCTCAAAGCTCACCCACTCTATATTTAGCGCTTTTAGTAAGATGATAACCACGATGGTTGTGATGAGTGTGGGGTTGATGAGCTGATTTTTGAAACGGGCTTTGATGTGCATACAGCCGTGAAAGACAGCGATGAGCATAAATAGCAGAAAAAAGGGGCTGTTTAATAGCTCTGACAGCTCGGTATTCATGAGCTACCCCCTTGATTTGTTCGTCCTTGATGTCTGGCTTTTTGGGCGTGCCGTAGCCACTCATAGGATTTACCCGTCACAATCAGTACCATCAATGTACTGATGGCAGTCGCCCCGATAAGCACCCCCAAATCCGCCCGAATGATGTCCAGATACTGCATGATGGAGATACAGGCAGGCACGACCATTAGCACCAAGTAGTCCAGTAAGGTCTTGGCAAGGCTCTGCACCGTCTCTAACTTAACCACGCCTGTCTGCAACGCCCCAAATAGGATAATCAGCCCAATCACGCTCGGGGGCAGGGGCAATCCTGTCAGGGCGATAAAAATCTCGCCCAAAAACACACACCCAAAAATAATCAAAAATGCTTTTAAAATCATGACGGTTTTATCCGACCCAAAGATACCCAAGATGACGTATTGTACAAAACTTTATGGCAATTTGCACCGCTTAATTGAAATTGTTATTTTATTTTGTTAAATTTGATAAAAAGGCTTGATTTGATGAAAATAGGTCTTATTTAATAATCTCTATTTTTCCAAATCACCACAGGAGATGATATGCCATACGTTCGTGTTCGCACCACCGAAGGGGCAAGACTTGCCAAACGCCTAACCAACCACTTTCGCCATAAAGTAGAAGTTACCGAGACCGACACGGGTTATTTGGTCAAAATGGCAGGGGCGGACGTTGTGTTTACACCCCACGATGATGAGCTGTACATTGAGTACACTCGTAACGAAACTACCGACAGCCCCGAACGCCCTTATGATGAAACTCGCCTACGCTTTGTCATTAGCGACCATTTAGACCGCATGGCAAACCAGACGTTTGAGTATGATTGGCAAGATTAAATTTAGGGCAATAAAAAAGGGCAATCACGCCCTTTTTTAGTTTTAGCCTTTATTACTGCAATTTGCTTTGGCTGTTTTCTGCAATGCTCATTTGCACGCCCTGTCCTAGACCTTTACCGATTTGCACGCCAAGACGGTCAAAGACCTTACGCATAGGGTCTACATAAGTGTAATTCACCGAATGCTCAACGCCCAGCTCTTTTTCTAGCTTGCTAATACCACCTGCTTTGTCAGCAAGTCCCAGTTCAAGCGACTCTTTACCCGTCCAAAACAGACCGCTAAACACGTTGTTTTGTTCGGCATTTTTGAGCTTATCGCCACGCCCTTCTTTGACCGCGTCGATAAAGTTTTGGTGTGTGGTGTCAAGCAGTTGTTGGACGTGTACCCGCTCGTCTTCGGTCATGGGGCGAGACATGGATAGGATGTCTTTGTACTGCCCCGATGTCATGGTGCGGTCTTGGACACCGATTTTTTTCATCAGCTCTTCGGTGTTATAGCTTGACATGATGACCCCGATAGAGCCGACCAGACTTGATGGATTCACCCAAATCTCATCGGCAGAGCTGGCGATATAATACGCCCCACTTGCTCCAATGTCGCCAATAACAGCATAGAGTTTTTTGTCGGGGTTGTCTTTACGTAGTTCCATGGCGGTCTGCCAAATCTCGTCCGACTGCACGGGCGAACCCCCAGGGGAGTTGATGGCAAGGGCAACGGCTTTGGCATTAGGATTTTCAAAGGCTTCGGTCAATGCTGAGCTGATGTCATAAGCATTGGCGTCGCTGTCACTGGCAATCACGCCATTGACTTCCACCACCGCCAAATGGGGCGAGTTCGCTTCTAGTGGCATGGTGCTACTGGCAGTGCTACACCCACGCCCCATGACGGCGATGATAAAAACGATATAGCCGAACGTGAGCAATTTAAAAAATATCCCCCAACGGCGGGCTTTTCTTTGCTCATCAAGACTTGCCATGAGTGTTTTCTCTAGCAGTCGCCACTCTTGACCGCTGTATTGGTTGGGCGGTGTTTGTGGCGCTGGGTTTGGGCGTTCGTTTGAGTTGTCTTTATTGGGGTTTGGTGGCCATGCCATGATGTATTTTCCTGACTTAACTTGGACGTGTTGAACCTTTATGACACTATTTACAATATAGAAATATTTTAGAAAAAACTAATTGTTTTTGCATGAAAAATGGCTAAATCTTGTGGCTCGAAGTCAAAAACTTGCTTGATAGAGCGACTATCAACCTGCGTTTTTTCCTTGAAAAACGTGCGATTTTTCTCATTTTTCATTGCAAATACAAAAGGCAGGCACGCCCTTTTAAAAATCCAAATTAAAACCGTGTGGTCGGTTTTAGATGATTTTAAATTTTAAAAGGGTTATTTTAACACAAATACCGCCAAATGCTCGCCTTAAATTTTATCAATTTGTTAAGGGCGTGTCTACTGACCACCAAGCTCTATCATCATCAGCTCGGCTCGCTCACGGTTGTCCGCTGTATCTTTGTCAGTAAAAACAAACCGTGATGGCAAAGTTTGTGCCAACACCGTCCCACTTACAGCATGGCGACTGTGTCCAAACCACACATCGGCATGCACCTGTTCATCATGGCACATACTCTCATACATGTGCCATGCATACTCATGGGTCGCTCCGTTAATGATGAGTCGTGACCCTGTCTGCTTGCTTTTTTGGTCATCACGACCATCATCATCGCCATAATCATGATGGATACCACCCATGATGGCAGGCATCAGCTCGCTCTCAACGATGATGGTACAGCTCCACACCCGCTCATCATCTATCATCTGCCAGCCTGTCATTGCCGATACGGCAAGCCCCTGCCCCGACCATGACCGCCCTGCCCCACACGCCTGCATAGGCAAGCCCTGCACGGTGTTTGTAGGTTGCCCCGCCTGCCAATAGCGATGGATAAGCACATCCTGTGCCAGCGTTGCCACCACATCACTCATGCGATGGCTTGGGGTCTGCACGATGACCCCTGTCAGATGGTGGACACCGTGCTGACGCAGTTTGTCGTGCAGAACACTCGCCACTTTATCATGTCCTACCGCCTTATCATCTTGCAAATCCGACAACACGAGCCACACCGCATCATCGCCATTATCCGCCCCTTGCTGACGGATGAGTACTTGGCTAACCTTATCATCACCGTCTAACACCATCACGCTAAATGGCGTTTGTCTATCTACAAATAACACCATCATCGCCACCGCCATGAGTGGCACCAATGCAAACTTCCGCTCTATCACAGGGGCAACCCACACCGCCACCCCAAGGGCAAACAGTGCCATGCCTATCACGCTCGTGGTCTGATACAGCCACACATCACTTAGGCTCTGTAACCACGTCAGGAGCTGATGAAGCCATGCCAATATCAGCGATGAGACACCCCAAAGCACATCAGCAAGGCTCGGCAACACCACAAAAATCACCCCTGCCACCAAATTTATCGGCACGATGACCGCCCCAAACAGTCCCACCGCAAACAGATTGACAAACAACCCCCACAGCGAGACTTTGCCAAAAACAACAGCGACACAGGAAGCATGGCAATAAAGAGATAGCTTTGTAATTTTAATAAACCGACCAGACGGTCTTTTATGGATATGACCGGCACATCAAACTCTCGCTCGCCATAACTCATGAGCAGTGCCACCGCCACAAAGGACAGCCAAAACCCCGCTTGCCACACCATGACAGGGTCAAGCCATATCATGCCCAGCCCTACCCACATCAGCACCGCCAACGACGACAAAGGCAATGCCAAATAGCCTGCCACCGCCACCGCCAACAGCATGTAAACCGTCCGCACCGCAGGCACATCAAAGCCTGTAAACAACGCATAAATCATGCTCGCCCCCACCATGACAAACAGTCGCAGGCAATGGCGGGGCAGTCGCTGATAATATGGCAAAAATCTATCGGTCAGATAACACACCCCAAAGCTCAACATCGTCGCCAATAGCACCACATGCATGCCCGAGATGGCAAGCAGATGACTGATACCGCCAAACTGGTATAGGTCTTTGGTCGCACGACTGATTAATGCCCTATCGCCCGTCAATAGGGCAAGCGTGACCGCTCGGGCTTGCTGTTTATCATCACTAAGAGCATGCCAATCTTTATAAAAATGCGTGCGTAACGCATGGCGAAATCGCTCTAAATGCCCCACCAAGCCGACCTGTAGCAGGGGTATCGGCTCATCATGCACCGCCAATACTCGGGCATTGGCATGGATGTGGCGTGTACGAAGCCACCGCTGACTGTCAAAGCCTGACGCACTAGGGTCGGCAGTGATGGGTGTGATACGTAGCGTCATGTAAGCGGTCGTGGCAGGGTGTAGCTTGGCGAGCTGATGGCGGTTCGAGCCGTCCTTATTATCCTTGACATCTGCCACTTGGAGTAGTACCGTCATCTGACTGGGCAGGGGCGGATGGGATTCGGGTGTGTCTGCGGTAACAGCAAATGGGTTATGGGTCTCTGTCCTTGTGTGCTCGCCCTCATCTTTGCTATCTTTATTATTCTTACCAACATCATTAAAGCCATCCAACAAGCGGTCACCGCCAAATGTCAAATCAGACAGCACTGCTTTTTGGCGATAATAGCTCCCTGTGTCATACACGCTGTCGCTAATCTCATGCACCGTCACTTTGGCGGTGATGGTATAGCCATGCTCAGGGATGGCATGAGCAGTATTTGTAAACGCCTGTTCGGTACTGATGGTGCGAAGTATGAATAATAGCACCACAAAGCCGACCAGTAGCACCTGCACGGCAACCTGCCCCACTCGGGCAAAAGCGGATTTGGGATGAAACTGATTAAATTTAAAACATAAAAAAGCACACCCCAATAAGAGCATGCTCATCATCATAAAACCCACCCCATGAGTCGCATCCATGCCAAACAGCTGACTGCTCACGGCTGTCATGTCATGGCTGGGCAAGACATCCAGCGTGGCAAGCACCATCAACGCCACGCCAATAAACACAAGCCAAATCAACATCACACCCACATCTTAGGCTTGACCCATGCCATGTCGCAACATCAGCTCAATCATCGCCAAATCATCAGGATAAGTCAGCTTCATGTTCATGCGTGAACCTTGCACCAAAGCCACCGACTGACCGAACTGCTCAAACCCACTGGCTTCATCGGTAATCATCAGCCCATCAGCGATGACCTTATCAAGCATGGCTTGCAAGGCGTGCAGTCTAAATACTTGGGGGGTTTGGGCTTGCCAAAGCTGATGACGGTCTATGGTGCGATGTATCTGACCATTGATATATTGGCAACCTATCAAGGCAGAGCTGTTGGTATCATGAGCAAGTTTTAAGGTATCAACCACAGGCGTGGCAAGTGTCGCTCCTACTGGGTTATACTTACCATCCGTCTGTTCAAGCCGTTCTAGTTCACGCACCGCACCAATCAGGCGGGTCAAATCATCGGCAGGCAAGCATGGTCTGGCACCATCATGGATAAGCACCCATACATCACCAACCGCTCGCCGAGCGATGTCATCCACGCCTGCCTTGACCGACAAAAAACGCTCTGCCCCACCTTCGGTCAGATAAATAGGGCGGTTAAACTCAAAATCCAAAGACGGCACCAGCGTATCATCTTTGGCGACCACAAGCGTCAAATCAGTGACGGCAGGGACATTTAAACACGCCACGCCATGCTCTAACACCGTTCGCCCTGCCACCGTCAAATACTGCTTTGGCACATCCGCCCCAAAACGACTGCCACGCCCTGCCGAGACGATGAGTGCGTGAATGGGTAGGTTGGGACTTGTCTGCTTCATCACTCGCCCGTATCACCGCTAACGCCCGTAAAGGCATTCTCACCCATGTCATCATCGATGAGTCCATCAACAGGCTCGGTCGCACTCACCCCATCCACGCCATAGGGAATCTCCCTATCACTCACCATGGGGGCAACGGACAACTCCACAAATGTCTCGCCTGACTTAATCAAACCCAAATCAAGGCGGGCATGCTCTTCAATAGCACCCAGCCCCGATTTTAAATCACGGACATCAGCTCGTAACGTGTCATTGACCGCTTGCTGAGTAGCATTGATTTTTTGTTGTTTGGCAAGTTCATTATTTAACTCATCAAACGCATGATGACCGAACTCGCCATACCAGTATTGGTGTTGTAGACCTGCCAGCACCACCGCTCCGAAAATAATGAGTAGCAGATAACCCAAAAAAGTAGGCGAAAAGCTAACGCCTACTTTTTGGTTGGGTGTTTGATGGTCTGATGAAAAAGCATCATCAGTTTTTTGGGTTGCCATATTAGCCACGCAGTCCGATAAACTCAGCACGCCCACGATAGCTTGCTGTTACCATTTGCTCAATGCGTAGCAGTTGGTTGTATTTGGCAACACGGTCGGAGCGACATAGCGAGCCTGTCTTGATTTGTCCTGCTGCCGTACCCACCGCCAAATCAGCGATGGTGCTATCTTCGGTCTCGCCTGAACGATGACTGATGACGGTCGCATAGCCGTTTTCTTTGGCAAGATAAATGGCGTCTAGCGTCTCAGAGAGCGTACCGATTTGGTTAAATTTAATCAAAATGGCGTTGGCGATGTTTTTATCAATGCCTTCACGCAGGATTTTTGGATTGGTTACAAATAGGTCATCGCCCACCAGTTGCACTTTATCACCAAGCTGACGAGTCAAATACGCCCAGCCATCCCAGTCGCTCTCATCAAGACCATCTTCAATGGAGATAATCGGATATTGACGCACAAGCCCTGCCAGATAATCCGAAAAGCCTTGGCTGTCGTAAGATTTGCCCTCACCTTCTAGCACATATTGACCGTTTTTATAAAATTCGCTAGACGCACAGTCAAGAGCTAGGAAAATATCTTGCCCTGCCTTGTAGCCCGCTTGTTCAATGGCTTTCATGATGACAGTAATCGCCTCTTCGTTAGAACGCAGGTTCGGGGCAAAACCACCTTCATCGCCCACGGCAGTATTTAACCCTTGGGCTTTTAGCACGGATTTTAGGCTATGGAAAATCTCTGTCCCTGCACGAAGCCCCTCTGAAAAAGACGTAAAGCCCACAGGCTCAATCATAAATTCTTGAATGTCCACGGTATTATCGGCGTGAGCCCCACCGTTTAGAATGTTCATCATCGGCACAGGCATGGTTAAGCTGGTTTGCCCACGCAAATTGGCGATGTACTGATGAAGTGGCAAATTTTTGGCAATTGCCCCTGCTTTGGCAATGGCAAGCGACACCGCAAGCGTGGCGTTTGCCCCTAGGTTGGCTTTATTCTCTGTGCCGTCTAGGTCAATCAAAATCTTATCAAGTTCACTTTGGGCGGTTACGTCCTTGTCAAGCAAAGCTGAGCGGATTTGGCTGTTCACATTTGCCACCGCTTTTTTGACACCCTTACCCAAATAGCGAGATTTGTCGCCGTCTCTTAGCTCCAACGCCTCACGAGAACCTGTGGACGCACCAGACGGAGCGGCGGCACGACCACACACGCCATTCGCCAAAATCACGTCTGCCTCAATGGTTGGGTTACCACGAGAATCGAGAATCTCACGAGCCACGATGTCTTTGATTTGGGTGGCATTATCGGTGTTTTCAGCGTACATAACAAAATCCTTCAATAGTTGGGTAAAAATTTAGCTAGATTATAACACAAATTTTGGCTGGCATAAACTGTTATTTAAACTCGTCCGTCCGCCCCAACACCGAAAATTCACAGCCATTATTTTCCACAAAAATCAGCTGATTTGATGTGCTAATATAATAACTTTCATAACGCACACCCTGCCTAGAACCATTTTGCCCTATTTGCAAACTTGGCGGACTCCCCCATTCGCTTACCATTAACTTTTCGCCAAAGGCTATCTGTAAGTCATCAATACTTGGGCAATGTTTTGACTTAAAAGCAATACTCACATTTTTATGCACTTCACTTAAATCACGCCCACCAAACGACACGCTATAAGAAATGGACTGGATTGCTTGATGGGTGTGGATTGGATAAGTATATTCAATGCGATTATCATACGCCACAGGTTGATGTTTTGCCCTATCAATCTCATCTTTAAGATTTAGACTTTCAGCCGTTTTGGTTAAATTAAAAATATCGCCATTTTCTGCCAATGCGACAATATTTTTGACAGTATCAATCTTGTTATTGGCATAAGCATTGGTTGCCAATATCGCCATTAAAGGAAATAAGAGAAATTTTTTCATTTTAAAAACCCTAGACTTTAATTGCGTGTACAGTCAAAGAACTGCAAAATTACCACAAAATCGGCTTTGGAAGTAAGGTGCGTAATACGCACCATTTAGATTTGGGATTTTAAACGGTGCGTTATTTATACGCACCTTACATATTACGCTTATCCTCAAAACCCTTCAATAATTGCATTTTGATAATTTTTAAAAAATAAAAATATCATTAAAATATAACAAATACATACAATAATTCCAACTATAAAAGCTGATACCATTTTTAAAGTCGGTTTTTCTTTAATTATACGATAAATATCTAATAATCCACGACAATCTTTGGGTGTTAAAATATGGTATAACGGCAAAACAATTATCCAAATGAATAAAAAAACACCATAGAGCGATATTTTAATCCCCAAAGATTATCTTTGTAACTTTTATTTAATGCGTATCAAGCACTTCAAACCCTTAACCAAATTATCTTGGGTTAGGATTGCCATATTCATCACATAAAGGATTTTTTTGACCCGCCAATGATGATTTGATTTTTACCATGCCTTCTCGCCAATTAAGATTGGCACGATAGGCGTGGTCGCACAGCTCTTGCCAATGCATATAATCCAATTGACTCATTGCCTGATTATACTTTTCCATATTAAATTTTGGACATTGAATACGCTGACCTGTACTTTTTAAAGTACAATAATACTGCACTTGCGGACACTGGGTATATTGCCCCACAATCGCCCCACCCCTTGTTTGCGTAACTGTCTGACAAGGCGGTTGATAAGTATTGACATCATAGTCAAGCGGACTTAAATGCTCATAAGGATTGGAAGTGGTGGCACACGCTGTTAATATGGCACTTGTTAATATGATTGCGATTGAATGAAAAGGGACTTTCATTTTAAATCTCCTTTTTAAAAACTTTATAAAAAAATTATTTTACTTCTGGCAATTGTTTTGGTGTTTCGCCAAACCAATTTTGATAAATTTTGCTATAAGTGCCATCTTTAACAATTTCTACCAAGCCTGCATTGATTTTTTTCATCAATTCCGCTTCATCTTTATTGGCAACAATTACCAAAGGATAAGGCTCAAAATAATCGCCCGTGCCTGTTAAATTAAATTTGGCATTGGGAAAAGATTGGGCATAATATTGTGCGACAATTTTATCGGTTAATGCCACATCTGCTGTCCCATCTACCAATCCTTGCAACATCAAAAGACTGTTTGGCACACCAATAATATTGGGATTGCCTTTACCCAAAACACTTTCCAATTCTTCAATATAAGGACTGTTGCCTAAGGTAATGACTTTTTTACCTTTTAATTCTTCACGCGTTTGCGGAATATTGGTTTGTTCATTGGCTTTTAGAGTAACAATAATATCTTGCCCATAAGCATAGGTATTAGAAACCTGATATTGCTTAGCACGCTCATCACTATAAGCAAAACCCGATAATGCGACTTGGAATTTTTTATTTTCCAAACCCTCCACCATATTATCCCATTTGACAGGTTTAAAAGTGAATGGGATATTTTGTTTTGCCCCAATCGCTCTTAAAATATCCACATCAAAACCTGTTGCCTGCCCTTTGTCATCAAAAAAATCATAAGGCGGATAATCATCATCAACCGCCACCACAAAAGTTTGTAGCGTAGGTTCGGGCGTTGGGGCTTGTATTTTATATGTTGTTGGCATTGTATTGCACGCCACCAAAAACGCACAAACACTCATCAAAACAGACTTTTTGATTAAATTCATAACAAAATTTCCTTAATTACTGTTAAAAAATATCAATGCGTATCAAGCACTTCAAAACCCTTAACCAAATTATCCAATTCTTTGATTTGGCGTAAAAACGGTTCTAATTGCGACAATCTTAACGCACAAGGACCGTCGCATTTGGCTTTATCAGGGTCTGGGTGAGCCTCCAAAAACAGACCTGCCAGTCCTGTCGCCATGCCTGCTTTGGCAAGGGTGGTAATCTGATGACGGCGACCACCTGCACTGTCCGCTCGTCCACCGGGGGTTTGCAAGGCGTGCGTTACATCAAAGAACACAGGGACATTCATCGCTTTCATGGTGTCAAAGCCGAGCATATCCACCACTAAATTATTATAACCAAAGGAAGTGCCACGCTCACACAAAATCACATTGTCATTGCCAGCCTCCAAACATTTATTGATGATATGTTTCATCTCGTGGGGAGCGAGAAACTGGGCTTTTTTGATGTTAATCACCGCCCCCGTGCGAGCAATGGCACTCACAAGGTCGGTCTGACGGCTTAAAAATGCAGGAATTTGCAAAATGTCCGCCACCTTTGCCACAGGGGAGGCTTGGTAGGGTTCATGCACATCAGTAATGATTGGCACGCCGTATTTTTCTTTGATGTCGTTTAGCCACGTTAGCCCCGTATCTAGGCTAGGCCCCCGAAATGAATGTAGGCTTGACCGATTGGCTTTATCAAAACTTGCCTTAAATACATAGCCAATATCTAGCTTTTTGCAAATCTCAATATAGCTCTCAGCAATCTCAAAGGCGAGTTCTCGGCTTTCTAACACATTCATGCCACCGAATAACACAAATGGCAACTCATTGGCAATCTTTATATCGCCTGATTGTGATGATAATTCAATGGTAGTTTTGGCGGTTAATGTCATGGGTTTTCCTTATAAAATGGATTGATAATGGTAAGTTTGTTTTCAATGATATGATTGTGGTGCATATCTTCGGAATATAAAATGGGTGTGTTTACGTATAGAGCAGTTGCAATAATCAAACTGTCCCAATAAGAATATTGATAACGCTTTTTGATGTGCAAAGCATCAACCACAAAATCGCTATTTAAGTCAATAATGATAAAATACTTTTTAAAAAATCGTATTGATGATAATAATTCATCATCTGTCATGAGTTTTTTACGAAAAACCACATTGCAAAATTCATTTAATACTTGGGTGCTAATCACGGCATTAGGATTGCGTGATAATTTTTCTGCAATGGGCTGTTTGTCATCATTACCAATAGAATATAATAAAATATTACTATCCATAAAATAGCGATTATGGGCGGTCATATAATTCATCTCTATTAAACTCATAATTGGCTGGCAATTTGCCTTTCATTTTGGCAAAAAATTCATCAAATGCCAATTGCCTTTCATCAGCTTGTGGCTTATTTGGTGTTAAACTAACCGCCACATTATCATGCTTTAATATCACCTGCTCGCCTTGCACTGCCTTTTGTAAAATTTGCACCATGTCATATTTGGCGATGTCTGTAACCATAATTTCAATCATCTTATCCCCTTTTGTCTTCCCAATGAATAAACAGGGCGAAAACCGCCCCATTTATTTTATTGTAATGCTTTATTTGCCATTTTGCAATGCAACTGCCGAATGAATAAAGGCATTAAAGAGTGGGTGTCCGCCACGGGGCGAGCTTGTGAACTCAGGGTGATATTGCACCGCCACAAAGAACGGATGGTTGTCAAGCTCCACCGTCTCCACAAGATTTTGTTTTGCAGAGTAGCCTGAGATTTTTAGCCCTTTTGTCTCCAACGGCTCGATGTAGCGAGAGTTCATCTCATAGCGGTGGCGGTGGCGTTCAAAAATGGTGCTCGCCCCATAGATTTTGGCAATGCGAGAGCCTGCCACCAGATTTGCCTCTTGTTTGCCAAGTCGCATTGTCCCACCCAAATCACTATCCAGTGAACGCACTTGCAAATCACCCTTTTCATCAAACCATTCGGTAATGAGACCGATAATTGGATTAGCGGTTTTGCGGTCAAATTCGGTGGAATTGGCCTCCAAACCCAAAACATTGCGAGCAAATTCAATCACCGCAAGTTGCATACCCAAGCAAATGCCCAAAAACGGCACACCATTTTCACGGGCATAGCGGATTGCTTTCATCTTGCCTTGGGTGCCACGCTCGCCAAATCCCCCTGGTACCAAAATTGCATGGCAGGCTTTTAGCTCGCCCATAAGGGTATCTTGGGTTTCTAGTTTTTCGGCATCGATGTAGTGGATTTTAACTTTGGTTTTGTTGTGAATGCCTGCGTGAAGCAAGGCTTCATTGACTGATTTATAAGCATCGGGCAATTCTACATATTTGCCCACCATTGCCACGACAATCTCGCCTGTCGCCCCAAACAGACCATCTATCACTTTATCCCAATCGGACAAATCAGCTTCGGGCTGATTAAAGCCAAAACGCTCACAGACCAAATCGTCCAAATTTTGCTCATAAAAAGTGCGTGGAATCTCATAAATACTGCGAGCGTCCTTACACACCGCCACCGCACGCTCAGGGACGTTGGTAAACATCGCAATCTTACGCTTGGTGTCATCGTCCACGTCATGCTCGGTACGGCACACCAAAATATCAGGCTGAATGCCAATGGACAATAGTTCTTTGACAGAATGCTGAGTGGGCTTGGTTTTGAGTTCGCTGGCGGACGAGATATAAGGCAGTAGGGTCAAGTGCATGAGCATGGTGTTTTCACGCCCAAGTTTTACCATGAGCTGTCTGACCGCCTCCATAAAGGGCAGACTCTCAATGTCGCCCACCGTCCCACCAATCTCAATCATGGCAACGTCATAACCCTCGCCTGACGCTAGAATACGGCTTTGAATCTCGTCCGTGATATGCGGAACGACTTGCACGGTTTTGCCAAGATAATCGCCACGGCGTTCTTTGGCAAGCACCGTTTGGTAAATACGCCCCGATGTGAAGTTATTTGCACGAGACATTTTAGAATGTCTTAAAAAACGCTCATAATAGCCCAAATCAAGGTCGGTCTCCGCCCCGTCTTCGGTAACAAACACCTCGCCATGCTCAAACGGACTCATCGTGCCAGGGTCCACATTGATATAAGGGTCCATTTTGGTCATGGTAACTTTAAGACCACGGGCTTCTAACACAGAAGCCAAAGAAGCGGCGGCAATGCCCTTACCGAGTGAGGAAACCACGCCACCTGTTACAAAAATAAATTTAGTCATGTCAATCATCGCTTATTGGTAAAAGAGAATTTTACTAAAAATTGCCAAAAAAATATAGGGGGCAATGGTAAAATCCCAAAAATTTTTGTCAAAACCTACACCCAAAACAAAAAAAGACTTGATAGGTTCAAGTCTTTTTGGATCGTTTATCAATCAGTTGCCTAATTAATCATCAAGGCGTTCGCTTAAAATTTCTAGGTTGGGATAGCTTAGGCGAATGTCGTACTCTTGACCATTTTTATAAGCTTCAACCTCTAAGGTCTTTTGACCACGATGTGCATCAGGGTCGATATCCACTACCTGATAACCCTTGCTTTGCAAAAGCTGGGTGGCTTTTTTGACATTAGCTTGGTAATTGACATCTGTGCGAATCTCACGCTCAATGTGGTCGTCATTATCTGCAAAAGCCACAGCAGGGGTTAGCAGAGATAACGCCAATACAGTTGCTAATATTTTTTTCATGATTGCCTCCAAATGGGATAATAAATATTATGGGTGAATATTAATGGTAAAGCCGATTTTTATCAGCTCATAAATCGGCGCCATTTTATCATAAAATCCTCCGCTCGCAAGGGCAGGCTACACTTTACGTCCACTTTATTACTCAACTTCACAAAGATCACAGTTCGCTTAACAAAGTGATTAATGTTTTACCAAACAATCACCCAATGCAATCAAGGCTTTCACTAATGTATGACCGGCTTATCAATAACCTCCTTTTATCAAACCGCCCCAAAACTGGCAAATAAATCATATTCGCTGGCTTCATCAATGGTAACGGTTAAAAATTCGCCAACCTTGACCGTCTCATCAATATTATCCACATAGACATGACCGTCAATCTCAGGGGCATCGGCATAGCTACGGCAAATGGCGATATTTTCTTCGGTATCAATTTCATCTACCAATACCACCAACGTTTGCCCGACTTTTTCTTGCAGTTTTTCTTCGCTGATTTGCTGGGCGACCGCCATAAACCGCTCGTAACGCTCTTGCTTCACAGACTCTGGCACAGGGTTTGGCAAACCATTTGCCACCGCCCCGTCAATCTCTGAATAAGTAAAACAGCCCACACGGTCAAGGCGTGCTTGTTTTAGCCAGTCAAGCAAGTATTCAAAATCTTCTTCGGTCTCCCCTGGAAAGCCCACCACAAAAGTAGAACGAATGACAATCTGGGGGCAAATTTCCCGCCATCTGGCAATGCGTTCAAGCGTGTTTTCGCTCATGGCAGGGCGTTTCATCGCCTTTAAGACAGAGGGGCTTGCGTGCTGAAAGGGAATGTCAAGATACGGCAAAAGCCCACCCTTACCGCCACTATCTTTCATGCTGTCCGCCATGATTTGCACCACATCGTCCACATGCGGATAAGGATAGACATAATGCAGTCGCACCCAAATGCCAAGCCGTGCCAGTGCCTGACACATATCAAAAAACTTCGTCTTTATCGGCTCGCCCTGCCAAAACGCCATTTTATACCTTAAATCCACGCCATAAGCAGAGGTGTCTTGGCTGATGATGAGTAGTTCTTTGACCCCTGCTTTTCTAAGGGCGACCGCTTCATTCATCACGCTGTCGATGGTACGAGAGACCAAATCCCCACGCAAGGACGGAATGATACAAAAAGTACAGCGGTGATTGCAGCCCTCGCTGATTTTGACATAGGCATAATGAGCAGGAGTGAGCTTAATGCCTGCGTCATTGATGAGGTCGATTTTGGGGTCGTAAGTCTTGGATTTGGCAGGTTTTGGCACATGGTGCGTTACCGCCTTGACCACCTCCTCATACGCATGAGCCCCTGTTACCGCCAGTACCGCAGGGTGCATGGTGCGAATCTTTTCGGCATCTTTACCCAGACAGCCTGTAACGATGACTTTGCCATTTTTGGTGATGGCTTCACCGATGGCATCAAGGCTTTCTTGGACGGCAGACTCGATAAATCCACAGGTGTTTACCACCACCAGATCCGCCCCATCATAGTCTTTGGCGACTTGGTAACCTTCTTTTGTCAGCTCGGTGATAATGCGTTCACTATCCACCAGTGCTTTGGGGCAACCCAGTGAGACAAACCCCACTTTGGGTGTTTTGACGATTTCACTAGATAAACCGCCACCGGGTTCAGCAATTTGCATCAGGCTTGCCGACTCTTCTAGGGTGCGGTTTTGGTTATGGTTGGCTTTATGATGATAACCGACTTCGCTAGGATTAGGATTTGGATTTTTGGGATTAAAGGTTTGAACAGTCATGGTATTTTGGCTAAGGATAAACTTGGCTGATTGGGAATGGGTTTTAGGCAGAGATGAATTTTGGGTAAATGATTTTACCTTTATCATATACACCTAATAGGCTTAATATTTACCACAGGCTTGTAGGGGCGTGTTGAACACGCCCTTGATGATGTGATACTTATTGGACGTGCTCAGCACGTCCCTACACCTACATATCATAAATTTGTGGCAATTTTAAAATTCTTTATAAAATATAATATAAAATCTGTCATATAGGGATAAATTGCCATTTACCCTATTTTTTAAATATCAAAATTTACATAGCAAAAAACCCGCCTTAACAGCAGGTTTTTATATATGGTGGGGTCGGAGAGACTCGAACTCTCACGGGTCGCCCCGCTGGAACCTAAATCCAGTGCGTCTACCAATTTCGCCACGACCCCAGATTTGTATCAAGTTGTCTTGATGTGGCGTATTATATACGACTTTTAAAATTTGGCAAGTATTTTTTGCTAAGAATTTTAAAAAGTTTATAAGTCATTGATTTAAAATATCTTTTGAATTGACAAATTTCACCCCAACTTCTGTCATGTCCGCCATCGCCTTATCCAGCGAGCCATCGATGTCAATGGGGGCGGTGGCGTCCATGATGACCGTACAATCAAACCCAAACGCTACGGCATCTATCGCCGTCCACGCCACACAAAAATCGGTCGCAATCCCCACCACATACACGCTGTCTATGCCCCGCTCATGAAGATAGCCCGCCAGCCCTGTTTTGGTCGCCCTGTCGGCTTCCATAAATGCCGAATAGCTGTCTATGTGGCGATGATAGCCTTTGCGAATGATAAGCTGGGCTTTATCCGCCTGCAAATCAGCATGAAAAAGAGCGTCCGATGTGCCTTGTACACAGTGAGCATTCCAAAGCACCTGTGTGCCATAGGGTAGCTCTATGGTGTCAAATGGGGCTTTGCCGTCATGATTTTGGTAAAATGAAATGTGGTCGGCAGGGTGATAATCTTGGGTCAAAATCACGGTATCAAAATGAGCAATCAAGCGGTTAATCGTGGGGATAATCGTATGGCTGTTTGCCACCGCCAGATTGCCACCGACAAAACCGTTTTGTACGTCCACAACCAATAGGGCTTTCATAAACACTCCTTATTCTTTAATTTGTTTAATGGTTTGCATCACATTACATCATAAAGCAAGTCTAATTTTTAACATGAATGCTTTGATAAGAAGAAACTAAAATGCCATCATAAAAACTTGTAATAATGGACAAATTTTTTTATAATACCGCATTTACCAAAGCAAGGTCAAGCCTTGCTTTTTTTGTGAACTAAAATGGAGCGGTTATGATTGAGTGGTTTAATAGTCTCATCAATTGGGGCGTAAGCCTGATTTGGGGCAATGGCGATTGGCTGATAGCGGGCAATCCTTGGTATGGTCTTATTGTGTTTTTGTTGGTGGGTGGGGGTATTTATTTTACCATAGCCACTCGCTTTGCTCAGCTTCGCTATTTTGGACACCTGTGGAAACTGCTTAGGGTGTCGGGGCAGGGCGGTCGCTCGGGCGGTATCAGCTCGTACGAAGCCTTGATGACATCGCTGGCGGCACGGGTCGGCACGGGCAACCTTGCTGGGGTTGCTATCGCCATTTATTTGGGCGGTGCTGGAGCGGTGTTTTGGATGTGGGTTACGGCAATTTTGGGTATGGCGACAAGCTTTATTGAGTCCGCTCTTGCCCAAGCTTACAAAGTCCCCCACACTGACAACGTCTTTCGTGGTGGCCCTGCGTATTATATCCAAGCGGGTCTTGGACAACGCTGGCTTGCCATTATCTTTTCGGTGTGTCTACTGATTGCCTTTGGGCTTGCCTTTAATGGCGTGCAAGCCAATACCATTGCCCAAGCAAGCCTACAAGCCTTCAACATTCCGCCTTGGGCAACGGGGGTGTTTTTGGTAATTTTGGTTGCCCCTGTGGTTTTTGGTGGTATGCGTTCGGTTGCCAAAGTGGCAGGTAAGATTGTGCCAATTATGGCGATTTTGTACATTTTGCTTGCAGTGTTTATTATCCTTACCAACATCACGCAGTTCCCTGCCGCCATTGCCACTATCTTTAAGTCCGCCTTTGGACTTGAACAAGCCGCAGGCGGGGTGCTTGGTTACACCGTTGCGACAGCGATGATTAACGGTATCAAGCGTGGTCTGTTCTCAAACGAAGCGGGCATGGGTTCTGCTCCCAACGCTGCCGCAACTGCCCAATCTTACCCCAATCACCCTGCTGTACAAGGCTTTATGCAAATGCTTGGGGTGTTTATAGACACCATTGTCATCTGTACGGCAACGGCTGCCATTGTGATTTTGTCGGGTGTGGTAGACCCAAACTCTGAGCAGACAGGCATTCAGCTTACCCAACTTGCTCTGTCGCAATATGTGGGGCAATTTGGTGTGGTGTTTGTGGCAGTGGCGATTTTCTTTTTTTCGTTTACGTCTATCATTGCCAATTATAGCTATGGCGAGAGCAACATTGAGTTTTTGTCTGGCCAAAAAAACGCCAAGCTTGCCATGATGGGGCTACGCATTGCCCTACTTGTCATGGTCTTTGTGGGGTCTATTGCTGACCTAAAAGCGGTTTGGAACTTTGCTGACTTGACGATGGGTATCATGGCGGTCATCAACCTTATCGCCATTGTGTGGCTGTCGCCTGTGGCACTGCGTGTCCTAAAGGACTATGAGCGTCAAATCAAAGCAGGTGTTGCCCTAAAAGACATCAGTTTCGACCCCGACCTGTTCCCCAAACTCAAAAATGAAGCGGACAGAACAGCGTGGAAGGATTGATAATTTTCTAGACAAACCAAAAACAGGGCATGGATACCACCTGCCCTGTTTTATTTTATCTGTTAAATATTACCAATAATTCTCCACCGCAATATTGCCCACGCCACGGCGGTTCATGGTCAAGCCTTTGTTTTTTAGGGCGTTTTTGGTGTCGTCCACCATGTCAGGATTGCCACAGAGCATGACATGGGAAGTGGCAGGATTTAAGTTTAAACCGACAAAGTTTTCAAGTTCGCCCGTGTCTATCAAGGCAGGAATGCGTCTGTTTAGACAGCCGTCCACCGTCTCACGGGTAACAATCGGCACAAAGTGTAGTTTGGCAGGATTTTCTACAAGCTCACCAAAAGTTTGGCTTAACTCTTTGATTGTATTCACATAAGCCAGCTCGGCATGGGTGCGAGAGCTGTACACCAGTACGATGTCATCATAATTTTGCCAAGTCGTCAAATCGCCAAGCATGGACAAAAACGGAGCAAGCCCTGTGCCTGTGGCAAGTAACCACAAATCCTTTGGGGCAGGTTCTTGATAGCGGGCAAGGGTCAAAAAGCCAAAGGGTTCGGGGTTAAGATAGAGCGTATCGCCCACCGTCAAATGCTGTAATTGACTGGTAAACGCCCCGTCAGGCACGACCACCGAGAAAAACTCCAACTGCTCATCATAAGGGCTAGATGCGACCGAATAGGCACGGAAAATGCGTTCATCAGGGGCGTTTTGAGTGTTTTTTAATTCGCTGGGATTGACCCCGAGCCGTACAAACTGCCCTGCAAGAAAGCGAAAGCCGTCAGGGCGAGTGGTAGTAAAACTAAATAGCGTGGGAGTAATGGGGGTTTTGGTAAGTACGGTTAAGGGGGTGGCGTTTTGGTCGGACATGGTTTTTTATTGGGTTTTGAAATTAGCATTATTTTAAAGGAATTTAAAAAAAAAGTAAAATTTGAGCTTGCTAAATTGAAAAAAAAGGGGGGGGGTAAAATACACACAAATACTAATAGGAAACAATCATGAACCAAAACACCACATCACACCCACAAAACCGCAACAACTTAACTGATACCGCCATCGCAGGGGCATTGTCCGAAACGGTTTCTCGTCATGGGTTAGCAGGTGCTGAGTTTTTAAAGGGACTTCGTGGGGTAGATTATGAGACTGGACAGATTTTTGACAGAAGTTTACGCAGTGTCGCACAAGGCAAACTAAATCCCAATTACTACGAACAAAACCTAAAACAACAGGCAGGATTTTCTGCCGAGATTGCCAGTGTCAGTCAAAAAAATGCCCAAGCAATTATCAATGGCGATTATAGTCGTTTTTTGCGTAGCGAGGACATGGCTGGCTATGGCAAAAATCATAATATTGTGGATATTGTAGAGCTTATGGACGGACAAGAAGTCTCCACCTCACAGATGAAATTTGTGAGTAATTATGAGAATTTACTCAAAAAAATCGCCAAACGCAATAGTGGCGACAAAAATGATTTGTCTCGCTATCTAGATGTAGATAGATTAGAAATGCCAAGCGAACAAGTAGAACAAGCCAAAGCATACTGTCGTGAACAAGCTAAAAGTCTAAAACAACAAGCCGACAAAGCTAGGCAACAAGGTGACTTTACCAAAGCAGATACATTAAGCCAACAAGCCCAAAATTTCGAACGCCTAGAAAGCAAAATCAGTGACTCTGGCATGACAACTGAGCAGGCTATCGCCTATCGTCTAAATCCAGAATGGGAAACCATCAAAGACATTGGCAGAGTCAGTCATCAAGCAGGCGTACAAGGAGCAAAATTTGGAGTGGCAATTGGGGGTAGTATCTCCCTTGTTACCAACATCATCGCCTATAAAAGTGGCAATAAAGAACTGGGGCAAGCCGTCTTAGATACAGGAGCTGATACGCTAAAATCAGCAGGTATGGGTTATAGCACCGCCTTTACTGGTACAGCCATCAAAAGCTATATGACACAATCTACCAGCGAAGTTGTCCGAAATCTCTCAAAAACCGCCCTACCTGCCATGATAGTCTCCGCTTGTCTTGCCACAAGCAAATCAATTGCCAGTTATGCCAAAGGCGAAATTGATGAAGGCACGCTCATGCAAGAGATGGGTATTAGTGTTACAGGCATGCTCTCATCAGCCATGTTTACTACCATCGGACAGATTGCCATTCCTATTCCCGTGCTGGGCGGACTGATTGGCGGTATGGTTGGCTATGCACTTACCAATACCTTTTATCAAAGTTTTTTTGATGTTTTAAAAGACAAAAACATTGCTCGTGAACGCCGAATGTTGATTGAGATGCAGTGCAATACCGCCAAAATTTTGGCACAGCGATACCGTACCGTCTTACAAGAGACTTTTGAGCAAAAAAGCATTGAACTTGATACACAGACCAAAAAACTGCTCGCCACTTTCAATGCTGATTTGACCGCCGATGAATTTTGTCAAAACATCAATGAATTTGCCAAATTTTTAGGCAAAGATTTACCCATTAAAAATCTGAAAGAATTAGATGACATTATGTTATCTGATGAGCCCTTAATCATTTAATCCTCAACCCTCACAAATGGAGAAATATCATGCCAATCCCAATTATTTTAGGTGGTCTTGCTGCTGCCGCAGCCGTTACAGGTGTTGCCAAAGGCGTAAAAGGCGTCATGGACAACAACGAAGCCAAAGAGCTAAATGAGCTTGCTCAAAGCATTGTTGAGGAAGCTGAGTTTAATCTTGAACAAGCCAAAAAACACTCCCAAGCATCACTTGAACTGCTTGGCACCGCCAAAGTTACCATATTAAACATGTCGGTCAAAAAGTTTTTAGAGCTTTTTAGGCAAATCAAAAATGTTGATTTTGAACATGATGGCAACTTAGGCAATCTAGAATTGACAGATTTTGATGTGGCGGATTTTACCATGCTAAGACAAGAAGTGGCATTTGTGGTCAGTTCTGGGCTTGGCGTGGCTGGTGGTGCAACTGGCGGTGCTTTAGCAGCTTTTGGTGCTTATAATGGAGTGATGGCACTTGGAGCTGCTAGCACAGGCACAGCCATCAGTACACTCAGTGGGGCAGCAGCCACCAATGCGACACTGGCTTGGCTTGGTGGAGGATCGCTGGCGGCGGGTGGTTACGGTATCGCTGGTGGCACAATGGTGCTAGGAGCGGTGGCGGCAGGACCTGCCATGCTCATTGCTGGTTGGTATATGGGAGCAAAAGCAAGTAAAAACCTAGATGATGCCAAATCTAATATTGCCCAAGCGAAGGCATTTAAAGCAGATATTGATACCACCATTACGGCAGTAGATGGCATCGCAAAGCTCGCCATACAGCTTAAAGATTTATTTCATCAGGTACGCGTAGAGACCAAAAAAACATTAGGCGAATTGGAGAGGGTGATTGCCAGTCAAGGCACAGATTATAGCAAATATAGTGAGACAGCCAAATTATGTGTCATGAAAAATGTCAAAATCATGCAACTTATCAAAGCCATGCTTGACATCGCCATTTTGGATAAAGGTGGTAATGTGCTAGGCGACGCTCAAAGCAGCATCTTTAAAGCTAAACAAATCATTGACAATAACTATCAAGGGCAGATTGATAATCTATGACCCCATTCCCCTGCACCGCTTGCGGTCTATGCTGTCGCAATGTCCATAAAAGTGAGCAAACCGCTTTTTTGGACAGGGGCGATGGCGTTTGTCAATTTTTAGACATCAGCACCAATCTATGTCAAATTTATGATGATAGACCTTTGATTTGTCAGGTAGAGCATTATTATCGCATTTATTTTAAAGATAAAATAGACTGGGAAACTTTTATTAATCTTAACCTTAAAGTCTGTCATCAACTCCAAAAACAGCATTTATCATAAATCCCAAAATTATCATAAACTGTAAACACCTATTTTAAGTCAAACTCTTTTATGATGCATATTACGCACTTGACACTTGAAATGGGTTTTTTAGTGTTTTTGAAATGGTCTTGATAGACAAAAAACAAGCACCCAAATTGAGTGCTTGTTTTTTATCTCATAGACTTAAAATTGCCATACTCGCCCACTTAAACAGCGTATTTGGCAAAATCCCCATCACAAAAATAAACACCGTGATAAGAATCAGCACAAGCCCGCCTGCTTTGACCCGCCAATTACTTGGCACATCAAAAGGCACGATGGTCATTGGGCGTTTGAACATAATAAGCAAGACTTTTAGATAATAATAAAGTCCAATGGCACTGCCCACAATCACCATAAAGGCAAGCCCAAAGCGTCCGCCTTGGGTGGCAGCGAACAACACCTGCATTTTGGTAATAAATCCTGCGGTAAACGGAATGCCCGCCATGGACAAAATCATCACCGTCAAAACTGCCGTCAAGACAGGTCTTCGCCAAAACAGTCCTTGATAGACTGCCATGCTGTCCGCTTCGTCTTCTACTTCTTGGGTTGCCGTGTTGCGGTCGGTCTCGCCATACGCCCCCGTCATCAGCACAATCACCCCAAACGCCCCGACAGACGACAAGGCATAGATAAGCATATACATACTAATCACGCTATCAGCGTCTGCCGTTGTCCCTGTGGCGATAAGCGGAATCAGCACATAGCCCATGTGTGCCACAGACGAAAACGCAAGCAGGCGTTTTAGATTAGTTTGGGTTAGGGCAAGCAAGTTCCCTGCCACAATAGACATCACCACAAGGGCAACCAGTACCGTATCAACAGACGAGATGGCAGGAGTGGCACTTGTCAGCAAAAAACGCACGACAAGGGCGACAACCGCCACCTTGCCTACGCTCGCCAAAAATGCCGTAACAGGAGCAGGAGAGCCTTGATAAACATCGCCCGCCCACGAATGAAACGGTGCCAAGGACAGCTTAAAAGCAACTGCTGCCACCATCATCACCGCCCCCACCATAAACAAAGGCGACAGCCCAAACCCTGTCATGAGACTCTGCCCAAGACGGACAAAGCCAAGCTCGCCTGTCGCCCCAAAAATAAACGCCATACCCATCAAAAGCGTTGCCGAAGCGGTTGCCGATAGGATAAGGTATTTTAGCCCTGATTCTAAGGACTTTTGTTTTAGATAAGCAAAGCTTAGCATGCCATACATAGGCACAGACAAAAGCTCCAATGACACAAAGAAAGAAGCAAAATGATGAGCCGATGTCATCAGTACCGCCCCAAGCGTACTTGTCAAAAGTAGCAGATACAGCTCTTCTTTGTTGTTATTAAAACTTTGAAAATAGCGATACGCCAACGTAACGCACGCCAACGCCGACACGACAACAACAAGGCTATTGAACAAGGCAAAGCCGTCCACCAAAAACAGTCCCATGACATCGCCACGATTGACATGAGTGGGCAATTTTTCAAAAAACTGTAACAATAGCACCGCCAACGCCCCATTTAGCCCAAGGGCAGTTAAGCCAACAATCAGACTGTGCGAGCGTTTGATGGCGATGGCAAGCATCACCACAAGCACCGCCACGCCCAATATCATGGCAGGAAGCAACGGGAGCAAAGACGAAAACTCAATAGACACGTTCATTAGTTGCCCCCTTGGTTAATTTCAATGACTTGTGGCACGATTTCTGGCGAGATGGGCTTTTGATTGCCTTTTAGCCCTGTAATGGCGGTATCCACATCTGAATACCTATCAGGCATTTTGGTGCTGATATAGCTCATCGCTTGCTCGGATTTGTTTAGGACAGGTTGTGGATACAGCCCAAGCCAAACAAGCCCCACCGCCAACACACCAAGCAAAGACAACTCTCGCCCACCCAAATCACACAAAGGCTTGGCAGTGTCGTCTTTTGCCTTATATAAGGCATGCAAATGGGGCGTGGTGTTGTCGCCAAACAACGCCTTATGAATCAAAATAAGTGCATAAAGCCCCGCCCACACAAAACTCACGGTCAATAGCACGCTGATGACAGGATACGCCTTGAACGACCCCATCAAAATCAAAATCTCGCCAATGAAGTTGCCCGTACCAGGGATGCCCAAAAGGGCAGCACAAAAGAACATCATAAACGGAGCAAGATAGCGAAACTGACCCCACATACCGCCCATGACCGTCATATCACGAGTGTGCAAACGTTCGTACACTTGCCCTGCCATGATAAACAGTGCCGCACTAGACAAGCCGTGAGCGAGCATTTGCACCATCAAGCCCTGCAACGACACCAGCGTGCCAGCATAGATGGCAAGCACGACAAAGCCCATGTGCGACACAGACGTATAGGCAAGCAGTCGCTTGATGTCGGTCTGGGCAAACGCCAAAAACGCCCCATAAAACACCCCAATCATGCCAAGCGTGATGGCAATGGGAGCAAACTCGGCAGACGCATTTGGAAAAAGCGGAATCACAAAGCGAAGCAAACCAAACGCCGCCGTCTTAATCAAAATCCCTGCCAAATCCACCGAACCTGCCGTTGGGGCTTGGGCGTGGGCATCAGGTAGCCAGCCGTGTAATGGGAAAACAGGCAATTTGACCGCAAAGCCCACAAAAAAGCACAGCATAATCAGGTATTCATATTTGCCAAGATACGTGCCAAGCAGGTCTTCATAATGAAAACTTAGCACGCTTTTTTGGGCAAAATTGATAAGCACAAGCATACTGATACCAATGAACATGATAAGCCCAGACGCTTGGGTATAAATAAAAAACTTCGTGGCGGCAGCCGATTTTGGCTTGCTGATATTGCCATCTTTATCACGCACATCATGCCCCCATAGGGCAATCAAAAAGTAGATAGGCAGAAGCATCATTTCCCAAAAAAAGAAAAACAAAAACAAATCAATCGCCAAAAAGACACCGATGACACCGCCCAACGACCACAACAGGTTTAGATGAAAAAATCCCACACGGTGCTTAATCTCGCCCCACGAACAGCCCACCGCCATAATACCCAAAAATGCCGTCAAGACAATCATAAGCAAAGACAAGCCGTCCATCGCCAAGGCAAATTTGATACCAAAGGCAGGTATCCAAGGCACTTCAAAGGTTGCCGCCCAAGGCAGACTGCTGTCGGTGCTGGCATTTAACACCCCAAAGTCGCCTTTGGCATACAACACGAGCGACAGCACAAAAGTCAATGTCATGCCAATAAGTGCCACCCATCTGGGCAGTCTTGCGTCCTTTTTTTCAAATAACCAACACAAAAATCCTGCAATCAACGGGATTGCAATTAGACTTGGCAAAAGCCATGTTTGCTCTATCATCTTATACCACCATCATCATTGCCAAGATTAGTACCACAGCAAGCCCCACGCCAAAGCTCACCGCATGAGAGCCCAATCGCCCTGTTTGGGTTTTTACCAACAGCTTGTTGCCAAGTTTGACCCCAAAAGGCAAGATATTCCAAAGTTTGTCCACAGGGTCGCCCTTTAAGAATTTGCAAATTGTCAAAAACGGCTTGACAAACACAATATCATAAAGAGCGTCAAAGCCCAGCCCGTGATAGCACCAATAAGTACACGCCCCACCAAAGGCAGAATTTGTCCATTTTGTCAAAATCTTACCCTTGTCAAGCACATACAAAAAGTACGCCACCGCCAAGCCGAGTGCGGTTACACCCACAGCGATAATCTCGGCAGTGTGCTTGCCGTCTGTTAGGGTGCTACCCACGCTCGCTGGCAGGACATTTGCCAAAGGTGGATGAATTAACGCCCCAAGCCCTGTGGATAGAACCAGTAGCACCACCAAAGGCAAGGCATAACTTATTCCTTTTAAAGGCTCGCCATGTGTTTTTTCTTGCCCAAAGAACACAAGATAAATCAAACGGAAAGTATAAACAGCCGTCAAAAACGCCCCAAACACGCCTGCCCAAAACAGGCTCATGTGTCCTGTGGCATAAGTTTCCCACAAAATCGCTTCTTTTGAATAAAAGCCGACCGTAACAAAAGGCAAGGCAACCAACGCCCCACCACCAACGACAAACGACCAAAACACAAGGGGGATTTTTTTACGCAGACCGCCCATCTTAAAGATGTTTTGCTCATGATGAGTTGAGATAATCACCGACCCACTGGCTAGGAATAACAACGCTTTAAAAAATGCGTGCGTCATCAAATGAAAAATCGCCACTTGCCACGCCCCAACACCCAAAGCAATGAACATATAACCAAGCTGGCTCATGGTAGAGTAAGCAAGCACACGCTTGATGTCGGTCTGTGCCAACGCACAAAAGCTCGCCACAAGCATGGACAACGCACCGATACCCCCCACCCAATACAAAAGCATTTCAGGGGTCAGCACAAACAGCGGGTGCATACGGGCAATCAGATACACCCCTGCCGTTACCATGGTGGCAGCATGAATCAGAGCCGAAACAGGCGTAGGACCCGCCATGGCATCGGCAAGCCAAGTATGCAAAGGGATTTGAGCCGATTTACCAAACGCCCCACCGATAAGCATTGCCACGATAAGCATAAGCATGGGGTCATTGACAGCGAACATGGTGTCGGCTTTGGCATTGATGGCGGTCATGTCAAGCGTACCAAACACCACAAACAACAAAAACAGCCCAATCGCCAAAAACACATCGCCCACACGGGTTACGGTAAATGCCTTGATAGCCGCCCGTCCATTGGCTCGGTTGTGATAATAAAAACCGATAAGCAGGTATGAGCAGATACCCACGCCTTCCCAACCCAGATACATCAGCAATAGGTTGTCAGCAAGTACAAGCAGTAACATACTTGCCACAAATAGATTTAGATAACTAAAAAAACGGGCAAATCCTGTCTCGCCTTTCATGTACCAACTGGCAAACAGATGAATCAAAAAGCCCACACCTGTAATCACGCCAAGCATGGTAACGGACAAACCGTCAAGATACAACCCAAACTTGGGGGCAAAGTCGCCCACCGACAGCCATGTCCAAAGTGGCACGGACACCGCCTGTTGCCCCTGTGCCAAAAAGCCAAAAATACTGGCAAAGGCACATATCGCTGACAGTCCCATTACCCCCACGCCAATCATCGTGGCAAGTTTTTCTGAAATTCTATCTCGCCCTGTGGCTAATATCAAAAAGCCAATCAAGGGGAAAATAAAGGTCAATGCTAACAAATTCATACCGCCCTACCCCTTTAATTCACTGGCATGATTGACATCAAGGCTTCTAAACCGATGATAAAACTGCAACAGTATGGCAAGCCCTATCGCCGCTTCGGCTGCCGCCAGCGTCAAGACAAAAATAAACATAATCTGCCCGTCTGGCTTGCCCCACATATTACCCCCCACCACAAAGGCAAGGGCGGCGGCGTTCATCATAATCTCTAAGCTCATAAGCATAAACAGCACATTTCGTCTTGCCATGACCCCAACCAAGCCAATAACAAACAAAATCGCCGCCAATATCAGCCCATGATGAGCAGGCACGCCCATATCGGATGCCACTTTGACGACTTCATGAGCAAAGGGGGTGGTTAGGGTATCTACATTATAATTTTGCATCGGTGGTCTCCTGTCGCCCTGCGTCTTGATTTGCCCACGCATTGGGGGCGACCACTTCATCGGGGTGTTCTTGACTGTGGCTTGTATTTTCGTCATCTAAGGCACGTTTACCCAAATGATAGGCAGCAACCAATGCCCCCAAAAGCAAAAATGCCGCCACTTCCACAAGTAGCACATATCCTGTAAACAAGCGTACGCCCACTTCTTTGGCAGAAATGGTGGTGCTTTGTAATTGCATGGGCTTGTCCGTGCCGTATTGACTGCTAATAAAGCCAATCAGCACCGCCCCAACAATCATCATAAGACACACAGGCATCGCCCACGCATTGGCAGTCAGCCACGTCTTCTCCTCACGCGTGTCTGTACCGAGATTTAACATCATAATGACAAACACAAATAAGACCAAAATCGCCCCAGCATAGACAATCATTTCAAGCACGCCTGCAAACGGAGCTCCAATGATAAAGAAAATCCCTGCCACCGCAAGTAGGCTCACTATCATGGATAAAATGGCATGGACGGGATTGGCGTGCGTAACTACCCTTAGGCTTGCCCAAATCGCCACCAGCGACAAGGCATAAAAGCCCACCGCATCGCCATTTGCCAAAAACGCCTTTAACACATCAATCATGGCAACAAACTCCGTACATTGACAGGCTCTGCTTCACGCTCGTGCGACCCTTTGGGCTTATTATCCGTTGCCATGCCTGTTACTCGATAATAGTTATACTCTGGGTATTTGCCCACGCCACTAATCAGCAAATGCTCTTTTTCATAGACGAGATTTTGGCGATTGTATTCGCCCAATTCAAAATCAGGGGTTAGCTGAATGGCGGTAGTCGGACAGGCTTCTTCGCACATACCACAAAACACACAACGGCTAAAATTGATACGAAAAAATTCAGGATACCAACGACCGTCTTCACGCTCCGCCTTTTGTAGGCTAATACAGCCCACAGGACACGCCACCGCACATAGGTTGCACGCCACACAGCGTTCATCGCCGTCAGGGTCTCTTGTCAGTACAATTCGCCCACGAAAACGGGGCGGTACAGGCACAGGCTGTTCGGGGTACAAAATCGTGTCTCGTGGACGCAAGGCATGAGAATTTACCATCCACATAGAGCGTACAATGGTAAAAATGCCCACCGCCGTATTTTTTAAAGTTGCAAACATTTAATTCACCATCAAAATCACAAAAGCAGTCGCCAAAAGGTTTAGCAAGGTTACAGGCAAACACACTTTCCAACCAAAATTCATCACTTGGTCATAACGTGGACGCATGAGCGAGCCACGAGCCAACACAAATAAGGTCATAAAAAACAAGGTCTTAATCAAAAACCAAAACACAGGCGGAACAAAGGGCAAGTCTAGGTTAAACGGGGCAAGCCAACCCCCAAAAAACAAGCAGGTCATCAAGGCACTAATCACCACGACATTGACATATTCGCCAATAAAAAACATCCCAAATTTCATGCCCGAGTACTCCACATGATAACCCTCGGCAAGCTCTTGCTCGGCCTCTGGTTGGTCAAAAGGGTGTCGGTGCGTAACGGCAACCCCTGCCACCACAAAGGTCAAAAAGCCCAAAAACTGCGGAATGACATTCCAGACGGTTGTTTGAGCTTCAACAATCTCACGCAAATTAAACGAGCCTGCCATCGCCACCACGCCCATGAGCGACAAGCCCAAAAACACTTCATAGCTAATCGTTTGAGCCGCCGAACGCAGTCCACCTAACAGCGAGAACTTATTGGCACTTGCCCAACCGCCAAACATGACGGCATAGACTGCAAGCCCTGCCATGGCAAAAAAGAACAAAATGCCAATGTTCCAATCTGCTGCCCCAAGCGTGGGCGATAGCGGAATAATGGCAAAACTTGCCAAAGCGGTAAACATGGCAATGGCAGGGGCGAGTGTAAATAGGCGTTTGTCGGCAAAATTGGGTGTCCAGTCTTCTTTAAAAAAGATTTTTAGCATATCCGCCACCAGTTGTAGCGACCCTTGCCAACCGACCCTATTTGGACCATAG
This sequence comes from Moraxella lacunata, assembly GCF_900453205.1. GTDB lineage: Bacteria > Pseudomonadota > Gammaproteobacteria > Pseudomonadales > Moraxellaceae > Moraxella > Moraxella lacunata_B. The sequence goes on from NZ_UGQU01000001.1 coordinate 635,320, forward strand.
CGGTCTTGCCACAGGGCAAGCATACGCCGTTCATAGACAATCATGAGTGCTGCCGTGATGACAAGCCCCAAAAAGATAATCAAGGTCTGAGCGGTCATAAAGATGAGCGACCACCACTCAAACGACAAACCGCCAAGCCATGACGGCACATCAGGAATCACACGAATACTCATTTATGCCCCCACTTGCATTGCTAACGGTGCGTTATTAAACCCAGCTTTTGGCGTAAAGATATTTTCACGCTTGATATTAGCGAGATTTGCCACACTTTTTTGATATTCAGGCACATAGACAGGCGTGTCGGCTTCCGCCTTTTTGACGGTTGTCGGCACACCCACCATAAACGGCACAAGCCCGTCAGGATAGCCGATACAGCCGTCCGCCACATAGTCCACCACGTCCACAGGCAAGGTAATCTCCACCCCATGCTGGGCAAGGGTCAGCTTATCGCCTGCCTTGATAATCCAACGCTTGGCATCATCATCGCTGATAGTCCATGTGGCAGGCTTGATTTGGCTTGCCACCACAGGGCTACGGCTTGCCATGCGTGAGCTTGCAAATAGATTGTGTACAGGCACAACGACCGCACGACCGTCAAAAATGCTCGTGCTTATCATGCTGTCAAGCTCGGCTTTGTCAAATACCGTCTCAACTTTTGGCAACTCATCAAACAGACGAATGCCGACATCTCCGCCTTTTAGCCGTCCGCCCACTTTGTCTTGGAGCTTATTCCACGCTTGGGGCGAGTTCCAGCCTGCACTCCACGCAAATGGGATAAGGCTTGGGGCGGTTTTGTCGCCCACATAACCTTCCATGGAGAACGTCAAACCGCTATCTAAGTCCTTAGGTTGCATGGGTTCGTGGATAGAAATGGGCGAGCGTAACACCGTCCGCCCCGAATAACGGCGTGGCTCACGGGCGACTTTTAGCCCTGTAATACGATAGTCCGACTCGGGGGCAACGTCTTTGATTTGGGCAAGGTGTGGATAATCCATGATAAGCTCATCAATGACATCATCAAGATGATACCACGTTGGCTCATCATTGCCATTTGTCAAATTGGTGCCAGTCAAGGCATTATTCACAGCGTGTAGCCAACGCCAACTGTCTTTTAGCTCGCTGTTTAGCTCATAGTATTTTTTGTCAAAACTGGCAAAAAACCGCCCTGCACGCCCTTCGGCAGACACCAGCGTACCGTCGCTTTCTGCAAATGACGCACCAGATAGCACCATGTCGGCCTTGGTGTGCCAGTCATAAGACTGGTGGTCTAGCACGATGAGCGTTTTTTCGGTCAATTTGTCAAATTGGCTTGGGGCAAGGTTGGCTAGGTCATGTTCTAGCACCACCACCGCCTCAAATTCTTTTGCCAAAATCTCCTCTATCGCTTGCCCACCAAGCAAGTTTACGCCCACGCTGTTCGCCTCTGGCATGGCAACGTACACGCCTGTTTTGTCGGCATATAGAGCATTTATTTTTAATAGGCGAGATGAGAGTTCTTTTTCAAACTCATTGGGGTCTCGCTCTGTGGTGTGTGTGCCGTCCGTTTTGGCATCTTGGTCAGGGTCAATGAATTGACGAGCCACTTCATCACGGATTTTGGCGTTTTGCACTTCCACAAATTCACGTTCCACATGAGCGATTTTGGCACGTTTGGCGGTCAAGGTTTGGGCGATGTAGCCTGTTGCCTGTACAATCGCTTTTGATGACAAGCTGGTGCCTGTGATGACAAGCGGACGGTTCGCCATAATCAAATCATAAGCGATATGATGAGCCAAAAACTCCATTGCCATGTTCTCATCGATGACAAGATTTGGCTCTTGTTCTTTGGCAAAAATGGCGTTCTCGCTTTTGCCAATCTCATCTAACGTATCAGCATAGCCCTTGATGATGTCGCCCACCATAAAGCCCAATTTGGCGATGTCGTTTGGCGTGGCAACGGCAGACACTTTGGCGATGTCGGATAATTTGGTATCCACCACGCTCGCCACATAAATGGGACTGTACGCCTCTTGCCCGATACGCTTGACAGGCTCGGCAAGCCAATGCTCGGTTTTTAGGGCGGTTGCCATTTGACGGGCTTTGTTTTTGGACGCTTGACGCACCGACAAGGCGACACGGCTTGCCGTTTGAGTCAAATCCTCACCCAAAACAAACACACTATCCGCCGTCTCAATCTCCGCCAAAGACACATTATGCACGTCTTTGTGGCGTAATAGCTCCACGCCCAAGTCCACCACGTCTTTGACAACCGCTCGCTCGCCTGTGCTGTAATAATCGCTTCCGACCAGTTTTTTTAGGGCAAAATTACTCTCCAAACTTGCCCGAGCCGAACCAATGCCGATGACGTTTTTGCCTTTTAACAACTCCGCCACGCTATCGACGGCAAGGCTTGCACTGGTTTTGACAAATTGTCCATTCACATTTTCTAAGGGCTGGGTTGGGCGGTCGGCACGATTGACATAGCCATAGCCAAAACGCCCACGGTCGCACAAGAAATAGCCGTTTACGTCATGATTATAGCGGTTTTCAATACGTCTAAGTTCGCCATAACGCTCGCCTGCCGAGATGTTACACCCGCTTGAACAGCCGTGGCAAATGCTTGGGGCGTACTGCATGTCCCATTTACGGTTGTAGCGGTCTGAGTGCGTTTTGTCGGTAAAGACACCCGTTGGGCAAACTTCGGTTAAGTTACCACTAAATTCACTCTGTAACTGTCCGCTCTCTTCACGCCCAAAATAGACACGGTTATTTGACGCATACACCCCAAAATCCGTGCCACCTGCATAATCCTTATAAAAGCGTACACAGCGATAGCAAGCGATACAGCGGTTCATCTCATGATTGATAAACGCCCCTAAGTCTTGGTTGTGGTGCGTGCGTTTGGTAAAGCGGTAACGGCGTTTTCTATGTCCGCTCATATACGTCATGTCTTGCAAATGACAATGTCCGCCCTCCTCACAAGTTGGGCAATCGTGGGGATGATTGGTCATCAAGTATTCCACAATGCTTTTGCGAAATGCCTTTGCCTCGGCATCGTCCACCGAAATCCAAGTATCGCTTTTTGGCGTGGGGGCAATCATACAGCTCATGACAAGCCTGCCACGTCCCGCCTGATAATCCTCCTCGCTCATGTACTGCTTGACCGCACATTGACGGCACGACCCCACCGAACCCAAGGCAGGGTGATAACAAAAATACGGCACGTCAATGCCAAGCGACAGACACGCCTGCAATAGGTTGTCCGAGCCGTCCACGTCATAGGTTTTGCCGTCTATATGAAGGATTGCCATGTTATGCCTCCACCTTGTTGTCTTGTGGCTCTGATTTGCCCACTTTTGCCTCAAATTCATGACGGAAATAGCGTAATGCACTCATGAGTGGCTCCATCGCCCCTGGGGCATGGGCACAAAAGGTCTTGCCAAGCCACAAATCTCGTGTCAGCTCGGACAGTTTGTCAATGTCGTCCGCTTGCCCTTGTCCGTTTTCCATCGCATCAAGGATTTTTACGCCCCACGGCAAGCCATCACGGCAAGGGGTACACCAACCGCACGATTCTCTTTGAAAAAACTGTTGTAAGTTTCTTGATAAGCTTACCATGTCTTGCGTTTCGTCCACCACCATCATCAGACACGTCCCAAGGCGTGAGCCTGCTTTCATAATCGGGTCAAAATCCATGACAAGGTCAAGGTGTTCATCGCTTGCCGTCAAAAAGTCGGTACTCGCTCCCCCTGGTAGCCACGCCTTTAAGGTCAAGCCGTCCTGCATACCGCCAGCAAGCTCAATCAGTTCACGAGCGGTATAACCAAACGGCACTTCCCACAGCCCTGCGTCCTTGACACGACCGCTACACCCCATAATCTTAGTGCCGGGGGTTTGTGATTTGCCTTTGGCGTTTGGCAAGGATAAATACCAATCCACACCATTTAACAAAATGGCAGGCATATTGTTTAAGGTCTCAACGTTATTAACCACCGTTGGACGACCCCACGCCCCTGATACTTGGGGAAATGGCGGTTTGGTGCGTGGGTTGGCACGGCGACCCTCCAAACAGTTGATGAGAGCCGTCTCCTCCCCACAGATATATCGCCCTGCCCCTGTGTGGACGTGCAATTCAAAGTTAAACTCCGTCCCCAAAATACCCTCGCCAAGCAAATTATTGGCGATACATTCGTTAATGGCGTTTTGTAAGCGTTCGGCGGCTAGGACATATTCGCCACGGATAAAGATATAGCCCACGCTCGCCCCAATGGCATAAGCGGTAATGAGCATACCCTCAATAAGCTGAAACGGAATCCGCTCCATAAGCAAGCGATCTTTGAACGTCCCTGGTTCCATCTCATCGGCATTACAAATCAAATACCGCACGCCACCGTCAGGCGGAGTCATAAACGTCCATTTTAGCCCTGCGTTAAAGCCTGCACCGCCACGCCCACGCACGTTGGCGGTTTTTATCATCTCGCCGACTTCTTTGGGGGTTTTTGCTAAGGCGTTTTTTAAACCTTTAAAGCCGTCTAGGGCTTCATACTCGGACAAAGTCAAAACCGCATCGTGATGATACAGTCGCCAAGTCAAAGGGTGTGTTAAGGAAGTGGGGGCTTCACCTTCTGCCAAGCCCACGCCCCAGATTGGGGTTTTTTGGCGATTTAGTTGGCTTGGGGCAAGCCCATTTTTACGAGCGTTGATTTGCTCGGCGACATTTGGTTTATTCATGCGTATTGCTCCAACAATAGACCGACCTCAGACGGCAACACAGGCCCATAAGTATCCTCATCAATCAGCACGCTCGCCCCCTTGTCGCAGTTGCCAAGACAGCAAATGGGAAGTAGGGTAAAGCGACCGTCTTTTGTGGTTTGCCCATAATCAATGCCAAGCTCACGCTTAAAAGCGTCCGCCAATGCCTCATAGCCGTTCAGATAGCAAGCGATAGAATCACAAATCAAAATCACATGGCGACCGACTGGCATACGATAAATGCGGTTAAAAAATGTCGCCACGCCCTCCACGTCCGCCACAGGCATAGACAGCATATGGGCTATGGCGTGGACTTGGGCATCGTCCACCCAACCGTTACGTTTTTGGACGAGTTTTAGAGCATCAAGCACCGCTGCCCTTGGTTGTGGGTAGTGATGAATATGATGATGAATGCCGTCAATTTCTTGGGGCGTTAAAATGGCATGAATGTCCACTTTGGGGGTTTTGTCGGTTACTATTTTCATAAAGTTACCTGTGCTAGCGTCAGCTTGCGGTTTTGGTTTTATTTATTAAATTGATAAAACTAACTTAATTTTATCAGTTTAACAAATGGTTGATTTAAAATTTTTGGCAGTTATGGTGTGTTTTTACACCCCATAACACCTAATAACTACATCGGCAATATTTTTGGTGCGTGGTACGCACCCTGCTTTTTATCAATTGGTTTTATGACCAATCAAACGTAAACAATACAATTTTACTAATCGGTTCATATAACAATATTATCCAATCCGCCCCACTGCACCCATAATTATAAGCAGGGACACCTGCGATAAAATAAAGTGGCTTGCCTTGACAAGTAATGTTTAATTTATCTTGTTGCCATTTTAAATCAATGGCTTTGGGTGCATAAGTAGGACTTGCCCAATTACCGCCTTGCTCTGATAAATCTCCACCCATTTCATCAAGCCAATCATTTTGCACTATTTCTTCATCATCTGATGAATGAATATTGGCAAGTTTATTGGTTTTGGCAAATAATTCTTGGGCTTTTTGATAATCATCTTTACGCTCTTGGACGTGTTTACGCTCTTCATCAAACCACCAATCGCCAAACATCTGTTTATGGTCATGAATGGCACTTCTCTCAAAATACCCTTCATTGCCCAAAAACTCATAACGATTATCATTGGTTAATTTAAAAGCAAGCCAATTTTCGCCTGTAAATTCATTATGATATTCATGGGTATTCATACCAATATAACCTTCAAGAGGCTCAAAGGGGTTTAACATATGAACGATTTGCCCACGCCAATCATCGTTGAGCATACCCAAATCAATGCTAATAAGCGGTAAAAAATGCTCTTTTAGCCAAGATTGATTTTCTACAAATAACTTATCACTATCAGGAAATGGCGTTAAAAACCCATTTAGTTCATTGATGTTTTCAAAATGGGATAATACGGTATTCATAATAGCTCCCATTTAGCTATAATCAAACGTAAACAATACAATACGGCTTACAGGTTCATACATCATCATAATATAAGCACCGCCAAATCCAGTACAATAATGATAACTTGGCACGCCACCAATAAAATAAAACGGATTGCCTTCATAAGTAATGCTTATGCCGTCATTGGGCGTATCATCATCTACTTGTTTAAGCCGTGTTTTATGAAATGCACTTGGTGTGTCATAATTCGCCCAATTTCCATAAGAAAAACCACCACCCAATTCATCTAAAAATGACTCTTTGTTCCAATCTTTATCAAGATGTTTTGGAAAATTGGCATTGACGATAAAGCCATGTTCTTTAAATAATGCTTTTTGTTTTTGATAATCGGCAATTTGCTCTAAATTGTCATCATAACTGCCGTCAGGATTTTTGCAATCATGCGCTCTCAAAAAATACTTTTCATCGCCCAAAAATTCATAACGATTATCATTGGTTAATTTAAAAGCAAACCAATTTTCGCCTGTAAATTCATTATGATATTCATGCGTGCATTCGCCAATGTACCCGTCATCAGGCTCAAATGGGTTTAACATATGCACCACTTGCCCACGCCAATCATCATTTAGCATACCCAAATCAATGCTGATAAGTGGTAAAAAATGCTCTTTTAGCCAAGATTGGTGTTCTACAAATAGTTTATCGCTATCAGGAAATAGCGTAAGATATTCGTTAAGTTCGTTTATATTTTCAAAATAGGGCAAGATATCCATGCTTCTTCCTTAATCACTCTTTTTTATCATCAGCCTCTTCGACATCAGCGTGAAGTGATAACGAGCTTGCCACTTCATTTTGTCCATCACGGCGAGTACCTTTGAGTTTGATTTGTAAGCGTAGCTCGTTGGGCGAGTCGGCATTACGAATCGCTTCATCATACGAGATAGCCCCTTCATCATATAAGTCAAACAACGCTTGGTCAAAGGTCTGCATACCCACTTCACGGCTTTTGGTCATAATCGCTTTTAACTCGTGCATTTCACCCTTTAAAATCAAATCTGCCACAAGGCGGGTGTTAAGCATGATCTCCACCGCTGCCCGCCGCCCCTTGCCGTCTTCGGTACGGATTAGGCGTTGGGAAATAATCGCTTTCATATTGCTGGACAAATCCATCAACAGCTGATTTCGTCTTTCTTCTGGGAAAAAGTTAATAATACGGTCAAGCGTTTGGTTGGCATTGTTGGCGTGCAGTGTGCCAAGGCACAAATGCCCCGTCTCAGCAAAGGCAATGGCGTGCTCCATCGTCTCGGTATCACGAATTTCACCAATCAAAATCACATCAGGGGCTTGACGAAGCGTATTTTTTAAAGCGTGGTGCCAAGAGTGGGTATCCACACCGACTTCACGGTGGGTAATCATTGATTTTTTGTGTTTATGGACATATTCCACAGGGTCTTCCACCGTGATGATATGCCCTGCTGAGTTTTCGTTACGATAATCAATCATTGCCGCCAAACTTGTGGACTTACCAGAACCCGTACCGCCCACGACCAGCACGAGACCCCGTTTTTCCATGATGACATCACGAAGCTGTGGTGGTAGTCTTAATTTGTCAAAGTTTGGAATCTCAGCCGCAATGGTACGAATCACCATACCAACCTGTTGCTGTTGGATAAAGACATTCACACGAAAACGACTCACATTTGGCACATTGATGGCAAAGTTACATTCCATTTCTCGTTCAAACTCTTCTCTTTGGTAATCGTTCATAATCCCATAAGCAAAAAGTTTGGTTTTGTCAGCGGTCAAAGTTTGTTTGCCAAGCGGTTTCATCAAACCTTGATGTTTGACGCTGGGCGGAAATTCAGCCGTGATAAATAAATCCGATGCCCCAATCTCAACGACTTTGGTTAGCATATTGTACATTATGCCTTTGGCTTCGGTTAATTCGCTTTCGCTAAATGGGATTTGAGTTTGTTCGGTCATAGTGGGTTTCTTTTAAGTTGGTTAATGGGATTTTAAATGATAGGGGTTAATTACTAATTTATTGAAATCCATTGTATTGGCAAAGCACTATCGTGCATTTCCAATATAAAACCTTGAATTTCATTTTGGTATGTTTGTGCGGTTGTCATTAAAATGTCAGTATAAATTCGCTGTACAAAAACATTTTCTACTTCTTCCGCTTCAAAACCAATGGTATCAACTTCACAATTTATTAAAGGCACTAATTGCCAATCTTTATAAATCAAATTAGGCAATTGCTCAATGGCTTTTTCGTCATTCTTATCCAACGCATCATACCATTGCCTATTCCATTCATAAATACCTTTGATTTCATTACTACCACAAAAATTTATATCATCAGGTTCATTTTTATCAATAAATTGCCCAAAATTATATTTATATTCAGCCACTTCTTGCATAAATTTTTTGGGATTTTCAATTTTGGGAAAAATAGCCAATTCAAAAGCATTACCTTCTTCCATACCGTGTACAAATAGCCACGCCACAACTTTTTTATTACCATATCTTTGGCAATAACTGCGAATGCGGTCAATTAAATGACTACCAACTGCATTAAATACTTCTGGGCAATTTAGATTAATATCGGTCATTTTACACCCAATCATAGGTGCATATTATGCACCATTTTTTGGTAAATATTAAATTAAAAATAAAATTGGTATTGTTCAATAAAGATATATTTTAAAATTTGGACGTGTAGGGGCGAATTACATTCGCCCAAAAATCAACACTTTATCACAGGGCAAATGTGATTTGCCCCTACAAACCTACCCAAAGGTATGGTTGGTTAACAATACCATAAAATTAAATTGATTTTTAACTTTGGGTTTTTAAGGGTGCGTGATACACACCTTACTTCTTGCCAATTTTTAATTAGCGACTATTGGCAAATTCTCTATCAAATCTATAATCCTTTGGCAAATGAATTTGAATATTTTTAAAAACTTCTTTCATTGTTGCATTGGGATTATAATGATAGGGTTTTTTATGGCTATCATTTGATTTAAGTCTTTTCATTTTCATCATCATTAAACCGTAAGGTGCGTAGTACGCACCTTACTTACTACTTGCTATCCATCAATTTAAAAACCTTTAAAATGGGTGTCGGCAATTCGGCAATGCTTCAAATTGCGGTTTATATTGCTCACGCAATTCATTTAACTTATCACCATCTTTCCAAGTACTTAATCCTTGACTTGCTTGTCTATACCCATTCACAACTTCCATACATTCTTTGTATTTAAATGTACTATCGTCTAATTTGGTAAATGTCTGGCCAGCACCATACATAGTTTTTTATCTTCCGACAAACCAACTTCTTTTTGTCCATCAGCATATAATTTACCATCTTTTGGAGACAATACAATACTTTTATTTTCGGCTGAAAATACATCAACCATCAAATAAGTATCGCCATCTTGTTTGATTTCAAAAACAGTAGGCTTTATTTTACCTTCTTGCTTCCAAAAACCCTTGTAATCATCGTACCCCCCCGCTATTACCGCAAGCAGATAGAGCAAAAGACATTACCAATACTGAAAGAAATTTGTTCATAACGAACTCCTTTTGATTAACAAAAACAAGCTTTATATGATTGAATAAAGCAATTAACAACTTAATTCAAAATCATCTATCACAATCCGCCATTACAATATCAATACTCGCCAAATAAATAATCGCATCAGACACCAAAGAGCCGTTAATCACACTTGGCATCTGCTGTAAATGAGCAAAAGTCGGCGTACGAATACGCGTGCGATAGCTCATTGTAGAGTTATCCGACACCACGAAATAGCTGTTTAGCCCTTTGACCCCCTCTACCATACAGGCACTCTCGCCCGCTGGCATTACAGGCCCCCACGACACCGAGACAAAGTGGTTAATGAGTGTCTCAATATCCTTTAAGGTTCTATCTTTTGGCGGTGGCACGGCTAGCGGATGCTCGGCTTTATATGCCCCTGACGGCATATTATTTAAGCACTGCTCAATAATCCGCAGAGACTGGCGAATCTCTTCAATCTTGACAAGACATCTGTCATACGCATCGCCGTTATAAAAGACAGGGATTTCAAAGTCAAAGTTTTCATAGCCCAAATACGGACGAGCTTTACGCAAATCAAACTCCACGCCAGTCGCCCGCAAGCCAGCCCCCGTTACGCCCCACGCTAGGGCGTGCTTGGCGTCATACTGGGCAACCGCTTGCGTACGCCCCTTTAACACCGAGTTGGTCATTGTCGCCTTAAAGTACTCATCAATGCGTTTTGGCATCCAGTCCAAAAACTCACGCACAAGCCTATCCCAGCCGTTTGGCAAATCCATCGCCGTTCCACCAATCCGAAACCACGCAGGGTGCATACGATAGCCTGTTACCGCCTCGATGATGTCATACGCCTTTTGACGGTCGGCAAACATATAAAACACAGGGGTCATACCGCCAGCATCTTGGATAAATGTTCCCCAATACAAAAGGTTATTGGTAATCCGAAACAGCTCACTCATCATAATGCGAATGGTGTTCGCCCTATCTGGCACGGTAATGCCAGCCAGTTTCTCCACCGCCATAATGTAGGGAAGCTCATTCATCACCCCACCCAGATAGTCAATACGGTCGGTGTAGGGAATGTACGAATGCCAAGTTTGGCGTTCCGCCATTTTCTCCGCCCCCCTGTGATGATAGCCGATGTCAGGGATACAATCGACAATCTCCTCGCCATCAAGCTGTAACACCAAGCGAAACGCCCCGTGAGCAGACGGGTGGTTTGGACCAATGTTCAAAAACATAAAGTCCTCATCTCGCCCAGAGCGTTTCATTCCCCATTCTTCTGGGATAAAACGCAAATTTTCTTGTTCAAATTGTTGCTTAGCAGAGTTTAGAAAATACGGCGTAAACTCGGTCGCTCGTGCGTGATATTCTTTACGCAGGGGGTGCCCTTCCCAGTATTTGGGGAGCAAAATCCGTGTCAAGTGCGGATGTCCGTCAAACACCACGCCAAACATATCCCACACTTCTCTTTCGTACCAGTTGGCATTGGGATAGATTTGGGTGGCACTTGGGATATGCTCGCCCTCGGCTAGGGCGACTTTGATACGAATGTCTGAATTTCGCTCAATACTCATCAGATGATAAAACACCGTAAAGTCGCTAGCAGGTTGTCCGTAGCGGTGTTTGCGAAGTCGCTCGTCAATGGCGGATAAATCCACAAGCATCACAAAGGGCTTGGGCAATTTGCGTAAATACAGCAAAACATCAAGCACTTGGGCTTTGTCCACCCAAACGGTAGGAATGCCGTCTGCCGTTTCTTGGACGGTCAGCCCTGCAAACTGGGCGTTTAGTTCGTTTAAAATCTCAAAATCGTGAATGTGGTTAATGCTCATAGTTTCCAACTTATCAGATGATTGCAGTCTTGTAATAATTGCGTGATAAAATGTTCAAAAATTTATTCTTACAAAAAAATACATTTTTAAAAATTTTCATTATTAAACTTCCGATAAAACCAAAACAAAGAAAATCGTTTGTGGTGAGCTTGTCGAATCACAATGATTTTCGTTACTCTTCGATAAACTCAGGGGTGAACGGAAATCCAGTTTCACGGCAAGTTTATTTTCACAAAATGGCAAAGTACTTTTATTAAAAACCTTACTGACTTTATCATAGGATAAGACTAGTCGTCATTATCATGCCATTCATCATCTTATTTATTACAATTCTAAAATTGTCGCTTGACACTGCACAGGAAAATTCAAAGAATTGGCAATAAAACATAATTCATGAGCTTTTTCATGCAAACTAAGTGCTAATTGTTTATCACCACGACTAATTTTTACCACAGGATTTAAGGCTGCAGAAATAAAATGCCCTGCTGTTCTATCATCACCTTCATTCATGATTGCCGTAGCATTATCTTGATATTCTTCCACAACAATTTGATTAACCGCACACAAATGTAAATACCAAAGCTTATGACATGATGAGATGCTGGCAAGCAATAATTCTTCTGGATTCCATTTATTTTTATCGCCACGGAATGTAGGATCAGACGATGCCAAAATATCCGTCTTATTATCCGCCTGAATAATAAAATCACGCCCATAACTGCTATAATCTTTTGTACCTATGCCAAGATTACCTTGCCAAGTGATTGTCGTTGTATAATGATGTGTTTTCATAACTGTTGCATTCTCATTTGGGTGTATTTTGCATGTTAGGTTTGCGTTATCACTTAACCCAACATACTTTTTAATAATTCAATTATTACCCTGTTGCCATCGCAATAAATTCAGCTTCGGTTAACATTTAAGGTGCTTGTTACGCACCGTTTAAAATATAATTTTCATTTAATAAATTTTAAATTAAAAATAAAAACCGTATTTATTTTTAATTTTGAGTTATAGTTGTAGGTTGGGTTGAGTTTACGAAACCCAACAAAATCAAGGCTTAAATGTTGAGTTTCACTATCGTTCCACCCAACCTACAACTGTTAATTTTTAAATATAAAATATATATAATTACACATATTGCAATTATTTATTGGATTGAATTATTTTATTTTCTATCCAATTTCCAGGTTTATCCAAAGAAAAATCTATTACATAAGATTGTTTATAAATCAATCTTTTGTTTCTGACATCTAACTTATAATTAACTTCATACCAATTTGTATTCATTGCTGAACCAGGAATTTCTGTTATCTTAACCATGCCATTATTTAGTTTGGTATTAATATAAAATGTCGCCACAGGCTCATAATAAAAATAATAACAAACAGTACCCTTATCGTTTAATAAGTTCACTCTTATAATTGGGTTATCAGTCATAAGAACTCCATTATTTAACAATTCTGCACCATTATTACTTAATTTTGTCAGATTTTTTACTGAACATAACTTTTTGTTAGAATATTCTATTGTATGCAACTCAATATCTTTGCTTGCATAAGCAAATACTGGCAATATAAACAATCCAAAAGCTACTAAAAATTTCATAACAACTCACCAATAAGAAAAACCTCTAATGATAATTGATTAAAAATATGGTTCTTTCTTCCATTGCATCCATTCTACACTGAATAGTCTCAAAAATCCCTTCTCTACCATAAAGGCTTTGGTTATGAAATTCTGCACACTCAGCTTCCATTTTGCGAAGCCATACTCTTTGAGATTTTCTTAAAGCCATTTTCTTTGCAATAGGCAATTTTCTGAGTGTTTGTTGATACACTTGGTTTAAATTTGTCTTTTGCTCTTTTTCATCATTCATATAACATTCCAAAATATCATTCCAAACAACACTGTTTGGGTTGCAAGCGAAAGCGTTGATGGTCAGAAATAGTAATGTTAAACAACAATATTTGTTTATGTAAGTCATACTATCTAATTTCAAGAATACATTTCGCATTCAAATCTCTCAAATCAAAATTAGCCTCAATCAATTCAAGCCATTTTCGTTTCTTTAAGTAAAAAAAATCACTAATATCATTTCCTTGCTTTTTAAACTTTATCCTTTCTCTCCTATGCCAAAACCCACCAACCCTATACTCAATTTCAAACAACGGATAGTAGTCATCAATCTGTTGCCACTTCATATTTTCCATCAAATAATAGTTATTTAGACCAAATGGGCTGTAATACATTTTATTTGCATTTAAATCCAATGCTATATCAATACCATCATTATTGGAGAAACAAAAGAAAATATTCTCTTGCACATTAGCAACTACAGAGTGATTAAACAATATTAAACATAAAACAAAACATTTAATAAATTTCATTTTAAACCCTTGTTTTAGCAAAAGCAACTGCCTGAGAAAAAGTATATCCATATCTTTTTTTGTTAAAACTTTTATTTTTGGATAATTCCAAAAACCTAGAATAACCACTTCTCATATCCGAAATAGATTTTTTACAACCCAACTTATTTAGATTTGGGTCATGCCAAAGCCCCCAACCAAAACACTCGGCAACCATATCATCATATACCACGCTATTTACAAAATCAAATGTTCTCAATTTATCTCTTATCTCATCATTAATGTTTTTGCAATTATCTACACGCAATGAATCAAACGCTCTCATTAGATAAGAAAGTCTATTTTGATTACCTCCATGCTTGTCATTATTATAGTGATTAAACCCACCATTAATTATAGCAGTAATAGCAATTAAATCATTTTTATCAGCCAACATATTTAAGTCATACGCCTTGAATTGAGTCCAAAACCAACCCGCTGAATCCGTTGCGTACATTGGGGTTGCTATTTTTTTTCTGTTTTCATTAGTAAAATCTAATCCCTTGTATTTTCCATACTCCATATATGGTTCTGGAAATGTTATCTGTATAAGACCACGACCCTTATAACCTCTGTAACTACTTTTTTCTTTTTCGTCAGAAATTCCCTGCTCCTCTAGCAGAGCCAATTCGCCACTCTCCAAAAATATTTGTGCCAAAAAGTGCGATTTTCTTAAGCAAGTATTAATATTGTAGTCCCGAAAAACTTTATTAAGCAAAGGAACAAATTGCTCCAAATGTTTTCTTGGGATAACAGAAATTTTTTTCAAGTTATCCAAACTAATCTCCTTATTACAATAACAATCCGAATCCTCTTGCAAACCACTTGCACTATATGCACCCTTTGGCACAAAATCATTTTGAATTGGAGTACTTATTTGTTTCTTTAATTTTGATACATATTCAACATATTCCACTATCTTGTTATCATCAATAATCTCTTTAAAACTTGTCTGTGAATGCACAAGTTTTGGTGGTGGATTACATTTGCATAGACACAAATCATCATTTAAGGCAGGCATTGCCCCACCCAAAGAAAAAGATAATCTTGGACCTGTTGGTACAATTTTGCCCATTGATTGACAAGCAGGACACCAGACATCATCGCCGATACAGCTTTGCTTTTTGCCATCTACATCAAAGACAATGGGATTGGTGGTTGTTTGGACGATACCACCTGCTGTGGTTGTATCATTTTCCAATATATAATAGCGAGTTAAGGGCATAGACTATCTCTCAAATATACAACACAAATATTCGCAAAACTAATTTTAAACAAATACAAGACCCAATCACTCCACATTATCAGGACTTCTTAAATTTTTCACCGCAATCCTTTCCGCATTTTTTCTATCCCGTTCTGGGGTCATAATCGGCTGATAAATGTTTTGGTCAAGATGAATGCCAAGCGGACGGCGTTCCTCTTGGATTGAGTTTTGTAGGAGCATTAACGCCTGAATGAGTGCCTCGGGGCGTGGCGGACAACCAGGGATATACACGTCCACAGGCAGGATTTTGTCCACGCCCTGCACCACCGAATAAATATCATACATACCGCCCGAGTTGGCACACGCCCCCATAGAGATGACCCATTTGGGTTCTAGCATTTGCTCGTACAGTCTGAGTATGACAGGTGCCATTTTGACAAAACACGTCCCCGCCACAATCATCACGTCCGCTTGACGGGGGGAAGCTCGGATAACCTCCGCCCCAAAGCGTGATAAATCATGTACGCCTGTCAAGGTCGTGGCGTATTCCACATAGCAACAGCTTGTGCCGAAGTTAAACGGCCACAGCGAATTTTTTCGCCCCCAGTTGGCAAGGTTGTGCGTCAAATCCGACAATTTGCCCATAAAGACGTTTTTATCAATCTCGGCTTGGGTGATGTCGTCCACCACTTGACGAGTGGTGTGGGGATATTGGTTTGCCGTGTCGTTTGGGCGGGTTAGGGTGTATTTCATAATCAATCTTAATTTGCTGGTTTTTTAAACTGGCGGTTTAGGGGATTGGATTTTACAAATTCAAATTTTAAATTAACTTTCCCAACTTACTTCATTAAAATTGCCGTCCAAATAAAATTTAACCGCTAAAATTTGGTCGGATTGTTCTGGGTCAATCATATAATCCATTACAATTTGACAATGTTCGCCATACCAACTGCTCACAGATTGTAATTTTAATAATTGAACAAAATTTTCATTGGTTAAATTATCATTGTCAATCAATGCTGTTAATGCTGGCAAATCATATTCATCAATCTCATCAATATGATAATTAACAAAATAATCATCGCCATTTAAATAATTAACAAGTTCAATGACGGCTTTTTGATGAAGTTTTTCAATATTTTGAAAATGCTTGGCGGATTTGTCCAAAAATTCTGCTGTGGGTTTGGTATTTTCATCATCTACCCACAATAAAATTTCAATCGGATTTTCATTGATTTGGGGAATGTTGATTGCATTTTCCCAAACACACAAATCATCAAAATTCAATTCGCCAAAATAGGAATGGGTTGTCATTTTAAATTTCCTTAAAAGAAGGAAGTTTAATGGTTAATCAAACTTCTCATATTTATTTTCAGTCATTGATTTTTTGCCAAAGCAATGATTTTGTTTTGGTAAACCCCTTTGGTTTTTGAGCCGTCTTGAATTTTAAAACACGCTCGCTCACCTACTTGAATTTGTGGAATGCCTTTAGGAAAATCATATATCTTTTTCTCACCTGCAATATCAAGCGTAATATTTGTCCCCTCGCCTCCACCACCAACTCTTGTTGGAGTTACATTTTTGGGATTATAATTGTGATAATGCAATACTTGTCCACATACCACACTGATTTTAAGGTTATCCATTTGTTCATTTTTTAATTGTTGATGCCCAACCGTACAAGTTGCCATACCAAAAACCACAAGCAAAATTGGACTGCGATACAATAACTTTTTAGACCAATGAACTGTTGGATTGTTGGATTGTTGTGCCAAAATGGACATTATGACAACCAAAACAATGCCAAAAACCACCAATAAAATACCAATCAGTTTTATCATAGTTTATGGATGATACATCAATCAAACTTCTGCGTGGTAACTCGTCCTGTGTCATTGATATGGTCAATATTTGCCATATCTTGTTTGTCCTTTTCAAGTACTGCTTGCAAGTCTTTACGCCCTGCAAAAATCCGCCCAGACGACTGAGCTGGCACTTTGCCTGTGGGGTCGGTATGCAGGTCATCAATGCTAGTAAAGGCGGTAATACTCGCCAAATCAAAATCGGCAGGACGAGACAGAATACGGGGTTTTTTGCCTCGTTTGTCGGCAGGCGACCAGTTCATCGCCCCAAGTTTCATCTCATAGACAAGCCCAACAAACAAAATGGCGATAAAGACAAAGGCGGTCGCAAACCCCACCCAACCCACTTCTCGCACGCTCACCGAATAGGCGTACAAATACAAGGCTTCTAAGTCAAAAATCACAAAGAAAATCGCCACAAGGTAGAATTTGGCAGACAAGCGAATGCGAGCAGAACCTGCTGGTAGCACGCCTGCTTCAAAGTTTTCTTGTTTTTGAGAACTGCTTGAGTGCCCACCAAGCAAACGTGGCACGACAAGCATAAAGACGACAAGCCCTAGACTGGCAAGTAGATAGACAATGGCTGACCATTCGGCTGGCATAAATCACCCCATGTGATTTTATGAAAGTAGATTATAATAAAGTATCCGCTAATCCTAACAGATTAGCCTTACAATTATAGCATATTTTGTAAAATTATTTAAATAAAAAATAACCACGTCAGTCATTGGATAAATTTGGCATTTTCACAAAAAACACCGCCAACATGACGATGTTTTTTGGCTTGGGTTGTTATCGCAAAAACGCACGGGCATTACGGAACAGTCGCATCCATGCCCCGTCTTTGTCCCACTCGTTCGGTTTCCATGAGTGATTGACCGCACGTAGTGTCCGCTCTGGATGTGGCATCATGAGTGTTACTCGCCCATCATTACTACAAATGCCTGTAATGCCTTGGGGTGAGCCGTTAGGGTTTAGGGGATAATGCTCGGTGGGTCGCCCTTGACTGTCTACATAGCGTAAGGCAATCTGACCGCTATTTTCTAACTCAAAAATCGCCTTGTCATCAAGGTTGGCAAAGCCTTCGCCATGTGCCACTGCAATCGGCAAAATACTGTCTTGCATACCCTTTAACAGCACTGATTTGGTACGCTCTACACGCACATTGACGGTGCGAGCCTCAAAACGTGCTGATACGTTGGTGCTAAATCGTGGGAAATGCTCCGCCCCAACCATCAAGCCTTTGAGCTGACTCATCATCTGACAGCCGTTGCACACGCCCAAAGCAAAGGTTTCAGGACGATGGAAAAATCTGGCGAACATCATGGACAACTCTTCGTGGTGTAACACACTATTTGCCCAACCCGAGCCTGCCCCTAACACGTCGCCATAACTAAATCCGCCACAGGCTACTAGCCCATCAACATCACGCAGATTGACACGTCCACTCATAAGGTCGCTCATGTGCACATCAAGTGCGTCAAAGCCTGCCAGTTTAAAGCCTGCCGCCATCTCCAAATGCCCATTTACGCCCTGTTCACGCAAGATGGCAACTTTAGGTTGGCTGGTGCGAGCATTGACATACGGAGCTTCTACGGCTTGATTTAGGTCGTAATTTGCCTGTGCAATTAAGCCTTGATGGTCAATGTCATTGATAAGTGCAAACTCTTGGTCAGCACAAATAGGGTTATCACGCAAGCGAGCGATGGCATGACTCACTTTTGTCCATGTTGCCTGCAGTTCACTTCGCATGAATTCCAAGTCATCTGTTGGCATCTGGATACTTAAAATATCTTGGTCAGCACCACCTGCTGGGGTTTCAAAGACTTGACCGATGTCTGTGAGCATATCTGCCACGCCCATTTTTTCGGCTAAATCTTCAAATTCTAGTGTATGTTCGGGCAAGACTTGTACCACCGCCCCCAATTCTTCGGCAAATAATTCACCTAAGGTATTAGCACTTTCTAATGATAAGTTAATTGCCACACGAGCGGTAAACTGCATCTCCGCCACTGTTGCAATCAAACCACCATCAGAGATATCATGATAAGCATTGATAAGCCCTTGATGATTGGCACTTTGGATAAAATCAAAAAAGCGTCTTAAATCATCAGCATTATCCACATCAGGACAATCATCGCCAAGCTGACCCAGTGTTTGGGCAAGGATAGAGCCACCTAGACGGAATTTACCTTTTGACAAGTCAAGGCGATACAGACGACTATCAATATTGATAAGCTCAGGCGTTAATGTCTTATTGACGTCTTGAACAGGGGCAAAGCCTGTGATGACGAGACTCATGGGCGACACCACCGCCTTGTCCACACCATTATCTTGCCAACCGGCACGCATGGATAAGCTATCCTTACCCACAGGAATGGCAATGCCTAAGGCAGGACATAACTCTTCACCCACCGCATGAACGGCATCATACAACGCCACATCTTCTCTGTCCTCACCACACGCCGCCATCCAGTTGGCAGATAGTGTAATGTCTGATATCTTGGCGATATTGGCACTGGCTAAGTTGGTAACCGCCTCGCCCACCGCTAGGCGTGCTGACGCTTTGGGGCTGATGAGTGCCACAGGCGTACGCTCGCCCATCGCCATCGCTTCGCCCGTATCGGCAAGCAGTCCTGTCATCGTCACCGCACAGTCCGCCACAGGCACTTGATAACGCCCCACATACTGCTCACGCACCACCATGCCCGTGATAGAACGGTCGCCGATACTAATCAAAAATGATTTGCTTGCCACGGTCGGATGTCTTAGCACATCTCGAACAGCACTGGCAATGTCTAGCTCATCGACATTTAGGGTTGTTAGCTGAACATTTTGGCGACGTACCGAACGCTTCATCTTGGGCGTACCACCCAGTAGCACTTGCATGGGCATGTCCACGGGTTGCTCTGGCAGTAGCTCGTCATTGACTTTAAGCTGACGTACATCGGTTGCCACGCCCAGTATGGCAAAAGGACAGCGCTCACGCTCACAAATTTGAGTAAATAACTCCTCGTCCTTAGGGTCAATGGCAAGCACATAGCGTTCTTGGGCTTCATTTGACCAAATTGCCATAGGCGACATGCCACGCTCTAACGATGGCACTTTTCTAAGCTCTAACACCGCCCCAAGCTCATGGTCATCCACCAGCTCTGGCATGGCGTTAGACAACCCGCCTGCCCCCACATCATGAATGGAGACAATGGGGTTATGCTCCGCCCCCATCGCCCAGCAGGTATCAATCACCTCTTGGCAACGGCGTTCCATCTCGGCATTATCACGCTGTACACTGGCAAAGTCTAGCCCTTCATCTAGGCTACCACTGTCCACTGAGCTTGCCGCCCCACCGCCCAGACCGATTTGCATGGCAGGGCCCCCAAGCACAATGAGCAAATCACCTTGCTTGATGGCATTTTTTTGCACCAAATCACGTTTGATGTTTCCATAACCACCGGCAATCATGATCGGCTTATGATAACCACGCATTTGACTGCCGTCCTGCATGGCACTGGTATCAAGCTGAAAACTTCTAAAATACCCCGTCAAGTTAGGGCGACCAAACTCATTACTAAACGCCGCACTGCCTAGCGGAGCGTGAGTCATGATTTCTAGGGCAGATGCCATGCGTTCTGGCTTGCCGTATGCTTTGGTCTGAGTCTCCCATTTTTCGGGCATCTCTGGCAAGTGCAAATGCGACACGCTAAATCCCGCCAAACCTGCTTTTGGCTTACCGCCACGCCCTGTCGCCCCTTCGTCTCGTATCTCACCACCCGAGCCTGTCGCCGCCCCTGCATAGGGAGCAATGGCGGTTGGGTGATTGTGCGTTTCTACTTTCATCAAGATATCAACAGGCTCTTCATGAAAGCCGTATTCATGCACGCCATCGCTATTTTTATTGACATAAAACCGCTCAGCAGTAAAACCCTCCATGACCGCCGCATTGTCTTTATAAGCAGACAAAATCCCCTCAGGCGATGATTCATGGGTGTTTTTAATCATTTTAAATAATGATTTGTCTTGTTTTTTACCATCAATTGTCCATTCGGCATTAAAAATCTTATGACGGCAATGCTCACTGTTGGCTTGGGCGAACATCATCAGCTCCACATCAGTGGGGTTACGAGCTAAGATGTTAAAATGCTTGACCAAATAATCCATGTCCTCATCAGACAGGGCAAAGCCAAATTCACGATTTGCCTGCACCAATGCCGAACGCCCCTTACCCATGACATCAATGCGGTTTAGGCTTGCTGGGGTCTCATCACGAAATAGCACCTTCACCGCCGACAAATCATAGCTTAGGCTTTGGGTCATGCGGTCATGTAATACTTGCTCGGCAACACTTGGCAATTTAGATGGCAAATCCTTACCCGCTAAGGTAAATAATATCACTCGCTCCACACGCCCAGTGGCAATCCCACAATTATTAAAAATATCCGTTGCCTTAGACGCCCACGGACTAATCGTGCCAAAACGTGGCGATACCACCACTTGTCGCTCGCCTGCTTGGGCGACATCTTCCTCAAACTCTAAGCCGTCATTTAATAAGCTCAACGCTTTTTGGCGTTCATCAGCCGTCAAATAACTTGGGAATACATAAATCTGCTGTGATTTGATGGCACTGATATTCAAGCGAGCTTTGGTATTTAGCTCTTTGATGAGTGCGTCTGTTTGAAACTGGGTTAAAAACGGCTTGCCAGCGATGGTCATCATGGTGATAATTCCCCATTTTTGATTTGGATTGGTTGGATTGGGCAAAAAAATAAACCCTTATTTTAACAGATTTTCACTTAAATTTCCTTATTTAGCCATCATTTTGGCAAAATTTTCTTGAAAAATTTGGGACATTGATAATGCCTAACATTTAGGCATTTTGGCAAATTTCGCATTGACATCATGACAAATGATACTTCCCCACCTAGCCCTTGCCCAAAAACTTTGATTTTTTTGCCATAAAAATGCTAAAATAGCCTAAATTGTAACCCATTAAAACTATGACCACAACGCCCACCCCCACCAAGTCCGCCCAAACTAATGTTTGGTACAAAAACTACATGGTCATCGTGTTCGTCATCGGACTACCGCTTATCGTGGTGATTGGCTGTATTTTCTTTATCATTCACGCCTTTAAAATCAAAGACTCGCCGGTGCGTGATGATTGGTACATGGACGGCAAAAGCCTCTACCAAGATGCCTCCAAAGATAAGCTCGCCCATGATTTGGGCTTATCAGGGGTTATGCGATTAGACGGCACGCCCGATGATTATGCCGTGCGATTTGAATTAAAATCCGCCCAAGCCATGAGCTATCCTGCCACGCTCAATGTCAAAGTCTCACACGCCACCGACAAAGCCAAAGACCGTGATTTTGTGCTGACCTACCAAAGCGACAATCTATATACCGGCAAATTCACCCTTGACCCCCTGCCTGCCAAATACTATCTTGACATCAGCAATGATGACCACAGTACTGCCAAGATAGAAGCTGGTTCATGGCGACTGACCCACAGCCAAAAACTGCCTGCCCAAAACGTGGCGTTTTTGCCTTTGACTGCCTTTGATGATGAGCGTCAAGTCCTGCCCGACCAACGAGACAAACGTCACCAACAGCACGCTCCCGATACCGTGCCACCATCCGCCCAATAGTCATTGGCAAAATCCATAAGAAACCAAGATGACAAACATCAGCGGTCAAACCTATGAGCCATTGACCGCTTTTCATGTCAAATGGCTTGCCATGCTATTCATGACCGCCGACCATGTGGCATGGCGGTTTTTGGATTATGATACGCATTCATCAGAGATGTTACACTTTGTGGGGCGGGCGGTGGCTCCACTCATGTGTTATTTGCTCGTGGTCGGCTTTTATCATACGCATGACATCAAGGGCTATGCCAAACGGTTGGGGCTGTTTGCCCTTATCTCACAATTGCCCTTTTGGTTGTTTAATATTGGCATTGCTCATACTGCCCTGCTTTGGCAAGGGGTTTCTTTTGATGACTGGGTGGTACTGACCCCTTTCATAGGCGGTAACGTGCTGTTTTCGCTCTTATTATCGCTCATTGCTTTGATGATTCGACACCATAAATCTTTTCACCTTTGGCAAAAGGCAATCCTTATCGTCCTGCTCTATCCCATCATCAGTCTGTGTGATTATGGTTTTGCCATGATTTATATGACGTTATTGTTTGATTATTTTTATAAAAATAAACCCAACCATCTTATCATCGCTTATCTCTTATCCTTGCCTATCATCTATATGCTCATCTATGGCTTTAACACCACCGTGGGGCTTGGCTATATGCATTTTGGCATGATATTGACCGCCCTTATCATCCATGGTTTTAATGGACAAAAAGGCTCTGACTTTGGCGGTCGCTATCTGTTTTATTGGTTCTATCCTGTGCATTTATTAGTCATTGCTATGGTGGAATATTTGCTTTTGGATTATGTTAAATAAATTATCAATGTCAAAAAACACAACTCAAAGATTATGCTTTTAATTTATAACATTTAAAAGAATAAAAATTACTCTACTCTTTTAGGGCGTGCCTACCATTGATAACATTTTTATACAATAAGTTAAAAACCTAACATTTTAAATTAATTTTTGCATGAAAAATGGCCAAATCTTGTGGCTCGAAGTCAAAATCCCTGTTGATACACCCAAGAAACTTTAAAATTACTACAAATACAATGATGTGTGGACGTAGGGGTGTGGTAAATATCAAGTTGGTTGGGTATAGAAGACTCACAGCCTCAAGTTTTTTCCTTGAAAAACGTGCGATTTTTCGTGATTTTCATTGCAAATACCAAAGGCAGGCACGCCCTATACAAGTCATTAATTCACCAAGGACGATTGTAATTTGCCCCCACAATCAAGCCATCCAATAACCAATAAACCACCATTTTAACTTAAAATTAGGGTAATATATGCACATCATCACCCCAAGGAGCTTTTATGAAAAAGCTCACCCGCTGTGTATTATCTGCTGTTTTGCTTAGCTCTCTGCCTGCATTTGCACTAACCATTGCCCCGCCCGTATCAGAAGCAGAAATATACATCGCTTATTTATCGACTCCAAAAAAGTCGTCTTAGAGAGATTGGAAAAATATGGCTTTAAGTACGAGTGCTATATGGATGATGATGTTTTTGGTTGTAGAGTTATACATCCCTATTATTTTACCATGAAAGATAATGTTTTCACCAAAGTCCATTATGACTTCAATCCAAGGTTTTCCTCTATCCAATCAACATCTACCACCTTATCCAAAGATGAGAAAGATGAACTCATTAATGTCCTAAACATGGCAACTGATGACCCACAAATGTCAGAGATCATCATTGACAAGTTGGTTCAAGATTATCACGCAAAAGTCGCCAAGAAAGAAACCATAGAAAAAGGATGGTATGGTTATTCTGTTTATTTTAACTATTATGGTGTAATTATTGAATTGACAGGCAGTGATGAAGAATTTATATATCTTTATGTTAATTAATCCAAAAAAAGAAAAAGGCGTCAGCCATCAGCCACGCCTAGTCTTTGATTTGCAAATTATCATCCATTTGACACATTATCCACGTTTTTATCATCAGCAACGGTCGTGCCTAGCCTGCTCATGCGTCTGTCCATGAGCTGACGGGCAAGGGCTTGCATGTCATCAACACGGTCAATCTCATCAACAATCTCAAGCCCGAGCAAGGTTTCAAGGACATCTTCTAAGCTCACAATACCCTTAACTTCGCCAAACTCCCCCACGACAAGGGCGATGTGCAGTCGCTCTTTTAACATCAAATCAAGCACATCAAACAACTTCATCTTGGCAAAAACAAAAGTAATATCTCGCTTAAAGGCTTTGATGGGTGTGTGAATCTCTTGGTTGGCTTTGGCGATGAGCAGGTCACTTTTTAGCACAAAACCTGTGGCATTATCTAGGTCTTCATCAAAAATGGGAAAACGTGAAAATGGCAATTTGGCATGAACAGCAAATACATCGCCCACCGTCATATTCTCATCAAAGGCAATCATCACCGAGCGTGGCGTAACGATACTCTCCACATGAATCATGCTCAGAGCCAACGAATTTTTGATGATGCGTGTCTCAAGCTCGCTCATCTGTCCTGATACCTCACCTTGATTGGCAAGGGCGATGAATTCATGACGGTTAAACCCGCTCTCGTTGTTGCCCCGAGTAAGTAGGCGAGAGATTTTCTCAGCAAGCCAAACAATCGGAAATAGAATGATATTAATTCCCTTAACATAATACGCCACAGGCACAGCAAAACGTCGCCAATAGGTTGTGCCGAGTGTCTTAGGAATGATTTCTGTACCAATTAAAATCAATACCGTCATGACCGCAGAAAACACACCAAACCATGCACTACCGAACACAACGGTTGCTTGTGCCCCCGCCCCAAGAGACCCCAAAGTGTGGGCAATGGTATTTAGGGTAAGAATTGAAGAAATGGATTTTTCAACATTATGCACCTTGACATCTTCGAGTAGGTTAGCGGTCTTTGGGTCGTGTTCTTTGATGCTGTCAATATAGCTTGGGGTCATGCTAAGCAAAGTCGCCTCAGAGATGGAGCAAATAAATGACGCCACCAAGGATAAAGAGACATAAAAAATAAGCAAGGCAACATTAACACTACCCGCCTGTCCCACACTCTCGCCTGCGGCAGCAAGGACAGTGATGGGTGTGATGGCTAATAAAGAGATAACAATAAGGAAAAATCGCGGTCGGGGCATATAAAGAGTGAGTGACTTAAATTAACCGCTAATATTAAGCCAAAATGATGACAACTGCAAGTATTTTAGGATAAAGTGGACAATTTTATGATGATGAACGTGGTTAGGGTTGGGAGTAGAACGGTATTTTTTGGGAAATTTATAAAATTTTTCAAAGACTTATGTAAAATTTTATAAAATGTGTTTGTTTTATGGTATGATATGCGTATTTTTCGTTTTGGAAATTTAGGAACACTCATGCTACTTTCTATTTTGGCAACCACTGCCCCTGCTCAGCCCAATGCCTTTTTGCAATTATTACCGATGATTGCCATTTTTGCCATTTTTTATTTTCTCATCATTCGCCCCCAGTCCAAGCGTGCCAAAGAACACCGTGCCATGGTCAATGCGTTGGCGGTGGATAATGAAGTGGTTTTTGCTGGCGGTCTGGTCGGTCGTGTCAAAAAAGTTGATGGCGACTATGCGGTCATCGCCCTAAACAACAACACTGATGTCAAAATCCAACGTGCGTCCGTGATTAGCGTATTGCCCAAAGGCACGATTGAAAATATCTAAATTCGGTAATGTTAAAGACGCATTTTAAATAAATGCATTAGGCAAAAGGATAAGCCCTATTTTAACAAGACCAAACAATGATTTAACACTTAAATTATTGTCAATTATTAAAGGGTTTAATGATAATTATTTTTTAAAATAAATTAAACCCACATCATCAACCTTTGTAAAGAAGTCCTTATGCATTACCCTGCTTGGAAATACATACTCATCGCTGTGGTGCTGGTCGTTGCTGGCTTGTACGCCCTGCCCAATCTCTATCCTGACGAACCTGCGGTACAAATCACAGGTGCCAGTGCTGGTACTGAACTGACATCTGACGTGTTGGTACAGTCACAGACTCTGCTCGATAAGGCAGGTTTGGCACATCATGATGGTAGCTTTGCCAATAACAGTGCCTTGATTCGCCTAAATACCGCCGAAGACCAGCTCAAAGCCCAAGAGACCCTCCGCCAAAACCTAGGTGAAAACTACGTTGTGGCACTAAACCTTGCCCAGACTACGCCCGAATGGCTAAAAAATATCGGAGCAAAACCAATGAAGCTGGGTCTGGACTTACGTGGGGGCGTGCGATTCGTCCTAGAAGTGGACATGGATAAAGCGTTAGAACAACGCCTAACGGTTGCCAGCCAAGACGTGCGTCGCAATCTGCGTACCGCCAAAATCGCCGTCAAAAGCCTAAGAACCACCAAAGATGGCATGGTACTGACCTTTAACAGCGACAATGAACGCAACCAAGCCCAAAGTGCCCTGCAAGGGAGCATGATGGACTTCACGCTAAGACCCCTTGCCAGTAATGACGGGGCGGTGCTAGAACTCACTTATACCGAACAAGCCCTAAACCAAATCAACGAGTACGCTGTCGGTCAGAACTTGACCACCCTGCGTAACCGTATCAATGAGCTTGGTGTGGCAGAAGCACTGGTGCAGTCGCAAGGCACCAACCGTATCGTTGTGGAACTACCTGGTGTGCAGGACACCGCCGAAGCCAAGCGTGTACTGGGTCGTACGGCAAACTTAGAGTTTCGCATGGTCAGTGGAGACGCTCATAACTTCACAGGTGGTATCGCCCCTGCTGGTACCGAAGCCTTCCCTTTTGGCACGCTTGATGGTCCACCCGTCTTACTTGACCGCCAAGCCATCGTGACAGGCGACAAAGTCCAAAACGCCCAAGCTGGTGTTGATGAAAATGGTCGCCCACAGGTATCCATCACCCTAGACACAGCAGGTGGTCGCCTCATGCAAAACGCCACTCGCACCAGTGTGGGCAAACAGATGGCGGTGCTATTTATCGAAAATAAACAACGTGTCGGCTATGAGACTGACCCCACCACAGGCGAGACCAAAGAAGTGCGTCAGCCATATAGTGAGACTCGGGTCATCAACCAAGCCACCATTCAGGCAGTATTAGGCTCATCCTTTGTCATCACAGGACTAGATAGCCCTGCCGAAGCTGGCGAGCTTGCCCTACTGCTTCGCTCTGGGGCGTTAGCGGCACCGATGTACTTTGTCGAAGAGCGTACCATTGGTCCATCACTGGGTCAAGATAACATTGATAAAGGTCTTAATGCATCTAAAATTGGCTATCTGCTTGTGTTCTTATGGATGATTGTGTTCTATCGTGCTTGTGGCGTGATTGCCAACATTGCCCTTGCCTTTAATATCATCATGCTAGCGGCGGTAATGTCCATCATCGGCTCATCACTGACCCTGCCTGGTATCGCTGGGGTCGTGCTAACCATGGGTATGGCGGTCGATGCCAACGTGCTGATTTTTGAGCGGATTCGTGAAGAACTTGCCAATGGAGCCAGACCCAAATCCGCCATTGTTGCAGGCTTTGACCGTGCATTTAGCTCTATCTTTGATGGTAACATCACAACATTGCTTGTTGCCTTTATCTTGTTTGCCATCGGTACAGGTCCTGTCAAGGGCTTTGCCATCACGCTTGCGATTGGCATCATTACCTCGCTATTTACCGCCATCATCGTCACTCGTGCCCTGATGCAGTTATGGTATGGCAATCGCAAAAATCTCACCAAAATCAGTATCGGCTAGGAGTAAAAGATGACAGACAATAACGACAATCTTAACACCGCCAGTGAGACTCGCCGTCGTCGTGCCCCACGCCGTGATGGTAAGGGCAGTAATGCCTCTGCCAATGCCAGTCTTAACAATCAAGCCATCATCGCCCCAGCCGATGAGTTTGCCGAAAAAGAAGGCGGGGTCAAACTGCTGGGCAGTAAACGCATTATCCCGTTTATGAAATTAGAAATCCCCATGGTGGTACTCTCTGCCATCTTGGTGATTGCCAGTCTGGTTGCCATCACCACCAAAGGACTAAATCTAGGACTAGACTTCACAGGCGGTATCTCTGCCGATGTGGCATACAGTCAGCCTGTCGAGCAAGCACAGGTTGCTTCTGCCCTAGCTGATAAAGGCTTTAATGATGCGGTCGTACAATATCTCGGCACCCGTCAAGAGCTACTCATTCGCCTGCCACCCCAAGAGAATAAAAACCCCGAAGGTCTAAGCAACGCCCTTAGTGATGCTCTAAACCTGCCTGCCAACCCTGCCAAAGTGGACAACGTCAATATCATCGGCAGTCAAGTGGGCAAAGAAGTCTATACACAGTCGCTCATGGCGTTAGGGTTGGCACTTATCCTAATGATGGTGTACATCTCCATTCGCTTTCAGTTTAAATTGGCAGTGGGGGCAACGCTCGCTCTGTTTCATGACGTGATTGTGGTGTGTGGACTCTTTGCCATCTTTGGTTGGCCGTTTGACTTGACCGTGCTTGCCTCTGTATTGGCATTGATTGGTTATTCGGTAAACGACACCATCGTGGTCTATGACCGTATCCGTGAGAATTTTCGCCGTGTGCGTGGACTACTACCCCGTCAAGTCATTGACCTATCCTTAACCGAAACCCTGCGCCGTACTTGTATGACTTCTGGTACAGTCTTTGTGGTCATCATTGCCTTGCTGTTTTTGGGTGGCGAAGGGTTATTTTGGTTTGCTTTGGCTCAGTTTATCGGCACCATTGCAGGAACGTATTCATCTATCTATGTTGCCAGCTCCATTCCTTTACGTATGGGACTGTCTCGTGAAGATTTTGTGGTACGTGTCAAACCTGAGTTTGAAGAAGAAGTGGTGGTCTTTGCTGATCCCAAACTCCAAAACGCCCAAGATTGATTGCTCAAAAAACCGCTCAACTGATTTTGGGCGGTTTTGTTTTTAGGGAAATATCAATGGATTGGATAAATTGGTATGATACGCATTTGCCATCTTTACACCCCCATTTCACGCTCCACTCGCACCGCCTTAATGCCATTATCGCCCGCCCACGCCAGCACATCTTCTCGTTTTAGGGCGGTTGCCATCATATCGGGAAAGGCATCAGGCGTACAGGCAAAGACAGGACAGTCAAGACTTGCAAAAATCTTGGCAAGGTTTTCATCATAAGACGGTCTGCCATCGTCCGACAGAGCAAGCAAGGTGATGACATTGACGCCTTGTCGTTTGAGGTTAGCAACCCGTGAAATCAGCTCTTTTTCGTTGCCCCCTTCGTATAGGTCAGTGATGAGAATTAGGTGTGTTTGGGCAGGGCGTTCAATCTTGTCGGCACAATACGCCACCGCCTGATTGATGTCCGTACCGCCACCCAGTTGCACGCCAAACAGCACCTGCACAGGGTCGGCAAGGTCGTCCGTCAAATCCAAAATCACCGTATCAAAGCACGCAAGACGAGTTTTGACCGCAGGAATACTTGCCATCACCGCCGCAAAAATGGCACTATACACCACCGAAGTCGCCATAGACCCCGACTGGTCCACGCACAAAATCACTTCATCAAGGTCGGTCATTTTGCGGTTTTGACGCATAAAGCCCACCAAAGTTTCAGGAATCACCGTGTGGTGTTCGGCTTGATAATGACGCAGGTTGGCTTGGATTGTTCGCCCCCAATCAATGTCATTAAAACGGGGACGGTGCGTGCGTTTGGATTTATTGACCGCCCCACGAATGGCTTCGGTGGTTTTGCTTTCTAATTTTTTGAGAAGTTCGTCTACCACCTTTTTAATCACTTGACGGGCGGTGTCGATGGTTTTTTCAGGCATTGCCCCCCGCAAACTCACCAAATCCGCCACCAAATGCACATCAGCTTCCATTGCTGACAAAAATTCAGGTTCAAGGAGCATTTGCTTTAAGCCCAGCCGTTCAAAAGCGTCCTTTTGCACCACCTGCACCACCGAGCTTGGGAAAAATTCACGAATGTCGCCCAGCCACTTGGCGACTTTGGGAGCAGAACGCCCAAGCCCTGCTTTTTTGCCTGCGTCATCATCGCCCGCCCCACCATATAGAGCAGTTAGGGCTTGCGAAAGTCGTCTGTCTTTCTCACTAAGCGAGCCATCATCACCGCCCAAAATCAAATGCCAACGGCGGGATTTTTGTTGTTGCATAATATTATCCATAAAGTTTATTTGTCCTTATCTTTATTTTTAATTTCCAACTCCCTTTTTAAGCCATGTAAATTTTTATGACCCGTACCCTTTGGTTGCGTTTGTCCTTTTTGCAATTTATGAATGCGTTTTCCACGCTCTTTAATCATAATATCAGCATTTAATGATTTTTCCATTAAAGCAAATAAAGCATTAAAGGATTTTAAATCACCTTTTTCTCTTAATTGTTCTAAAATCTGGCTAAATTGCATAAAGTCTGTAATTAAAACCACACCTTCTTGTTGGTTGTAGAACTCTCTGTGTCTATTAAGAGTATTTAACATTTTTTTGGTATTGTTGCTACCCATAAAAACCTCACTTTAAAAGATTGCAGAAAACAAATCCATCAAATATCAAAATATTTTTCTTTACAAGGAGTATATTTTAAATTTTTGATAGATAAAATAGAATTGTATTAATCATTAGCAAATACAACTTTCCATACACCAGTTATACAAACTTAGATTTTTTATTCACCCCAAAATCCCCACCAAATTCGCCAACTGCGTCTCCCAAAGCCCACCAATCTCATCGTGATAAACAAAGACATCATCCGCCCCGCCTGCCCCAAAAATCACATCAAGCAGGCGTTTTTTCTCGGTGCTGTCAAGCCCACTAAACACACGGCGAAACAGGGGCAAATACTGAGTAAAATCCTCCTCATCTAAGGACAAAATCCAGTTTTCTAGGGCATTTAGCAAAGGCTTGTTGTACAAAAGTTGCTCGGTCGCCCCCAGAAAAAACCCTTCAAAAAAACGAGCGGACTGGTTTGCCCCCAGCGAAGGCGACAAAGTTTTTTGTAAAATCAGCCCAAGTACTTCATCGGACAATTCGTCATTTTCATAAAGCAAACGGCAGGCAAGCCCCACCACCTGAAAATGTCCATTATCCACGCTTCCATTTTGAATGCCTGACACCACCTCGCCAAGCGATTGCCACCACACCTCGCCCAAATCATCATTTTGGGTCAGTTTAAGGGCGGTATGCACTTCAAGTACATGGCGATGATAGTCGCTCGCCTCGTCATCGTTGATGTTTTTGATGGCATAGGGCAAACCCACACTCGCCTTGACCGTCAGCTCATAAACCAGCTCGCCCACCTTATCCAGCGATACTTTTCTGGCTGTGCCGTAGCGTTCTAGGTGGATAAGTGGCGACAGGCTTTTTAACAAACTTAGCACATTGTCGGTATGGGTTGCTTGCTCGGATAAGTGTTGAATGCCCGTCATCGCCGACTTATCAAGTCCCGATTCTAGGGCGGTTTGGATATGATTGACCAAGTCGGACAATTCGGTGGCTTGGCTGATTTTTTCCATCAAACGGTTGGCACTTGCCTCAAAAATGGTGTTACCATAGACCAAATTTTCCACCAAAGTTACCGCAAATTCAGGCTCCCAGCAAATCTCCCACCGCTCCCGAAAAGTTCCCCGACTACTCCCCGTGTGGCGTTGCTCGCCCCAGTTCACGCCCAAAATGGCAAGGCGGTGGAGTAGGTGTGATTTTTTAAGTCCAATCTCACTTCGCAAATCCACATCAATCTCTTTGGGGATTGCCTCAGGTTTGAGTTTGGTTTGTTTTTGTAGTCGCTCCAAGTCCTCCAAAAGTGGGGCTAAGGGCAACTCACTCGGCACACTCCCCACCGCCTTGCCAAGCAGTACCTCGCTGGCAATCTGCTCCCACAACAGTCGCTCGCCAAAGCACAAACACGCCACCACCGACTCGGTCAGCTCCTCAAAACCCACCACTCGCCTGCCACGCACCACCGCAAGGCTCATCGCAAGCCGTGTCGCCTCTATCACAGAGGCGGTGGAGATGACCTGCCCTCGCTCTCGCAGGGCATTGGCGATGTGGGTTAGCCAGTTTTCGTGTACATTTGTACTGTTTTCCCACAAATGCTGATACCACATCGGAGCATCTACGCCTGCCCCATAACCAAAACTGGCAAGGCGTGGCATGGTGTAGGGAATCCAAGTGGTTTTGAGTTTTGAGGGGGCAAGTTTT
Organism: Moraxella lacunata; assembly: GCF_900453205.1. Classification (GTDB taxonomy): domain Bacteria; phylum Pseudomonadota; class Gammaproteobacteria; order Pseudomonadales; family Moraxellaceae; genus Moraxella; species Moraxella lacunata_B. The sequence goes on from NZ_UGQU01000001.1 coordinate 668,146, forward strand.
TTGGGTAAATTTTTTAAAAGGGCGGTGTCGGATTTGGCGGTGTGAACTTGTTTTTTGCCGTCCACCACAAGCCCAACTTCATCATCAAGTGCAGGCACATGCCACGCCCCACACACTACCGCCACACAGTCGCCATCGCCCAAGTCTTTGCTATGCCGTCTGATTTCTTGACGCATAAACGCCTCACGCCAGTTTTCGTGTTCATCATTAGGCACACCTGTCTTTTCGTCCAATGCCTTTTCGTCCAGCACCTTTTGGCGTAAGGCTCTCATCATCTGATGAACCGCCCCAAACACCGCCACATCGTCATCAACCGATTGCTCAATGACATCATTCCAAAAACTCTCGCCATCATGATAGCCTGCCAATCTGCCTACCACACCAATAGGGTCAAAGCGTAATTGGCTCAATGTCTCATCGCTTGTTTCATTGTTTGACTGATTATGAAATTCATCATCTGGCTCATCGCTTTTTTCACTTGGCTTGTTTGGCTCGTCCGCCTTATCGCCAACCACACCATCATCGGTCTCTGCCAACTCATCAGCATTTGCTTGTGCTTTTAATTGTTCTAATTTTTCAATTTCAATTGCCAAATTGACCGCCACAGGCAAATCAATAAACGCCACCTCTGCCCCATGCTTGACCGCCCATAGCACCGCTTGGTACTCAGGCGAAAACTTGGCAAAAGGATAATAAAAATGACATTCGGGCATATCAGAAGCATAGGCAAGAAGTGCCACAGGCGGACGCATGTCAGCGTGAGCGAGCAGTGGGAGCAAGTCGGTGCAGTCGCTCGCCCCCTCAATCAAGACCTTTTTGGGTTGTAGGCGGTCAAGGGCGGACAATAGGCGTTTTGCCGAACCCACCCCATGATGACGAATGCCAAAATAATGAATGTTTTTCATCGTTGTCTCTTTTTATTGGTTGAAACCAAATTATCCTTATTTATTGATATTGAACCGTTTTGCCGTTACTTAGTTTGGCAATGACCCGATACTCATCATCACTCTTTGCCACTTTGATTTCTTTGATGTCAATGGTGCCTGCCACCAAGCCATCTTTTAGGTCATGCTCGATGTAGGTTTCAAGATAACCACCATCAAAGGGCGTGAGCGTTTCTTTGTCAAAGACATTGACAAGCAATCTTTCATCAATGACCCTTCTTAGTTGTTTATCACTGCCAACTTCATCTCGCTCCAACAAATACGCCACCGCCACGAGTTTGTCCGAACAAAAGGTTTTGGCGTGTTTGAGTTCACGCCCCTGCCAGTTAATCCGAGCCTTACCCCATTGGTAAATGTCTTGTCTGTCGGTTTTTTGCCATTGACAACCCTCGCCCAGCACCAAGTCATCAGGGCGAATATGGGGGTGCAAACTTGATAATGACGGCGATTTAAAATGGTATCTGCCACCGCCCCATTCGGTCGCTTTTTCGTCCGCCATATTGGCAAAAACGCCATTTAATTCATCGCCATAGTCGTTTGGGGCGACACTTACCGCACTGGTATTTATCGGCTCTATTACCAGCCTTTGCTGATACATCATGCGTTGGGGGTCAGATTTGGGAAAAATGTTGATTTTGATGTGATATTTGCCATCATCAGCCACTTCATAAACATAATCTGCGTGTTTGTTGCTTGGCACGCCCACCCAAAACAGCGAGTTACTACCCAGATTAAATGACTCATAGGCTCGCCATTCGTAACCGTTTTCTAGGTAGCGTGGGGGCAATACCACAGGAAAGGTGTGGTCGTGTGTATAAACAGCGTGCAAGCGTCCGCCTTGATTGCCATAACCCCAAGGGTTGTGCAAGCCTTTTGCCAATCTCACTTCAAGGAGCGTGCTTTTGTCAAAAGGCAAGTTCGCCCAAGATTGCCCTTTTTCCTTAGACAAAGTTGTCTCGCCAGTCCACTGCCTATCCTGCTCCCATTTTTGGTGGGTGTATGTCAAAGGCGGAACAGGCAAAGTGGGTATGGGCGTGGGCTTTGGAGCGGACGCATTGCCCTTGTCTTTTTTGACATCGTCAGCAGGACAAGTAACAAGCGTACACAAAAGCCACAAGAGCGAAACTTTTTCCATCACAATTTCCCATAAGGGTTTTGATTATAGCAGTTCATTCATACTATGATAAAGCTCAGCATAGTCTTTGCGTTTTTTAAGGACGGTCTCCAAATATTCCTCCAAAACCGCCTTATCCTGCACAGGGTCTTTGATAATCGCCCCCAGCATATTTTGGCTGACAATCTCGGGCGACAATCTGCCATTTTCAAACCAATGCGACTGGGACAGACTGCTAACCATCACCGCAATGGCTTCGGCGGTGGAGAGGTTGCCTGTGGGGGTTTTTAGAGCGATTTTACCATCTAAGGTCTCGCCCCCACGCAGTTCACGGAACATCGTGATGACCTTGCCAATCTCCTCGCTGGTGTTGGCAGGGACGGGCAATTCTAGGCTATGACCCATTTCCGCCACTCGCTTGGCAACAATGGCAATCTCCTCATTCATATCATCAGGCAGGGGCAATACCACGACATTAAAACGGCGTTTTAGGGCGGAGGACAGCTCATTGACGCCCTTATCTCGGTTGTTGGCGGTGGCAATGACATTAAAGCCTCGTTTGGCATAGACGGCATCGTTTAGTTCAGCGATTGGCATCATTTTTTCAGAAAGCACGGTAATGAGCGTATCTTGCACATCAGAACCCATACGGGTCAGCTCCTCCAAACGACATAGCGTGCCGTCCTGCATCGCACGAAATAGGGGCGTTGGCACAAGAGCCTCACGGCTTGGACCTTTGGCAAGGAGCTGGGCGTAATTCCAGCCGTAGCGGACTTGGTTTTCGTCTGTGCCTGCGGTGCATTGGATAACCCTTGTACTGTCGCCACAAATCCCTGCCGACAAATGCTCAGAAACCCATGATTTTGCCGTCCCTGGAACGCCAAGCAGAAGTAAGGCTCGGTCGGTTGCCAAAGTTGCCACCGCCGTCTCAATGAGCTTACGGTTGCCGACATATTTTTCGCTAATGACAGTACCATCTGAGGTCGTGCCACCCATCAAATATTTGACAACGGCTTGGGGGGAGAGTTCCCAACCTGTGGGCTTTGGACTGGTGTCGTCTGCTTTTAGGGCGGAGAGTTCGTGGGCGTAAATGACTTCGGCGGGTTGTCTTAAAATTTCAGTCATAGGAATTTCCTTTAAATAAAATGAGTGATATTTTTTTGTAAGGGCAAATTGCAATTTGCCCCTACCAAACATTAATCTTTATTATCCAATAACGCATTTAAATGCAATACAGATAAAACAGGGTCGGTTTTCATAATGCCTAATGTTTCTAAATGAGCAAGGCATTCTTTGGCGGTGTCTTGACCCACAAGTAATCCTAAGGCACGGACTTCTTGGCAAATATGATAATCATCAATATAGCCTGAATTTTTTTCTTGCCATTTTTGAATATTGGCAATCATTTTTTTATAACTGCTACTGATTTGCAATGCTTTGGCACTAATTTGTAATTGATTAGGCATCACACTCAATAAGTCTAAAAAACCCTCGCCCCTAGTAAATAATTTGTCGGCAAATTCTTGACGAAATGACACAGGCAATCTGGCACGCATCTTTTGCCAATACAAAGAGCTGTTTTTGAGCATGATAGGCATGAGCATGGTGGCGACTTTTTGCACCTCCTCATCGCCCAATAATGGCACGGCTCGCTCCAACAGCACAGCATTAACATCATAATAATGATGGTAATTGTTGCCATGTTTAAAATCCCACGCCAGCACAAAATCTAAAAACGACAACTCAAATTTTTTGGCAAGGGCAAATAAATTGACCTTTTTTAAATTTTCAAAATTATTTTGGCGTTTTTTGTTGTTTTTGGTGGCTTTAAAAGAAATGCCATCTCCCGTCATTTCCAATTCATCAAATAAGTCATCGGCAAGTTTATCTTCATTATCAAATTCGCCCAATCTTGCCAATAAAGTTTTGGCAAGTTCTTTGACTTTTTGTGAGCGGTCTTTATGTAAACTTTGTAAAAATGCTTTGTCATCGTCCGATAAATTGATGGACAATACTTCCACCAAATCCAGTCGTTTTTCTGCCACTTCGCTTGGGGCAAAATTGGCAATCAAATCAAGGGCGGTTTTGGGGTCGCTTTGGCGTAGGTTTTTTAATAATTGAATACGCTCAGCAGGATAAAACTCGTCCCAATTATCCGCCGTCAATGACTCATCAGGGGTAGTGGTTTGTTCGCCATTGACCCACGCCAGCCACGCCAAATAAGGGCTTGGTAATTCGCCCTCAAAATTCATACCGTCTGGGTCGTTAAAGTTGGTTTTCATCTGTTTGGGTGGTAGCCAGACGGTCGGTGGCACGCCATAGCCTCGCTTGTAAATAAACATCAAAAGTCGCACCATCGTAAGATAATTATCACGACATTGTTCAAACACCTGCCCCAAAAGTCGCCAAAGATGTTTTGGCAACACAGGCAAATCAAGCTCTGGCAAAGGCTTGGCACGCGTCAGCTCGCCACTTGGGGCGTGGTCGTACATCATCGTCTCATACTGGCTAATGAGCGTGATTTTTCCAAGCGTGGACAACTCATCCCCAAAGGGCAAAGGCTCGCTAATGCCGTCATTGGCAATCATCAATTTGGCATAAAATTGGTCTATTTTTTCTTTATTTATCATAGGATTATAATCCATTATTGAACACCAAAATATGAAAAATACAACAAAACCAATATTGGGCGTAAGGTGCGTATGACGCACCGTTTTGGCTTTGAATTATAATGGCTTTTGTGGTGTCATTGGTGGCATAAACTCAGCACGCCAATAGCCCCCATTTTGTCTGCACACTAAGTAGCTCGCCTGCCCGTCCGTCCCACAAAATAAAGGCAGACTCAATGTCTGATGACAACACAAGCTCGGATAATTCATTGTTTTTTAGCAAAATGGTTTCGCCATCATTGATATACCAAAACCGCCCTCGCTCATCTTTGGCAAGTCGTCCCTTGCCCCCAGCATACAAAAACTCATTGACCCAAGCAAGGTGGGTTAATTGGGTGGCGTAGGCGGTGGCTAATTTTTGTGAACAAAGCATGGGGGTGGGCGGTGGCGTATCGCTGTCCGCCACTTTGACCGCAGGGTCATAATAAGAAGTGCTGGCGTTGATAAATTTGGTCTCCACCGTCTCAAAAAACGCCCGAAACGGCACACGACTGGGATAATAAACAAGCCGTCCCGCCATCACCGAGCCAACCTTGCCTGTGGTGCGTTTAACCCCACCGCTTGGGTGCTGAAAATCTAAAAGCACGGCAGTGGTTGGCGTGGCAATGTCGCTATTTTCGTCCGCCAAATTTTCGTCCGAAAGTCGCACCAAATAAGTGGCATGGCTAATCAGCCCATCTCGGCGTGTCTCCACCTTCTCGCCCACCACCAACCACGCCCCAATCACTGACAGGGGCAAGCCCAAAAGCACGGTTTCTTTGTCCTCAGCTTTGGTAATGATACGGCGGACATCGGGGTCGTCAGGATTTTTTTGCCACGCTTGGCACAACAAATACCACCGCCCAAAATTGGCAAAGGCAACGCTTACCCTATCCGCCTTTGGGGTATTGTGCAGTATAGACGGCAATTCGTCCACCATAGACGATAGCCCGCCTGCTTTGGCATCAACAAGACGGGCTGAAATTTGGCGACTGCGTTCGCTTGCCTTGTCCAAAAACGCCCCCATACCAAGCCGTACTTGGTCATCAAGCCAACCGACAAATTCACTAAGCCCTGCTGTAATTTGAGCATCAGTGGTGGCTTTGACTTTTTCGGCTCGTTTTTTGGCGGATTCGGCTTGTTTTTGAGCCTTTTCGGGGTCAATGGGTGGGGCTTCGTCCGTGTTGTCGGCAAGGGCAATGGATTTTTTGGGTTTAAAGGTGCTGTCTTTTTTTGTGTCGTCTGCGGTGTCGGCTTTGGTCGTTTTACGCCGTCTGCCTAGCCAGTCCGACACCCAGTCGGGCGTGGGGCTTGGGACAAAGGGCGATGGGTCGTCCACATATCGCCACATCAGGGCTAGGGCGTGTTTGCAGGGGAATTTGCGAGACGGGCAGGTGCATTTGTAGCCGATGTCCGACACATCTACCACGACATAATAGGGCTTTGAGCCTGAACCTTGACACTCGCCCCACACGGTGTGCGTGGTCGCACAAGAACCTTGTCCGCTCCATTTGCTTGGGGAGAGGAGTTTTTTGGCGGAGGAGAGAGAGGCTTGGTCGGGGGCGATGTTTTCTATTTTTTGTAAGGTTAAAGTCATGGGAAAATGTCCTTTTTTGGGTATTATAGCACAATTATCATTTACCCCACTCTCAACTAAAAATCATCTCAAACTTAAGCGGTGGGTTGCCAAGTTGTTTGTTAATCTCTATGCAAAAACTGTGGGCAAGTAGCTTTCTAGTAAGTCGGTTAGACAGATGCCATAAATCTCTTGCTTTTGTTTGTTGAATGTTAAATCTTTGTGACAGTTGCGAGATGACGGTCTCTATGGTTTTTCTGCTTTTTTTAAGATGGCTTAAAAACCCTTTATCCCTGTCATCGGTCATATTGTCCCTAAGCGGTGTTTGTAAGTCAATGTCAGCTTTGGCAAGTTCGCTTTGCAGATCTTTGGATAAATACCCTTTGTCGCCAAATAACTGACAGATGTGTTGCTTTGATTGGTTTTGTAGGATGTCTGTTAGTTCAAATACCATTTGTCTATCATCAATGTTGGCAGGTGTTAAACCAAAGCCAATCACTTGACCTTGTACACTGGTCAGTAGATGACCTTTAAAGCCAAAATAATGCTCATGTTGACTTGCACAAAACCCAAAACTTGCCACGGATTTAAAGCTTTTGTTTCGTCTTGCTCTACCATAACGACACACAGGCAAGGGAAAACTGTCAATCAGATAAGGGTTGTATTCATTCTGGCTGTGTATGCTGATTGCATTCATCATCTTATCTTTTACCCAAAGCAAATTGGCACAATGTTTGGCAAAATTAGGGTATGAGCCTAATTTGGGAAAGTAGTGAGTGTAATGATTGGTAAAATAAGCCCAAATACCTTTGTCTGTATCAAAACCCAAACACTCACCAACAAGTTCCATAGTGATGACTTCGGCATCGGATAAGGCAGGAGGATAGCCTTTGGTTCTGATAGGCTTAGTTACAATATTTTTATAAAAAGCATCTACCATAAGATAGACACTAATGATAAAATCATCATAAGACATAACTTACTCCCTTTGTTTTGTGGTGAAACTTGGATTGGGCTATGTCTTTTTTTATTTCAAGGGAAAGTTGAGAGTGGGGTATCATTTGTCAATGCAGGTCTTTTATCATCAAATTTTCACACCTAAACTCATCGTCTTATGCCAAAATAGCTTATTTATTTTTACCAAAAACGCCATGACAACTGCCCTTTGGCTTGCCGAAGCCCAATCCAGCCAGCGTGATATGCTGATATCCCTACAACGCATTAAGCAAACGCACGATTTACATATCATCGCAAGCCACCGCCATGACCGCCCTGAAATCCTATCGCTTGCCGATGAAACCATTACCGAACCTAATGATGAAAGCCGTGTGCCATTTGTGGTGGACAGTGCCATAAATAAAGGTGTGTCGGTGCTACTGATAGGACGAAATGGTGTGGATTATGAACCGTATCGCTCACAGCTTGCCCGTCATGGCGTGCGTCTTTTGACAGGGGCGACTTGCGTTGATACCTTACACACCATTGATGATAAATTTACCTTCACCCAGCACTGCTATGCCCACAACATACCTGTGGCAACAGCGTGGCGGTTTGACAGCTTTGATGAGCTGACCGCACTCATTGCCAAACATGGCAACCAAAGACTGTGCATAAAGCCCGCGCAGGGGATTTTTGCCGAAGGGTTTTGGATTTTGGATAATCATCATGGTCAAACCGACCCCTTTTATCATCTGTATCGCACCGAACACAAAAAAATCCACACCGACGAATTTTTGCACGCCTATGCAAATAGCCCCCTCGCCCAAAGCACGCCCATGCTCCTCATGCCTTATCTGTCAGGGGTGGAGTATTCCATCGATGTGGTGTGTGAGCATGGCGAGGTGCTAGGGGCGGTAACTCGCCTCAAGGTCGGCTCGGTGCAATATGTCAGTTATGAGCAGTCTATCATGGACGTGGTCGTCCCGCTCATTCAATCGTTTGGGGCGGACGGTATTGTGAGCGTGCAGACCCGTGCCGATGAACATGGCAATCATAAAGTCCTTGAGATTAACCCCCGTCCGTCAGGGGGCATTGGCTATACGGTGCATGGTGGGCTTGATTTGACTGTACTTGCGATGCTGTATTTTGCAGGGCTGACCGCTCGCCCAAGCCTTGATGACAGTATCCGCCAAATCACGCCTTGTAAGGTAAGACCGCTCATGACGTCAGTTAGGATTGATTGATTGTAAGATTTTTAATTAAGATAGTTTTTACAACATAAACGTAGGGATAAATTACATTCGCCCAATTATCAATTTAAATTAAAATTTTGGGTATTGTTAAACAGCAATACATAAGCTAAAATACCCACATAGTCTATCATAAGCAAAGCAAACACCCAATGAGTCAAATATTCACCCATTGCCCTAAGTGTCAATCACCCTCTTTCGTTAAAGCAGGTTTTAATAATGGTAAGCAACGCTATAAGTGCAAAGACTGCTGTTATTATTTCTCTGTACACAAACATGCCTCACATAAGAGCGATGACATTAAAAAAATGGCAATAGATATGTATCTTGAAGGCTTAGGCTTTCGCTCCATTGGTAGAGTGCTAAGTATTAGTTATGGTACAGTCTATCAATGGGTTAAGCAATTAGGTGAACAACATGAAATCAAGGCAGATGCCGATCAAGTGATAGACACTGTCGAACTTGATGAGATTCACAGTTACACCAAGTTTAAAAAAACTACTGTTGGACGTGGATTGTCATTGACAGAAACACCAAACAAGTCTTAGGCTTTGTGTGTGGTAAGCGAGATAGTAAAACCTTTGAAAGACTGTACAACAACCTAAACCCAAACAACATAAAACTGTTTTGCTCTGACTACTGGAAGTCTTATCAAGAAATCATACCCATACACAAACACCTAACCAGTAAAGCTCAAGCGTTTACCATAGAGGGCTATAACAGTCTGATTAGGCATTTTACCGCAAGGTTTAAACGTAAAACCAAATGCTATTCTAAATGCCAAAAGATGATAGAAAATACACTGAGCTTACTGTTTGTTAAGTGGAGTGGTAGTTTGAGGTGTGTATTTTGATTTAACAATGCCAGATTTTGATAAAAAGCAAATTACGATTCACTCCCACCCTCACACACCCCCACCACATTCCCCACCACAATAATCGCAGGGGCAGGTAGGTTGGCAACTGCTTGTTTTTGCACAATGTTTGAAAGCAATCCTGTTAATACCGCTTGATTTGGCAAACTGGCATTTGAGATGATCGCAATGGGCGTATCCGTGCTAAGTCCGCTTTTGGCAAGGTTCGCCACGACTTTGTCAAGGGCATGCAAACCCATATAAAACACAAGCGTCTCGTCCTTGTGATACACACTTTTTAGACCATCAAACTCGCTGTCCTGATAGCACGCCGTCAAAAACCGCACGCTGGTCGCAAGCCCCCTGTGCGTGAGCGGTATGCCCGCACCGCTCGCCCCTGCAAGGCTTGCCGTAATCCCTGCCACAACCTGATACGGCACGCCGGCAGTACGGCACGCCAACATCTCCTCGCCCCCACGCCCAAACACGAACGGGTCGCCCCCTTTTAGGCGTAGCACACGCTTGCCCTGCTTGGCGTACTGCACGATAAGGGTGTTAATCTCATCTTGGGTTTTGGTGTGATGACTGCGTTTTTTGCCAACAAAAATCTTGTCACTATCGCGCCGACACAACTCCACAATGGCAGGCGAAACAAGGGCATCATACAGCACCACGTCCGCCTGTTGCATAAGTCGCAACGCCTTAAAGGTCAATAAATCAGGGTCGCCTGCCCCTGCTCCCACGATATACACTTCGCCTGTGGTTTTATTGTCATTTTTGATAAAATCATTTAATTCATCAGACAAATTTTTTATGGGTTTATCATTTAAGGCATTGGTAAAAATCTTTTCCCAAAAATGCCGTCTTTGATTAATTGTGTCTAATGATGATTTTACTGCATTTCTAAATTCGCCTGCTCTTTTGGCAATGTCGCCGATATTACTTGGCAAACTGCTTTCTATTTTGGCACGGATAAGGCGAGCTAGCACAGGGGCTTTACCATTTGATGAAATGCCAATGGTAATCGGATCTCTATCCACAATCGCAGGAAAGATAAAATCGCATAACTCTGGCGTATCCACGACATTGATAAACAGCCCAATTTCTTTGGCATTTTGATGAAGGATTTTATTTAAGCCATTATCATCGGTCGCACAAATGACCAATATAATCTCATGCTCATTTTTTATATCGGTTAAATCCTGTTTTTCATAGGATTTTTGAATGATGATATGATTATGATGAATCAAAAATTCTTTAAACTCTTTATCAAAATTTTTGGCAAGCACAACCAATCTTGCCCCTGCATTGGTTAATAACATGGCTTTTCTTTGGGCGACATCTCCGCCCCCAATGATGAGTACGGTTTTTTGATTTAGATTAAAAAATAAAGGCAAGGTATTCATAGTGGCTTTTTGGCTGATTTGACTTTAATTAACAGGGCGAATGTGATTCGCCCCTACACACCCGAATTTTAAAATATATTTTTATTGAACAATACCACATTTTTTTATAATTGCGTATGTAATCCGCATTCACGGTGTGCCAACGCTTTTGTTGGGTCAAAATAATCATCTTCACCATATTCATCAATGGTCGGTAGTCCATTATCTGCTTGATATTGATTTAATTCATCAGCTGATTTATAAAATAGTGGAGCAACTTTTAATACACCGTCTTTGGATAGGCTTAATACGTCCAATGCTGTACGAAATTCGGTTTGGTCTTTACGAATGGCATTAAACCATACATCAGGATTTAACTCCGCCAATGCACGGCGAAACGGTTCTAATTTGACCTGTTCGGTAAATTCGGCATGATAGTCGCTATCCACATCAGGAATACCGTTTATGGTAACGTCCGCCAATGCCACATCACGAAAGGCACGAGTTTGGGCAGGGATATAAGTAACCACATTTAGATTTAATTCTTTAATAAGTTTTTGGGCGTGTTTATAAGTTTGCACGGTATTATATCCACCATCCACAAATAGCACGGTAATATCAGGGCGAATGCTTGACACCAAATGCAAAATAGACGCTTCATAAGGGCGAAAATTGGTGGTAATAATGGGATTTTTGGCAATGGATAACGCCCATTTAACAATCTCTTGGGGTGTTTTGCCAGTGAGTGATGAATTATATTCATCAAGGTTTTGTTCATTCACAAGGGTTTTTGACATGATAGACTCCGATTAATTGAAACAGGTATATCATAAAACTAAATTTTTTATTTGTAATCTTATAAAAATTACTATCGTTAATCGGTTTTGGCATATTAAATTTTGTATTTATTTTAAAAAATAATTTTAATTATAAAAGTAGGGTGCGTAATACGCACCTTTTACATAAAAAACCGTATTGGTGCGTGGTACGCACCTTACCATTTAACTTTTTTAAAATAAAAATAGGGCGTAAAAAATACACCCTATTTATTTTAAGTTTAAAATCTAGCGAAACATCGGCAACGCATTGACCGATTGTCGGCTTTGGGCGGTTTTTAAATCATTTAAGGTTAGTATCAGTGTATCTACTTTATCATCACTCACGATAAAGCCACTTGCCCCTGATTTGACAAAATAACTGGACTGGTCAAGCCCAAATGCACCGCCCACGATTATCATGGTGTGATCATTGATTTTTCGGAGTTGGCGGATTAGACTAAATACTCGTCCGTCTTTAAAATCTTTGACATAAATTAGGATATTTTTTAACGTGTTAATATCCAAGCTTTGTGCCAATTCATTGTCATTATCATCGGCTGTTAAAAACAAATGATAATCCAAATGGCTGTCTTGATAATCCTTTGGCAATATGGCATTTATAACATTTTCTGTATTTGCCAATGTATCGCTTATTGTCAAATCAATACTTTGTGATAATGCCATTTTTTCATCATCGGACATATTGGGGGTATATAAAACTATATCTGATAAATCTTGGCTTGTTACGTCATTTTTTAATACAATCAATTTCATCTTTTTATCCTTTTTAACCATATACCGCTTCTTTAAACGGGGCAATACCTGCTCGTTGCACATAATCGGCAAAAGTCTCTATATCGTCCGCCGTCTCTTGGCGATTGTTTTTATAGACATTGGCAATCGTCAAAATCGTATCCGCCACATCATCAGCCGATACTGCTCGCCCCAATATCTGCCCAAGTCGTGCGTCCGCCCCAGAACTTCCGCCCAGACTAATTTGATACCAATGCTCGCCTTTTTTATCCACACCCAAAATACCAATATCGCCCACATGATGATGAGCACAGGCATTCATACAGCCCGATATATTTAGGCGAATTTGCCCCAAATCATATAAATAATCCAAATCATGAAAGGCATTTTCAATGTTATGAGCGATATTGTGCGTGGTGGCATTGGCAAGCGAACAATAATCAAACCCTGGGCAAACTATCATATCAGTAAGCGTGCCAATATTGGCTCGTGCCAAATTAAGCTCTCTTAGAGCGTGATATAAGTCATATAGGTCGGTGATTTTAACATCGCCCAATACCAAATTTTGCTGATGCGTGGCACGAATCTCGCCTAAGGAATAGTTATCCGCCAAATCGGCAAGTTTATTCATCTGGTAACTTGTCAAATCGCCTGCTGGAATATATTTGTCATTTATCACGCCTGCTTTTAGCGAAATCACAACCGCTTTATAGCCGTTTATTTTATGAATGACGGTATTATGCTCATACCAATTTTTAAAATCTTTATCGGCATTTAATTGTTTTTGTAAAATATCATTTGCCGTTAATGGGTCAATCGTTTCATAATCAGGCTCGCTAAAATAACTTTCTGCCTTTTTAAAATGTTCATCGGTCAATGTCAAATCGCCGTCTTTGGAATATTGCCATTCTGTATCCACTTTTTTGGTAAATTCATCTTTACCCATACTCTCAACCAATATCTTAATACGGGCTTTGTATTTATTATCACGCCGTCCTTCTAAATTATACACCCTTAAAATAGCGTCCAAATAACTTAATAAATGACGGCGTGGCAAAAATTCGTTAATGACTTTACCAATCATCGGTGTCCGCCCAAGTCCACCCCCAACGATAACTTCAAAACCAATCTCGCCATTTTTTTGTACCACATGAAGCCCAATGTCATGTACCTGCGTGGCGGCACGGTCGGCAGTTGTGCCGATGACGGCAATTTTAAATTTGCGTGGCAAATAAGCAAACTCAGGGTGAAAGGTACTCCATTGGCGGATAATCTCGCAGTAGGGGCGTGGGTCGGCAATCTCATCGCCATGAATGCCCGCATAAGGGTCGGTCGTGGTGTTGCGAATGCAGTTGCCCGATGTCTGAATGGCGTGCATTTGGCTGTCCGCCAGTAGCTGTAAGATGTCGGGGACTTCGGGCAATTTGACCCAGTTAAACTGAATGTTGGTGCGAGTGGTAAAATGCCCATAACCCCTATCGTACTCATCGGCAATCTTGGCAAGGGTGCGAAGTTGGTAGCTTGCCAAAAGTCCGTAGGGAATGGCGATACGAAGCATGGGGGCATGGCGTTGGATATAAAGTCCGTTTTGTAGGCGAATGGGCAAAAACTCATCTTCAGGTAGCTCGCCTGCCAAATACCGCTCGGTCTGACGGCGGTACTGGGCGACACGTTCATTGACAAGGGCTTGGTCGGCATAGGAATATTGATACATGGCTGATTCCGTTTGGCTGTTAATGGCGATATGGTAAGAAAAAGTCGTCAAAAAGGGTAATGCAAAAATGGCATATAGATAGGGGGAATTTGCATAGGGTGCATTAGCCCCAACAAAATGCTATAATTTGGCATATCCATTTAAAAGGACAACCCATTATTACCCTAGACCTACCCCCACAAATACAGCATAGCGTTCAAGCATATGCCAATGAACAAGGCGTAAGCGTGCATGATTATATTGTACAAGCCATTCAAAATAGATTGGCAAGCGAACCGACAATGCTGTTTAATATTGATGTGATGAAAGAGCGGTTAAAGGGACTTGAAAATAAAGAAGAAGCGTTAAAAAATAGTGTGCCTGTGCCAACATGGGCGTTGGCGGATTTTGATAGTTTTGAAAAATGGTTAGCCGAAAGAGATGCGTTAAGGACTTCGGTATGAAAGTGCAATTATCTGATTGGCTAGAAGCAAATTTATCCAGTTTTGACAAATCCATTCAGCAAGCAATTTTTGCTTTTATGTTCCATGTTAATACGCACGGCATACAAGGATTAAAAGGACGTAATAAATCATCAATACCACAAAATCCCCATACCAAATAAAGAACGAGAATATGCCAAAATCGCCCAAAAATATTGTCTTTGGCATTATCATTTGGGCGTACCGTATTATATAGAGCAAACCAATGGCGATTTGACCAGTGAATATATTTTGCATTATTGTTATTATGACGATGTCATTATTCTTGTGGATATTGGCACACACCCACCATTTTATTTGCCAAGTTTAGATAAATTAAACGTTTAACCTTTTATGAAAAAATTACTTCAATACAAAATTGCCCGCTTTTTCTTATTTGTCTTAATATGGATAACATTAAGCCAGCTTATCTCGCTTTTTAATAAGCCTGCATTTAGACAGCCAAGCGACTATTTTAATATTTGTGCCACAACAACCACAAAAGACGACAAGCTTTTACCACTTGTTATCCTAAAAGAGTATGAGCAAGCACCCAACGATTACCAATTATGTAAAAGCCCAACCACTTACCGCAGTCAAAATGGTTATTCTCTTAAACTTCATCAAAATCCCGACCAAACTTATTTATTAACAACATGGACGGACAGTCTTGGCGACCCCGTAGAATATCATTATAAACTCATTGATGATAAGGTAGAGCCGATTGCATGGCGATATGGGGGCATGATGTATCTTGTGATGAGTTATTTTTGGGGGCTACTGATGACCTTGATAATTCATCGCATTGGCAAAAGGATGTGGGCGAGAAAAGCTTTGCAAGCACATGCTTGGCAATAGAAATGCCTTTAATAAAAAGCACCCCAAAGGTTAGTGTTTGAGTGGCGAGCTTTGGGGTGCGGTTCACATGGCAGGTTTGGGATTTTTTGACTTATTTTTTCATCACCTTATCAAAAATAAGTCCTGCAATCAGCCCGATAATGGCAAAAGGTAGCCACTCCATCGAATATTCTTTTAAGGGAATGTTCATGCCCGCCACCGATAGCACCGACACAACCGTTACCAAACCAAGGCTGACTCGCTTGGCAAAGACAGGTAAGGGTCTTATGATATTTAGCCCAAGCAAAATCATCGCCGTCATGGTAATCGGATACAGCACAAGTAGCACAGGAATCGACTTACTAATCACCACACTAAGTCCCTGATTGGCAAGCACAAAGCCGATGAGCGTAAAGATGATGACGTAGGCTTTATAGGATAAATTTACTCCGCCAATTTTGGGGAAAGTCTCATGAAAATATTCAGATGCCGACACGGTCAGCCCCACGGTGGTGGTCAGGCACGCCAAAGACGCAATCAGCCCAAGCACCACCCCGCCTGCCGAGCCAAAGCCTAGCACCGCCGATTTATTCAAAATAAACGTGCCGATGTTTTGCCCTTTGTCCGCCACTTGTGTTAGCTCATCTGCCGATAGGGGCAAATGGTTGCCAATCCAGCCAAGCGACAGATAAATGAGTGCCAATGCAGACGTGGCAATGAGTCCTGCCTTGGTGGTCTCGACAAACAAATTGGCACGCTCGCCAAGTTTTTGACTAATGGCACTCATCACAATCACCGAAAACGCCACGGACGCAATCATGTCCATGGTGTTATACCCCTCCAAAAAGCCTACAAAAAACGCCTTACTCTGATAGCCGTCTGTGGCAATGCTAGCAGGATTACCGCCCAGTTTGGCAAAAGACATGACAATCAGAGATAGTACCGTAACAAGCAAAACAGGCGTTAGCACCGAGCCGATACGGTCGACAAGCTTACTTGGATTGATAGACAGCCACAGCGATATGGCATAATAAATCACGGTAAAAATGAGCAAACTTGCCCAATTTGGCGTATCCAAAAATGGCACAACTGCCATCTCATACGCCACCGCCCCTGTGCGTGGAATGACAAAAAACGGAGCAATGGTCAAATAAATCGCCGACAGCAACGCTATCGAAAACCAAGGATGAATCTTGGCAAGGGCGGACTGATAACCGCCGTCATATTTTGAGCCAATCATCAAGCCCACCAACGGCAAGCCCACGCCCGTCAAAATAAAACCCAAAATGGCAGAGATAAAAAATTGCCCACTTTCAAAGCCCAATTTGGGTGGAAAAATCAAATTGCCCGAGCCAAAGAAAAAGGCAAAGAGCATAAAGCCGACTACAAGCGTATTCTTATTCATGATTTACTGATACATTTTATAAAAATGTGCATTGTAACAATATTTTTAAAAATCAAACGTTTTTTGCTCCATTGATAATAAATTTTCATGGGTTAGTCAATTCATCAAACTCATCAAATTCACTGTCCTTTTTAATCTTAATCTCTTGACTGGGCAAGGCGTGTTCTACGTCATATCGTGCCACTTCATTTAACACATCAATCAAAAGCTCGCTTTGTTTTTTCCAAAATACCGTAACATCAGACGCATCAAGATAGCACCGCATTTCAATGACAAAGGCATCTTGGCGTAGCTCGCTTAACCTTACCAGCGTCCACTCATTATTGACATAAACATGATTTTCCAAAAATAACTGCAAGTCATTGATAAGTCTGCCAATTTCATCAGGATTTGCCGTGCGTTTTAGGTACAAAAAATGATAAAAATAAAACATATCCCTAGCATCATAGTTCTCAATCTGCATGGCACTAAACTCGCCATTTGGCACGGTTACAATCGTCCGAGACAGCGTACGGATACGGCTTGAACGAATGCCAATATCAATCACCGTCCCTTCCATCGTCCCAAATCGACAATAATCGCCCACACGCACAGGTCTGTCCGCCACCACCATGACCGAGCCGATGAGATTTTCAATGGTTTTTTGAGCCCCGAACGCAAGGGCAAGACCGCCCACCCCCAAAGCGGCAATCCCTGTCGTCAAATCAAAGCCCAAATTGCCAAAAATGATGATAACCGCCAAAATGAGCATAAAGGCTTTGGCAACCTTCCGAAACAGATTTAAAATAGACACCTGTTCAAGCCGTCTGTGCTTTCGGCTGTTGTCTTCGGCACGCATAAACACCGCATCAATGACACGCAAAGCAAGCCAAGCGGTAGCGAGCCACGCCACCACTTCAATACCCCGAGTTACCGCCGAGCGAAGCGTTACAGGCACCGCCATTTGCACCATCATCTCAGAGAGCATGGACGCCAAAATCACCACCGCCAAAGGCAACAAGGCTTTGGACGGTATGCCAAACGGCTTGCCACGCACCTTAGGGTACAAAAAGGCAAACACGCCCCACCCTGCCCACAGACCACCCCATAGGAGCGATAAGCCAATGGCAATCAAGATGATGAGCGACACCACGTCCGAGATTTTATGCCCCAAAAGCTGTCTGTCACCAAAAAAATCCAGCCCAAAGGCATCGGCAAGCGTGGTGCGGTTTTCGGTCAAATCTTTGGGCAGGTTATCCAGCGTTTCCTTATAAATTTGCCAATAAACCACGTTGTCTTTGTCGGTTTTTCTGATAAGCAATAAATCTATTTTGTCATCATCAACATCAATCGTCCCGACTTTTTCTAGGTTGCTTGGCAATCTGTCCGCCAAATCGCCTTCGCTTTTGTCGCTGATTGACAAATCAGGTTGCAATCGTCCGCCTTTATCAAGGGCAAGTTTTAGGTCGTGGATAACTGTATCAGGCGTTTTTTGCTTTTTTAAAAAGTCAGAATCCAAATACTTTGCTGTCAGCTCCACATCCTTATCCGACAAGGCTTTGACAAAGTTTTGCATGGTACTGCGTGGCGTGTCTCGTCCAAAACTATCCTGGGGTGTGGGCGTTTCGCTCTTTGGGGTGGTGTCGGTCAAGGCGGTATTGGCAAAGCCTGCCACAGGCACGGCAAGGGACAACACCGCTAGGACGATGACAAGGCAGGACTTGATAAAGGATTTGATAAAAACTATCGGACGAAACACAGATGTTGGCACGGTAGGCATAATAAATGTGGTTTTATGAACTGAATTGATAATGAGTTTATTTTTAAAATCGGTTATTTTATCATGTAATATTATCCGCTTGGTCTAAATTTTGTTATTTTGAAATTTATTCTTGTTTTGGTATAATAAGCATACCAAGAGATGTTGCAACTTTTTTAAGTCAGGCTTGGTTTAATGATTTTAATATTGCAAATTAAATAATATACTAACGAACTTGATATTTGCCACAGCTTGTAGGAGCGTGCTGTGTACGCCTATAAAACTGGCATTGTCAAAGGACATGCTCAGCACGTCCCTACATCCACATATCATAAATTGTGGTAATTTTCAAGCCCTTTGGTTATATTTGTATAAGATTGTAGGGGCAAATTGCAATTTGCCCTAAACTTCTTAACTATATTTTAAAAATATTTTAATCATTATAAAACAACGACATCTGCGTTTTTTATTCATCAATTTATTTTTTAAGGAAAACTGTATGAACGCAGTGTCAAATTTTACCGACTACAAAGTCGCCGATATTAGCCTTGCCGAGTTTGGTCGCAAAGAGATTAAACTTGCCGAAACCGAAATGCCTGCTCTGATAGGCATTCGCAAGCGTTATGCTAGCCAAAAGCCCCTAGCAGGGGCGAAGATTGTGGGCTGTATCCACATGACCATTCAAACGGCTGTCTTGATTGAAACGCTGGTGGCACTCGGGGCAGAGGTTCGTTGGACTTCATGCAACATTTTTAGCACCCAAGACCATGCCGCCGCCGCCATTGCCGCTGCTGGCATTCCTGTCTTTGCATGGAAAGGCGAGACCGAAGAAGAGTACGAATGGTGCTTGGAGCAACAAATCCACAAAGACGGCAAACTATGGGATGCCAACCTTATCCTAGATGACGGTGGCGATTTGACTGCACTCATTCACAACAAATACCCACAAATGCTAGACGCCATTCACGGCATTTCCGAAGAAACCACAACAGGCGTACACCGACTTATTGAAATGCTTGGCAAAGGCGAGCTGAAAGTCCCCGCAATCAACGTCAATGACGCTGTTACCAAATCCAAAAATGACAATAAATACGGCTGTCGCCATTCTCTCAATGACGCCATCAAGCGTGGTACGGATATGCTCCTTTCTGGTCGCCGTGCGTTGGTGATTGGTTATGGCGATGTGGGCAAGGGGTCGGCTCAGAGCCTACGCCAAGAAGGCATGATTGTACGTGTGAGCGAGATTGACCCCATTTGTGCCATGCAAGCGTGTATGGACGGCTATGAGCTTGTTTCTCCATTTGTGGGTGGCGAGCAAAATCAAGGGGTTAATACCGCTCTTATGGCGGACACTGACCTTGTCGTTACCACTACAGGCAACTATCATGTGTGCAACGCCGAGATGTTAAAGGCTCTAAAATCCACCGCCGTGGTGTGTAACATTGGGCATTTTGATACCGAGATTGACACCGACTTTATGCGTAAAAATTGGAAATGGGTGGAAGTCAAGCCACAGGTTCATCAAGTGTACCGCTCAAATGATGAGTCGGATTATCTTATCATCCTGTCCGAAGGTCGCCTTGTGAACCTAGGCAACGCCACAGGTCATCCGTCTCGTATCATGGACGGCTCATTTGCCAACCAAGTGCTTGCCCAAATTCATCTG
Source organism: Moraxella lacunata (assembly GCF_900453205.1). GTDB lineage: Bacteria > Pseudomonadota > Gammaproteobacteria > Pseudomonadales > Moraxellaceae > Moraxella > Moraxella lacunata_B. Next base: position 688,247 of record NZ_UGQU01000001.1, read on the forward strand.
TATCAAGAAAAATTTGCCGACTTGCCAAACGATGAAAAGCAAGGCAAGGTTTATGTCAAAGTCCTACCCAAAAAGCTGGACGAAGAAGTCGCCGCCGCCATGGTCGCAGGCTTTAATGGTGTCATTACCAAACTTACCCAAGAACAAGCGGATTATCTTGGCGTCAATGTGGAAGGTCCTTTTAAGGCAGATGAGTATAAATACTGATTTGTCAAATTAGGCTAAGTGATAAAAGTGGTGTTATGCCACTTTTATCATTTTTAAAGGCATTTTTAAAAGTGGATTGAGCTAAAACTGATTTAAAAAGATTGATTGTAATGCAAATATGCGTTACAATATAAAAAATCATTTTTTAGGTTAAATCAATGGTAACTGCAACTTTAAACATCCGAATTGACGATACAGTAAAAGCCAATGCTTGTGCGGTGCTTGACAGTCTCAACATCAATCAAAGCGATGCGGTACGAATGCTTTTTGAGTACATTGCTCAACACAAAAAAATGCCGATTAAACTTGCGGTGGTTGATGAAGATAGCGATTTAATAGAACTTACCAAACAACGACTCGCCAATCCAGAACCTAGTTTTGAAGTGGATTTGGACACCCTATGAGCGAGCCTATTTTTTATAAAATCCACTTTACCGAAACTTCATTAAAAGAATTCAAAAAATTAGGGGCAACCATTCAAGCCCAATTTAAGAAAAAATTAAAAACCTTGCAATCCAACCCACATATCCCATCCGCCAAATTACATGGTGATTTATCAAATTGCTATAAAATTAAATTACGGTCAGCAGGGTATCGCTTGGTTTATGAAGTAAAAGATGACATTTTAATTATTGTCGTCATCGCAGTAGCGAAACGCCAAACCATTTATGACACCGCCAAAGAGCGACTGCCTATTGACATCGACAATAAGGATAAAGAAAATGACAATTAAACAAACAATAATTTATATTATGCAAAATGCCAATGCCGAATAAAAACAATGGGCAAGCGATGTCATTCTCGGCAAATAAACACTTGAACAAAGGGTTAATCATCAAGATGATTTTTATTTTCCCGTGTTTCATATGGGTAATTTTAATATGCCAAGTCGTGAAAGTCTCTATGATGAAGCATGCGATAGACATTTAAATAACGATTGGGCAAAGTAATGACATAAAAAATGGCAATTCTTTTTTGACGGTCGTTAACCCATTAATTTAAGAAGTTTTAAGTATTTTAACAACTTTCAAGGATTGATATGCAAAAACATCGTGGTAAGATTGCCAAATTTGACACCGAACGCAAATTTGGATTTATCCAACCAGATAACGAAAACAGACAAATCTTTTTTCACATTAGCCGATTTAAAGCAGGTAGAAACCCCAATATTGGCGAGCAGGTTTTATTTGATATCGGACAAGACAAACAAGGCAGACCTGTGGCGATTAATATCCAAGAAGCCCAATTTGTCGCCCAAAAACAGCAAGAGAAAGAACAAAGAAAACAAAAACAACAAGCCTATAAAGCCTATCAAGAACGCCAAGAACAAAAACACGGTCAATTAAATTTATTATGTGGTGTTGGCGTGGGGTATTTGCTGATTTTAGCGATTATTTTATTAATGAGCAGATTATCTTTAAAATTATTAGGCGTATATTTTATTATGGGCATTATCAGCTTTTTTATGTATTATCAAGATAAGACAAAAGCCCAAAATAGCCAGTGGCGAATCCCCGAAAACACCTTACACACCATTGACGTTTTGGGCGGTTGGATTGGGGCGACTTTTGCTCATAAATTATTAAACCACAAAGCCACCAAAGCTGATTTTAGGGTAGTGTTTTATATCACGATTGCATTAAACATCATCGGATTTTTGGCATTGGTGTTTTATGTCAAATAACCCTGCTCCAATGCCAATAATTTTTCTTTAATATCCACCCCACCTGTATATCCACCCAATGAACCATCGGAGGCTATCACACGATGACATGGCACGATAAGCGAGATTAAGTTTTTGCCATTGGCGTTGGCACACGCCCGATGTGCGGTAGGTTTATTTATCATACTTGCCAATTCTTTATAACTTATGGTGTGTCCATAAGGGATTTTACAAAGCGTTTGCCAAACTTTTATTTGAAAATCGGTGCCATGTGATAAATCAAGCGGTAATTCAAATGCTGTGCGTTCGCCTTTAAAATACTCATCTAATTGGTTTATAACCTGTAAGGCAATCAATTGGTTTTTATCAGTATCTTTTAACTCCGCCTGTTTTATAAAAACCGCATGCTGATTTAATTTATCAAAGATTTGGGCGGTTTTGTCGTTATACCAATCTAACGCCAATAACCTACCGTCTTTGACCGTTAAAGTAATCATCGGCAAATCTATGGGCGGATAATAATGCGTGGTTATCATGAGTTTCTTTTAATTTATCCTAAATAATAAAGGCGAAATACATTCGCCTTTTTGTCATTTTTCTTCGCTGATGAGTGCGTCCACAAATTCTTTGGGGTCAAAGGGCTGTAAATCATCAATCTGCTCGCCCACGCCGATAAAGCGAATGGGGACATCGGTCGTCTGGGCGACATTAAAGACCACACCGCCTTTTGCCGTGCCGTCCAGTTTGGTAATGGTAACGCCTGATAATGGGGCGACTTCGCTAAATAGATTGACCTGACTAATGGCATTTTGACCCGTACCAGCATCTAGTACAATCATGCACTCATGTGGGGCGGTCTCATCTGCTTTTTTCATGACACGAATGACTTTTTCAAGCTCGTTCATGAGATACGTTTTGTTTTGTAGTCGCCCTGCGGTATCGGCAATGAGCACGTCAATGCCCTTTGCTTTCGCTGACTGCATGGCATCAAAAATCACCGACGCACTGTCCGAACCCTGCCCCTGTGCCACCACAGGAATACCGTTACGCTCGCCCCACACTTGAAGCTGTTCGGTCGCTGCCGCCCGAAACGTGTCGCCTGCTGCGAGCATGACCGATTTGCCTTCGCCCTGTAAGCGTTTGGCAAGTTTGCCAATGGTCGTGGTCTTACCCACGCCATTAACGCCAACCATAAGAATTACAAATGGCTTTTTGGTCGAGTCAATGACCAGTGGGGCAACTTTGGGTTCTAAAATGTCCACCAACTCCTTTTTTAGGGCTTTATATAACGAGTGCGAATAAATCAAATCGCCCCGTGCCGTCTGCTCGGTTAGGCTCGTGATAATCCGATTGGTCGCATCCACGCCAATGTCCGCCACCAGAAGCTGATCTTCGACTTCTTCTAACAACTCATCATCAATCTCTTTGCCACCGACTAGGACATTCATCAGACCTTCTGATAAATTCTTACTGGATTTGGATAATCCTGCTTTCATACGGGCAAAAAATCCGCTTTTATTCTCGCTCATGTCTACTTGCTCATCTTATTAAATCTGCGATTAATAATAGCATATTTTTGGGCATAATTAAATTTAGCGATGACAAAATGACAATATTTTTACAAAAACCGCTGTTTTTTTGGGGTAAATGTGTTAAATTATCCAAATTTTTAGTATACTTATCTATTAAGGATTTTTATGAAAACGTACGCCTTACCCGCCTTAACGCTTGCCATCGCCCTACTGACTGGCTGTGGTAATGACAAACCTACTGCCACGCCTGCCGAAGAGACCACCCAAGACACCACCGCCCAAAAAGCCCCCAAAACCATTGCCATCAGTGCCATTGTGGAACACCCATCGCTTGACGACATCAGAAAAGGGGTGATTTATGGCTTGGGACAACATGGCTACCAAGAAGGACAAAATCTGACGGTAAATTTCCAATCAGCACAGGGTAACATGGCGACCATGGGGCAAATCTCCAAGCAGTTCGCCGCCGACACCCCTGATGCCATCGTTGCCATCACCACCCCCACCGCCCAGAGTCTGGCGGCAGCAACCCAGAGCATTCCCCTGATTTACACCGCTGTCTCCGACCCTGTGGCGGCTAAACTTATCGACAATAACAACCAAGCCCTACAAGCGAACATCACTGGACTGTCTAGCCAGCTACCGCTTGAACCACAGCTTGATTTATTCACCCAAATCAAGCCTGGTGCCAAGCGTATCGGCTTTGTATATAGCCCCGGTGAGGCAAACTCTGTAGCCATCAAAGAACAGCTGGCTGTCGAACTTCCCAAGCGTGGGATGACCCTTGTGGACGTGCCTGCCAACCGCTCGGCCGATGTCGCTGCCGCCACTCGTGCTTTGGACGGACGTGCCGATTTGATTTATACATCACTTGACAATGGCGTGGCATCGGCAATGGAGGCGATGGTTGGGGTTGCCAATGAGTTAAAAATCCCTGTCATCGCATCTGATGAGTTTAGTGTCAGACGTGGGGCGAGTGCAGGGCTTGGGGTCAATGATTTTGATTTTGGCGTAACCACCGCCAAACTGGTCGCCCAGACCCTAGACGGCACTAAGCCTACCGACATCGCCCCCGAAGTTATGAACAAACTCACGCTCTACGTCAGCCCCAAACACGCCCAAAATCAAGGCGTAACCATCAGCGATGAACTCATGAAAGACGCCATTGATGTGGATAGCGTGCCACGTAAAGAATAAAGTTCATGCCACAAAAGGATATTGCAAACATCTTTTTGATGATTCTGGTGAATGGACGAGCGAATATTTTAGCGAAAATTCTGATAGCACCCTATCTTATTATTTGTTAAGCGATGCCGAATTAATCAGCGTATCTGACAAAACCGTGCAGATTGTCCGTGAAGATTATTTGTTTGACTTTGGGGCACACGGTATGCCGTCTGTGCAATTTTATGTGATGGATTTGGCAGATAAAAAACGTCTAAAACTCGATGATGTGCTTATAAATCCTGTCAAAAAATCTGAACTGGAAAATTTATTAAAGCAAGAATTCACAAAAGAGTTAAAAATCAAAATGGGGCTGACGGACGATGAAGTGCAAAGCCATTTTGACTTTTGGGAATTTGTCATCACGGATAATTTTTACTTTTCGCCAAAAGGCATGACTTTTGTCTATATTCCTTATGAAATCACCCCTTATGCGATGGGCTTTACCGCATTAAACATAAGTAAAGTACAATTAAAAGGCTTGATTAAAGATAAATACATTCATCAAAGTTTTGACCAATTTGATGATAATCAATGGAGCAAATCAAGCCAAATGCAGTAAGTTTGATTGAAAAATCAAAAAATTTAAACCCATAATTTTTAAGGAGTAGTTATGAAAAAACTTCTACTATCCGCCATTTTTGCCGCCGCTGTATTTTCTAGCCCTGCCATAGCAAAGGTAGCCCCTGACATTATCCGCACCACTTATGGTGATTTTGATGCACAGGGGCAATTATTATCCGCCAATGAAACCGCCCTACAAGCGATGAATTTTAAAAAAGTAGAAAAGAAAGCTAATAAAGGCGACAAAGACGCTCAATATCATCTTGCCAAAATGTATGAACTTGGCATTCACACCCAAAAAGATAAAACAAAAGCCCTAGAATGGTATAAAAAATCTGCCGAAAATGGCAATGTCAATGCGATGAATAATTATGCCATTTATTTAATGCAGGACGAGCCAAACAGTGAAGTTGCCCTATCTTGGTTTAAAAAGGCAAGTGAATTAAACCAGCCACACGCCACAATGGCTTTGGCAATGTATTATATTAACAGCAAAAGCGATATTCAAAAAGGCGTGGATTTGTTATTAGAGCTTGGTGAAAATGGCTTTGCTCCTGCTTATCTTTTATTGGTATTGTTAAATAAAGATAGATTTTAAGGTTTTCCGTTCGGACTGAGCTTGTCGAAGTCTAGGAAAACCGTTATGGTTCGACAAGCTCACCACGAACGGCTTTCTAGAAAAGTATACTCAATTAACAATACCCTTTTATTATCGCAATTGTCTGACGAATTACCTACGGACATTTATCAAAAACTCTATCCCAATAAAAAAGATTTGACCCATCATATCATCAAATCTGCCGAAATGGGATATAGCCACGCCCAAGTGTATTTGGCACAGTTTTCTGGTATGTTATTTTTCTTTGGGGCGGATATTGACGAAAGTGGCGAAAAAGCCAAAGATGAAAATGCGATATTATCAAAATCAAAACAAAATATCGTCAATTCTTATGGGTGGGCAAAACGAGCCTGTAATAATGGCAATGAGACGGGCTGTCAATCCGCAGAATATTATGATGAGTTAAGAACTCGGGATTTAAGCGAGTTTAAAAAAGAATGCGAAAGCCAAACAGACCAAAAATTAAAACAAGACTTTTGCCGAGCCTATGAATTTAATAATGACATCAAAAACGAGCTAGACAATATATACAAATGCTATGAATGATGATGTAATCATATTTTAATTTGGTTTTAATTTAATTAAAAGGAAAACTTTTATGAAAAAATTTATTCTCCCCCTAATCCTTGCTCTAATTGCAAGCCCTGCATTGGCAAAACCTGTCGTTACTCCTATTGCCTTTGCCAAAGGCAGTGAATGCGGTTATTTTGATGGCAGTTTGGCAAATCGTGAATTTACTTTAAATTTAAAGAAAAATCAATGGATTCGCATTGGTATTGAAAGTAGTAAACCCATTACAGAAATCGTCAAAGACCCAAAAGGCAAAACCCTAAAAGATAATGATGCTGATGAATGGGGCGTTATTTACGACATCAAGCAAACAGGCAAATATCGCATTGCTTTTGAGTTGGACGATGAAGCCTACCCTTTTGCCGAGGTCAAAATTTGTGCTTATAATAAATAAAAGGCTAGCATTTTCTAATTTTAAAAGCGGAAATTTATGAAACTTTTATTTTACCCTTAAATTTTAACCCATTAAAAAAATTGGGTGAAAATGTTTATTTTTATTCGCCCAATTTCCCTAAATGTTAGGATTGTTTTATGAAAAAACTTTTACTATCCGCCATGTTTGCCACCGCTGTATTTTCTAGCCCTGCCATAGCAAAGGTACAGCCTGACATTATCCGCACCACTTATGGCGACTTTGACGCACAAGGGCGATTATTATCCGCCAATGAAACCGCCCTACAAGCGATGGATTTTAAAACAGTAGAAAAGAAAGCTAATCAAGGCGACAATACCGCTCAATATCATCTTGCCAAAATGTATGAGCTTGGCATTCATACCCAAAAAGATGAGAAAAAAGCGATAGAATGGTATAAAAAATCTGCCGAAAATGGCAATGCCTTTGCGATGAATAATTATGCCAATTATTTAATGAACAATGAATCAAATAGCGATATTGCTCTATCTTGGCTTAAAAAGGCAAGTGAATTAAATTTACCGCACGCCAAAATGAATTTGGCGATTGAGAATATTAAAAAAGAAATGGATATTCAAAAAAGCGTGGACATATTATTAGAACTTGGCAAAAATGGCTTTGCCCCTGCCTATTTTATTCTATCGCAAATTGATACAGAATTGCCTGATGACATTGCCAAAACCATCTATATAGACGAAACAAGTGCCTTAAATTATCTTAAACAATCTGCCGAAATGGGATTTGCCCCCGCTCAAATGGCATTGGCAAATTATTATCAATGGGGCGTCATGAGTCCTGACAAAGAAGACCGCATTTTGCCCATTGCCTTGGCGTATAAATGGTCAAAACGAGCGTGTATCAATGGCGTGGAGCGTGCCTGTCAAGTGGAGCAATTATACGCCCCTTATAAAACCCAAGATTTGAGCGACCATCAAGACAAATGCACCAAAGGCGATGAGCTTGCCTGCGAAAGTTATGAATTAAATAAACGCTTGGTTGAAACAATGAATAAAGTAGATGACTAATGATTTATTTTATTTAATTTTTATCTTAAAGGAAAACTTATGAAAAAACTTCTATTATCCGCCCTGCTTGCCACCACCCTATTTTCTGCCCCTGCCATAGCAAAGATAGCCCCTGACATTATCCGCACCACTTATGGTGATTTTGATGCACAGGGGCAATTATTATCCGCCAATGAAACGGCTTTAAAAGCAATGAATTTTAAAACCGTTCAGAAAAAAGCCAATAAAGGCGACAAAGACGCTCAATATCATCTTGCCAAAATGTATGAACTTGGCGTTCATACCCAAAAAGATGAGAAAAAAGCGATAGAATGGTATAAAAAATCTGCCGAAAATGGCAATGCCAATGCGATGAATAATTATGCCACGATGTTATTGGATAATGCCAAAGTTGATGAAGCCTTAATATGGTTTAAAAAAGCCAGTGAATTAAATCAACCACACGCAAAAATGAATTTGGCATATTATTATCTCAATCAAGAAAATAAAGCCGATATTCAAAAAGGCGTGGATTTATTATTAGAGCTTGGCGAAAATGGTTTTGCTCCTGCGTATTTTGTATTATCGCAAGTTGCCGAAATATTACCCAAAGATATTTCCGAGAAACTTTATCAAAATGAAAATGACTTTTTTAATCACATCAAAAAATCTGCCGAAATGGGATATAGCCCTGCCCAAGCCTATTTGGGGGGATTTTCTGGTTTGTTCTTTTGGATTGTGCAAGATGATGACAAAATCCAGCAATTAACCAAACACACACAAAACGCCATTGATGCTTATGGCTGGGCAAAACGGGCGTGTAATAATGGTAATAAAGACGGTTGTGAATCGTTGGCAATTTATGATGAATATAAAGACAGCGAAAGAATGCAGTTCTTAAAAGGGTCTTGCGACACCGAAACAGACTTAGAATCAAAACAGCAAATATGCCAAACCTATCAATTTTATCAAGACTTAAATCAGGCGATTGAAACCATAGACAAACGCTATCAATAATGATTTAATAAAATGAATTGGGGAATGATATTCTTTTTTCCAATTCAATTAACCTTAACTTTAAAAGGAAATCTTATGAAAAAATTTGCTTTACCGCTAATCCTTGCCCTAATTGCAAGCCCTGCCTTTGCTGAAACGGTGTTTTTGTGCAATACCACCAATGGCAAACAAATCAAATTGGTGGACAATGGCGATACTTTTACTTATGAGTTTGGCAAAGGCAAAAAGACCGAGCTTAAATTTTCCATTGCCAAACATAAGATTGATTATACCGAAGATCATTGGAAGTTAACAAGCGGTTATCATTGGACAATGCCTTATAAAGGCAATACCTACACCGTATTTTCTAGTACGATTAATGTGGACGAAAACCGTGAAGAATTAGACACACCTAGAAAAGAAGCAGGGGTCACTGTCAATCAAGATAAACCCAATTCAAAAACCATTTTGTGTAATCCCAAACAAATCAAAGTAGATAAAATTGAAAATTATGTCACACCAAGTTGATTATTAAACCTTATTTCCTCAAAAAGTAAGGTGCGTAATATGCACCATTAAACACTAAACGCCAAACGGTGCGTTGTACGCACCTCACGGCTTAACTTTAAAAGGAAAACTTTTAGGTATTGTTAATTGAGTATACTTTTCTAGAAAGCCGTTCGTGGTGAGCTTGTCGAACCATAACGGTTTTCCTAGACTTCGACAAGCTCAGTCCGAACGGAAAACCTTAAAATCTATCTTTATTTAACAATACCAACTTTTATGAAACTTTTAAAACTTTCTGCCACCGCCCTAATCATAGGAGGGGCAAGTTTATTTAGCCAATCGGCATTGGCGTGTCAAGACGGTGGTTCTGGGCGTTGTGGCAATGTTGGCTGGACGGGCAATCGTGATAATGCCGCATATTATGGTAGTTATGGCAATTCTGGCGGTTATGGTAATGTTAATTCTGGTGGTTATAGTGGTACACATCATAAATACATTGGGCTTGCTTGGACAAAAGACGGCAAACCCTTTTTTGATAATAGCATCATGATTACACTGTCTGATACACCCACCGAAAATGATTGGACAATACAAGACAAGCTTACGCTTGGTCAATGCGAGCAAAGCAGTCGCCGTAGCCCTTGCAAATTTGCCACCTCGTGGATAAATGGCTGTATCGCCATCGCCAAAGTTGGTGAGGTGATGTATAGCCACGGCGGTGCAAGCTGCGATGAAGCCAAACAAAAAGCAATGCAATTATGCCAAGCCTACGATAGCAATCCTAATGCTTGTAAAATTTACAAAACCAGAAAGTCTTAATTTTTTAAGTCTAATTTATTAAAAAAATTGGGCGAAAGTGTTTATTTTTATTCGCCCAAAAAAGTAAGGTGCGTAATACGCACCATTAAAAACCTAAGACAAAAATGGTGCGTTGTACACACCTTAGGATTTAATCTTAACTTTAAAAGGAAAAATGTATGAAAATTTTAAAACTTTCTGCCACCGCCCTAATTATAGGAGGGGCAAGTTTATTTAGCCAATCGGCTATTTCCCATACAAACGCAGGCGATTTGCATAATCAACAATCATTATGCTCTTATGGTTATAATCCAAATTGTGGCAATTCTGGCGGTTATGGTAATATGAGCTCTAGCGGTTACAGTTATGGTGGCGTACAACATAAATATATTGGACTTGCTTGGACAAAAGACAACAAGCCATTTTTTGATAATAGCATCATGATTACACTGTCTGATACACCCACCGAAAATGATTGGACAATACAAGACAAGCTTACGCTTGGTCAATGCGAGCAAAGCAGTCGCCGTAGCCCTTGTAGAATGGCTTATTCCATGATAAATGGCTGTATCGCCATCGCCAAAGTTGGTGAGGTGATGTATAGCCACGGCGGTGCAAGCTGCGATGAAGCCAAACAAAAAGCGATGCAATTATGCCAAGCCGAAGATAAAAGCCCCAATGCCTGTAAAATTCATACAAGCAAAAAATCCTAATAAATGCCAAACACACCATTTAAAATAAATCTTTAAATGGTGTGTGCCGATTCATTTAAGAGAAATTTTAATGAAAAAACTCACTTTATCTGCCCTAGCCTTAATCGCTTTTACCAGTGTAACAGGCTGTATGTCCATCGTCTCTGAAATTAAAAATGAGCGAGAAAAAGCCGTTGCTGACTGTGATAAATTCCCAAAAATTAAAGGGCATCATTTAACTTATTGCCCCAATACCCATTACGCCATCGCCAAAAAAGCTATGGGGCAATACACGCTTATCAAACCAGAAGGCGAAATGAGTGCTTATTATGATAATATAACTTTTTCAACTCGTCATAAAGAGCAGTTTTATTTTATTGTCAAACAAAATAAGCAAATGGGTGTGATGAATTTGGACGGAAAAATGATTTTGCCATTGGATAATTATACAGGTTTTATCAGTTATGATTATGCTAATGGCTTTGCTGTTTGTGGGGCATTTGGCAGTATTGGCGATGCAGGCTATCAAAAAATTTGCTATGATGAAAATGGCAATAAAACCACACCTTAATTGATTTAAAAGGAAACCGTGATGAAAAAGTTAATGTTATTCGCTTTAATTGGAACGGCTTTGTTTTCTAATATTGTTAATGCAGAAACTTATTTTGAATGCACCGATACAGACAATAACCACATTAGTCTAAAAGATAATGGTGATTTAATTCGTTATCAATTTAAAAATAACAATGCCGAAACTTATTTTGATATAACAAAAAATAGCATTACTGCCAAAACAGATTATTTTGACAATATTCAAGAACAATATGCTGAATTTTTTGGTGATAATGTACATTATTATTTTGCTCATCGCAAATTTGCTAATGGTAAAGAAGATATATATTTAGAAATTACAATGAATGATGAATTTGGCGACATCAAGGAAATTCGTCAATGCAATCAAGAATTGCCAATTTTAAATTCTTTGTATTTATTAATCAATTCTTGATATCAAAAGAGAGAAATCGTTATGAAAAAGTTAATGTTATTCGCTTTAATTGGAACGGTTTTATGTTCTAATATTACCGTTGCCCAAACTTTTACCAAAATTCATCATTTACCCGAACATATCAAAAGCCATGATAAATTGGTGCAAATAACCACCCCATCGCCAATTTAAATCCTAAGTCTTATTATGAATTTGAATTTGAATTTGAATTGATTGATGTGCCGAAAAATTTGGAGCTTATCTCGGTAAATGGTAACTATTGGGCGAATAATTGCTTTTATTCTTTATACGGTAGGCGATAATAAATATACGGTGCGTATTTATGATGATTATTGGTAAAATTAAGATTATTTAAAAATGGCGTGATATGTGAATGAAAACTCAATCAAGGCGAATTTGTCTTTTTTGTCTTTGTCCAAAAAGACAATCCCAATTTAACCCAAAAAAATACCATGACCTTTGATGATTTTATCAAGAAAAACCACTTTGATCATCTACCATCCCACAGGGTCAATGTCTATCGCCATCTTGACCCCCCGAGAGCTGGGCAGGGCAAGCACGTCCTGCCACCACCATGCCAACACGTCATGTAACACTTTGCGTTCTTTGGCAAGGATGAGCATCTGCACATGAAAGCGGTTGTTTTTCTTGACCATCGGGGCATCAATGGGGGCAAGCACGGCAAAGGGATGAGCTTGGGGCAGATGGTTTTTTGCTCCGATGATGGCATTTTTGGCGACATCAAGCCGATGAGCATCCGCCCGCACCAGTACCGCATGACTATACGGAGGTAGTCCCAACCCATACCGTTCTGCCAATAAGTCATGGGCGAATTTCTCATAACCGTAGCGTATCAAATCAAGCAGTAATGGGTTATCAGGGTTTAGGGTCTGTATCAGCACCTCCCCTGCTCGTCCTGCACGCCCTGCCCGTCCTGCCACCTGCATAATCATCTGGGCGGTGTGCTCAGGCGAACGAAAATCAGGCGACAAAAATCCGCTATCAGCATTGACAATCACCACCAGCGTGACATTAGGAAAATGATGACCTTTTGCCAGCATTTGTGTGCCTACCAATATCATCGGCTCGCCCGTACTAACACGTTCATACAGTCTATCCCACGCCCCCTTGCCACGCACCGTATCACGGTCTATCTGCACGATGGGATAAGGGGTCTGGACGGTTTGGGGATTGGCAAAAATGCCGTGCAACCTTTCGTACAACTGCCCTGTCCCCTGCCCCAAATGTACAAGATTTGGGCTATGACAGCTCGGGCAAACCTTGGGCGTCACCACCTGATAGCCACAATGATGGCATTTTAGATAATCATACAGATACTGCTCATTGGCATGACGTGCTTTTTTAAAGGGGTTTTTGTGCAAGGTCAGATGACTGCTACACCGCACGCAGTCCGCTTGCCAGCCACACGCCCCACATAAGAGAATCGGGGCATAGCCACGGCGATTTAAAAACATTAGCACCTGCTCGCCCCGCCCTAAGGTCTCACGCACCGCCTGCACCGTCTGATGAGCCAGTTCAGTATCACGGCTCTCGCCTGTCATGTCCGTCTGCCACAGCGTGCCTACTCGCATGTCCACAAGGCGAAACGTGGGCGGTATCGCACCCCCTGCCCGTTTGGTAAGTTTGCATTCATACAGTTTGCCATCACGGACAAGTTTGATCTGTTCAAGGCTGGGCGTTGCCGTGCCTAGCACCACAGGAATTTGTTTTAACACCCCCACATATAACGCCACATCACAGGCGTGATATCGCAGATGGTCTTGCTGTTTAAAGCTTGTGTCATGAGCTTCATCGATGATAATCAACCCCAAATTGGCAAAGGGATAAAACAGTGCCGAACGTGTGGCGATGATAATCTGGGCTTGCCCCTGCCGACACGCCTGCCACCCTGACAGCCGTTCTTTGTCATTTAATGATGAGTGCAACACCACGACATTCGCCCCAAAGCGTGCCGAGAACCGCTCCCGACTCTGTGGGGTCAGTCCTATCTCAGGTACCATAATCAGCACCTGCCGACCCTGTGCCAGCACCTGCTCCATCGCTTGTAGATACACTTCGGTCTTACCCGAGCCTGTCACGCCATTGAGCAATATACCTTGATAACGCCCGTCATGTATGCTTTGGCTTATCTGCGTCAGTGCCAAGCGCTGTTCGTCATTTAGGATCAGTGGCTTTTGCACCACTTGGGCAGGCAGGGGCGGTGTGTTTGGGGCGGTGTGACATTCTATCAGCTCTTTTTGGACAAATAGTGTCAAATTTCGCTCTGTTACCCCAAGCATCCGCAAGGTGTGTTTGGTGGCGTTCGGGTTATCACGGATAACGGCAAAATCAGCGTGCTGTTTTTTGGCGGTTTTGCTTAGCACGCCTTTGACAAACTCATCATCAGCGTGAGCGACCGCCCGATATCGCCACACGTCATCGCCGACATCCGCTCCTGCCTTGATAAGCGTGGGCAACATGACCGCCATCGTATCGCCCAGCGGATAATGATAATAAGACGACAGCCATCGGGCAAGTTTAAAAAAATATTCATCAAAAATCGGCTCATCATCAATCACACAAATGAGTGATTTTAATTTATCCTGTGACACATCGCTGTCATCGGGGTGGACATGCCCCACCACGATACCGATAAGCTCTTGGCGACCGAACGGCACTTTGACACGCACGCCTGTTGGTGGCAATACGTCCGCCACACGATAATCAAACAGGCGATAAAGCGGTACGGGTAAGGCGACTTGGATTAGCATGGTGCGGTCTTTAACATAAAAATAAGGGCGGTATTCGCCCTTACATTGACATTTATTAAAATTTTTATTCAATATATAAAATCGCTTCAATCTCCACCAACGCCCCTTTTGGTAAGGCAGAGACTTCTAAGGCGGCACGGGCAGGATAAGGAGCGGTGAGACGGGCTTCAAAGATTTGATTTAATTCATTAAAATCATTCAAATCATCTAATGATACGTTAAACTTCACCACATCCGCCAAACTACCGCCCGCTGCCTTGGCAATGGCTTCAATGTTATCAAACACTTGCTCAGCTTGGGCGGTAAACCCATCACGCAAGGTCATGCTTACAGGGTCAAGTCCGATTTGACCTGAGACATAGACGGTATTGCCCACTTTAACGGCTTGTGAGTATGTTCCCACCGCTTTTGGAGCGTTATCAGTATGGATAATTTGTTTTGACATGGTTACTCCTAAGATAGTTCTGTGCTTAAATGTTGTTAAAATACTATTTATTTTAACAACATTTATTTTCTATTTAACCACTTATTACTTACTCATCCTGTTGGCTTGCCAACGAGCCACGATTTTATCCCACAGACTCATGGCAGGCTCGCCCGTATAGACGATGTTACCTGCGACATTATCGGATGTCTTTGGCAAAAGATTGGGTTCGGTTTTGCCCAAAAAATGCACCACGTCAGATTTAGAATTTAGGTCAATTTGACAACACATGGCTTACTCCCTAAAAAATGGTAAGATTATATTAAACAAATTACCATGAATATTCAAGTGTTTTTTATTGTTAAAGCACCCGTTCACCATATTGTTTTTAAACTTTGAAAATGCTATGATAATTTTATGGTTTTTACTCGATTAGGACTTTTTATTATGAAAAAATTAAGCATCGCCCTACTTAGTGCTACCCTAACCCTATCAGGTTGCACAACCGTTGCTGACATGGTAGGCATGGACACCAAAACCCTAAACGCCCAAGCAGGCTCCCACTATCAGCAAATGCTTAGCAAAGCCAAGATTGACACCACCTCAAACACCGCCAAGACCGTCCAACGTGCTTTTAACCGCCTAAGACCACATGCCGACTCCCTAAATAACACAGGCGTACGTTTTGACTGGCAAATGACCGTGGTTAGGGATAAAACCGAGAATGCTTGGGCGATGCCAGGGGGCAAGATGGCATTTTACACAGGACTGGCTGAGAATTATAACTTGACCGAGAGCGAGATTGCCGCCATTGTCGGACATGAGATGGCTCACGCCCTATTAGAACACGGCAAAAAACAAATGGGGGCAGGCGTGCTATCTGGTTTGGCAGTACAACTTGGTGCCGCCGCTGTCCAAGCCAATACAGGCTATAATGCCGACATGGTCAATCTCGGGGCAAGTGTGTTACACGAATACGGACTTGATAAACCCTACTCTCGCCATCACGAATACGAAGCGGATGCCCTAGGCATGCGACTGATGGCGATGGCAGGCTACAACCCTGCTGATGCCATCAACGTTTGGAAAAAGATGAACGCCAAAAAAGGTGGTGGTAGCAAGGTCGGTAGCATTCTCTCTACCCACCCCAATAACGACAGTCGTATTCAAGCGATGGAAAAGCTCCTGCCTGAGAACCGTGCCATCTATGAGCGTGCCATCAAACATTAATCTAAATTATCATGGCATGGTCGAAAACAAACCCTGCACATTGGCAGGGCTTGTTTTGTGCAAAAGCACAGAGCATTAGGTCGGCATCTGATACAGTCGCATGATACTAGGATAGCCCAGCACTTGGCGTAGCTTCATGATACCTTCTTCTAAATGAGCTCGGGAACGCACCACCACCTGTATAAAGGTCGCCCCGACCCCACCGCCTGATTTCTCATCTGCCTTGACAGATGTCTGCTCAATACCAATGTTCAAATCACGCAGCTCATAAATCGCCTGACTCATCTGCTCTTCATTTAGCATGGCGTGGATTTTGAGTGTGGCAGGAAAATGCAGCTGTCCAATCGAGTTGGCATGGTCAAGCTTGATATCCGACTTCCAGTTGAGCTGTATGACCTGATAAGGATTCTCAGCACGGATGTTTTCTAGTGAATAGCATTTATGACGATGGACGGTCAGCCCTTGACGTGCTGACAGATGTCCGACGATGTTATCGCCATACATGGGATTACAACATCTGGCAAAGGTAATCTCCACACCCTTAATGCCTGCCAATAAATGCTTAGTTTGGGTAATCTCTGCCCCGTCTGCCACATCCACTTCTTCGCTAAACAGACGAGAGACGACCAACTGTGGCAGTAGTGTGCCTGTGGCGATTTGTAGGAAGATATCACTTTGGCTTGACACGCCACGCCACGCCAAAATATCCGCCCAATCCCGCTCGGATAAGTCATCTAGTGTTTTATCATAAGGCTTTAAGGCACGCATCAAGGCTTCTTTGCCATAATGCTCTTTTTGGTCATGGGGCAGATGTTTTAGGAATTTTAAAATCTCATTGCGGGCTTTGTTGGTCGCCACAAAGCCAAGCCAATCTGCCTTGGGCGTGGCATTTTTATCAATATCAATGCTCACGGTGTCACCATCTGCCAATACCAACCCAAGCTTACCATGCTCACCATTGATGTCCGCCCCTGTGGCAATGTTACCCACAGCAGGCCCGACCGCATAGGCAAAATCGAGTGCCGTCGCCCCACGGGGTAGCTCATAGGCACGCCCTTGGGGGCTATAACAGACGATTTTACGCTCATGCAGATAGCTCATAAGCTCATTAATGACTTTAAGCGACGTCTCAGCATCTTCGCCTTCGACCGCCGCCAAATCCTTCATGTTACGCAAACTTGCCTGTATCACCGACTGACTGATGTCATTTTTGCTGTTGCCAAGCACGCCCAAGCGAGACGCTTCTTTCATGCGTGCGGTCATGAGCGTGACTTTGATGAAGTTATAATCTTTTTGATAAATCAGCGACAGCGACTGATTGCCCCCTGCTAAGGGTTTACGGATATTGTCCTGAATGTTACGGTCAGCGATTTCAAACTTTTGAATGAGATGATACGCCAGTTTGTCGCACGCCCCGATGTCTTCTAGCACCACTTCAAAATCATATTGGCGAATCAAGCGGTTGGCTTGCCCACGGTTTTTAAAGAACTGCCGATACATACTTGTGCGGTTGTCCAGCACCTGCACATGTCCTTTTAGGTTTAGATGTCCTAGCAAGTTTTGTAGATAAGTGCTAATCTCAATCTTTTGAAAATTACGCCCCAAACCATGTTGTAACAGCTTATCATTAAATTTGTTGTACATGACAGGGTTAAGGTTGCGATAACACAAAAGCTCGATGTAGTCAGCGATGTCGTTTAGCCCCATAATGCGCGCGAACGGCACATAAAAATCCAACGTCTCACGAGCGGTTGATTTTTGTTTTTCTTCTCGCACTGCATCCATGGTACTCATGTTATGCAAGCGGTCAGACAGCTTGATGATAAGGACACGGGGGTCTATGAGCGTGGCATTTAAAATCTTATGAAAAGTCGCTGCCTGTGACTGCTGTTTACTCATGTTGCCCGATTTTAGCTTGGTTACGCCATCCACCAGCCGTGCCACCGTCTCGCCAAACTCACTTGCCACGAGCTCATCGGTGACTTCGGTGTCTTCTACCGTGTCATGCAAAATCGCAGCAATGATAGAATCTTTATCAAGTGAGAACCCCGCCAAAATCTCCGCCACCGCAATGGGATGCGTGATGTACGGCTCGCCCGATTTGCGTTTGTCCTTGATGTGTGCCATGTCACCAAAATGGCACGCCCGTAGCACGTCCGCCCGCTCTTTGGCATCTAAGTAACTGACCGCATTCATCAGGCTGTCTTTGGCTTCATCCACCAAAGGATGACTAAAACGTGTGGGGATATTATCGGCGTGGTAGTTGGCTAACATGATTGGTTTGGCTCGGTAGTGTGTTGGTTGGTTGTTTAATTAGGGCGTGCCTACCCTTTATAACACTATTTACAATATAGAAATATTGTGAAAATAAATCAATCGTTTTTGCATGAAAAATGGCTAAATCTTGTGGCTCGAAGTCAAAAACTTGTCTGATAGAAGACTCACAGCCTCAAGTTTTTTCCTTGAAAAACGTGCGATTTTTCGTGATTTTCATTGCAAATACAAAAGGCAGGCACGCCCCAACAAAAAGCTCTTGAAATGGGGCATGATTTTATCTAAAAAATCCCCAATCCGAACCTTATAATTAATCAGTTTTTCGTTAAATTGTCAAGGAAAAATTATCCGTTTTTATGGGGTTATTTTTATGATAAAATCAGAAAGTTTAATGAATAACAAAACAAAAAACCACGCCAAAAGCATGGTTTTTAGGACTGTATATGATTTTAAAAACCATTAGCCGTTGGATCAAACGGTGGCGGTTCTTTTTTCACATACACTTCTTCGGGCTTATCTAAAATCGCACGGGTCACATGACCATCGGCAATCTCACGCAGGGCAAGCACGGTTGGCTTGTCGCCTTCGGGAGTCACCAATGGGTCGGCACGCCCTGTGGCAAGCTGACGTGCTCGTCTTGACGCCACCAAAATCAAATCAAAACGGTTATCCACCGTATCCAAACAATCTTCAATCGTCACTCGTGCCATAAATCACACTCTTTACATTGATAACAATTTATTATTATAACAGATTTTTACTATTTTAAAAGTGGAAAATTAAGGTTTGACACACCCTAACTCGCCAATAACTGACTGATTAATTTTTCATGGCGTGCCGTTTGCTTGTCGATGGCAAGGCGATAAGCAGTAATGATGGATTTTATCTCGGATAATGCCACATCAAAATCATCATTAATCACCACATAGTCAAAGTTCACATACTCTTGCATCTCACGCACCGCCCCTGCCAGTCTGGTCTCGATGACCTTTGTGGCATCTTGGTTGCGGTTCATCAGACGGCTACGTAGGGCATCACGACTTGGCGGTAGGATAAAAATCATCACCGCTTGGGGAATGAGTTTTTTGACTTGCAACGCCCCCTGCCAATCAACCTCCAAAATCACGTCCATACCCGCACTGAGCAAATCATTGACCGCCGTCTTACTGGTGCCATAATAATTGCCAAACACTTCGGCATGCTCCAAAAACTCACTCTCCCCCACCAAGCGGATGAACTCATCTCTATCAGTAAAATAATAATGCTCGCCATCAATCTCACCACGTCTGGGTTCACGGGTGGTGTGCGAGACACTGACCACGAGATTTTTGGTAGTGGCGAGTAGCTCCTTGACCAGTGAAGTCTTGCCTGTGCCTGAGGCGGCGGTGATGATAAAAAGCGTGCCTTGGGTGGGGTTTGTGTTTGTCATGATGATTTCGCCAAATGATGATGATTGACAAATTATAGCACAAATTGTCATATCCTAAAACGACAAATTATGGTAAAGTAAGCCATTTGATGTGAAGTTATTTGGAAATTTTTCATGCAAATTCTACTTGCCAATCCCCGTGGCTTTTGTGCTGGTGTTGACCGTGCCATCGCCATTGTCAATGAAGCCTTACGCCGTTTTAATCCGCCCATTTATGTCCGCCATGAAGTCGTCCACAACAAATTTGTGGTCGAAGATTTGGCTCGTCGTGGGGCGGTGTTTGTCGAAGAGCTGGACGAAGTGCCTGATGGGGCGATTGTGATTTTCTCGGCTCATGGTGTATCCAAAGCAGTCGAAGACGAAGCGACACGCCGTGATTTGACCGTATTTGATGCCACCTGCCCTTTGGTTACCAAGGTGCATATTGAAGTGGGTAAATTTGCCAAAGGCGGTATGGACGCCATTCTTATTGGGCATGCAGGACATCCTGAGGTGGAGGGGACGATGGGACGGTTTGACACGAGTTTTGGCGGTCGCATTCATCTGGTCGAAGATGTGGATGACGTGGCAAACTTAGACTTTGGGGCGGATAAAGAGCTTGCTTTTGTCACTCAAACCACCCTATCCATGGACGACACCGCCCAAGTGATAGACGCCCTAAAAGACAAATTCCCCCAAATCAACGCCCCAAGAAAAGACGACATTTGTTATGCCACCCAAAACCGTCAAGATGCGGTAAAATCTTTGGCAAAAGAATGTGAGATTGTGCTGGTGGTCGGTTCGCCCAATTCCTCCAACTCCAACCGCTTGCGTGAGCTTGCCGAACGACTGGGGGCAAAGGCGTACCTCATTGATAACGCTTCTCAGATGGATAAAGCGTGGTTTGATGGCGTGGACAAAGTCGGAGTTACCGCAGGTGCGTCCGCCCCCGAAGTGCTGATAAAAGAAGTGCTAGACACCTTGCAAGACTGGGGAGCGGATGCTCCGACCGAGCTGTCGGGCATTGAAGAGAATGTTACTTTTTCTCTACCCAAGAGTTTGCGATAATCATTCGGGCTTGTCATTAACCAGTCATAAACGAAACATCTGTTTACAATTTATCAAGCAAAATGGCGAAAAATGGTTGTCCCCACTTCTTAATTGGGCTACACTAAACCTGTAACCCACCATCAATTTTAATTAAGACAGGTACAGCCATGACCCGCCAAACCGCTCATCATCAAGCCACTCATTGCACTCGCCCTGCCATCATGACCGTCATTCATGGCAACAAGACACGCACCATCAGTAACGACATGATTGTCCAAACCCTATCCAAATTAACCACGTCCATCAAGCAAGCAACGCCCAGACGATGTGTGGCATAAGGGTTTTGTCATCTTATTCTTTTGGCAACAGTCTTTCAAACACCAACAATTCCTGCTCCAAAAACTCAATCAGCTGTTCAATGTGTGGCAAAGCACTTTGGCAAGCGGTAATGCCAAAATCTATCTTGTCTTGATAATTGGTTAGCGTGATGTTCAAAGCCTGCCCATCTAATAGCACCGACGCAGGGAAAATCCCCGTCAGTCTTGCCCCATTAAGGTACAATGGTGTATTATCCCCTGGTACATTTGAGATGATGAGATTAAAGGCTTGGCGGGTCGGCATCACGCCCGTGCTTAGGTTAGCAAATGCCATGCCATAAGTAAGCAGGCTATAATTAATGACTTGTGCCTGATTCATGCGAGAAAATCGCTGTTTGCCATCATCCACACTCGCCTTGATGGTCAATAGACGCTCGGCAGGGTCGGATTTGTGCGTGGCAAGGTTGGTGAGAATGAAAGAGAGCTGATTGCCCATGGCACTTT
This sequence comes from Moraxella lacunata, assembly GCF_900453205.1. Classification (GTDB taxonomy): domain Bacteria; phylum Pseudomonadota; class Gammaproteobacteria; order Pseudomonadales; family Moraxellaceae; genus Moraxella; species Moraxella lacunata_B. Next base: position 710,019 of record NZ_UGQU01000001.1, read on the forward strand.
TATCACGGCGAAGCGATATCGGCACAAAGGCGATGAGTGGCTTGGCAGGCAGGGCATCTTGGGCAAGTAGATATTCACGCAACGCCCCTGCACAGATGGCAAGCAGGACATCATTGGTCGTCGCCCCAAAATGCTCGGCAATCTTTGCAAACCGCCCCTTTTTAAACGAGACAAACGACAGCTGACGTGAACTGCTGATTTTTTGATTTAAGATAGACTTGGGGGCATCAAAGGTACTGGTAAAATGCGGATTCTTTTCCCCAAAGTGATTTTTGACACTATTAACCAGCTCTCGCCCCACAGGATAGATGGTAGCAAGTTGTTCTTTGATGATTTTTAGAGGCGGTTTGTGAATGGGTAAGATGGCGTTGATTTGACTGCGGTATTTGGTGGATAACGACCAAAACGGGGCAGTCATCTTGTCTGTTTTGGACGCTGAGAGCGACATTTGAAGCAGTCGCATACCAGCAATGCCATCTGCCATGGCGTGATGAATCTTTAAAAACAGGGCAAAGCGAGCGTTACCACCATCGTAAGCAGGGGCAAGCCCATCGATGAGATGAAATTCCCACAACGGCTTGGCTCTGTCCAGCATCAGCCCATGCTCACGTGAGATATAGTTCGTCAGCTCTCGTGTACCACCGGGTTTGGGTAGGGCGACATGGCGGAAATGATGATTAACATCAAAATCCCCATCTGGCTCCCAAAACAGTCCCTTGCTTAGCACTTGATTAAAAGGAAAGCTCGGCTTGGTGCGTGTCACTTCAATGTCTGACACCAACTTTGCCAAAAAATCATTGCCCGCCCCGTCAGGCACCTCAAAAATACACAAACCTGAAACGTGCATCGGCTCCTTGCGAGTTTCAAGCATCAAAAATACATGGTCAATGGCATTTAAAGCACGCACGTGTTATCCTTAATTGATAAAATTATTTATAAATGGGTTAGAATGACAGTTTAATGACATGAGTAAAAGTATGATTAGTATAACAAATTTTTGTAAAAAATTTTATCAATCCATGACTATTTTTAAAAATTTTTTAGGACGTGTTGAATATTGGTATTTGCAATGAAAATCACGAAAAATCGCACGTTTTTCAAGGAAAAAACTTGAGGCTGTAAGTCTTCTATCAGACAAGTTTTTGACTTCGAGCCACAATCCGACCACTTAACTGGGTAAATTTTAAGAGTTTTAACTTAATTTATAAGAATGTTATCAATGGTAGGCACGCTCTAATAAAAAAGAGCGAAACATTCAGCTCGCTCTTTTTTATCAATAAACTTACTTGCTGTCAAGCTGTGGCACGGCATTACCACCCGACAGTCCCAAAAGCCCTGCATTACTATAAATACCGAGTTTGGCACGGGTATCAGCGATGTCAAGATTACGCATGGTCAGCTGTCCGATACGGTCGGTGGCGGTAAAGCTTGCGTCTTCTACCTTTTCCATAGACAGGCGTTCAGGCTCGTAGGTGAGATTGGGCGACTTGGTGTCTAGGATAGAGTAGTCGTTGCCACGGCGGAGTTCTAGCACCACTTCGCCGGTAATGGCTTTGGCAACCCAACGCTGTGCGGTCTCACGGAGCATTAGGGCTTGACTGTCAAACCAGCGACCTTGATAGAGTAGACGACCCAAACGCAGTCCGTTAATGCGATACTGTTCAATGGTGTCTTCGTTATGAATGCCCGTAACCAAACGTTCATAAGCGATGTGCAAGAGAGCCATACCAGGGGCTTCATAGATACCACGAGATTTGGCTTCGATGATACGATTCTCAATCTGGTCAGTCATGCCCAAGCCGTGTCGCCCGCCGATTTCGTTGGCTTTTAGCATAAGAGCCACAGGGTCATCAAATTTTTCGCCATTTAACGCCACAGGATTGCCTTCAAAAAATTCCACCGTAACGGTCTCAGGCTTAATCTCCACGCTTTCGTCCCAATAGCGTACACCCATGATAGGCTCAACGATTTTGTGGCTGGCGTTCAAAAATTCCAAATCTTTGGCTTCGTGCGTCGCCCCAAGCATATTTGAGTCGGTAGAATACGCTTTTTCTTTGCTCATTTTGTAGTCAAAACCGTTATCAATCAAGAACTGGCTCATCTCCGCTCGTCCGCCAAGCTCATCAATAAAGGTCTCGTCCAGCCAAGGCTTATAAATTCTAAGCTTAGGATTGGTGAGTAGTCCATAGCGATAAAACCGCTCAATGTCGTTGCCCTTGTAGGTGCTACCATCGCCCCAAATGTCCACGCCGTCATCGCTCATGGCGGTTACAAGCATGGTGCCCGTTACCGCACGTCCTAGCGGTGTGGTATTAAAATACGGCATACCACCTGTCGTGATATGAAACGCCCCGCACTGAATGGCACAAATGCCTTCACGGGCAAGCTGGGTACGGCAGTCAATCAGGCGAGCCTTTTCTGCTCCGTATTGCATGGCTTTGGCAGGGATTGAGTCGTAGTCAGACTCGTCGGGTTGCCCTAGATTGGCAGTATAAGCATAAGGCATTGCCCCTTTTTGTTTAATCCACAAAATGGCGGCAGACGTATCCAAACCGCCCGAAAATGCGATACCTACCTTTTCGCCCACAGGCAAAGATTCTAAAATGGTGCTACTCATACCAACTCCAATTTTCATAAAATAAAAGAATGCAATCCAAAAATTATAACACTTTTGGCAAATCTTAGGGTGAAAATTTTAAAAATTTGGCAAATTTTCACAAAAATAGGCGAAAAATTTTTAAAAATTTGCTAAACTAGTAAAATTTAAAATAGTGAACATTTTTAAAATTGATAACCCAGTCATCATAAAGCCATGACTGCCCCAACCCTATGATAACCCTAAAAATAGACACCGCCGCCCAAACCTTGACCGTATTTGATGATGATAAGCTCATCAAAACTCTGCCTGTCTCCACCGCCAAAAATGGTACGGGACAGCTTGAAAATACAGGGTGTACCCCGCTTGGCAAACATATCATCAATGACAAAATCGGGGGCGAATACCCCAAAAATGCCGTCTTTGTCGGGCGAGTGTTTACAGGCGAGATTTATGATGACAAGTTGGGGCAAGCCAATCCTGACAGGGACTGGATTTTGAGTCGGATTTTGTGGTTAAAAGGTGTGGAAAACGGCTATAATCTTGGCAAAACCCCAGACGGTGCAGTGTGCGATACCCACGCTCGATATATCTACATTCACGGCACGCCCGATACCGAGCCTGTGGGCGTGCCGATGTCGCATGGCTGTATCCGTATGAGAAATGATGACGTGGTGTGGCTATATGATGTGGTAGATGTGGGGACACAAGTTTTAATCATTTAACCTATTTATCAAAAATATTTTCATCTTTTAAAAAGGCAACTTATGAAATATTTATTACTAATTCCTATTACCCTATTAACTGCTTGTGTGAATATTCCCCACAAATCCGATAATGAAAAACCACAAATCATACAAACCGCCCAGTCGGATATTTTTATCATTTATTTTGACAAAAATAAAAAAGACAATTTATTAACACACATCAATCATCATCACGATGAGGTTGTTTATTTATATGACAACATAAATGCCGTGGCGGTAAAAATCACGGCAACTGATTTAGATAAACAAATACAATCTTATCAAGCGATTGATGGTGTTTTACAAATCACCAAAAATGAAATGGTGCAATTACATTAAATACAAAACATAAAAAGGGCAATTATGAATTTACAAAAAGTTGATTTAAACCTGATTGTTTATTTGGACGTGCTACTGCGTGAGAAAAACGTAACCCGTGCCGCCGAACAGCTTGGCATTACTCAGCCTGCGATGAGTAATATTTTGCGTAGGTTGCGTTCGCTGTTTAATGACCCCTTGCTCGTGCGGTCGTCTGAGGGCATGACCCCGACCGAGCGAGCCTGTGAGTTACAGCCACGTATTCGTGAGATACTCTCGGACGTGGGGACGCTGTTGGAGCCACGCACCGAGTTTCGTCCGTATAGCACGTCTCGGGTGTTTCGGATTATGACATCGGACTATGCCGAAGCCACGCTTGTGCCACGCCTTGTCAAAGCCCTTAGAAGCGAAGCCCCGAACGTGATTTTGGACTTTTTGACCCCATCCGATGTGTCGTATCGAGACATGGAGCAGGGGCGAGTGGATTTGGCGATTAACCGCTTTAATGAGATACCGCAGAGTTTTCATCAGGTGCTGGTGTGGCGTGATACGTTTAGCTGCCTGCTGTCGGCAGAGTCGCCCTACTTGCACCGTTTTAACCTAAAAAATTACTTAAAAGCTCAGCACGTCTGGGTATCCAAAACGGGCATGGGCGTAGGTTTTGGGGTTAATCCTGAAAAATCAGGCGGTCTGGGTTCCATCGACCAAGCCTTACAGCGACTGGGACAAAAACGCCAAATCAGCGTGTTTACCCGTCATTATCAAATGCCTGCCATGCTCACCGCCAACAAAGATTTGATTGCCACGCTACCCACTCGTGTGGCAAACCTACAAGCCCAAAATAATCCACAAATCGTGGTCAAAGAACCGCCATTTTTCATTCCAGAATTTGAACTTAAAATGGCGTGGTCGCCCCTACTACAACACCACCCTGCTCATAAATGGCTAAGACAGCTTATCATTCATGTGGCACGGCAAATCATGACAGAAGAAGACGCCAAACTGCGTCAATAAAACAACCTTTGAAGCTGTTGTATTATTTTAGAATTTTAGAAATTAGGGTACGCCGCCTTTGATACCTCCTTGAAAACGGGCAATTTTTCTCATTTTATGGTAAATATGAAAGCAGGTATACCCTAGTGTATAAAATAAAGACATAAAAAAATCCCTAAGTCAGGGGAGACTTAGGGGATAAACTGGAAAAACCAGTTAAAAATGGCGCAGCGGACGGGACTCGAACCCGCGACCCCCGGCGTGACAGGCCGGTATTCTAACCAACTGAACTACCGCTGCTAAGGTCGCTAATCTTTTTTACTATAAAAGATTTAAAATGGTGGGCGGTAACGGATTCGAACCGCTGACCCTCTGCTTGTAAGGCAGACGCTCTACCAACTGAGCTAACCGCCCGAACTTAACTTACTTAACTGTTTTAATAAACAATTTAAACCATGTTTATTTGTTATGTATGTCGTTCGTTGTGGTGCGTATTATATAGATTTTTTGGTGGGTGTCAAATGGTTTTTTGAGAAATTTTACATAAAATTTATAAACTATTGAAATTTATAAAATTATTTTTTAAAAACTATTTTATAAAATTCTCCCACCCGTTTTTACCAAACGCCCCGAACATACTGCTCCACTTCATGCAGTCGCTCCATCGTGCCGACATCAACCCATTTATCACTCAGTATCTCGCCACTGACACGCCCCCCTGCCATCGCCGAACGTAGCAGTGGTGCCAGTGGTGCTATCTCGCCCACGCCCACGCCTGCCACCATCTGTGGCGACATCACACTAATGCCAGCAAAGGTGTGGTTGTTGCCGTCATCGCTTTTTAGTCCGACCACACCCGACCCCCCTGCCGACATCTGTGCCAAAGCAAAATCGCCCGTGGAGTTATGCTCAGGATTGGCAGTCAGCATCAGATGTGCCAGATGATTGCCAAGGCTGTGATGAGCCAGTCCGTCAAACGCAAACTCACTCCATACATCGCCATTAATGAGCAAAAACGGCTCATCTCTTAGCTTCCCATGAGCCAGCGCATAGCGAATACCCCCTGCCGTCTCCAAAGGCTCGGGCAGGACGCTCTCATCGGATATGTGGATATTCACGCCAAAATCACGACCTTTAAAAAAGTCAATAATCACACCGCCCAAATAGCCGACATTTAGGGTAATGTCGGTAATGCCTGCCTGTTTTAGACGTTCAATGTGCCACACTATCAAGGGCTTTTGTGCCACCATCACAAGGGGCTTGGGCGTGGTCAGGGTCAAAGGACGCATTCTGGTGCCTTTACCTGCTGATAAAATCATGGCTTGGGTTATCATGGTTTGCCTTTTATAAATAAGTTTTTATAAATGATTGTGTTTTTAAAATAAATAAATCATATCAATTGTAAAATTAAACACATCAAACATCAAAATAAAAATAGGACAATTTATCATATCATCATCCTATTTTCATTTATTTATGCCGATATAAATACCTGATTATAAGCAGGTAGGATTTTTTGCTGAATGAATTCATTAAAAGCGGTATAAACATCATCGCCCTGCTCACTTAACCATTTTAGCTCATGGCACAAATCATTCATGACCTTAGGGATGTTTTGCAAATAACGCTCTTTGCCATCTCGCTGATACAGACGAATAAAAATCCCCAAGACTTTTAGATGTCGCTGTACGCCCATGATATTGACATTTTTGGTAAAGTCATGCAATGTCATGTTCGGGTTTTTTAATTCATAAAAGACCCCAATCTGCTCATTCACCCACGTCTCATCCACATCAATGTATGCATCTCGCACCAAACTCACCAAGTCATAAGTATCTGCCCCAATCACCGCATCTTGAAAATCAATCACGCCCAGCTCATCAGACGCTTTATCTTGCATGAGATTGCGACTGTGATAATCGCGATGAACAATAACTTTGGGCTGACTTTGGACATCAGTAATGACTTGTTTTTTTAGTCGCTCCCATAATAGCTCATCATCAGCGGTAAATACTGCATTAATATATGGCAAGAACCACTGGCTAAATAAATCCATCTCATCATTTAATTTCTCATCGCTATATGCCGGCAAATCAACATCAATGTCCAAATCCTGTAATTTGATTAATGTCTCATAGGCTTTTTGATAATAGCGAGACATATTTAATTTATCGTCTTTGATTAAATGGGCAAATTCGGTCGTGCCAAAGTCTTGTAATAATAAAAAGCCCTTGGCAATGTCTTGGGCAATGATGTCAGGCACATTCACCGCTTCACTCATGATACCTGCCACCGACACAAATTCGGTCACGCTCTCTTTGTCAGGTGGAGCATCCATCAAAAGATACGTCATTTCATCTTTATCGTGTTCGCTTGCCACCTTAAAATGAATGCGATGATAACGGCGAAAACTGGCGTCTCCTGCCAAGCTCTCTACCGTAAAACCAGCGGTTAGGTGATTGTTTAAAAAATTCATCATCTCATCATGGCGAGTCATGGTATGCCCTTATGGTTAAAATCGTTAATTTAAATAACTTAGTTAAACGATTTGGTTAAATGGTTAAGTAAGTGCCATAGTTTAGCGGATTTTTGAGCGTTACACCAGTCATTTTCGGTGTATTATTTTTTACTGGCAAATTTTTAAGACATGACAAAAACTAGGGCGTGCCTGCCTTTGGTATTTGCCATGAAAAACACCTATTTAAAAAACAGGGGGATCGCCCGTTTTTCAAGGAAAAGTCCGCAGTTGATATTGAAATATCAACAAGGATTTTGACTTCGAGCCACAAGATTTAGCCAATTTTCATATGAAAATGGATTGAAATCCCTAAATTTTCATCATATTTTTAAAAAATGTTATCAAGGGTAGGTACGCCCTATTAATTTTCAATCAAAAATAGGGTAAAATAACCAACTTTAACCACATTTAAAAATCACCCTAAGTCAATTCAGGTAACATCATGACACGTGGACAGGCAACGCAGAACAAACAGGACAGACAAAAACAGGATTTTTTTGGTAAAAAGCACGAATTGACCATCTGTGTCGGCATGGCGTTGTTTGGCGTATTGCCCACCCTAAGTCACGCCCAAAGTTTTGTGACATCTGATGACATCACACGCCCAAGTTCCAACAGCACGATGAGCCATACGCCCACGCCTGCCACCGTTCAAGCGGTCGCAGGGGCAAAAGTAGAAACTAAGACCGATGATAGTTTGGGATTTATTACCAACAATGACACCCAAACCGCCAATTCTGTCCCCACCATCACTCAGCCCAAACCTGCTCATCTGTCCCATCATGCCATCACTTCGCAAAGCCCCCAATACCGTACGCAGGACAACCCACAGCTTGATGATAATCCATATCTTAATGATAAACTGACAGGTAGTAACAAACAAGGTAACACATCAAATCGTAGCTCAAACCCCACATCATTTGTCACATCGGACATTCATGATAGCCAAGGCGGTCAGGGCAAGCAAAACACCACGTTTATCAGCAGTGAGAACATCAGCCAAGACCATCATGCTAATACACAAAAAAGCCAAAGTCTTGCCAAACTTGCCCAATATTATCACGCCAAGCCAAGCACAGGCGGACACGTGGCACGCTGTGAAGGGGTGTGGGTACAGCCCAAGCGAGAGAGCCTAAGCCAAACTCTGGGCTATCGGGGTCATGGTGATGATAACGAGACTTTCTACGCCCAAGCTGACTACGGCTACTATGATAATAAAGACTACGCCGAGCTTGCTGGTAATGTCATCATTGAACAAAACGGTCAGCAAATCGTCGCTGACAAGCTCATCTATCAGCCCAGCACAGGGCAAATGCGTGCCACAGGGCAAGTGCTGTTTAGTGATGACAGACCACCCAGCACTGGCGGTAGCAAAGTAAGCGGTGCAGGGATTATCGGGGTTGCCGATAACTTATACTACGCCGATGACGGCAGGACCGCCACCGCTCATGATGTCGCTTTTGCCAGTACCACCATGAACGCCCACGGACATGCCCACACCCTAAACAAAGTCGGCGATAACCAATACCACATGCAGGACGTCATGTTCTCCACCTGCCCGCCAACCGAACGCAAATGGCATTTGGACGCCAGTAGCATTGACATTGATAACGACACAGGGCGTGGCGTGGCAAAAAACAGCACACTAAGAATCGGTAACGTGCCTGTCTTTTATTTGCCGTATTTTAACTTTCCCATTGATGACAGACGTGCCAGTGGCTTTTTGTTGCCAACGGCAGGGTTTGGCTCGGACAGTTTTGAGATTAGCACGCCCTACTATTTAAACCTTGCCCCTAACTATGACGCCACCATCACGCCCACGGTGTTTAGTAACAAAAATCCCATACTCACGGGCGAATTTCGCTACCTGACACAGCATGTCGGGGCAGGCGTGTTGCGTGGCTCTTATTTGCCCAATGACCGCAAATATAATGGCGAAGACCGCAAAAGCCTGTTTTATGACCACTACTGGCAGTCCAAACGCCACCCCCATCTGTCCGCCTACGCTCATTATCGCTATGTCTCGGACAGCAGTTATCTTAATGACTTTGACACGCTCGGCATCGAAGGTAATCCACTTAACCTACCACGCAACATCGGAGCCAGCTACTATAATGACTACATCAGTGCCGACTTGCGAGCTGAGACATTTCAGACATTGCATGGCACAAATAACGACGGCACGACCATCTTAGACAAAGACAAGCCCTACTCACGCCTGCCCCAGTTGTCGGTTCATTATCGCTTGCCAAAACTTGTCAATGAATTTGACGTGCTCAACCGCCTAAAAGTAGAAGGGATTCACAACTCTGCTTATTTTAAAAAATCCATCAAAGACAACTCCGAGACGGAAAAATCAGGCTTTCGCATGTACAACCAGCTCTTGGCAAGTTATCCGATGACTCGCTCATGGGGCTATGCCACGCCATCGCTTGCCTTGACACATCTGTATGCGTCTTATGATGAAGACAGTCTTATCGGACAGAATCTTACCGAAGACGAAGGTACTTATTCGGTGTTCGCCCCTAGGATTGGACTAGATACAGGGCTATTTTTTGAAAAGGCAGGTTCACCCTTTGGGCTGTATGACGACAGCTTGGGCGGTCATCAAGTCATCATGCCACGCCTAAAATACACCTACACCCCCTACAAAGACCAAAGCAACATCCCCAACTTTGAAACTGCCATCGGGCAGATTAGCTACGACCGTCTGCTGTCTGATTCGTGGTTCTTGGGCTATGACCGTATTCAGGATTTACACGCCATCACCCCCGCCCTGCATTATCGCTATGTGGATGGGTCGGGTCTGACACGCTTTGATGGGGGCATTGCCGAGCAGATTTATTTAGATGACATTCGTGTGGGCTTAGATGACAGCCAAACCTTTACAGGCAGCACATCAGGGATGGCGTGGCGAGCTTCTGCTCAGCCGACAAATAACTTTTGGGTGGAAGCTGGCGGAGCATTCACCCCCAACTATGACCTAAGTGCCATCGTCGCTCAGCTACGCTATCAACCCAGTGATAATCAGCTGTACAACTTTGGTGTCATCGAACGCAAAGACAACCCCGCCACAGGTCAGCTTGCCCTATCGGCTTATACCGCATCTGCCGTCTTTCCCATCAACAACCGCTGGCGTGTCATGACCCAAGCCCAATACGACTACAAAAACGACCGCTTGCTCGATGCCTTGGTTGGGGTCAATTATGAAGATTGCTGTTATGGACTGTCGGTCTACGCTCGTCGTTATCGCAACGACCTAAATCCCGAAGCAGGAGCGGATAACGCCATCATGGCAGAGATTCGCCTAAATGGCATCACCAGTGGCGGTAAGCTAAACCGTCTGATGTCGGATAAAGTCTTGGGTTATGACACTGTCAATCGAGCATGGCAGCAGGATTATTGATTGATTTAAATCATAGCATTTGACGAGATGATGATGAAATGCTAAACTGATTTGGTTTATTTATTAACAATTTTATAGGAACAACAATGAAACACCCCCTCATCCAATCGCTACTTGCAATCAGTCTAAGCCTAGGCATGGCAACGACCGCCACCGCCAATACCCCTAGCGTAACAAGCAGTGCCGATGGTATTTTGGCACAGGTTAATGACGAGATTATCCTAAAAAGCGAGTTCATCACCGCCAGTCAAGCCATGGCTCGTGAATATCGTGACAGAGGCATTGCCTTATCTAACGCCGAAATCCAAAATCTTACCATGGATGCACTCATCACACGCAAATTACAGCTTGGACTGGTGAATCGTGCAGGGTTTAGCCCCAATGAAAATGCGGTCAATCGTGAACTGCTCGCCATCGCTAGCAAAGAAGGCTTTGACAATCTAGCAGATTTTCAACGTTCGCTTGATGACAAACAGGCAGGCAGTTATGCCGAACTTCGCCGTCAAATCATCGAAGATGCCAGCCTAGTGGCACTATGGCAAGCCCAAGTCCGCCCACGCATTAACATCAGTGAGCAGGAAGTCAATGCTTTTTTAAACTCGCCTGAAGGACAAAAAATCCCTGTCGAACAAGTGCTTATCCCTGAATGGCAGACCAGTCATATTTTGGTCAAAGTCGATGATACTCAAAGTGATGCCATGGCACAACAAAAAATCAACGCCCTATACAGCGAACTACAAAAAGGAGCGGACTTTGGGGCGATGGCAGCCACTTATTCTGATGACACAGGCTCTGCCACCCAAAACGGTCGCTTGGGCTGGGTTACTGACGGGCAGATGGTGGCAGAGTTCGAAGCCATGATGAAAAATACCGTCGCTGGTGATTTTTCCACTCCATTTCGCACGCAGTTTGGCTGGCACATCCTAAAAGTGGAAAACACCCGCCAACGAGACATGAGTAATGAAGCACGCAAAGACAAAGCTCGTGAGATACTATTTAGTCGTCAAGCCCCCCAAGCCGAAGAAGACTGGGTGGATGAACTAAAAGCTGGGGCTTATATCAAGATTTTTGAATGAGTTTTACTAATAACAAAAGACGGCTTAATGGTCGTCTTTTTTTATCATCCACTTTTAGCATTCTGCTTTTCCAAACAACTCGATTCCCACCAAAAACCACCCATCAATCACATAAACAACACCGTTTATCAATAATCTATCATAAAATTAGGGCATATCCACCTTTGGTATTGCCATGAAAATAAGGAAAATCGCACAGTTGATATTGAAATATGTTGTTTGGTATAGTTAATTGACAATACCAAATAACAATCATGATAATGTCTTTACTTCACAACTTAACCCAAATAAAGACTTTCGCTTAGAAGTTGAATCATCTGCAAAAAATAACCACTCATCAAACCGTCGAAAATTTGAACGATTTGACTAATTTTTTGTGTTATAAATTGCATGGCTTGGTCATAAATTCCTTGATTGGTTTTCTATTTTTAGCCCAAGTCTTGTACATTGTTATTTGATATGGAGAAGTTATGAATCACATTTATCGTGTTGTTTTTAACCATGCCACAGGCGTGTGGCAATCAGTATCGGAACTCGCTCGTTCAAAAGGCAAGACCAAATCCATTAAAAGCCTTGTGTTTGCGATTGGATTAGTGATGGGTGGGCAAGCTTTGGCAGAGCCTACCATGCCTCCAAATACCACACCCAATATAAGTATAAATGATTCCACCATCAAAATCACTCAAAGTGGCACATTAACAGAAGACACAACTTATGACGCTTTTGACACCCAAATCATTAACGATGCAACATTGGGCGTAAAAAATGCCACTTTAACCACAACAGGTGGTTTAAACGTTGGCGAAATTGATCATACTGGCAAACTGATTGCCGATGGAGCGGTCATTAATGTGGCTCGCTATGGATTTGGTGTTGGGGCTAGTATGTTTAATGTCAATAATGGTAATTTGGTACATTATGGAGGCTATGGGGAGGCACTTTTTGACAATGCTTCTTCATTGATTGTAGGAGATAATTACTCCATGAGTGTAAGTAATGGTAAGTTAACCCTACAAGGTGGTTCTACCGCCACCACCAACTACCTTAATTCTAATGGATTAACTACCGTTGGATACTCGTCTGCCATTACCTTAAAAGACCCTAACACCAAAGTAACTGCCAATGTCATCCGAATTGGTGGGGGAAATTACGACTCTGCAACAGGTCTATATCACGGCAACCTTAATATCAACAATCAGGCAACTGCTAACACCACCTACCTACAACTTGGCAACTTTGAAAATGGCTCAGGGGAGATTACTGTCTCAGATGCCGGCAGTAGCATTAACAGCACACGGCTGTCACACATTGCCGATAAAGGCAAGGGTATATTAACAATCAAAAATGGGGCAAAATCAACCAACGAATATATTTTTTTGGTGTTAATAGTACAGGCATGGGAGTTGTTAACGTTCAAGATACTGGAAGTGAATTTATTTCCAACAAAACAACAATCATTGGAAAAGAAGGCACAGGCGAGCTAAATATTAAAGATGGTGCAAAAGCAACCATTTCGGATATTCTCTTTATTGCAAATCAAAAAGGCAGTCATGGAACAGTACAAATTCTTGGTGAGGGTAGTCAGCTAAATACTAAAAATCATGTCGTTGTTGCCGATGAAGGGGATACCAATGGCAAGTTAATTATCAAAGACACCCAAGGAGATAACACCATCGGAGCGTGGCTAGTCATCGCACAGGATACCAACTCCAACGGTCATGTAGAAGTTGAGAATAGCACCCTTAATGCTCAAACGGTTATTGTCGGTAGCAAGGGAGATGGCGAACTTTCACTAAACAATGCCATTCTAAACCTAAACAGCTCATCAAAGTTACATATCGGAGACGCAACGGGCGGTACGGGTAATTTTACCAGTAATGGCAGTACTATTAATGCCAAAAATTTCTTTATTGCAACAGATACTGACACTCATGGCAAGGCTACTGTTAACAATAGTAGGATTAATAGTGAGATTTTTGCAGTTGGGGTTCAAGGTATCGGCAATGCCATCGTTCATAACAGTACCCTGAATGCCGTCAAAGAATTAGCCATTACCAGCAAAGAAAGCACCACAGACACCCTTGGCGAATTAACCCTAAGTGGTAATAGCACAGTAATCTCACCTACTGTATCATTTCATGGTAAAGGCAAGGGCAAGCTGACCATTACCGACAGCGCGCTAAATACCAATGATATTGATAAAGCTGACACAGATCAATCCGCCATCATCAATCTTAATCGTGCAACCATTAATGTTAATACACCCACCAAACCTTTGTTTGCAAACTTTACTGCTACTGACACCATAGCAATTGATAATCAAGCCATTTTCAACACCACAGATATCACCACTATTGCTGACACTGCCCGTATCACAGGCACAGGTCATTTTATCAAAGACGGTTTAGGCACTCTAAACATGGATGTCCAAACAAAACAATGGACAGGCGAAACCCACATCAACCAAGGCACACTACAACTAAACGGCGACTATGTCATGACTGATGATGAGATACTTGCCATTCGTTTAAATAATGCAACAGATTATGGTAAAATGTCTGTATCAGGCACTGCTGACATTACCAATGGTCATCTAAAAGTATTTGCCAAAGACATTATCAAACCCTTAATTACAGGCAATAGTCCTACCGCTGAATTTAAAAACGTGGTAACAGCAGGGGCACTGACTGGTGAATTTAAAGGCGTGGACATACTTGACGTTAATGGTGATAAGATTGACACTAGACTGGGGGCGGATTATTCCGATGCCAATAAAGTACATCTAAAAATCCAACCTGAAAACACCACGCCCGTAGTACCGCAACCGCAACCGCAACCGCAACCGCAACCGCAACCGCAACCGCAACCGCAACCGCAACCGCAACCGCAACCGCAACCGCAACCGCAACCGCAACCGCAACCGCAACCGCAACCGCAACCGCAACCGCAACCGCAACCGCAACCGCAACCGCAACCGCAACCGCAACCGCAACCGCAACCGCAACCGCAACCGCAACCGCAACCGCAACCGCAACCGCAACCGCAACCGCAACCGCAACCGCAACCGCAACCGCAACCGCAACCGCAACCGCAACCGCAACCGCAACCGCAACCGCAACCGCAACCGCAACCGCAACCGCAAAAGTCTAGCACCTTTGTAGATGCAGTCAATAGCCAAAATAAAAATTCTTTATTAAATTTGGCACAGGTATTGGACACGCATAAAGACGCCAATACCAAACCATTAGGACTGGCATTGGCACTGGGTGCAAGCGGTCTTGATAATGCCAAGCTCACCCAAGGAGCATCTGAGCTTGCTCCGCTCATGCATGGCTCTACCGCTCATGTCATCGCCAACGCCCAAGACTACGCTTTTGGAGCAATACATGCCCGCCACCTAGACCGCTCACGTTCGGTCTGGGCAAAAGCGATTGGTACGCAGGGCAAATTACAAGAAAATGAGCTTTTGGGTTATGACAGTACAGACATTGGGGCGATTGTGGGGGCAGACACAGCGGTAGGTCGTGGTAACATCGGCTTAGCACTGTCCTACATTCATAGTGATGTGGACAGCCGTGGCAATGCCCGTCATGATGCCACTGTCAAATCCGCTCAAGTACTAGGCTATGGTGACTACGACATCAATGACAAGGTTTCTGTTCATGCCACCGTGGGCGTGGGACGAGCAGACATTAATGGCAAACGCCACATCAGTACGCTCACCGCAGGTAATACCACCACTGCCACTGCCGACTACACCGCAGACACCGCCCAAGCAGGTTTTGAGATTCGTCATCGCTTTGGTACAGACACACGCCACATCACGCCATTTATTGGCATGAAATACACACATGTCTCATCAGACGGCTACACCGAAACAGGAGCAGGCGTGTACAATCTGGCAGTACAAAAGGCAAGTTTTAATGAAATCAGCCAAAACTTCGGTATTCGCTTACAACAAGCAATCAGCCCACGTACGACCATTACGGGCGAGCTGTCAGGGTCGGTTTATGGTGGCGAACGTACGCCCATTACAGCAAGTTTTGTCAATGCCGATGACAGTGCCTTCACCCTAAACGGTCAGGAGCTTGGACGCACGGCGGGTAATGTCGGTCTTGGCATGACCTACAAGCCCACAACCAACACCACCTTATCGCTTGGCTATCAAGGTCAATGGCGTAAGAACTATGACAATCAAGGAGCCGTACTAGGCTTTGAGATGAAGTTTTGATTGGCAATAAAAACAAAGAGCTGTCGCAATGACAGCTTTTTTTATGAGCTATTCTCAATCATACAAGTCCCTGATTTATCAAGGGTGAATTACAACCCACGCCTACAACCAGAAAACAACCAACCAGTAATCAATAAGCCACCATGTTAAATTGAGATTAAAAATTTTTTATACAGATGATTTTGATATCTAATCCACCCCTAACAAATTTGATGCTTATCACAGGCTCTATCGGAGCTGACTGTGCACACCCTTTATTGGCGTTATTTGAGATAAGCCCCCTACCACACATCATTAAGTTTGTGGTAATTTTAAAGTTTCTTAGGTGTAAATTACTTTTACTTTATTAGTTTGCATAAAAAAGACCTTACATGAAGGTCTTTTTTTATGCGATTGACAATCCATCATTCAACAGGGTTTTGTGATAGTGAACGAACATAGGCAGCAAGTAGCATGATACGCTCATTACCTAGCTTGGTTTGCCACTCAGGCATCACACCAGCACGACCATGACGGATGGTGGTCTGTACAGTTTCACGGTCACCGCCAAACAGCCAAATATCATCTGTTAAGTTAGGCGCACCAAATGCAGTTAGACCTTTAGCGTCAGCACCATGGCATAGCACACAGTTTGCCTCAAAGATGGCTTTACCTTGTGCTACTAGCGACTGATTAAGCTCGCCATTGTCCACGCCCGCACCATGCCCACTAGAAATAGATAGAACATATTCAGCAGCGGCACGAACCCCAGACTCGCCCAGTTGTTTTTGCCATGCTGCCATCGCACCAACACGACCGTTATGAATGGTAAGCAAAATCTCATCTGCATTACCGCCATACAACCAATCATTATCAGTCAAATCAGGATAGCCTGTTGCACCTTTAGCGTTAGAGCCGTGGCACAAAGCACAGTTTTGTAAAAATAGGCGGTTACCTACTTTTTGTGCTTCTGGGTCACCTGCCAGCTTATCTACATAAGGAGCAAGCAATTTAACCTGCTCATCGATTTTGGCTTGCAAGTCTGAATCAGGCTCAGCATTTTTGCGTTGCTCAGCTTGTAGCTCAGAGAGTTTTGCCAATACAGGTACAGCATCAGTTGCACCAGCTGCCGCCAAGATGTTTTGTTCAAAGTTTTCAGTAAAAACTTTATTGTTGGCTTGCAGTTGGCTATTTAGCTCGTTCTCTGATGTCCAAGGCACCTGCTGACCATCAACTTCTACGGTTGTGATGCCTTTCCAACTATTTGGCTGGATTGAAGGGTATAGTACGAAGTAACCTAAACCCCACACCAAAGTACCAAAGAACACCACAAGCCACCATTTTGGCAGGGGTTTGTCATATTCACGAATGCCGTCGTATGAATGTCCTGTTGTCTCATCTTCTTCTAGCACAGGCTTGGTTTTTAGAGTCCAAACAAGTACCCCAAAAATAAAAACCCAACAAGCCAGCGAAAAGATGGTAATCCAAGAACTCCAAAAAAAGCTCATTGTATATCCTTAGTGCGTTGTGATGACAATTTTTCTAATTGATTGTCATCTAACGCAAGTTGTGCATCTTCTTCAAAGCGTTTTTTGTTTTTTGGTGAGTATGCCCACCACGCCACACCGATGAAAGCAATAAATGCCACCACCGTTGCGATACTATGTAAAACGCCCCAATTCATTAGCGTTGACCTTGCATGGCAATACCAAGCTGTTGCAGGTAAGCCACCAATGCATCAAGCTCGGTTGCCCCCTGTACTTGGTCAGGCGCCGCTTCAATGTCAGATTCGGTATAAGGCAAGCCAAAACGGTCTTTAAAGATACGCATTTTTGCTTGAACCTTACTGCCATCGACCTCATTCTTGGCAAGCCAAGGATAGGCGGGCATGACTGATTCTGGCACCACCGAACGTGGGTCAATCAAATGGTCAATGTGCCACTGGTCAGAATAACGACCACCGACACGGGCAAGGTCAGGACCAGTACGCTTAGAACCCCACAGGAACGGATGATCCCATGTAGATTCAGCGGCACGGCTATAAGGTCCATAACGCTCAACTTCAGCACGAAGTGGACGAATCATCTGCGTGTGACAGACGTGACAACCTTCACGGATATAAATATCACGACCTTCTAACTCTAACGCTGTCCAAGGACGCATGTTAGGAAGTGGCTTATTCACACCGCCTTGCTCTGGTGAATTTTGGTCAAAAATCAATGGATAAATCTCAACCAATGTCGCAAAGCTAATCGCAATCACAATAAAGACAACGAGTAAGCCGGTGTTTTTCTCAACAATTTCATGTGTAATGTTAGACATGGCTGCTCCCCTTATGCTTTGACGGTGTCATTGTCAAAGACTTCATCACGACCTGTATTGACTTCATCAGGCTCGGCAAGACGCTCAGGAATACTAGGCATCTTAATGGTCTTATAGCAGTTATAAGCCATCACAAGCATACCGCCAACATAAAGCAGACCGCCCAATGCACGCACCACATAAGGCCAATGTGAAACCACGACAGTTTGGATAAAATCATAAGACAATGTACCATCATCGTTGGTCGCACGCCACATCATGCCTTGGGTAATGCCCGAAATCCATAGAGCAACAATGTACAGAACCGTACCTGTGGTCGCAAGCCAAAAATGCACTGTGATAAGGTTGGTTGAGTACATTTTTGCTTTGTTATAGATACGTGGTAGTAGGACATAGATAGAACCAATGGTTACCATACCCACCCAACCGAGCGCACCAGAGTGTACATGTCCGACCGTCCAGTCGGTGTTATGACTCAGAGCATTAACATATTTAATTGACAGCATTGGACCTTCAAAAGTACTCATCGCATAGAATGACAATGCCACGATAAGGAAGCGAATGATTGGGTCAGTACGCAGTTTATCCCAGCTACCAGACAAGGTAAGCACACCGTTAATCATACCACCCCAAGAAGGAGCGAATAAAATCAGCGAGAATACCATACCCAAAGACTGAGTCCAGTCAGGCAGTGCTGAGTAATGCAGGTGGTGTCCGCCCGCCCACATATATGACGCAATCAAAGCCCAAAAGTGAACAATGGATAAACGATATGAATACACAGGACGACCAACTTGCACAGGAATGAAGTAATACATCATGCCCAAGAATGCTGCTGTTAAGTAGAAACCTACTGCATTATGCCCATACCACCACTGCACCATGGCATCTGTTGCACCGCCATAAAGTGAATATGACTTCCACAGACCCACAGGGATTGCCAAGTTATTGACAATATGTAGCAGAGCAATGGTAATGATAAATGCCGCAAAGAACCAGTTGGCAACATAGATATGCGATGTTTGACGCTTGATGAGCGTACCAAAGAATACAATGGCATAAGCTACCCATACCAAAGCAATGGCAATATCAATCGGCCATTCAAGCTCTGCATACTCTTTGGCGGATGTCAAACCTAATGGCAGGGTAATCACCGCTGCCACAATGACCGCTTGCCATCCCCAAAAGGTAAACCACGCAAGATAAGGGGCAAACAATCTTGTCTTACAAGTACGCTGAACAATATAATAAGATGTCGCAAAAAGTGCCGAACCCCCAAACGCAAAAATCACCGCATTAGTGTGTAGCGGTCTTAAACGCCCAAAGGACAGCCAAGATGTATCAAAGTTAAGTGCTGGCCATGCAAGCTGTGATGCGATGAACACACCAACCGTCATACCAACGATACCCCAAAATACTGCCATGATGGTAAAAAGACGAACAATCGTAATTTCGTATTCATGGTCAACTGATGGGGCTACTGCTGTTTTAGATAGACTCATGGGATAGGTTTCCTGTGCAGCCCGATTTGTTTCGTTGTTTGATGAGATTAAATCATCAAATTTACGTTTTTTAACTATATTTATCTATTGTAACGCAAAATTTGCCAAATATCATCATCCAAATCCGCTTTTAGGAAAAAAAACCTTAAAAAAATTAAGGAAAAAATAGCAATCAAACAATGACCACAATCTTTCCCATGACTGGCTTACTCACGATGAGTTTGGCTTGCGTTAAATCCACACTCACAATAGGGTATTGTGGCGGGTTTCTCACCGTGTATTATACAACACAATTGTAAGTTTTCGGGTATGTTTTGTAAAAAATAAATGAAAATTTTCACATTTTTTTAAAATTTTTTGTAACTTTTGCCAATTTTTGACGATTTTAATCAATTTTTTTAATCAAAAAAGACAGCTTTTTATTAAGTTTAAAAACTTTCACCAAAATCATTTGGTTTTTATAAAATAAAAATTTAATCATTTTTTACTTATTAATTTGATTTTTAAAAGTAAAATTGATGAAAATTTGATGAATTTTGTGATATTTTTATAAAAAGCCTGCTTTTCAAATCATTTTTGTTTTATAATGAGCCATCTTGTTTATCATCGAGTTGTTTTTATGGCGAAATTTTTAAGTCAAGCATGGTTTGACGAAGTTCAAACTCTCAATGCTAAAGCAGGCGATTTACATCTACCGCCCAGCCTTGCCAACCTTATTGTCAATGTCAGTATCACAGGTGACGACCCCAAAGAGCTACACCTAAAAGCAGGTAAACTTGGTCAGCACCACACCAGTGACGCCGTTAGTACCATCAATATCGACAGCGACACGCTCGCCCAAGTCATCTCGGGCAAAGATGTTAATGTTGCCCTAGAAGCCTTTATGATGGGTAAAATCCGCATTGATGGCGACATGTCAGCGGTCATGGCACTACAATCTGCCAAGCCCAGTAGCGAGCAAAAAGCACTTTATAAAGAGATTTTAGGTGTGACAGAGTTTTAAGCTTTTAACCATCAGTTTTTTATAAACTCCAAAACAAAACCCTGCCATCAGACAGGGTTTTGTTTTTAGGGATGATTACTGACCATCATTGAAATTTTGATACGTCTCATCTTGGCGGATCTCATGACGCGAACCATCATTAGCAAATGCATAAACAGTAACATCAGCTTCCACACGGCGGTTTGGTTGCAAGCATTTAATTTGCTCAGCTCTTGGGGCATTGACATCACAGATGACATGCGGTAATGGCTGAGTTCTGCCCGCCCCTGAGGCAGTCAGCGTGCTTGATGTCACGCCTTTGCTAATCAAGTATTGGCGAACCGTTTGGGCACGAAGCATGGATAAGTTCATGTTATACATGTCATCGCCATAGCGGTCGGTATGACCTGTTAGGTTTACACGGCTGTCGCCACGTGCTTCCCATGCGATGAGCTTGGTGGCAAGTTCATCTAGCTTAGCACGCCCTTCTGGGAGCATGTCTTCTAATTTCCACTTATCAAACTTAAATAGTGCGTCAGCCTCAAGGGTGATTTTTTCTTTGATAATCGGTGCTTGGGTGATGACAGGCGTTGCCACAGCAGTCGTATTTGGGGCAGGTTTGGCATAATTGGCACAATCAGCAGGCATCCAGTAAAATTCTTGACCTTTAAACTTATCATCAAAAATCACTTTATACTGACAAATCTTAACCGAGTTGTCCGCTTGGTAAAACTTCATGATATAGTCCCACTCACGAGCACGATTTGCTTCGTTAAAATGTGGACGACCGATAAGCTGATATAACTCATCTTTGGCAACCCCTGGACGAATTTTGGAGAGATTTTCGCTGTTGGGGAATTGACCGTCTTTTTGCCATGCCTTATCAAGCTGTGGGAATACGATGTCATCTTTGTTATCGATGGTGCCATGCTCTGTGATGTTTGAGCTTAACTGCTTGGTACCCATGCAACCTGTCAGTGCCAACACAGACAAGGATAAAAGTGCTAATTTGTTCATAATAATGTTCCTAGCTATTGTAAAAGTAAACAGGTTAAAAATTGCACACCGATTGATGTGCAATTTTTTTTGTAAAATCAGAAGTGGAAGCCTGCACCCACCGCACCGCCGACGTTGCCTTGGGTGTCTGCCGAACCGCTCATCTTCAATACCCAACGACCGTTATCGGACAGCTTGGAGAAACCAACAGCTACCGCACCTTCACCATTGTAGCTGGCAATACCACCAGTTAGCATGGATTTACCTGGTAGGTACGCTTGTGGCAAGGTGGCCATCGCCATCGCTGATGAGACACCTGCATTGGCATCGTCTTCTACATCATCAATGCGGGCATCAATATGATTGATGCGGTTACCAAGACCTTCTGCCACAGCGTGTAGCTGACTGCCATTAATCGCATCGGTTGATGTTCTTGAGATCTCACCTGCGGCAACATTTTGGATACGGCGTTCTGAGCCTGAAGCACCGACTGATACCGCCCCGTTAGCTGTCGCACCCTCAAAGCCACCATAAGTCATATGACCGACTGTCGCTGTCTCCACCGTTCCTGTCGCACCTGCGGTGGTCGCTGATACGCCTTGACTGCCGTCGGTGTTCAAGGTTTTGCCAGTCGCTTGAGTGATGGCGGTGTTATTACCCAAGGCGACCGAGTTCTCTGCGGTTGCTACCACGTTGTTACCCACAACAAACGTGTTGTTAGTGGCGACATTGTTGTTATTACCCAAGGCATAAGAAGCACTACCACTTACAGTATTCGGATCACCAATGGCACCTGAATGACTGCCCGTGACCACGTTACCTGTACCGATGGCGATGGACTGCGCACCCGACGCTTGGGCTTTATCACCAATGGCGATGGACTGAGCTCCCAGAGCGTGAGCTTCGTTACCAATGGCAACAGAGGCATTACCATCAGCGGTGGTTCTAAAGCCAATCGCTGTGGATTTTGCACCGTTGGCTTGGGATTGATCATCATCATCACCACGCACACCGCCCACGCTACGCTCACCGCCGTTAAAGTGAATGTACTTGGTGCCTTGCTCGTTGATGTTTTTAATCGCAGTCAATACCGAATTGGTTTCAACCGTGCCAACACCTGCAGCATCATAGGTTCTTAATGCCTCATCTGCCGTTAAAGTTGTGGGTTGTTGATTGCTTGGATCATTTGGATCTTTCTTTGGGTCAATCACAGTCGTTACTGCATTGCCATTGCCGTCCACCACATTGCCATTGATGTCCGTACCGCCCACGATGTGATTGATGTTCGTGGTCGGAATGATGGCAGAAATCTGGCTTGTAACCACACTTGGTGCCACAGCCGTGCCAGAGCCGTCTTGTGCTGTGTTATAGCTGACATTACCCTGTGCATCAGTGATGGCATAGACTGGGTTGCCGCTGGCATCCACATAGGTGATTTTTGTGGTCTTGTTGTCCGCATTCACATTATAAGTCACCGTGCTGGACTTACCATCAGCCGCAGTTGTTACCACAGCTGTAGTACCTGTGCCATTAATAAAGTCTACTTTATCACTTGGTTTAATCAGATCACGCTCCTCACCATTGTTTTGCAAGTTCCAACCAGAATTATTAATGGCATTCGCCACATCGCCTGCCGTTGCAATCGCATTCGGGTTGGCTGGCGTGTTTACCGTGCCATTTGCATTACTGGTTAATGGTGTGGTGTTCACTTTAAGCTCGCCTGTCGGCGTGGTATTTATCGTAGTGCCGTCGGTTTTAACGTCAATCGCACCTGTATTACTATTTACCGTCAAGCCACTACCGACATTTACCGCCAAGTCAAAGGTTGTTGAGCCATCTTGAGCAACAGTCGGTTTTACAGATACTGTCTTATTTGTAGAAACCACGTTTTCTTTTGACCCTGCGACTGCTTGTGTTAGCTGACTGACGTTTACCGCGTCGGTCGGTGCTGTACCCACAGCGACATTGGTGATTTTATTGCCACCCATGTCCACGGTAGAATTCGCACCCACAGTGAGAGTGCCTTTTGGATTAATGGCAACATTATTTGATGTTATCTGATTCACAGCAATGTCATCTGCCAAGGCATAAGTTACCTTACCATTGACATCTTGTTTGACAGTCAGGTTTTTGCCTGCAGCCATATCAATAACATCACCTGGGTTAATAACTTCGTCATTGCCCGAAGCTTTTGTACCGCCATTGGCAGAAGTTTTTAGAGTAAAGCCTGAGTTATTGATGGCATTGACGATATCGCCTGCTTTAACAAACTTATCTGCATCAGCTGTTATTGGAGCATCAATCTTGCCATCATTATTGGCATCTGTTAATGTTGTGGTTTGTGGGGCTTGAGCAGTGGCTTTTAGCACACCATTTTCAATAACAATACTTGCATTATCTACATTAACATCGTATTTAACTTCACTAGACTTGCCATCAGCCGCAGTTGTTACCACAGCTGTAGTACCTGCACCATTCACAAAGTTCACCGTATCATAAGGCTTAACAAAGTCTTTCGCTTCGCCATTACCTTGCAGGTTAAAGCCTGCGTTCAACACATCGCCTACGGTTGCTGCGTTGTTGACATTTAGGTCAGCTGGCAACGCTTGTGCAGTGGTTGCAGGCTGATTAGTCGTGTTATACACATCGTTGTTGTAGGTATTTGGCAAGTTGCTTGCGACATTAGCTAAAGTCGTTGGGGCGGTTGTGCTGTTTGCTGGATTATTCATCGAAGCAATGACATCTGCTGGTTGCACTTTAGTGCCTGTGCCATCTGGACTGGTGTTGTAAGTTACTTCACCTGTCACAGGATCGACTTGCTTATAAACTTTGTCACCATCTTTGTTGGTATAGACCACAGGTATTTGGGCGTTCTCTACCACAGATTGGTTATTGATTTTAATGTCATAAGCAAAATTATCTCCTATGTCATTATTAGTATCAATCACGCTGATTGAGTTATCACTTGAGGCAACTGTTGTGCGAGAGCTTTTCAACTGACTTACATTTACTGCATCGTTGTCATCAGTACCTTCTGCTACATTGGTAATCTTAGTAGGTTCGCCGTTAGGACCTTCAACTTTGATGTTGTCGCCATCGCTCGTGATCTTAGGACCATCGTTGAACTGTACGCTGCTTACATTGATGTCATCAGCCAGATCATAAGTGATGGTTGAGCCATCACGAGTAACCGTTAGGTTCTCGCTACCCACATCAAAGGTTACGGTGTCTGATGGGTTGATCAGCTCAGTACCATCAGTGCCTTCAGCTGCTAGGTTCCAACCTGAGTTATTGATAGCGTTGGCAATGTTTTCAGCGGTAACGAATTTGTTTTTATCCGTATCAGCAGGAGCTTGCACCGCACCATCAGTATGGCTTAGAGTAGTGGTTTCCACTGATGGCACATTAACTTTAAAGTCAAGCGTGCTTACGCCACCTGTTGTTTCTGGGGTAGGCGTGATGGTTACAGAGCCGTCCTGTGAGGTAAAATTCACTTTATCACTCCAATTCACATCACCAACTTTATTGCTATCTGCTGTGCCGTTGGCAAATAAACCCCACTGACCTTTTTCTATCGTTGTAAATAACTGCGAGCCATTAATCGCATCAGTTGAAGTCGCAGAGATTTCGCCTGCTGCCACATTCATCACACGACGCTCAAGGTCTGCAGAACCCACAGATACCGCACCCGCTGCTGTTTTACCAGCAAAGCCACCATAAGTTACGCCAGCCACAGTCGCTGTATCCACCGTACCAGTATCACCCGCGGTTGTTGTTGTACCTTCAGCACCTTCTTTAGTAAGGTTGGCTGTGCCTACCGCACTACCTGCAGCGATTGTGCTGTCATTACCTAGGTAAACAGAGTTTTTCACTGTGCCTAGTACAGTACCGTTATCTGTGGTGCCGACGCCACTACCTAATACATAAGTGTTAGAGGTGTTGATATAGTTTTTGTTACCGACAGCACGAGAATTTTCTACAGCAGCCGTATCCGTCAAGCCATTTGCCAATACCAATTTACCTGCTGCGTCATAAGTCGCTGTCGCACCGATTTGGTTGTTGTTACCGAATGCACCGACATTGGTTGAGGTGCTGCCGACGGCATTGTCATTACCTAGGGTATACGAACCAGCACCGCTAACGATCGATGGGTCACCGATAGCACCGGCATTCGTCGCAGTTACAAGATTACCCGTACCGACAGAGATTGAGTTTTTTGCCAGAGCCTTAGCACCATTACCAATCGCAATCGCATTTGCCGCTGGATCTTCCACCACCCATACACCATTGACAACGCGGCGTGTTGTTGCCTTAGCTGCATCGCCAGCTGTCGCTCCAGTACCGATAGCAATACTATCATCAGCCTGTACTGAAGCACCTTGGCCGATAGCTACTGAACGATCGATATCTTTGGTGTTATTAAAGGTAGGAATAATATGCGTAAAGGTCACTTCATCTGTGACAGTCTTGCCAGTCAGATCCAGCTGTGCGCCTTTATAGCCATTAGCCGCTGCATCTTTGTTGTACGCATAATAGCTGCTACCATCTTTGATGTAGGCGGTAGCAGTAACAGTAGGTTGACCTGTAGTGTTATCGCGGATAGCCAGACGATACAGCGTAAGTGGATTGCTCATGGTGGCATTGGTCGCGCCGACGGCGATACGGTTACCCATCACCATGTTGTTATGAGAGGTGGTGCCGATGACATTGGCATTACCGATGGCGAAGTTATTATCACCGCCGATGATGCTGGCCTGACCGCCAACATTGTTTGTGGCAGTATTGCCTTGAGTAAAAATAGTATCCGCATTGGCAGTACGGCTTGATGCCGAGAATGCACCGGAATTCTGACCAAATACCGCCACCGCATTACCTACTGCTACCGAATAGGAGTTACCAACCAAAGAAGCTGCACCTACCGCCAATCCATTGTTTGAAGGATTGGCATTAGAGTTATACTGCATCATGACATGAGACTGTGCACCGACGGCGACAGCATCAAACCCACCAGCGGTCGATGAGTTACCGATGGCATTGGCACGGTCGCCCCAAGTACGGTTACTGTTACCCAAAGCGACATTCAGGTTATTACCGATGGTTTGGGAAGATGAACCCAATGCCGTTGAGTTATTACCGGCCAATACTTTAGCACCAGTACCGATGGCGATCGTATTACCGCTCGCTACTGGACCAATTTTAGCACCACTACCGATAGCGATACCGCTGTTACGGGCACCGCTGGTAGGGTTAATCTCCGCTATAGCACCCACACCAATTACGATATCGTTAACACCTTGGGCGGTCGCGTTGGTGCCTTGGGCGATAGAATGGTTACCAGCAGCACGAGAGTTATTACCCAATGCGATGGCGTTTTCGGCAGTGGTGTAGTTGGCACCACTGTTATAAGACACCTGCTTGGTGCTGGCACCGTTACCGATGGCGATTGACTGCTCGCCATAAGTCATCGCCGCACTACCGATGGCAACGGTACTGCGGGCGCGGAAAGTATCGCCCGTCGCCAATGCAGTACCATCGACATTTTTGGCTGAGCTAAAGTTATTGGCATTGGTACCGATGGTGACCGAGTCTTCACCAAAGTGCTGAGTACCGGCAGATTTACCTAGATTGATATTGCGTACACCTGTGGCATTTTGTCCTGCCTGCTGACCGATTGAGATGTTAGTGTTGGTGGCGATACTGGGGACATCATCTGCCTTGCCTTTGGTAAAGGTCGAACCCGCCACATAAGACACCGCACCAGTGCCTAGATTGGTCGCTTTATAGTCCGCCCCTTTGTCATTCAGTCCTTTGCCTGCATCTTGACCGATGGCGATGTCACGGGTATTGGTGGCTTGGGCATCACGGCCGATACTGACAGCATTCAAGGCAGACGAGGTACCATTACCGATGGCAACCGCACTTGAGCCTGTGATTTTGGCTGTCTTACCCAGTACCACGGCATTATTACCAGTGCCGTTGGTGGTTGTACCATCACCACAGATGACGGTGTCACTGTCGACATGATAAAAGCAGTGGTATTGTTAAATAAAGATAGATTTTAAGGTTTTCCGTTCGGACTGAGCTTGTCGAAGTCTAGGAAAACCGTTATGGTTCGACAAGCTCACCACGAACGGCTTTCTAGAAAAGTATACTCAATTAACAATACCAAAGCAGTAGCTAGCATTCGATCCATCCGGTGTCTGCTGTGCATTTGGTAAGTCTGCACCTGTAGCAGCGTGTGCTTGGGCTGCCAGAATCATACCTGACGCGACGAGGGTGAAGCGGATCAGCTTTGAGACACTGCCTGTGTCTGCCTGCTCAGTGCTGCCGACGGTGGTATTGCTGCCTTTGCCTTGGGCGCGGGCGTATTCACAGACCGCTTGGAAGGCTTTAGTGGATTTGTTATAAATCACACGATAGATGTTGTTCATATTTACCCTCTTAAAATGATGAGTAGGTGATGGATGATGATTTGTCCTAATTTAGCAAAAAATATTAACACATTAACAAAACCAATACAAATATTTCGGGAGTATTGCCAAAAAAATGTCAGTCCTAATTAATATTTTGTCAATATTTGTCAATGTCTATCAATATCTTGTCAAATTGATGTCAAGATTTTTAAAAAATCATAAAAAATAAATCACAATCAAAAATACATGAAACTTTATAACAAATATCATGTTCTAACAATGCTCGACAAAGCCCACACCCTTAATTAGGGCATGCTAGTTATTGATAATATTGTTATAAAACATGATAAAAATTAGGGCATGTCTACCCTTTTAAAATGACTATTTGACAATCGATAAATCATCACTTGGATTAACAAAAGCGTGCAATTATCATGCCAAAATCATGACTGTATTTTCACAATCCAACCCTTTTATTATCATGGTTTTTGTCCGTCATCATCACGCCATGCTTTTATATCAATGCCAAAACCGCCATTTAATCCTTTAAAAAATTATGGAAAAGGTGTAGAATATATTTATTCCAAATTGATAAAATCAGTATCAATGAGCCCAGCCAAGAGCGAATACTCGCCACAACAGCTAAGGTTATATCATGTCAGAGTCATCCGATAATTCTGTAAAAAACACAGAAACTGCCGAACCCGAAGTTTTTGACCCTAAATCAAGCGATACAGCAAAAAACTCGTCCGCTGAGCCACTCCCCGCTCACAAGCCTGATACCAGCACTACCCCGCCACCTAAAAAAACCAAAAAGCCCAAGCCACCGCCCGAGAAAATGATACCACATTCTAAGGACATGGACGCTACCAAGAAACGGGTGCATCCACGCTTTGTCTCGGGCAAATATCAGAACATCCGCCTAGTGAGCATGTACACCATTTTGGCGGGATTTTTGATACTGCCATGGATAAAATGGGGCGGTCGTCAGGCGATACAGTTTGATGTCGCTGAACCAAAGTTTTATATCTTTGGGGCGACTTTTATGCCACAGGATTTTTATTTCTTTGCCTTTATATTTATGATTGCTGCCTTTACATTGTTTATGGTAACGGTCTATGCAGGGCGTGTGTTCTGTGGCTATGCCTGCCCACAGACCATCTATGTACACTTGTATCAGCACGTAGAAAAATGGGTACTGGGCGAGCGTAATAAACGCATCAAGTTCGACAAAGAACCTAATAGTGCTTCTAAGATTGGCAAAAAACTACTCATTCATCTGATATGGGGTGTGATGAGTATGATTACCGCTGTGACATTCATGTCGCTTGTGGTCGGGACGGAGTACCTATTCTTTAATGGGGCGACACCGTTCTTTATGGGTTGGAGCCATCTGACTTGGGTATTCTTTGGCATCATTACCTTTGTCACACATATGAATGCAGGTTACATGCGTGAACATATGTGTGTGCATTTTTGCCCTTATGGTCGTTTCCAATCAGTGATGTTTGACAAGGACACCTTACTTGTCTCCTATGACTATGACCGTGGCGAACCTCGTGGGGCTCGCAAAAAAGGCGACCACCCCGAAGGTTATGGCGACTGTGTGGACTGCACCATGTGTGTACAGGTATGTCCTACGGGTATCGACATTCGTGACGGCTTGCAAGTAGAGTGTATCCAGTGTGCGGCGTGTATCGATGCGTGTAATGACATCATGGACAAGGTGGGCTACCCTCGTGGTCTGATTCGCTACACCACCGAACGTCAGCTTGTCCACAAAGAAAAAACCAAAATCGTAAGCTTGCGTATCTTTGCCTACATCTTTATCCTTAGCGTACTGGTGGTGGTGGCAACAATGGTAGCAACAGGGCGTGACCCCTTGGAGCTTGAGATTCGCCACAACCGTAAGCAAATCAGCAGTGTCGGACGTGACGGCATGGTTGAGAACAGCTATGTCCTAAAAATCGTCAATAAGACCGATGAGCGACAAGTCTATAAAGTCAAACTAGAACCCGTTGATGGCTTGACCTTAAAATCTCGCTTTAAAGAGTTACCACTCAAAGCCAACGAGCCGTATGATTTGCCCGTGAGTATCTTTGGCGACCCTGCCAAAATCAGTGGCACCATGCCTGTCACCATCACTGTCTACACCGAAGATGGTAAGTACAGTGCCAGCAGACAAGACGTGTTTGTCTATAAACCCTAAACCAAGAAGTAACCAAAAAAATAAAACCCTGTCAATGGAAGGGTTTTATTTTTTTGCTAAAATAGGGGCAAATGTTTGTATCGTGAATTAACCGCAATCACATCAATTTTTCATTTTTTAATGGTTTACCTCAATCTCAACTTAAAGTTACAACTTATTGATTTTTCAATGATTATTTTTTAAGTTGCAGGGACGAATTGCAATTTTCCCTTGGTAAATCAATCACTTATAAAAAGTCAAGAATGAAGTAGAGTTTTTTATTATGGCGGAGTACGTAATACGCACTTTACTGCCAATTGGTGTATTTTGAAATTGAATATTACACCCAGAAAACTTTAAAATTACCACAAACACAATGATGTTTGGGTGTAGGGGCGTGCTGTGCATGCCTATAAAAATTGGTATGTTATCAAAGGACGTGCAGAGCCAGTCCCTACAAAGCCTGTGGTAAATATCAAGTTGATTAGGTGTATATCAGACAATCAAAAAGGGCAAGATGACTTACCTTTTTTGATGGTTAAATCCCATTCAAAACCACCCTGTTTAATCACCCCACACGCACCACATTCACATCGCCCATCTCGTCCCATATTTGGTGCGTGGCAATGGCAAGTACACCAATCTCGCCTGCTTGTTGCATACCCGTCAAGCTCTGCCATGCCTGATGGCGAGTGGTGCTATCTAGCCCTGCAAATGGCTCATCTAATAACAGCACCTTTTTGGGCGATAGGAGCAGACGAGCCAGTGCCACACGCCGACCTTGACCGCCCGATATCGCCATGCCGTATTCGCCAAGTGGCGTGTCTAACCCTTTGGGCTGGTGCTTTGCCCAGTCGGACAGACCCACTTTATCAAGCACCGCCCACAGCTCATCATCAGTCGCTGACGGCTTACCCAGTCGTAGATTATCGGCAAGACTTTGGTCAAAGATGTCCACGTTTTGCCCCAAAAAGCCAAACGAGCGACCAAAATCCACGTTATCCATGTCCACATCACAAAGAGCCGATGTCCGCACCACCATCTCGCCACTCATGCGTGGCACTTCCCCTGCCAGCGTGGCAAGCAGTGTCGATTTGCCCGCCCCTGACGTTCCCATGATGAGCGTAGGCGTGGTTGGGGTGAGTGTGGCACAGATACCGTCCACGCTCATGATGGCAGACGGCATTTTTATGGATAAGTCTTTTAGGATAAGGGTTGGATTGTCATCTATCGGCTGTTTTTGGGGCGTGCTGTCTGCACTCATCAGCTCATTGATACGTGCTTTGGCATTGACACTTCTACCGTATGCAAGCGGCTCACCCACCAGTGCCGAGATTATCTCCATCAGCCCAAACACCCCAAGCGTCAAGGCAAGAACGATGGCAGGATTTAGGGCGGTATGGCTGTTTAATGTTGCCACTACAAAGGGGGTAATACCCTGCTCAAAAATCCGCCCTGCCGTCAGTAGCAGTAGCACCACCGCCAACGCAATGATAAGCTGAATAAGCGCTTGGGCGTTACGTCTGGCTCGCAGGGTCGCCATCGTCAGCTGATGATGGCGCTCATCATACTCACTAAGCTCACGCACGCTGTCCTGCCATCTACCCCATGTGATGAGAGCGGTTAGGGTGGGCAAGGTGTTGATGAGTTTGCTTTTGCGTAGCACCACAAGCTCACTCTCACGCCGTGCCAGTTGCACACCTTTATATAAGGTCATGACCGCAATGATGAGTGCCAGCCCCATATGTAGCACAGCAATCCACGCTGTAGGCATCATCACAGACACCATAAGCGACAACACCGCCACCGCCACGACCGCCACCACAAAGGGCGACACCACTCGCAGTGGAAATTCGTCCAGCGTGTCAATGTCTTTGACAAGCCTTTGCATGGTCTCGCTACTACCACCCTTTTGCAGTCGCACCGATAACGGCAGTCTCGCCCAATGCGAAAAGAACTTCACTCGCAAATCACGAAGTAGCCCAAACACCGCATGGTGCGACACCATCAAATCGCCATAACGGGCAAAGGTTCGCACGATAGCAAAACCACGAATGATAGCAGACGGCATAAGATAATTAAAGGCGTGCGATCCCACCGCCAGCACCCCTGCCACGCCTGCCATCGTGATAAACCACCCTGAGAGCATGACCAGTCCCAGTACCGACAACACCATCGCTATGCCTAACAGCCATGCGATGAGCCACAGAAGCTTTTGGCTAAGTAATAACTCTCTTAGGCGAAATGGGCGTCTGCTTGGTTGATTAGCCATGTTGCACCGCCTTTTGTTGTTTTTGCTCATGTAGTGTCGTCAAGTCATGAACGACATCAAAGTCTATCCCTGCCCCATCGTGCGTTACCCAAATCACGGTCTTGCCGACACTCACACGAGATAATAACGCCTTAATTTTCTCTGCCGTCTCGCTGTCTAAATGCTCGGTCGGCTCATCAAGTAGCCACACTTTGGCATTTTGCAATAATAACTGGGCTATGGCAAGCCGCCTGCCTTGACCGCCTGACAGTCCACCGCCACGCTCGGCAAGCACGGTATTTATGCCATCTGGTAACTGACTGATGATGTCCCACAGGGCGACATCGTTTAGCACCTGCACCAGCTCATCATCGGTGGCGGACGGTTTGGCAAGGCGTAAATTATCCGCGATAGAGATTGGCAATAATGGCGTGGTCTGCGACAGATAGCCAAGCTGTGTTCTAAGTATATTCATATCAAGCTCATCATACCGTACCGCCCTGCCATCAGCGTGAATGACCACATCACCAGCAAAGTCGCCAAAACCAAGCAGGATTTGTAATATCGTGGATTTACCCACACCACTTGCCCCCATCAAGGCGGTGCGTTTGCCTGCGTCAAAGGTTAGACTGATGGGCGATAATCGCACTCGCCCATCATCGCCAAATGCCGTAATGTTATTAAGATGAAAGGCAGGCGGACTGGTAAGATTGACCGCCACATCGCCCCCTGTTTTGGCTTTAAAATTTAGCATGGGAGCGATTGCCTTGGCACACGCCACCGCTTGCCCTTTGACATGATACTCTGCCCCCAGTCGGCGTAGCGGAGCATAAAACTCTGGCACAAGCAGTAGGATAAATAACGCTGTGCCATAGCCTGTCAGCACCTGCCCCCTGCCCCACGGCAAAATCCCCATCAAGCCAAAGCCCAGATACACCGCCACTAAGGCAATGGATAAGGCGGATAAGAATTCCAACACCGCACTGTTTAAAAAGGCGATTTTTAACACGTCCATCGTGCGTTTGCGATAATGCTCGGAGCTGTTAGCGATGTCTGATACGGCAATGTCCACCGCCCCAAGCCGTGATAAGGTATTGACCCCACGAATCCAATCCAAAAATCGCCCCCCAAGCTGTGCCAAGGCGTCCATCTGCTCACGGCTTTTACGAGCGGTAGCGATACCGATAAATGCCATAAAAATCGGCACAAGCGGTGCGGTAAGTAGTAATACCAATGCTGAGGTTGCACTATAAAACGCCACACACCCCGCCAAAATCAAGGGCGTGGTAACGGCAGTCATCTTTTGGACGTGAAAGCGAGCATAACCAACCAAATGGTCAGGCTCATCAATGATTTTACTTGCCAATGCCCCGTCCGCCCCAAAATCACGCCTTGCCTGCCCAAGCTCACCCAATTTGACAAATAGGCGTTGTCTCACCGATTTGGCAACGGTCAGCCCTGCTTGACTCAGCAAAACATCACGCCCATAGCCGATGGCAATGCGTACCGCCAAACACCCAAACAGCAGTCCCAAATTAAACAGCAAGCCACTACCTGTTACCCTATCAGGGAGCGGTACGTCCTGCACAAAGCTCGTCAGCCACCCATCAAAGAGCCACACCAGCACACACGCCTGCCCCACCAGCACCAACACGCTGGCGATGTCCAGCAAATACGCCATCATCATGGCTTTTTTAACTGGCTTAAAAGTCGCCTTTAAAAAGACATTTGCCATGATGTCTTCTTGGGAGCGTCTGGGTTTTTTGCGTTTGGATTTTGGTGGTTTTGGCGGTGTGGATTGCTCTATATGGGGCGGTACTGTGGGCGATACGGTTGGGGTGATTGGCTCGGTCATGGTGTTATTATTGTTAAAATTTAGCGTTACATTATCGCTAAATTTGGGGATAATTTCAAGGTAAAGATAACTCTTAACATCGTCCTTTGTGTTACAATATCGCCACTTGCTCATTTTTGCTTTATCTCATGTCAATTCGCCACACCTTATATGTCCTATTAGAAAACCACGATGATTCATCGCCTTTATCCTTGCCTGCCAAGATATTGGATTTATTTTTAATTACGCTTATTTTATTAAATACTCTAGCGGTAATATTAGAATCGGTGGATGACATTTATTATCCTTATCAAGATTATTTTAGGGCGTTTGAGTGGTTTTCTGTGATTGTATTTGGGATAGAATATATCGCACGATTTTGGGTAATTGCTGAAAAGAATACCGCTCGTATTTGGCATGCTCGTTTTAAATGGACGCTAAGCTTTGGGGCGATTATTGACCTACTTGCCATAGTGCCAATATTTTTGCAAAGCATCAGTGGGATTGATTTGCGTTTTTTACGGGTATTTAGGTTATTAAGATTATTTAAACTTACCCGTTATTTTGATTCTTTGCGAATACTGCTCACCGTATTACAAAAAGAGCGTGGCTCATTTGGGGCAGTGATATTTATTTTAATGCTTCTTATTATATTATCAGCAAGTGGCATTTATTTGGTGGAATACGAAACCCAGCCCGATGAATTTACTTCCATCCCCCATGCGATGTGGTGGGCGGTAGTAACCCTGACAACGGTGGGCTATGGCGACATTACGCCCGTTACGCCTTTGGGCAAACTTTTGGGGGCGTTTATCACGATATTGGGCGTGGGGCTTGCCGCCTTGCCAGCAGGTATTTTGGCAACGGGACTCACCCGTGAATTAGAAAGCCAAAAACAGGCAAGCCTATATCATCTTTATGATGAATTTATGGCGTTATCATTAACTGAATTGCATGACAATGATAAAATAAATAGCCTATCCGATGAATTAAAAATAGACCGCAAAAACCGCCAAGAAATTCTCACCCAAGTTTTGCGAGAAAAACGCCTTTTGGCAAAAGAAAAAGAGCTTGATGAAAAAGAAAAGTCCTTAAATAAAAAATGCTTTTGTCCGTATTGTGGGGAGCGGGTGGAATAGTTGTGAAGTTTTAATGATTATAGATTTTAAATAGTAAATTAAATCTGCTCTATTACCCCTTTGGTTTATGTATGAAAATTAAATAAGATGAAGCATTGTGCGTGGTTCTGTCCGATTTTGACTTAACTACCACGCCAAGTTGGGGCCTGGATTTGGTAAGTCGTAATCTCTCCCAATAGCCCAAAATGGGCTATTTTAATAGGGCTATACGTTAAATTACTCTGAAATTATTTTATTTAATAGCTCAATCATTTCTTTGCCGTGCTTTTGAATAATTTCATCGGTTAGCCATTCTCCGCATTCAAACATTTTTCGCTGTTTAAGGCTAAGCAAAGGATATCGCTTAACGTCATATCCAGCCTTTTTCTCGGACGGCATTTTATTACTCAAAGATGAATTTTGGCTGTGGTTAATTAGGCATAAATTACCAAAATTATCAATGCTATCAAGTCTAGGATTGTTATTTGGTGGATTTTGTGGATAATAATGCTCCACCGAATTTCTAGCGGTAAACCTAAACTCTTGTGTTGTATCTTTATGCCACAAAATATAATCCAAACGGTTAAAAATAAAATTCTCTACCGCCGTGCCTGTATTTAAAAAAGCACATCTTTTATCATCATGACTTAAATTTAAATCCAAAACTTTTTGATTATAAATAATATCAAAATATTCTTTTGAAATACCATTCTGATAAAAACGATTAAAATAAAATTTATCGCATAAAATTTCTAAAAACTTAATATTTTCATCTGCCGATAAAATAACTGCTTTACCAGTTTTTGGACAATCTTTTAATTGTAAATGACTTTCGTCATTAAGCCATTTTAGATAAGCAAATAGCCAATATTTATAATTCTTTGCCGTGAAAGAATAATGAAACATGGTCTGCAAAAGCTTGATTTTTCTATCCTCTATCTCTGCTTTAAAGACGTTGGCATAGTAATTACTAGAATTTTGTTTGTCGGATTTTCTAAATTGATAGATATACCAATCATCTTTATTATCAAGCCCATCATGCTTAATCACATAACGGTCAAATAATAAACGAATGTTTAGCAAATGTACGGTAAATTTTCTGATTTCATCTTTATTGCCATATAAGCCCGCTTCATCAAATTGTTTATTTAAATTACCTGCGTCTAAGCGATGTATATCAGCGTTAATGCAATTTTTATCTTTTAAGAATAAATACAAAACCTGTGCCAAAAAGTTAGGGAAATCAATGATAGAAGTAAAACGCTCATATTGATTGTCTTGGTTTGATTTATCATTTTTTATCAATACAAAGTTCGTGCTAAGAATTTTCCCCAATTCACTTGGGTATGAATTTTCATTTTGAACTTTGTCTTTTTTTGCCTTCTTTTTTGATTTTTGAAAATTTTCTTTTAAATTATCAAAATTTTCATACAACCAAAAATACTCACCGTTATCTTGAAAAAGCTCATGACGCTCATCAGCAGAAAAAGACGACACCGCATAGCGACTCATATCCGAACAAGCATTCCAAATGGCAGAAAATACCGCTCTATCATCATCTTTTAATTCACTCATTAATTTTGCCTTGATGACTTCGTGCTGTTCTAATTGCTCGCCACGGTTATTCATGCGTTCAAAATATTGGTTTAAATCGGTATTTTCTGGAATCTCCGTGCGTATGATTTGTACGTTATTCAATAAAACAGATAAGAAATTATCGGAAAATGACTGTTTTTGCAAGTAGTTATATATAACAGAAATTTGACTGTCGCCATTTAATTCGCCTTGTTTCTTAATAATATTAAGTTCATCACTTGAATTTTGACGATGTTCAAAAGACAAATTTAATTTAAAAGAATAATTAAGAACTGATAAAATCAAAAACAGCGTGGTCAATCTTTGTTGCCCATCAATAACCTCAAAAGCATTATCTGCACGTTTTTTAACCGTTAAAGCCCCAAGATAATATCTCTTATTATTATTTGTTTTGCAATATTCTTGTATGTCCTTAATCATTTGTCTAACTTCATCATCCGACCAAGCATAATTGCGTTGATAGATAGGAATAACATAATTATCCATTTCTGCAAAAAGTTCTTGGATTGTAAATTCTTTGATGTTATCATTGCTATTCATGATTTTCTCCTTAAGTTGTTATTGGGCTGTTGTGTCATCATAAAAACCCGATAGCAGGTCATTTAAATAAGTAACTTTCTTACTATTAGTCCGCTTCTTTGTTCTGCCAATGTCAAACATTAATATCTCTTCTGGCTTAACAGATTGCCCCAAAGCAAGGTATAAACTGCCTGATTTAAAAAGATAGTTTTCAAGTGATGAAAAGTAAATACGCTCGTTATAAAACCTTAAAAAATAAACCCATCTGGCAATTTTAATCACGGCATTTTTTAATTCATAATCACCAAATTTATCATAATACATCATTACCATAATGGTAAAGGTGGTAAATAAAAAATAATCGCCTTTATTTACTTTGGCATTTTCTTTTAGGTGGTTAAATAAATTGATGTCTTTATTTGGTATATTAATTGAAATGCCATTATCCAACAAGCCATCTTTAGCAAATAAATCGGCATACATATTCTTGTAATGCTCCACATAATCAAAAAACCATTCACCATCTAGAACCACCCCATTCATCTGCACGTCATGAGCATATCTGGCTTGTAATTTTGGGTGTTTTATCTGCTCTTGTTGATTTAAGCCCTTAAAGACATCCACGTTTTGTTTGTTAAAAAACTCGGCTTCTTTATGAGATTGCCATCGCCGATGACGATATAAGACATCATTGATAATCAGCTTTAACCAAACCCTGTCTCTGGGTGCCGAAATTGTCTCATTAGCTTGATACTCCCAACGCTCCACCAAGCGATGAATGGCAGGACTGGCAAGCCCCCTTAATTCTCGCAGATGATACGCCTTTAACAAATCATAGGCTTCCAAACTTTTGCCACGAGAGTTTTGCGAATCAAAATACTGAAAGGCTTCATCAATGTCGGTTAAAATAACGGTAGCAAAGGTGCATTTGTCAAGGATAAAGTTCTTAAAATCATCACCAAGCCCCAAATCCACCACATAGCTTTTTAGATATTCATAATTTTGCTTGATATGCTCAACACTTTGACTGTGGTTGAATTCATTGCCAAGAAAATTAGGTTCGTCAAATGGATTTTTGTTGCCATTTAATACATACAACAATAAAAACAAACTGGTCAGTCGCTGTTGTCCGTCTACGATGTTATATTCATCTTTACCTTCATCTTTATGCAAGACAATTACACCTAAACGGCATTCTTGGGTTTTGTCCTTTATAAAATAAGAATAAATATCATCAATAAGCTGTTTGATGTGCTTGGTTTGCCATTTATAGGGGCGTTGGTAATCAGGAATGGTTAGTTGATATTCAAACATCTTATTGACGGTTTTGATACTAACCTTTTCATCATTTTTGGACATGATAACTCCTTAGGGTTGTATGGTTTTTGGGGTTTGGCTATGCGGTACTTACTCGATAATAGGTATTATTGCACGTTGCTACGACAACCCTATAAGGCTCTCCAGCCCCAAGTTTTTGCTGTTTTTTACTTATACGTGCAGGACTTGACTACATCATCTTACTCTAAAATTACACAAAAAACCGTTCGCCCTAAGCTATGTCTGTGGATAAAGCGGTTTTTTGTTATGGGTAGGTATAGCTCACCACGGATGAAAAACCTTTGTTGTATTTTGAGCGGATTGACTATAAATATCTAGGTAAATGTATTTCTCAGACACGCTCCGTCTTGCAAAAAGTATCTTATTGAACAATGCCAATTATATTAAAGTTCAAATTTATTCTTGTCAAACAACAACCTTGCATAAAAAAATAAGGGCAATCTCTTGCCCTTATTTACCATGCCTTTGACTTTTGCTTTGATTACTTCGGTGCAACCATCTCTTCTGGTCGTACCCACTCATCAAATTCTTGCTCAGTCAATAGCCCAAGCTCTACCGCCACTTGTTTTAAGGTTTTATTTTCTTTATAAGCGGTTTTGGCGACTTTTGCCGAATTTTCATAGCCGATTTTACGGTTTAGGGCAGTTACCAGCATGAGCGAATTGTGCAAAAAGTAATCAATCTTTTCACGATTTGGTTCAATGCCTACCGCACAGTTGTCATTAAAGCTATTACAAGCGTCCGCAAGCAGGCGAATGGATTGCAAAAGATTATAACCGATGACAGGCATAAAGACGTTCAATTCAAAATTACCGCTCGCCCCTGCCATGTTTATCGTGGTGTCATTGCCCATGACCTGAGCGACCACCATGGTCATCGCCTCCGACTGCGTGGGGTTTACCTTGCCCGGCATGATAGACGACCCCGGTTCGTTCTCGGGAATGGTAATCTCGCCCAGACCACAGCGAGGGCCACTAGATAGCCAGCGAATGTCATTGGCGATTTTGTTTAGACTACCTGCCAAAGTTTTTAATGCCCCTGAGGCAAACACTTCGGCATCACGGCTTGCTAAGGCTTCAAATTTATTAGGAGCGGTTACAAAGGGCAAGCCTGTCAATTCACTAATTTTTTGGGCGGATTTGACGGCATAATCGGGGTGGCTATTTAGCCCTGTCCCCACGGCCGTCCCACCAAGTGGCAACTGATACAAGCCCTGCAAGGCGTTGTCAATTCTCACGAGTGCCAAGTCAAGCTGTGCCACATAACCGCTAAATTCTTGCCCCAAGGTGAGCGGTGTGGCATCTTGTAAATGGGTGCGTCCGATTTTGACGATGCCGGCAAAGTCGGCAGATTTTTTGGCAAGCGTATCACGCAACGCCTTGACGGCAGGGATAAGCGAGCGGTTAATCTCTACCGCTGCCGCCACACGAATGGCGGTTGGGAAGCTGTCGTTGGTGGATTGGGCGTGGTTTACATGGTCGTTGGGGTGGACGGGCTTATAAGTGCCTTTTGGATTGCCTGCAATCTCGTTGGCTCGGTTGGCGATGACTTCATTCATGTTCATATTGGACTGCGTGCCAGAGCCTGTCTGCCATACCACGAGCGGAAACTGGTCAGCAAGCCCGCCTGCAATCACTTCATCGGTGGCTTGTACAATTAAGTCTTTTTGGCTATTTTCAATCCGTCCAAGCTCGGCATTGGTAATGGCAGCAGCTTTTTTGACGGTTGCCATGGCGACAATGAGCGGGCGTGGCAACGTCTCGCCCCCGATTTTAAAATTATCACGGCTACGCTGAGTTTGAGCCCCAAAATAGGCATCGGCAGGGACTTGTACTTCGCCCATGGTGTCTTTTTCAATACGAAAGTCGGTCATAAATTTTCCTTGTTTGGTGGATAAAAACTGCTAAAATGTTGATATTACTATAACACCATCAAAAACAATTTTCAATCATCAATCATTATCATTTTTAATAATACTTATTGGAAAAACTCATGCCAAACACCCTACTTCGTACTCGTATCCGTAAAGAGCGTAAAGCCTTGACCGCCAAACAGCGTGCCAATTTTGCATTTATGGCAAGTCTGCACCTACCCAAACTCTTGCCCCATTTACCCAAAAATGCCAAAATTGGGCTGTATCTGGACGATTTTGGCGAATTGCCCACCGCACCGATTTTGGCATTTTGTCAAAAGCATGGTTTTACGCCGTTTTTACCGATTACCATTAAGAATAAGCCTTTACGCTTTACCCCTGTTGTTTTGCCATTAGCCAAAACACCCCTAAAACGCCACAAACTTGGCATGCAAGAACCCTTTGCCAGATATGGCATAAGTGCAGATAACATGGACATGATTATTTGCCCGCTTGTGGCGATGGATAGGCAGGGCAATCGACTTGGCATGGGGGGCGGATTTTATGACCGCACCTTTGCCAATTTTCGTGGGGTTAAGGTAGGTTGGTGTTATCATTTTCAAGTGGTTGAAAATTTAACGGTTAATAAATGGGATAAGGACGTGGATATGGTGATGACGGATAGGGGTGTAATAAGATGTTAATTATGCTATAATAAATGTACGTCTATTATACTTACATTTAGGAAATGCCATGCAAGCCACCGAACGCATTAACCTTAGAACCACGCCCCACATGAAAGCCATGATTGAAAAGGCAAGCCGTCTTATGGGCGTAAGCATGAGCCATTACATCGCCACGACCATGTACGAAAAGTCATTATACCTTGTCAATAATGCCATTGCCCACGACCCCAACCTTGTGGACGCTTTGGATTTGATGAGTCATGCCGAGCTGTGGGAGCTGACCAACAAGGACAACGCACTCATCAAATCCCTACTAGACACCCCCACCACGCCCAATGACGAGATGAAAGCACTCATGGCAATGCACGACAAGACATTGGGGTAATCATGAACTTTGACATCAGCCCACTTGCCACATACCACGACCGACAAGGCTTTGACTGTGGGAATGACGACATCAACCGCTACCTGCGGACAATGGCAAATCAGCATAATAAGAAAAACATCGCCAAAACTCATGTTTTGACAAATTTGGATAACCCTAATATTATCATGGGATTTTATACGTTATCGGCGGTGGAGCTTGATGTCGCCATAAAAGGCTATCCTGCCAAAATCCCTGCCATGATGATTGGCAGACTTGGCGTGGATAATCACTATCAGGGTCAAGGTTTGTCCAAACTACTGCTTGCCAACGCCCTATCCAAAATCAAACGCCTAAGTCAAGATGCTGGCATTGCCTTTGCTGTGATAGATGCCAAAAATGACACGTTGGCACATTATTATCAAAAATTTGGTTTTCGTCCGACCGAGCTTGGTCATCGGCTTATTATTGATGTAAATGGGATTGGATAAAAACCGCCTCATGACGGAGCGGTCTATTTTTACAGCCATCATAAAACAAGCGAAGCCACCCAGCCAAACACAATAAGCGGAATATTATAATGGATAAAGGTCGGTATCACGCTGTCCTTGATGTGGTCGTGTTGTCCGTCCACATTTAGCCCCATGGTTGGGCCAAGCGTTGAGTCAGAAGCAGGCGAACCTGCGTCCCCAAGCACGCCTGCGGTTGCCACGAGTGCCAAAGTCGCCATCGGACTAAACCCCATCGCCATACAAAGCGGGACATAAATGGTCGCAATAATCGGCACGGTAGAAAATGACGAACCAATCCCCATGGTAACGACAAGTCCCACAATGAGCATGGCAAGACTTGCCAGAGCCTTATTCGCCCCAAACACGTCCACCGCCGATTGCACGAGTGGCTGGATATGCCCTGTGGCGGTCATCACCTCAGCAAAGCCTTGGGCGGTAATCATGATAAACCCAATCATCGCCATCATCTTAATGCCGTCATTAAAGACATCGTCCGCCTTGTTCCAGCCGACCACGCCTGTCGCCATAAAAATGGCAAAACCTGACAACGAGCCAAGCACAAGCGAATCGGTTTTTAGCTGAATGACAAACGCCACAATGATAGCGATGAGCGTTACGATGATTTTAAAGCCCATTTTGGTATCATTGACCACAGGCACATCATCGCCTTTTACCGCTAGGGTTTTGGCATTGTCATATACTCTGTGTTTACGATAACTTACAAAAATCGCCACAAGCAAGCCCGTCAGCATACCGAGTGCAGGAATTGCCATCGCTTTCATGACCGAAATGCCAGACGTATCAAGCCCTGATTTGGCAAGGTTTGCCATGATAATTTCATTTAAAAATATATCGCCAAAACCATATGGGATAAACATATAAGTATTGACAAGCCCAAAAGTAATCAAGCAAGTAATGAGTCGTCTGTCTAATTTTAATTCATTAAACACCGTCAAAAGTGGCGGAATGAGTAGCAAAATAAAGGCAATATGAATGGGGATAAGGTTTTGGCTTAGGCAGGCAAACAGCACAATCACGCCAAACACCGCCCATTTGATACCGCCATTTTTGGCATTTTTGACCGCCAAGATGACCTTATCAGACAGAGCCTTTGGCACACCCGAATGAGCAATCGCCATGGCAAACGCCCCAAGCATGGCATAGGATAAGGCAATGCCCGCCCCGCCTTTAATGCCGTTTTGAAAATGCGTCAGTACGCCTGTCGCCCCATTTTCTACGTCCGTCAAGGGCAGTCCTGCAAGCAAACCGCCCACGACCGCCCCCACAATCAAACTTAACACCACATGGACACGAGCGAGCGACAGCCCTACCATCATAATGACTGCCAATAGTACAGCGTTCATTTGCCACCTTCTATCGTTAATCAAAAATCTGATTATACCCCATTTTTACAAAAATACACAAGATAAAAACGTTTTGGTATGATTTAAAAGGCGTTGTAGACCAATCGTACGACAGCCATCGACAAATCTACAACAAACCATTAAATGCAATTAATCAGGACAACCGTTATGCTCACAAACCCATCAATCAGCCATCTTAGTGCATGAACTTAATCATAGACCCAAAAAGTGTTTAAACCTCATGAGGTTTATTTTGATAAAGTATTGAGGTTGGTTTGACAATTTAACACCTTAACATTTTGATGTCCCTTATCCTTTAAATACACCGCTTGCAAACCGCTCATTACGCCTTTTTTGCAGTACAAAAGATAAGTTTTGGTTTTATCCAATTTATCAAATTCTGTGGCAAGTTTATAAAACGGAATGCAAATATGCGGTATGCCAAGTGGGTCATCGTCCGTCTCGTCTGTCGCCCGAATGTCAATCACTATATCATTTTTGCCAATGGCGTGTGCCGTATCAATGGCATGGATATCGCTTACTTGGTCTTTTATCGTGCGAATGTCAATGGTCATGGCGGTGTCAATGGCATTTTGCAATACGCCAAAATCAAACTCACTCTCGGTAGCGATAAGTTTATGCTCCACTGCTTTGACCGTGGGGCTTTTTGAGATAACTCCACAAAACTCAGGCATGGATTTGGCGATGTCTGCCGTGCCGATTTTTTCAGCCGTGGCGATGATGTCGGCTTTGTCTTTGGTGATGAGCGGGCGTAACACCAGCACGTCGCTTGCCTTGTCTATCATGGCAAGGTTCGTGAGCGTTTGGCTTGCCACTTGCCCCAAGGCTTCGCCCGTTACCACCGCTTCAATGCGGTTTTTTTGGGCAATCACGCTTGCCACACGCATCATCATTCGCTTTAAGACCACGCCCATTTGACCGTCATCA
This sequence comes from Moraxella lacunata, assembly GCF_900453205.1. GTDB lineage: Bacteria > Pseudomonadota > Gammaproteobacteria > Pseudomonadales > Moraxellaceae > Moraxella > Moraxella lacunata_B. The sequence goes on from NZ_UGQU01000001.1 coordinate 754,667, forward strand.
ATCTTAGTCAAAATCTCGCCCACCACAGGCTCAAAATCCACCGTAGTAAAGCGTACCTTATGCGATGAGCTGTACCGCTCCCACAGCTCGTACGCCATTTGTTTGGTGCCAATCTCATGCGTGCGACCGCCCATATTAAAAAACAAATAATGCACCCGACTGCCACGTCTGATAAACTCATAGCTTGCCACGCCCGAATCAAACCCACCCGAGATAAGCGACAACACGTCTTCTTGGGTACTCATGGGAAATCCGCCCATGCCGTCATGGCGTGCCTTAATAAAGAGCATTTTGTCGTGTTCAATCTCAATTTTGACGGTAATATCAGGGTTTTTAAGTTGCACCTTAGCACTGGCTATCGCCTGATTTAGCCCACCGCCCACATATTTGGCGATGTCCATGGACGTAAATGGGTGCGTGCCACGTCTTTTGACTCGCACGCAAAAGCTCTTGTTTTCAAGGCTTTCTCTCACTTTGGGCAAGGTCTGCTCAAAAATGTCATGCAAATCGGCAAAAGGCGACTCTTCGACTTCTAGGATATGATGAATGCCTGAGGTGCATTGCAATTTGTCAAGCAATATGGGACGTGCCGACTCATTGCGATGACGCACTTCAATATAGTCCCAATGCTGAACCACAACCGCTGTCTCATCAAGGGGTTTTAGGACATTACGCAAATTTCCTGCCAAAATCTTAACAAAGCGTTTACGTACGGTGTCGCTTTTCATCATGATTTCAGGGTGGAGTTTAACAATATATTTCATAAAAATTAGGCAAAAGAAAAAGGCGTATTATACACCTTTTTGTTGGTTTAAAAAACTTTCCATAACGCACCAAAAATCATGCAAACAATAAACGTATTACGGCATTTAGACGTTCTCGGTCTTTTTGATTGTGGGCGTGCTGTTTGATAAGCTCCAACACATCATTATCAAGTAAAGCGGTAATGTCGCTGTCATAATCCTGTTTTGCCTGTAAAAATGGCTCATTTTGGGATTGGCGTGATTGCGTTTTGGTGGCTTATGTCCCAATCTTTATGGGTTTCATAAATTTCATCTTTCATAATTTTTGATGCAATGTAATAAGTTCAATACTCTTGGCAAAATTTTTAGGGGCAAATGGCAATTTGCCCTATGATAAAGCTTTGATTTTTGGGCGAATAAATTGCCCCTACACACTCCATTTTGGTAGTTAAAGCAAAAACTTCCCACAACACGCCTTAAACTTCTCGCCACTCCCACACAGGCACGGCTGTTTGTTGGTCAGCATAACAGGCACGGTTGGGTCAAGAAAATACCACCGCTCGCCTATCTTGACAAAAGCGGACAATTCATCATGCACCTGCTCGCCATCGCCGTTGTCAAAATAGGCTTTAAAATGCACTTGGGCGTGGCGTTTGCCAACTTTGTTATGGCTTATCACGTCAAGGCGTGTCCAGTTCATGCCGTCCGCCCATGCTTGTAAGGCGGATTTGTCAAGCCCATCTTGCTGGCTTGGGGCGGTGGTGGCGATGATATAGTCCACGTTTTTTAGATAAAAAGAGCCAAACCTTGACCGCATAAGACATTCTGCGGTGGGGGCGGGTGTGCCGTCATGATAAGGCTGACAGCACACTGCATAAGGGTTGCCCGAGCCACAATAACAACCCATCAGGCACGCTCGCAGATTTTTTCTAATAGGCACTGCTGAGCGTCGTGAATGTCCGTGCCGTCTTTATCATGATGGACTTGGTTCCACTCGCCACGCCCATCAAGCTCCCACGCCTGCACGTTATCGCCAAGGTAGTTTATCAGTCCATCTTCATAAATACGTTTAAAGAGCCTCTCATCCAAAATCGGAAACGCCACTTCCACACGGTGTAGCAGGTTTCTGTCCATCAAGTCAGCACTCGAACAGTAGAGCTTTTCATCGCCATCATTATGAAAATAATAGACACGAGTATGCTCCAAGAACCGCCCCACGATAGAGCGTACACGGATATGCTCGGACAAGTCCTTGACCTGTGGACGCAGACAGCAGATGGAACGAATAATCAGGTCAATCTCTACCCCTGCACGACTTGCTTCATAGAGCTTGTTGATGATACCACGCTCGGTGATGGCGTTACATTTTAGGATGATACGCCCTTTTTTGCCGTTTTTGACGTGATTAATCTCATCATCGATGAGGCGTATTAGCCCATCATGCAGGGTAAAAGGTGCGTGCATGATGTGATGGGACGGCAATGGTCTGCCCATGCCTGTCAGCTGTCCGAACACGCCTGCCACATCGGCACAAATCTCTTCATGAGCGGTAAACAGCCCATAATCGGTATAGGCTTTGGCGTTGCCAGCGTGATAGTTGCCCGTGCCTAGATGAGCATAACGGCGGATTTTGCCGTCTTCTCGACGCACGATGAGCATGAGCTTGGCGTGTGTCTTGTAACCAACCACGCCATACACCACAATGGCTCCGGCATCGGTGAGCATATTGGCGACAGCGATGTTACTGGCTTCATCAAATCTGGCACGCAGCTCAATGACGGCGGTCACTTCTTTGCCGTTACGAGCAGCGACAGCTAGGGCTTGGACAATCTCTGAGTTGGTGCCAGAACGATAAATGGTCTGTTTGATGGCAAGTACATCAGGGTCGTTCGCCGCCTGCCACAAGAGATTGACCACAGGTGTGAACGCATCAAAGGGATGGTGTACCAACACGTCTTTGTTTTTCATAACATTAAACATAGACGTGTTGTCTTTGGCGACCTTGACCGTCTCCATGCCCTTAAATGGCTTGGGGATAGCGTGCGTAAACGGGGTAAATTTTAACTCAGGCTTATCAAAACTTGTCAGCATGCGAGTCAGGTTCACAGGACCATTAACCCGATAAAGCTGGCTTTCATCAAGCTCAAATTCTTTTAATAGTAACTCATACAGCTCTTTGGGACAGTTAGTACTTACTTCTAGACGCACCTTATGCCCAAAACGGCGGTTATCCAGCTCACCTTCTAACGCCTTGGCTAGGTCTTCGACATCATCGGACACATCAAGGTCGGCATTACGAGTCAGTCTAAATTGATGACAACCCGTGACTTTCATGCCCAAAAACAGCTCACCCACATGCTCATGAATCACCGCTGAGAGCATGATATGGTGGTCTTTGCCCCCTGTCAGCTCATCGGGCAGACGTATCACACGAGGCAGTGAACGTGGGGCAGGCACGATGGCAAGCGACAAATCCCGCCCAAAGGCATCTTTACCTTCTAGACTGACGATAAAATTCAAGGACTTATTGACCACTCGGGGAAATGGATGAGCAGGGTCAATGCTAATAGGGGTCAAGACAGGCAACACTTGATTAAAAAAGTACTCCCGCATCCACGCCTTTTGGGCATCGGTCAGCTCATGACGTTTAAGATAGCGGATGTCCGATTTGGCAAGCTCAGGCAAGATGTCTTCATTTAAGATGCGGTACTGCTCTTCGACCGCACGGTGTGCCACTTGACTAATCTCCGCCAGTAGCTCGGATGGTTTTCGCCCGTCCAGACTGCTTGACTTATCGCCATTTTTCATTTTTTGGATAAGCCCTGCCACCCGAATTTCAAAAAACTCATCCATATTTGATGAAAAAATAGTCAAAAAGAACATACGCTCCAACAGCGGATGGCGTGGATTGGTCGCCTGAGCCAGCACTCGAAGCTGAAAACGTAGCGTGGACAAATCACGATTGATAAAGCAGTCAGGGGTAAAATTGCCTGATTCATCGATAATTTGTTCAATATAGTGCAAATCGGTCGGTGCAGGGGTCTGCCCGAGTACACTTTGCATGGCTTGGTTTTCAATACTAGGAGCGGTGTCGGCATTTTGGTGCGTGATGGCGTTGGGCTTGCTGATTTGCTTGGCGGTCTTTGGGGCGTGTGGTGCGGTCATGGCATCTCCTTTTAACTTTTTAAAATAATAAAACAACATCATCTATCTTATCATCATTTTATGAAAATTTGATAAAATTTTAAAGTCCCATTCTGCCATTTTTCCCCAATTTAAATGGCTTTTATCGTGGCGTATTTATCATTGTTTATTTTGGTTTATTTTGTAAATTCATCTCAAATTTTCATTGCTTTTTTGTGTTTGATTGGTTATAATGACCGCTGTTTTTTGAGAGCCCTTCGTTTCCCAACTCACAAAGCAAGTAAAATCAAGCCTTTGGGCTTTTTTATTTGTTCAACTCTCAAACGTAACTAAATAGGTTTTATATGACTACTACTATTAGCGCCAAACCCGCTGAGGTTGTACATGACTGGTATGTCGTGGACGCAGAAGGCAAAACACTAGGTCGCCTAGCCTCTGAGATTGCTTCTCGTCTACGTGGCAAACATAAGCCATCGTACACCCCCCATGTTGATACTGGTGATTACATCATCGTCATCAATGCTGACAAAATCGCTGTTACTGGCAAAAAAGCTCAGGACAAAAAATACTATCGCCACACAGGCTATCCTGGCGGTATCAAAGAGACCAACTTTACCAAACTTCTTGCTCACAAGCCAGAAGACGTGCTACACAAAGCCGTTAAAGGCATGCTACCAAAAGGTCCTTTGGGCTATGCGATGATTAAAAAGCTAAAACTGTATGCAGGGAGTGAACACCCACATACCGCCCAAGCCCCAAAAGTACTAGACATCTAAGGAGATACACATGGAAAAGAATTACGGAACAGGTCGTCGTAAGACTTCTACCGCTCGTGTCTTCTTATCAAAAGGCACTGGTAACATCGTCATCAATGGCAAGAGCCTAGACGAATACTTTGGTCGTGAGACTTCTCGCATGGTCGTACGTCAGCCCCTAGAACTTCTAGAATCTGCTGACAAATATGACCTATACATCACCGTTACTGGTGGTGGTGCAAGCGGTCAAGCAGGTGCTATCCGTCACGGCATTACTCGTGCTTTGATTGAGTCAGACGAAACGCTAAAACCTGCCCTAAAAGCAGCTGGCTTTGTAACTCGTGACGCTCGTGAAGTTGAACGTAAGAAATTGGGTCTACGCAAAGCTCGTAAACGCCCACAATTCTCAAAACGTTAATTTTTGCGTTTTCAAAAAAACTCTCGAACTTCGAGAGTTTTTTTATATGCGTTATTCTTGATTAAAATAACTTAACTTGACATAGATTTTTCATTGTTAGATAAATTCACAGTTGATAAAAAATCTTGTTATTAATGTATGATAGAGATTCTTTATTTTAATCAATAGTAACAAAAATTTACATAAAGTTGCAAATAAAGCTGAGTATTTTAGTGGGTCTTGTCTAATTTTTATACAATTTTAAACTTTTTTGTAAATTCATGACAATTTTTATGGATTTTTTTCACAACTTTGTAAAAGAACGATTTATTTTATTACAAAAATAGCTTAAAATAGTCATGTTTAGAAAAATAGGCACAGCAAATGTGGTTTTTTGATAAAACTGTTTTATCATAACCACACACCCAGTATGGGATAACCCCCATTCATTTTCTGGAGGAAGTTTTAATGAGCCATGCCGAAGGCGTGAATGTTAAACGCCGTAGAGTCCTGATTGCGTCCACTGCCGCCGTTGGTGCGGTTGGTGTCGGTGCAATAGCCACCCCATTTGTGCGTTCTTGGTACCCAAGTGCCAAAGCGGAAGCTGCTGGTGCTGCCGTTGTCACTGACATCGCCAGCATCGAAAATGGGCAGATGATTACGTTAAAATACCGTGGCAAACCTATCTTTGTCGTCAAACGTACCGAAGACATGCTTGCCAACCTAAGCAAGGTAGCTCCCAAGCTTGCCGACCCTGAGTCCAACGGGTCTGTACAACCTGACAACTGCAAAAACGAAACACGCTCCATTCAGCCTGAGATATTGGTTGTTGAGGGCGTGTGTACACATTTAGGTTGTGCTCCCATGTTCCGACCCGAAGTTGGTGCGGCGGACTTAGGTGGTGCTGACTGGATGGGTGGTTTCTTCTGCCCCTGTCATGGTTCTATGTACGACTTAGCCGGTCGTGTTTATAGTAGCATGCCTGCACCTTTGAACCTACCTGTACCTATCTACAAGATTGAAGACACCATCTTGACCGTTGGGGAGGCATAATCATGAGTATTGCTAAGAAATTTATGGGTTGGGTCGATGCTCGCTTTCCTGCGACAGAGACTTATGAATACCATATGTCCAAATACTACGCACCAAAGAACTTTAACTTTTGGTATTTCTTTGGCGTGTTGTCCATGGTCGTACTTGTTAACCAATTGGTGACAGGTATTTGGCTAACCATGATGTTCAACCCCAGTGCCGAAGGAGCATTTGCTTCACTTGAATACATCATGCGTGATGTCAAAGGCGGTTGGCTCATTCGCTACATGCACTCCACAGGGGCATCCGCTTTCTTCGTGGTTGTCTATCTACACATGTTCCGTGGTCTGATGTATGGTTCATACAAGAAGCCCCGTGAGCTTGTTTGGATTATCGGTATGGCGATTTATCTGTGTCTCATGGCAGAAGGTTTCTTTGGTTATCTACTGCCTTGGGGCAACATGTCGTTCTGGGGTGCTCAGGTTATTCTAAACCTACCTGCTGCCATTCCTTTTATCGGTGATGGTCTGGCTGAATGGGTCAAAGGCGACTACATCATCTCAGGCATTACTCTAAACCGTTTCTTTGCCCTGCATGTTGTGGCAATTCCTTTGGTATTGGTTGGTCTAGTTTTCATGCACTTGGTTGCTCTGCACCATGTCGGCTCTAATAACCCAGACGGTATCGAAATTAAGAAGCTTAAAGATAAAAATGGCGTACCACTAGATGGCGTACCTTTCCATCCTTACTATACTGTACATGACATGGTAGGTATCGTGGTATTCTTCATCTGCTTCTTTGCCGTGGTATTCTTTGCCCCAGAAGGTGGTGGTTATTTCCTAGAAAAACCCAACTTTGAAGTTGCCAACGCTCTAAAAACACCTGCTCACATCGCTCCTGTTTGGTACTACATGCCATTTTATGCCATGCTTCGTGCCACGCCATCCATGTTCGGCTCTGCTCTACCAGGTGTAATTGTGATGTTTGGTGCGATTGCCATCTTGTTTGTCATGCCATGGCTTGACAAATCGCCTGTGAAATCTATCCGCTATAAAGGCATTTTATCTAAGATTGCCCTAGCTGTCTTTGTGGTTAGCTTCCTAATCTTAGGTTATCTTGGCGGAGTTTCTTCCACACCAACAGGTACGCTAGTTGCTCGTATTTGTACTATTTTATACTTCTTGTACTTCATTCTTATGCCGTTCTACACGTCCATGGAAACGTGCAAGCAACCACCAGAACGTGTTACAGGAGGAGGTCACTAATGAAAGCATTTACTCTAAAATCGCTTGGTGCTGGTCTCCTGCTTGCAGGTGGCATGATGGCAACATCTTCTGCTCTAGCGGCAGGCGGTCACGGCTGTGGTGAGTTCACCGAAGCCGATGGCACCAAAGTTACCCTAGAATGTAGCAAAGCCCCCATTGACCTAACCAATAAAGGCTCGCTACAACGCGGTGCTCAGACGTTCATGAACTACTGTGTGGGCTGTCACTCAGCCCAGTATGTGCGTCATTCACGCATTGCCAAGGACTTGGAAATCCCACCAGAGCTTATGGAAAAATATCTCATGGTAACCACCGACCAAATCGGTGACCATATTACTGCTGAGATTGACCTTGATACTCAGGCTCTATGGTTTGGTGCTGCACCGCCAGATTTATCGCTAGAAACTCGTCTGCGTGGTGATGACTGGGTATATACTTACCTACTGTCATTCTACGAAGACCCGAGCCGTCCTTGGGGTTCTAACAACCTAGTGCTTGCCAATGCTGCCATGCCCCATGTGCTACACAACATGCAAAAAGAGCTTGGTAAAGAAGAGTATGAAGCTCGTGTGGGCGACCTAGTGAACTTCATGGCATGGATGGCAGAGCCTGTCCGTCATGAACGTAAAGTCTATGGTGCATTCGTACTATTGTTCTTACTTGTGCTACTCATTCCAGTATATCTACTTAACAAAGAATTCTGGAAAGACGTCAAATAAGCCAACACTAACCCAAAAGACCGATACACATCGGTCTTTTTTTATTGACAAAATTTACACACTTTTACCAAAATTTTTGTTACACTTAACACCCAAAAACAGACTCATTCATATCATGGCAGATTTTTCTCATCTTTTACCCACCCAGTTCCTACTCTATGGTGACGATGGCTATGACAGTCATGTGGTGCGGTTTTTGCTAGAAGAAAAAGGCGTGAATCATCAATTCGCCTACCTGCCTGATGAGCGACCCGAATATCTCGCCGAGCTAAACCCTTACAACACCCTGCCTGTACTTGTGGGACGGGATTTGGCATTGTATGAGCTGATGGTGATTTTTGAATATCTAGAAGAACGGCACGGTGCCAATAAGCTACTGCCACCCACCCCCAAAGAGCGGGCAAAAGTGCGTCAGTTGGCTTGGCGACTGCGTCAAGACTGGCTCTCGCTTGGGCGGATTTTGATGACCCACCCCGACAGCTTTAACCCAGCAGAAGCAACCCATGCCCAAAAAACCTTGACCGATTCGCTCATCACGCTCTCGCCCCTATTTGCCCGTCATGACTATTTTATGCAAGATGAGTTTGGGCTGTGTGATGTGTTATTATTGCCACTTTTGCACCGTTTGCCAATGCTAGGCATTCATTTACCTGCCAAACCGTGTAAACCACTACTGGCATATCAAGCACGCCTATCAGCAAGGTCAAGTTTTCAAAAGACACTCATCACTCCTGCTGTTTATAGCGATGATGATTTTTAATAATTTAACATTCATCAATTTACTTTAACCAACAACAAGGACATAACCATGCTTACCCCAAAACGCCCCTACTTCGTTCGTGCCATGCATGAATGGCTAATAGACAACGGCTTTACGCCATATCTCATGACGGATGCCACCCACCCCCAGCTACTCGCCCCCACCGAATACGCCCAAGACGGCAAATTGGTGCTTGCCATATCTTACCAAGCCACCAATAATCTCTTGATTGACAATGATGGCTTATCATTTCAAGGGCGGTTTGGCGGTGTCTCCAAAGACATCTGGATACCCATGCAGGCAGTGGTTGGCATTTATGCCAAAGAAGACCCCAGTGAAGGCTTTTTCTTTGACCCTAGCGAATATGACGGCTACACCTCACCCGATGACCCTGATGATATAGACGACACTGACGATGACGGCGATGACGAACCACCCAAAAAAGGCGGACATTTAAAATTTGTATAAATTCATTTAACAAATAAAGGCAATTTAAAAACAAGGGCGATATAATTACCGCCCTTGTTTTATTCTAAATTAATTTATTTTAATTTATTCGAGCGCCCAATCTCTCATATTTTTTGCCCTTTTGATAATCGCATAAAGCATACCCACCAATAATAACACAAAAACTCCCACAACAATTGCCACATTAATATTACCGTCCTTGATATATTCAAAAACAAAAACCAGCAAGAATAACGCAATCGGAGAAAATATATACAGCCCAAACCAGCCAATCACACTAATATAATGATAAATACCTGTTAAATCATATTCTTCCAAATCTGCCAATTCTTCATATTCACTCATCTCATAATAATCGTCCACTTCTGCTTTGGCGTGCCTGCTGGGTAACTTTGTTAAATAAGCAAAACCCACCATCAATAATAGATAGATAACCATCCCCACATAAGAGTCCATAACAAGCATCACAAAAGCCAATAAAAATGTTACCACCGCCAATAAAATACATAACATCGACCAAGCAATACCACCCCCACCAATACGTGCCTTGATTTGCTGTTGTTTTAATCTTTGAGCGGATAATTTGTCATGTAATCGCTGTTTATAATCAGCATTCTTTTTATTAAATCTATTATGACCCAAATCGTGTTGTCTTTTTTCATCTGCTGATTTGTCGACATTATTGGCATTTTTAAATTTAATATTTAAAGGTTTTTTGGTTTTTTCTTTTTTATCATCTTCGATGATTTCAATATCTCGAATGACCTGTTTATTTAAAAAGAAAAACACCAAAGACGGAATACCAAATAATACCAATGACGTGATAAATTCATAGATTTTCTTTTGTCTGTCATGTTGGAATTTGGCAAGTTGTTCATTAAATTCATATATCTTTTTTCCGTCCACTTCCATATCATATAATAGCCCATCAGCATATAATACCGTTGCTGTTTGGTCTTTGTAGGCATACGCTTTTTCACATTCATCATAATTATCATTAGAGCAGTGTAATTTAACATCGCCAATGACAAAATAATGATGCGTGCGAGAGTATTTACCACCACCTATTCGTACATATTCATATTCGGCAGGTACGGTGGCAGTAACGCTGGATAATTGTGATTTATCCGTGATAAAGTCATCTTGGAATAATATGCCTGAATTAATAACAAAACCATACGCCAAAGCAAAAATGGGCGTGGTAAAGATAAATTGATTATTTCTAATGGGCGGATTTCTGTAATGATATACCGAAGATAAAATCAACACCACCATGATGATTATGATGAATATCTGCCAAAAACCCAATAGCAAATACCCACAAATCAGCAGTAGCGACCACACCACTGCATTTAACCAAAAGAACATGATTGGCGTGATACTATCGATAATATCCAGTAATTCTTGTTTTAGTGAAATAATCTTTTGCATAGGACTGTCCCAGAAATTTGCCCTATTATACCCCATTTTGTCATGGTTTTATCACGGCTTTTACGCTATAATAATCGCCATTTTATCATTTTTAAAACAGGTACATCATGACAGCCAAACGCCAAATTCTTGTTACCAACGCCCTGCCCTACGCCAACGGCTCTATTCACATGGGACACCTTTTGGGCTATATCCAAGCCGATATTTGGGTGCGTGCCATGCGGTCTATGGGGCATGACGTGATCTATGTCTGTGCCGATGACGCTCATGGAACGGCGATTATGCTCCGTGCCGAAGCGAACGGTATCACGCCCGAAGAGCTAATCCAAAGCGTACAGATTGAGCATAAACGAGATTTTGACCGTTTTGGCGTGTCCTTTGACCATTATGACAGCACGCACAGCGAGACGAACCGCAAGCACAGCAAAGCCATTTACCTTGCTAACCACAAGGCAGGCAACATCGCTGTCAAACCCGTAACTCAGCTATTTGACTCCGAAAAACAGATGTTCCTATCCGACCGCTTCATTAAAGGCACCTGCCCAAAATGCAAAGCGGACGAGCAATATGGCGACTCATGCGAAGTGTGTGGCACAACCTACAACGCCACCGAACTCATCAATCCACGCTCCACCCTAAGCGGTGCAACCCCTGTGGAAAAAACGTCCGACCATTACTTTTTTAAATTGCCAAACTTCACCGAATTTTTGCAAAAATGGACACGAGATGACGGACGACTGCCCGTTTCTATCGCCAACAAACTAGACGAATGGTTTGACGCAGGTCTTGCCGACTGGGACATCAGCCGAGACGCTCCGTATTTTGGCTTTAAAATCCCTGACACGGACGACAAATATTTTTATGTGTGGGTAGACGCACCGATTGGCTATATGGCAAGTTTTGAAAACTACTTGACCGCCCACCGCCCTGATGTGTCATTTGATGATTATTGGAGTCCCGACAGCACCGCCGAAGTGTATCATTTTATTGGCAAAGACATTGTCTATTTTCACGCCCTGTTTTGGCCTGCCATGCTCACAGGGGCGAATTATCGCACGCCCACAAGCCTATTTGTCAATGGCTTTTTGACCGTCAATGGCGAAAAAATGAGCAAATCTCGTGGCACATTCATCAAAGCCGAAACGTATCTGAACCACCTAAATCCTGAATATTTGCGTTATTATTTTGCCTCCAAATTGTCTGATAAAGTAGAAGACAGTGATTTAAATCTTGATGATTTCATCGCCAAAGTAAACTCAGATCTTGTCGGTAAAGTCGTGAACATAGCCAGTCGCTGTGCTAAATTTATCAATACCCAATTTGACAATAAACTCTCCGCCACTTGTGCCGAGCCTGAACTTGTCAATAAATTTATCCAAGCTGGCGACAGTATCATCAAGCACTACGAAAGCCGTGAATTTAACACCGCCATTCGTGAAATTATGGCACTTGCCGACCTTGCCAATCAGTACATTGACGACAAAAAGCCGTGGGCGGTTGCCAAAGAAAACCCGAACAGTAAGGATGTGCAAGACATCTGCTCTGTGGGGCTAAACCTATTTCACAAAATCATGGTTTATCTGTCGCCTGTACTACCAACACTTGCCGAACAGTCCAAAGAATTTTTGAATGTGGATAGCATGAATTTTGATGAACGCTTTCATGTCCTAACGCATTCTATCAATGAGTTTAAGCCACTTTTGCAACGCATTGACCCCGAAAAAGTGCAAGCCATGGTTGATGACTCAAAAGAAAACCTGCAACCCACCGACACCAAAAAAACCCAAAAAACCAAGAAAGAGAGTAAGCCTATGGGAACCGCCGACCAAAACGCCTTTATCGGCATTGATGATTTTGCCAAAGTTGAAATGAAAGTCGCCAAAGTGCTTGAATGCAATCACGTTGAAGGAGCGGATAAATTATTGCAATTTACCCTTGATGTGGGCGATACTGATGAACAAGGCGAAAAGCAAACTCGCAACGTATTTAGCGGTATTGCTAAGTTTTACAAACCAGAAGAGTTACAAGGCAAAACAGTGATTTGCGTTACCAACCTTGCCCCCCGTAAGATGAAATTTGGCGTATCAGAAGGCATGATTTTATCGGCAGAAAAAGACGGACAATTAACTGTTGTATTATTGCCTGATAGCATGGTGGCGGGGGCGGTTTTGGCGTAAATGAAGGCATTTAAAAATTGCCACTATTTTTGTAGTGGCAATTTGGGGCGTGTCGAACATTGATAACATTATTTACAAAATATGATGAGAATTTAATGCTTTCATTAATTTTTGCATGAAAAATGGCTAAATCTTGTTTTTTATCGTCAAAAACGTGCGATTTTTCTCATTTTTTCATTGCAAATACCAATATTCAACACGCCCTAATGACAAAGGCAGAATAAACATGTTAAAAAATATCGCCATTCTTATTGATGCGGATAATGTCAGTCATCAAAAGATTGATTGGGTTTTTGATAAAATCAGTACGCTTGGCACAATTACCGTCAAACGAATTTACGGTGATTTTACCAAGCCAAATCTGTCATCTTGGGAAAGTGCCATTTTAAAATACGCCATTGAGAAAAAACATCAAACCAGTTATAGCGCAGGCAAAAATTCTAGTGACCTTGCTCTTGCCATTGATGCGATTGATTTATGGCACACAGGCAGACATGATGGCTTTTGTATCGTCTCATCGGACAGTGATTTTATTGGTTTGGCATTACGTCTAAGGCAAAACAATATTCAGGTATTTGGTTTTGGAGAAAACAAAACCATTAAAGAATTTCGCCAAGTATGTTCAGAATTTTTTGAAATTCCAAATACATCACCCATTCATATCTTGCCAAAAAATTCAAATACTGCCACACCGACAACAAAAATTCCTGCCAATCAATTAAAATGTGATACCAAGCTATTAAATGCCTTAAAAGATAGCATTATAAATAACAAAACGGATAATAACGGCTGGGTAAATTATGCTGTATTTGCATCTTATTTTCAAAAAAATTATCCAACCATTAACTCTGATGGTTATGGTTATGGCAAACTTTATGAGCTGATTGACGTCATAGATATCTTTGATGTCAAAAAAGAAAATTCTACCATTTATATCCGAATTAAATCCACCACAAACTCTACAAGCTCAACCAATACACAATGGTCTGGTGAAAAACTCGGTAAAGATTTGACTCTAATCAATGCCATTAAAGACGGTATTACCAAAAACCAAGAAAATGGTTGGTCAAATTTTGGCACGGTCATTCAACATTTAAACAATCACTATCCAAAATTAAAGCCAAGCACTTATGGTTTTAAAAAATGGAGTACGCTGATTAAAAAAATAAGTTTATTTGAAACCAAACAAGCCAATAAAACCACGCTAATTATCCGTGAAAAGCCAAGCGGTTCAAAGAAATCAAAAGTCAAGACCAGCAATTCTGACAAAATAAATAACCAACAATTACTCAATGATATACTAGTCATCATCAATGAAAACAACCTTAGAGCTGATGAGTGGGTACATATTGGTTATTTGGGCAGTCAATTAAAAAATAAAGGCTATAACCCAAAAGATTTTGGTGTTAAAACTTTTGGACAATTCTTGCTAAATGCTGATGGCGTGATATATAAAAAAATCAATCACGGCGATTACTTTTCTTTAAGTGATAAATCACAAATAAAATCCATAACACACAACAATCCCAAATCGTCCGATAATGACCACTTAATCGATACCAGGCTATATCAGCTATTACTTAAAAATAAAGACAAAATTAACAACAAAATCAAAGAATTATTATTAAAATATGCCCAACTTAATACACTTAATTTTTAGCAACTATTAAGCAAAAATCTACCTGATGAACTCATCGATGAAACTCATCAAAATCATGACTGCTTTGTCATTTTTGTCCGTCGTGAATTGCACGAACTAGATTTAATAAAACAAGAACATGGTTTTTTGATTTGTCTGCTCTCACCAAATACCGATTGACGTCATGACATGATCAGAAAAATCATCCACCTAGACATGGACGCTTTTTTTGCCAGCGTTGAGCAAAGGGACAACCCCACCTATCGTGGCAAGCCCCTTGTGGTGGGCGGTGACCCCAATGGACGTGGTGTGGTCGCGGCGGCAAGTTATGAGATTCGCTCCTTTGGCGTACATTCGGCGATGAGCTGTTATGAAGCCAAAAAACGCTGTCCCCACGCCATTTTTGTCCGTCCCCGTTTTGATGTCTATCGTGATATCAGCACTCAGATTCGAGACATCATGGGACGGCTAACCGACCTTGTCGAGCCATTATCGCTCGATGAAGCCTATCTGGACGTTACAGGTCAGCCCCATTGTGGTGGGTCAGCCACACTCATGGCAAACTGGCTCCGCCAAGCGATTTTTGATGAAACGGGGCTGACAGCCTCGGCAGGGGTGTCTTTTAACAAAATGCTTGCCAAAATCGCAAGCGACATCAACAAACCCAATGGCATTGCCGTCATCACGCCTGACATGGCGGATGAATTTTTGTCAGAGTTGCCCATTGAGCGGTTTTTTGGTATCGGTAAAGCAAGTGCTAAACGCCTACATGAGATGGGAGTCAGTACAGGGGGCGAGCTTCGTAAACTCCCCCTTGATGAGCTGGTTCAACTGTTTGGCAGCGAGCGAGGGCAGTTTTATCACGACATCGCCCACGGCAAGGACGAGCGAGCGGTCAAACCCGAACGTGTGCGTAAATCCATCGGCACAGAGATTACCTTTTTGCATAACTCTAATGATGATGATTTTATCCTAGCTCAGATTTTCGGAGAAAATGAGAGTGCCTTTGCCGACCTTGGTAAGCGAGAATTGACCGCCCATACTGTTACCTTAAAAATCGGTATTGTTAAATAAAGATAGATTTTAAGGTTTTCCGTTCGGACTGAGCTTGTCGAAGTCTAGGAAAACCGTTATGGTTCGACAAGCTCACCACGAACGGCTTTCTAGAAAAGTATACTCAATTAACAATACCTAAAAATCAAATACAGCGATTTTAGCCAAATTACACGCTCGGTCTCTGTCAAGTCCCCTTTTAAGCACAGCGACAGCGTCAAGCCTTATCTGATTGACTTATTTCACCACATCCCCAGAGAGCTTCCCATTCGCTTGGTCGGAGTTACGTTCTCAAATCTAACTCATCTTGATAACATGGTAGAACAGCTTGATTTGTTTGACGGATAATTCATTAAGTCAAAATAAAACCCCCAAACTAGGCAGTTCGGGGGTTATCTTCTAAATGATGATTAATGATTAATTACTCATCATCTTCATCAGTTTTGTTTTCACCGTCTTCTGACAAAATGGTCACCAAAATGTCAGCAGTGATGTCATGGTGTAGCTGAATGGTAACTTTGTATTCGCCCACTTGACGTAGTGTACCTTCTGGCAACTTCACTTCTGCACGGTCAACTGGCAAGCCAGAAGCGGTCAGTGCGTCAGCGATGTCACGAGTACCGATAGAACCAAATAGTTTGCCTTCATCGCCTGCTTTGGCACGCATGATGACATTCACGTCTGATAGAGCATCAGCACGTTTTTGGGCTTCTTGTAGTTCTTTGGCTTCTTGTGCTTCTAGCTCGGCACGGCGTGCTTCAAACTTAGCAATGTTTGCTTCGTTGGCAGGTAGTGCTTTGCCTTGTGGGATTAAGAAGTTACGACCGTAACCTGCTTTTACATCAACAGTCTCGCCAAGTTTACCAAGATTAACGACACGCTGTAATAGAATAACTTGCATGATGGTCTCCTAATTACTTGTGGTTGTCGGTATATGGCAATAGAGCCAAATAACGAGCTTGTTTGATGGCAACAGCAAGCTGACGTTGATACTTAGTAGAAGTACCAGTGATACGGCTTGGGGTGATTTTACCATTTTCGCTGATGTATTGTTTTAGAAGTTCTACATCTTTATAATCGATGTGGGTAATGCCTTCTGCGGTGAAACGGCAGAATTTACGACGACGATAGAAACGTGCCATGAGTTATCTCCTTAATTATTCGCTTGCATTGTCTTCGCTCTCAGTCTCCTGAGTGCGGACATCATTACGGCGGTTGGCTTTGCGAGTACGCTTGTCTTCGGCTTCTTTTACCAAAGGCGATTGCTCGGTAATCGCTTCATCACGGCGAATAACTAGGCTACGCAAAATAGCGTCATTGTAACGGAACAATTCTTCTAGTTGAGCCAAAGTCTCATCGTTACATTCGATGTTTAAAAGAACATAATGAGCTTTGTGAATTTTGTTGATTGGGTATGCCAATTGACGACGACCCCAGTCTTCTAGACGGTGGTTGTTACCGCCATTTTCTTCGACGATAGAACGGTATTTAGTTACCATGTCGGCAACTTGGTTGCTTTGGTCTGGGTGTACCAGTAGCACCACTTCATAATGTCTCATAAGGACTCCCTACGGATTAAAACAGCCATTATCACAGATAACAGCAAGGAGATTGAAAATTGATTGGTATAAACCAATCATTTAACAAAGTCCGCTATTATACACGAACTTTTTTATAAATAAAAGGGAAATTTAAGATTTTTGGGCGTTTTTCTCGGCTTCTTCAAGCAGTCGCTTTTGTTCTTGAATGCGTGCTTTTTCTTTGGCTTTGGCGATGTTCACTTCTATCACACCACGCAAAATCTGCCAAATCGCCCCCACAAAGAGCAGAACAACAAACACCACCAAAATTGGCAAAAAGGCACTGATTGCCCCTGCTGTATTGCCCATCAGGACACTATGAGCCACGCCTGCAATTGCAGGGGCAATTTGCCCCGAACCTGTTAGCGTATCCCCAGGCGTCAAAAGCACCGCCACCGCCAATGCCCACAACATACCACCAATGGGGCGTGGAATAATACGCACCACAAAGATAAGCAAAAGTAGTACTAAAATAGACGCACCGACATACGCCAAAAACGGCAAATCATTATCTGGCACGTCCTTGACGAGATGTGACCACCAAATCACAAGCTCGGCAATGTACTCGCTAATGGTATCCAGTGGCAGACTTTTGACAAGATTTTTTAGCCAATCCATAATTTATCAATCACAAAAATAATCGCCCTATTTTAGCATATTTTTTGCCAAACTTCACAAATTTTCACTCAAATGCCGTCATTATCGTCATCAGTCATATTTTTTATCTTGCAAGGCTTTGGCACGGGCTAGGGCTTGCTGTGCTAGCACGTCTGCTGGCGGAGCTTGTACATAATAGCCCTGCTCGGCAAGGCGGGCTTTGACGGTCTCAATGTCCGCTTGGGCAAGTTTGGTGCGTTCTGCCAAATCCAAGTGCATGACAAATTGGCTAAGTCCCAATTTGGCTCGCACATCGGACGGTAGCACACCTAACCAATCACGAATCTCATCGGTGTCGTCAGGATAATTCGGGCGGGCAATATAGACATACCAATCAGGACTTTTGGGGAATTTATAAACATCGCAGTGCATTTTTGTGCCTTAACATTACTAGTTAATTGAAAAACTCAATTAGACTTCTTGCGATACTAGGTTTTCCGTTATCCCTGAGCTATGCCTGCGGGTGGCGGAAAACCGTTATGGTTCGACTTAGCTCACCACGAACGGTTTTCTTTAATTTAGGGTTTCGCAAGAAGTCTATTGAAAAAACTCAATTTTACAAATTATTTTATAAAATTTGCAAATTTTGCTTGTAAATTGTAGCATTTTTTTTCATAATAAGGGACGTAAATTTTCAGGAGAGATTTTTTTTGCAAGGTTGGTTTTGGATAGCCAAATCACGCTATTAAACATTCAAAATAGCAAGCGAGAAAACACCGAAGGCGTAAATTACCCCTACAATCGCTCAGGTAAAAGGACTGAAAAATTTAGATAATTCAAAAGGTTGTAGAGTTATCACAAAATCTGGAGAAGGCAGGTCATGCCTACCGAAGGGAAGAAAATGGTTAAATGTCAATATCTTAGCCATTGAAAATCTCAGGTAACAGGACAGATAGGGTGCTTAAAAATTGCGGTATTGTTAATTAACTATACCTTTGGGTGGATTTGTAGGGGCAAATCACATTTGCCCTGTGATAACGTATTGATTTTTGGGCGAATATAATTCGCCCCTACACGTTCAATTTTAAAATATATCTTTATTGAACAATACCAAAATTGCCAATGAGTTGGTAAACCATTTTTCATCAAACAAAATTAAGCCAGTTGCTTGATTTTGTGTATGATTTATTTTTATGCACTTTTAAGGAAAATCCATGTCTGACCTACAACGCACCCCCCTATTTGATGCCCACACCGCCACAGGTGGCAAACTTGTGGATTTTGGTGGCTGGCAGCTCCCCGTCAATTATGGCTCACAAATCGCCGAACACGAAGCCGTCCGCACGGACGCAGGTATGTTTGATGTCTCACATATGCTCGTTACCGATGTGGTGGGCGATAATGCAAAAGCCTTTTTACAAAAACTGCTCGCCAACGATGTTGCCAAACTTGGTTTTGTCGGCAAAGCCTTGTATTCTGGTATGCTAAACGACAACGGCGGTGTGATTGATGACCTTATCGTCTATCGTATGAACGAAGCTGAAACCGCTTATCGTATCGTATCAAACGGAGCAACCCGTGAAAAAGACACGGCTCATTTTGCCAAAGTCGGAGCAGAATTTGGCGTAACCTTAACCCCCCGTTATGAGCTTGCAATGCTTGCCGTGCAAGGTCCAAAAGCCATTGAAAAAATACTGACCGTCAAACCTGACTGGGCGGATAAGGTCAATGCCCTAAAACCCTTTGTTGGGGCGGATTTAGGCGATGATTGGTTTGTCGCTCGTACAGGCTACACAGGCGAAGATGGCGTAGAAGTGGTAATGCCAGCAGGCGAAGCGGTAGAATTTTTCAATGATTTGGCAAAAGCAGGTGTAAAGCCTTGCGGACTTGGGGCAAGAGACACCCTAAGAATGGAAGCGGGTATGAACCTCTACGGCAACGATATGACGGACGATGTCAGTCCACTAGAAGCAGGTATGGGCTGGACAGTGGATTTAAAAGACGAAAACCGTGATTTTATCGGTAAATCAGCTCTGGTGGCATTAAAATCCGCAGGAGTCAAAGCCAAACAAGTCGGTCTTTTACTGGAAGAAAAAGGCGTAATGCGTGCAGGAATGGAAGTCGTTACCGAAAATGGTAACGGCATTACCACCAGTGGCGTATTCTCCCCAAGCCTTAATCAATCCATCGCGATTGCTCGTGTACCAGCGGACTTTACAGGCGAGCGAGCCAAAGTGATTATGCGTGGCAAAGAAGTGGAAGTACGAGTGCTAAAATTGCCATTTGTGAGAAATGGTAAAAAGCAGTTTGAGTAACAAAAGGGTGTAGATACACCTTATTACGTGAGAGAAAAAATGCGTTATTTATCATTTGTCATCGTATGTGTATTTGCCCTAAGTGGCTGTGATGCCAAAGACCACTGTTTGGACTATGGCGGTTCTTATAATGAGACCACCAAACAATGCGAAAAGTAATTTTAACCCACTCACTAGGAGAGACCCATGAGTAATATCCCAAGCGATTTAAAATACGTTGCTAGCCACGAATGGCTAAAGCTAGAAGATGACGGTATCATCACCGTTGGCATTACCGACCACGCCCAAGATTTGCTTGGCGATGTGGTATTTGTGGAATTGCCAGAAGTGGGTGCTGTTGTAGAAGCCGACCAAGAAATCGCCGTGGTTGAGTCTGTCAAAGCCGCAAGCGATGTCTATGCCCCAATCGCAGGCGAAATCGTTGAAATCAACGAAGAGCTGGTGGATAGTCCAGAGCTTGCCAATGAAGACCCTTATGGCAAAGCGTGGTTCTTTAAAGTCAAGCCCGCTAATCCTGCTGACTATGACAGCCTAATGAGTGCAGACGAATACGAAGAAAGTCTGTAATCTGATAAAAACAAGCGTAAGTTTTAATAATTTACGCTTGTTTTGGTTATTTGATACAAATTCTATGAAAATATTAAAAATTTTACCCATATTTTTGTTGATTGGTTTGTTTGGTGCATTACCCGTTCAAGCCAGCAATCATCAATCCAACAATACCACGAGTTATCAAAGAATGAATGAATTAAGCCAAGATGAAAATGAATTTTTGGAAAAATTATCCCAATTAGTCAAAGCAGACAACCAAGAAATTGATTACCAAGAATACATTCAATCAGCAAAAACAGATAACAAGGGAATATTTTGGTATCAATGTGCCGAAACGTTGTCCGAATTGCCAGACAATCAACAATTAGACATTAGATATAATGGTCGTTTATTTGTTGCGAATGGTATTTTAACCGAACTTTTAAAACATAACCCTGACACTCCCGCAGTTTTAGCTCAAAAAATTATTGTGTTAAATTATTTGGTTCACGGTTATTCAGCATTTTCCAACGCTTTGATGATGACGACAGAAAAAGAAAAGTACGAAAATGCCAAACACACATTTACTATTCTACATCAAGAATACAAAGAAATCCTAGATAAAGCCATAGAACTTTATCCAAATGATGAATGGTTTTTGGAAAAAAGAGAAGAATTTGAAGATAATTTTTAAAATTAAAAATGATTGATTTTTAACAGGGTGAATTACAATTCGCCCCTACACCCCAAAAATAAATTTAATTCAAAATCGTATTTTAACTGTACTATTTTTAATTAAATTTTTTTAATCTCAACCTATTAAGGATAAAATATGAGTTTTAATACCTTCTCCGACCTATTTTACGAAAATGCTTTCGTACACCGTCATTTGGGCAATGACAAATCCGCCCAAGACAAAATGTTAAAAACCGTTGGGGCAAATAGCCTTGATGAGTTTGTGGACTCTGTCGTGCCACAGTCGGTGCGTCTAAATAAAGCTCTTGATTTGCCCCTTGCAATGAGCGAGCATAACGCCCTAGCCAAACTCAAATCAATGGCGGACAAAATCACCGTTGCCAAAAGCTATATCGGTCAAGGCTACTCGCCTGCTCGTCTGCCTGCCGTTATCCAAAGAAATGTCCTAGAAAATCCCGGCTGGTACACCGCCTACACGCCTTATCAAGCCGAGATTGCCCAAGGGCGTTTGGAAGCTTTGTTAAACTTCCAACAAGTGTGCATTGACTTAACAGGAATGGACTTAGCAGGGGCAAGCCTACTTGATGAAGGCACGGCGGCGGCTGAGGCAATGGCAATGGCACAAAGATGTAGCAAATCCAAATCCAACGCCTTTTTTGTGGATAGCCGTACTTATCCGCAGACCCTAGATGTCATCAACACTCGTGCCAAATATTTTGGCTTTGAGGTGGTGGTGGGCGATTTTGAGACCGCCAAAAATGGCGAGTTTTTTGGGGCGTATTTTCAATATGTCGGCAAAGACGGTGATGTCGTGGATTTGACCGATGTCATTGGTGCGGTCAAAGCCAAAAACACTTACGCCATTGTCGCAAGCGACATTATGAGCCTTGTGCTATTAAAATCCCCTGCCGAAATGGGAGCGGACATTGCCTTAGGTAGCACGCAAAGATTCGGCATTCCAATGGGCTTTGGGGGTCCGCACGCGGCTTATTTTGCCTTTAAAGACAAAGACAAACGAAGTGCCCCCGGACGCATCATTGGCGTATCCAAAGACGCACAAGGTGGCACGGCTCTTAGAATGGCATTGCAAACCCGTGAACAGCACATTCGCCGTGAAAAAGCCAATTCCAACATTTGCACAAGCCAAGTCCTACTTGCCAACCTAGCAGGTATGTATGCCGTCTATCACGGGGCGACAGGCTTAAAACGCATTGCCAGCCGTATTCACGCTTTGGCGGTGGCTTTTTATAATGCCGTTAAAGGCGAATTTACTACGGCTTCCGATGTGTTTTTTGACACCGTAACCGTCAAAACCGACAAGGCAAGCGAACTTGTCAAACTTGCAAAATCAAAAGGTTATAATCTGTTCCACAAAGGCGATTTGGTGGGCGTATCCTTCCACGAATTAACCGATGAGAAAGAATTTAATGAGCTGTGCGAAATTTTTGGTGTCAGTGGCAACCTTGACAAAGTGGAAAATGTCTTGGGCGAGCTAAACCGTACGGACGACATTTTGACGCACCCAACCTTTAACAGCTACCACACCGAACATCAAATGCTCCGTTATCTAAAATCGCTAGAAGACAAAGATTTGGCGATGAACCGCTCAATGATTTCGCTCGGTTCTTGCACAATGAAGCTCAACGCCACCAGTGAGATGCTCCCCATTACTTGGAATGAGTTTGCAAATGTACACCCCTTCGCCCCAAGTGAAGACACTAAAGGCTATATCCAGATGATTGAGAGCCTACAAGAGCAGTTAAAGGCAATCACAGGCTTTGATGAAATCTCTATGCAACCAAACTCTGGGGCAAGCGGTGAATACGCAGGACTTCTTGCCATTCGCCGTTATCACGAAAGCCGAAATGATAATGACCGCACGGTCTGCCTAATCCCTCGTTCAGCACACGGCACCAACCCTGCCACCGCTCAAATGATGGGAATGCAAGTGGTGGTTGTGGCAACCGATGACAATGGTAATGTGGACTTTAATGATTTGACCGCCAAATGTGAAGAGCATTCTGCCAATCTTGGGGCATTGATGATTACTTATCCTTCTACGCACGGGGTGTTTGAAGAAGGTATCCGTGACATTTGCGAGCTTATCCACAAACACGGTGGACAAGTGTATATGGATGGTGCGAATATGAACGCCCAAGTCGCCATTATGCAACCTGCCGAAGTCGGTGCCGATGTTCTGCATATGAACCTGCACAAGACTTTCTGTATTCCACACGGCGGTGGCGGGCCGGGTATGGGCCCAATTGGTCTAAAATCGCACCTTGCTCCGTTTATCCCAAGCCATAGCGTCAATCCTGTGTTTAACGCCCAAGACGGTCAAACGGCGGTGTCTGCTGCTCCGTATGGCTCGGCAAGCATTTTGCCAATTTCGTGGATGTACATCACGATGATGGGGCGTGATGGCTTGTTGTCGGCAACCAAACGAGCATTATTGAACGCCAACTATGTCGCCACAATGCTAAAAGACGACTATCCTGTGCTTTATACAGGCAAAAACGGACGGGTGGCTCACGAGTGTATCATTGACATTCGCCCACTAAAAGCCGAGACGGGCATTACCGAGACCGACATTGCCAAACGCTTGATGGACTATGGTTTCCACGCTCCGACAATGAGTTTCCCTGTCGCTGGTACGCTGATGATTGAGCCAACAGAAAGCGAGAGCAAAGACGAGCTGGACCGCTTTATCTCTGCCCTAAAACAAATCAAGCAAGAAGCGTTAAAGGTGCAAGCAGGGGCGGACGGTTGGACAGCGGACAATAACCCACTGGTTAATGCTCCACACACCCAAGCCGTCATCGTGGGCGAGTGGGACAGACCGTATAACCGTGAAGTGGGGGCGTTCCCCCTACCCTATGTCAAGGCTCATAAGTTCTGGCCTTCGGTAGGACGAGTGGACGATGTCTACGGCGATAAGAATTTGATTTGTTCTTGTCCTAGTATTGATAATTATGAATAATCTTTTGGGTTGTTTGTAGTTTAAAATAAGTTTGCAATAAAATACCGTCAGTCTTTGAGATTGGCGGTGTTTTTTAAATATAAGTGCGTTAATAAATAAGGATAATTTTTAATGGCAACCAAAAAAGAAATCAATCAAACCGCCAAACTTTGGCTAGAATATTATCCTACTTTGACACAATGGGGACAATTTTTGATAAAGCGATATGATTGTTTGATTGTAGGTATTTGCATAGATAAAACAAGGGATAAAACAGAATATTGTCCCACTTTTTTTATTCATAATCTTTTTACTAATTTTGATTGTTTAACTTTTGCACATTGCACATATTCTATTAAAGTTAGCAATGTACCCAATGATTACAAATATTGTGCTGATATTACCACCGCCAATCAATATTTATCAGATAATACACTCGTATTAACACACATCAATGAACGATTTACCTTTGATGATTATATGGCTCATATTATTCACACATTCAATAATGAAAAGCAACCATATAGAAAAAATCTAGTATCACATACCTACTTTGATATTTTAACCGTCAGCAGTTATCTTGGCTGTGGTGAGTATTATTTTTCCCATATTGAAAAAATGAAAGCCAATATGCATTTGGATAAGTTTTCAATAGATATTGACGATTGGGAAAAAGAGATTTTTAATACAATCAATGAAAATATGGAAGAAATTATTCAAAAAAGAATGATTGAAATTGGCTTACCGCCCGAATTAGAAAACCATAAACTTGTCTATCACAATGATAAAATTGAATTTATTGATAAAATCAAAAGTTTGACGGCTTTGTATTGAGTTTTGGGGTAATTGAGTTTATAATTTTTAAGGTTTTTTAATTAAGAGGTATTAATGAAAACCAACACGCTACTTGCCATTATCATTGTGTTATTAACCATTTTAATTGGTTTATTATTTGGCTCTGGCCCAAAAAGTATGCTACACCCACCCATAGTTGATATAATGATGAACAAACTGTCTGTGGCAGTGTTTACAAAAATAGTTCTGCTTGCCATAGCTTTTTATGCCATTTTTCTTTATACTAACCGATAGGCAACTTGGGCAAGTAATGGTAATTTGTGTCTTCATAACCGTAAATTACCAACTTTTGTTCAAGTTGTCTTTTTAGTTTTTGTTACAGCATACTTTTTGGACGAGTGTCAAAAAATTAAAGACTTCCTATAAAGTATTGACAATATTTTTCAATTGTATTGATTTGTTATAAAATTTTTGCTATTATGAGAAAGTTTGTATATCTTAGGAGATTATTATGGCCATGATTTTGTTAATCTTACTGATAATTGTTGCCATTGCAGTTCTTTGGTTCTGGGTAAAATCCCTTATCATCATGAAAGATAATACGCTATTTTTGGCGTTGGGCATCTTTTTCTCGCCCATTCCACAAATCATCTATTTCTTTACCAAACGTGATGAGATGGACGATAGCGACATTGGCACCATGAAAAAATACTTCATGGCAATGGGTGCTTATACCATCTTGATTATCGCTTATGTAGCTATTCTAACTTCATAAGCACCTGCTGCTGCCTACTAAGGTGCTGGTCATCAGAATATTGCAAATCCGATTATTATCAATCCACTCTTTTGGGTGGATTTTTTAAACCCCAAAAAACAAGGAAAAACATGAAAACCAATACATTGCTTGCCATTATCATTGTGCTTTTAATGATTTTAATTGGTTTATTATTTTATATGTTTAGCGGTCAAGCCGAAAAACGAGCCATTAACCACATCGAACAAGAGCTGAGTATTAAAAATGATGAAAAAATGGCACAGCTTAAACAAATCGCCTTTGATAATGAGAGCATACAGCTTGCCCAGTCCGCCATCAGCCATTTAAAAATGGAAATGCAAGTTCATCTAATAGACAGGGGGCAACTACCCACATCGCTTGCCGAGCTTAATTTGCCATCCAACTGGACACCCAGCAGTAAAATCAAGTCGGTTACATTGGATAATCACTCAGTCGTTACCATTAAAATTGACAATGCCATCAGTAAAGGCACGCTGATTTATACGCCCACCATTCATCAAGACAGCTACATTGATTGGCAATGCACCACACCTGATATTAAAGACATTGAGCGACATTTGCCAACATGTTCTTATACAGGCACGCCCTAAACTTGCCACATGAAAAATCCGCCTATCTTTATCATCATTTGGCATAGTTAAATTGTGGCAAAATTCTATAAGATATGGCTACTTTTATCAACGTAGCCAACAGGAACTTAGCCATGACCGACCTATCCACCCTATCTGCCCAAAACGAGCAAGCGTTTAGCACGGACGACATTTATACCGACCTTGTGCCACCGCACGGCAGTCCCACCCTAAAACCCCTTGTATTGACAGGCGATGAGCTTGCCAATGCCCTACAAACTGCCGAAAATTTACCCAAAATCACGCTATCTAGCCGTGAGCGTGGCGACCTTATCATGCTGGGTATTGGCGGATTTACACCCCTTGACGGCTTTATGGGGCAAGCCGATTATGAAGGCGTGATAGCGAGCATGACGCTCGCCCAAGGCGGAGTGGACGGCACTTATCGGGGCGTATTTTTCCCCATTCCCATTACCTTATCAACCGACACCGCCACCGCAAACACCCTAAGCGTAGGCGACAGCGTGGCTCTTGTGGACGACACGAATGCACTCATGGGCGTGCTTACCATCAGCGACATTTACACCCCCAACAAAACTGCCGAATGCCAGTCCACCTTTGGCACAACCGACCCAGACCATGTGGGCGTGGCACAGGTGCTGGGTAGTGGCGATGTGTATTTAGGGGGCAAAGTGGCGGTATTTAGCCAAGGCGAATTTCCCACCGAGTATCCTGAGATTTACAAAACCCCTGCCCAGACTCGGGCAATGTTTAAGCAAAAAGGCTGGAAAACCGTCTCTGCCTTTCAAACTCGCAACCCCATGCACCGCTCGCATGAATACCTTGCCAAAATCGCCATAGAAATCTGCGACGGCGTACTCGTGCATTCGCTCTTAGGCAAGCTAAAAGCAGGCGACATTCCTGCCGATGTCCGCCAAGAAGCCATTGGCGTACTGATTGACAACTATTTTAAAAAAGACACCGTCATTCAGGCAGGCTACCCCCTAGATATGCGATATGCCGGCCCCAAAGAAGCCCTGCTTCATGCCCTATTTCGCCAAAATTATGGGTGCAGTCATCTCATCATAGGGCGAGACCATGCAGGCGTGGGCGATTATTATGGGGCGTTTGATGCTCAAAAGATTTTTGACACCATTGACAAAGACGCACTTATTACCAAACCCTTAAAAATTGACTGGACGTTTTATTGTCATGGCTGTGGCGGTATGGCAAGCACCAAAACCTGTCCGCACGACTCGTCTCAGCACGTCAAAATCTCAGGCACGGCATTAAGAACCGCCCTATCAAATGGCGATGACGTGCCTGAAACATTTAGCCGACCTGAGGTACTGGCGGTGTTAAAACGGTATTATCAAGGGGTGTGATTTTTATTTTTAAACTGCAGGGGGCAATTTATTTGCCCCTTTTTTGCTAAAATTAACATTGACAATTTTCCAAAATTTAACCCCCATTTTCCCCGCCATAAATTCCCAAACTGAATAACGATTTCCCATTTTTACCCTAATCATTTTAAGCATTGTATTTTACAATAACTCATCTTTTTAACTTGGACTAACATTGGACT
This sequence comes from Moraxella lacunata, assembly GCF_900453205.1. Lineage (GTDB taxonomy): Bacteria > Pseudomonadota > Gammaproteobacteria > Pseudomonadales > Moraxellaceae > Moraxella > Moraxella lacunata_B. The sequence continues at coordinate 782,673 of NZ_UGQU01000001.1, forward strand.
ATCTCATGAAAACTGCCCTATTACCCCTAAGCCTTACCTTATCTGCTCTTGTCTTAACCGCTTGTGGCAACAACCAAACCAGCAATAATGCCAACACCCAAACCGACAACAAAGCCACAACAAACAACGCAAGCGGTCAAGTGGAGCTGTTAAACGTGTCCTATGACGTGGCACGGGATTTTTATAAGGATTATAATCCCATTTTTATCAAGCATTATCAAGGCGTTAATCCTGATATTAAGGTCAATATCAAGCAGTCGCATGGCGGGTCAAGCAAGCAAGCCCTATCGGTCAAAAATGGACTAGAAGCGGACGTGGTTACAATGAACCAAGGCTCGGACGTGGAACTACTTGCCGAGGGTCAGCTTGTGGACAGCAAATGGCGACAAAATCTGCCTAATAACGCCATTCCTTTTACCAGCACGATTGTCTTTATCGTGCGAGACGGCAACCCTAAAGGTATAAAAGACTGGGCGGATTTGGCAACAGACGGCAAAGAGATTATCATCGCCAACCCAAAAACATCGGGCAACGGTCGCTATGCATTTTTGGGGGCGTACGGCTACGGGCTACACACCTTTAATAAGGACGAAGCCAAAACGCATGAATTTGTCAAGGGCTTACTGGGTAACGTTAAAGTCTTTGAAAATGGCGGACGGGCGGCGACCACGACATTCGCCCAACGTCAGATTGGCGACGTGCTGATTACTTTTGAAAATGAAGCCAACGTCATCAAAGAAAAATTTGGTAATATCCAAATCATCTACCCAAGCTACACCGTGAGTGCCGAAAACCCTGTGGCGGTGGTGGACACAGTTACTGCCAAAAAAGGCACGACAGACGTGGCAAAAGCCTACCTAGAACACTTATACAGCGATGAAGGGCAAGAGCTTGCAGTCAAGTATTTCTTACGTCCAAGCAACCCTGAAATCCTAGCCAAATACCAAGACAAATTCCCAGCCATGCAAACCTTCTTCCCAAATGATGTGTTTGGCGACTGGAAATCCATCATGGAAACCTACTTCAAAGAAGGCAGTGTTTATGACACATTGGCGGTCGGGGCGACAGGGCAAGTGGCGCAGTAAAGTATTTGGCATGAATTGGTATCAATTATAAAAAAAGGGGGGTATACTCCCCCTTTTTTATTTATCTTGGTTTTTGTCATGCTGTTTTTGGCGGTATTTGACTTGCCAAAATATCATTCAAATTCACTTCAAGCCACTCCACCAAATCCGCCACTTTGTCGCTTGCTTGTTTACCCCAGTCGGTCAAGGTATATTCCACATGGGGCGGAACGGTATCAAAGGATTTGCGAATGAGCATACCGTCTAATTCTAGCTGTTTTAGGGTTTCGGACAACATACGCTCGGATACACCTTCTATCTCACGGCGTATCTCGCTAAATCGTTTAGTGCCTGATTGTAACACAACCAGTACCAAAATCCCCCAACGGCTCGTTAGGTGGTTTAAAATCGCTCGGCTTGGGCAGTCTTTGGACAATACTCGCCCTTTGTCAAAGGTCATCATTTTATTTTTACCTTAAAAATCAAATAGTTAAAAATTAGTTTTATACTTACTTTTTTGTAAGTACTTCCAATCTTAAATTAGAGACGTATAATACACCACATCAACTTAAAAATCAATGTTTAACTTTTTGGAGTTTTTATGAAAAAATTTGCTGTTATTGGTGCCACAGGTTTGGTGGGTTCTGCGGTGGTCAAAGAGCTTGCCGAGCGTGGGCATAATGTTACTGCGTTCGCTCGTAATGTGGATAAAGTCTATCAAGCCCACAACGTGCAAGCGGTGGCGGTGGACGTGAACAGTCCTGAGTTTGCTGATAAATTGACAGGCTTTGATGCGGTGGTCAATGCCTTTAATGCAGGTTGGGAAAATCCCAATATTGTCAATGACTTACAAACAGGTCATGCCAATATCCTATCCGCCGTCAAGCGTGCCGATGTACCTTATATGCTGGTGGTGGGCGGTGCAGGTAGTCTAAATGTCGCCCCAAACCTGCAACTGGTGGACACGCCTGATTTTCCTGCTGATGTCTATCCTGCGGCAAATGTGGTGCGTGAACTTTTAAATGAACTTCGCACTCGCACCGATGTGAATTGGGCGTTTTTGTCGCCTGCGATGATGTTTGCCATCAACCCTGTTTCTTTTGAAAAAACAGGCACTTACCGTATCGGTGGCGATGATGTGCTGTTTAATGCGGACGGCACGCCTGCCGACATTAGCGTGGCGGATTTGGCGGTGGCGATTGCCGATGATATTGAGCAAAAAGCCCATCTGCATAAGCGATTTACGGTGGCGAATTAACAAAAAGACTGGTTTGATGTCAAACCGGTCTTTTTATATTTACTTGGGTTAATTTCTCAAATTGCTTTCATCTAAATAAAAATCATCAATCCCCAATTTCTCCATAATAACAGGCAATATTTGATGAATCATACGCATACCAACCAATAATTCATTCATATAAATATCAGGGTGTAGGTTATGTTCGCTAGCTCCAAAACTTTCCGCTTCTGCCTTATAACTCAATTCACCCGATGTACAAGAAATAAAATCCATAAGCTCCGCCTTTAAAGGTATATTTGCTTGAAATGCTTTTAATTTAATGATATTTATCCACTCTTTATACAACTCAATAATCTCATATCTAAAATTCTTAAAATTTGGGGCAATTTCATCACAAATATCCAATTTTGCCATGGCTAATGATAAAAGTTCAGATTCAAATTGGCATAAAATATCTTGCATATCATAATCAAATTCAAAACAATCACTCAAATATGCCACATAAGCACAATAAAACCCATGTACATCATTAAAAGCTGTAATGATTTCTGTTAAAAATTCAACAAAGGGATTGTAAAATATCTCTTCAGATTCTTCGTCATCAGCTTCATCAACTGTTAAAGTTGTGGGTATTTCTTTTGGTAGAATATACCCAATTTTATTTAAATTATCAAATAACCCAAAAATCACAATATCTAATTCGTCTCGTAATGAAAAATTAACATAACCTGTCTCTTCTTCGGCAAGATAAGGTATCCATTCTGTTAAAAAGGCATACCATGCCTGTGCTTGCTTGACTGTGCCGATTTGCAAAATAAAACTGGCGGACATTTTGCCGATATTGAGCAAATCAGAGATTTTTTGTTCCATGTCCATTGCCATGTATTCGCCTTTTTTCCATTTGGAAATTTGTGTGGGAGATACAGACAGTTTGCTTGCTAGGTCTTTTTGTGAGCAATTTAGCTCTTTTAACGCCAATTGAATCAATGATGAACTAGACATACCATTACCTTAATTTAGTAAATTAAAAATTAAATTTAGTAAATTATAGCAAGAAAGTTTAACTCATGCAACAGCTTTTAACAACCAATCAATATGCAAAATCCCAAAACCGAAAATTCATATTCCTTTTTGTCAGTATCATAATTTTGCCAATCTTTTAAAATAAGCCTACCATTTTTACACACAAGATACCATGACAATCAACACCACACCGACCACACAAGTCACCCCCGTCCGCAACAAGCAAAGACGCATCATGCCGTTTTTTGGGCTAAGTCTGGGCGTGAGCGTGTTTGCGTTGTCGCTACTGGTTGTTTTGCCGTTTGTCATGATGATTTTGACCACGCTTGGCATGGGGTTTGGCGAGATTGTCAGCACCATAAAAGAGCCACAGGTTTTTTATGCCATTAAATTATCCCTATCCATGGCGATTTTGGCGACCTTGACCAACCTAGTCTTTGGCACGCTCATCGCTTGGGTGCTGGTGCGGTATGACTTTTGGGGCAAGTCGTTCATCAACGCCCTTGTGGATTTGCCCTTTGCCCTGCCGACTGCGGTTACAGGCATTTCACTTGCCACGCTCTACGCCCCCACAGGGTTGTTCGGACAAGTGTTCGCCAAACTTGGTATGGCTACCACAGGCGAGCCGATTCGCATTGCCTTTACGCCCATTGGTATTTGGCTGGCTTTGGTGGTGGTGTCGTTTCCTTTTATCGTGCGAGCGGTGCAACCTGTGCTGGCGGAGTTGTCGGTAGAGTTTGAAGAAGCGTCTGCCGTCATGGGGGCGAGCCGTTTGACGACTTTTATCAAGGTCATCCTGCCCGAGATTGCCCCTGCCATGCTCATCGGTTCAGGCATGATGTTTGCCCGTGCCACAGGCGAGTATGGGTCGGTGATTTTTATCGCAGGCAACATTCCCATGCAGTCAGAAATCCTACCGCTTATCATCGTCTCAAAATTGGAGCAATTTGACGTGGCGGGAGCGTCTTGCGTGGTGTTGTTTATGCTCCTTGTATCACTTGTCGTGTTATTTTTGATTAACTTTGCTCAATGGAAATTATCATCACGACTTGGGGCAAAAACGAATTAAACAAAAGCCAAATGAAAAATAAATTTATTTTTAAAATAAGGGCAAATTTTTAATGATAAATTTGATATATATGGTCGATTAACCCCAATTTGCACCAATACTAAATTTTAAAAAAAAATTCATTTGTCGCATGGTAAGGTGCGTACCACGCACCTTTTAAATGAAAAATCTGATTGGTGCGTAATATGCACCTTACTGTCATTGGTGTATTTTGAAGTTAATTGATTATAAAATAGATTTAAAAATGATAAAATTGCAATTATTTCACAAGGGCGAATAAATCGCCCCTACACGTCCAATTTAAAATATGTATTTATTTAATCATAATTGAAAATTGCAAAAAGTAAATTATCATTTTATATTTGCCCAATTTTTAAAACCCATTTAAACCCAAACCCAACACGGAAAAAACATGGCAACCCAATCGACCTACGACTACCAACACCACCCCGCCACCAAAGACCCTACATGGGTCAAATACACGCTCATCGCTTTGGCGGTGTCGTTTATGGCGGTCATGCTCGTTGTACCACTTATTGCCGTGTTTTATGAAGCCCTAAAAGACGGCGTGAGTGCCTATCTGTCCGCCCTTACCGACCCTGACGCTCTGCACGCCATTAAGCTCACCTTAATCACCACCGCCATTGTCCTGCCTATCAATACCGTGATTGGCGTGGCGCTGGCATACCTGATTACTCGGCACAAATTTCAGGGCAAATTTATCATCACCACCTTGCTAGACTTGCCCTTTGCGGTGTCGCCTGTCGTGGCAGGCTTGATGTTTGTGCTACTGTTTGGGGCAAATACGCTCATCGGCTCGTTTTTTGAAAGCCTAGGCATAAAAATCATCTTTGCCACCACAGGCATTGTGCTTGCCACGCTGTTTGTAACCTTTCCCTTTATCGCCCGAGAAATTATTCCGCTCATGCAGTCCATTGGCGATAGCGAAGAAGAGGCGAGTCTCACGCTTGGGGCGAACGGCTGGCAGATGTTTTGGCACGTTACCCTACCCAATATCAAATGGGCGTTGCTCTACGGCATTATCCTAACCAACGCTCAGGCAATGGGCGAGTTTGGGGCGGTGTCGGTCGTGTCGGGGCATATTCGGGGCGAGACCAACACCATGCCCCTGCTCATTGAGATTGCCTATAACGAATATGCCTTTACCACCGCTTTTGCCCTGTCAAGTCTGCTTGCCCTGCTTGCCCTTGTTACCCTTGCGGTGCAAAATGTGATGAGTCGTAAAAAGGTTGGGCGAAGTTGAGTTTTTTAATTTGGTTAAATTGGATTTTTAATTAAAATTTAGGTAAACCAATTACCATTTATCAAATCATTTTTAACTTGCAAAATCAATTCATCATTAACACGGATACCACCATGAGCATAGACATTAAAAACATTCATAAACGCTTTGGCGAATTTACCGCCTTAAATGACGTGAGTTTTTCGGTCAATTCTGGCGAACTTGCCACGCTACTTGGGCCATCAGGCTGTGGCAAAACCACGCTACTTAGGATTATTGCAGGATTGGAGACGGCAGATACAGGGCGGATATTTTTTGATGACACAGATGTAACTGACACCCCTGTCCAAAAACGAGGTATTGGCTTTGTCTTTCAAAACTATGCCCTATTTCGTCATAAAACCGTCGCCCAAAATATCGCTTTTGGCTTAGAGCTACTCCCCAAAAGTGAGCGTCCAACAGGGAATGAAATTGATAAGCGAGTAACAGAACTGCTTGATTTGATTCAACTTCCCCACACCAAAGACCGCTATCCGCATGAGCTATCAGGCGGTCAGCGTCAGCGTGTGGCATTGGCTCGGGCGATTGCCACAAACCCCAAATTATTGCTCCTTGATGAGCCGTTTGGGGCGTTGGACGCCAAAGTTCGTAAAGAGTTACGCACGTCCCTACGCCAAATCCAAAAGGACATCGGCATCACGTCCATCATGGTAACGCACGACCAAGAGGAGGCGGTTGCCGTGTCGGACACCATTGTCATCATGAATCATGGCGTGGTGGAGCAACTGGGCAAGCCTGATGAGCTATTTGCCCGTCCTAATAGTGAATTTGTGGTGGATTTTTTGGGGCTTTAAAATACATTCTATTTAGCTGATTAAATGGTGCGTATTACGCACCCTACCGCCATTTGGTGTGTTTTGATGTTAAATGATGATATAAAAATTACCTTTAAAAACAATATTAGGATTATGTTAAATAAATGAACCATAAAAAAACACGCCCCATTGGACGTGCTTTATCGGCTAATGCCACATTAACCTTTTAACACCGCAAAAATCTGCTCTTTGACCATATCAATGGCTTGGGTGCCGTCAAACTGATGATAAGACGGAGCATTCTCGCCCGACTGAGCCACCGCTTGATAATGACCCACGAGCGTGGCAGTTTGGGTGTGATAGACTGACAGGCGGTCTCTGACGACTTCTTCTTTGTCGTCATCACGCTGTACCAGCTCTTCGCCCGTTACATCATCTTTGCCGTCCACTTTTGGCGGATTGTGAACGATGTGATAAGTGCGACCTGATGGCAAGTGGGCTCTACGACCTGACATACGGCTGACAATCTCATCATCAGGCACGCTAATCTCAATCACATAATCAATGTCCACGCCTGCATTTGCCAACGCTTCGGCTTGGGGAATGGTGCGTGGAAAACCGTCAAAAATACAGCCATTAGCACAGTCAGGTTCGGCTAAGCGGTCTTTGACCAGATTAATGATAAGCTCATCAGAGACCAACTGACCTGCATCCATCACGCTTTTGGCAAGTTTGCCAAGCTCTGTGCCGTTTTTAATGGCAGAGCGAAGCATGTCGCCTGTGGAGATTTGGGGAATGTTAAATTCCTTTGAGATGAACTGAGCTTGTGTGCCTTTGCCTGCCCCTGGGGGGCCTAATAAAATAATACGCATGAGTACGCTCCAATGAACCACGAAATAAAATAACACTATAAACCACATTGCCCTATTGTTCAAGTGGTATTTAACCATTATTTATTATGAAAATAATGGCATTTGCCAAACTTACGGCACGACTTGTGAGATTTCCAAATTGACCGTATTTTGTCCTTTTTGTAATATCACAGGGTTTGCCATCAAGTCGCCTGATTCGCTGACCGCCCCGCCACTGTGGCTGATACGAGCATTGACCGCAAGGCTAACCCCTGCTTCACGCCCTGCCGTCAAGGTACGCTCGGGCATCATCGCGTCCAAATCACTAAGCGACACCGTTACCCCCTGCACCAACTCACGCACCGATAAGCGTTTGACCGCATAAGGAGCACCGCCTGCCACGTCCGAGATAGAGACGAACAGCACGGCATTCTCATCGATTTGGGGGAGCAGACTGCTTGCCACACTCACATGGACATTGACCCCTGCCATCGCTTTGGCTTCTTGGGCGTGAATGGTCGCCATCAGCTCATCTAGGCTTGCCAATGCCGACTGCCTGTCCGCACCACCCTTGCTGGTGATGCTTTCACGCAGTTTGGCAACCCATGCCTTTGCCATCGTAAAGTTATTGGCACGCATCTCGCCCATCGCCATCATCATCATCGCCCCTTCATGCTCTGGGGTGTTTGAGAGTATGCCACGCAGGACATCACGAGCGGTCGCATCTAGCACGCCATTATTGGCAAAAAAGCTGGTCTGAGCATAAGTAATGGCAATCTCATCATTGCTCTGGTCAAGACGATAAGCACGAGCCAAGGCTTCTAGGGCTTGGGGCGTGGCTTCTAGTGCCATGAACAGCTCGGACAGTCGCATCCAGCGGTTGGGGTCATGGGCGTGATGATGAACGTTGGTCTGCATGGCACTGATGAGTGCGGTGCTATCGGCGGTCGCCCACTCGGGGGGCGTGTCTATCTTGCCCGTTAGCAAATCGTCCGCCACTTGTCCCACGCTGTCTTGGGCTTGCCACAGCTTAAACACAGACGTGCGGTCGGCAGTCGTCAGATAAGCAAGCCCTGCCAGCACAGGTATCCACACCATGACAATGGCACGGCTTTTGATACCCACAGGAGCATAGGTCTCGGCATGGGTTTGGGCATCTAGCAGTTGGCGTTTGAGCTCAATCTCGCCTGCTTGAAAGGTTGCTTCGTCTATCCGCCCTGCTTCTTTGTCCGCTTGTAGCTCGGCAATCCGCTCGCCAAACACCGCCACATTGACCGCCATAAGCTGATTATCCACCGCCTTGTGTCCTTTAAGCCACGGATAAATCACCACCAACGCCAATACCACGCACAGCAGTACGGCTAAACTAAAAAACAAGAACAGCGTGGGGGTCATGGCGCATCCTTATCGGTTTGGGTGTGGGAATTTTGGGAATTTTGAGCATTAGAATGTTGGGCTTGCTCTGATTTGGGGCTTTGATGTTTGGCTAAAATCTGAGCAACTCGCTCTTCTTCGGCTTTGGATAAGGCATTGACTTCATCGACCGCCACCGTCCGCCCTTTTTTGGCTTTATAAACCCAGCCTAAGATAAACACCACCAACAAAATGGGCGGAAAAAACCACAAAATCCACGTGGACGGACGTACAGGCGGTTTATAACTGATAAAATCACCATAGCTATCAAACATAAACTGACGAATCTCGGCATCACTCCTGCCGTCCTGTATCATCTGATAGGTTTGGTTTTTTAAATCCACCGCAATCGGAGCGTCCGACCCTGCTAGGTTTTGGTTTTGGCATTTGGGGCAACGTAACTCTTCGATGAGTGCCTTATAACGAGCTTCGTCTTCGGCACTTTTAAATTCATAAATCTCAATCGCCCCAAAACTTGCCGTACTTATCATCAAAGTTCCGACCAACGCCAATACGGATAAGGTGTGTTTTAAACAAAATTTCATCATTGGCACGCCTGTGTTCTTTGGGTTTCATCCGCTTGGGGATTGGCTAGGGCGTCCATACATGGCTTGATACTTGCCGTCCAGTTGCCTTCGTGTATCTCGCCTGTGATGTGCTTATAGACCACGCCATTGCCGTCCACCACGAACGTCTCGGGGGCTCCTGTCAGTCCTAGACTTAGCCCATATCTACCGTCCAAATCCTGCACCGAGTACAAAAATGGGTCTTTGTATTGGTTCAAATACCCCAACGCATCGGCAAGCTCATCTTTGTAGTTCATGCCCACCATTGGCACGCCTTGGGCGTGTAGCTCCATTAAAAAGGGGTGTTCCACCTTACAAGTCGGACACCATGACCCCCACACGTTCATTAAAAATGGCGTTTTTGGCAAATTGTCATTGGTCATTATCCGATTAGGGTCTGACAATAAGGGCAGGCTAAACGCTGGCAAGGGCTTATTCATGCTTGTAGTAACCACGATGTCTGTTGGCTTACCCAAACGGTTAAAAAACATCACCATGAGCAAGGCAAAGATGATAAAGGGAATCAAAAAAATCATCATGCGTTTTTGAGTGCGGTTCATGGTGTTATCTCCCCTGCATTGTCATTGGCTTTTGTGGTTTGGCTGTCTTTGTTGTTATCTTTGCTAATGCTTTCATCATCTTTGACAACTTTTTCACCATCTTTGATAACCTTTTTGATAACCTTGCCATTATCTTTGCTGTTATTTTTGCCATTGTCTTGATTAACCGTTGTTGGGCTTGGCTTGCTCTTTGCCAAATCCGCCTTGACTTTTTTCATGCGATAGCGTTTATCAAGCATGGCAATAAACCCACCCAACGCCATGATGATAGAGCCAAGCCACAGCCAACGCACCATGGGCTTGACGTGCACACGCACCGCCCAAGTGTTGTTATCCACCTTACCGTCTTTGACAATCGGCTCGCCTAGGGCGACATACAGCTCATTAAACAGGCTCGCTCGCAGTCCCACTTCGGTCATCGGCATCATCGAGACGACATAGTTTCGCTTTTCAGGATAGAGCGTGGTGATGAGCCTGCCGTCTGCTTTGACTTGTATGGTCGCCCGTGTGGCATCGTAGTTGGAGCCTTGCACTAGGTCAAAATCTTGTAGATAAAAATCATAACCCTGCACATGCGTGCTATCACCCACCGTCATCGCCACGTCTTTTTCTAGGCTTAACGCACTCACGCCTGCCACGCCCAGTGCCGTAACCAGCACACCGATATGGGCGATTTGCATGCCATAATAGCTTGGGCTAAGTTTACGCAGTCCATTGGTAAACCCCTTAGCATGGCGAGTCTTATCCTTAATATCAAGCCCGATAAACAGTAGCACCCACGCCGACAGGCTTGCCGTGATATAAATGGTATGGTCAAAGGGCGTATTCTCACCCAGTAGGTTTATCATATACCAACCCACCACACTCAGTAGCAAGCTACACACTCCTGTCATCATAAGTACTTTTAACATCGGACGGCTGTCGTATTTATACCGCATGGTCGCCCCCACCCCCATAAAGGCAAGTAACACCCATGATAATGGTACAAACAACGCATTAAAATACGGCGGGCCCACCGAGACTTGACCGAGTTTAAAGGCATCAGCGATAATCGGATATAGCGTGCCTAGCAGTACTACCAGTGTCGCCACTAGCAGAATGATGTTATTAATAACCAGTATGGTCTCACGAGATTTTAACTGATAAAAACTCTCCACGGTCAAACGCCAACCACGCAGAGCGAACATCAATAAGCCCCCGCCAATGACCACCCCCAAAATCGCCAAAATCGCCATGCCACGGGTCGGGTCAGCAGCGAACGAATGCACAGACGTAATCACGCCCGAACGCACCAAAAACGTCCCCAAGAGCGACAGAGCAAAACCAAAAATGGCAAGCATAATCGTCCACGCCTTAAATACGCCACGTTTTTCGGTAACGGCAAGCGAGTGTATGAGAGCAGTACTGGCAAGCCACGGCATCAAGGACGCATTCTCCACAGGGTCCCAAAACCACCAACCACCCCAACCGAGCTCATAATACGCCCACCACGACCCAATGGCAATCCCTAAGGTCAAAAACACCCACGCCGCCACCGTCCACGGACGAGACCACCGTGTCCACACCGCATCAAGCCGACCCGCCCACAGGCTCGCCATACAAAAGGCAAACGGCACGGCAAGCCCCACATAACCCATGTATAGCATGGGCGGATGAAAAATAAGTCCGGGGTCTTGGAGTAGTGGGTTCAAATCCGCCCCGTCCACAGGTAGATTTGGCAGTGTCCGCACAAAGGGATTTGAGGTAAAGGTCAGCATGGCAAGCATCATCACTTGCACCCCACCAAGCACCGACAGCACTCTGGCTCGCATGTCCAGCGGTAGCCCACGGCTACACACCGCCACGAGCATACACCACGTTGATAGTATCGTCAGCCACAGCAGTAGCGAGCCTTCATGTCCGCCCCATGTCGCTGATAACTTATAGTACCACGGGAGTAGGCTGTTAGAATGACCTGCCACATACACCAAACTAAAATCGTTGTACAAAAACCCTGCCATGAGTGCCACAAAGGACACCAGCATCGCCAAAAACCCTGCCACGGCAAGGCTTGGGGCAAGGCGTTGCCAAGCGGTCTGACGTTTTATCACGCCCAGTGCAGGCAGGACGGTTTGTAGTATCGCAAGCACCAACGCAAGCAGTAAGGCAAAATACCCCAGTTCGGTGATTAGCATAAAGACATTCTCATCAAGTTAGCGACGGCTATTTGGGTTTTGTTTTTATTAATTTTTAAAAATAAAATTGATAAAAATTTGTTTAAAAATGAATTTTAAAATAAATCATCATATTAATGATGTTTAAAATTTATAAGATAATTTTTTAAAAAATAAATTCAAACATTTGAATTTTATAAATAGATAACTGGCAGAGTGCATGCCATGCACCATGGTATTGTTAAATAAAGATAGATTTTAAGGTTTTCCGTTCGGACTGAGCTTGTCGAAGTCTAGGAAAACCGTTATGGTTCGACAAGCTCACCACGAACGGCTTTCTAGAAAAGTATACTCAATTAACAATACCTGCACCATTAATGCCATAACCATCAAGTGTGGCAATAATTTATTTTAAATTTAAAATAAGTATTCAAGCCACTCAAAAAAACACCGCAATCAAATGTAGCCACCCTGCCAACAGCCCCGTTATCGCCCCCAAAATCACAAGTGTCATCTCATCTTCTTTAAAGGCAGGTCTTAGCAGGTTTTGAAATTCATGGGGCGAGAGTTCTCGAATGCGAGATTCAAACAGCCCAAAGATTTTGCTTGCCCGAGATGTGTTAAGTTTGGGGTCTCTAATGGGTATCATCGTTGCATCAATGGATTTGTCAATAATGGTGTCTTTAAAGGCACTTAGCTCTTTGTTGTCCATACCCACTTTTAAAATCGATTTGACCACAGGCGACTCTAACAGCTCATACAAGTGCGATTTCATGAGTTCACGGGTTTTTGCCGAGCGAGTGCCGTACATCATCTCGCTCATGATGTTCTCTAAGGTAACCAGCTCATTTACGACAATCTCAGCAAACACGCTGGACACTTCATCTTGGCGTTTCATAAAACCGCCCTGCCAGTCATAAACATGAAAATGGGGCAACATGGGCTTAACCCGACCATTGTCATAGCGGAACAGACGGATAAAGGGGACTTTTTTGGGCTCGACAGGGTTAAATACCATCCAAATGGCAATCCAGTTGGTTAATGCTCCCCAAATCGCCGCAAAAAACGGCACTGTCCAATGCTGTGGCACAAAATAAAAAATCCCCATCTGAATAATCCCAAAACCAAAGCCAATCACGGCACTGATTTTCCAGATGAAGTTAATCTCTTTTTTACCCACTCGCAAAAACATGTCTACCATGAGTTTACGGTCGCTCTCCATGCGTTTAACAATCATCGCCCGCATGTCCACCAGCTCCTCGACATTGGCGGTCAGGTCAATGACTAAGGACTTCATCACCGCTGGCATCTCACTGTGAGCATGAGCATAAATCCGCCGTCTGATGGCATAGGGCGTGTGCGTCCACAGAGCGTAGTAGCGTTCGAGCATAATCTCATCAATGAGACTCTCTAAATTCTTATCCACCGTCTCGGTGATGAACTGTGCCATCTCCTCAGGCTCCATCGCCTGCAAAAACTCATCGATGTTACCAAGTTTGGATAACGTTTGGTCAACGATGACCCCTGAGATTTTGCCTGCTTTGGCAGGGACAATGCCTTGCCAGCCTAAACCCTGCAAGCCCCACGGCATACCACGCACACGAATACCCCAAAACTTAATGGGGTGAAATAACATCTCTAACGCCATCCACACATGAGCCCACGTTACAAAAGCCGTAACGGGCGGAATGGTAAGCATGGCGATAAATTCGGGGTGTTCAGCTAGGGCTTGCCAGATGGAATTGAACATAAATCATCACTTGTTGGGGGTTTGGCAATGGGCTAGGCGATTGGCTAATTGACAAAATCAAAATTTAACAAAAAAACAAAAGGATAAAAATAAAACGGCTAATTCTACCACAGTTTTGTCTATTTTGCCAAAATCAATCCTTTAAATATTTGCCTAGCCGTTGCCTTGGATAAATATTTAAAAACGGTAAATATCATGTTTGCCGTTCTTATTTTATCCACAGGGTGGTCATCATGTCATGAGCGTGAAACATGATTGTCATATTGAAAGATTTGGCAAAAATTTATGATGTAAGTTATTGATTTTAAATAGAAAAAATTTGATAAAAAACTGTATAAATTTTATCCAATCAACTGCCGTTGCCGATTAATCATGGCGTAACGCCCTAAATTTTAAAGTTATCCACAGGCTTATCCACAGATTTTGGGGAAAAGTAGGGAAAAGATGGAGAGATGGTAGGAAATTTTTAAAAATATAATAAAAATCAGAAGGTTGTGATGATGTTTTTGGATGCAAAACAATTGTTTTGATTTTAAATGAGATTTGTTCTTGGCGATGTTTCACGGCTTTACGATGGGTTAAAATGATGATGGGTGAAAAGTAGCGAACAAATCACAACAAAACAAACAACAAATAAAAAGCAGGAGTGTGCTACAATAATTTGATAAACATCATCTACTAAACCATTAAAGGAAAAATTATGTCTTACGTCAAACCTGCCAAATCCTTGCTTGTTGGTGTCATCGCCTTGTCCGCCCTGAGTGCTTGTACTGCCACGCCCACGTCCACAAACGGCACGGCACCGACAACCGTCAGCCAAATTCGCCTTGATGACTATCTGGGTAAATGGTATGAAATCGGACGCTTGCCCATGTCATTTCAGGACAAATGCACCCATAACGTCACCGCCACATACAGCCTAAAAGACAACGGCAAAATCAACGTCCTAAACGCCTGTGCCACCAAAGACGGCATGACATCGGTCAATGGCGAAGCGTACGCCACTGATGAGACTAATGCCAAACTGCGAGTGAGCTTTTTGCCCAGTTTTCTAAAAAAATTACCCATCGGCAAAGCCAATTATTGGGTGCTGGCAAGCGACCAAGACACAAGCGGACGCTACACATCCGCCCTAGTCGGTACGCCCAACCATAAATATCTGTGGGTACTGTCTCGCACGCCCACGCTGGACGATGCCACTTATGAGCGGTATCTGGGCATTGCCAAGCAAAACGGCTATGAGCTTAGTAAGTTTACCAAAACGCCACAGAAATAAGATGATTAAAAAAAGAAGGTTTTGTTGGTTTTTAATATACCCAAGAAACTTTAAAACTGCTACAAATGCAATGATGTTTGGGTGTAGGGGCGTGCTGTACACGCTTATAAAACTGATAGCATTAAAAGACGTGCAGAGCCAGTCTCTACAAACCTGTGATAAGTATCAAATTTGTTAGATGTATTCTTTGAGCGTCTTTTTAAACATCTTTATCAAGCACCATTAAGAAACCCCATGCACCACGTTTTTGGACATACATCCCCCGACACGGACGCTTTTGTCTCGGCATTTGCGTTTGCCCATTGGCTAAATACCCAAGGCGTATCAGCACAGGCATACCGTCTGGGCGAGCCGAACCTTGAAACGGCATTTGTGCTTGCCCGTTGGTTTGAGCATTATCCTAATGATGAGTTGCCCGCCAAGCTCCTGCCGTATCTAGACCCGAATCGCCCGACCGACATTGTGGGACAGGGCGATAAAGTGGCATTGACCGACCATAACGAACCTGCCCAGTCCATCAAGGGCTTGACGGAGTTTGATATCCGCTACGTCATCGACCATCATAAGCTCGGACTGACCACGCCCACCCCTGCTTATGTGCGTATCCATCCTGTGGGCTGTACTTGCACCATTTTGTATGAGATGTTTACCCAAAAGGGCGTGGACATCACGGAAAGCATGGCGTGGCTCATGCTCTGTGCCATCATCTCGGATACGCTAAATCTTAGCAGTCCCACGACGACCGATGATGACCGTCTCGTGGTGCAAAAGCTCTGTGAGCTGTGTCAGATGAGCGTGGCGGATAAGGGCGGGCTGGCAGATGAGATGTTTTCTGCCAAAAGTGAGGTCAATCATCTGTCCGCCCGTGATATTTTGCTGATGGATTATAAAAGCTATGAGTTTGGGGCGACGAGGTGGGGCATTGCAGGGATTGAGACGGTTGCCCCCAGTCAGATATTTGCCAGAATCGATGAGCTAACAGCCACCGCCAAACTCATTCAGGCAGAAAAAGGCGTGGATTATCTGATGATTGCGGTGGTGGACATCAAGGAGCAAATGGGCTATGCACTCGCCCATGACCCTGCCCAAAATGTGATTATCTCCAAGGCATTCGGGGTGAACTGTGATGATAAGGTCTTTACCTTGGCAGGCGTGGTCAGCCGTAAAAAGCAAATCGTCCCTGCCTTGGAGCGGTATTATCAGTTGTAGGTTTAAGCGTGTTTGTTCTCGTCTGTCATGGATTGATGTCTGATTTATATGTCTGATAAATAGCCACAAAAAAGACCTGATGTAACTCAGGTCTTTTGTTTTAAACACCTTAACGGTTTTAGCTTGCCTTGGTGCATTCGACAATGACGGTATCATCTAGCGTGGTGATTTTGGCTTTATCGCCGTCAATGGTCAATGCCATGCCCTTGTCGTCGCCAACAATACTGTCATCAGAAGTAAAGCGTCCTTTGGTTTGCACGTCTTGGGCTAGGTCATAAGTGATGTCATCGGTGGTTAGGTGAGCTTCGATTTCACCTTCGTGGTTGTGGACGGCGATGTGGGCGGTTTTGTCGCCACATTGGTATTTGTCGCCATCGGCATGGTGATGGTGATGATGTCCATGCTCGCCATGAGCATGGTCGTGGCTGTGGTCGTGAGCGTGTTCGCCATCTTTGTGTTCGTGGTCATGCTCACCATGAGCATGGTCATGTGTGGCGGTTTGCTGGGTAGTGGTTTCTGCTTTTGGTTCGGCAGGGGTTTCTTCGGCTTTTTGGCAAGCGGTCAGAGTAAGCGTGGCAATAAGACTGACAACAAGTAATTTTCTAGTCATCATGTATCTCCCAATAAAATTGGTATATTATAACCAATTTATCAAAAATTGCAATGGCTTATCTAGCATCATGCAGAGCAATCACACTAAAAAAAATTTTTACATAAATTGATTAAAAATCAAGCAAATTTAGTATTTATAGTTAATTTTATCTAAATATATTTTTAATAAATTATTCAAATTTTAATTGGCTTGGCGAGCTTTTAAATAATTTTGCATCTAAAAATTACCAATTTGTTTAAACCATCATTTTAGTTGCCAAAAAATTAAATATGGTGCGATTACCCTAATGATAAATCATAAAATTGAATACACCTTTGAAAATATGTTATAATTAGGGGTTTTTTGCTATTCTTTTATAACAGTCATGACCTCATCACGTCCTAACGATTCTGACATCAGCACTCGTGTCTTTGTACGCCGAGTGATTGTGGCGTCGTTATTTGTGCTTATTGGCATGATTGGGCTGTTTGCTCGTTATGGATTTTTACAGGTTCATCAGTACGATAAATACCAAACCAACGCTGAGAACAACCGCATCAAACTCATCTCCGACCCGCCATCACGAGGCTACATCTATGACCGCAACGGTGTGTTGCTTGCCGATAACGTACCGGTTTTTTCTGCGGTCATCAGTCCCGATGAGATTGAAGACCCTGCTTACACCCTAAAACTACTTACCCCCATCTTTGGTCTGACCGATGAAGAGATTACGGACATCTTGGCAAGGATAGACAAATCCAAAAACAACCCCATTACCATCAAGATGGATTTGACCGAAGAACAGATTGCTCAGTTTAGCGAGCGAAAGCCCTTTTTTCGAGGGGTGAGCATTCAGACCAAGCTCACCCGTGTCTATCCTCATGACGAGCTATTCGCCCATGTCATCGGTTATGTCGGGCGTATCAACGACAAAGAAGCCAAAAAAATCGCCGAAGACGATCACAAAAAAGCCCTGTACGCTGGCACCGACCTGATTGGCAAAATCGGCATCGAGGCCCAGTACGAAGAAGTCCTGCTTGGCAAACCAGGCTCTCAGTCGGTAGAGACCAATGCTCACGGCGAGATTCTACGACAGCTAGACACCAAACCCCCTGTGGCGGGCAACGATTTGTATCTAAGCCTAGATTATGGACTGCAAATGGCTGCCCAAAAACAACTGGCAGGACGACGTGGGGCGATTGTGGCACTTGACCCCAAAAATGGCGACGTCCTTGCCTTTGTCTCAAACCCCAGCTACGACCCCAACCCCTTTGTCTCTGGCATATCCAGCAAAGAGTATGGCATGCTTCGAGATGACATTGACCAGCCTTTATATAACCGTGCCTTACAAGGACTCTACCCGCCTGCTTCCACCATCAAACCCTTTGAAAGCATGGGTTTTTTGCATTATGGCATCATGGGTTGGAATGACACCATTTTTGACCCTGGTTATTTTAGCTTACCGGGGGACAGTCACCGTTTTCGTGACTGGAAAAAAGGTGGGCACGGCACGGTCAATATGAGCAAATCCATCATCATGAGCGTGGATACCTATTATTATAAAAACGCTCACCGCATGGGCATTGACAAGCTTCATGATTGGATGAGTAGTTTTGGTTTTGGCAAAAAAACAGGCATTGACCTACCCAACGAAAAAGGGGGCATCATGCCATCGCCCAAATGGAAAATGGACACCTACGGCAAAGAATGGCTACCAGGCGAGACCATCTCTGTCTCTATCGGACAAGGAGCATTTTTGGCAAGCCCCCTACAAGTCGCCAATGCCACCGCCATGACCGCCATCAAGGGCAAACACCTCACACCCCACCTGCTCAAACGCTCCGAAGGGCAGGCTCCCGTGACCATCATTGACAAACCTGACGGGGTCATCCCCTTTAATGGCACCGAAGCCGACTGGGACAGAATGCATGCCGCCATGGAAGACACTGTCAAACGGGGTACAGCAAAGAGCATCTACACCACCCGTTATCGCATGGCGGGCAAAACAGGTACAGCACAGGTCAAATCCATCGCCCAAGGCAAAAGCTATAACAAAGCCGCCATCAGCTCCCGTCACTGGGACCATGCATGGTTCTCAGGTTTTGCCCCCGTGGATGACCCCCAAATCGCCATCGCAGTCATCGTCGAGAACGGTGGTGGCGGTGGTAAAGTGGCAGCCCCCATCGGGCGAGCCTTGTTTGATTACTGGATTCTCCAACGTGAGACCAATCCCATCACACCGCCCAGTGATGAAGAACTGGTAAAAATCCGTGCCGCCAAGCGTGAGGCCATCAAAGCCAAAATCGCCAAGGCGGAAGCCGAAAAAGCCAGAGTAAAAGCCGAAGAAGAACACAAAAAGACAGAAAAAAACAGACAAGCTCATCAGCCATGAAAAAACCAACCAAGTCTCATTACAAAACCACCAATCAAGTTCGTATCATCGGCGGACAGTTTAAACGCCGTAGTATCAGCTTTGTAGACGCTGATGGATTAAGACCCACCCCTGACCGTTTGCGTGAGACACTCTTTAACTGGCTCATGGCAGACATTCATGACGCCAAAGTGCTAGACGTCTGTGCAGGCTCGGGCGTGCTAGGCTTTGAAGCATTATCACGGGGGGCATCTCATGTCGTCATGATAGAACCAAACCCCACCCAAGCACGCACCATCAAACACAATGCCGACATCCTAAAACTCACCCACAGCCAGTTATCCATCATCAATGGCACCGCCCAAACCGCCCTACCCACGCTCGGCACGCCTTTTGATATCATCTTTATTGACCCGCCTTATGCCCTTGATATTTGGCATGACATCATCAGTAGTATTATAGAGCATGGACTCTACCACGCTGACACGTTGTGCTACATTGAGAGTGATACCGCCCTAGATGACATCCTCACCCCTTTTTCTGCCAATCTATACAAATCCGTCAAAGTTGGGCAGGTTTATGCAGGGGTGTTTACCCTACCCATTCATTAGAAAATAGCAAGGCATACCCCCATTGAGAGATTAAATAAATTAACCTTTACCAAAACAATTATTACCAAAAAACACTTGATAAAAACATTTACTTTTGGATGGATTTTATTTAAAATGACCCAAATTGTTTATATTAAATAGCATCGTTGCTTTTTTAGTTCTTTGTTCGAATTTTACTCCAATCATTTAAACATCATAAATTTGCCCACCTATTTAATATAAAATCTTTGCTCATCTTATTTTGCCATCACACCCTGTGTGATTTTTATTTAGCAGGTTTTCATGAAACGCATTGTTCTTAGCACATCTTCTTCTAGCTTAAACTACATCAACACGCCTCATACCGTGCGTTTAGTGCCTTTTCACGTTATTATTGATGGCACAGACCATCTTGATATCAGAGACATTGACACCGCACGCCTAAGTCAAATGCTCTACGACAACCCCAATCTGTCCGTCAAAACCAGTCCACCCACCGCCGATGAGATTAATGCCTTATTTAACGAATTGTACGCTGAAGGCTATGAAGAGGTATTGGTTTGCACCATCTCATCCGCCATTAGTAAAAGCCATGAAATTTTTAATACACTAAAAACTAAATTTGTTGGCAAAATGAACATCTATGTGTACGACACCAAAACCCTAAATATTGACGAGGGGGCATTGGCATTTGAGGCGGACTTGATGATGCAAGAAGGCAAATCCATGCTTGACATTGTCAATCGCTTAGATGAATTACGCAAAAACAGCCTGTTTATGTTTACCTTATCTGACCTAAACTTTATCATCCGTAACAAAAAACTCTCCGCTCCTGCTGGCTTTATCGCCAATCTATTTGACATCAAACCTGTCATGTGGGTAGATGAATCGGGGCGTGTTATCCCTCGTGAAAAAATACGCAAAATTGAACGCAGTATCAATTACATTGCAGAAACCGCCATTCGTCATATAAACAATAAAGAGTCATTCATCTATATTGCAGACACAACCATGGGATTTTTCACCGAAGAGCTTCATGAATTATTGGCTAATAATTATAGATTCAACATTCCTGTCATACCTGTTTCCACCGTTTCTCTCGCCAATCATGGACCATTAGGCGTGGGATTGGGTGTATATTATGATAAAGCACCCAGAATCGTTAAATACCTTAAATAATCACAAGCGGACTTCGGTTTGCTTTTAATCATGTTTTGGCGGTAGTCTAAAAAGCATGGCAGTTAAACCACCGCCAAAAAAATTAAAAACCAATCAGCACAATGCCAATTGGTTTTATCGTAAAACATCAAACAGTCAAATCAAATCAACGATTTCACCGCTTCCACGACTTTATCAGTGGTAATGCCAAAATGTTTAAATAAATCTTTGGCAGGGGCGGATTCACCAAAGGTTGTCATGCCGATGACTTTGCCGTCAAGCCCGACAAATTTATACCAATAATCGGTAATGCCTGCTTCCACCGCCACACGACTGCGAATATCACTAGGTAGCACGCTCTCGATGTATTCACGGTCTTGCTTGACAAAGATTTCGGCACATGGCATAGACACCACACGCACGCCCACGCCCTGCTCGGTTAATGCTTTATGAGCTTGCATTGCCAAGTCCACTTCCGACCCTGTGGCGATGATGATGGCTTGTAAGTCGCCTTGTTCTTTGGCAAGGACATACGCCCCTTTTTCAATCAAGGCAACCTGCTCGTCCGTGCGGTCTTGATGAGTAAGGTTTTGGCGAGATAGGATAAGGGACGTTGGGGCATTGGCGGTTTGTAGGGCAACTTTCCATGCAACCGCCGCCTCCACCGTGTCGCACGGTCTCCAAGTGAAATGGTTTGGCGTTTGGCGTAGGCTTGCAATCTGCTCCACAGGCTGATGAGTCGGGCCGTCTTCGCCAAGCCCAATGCTGTCATGGGTATAGACATTGATGACACGCTGTTTCATGAGTGCCGACATACGCACCGCATTACGAGCGTACTCCATAAACATCAAAAACGTGGCAGTATAAGGGATAAATCCGCCATGTAACGCCACCCCGTTGGCGATGGCGGTCATGCCAAATTCACGCACGCCATAGTGGACATAGTTGCCGTCAGCGTGGTCTTGCACTCCCTTGGCACCGCTCCACAAGGTCAAGTTTGACCCTGCCAAGTCTGCCGAACCACCCAAAATCTCGGGCAATAATGGGGCAAACGCACCGATGGTATTTTGGCTTGCCTTGCGAGTGGCGATGGTGTCGCCTTTGGCTTGGCAGGCTTTGATAAACTCGTCCGCTTTGGCATTAAAATTGCTTGGCAATTCACCTGATAGTCTGCGTTGTAGCTCGCTCGCCTCACTTGGATATTTGGCTTGATACTCGGCAAATTGGGTATTCCAGTCGTTTTCTAACTTCTCGCCCTTGTCGCACGCATTCCACGCCTGATAAATGTCATCGGCAATTTCAAATGGATTGCTATTTGCCCAACCCAATTCGGCACGAGTCAAAGCGATTTCATCATTGCCCAATGGAGCTCCGTGGCAGTCTTCTTTGCCTTGTTTGTTGGGACTACCCAGACCGATGATGGTTTTGCAAATGATAAGCGTGGGTTTGTTGGTTTCGGCTTTGGCTTGCAGGGTTGCTTCACGAATAGCATCGGCATCGTGTCCGTCCACACGCAGTACCTGCCAGTTATAGCTTTCAAAGCGTTTGGCGGTGTCGTCAGAGAACCAACCCTCCACCTCACCATCAATAGAAATGCCGTTGTCATCATAATAGGCGATGAGCTTGCCCAGTCCTAACGTGCCAGCGAGCGAACAGGCTTCGTGCGACACGCCTTCCATAAGACAACCGTCCCCCAAAAAGCAGTAGGTATAGTGGTCGATGATGGCGTTGTCAGGCTTGTTAAATTGTCCTGCCAAGGTTTTTTCGGCCAAGGCAAAGCCCACCGCATTGGCAATGCCCTGCCCCAAAGGTCCTGTGGTCGTCTCAATGCCGTCGGCATAGCCGTGTTCGGGGTGTCCTGCGGTTTTGGCGTGGAGTTGGCGAAAATTTTTGATGTCGTCAATGGTCAAATCATAACCCGACAAATGTAGCAAGGCGTACAATAGCATAGAGCCATGTCCGTTTGACAATACAAAGCGGTCTCGGTTTGCCCATTTGGCGTTTTTGGGGTTGTGATTTAAAAATTCACGCCACACAACTTCGGCAATGTCTGCCATGCCCATGGGAGCCCCAGGGTGTCCTGAGTTGGCTTTTTGGACAGCATCCATGGCAAGGATACGAATGGCGTTGGCGTTGTGTCGCTCATTTAGGGGGGGATTAAAGGTGGGTAAAGTGGTCATAAGTCTTACTCGTGGCTCTAACAAGCGATTTAAAAAAGCATTATTTTATCACACTCTGCACGCCTTGACATCATTTTATATTTGGCGGTATCAATCAAAGCCATTGGCGATTTGATGATGACACAAGTGGGTTTATTTTAAAGCTGTGATACGGGCTAATGTTTATGGCACAAGTTATCTTTTGGCGGTAGCTTACGACCGATTAAATAAACATTTTGACTGAACACCCACTGATAAATCATAAAAATGCCATTTTTAATCGTCATTATATTTTTTGATAAATAATCATAAAATACTTTTTTGACTAAAAAACTCACATAAATTTTAAAAATCTTATGACAAAATTATCATTATAAGCCCTACAAATCTATACTTATTTTAAGGCTATTTAGAGTATCAATAAGCAGATATTTTTTTTAATTTATAAATAACAAAATATCTATCCAATCCTATCTTATGCCCAATAAAATTAAAATACACTATGGATTTTAAGGAAAATTACAATTCTCCCTTACCACCTAAAATAAATTTGTAGTCATTTTAAATTTTTTTGATATATCACCCATAACAAACCTACCCATTTTAATATTAAACCCTTAAAGACAAATAACCTTAAATAAAAAAACAGGTCATCTGACCTGTTTTTATGATAAGCGATGGATTATCTTTTGCTTGGATTTAGAGCGTTGCCAATTTTTTTGCTTAATAATGCAATGACAATCAAACTCACCCCATTGACAATAAACTCCACCCCCACAAAAATCCCCAGTACCGACACTGCCGATACAGGAAAATCTGCAAAAATCATCACGCTTAAAAGCAAAGACAGCACGCCTGCGATGATGAGTACAAAGCGAGTCTGCCCTTGACTTTTAATGCCCCACACGATACGCCCAATGCCTGTGGCAATCAGCAATATCGCAATGATGACAGCGAGCGAAACCACACTTGCCAAAGGATTGTACATCAAAAACAAACCCAAAATCGCCACCACCAGTCCGACAATCAGTCCCATTAGCTGAGTACCATCTTTGGGGTTTTTTAGGGCGGACAGTAAAGTCAAAAGACCGCTTATCACAAACATCACACCGGTGGCAATCATCAAAAGCTGTGATGCAAAAATGGGATTAAACAGGGTAAACACCCCACCAATCAGTGAAATCACGCCTGCAATGAGCCACCCTATCCAAGAACTCATATTAACTCCTCAAATAATCAAGCCACTATTATCAAACACACACTTTGACAATACCCATCTAAGTTTGTTTAGGCTTTAATTCAGCTTTAAAAAAAGTATTTTAGTCTTAGTGCTTATCATCAAGTTTTTGCTTGGCATCAATCACCACATCGGCGACTTTTTCTTTGGCGTCTTCATAAAACCCTTTGGCTTTATCCATAGCACCACCAAGCAAACTTTGGGCACCGTCTTTGAGAGTATCTGCCATCTCGCTGGTTTCTTGTTTAACCTTATCCACGCCTTACTGTACAATGCCTTCGGCTTGCAATTCTTTATCATCTAAGACTTTGCCAGCAACTTCTTTGGTTTTACCGATAACGCCATCAATAGACATCACATTTCTCCAATTTAAAAAGGGTGCAAAGAGTTGTTTAATACCAAACTCTTTGCGGTTTAAAATTCAAACATCACTTAGCAAACACGCCAAAGATGTCATTGATTATTTTTTCATCAAATAATCCGCCACCGCTTGATAAGCAGGGAGCGACCACGGGTCATTATGGGCATTACTTGCCACAGGGTTGGACGCAAAACGAACGATGACCATCTGAGCGGTAGGGTCAATATAAATCGCCTGCCCGTGAATGCCCCGTGCCATATACGCACCATTGGCATTATGCGACACCCACCACATATTGCGATAGCTCCACCCATCTAGGTTGGGGTAGTCGCCACTTTTGGCAAACTTCTCACGGTCGCCCCCACGCATCGTATCTGCCACCACTTGTGGGGCGATGATTTGTTTGCCGTTAAAGCGTCCGTTGTTACGCATCATCTCGCCAAACATCGCCATATCTTTTAAGTTTAGGCTCATACCACCCCCTGCAAAAGGAATGCCCGCCCCATCGGTCTGCATATAGCCGTCCACGCTTGCACCCATCGGCACCAAAAAACGCTCCGAAAACAGCTCGTCCACACCTTTGCCTGTGGCACGGGCGATAATCCACGCCATCACATCGGTATTGACGGTTTTATATTCGTGCTTGGTGTCGTGGGGGTGATTGTCTTTTTTGACGGTTTGCAAAAACTCATAGGTATTTTTGGGACCTGTGTAGTCTTTGCCCTGCATACTGGGCGTTACCGCCTTACCAAAGGCGACAATGTGTGCGTTGGGGTCGGCATAGTCCTCGCTGTATTGTAGCGATGCGGTCATATCTAGGACTTGGCGGACGGTGGCATCGCCCCACGCCGAATTTTTAAGCTCTGGCACATAGTCGGTCACTGGTTTTTTGTCGTCAATCACGCCTTCATAGATGAGCTGGGCGGCAAGCGTGCCAGTGTAGCTTTTGGTAACTGACATCAAAAGGTGCGTGCCTGTTGGCTTTAAGGCACTGTTATAATACTTTTCAAAGACGATTTTGCCCTTGTGTAGCACGATGATGCCATCGCCATAGACTTTACGCACAAAGGCATCTTCAACGCTCATCGGCACTTGCTCACTTTTGGGGACAAACTTGGGAACAAATTTGATGTTGGCGATGGCATTATCAAGGTCATACTCAAACTGATAACGCTCGCCTTGTGATGCTGGCACAACTTTGGTGGTGGTCAAAGACCGCACATTACTAAACGCCCAGCGAATGTAAGGAAAGGATTGGGCGTTGGCAAGGGTAACGATTTTATCATTTGGCGGTGGGAAGCCCTGCATAATGCCAAGTTTAATGGGGTCAGAATTTGCCCCATCTGGCAAGGCGTTTGGGTCATTGGGCAGTTGGATGGTTTTTGGGCTATCTTTGGCGTCTTTGGCAAGGGCTTGGCACGCTGACAGTAACACCACGCTGGTGGTCGCCACCGCTAAGGCAAGGGCTTTGTGTTTCATAAACAATCCTATTTTATTAACAACTAAAACAAATCAGGCAAATTTAAAAAATACAAATCTTATTATAACACAAACAAATAACTTTTTGGGACAAATATCCCTTGTCAATTATCCAAATTTATTGCCCAATTCTACAAACTTTTAAGTTTTTGGGTCAATCCGCCTTCCTTTATCTTGCAAAAAAATAAGAATTCTTTATGATAAAGCCTTTTTGCTTGCCCCAATAACTTTGATTATCTTAATAACCTTGAATTGATTTTGTGATGCTTGATGCCAATGCTTATTTTCCACGCTCGCTGATTGACAATCTTTTAACCATCATCACCCCCAACGAACGGCGTGTTACCCACATTGACAATCTGTATTTATTTCACAGCGACCGCCCTTATGTTGAATATGACGGCTCCATTAAAGGTTGTGGCATCTCCATTGTGCTACAAGGTCAAACACAAATGTACATCGGCAATGCGTATCATCAGCGAAATGTCGGACAAGTCATCGCATTTAGTGCCGATTTGCCAGTACGTGCACTCATTTGTAATGTCAGTGCCAGCTTGGTGCACCAGGGTGTCCAGAGTTGGCTTTTTGTACAGCATCCATCGCCAAAACACGAATGGCATTGGCGGTATAGCGTTCATTTAATGGTGGGTTAAAGGTGGGTAAACTGGTCATAAAAAGGTCTCAAAGTGAATAAAAAGGTTGAAATAAAATAAAAAGTTAATACAGTCAGTTTTTGAATTTATCATCAAGCAAAGCATCAAGCGTTTGTCCATCAAAAGTGGTTAAATACTGACTTGGCACGGTTTTGGTCAGCCATACGCCATTCTCGGCTTGATAAAAAACAAAACCATCTTTTAACATTTTCTCAGTATCAATCTTTAATAAGCGAACTTTGCCGTGCCTTGCACCAACTTTTTTGGCGGTTTCTAGGCTTTCAGACAAATGCACCAAATGGCGAGTTTTGCCAATCAAGCCCTCTTTGGCAATGTTTGGCAAAAATTGCCGAGCCGTACCGTGATATAAAGGGTTTGGTGGCGTTTTGATGGGATAATCCCTATCCACCATTGGTGTAGAATGCCCCTGCACTGCTCTGATTTGTGTGCCATCAGCTGAGAATTCAAAGCGTTTTTTATCGTTATTTGCCACCACTTCATCAATGGCTTCACGAGTAATTAAAAAAGGTAAATTGCCAAATTTGTTAATGTGATTTAATAAAACATCAATGTTGGTAAAACCTTGCTTATCCAAAGTAACTTTTACAATCTCGGGTTTATGCCGTAAAATAAGGCTTAAAAACTTACTGATTTTTTTGGCGATTTTTTCATCTGTTTGCAAATCATTATCCTTTAATGAATTAATAGGGATTTTAGTTCATCATATTTTGGAAATATCATATCCAAGCTAATCATCGGTATTTGATAAAACACGCTGGTAGCAATAATAAAACGGTCGGCTGGGTCTTTGTGGTGATTGCCCAGCCTTTCGGTAAGCATTGCAATTTCTTTATTAATGGGTAAAATCTCAATACCAACGCTTGCCAAAGATACCCATTGCTCAGCAGACATTGGTAATTCTAAGCGTTTTCGTTTAACAAGTTGAGCAATTTCCCAACACGAAGTTGCACTCACAAAAATCCTATCAGCATTTTGAATTGGGTCTAATATTCTTTTTGGTAAATCGTCATATTGCCAACGATACCAAATATGTGTATCTAATAATACCATTCAATCCAATTCCCAATCTTGGCTATCTGTAGTTGGAGCAATTAAATCATCGTGCCTTATCCCAATTCCCTTTAACAAAGGATTGGGCATATTTTTGGCTTTTTTTGCTGGATTATCCGCAGGAATTTCTTTAAATACCACTTCAAAATTGCCCATTCTAAATTGCTCTGGCACGGCAATTTGATTAACAGGCGTACGATAAATGGCTTGATAAGTTTGCATATTATCTCCTTATGTATTAAGAGATTAATGTAGGTGCATATTGCACACCTACGGCTATATAATACTTATTAATAAACTTTTTTGGCGATAAACCAACTAAGCACGCACAAAAATAGAAATATGCTTGCTACTACGGCGTGCGTTTGAAAAAATACATATTTAATAGTCATAATGCCCATTAAAAATCCAAAAGGCACGCAAAACACCAATAAAATCGCCCGAAAAATTCTAAACGCCAATGAGTGTTCTGGTTCAGGTTCAAAATCATCAACATCACTATCTGACATTTTATCCTACCCAATCACTTCCAAGCCACCCATATAACCCACCAACACTTTTGGTACAGTAATGGTGCCATCGGCATTTTGGTAATTTTCCATAATGGCAAGCAAAGTCCGCCCCACCGCCAAGCCAGAGCCGTTTAGGGTATGCACAAGCTCGGTCTTTTTGTCCACTTTGGTGCGGGCAAGCATACGGCGGGCTTGAAAGTCGCCACAGTTAGAACAGCTAGAAATCTCACGATAAGTATTTTGGGACGGTAGCCAGACTTCAATGTCATAAGTCTTAGTCGCACTAAATCCCATATCGCCTGTACAAAGGGTCAGCACACGGTAGGGAAGTTCTAACGCTTGTAAAATGCTTTCGGCTTGGGCGGTCATTTCTTCTAAGGCTTGCATAGAAGTTTCAGCTTTTACAATTTGCACCATTTCCACTTTTTCAAATTGGTGTTGGCGAATAAGCCCCCGAGTATCACGCCCTGCACTCCCCGCTTCGCTTCTAAAACACGGGGTATGGGCGGTCAATTTAATCGGCAAATCGCTTGGCTCAACAATCACATCACGCACGGTGTTGGTTAGCGGAACTTCTGATGTTGGAATGAGATAATAATTGTCAGCGTGAAATAAATCTTCTTCAAATTTAGGGAGTTGTCCTGTGCCTTTTAGGCTCTCGGCATTTACCATATAAGGCACATACATTTCGGTGTAGCCTTTATTGGTATGGGTGTCCAGCATAAATTGCACCAAGGCACGGTTTAATTTGGCAAGCTGTCCTTTTAACACACTAAACCGTGAACCTGTGAGTTTACTTGCCATTTCAAAATCTAAGAGTCCCAAACCCTCGCCCAAATCGGTATGGTCTTTAATCTCAAAATCAAACGCTCGTGGCACGCCAAAGCGGCGGATTTCCACATTGTCGTTTTCGTCTTCGCCCACAGGGACGCTGTCGTCTGGCAGGTTGGGGATTTTTAGGCTCTCACTTTCAATGATTGCAAGAAGTTCACGCAGTTTTTCTTCTCTATTTCTCAAAAAATTTGTAATATTCAAATCTTCTTTTGCAAGCTCTTTAAGTTTTTTCTCCTGAATAAGCTCACAAACTTCCACACCCACATCCAATGTCTCCTGAATGCGATCACTCATCCATTTGTCATCACTAATCAAGTAGCCATTAGCTTGTGGTTCACCATGTTTGTACGCCAAAAATTCTATCAACTGCTTAATATCTATATTGGCATTAAGCTTCTTTAATTCCCTTGCAATCTGACCAATTTGCTTGGAAATGTCATTTTTTTGGGCTTGCAGATTTTCGGTTTCTACCTGCAAAGATTTTCTTTTATTTTCAAGGTCTTGCCAAAAAGCAATGTCAAGTTCATAACCCCGAGTGGCAAGACGGGCTTTTAGGGTTTCAAGGTCAGAGCGGAGCAGTTTTGGGTCTAGCATTGTTTTTGTCCTAACATGAGCAAAGGCATACGCCAATTGCCAAAATTTGAGATTTTAAAAATAAAGCAATTATAACAAATTTTTTGGCAAATTCCCATTAGGATTTTTAATGAAAATTTGCCATAATAGTGCTACAATACCTCATTTTATTCCAAGGAACAAACAATGAGCAAGCAAAAAGCCCTTTATCCCTACACCATACAGCCTGTCGCTCTAAATATGACAGAGAGCGAATTTAAATCCGCCCAGCTCGCCCTATTTAATAAATCCAGTCAATCCTTTGGGCTAAAATCCATTCGTACCAAAGAATGGATTGTGCTTGGCGTGCTGGCGGTGGCGAGCATTTTGGGCATTATTTTTGTGTCGGGCTATTCTACGATTTTGTTTTGGCTAACTTTGGGACTGTGCATTGGCTATTTAATTGCCCGCACAAAAGGATTGCAATGGTATGCCAAACGAGAATTTGACAAACAGCTCAATGAGACTAAATTACCGCCTGAGCTTAACCAAATGAAATTGGGCGTACAACCACAAGGCTTGGTGATGAGCGTCCCAATGGCAAATGAGCAACTAGAACAAATCCAATCGGCAAGCAAAAAACGTGGACATACGGCACAAGGCTTTACCATGAAAGCCATGCCTATGCAACAGGCGATTATCCCTTGGACGGCGGTAACTTCATGGGACGAGACCGATGAGTTTATTTTTGCCATGTTTGAACATCAAGGGCAAAAAGGCTCACAAATTATCCCAAAACGCTTAAAAAACAATCACTTACCGATTGATACCATTATTAAGCATTTGGGCGAGGTTACGCCAAAAGGGTTAAAGATGGAAAGTATGGCTTAGGACGAGCCTGCCTTTGGTGTTTACACTAAAAATGACACGTTTTTTAAGGAAAAACTTAAGGTTGATGGTCATTCCATCAAAAGACCCCTTCAAAACCCTTTGACACACTAAAATACCCCAATAAACCATAAAGTATTACTAACCCTGACTACATTAAACTTGATTGGGGTTAAGAATAACAAACTTTCTGTTAAACGCCGTAAAATAAGAGTGTGCAGAATAAGTCTTATTTTGATTGGTTGTTGTTTGGTCAGGGGGTGTAGTGCGATTGCTCTGAACCACCGCTTATTTTATAAAACTCACCCACTTCCACTTTTTGACCGTTTGGCAATTCACAAATATTGACTTGTTTGCCATTTACAGTGGTGGGATTGACAAAACCTTTTTGTTTTAAACAAAATTCGGTGGCAGGGGTAGAAATACCAACCACTTTAACATCGGTGGGAATGACGCTGATAGAACAAGCGGTTAAGGTTAAAAGGGCGATGAAGGGAAATAAAAGTTTCATAAAGCACCTATTGAGTGGTTGGGTTAATTGTCATTGCTATGATTTGTTTGGGTAAAGTCTTTACTGTCCACCAAATAAAAATAGCCTTTATCATCTATTTTATAACTATTTTCTTGGGTGGGGTCGCCATCGTGAAAATCGGTTACTGTGATTTGTTCTTTTGTTAATAGGGAAGTTACTGTCCAATTATGCTCTCTCACACTATCTAAAGCAATTTCTAATACATCAATGATATGACCTTTGTTGTCTATATTGATGAGTTTGGTGGAGAGAATGTCTCTATTTTCTTTAATGGCAATAATCAAACTTTTTATGGTAGGCTGATAATCTACCACACCCAATAAATAAATTTCTTCTGCATTGGGGTAGATGCCTGAAAAATATTTGGCAGTTTTTCTATCTATTTTATTTAAGTTATCATTAAAGCTGATATTCACTTCTAAGGGTAAGGATTGATTGGGAATATTAGAAAAGTCCATTTGATGATAGGATGTATCGGATTTTAAAGTAATTTTATAATAACCCATCACTTTTGTTGGATAACCTTGAGATTGAATGGCATATAAGGTATTATCGTCAGCAAAAAATGTATCGTCCAAAAAACATAACGAATTTTGGTAATCCAATTTTAAAACATAATTAAAAATGTCATTAAGTTCTATGATTTTAATCCATTCGCCATTGACTTTCTTTTGGATAAAATGGGTGTGGCATTCTTGTCCACCATAATAAGCGGTCATTTTATAATTGCCACTTGGCGATGATAATCCATCATAATTGGGATTGCCAACGACTTCTGTTGTTTTTCCCGTATTAAGATTAAAACTCATATCGCTAGAATGCCCGCCTTCGGCAAGCAAGATATTATCATCAGGGTAATAGGCGATAAAAGACGCGTAGGGATGATGAATGCTGCCGCCATTTTTAAAATGAATGCTTTTTATAATGCCATCAGCTTCTGTGTTTTCGTCAAATTCCACAATGCCTTGTAATAAAGTTTTGGCTTGTTCCAAATCTTTAATTGCGGTGGGTATTGGCTTTTGTTTTTGGGTAAGTTTATCAAAGGCGGATTGGTATTGTTGTTTGCTGATTTTTTCAATCAATAAAGGATAATCATCAATGGTAAATCCATTATCAAAAATATCACTTGTCATTGTTTCTTTTGGCTTATTGGTTTCTTGTTGGATTTCTTTATTTTCTTGGGGTGTAACTTCTATTAAAGGGGCGGTATTTTGTTTGGGTTGTGTATTGTTAGATTGAATGGGATTTGCTGGCTCTTGATGATTGGGGCAAGCAGTAAGCAATAATAGGGCGATTAAGGGGAATAGAAGTTTCATAAAGCACCTATTGAGTGGTTGGGTTGATGATTGAAATTGGTTTAATTATCATTACCATGATTTGTTTGGGTAAAGTCTTTACTGTCCACCAAATAAAAATAACCTTTATCATCTATTTTGTAACTATTTTCTTGGGTGGGATCGCCATCGTGAAAATCGGTTACTGTGATTTGTTCTTTTTGTAATGCAGAAGTAGTTTTTGACCAGCTTTCAGCAATTTCATCATAAGCAATATTAAGTGTATCAATGATATTGCCGTTTTTATCAATATTGATAAGATGAGTGATAAGTTCGTGTTCATTTTCTGTATTAGAAAATGTCATTATTAAACTTGTGATGTTGGGATTATAAGACACTTTACCAAGAATCACAAGCTCTTTGGCGGTAGGATAAAGTCCAGCAAAGAATTTGGCTTGGTTTTTATTTAAATGAGTGAATTGTTCATAATTGTCAAAGTCAATCGCCACTTCTAAGGGTAAGGGCTTTTGGGGAATGGTGGTTAAATCGAATGAATTTGTGAATTCATCAAATTTAAAATAAATTTTATAATAATCACTGTCATCGTTTTCTTTATTTTTTGTAACTTTAATATAGGCGGTTTGATTATTTTCAAAAAACCCAAATTGATAACCACAAATCTCCAGTTGATTATCCTGTTTGCTAATGGTTTGGTTAAAAATATCATCTAAACGAATAATGGCTGTCCATTCATTGTTAATATATTTTTCAACAAAAGGATAGGCACAACCTTCATACGCTGTGCCAGAAAAACGGTATCGTTTATTGGGGGAGGTAAAAGAATTGAGCTTGTAAGTGCCAATAAATTTACCTGTATTTAGACTAATACCAGAATAACCATCGTCCATGATAATGGATAAAGTATTTTCATCTGCATTGTAAAATTCAAAATCCGCTAAAAGTTTGACAGTATTGCCATTTTTTGCATTAATTTGAGTAATTAAGTCATTTTCATCAACTTCTATCACGCCTTTTAATGCTACTTTGGCATGATTGATGTCATCAAATCCTGTGGTAATGGTTGAATTTTCTATTGTTAGGGATTTGTCCAATACTTTGGTAAATTCTTGTTTGGATATTTTTTGAATGGATAAGGGATAATCATCAATCGTAAACCCATTATTAAAAATATCGCTTGTGATTGTTTCTTCTAATGGGTTGGTTTCTTGATTGGTTTGATTTTCTTGGGGTGTAACTTCTATTAAAGGGGCAGTACTTTCTTGTTTGGGCTGTGTATTATCAGATTGAATAGAGTTTGCCTGCCCTTGATTATTGGGGCAAGCAGTAAGCAATAATAGGGCGATTAGGGGGAATAAAATTTTCATAAAAATCCCTTTTAATATGAACGATAACAAAAATCTAATGTGCTATCTTTGGTTTTACGACAAGCCAATAAATTTTCACGACTTTCGCTTTCTTTTTGAGTTAAGATTTTGAGAGTTTTTTGGTCTCGGTAGTAAGGTGCAACTGACGTAGGCTTGTTTAAATTATTATTGGGATAATAAGTAATCTCATAATTTCCTGTCATTGTTTCGGTTTCAAAATGATATTTTTTGTTATTGAATGTCAAAATAGCATACATACCACCTGCACCACCACCAGTTTGCATAAGGCAGGCGGATTTCTTTTGTAATTTATTGTTTTTAAATAAATAACAAGTAGCTTTTTGGTCGGGATTTTCATAGGCAAAACTTGTGTTGGGTAATAACATAAAGAATGCAATAATAATGAGAGCTTTCATAAACTCGCCTGATTAAAAACACAAACCTTCATTTCTGCCAATAAAACAGCGATAAAATCCCTGCCGCAATCAGCGGACCGACAGGCACACCTCTTAAAAACGCCACGCCCAGTACCGTGCCAATGAGTAGCCCTGCAATAACGCTTGGTTCAGCAGTCATTAACTTAACGCCACGACCGCCCAGATAGGCAACCAACAGCCCCACCAAAATGGCAATGAGCGATTTTGGACTGACAAAGGATTGCAAAATCGTCTCACTGCTCAATTTGCCACTGGCAATCGGGGTCAGCACGCCAATGGTCAAAATCAAAATGCCCAAACTTAGCCCATATTTGTCCACATAGGGCAAAAGTACAGCACCAAAAGGGCTGACTTTGATGATGATTAAGAGAGCGGTCGCCAAAACAATCGTATTATTTTGGCTAAACACGCCCAAGCCCAGCAAAATAAACAAAACAATTAAGCTGACATCAAGGTTGGCAAAGCTTGGCATTTTAATGACTTTAACCTATTTGGACATTAAACCCACTTATACACTTATACATTAAACCTAAAATGCATCACATCACCGTCCTGCACCACATAGGTTTTGCCTTCTAGGCGAGATTTGCCTGCCGAGCTTGCCCCTTTTTCGCCTTGATATTCAATAAAATCATCAAAGGCAATCACTTCGGCACGGATAAAGCCACGCTCAAAGTCGGTATGAATCACGCCCGCCGCCTGTGGTGCGGTCGCCCCAACAGGCACCGTCCACGCTCGTACTTCTTTGACCCCTGCGGTAAAGTAGGTTTGCATTTTTAACAGCTCATAACCTGCACGGATAACTCTATCCAAGCCTGCCTCTGCCATTCCCAAACTTTCTAAAAACTCTGCCTTTTCGTCTTCGTCAAGCTGGGCGATTTCCGATTCTAGTTGGTTGCAAAGTGGCACAACAATGGCATTATCATTTTTGGCAAATTCACGCACCGCATCCAAATGGGGGTTATTGTCAAAGCCGTCTTCACTCACATTGGCGATGTACATCACAGGTTTTAGGGTGATAAGTCCATAGGATTTGATGAGTTTTTTCTCATCATCGTCTAAATTTGCCATTCTAGCAGGTTTGCCATCCGCCAAAAATGGCTCAATCTTGGTAAAGACATCTAGCATTGCTTTGGCTTCTTTGTCGCCCCCTTTGGCTTTTTTGCCGACATTGGTGATGGCACGGGTGACGGCTTCTAAGTCCGCCAATGCAAGCTCGGTGTTAATTGTTTCAATGTCCGACAAAGGATTGACCCGACCGTCCACATGAATGACATTGTCATCATCAAAGCACCGCACGACATGGGCGATGGCGTCCGTCTCACGGATATTGGCAAGAAATTGGTTGCCCATACCCTCGCCTTTGCTTGCCCCTGCCACAAGCCCTGCAATGTCCACAAATTCCATACTGGTGGGAATCACTCGTTCAGGCTTTACGATGTCGGCAAGTTGTTTTAGGCGTGGGTCAGGCACAGGCACAATGCCTGTGTTGGGGTCTTTGGTACAAAAGGGGAAGTTTTCGGCAGCGATGCCTGCTTTGGTCAGTGCGTTAAAAAGGGTGGATTTGCCCACATTTGGCAGTCCAACAATACCACAATTAAAGCCCATGAGTTATCTCTCTGTTAAATTTAAATCTTTTATTATAGCAAAGTTTAGGCGATAAATTAAGCAAAATTTACGTATTTTCAAACCAACGCAGTTCGATTGGTTTGAAGGTTTGCAGCAAACGGTTAATCTATATTATTTAAAAATCATGCTATAATAAAGTATTTCAAATTAATAGAGCAACCGCCATGAAAACAAGCAAATACCAGCTTATTGTCATCCAAAACCAAACAACCGAAACTCATGCTTTAAATAGCAAAAAACCCCTAAAACTTAAAGCCAAGAAAAATACTGTTTATCAAATCATCAATGAAGAAGGAGAGGTTTTACACAATCCTGTGATGGAAGTGGTAGGCGATGACATTTATGTGTACTTGCCCGAGGATGTTAATGCATCTTTGCATCTTGAAAATTTTCAAGATGCTTTGCCCATCACTGACCCCACCGCCTTAAGTGATTTAAATGCCAGTCTTGCCACAGCAAATACGACAGCAGGCGGTGTTTTGCACTCTTCTTGGCTGGCTGGGCTTCTTGCCACAGGACTTGGAGCAACCATTTTACACCACGACAAAAGCACAAATGACCACCCTATTAAAAATATAAATGATAATCATTTCGTTCCAACGCCTGAGCCAACGCCTGAGCCAACGCCTGAGCCAACGCCTGAGCCAACGCCTGAGCCAACGCCTGAGCCAACGCCTGAGCCAACGCCTGAGCCAACGCCTGAGCCAACGCCTGAGCCAACGCCTGAGCCAACGCCTGAGCCAACGCCTGAGCCAACGCCTGAGCCAACGCCTGAGCCAACGCCTGAGCCAACGCCTGAGCCAACGCCTGAGCCAACGCCTGAGCCAACGCCTGAGCCAACGCCTGAGCCAACGCCTGAGCCCACCATTCCGCTTGCAATTACCATCAACGCCATTGACGATGGGGTGATTAACATTGCCGATAAGGCGTTGAGCTTTACTTTGACAGGGACGGTAAATTTTGACCCGACCACCAGCGAGCAACAAGTCATTGTCAAAATAGGCAGACAAGACCACCCTGCGACTTTGACAGGCAACACTTGGACGCTTGATGTCTCGGGCGAAACCTTAGCCTTTGCCGAAGGTAGCCAGACCTTGACCGCCATTTTGACCGCCAAAGACCACACAGGGGCAAGCGTCAGCACCAACGCCACAGGCAGTTATAATGTCGATACCCAAATTGACACACCTGTGATTACCTTTGACAATCTTACCAATGACAACATCATCAACCTTGCCGAAAGTAACGAAAACCTAGTGGTTTCAGGCACGGTAGAACATGCCAAAGACGGCGATATTGTCAAAGTCATTATTGGCGGAGTGTCGCAAGATGTGCCAGTACAAGGGGGCAAATTTAGCCTAACGGTGGCAGGTTCTACCCTAAAAAATCATACCAGCATTTTGGCAACCGTCATTACCACTGACACCGCAGGTAATACCGCCAAAGGCGAAAAAGACCACAGTTATGAAGTGGATACCGTTGCCCCCACACCCAAAATCACTCTCAATCCAATTACAGGCGACAACCGCATTGATTTAAGCGAACAAAATCAGCCCACAACCACAATCACAGGTAGCATTGGCAATTTTGTCAAAACCGATACCAACAAGTTTGTGCTGATTTGCCTATGCTCCACCTGCACAAACAACAACCAAAAAACCGTAGAAGCTCGTCTCAATGACGATGGCACATTCAGTGCTGATATTGCCACCGATGAGCTGACCAAATACGATAGCATTAGTGCCACCATCAAAAGCACTGATACCGCAGGCAATACAGGACAAGACACCAATACCCAAACTTATACGGTTGAACAACCTGTTATACCGCCATTGCCTACCGCCCCAAGCATTACCCTAAATCCAATTGCAGGGGACAACATTGTCAATGCAGCTGAGTTTAATTATGGCAGTAGCAATCCCAACATTGCTATCACAGGCAAGATTGAACGGGCAGATGTGGCAACTTCTACGGTTAAATTGGAATTTTATAAGGCGGGCGTGCTTGCCAAAACGGTCGATGCTAACCTTGGTGCTGATGGCATTTATACTTATCGCATTAGTGGTGCAGAATTGCACCGCTCTTATGATACCGTCAAGGCAATTTTGATGACAAATGGGCAAGAGTACAGCGATAGCCAAAGCTACAAAGCGGCCGCTTATTCGCCACGCTGGGGCGATGTTGTGCCGACTTTTGTTTCTGATGACAATGTCATTGACCAAAACGACACTTGGCAAGAATTTACAACCATGACAGGTACTTTTAATTCCATTAGAAATACGCTGACCGCAGAGGGTATTGAAAATGCGATGGATATTACCGTAACGGTGAATGGCAAGGCTTATGCAACTACAGTTACAGGGCAAACAGGCACATTTAGTATCAATATTAAAACCGCTGACCTACTTGCCGACACCGATAAAGTTGCTGATATTTCCGCCTATTTGTATGACAACGCAGGCAATAACGCAGGCACAAAAACCACCACTTTAAAATACAG
Organism: Moraxella lacunata; assembly: GCF_900453205.1. Taxonomy (GTDB): domain Bacteria; phylum Pseudomonadota; class Gammaproteobacteria; order Pseudomonadales; family Moraxellaceae; genus Moraxella; species Moraxella lacunata_B. Next base: position 821,119 of record NZ_UGQU01000001.1, read on the forward strand.
CATCAATGACACCGACATTAGCACACCTGTTTTGACCGTCAATCCAATTGACAATATTAACATTGCCTATCAAAATACCAATCCAACCACCACTTTGACAGGCTTGTTTGAGATTGATGGCGATGTTGCCCTTGCCAATGCTCCGTTAACCATTGACATTGGTGAACAAACCTTTATTGCTCAAAAAACGGTAACCAGCTCTGGTAATGGTCAAAAAACCATCGGTACTTGGACACTTGATGTGCCAACCCAAGCTTTGATTGACGCAAATGGCAACCTAACCGCCAAACTTTTTGCCACCGACTACACCAATAACCAAGCCCAAGCAAACACGCCTGCTACTTACAAAGTAGATGTCAATGCCCCAAGCGTGGAAATCAAACTAAACGCCATCACAGGCGACAATGCCATTGCACCTAATGAAATTGCCGACAGCTTTACCATTACAGGCACGGTAACAGGCGAATATCAGACAAGCGATAAAGTAAGCTTAACCATTGGCAACGAAACTTATCATGTTGATGTGGTAAATGGTGAATTTAGCCAAGCCGTGCCAAAAGCGGTTATTTTGGCAAATACAGCTATCAACGCCACTTTAACCACACAAGATGAGCTTGGCAATACAGGCTTTGATGACGACAGCCTAATTTATAATGTTACTGCCAAAGACATTAAGCTAGAGTTTGACCCCATTACCAGCGACAACCTGATTAATGTCAGCGAACAATCCACCCTCCTTGAAGTATCAGGCAAGGTAACGGGAGCGGACGCTAAGGCAGGGCAAACAGTACAAATTAAAGTAGGCGAGCAAACCTTTACCACTACTGTGGGCATGGATTTGACTTTTAAAACACAAATCAATGGACAACTGCTTGCCAAACACCAAGGCTATACTTTATCCGCCCAAGTGCTTGATAATGGCGAATTTTTGGCATCCAATACCCATAATTATGATGTGCAAAATGATGTGTCGGCCAGCATTAAAATCACCCACATTGGCGATAATACCAGCGATAATGGCGTGGCGGACGGCTTTGGCTCGGTACGCCTAAGTGGCAAACTTGCCCTAAATGACAGCATTTTTGCCCAAGGCTACAACAGCGACAGCCTAGAAGCGATTGTGGTAAAAATTGGCGATAAGTCGTTTAACGCAGGCTTTAACCGCGATGACATGTCATTCCACATTGACCTATCAAAAAGCGAAGCAGATAGCCTAAACGGTCAAGCCATCAGCTATGAATTTATTACTTCTGGCACATTGTATTATTTGGCAGGTGCAGGCAATGCCAAAACCGTTCGCCAAGTCGGAGCAAGAGACGGCGTTGCCCAAAGCGAACTTGGCAAAATCAGCGTAGAATGGCAGGACAATACCAAAGCCCAAGATGGCACAACCACCCTAAGCACCCCTACCAAAACCACCGCTATTACAGGCATAGCATCAGGCTCGGCACAAGTAGGCGATGACATTACGGTTACCATTGGCGGTCAAAACTACACCACCAAAGTCCAAGACGGCAATGTCTTTGTGGTTAATGTGGACAGCGAAACGCTTGCCAAACACACAGGCAACATTACCGCCACACTTGCCACCAAAGACTTAGAAGGCAAAGCGATTCGTGTCAATGATGTTGTCATCTATAATAACGCCATACAATCCACAGGCGACTTTGTCAGCAAACATACGCACACAAGCCCTGCTGACCGCAAAATAAAGCATACTGATGATGATTATAATTTTGCCTATATGATTGACTCGGTGGCATCTGACACTCGGGGCGGATTTTTAAGTTATACGCACACGCCTTTTGGTGGATTTAGCGAAAATGGCACACCTGCTAAAATCAAATACTACTTTGCCACACAGGCAGAGACCACAAGCCCAGATTGGCAATATCAAGGGCGTGGCTATGTTGCAGAAGGTTCTACACGAGATTTTTCAGAGAACTTAAAAACCTTTGTCAAAAATAGCCTTGCCAAATATGCAGCCATTGCCAACGTTGAATTTGTGGAAGTTGGCAGTTATCAAGAAGTTGGTGGTGCTGGCATTAACTTTATCTATGGCGATGCCATAGGTGCATTTGCGTCCAGCGGAGCGTTTGCCTATGGTGGAGGGAATGTCGTCTTTGATACTGGTAACTTCTCCGACAATCCAAATCCTGGCAACTATCATCATTATTTGACCATGCACGAGTTGTTTCACACTTTTTCAGGCAAGCATACCGATGGCGTTTATAGCAAGTATGGTTTTGCCACACCTGAAGATTATACCTCTGAATTTTCGGTGATGTCATACAGTCCAAATTATCATTGGAACTTAGGATTTCAAGACCTAAGCCTATACGATGTCATGTATATGCACTATCGTTTTGGTGTCGCCAAGACGGTTAATGTAGGCGATGATGTTTATGGCTTTGGCAATTATGCTTCGCTTATCCAAGACGGTACGATTTATATCGCGGATGCAAGCGGTGTGGATACTTTTGATGCCTCTTATGAACAAGAAGGCGTAACAGTGAATCTAACCCCAGGTTCGTGGATTTATCGCACCAGCCAAAAATCAGACACCTTTGTCATCAAAGAAAAAACCACCATAGAAGGCAACAACGTCTACTTTGCCAACCAAGACCTGTCAGGCTATACCTTGTCAGGCAACGTAGGCAAGTACACGCACACCGACTATGTCAAAGGACAAGGCTTTATTGGCTATGGCACACAAATTGAAAACTTAAAAGGCTCAAACTTTGCCGATGTCTTAACAGGCAACAATGCAAATAACAACATCTTTGGTAATGACGGCGATGATATCATTTATGGCGGACTTGGCGATGATTATCTGGATGGCGGTCAAGGGGCGGATACGCTGATTGGCGGTCAAGGCAATGACAGCTATGTCATTGACAACACAGGCGACACCATTACCGAGCTTGCAGGAGAAGGCACGGATACGGTGTATAGTTACATTGATTATACGCTGGGTGAGCATTTGGAAAATATCACCTTGCTTGGCTATGCCAATCTTAATGCCACAGGTAATCGCGAAAATAACACCTTGATTGGTAATAGTGGTAACAACACGCTGATTGGTGGAGCGGGCGATGATACCCTAGATGGTGGGCGTGGCAGTGACACCTTGACGGGTGGTGATGGAGCGGATTATTTTAGATTTAGCACCCTGCTTGATGGCTCGGTGGATATCATCACCGACTTTGATATTGTCAATGACAAAATCGTTCTTGATGATGCCATTTTCACCGCATTGGCAGGACAAACCAGCGTGGGCGACTTTATCAAATACGACAGCACGACAGGCAATTTGAGCTATGATGCGGACGGTGCAGGTGTGGTCAATGCCATTGTCTTTGCCAACCTTGGCGCGGGACTTAATGAAAATCAAATCCAATATCAGATTATTTAATCCGATAAAGGTAAATTTGGGGAATGCAAATGCACTCCCCAAATTTTTTAACACAATGCTCCAACCTTCAAAACACACCGCCAAACAAGCATGGTTGCAAAATCCCATCATTGCAGATGACCAGTCATACTTTAATACTTACATCATGCAATTACAATTAATAATTAATTTTATTTAAAAAATTTATTTTTCATTTAAAATTCAAATTATAAAAATAATGATTATTTGCTTAACATTTTAAGCCCTTTTTGTTATTATGGTATTTGTTAGCACAGGCTATCATTTTTACAACCCACCAGGAGAGAAAATTTATGAGTACCAATCAAATCGGTCTTGAAAAAGCAGAACTTACCCCCGTCATCAAAGCCCTAAACGCCCTACTGTCTAGCTACCATCTGTTTTATATCAACGTACGTGGCTATCACTGGAATGTCAAAGGCGAGCATTTTTTTACCCTGCACCCAAAATTTGAAGAGCTGTACACCGAGCTACAACTACAAATTGACGAAATCGCTGAACGCATTCTAACCCTAGGTGGCACGCCATTACACGCATATAGCGATTTTGCTGAGCGTTCTAGCATCAAAGAAAACAAAGGCGTGTTTGATGGTCGTGGCTGCGTAGAAGGCGTGGTTAAGGGCTTGCAAACACTTATCGAAGAGCAACGAGCCGTTGCTGAGCTTGCCGAAGGAGCATCTGACCAAGGCACGTCCGACATCGTAACAGGCTACGTCCAAGCCCAAGAAAAAGAAATTTGGATGTATAACGCCTTTTTGGGTTAATCCAATCATTTACCCCATCATTTGACCCAAATAAATAAAAAGCCCTTAACTTTGATTAAGGGCTTTTTGCCATGCCTGTTTATAAAAGGAATAACAACATCAGCCAAACGCAGGCACACGCTTAGGAATGGCGCTCAAAAATTCATTTCGGGCTTGATTGTCCGTCTCATACACCCCAAGCATACAGGTGGTGCGGGTGGTGGACTGCTGTTTGCCCACACCACGCATCATCATGCACATATGGCTTGCGTCCATGACGACCGCCACACCACGACAGTCTGTGAGTTCATGGATGGCTTGGGCGACTTGTTTGGTTAGGTTTTCTTGGATTTGTAGGCGTTTGGCGTACATATCAACAATGCGAGCCAGTTTGGATAAGCCAAGCACCTTACCATTTGGTAGGTAGCCGATGTGTGCCACACCAAAAAACGGCAAAATATGATGCTCGCACAATGAATAAAATTCAATGTTTTGCACAAGTACCAAATCAGCATTATCACTGGCAAAAATGGCATTATTGGCAACCGTATGCAGGTCTTGATGATAGCCTGCCGTCAAGTCCCGAAAGGCTTTGGCGGCACGCATGGGCGTATCAAGCAGTCCTTCACGGCTTAGGTTTTCGCCACTGGCAGAGATGATATTGGCGTAGTTCTGGGCGGTGGCTTCGACATCAAAAGAAAAGGCGGGCGTGGCGTGGCTGTTGCAATGTTGGCACATGGTATTATCAAATAAAAATAAACGTGATATTATAGCGAAAAAGACAAGATTTGCCAAATGGTTTATGTGCTTTGCGGTGTCAATGGGTTATAATTTTTGCTTTTTAAATTTACCCTTTATAAAACAACCAGATTAAAACAAATGGCGATTTTATTAAAAAGTTTACAATCGTTCCTAAATTTTCCCCATTTGCCAAAATCTGTGGTATAATGCTAACAATTTTAACTAAATGCGTGGAGCGACTGATGTTATTAAAAGGTCAACGATTTGTGGTAACGGGCATTGCCAGTAAGCTGTCGATTGCGTGGGCGATTGCCGAATGCTTGCACCGTGAAGGGGCAGAGCTGATTTTGACTTATCCCAATGACAAAATCAAAAAACGGGTGGATATGGCGGCCGAGACCTTTGGGGCGGTGGCGGTGTTGCCTTGCGATGTCAGCTCGGACGATGAGATTGCCAAATGCTTTGATGAAGTGGCTCGCATTTGGAGCGATGGGGTGAACGGTGTGGTACACGCCATTGGTTTTGCCCCTGCCGAGCAGTTGGACGGTGATTTTACGGACGCCACGACCCGTGAAGGCTTTGCCATTGCTCATGATGTGTCTAGTTATAGCTTTGTGGCACTTGCCAAAGCCAGTCGTGAACTGCTTGCCAAACGTCAAGGTTCACTACTTACTTTGACTTATGAAGGCAGTATTTCTGTATTGCCAAATTACAACGTCATGGGACTTGCCAAAGCCAGTCTAGAATCGTCCGTGCGTTATTTGGCAAGCTCGCTTGGCAAAGAGGGTATTCGTGTCAATGCCATTAGTGCAGGCCCGATTCGCACACTTGCTGCTAGTGGCATCAAGTCGTTTCGCAAAATGCTGGACGTTACCGAAAAAGTAACACCCCTTGGGCGTAACATCAATCAAATGGAAGTGGGTAACGCCGCCTTATTCCTGCTATCGCCTTGGGCGAGTGGTATTACAGGCGAGATTTTGTTTGTGGACGCAGGGTTTAACACTGTCGGACTAAGCAGTGAGCTTATGGAGCTGGTGGCGGACGATACCGAGTAAGGCACACCCAAGGTTTGTAAAATTTTGTAACATTTTAACAGCACACAATCAAGCACGTCTTGTGTTGTGTGCTTTTATTTTTGTCCAAAGTTTTGTAAACTAATTGGTTTGTTATCACTCATTTATCGGTCATGCAAAACCAACTTCCCACTTGGGTACTGTGTGGGGCGGTGGTGCTGGCATTTAGTGCTGGCATTTTGAACACAACCGCACTCATGGGGTTTACCCACGTTTCGGCATCACACGTTACGGGCAACATCAGCCTGCTGGCGGTAACGTCCTTTCATCATGACTGGGAAAACCTGTGGCTACTGCTCGTGTCGGTGGGCTCGTTTTGGCTTGGCTCGGTGCTAAGTGGCATGATTATCGGGGGCAGTGAGCTCCACATCAAACGTCATTATGGCTATGCCATGTACCTAGAATTTGTCCTGCTCTGTGGCAGTCTGTGGCTGTATCTGTCGGGCAACGACTACGGGCAAATGCTCATCGCCATGGCGTGTGGACTACAAAACTCCATGGTGGCAACCTATCACGGGGCGGTGGTGCGTACCACGCATCTGACAGGGGTAACGTCCGATTTAGGGGCAACTGTGGGGCATTGGCTTGTGGGGCGAAAGGTCAGCCTTGCCAAGGTGGTGCTACAAAGTGCGTTATGGTGGGGATTTTTTGGCGGTGGCTTTGTGGCGGTGTGGCTGTACGCCAAATATGGCTATTGGTCAATGCTCCTGCCCATTACCATTATTTTTCTGTCAGCAATCAGTTATATTCATATGGAAAAATGGTTTCACCGCTCCGAGCGTATGATTAAATTCATGATAATAAAACGCAAAAGAAAAAGATAGGGTGGGGTTTAAAAATTAATAGGGGAAATTTTAATATTAATTGTAAATTGATCATTAAAATATGATTAATTAAATACTTGTAATTTTAAAAATGTATTTTTTAATGAATATTTGGGCGAATATAATTCGCCCCTACATATCCCAATTTAATAATATCAAAATAAATTAAAATAAATTAAAATAAATTAAAATCAAATGATTTAAAAGAAATTAAGATAATACTTTATAGACAACTCAATATTATGAAATCAGTCATTTTAATATGAGCCCTACCCGTCCACTTTAAAATTTTCCAAATCAGGCAATTCGGGCAATTCTTTTAAATCAGTCAAACCAAATGCGTCCAAAAACGCTTTTGTGGTGTGCAATAAGGCAGGGCGACCCAACACGTCTTTATGTCCCTTTTCCATAATCCAACCCTTATCAAACAGTTGGCGTAAGATATGGCTAGACACGCTCACGCCACGAATATGCTCGATATCCGAGCGAGTTACAGGCTGTTTATAGGCAATGACACTTAAGGTCTCTAACAGGGCTTGGCTTAGGGTCTCTTGGCGTTCGGGGAACACCTGATGAATAATGCGACTGTACGAGTCCTTGATTTGCAAGCGATAGCCACTGGCGGTCTTGGCAAGGGTCAGCACGCTGTGCGACAAACGCTCTTCTAGCACCGCCAGTGCCACGTCAAATTCATCTTGGCTTATCATTAAATGCTTTTTTAAATCATCTGCCGTCAAAGGCGACTCGCTGGCGTGCAGTAGTACTTCAATATAGCGACTTAACGCTGTGGCAGTGGCGTGGGTGTTTTTGATGTCATCAGCGATATTGTCGCTATCGCTGTTGGGTGTAAGCGTGGATAAAGGTTGGTTGTTTTGCATACGATTGCCTAATGATTAATGAAGCCAATATAAAGTCTGCTCGGACAAGTCAAAGCCGGTGTTATTGATGTTAAATAAAGGGTCTTTTTGCTTGCCTTTTTTGGACGTGGGCGCGTCCATGACTTCAAGCTGAAAACTTTGGGCGATGTCCACGTTTATCTCGCTTTTGAGTAGGGCGTCATCACCGTCAGCAAAGCCAATCAGCCCCCGTTTTAGAAGTTCAAGCACCGCCACAAAACTCACGACCACGCCCACACGCCCCTGCGTTTCATCGAGCAATTCAGCAAACGTGCCAGAACCTTGTTGGCTTAACATCAGGCTAATCTTGGCGATACGCTCAGGTAGTGGCACAGGGTCGGTCTTGATGTGGTGCATTTGATAATCAGGCTTGATTTGCATATTAATCAAGCTGTTGATGAGTATCTGGGGCGAGTAGCTTGGCAGTTCGGCTTTCATGGCTTCGCTACTAGGCAGGCTCGTAAATGCCAAAAACACATCACGTTCTAGGCGGATTAGGCTATCTAATCGACGACTGGCTTCTTTGATTTGGGCATATTCTTCTAGCCGTCTGATGAGTCGTGCTTTGGGGCTTAGCTCCTCGCCTGTGATTTGTGGCTGGGGGAGCAAAAGTTCGCTTTTTATGGCGATGAGCGTACTTGCCATAAGCAAATAATCGCCCGCCAACTCAAAATAAGTATCATCAAGCTCTTTGATATAAGTCAAATACTGCTCGGTAATCGGCAAAATGGCGGTCTCGGTCAAATCAAAATTATTCTTTTTGACCAAATACAACAAAAAATCAAGCGGGCCTGCAAATTGTTCAAGCCATATCGCAAATGCTTGGGGCGGAATATATAAATCATCGGGCAATGATGAAACAGGCGTATCAAAAATACGGATAGGGGTGTCAGTCATGGGGTTGGCGTTGGGATAATCATGGTATATTTATTTTAAATAAAATGGTTTATTTAAAATTGAAAAATTAAATCATAAATTGAGGTGTTTTTAATTTAACAATGGTAAATTTGTAGGGGTAAATCATATTTGCCCTATGGTTATTATGTGAATTGGGCGAATTGCAATTCGCCCCTACACGTCCACATTTTTGAAGTTATTTTAAATCAATAAAACCAAATCAATTAATATTTAATTCTTTGTATTTTAATGCTTCTATTTCTTTTTGGTGCTGTTTAATAACCCGTCTGGCAGAATTTTTAATCAATCTATGCACCGCAGGATTTTGACTGTCCAAATCCATAAGGATAATCGGCTCAATTTCCTGTTTTTGAATATCAGATTTTAAAAATTCTTCAAAAGAAATTCGCATGGCTTTTCCTTATTTCAACTTCGCAAGCGGTTTAATCCCAATCGCTCGTCTGGTTTTATCCAGTTGTTTTTGGGCAACACGGCGAGCCTTAACCGCCCCCATTTGCAAAATCTCTTCAAGCTCCTTAGGATTTGCCATAAGATGAGCGTATTTTTCACGCATGGGAGCAATCTCACCGTCAATCTTATTAAACAAAATCTCCTTAGCTTCGCCCCAACCGATACCACGTCTATAATGCTCGGCAAGGGCATTTATCTCATCAGGCATGGCAAAGGCTTTATAAATCTCAAAAATATTACACTCATCAGGATTTTTGGGTTCTTCGGGGGCTTGGGAGTTGGTTACGATTTGCCCAATGGCTTTTTTTAACGCCTTTTGTGGGTCAATGGTGGGGTTGCCGTCCCCAAAGAGCGGAATGGTGTTGCCATAGGATTTGCTCATTTTGCGACCGTCAAGCCCTGTCAGTAGGGGCGTGTTTTCGTCCGTTACGGCAGTCGGTAGCGTGAACAGCTCTTTGTATTTGAAATTAAACGTCCCTGCAATGTCTCGTGCCATTTCAATGTGCTGAATCTGGTCTTTACCAACAGGGACGTGCGTGGCGTTAAACATCAAAATATCCGCACTCATCAGCACAGGATAGCTAAACAGCCCCATGCTGATACCAAAATCAGCGTCTGTGTCTTCTTTGGCAAGGTTGATATCCACGCTCGCTTTGTAGGCGTGGGCTCGGTTCATCAGACCCTTGGCACAAGAGCAGTTTAAAATCCACGCAAGCTCAGGAATCTCAGGAATGTCCGATTGGCGATAAAAGGTAACTTTCTCGGGGTCAAGACCGCACGCAATCCAAGTGGCGGCAATGGCTTTGGTGGAGCGATGAATCTCATCGGGGTCAAAACATTTGATAATCCCGTGATAATCCGCCAAAAAGAAAAAAGCGTCATCATCGGAATTTTGTACCGCTTGAATGGCAGGACGAATCGCCCCGACATAGTTGCCCAAATGGGGAATGCCTGTGGTGGTAATGCCTGTTAAAATGCGTTTGGTGGTTGGTTCGGTCATGATTTTCTCTTAATGTTTAGTGTTAAATTTTATACTCAATTCAATCCAAAATATAAAAAATTAGCTCAATTCACATCAATTCTATATTTATATTTTGAAGTAAAAAAGATTATATGTTTTACAATGGTTTTTATAAACCCGCCTTAATGCGTTTATCATCAGCATTTAGCATTGCCATGATGCGTTTGCTTTGCTCGTCAATATTTTCATTATCATCGGCAACATCATTTTTTAAAAAATTGGCGTATTTGGCAATTTCTGGCAAAATGGGTTTTTTGGTTGGTTTTTGGGCGGATAATAAAAGCACGGTATCATCATCAAAATTTGCCAAAACATCATCATCAAGCACAATCAAGCGATGAGAGCCAAATTTTTCAACCAATTCTCTTGTGGTAAGTTGCATGGTTTTATCCTTATCAAAATGAATGTAAATTATAGCAAATTTTCTAATAATTTTCTTTAAAAATAAGTTTAACCATAATAATCCGTCCCGTCCGCCTGCGTTTTAAACCGCCGATGAAACCACATCCATTGGGTAATATCCTTTTTGATACTATGTTCCATGATGTCGTTGATACGCTGGGCGTCCGCCACTTCATCATCGCTTGGGTAATTGTCAATAACAGGCGATAGGCTAATATGATAATGCGGGCGTTTGCCTTTGGGGATATTGTCAGGCGTTTGTCTTATCATATCAAAAGCGATAAAAACAGGCGGATTTTTTTTATTCATGCTGGCAAATCGTCTTTGGGCGGTAATAGTTGCAGACGGCACACCAAAAAATGTCGCCATAACCCCATGCTCCAAGCCAAAATCTTGGTCAGGGCTATACCAAATGACTTTACCGTCTTTAATCCGACTGATGAGTTTTTTCATATCACGGCTATTAATCTGCTCATCAAAAATATGACGGCGACCATTATAAATAAACCATTCCAAAAGCGGATTGTTTTGTTTGCGGTACATACAATCAGCAGGGAAAAATTGCGTACATAGCCGACCACCCAAATCTAATGTCGTAAAATGCCCGCCCAATAATATCACCGCTTTATTTTCTTTTTGGGCGGTGATTAAATGCTGTAAACCTGAAATGCTAAACGTGCGTTTAAAAACATTGGGGCGAAACCATGCATTTAGCGTCTCAAAAATACCAATGCCTTGATTGACAAAAACTTGTTTGGCGATTAGCACTTTTTCATCATCGCTTTTATCAGAGAATGCCAAAGTTAGATTGGTGAGCGTATCTTTTACCCGTCTTTTTATTAACATATATGCCAATTCGCCAATTTTTCTACCAAGCCAAAACTGGATACGAAGGGGTAAATAAATAAGCGGTAAAAATATCATCAAGGCAAACCAAATCCCCCAATATTTTGGCAATAAAAATTCCCATTGAAAAGAGGCTTTGTCCGCCATGCTCGTTTGTTTGTGCGTGGCGGTCAAATCGGGCATTTGGTTTAGGCGAATGCTAGGGTTAAGGTTGGGGTGGTCGCTACATTGCTCACCACAGCAGGATTTTTTGTTCATTGTATTCGCGGTTTTGTGATATTTACAATATTTTCTTTTGATAATATTGATGTATTATAAACTTTTAAAAACAAAAAGCCAATGAATTTTTAATTTAATAACAATTATTTTATAAGTATCATTCAAAATAAATCCCAAATTCTTGGCAAGTATCTTTAAAATCTTGACGAAATTTTTTGGCATTAAATCCGCCTAATTGTTTGTATTTTTTCTCCAAAATTTGCATGGAGTGATAAAAAACACTCAAAGCATACTGACGAATTTCATTGTCATCATTTAAGGTGTCTAATATTGTAAAATCAGGCACAGCTGTATAATGCCCAACATTATAATAAAAATCGCCATCATTCACCCTTTTTTGAAAGCGAAAATTAAAGGGCTTATAATGTTCTACCAATAATAAATCTATCCAAAGATGCTCCATTGTTCCGCCATAATCTTGGTTTAAGACTTGTTCTATTTTTGGTAAAATGTCATTTAAGGCATAACTTACTTTCTTATATTTATTTTCAGAAATATTGTCATAAAATTTAACTTGCAAAGGCGTACCTTGTTCTCTTTCTCGGCTTTTTGAGTAATGAATAAGATGACCTTTGGTAAACGAACCAAGGTTATTAAAAATGACAATTTTAGTCATTTCTTGGTTCATTATTTGTATGTCTTTTTTGCCCACATAAGGTAAAATAAGGGGTGTTAATTCTGTGGGCATTGCCAAATAACTTTTGTTAATATTGATGCCAACATATAAAGGCACATTACCAAAAAATTCACTCAGCATTTCTTCAAAATTGTCTTTTTGAAATGAATCACCTTCGCCCAGATAATCATATTCATTATGAGTGTGAGTATCGGTATATTTTTTATCATTAAAAATATTCTGTACCCGACTAAATGTATGGAGTTTATTAAATAAACGATAAATCTCTTTACTGTTCATTGTGGATTTCCCTTATTTTTAAAATTAGTTAAATAAAGGTAGAATAAGTGATTGCATGTCATTTAATACCTGTTGTTTTAGATTTAAAAAATAAGAATTATTTTTTGTGTGTTTTTTTAAATCATCATTGTTAAATTCATAAATAAGCTCTTGTCCATTATTGGAAATCTGTTCTTGGTGGCGAAAATCAGTTAATTGGCAGAATGTTGCTCTTTTGTCATTACAATAATCCGTACCAAAATAAATGGTAAAGGTTATTGAGTGATTGGTGGTGTTTAACTTTCTAATTGTGATAATTTGACGAAAGTAATTTTGCTCACGATAAAAATTTAACCCATTTTTCTTAAATCCAAAATGGTGTAAAAATTGATAAATTTCATCGGTAAATTGCTTAAAAGCAAGGTTGGTTAAATCGTTGGACATTGTTACATTTATACCCAAGAGAATGCATTGGCTGATTGTGGAGATAAATTATATCCCCACAATCAATTTTTGTTTAAAATTCAACCCAAACTCTCCAATTCGTCCCATCGCTCCAATTTTTCCAATAACAACTCATCAATCTCCCCAAGTCGCTCACTATACTTTGTGGCAAGTGCCAAATCAGAGACAAATAATGAGCCATCCGCCAACTTTTCATTCAATTCGCTTTGTTCTTTTTCAAGTTCGGCGATTTCATTAGGCAAACTTTCAAGTTCTCGCTGTTCTTTATAGGACAATTTGCGTTTTTGGGTGTTTGACGAATTGACGGCATTATCCGTTTTTGGGGTTTCGCTTTTTGCTTTTTCTATTTTTTCGGTTTTTGGTTTGGGAGCATCTTTTTCGGCTCGTTGTTTTTGCACCAAATAATCTTGATAACCGCCCACATATTCGGTTATCGTGCCATTGCCATCTTTGTCCGTACCAAAAACCCAAGTTTGGGTAACGACATTGTCCATAAAGGCACGGTCGTGGCTAATCAGCAAAATCGTCCCATCAAAACCTGCGACATATTCTTCCAGAAGTTCCAAAGTCGCCATATCAAGGTCGTTGGTCGGCTCGTCCAGCACCAAGACATTGGCGGGTTTTAATAGATTTTTGGCAAGCAAGACCCGTGCCTTTTCGCCCCCTGACAGGGCTTTGACGGGCGTTCTGGCACGGTTTGGCGTGAACAAAAAGTCCTGCAAATACCCCAAAATGTGCGTGCGTCTTCCGCCCACGTCCACATAGTCCGAGCCTTCGGAGACGTTTTCGGCAACCGATTTATCAAAGTCTAATTGGTCTTTTAATTGGTCAAAAAAGGCGATGTTTAGGTTCGTACCGAGCTTGACCGTACCGCCTACTTTGGCAGAGTCATCAAGCCCAAGCACGGTGCGGATTAGGGTCGTTTTGCCCACGCCATTATTGCCGATGATGCCGACTTTATCGCCACGCATGAGCAGGGTGCTAAAATTTTTGACCAGTATTTTGCCGTCATATTGTAGGGTTAAATCCTTGACTTCACAGACGATTTTTCCTGATTTTTCGGATACGTTTTGGGTGAGTGAGACGTTCCCCACCACATCACGGCGTTGCTTTCGCTCTTCACGAAGTGCCTTTAGTGCACGCACACGCCCTTCATTACGAGTACGCCTTGCCTTAATGCCTTGGCGAATCCAAATCTCTTCTTGGGCAAGTTTTTTGTCAAATTCTTCAAAGGATTTTTGTTCACTGGCAAGCTCCAACTCCTTTAATTCTTGATAGCGAGCATAGCCCTTGACCCCTTGTGTTACGTCATAAGTGGAGAGTTTTCCCCTATCCAATTCCACAATGCGAGTGGCAAGATTGTCCACAAATTTGCGGTCGTGCGTGATAAATAGCACGGTCAAATTTTGCCCGAGCAGGTAATTTTCTAGCCAATCAATGCTCTCCACGTCCAAATGGTTGGTCGGCTCATCAAGTAGCAACACATCAGGCTTAACCACCAACGCCCGAGCAAGCAAAACCCGTCTTTTTCGTCCGCCTGACAGGTCGGCAAGGCGGTCTGTAGGATTTAGCCCCATGTTGTCAAGCAAGGTGCGAGCGTTGCGTTCTAGCTCCCAACCGTGCAAAGCGTCAATCTCATGTTGCACGTCCGTCATACGCTCGCAGGCGGTCATGTCGCCCATCCCACATTTGTCCGATAGGTCGTGGTATTGGCGAAGCAGGGTTGCCACTTTTTCATCGCCATTCATGACAATGTCAAGCAAGGTGCCGTCATCGCTTGGTACGTCTTGGGCAAGCATGGCAATCTTAATACCGTCTGCGATGATAATCTCGCCGTCATCAGGGGATTGCGTGCCGTCAATGAGCTTAAAGAGCGTGGATTTGCCTTCGCCATTTCGTCCGATGAGACACACCCGCTCGCCTGCATCAAGGCTAAAATTAACGTGGTCTAAAATGGGGGCAACGCCAAAGGCAAGGGAGATATTTTTTAGATGAATGAGTGCCATAATTTATTTTCAATGATAAAATGGGGCAATTATAGCAAATTTTACACCTTAAAGGGGGAAATAAAATGACCGACACCTACGCTGATATTACCGATTTACAAATCAAAATCGCCTATCTTGAAAATACGGTAGATACCCTAAATAATGTCATCGCCCAGCAAGATAAGACCTTAAAGGACTTACAAGACCAATTAAAGCTCATCTATAAATTCTTAGAAAGTCGTGATGATGACGGCATTGCTCCGTTTGATTTACTCGCAGACAGGCCACCGCATTATTGAGTAGGTAAAATAAAAAACGGTATTTAATTTATAATAATTATTCTTATTTGTAATATTTTATCCATAATTACAAAAATTTCTGATAAAACGGCAAAAAATAGTGATTTTGTGCGATTTTTGCTATTGCGTTCGTGTTTATTTTGTTTTAATATGTAGCGATGAAACATTTGTTAAAACGTTTGTTATACGATTGTAAAAACAGTTGTATGAAGTTTTAACCAAATTTCTAGGCGGTATGTGCGACATACGGAAATTTTATGGTAATCATTGGAGTGGTTCTATGTTTAACTACAAACATTTAGCAGTAGCGATTGCATCCATCAGTGCAGTTGGCGTGGCAAACGCGGCAGGTCTTGACCGTTCAGGGCAGGACATCACGGCATTTTTACAAGATGGCACTTATGGTGAGGTGGTCTACACCTATATTGATGCGGACATCTCGGGTAAGGATACATCTGGCAACTCAATCTCTGACATCGCCGAAACCTATGACTTTGCTCGCTTTGGTGTGAAAGCGGACATTAATGACACGTTTAGCGTGGGCGTTCTCTATGATGAGCCATGGGGTGCAGCGGTACAGTATGGTGGTGATAACAATTTTGTCTCCAAAGGTGTAGATGATATTGTTGCTGTTTTATCAGAAGGTAGAGTTGGGTCTGTTACTGAGGCACAAGTGGGTTTGGCTCAGGCTCAGCAAGGCATTACGCAACTGCAGACAGCCATTGCTAATGTGCAGGCAGCAGGTGGAGATGCAACCGCCTTACAAACGCAATTGACGCAAGCACAGGCACAAGCTGCAAGTTTAGGTCAATTGGTGGGTGCCTCTCAGGTAATGTCCCCAGCTTTGGCAGGTCAACGAGATCAGGGTACCAATGTAGAGATTCGCACCCAAAATGCCACCTTGTTGATGGGGGCAAAATTAGGTCGAAATAAAAACTTTCAAGTTTACGGTGGTCCTGCTTTGCAACGCCTAACTGGTGAGGTTCATTTACGTGGCAATGCTTATCAAAGAGCTACAGGATATGATGCTAAAATTAGTACCGATACCACGACAGGTTGGGTGGCAGGGGTTGCTTACCACAAGCCCGAAATTGCTCTAAAAGCAGCTCTTACCTATCGCTCTGAGACTGAACATGAGAGTAATATTGCTGAGGTGTTTCCAACTGCGACTCTTTTAGGGCAAAATGCCAATAGTTCTTTGCCGTTTAGTGTAACTTTGCCTGAGTCTTGGAATCTAGACTTTCAAACTGGTGTTAACCCAACCACACTCTTGACTGCCAAAGTGCGTTATGTACCATGGTCGGATTTTGACATTCGCCCAACGAGATATACACAGTTAAGTGGATTACCAATCATCAGTTATGACAAAGACCAATGGTCGGCGGAAGTTGGTTTGGGTAAAAAGGTTAGTGACAAGCTGGCTGTATCGGGCAGTGTCGGCTATGACAGTGGAGCAGGCAATCCTGTTAGTACGCTTGGACCCATCAAAGGTTATTATAGCCTAGGACTTGGAGCCAAATATAACGTTACTCCAGAATGGTCGGTATCGGTGGGTGGCAAATACCTGAAATTTGGTGATGCTACCGCTCAGTTGCCTAATGGTGTAAAAGTGGGTGAATTTGATGATAATGATGGCTTTATCGCAGGTGTGAAGCTAGCCTATCAGCAAAAATAACCAAAACCCCAAATTCCCAAAAAACGGTTTGAGTATTCAAACCGTTTTTTAGTTTACATTTACAAGCCTTTTAACTTGCATAAACAATCAATTTTTATTATAATAACCAAATTAACGATATCGGGATTATTTCATAATTTATTATTATGAGATTTATCAACATTAGCTTACCAACTTCGGGAGAATACACCTTGCGTCCATTCAAATCACTTTTTGCGCTTATGCTATCTATCCCGCTTGTTGCCTGTGGCGACAAACCCAGCGAGACAACAAATACAGCCGCCAGCAATGAGCCTGCCACAACCCATGTTCAAGTCACCGATAACAACTTGCCCGTATATCGTGTTGGGACAATGCCAGACTATGTCCCTTATGGTGTAAGCGATGAAAAAGGACAGATTGGTGGGTTGGACATAGACATCTTGCAAGCGGTTGCCAAAGACCAAGGATTTGTCATTACCACTCACAGCGTACCATGGGACATCATGCCAGAAGCGTTAAACAGCAATGAAGTTGATATCATTGCCAATGGTTTGGCGGGCGATGATTATTCCCAAGACACCATTGTTGCCACTAACAGCTACATGCAGTCTGCTGACTGTATTTGGGCAAAGGATAAGGAAAAATTGGCGAACTGGCAAAAAGGCATCATTGCCACGCCTGATGTGGCGGACATGAGTGCAGAGCTTGCTAAGAACTTTAATATCAGTGAGTCGCAGTTTGTGATTGACAAATTAGAATTTGGCAGTTTACAAAGCTTGATTCATGATAGAGCGGACGTGGTAGTAAGCGATTGCGTGGCATTAGATTATTTTGGTAAACGAGAAGAGTTTAAGGCATACCAGTTTGAAAAAATGATCGTGCCCGATTCGGATTTGCCTGAGCAGTCCAACTTAGTGTTTATGGTACGCAGAGAAGATAGTGAACTATTAAACAAAATCAATCAAGGACTTGCTAATATCAAAAAAAGCGGTGAACTTGCCCAAATAGAACAAAAATGGCGCTAAATCCTTTGGTGTTAAAATTACTAACAAACCACTTGTTTCTAGCAAGTGGTTTTTGTGATTTTTCATGTCAAAATATATGCTAAAAATCGCATTTTGGCATAAAATCTGCTATCATAAGCCAAATTTTAACTTTATTATCTAATATGAAAATCCTACCCGAAAAACAATTTCTCATCGCTCCGTCCATTTTATCAGCCGATTTTGCCCGTTTGGGCGATGACACAAAAGCCGTGTTAGACGCAGGGGCGGACGTGGTGCATTTTGATGTCATGGACAACCACTATGTACCAAATTTGACCTTCGGAGCGATGGTCTGCCGTGCCTTAAAAGATTATGGCATTACCGCTCCGATTGATGTGCATCTTATGGTAAAGCCTGTCGATAGAATGATTGAGGAATTTATCAAGGCAGGGGCGGATATTATCACGTTCCACCCAGAGGCATCTGAGCATATTGACCGTAGCTTACAGCTTATCAAGGGCAGTGGTGTTAAATGTGGGCTTGTCTTTAACCCTGCCACGCCCCTATACTACCTAGATTATACCATTGACAAACTTGACCAGATTTTGATTATGAGCGTAAACCCCGGCTTTGGCGGACAAAAGTTCATTGACGGCACGCTTGATAAAGTGCGAGCGGTTCGCCGTATGATAGATGAGCGTGGGCTTGACATTCGCTTGGAGATTGACGGCGGTGTCAATCCTGATAATATCCGTGCGATAGCGGATGCTGGCGTGGACATGTTCGTGGCAGGGTCGGCGATTTTTGGTAAAGATGATTATCAGACGGTCATTGACAAAATGCGTGATGAGCTTGCCAAGTCCGATTTTGCCAAATAAATGTTTTTCTATTTGAAAATATGAATGTAGGGGCGAGCCACATTTGCCCTAATACCATAAACCAAACCAATGAAGTAATTGTAATTAACTGTACCTTTGGATAAAGTTGTAGGGGCAAATTACATTTGCCCTTTGATAACGTGTTGATTTTTGGGCGAATTGCAATTCGCCCCTACACGTCCAAATTTTAAAATATATTTTTATTTAATAATACCCTAATGAAATAATTATGCAAGAGACTAACCCCACCCCCAAACCCCCAAGCCTTGTCCCCATTGGTGTAACCATTGGGCTTGCTCTTTTTGCCCTTGTACTTGCCTTGGCAGGGTATGGCTTTCGCCTGTTGGCAGGGCATGATGTGGGGGCGGTGGTGCGTCATGCGTCTGTGGTGGTGTCGTTTTTTATGATAGTTGTGCCTGCGTTGTTTGTTGGTGGGGCAAAAATTTTAAATAAATTTAAAGGGGCAAATATCCAAACCCAGAACGCCATCACGCTTGGGTATCTTACATCTGTTGTGGCGATTTTGACGATTATGGGGCGGTATAGCTGATGGCAAATTTTAAAATAAGCAACATTTTACCTGACCGTTTTGTGCCAAAGGACATTCCCAAAGGCTTGATTTTGACCCTTATCATCGTCATCATGCTCACAAGTCTGTCCGCTTATCGTTACGGCAATGGCAACAGTATACAAGGCATGCTCCATGTCCTAGAAAATTGGGTGCTATACCTTGTGTTAATCCCAAGCTGTACCGCCCTTGTCAGCATGCCCATCAAATACCGAGATGACAGCTTTGATGTGCGGATGGCGTATTATTTGGGCATGTTTGTGGGACTGTTATTTATGATGGCAAAACTTAGATATTGGCGTTAAAACAGTTGCAATCACTGGCTGTTTTTGGTATAATGCCAAGCTAACAATTTGGCAAAAAGCCAATCACAGATGACAGAACACCACCCCAATCGGCGTGGTGTTTTTAGCTATGTATTGATAATTATCAGGAGAGACCATGCAACGCTATCCCATGACCCCACAAGGACACGCCGCCCTAGAAGCAGAATTAAAACAGCTCAAAACCGTGGAGCGTCCACGCATTACCGCTGCCATTGCCGAAGCTCGTGAGCATGGCGACCTAAAAGAAAATGCCGAATACCATGCCGCTCGGGAACAGCAAGGGCTGTCCGAAGCACGCATTCGTGACATCGAAGCAAAACTTGGCGGGGCTCAGGTCATTGACCCAACCACCCTACCCCAAGACGGACGTGTGGTGTTTGGTGTGACCGTGGTCATCGAAGACGTGGATTCGGGCGACCAAAAACGCTACAAAATCGTGGGCGAAGATGAAGCGGATGTCAAAGTCGGCAAAATCTCGGTCGGCAGTCCCATCGCCAAAGGCTTGATTGGCAAGTCAGAAGGCGATGAAGCCAAAATCCAGACCCCAAGTGGTTTGGCAGAGTATGAGATTGTTGAAGTTCTATACGAATAATGAGCTTTGCCAGTCGCCGCAGATAACACAAACAACACAACTTACTAAGGTCGTCTTATGAAACACTTGCATTTACTCATGGTTGTGATTACCATTGGGCTGTTTTTATATCAAACAGGGCTGATTTTCGCAGGCGGTCAGGTGACCCAGTCACGCACCTTTAAGATAGTAAGCCATGTCATCTATCTGCTACTGGTTGGCAGTGGGCTGTATTTGATGTGGCAGTTGTGGCAAGTGGCGGGGGCTCAGTATTGGGTGGTTGTCAAGATTATGCTGTTGGCTGTGGCGGTCTCTGCCAATATCAAGGCTCTGCGGGCTCCGCTACTGAGCCAAAAAAAGGCAGGCATGGTGATTGCAGGTATCGCCTATGTGGGGATTTTGGTATTGGCAGTGACTAAGCCCATGTTGTGATATATGATGGCATTCAATGTGCTTAATACCATCTTGTCACGACCGATGTTTTATGGGTAGCGATATTTGTTAATGTTTATTGGCTAAGGGTAACTAAACACCCCAGCCATTTGCCATTTAAAAATACAATTATCACAATTTTTTCACAAACGTTTTTCACATACTTTTTCACACAAACACCCTTTGCACCAATATCATATACAAAATCGTCCCCACACCAATGGAGATAAACATATTTTTTCGCCACAGGTGTAGCCCCACGACCACCGCCCCTGCGATAAACTCCGCCATGCCGTGATATTGCCCCAAAATATCCACATTTTTGTAGCAATACACCACAAGCAGTCCAAACACCGCAGACGGCAACGCCTTGCCCAGATATTGCACAAAATCAGGGACTTTTTTGTGAGCAGGAAACGCCCAAAACGCCACCCAACGGCACAGCTGAACAGCAACAATGGCAGTAGCAATGGTCAAAAGTTGTTCGTTTAGGGTCATTTTGCCACCTTGTTGGTCAATTTGTCATGTAGTGCCGAGCGTCTAACGGTCAAGTACACCAAAATGCCAAGCATGGCAGGGATTAAAAAATTACTCTTGCCAAACACCACCAACGCCAACGCCGTCATGCCAATGCCAAGAAGCGAGCTTTCGTGCGTGGCCTCCCTACCCCATTGCTCCACAAAAATCACCAAAAACAGTGCCGTCATCGCAAATTCCGCCCCCTTCAAATCAAAGGGCAACACCGCCCCCATGACCGCCCCCAGCGCCGACCCTGTTACCCAATAAATATGCAAAAACAGCGTAACGAGCACCATAAACCACGCCTTATCCACACCTGCCTTGTCCGTGTCGGCGGTGTAGTTAATGGCAAAACTTTCGTCCACCATGCCTGCAATGAGATACCAGCGTTTCCACCCTGTGATACTTCGAAATTTATCCAGCATGGATATGGCATAAAAAATCTGTCTGGCACTAATCATCGCCACAAGCAAAAACACCGATGACGGGTTAAACGCCATGATAAGTAGCCCTGCCACGATAAATTCCACCGACCCTGCAAAAATCAGTACCGCCATGATGATGGGATACCATGGCGAAAAGCCGAGCGAGTGCATATACACCCCATACGCCATGCCCAAAAACAAAAAGCCCGACAAAATGGGCAAGCTCTGGGTAAAGGCGTATTTGGCGGTGGTTTTAAAACAATAATCGGTGGTCATGGTGTGGGCAGGTTATAAAAAGAGAAATATTTTACTTGAAAAGACAACAACTTATCATGACAAATTATTATCCTTTAAAAAGCAAAAAGTTTGTCATGCTGAGTTTGTACAAATCAAGCGATTTTGGCAAAATTATGTTAAAATAGCCTTTTGTTATTTTGTAATTTTATGATGAAAACCTTATTATTTAGCCTAGCATTGGCACTTACCCTAACCGCATGCGGACAAAAAGGGGCGTTATATCTGCCCGAAAAATCCTCCACCCCACCCCACTCCACCCCAACGCAAGGCGAGTCTGTGGATATGCCTGTTAGCACCGATTCCAATGATTATTGACTTTATAAATTTTGATAAATAAAAAAGAGAATCCCATGAGTAAAGTTATCCCCCTATTAAACAAAGACGGCATTGAAAAGATGAAAGTGGCAGGACAACTTGCCAGTGAAGTCCTACAAATACTAGATCCCCACGTCAAGGCAGGGGTAAGCACGGGCTTTTTGGACGATTTGGCGTATAAGCACATCACCGAAATCCAAAACGCCATTCCTGCTTGCCTAAACTACCACGGCTACCCCTACACCCTATGCACGTCTATCAACCATGTGGTGTGTCATGGTATGCCCGACCACGAGCGTATCTTAAAAGACGGCGACATCATCAACATTGACGTAACGGTCATCAAAGACGGCTATTATGGCGACACGTCCGCCATGTGGATTATCGGTGAAGGCTCAGTCATGGCAAACCGCCTATGTAAAGTCGCCCAAGACGCTCTGTATGCTGGTATCAGCGTGGTCAAAAACGGAGCAAGGCTTGGCGACATCGGGGCAGAGATTGAAAAGATTGTCCTACCCGAGCGGTTTTCTATCGTGCGTGAGTTTTGTGGTCATGGCATTGGCACAGAATTTCACTGCGAACCCCAAGTACTACACTATGGCAAAGCAGGGACAGGCGTGGAGCTAAAAACCGGCATGGCACTGACCATTGAGCCGATGATTAACCAAGGCGTATGGCAAACCAAAATTATGAAAGACGGCTGGACGGCTATCACCAAAGATAGGAAACTCTCCGCCCAATGGGAGCATACGCTCATCGTTACCGATAACGGCTGTATCATCACCACAGGGCGACCTGATGAGGATTTGAGCTGGGTGAAAAGCTAGATACCCAACTTAATATCAAAACAAAGACCCGACTGAGCCATTGGTTTTTCTCGTTGGGTTTTTGACCTACCATGCCACATTTGCACTCCCAACAATAAGGTCGATTTTAGCAAACAGCTCGTCATACACCTAGCACAAACCCGACCCTTTTATCACAAACCAATTTTAACCACTCACCATTTTAGGCAATCAAACAGTCATCAATAAACAAGAACAGCAATATGTACACCGACACCCACGCCCATTTAACCTATTTAGACACTTACCAACACAACAAACCTGCCCTACTTGCCAATCTAAAAGAGATGAACGTAAGCCGTATCATGGCAATTTGCTGTGAATTTGGCGAGATTGATAGCATTAGACAATGGGTAGATTTATCCAATGACGACATCAACATCGGCATGAGTATCGGCTTGCATCCTTGCCAAGACAAGGCGATTTTAAAGGCGGTGAGCGTGGACGATTTTGTGCAGTTAAATAACGAAAAGGTGTGGGCATTTGGCGAAACAGGGCTGGATTATCATTGGGACGACACCAAGAAAGCTGAACAAAAACATAGCTTTGCCACGCACATTCACGCAAGCCAAACCCTAAAAAAGCCAATCATCGTCCACACCCGCAGTGCCTATCACGACACGCTTGACCTACTAAAGGCTGAAAAGTGCGAACACGGCATTATCCACTGTTTTACCGAAGATTATGCCTTTGCCAAAACCTGCCTTGATATGGGGCTGTATATCTCATTTTCTGGCATTGTCAGTTTTAAAAAGTCGGTGGAACTCCAAGACGTTGCCAAAAAATTGCCCCTTGACCGAATTTTAATAGAGACCGACAGCCCCTATCTTGCCCCTGTGCCAAAACGTGGGCGGGATAATGAGCCGTCTTTTGTGCCATATGTGGCAAAGGCTCTGGCGGATATTTTTGGCAAAACCCCTGATGAGATAGGACGTATCACAAGCCAAAATTTTGATGAGTTGTTAAATCAATATGGTTAAATCTGGCATGGCAAAATTTTATAAAAATTAGTAGAAAAAAGTTGTTTTTTTGTATATAATAACCAAAATCTACGACAAGCGAGTGATTATGAAAATACAACTTTACTTTTGCCCCTTATTTGAGCAAAGTTGAGTTTATTTTTAATCATTCGCTTTTTTGTGTCTAGGGCGTGCCTGCCCTTTATAACACAATTTAAAATTTACAAATTTCGTAGAAATAAAATGATGTTTTTGCATGAAGAATGGCTAAATCTGGTTTTTCATAATAAAAGCTCGTTTGATAGAACGACTATCAAACTTCACTTTTTCCTTGAAAAACGTGCGATTTTCCTCATTTTTCATTGCAAATACAAAAGGCAGGCACACCCTAAATTTTAGACTGCGGCATTTTGCCAAAAAATTTTGTCTAAAATTTGCCAAAAACAAAAATTTTTACATTTTTATAACTCTATAACTTATTTTTTCCAATCGGAGCGTGTCATGACCAAAAAAGCCATTTTAGCCCTACAAGACGGTACAATTTTTCATGGTGTTAGCATTGGGGCGGACGGTGAGACGGTCGGCGAAGTCGTCTTTAACACCGCCATGACAGGCTACCAAGAGATTCTCACCGACCCAAGCTACGCCAAACAAATGGTTACGCTGACCTATCCGCACATCGGCAATACAGGCTGTAACGAAGAAGACACTGAGTCTGGACGCATTCATAAGGTATGGGCGAGCGGTCTGATTATCCGTGATTTGCCACTGCTTTATAGTAATTTTAGAAGCCAGATGTCGCTGTCTGAGTACCTTATCAAGTACAATGTCGTGGCGATTGGCGATATTGACACTCGTAAACTCACCCGTATCTTGCGTGAAAAAGGGGCTCAAAATGGGGCAATCGTTGTGGGCGATGACGTGGAGCGCGCCTTAGAAAGAGCATTGGAACTTGTCAAAAACGCCCCTGACATGAACGGACTTGATTTGGCAAAAGTGTGCTGTGATAAAGACGGTTTTGAATGGAGTGAAGGCTCTTGGGAGCTTGGTAGAGGCTTTAAGACACCAGAACTTAAATACAATGTTGTCGCTTATGATTATGGCGTAAAAACCAATATTTTAAGAATGCTTGCTGATAGAGGGTGTAAACTCACTGTTGTGCCTGCCGAGACCCCTGCCGAACAAGTTTTAGCCTTAAATCCTGACGGTATTTTCTTATCCAACGGACCGGGCGACCCATCTGTGTGTGATTATGCCATTGAAGCTATTAGACAAATTTGCGACACCACCAAAATTCCTGTATTCGGTATTTGTTTGGGTCATCAATTGTTGGCTCTGGCAAGCGGGGCAAAAACCATTAAAATGAATCACGGTCATCACGGAGCCAACCACCCTGTACAAAATCTTGATGATGGCACAGTGATGATTACTTCACAAAATCACGGCTTTGCGGTAGATGAAGCGACTTTACCAAGCACTTTGCGTGCGACACATCGTTCTTTGTTTGACGGCTCAAATCAGGGCATTGAACGCACCGACCGTGTGGCATTTAGCTTTCAAGGACACCCAGAAGCCAGCCCCGGCCCGCATGATTGCTCAGTGCTTTTTGATCGGTTTGTGGCGGAGATAGAAAAGGCGAAAGCCTAACCATTAAGGTGCGTTTGTTGCGTATAAACGCACCGAATTTTAGGTTCAAATCAGGGGGTTTAAATCAGGGGTTTAAAGATGAATAAACTGATTGCAATTTTGTTATGTCTGCCAGTGATGGCGTGTGCAACCCCTAATGCACCACAAGAACCTACCCAACATCAGAAATTTTATCATAGCATTGAAAATACAATGCCAGCATTATTAAATCAAATTGGTTTTAATGTAGCTTATTTTCAAAATGCGATGATACAGGATTCTAGTGGTCAAGATTACCCTAAAATTGATGTTACGGAAAAACAATATGCAATCTGTATGCAAAATGCCATTGATAATAAATTTTATGAAAAACCATTATCACAAGCAGTGACTCATTATTTATCGCAAGCAGACGAGCAAACAATTGCTTACGACAAAAAGATATTGGACAGTGAAATTCTCTTAAAAGTAAATGAGCTATATAAAGATATTTTTAAATTATACGCAAGTGATGAACGAGCAGATGCAAAAATGGTTAGTTATAAAAGTATCAAAAATCAAGAACAGGCATTGATAGGCGATGGCATAATATTTAGCCATGAGTATACACAAAATTTTATTAAGTTTTTTAATTCTGCATTTACTCAATCTATGGTAAAACAAATAGACAAATGCTTAGAAGATCAATATGAAAGATTGGGTATGATGTATGATAGTCTATAAAATATTTGGCATTGTTAAATAAAAATATATTTTAAAATTTGGACGTGTAGGGGCGAATCACATTCGCCCAAAAATCAACACTTTATCACAGGGCAAATGTAATTTGCCCCTACAAATTTATCCAAAGGTATAATTAATTAACAATACCAAATATTTAAATATTATCGATAGTCTTGATAATAGATATTAGAGAGATGAAATAGCTGATGATGCAAGATAAATTTAACCCAACCCTTGAACAAAATCGTTTTTTGGCTCGTAAAAATATCGTGGAAGTTATTCATGGCTTATCATGATAAAAAAAAGGAAATGTTATGCTTAAAAAATCACTCATCTTATCATTATCATGTTTATTGTCATGTCTTAGTGTGACTAGCCACGCCATGACACCCAATAAAGAGCAAACAGCCCAATTATATCAAGCCATAGAAACAACCCTGCCTGCCAGTGCCATTGCACGAATGAATGTTCTATATATATTGCAAGGCTATGCTTATCATGATGTTGATAGCCTAAGCGAACTGCCCTTAGAAGCAATCAAAGTTTATGATATTTTTTCGCCAAAAGTCAATCAATGTATTATCAATGAATTAAATAAAAAAAGTTATCATCAATCCCTACAAAAAGGCTTAACTCATTATTTTGAGCAAGTCAGCCTTGATGA
Organism: Moraxella lacunata; assembly: GCF_900453205.1. GTDB lineage: Bacteria > Pseudomonadota > Gammaproteobacteria > Pseudomonadales > Moraxellaceae > Moraxella > Moraxella lacunata_B. Next base: position 848,183 of record NZ_UGQU01000001.1, read on the forward strand.
ATTTGAGCGTGATTTGGCTTATTTAACCGACCCCAAACGCGTGCAATATTTTCATTATACCAAAAAACACATGGCGTTATTGGGTAAACACGCCGATGAATTAGAAGCGTATTTTAAAACAGGCGAAGAGACCGATAAAATCAAATCAGCACTGGCGATATTAGAACAATCTGCCGAAGAGTCAGCTAGCATTTATCCCTTTATGGAGCGAGACTTTGACAGGCTCATCAGTGATGATGGCGATACCGAACCGCTTGCGGAGCTTATGGGGCTATCATTGGCCAATAACCCTTATGAGCCTGCTGATAAGTCCACGCCTGTCAATCCCATGTCCATTTATCAGCAACAACTCATTGATAACTGCCACAAGCCCATTTGGCAAGACATCAAACAAGGCAAATATCAAGCCCTTTAACCAATAAACACAAACAAAGCAAAAAGAGAGACCCCTATGCCAAAACGTACCGACATACAATCCATTTTAATCATTGGGGCTGGCCCCATTGTCATCGGACAAGCCTGTGAATTTGACTATTCTGGTGCCCAAGCGTGCAAAGCCTTGCGTGAAGAAGGCTTTCGTGTGATTTTGGTCAATTCCAACCCTGCGACCATTATGACCGACCCATCTATGGCGGATGCTACTTACATTGAGCCGATTACTTGGCAGACGGTTGCCAAAATCATTGAAAAAGAACGCCCTGATGCGGTGCTACCTACCATGGGTGGACAGACGGCATTGAACTGTGCGTTGGCACTAGACGCAAACGGCGTGCTAAAACAGTACGGCTGTGAGCTGATTGGAGCAACCAAAGAAGCCATTGAAAAAGCCGAAGACCGCAACTTATTTGACAAGGCGATGAAAAAAATCGGTCTTGAATGCCCCAAAGCGGACATTGCCGAGACCATGGATGAGGCCCTAGAAATCCAATCTCGTTTTGGCTTTCCTGTCATTATCCGTCCGTCTTTTACCATGGGCGGAAGTGGGGGCGGTATTGCCTATAATAAAGAAGAGTTTTTGGAAATTTGTCAGCGTGGTTTTGACTTGTCGCCCACTCATCAGCTACTGATTGATGAGAGCCTTATCGGCTGGAAAGAGTATGAAATGGAAGTCGTGCGAGACAAAAACGACAACTGTATCATCGTCTGCTCTATTGAGAACTTTGACCCCATGGGCGTGCATACAGGCGACTCAATCACCGTTGCCCCTGCTCAAACCTTGACCGATAAAGAATATCAGCTAATGCGTAACGCGTCTATCGCGGTTTTGCGTGAGATTGGCGTGGAGACAGGTGGTTCAAACGTGCAGTTTGGTATCAATCCCAAAGACGGTCGCATGATCGTCATTGAGATGAACCCCCGTGTGAGTCGTTCGTCAGCATTAGCTTCTAAGGCGACAGGCTTTCCGATTGCCAAAATCGCTGCCAAATTGGCGGTCGGCTACACGCTTGACGAGCTAAAAAATGACATTACAGGCGGTGTTACCCCTGCGTCTTTTGAGCCGTCCATTGACTATGTGGTTACCAAAATTCCACGCTTTAACTTTGAAAAATTCCCCCAAGCCGAGCCTGTGCTGACCACACAAATGAAGTCGGTCGGTGAAGTTATGGCAATCGGTCGTAATTTCCAAGAATCCATGCAAAAGGCACTGCGTGGGCTTGAAACAGGGGTGACAGGCTTTGATGAAGTGATGAATTTAGAAAACAAATCGGCAAATGCCATTGTCTCTGAAATCAAAAACCGCCTAAGCATTCCCACGCCTGAACGCATTTTTTATCTTGCCGAAGCGTTTCGTCATGGATTTAGCCTTGATGAAGTGTTTGAATTAACCAAGATTGACCGTTGGTTCTTGGTGCAAATTGAAGACATTGTCAAAACCGAAAATGAAATCAAAACCTTAGGCTTTGGCGATTTGACCGCCGAGAATATCCGCACCTTTAAGCGTAAAGGCATGAGTGATTTACGCATTGCCAATCTTATGGGCATTAGCCAAAAGCAGTTCCGTAAACAGCGTTGGAATTTGGGTGTATATCCGATTTATAAACGAGTGGACACTTGTGCTGGAGAATTTGCGTCCAATACCGCCTATATGTATTCAAGCTATGATGACGAGTGCGAGGCACGCCCAACCGACAAAGACAAAATCATGGTCATCGGCGGGGGCCCAAACCGTATCGGACAAGGCATTGAGTTTGACTACTGCTGTGTTCATGCCGCCCTTGCCATGCGTGAAGATGGCTATGAAACCATTATGGTAAACTGTAACCCCGAGACCGTCTCAACCGACTACGACACGTCAGACCGTTTGTATTTTGAGCCGATTACCCTAGAAGACGTGCTAGAAATCGTCCGCACCGAAAACCCCAAGGGCGTGATTGTGCAATATGGCGGTCAAACGCCCTTGAAACTAGCCCGTAGCTTAGAAGAAGCAGGCGTACCTATCATCGGGACAAGCCCTGATGCGATTGACCGTGCCGAAGACCGTGAGCGTTTCCAGCAGATGATTAACAAGCTAAACCTAAGACAGCCCAATAACAGCATTGTCAAATCATCAGAAGAAGGCATTCGTGAGGCGATAAAAGTCGGCTATCCGCTCGTGGTGCGTCCGTCCTATGTGCTTGGCGGTCGTGCCATGGAGATTGTCTATAATGAAGACGAGCTAAAACGCTACCTGCGTGAGGCGGTGCAAGCGTCTAATGAAGCCCCTGTCCTGCTTGACCGTTTCTTGGACGATGCCATTGAAGTGGACGTGGACTGTGTGTCGGACAGCAAAGACGTGGTGATTGGCGGTATCATGCAACACATTGAGCAAGCAGGTGTTCACTCAGGCGACTCGGCGTGTTCTATTCCGCCTTATTCGCTAGGGCAAGACATTCAAGACGAGATGAGACGACAAACCATCGCCATGGCAAAAGAGCTTGGCGTGGTGGGGCTCATGAACGTACAATTTGCTGTAAAAGGCGATGAGATTTATATCTTAGAAGTAAACCCGAGAGCGAGCCGTACCGTGCCATTTGTCTCAAAATGTATCGGCACGTCTTTGGCAAAAGTTGCCGCTCGCTGTATGGCAGGGCAGACGTTGGCAGAGCAGAACTTTGTCAGTGAGATTGTGCCAAAACATTTCTCGGTCAAAGAAGCGGTGTTCCCCTTTGCCAAATTCCAAGGTGTAGACCCCATTTTGGGCCCTGAGATGAAATCCACAGGCGAGGTCATGGGCGTGGGTCAGACCTTTGGCGAGGCGTATTATAAGGCAACGCTTGGGGCAGGCGACAGATTGACAGGCTTGCCACAGGACGGCGAGACCAAAACTGTCTTTATCTCGGTGCGTGATAGCGATAAAGCAGGCGTGGTGGACGTGGCAAAACGTCTGGCAGGCTTTGGCTTTAACATCGTTGCCACAGGCGGTACGCATGACGTGCTGGCGGACGCTGGCGTGGCGTGCGAGCGTGTCAATAAGGTCAGCGAAGGTCGTCCGCACATCGTGGATATGATGAAAAATGGTCAGATTCATCTTGCCATTAACACCACCGAAGGTAAACAGGCGTTAGAAGACTCTTTCCCAATCCGCCGTGAAGCCTTGCAAAACAAGGTGCTTATCGCAACCACGCTGAACGCAGGGCGTGCGGTGTGTGAGGCTTATGAAACGACATTGCCGTTTAATGTGTATAAATTGCAAGATTTGTAATTTACCCATAAAAATATCAAAATTAACCGCTGTTAGAGATAATGGCGGTTAATTTTTTAAGGAACATCATGACTTTTCCAAAAATCATCTCAGGCGGACAAACAGGCGTGGATAGGGGTGCGTTGGACGGTGCGTTATCTCGTGGTATGCCGTGCGGTGGACATTGCCCCGAAGACAGGCGAGCCGAAGACGGTATCATTGATGATAAATATCCACTCACTCCCCTAATGGGTGCGGGCTATCGCAAACGCACTCGCCAAAACGTGATAGACAGCGATGCGACTGTGATGATTTACCACGCCCAAATCACCCCAAAAAGTGGCACAGAATTAACCCTAAAAACGTGTATCAGCCAGCATAAACCATATTTACTCATTGATATGAAGGCGTTTTCGGTGGACGTGGCGTCTGATTATCTCATTGATTTTATTAAAAAATATGACATCAAAACGCTAAATTTTGGTGGTTCTCGTGGCTCGGTTGTACCAACCATTCAAGCCTTTACCAAAGAGACGGTTGAACTTGCCATTGATAAATGTCTGATAAATAAAGATTTGTGCCAATATGACTTTTAAATGATTTAAAAAGAAACTCCATGCAAACTTTCCAATACGACAATTCCCATACCGATTATTTAGCCAGTCGTTGCCCCAAAATGGCAATGGCGATTGACAAAATTGGACACATTAACCGCCCTGTCAATCCCGATATTTTTAGCGAGCTGATACGGGCTATCATCGGTCAGCAGATTTCTAGCTCCGCTGCCCACACCGTGTGGCAACGCTTAACAAATTTGACCAACATCACACCGACCGCCATTGCCAACTTATCCGCTGATGACTTGCAAGGCATTGGTATATCGTATCGTAAGGTGGGTTATATTCAGGGCATTGCGTGCGATATTTTGGACAATCATTTGGATTTGGATAGCCTGCACACGATGAGCGATGATGAGATAAAACAGGTGCTTGTTGCCTTTAAAGGTGTGGGCGAATGGACGGCACAAATGCTAATGATTTTTAGTCTAAATCGTATGGACGTGTTAAGTCAGCATGATTTGGCGATTGTACGTGGGCTTAGAATGCTGTATCGTCATCGTGAAATCACACCAAAACTGTTTGCCAAGTACCAAAGACGATTTGCCCCGTACAACTCGGTGGCAAGTCTGTATCTGTGGGCGATTGCAGGTGGTGCGTTGGGTTTGACTGACCCCAAACCTATCCTTAAAAAAGCCAAATCTTGATTGCCATCATCAGCCCAATTTGTTACAATCTAACTGCTATTTTATTGCAAAAAGGAAAACGCCATGACCCACACTCATCACCCCGAAACCCTTGCCATTCATGCAGGTTATGAGATTGACCCCACAACCAAAGCCGTTGCTGTGCCGATTTATCAGACCAGCTCTTATGCCTTTGACAACACCCAACACGGGGCGGATTTGTTTGATTTAAAAGTGGCGGGCAACATCTACACCCGTATCATGAACCCGACCAATGCCGTGCTAGAAGCTCGCATGAGTGCCTTAGAAGGCGGTGTGGCAGGGCTGTGCGTGGCGTCTGGTATGTCCGCCATTACCTACACCATTCAGGCACTCTGTGAAGCGGGCGATAACATCGTGTCGGTCTCTACCTTGTATGGTGGCACTTACAATCTGTTCGCCCATACCTTGCCTCGTCAAGGCATTGAGGTGCGTTTTTTTGATTATAATAACCCTGAAAGCTTGCTTGATTTGATTGATGATAAGACCAAGCTAGTCTTTGGTGAGAGCATTGGCAACCCCCTAGGCAATATCCTAGACATTGCCAAAATCAGCGAGCTTGCTCATAGTAAGGGCGTGCCTGTGGTCATTGACAACACGGTCGCCACGCCAATCTTATGTAAGCCCTTTGAGCATGGGGCGGACATCGTGGTGCATTCTTTGACCAAATACGCCAGCGGTTCTGGCACGAGTGTGGGCGGTATCATCATTGACGGCGGTCGCTTTGACTGGGCAAGTCAAAAAGAGCATTTCCCCCTACTAAACACCCCCGATGTCAGCTATCATGGCGTAAACTTTGCCGAAGCCATGGGCAATATGGCGTTTATCGCCCGAGCCCGTGTCGCCCCACTTCGCAACACGGGGGCATGCCTGTCGCCCATGAACGCATGGCAAATCATGCTCGGGCTTGAAACGCTTGCTCTACGCATGGAGCGACATTGCGATAATGCGTTGGCGGTTGCTAAATTCTTGGAAAGTCATGAACAAGTCGCTTGGGTTAAATATGCAGGGCTAGACACGCACCCCGAGCATGATTTGGCACAAAAGTACTACAAGGGTAAGCCGTCAGCGATTTTAACCTTTGGGGTGAAAGGCGGACGAGAAGCAGGGGCGAAATTCATCGATGCCTTAGAGCTTATTACTCGCCTTGTCAATATTGGCGATGCCAAGTCGCTCGCCTGCCACCCCGCCACAACCACACACCGCCAGCTCAATGAAGAAGAGCTTGCCAAAGCAGGTGTGAGCGAAGACATGATTCGCCTATCTATCGGTATTGAGCATATTGATGACATCAAGGCAGATTTAAATCAGGCATTGGCAAAAGCCAAATAACTGCAAAACCGCCATTGAAGTTAATGGCGGTTTTATTTTTAAACTCCTTTGACAACATAAAACCCCATCTTAATTTTAAGATGGGGTTTTGTTTGGACTGATTATTTATTTGGCACTGTCAAGGTTTGATTGATTTTTAGCTGTGCGTCAGTGCTGAGATTATTCATCTTGGCAAGCTCTGCCACACTGATGCCAAATTTTTTCGCCACAGAGTTAAGACTGTCGCCTGACTTGACTTTATAAGTATCAGTCAATTTTGGCACTTTAATGGTCTGCCCTCGTTGTAGCTGGGCATTGGCAGGCAGTTTATTGGTCGCTGCCAAATCTCGTGCTGATATGCCATATCTACTGGCAAGGGCATTTAAACTCTCGCCTGCTTTTACCGTATAATTTTCGGTAGATTTAATGATGTTGCCACGAGCGGTGTTGTCGGAGTTGTCATTGCGACTGGCTTTATCATCACTGTTAGTTGTCTGACGAGCAACCTTTACTGTGCCTGCCGCAGGGATGGTAATGGTTCTGCCACGAATGAGTCCTGCTGTTCTTGATAAGTTATTGGCAGTGGCAAGCTCATCTACGCTAATGCCGTATTTATTTGCCACCGATGTTAGACTGTCACCTGATTGGACAGTGTATTTTACCGATTGGTTGTTTAGTTTGCGTTCCACTTGGGCATTGGTGGCAGGTACTTTTATCGTCTGCCCTGCGATAAGTGGCGAGTTGGCATTAAAGCTGTTTAACGCAGCGATGTCAGCATTGCTCACGCCCAGTTTTTTGGCAATGGCAGTCAGCGTATCGCCCGACTGGACTTTATAGGTGCTGGTATTAGCACTGTTTGCCGAACTGGTGTTGCCACTTGATGAGCCTGTATTACTGCTTGATTTGACTGGCGTACCTGATACTTTTAGCTTTTGGTTAATCAAAATCCCATCGGTGACTGATAAGCCATTGAGTGCTGCTAAGTCCTGCACGCTCATGTTGTATTTTCTTGCCACAGAAGTAAGGCTCTCACCTGACTGGACGGTGTGCGTACTGGTTTTCACTGTCGGCTTGGCAGTATCTTTGGCAACCGTGCTGACTTTACCAGGGATAAGCCATAGGCGTTGTCCTGTCTTCACTTGCGTGTTCGCAGGAATGCCATTATAGCTTGCCAACTGGCTGACACTTAGCCCGTGAGCTGCCGCAATGCCTGTCAATGTATCACCCGCCACGACTTTATAACGCTCTGCCTTGGCGGTTGTGGTGGGAGCTGCTGAGACAGGTGGGGTATATGTGTTATTTGGTGGTGCTATCGCAGGTGTGCCTGCACCTGCTGGGGCGTTATAGCTTAGGCTTTTTGTCTCGCCACGAGCTTCTAATACAGATTGCTGGGTTTGGATGGCATTTAGTTCGATGTTACCATCAAGGGCAATTGGCTGAATGTTCTCTGCGCTATTGGCTTGAATCTGAGCGGCAATAAAGTCACGCTCTTCTTGGGTAAGTGGCGGTTCTTGGATGATGCTGTTATTCACAGTCACGCCTGCACCCGTGGCTGGTAGGGCATTGGCAGAAGCCAACTCTTGACGTGAGCTAGGATTCTGCACACCCATATTCGGCTGTACGTAGCTACTTGCCACATAGGTGGAAGCACCATAACCCATACCTTGCAAGGCTTTTAGCTTTGTATCAGCACTGCTTGGCACGCTATTGGGGATAATCACACGCCCCGGTCCGCTGGCATCCACGCTATAATTAATGAGTGATGGGTTAAGCAGTCTTAACTCATCCACTGGCACGCCTGTCACATTTGACACATCATACAGGCTGACACCGAAGTTGGCAGGCACAGCTCTAAAATGGCTGTGGTTGGCGATGGCAGGCAGGTACACGCCATAGCTTTGGGGGTTTTTGACAATTTGAGCAACCGCCATAAAGCGTGGCACGTAGTTCATCGTCTCAGTGGGTAGGCGTAGCGACCAATAATCGGTTGGCAGACCTGCATTGCGGTTAGCATCAATGGCTCTTTGAATACGCCCTGGTCCTGCATTATAAGCCGCCAAGGCAAGCTCCCACGAACCGAACTGGTTATACAAACTGGTTAAAAAGTCATACGCCGCTCGGGTCGATTCGATGATGTCACGACGACCATCATAAGTGGCGCTTTGGTTGAGACCATAAATACGCCCAGTACTGGGGATAAACTGCCACAAACCTGCCGCCGCCGCATTGGATGTTGCTGATGGGTCGTAGGAGCTTTCAATGATGGGCAGTAGGGCAAGTTCGGTTGGAATGCCACGACGCTCCGCTTCGGTTACGGTGTGATGTAGATAACGGGATGTACGGGCAGTTAGGCGATTGATGTAATCTTGACGGCTATAAAACCATGACTTTTGGGCTTCGATACGTCCATTATTTATCTCGCTCATGCGATAACCACGACGCACTCTGTCCCACAGATCGCCATAACGCTGTACGGTCAAGGCATCGCCTTCTACCATGGTCATGTCCGTGGCTTGGAGCAGGTCTTCTAACTCATCTAAGGTTGCTTGGTCAAGCACACCTGCATAGACATCGGCAGGGGCATCTGGCGTGCTTGGCGTGCTGACAATGGGTGCATTACCTGTGTTTACGTTGGTGTTATTGGTACTGGCACAAGCAAACAATAATGTCGATGAGACAGCGATGGTCAAGGGTTTAAGACCTGCCATGCCTGCTTTAGAGCCTATGTTAAAAAACGCCATGATAAAATCCTATTAATGATGTGAAATATGCCTGTATTATAATATATCAAGCCCCATCAATCAAACCCAAATATGTTAATGAAAAAGGCATGGCATTGCCATACCTATTTTCTTTTTAATTTTTAAAACCGTGTAATCCACTGCAAAATCTATTCCACAGTAACTTGCGATACCGCTCGTAGTAGCATGGCATTACCGCCGATATAGGACAAAGTTGCCTTAGAATGCGTTCTAAATGTCGTGCGACGACCATCTTTTGTCCAGCTCTCTGTGGTGATGACATTGGCTCGGGCTTGATTGCCTGTGACGACCACATCTGTCACGTTGATGGTGTAACGATAGTCGCTCGCCCCTGCCCATGACTGTTGAAGTAGTTGTAAATATCCATTTTTATCAAGGGTAGTGGTATTGCCTTTGCGTGTCAAGCTGATGACGGCATTATCATCGATAAGCCGTGAGACCATGCCGATATTTTGGACATTGGCGGCGGTATTTAGACTATTGGCAAAACTTTGTACTGCCGATTCGCTCATGGCGTATGCAGGGGCAGTCATGACCGCACCTGCCAATAGCATAGAACTCGTGACAAGGAAAAACTTGTGACGCTTGGCAGCGGACGACTTGATGTTCGCAGTCTTGTCATTTGTCCTGCCCCGCCCTTTTTTGTACCACAATGTCATCGCCAATCCAGTCAAAGCAACGGTTTTTAAAGTCTTTTTCATAGTAAATGGGTTTGATAAAATAAATTTAGCATAAGATAACAGCTTTGCCCTAAGCAAACATGGCTATTTTGTAATATTTTGTTGCAATTTTGGTAAAAGGCGTGGCTGACCCATGTTTTTTATAACTCATCAAGCCCACGCTTTAAATCATTGATGATGTCATTGACATTCTCCAAACCCACCGACAGACGAATCAGCCCATCATTGACACCTGCCTCCACCCTTTGTTCTGGCGTCATTCTAAAATGGGTGGTGCTGGCAGGGTGGGTAATGGTGGATTTGGCATCGCCTAAGTTGTTGGTAATGCTGATGACCCGTGTGCTGTCAATGACGTGCCACGCCTTGTCTTTGTCCGCCACTTCAAAGCCAATAATCGCCCCGAATGCTCCGCCTTGTACGTCTAAGTGCGTGTGTTGCGATTTGGCAAGCGTGTGGCTTGGGTGCGTGGGCAATCCTGAAAAATGCACCTTTTTGACTTTTGGGTGATTTTGTAAAAATTCGGCAACCTGATTGGCGTTTTCGCAATGGGCTTTCATGCGGATTGATAGGGTTTCAAGCCCCTTTAACAGCACCCACGCATTAAAGGGCGACAGACTAATACCCCCTGTGCGAATGACGGTAAAGGCTTTTTCCATAAGCTCGTTTGAGCCAACGAGCGCCCCGCCAAGCACACGCCCTTGCCCGTCAATGTACTTGGACGCCGAATGAATCACCACGTCCGCCCCAAGCTCCAACGGCTTTTGAATGGCAGGGGTGGCAAAGCAGTTGTCCACGATGAGCATCGCCCCATTATCATGAGCCAATTTTGCCAAAAATCGCAAATCAGCAATTTGAGCCAGCGGATTGGACGGACTTTCGCAGTACAGAATTTTGGTGTTGTCCTGAATGGCGTTTTGCCATGCGTCATTATCAAAACAGTCCACATAGCTCACCTCCACACCAAATGAGCGGAAGTAAGTATCAAACAGTGCAACTGATGAGCCGAACAACTGCTTAGCACAAAGCAAGTGGTCGCCTGCTTTTAGATACGCCAAACACATGGTCAAAATCGCCCCCATACCACTTGCGGTAGCGACACAGCGTTCGCCCCCTTCTAGCAGGGCAAGCCGTCTTTCAAAGGCTCGGACGGTGGGGTTGGTGTGGCGTGAATAGACATTGCCTTTTTTTGTACCGTCAAAATGGTCGGCGGCGTCTTTGGCAGATTTGTAAACATAGCTACTGGTCGTAAAAATCGCCTCGCCATGCTCGCCCTCGTCCGTGCGATGATAACCGCCACGGATTGCCAAAGTCTCTTCAAAAAATCCCAAAGTCGGGTCTAGGGCATCGGATTGCCAGTTGGGGTCTAAGGTGGTCATGATTTTCCTATTAATTTTAATGCTAAAATGATTGGCGTGCCGTACGCCCATTTATGATAGTGCGTTAGTATAGCATAATCCTATAAAAACCGCTCTTGATAATTTTATGAGACAAGGAATGTGGCATATACTGCAAAAGCTAAATCCTGCCCGTTAATTGATAAGGTGCTAATTGAAAATTTAGCATTATATTTACACTTCTTATCTCATAAATAACACCAGACCAATAGGAATGTTCAAGAATGATATGATTATCAATGTTAAATAATTTTTTCTGTAAATCATTTGCTATCAATTCAGAAATATTAGATAAGGATTCGTTATAAGATTTAAAATTTCCTTTAACTTCATAAATAGCTGATAAAAAATAGCTATAACTATTCAAAAAATCCAATAAATTTTTATTCACATAGATAATAAATATACCATTTTCGGCAAGATTTATATATTTGTTTAACAGAATATGATTATTTTTATCAAAATAATCTTCAATGCTCATACCACTGCTATAATATTTACATACGATTAAATAAACTTCTTCTTTTTCATTAATCACAAAATATCCAGAATTACTTTTACCAAAACATTGAAATTTATGATAATCATTTGATATAGAAATTAATTCATCTGGAAAATTAATAAACTTAAATCCTGCATTTTTATAATCATCTAAATATGAAAATAAATTAGCGTAAATTTCATTTAAACTCATTCTTTTTATTTTATTATTATGCCGAATGGCATATCCTTTTTCTTGTAAAAAGACAATGTCTTCTGTATTTTCTTTACAGAATAAATCATCATAAAATATATTCATATATGATTTCTCTTTATTTAATGCCATTTAGAAAAATGATAAACAAAAGGGGTATAACACCCCTTTTTATCACTCTTTTACCTCAAACACCTGCTTTAAATATGCCAAATACGTATCATCATCAATCATCGTCTTGCCGGGGCTGTCGGAGAGTTTGGCGACAGGTTGCCCGTTACATTCCACAAGTTTTAGCACGATATTCAGTTGGGTGAGTCCCATGTCGTTGGTGAGATTGGTGCCAATACCAAAGCCTGTTTTGATACGGGTTTTAAAATATTCATGCAAATCCCACGCCTTTTGGAGCGTCAAGCCGTCGCTAAACGTCAGGCTTTTGGTTTTGGGGTCAATGCGTAGCTTCTCATAATGAGCAATCGCCTTATCGCCCCACTCGTACGGGTCGCCTGAGTCGTGGCGAAGCCCGTCAAAGAGCTTGGCAAAATACAAATCAAAATCTCTTAAAAATGCGTCCATACCCACAACGTCCGTCAAGGCAATGCCCAAATCACCCCGATATTCACGCACCCACGCCTCCAACGCCGCCTTTTGGCTATCACGCAAACGCACGTCGAGGGCTTGAAAGGCTTGCATAAACTCATGAGCCATGGTGCCAATCGGTGTCAAACCCAGCTCTTTGGCAAGATAGACGTTGCTCGTCCCCCGAAAAATACTGGGCGATGCCTTGGCAAGCGTCCGCACCACATGATAATGCCAGTCTCGGCTATAACGACGACGTGTACCAAAATCTGCCACGGCAAAGGCAGGATTGTGCACGTCTGAATGTTCTAGCATTTCATAATGTTTTAAAATTTGCACCTTTTCATCAAGGCGTTTTTGCCCGTCTGTTAAGGCGTTGGGGTCATTTAGGCGTTCGTAATAGAGCTGATTGACAATGGATAACACAAAAATTTCAAAAAACATCGCCTGAATCATCGCCCCTTCAATCTCAATGTTTAGGCGGTTTTCATCGTCCGTCCAAACCTTGATAAATCGGCGTTTTAAGGCAAATAATTCTAAATAATCCACAAAATCAGGCTTAATAAACCGCAAATTTCGCAGATAATCTAGCTCATCTTGCTTAAATTTTAAGGTGCAAAGTAGGTCAAGCTGATGCTCCAAGTCGTCCTTAATCTCGCCCAAAGGAAACGCCAATTTGTCGTTGTTGCGACAGCGAAAGCGGTACACGCCATGCGTTTGAGGGAATTGGTGGAGCATTGCTTGGAGCATGGTAAATTTGTATAAGTCATTATCCAGTAATGACGTGATGATTGGCGTATGGGTCATGAGTTTTCCAAAAAGAAGTTTGGGGTATGATAGCAAATTTTTGGGGGAATGGGGGATATTTATTTAGGGCGTGCCTGTCTTTTGTATTTGCAATGAAAAATGAGAAAAATCGCAAGTTTTTCAAGGAAAAGTCCGCAGTTGATATTAAAATATCAACAAGGATTTTGACGATGAAAAACAAGATTTAGCCATTTTTTCATGCAAAAACGATTAGTTTTTTCTAAAATATTTCTATATTGTAAACAGTGTTATAAAGGGCAGGCACGCCCTGATTAACCAAAAACTTCGCTATGGGTATTTAACCTTGCCAAATACAAAATATCATCTTCAATTTTGTAAATCAGTACCAAATCATTTTGTACATGGCAATCACGCCAGCCCTTTTTGTCGCCATGTAACGCATGGTCTTTGTATTTGGTAGGCAATGGCTCGCCACGATATAGACAACTTAATACTTCCAAAAGCTCGGCGGTGAGTTTTTGTTTTCTTAAATCCCTATCAAAATCCTTACTGGTCTTAACGCTTAACATTATCTAGCCCTGCAAGCAAACTGTCCAAATCATCATAAAGCGTACCACCGCCATTTTCTAGCTCGGCAATCGCTTGCAAGGTTTTGGCGTTGGGCGTTCTGGCTTGATAATCAAAAGACACAGGCACTTGATTGGTACTAACCACCTGATGAAAAAACAGTTTAATCGCTTGTGTGGGTGACAAGCCATAGCTTGCCAGCACTTTTGTGGCTTGAACTTTGAGTTCGTCATCAATGCGGATATTTAAATTGGTTGTGGTCATATAGCCCCCTTGTGGTTATTTATTTTATTGTAAAGCAATACGCCCCAATTTGCAATGACAAACGCCATACGATTTATCATGTTCCCTTTAACGCCCCCACCACTGCCCCCATGTCGTCCGCACGGGCAATCACCGACACGCACGCCACACCGTCCGCCCCATTGGCACGCACAAGGCTTGCGTTTGTGGTGTCAATTCCACCAATGGCAACAAGCGGACGATTGCCAATCATCGCTCGCACCTGCCCCACCATATCCACGCCCACCGCACGCCCAGCGTCCGCCTTTGAGCGTGTGTCAAACACCGCCCCAATCGCCAAATAATCCGCCAAATCATGCCCCACGCTGACCCTTATCTCATCAAGCGAGCTGTGCGACAAACCCACAAACGCACGTCCACGGCAGAGCCTTGCCACGTCAAAAATATCCATGTCCGTCTGCCCCACATGAACGCCGTCTGCCCCAATGTCAAGGCACAGATGAACGTCATTGTTAATCACAAACGGCACGCCATATTGACGGCATAACGCTTGGCAATCTTGTGCAAGCTGTTTAATCTCATCAGGGCAAGTTAGGGCGTTGTCGCCTTTTTCACGAAATTGATAGCAAGTAATTCCTGCATCAAGAGCGGATTTTAGCACCGCAAGCAATCGCTGTTGGGGTGTGGGTTCGTCTCGGTGCGTGCAGTCTTGTGTGCCTGCGACAAAATAGACGGATAGGATTGATTTATCAAACATGGAGGTTCTTTTTTTGGGGGGGTTAATGCGATGATTGTAAGTGCATCATATGCACTTTTTTATACTGAAATTACCATAAATTCAATGATGTATCGGCGTAGGGGTGTGCTGAGTACGCCCTGTAAAATCTTTGTATCGTCAAGGGCGTGCTGAGCACGCCCCTACAACCCAAAAATAATTATCAGATAATCAATAAGTTATCATTTTAAATTGAAATAAATGATTATCGGTGCATGGTGCGCACCTTGCGATTTTAAAATTTACCAATCATTTTATCTACACCTCACCTTCCCAAAACGCCCAATGATTGACCGCCCCATGTCCGTGTCCGATGTTGGGGGCGGTGGCAATGGCTTGGCTAGTCAAGCGTTTGGCGGTATGAATCGCATCTGCCACGCTCGCCCCCTTGGCAAGCTCTGCCGTGATACACGCCGAAAACGTACACCCTGTACCGTGCGTGTTTTTGCTGTTGGTGCGCACGCTTTGTACTTGCCAAATATCGCCCGTCTCATCAAGCACATAATCTATGCACATGGCACTTTGGGAATTTTGGCTGCCCGCCTTTGATGATGACTGTCTTTGCTCCCATGCCTTGTAAGGCGTACAGGGCTTGCCTTATATCATCATCACACGCTATCGTCATGCCTGTTAGCACTTCGGCTTCTGGTAGGTTGGGCGTGATGATGTCGGTTAAGGGAATAAGCTGTCTTAGGCTGTCCGTTGCGTTGTCATCAAGCAAGGCTTGTCCGCCTTTGGCAATCATCACAGGGTCAAGCACCACTTGCCCAAACGGACGGTTTTGTAGAAACTGCCCCACCGTATCAATGATGTCGGACGTGCCAAGCATACCGATTTTGCACGCCCCAATCTCAAAATCGTCCCGAATGGCGACAAGCTGGACTCTAATGTGGTCGGTCGGCAGATGATAAATGTCCCATACGCCTTGGGTGTTTTGGGCAGTTGTGGCGGTCAGTACACTTGTACCAAATACACGCCTTATGGTAAAGGTCTTTAAATCCGCCTGAATGCCTGCCCCACCGCCAGAGTCCGACCCTGCAATACTAAGAGCTTGGGCGGGGCGATTGGTGCGTGGGTGGGTGTGGACATATCTCATGCCTTTTCTCCCACAAATTTGATACGATTTGCAATTTCATCGGGGCTAATACCGCCCAATTTGTCCAAAAATTGATACATAAACGTACCGCTTTGGCTTGACAATAAGCCTTCACAGGCAAGCTCACCTGCAATGGCAAACGTGGCACAGGCATTGACCGCCCCCACCAAATACCGCTCACGCCCTACCACCGCCAAAAACGCCCCAACCACGGCACTTAGCAAGCACCCTGTGGCAGTAACTTTGGGCAAAAGGGGTGTACCATTGGCAAGGGCGACCACCTGCGTGCCGTCCGAGATGTAGTCAATCTCGCCTGTCAAAATGGCAATGGTGCGATATTTGCTCGCAACCGCTTGGCAAATACTCGCCAAATCCGCATCGCCACGCCCAGCATCCACGCCTTTGGCTTGCCAGTTCGCCCCTGCCAAAAACGCAAGCTCGCCTGCATTGCCACGAATGGCATCAAATTGCACGACTTGGCTAATCTGATAAATGGTAGATTGGCGTAAAGTGCTTGCCGACACCGCCACAGGGTCTAGCACCACAGGAACGCCGTGGGCGTTGGCGGTTTGCCCTGCAATCATCATGGCGGACGTTTTGGGGTCGGACGGCGTACCGATATTTAGCACAACGGCACTGCTTATCTTGGCAAGCTCCGCCATCTCCAAAGGCGACTCTGCCATCATGGGGGACGCACCAATGGCAAGCAATCCATTGGCGGTAAAATTGGCGGAGACCAGATTTGTAATGTTGTGAATTAGGGGATTTTGCTTACGGACTTCGTCGATTAAGTCTAGGGGAATTTGGTCTGGGGAGAGTGGATTTTTGGTAACTTTGGTCATGGGTTTTTCCTTTTTTAAGTAAAAAGCACAGTCAAAACCCACACCAAAAAAGTGTGTTGCTCGTCAATTTTTATCAATTTCCTACGCCAGTTTTAACTGTATCAGGTTCACGGGTATCATCTCAGCCATAAATAGCACCCCGATTGATAAGCAAGATTATAACAAAAGGGTAAAGGGCGTGCAAGCGGTCAAAAGTGGTTAAAATGGTTTTTATTTTTAACAAAATGGCGTAAAATAGCCCTTTATTTGACCATTTAAAAGCGATGACCCTAAACCTACCCCACCTAGACCTTACCCCCTTACAATGGGACGACTTATACACCACCACCCACCCCCATGCCGAATATAACGCCACGCATGATGATATGCTTGCTCGCATTTTGTCTCGCATTGACGACAAAAAGGCTGACAAAGCCTGCCCTGATGAGCTGTGGATTGTGGAACATCAAGACGTCTATACGCTAGGACAAGCGGGCAAAGAAGAGCATATTTTATATAAAACCGACACCCCAATCATCAAAACCGACCGTGGCGGACAGGTAACGTGGCATGGCGTGGGACAGCTTGTGGTGTACTGGCTGTGGGATTTGCACCGACTTGGCATGGGCGTGCGAGACCTAGTCAGCCACGCCGAGCAAGCCATAGAAGACGTTGTTGGCGAGTACCTACCGCCCGATTTGACCGCTAAGGCTCGCCGTGATGCCCCTGGGGTGTATATTTATAACACAAATGGCGATATGCTTGGCAAAATCGCAAGTCTAGGCTTTAAAATCAAACACGGGCATAGTTATCACGGCATTGCCATTAACCTTGTCAATGATTTGACTGCCTTTAACGCCATTAACCCTTGTGGCTATGCAGGCATGGCAATGGTGAAATTATCGCAATTTGGCAAATTTGATGAGAGCCAAACACACGAATTTATTCATAAATTTATCAGTAATATCCAAAAAAGACACAGCGGACAAATCGCCCTAAGACCCATAAATGAGCCAATACCAAGCAAATAAATATGAAATACCCATTAACAATTATCGCAATCACTCTATTGTCCTTGACTGCTTGCGACAACAAACCCAACAGCCCACCTGCTCCAAACACCAAGCCACACCAAGCCGAACAGACCTTTGTGGACGCTACCCCTACATCACCCACGCCAGTCGCCCAAAGCACCAACCCCCAAGCGATTGATTGCCAAGCCATTACCAACACACTAAATGCCATTGACATCAATAGTCAAATAGATGACTTTGATCAGGCAGATAAACTATTAAATCACTGCCTACCGACTGCCGACAACACCACCCAAATCAAGTGGGCAACACAGTATCAGCTTGCTTATCAGCGTTTTTTATCCTTTTGGCAAGGCGATACATTTTTGCTTGATGATACAGAATTTGACCAGTTAAATCAGGTCATGTACGACATTCATTATAACAAAAAGTACAACGAATCCGACATCGCCACACTACACCCAAAAGCCCAATATTTCATCAAGCAAGTCAAACAAAATAAGCTAAAAATAGCAGACTACTGCGAAGGGGAATTTGACTTTGTCAATGATTATCAAACATTTGCCAAGCTGTTTACGCCCCATTTGCCAAAAGACCAAGCAGTCATGATTGAGCGACTTGCCAGCGACAACCAAGAGCCACTATGGTGCGATGCAGGTCTTAGCATTTCATTAGATGAGCTTATCGAGCGGGCGTTATTTTGGCAAGATTATCAAAAGATGTATCCGCAGAGTGTATTTATTGATGATGCCAAACGGTTGTCGTTATTTTATGAATATTTGTTATTTTTTGGTTCAGACAATACACGTTGGCTAAACGATGATAAAACCAAATTTATCACCTACATCAATGAAAATGATGAGATATTTACAGACAAAGCAAGCTTTGTCAAACTTGCCAAACATGACAGCGAACTTGGCAAAAAAGCCCAAGCCTTTCTGGCATTTATCGCCACACCAACAGATGAGCGAGACGATAAATACCCCATAAATCCTGCCAATCTTGACAAACGCCACCTTGATGACCCAAGTCAAATTGAAGATTGGGAGCGGGCAACCTTACAACTCATGACCGCCTTAGACAAAACAAAAATGGACACTCCAAGCTGTATCAGCACCCCCATTTGCCTGCCTGATACATCAGATAAGCCTTGATAATATGCCATTATCCACAAGCAATATGCAAAAACATCATAAATTGATGATTGCACTTGGGCGGATTTAATATTACAATGGCACACCCTTTTTAATCCCCATCGGAGAATTTTATGGTAGATTTTAACAAAATCCTAGACGCAGGCGACGTGGACGCAGGCGAGATTAACGTGGTCGTGGAAATCCCTACTGGCTCAAACCACAAAATCGAATGGAACCGCAAATTGGCGTGTTTTGAGCTTGACCGTGTTGAGCCTACCACCTTTGCCAAGCCTTGCAACTATGGCTTTATCCCCCAGACCCTAGACGAAGACGGCGATGAGCTAGACGCACTTATCCTAACCGAACAGCCATTGACCACGGGTATTTTCCTAAAAGCCAAAGTGATTGGCGTGATGAAGTTTGTTGATGATGGCGAAGTGGACGACAAAGTCATCGTGGTGCCTGCCGATGACCGCAATAACGGTAACGCCTACAACAGCCTTGATGATTTGCCACCACAGCTTCTCAAACAGCTAGAATTTCACTTCAACCACTACAAGGATTTGAAAAAAGCTGGCACCACCAAAGTAGAAGGCTTTTTTGATGTCGCCACTGCCAAAGAAGTGATTAAAGAAAGCCAAAAACGCTGGGTGGAGCAAGCGTGATTTTGGCGACTTGCAGATGATAGCCTTGCAAATTATCGCTCATAAAAACCGCCCGAATACCATAAACAGTATTCGGGCGTTTTTGGCAACATGAGTATAATTCACTCTTCTCTGATTTATACCTTATAAAACTTCGCCTTGCCAAACGCAGGGGCTTGCCCTCCTTTACGTTCGCTTCTGCCTTGTCTGTCATCGGCTCTTTTTCGCTCGCTTTTGCCTTTTTGGGTGCGTTTTTGGCGAACTTCACGAGCAGGCAAGGGTTTTTTATGGATGCGGGCTTGTTTTTCTTTGGCAGATGTGTTTAGTCCCGTACCTTGGCGAGAACGCAGACCTACCGATGAGACAAGGGCATCAATGGCTTTGGCATCAAGCTCAATAAACCGCCCTGTTTTTAGCTCTTTAGGCAATATCATGGTGCTATAACGGGTGCGAATCAGGCGTGAGACTTTAAGCTCTTGGGACTCAAACATACGGCGAACTTCACGCTTGCGACCTTCTTTGATGGTGACGTGATACCATTTATTCACGCCCATGCCACCGCCTTCTTTGATGTCATCAAAGCGTGCTATGCCGTCTTCCAACTCAACGCCACGGGTCAGATTTTGGGCAATCTCTGGGGTAACTTCGCCAAGCACACGCACGGCGTATTCACGCACCACTTCGCTAGATGGGTGCATGAGACGATGAGCCAGCTCGCCATCATTGGTAAATAGTAGCAGACCTGATGAGTTAATATCCAGCCTGCCGACCATCACCCATCTGTCGCCTGTCAGCTTGGGCAGACGGTCAAACACCGTGGGGCGACCCTCGGGGTCGGACATGGAGCAAATCTCGCCTTCGGGCTTATAGTAGGCGATGACACGGCGACGTTTCTCACGTTCGGCTTTAAGACGTACCAGTCGCCCGTCGATACGAATCTCATCACTCACTCTGGCTCTGTCGCCCAGCGTTGCAGTTTTGCCATTGATGGAGATTCGTCCTGTTTTGATGATTTCTTCTAACTGGCGACGTGAACCCAAGCCCATGCGTGCTAGGAGTTTTTGCAGTTTTTCGCCTTGGGGTTTGGCGGTATCTGTATGGGTGTCTACGGGTAATTCGGTGGTGTGGAGGGCATTCATGATGTATTCCTGTGTGGGGAGTTTAACATTTCACAATGTTATTTATATTCAAGCAATGATTTGCTTAGAAAAATGAACAGTCATTATATCATAGTTTTGCCATATAAAGGTATTTACTTTGTACCTACAAAAATACCCCGTCAAAAAACAGGGTATTTTATTTTACAAACAACCATTAAAGCGATTATTTCAACAGCAGTTTGTTAATCCGCTTTAAATACCCCGCAGGGTCATCAGGCTGTCCGCCATCTGCGATTAGGGCTTGGTCAAAGATAACTTCGGCTAGGTCGTCAAAATCGCCACTGTTTTCAAGCCGTGCAATCAGCGGATGCGTGGGGTTAATTTCAAGCGTGGGCTTGACATCAGGCACAGGCTGTCCCATTGCTTTTAGCATTTGAGCCATTTGTGGGGTTAGCTCGCCATCGCCCACGACAAGACAGGCAGGAGAGTCCACCAGACGGCTCGTTACTCGCACGTCTTTGGCTCGTCCGCCAAGCACGCCTTTTAGGCGTTCTACCACAGGCTTGAAGGCTTCTTCTTGTTTTTTGACTTCTTCTTTTTCAGCGTCATCGGTCAAATCGCCCAAATCCACCGCCCCTTTGGCAACATTTTGTAAGGGCGTGCCGTCAAATTCGGTCAAAAAGTTCATCGCCCATTCGTCCACTTTTGACGTCATCAGGATAACTTCAATGCCTTTTTTGTTAAATAGCTCAAGCTGTGGGCTGTTTTTGGCAGAGACTAGGTTTTCGGCAGTTAGGTAATAAATCGCCTTTTGACCGTCTTTCATACGTGCCTTGTAGTCGGCAAAACTGGTCTCAACACTGTCATTTGTGCTGGTGGCATAGCGGAGCAGTTTGGCGATACGCTCTTGGTTGGCTCTATCTTCACCCAAGCCTTCTTTGATGACATCGCCAAACTCTTTGTAAAAGTCGGCAAATTTGGCTTGTTTGGCTTCATCTTCGCTATTGGCTAGGCTTGCCAATAGGGTCAGCACACGGCGGGCGTTGCCTTCACGAATGGACTTGACATCACGAGACTCTTGCAAAATCTCACGGCTGACGTTAAGTGGCAAGTCCGCACTGTCAATCACACCCTTGACAAAACGCAGGTACATGGGGAGAAGCTGTTCGGCATCGTCCATGATAAACACACGCTTGACATAGAGTTTTAGCCCACGTTGCTGTTCACGGGCGTACAGGTCAAATGGGGCTTTTTTGGGGATATATAGGAGCTGAGTGTACTGCACACGCCCTTCGACTCGGTTGTGCGTCCAAGTCAGTGGCTCATCAAAATCATAGCTTACGGTTTTATAAAACTCGCTGTACTCATCATCACCAATCTCGCTTGGCGTGCGTGTCCATAGGGCGGACGCTTTGTTAATGGTTTCCCACTCGTCCGTCAAAATCATCTCGCCATTTGGCACAGGGGCGTTTTCGTCCTGCTCGGCATCTTCTTGCCACACTTCTTTACGCATTTGAATGGGCAGACTAATGTGGTCAGAATATTTGCTTACGAGCGACTTGATTTTGTAGCGGTCAAGGTAGCTGTATTCGCCGTCTTCACGCTCCACAAACTCATCTTTTAGGTGTAAGGTAATGCTTGTGCCACGGGCAGGTTTGTCAATGGTTTCGGTCGTGAATGAGCCTGTGCCGTCCGATACCCAGCGTACACCCTCACTGCTTGACTCGCCAGCTTTGCGAGTTTCTACCGTGATTTTGTCCGCCACGATAAAGCCCGAGTAAAAGCCCACGCCAAACTGTCCGATAAGGTTGCCGTCTTTTTTGTCAGCATCTGAGAGTTTATCCAAAAAGGCTTTGGTGCCTGATTTGGCGATCGTGCCTAAGTTGTCAATCACGTCCGCTTCGTTCATGCCAATGCCATTATCACTAATGGTCAAGGTCTTGGCATCTTTGTCGATTTCAATACGAATGGCAAGTTCGCCGTCATTTTCGTAAAGGCTGTCATCACTGGTTGCCAAAAAGCGTAATTTGTCGCAAGCGTCAGACGCATTAGACACCAGCTCACGGATAAAAATGTCAGGGTTTGAGTAGAGCGAATGCGTTACAAGGTGCAGAAGCTGATTAACTTCGGTTTCAAAGGTATGGGTTTTTTACAGTCATAAAAATATCCTGCTAATGAAAATTAACAGGATAAAAATAGGGATAGGGGCGAATTTTTCAAGGGTGAAATTATTGGACTTTTCTTGGCATGTCTTCTTTTTCTGCTCTTTCGCTTGCTTGCTCTCTCAAATTGAGCAAGTTGCATTTTGGCACGGACTCAAACATTGCTCTTAGCAGTTCATCGTTAGCAAACAAAGTTTTGCCAATATCACCGCCATCGTTATATTTGGCAAATACAGTCATGTACTGTGCGTAGTCTGCCTTATCATACTCATCAAGGTTTATAAAACGGATAAAATCGCCATTGCCTGCACGCAACTCTTTAAACATCTCTTGACCGAGCGGTGTGTCGAAAAAATTGTCCATGAGTTGTCGTTCGTTTTCGGTCAAAAACCCATCAATGTGCTTGACTGCCAACTCATCCAAAATGGGTTTGAGTATGTCGCTCACGCATTGCTGTTTTTTGACATCCACGCCATTAAAGCTTTCCACCACAGATTCTGCCATTGCCCCATTAAATACAAGTTTGGTAAAATCAGCGGTCGCCCCTGTATAAGCAAACACCTGAGTTGAAAATAGCAAACATGCGCCCAAAAGATATTTTTTCATGCAACCTCTCTGTAAATAGGCTTGTTATAAATGGGTTTTCCCCAAATTACATAGATGCAAGGAAATCATCGTAGGTAGATAGGTATGATGCACCTGATGGTTTTTTAAAACATAACACATCATACCACAAATCATATTACCTTCATACAACAAAGCACCAGTAGCCTCTTTGTATCACATAAAACTGCTTAGCGCACCTGTCGATATTCTGCATTTGGCACATACGAATTTGCCGTCGCCTTTGGCATGACTATCCACAGGATAAAGTAGATAAGCACCCCTGGCACGGCAGCACTGGCGACCGAGATGATGACAAACAGAAGTCGCACCATCGTGGGCGACCAACCCAGATATTCTGCGATACCGCCCATCACGCCTGCTATCATGCGATGATGACGTGAACGATGTAATTTATATAATTTTGCTTGTGCCATGATAAAACCTTATTTGTTACTTTTATTTACTATTACCTTCACAAATTTGCGTATAATATAAATAAACTTGGTTGAAAAGAATGTTTACGATAACAGCCAACACCATGATTTTCAAGCAATTTTACTCAATCTTACGATTTTCACTTAACATTACAAAAAGGTGACATAATGAACACAGGCATTCTCATCGGACATTTTGAACCCCTACATTTAGGGCATTTGGCGGACATCAATCACGCCTCAGGGCAAGTGGATACCTTGCACATCGTGGTATTGCCCAAAGATGGTAACAGTCCCTTTAAGCCAACTTTGCAAGACAAAGCCCGAGCCGTGCAAGTGGCGTGTGAATTTTTTGGGTTTATTAAAGTACATACGGCTGATAGTTTAAATTTAACTGATGTAAATGGGCAAACTTGGGCTTATGATGAGCCAAACTCTGATACATCGCTGATTGATGTAATTATTAACGCCCTACAAATCAATGACACGCCCACCCTATTTATCAAATCATTTGCCAAAAATAATCTTTTAAATAACCAAACCTATCAAACCGCCCTATTACCCGATAATCATTATAATAACGCCGCCATTTATCAAAATCCCATTGCTCATTTTCACGCTATTGCCCCGTCCGCCAAACAAAACTGCACCAAAACCGTCTGTATCGTGGGCGGTGAAAGCTCGGGCAAAACCACACTTGTGCATAAACTTGCCAATCATTATGGGGCAAATTTTGTCCTAGAAATGGGGCGACTTTATACCCACAGCGATTTGGGTGGTACGGAGATTGGATTGCAATACAGCGATTATCCTGTTATCGCCAATCAGCATTATTTGGCAATTCAAAACGCCCTAAAAAATGCCATTAGCCCGATTACCATTATTGATACCGATTTTATTACCACCCAAGCCTTTTGTGAAACGTATGAAAATCGCACTCATCCTGTATTAACGGCATTTTGTGAAAATGTCAAAATGGATTATACCATTATGCTCGATAATAACGTCAAATGGGTTGCAGACGGAATGCGGTCATTAGGCTCGGATGATGAACGCAGTGCTTTTTCAAAGACGCTCATGAGATTATTTGACAAACATCAAATTACCCCACATATTATTAACGATAAAGACTATCACGACAGATATTTATCGGCGGTCAAATTTATTGATGCTGTTATTTTTAATAAATGATTTAAAACACCATCACCTTGACAATTTAAGTCCAAAAAAATCGGGGATATGCCCCGATTTATAATAACGAATGGTTTTTTAAATGATGTTTTAAGATGATTTTTGCAAACCTTTTAAAACAGTTTTAAAATTTTAAAACAACCCTTTTATCCAATCAACCAAACTCTCCCACAGACGACTGACAAAGCCCGCTTGCTCCACGTCATCACCTGCGATAATGGGTGTACTGGCAACGGTCTTGCCATCCATGACTGCCATCATCTGACCAAGCTCTTGCCCTTTTTTGATGGGGGCGGTAATGCTGTCATTGAGCTTGATGGCGGTGGTAAAATTGCCCGTTTGGTTTTTGGTGGTGAGTACTTTTAGGTCGCTTAGCGTGCTGGCAGTTACCGTATCTGCCTTGCCAAACTTCACAGGTATCGCCCCTGCGTCTGTGCCTTGGGGGGCAACCATCACATTGGTAAAATGCCCAAAGCCGAAGTCCAGCAGTTCACGAGCTTGGTCGGCACGGGCTTGCATGCTCTTTGCCCCAAGCACGATGGCAATCAGACGCATGTTATCTTTGTGACTTGACGCCGCCAATGAATAACCCGACTCGGCGGTGTGTCCTGTTTTTAGACCATCGACGGTGGCGTCCGTGAACAATAAGGCGTTACGGTTGCCTTGTTTGATGTTGTTATAGGTAAATTCTTTTTCGCTATAAATGGGGTAGTACTGTGCCGAGTTCTTGATGACCGTGCGTGCCAATACTGCCAAATCCTGAGCCGATGAGCGATGTCCTTCGGCAGGCATGCCTGTGGCATTGGCAAAGTGAGTATTGGTCATGCCCAGCTTGGCAGCTTCATCATTCATAATCACCGCAAAGGCAGATTCTGACCCTGAGATATGCTCCGCCACGGCAATTGACGCATCATTACCCGACTGTATGATGATACCCCGTAGCATGTCAATGGCGGTAGCACTCTCGCCCAGTGGCACATACATGCATGACTGACTGCTTGACCCACGACACCATGCCTTCTCGCTGACCTTGATGGGCGTGGTCTCAGACAGCTCGCCTGAGAGCAGTTTTTGCTCCAAGATATAACTGGTCATCATCTTGGTCAATGACGCTGGGGGCAGTGGTTCGTTGGCGTTATTTTGGGCAAGTATTGTGCCTGTGTCATAATCCATAAGTACATAGGCAGCATTGTCTTGCTTGGGGGGATTAATGCCGTTATTGGCAAGGGCGGTGACAGAGACTGTCAAAAACGCCAAGGCTAGGGAAGTTTTCTTAAAAAAAGTCATCATACCGCAAATTCACTCAAATTTATGCATAAAAATTGCTAACTATACCAAACTTTACTAAAAATATAAAATTGTTTTTGTCGTTTTGACAAAATTCCTTTTGGTCATCCAGTCCAAACTGCTTTAAAATGCTCGGCTCACATTGGCAAAATCGGTGCATAGTTCTCGGTTTTCGTTTTGGGGGAAACTTTTTATCCATGAACGCACGCTTTGGAGTACCGCTCGGTAATCTCGCTGTGTGGACAAATAATCCAATATCTCTTCGGGGTCGTCAGCACTGGGAATGAATGCTCGAAGCTGATTATTATAGGCTTCATAAAACTGGCTCTTTTGTCGTCCGCTTAACATCTGTGGGCATATCTCTGCCATGACTTGCACCAATGCCAACTCGTATTTGGTCACTCGAATGTCTGCCACGTCATTGGCACTGATGGTGTAGGCTTTGGCGGTTTTGGTGCTTTTGGCATGGGTCTGCATGGGTAGGCTTGCGGTAACACAAGTTACCAAAATAATGATAAAAGTTTTTAATAATTTAGCGACATCTGCCACATCAACGCCATGGCAACGCACCATCAGCTCACGGCGGACAGTGGCAACAGCAGACTTGGCAAGACTTTTGAGAGATACTGACATAAGCATGGGCGATAACCGACTTATTGACTAAATTAACGGCACTATCATACCCATAAATCTTTAAAACAATATCTCAAATTTAACCAAAAATGTAGAATAATTGTGTTTTAAAATTAAGTTTAGCAACGATACAGCAACAGTTGTGTTTTACTTGTAAATGGCGGGGTCTGACGTAGGTTTTTATCTGCACTTTTTGAAAAATTAATTCATAAAATCATCACATTGTCTGCATTTTTCTTTATAATAGCCCTTTTAATTTTAACAACATCATCATGAATCACAACCGCCTAATTGACCCCAATACCAAAAAAGACGACAATCTTGACCGTGCCATTCGCCCCACCACCCTATCTGACTACATCGGACAACCCAAAGTGCGTGAGCAGATGGAAGTGTTTATCACCGCCGCCAGACAACGAGGCGAGGCGTTAGACCATACGCTGATTTTTGGCCCGCCTGGTCTGGGTAAAACCACTCTTGCTAACATCATCGCTCGTGAGATGGGCGGAAATTTACGCTCCACCAGTGGCCCTGTGTTGGAGCGAGCAGGCGATTTGGCTGCCATGCTCACCAACCTAGAAGAAGGGGACGTGCTGTTTATTGATGAGATTCATCGCCTATCACCTGTCATTGAGGAGATACTCTACCCTGCAATGGAGGATTTTCAGCTTGACATCATGATAGGTGAGGGCCCTGCCGCCCGTTCCATCAAGCTTGACCTACCCCCTTTTACGCTCGTGGCGGCGACCACTCGGGCGGGGCTTTTGACATCGCCCTTGCGTGATAGATTTGGTATCGTCCAACGCCTTGAATTTTATGATGTAGCGGACTTGACTACTATTGTGAGACGTTCGGCACGCCTGTTGGGCATTGACATGGAGGAGCCAGGAGCGGTAGAAGTCGCCAGACGCTCTCGTGGCACACCTCGTATCGCCAACCGTCTATTACGCCGTGTGCGTGATTATGCCGAGGTCAAGGGCGATGGCGTGGTTACAGGGCAAATGGCAAGCCTTGCCCTAGATATGCTCTCGGTGGATAAGCAGGGGCTTGACCATTTAGACAGGCGTTATTTGTCCATGCTAAAAGAGCGTTTTGATGGGCGACCTGCGGGCGTGGAAGCGATTGCGGCGGCGATGGCGGAGGATAGAGGGACACTGGAGGACGTGATAGAGCCATATCTTATTCAGCAGGGTTATATCCAACGCACCCCAAAGGGACGGATATTGTTGGATAAGGGCATGATGGTAGAGGATTAGGTGTGTTCACTTACTGTTCAATTAAGGCACTTTTTGCAATGGGGCAAATTGCAATTTTTCCTTGATAAATCAATTTCTTATATAAAGTTAAGTGGGTCAATCTATCATTTTATTTAGCCCCATTACAGCCATAGAACCCTAAATTACTATAATTTTGATACATGGGTGTAGGGACGTGCTGAGCACGTCCGATAAAATCGTTATATCATCACGGGCGTGGAAAGCACGCCCCTTGACGTGGTTTTGACCAATTAAGCCGTCTTAGATTAAGCCGTCTTAGACTTTTTAAACCACCGCCCCACATCGTCCATCAGTGTATAGACCACCGGTATCACCACAAGGCTCAAAAACGTGGACGTGATAAGACCGCCTAGCACCGCCACTGCCATCGGACGGCGAAAGGTCGAATCCACCCCACCCCAACCAAACACCAATGGCAACACACCTGCCCCCATCGCAATGGTCGTCATGATGATAGGGCGAGCCCGTTTGTGGCACGCGTCCAGTATCGCATCTAGGCGAGATTTGCCCTGTTGCTCGGCAATGATAGCATAATCCACGAGCAAGATAGAGTTCTTAGTGGCGATACCCATCAGCATAATAAAGCCAATCATGGACGAAATGGACAGGCTAGACCCTGTTACCACCAAGCCAATCAACGCCCCACCGATAGACAACGGCAACGCCATCAAGATAGTAAAGGGTTGTAACACCTTGTGAAACAGTAGCACCAGCACACCAAAGATACAAAATATCCCCACACCCATCGCAATCATAAAGCCCGTAAACAGCTCCGCCATACTATCGGCCTGCCCCTCGTCCATCGCACTGACACCATCAGGCAGATTGGTTAGACTCGGTAAGCCCTTAACGGCACTGACCACCTCGCCTAGTTCCTGTTCGGACTGTACCGTGATTTTGATACTGCGTTCACGGTTGAGACGGCGAATCTCCGCCTCGCCTGTGGTAAAGTTGATATCCGCCACCTCTGAGAGCTTGACCGCATCGCCCGTACTGCTTGGCACATACAGGCTAGATAACGCCACAGGGTCGGCACGCACGCTGTCAGGCAGTCGCACGACAATGGGGATTTGGCGTGTGTCAAGGCTTAGCTTGGAGAGTGCCTGCTCATAGTCGCCCTGTGTGGCGATACGCAAAGTATCGGCAAGCGACTGCGTGGTAACGCCCTTATCCGCCATACGCATGGGGTCAGGGATAACGGCAAGCTCGGGCTTGGGCAATGGTTTGTTACTGCTCACCGATGAGACGCTTGGCAGTCCACGAATCTCCGCCATGACCTTATCCACCGTCTCTTCTAACAGTCTGGGGTTATCCGAACGTAGCGAGAAGCCATAGCCCGTATCGCCCCCTGCTGACATACCCACTGTAAAGCGAGCAGACGGCACGCCCTTGATGACATCCGATATGGCGTGTTCTATCTCTGTCTTGGGGGGGCGTTCTCCACGTGGGGCAAGCACGACATTGAGTGTGGCGTTATTTTCCGCCCCTGCGGACGCATTGCGACTGTCCGCCCCACCGCCTGCCGTCCCCACCGACACGAACACTGACTGCACGCCATCGATGTGGCGGATACGCTCGGCGGTCATGTCTGCGATGATGGTCGTGTCGTTTAGCACCGCATCAGGGGTTAGCTCTAAGGTAAGCTGGGTCTGGTCGCTGTCATCGGCTGGCACGAACTCACCCGAGAGTAGCCCTGCCATCGCCAACGAACCAATGAACAGTACAATGGTCGCCCCAAGCGTGATAAAACGGTGCTTTAATGTCCATGACACCAGTTTGAGATAGGCGGTCATGGTTTTGCTTGTCGTTTCGGTTTTGGGCTGTTCAGGTTTTAGGATATATGCCGCCATCATGGGTGTAACCAGACGTGCCACCAATAACGAGATAAACACCGAAATCGCCGCCGTCCACCCAAACTGCTTAAAAAACTGCCCCACCACCCCACTCATAAAGGCAGTCGGCAAAAACACCGCAATAAGCGTAAACGTCGTTGCCACCACCGCAAGCCCAATCTCATCTGCCGCCTCCATCGCCGCCTCATACGGGGTCTTACCCATGTGCAGGTGTCTCATGATGTTTTCCACCTCGACAATGGCATCATCAACCAAGACACCGATGACGAGCGACAAGGCAAGTAGTGAGATGATATTTAAACTAAAATCAAACACATACATCGCCAAAAAGGTCGGTATGATAGACAAAGGCAATGCCGCTGCCGCCACCAAAGTTGCTCGCCAGTTTCGCAAAAACAGCCACACCACGACCACCGCCAAGATACAGCCCTCGATGAGCATTTTCATGCTGGCATTATAATCTTCAAACGCCGGCTGGGCATTGTCATAGATTTTTTGGACACGGATATGCGGTATCTCTTGGGCGAGTTTGGCAAGCTCATCATCAATGCCCTTTACCATATCCACTTCACTTGCCCCACGTGAGCGAGTAAAATTAACCGCGACCACCGTCTGTCCGTCCAACTTTGCCACGCTACTTCGGTCGGCATGAGCATCATGGATACTGGCAAGCTGACCTAATGGCACGCCCCCTGCTGGGGTAACGACTTGGATATGAGCCAGCTCCTCGACACTGCGTGCCGCCCCTAGCACTCGAATGGTCTGCATACCGCCACCGATTTTGGCGGTGCCACCTGTGGCATCTGTCTGTGAAGCGGTGATTTGGTTGGACAAATTACCAATGGGTAGCCCCCAACCATTTAGCTTTGCCACATCAGGGGCGACGATGATTTGACGTTCAATACCGCCCACACGGCTCATCGTCCCTACGCCTGCGACATTAGATAGGCGTTTGTTTAATGTATCATCAACAAACCACGACAGCTCCGCCTCGCTCATGTTATCAGACGCCACCGAATAGCCTGCCACAGGAAAGCCTGCAGTAGAAACTTTGGTGATAATCGGCTCTTCGGCAGCAGCCGGCAAATCACTGCTAATCTCATCTAGTGCCGAACGCACATCATCAACCGCCTCTGATAGGTCTTTTTCTAAGACAAATTCGGTGTGTACCGTCGCCACGCCTGTTTGCAAGGTCGAGCGAATGTGCTTGACCCCTGATATGGACGTGATTTTGTTTTCTATTTTTTTGGCGACGTCTGTTTCTAGCTGGGCTGGGCTTGCCCCCGAATACGCCACCGTAACGATGACGGCAGGCACATCAATGTCGGGAAACTGCTGAATTTTCATGTTATTAAAAGCAAGCAATCCACCAAGCGTAAATAAGGTAAATAACAAAATCGCCACTAAGGGGTTTTTAATAGAATAGGCTGAAAAATTCATGGTTGCCCTGCCTTATCCCTTGCCATGTCTTGTATCATGACGATATTTACCAAGTCATTTTCATTTAAAAAACTCACCCCATTTGCCACAATGAGTGTATCAGACGGCAAATCGGTCGCCACTTTATCCTGCTCACGAGCCAAGACGGTGATTTTTTGGCGTTGGGTTTGGTAAATATCTGTCTGGTCGGTTTTGGCAAGTTGCCACACATAGTCATAGCCGTCCGTACTCATGACCGCCGAACTGGGTATGGCGTGATGACTTTGACTGCCTAGCACGAATTGTCCACGCTGATACGTCCCTGCTCTTAGGGCAGAGTGGGCTGGCATGGCGACATGCACGACTATCTCACGCCCCGCATTGGCGGTTGGCGACAGATGAGTAACCGTCCCTGCCACGCTCTCATCGCCCACCACGACCTGTGCCTGCTGTCCGACATGGATACGCTCGGCATCGGCAGGCGAGAGTGTCGCTTGCCATTCTAGCCGTCCGCCTTTGATGATACTAAATAGCGGTGTGCCACTAACCAATACACCGACCTGTGCGTTTTTGGCACTGATAATCCCTGCCACAGGGGCAGTGATTTGGGTGTTATTTAGGTTGCTTTTGGCAGTGCTAAGGCGTGCCAAACTTGCCTTTTCGGTCGCTTGGGCTTGTTTTAGGGCGGTGCGATAACTGTCCACTTGCTGACGGCTGACCGCATCAATGGCAAGCAGTGGCTCAACGCGTGCCAAATCCGCCTGTGCCTGCTCACGGCTCGCCCTTGCCTGCTCATAATCCGCCTGTGCCTGCACCACATTCTCACTCATGGTGTCTTTATCTAGCACGGCAAGCACCTGCCCTGCCTTGACATGGTCGCCCACTTCAACGAGTACCTGCTCAATGGTCGCCCCTGTGATTTTGGCACTAACTTCGGCAGTCTCTTTGGCACTCATCACGCCACTGGCGAACAGGCTGTCTGATACAAGCATGGGGCTTGGCGTGGTCGCCTGTACGGTCATGGCGATTTTGGTGTTATCGGGCGCGTCAATGGATGTGGCAGATGTGGGGCGTGCGGTCTCTGATGGCTTGGCGGTCAATCGCCCTATTAGCACACCAAACACCACAAGGACAATGGCACACATCGCCCACAATAAGGGATTTTTAGGGTTAAAAGTTGGCTTGTTCATGGTGGTTTTATGAGTGATAAAAACAGCATTGTAGCAAGGTCGGGGGGATTGTCAAGGGTATTTGTGCTACTTCACGTCCGTGTTTTTATCAGCTCCCTTAGCCTATCTCTCTGCCTTATCAGCTCCATTTTTTTGATTATCAAAATACTCCTGCCAATCATCAATGCTACTGACCGCTTGATAGCTTTGACTTGCTTTAATCTCATCAATGATAAGTTTAAGATTATCCAGTTTTTGGGATAATTGACTTTTGATGAGTTTTAGATATTATTACACTGCTAGATATTGAAGATGTACACCCAACCAACTTGATATTTACCACGGGTTTGTAAGGGTTGGCTCTGCACACCCTTTGATGATATTACTATACAAGGCGTGCTCAGCACGCCCCTACGTCCACACATCATTGTATTTGTAGTAATTTTAAAGTTTCTTGGGTGTATTTTTAATGTTTATAAAAAATCTTAGGGCATACACCCTAAGATTTTAAACACATCAGCTTGATTTACAATTATCGGTAATTTTTTCAAAAAATTCTTTATATACTTCTATATTTTCAATGACTTTCTCCATATCCACAGTTTCATCATTATTACCCAACCAATGTTGCTGTTCAACTTCTGCAACTTTCATAAACTTTCCATGACCAAATCTTTTAGGCGTTTGAAGGTTTATGCTACTCGTTTCAGATTTTTCTAATAGGTATTTACTAAATTCATTACGCTTTTGAGAACGCATATCTTCATCATCAATAAAAATACCAAAAACTAATTTATGCTGATGTATGGCAAAAACCACTTGATGTTCTTGCCATTGTCTCACAATTAAATCTCCCGCCCAAAACCCTCCATTAGGATTATCTACATATTTCCACTCAAAATCATTAAACTCTTTTTCTAAATCAGCGAAAAATCCCTGCCAAGAATATCCCTGCCAATCTTTAATGGGTAGATTTAGATAAGTTTTGGATTTATTCTCTATTTCTTGCAAATATTGCAAATAAGATTGATAGATGTCATTTTTTATATTTGAGTATTTCTTTAAAATATTTAGAATATCTTGGCGGTTAAACACTTCAAATTTAATGCCCAAATCTGATGTCTTATCACTGATTTGGTTTAGGTAAAATTTTGCTTCATTGCCTGTTTTTAAGTAAATGCCAATAAAATTCCAACCTTGCTCTATTGCGTGTTTGGCATAGCTATTGAGCTGATTGCCATGTTCTTTACTATTAGTTTTACTCTCAATAATTATTTTTAAACATTCATCGGTGTTATTTTCAAGTTTTGATTGTTCATTGACGGTAATTAAAATATCAATCAATCTTGATTTTTTCTTTTCCTCGTAATTTTCTTGAAATTTATATTGCTTTTTTAACTGAATATCTTTAAATTCCATGTCAAAATTTGGGCGATGTTTACGAACCATTGCCAACAACATTTCCCGCGCGACTTGATTTAGCGTATCAAATTTTGTAGAAATAAATTTACTATCTGCAAAAGTTAGTAACCACAAAAAGAAAGCGTCTTGGCTTAATTCGCTCGGAGCAAATTGAAATAAATTAGGTGCTTGCATATCTGTATCCTAAATGGTTAAATATTCGTTATTTTATCACAATATTTTTTCGAGATAGCAAAAACCTAAGCCCCCACAAACTCCCCACTATCTTTAAGCCACAGCCCTATCATCGCTTGGGCGAGTGCGGTTTTGTTGGGCGATTTGATAAGATGATTGGCAAGGTTTTGGGCGATGTGGAGCAGGCTCTCATCTCGCACGATGTCCGCCAGATAGTAGCCCATGTCCCCCGTTTGGCGTTTGCCCAGTAGCTCGCCTGCCCCTCGTAGCTCTAGGTCTTTTTGGGCGATGATAAAGCCGTCCGTGCTGTCTCTTAGGATATTAAGCCGTTCTATGCCTGTGGGCGATAGGGGCATTTGGTAGAGTAGCACGCAAAAGGACTTTTCCGAGCCACGCCCCACACGCCCACGCAGTTGGTGAAGCTGAGATAAGCCGAGCCGTTCGGCATTTTCTATTACCATAAGAGACGCATTTGGCACGTCCACGCCCACTTCGATGACGGTGGTGGCGACCAGTAGGTCAATGTCGCCCTGTTTAAAGTCATTCATCACCGCTTGCTTGTCGCTGGCTTTCATTTTGCCATGTACCAGCCCTATCCGTATGTCCAACCGCTCGCACAAATCTTGATACAACAGCTCTGCCGACTGTGCGTCTAGGGCGGTGGACTCTTCCACGAGCGGACACACCCAGTAGGCTTGTTTGCCGTTTTTGCAGTTGATGCGTATCCGCTCAATCACTTCATCACGGCGGTCTCGGTTAATGGTAACGGTGGTAATGGGCGTGCGGTTGGGCGGTAGCTCATCTATCACCGACACGTCCATGTCGCCATACATACTCATCGCCAGCGTGCGTGGAATGGGGGTGGCGGTCATGGCAAGCTGATGTGGGGTGCTGTTTGCCACGCCTTTACTGACGAGTTTTAATCGTTGCTCCACGCCAAAACGGTGCTGTTCGTCAATGATAACCAGCCCCAATTTGGCAAATGCCACGCCGTCTTGGAACAGGGCGTGCGTACCAACCACGATTTGTACGTCATTATTGATAATGGCACCTAAACTGGCATTGCGTTCTTTGGCGGTTTGTTTGCCAGCAAGCCAGCCCACACCGACACCCATAGGCTCAAACCATTTTTTAAAGTTAATCAGGTGCTGTTCTGCCAAAATCTCGGTCGGTGCCATGATTGCCACTTGCCAACCGCTGTCAATGGCATGACACGCTGACAAGCCCGCCACAAGCGTTTTGCCCGCCCCCACATCCCCTTGTACAAGGCGTAGCATGGGCGTACTGGTGGCAAGGTCGGCAACTATCTCGCTCACAACACGCTGTTGGGCGTTGGTCGGGCGAAAGGGCAGGCTCGCCACAAGTCTATCGGCAAGCGGACTGACACGCTCGCAAAAAGGGGCTTTGTGGGCGTGTAGGTTTTGTTTGCGGTACAAAAACACAAGCTGATGAGCGGTCAGCTCTTCTATGATGAGCCTTTGGCAGGCAGGGTGGGTGCGGTCTTTTAACCCTGTCAAAAGTGCCGTTTGGCTAAAAATATCCGCCTGTGGGTCGGGCAGGTGTATGGCGGTCAAGGCGGACAACAAATCGCCCTGCACACGCACGCCTACGCTGTTAAAATCATCATCAGACAGGCAAGTTAAGGGCGTCTCACGGACAGCGTTCAGAGCCATGCGGACAAGCTGACGCAGTTTGTTTTGGTGAAGTCCTTTGACGGTCGGATAAATGGGCAAAAGCCCACTTTCAAAGGTCTTTGTCCCTGTGATGTGGTACTCTGGGTGAGCCATTTGCATGCCATAGCGACTGACCTTTATCTCGCCAAATGCGGTGATGTTCGCCCCCACGGTCATGGTTTGTAACAGAGTCGGATAGGTTTTAAAAAACTGCAACACAACCATGCCAGTGCTGTCTTCTAGGCACACCGACAGCCGTCCTTTATTGCTCGCCACGTCCGTGATGACCCCTGCAATCATGCACACTTGCCCATTTTCTACCGTATTCATCGGCACGGTACGGCTACGGTCTTCATAATCGCGGGGCAGGTGCATGAGCAAATCGAAAATGCGATGAATGTCAAGCTCGGCAAGTTTTTTTGCCGATGGCTGACCCACGCCTGCAAGGGCGGTAATGGGATATTGGGTGGGGGCAAGGGTTGTCATGGGATAATTTGTGGTTATTTTTGTTATTACTTTTACTTCAATCTCAACTTAAAATAATAACTTATTGATTATCCCATAATTATTTCTTGGGTTGTAGGGGCGAATTAAAAATCGCCCTTTATAAATCAATCGCTTATGTAAAGTTAAGAATGGGGTTTATTTTTAGTCATTGTAAGCGTAATGAAACAAATTGACAAGAATTTATCTTTTGAGATGACAGATTTTTAAAGAAACGACCATGCACTAGACAATATTTATACCATTTAACCAAAAAAATAAACCGTTTATTTTTTTATGGCATAAACGGCGGTTTATACCCTACCAAAAACCACGAATGTTGTGCAAGTTTTGTGATACATTATTTACAATTTGATGACTTTTGGTGTAAAATGTCATCAGCATTACCCTATGTTGGGGTTCATTTAAAAATACAATACGGCACATAACTTGCAACATTGCCAGCATTGGCAAAGCATGAAGAGACACACATGGCAAAAGTAGCAACTGAACAGTTAATTGATTTTAAATACTCGGGCACCAACCGACGTGGACAAAACGTCAAGGGTGAGATGACCTCTAAGAGCATAGAGCTTGCTCGAGCTCAGCTTAGAAAACAGGGTATCATCGTTCAAGACATCCGCCAAAAGCCCAAGCCGTTATTTAGCGGCAAAAAGGCCATTAAAGCACTAGACATTGCTATCTTTGTGCGTCAGCTTGCCACCATGATGAAAGCCGGTGTACCACTGACGCAGTCCTTTGAGATTGTGGCTGATTCGCTTGAAAACCCTAGCATGAAAGAATTGGTACTAAAAATCAAGGCTGACATCGAAGCGGGAAGTAACTTTGCCACTGCTCTGCGTAAGCACCCCAAATACTTTGATGACCTGTTTTGTTCATTGGTTGAATCTGGTGAGCAGTCGGGTGCGTTAGAGACCATGCTTGAACGTGTCGCCACTTACAAAGAAAAAAGCGAGCTGTTAAAAGCAAAAATCAAAAAAGCAATGAAATATCCGATTGCGGTTATTGTGGTGGCAATCATTGTGACAGCGATTTTGCTAATTAAGGTCGTGCCCGTTTTTGCCGACTTGTTCGCAGGCTTTGGTGCAGAATTACCCGCCTTTACTCAACTCGTAGTTAAAATGTCTGACTTTTTAGTAGCATACTACATTCCTATGTTTTTGATATTGGGTGCAATCATTATTGGATTTTCACAAGCCAAAACACACAGCAAAAAATTTCGTGATTTTCTCGATCGCTTAACCCTAAAATTACCCATTTTTGGCGATATTGCCTATAAAGCCATTGTTGCTCGTTTTTGTCGTACGCTTTCCACGACCTTTGCTGCTGGTGTGCCATTGATTGATGCTTTGGACTCCACTGCAGGGGCAACCAACAACGTGGTTTTTTATAATGCCACTCAGCGCATCAAAGAAGACGTTGCTACCGGTCAACAGTTACAGTTTGCCATTCGTACCACCAACCTATTTCCTAGTATGGTAATCCAAATGGTTGGCATTGGTGAAGAAGCGGGTAGTCTAGAAGAAATGCTTGACAATGTTGCCACCTACTACGAAAACGAAGTAGATAACGCTGTCGATGGCTTAACCAGTCTTATGGAGCCAATGATTATGGCATTCTTGGGTATTGTTATCGGTGGCTTGGTCGTTGCCATGTATCTACCAATCTTCCAAATGGGTCAAGTGGTTGGTTAATATATCATTTATTAATTTACTCCAAGAAAATTTTTTGTTGGCACTAACCCTAGCAGGACTGCTGGGGTTATGTGTTGGTAGCTTTTTAAATGTCGTCATTCATCGCACACCCCTTATTATGAAAAAAGAATGGCGTAAAGAGTGCGTGGGTTTTTTAAGTGAAGAACCTGATATTCACCCTAAAGCAAAAGAACATCTAAACACCGTCATCGCCAACGACACTCCCATCAGCCTATCTTTTCCGCCATCTCGTTGCCCCAAATGCAACCACCAAATCCGTGCTTACGAAAATATCCCTGTATTGAGTTGGCTCATTCTGTTGCGTGGCAAATGCTCAGGTTGTAGCAATCCCATTAGTATGCGTTATCCATTGGTGGAACTCATTACCGCCTTACTGTCCGTTTTGGTGATTTATACACTTGGGGCAAATATCGCAGGTGCATTGGGGCTTATCTACCTGTGGATACTCATTGCTTTAACTGGCATTGATTTTGATACTCAGCTACTGCCCGACCGTTTGGTGTTTCCGCTAGGCATGATGGGTCTTATGGCAAATACCCAAAACATCTTTACTTCGGTCAGCTCTGCAGTATGGGGCGGACTACTTGGTTTTTTATCCTTTTGGTTGGTTGCCAAACTCTATGCACTCATCACCAAAAAAGACGGCATGGGGGCAGGTGATTTTAAACTGCTAGGGGCGATTGGAGCATGGCTTGGCGTGAGCATGTTACCCTTTTTGATTCTTGTATCTGCTGTGTTGGGCTCTATCGTGGGTGTGGTGTTGATGAGAATGCGTGGCGAAAGCCGTGCCTTTGCCTTTGGTCCTTATATCGCCATTGCAGGTATCATCGCCCTATTATGGGGCAATGACATCATGAGTTGGTATTTAAATATGTACAAAGTGTAAAAAGTGCTTGCCATTTAAAATTTATCTGTTATAATAGCACCACTTTTAGGCGTATAGCTCAGTTGGTTAGAGCACCACCTTGACATGGTGGGGGTCGATGGTTCGAGTCCGTTTACGCCTACCATATCCAAACCCCTTGAAATACCTATATTTCAAGGGGTTTTTGCTTGTTTTGGCAAAATTGCTTACAAAAAATAAAGATAAATTTACGACAAATTTGACAAATATCTAGCCACTGATTGCCATGACCCAAACCAACTTACC
Organism: Moraxella lacunata; assembly: GCF_900453205.1. Lineage (GTDB taxonomy): Bacteria > Pseudomonadota > Gammaproteobacteria > Pseudomonadales > Moraxellaceae > Moraxella > Moraxella lacunata_B. The sequence continues at coordinate 887,399 of NZ_UGQU01000001.1, forward strand.
CCCTTTACCGCCCCTACCCCCCTACACCCCCACCGCTTATAAGGCTTATCTAAATGAGCTAAATGCCGATATTGATAGGCAGATTTGTGAGCAGGGCATACACGCCACACAGACGATAGACAGCCACATCGCTAGGCGAACGCAGGCGGTGGATGACATGCTTGTGAGTATGTTTGAAGCGTTATTTGGGACAGACAACAAGCTTGGGTTATTTGCCATTGGTGGCTATGGGAGGGGCGAGCTGTTCCCAGCGTCAGATGTGGATATTTTGATACTAGGCGACGACACGGACAGCCATCAAACCCAGATAGAAACGTTCGTGGCAAGCCTGTGGGACATCGGCATAGAGCCTGCCATCTCGGTGCGGACAGTGAGCGATACGATGACCGCCGTCACCGAGCATACCGTGGCGACCGCCCTCTTAGAAGCCCGCTTCTTGGTCGGTAATGACACACTGACCGACGTGCCAACCCTTGCCGTCAAAGGGGCGTGGACTGCCAAAGCCTTTTTTGGTGCCAAGATGAGCGAATCCAAAGCCCGCTATCTTGCCCATAACGCCACCGAATACAACTTAGAGCCGAACATCAAGACCGCCCCTGGTACACTAAGAGATTTGCACATTATTTTGTGGCTTGGTAAGTTTTATTTTGACGGGGTGCGGGATTTTCATGATTTGGTTGAAGTGGGATTTTTAAGCCCTGACAAATACGCCACCTTAGAGTCTGCCAAACGCTTTTTATGGTGCCTGCGTCATCATCTACACACCCATGTCGCACGCCATGACGACCGCCTGCTCTTTGACCGTCAGCGTGCCATCGCTGTTAGCATGGGATTGGCACATGCCGATGATGACAACCGCCAAATCACGCACGCCTTAGAGCGGCTCATGCGAACCTACTATCGCCATGCGATGACCACCGCCAGTCTCTCCGAGCTTTTGTGTGCGTATTTTAATGAAAACTATCTAAACCCCGAGTTTGTCACCACGCCCATTGATGAGCATTTTTATGCCATCACCGAACAGGCAACCCCCATTGACTCATCGCTACACCAAGACGGATTGGCAAAGGACGTACTCATCAAGCAAGGCAAACTACCAAGCCACGACCCCAAGATTGCCGTACACGACCCACACGCCTTTGACAAGAATCCTGCCCTACTGCTTCGTATTTTTCTGGTCATGGGACAACAAGGCATTAAAAAAATCAGTGCCAACACCCTGCGTGCCATCTACCTTGCCACGCCACTCATCGATGATGACTACCGCCAGCACCCTACCCATCAGGCTCTGTTTTTGGCAAACTTACAAGAACCCAACTATCTATTTCATCGCCTACGCCTGATGAAACGCTTTGGCGTGCTAGGCTCATACCTACCTGCCTTTGGGCAAATCATGGGACTTATGCAGTATGATTTGTTTCACCGCTACACCGTGGACGCTCATACTTTGCTACTCATTCGCATTTTGCACCGCTTGACGGATGTGGATAACGAGATTTATCAACAAAAATTTGACCTAGTCAGTCAGATTTATAAACAAATCCACCGCAAAGACATACTGGTCATCGTCGCCTTGTTTCATGACATCGCCAAAGGGCGTGGGGGCGACCACAGCGAGCTTGGGGCGGTTGATGTGTATGAATTTTGTACATCGCATGGCATGACTGAGAGCGACAGCCAGTTTGCGTCATGGCTCGTGCGTGAACATCTGACCATGTCGCTCACCGCCCAAAAGCAGGACATCTCCGACCCCGATGTCATCGCTCGCTTTGCCCATTTTGTCGGCAGTGTCAGCAGGCTAAACCACCTGTATGTACTGACCGTTGCCGACATGAACGCCACCAACAGCGAGCTGTGGAACTCATGGCGAGCCAGTTTGTTAAAACAGCTTTATATCAGCACCAGACGAGTGCTAAACCTTGGCATGGGCATCGTGGACAAAGACGTCTACATCACCGGTCGCAAGAGCAAAGCCCAAGCCCTACTGACCGACATCGACCCCACCACTTTACATGCCCTATGGGATGAGCTGGGCGATGAGTATTTTTTAAAACACAAAAAACTCGACATCGCATGGCAAAGCCGTGTCATCTTAGAACAAAAATCCGCCATCCAAGACGCTCGCCCCATCATCGCCATTCGCCCCCACACCGATTTGGCATTGGACGCCATTCAGCTATTTATCTGCACCCCCGACCGTGATGATTTGTTCGCCATCAGCGTGTGCGTGCTTGACCGCTTTGGCTTGTCGGTGCTGGATGCGACTATCGTCAGTGCCACCATTGACGGCGTGCCGTCTGCCCTAGACAGTTATGTACTCATTGACCGCTTTGCCAAGCGAGATGAGCATGGCACGCTCATGAGTGATTTTCTAACCCCCAGTGACAGACGAGACGAACTTGTGAGCGAGCTTAGCCAAGCACTCACAGGCAACGCCCCCGAGTGTCAGATAGCCAGTGCCAGTTTTGGTTTTAACTTGACCTTAAAACACTTTAACGTCCCCACGCAGGTGCACATCGAACGTGCCACCCCCTTTGCCCATCAAGGTCATCACGCCCTATCACTCATCACCAAAGACCGCCCTGCTCTACTTGCCAAAATCGGGCAAGTCTTCTCAAAGCTTGGCGTGGCAGTACATGGGGCGAGAATCACCACCCTAGGCGAGCGTGCCGAAGACATCTTTTACCTGTCTGACAAAGACGGCAGTTTGCTTGATGATGATAAAATTGAGTCGCTCAAAGTGGCTTTGATTGAAATTTTACAATAAGTCAAGTACAATAAATCCGTTTTTCTCATTTGGAATCATTCATGAACACTTCTTTTTTCATCCCGTCCATCTCTCGCCCAAAGCTTGCCCTATGCCTTGCCCTATCCGTTTTTGCCACGACAGCCGTCAACGCAGAAGACAACGTCGATTCGGACGATTACGCTCTCTTCGACTTATCAGAAGACATCGACGCCTGCGAAGATGACACCAAACTGCCGACAGGTTTTAGCTACAAAGAGTACACCAGCGACTGTCAGTATAACGAAAACATGACCGTCATCACCGATGGTACGGTGTATGGCTTTGCCAACAAAGATGGCAAGGTCATCATTCGCCCCACCTTTGAAGACGCTCACGACTTTGATGAAGGGCTTGCCTTGGTCAAACAGCAAGGCAAATACGGCTACATCAATCCCAAAGGCAGCATCGTCATCCGTCCTGCCTTTGAAGACGCATGGAGCTTTTGGGAAGGGCGTGCCAAAATCACCCAAAACGGCAAATATGGCTTTATTGACAAAAAAGGCAACATCGTCATCAAACCCAGCTTTGATGAGACAGGCAACTGGTTTGAGCAGGGCTTAGTGTCAGTCAAAATCAACGACAAATGGGGCTTTATGGACAAAAACGGTCAAACCAAAATCGCCCCCACCTATGACTATGTCGAAGATTTTAGCGAGCAATTAGCTCTGGTTGCCAAAGACACGGGCAAAACCGACAGCGATGGCGACCCCATTTGGCAATATGGCTACATCGACACCAAAGGCAAAATCGCCCTACCCATCAAATACGATTATGCCAGCAGTTTTACCGAAGGCTCTGCCATGGTCATTGCCGATGATGAGATTTATTTTATCAATAAAAAAGGCGAACGAGTCGAGCCTGAATTATAAGACTGTTTTTGTAAAAATGGGTAAGATAAACACTTGCCCATTTTCTTTTTGATTTGACAAATCGTTTTTTGTAATTAATGTGGCAACTCTTTTCTAATCAACGCCGAATATTCTTGCGATGAAATATTACCACGATTACCCAGATGAGCCACTTTGGGATTGGCAAAGGCACTCTTTTTCCAAACGGTCAAATCATGCTTATTATCAATCACCTCTTTATCATACAAATAATCCGCCAGTCTGCCCGAAACGATAATGCGATAATCCATCGGCACATCATCAATCTGACTTGCCATTTTATAAATAACCGTGGTACAGTTACTAAATAACGAGTGATAAAATTTAGGCGTGTCATTTAAGCGATGACCATGATCCAAATAAGTCAAAAACAGATTTTTTATTTTCTCTTTATCATATAAAATAGGATAAACGGATACCTGCTCATCTCTGATATTGGTGCGAGTATAAATCAAATCTCGCTCATCCCCTGCAATGATGGACAAATCATACATTCTAAAAAATCCGCCAATCGTTGAAAACTCCTCGCCAATCTCCTTACGAGTCTCCACCGAAAAAACAAGCCTATCAGTATTACCCGCCCCATCATCAAAGCCAAACGACACCATGATGTGAGCAATGTTATCATTACCCCATGTCGTGCTAATCATATCAAGGCTTGATAGGTGATTGAGATTATAAGTGCGAGTATCCCAACGCTCAGTATAAGTATCGCCATGCCAATCAAAATCACGCACGTTATTTATGGTAATGATGTTATTATTTTGGGTATAAGTGAATTGATGACGAAATTCATCTTGCCATATTCTGTCATTGCTAGGCTTCATGCTAAAAAACCAAGCAAACACAATACCAACAACCAATCCAAAAATGCGTATAGAATAATAACTCAATTTATCAATAATCAGCGGATTGGCAAATTTTTCAATATAACCATCAGGTAAAATTGCAATGATAGATAATAATAAAATAAAGCCAATGATAATATACGTTAATTTACCCAAAGGCATATGCACCCACAATGCCAAACACGTCCATATCGCCAATAAAATAATCATAAAAGCATATAACATAAAAAGTTTGGTCATGGTTTGTCCTTAACATTTTTTATAAAATGGCTGTGGCAAATAGTAAAATTAAGCGGTGTTATGAGATGATAATAAAAACGGGATGTTGCTATCATACCCTAAATTTGCTAAACTTGCATTTATTTTATTTGGAAAATTATCATGATAAAAACTCAAGCCATCGCTGATTTCACTCCTGATGAAAAATTGACCATTTGGGACGTGCGAGATACTGACAGTTATCAGGCAGGGCATATCGCCCATGCCATCAATGTGCCGATTGAGCATATCAATGCCGAGACACTCGCCCAGACCACAGGCGACATTTATGTGTTGTGTGGCGGTGGCACCAAGGCAGGGCGTGCGTGTGAGCTGTTAGAGAGCCTTGACCCGAGCCGTACCTATATCCATCTGACAGGTGGCACTCGTGGAGCCAAGGCATTAGGCTGGACACTCATTGAAAATTGATTTATTAAAAAATATTAAAAATCAATATCTTAAAAAAAATTTTAAAATTTTTTGAAATAAATGATTGACACCGCCCAAAATTACGCTATAATACGCACCACTAACAGCGATGACACATCGCAAATTGGTTGGTAAATCGGGGCGTAGCGCAGCTTGGTAGCGCATCTGCTTTGGGAGCAGAGGGTCGGGGGTTCAAATCCCTCCGCCCCGACCATTTAGGGCCTGTTTGGGCTTTTTTTGTTAGTATCGTAAGTTGAGCGCCTGTAGCTCAGTTGGATAGAGCATCCGCCTTCTAAGCGGGTGGTCGCAGGTTCGAATCCTGCCAGGCGCGCCATTTGCCTGATTATGAATGGCACATCTCATTATGGTGGGTATAGCTCAGTTGGTAGAGCCCCGGATTGTGATTCCGGTTGTCGTGGGTTCAAGTCCCATTACTCACCCCATATTCAAAACCACCCTATTGGGTGGTTTTTTGTGTTTCGCCTTTTTGTTTTTCGCCCATACCCATCTAATAAAAAGGACGAGCTCAGCACGTCCCTACATCTACATATTATTAAATTTATGACAACTTTAAAAGCTCTTTGGTCGCACCTGTCTTTTACTACTTATCTTAAATGACTGACTTCATCCACCAAGTCATCAAGCAGGGCATCAAAAATATCATCGCCTGACAGCTGTTCTAATGGCTTATGGGGCTTATGAGTGGATTTTGGTAGTGATTGCGTTTGTGTCTGCTCTGTCAATGTTTGGTTGGCTTGGCTGACTTGATTATTTTGGTTGCTTTGATTGGTCTGCACGGCATCGTCCATCGTGTCGCTGTTTTTACTAGCCTTGTTATCCATAGCAGATTGTTGGGCGGTGCTAGCACTTCCCTGTGGCTCCGCCCCCACCTCTTGCTGTATTTTCTGCTGTGGTTTTTGCCGTGGCTTTTGCCCTACTATTGGCTCAGGCTTATTTTGCATATCCTTGTCGCTAACATCTCTGGCATCTTTGACATGCCAAAAGCCGTAGCGATTGACCGTCCACCAAGCCAAAAACTTACTGGCGGTAATGCTGTGTAGCTCATCAGGCAGTTTTACCACGTTCAAGCCTAGCTCTTGCCATGTACACTCATCCGTCTCGCCCTGCTCGCACGACTCTTTTGCCACAAAAATCTCATCCAACAAGCCATCATACACCACTCGCCTATCCCACGCTTGTTGGGTCAGGTTCATGCGTGTGAGCTGATAAAACACGCCATCATGCCAAATGACATAACTGCGGTGTTTGGGGTGAACAAAAATTACATCTATCGCTCTGTTGGCAGTGCGACTGGTTGGATTTTTCATGACAGAGACATCAAAAAGGACTTATTTCTATTTTATCAAATTTTTTCATCATTTTAGCAAAATTCTCCCAAAATTCTCCCAAAATATCCCTTGCATTCATGGGGGATTTTGCTATACTGTTATTTATCAACTAAGCGGTATCCTTTTCACACCTTTATTAAGGAGTTTGCCATGTATCAGCACGTGTTACTTGTTACCGACTTAAATGACGACACCGACATTGTCGCCAGTAAAGCCAAATGGATTTTGGATTCATCGCCATCTGCTCAGCTGTCTGTGCTACACGTGGTCGAAGAGACCATGCTCGGCTTCGGTTATGAGCTAATCCCTGCCTCCGCCCTGCACGAAGAGATAGATGATGAGCGTTGCCAAGTGGCTCGCACTCGTCTTGCCGAGGTGTTGGCACGCAACAACCTACACGCCCACAACGCCAAAATCAAAACCGCCATCTCAGGACGTAAAGGCATCGTGGATTACTGCAACACCCACGCCATTGACTTAGTCGTCATCGGTCGCCACAAGCGTACAGGGCTATCAGCATGGTTGGCAGGGGCAACCGCCGACAGCATTTTACCTGATGTGGACGCTGATTTACTCGTGGTGCAGTTGGGCTCAATTGATTAAACTATATCAAAATATTTATCAATAAGGGCAAATTCAGGTTTGCCCTTATTTTTTGTGCCATTTTTAAAAATGCTTATTCATACAAATTTTCTACAACCCCTTTAAAACACCCCTTCCCATTATCACTTTTTTGGGTTTATTTTTCAGCTTTTTCCCATAAAACTTGACAAAATCCCCCCAACCCTTAAAATAGTAGCTTTACCACAACTAGCCAACCGCCATGACCAACACCCAAACTCTCACCCTTATCCAGCCAGACGACTGGCACATTCATCTAAGAGACAATGATGCTCTTGCCACGACCGTACCGCACGCAGCCAAGAGCTTTAACCGCGTCATCTGTATGCCAAACCTTGTGCCACCTGTCAAAACGACCGAACAAGCGACCCTCTACCGTGAGCGGATTTTGACCGCCCTTGATAAGTCGGACGTTCCAAGCCAGCGTAAGGCTGAGTTTGACCCACGCATGGTCTTATACTTAACCGACCACACCACCGCCGATGAGATTGCCCGTGCCAAAGCCTCAGGCATCGTGCAAGCCGTCAAGCTCTATCCTGCGGGGGCAACGACCAATTCGTCAGACGGCGTTACCGACATTTTGGGGCGAGCGGACGTGTTTGAGAGTATGCAAAAACACGGCATTCCGCTTCTTGTGCATGGTGAAGTTACGCATCATGACGTGGATATTTTTGACCGTGAAAAGCGGTTTTTGGACGAGATTTTGTCCGTAATTATCAAAAACTTCCCTGAACTTCGCATCGTCATGGAGCATATCACTACAAGAGACGCTGCCGATTTTTGCCTTGCCCAAGCGGACAACGTGGGGGCGACCATCACGCCACAGCACCTATTATTCAACCGCAATCATATGCTTGTGGGCGGAGTCAAACCGCACTTTTATTGCTTACCAATCCTAAAACGTGCCAACCACCAACACCGCCTGCTAGAAGTCGCCACCTCTGGCAATCCCAAATTTTTCTTAGGCACAGACTCCGCCCCCCACGCCACCCACGCCAAAGAAAACGCTTGCGGTTGTGCAGGGTGCTATTCTGCCCCCCACGCCTTAGTCCTATACGCCACCGCCTTTGAAAGCGTGAATGCTCTTGATAAACTTGAAAATTTTGCCAGTGTCTTTGGGGCAAACTTCTACGGCTTGCCTGTCAATCAAAGCACCATTACTTTGGTCAAAAAAGAACAAATCATTCCTGACAATTACCCCTACCTTGACGGCAAAAGCCTAACTCCGCTACTGGCAGGGCAAACCCTAGCATGGTCGGTACAGTCATGAGTAGTACAACAAACCAACCACCCAAAGACGACAAAAGCCCACTTGCCAAACGCTTTCGGGGCTTTATGCCAGTGGTCGTGGACGTGGAGACGGCAGGATTTAACGCCCAAACGGACGCTTTGCTTGAAATCGCCTGCATTCCGATTTTGATGAATGATGACGGCAAACTCTATCAAGGCGAGCCGTTAAACGCCCATATTGAGCCGTTTGTCGGGGCGAATTTGGAGCCGTCCGCCCTAGAATTTACAGGCATTAACCCCGATAGCCCCTTTCGCAAAGCCATCGCCCAAGACGAAAAAAAGGCAATCCGTCAAATTTTTAAATCCCTAAAAGACACCAAAAACGCTCACGGCTGTCGCCAGTGTATTTTGGTTGGGCATAATGCTCATTTTGATTTGGGTTTTTTAAATGCCGTCATCGCCCGCACCAATTCAAAAAATCAGTCGCCTTTTCATGCGTTTAGCGTGCTGGACACGGCAAGCCTGTCCGCCCTAGCCTATGGGCATACGGTGCTTGCCAAAACTTGCCTGATGGCAGGGATTGAATTTGACAACACCCACGCCCATTCTGCCTTGTACGACACCCAAAAGACTGCCGAGCTGTTTTGTCAGATTTTTAATGAAATGGGTATGCTTGACGTTAAGGGGGAGTGAATTTAAGATGAACTTTTTGTTTATTTGTTCAAAAAATCAATGGCGTAGTCCGACTGCCGAACGAATTTTTGGTTCACACATTGGCATCCATACCCGTTCAGCAGGCACTAGCCGAAACGCTCGCCACAGTGTCAATCACGCCGACATTGAGTGGGCGGATTTGATTTTTGTCATGGAACATAAACACAAAAAACACCTAGCCCAATACTTTGGTAACCTACTGTCCACCAAAACTGTCATCGTGCTTGACATTAGTGATGATTATGGCTATATGGACGATGAGTTGATTGAGATTTTAACATTGAGCGTCTCGCCCTATCTGCCGTCATTAGAACCAACCACTTAACACCACTTAAATAAGGAAAAACCATGCCGTCATTTGACATCGTTTCAGAACTAAACGTCCAAGAAGTGCGTAACGCCATTGGCAACACCGACAAAGAAATTGCCACACGTTTTGACTTTAAAGGTAGTGATATCACGGTAGAGCTTAACGACAAAGCCAAAACCGTAACCATCACTTGCGACAACGAACTGCAAGCAGACAACGTCTATGCCATTTTTGAAAAACAGCTCATCAAGCGTGGCGTGGATTTGCAAAGCCTAGACCCACAGGACAAAGCAGGGTCAGGCAAACACACCAAGCAAGTCATCAACCTAAAAGACGGACTAGACTCAGACACCGCCAAAAAAATCAGCAAGGCAATCAAAGAGAGTGACTTGAAAGTATCAGCAAGCATTCAAGGCGATAAAATCCGTGTGTCCGACAAGAAAAAGGACAATTTGCAAGCGTGTATGGCGTTTTTAAAAGAAAAATCGTTTGGCGTGCCACTGCAATTTAATAATTTTAAAGATTGATAATTTTAAAAATTTATTAAAATTCATCAAGTTATAAACTTTATTAAAATTTTTAAAAATCTTGCTTGACGGATAAAAATAATCTGCTATAATAGCCCCACTTTTGAGAGACACGGTGAAAGCGTTCAAAAGTTGGTAAAGCGATTATCACTAAATTAGTAAGTAATCAGTTTTACATCCTTGTGCTCCATTCGTCTAGAGGCCTAGGACACCGCCCTTTCACGGCGGTAACAGGGGTTCGAATCCCCTATGGAGTGCCACTATTTTAAATCCCCAAGTCATCACTTGGGGATTTTATTTTATCCATTCATTGTTCACTAAAAACACCTTTTAAATTTGCAAAATTACAACAACATTGTCTCTTATAAATTTGCTATAATTTGCCATTCCCGTTTATTCATCAACGCTCTTCATGCCAAAACAAAAGCTCAAAAACTGGCTCCCCACTCCCGAAAAATTGCGTGAAAACCGCATAATAAGCCTGTTCGCTCCGTTTTTGGCTGACCCACGTCTATGGCAGTTAAACCGCAACGCCCTAACCCGAGCGGTGTATGTGGGCGTGCTGTGTGCCTTTTTCCCCCTACCTGGTCAGATGCCCCTTGCCCTGATTGGGGCGTTAATCTTTCGTGCCAATGTGCCGATGAGTGTCGCCTTGACATGGATTACCAACCCTTTGACGACCATTCCGATTTTTTGGTTGGCGTATTCGGTGGGGGCAATGCTACTGGGCGAGCCTGTCATTGGTATTCGGGGCATGGGATTGATTGTGTCAGATTTGACACTATGGGTAACTGGCAACGGTGGCAATCCTTTTGAGATGCACTCGGTGTTTTCCTTTAAGGCGTTTGCGTGGGGACTGCTCGTGTGTGGCATAATTACCAGTGTCGTGCTGGGCATTGCCTTTCGCATATTTTGGCAATATCGTATCGCCAATGATTGGCAAAAACGGCAAGGCTATAACGCCACCGCCCCCAAATTTCGCACCCAAAAAGGACATAAAGCCAGAGAACAGGCAAAAAATGTCGGCTCTGATGATTTTTCTATTTAAGCATTTGTTAATCAACGCTTTACATCATTACACCCACCGCCCAAGGGTTGCATTGACCGCACTTTCAGTTCGCAAAATCCGCTCGCCAAGCGACACCGCACGCACGCCCACACTTGCCAAAAGCTCAATCTCATAAGGCACAAACCCCCCTTCTGCTCCGATGATTATCATATCAGGCAAAGGGTTTTTGTGAATAAACTCCTTAAAACTGGTATCAGCATAAGGGTGAAAGACAAGGGCGGATTTGTGTTTTATCAAGCTAGGTAATGTATCCTGCACAAAGGGCTTAAAGCGTTTGGCAAGGGTGATGGCAGGTGGCACGCTATCCACGCCTTGTTGCAAGCCTTCTAAAACAAACTCATCAAGGCGAGCAAGCAGGGGCGAGCCCCAATAGCTTTTGTCGGTGCGAACAGAATTGATAAGAATAATATGATGAACCCCAAACGCCGTCATGTCCATGATAAGCCGTCTTAGCACCTTAGGGCGTGGCAAGGCAAGCATGACGGTTACGCCGAGTTTGGGCGGTGGGTCGGTGTCTAGGCGGACATTTTCCAAAAGGCAATGCGTGTCATCTATATGAGCAATTTGCCCCCCGCCCATTTTGTCGCCCAATTTGCCGATTTTTAGGGTGTCGCCAACGCTTGCCTTTAACACCGTTTTGATGTGGTTAAGCTGTTCGGCATTGTCAATCGTGGCGGTGGTATCGTCAAAGGTGGACGGGGGCAGGATAATGACATTCATAACAATTTCCTTATCATATCAAACTGCACCTTATCCGCCCCTGCCCGCTCTTGTACCAGTCTTTGACCGCTCTCGCCTGCTTCTTTGGCAAGAATAGGATTATCAAGCCATGCTTTGATATTATCATACAGTCCGTCATTATCGCTTTGTATGAGTACGCCCACATCGGCAAAATCACGCACAATCTCGGCACAGTTTTTGACATACCGCCCCATGATGACAGGCATAGCAAGGCTCACAGGCTCAATGGGGTTATGACCGCCCTTATCCACAAACGAACCGCCCACCACCGCCACATCGGACAATTCATACCATATCATCAGCTCGCCCATGCTGTCCGCCAGATACACCTGCGTACTATCGGCTATCGGCTCGCTTAGGCTACGTCTGTGATAAACAAACTGTGTGCAAAGGCTTGCAACCTCATCAAAGCGTTCGGGGTGGCGTGGCACTAGGATAAGCAGTAGATTGGGGAAAACAGCAAGCAGTCGCTTGTGCGTATCTAGTGCCAACCGCTCCTCGCCCTCGTGCGTGCTTGCCATGACCCAAATGGGACGGTTTTTGGTAAAATTGGTAAAATCGGCAAGGGTTGTCGCTTTGCCAATCTGACCACTCCATTTTAGAGAATACGCCTGCTTGACTTTATCTGGATTTGCTCCAAGTGCGATGAAATTATGATAACTTTGCTCATCTTGGGCGATGATGAGTGATAAGTTTGCCATCATACTTTGGCTAAGACGGGCAAATTTGGCATAGCTGTCAAAGGATTTTTGGGTAAGTCGGGCATTTGCCATGACGCTTGGTATGCCCTGCCTTGCCAATACTGATAGGGTATTCGCCCACAGTTCGGTCTCAACAAACACCGCCATTACAGGGCGAACGTGTACCAAAAACCGCTCCAATACCGCCACATCATCGACAGGGACAAAGCTGTGCTGTACCGATTTGCCAAGTTCATCTTTAAAAAGAATCTCAGCACGGTTAAAGCCCGTCTGCGTGGTACTCGTTATCCACAGATGATAGCCATCAGATAGCATACGCCGAAGTAGCGGATAGGCGGTGTTTAGCTCGCCCAACGACACGGCATGACACCAAATGATGGGCTTGTCATGGCTAATAGGCAAATAACCTTGCCCAAACCGCTCGGCAATCTCACGCTCATAATGGGGTAAGTTGGCTTTTTTGCGTGCCAAAAACAGCCGATACAAAGGACGGATAAGCGTGATAGCAAGGCGATAATATAGGGGCGGACGCATGTTAGGACATCATACTTAGCAAGATAAAGAGCAATACCGCCCCCACGCCTACAGCGATGAACAGCATGCCATAACGCTTGTCCGAGACCATCTCGGTGCGGTAGTCGCTTTTTAGAAGTTCCACTTGATTCATGTAAGCACAGACCTTTTTGGCTTCGGGATGTCCGCCATCGGCTGATTTGCGAAGCCAATGCTCGCCCATGCTCACGTCCATCGCCATACCGCCATCATTGGGGGCAAAGCCTTGATAATACAGACGGCTGAGCAGTTTTTGGGCTCGGATATCGCCCATCTCGGCAGAACGTTTGGTGAGCATGACCGCTTTATTGATGTCCACGCCCATGCCGCGCCCACCAAAATAGTACAGGGCTAGGCGAAGCATGGCAGATGGATTGCCCTGCTTGACCAGTCCCACCAGTAAGGCAAGTGCCTGTTTGCGTGCCTGCACCTGCTTGTCATTGAACACAATCTCATCCATCTGCTTACCTTCGGCGATTTTGGCATCGATAAAAGCATCAAATTTGGTCAGTACTGCTGTCGCCTTTTGGTACTCACTCACGGCATCGCTTGGGGTATTGATGTTGAGCAAATCTTGGTACGCTTCATCAAAGAGCTTGGGCGTGTGCGACGCTCTCGCCCTTTGCTTATAGGCGGACGGGGGTAAGTTTGTGGCATTGGATTGGTGCGGACTTTTGGTTTGATGTGATGTGTTTGGGCTTGCAACATGAGCTTGACTGGCAGACTTGGCAGGTTGCAAGGTTTGCATATCTTGCACAACTGGGGCTGGGCTATGGTTGGTTGGTTGTCCATCCACCATGGTTTGATTATGCAAACTTGTGAAATCATTTTGCCTATCGTTTGTCAAAGGGTTTATTGAATGATTTTGCACGTCGTTATTTAAATGGCTCTTTATACTATCTTGTAAACCATCTTGTGAGCCATTTTGCAAGTCATTTTGTAAAATAACTTGCCCAACTTGCACATCAACCGCTTGCACTGACTTATCTACTTGCTCCAAAAATAGCGGTTGCTCGCTAAACAACTGCTTAGCTCTGTCATCGGCAGTTGGGTCGTGTTGCAACTGTTTAAAACGACTGATAAAATCATGCACCGCCCAATACAGGCTGTCCTCTGCCACGCCCACGCCTTGCCCATTATCATCAAGACCTGCCACAAAGGTGCGGTCAATCGTACCAAACAGTCTTGCCCCGATGACAGGCAGGATAAAAAACCTATCCGCCACCGCTTGCCCTGCCTGCCCCACGCCTTGGCACAACACGCCCATGCCATAATAAAAGCCCTGCAACTGTTCAGCTGTCATCTGACTTTGGGGGTCTGCCCCCATCTGCGAGAACAGGCGAGCATAGACACGGCTAAACCCTTGGGCGGTGTAGACATTCACGGTAGGCTTAACCACTGACTGGGCAAGCTCTTGCTTTATCACCTGCACGACATGATACGCCAAGATGATGATGAGCCGAGCAAAGTCATCATGAGATAGCACACGAGCTTCGCTCACACTCTTGCCTGCCAAGTCCGACTTGACCGCTGATAAGAAGATGTCTAGCAGTTTAAGACTGTCCAAATCCGCCTTGAATGCCGTCTGCTGAGCGATGAGTGTAGACAGTCGCTGATGATAGGCAAAGCGTTTGCCCGTCACACTCATGCCCTGCCACAGCTCATGCACTTCTTTATCAAATTCAAACCACACAAATGGGGCGACACTCATGCTTTATCCCCGAGCATATTATTTAAAAATTCAAGCACGTTTTTGGAGCTTGCTTTTTGTTGCAAGGCGACAAGCTCCGCCTTGACCATCTCTTTATCATCGCCCGACAGCGTGTACCAACGAGCCAGAGCGGACAAGGAGCGAGAAGCCAGCACAGGATTTATCACATCTAAGCGAGCCACTGCCGACAGATACAGCGAAATGCCGTCTTTTGTCCATAACTGAGTGGGCTTGCTTGCCAATCCGCCAAGCGTGGTACGCACACGGTTTGGCGTTTGCCAGTCATAATCCGCCCGTTCCATAAGAGCCTTGATAAACGCCACATCACGGCTGTCCGCCCCTGCTTGCACGCTAAACCATGAGTCAATGACAAGGTCGTTATCATGATATTCTTCATAAAACTGAGCGGTATAATCGTCCGCATTTGGCAAGCCAAACTCAATCATCGCCCCCAATGCCCCGAGCTGTTCACTCATGCAAGTGGCGTTGGTGTACTGGCGTTCGGTGCGTTCGGTCATGTCAAGTTTGGCGGTCAGTGCTAGATTGAGTAGCACATTTCTAAGGAGTCTCACCCCACGAGCGTCAGGCGTGTCCTCATACGGCACGATAGGCAGGGCGTCATACCACACTTGTACATGGTCGGCTAGGGCGTGGGCGATTTGCTCTTTTAGGGCGGTGCGTGTCGCCTTGACCGCTTGTGGGTTGTAGTCCTTATCGTACGCCACCGCAAGCTCGCTTTCGCTTGGCATATCAAACAGGCGAGCGGTCAGCATGGGGTCTTTGTGCATGAGCGTTGGCACGATACGTTTTAGGATGTCGGTCAGCAAGGCGACATTGTCCGATTTGCCAAACAACAGTCTACCCACCAACGTCTGCACCGCTTGCCATTGGTTAAAGCCTTCGTTTTCAAATTGTACGATTTTTACCAAATCTTCATCGGTATAGTCAAATTCTAGCTTGACAGGGGCGGAGAAATTACGCAGTACCGACACCACAGGACGCACCCCGCCCAAATCCAATCCGTCAAAACCAAACGTATCGCTGTCTTTGGTCAAAAGTAACAACTCTTGGGCGAGTAGCTCCCCACTCTCCCCATGAAAAATCGCCACGTCTATCGGTATGGGTAGGGCTTTTGGCTCATCAAATCCTGCCACATGGCGAGTTTGTTGGCTAAATGTCAGTTTGACACTATCATCTGCCACGTCAAATCCGCCCGTCAGCACAGGCGTACCTGCTTGGGTATACCACGCCAAAAAGTCAAGTACACGACCATCGCCCACACTCATCGCCGATAAAAAATCTTCAATGGTAACGGCTTGACCGTCATAGCGGGTAAAATATTCGTCCGTGCCTTGACGGAATTTGTCTTTGCCAAGCAAGGTTGCTATCATACGCACGATTTCCGCCCCTTTTTCATAGACGGTAACGGTGTAGAAGTTGTTAATCTCCACAAAACTGTCAGGACGCACAGGGTGAGCCAGCACGCCTGCGTCTTCTTTGAACTGATGAGCCTTTAAAAAGCCCACGTCATCAATGCGTTGCACCGCAGGCGAGCGATGACTTGATGAAAAACTTTGGTCTCTAAATACGGTAAAGCCTTCTTTTAGGCACAGCTGAAACCAATCACGGCAAGTAATGCGGTTGCCCGTCCAGTTATGAAAATATTCGTGGGCGATGACCGCTTTGACATGAAAGCTCCGCTCATCGGTCGTGGTTTTTGGGCTAGATAATACGCAAGATGTGTTAAAGATATTTAAGCCCTTATTTTCCATTGCCCCCATGTTAAATTGCCCTGTGGCGACAATCATATAACGATCAAGGTCATACGCCCGCCCATAATGCTCTTCGTCCCAGTGCATGGCGTCTTTTAGGGCGGTCATGGCAACGTGGCATTTGTCAATGTCGGCAGGCACGGCGTAGATTTCTAGGAGTACTTCACGCCCCTCACTGGTCGTGTAGTGGTCGCTTATCACCGCCAAATCCGCCACCACGCACGCAAACAGATAGCTTGGCTTTTTGGTGGGGTCATGCCAGACGGCAAAATGTCTGTCATCGCCCACGTCGCCTTTTTCTATCAAATTACCATTGGCAAGCAGTACAGGAAAACGCTTGTCCGCTTCTACTCGGGTGGTGTATTCGGTCAAAACGTCAGGGCGGTCAGGGAAAAAGGTGATTTTACGAAAGCCCTCTGGTTCGCATTGGGTAACAAACATCAGCTCATCGCCCGTACCCGACTGATACAAGCCTTCTAGGGCGGTGTTGGTTTGGGGGGTGATTTTTACGTCAATGGCGACTTTGGCGACATCGGGGGCGTTGTGAATGGTTAGGCTCTCATCATCTAAGGCATAATCATCAGCCGTTAGCACTTTGTCATTGATACTAATATTTAAAAGTTCAAGCTCACGCCCTAGCAGGACAAGTTTGCCGTCATGCTCACGGCTCATGTTTAGCACGCTAGATACGGTGGCGTGGTCATCAAATACTTTAATGTCTAGGCAAATATCATCCACACGATAAGTCGGTGGCGTGTAGTCTTTTAGGTGGATTTTTTGGGGTTCTTTATTGCTACTGGTCATGGTTTTTCCTAGTTTAGGTTTGAATTTAAATCGATAAATTAACACGCCATACTATCAAATTTTTACCATGAAAAAAAGACCGTCTCACCCCCAAAATCACCAATATGGTCATTTATTTTGCCATCGCTTATCAAAAAACCCCAAAAACAGCCAACTTTTCCGCCCAAATACCCCAAAAACAACCCTAAAATGACTTGCTAAGCCCATCAAATTTTGTCATTATAGAGCATGATTTTCTCACATGATTTTGCAAATTGTCATTAAGTAGCAAACTGTGGTAAAATGGTACAATCGTCAAAATAGTTTTATAATTCTTCAATTAAGGAGCATTTATGCTTACTTCTAAAATCTCAAAAGCCCTTGTATTGGCTTTGACTGCCAGCACCCTTATGGTGACAGGCTGTGCCAGCAAAAAGCCAAAATCACAAGTAATTGTTGCCCCCCTAGGTGGTTACGGTGCTAATGGTGGCTATACTGGCGGTGCTTTGGTCAATAACTCAGATGCCATCCAAAACGCCGCTCGCAACATGCAAGGCGTGGTGCATTTTGACTTTGACTCTGACGCCATCCGTGCCGATGCTGCTGCCATCCTAGACCAACAAGCCCAATTCTTGAACGCCAATCAAGGTGCACGCGTGCAAATCGCAGGTCATACCGATGAGCGTGGCACTCGTGAATACAACATGAGCTTGGGCGAGCGTCGTGCCGCTGCCGTTCGTAGCTATCTTGCCAGCAAAGGCGTGAACACTGCCAATGTAGAGATTCTAAGTTTTGGTGAAGAGCAACCTGTCGCCACAGGCTCAAACGAAGCATCATGGGCTCAAAACCGCCGTGCCGAACTAAGCTACTAATTCAATCAGCTTTATAAAATAAACCCAAATCTTGTGATTTGGGTTTATTTATGGCTTGGATTTGGTGGTTTGGTTTTTGTGGCACTTTTTATGTTTTTATAAAAGGAATTTTATCTTTCATCATCTTACGGTCAACCAAATTGAATTTTACCACAAAAAACCGTGATACTTTTTCATTTTGTAGAGCACATCTTTTAACTGTATATTTTTAATGCGTATAAGACAAAAATTCACTTTTATCACTCAAAAAACACCCAGTAATTAGGGCGTGCCTACCCTTTATAACACTAGGGCGTGCCCACCATTGATAACATTTTTACAAAGTAAGATGAAATTTAACGCTTTAATCCATTTTTGCATGAAAAATGGCTAAATCTTATTTTCCATTGCAAATACAAAAAACAGGCACACCCTAATAATTTCTCATTTTAATTGGGCGTTTAGCAAGATTATTTTTAAAAATTTTAACACAAACTCATGGTATGGTTTTCTTATAAAATTGTTGCAATATTGTTCTTTTTTAAATGATTTGTAAAGCCACTATCGCATTTATGATGATTTTAACGTAGAATGTTTTTATGTTGATTATTTTGATTAAAATCAATATCAGTCTTTTTTAATTTAATCCGTCAATTTTTAACTGACACATGAGTAAGGAGTTTTTATGAACCTGATCGACCATTTACAAACCATCGTTACCCCCAAAGTCCTATCCTTGATTGGCGAGCATGGTGGCGATGACACTGCCAAAAGAAATGCATTGACAGAATTGTTTGGGCTGTTTGGCGTGAATCTTGCCAACCCCGACATCGCCTCCCGAGTGCAAGCACTGACTCCTGAACAGCTCGAAGATGGCAACCATGTTCTAAATACTGTTGTCCAAGACACGCAAGGCACCAGTCAAGTGAGTACCTTAAATAACGAGCTTGCTTCTGAGCATGGATTGTCACATACCACCACAGAAGCCTTAACCAGCGCTGCCGCACCACTCATCGTACACGAACTGAACACCTTAGCAGGTTCAAACTCTCTTGCCATTTTCTTGCAAGAAAAAGCAGATGATTTTGCTGGATTTTTGCCTAATTGGGCAGAAAAATTACTGCCAGCAGGACTACTGACAGGCACTGGTGCCTTGGGTGCAACGTCGTTGGCAGACATTACTGCCGATGCCACAAGCACACCTACGACACCAGTTGCACCAACCACCGAAAAAGTCTCAGACCCTGCTACCGCCCATGTAAATGGTCAAGTACAGCCCATCAAAAAAGAAGAAGGTAGCTTTATGAAAGCCCTACTACCCATCATCGGCCTGGTGATTTTTGCAGGGTTGGCATGGCTCTTATTGCGTGGCTGTCAAGAGAAGCCAGCCCCTGTGGCGACACCTGTCACACCCCCTGCCGAGACCGTCCCTGCCAGTGGTGCCGTCGCAGGTTTAGCTCCTGCCACGCTTAACTTTGCCACCGATGAGACAGGTCAAGGCATCTACTCTTGCCGTGGCGAAGCAGGCAGTGAAGGCGTTTTTGCTAATATTCGCACCGCCCTATCAGGCGTGTTCGGTGTCGCCGATGACACATGCCGTCTGAGTGTCAGCTCTGGTGTGTCAGACACGTTCCCTGCCAGCGAGCATTTGATTGACATCTTTAATCTCATGAAAGGCGTACCTAATGCCAGCGTAAGCATCAGCGACAAAACCATCCGCTTTAACGCAGCCAACGCCGATGACATCACCAAACTCATCGATGGCACCAAAGTACTCGTTCCTGCCGACTTTGTGGTCGAAGCGGAGCCACAGCTTGACATCAACAGCGTTGTGACTGACAGCATCAATACCGCCAAAAACGCCATCGCAGGTCTGACCGACACATCTACCGCAGATGACTTAGTGCGTGCATTGAACCTACAAATCATCAACTTTGCCAATGATTCAAGTGAGATTCCTGAGCAAAATAAAGAAATCCTTGGCCTAGCAGCCACCAAACTTGCTAAGTTGCCTGACGCCAGACTAACCATCACCGGTCACACCGACAGCAATGCTTCACATGAATACAACAAAACTTTGTCCGAGCAACGTGCCAAAGCCGTTCATGACTATCTAGTTTCTAAGGGCGTGCCTGATGAGCGTTTGGAGACCTTTGGAGCAAGTTTTGACCACCCTGTAGCAACCAACGCCACCGAGCAAGGTCGCTTCCAAAACCGTCGTATTGAGTTCACACTCATCCAAGACGGCGAGCAAATCGCTGCTGTTGGTAATGCACCGACCAGTCCTGCTACTGCTATCCAAGAGGCACAAGAAGCCCCTGCTGATACGACAGCCGAGACAGCAGAGCCTACTGCTGACACAGCACCAGAGTCAGCGGACGCCCCTGCCAAGAACAAATAATCGGTTTTGACAAAACCGTGGTACAATAAAAGCCCAACATGTCAGTCATGCTGGGCTTTTATGTTTATTTTAAGAATACCAAATCATGCCTACCGTTTCATGCCTACCGTTGTCCTGTTTAACAAACCCTATAATGTCCACAGTCAATTTCGTAAAGACCATGACCAAATGATGACCCTTGCCGACTATTTTGATGACAAAAGTCTGCGTGTGGCAGGACGCTTGGACAAAGACAGCGAAGGACTGCTCGTTCTCACCGATAACGGCACGCTCAACCATTTCATCACCACACCACCCACGCACGGCAAAGCCAAATCATGGGGCAAGACTTATCTGGTGCAAGTAGAATACACCCCAACCGACAACCAACTTCACGCCCTGCGTACAGGCGTGACCCTAAAAGACGGTAAAACCCTGCCTGCCCATATCTTGCACCTAGATGATGACAACCTACCCATTGATGTATGGGACAGACATCCGCCCATTCGTGAGCGTAAAAATATCCCCACCGCATGGCTTGTGATGACCATCTTTGAAGGCAAAAACCGCCAAATCCGTCGCATGACTGCCCATGTCGGTCTGCCTTGCCTAAGACTCATCCGCTTACAAATCGGTAGTGATAAGCTCGGCTGGCACGTTGGCGACTTGGCTGTCGGGCAAAGCAGACGTATTCATATCAGCCATGATGAGCTGACACGAATACTGCGGGGCTGATTGGATAATCCTATTATCCAACACCCTATGATTTGAGCCATTTATCAAAAACAAACCACCCTTTTTCTTGGTAGTCTGCCGTACGCACCGACACACTCTCATGCCGTGTTGGTATGCCACGGGTCACGGTAAAGGTACGAAGCTCATCACGGCGAAAGGCATGCACCACCACGCTGTCGGCATGGGTCAGTGCTGATTTTATGCCCACGCTACTGGCACGAATGCCATCTATCGCGATGATGACATCGCCCACCGACAGCCCTGCACCACTGGCGATACTGCCACGGTGTAGATGCTTGATTTTCAGACCATCCCCACTCTCATCCACGCTCATGCCCCATGCCGTCTGGGTCTGCTGACTGTCTAGCACCGCCCCGAACTCACTCGTGAGTGACACAAGGGGTAACTCATCTATGCCCACGACATAGCGATGATAAAAGTCCTGCCATGCGTCCACCCCCATCATAGAGCCGATGACATCACCAAGATTATCATCGGTCATGCCAAACCGCTTATCATCGCTCTGTTTGGATTTGTCATAAAAGGCTTTGACGACATCAAACAGGCGGTATCTACCCCCTGAATGTTTTAACAAACTCAAATCCAAACACAACGCCACGAGCGCCCCTTTGTTATAATAACTCACGCTCTGATTGGCGGTGTTCTCATCAGGGCGATACAGCTTTATCCATGTATCAAAGCTTGACTCCGCCACGCTTTGGTGTCTGCGACCGTCTGTCTTGTAATAGCGGTTGATTTGGGCGGTGATGAGCTTAAAATAACTTGCCCTATCAATCACGCCTGAGACCAATAACATCAAATCATCCAAATAACTGGTAAAACCTTCAAATATCCACAACAAGGGCGTGTAGGCTTCTGTTTGTAAATCACTGTCCATCATCACATCAGGACGCACCGACTTGACCCACCACGCATGAAAATACTCATGGCTACATAACCCCAAAAACCGCTGATAAGATTCGCTTGGCACATCAGACTCACCCACAGGCAAATCGGTGCGTGGCGTGATAAGGGCGGTTGAGTTGATATGTTCTAACCCACCATAATCACTGCCCGTTACCATCGTCATAAAGGTATAGTCAGTAAAAGGCACATCGCCCAATAGGTCAGCATAGCTTTGGCAAATCTTTTGTACATCTGCCGACAACCTTGTCAAATCAGCACGGTGTCGCCCTGCGATAAAAAAGCGATGAGCCACCCCTTTGTCCGCCACCTGCACCGTAAAGTCAAACAGCGACTGCACCCCAAATTCAAAGGGATAATCATAATATTCAAAGGCTTCTTTGGGGGCAAGCGAATACCCCACCCCCTGTTCATGCTCACGCACGACATGGGGCAGACCGCAGGCGAGCGATGAGCCTTGATTTTTTACCAAAAAGCTCTGTGGTACATGCAAATGCACACAAGCAAACGCCCGTTCATTATTTGATACCATCAAAAGAAGCGATGTAAAATTACCAAACAGTCGGCTGTCATCGACAAATGCCGTCCGCACCGACAAATCATGGCAGTACACTTCATAATGCACCGTTATCCGCCCCGCCTGCCCAATATTGGCAAATTCATAACGGTTCTTAGCACTTTTGCTTGCCCGATACGCCCGCCCTGTCTCATCATAGGCGATGACTTTGGTGATGTTCTTGCTAAACTCACGCACCAAATAACTGCCTGCTATCCAAGTTGGTAGCCACAAACTAAGCCCGTCACCAGAGCGTTCAATGTCCGCCACATCAAAGCTCATGATGACATCAACCAAATGCTCATGACATCGGGTAAAGTCAAGCACATAATGAATGGCAACATCCTGCTCGCTGTTCGTCTTTGGCAAATTAGGGGTTGTATTTAGGTGTGTCATTGTATTTACCTTATTAAACTCATCAAAATTGGTGTTATTAAAATTGGTGTTGTTGTTTAAAAATATTTTAAAATTGCAAATGCAAGATAACAAACATTGTTAAACAACATATTATCAACTGACGCCATTATAACAAAATTGATTTAAATCTGCTTTAATCGACTTTTAAAAGATTTTTGTAACCAATGCCCAACATTAGCCAAAACTTTGCTATAATAGCCCTTGATTATCGGTAATGACACCCCATTTACTGATAAACATTTTTCACTTTTATAGGAAAATTTCATGTCAATGATTGCAAATGACACCGTTGTACGATTCAACTACACCCTAACCAACAGCGACGGCGACGTGCTTGATAAATCAAATGGCGAACCGCTTGCCTACTTGCACGGTCACCACAACATCATCCCTGGTCTTGAAGCCCAAATGGAAGGCAAAGGTGCAGGCGATAAGTTCACCGTCACTGTTGCCCCCGAAGACGCTTATGGTGAGTACCTTGCCGAAGCTGTTCAAGAAGTGCCACGGGCAAATTTCCAAGGTGTTGACAACATCGAAGTTGGCATGCAATTTCAATCACAAACCGACGACGGTCATGTCATGCTTGTGACTGTTAAAGACGTGAATGATGACGTGGTGGTCGTGGACGGCAACCATCCGCTAGCTGGCGTGACTTTGACGTTTGACGTTGAGGTGATTGATGTGCGTGAAGCCACTGCCGATGAGATTGCTCACGGTCATGCACACGGTGTGGGCGGTCATCATCACTGATTGGCTCATCATTTACAAAACCCAAACGTTTGCTTTGGGTTTTTTGTTTTTTAAAGGATTATAATAAGCATTTTTCAAGAAAAATACATCCAAACAACTTGATATTTACCACGGGTTTGTAGGGGTGTGCTGAGCACACCCTTTAATGATATTACCGCACAAGTAATTCTAAAAACTGGGCGTATGGGAGTGAACATAACACCCAAAAATCAAGACATTACATAGGGCAAATTGCAATTTTCCCCACAAATCCATCCAAAAATATCATCAATTAGCAATATAAAATTTAGGGCGTGCCTGCCTTTGGTATTTGCAATGAAAAATGAGAAAAATCGCACGTTTTCAAGGAAAAAACGCAGGTTGATAGTTATTCTATCAGACAAGTTTTTGACGATGAAAAACAATCCGACCACTTAATTTTAAAAATGAAGTAAAAAATCTTAAAATCACACAGTTAAGTGGTCGGATAGCCATTTTTCATGCAAAAATTGATTGAAATTGTCAAGTTTTCATCTTATTTTATAAAAATGTTATCAATGGTAGGCACGCCCTAACAAAGGTATTTTTATGAAACGCTTAACTTCTCTATTTATCATCGCCACCCTGCTAAGTGCCTGCTCTGCCCTGCCTGATAGCACAGCCACCCATTCCACCACCCAAGCCACGGCAGGTGTCGCTCATGGGTCATCAGATGACACCGCACACCATCTAACCCATCTTAACCAAGAATGGCAACTGACCGCCGTACAAGGCGTGGATTATCAAGGCAGACCTGTCGCCACACTTAACTTGACCGACCCCGCCAAAGCCAGTGGTCATGCAGGGTGTAACACTCTAATGTTTGGCATCAGCGACATCCATGATGACACCCTACACATCAGCTCGGTGGCGTCCACTCGCATGGCATGCCCTGACATGAGATTAGAGCAGATACTGGGGCAACTCTTACCCACGCTCACGCATTATAAAGTCAGTGCTACCGATCTGATACTCTCTAACAGCCAAGGTCAAGCGTTATACTTTAAAGCGGTAAAATAACTCAATATTGGCAAAATGTTAAGATGACCGTTAAGTCATTTTATCATCAAAACCACACGCTTTAGAACGCCTTGTGCTACAATACACCAAGCCATCGCTTGTATCAATAGCACAAGGACAGCCATGACCACATTTTTTAAAGGCAAATTTTTTAAAGCCAAACCCACCGCCACTCACACCGATGACACGCCTTATCCGCATATTTTTCGTCCGCTGGATTTGGGCTTTACCACCCTAAAAAACCGCATGGTCATGGGGTCTATGCACACAGGACTTGAAGACAGATTTTTTAATTATGGCAAGCTCGCCCGCTATTTTGAAGAGCGTGCCAAGGGCGGTGTTGCCCTGATTATCACAGGCGGTATCTCGCCCAACCGTGAAGGCTGGCTTACCCCCTTTGGCGGAACGCTAAACCGCACCGCCGACATCATTCATCACGCCCGAGTTACCCGAGCGGTACATAAGCACGACACCAAAATTCTCTTACAAATCCTACACAGCGGACGTTATGGCTATCAGCCCTTTGTGGTCGCCCCAAGCCCCATCAAGTCGCCCATTTCGCCCTTTAAGCCCCGCCAAATGTCCGCCAAAAACATCAAGGCAACCATAGACGACTACGTCCACACCGCCAAACTTGCCAAAAAAGCAGGTTATGACGGCGTGGAAATCATGGGCTCCGAAGGCTATCTTATCAACCAATTCTTATCTGCTCGCACCAACCAACGCACCGATGATTATGGCGGTAGCTTAGAAAACCGAGCCAGATTTGCCCTAGACATCGTCAAGGCGATTCGTGGGGCGGTTGGTGCTGATTTTATCATCAGTTTTCGCTTATCGATGTTGGAGCTTGTTGAAGACGGTGCGGTCATGGCGGACGTCATTAATCTCGCCACGTGGTTGGAGTCGGCAGGGGTAACGCTCATTAACACCGGTATCGGCTGGCATGAAGCCCGCATTCCGACCATCGTTACGAGCGTGCCACGAGCGGTTTTTGTGCGGTTTAGCCAAGCGGTCAAAGACGCCATTAATATCCCCGTCATCGGGGCGAACCGCATTAATATGCCCGACACAGCAGAGACGATGTTAGCAAATGGACAAGTGGATTTGGTGCAAATGGCACGCCCCTTTTTGGCGGACAGTGCGTGGGTGCAAAAAGCCCAAACTGGCAATGCTCATCTGATTAACACCTGTATCGGTTGTAATCAAGCCTGCCTTGACCACACTTTTGCTGGCGAGAGGGCGACTTGCTTGGTCAATCCACGAGCGTGTTTTGAGAGCGAATACGACATTCGCCCCACCAAAAAAGCTAAAAAAATCGCTGTCATCGGGGGCGGTGTCGCTGGCATGACAGTTGCCGTTACCGCAAGCGAGCGTGGACATGACGTAACCATCTTTGAGCGTAACAGCACGCTTGGCGGTCAGTTTAATTTTGCCAAAGTTATCCCTGGTAAAGAAGAATTTTTTGAGACCATTCGCTACTATCGCAACATGATAGAAAAGTTAAACATAAACGTTCAATTAAATCATGATGTTAGCGATGAATTTTTAAAAAATAGCAACTTTGACGACATCGTCATCGCCACAGGGGTTGTACCGCGCAAAGTGCGATTTGACGGCACCGACTTGCCACAGGTCATGACCTATGCCGAACTACTCTCAGGGCAAAAGGTCGCCGGTGAGCGAGTGGCGGTACTGGGGGCAGGCGGTATCGGTTTTGACGTGGCAGAATTTTTGGCACATGGGGGCGTGATTGCCAAAGACGTGCATGACCCCACTTATCGCCCCACCGCCCAAAGCCCTGATGAGTTTTTTGCTCAATGGGGCGTAAACCCCGAGCCACACTATGACAGCAAAGGCGGACTTGCCAAACCTACCCCCACGCCAAGCCACCGCCAGATTTATCTATTGCAACGCAGTGAAGGCAAGCTCGGTAAGGGGCTTAACAAAACCACCGGCTGGGTACATAAAGCAGTCATCAAGCAAGCCGGCGTTATCCAAATATCAGGGGCAACGTACGACAAAATCACCGATGAAGGCTTATGGATAACGGTAAACGGACAAGCCCAACTGCTCCGTGTGGACAGTGTGGTGCTGTGCGTGGGACAAGAGTCGGTGAATCATCTCATGCCGAAACTGGGCGACACCCCCAAAGCCCACTACCACATCATTGGCGGAGCAAAAAATGCCAAGCGCCTAGACGCCAAACGAGCGATTAGAGAAGGGTTTTTGCTTGGCATTCATTTATAAAAGCAAGTTGATAAAAATCGGGTAAGCCTGCACTTACCCGATTGCCGTTTATTTAACCCGAATAAACGCCACATCAATGTCTTGTTTTGGCACAAAGTTGGTTTCAATCACTTCAAATTTGCCCTGTCCCACCTTTTTCACTTTGCCTTTGCCCGCCCAACAAAACGACACAATCTCATCACTATCACGCTCAACAGTGAGTTTAAACCGCTCAATCGGTTTTGCCCAGTTTGCCCCTGTGGTCAGCACATAACCCAATGCCGAATAAGACAAAGCGTGCGTGCCTGATTTTTTATCCAAGTTTTGCCGAGTAGTTTTATCCAAACAAAAATTACCATCTAAACTTTCATGGAAAAAGACCCCACCACCCACCATGGGGCGATAACTGTGGTCAATGCGAGTAATGACGTTGGCTTTAAATGTTTGCGTCCATTCATAGATTGCCTGCGACTTCCAATGCGTGTCTTGTTCGGTGATAAGACGATATAGCGTTGGGTGCTTGCACGCTCGGATTTTGGCGTATATATTGGACAAGCTTTCGTCATAATTGACATGATGATACGCAGACAAAATCTCTTTATCTGAAAAACCGCATTGCCTAAACGCATCCGTTACATCAAGCTCTGATTGCTCATCATGTCCTTTATACAAAAAGGCTCGCACATGCATTTTTGGGGTAATGGCTTTGCCATTCGCCCACACTTTAAAGCTGTTAAGTGTCTCATCTGTGTCCGCAAAATCGCCATCATATTGAATACTCATCTTTGGCAAGGGAAACAGCACCGTTTGGCGAATGTCTTTATTGGTTAGGTTTTTAAATTCATACGCCACTTTGATGATGTCTTTACTGATGTACAAATCCTCGCTTTTCATGGCGATATTGGGATTTTTGATGTATTCCACCCCGCCTACGCCCACATAGCCTGTGCTGTCGTTGGCGTGGACTGTAATACTTGACAATAACAGTGCCAATAGGGAAAATTTAAAACGTTTCATGATTTATCCTAATAATCCTAAAAAAGGTGTATAATTATCTTGCTATCTTTTAATAATTCTGTCAAGTTTATCAAGGCTACAATATGTCAAATTACACCTTTAACCGCACTTTTCCCCATACTCGCTTGCGTCGTTTGCGTGTCTCGGACGGCATTCGTGAGATGGTCGCCGAAACTCATCTGCAACCTTGCCATCTTATCGCCCCTGTGTTTGTCATCGAAGGGCAAAACCAACGCCAAGCCATCAAAAGCATGCCAAATATCGAACGGCTATCCATTGACCTACTTATCAAGCATTGTAAAGAGCTGTATGAAACAGGCGTGCGAATGGTAGATATTTTTCCTGTGATTGACCCCGCCCTAAAATCCCCCAATGGCGATAATGCCTACGACCCCAATACCCTTGCCGTGCGTGCCGTCTCTGCCATCAAGGACGCCTGCCCCGAGCTTATCGTCATGACTGATGTCGCCCTAGACCCCTACACCACACACGGTCAAGACGGCATTATTGATGAGTCAGGCTATGTGGTCAACGACATCACTACCGAAGCACTCATCAAACAAACACTTGCCCACGCTCGGGCAGGGGCGGACGTCATCTCGCCATCGGACATGATGGATGGTCGCATTCGTGCCATGCGTGATGCCCTAGAAGCAGAGGGTTTTGTCAATACTGCCATCATGGCATATTCCGCCAAATACGCCTCCGCCTACTATGGACCTTTTCGTGATGCGGTCGGCTCATCAGGCAACCTAAAAGGACATAAAAAACAATACCAAATGAACCCTGCCAACCGAGCCGAAGCCTTACATGAAGTCGCCCTTGACATCTCCGAGGGGGCGGACATGGTCATGGTCAAACCCGGTCAGCCCTATCTGGACGTGGTGCGTGAAGTCAAAGATAACTTTGGCGTACCAACCTTTGCCTATCAGGTCTCGGGCGAGTATGCCATGCACATGGCGGCCATTCAAAATGGCTGGCTCACCGAAGCGGTCATTTTAGAGAGTCTTATCGGATTTAGGCGGGCAGGCTGTGATGGGGTATTAAGTTATTTTGCCTTACCTGCTGGGCGAATGCTTGCCGAGATTTAATCCTGCTTATTGCGTGATTTTATGCCACTTTTGATGTTTAAAGTGGCATTTTATGATGAGGATATTTGGATTATGTTAAATAATTTTAATCCCACACCCTGCACTCTCAACTTTGTATCAGTGATTGACTTACCAAGGGCGTATCACACGCCCTTTTCTTTTATCTCTGTTATCCGTCTTGCTAGTTATGAGCCAACGCATCCACAGGATTAAGCCTTGACGCATTACGAGCAGGCAAAAAGCCAAACACAATGCCGATGAGCGTTGAGCAAACAAAGGCGACCACGATAGATAGGGGCGAGTAAATCACACCCACGCTGTCGCCCCCAAATTTATTGACAAGACTGCCCACACCAAAGGCAAGCAAAATCCCTAAGACACCGCCCAAGATACACACCAACACCGCTTCTATCAAAAACTGCCCCAAAATATCCGACTGCCTTGCCCCAACCGCCATACGCACGCCAATCTCGCTCGTGCGTTCGGTCACGGACACAAGCATGATGTTCATTACGCCAATACCGCCCACGATGAGCGAGATAATTGCAATGGACGAGATGAGCATGGTCATGGCGGTGGTGGTGGATTGCACCGTTTCTTTGATGCTATCGGTGTTCATGATGTTAAAATCGTCGGTGCCGTGCCGTGATTTGATAAGCTCAGAAATGGCAGTCTCAGCAATGGCGGACGGCGTGTCATCATCTATAAGTACAACAAAGCGGTCAAGGGTGTTTTTGCCAAGCATACGATACATGACGGTGGTATAAGGCAGATAGACGGTGGGCGAGTTACTGGTGCGGGCAAAGGACGATGTTTTTTCGGACAACACGCCCACGATACGGGCAGGGACGTTGCCGATGAGCAAAGTTTGCCCGATGGGATTGCCTTCGCTATTAAAATAGGTCTTGTAAGCGTTTTGGTCGATGATGACATCTTGGGCGGACGTGGCGACACTGGTTTCATCAAACATCTGCCCCATAGCCAATTTTTCGCCCGTAACGGACAAATAGTCCTTACCCACGCCCGTTACTGTGCCTGTCGTGTCTTGGTTTTGGTAGCGGATATTGACCGATTTGTTTACCATAGGACTTACCGACACGGCATAAGGCTGGTCGGCAACGGCTTGGGCGTCCGCCACAGTCAAATTATCTCGTCCAAATCGCCGTCTGGGGTCGCCAAAGGGATAGCCGTTCATCACGGTAATGGTGTTGGTGCCTAGGGCATTGATGTCAGCTAGGATTTTGGCTTGTGAGCCTTGCCCAAGCCCCACGATGGACACCACAGAGGCAATGCCAATGATGATGCCAAGCATGGTTAAAAGCGTTCGCATTTTGTGGGCTTTCATGGCGTAGATAGACATTTTAAAGGCTTCTTTTAGGCGGTCTATCACACCAAATAAGGCATTTTTTGAGCCGAAGGTGTTTTTGCTTGTGGCGGTGTTTTGGGTGAGGTTTTGCTCTTCTCGCCCTTGATTTCTGGTATTATCGGTATAATAATCAGCAATAATATGCCCGTCTTTTAGCTCAATCACTCGCTCGGCTTGGCTTGCCAAACTCGGGTCGTGCGTTACCATAATAATGGTGTGTCCGTCATCTTTTAGGCGGTGTAAGATGTTCATCACTTCCTTGCCAGAACCGCTATCCAATGCCCCTGTCGGCTCGTCCGCTAGGATAATGTCGCCCCCATTCATCAATGCCCTTGCAATAGAAACACGCTGCTGTTGTCCGCCTGAGAGCTGATTGGGGCGGTTGGTGGTTTTTTCGCCCAAGCCTAATTGGGTAAGTAGCTCGGTGGCTCGCTCACGCCTTTTGGTGGTGTTCATGCCTGCATAGACGGCAGGGACGGTAACATTGTCAAGGGCGTTGATGTCGCCAAGCAAGTGATAACGCTGAAAAATAAAGCCAAAATGCTCACGTCTTAGCTTAGCAAGCTCTTCACTATCCATGTCGTCCACAGATTTACCAAAAATGGTGTAGCTTCCGCTGGTGGCTTTGTCAAGACAACCCAAAATGTTCATGAGCGTGGATTTGCCTGAGCCTGATTGCCCGATGATAGCGACCATTTCGCCTTGATATAGGGTTAAATCAAGCCCGTGCAAAATGCGAATATTGGTGTCGCCAGCAGGGAACTCACGCACGAGATTTTTGACTTGTATGAGTGGGATTTTCATGATTTTCTCCCAATCATCTCATCATCGGTGGGCGGTTTTGGCGTTGTCCACCTTGTCCTTGACCCACTTGTCCGCTTGCTTCGCCAATCACGACTTTGTCGCCAGCGTTTAGCCCCGATTTGATTTCGGCATTGACACGGTTGTTTAGCCCCACTTGTACGTCCACAGGCTTGGCAATGCCGTCTGCTCCGACTACTTGCACGCTGTATTTGCCCTTACCCCCTTTTAGGGCAGATGACGGTATGGTGAGTACGTTTTTGACTGAATTGGTGATGATATTGACCTGTGCGGTCATGTCAATGCGAAACTTGCGTTCGGCATTATCCACGTCCAAGTAACCGATATAATACACCGCCGAATCCGTGCTACTGGTCGTGCTGATGTTCTCAGGAGCAGGCTCAACCCCTGCCAGCGTGGTGTCAAACTGCTGCTGGGTATTGCCAATGATGTTGAAGCGAGCAGGCATACCTGCCATGACGTTTACCACGTCCGCTTCTGAGATTTGAGCGTTAATGCGGACACGACTAAGGTCGGCAAGCGTGACAATGGTCGGGGCGGACTGCATGGCATTGACCGTTGTGCCTTCTTTTTGGGTAACGGAAACGACCGTACCGTCCATAGGAGCGACAATGGTGGTATAGCTCAAATCTTCGGTGGCGGTGGATAGGTCATTTTGGGCTTTGTTAATGCTGGCTCGCTGGCTTTGGATATTTGCCTGTGCGGTGGCAACGTCATTTTTGGCGTTTTGCACATTTGCCCTTGCCACGTCCACGTTGGCACGAGCGACTTCGACCGCACTTTGGGCATCATCATAATCTTGGCGACTGATTGCATCAATTTTTAAAAGGCTCTCCAAACGAGCAAAGGACTGTTCGGCTTTTTTGAGTTCAGCAAGACGTGCTTGTAAGGTCGCTTCTGAGCTTGCTACATTGCCTTGACTGGACGCTAGGTTTGCTTGGGCTTGGGCAAGGCTGGCTTCGGCTTGTTGCAAATTGGCGTTGGCGTTCGATACCGTATTTTTTTGTTCAACTTGGTTGATTTGGGCGATTAGGTCGCCTTTTTTGACTTCATCGCCCACGTCCACATACAGCTTGACAATCCGCCCTGACACCTGAGCCCCCACGTCCACGCTGTAAATGGGCTTGACTTTGCCTGACGCCATGACCGTATTTTCAATATCGCCCATGACCGCATCGGCAGTCAGATAAGACGGTGGGGTTTCTTTGGGTTTAAAAAATAATAGGCAAGGGCAATAAGTATAATGGTAATAATGGCAACGATAAGCCATTTTAGGGGGAATTTGGATTTTTTGGCGGTGGACATGGTTTTTTCCAAAAAAAATAGCAGAATAGAGATTAATTTTAAAAAAATTAGTATTTTTAAAAATGGGTAAATGGTTAATTAATATTGATAAAAAAATAAAGTTTTTAAATTTGACATGGTTAATGATAGGCTTGCAGAATAAATAACAATTTGCCCTATGTTTGATTAATTTTTAAACAATTCATTCACTTCTAATTTTGTCAAATTTACATTTATCTTAAAAATTGTCTTAAAAATCATCTTAAAAATCTAAATACAACCAATGCAATTTTTAAAAACCCAACAGTCATTATAAAATTTTTGTTTTAAACAACAATTAAACCCTAAGTATTTTTTATAAATTTTTATGGTAAATTGGTAACGTTTTGTAATTATCCACGCCCACCATTTACCCTTGCCTTGCCCCCACCCCACACACCGACAGCACCAAATCGGTCAGCAGTTGCCACACGTCTTTATCACTCACGCCCTTGATTGCCTTATCAATGGCATAGACATCGGACAGCCACTGTCCGCCCTGTCCGTGCAGTCGCCGTGCCGTCTGCTCATAGGTGTATGCCTTGCTCTGCCAAATGCCCAGCTCGCTTGGGGCTTTACCTGCCTGTATCTGTAAAATCAGCCTTACATCTTTGGCAATCGCCCACAGCACAATGCTTGGGGCGGTGTCGGTGCGTTTTAGGTGATATAAAATAGCAAGGCTTTTTTGGGCATCTCCTGCAAGTATGGTATCCGACAGATGAAACACGGTAAAATCCGCCCCGTCCACAAGCGACCGTTCTAACTCGTCCACGCCAATCATCTGTCCATGCGTGTATAAAAAGGACGTCCGCCACAGGGTCTGATATGCCGACAACAGATGATGTTCGGTGTGCGATAGGAGCATTTGCCACGCATCAGGGCTTAGGATTAGCCCCAGCTCTTGGGCTTTGGCGGTCAAAATGTCAGTACGCACTGACTCATTATAGACATTGCCGTCAATGATAAGCCCTTGATTATCAAAGAGTTTTAGGGCTTTGGTGGCGAGTGATTTTTTGTCTTGCTTAGGCAGGCACCAAATGAGATGATTATGACTATGCCTGCCTGCCACGTCATCAGCAAAGGCACCAAGGCGGGCGATTGCCTTAGTATCGGGCTTATGATTACCCGTAACTATCAAGGCAGTACTGTCGCCAAACAGCGATAAGTCATTTAGCTCGGCGACCACGTCCAGCCACGATTTGGCAGACGCCAGCTCCATGCGTTTGATGAGTTGGTTGTTTGCCGACCATTGGGGGCGACAGGCGTCAATGAGCCATTGGTGCAGGAGTGGCTCATCACTGTGCATGACCCACAGTCCCTGTGTGGGCGTGGTGTTGTCGTTTTTGAGATGATGAAAAAGCGGTAAAAATCGCTGTTGCACGGTCTGCTCGCTTAGCGTGCCATGGCTCGGTAACGCTCGGCAATGCGTTCGCCCAACTGGTCATAGAGCCAGCCCCTACTCTCTTCGCCCTGCTGGTCAAGTGTTACCACGCTCGCTTCGTTATATTGATAGCTTTGCTCAACCTGCATGGGAGCGGTGGTGGTTTTACCGCCAACGGTGATTTTGACGTCCGCACTTAACACCAGACGAATCTCGGTCAAGGTGCCGACCAATTCATAACGGCGAAAGCGTAAATTATCCACACGAATTTGATTGGTGCTAAGTCCTGTGTTTAGGTGCATAAGCTCCAAATGCTTGGTCATGGCTCGTTTTAGGTGCAAGTTTTCTTGGCTGTCGTCAAGGCTTAACTGCACGGTCTGATAAGCAGGGGCTATCTGTAAGCTCTCGCCTGTCCCACGCAAGGCAAATCCGCACCCTGATAGAGTTAGGGTGGATAAGACGGCTACGGCTAATACTGGGGCGGTTAAAAATTTTGGCATGGTTGTCCTTGTTTAAATCACTTCACAAAATACGCCACACCAAAACCGACCCAATAAATCGCCACTGCCAAAATCACCGCCGTAATGACGCTTGCGATATTACGCACGACAGGCGGGGCAATGCTGGTTTGAGTGGTGTTTTCATCGTGCACGGCACTTTCGCTTTCTGCCTTTAAATAGCCCAGTCGCAACACGGCATGAATGACGATAAAGACGGCAATGACCGCCCAATGAATTTGCAAAAATCCCACGACCAAATTGGCTAAAATGGCGATGTTGGACAATAAGCTAAAGAGTTTGGTTTTTGGCATAATAAACAAAAATAACGTTAAATTGCCTTTATTGTATCCAACTTACCGTCCATTGTCAAAATACACATTATTTTTCAAAAATCTCAAAGCCCAACTGCTGTGCCTTTTCCAAATCAGCTTTATCAATGGTAAAGACATTGACGCTTCCCGTTCCACCACCACATACAGACGGATACATGCGGTCTAACTGGTCTTTTCGGCTGTCATAAATGGTAATGCCATCTAGCTCTTTTGCCATCGTCTCAGGGTCAATGGCAAAATCAGCACATTGGCGAGAACCATCGCTTTTATGCACTTCAATGCGATTTGCTCGCTCTTCTTCTAGCATTTTTACCATCATTTCTTCCCAGTTGGCACAAGGATGACGCACATAATCCACTTTATCCGCCAACTCATTGGGTGAAAGCTGACCGTCTTTGTTTTTATCAAGGCGGTTGAAGGCTCTTTTGTTTGGTTTAAAATCCAGCTGATAATCATCAGCTTGTTTTATTTTGACGAATTCAGCACGGCTTAACTGACCATCTTGGTTTTTGTCAAATTGATGAACAAACCCAAACTCAGGCGATATTGCCGAACAGGCAAAGGCAGTGGGAGCGGATAGGGCAAAGACTAGGGTAAGAAGCAACTTTTTCATAAAATACCTGCCAAAAAATATCATCAAAAATAGGGAGCATTATCACCCCCTATTTATGTTGGTACATCAAACCACAATACTTACCAGTTTGTTGGGTACAACGATAACCTTTTTGGGTTCGCCTGTGATAAACTTGGCAACGCCCTCATGTGATAGAGCCATTTGTTTAATGGCGTCGTTGTCCGTGCCTGTCGCCACTTCGATTTCGCCACGCACTTTGCCATTTACTTGCACCGCCATGACAATGCTGTCGCTCACCAGTGCCGATTTGTCAAGCGTTGGGAAAGCAAGCTCACGACTGTCAAACCCAAACACTTCTAGCAAATGCTCGCCAACGTGCGGAGCGTATAGCGATAGGATTGTCAAAAGCGTGATAATCGCTTCATGACGTACCGCCAAATCGCCACCGTCTGCTACATCAAACGCCCCAATGTCATTGGCAAGCTCCATAAGGGACGATACAGGCGTGTTCAGAGCCAAATGCTCGCCCAAGGCGGTGTCAATCTTGGCAATGGTCTCATGGGTCTTACGGCGTAGGGCTTTGGCGGATTTAGATAGGCTGTGGTTTGCCACGTCTAGGGCGGATTTCTCCACGTTTGCAATCGCAGTCAAATGCTCATCGGCAAGTCGCCATACTTTTTTGACAAAATTATAAGGACCTTTTAGGGCGGAGTCCGACCATTCTAGCGTTTGGTCAGCAGGGGCGGTAAACATGGTATACAGTCGTACTGTGTCCGCTCCGTATTCGCCCATGATGGTCTGTGGGTCCACGCCGTTGTTTTTGGACTTTGACATTTTTTCAATTTTACCAATGGTAACAGGCTCGCCGTCCGCTATCAGCACCGCTTCATTGCCACGCACTTCCACTTCATAAGGGAAATAGTAGGTTTTTGAGCCGTCCGCCTTTTCACGATAAAACGTCCCTGCCAGCACCATACCCTGAGCGAGCAAGCACTCAAACGGCTCACTACCGCCAACCAAGCCTTCATCACGCATGACTTTATGGAAAAAGCGAGCGTACAATAGGTGCAAAATGGCGTGTTCAATACCGCCCACATATTGATTGACCGACAGCCATTTGTCCGCACCTTGTCTGCCGACCATTTGGGTGTCATCGTGGGGCGTGGTAAAGCGTTGGGCGTACCAACTACTCTCCACAAAGGTGTCAAAGGTATCGGTCTCACGCTCGGCAGGTTGTCCGCATTTTGGGCAGGTGCAGTTCACAAACTCTGGAATTGATTTTAAAGGATTGCCACGACCATCAGGCACGACATCGGTAGGTAGCACCACAGGCAAATCACTCTCAGGCACAGGCACCGTGCCGCAGTATTCGCAGTTAATCATCGGAATCGGACAGCCCCAGTAGCGTTGGCGAGACACGCCCCAATCACGCAGGCGGTATTGAATGGTGGCGTTTGCCTTATCGCCCACGACTTCTAGAATTTTGGCACTGGCGGTGTCTTTATCCATGCCGTCAAGTACGCCTGAATTTACGCACACGCCGTTTTTGTCGCCATACCAGTCTTGCCATGCGTCTGTACTGTATTCTTTGCCTTTAAATTCAATGACTTGCTT
Organism: Moraxella lacunata; assembly: GCF_900453205.1. Classification (GTDB taxonomy): domain Bacteria; phylum Pseudomonadota; class Gammaproteobacteria; order Pseudomonadales; family Moraxellaceae; genus Moraxella; species Moraxella lacunata_B. The sequence continues at coordinate 924,586 of NZ_UGQU01000001.1, forward strand.
GATTGGCAAATTATACTTTTTGGCAAATTCAAAATCACGCTCATCATGAGCAGGCACACCCATGACCGCCCCCGAGCCGTAGCTCATGAGGACATAGTTGGCAACCCAAATCGCCACATCTTCGCCCGTTACAGGGTGTTTGGCAAATAGCCCTGTATCCATGCCCACTTTTTCGGCTTTGGCAAGCTCACTTTCGGCAACCGAGCCTTGTTTGCACAACCTGCAAAATTCGGCGATTTTTTCGTTTTGGCGAGACGCATACTGGGCAAGCGGGTGCTCTGCCGATACCGCAAGATAGCTTACGCCCATGATTGTATCAGGACGGGTGGTAAAGACGGTGAGTTTGTCTGCTTGACCGTCTAGCTCATAGGTAAAATCCAGCTCCATGCCATGACTTTTGCCAATCCAGTTGTGTTGCATGGTTAGGACTTGTTTTGGCCATTTGTTTTCTAAGAGTTTTAAATCATCAAGCAGTTCGTCCGCATAGTCCGTGATTTTAAAATAATACATCGGAATATCACGTTTTTCAACGACCGCTCCCGACCGCCAGCCACGACCATCTATGACTTGTTCGTTGGCAAGGACGGTATTGTCCACAGGGTCCCAGTTTACGGTGGATAACTTTTTATATACCAAACCTTTTTTGTAAAGCTGTAAAAATAGCCATTGCTCCCATTTATAGTACTCAGGATTGCAAGTGGCGAACTCACGAGACCAGTCAATGGAAAGACCTAGCGATTTTAGTTGCCCACGCATATGCTCGATATTGGACATCGTCCACGCATGGGGGGCAACTTCGTTGTCAATGGCGGCGTTCTCAGCAGGCAAGCCAAAAGCGTCCCAGCCCATAGGTTGCATGACATCATAACCCTTTTGGCGGTAGTAGCGGGACAACACGTCCGTAATGGCGTAGTTGCGAACGTGTCCCATGTGGAGCTTACCGCTTGGATAGGGGAACATGGAGAGCATATAGCGGGTGGGTTTGCCGTTATCAAAGTTGTCCGTGTGGTAGCGGTTGTCGGCTTGCCATTTGGCTTGCTGGGCTTGTTCAATGGCTTTAAAATCGTAATCGTTTAGGCTCATGATGGGCTAACTCAAAAATAAAAAATTTAACACGCTATTATAGCCGATTTTTGTTATAATTTGCCAATATTTTGTAAAGCGAGACACCTCCATGATGACCATTTATAGCATAAAAAACTGTAACACCATGAAAAAAGCGTTTGATTTTTTAAATCAAAACGGCATAACTCACGAGTTTTTTGATTATAAAAAGTCGGTATTAAGCCAAGATGACTTCGCCAAATTTGTGGCAACCTTTGGCGAAAAAGTCATCAACAAACAAGGCACAACCTACCGCAAATTTGACGATGAGACCAAAGCCATCTTGACCAGTGGCGACACGAGTGCCATGTATGAGATTGTCAAAGCCAACCAAAGCGTGTTAAAACGCCCGATGGTAATGGGCGATGGCGTGGCACTGATTGGTTTTGATGAGAGCGAGTGGGCGGGGGAATTTAATTAAATCCTGTTGATTGAATGTGGTTTACTCTAATGGTTATTTAGAAAGGCTTGACAGTGAAAACAAATCTTACGAAGTGTTTTGTCTTTGTGGCTGGGTTTTTAGCAGGGATTGTTTTTATCATCCTGAGTAACCGCTCATCTGACACCTTATACCAATGGAAAAATCCATCTGATACTTTGGTGCTGTCAGTAGCGACCAATGGCACCAACTATAACGCTTGGTTATCTAGCCATGATTACCATCGGTTTTTCTTAACGCCTTTTGCTAATGGTAAGGTTTTGCCGAGAGGTGTGATGATGGTGGTTGATGAAAACTTTTCAGATTATCAAAATTTAAAAGTTGAATGGCTGGATAATGGCTGTTTGATTACAGCAAAATACGGTTATCAGATTTATATGCCTTATCCTAGCGAAGAATTTCCTTAGGTAGATAACAGTGGTGTAGGGTGGGCTAAGCCCACCTTTTTGTATTATGATTGTCATTGGCAAGTTTGTTGTACAAGTTGGATTTTAATTGTAAAATCCAATAAATTGAATGACTTACATTTTAGATGGAAGGTTTTTTCCCACCCTACGCCAAATGCAAATTTGCCTGATTTAAACTCAAACTTCCCTTAAAATCTGCGTACCCACACCCTCATCGGTAAAGATTTCAAGCAAACAAGCGTGTGGCACTCGCCCGTCCACAATGGTCGCACTTCTAAGCCCTGCCTTGACCGCATCCAATGCCCCTGCGATTTTGGGTATCATGCCCCCGCTGATTGTGCCGTCAGCGATGAGATTATCGACATCGGTGGGGGTAAGCGAGGTTAGGACATTGCCTTCTTTATCCAGCACACCTTTGATGTTGGTGAGTAACAGCAGGCGTTCGGCATTTAAAAACTCTGCCACACGGCTCGCCACTAGGTCGGCATTGATGTTATAAGTCTCGCCCATTTCGTCCACGCCAAGCGGAGCAATGACGGGGATAAAATCGCTGTGAATGAGCATATTGATGACATCGGTGTTGACGCTCGCCACTTCGCCCACAAAGCCCAAATCAATGGGGCTGCCGTCTTTGTCGGTCATGGCAAGTTTGGTTGCACGTATTAGGTTGGCATCTTTGCCTGTCAAGCCAATCGCCTGTCCGCCGTGCTTGTTGATAAGGTTGACGATAGACTTGTTCACGCTACCGCCCAGCACCATTTCCACCACGTTCATCGTGTCTTTATCAGTAACTCTCATGCCGTCTATGCGGTCGGACTCACGCCCAAGCTCATTCATGAGATTATCCACCTGCGGACCCCCTCCATGCACCACCACAGGATGAATGCCAACGGTTTTTAAAAGGACAATATCACGGGCAAAGGAGCTTTCTAGCACAGGGTTAGTCATGGCATTACCGCCATATTTAACCACGATAAGTTTGTCTTTATAACGCTGAATGTAGGGCAAGGCGGTGGTGATGACCTCGCTTGTATGTTTGGCTTCGTCTAATGTTAGGGATTTGTGTTGCATATTTTTTCCTTGTTTAAGGTCGGATCCAGTAACGCTCTATGTCGTAAGTTCTGTTGGGGGTGTGTATGGTTAAGACATTCTCTAAGACGCCGCCTTGTTTTAAAATCACCTTTTTTGAGGCGATGTTACCAGTTTCACAGGTAACCAAGATGTCAGCGACATCAAGCTGGCGTAAGACATCAATGGCAAACGCCAGCATCTTTGTGGCGATACCTTGTCCTTGAAAATCTGGGTGTACGCTATATCCGATGTGTCCGCCACGCTGCACCAGAATGTTGTTTAGATGGTGGCGCAAATGCATGATGCCCACTACGGCATCGTCTTGTAATGCAATATAAGTGCTGTCCGCCACTTTTTCATAGTCAAACCAATTGGTGCCAGATGGAGCGTTGATATAATTTAGCCAACCGACAAAGCCGCCGTCAATAAAGGCGTTTAGCTCATTTGAGCCGTGCATGGCAGGGCATTTGGCATTGAATGCTTGGCGAAAGCTTAAGATGCTTGCTTGATCGGCGATGCTTGGCTTCTTAAACGTCAGCTGCGTCATTGCTTATTTCACCCCAGAGCTACCAAACCCACCTGCCCCACGCTCGCTGTCATCGCTAAACTCACTCACAATCTCAAAGCTTGGACGCACCACAGGCACCACCATATATTGAGCCATGCGTTCAGCAGGATTTAGGGTAAAGTCGGTATCACTTCGGTTCCACACCGATACCATAAGCTCGCCTTGATAATCAGCGTCAATCAAACCCACTAGATTACCAAGCACAATGCCATGCTTATGTCCTAGCCCTGAGCGTGGTAAGATAATCCCTGCAAAATTGGGGTCTTTGATATATATCGCAAGCCCTGTACCGATGAGTTTGGTCTCGCCAGCTTTGATAACCACGGGTTCATCAATGCACGCCCTTAGGTCTATGCCTGCCGAGCCGTCTGTGGCACGAGTGGGTAGGGGAAAGGCAGGGTCAGAGCCGATTTTTGGGTTTAGAAGTTTGACTTGGACGGATTGCATAAGATTGCCTTTTAAATAAATCAATTTCATCAATGATTGGCTAATTTTAAGCAACTGCCCCCAAAAAAGCAATGCCAAAGCCCCAAAAGCCTTTTATTTTGCTAAATTTTTAAAAATTTCATAAAAAACGCTTGACGTATCAAAATTTCCCTGTATAATACGCACCACGTTTAGTGATAAGGGTCGTTAGCTCAGTTGGTAGAGCAGTTGACTTTTAATCAATTGGTCGCAGGTTCGAATCCTGCACGACCCACCATTATCCTAGATGACCGAATAAGCCGTGTGCTTAGCGGGTCGTTAGCTCAGTTGGTAGAGCAGTTGACTTTTAATCAATTGGTCGCAGGTTCGAATCCTGCACGACCCACCATTCCCCAATAGCTCAGTCGGTAGAGCATCGGACTGTTAATCCGTGTGTCCCTGGTTCGAGCCCAGGTTGGGGAGCCATATTTAAAAAGCCTTTTCTTAGTTGAAAAGGCTTTTTATTTTTGTGGTTGATTTTTGATAATTAGCAAGCATATAATCTCAAAAAATCCAAGATGGCTTTTGATGAGGTCATTTAATAAATACATTGGTATCCACCCATCACATTTATCCCAAACTTAATAAGGAAACCCATTTGAGCATCACACGCACCCTACATTTTGACCTGACCACCTTTGAGCTTCGCACCCTTTTGGGCGAGTACAACACCCATTTAAAATATCTCCAAGAACGCCTTGATATTGCCATCATCGCTCGTGGTAATGATTTTATTTTAACAGGCGATTTGGAGATGGTTGAGCGAGGCGAGCTTGTCCTAACCACCCTCGCTGAACTTGCCAAAGAAAAAGACAACATCACGGGCGAAGAGCTACACCTGCTTATCCAATCAAGCCGTGCCAAGCGTGAACCGAACAGTACCCACACCCCCATCACCCTATCCACTCGCAAAGGCAAAATCAGCCCCAAAGGACACAACCAAGCCGAATACATTCGCAACATTTTGTTGTCCGACATCTCATTTGGTGTAGGGCCTGCGGGGACGGGCAAAACTTATCTGGCGGTGGCGGTGGCGGTCGATATGTTAGAGCGGGGCGAGATAGAGCGGATACTCTTGGTGCGTCCTGCGGTGGAGGCTGGCGAGAAACTTGGGTTTTTGCCGGGGGATTTGACCCAAAAAATTGACCCCTATTTACGCCCCCTATATGATGCCCTTTATGAAATGCTCGGCTTTGAAAAGGTGGGTAAACTCATCGAACGCCAAGTCATTGAAATTGCTCCGCTTGCCTATATGCGTGGGCGTACACTCAATAACTCATTTGTGATACTGGACGAAGCCCAAAACACCACGCCTGAGCAGATGAAAATGTTTTTGACACGCTTGGGCTTTGGAAGTCGTGCGGTCATCACAGGCGATACCTCGCAGGTGGATTTGCCTCGTGGTCATAAGTCAGGACTTGCGGTGGCGTTGCAGATTTTGGCAAATATTGAGGACATTCACATCACTCGCTTTAACAGTAAAGATGTGGTGCGTCATCATCTGGTGCAAAAAATCATTGATGCTTATGATGCTTATGATGCGGTGGAAAGCAAAATCGAGAGTGAGCGAGCCGAAATCCGTAAAAAACAACGAGAACAAAAAGAGCTTGACCGCACTCTAAACGCCCTTGCCTTTTTAAACAACATCAAGGACAGTAAGGAGAATGACAATGAATGAAGTGACCATCAGCTTTGCTGATGAGGTGGCAGAGCTTGAAAGCCTGCCCATTTACCAAGAGGACAAACTGACCGCCACGCTCAATCACGCCCTTGCCATCATGAATGATAAAATCAAAGGCGGGCTGTTTTTGCCGTATTTTATCTTTGAGGAAAATTTCACAGGCGAGGACTGGATAGCCCTGCCTAAGTCGCTGGATATTTATGTCTGTGGCACGGCTGAGGGGCGTGAGCTGAACCTTGACGCTCGGGGCAAAGACTACGCCACCAATATTTTATCCTACCCAAGCGACATACCGAGCGATGTCTGTGTGATGATGAATAATATACCACTAGGCGAGCTTGTGATTTGCCATGATGTCGTGGTGCGTGAGGCAGACGAGCAAGGCAAAACGGTGGAAAATCACTTAACGCATCTCCTTGTACATGGCATTTTGCACCTACTGGGCTTTGACCATGAAATCGGGCAAGCCGAGCAAGATGAAATGGAGAGCTTTGAGATTGAGATTTTAAAAGGGCTTGGGGTTGGCAATCCTTATCAAGATGATGAATATTAGGGGAATTGCAATATGACCAAAGCAGAAACGAAACACAATGCTGGTTTTGTAGCGGGTACACTTGTTCATACGGATAAAGGTTTAGTGCCTATTCAAGACATTAAAGTCGGAGATATGGTGTTATCACGAGATGAGTTTAATCCACAAGGTGATTTACAATATAAACCAGTATTAAGTACCTTTAAATCTCAGCAGAAAGAAAGAATTTATAAGGTCGAATATCCAACTAATGATGGCATGGAATATATTTTCTGTAACGCACTTCACCCATTTTGGTCTGCCTATGATCCTAGTGGAAAAACAGGAAAGTGGGAAGCCGCAGAGGACTTGTCTGGGACATTCTTAGTTAATTTATCAGGTGAAACTTTTGGGCTAGATAATGTGCCATTTATGCCCGTCCGTACATTACCAAATTATCCTGAAGGCTGTGCATATGTGCAGTTTGTTGAAGACCCAGATTTTTGGGAAAATGGTGGTGGACTTATTGAGTTTGTAAAATTTGATTCAAATGGTTACCAATTTATCAGTTTAGCCGATAATGAAGAAGCCTTTGATGAAGAAATTAAAACCTTAAATCGCAAAACTTTAGATGCGAAGTTACGGTTGACGCCCAAAGCCAATTTTCTAGTGGATAAAGAACTATACAAAACCCTAAATGTAAGGCTGGGTCAGGATATAAACGCAAATACGCATACTGCTCAAAAATTCATTGAAGCAATGAATAAGCCATTGATATTTGAGGGTAAAATTGTAAAAGAAAATAGTATCGGAAATGAAGAACGATATAGAAAAGCATTAAAAAATATTGAAACCTATGGAGATGCAACAGGTTTAACAGAGATGAGCTTACATGAAGCCATGATAAGTTTTGATATGCCTGCACCAAACCCTTATGAGGATTTTGTCTATAATCTTGAAGTTGATAGAAATCATACTTATTTTGTTGGAGATACTGGAATATGGGTTCATGATAAATCGTAAGGTGCGTATTATGCACCATTTTGACATTGGCTTACAAAATCAAAACTTTATCCATATTATTTGGACAAATCATGAATACATTATCGGAATTTGGCAAAAATCTCATTTGCAATGTGAGAGACCCTGTTTTATCTGACTTAGAAAAACTCATTGATGGACAAATAAAATCAGAACAAGATACTTTATTTCATCAAAGAATTTCACAATTATCGCCAGATGAAATTTTGTTACTAAAAGAATTATCTACTTATTTGGTTGATAAGACATTGCATAATCTGCTTTTTATATTTGAAAATTCTGACAATTGTTTAATTTTAAGCGATGATAAAAATCTTGCCGAAATTTCAGATGGTTTATGTGGTGAATTATATACCGATGATGGTTGGATTGGTAAATTTAGCCAATACAAAGCCTCTATCTAGTTACCACTTTTATGAATAAACAAAAAAAATCCGCCCTATTGGACGGATTTTTATGGCAATAAAGCAATTAGTGAATCTTTTTCACTTTTTTACCTTTAATCACACGATAAATCGGCAAAATCACCATGATAATCGCAAGCACCCACAAAGTCATGGAAATGCCACTTTGCCATAGGATACCCAAATCGCCTTGTGAAATCGACAACGCACGGCGTAGGTTAGATTCCATCAAGTGTCCAAGCACATAACCCAAAATCAGGGCAGATAGTGGGAAGTTGAGCTTACGCAAAAAATACCCAAAAATACCAAGCCCAATCATCAACATGAGGTCAAAAGTGGTGCTGTGGATTGAGTACACACCCACAAAGCTCACCGCTGCAATGGCTGGGATGAGGATGTAATTTGGAATGTCTAGTAGCTTGGCAAAGAATTTCACGAGTGGCAAGTTTAACGCCAGCAAAATGATGTTGCCAATGAACAAAGACGCAATCAAACCCCACACGATGTCAGGTTGCTCGGCAAAAAGCTGAGGGCCGGGCGTGATGTTGTACAAGGTCAAAGCACCCATCATCACGGCAGTCGTGCCCGAACCCGGTACACCGAGTGTCAGCATGGGAATGAATGAACCACAAGCAGAGGCGTTGTTGGCAGCCTCAGGAGCTGCGATACCTCGTAGGTCGCCATCGCCAAACTTACCACTCTCGCCTGCAATCTTACGCTCGTTTGAGTAGGTCATCGCTGAGGCGATGGTCGCACCCGCCCCCGGTAGCACACCCACCACAAAGCCCGTCAAGCCACTACGCACAATCGCACCTACTGCTGACATGAACTCTTTGAAGTTTACCATGCCACGCTTGCCTTGTTCTAGGGCTTTTTGACCCACGCTGGTCTTTTCTAGCATGATGAGAATTTCACTCACGCTAAAAAAGCCGATGACGATGGTGGTAAAGGCAATGCCATCAGACAAATTGACCGAACCAAAGGTAAAACGGTACACACCCGTTACCGCATCAACACCAACAGTGGCAAGCAGCAAACCAATGACCGCCGCAATGCCTGTTTTTAGGGGAGCATCGCCCACCAAGCCACTAAGGCAGGTCAAGGCAAAGACCATCAGGGCAAAATACTCAGCAGGACCAAAGCTAATCGCCCAGTTTGCCAAAAGCGGTGCAAACAACACCACCCCTGTGATGGCAATCATCGAACCGATGAACGAACTTAGGGCAGAAAGCGACAACGCAATCCCTGCCTTACCTTGTTTGGCAAGCGGATAACCGTCCAGCGTAGACATAATCGCCGCCGCGTCCCCCGGCACATTTAGTAAAATCGCCGAGATACGACCGCCATACTCACAGCCTAAGTAAACAGCTGCAAGCAAAATCAACGCACTCTCAGGTGGCAGACCCATCGCATAAGCAATCGGTAGCAAAATCGCCACGCCGTTAATCGGGCCAAGACCAGGGAGCATACCCACAATCGTACCAATGAACGCCCCAACCAAAGCGATGATGAGGTTTTGGGGTGTGGTCGCAACGGCAAAGCCTTGCATTAAAAAATTTAAAGTATCCATGATTTACCCCAAAATTGGTTTCAAAATACCCGCAGGCAGGCTCACTTCTAGCGGACCATTAAACAAATAATAAGTACCTACCGCCATCACAAGCGAGGCGATGAGTGCCTTGTGCCATTTACCATCAAACAACACACCCACCGCCCATGCCATGAGCGTGGTCGCCACGATGTAGCCAAGCACCTCAAACAGCACAGCATACAAAGTCATGGCAATGGTACAGAACGCTAGGTTTTTGATGATGGGCTTATTGAGACCCAACTCGATTTTTTCGGCAAGTTTGGCAGGACGAAACGCAATCACCGCACTTAGTACTGCCAACAAAACCAACAGCATGACAGGATAAGGACGAGGACCGATGGGGTCATAAGAAATGGGTGCGGTATAACCCCATGCCATGACAAGCAAAATGAGCGACACCACAAGCATAAGCCCTGAAAATATACGATCTACCATAGAATTTCCTTTTTAAAAAACCAATCCCAAAATAGGATTGGTTTTGTCATCATGAGGTGATGATTATTTTTTCTCTTCGGCAGGTGCATCAGCAGGTTTTTCCTCTGCTGGCTTATCCTCAGCTTTTGTCTCCTCGGGCTTTACTTCGGCGGTTGCCTCAGTTGTTGCCTCAGCTGGTTTGGATGCTTCGGCAGGAGCTTCGGCTTTTGGAGCGGCTGCACCACCCTCAACCAAGTTAAATTCGGCTGACAAGGCACGCAACTCCTCGGTTTGCTCATAGACATACTTGGTTAATTCATCGCCTGTCATGGCAAATGGCAGAAGTTCACGGTTGGTACGAAGTTCAGCAAATTTGGGGTCGGCTAGCATTTTGTCAAATTGACCTTTCCACCAGTTATAGGACGCATCAGAGGCCTCTGGTGCCATGTAGTAACCACGAATCACAGGCCACTCAATGTCAAAACCCTGCTCTTTGGCGGTAGGAATGTCTTTAAAGCCCTCGCCCTCCAAACGCTCGGCAGAAAACACCGCAAGCACACGCAATTTGCCTGCTTTCACATGAGGCATGACCTCAGCAATACCTGCTGACACCACTTGAATGTGGTTACCCAGTACCGCCGTTACTGCCTCACCGCCACCTTCCATCGCCACATAGCCCATAGTATTTGGGTCAATGCCAGCCGCTTTGGCAAGTAGAGCTGTTTGCATCCAGTCTTGACCACCCACACTACCACCTGCCCCAAAGGAGACAGATTTGGGGTCTTTTTTAAGGGCATCGACTAGGTCGCCCAAGGTTTTATAAGGTGAGTTGGCATTTACCGCCACCATGCCATAATCTGTACCCACCGCCGCAAGCCATTTCACATCTTTTTCGGTGAATTGACCAAATTTGCCTTGTGATAGGTTTAGGATAGAGCCTGTGGAGAACGCCACAATCGCATCGCCATTTTTACGGTCGTTGGCAACGATTTTGTTGTATGCCACCGCACCCACACCACCGGGCATGTAGGTAACACGCATGGGCTTATCAAGCAGACCTAAGTCTTGTAAGCCTGACTGAGCAAGTTTACAAGTTAGGTCAAAACCGCCACCTGGTTTGGCAGGGGCGATACATTCAGGGCGTTTTGGGGCTTCGCCTGCTACGCTTGTATCACCGCCTGTTGTGCCTGATTGAGCCTGTTGTTTATCGCCACCGCATGCAGTCAGTGCCAAGATAGATAGGGCAATCGCTCCGTATTTAAAAGCTTTCATATACCACTCCGATATTTTAAGGTATAAAAACCCAATAAAACCACACCCTTCATACCTAAACTTAGTGGCTTTATTGGGATAAGTCCAATATTCATTTTGTGATAATTTATCATTAATCTAAACGGCTTATCACAAAACTTCACTTATCATATAAAAATAAAAAACATTTTGCAACAAAAAAATATATAAATTTTATAAAAAAATAATGGCTTTTTAATCAGCAAACCATCATTAATTCATAATATGTAATAATATACTTTATATATACAGTTGATGACTTGTTATACATATAAAGTATATCATTACATATTTTATAAAAAAATGGTGCGATATATAAAATACATGATTGTATTTTATATAAAATATTGCTACATTAATACCACGTTTATGATGATGATATTGCCATGTCCAATGAGTTTATTTTAGGGATTATCAACTTTTTTACATCTGCTCTTGCTGGCATTACGGGGCTCGGCGGTGGCACGATTTTACTGGGGCTCATGCCGATGTTTCTTACTGCCAGTGCCATCATTCCCGTGCATGGCTCAGCACAACTTGCTAGTAATGTCAGTCGCATTTGGTTTGGTCGTCATCAAATGGATTTTACCCATGTCCGTCCTTTTGCGGTTGGGGCGGTGATAGGTGTGGTGGTATTTGGTACGGTGGTGCGATTTATCCATTTAGAACTTATTCCGTTATTTATTGCGATTTATATTTTACTCACCCAATGGTCAAAAACCATTAATCGCTTATTAAAAAGTTTTGAAAACTTTTATTTAATTGGTTTTTTACAAACAGGCATAGGCTTATTTGTCGGAGCTCCTGGTCCACTTCATATGCCACTACTCATGAAAAAATATGAGGATAACGATGTCATTGTAACTACAGGCTCGCTTATGATGACAATTGTTCATGTATTTAAGTTGGCTATTTATGTCATATTGGGGTTTCAATTTTTGGCATATTGGCAGGTCATTGTACTGATGGCAATCTCTGCCTCGCTAGGCTCATGGGCTGGGGTCAAACTTCGCCACAAAATCCCAATGACTTGGCTAAAAACCGCCCTACCCTATATTTTGACCGTCATCGCCCTAAAAATCATTTATGACAATGCGGTCAAATTTGGGTGGGTGAATGCGGTGTTTTAATAAAATCAAGTCATCATGCCATTACCACCTAAAACCACAGCTTACACATAAAACCATCCACAAAACCCAAACAAATCACTCCAAATCAAATGTCGCCTTTGGGTGGTGTTTTTGTGCTTTTGGTAAATTGGCATTGTTAAACTAAAATACATAATTCAAAGTTCCATTCCACTTAGCAAACAGTAAGTTCAAAGTGTTTTCTATCATTTTCTCGGATTTAGAATAACATTTTGATTTTCTTCTAAATCTTGCTGTGAAATGCCTAATGAGACTATTATAGCCCTCTATGGTAAAAGTTTGAGCTTTGCTTGTCATATGTTTTGATTTTGGAATGACTTCAAGGTAAGATTTCCAGTAGTCACTACAAAACAGTTGAATGTTATGGGGTATTGTTAATTGAGTATACTTTTCTAGAAAGCCGTTCGTGGTGAGCTTGTCGAACCATAACGGTTTTCCTAGACTTCGACAAGCTCAGTCCGAACGGAAAACCTTAAAATCTATCTTTATTTAACAATACCTGTTATGGATATTCAATTGATTGTAAAGCTGTTTAAAGGTGTTGGTGTCTCGTCTGCCACAAACAAAACCTAAGATTTGTTTTGTTGTTCTGTCAATGGCAACCCAAGTCCAGCAAGCGTTTTTTTATGCTTGGTGTAGCTATGAATCTCATCAAGCTCAACGATATCTATCGCTTGATTGCTATCTTGTTTAATTTGATGTTGTTCACCAAGTTTTTTAACCCATTGATAGACTGTGCCATAACTAATACCTAATATGCGACCAATTGAGCGAAAGCCCAAACCTTCTAGATACATATTGATTGCCATTTGCTTGGTTTCTTCGCTTTTATGATGCGTTGGTTTATGTACCGAAAAGTAATGATTGCAACCTTTGCACTTATAGCGTTGTCTGCCATTGTTAAAACCTGCTTTGACAAAGTGTTTGTGCTTACATTTAGGACAACTATCAAATGTTTCGTTCATTGGTTTTTACTCTATATGGTAAAGTATTGAGCTATTTTAACTTATGTATTTGTTTTTAACAATACCGGTAAATTAAATACTCCATGATTTCAAAAAACATAATTTTTTTATTGACATCTTATTTTGTCTGTATTATCTTGTTAAATTGTATCTAAATACTGACAATAAGCCCCCATTATTTTTAGGAGTCATTCATGAAAGCATTCAACAAACTTGCCCTAGCCTGTATCATCGGTGCAGCAACCCTGCTCACCGCTTGTGGTGGCGACAAATCTGCCGAACAAAAAACTGACAGCAGCCAAACCACCAGCAATACCGCAAGCGACAAACTAGAAACCAAATTTGTAACCATCGGCACAGGCGGTGCGTCAGGCCCTTATAACATCATCGGTACCTCACTTGCCGAAGGCTATGCCAGTCAGTTTGGTGCCAATGCCAAAACCCAAACCACAGGGGCATCAGTTGAGAACCTAAACCTACTTGACCAGAAAAAACTAGAAATGGCATTTGTCATGAGCGACGCTCTGAACGAAGCGGTAAGCGGTACAGGCAATTTCAAAGCCCCACTGACCAGCGTTTCACAAATTGCCAGCCTATACCCCAACTATGTGCAAATTGTCGCCTCGCAAGCCTCGGGCATTAAAAGCATTGAAGATTTGCGTGGCAAACGTATCGCAGTCGGAGCCCAAGGTTCAGGCGTAGAAGTCGCCACTCGTGCTTTGCTTGAAGGCTTTGGTATCACTTATAACGATGTCAAAGTGGATTATTTAGGCTATGCCGAAGCGGCTGACGGTCTAAAATCAGGCAAGTTAGACGCGGCATTTTTGACCAGTGGTCTGCCTAACTCATCACTTATGGAGCTAGAACAAGGCTTTAAATTACAAATGGTTGCCGTCCCTGCTGACAAACTTGCCGAGATTGCCAAAACCAAAACTTACTTTGTGCCTATGAGTATCCCCAAAGGCACATACAGCAACACCGAAGACGTACCAACGGCAGCGATTTTGAACGCCCTTGTGGTGCGTAGCGATTTGAGCGAAAATGACGTTTATCTTTTAACCAAATCACTCTTTGAAAACTTGCCTGCCCTACAAAACGCCCACCAAGCCGCCAAAGACATTGACATTGCCAAGGCTCAAACAGGCTTGGTTGCACCGTTACATGCAGGGGCAAAACGCTACTATGATGAAGTAGGTGCAACGGCAGCAACAAGCGAGCCTGCCTCTGGCGACACCGCCCAAGCCACAGAGGGCGAAGCGACTACCGAAACTACCGAAGCGACTACCGAAGAGAAGAAGTAAGTCATCGTCATCAAGCACCCAAAAACCATAGTCATCATCAGCATGGCTATGGTTGTCCTTTGTCTAATGGGGGTATTTATCCCTGCCAAACATACGGTTATCATAACTACCGATACCCATCATCATGCGCTTGCCCGTTGTCGTCTGCCTGATGGCTTTATTTTAAAATGGCGACATTCGGTAGAAAAGCAGTATTGGCAAGAAGTGTATGAGTTAGATAAAGACGTGCTGATTTTGACTAAGACTTATACCCAGACGTTTGGAGCGGGCGTGCCTAGTACAGGCAAGACCATCAGCGCTCCCGAAGGCTATGTGGGACAACTTATCAATCAGTCCACACCTCAAATCAACTGGATAGTCTCAACCAACATGCAAGGCGAGATTTTGAGCGATGCTCACACATTATCGCTTTATAAAATCGTCCCCGAATATAGCCAAATCCACATCAGTCCAAAACGGCTGAGTTTTTGGCAGTTTTATCACACCCCTTCATGTTTAAAATAACAAAGAGAATAACATGACAAATACAACCATTCCTGACGATACAGGCGTATCGGACAGCAAAGCCCAAGAGATTTTGGAAAAATTTGACCGAGAGTCAGTAACTCGCAGTCCCAAAGACAGCTGGGTGCGTTATGTAATTGCCGGCATTGCCATTTTGTACTCGGTGTTTCATTTATACATTACCTTTAACCCCTTGCCTGAGATTGTGCAACGCTCTATCCATGTGGCGGTGGGGGCAGCTCTTATTTTTTTAATTTATCCCCCTGCCAAAAAATCAAGCCGTCAAAAGGTCGTTTGGTATGATTGGATTTGGGCAACCCTTGCTTTGTCTAGTGCTGGCTATCTGATATGGCAATACCAAGACATCGTTACCGTACGGGGTGGTATCCCCAACCAAATGGACATCGTTTTTGCCATCATCACGGTGGTGGTGGTTATGGAAATGGCAAGGCGGATTACAGGGTGGATTTTACCAATTTTTGCCTTAGTTTTTTTGGTATTGTTAATTGAGTATACTTTTCTAGAAAGCCGTTCGTGGTGAGCTTGTCGAACCATAACGGTTTTCCTAGACTTCGACAAGCTCAGTCCGAACGGAAAACCTTAAAATCTATCTTTATTTAACAATACCGTTTTTTTGGCGTATCCATTTATCAGCCACATGGATTTTATGCCCGACCGTCTTTTGACACGCCCTTATGATTTTGGCGATATTTTTGGGCAATTATACCTAAAAACCGAAGGGCTATACTCGACCGCCATCGGTGCGTCTGTTACCTTTATTTTCTTGTTTATCTTATTTGGCTCGTTTTTGGCTCGCTCTGGTATGGGGCAATTGTTCAACGATTTGGCGTTGGCGTTGGCAGGTCATAAACAAGGCGGCCCTGCCAAGGTAGCGGTGATTTCTAGTGGCTTTATGGGTTCTATTAATGGAGCTGCTGTTGCTAACGTGGTTGGCACAGGGGCGTTTACCATTCCGCTTATGAAGCGTGTGGGGTACAGCAAAGAGTTCTCAGGAGCGGTGGAAGCCAGTGCGTCTGTCGGTGGACAAATCCTACCACCCATTATGGGAGCGGCCGCCTTTATCATGGCAGAAACCACAGGGGTCAAATACAGCACCATCGCCCTATCGGCGGTACTGCCTGCCTTGCTGTACTACTTGGGCGTGATTGCACAGGTGCATTTTAGAGCAGGTAAGCTTAACTTGCGTGGCATCCCCAAGGCGGATTTGCCCCGTGCCAAAGAAGTTCTAAAAGCTCGTGGACATATGCTGTTGCCCATCGTGTTTTTGGTGGTGCTACTTGCCAAAAACGTGCCGATTGGCTATGCTGCTGCCTATACCATTGGGGCAACCATCGTGATTAGCTGGCTACGCCCCGAGACTCGCATGGGCTTTAAGGATATTTTGGGAGCGTTTGAAGACGGTGCCAAACAGTCGCTGTCGGTCATGGCAGCGTGTGCGGTCGTGGGCGTGGTCATCGGTGTGGTGAACCTAACGAGCTTTGGCACGGTCATGACATCATCCATCGTAACGCTTGGGGCAGGCTCGCTGTTCTTGACATTACTTCTTACCATGCTTGCATCTATGGTGCTTGGCATGGGCTTGCCGTCCATTCCTGCTTATATCATCACCGCAACCATGGCAGCCCCTGCTTTGGCAACGTTTGATGTGCCGATTTTGGTGGCTCATATGTTTGTGTTTTATTTTGGGATTTTTGCCAACATCACACCACCTGTGGCATTGGCTGCCTTTGCAGGAGCGGGTATTTCTGGGGGTGACCCCATGAAAACAGGCTGGCAGTCACTCAAACTGGCATTGGCTGGCTTTATCGTGCCATTTATGTTTGTCTATAACCCCAACATGATGATGATTGACGTTACCGACATGGCAGTTACCGCCAAAGAGTTTGCCATGCCAGCATGGCACGTTATTGCTACTGTTGCCACCACATCCATCATTGGCGTGCTTGCTCTATCAGCGTCCGTCGAAGGCTACTTTAAAACCACGCTACCGATATGGGCAAGAGTTGTTACTGCCGTTGGGGCATTTTGCCTTATCGTGCCTGAGACCATGACGGACATTATTGGTCTTGGGGTGGTCATTGCCATGCTACTATTGAATGTTAAAATGGCAAAAAAACAAACTGCGCTGTCTTAATCCATACATCGCCTTTGGGCGGTGTTTTTTCAAACCAAAAAATACGCAAAAACACCCATAAACAAATCCTAGCATGACCCCCAAAATCATGTTAAAATAAAGCGATTTTTATTCATAGTTTTTATTCTCAACAACTTGGAAAAGCATTATGGCTCATCAAGATGTTCCTGCACAGGACAAAACCGACGACACCGCTTTTTTATCCGAAGCGGACGCCCAGCGTTTACAATTTGAACAAAACGCCCTACATTACCACGAACACCCTCGCCCTGGTAAAATCTCTGTCACCCCCACCAAACAAATCGCCAACCAACGCGACCTAGCCCTTGCCTACTCTCCTGGTGTGGCGGTGCCTTGTCTTGAAATCGAAAAAGACCCCAAACTTGCCGCCAAATACACCGCCCGCTCCAACCTTGTTGGCGTGATTACCAACGGTACGGCGGTGCTTGGGCTTGGTAACATCGGTGCGTTAGCATCCAAGCCTGTGATGGAAGGTAAAGGCGTACTGTTTAAGAAGTTCGCTGGTATTGATGTGTTTGACATTGAGATTAATGAGACCGACCCCGACAAATTCATCGAGACAGTGGCAAGCCTAGAGCCGACCTTTGGTGGCATTAACCTAGAAGACATCAAAGCACCTGAGTGCTTTAAAATCGAACGTGAGTTGCGTGAACGCATGAACATTCCTGTGTTCCATGACGACCAACACGGCACCGCCATTATCTCAGCCGCCGCTCTGCTAAACGCCTTGCAACTTAACGGCAAAAACATCGGCGAGATTACGCTTGTCTGCTCAGGGGCAGGGGCTGCCGCCATCTCTTGTCTTGACCTAGCGGTGGCATTGGGCGTGCGTAAAGAAAATATCTATGTGCTTGACTCAAAAGGCGTTATCACGACAAGCCGTGAAAACCTAGACGAATCCAAAGCCCGCTTTGCTCGTGATACCGACAAGACCACCCTTGCCGAAGTCATGAATGGGGCGGACGTATTCTTAGGTCTATCAGGGCCAGGTGTGGTTACACAAGACATGGTGCGTAGCATGGCAAAAGACCCGATTATCTTTGCTCTTGCCAACCCAACCCCTGAGATTATGCCCGAGCTTGCCCATGCGGTGCGTTCAGATGTGATTATGGCAACGGGTCGCTCAGACTACCCCAACCAAGTCAACAACGCCCTATGCTTCCCTTATATTTTCCGTGGGGCATTGGACGTTGGGGCAACAGTTGTCAATGAAGAGATGAAACTTGCCTGCGTACACGCCATCGCAGCGATGGCTCACACCGAAGCCACGCCATCAGTAGATAGTCAAAAGGACGAAACTGGCAAGAGCTTTGGGCGTGAGTACCTTATCCCCGGTCCTTTGGAGCCAAACCTAATCCTAGAAATCGCCCCTGCTGTTGCCAAGGCTGCGATGGACACAGGCGTGGCAACCTTGCCGATTACCGATTTTGATGCTTATCGCCAAAAACTGTCCGAGTTCGTCTATAACACCGCCCTTGCCATGAAGCCCATCTTCAACAAGGCAAAAGCCAACCCCAAACGCATTGTCTATGCCGAAGGTGAAGACATCAACGTGTTGCGTGCGGTGCAAGTGGTGGTGGACGAGAAAATCGCCCAGCCTATCCTTATCGGTCGCCCCGAGATTATCAACCAAGAAATCGACAATCTCGGTCTGCGTTTGGTCGATGGTCAAAACATCACCATCATCAATCCCAACAACAACCCCCACTACGACAGATATGCCGAACATCACTACACGACCAATCAGCGTAATGGCGTCAGCTTAGAGCTGGCTCGCCGTGATGTTCGCCGTAAAACCACACTCATCGGCTCACTCATGGTCGAACTTGGCGACGCGGACGGCTTGATTTGTGGTACGTTTGGTTTTTATCACTTGCATTTAAAATACCTAAATCAAGTCATCGGCAAAAAAGATGGCGTATCCAACTTCTACGCCATGAGTGCTGTACTCATGCAAAACCGCAACCTGTTCATCGCTGATACCTACATCAACGAAGACCCAACCGCCGAAGAGCTTGCCGAGATGACCATTTTGGCAGCGGCAGCAGTACGTCGTTTTGGCATCACACCAAAAGTCGCCCTACTGTCACATTCTAACTTTGGGGCATCTGACCGTGCTTCCGCTCTCAAAATGCGTCAAGTGCATGACATCTTGACCGAGATGAACGTGGACTTTGAGTTTGATGGCGAAATGCATGGCGACATCGCCCTAGATGAGCGTATGCGTCAGCACAGCTATCCATTTAGCACGCTAACAGGTTCGGCAAACCTACTTATCATGCCAACACTTGACAGTGCCAACATCGCCTTTAACCTGCTAAAAACCGCCACAGGCTCGGCTGCCCTAGGGCCTATCCTGCTCGGTGCGGACAAGCCGGTGCATATCTTGACACCTTCTGCGACCGCTCGCCGTATCGTCAACATGACCGCCCTATCGGTATCAGACGCTCAGGACATGGCAAAATAAGCCCACCAAACCCCAAAAAAGCACTCATTAGGGTGCTTTTTTTATTGGTGAATTTACGCTACAATGACCCAAATTTATCGGAAAAAATTTACCATGCAAGTATATTTGGTCGGTGGGGCGGTGCGTGATACGCTCTTGGGTCGTCCTATCAAAGACAAAGATTTTATGGTGGTCGGAGCAAGCCCTGCCGACCTGCTCGCCCAAGGCTTTACCCAAGTGGGGGCGGATTTTCCTGTGTTTTTGCACCCGCACACCCATAATGAGTACGCCCTTGCCCGCACCGAACGCAAAAATGGCAAAGGCTATCAAGGCTTTGCTGTACAGACGGACGGGGTTAGCTTACAAGACGACTTGGCACGCCGAGACCTGACGATAAACGCCCTTGCCATAGAAGTCATCGGACTGTTTGACGACACACCACGCACGGGGCAAGTGGTGGATTTTTATGGCGGACAAAATGACTTAAAAAACAAGCTCTTACGCCATGTATCGCCTGCATTTAGCGAAGACCCGCTTCGTGTGTTGCGAGTGGCTCGCTTTTATGCACGCTTTTATGAGCTGGGCTTTACGGTCGCCCCTGACACCGCTTATCTTATGCAAAGCATCGCCAGTCGGGGGGAGCTTTTGCACCTTAGCCGTGAGCGGATTTGGACAGAATGTGTGAAGGCTTTTGATGAGACGTGTGCGTTTGCGTTTTTTGAGTTGTTGTTTGACTTGGGTATTTTAAAAGAGATTCTACCCGAGTTAAACACCATTTGGCAAAATAACACCATTCGCCAAACCACTTTTGACAAACTAAAAACCGCCCACGATAAGCCATTGCATATCAAATTTGCCATATTAACCTATGGATTTTTGGATAATAAAGCGGATTTATCAAAACTGTGCGAGCGGTTATTAACGCCCAAAGCCATCACACAATTTGCCCAATTATTCATCACGCATTTTAATGACTTAACTCATTATCAAGACATTTCTGCCGATAAATTATTAATGTTAATAGAAAATACCAAAGCTCAAAAAGACAAAACGATATTATTTGATTTGATTGATGCGGTAGAAATAGTAAATAATAAAACAATCAATCGTGAATTTTTTCATCACGCCATTAGCCTTTATCAATCGGTAACGATTAACAATATTGATAAATCATTAAAAGGCAAACAAATTGGCGATGAGCTGACACGGTTACGTTTATTAAAATTAAGCGAATTTTTAAAAAAGGAACTTCCATGAAAAAAGTCGCCCTAATCACAGGCGGAGCAAAACGCATTGGCAAGGCAATCGTCCAAGCCTTTCACAGTCATGGCTTTAACGTCATTATCCATTATCATCATAGCCAAACAGACGCTCAATATTTGGCAGATGAATTAAATGCCATTTGTGATAATAGTGCCAAAATCATCAAGGCGGATTTGAGTATTGTTAATGATAAAAATAAATTGACAGATTTTAAAAATCACGCCATAGCTTTATTTGGGCGGATTGATGTTTTGGTGCATAATGCGTCAAGTTTTTATCCAAGTGATGTCAATGATGATTTTGATAAATGGCAAACGGACTGGGACGATTTGTTTTTGACCAATGCCAAAGCTCCATTATTTTTAAGTCATGCTTTTAAAGATGAGCTTATCACAAATCATGGGGCAATCATTAGTCTGCTCGACATTCACGCACGAGATAAACCCTTTATTGGTTATCCCATTTATAACATGGCAAAATCGGCACATCTGGGCATGGTGCAGTCCTTGGCATTGGAGCTTGCCCCGAGCGTGCGGGTCAATGGCGTCTCCCCCGGTGTGAACATTTTTCCAGAAGATAACAAAAATAATGAATTGAATGACACCACCAAAGACGAACTTGTGAGTTCCGTCCCCTTACAAAAAATCGGCACGCCTAATGATGTCGCCCAAGCGGTGCTATTTTTGGCGAATGCTCCTTATATCACAGGGCAGATTTTGGCGGTGGACGGTGGACGAAGTTTGACGTTAAGAGGTGGATAAAAATAAAAAACCTAAAACAGCAAAAACCCACCATCAGGCGGGTTTTTGCAAGTGTGATACAAATTAGAATTTGTATTCAATACCTGCACCGACACCGTAAGCATTTGCTTTGTTGCCAGTAGCAGCATTGCTTAGGTTAACACCTTCAGAACGTTGGTATGCCCCATATAGATGACCAGTAGTTGCTTGGTTAAAGGCATACTTGCCACCAACCACAGTACGGAAAATCTCTGCATCTTTGTTACCACCTGCATTATCAACAAAATCTAGCTGACCATAGGCAGTCCATGGAGTTTGAACCAATTTGTGTTCAGCACTCAATGCAAAAGCATTTTCGTTGTCATTGGTATCCAAGTCACTATGCTGATATAATGCACCAACTGTAGTGGCAGGATTCAAGTCATAAGCACCGCTTACACGGGTAAACTTCAAATCACCAGCTTGAATGTAAGTAACACCTGCACGATATGGAGCATTCTCTGGCTCATACTTTGCACCAACACCAAAAGCATCACGACCCAAAGAGTCATTTGCAGTTCTATTTACAGCAGAACTATCAGAACCTACTAATACCGAACTTAGTTGCGTTTTATCTTCATCAAGTACATACATACCCATGAATTGTAAACCATTGCGTTCAGGTGAGAAGTAAGCAAATGCGTTATTAGCACGCTCAGCATCAAACGCTGTCAAAACACCGTTACCACCAATCACACCACCTTGAGCAACAGTAACATAATCCACTTGACCATCGATAGCAGTAAGACGACCAGCTACCAAAGTACCGTACTGCTTGTTGGCTAGACCTAGATAGGTGTCACGAGACTCAAAATTACGGTTGTTACCATTGTTATCATTAGCATCAATTTCAATACGATATTCCAATTGATAAACAAGGTCAGTGTTCGCTGTTAGAGCTTCTGAACCTTTAAAACCGATACGTGATGCATTAGAGTTTAGTTGGGTACGCGAATCTTTAGAACGGCTATTATCATTGCCATCTTGCACATCAAGAGTTAAAAACGCTTTACCGTAAACTTGTGGGGCAGCTTGAGCAGCTGTGATAGATAGAGCAGCAACGGCTGACGCTAAAAGTAGTTTTTTCATGGGTTTCTCCACTGACATTTTTAGTGATGGGGCTGCTGTACGCTTGCACCCAGTGTGATAAACCATCAATCGCTTAACAGCTTATCACGGCTTTTTTAAGTTATTTCCAATATGGGTATTTCATCATAGTTTCGTGACATATTCATGACAATCTTTGCAATCTTTAATAAAACATCATTAAATCATACATCAAGTGTAACAAATAGAACAAAACAGGATAAATCCCATACCGTATGTATAGAATACCAATTTTGACATATTTTGCAACACCTTTTATCACAAAAATTCACATTTTTTTAGATAAATTTTAAAAATTATATATTTATCAATGATTTATAATGTTACTGATTTCCAAAAAATTTGTAAACATTGAGAATATTTTTTAATTAGATAATACTCTTTGACATCGTACGCACTTAACTTAGGATGAATTTTATAAAATCCTATAAATGTCAATTGGTATTTTGTGATGTTTTTGCTTGAAAAATCATCAGTTTGTAAACACGTACTTTGAGAAATTTGATTTATTTTAGTTTATGCCAGACATCAAAATCATGCTAAAATACGCCATCATTTTAGCATAACCGATATTGGAATCATCATGACCGACATACTGCCCGAAGATGACTTGCACGTCATCGCTAGCCGTGCCAAAGCCAAAACTGACATCAGTCATATTCATGCATTTTTGGGGGCAAAAACCAGCGATAAATGGCTTGCTGTCGCCAAAGATAATCTCCCTCTACTCATGCAAGACCACGCCAACTGCGAGAAAAAAGCAGCAGGGACGGCGATGAATTTGATTTTTCGTTATGAGTTTCACAGGGATTTGCAAGAAAAACTTGCCCAGCTGGTGCGTGAAGAGATGCTCCACTATGAGCAAGTGCTAGAACTCATGAAAGAGCGTGGCATCGCATGGTCGCACCTGCCTGCGGGGCGATATGCCAAGGGGTTATTAAAGCACAAACGCACGTGGGAGCCTGCGGGCATGATAGACGTGCTGATTATCGGGGCGTTCATTGAGGCTCGTTCGTGTGAGCGGTTTTCGGCACTGGCGGACGTCATCGATGATGAAAAGTTATCAAAGTATTATAAATACTTACTCAAATCCGAAAGCCGTCATTATGAAGACTATCTTGCCCTTGCCCAGTCGGTATCTGATGAGCCGATAGATGAGCGAGTGGCGTTTTTTCGGGCGGTGGAAGCGGAGCTGATAGACAGCCCTGATGGGGAGTTACGCTTTCATAGTGGCGTGCCTGATTTTGTTTAAAATTCATCCAAGCAAGCCATCATCGTTTTTATCAATCATCGGATTTTAAATTTTAGCGTGCATGGTGCTTGCAATTTGGGCAGGCAGACGCATATTATGGCTTTATTCTTTGGTTTTTTGCCTTGGCTTTAACTTTAAGTGACTGATGGCTTACAGTTAAAAGCATTCATCTTATCATCTTACCTTTTTACCTTTGGAAATATCATGACCACTCATCACAAACTCATCATTCTAGGTTCAGGACCAGCAGGCTACTCAGCAGGGGTGTACGCCGCCCGAGCCAACCTAAACCCCGTCATCATCACAGGGCTGCAAGTGGGCGGACAGCTCACCACCACCACCGAGATTGACAACTGGACAGGCGGAAAAGAAGGCTTAACGGGGGGTGAACTCATGGATAACATGAAAGAGCACGCCGAACGTTTTGGCACCGAACTTATCTACGACCATATCCACACCGCCGACCTACAAAACCGCCCCTTTACCCTAACAGGCGACAACGGCACTTATACCTGTGATGCTCTTATCATCGCCACAGGAGCAACCGCCCAATATCTGGGTCTTGACAGTGAGACGGCATTTATGGGGCGTGGGGTGTCAGCGTGTGCCACCTGCGACGGCTTTTTTTATAAAAACCAAAAAGTAGTCGTCATCGGTGGGGGTAACACCGCCGTCGAAGAAGCCTTGTATCTATCCAACATCGCAAGCCATGTTACCCTAATCCACCGCCGTGATAACCTTAGAGCCGAGAAAATCATGCAAGACCAACTGTTTGAAAAAGTCAAAAACGGCAACATCACGATTGAATGGAACAGCAGTGTCAAAGAAGTCGTGGGCGATGACATGGGCGTAACAGGCGTGATTATCCAAAACACAGACGGCACAACCAAACAAATCGATGCCATGGGTATGTTTGTCGCTATCGGGCATAAGCCAAACACCGCCATTTTTGACGGTCAGCTTACCATGAAAGACGGCTATATCGTGGTAAAAAGCGGACTGGACGGCAACGCCACCGCCACCAACATTGACGGCGTATTTGCTTGTGGGGACGTGGCAGACCACATCTACCGCCAAGCCATTACATCGGCAGGAACGGGGTGTATGGCGGCGTTGGATGCGGAGAAATATTTGGATGCGATGTGATTTTATCTAAGATAAACTGCTGATTTAGACAAAAGCCCATTTAGTATTGTTTTTTAAATGGGCTTTTTACACCCAACCAACTTGATATTTACCACGGGTTTGTAGGGGTTGGCTCTGCACACCCTTTGATGATATTACCATACAAGGCGTGCTCAGCACGCCCCTACGTCCACACATCATTATATTTGTAGTAATTTTAAAGTTTCTTGGGTGTATATGCCTTTCAATGGCGACTTTAACTCCAACAACAAAAAGACAAACCGCCTAGGCAATTTGTCTTTTTGTGGTTAAAAACCTACATTGAATGTGCTTTATCAGGGCGAATGTGATTTACCCCTACATATCCAAATTTTAAAAATACCATTTTTGTCTACAAAACAATCATTTATCTCATCGTAACAAACTCTTCAGACCCTGTCGGATGAATGGCAACGGTATTATCAAAATCACGCTTGGTTGCTCCCATTTTTATGGCGACAGCAAAGCCTTGAATCATCTCATCCACGCCAAACCCCACGCCATGCAGGCCGACCACTTTTTCATCATCGCCCACGCACACCAATTTCATGCGACACGGCTCACGATGAGCGGTAATGGCAGAGTACATGGGCGTAAAGTTCGATTTATAGACCTTGACTGCTTCCGCTCCGAACTCATCAATGGCATCTTTTTCGCTCATGCCGACCGTACCAATGGGCGGATGACTAAACACCACCGTGGCGACATTGCTATAATCTAGGTGTTCATCGGGCTTATTGTTAAACAGGCGTTCGGAGAGTCTGCGACCGCTTGCCACCGCCACAGGGGTTAGCTCAATGCCATTTTCGATGATGTCGCCCACCGCATAAATGCCGTCCACCGTGGTGTTTTGGAATTTATCCACGATGATTTGCCCTTTGTCGTTGGTTGCCACGCCTGTTTTGTGTAAATCAATCACATCAGTGGCTGGCACACGCCCTGTCGCCCAAATCAGGCAGTCCACATTTAGGGTTTCGCCATTGTCAAAATACACAGTCAAGCCGTCATTTTTTTCAATTTTAACAGGGTTTACGCCCGTGTGGAACGTAACGCCGTCTTTAACCATGACATCAGTCAAGACTTCTACAATATCTTTATCAAAACTCTTTAAAATACCGCCACGCACGCACAAATGCGTATCCACACCCAAGGCATTCATCACGCCTGCAATCTCAACGCCAATGTAGCCACCGCCCACAATCGCCACCGATTTTGGAAGTTCGGTCAAATCAAAAAAGCCGTCCGAATCAATGCCGTATTCTGCCCCCTGTATGTTGGGACGGTGTGGGCGACCGCCTGTGGCAATCAAAATATGGTCAGCGGTAATGGTCTCGGTCTCGCCATTTTCATAGCTGACTTCTACCGAATTTTTATCCAAAAATTTGGCAAAACCGTTGATGAGCGTTACGCCGTTTTTTTCAAAAGTGTTTTTGTAAGATTGATGGATGCGATTGATGTAGGCGGTGCGATTTTCGACAAGTTTGGCAAAATCAAAGTTTTTGACATCAAGCTCAAAACCATAATCAAGGGCATAGTTGTGAATGGCGGTTGCCATGTTCGCTCCATACCACAGCACTTTTTTGGGTACACAGCCTACGTTGACGCACGTTCCACCAACGTGCTTTGCTTCAATCACGGCAACTTTTTTGCCATACATGGCAGCACGGTTGGCACTGGCAATACCGCCACTACCGCCACCGATGGTAATATAATCAAAATGTCTGGTCATGGGTTTTACCTTGATTTAATGTTTTAAAAGATAGTCTATTGTAGCATAAAAATGATTTTTCTTTACCAAATTAATTCTTTGATAAAATCAATCTCAGCCCCTCCCCACCAATCGCTTGACGATACTCATCATCTGACCAACCACCGCTTTATCCACCCGTCCATCTCGCCCATAGCGGTGTTTGCGATACAAGCCCTTTAATTCATCAATATCTTCGGAATTATTTGGCGTTTTTAGACGGTCAAGCCAAGTCAAATAAGGCTCGCTCGCCCCCTTACCCCATGCTTTATCCTGCTTGGCAAGCCCTGCCGAGAGCTTCACAAGTGGCACATCTAGCCCATGATACTGCCGTCTGCGTCGGTACATCATCACACCCACAAATAAGACAGCAAGCACCCCCACGCCCCCAACCAATATCCAAAACTGCTGAGCAAAACTTGTGATATTAAACCATTTAAAAAGCGAGTTTTTTTGCTCATCTTGGTCATAGCCGACCACGTTTTTTTGCCAATAATAGCCCATCTGGTCAGAGTAACGTCTCAATGTTTGTAGCATCTTAAACTGCTGATAACTCCATTGTCCTGCCACACCATCGCCAAACATGGACGCACCGCCCATTTCGGTTACCGCATTCATGCCCTGCTCCACACGGTCAGGCGAGACAAAGGCGGTCGGGTCAATACGTACCCAGCCCTGCCCATCAAACCACACTTCTGTCCATGCATGAGCGTCCATCTGACGCACTTCCCAGCTTTGCCCATCACGCCCAAGCTCACCGCCTTGATAGCCTGCCACCACTCGAGCAGGAATGCCTGCCGACCGCATTAAAAAAGTAAAACTGGACGCATAATGCTCACAAAACCCCGCCTTCGTGCCAAACAAAAACTCATCAATGCGGTCATCTCGCAATACAGGGGGTGAGAGCGTATAGCTAAACCCACCCGTGGTGATGAAGTTTTGCACCGCTTGTACATAGCGAACAGGGTCGCCTGTCTGGGCATAGAGTTCACTGGCAAAGGCACGAGCCTGCTCATTACCATCTTCGGGTAGACGTAGATTAATGCGTTTTTGGACATCGGTCAGTTCAATATCCACCTTGGGCTGGCTAAAATAACTGGCACGATAGCGTTTTTGGGTACTAATCGGGTAATAATGACGCAGGGTAAAATCGCCCGTCATGCCCATGCCACGCTCAGGGTGCAGGCGTGGATAATCAAGAGCAAACAACCAGTTTTGCTCGGTTGGCTCCAAGATGACCCGATAATGATGTTCCATGCCTTGATACGCACTCATCGCCCATGCTGGGGGCTTATCGCCATCTCGTGACGACCAAAAATGGGGCGAAAACTCACTTTGTCGCCACGTCACCCCATCAAAATCGCTAAACACCAGCCCACGCCAATACATTTCATGACGGCTTGGCATTTGCCCGTCAAATTCAGCACGAAACGCCAGTTCAGTCGATTGACTCAGATTAGAAAAATCCCCCGGTGACATGCTATCCGAAACACCCGTTGTCGCAGATTTGCCTGCCATCGGCAGTGACCACATCGGGGGCAGACGAGGGAAAAACAAAAACAGCACCACAAGCAGGGGAATGGCAGGCAGGGTTATCATAGCCAACGCACGCAGTCGCCCCGAGCCATCGGCATTATCATCATCACTAATGGCGATAAAGCCTATTAATATCATCATGAGTGTCGGCAGTCCCACCACCGCCACGCTCAAATCCTGCCGTATCAAAAACGCCGACGCCAGCGTAAATAACGCAAGGTTTAACGCCACATAAGCGTCCCGCTTCTCATACAGCTCCCACGCCTTTGCCACAAAGCACAGCACCAAAAAGCTGACCGCCACATCCACGCCAAACGCCTGCCCAAAACTCACCCAAATCGCCACCGTACCGCCTAAAAACAGTAGCACCTGCACCACTTGATAGATACGGCGTAGTCGCCCACCACTTAGGCTGTATAGGCGTGCCTTGATACTGGGTTTTTGCATGATGATGCTGATGATGAGTACGACCAATAGCCATGCAGGAATGCCCATCGCATGGGGCAACACAAGCGATGCCATGGCAAGCAGTAGCCAGTGATAGGCAGGCAGAGCAAGGATTTTGTGCCAAAATTTTTGGGGGTGTGTGGTTAGGGTTTTTCTACCTTGACCAAAATCGTGAAAAGTGCTGTTCATGGTGTCTGTGTCGTGTGGTTTTGCCCGATAAATGATTTGGTAAAATTAGGGTAAATGATTTGGTGAAATTAGGCAAATACCAACCTTTTTATTTATCATCAATTTATTAGGGCGTGCCTACCTTTTGTATTTGCAATGAAAAATGAGGAAAATCGCACGTTTTTCAAGGAAAAAGCGAAGTTTGATAGCTATTCTATCAAACGAGCTTTTATTATGAAAAACATCCGACCACTTAATCTGATAAATCTTAAGATTTTAACTTAATTTTAAAAATTAAGTGGTCGGATAGCCATTTTTCATGCAAAAACATTGTTTTATTTCTAAAACATTTCTATATTTTAAATTGTGTTATAAAGGGCAGGCACGCCCTAACTATCAAACCAAATCTTTTTTATAAATAGAATAACTCAAAAATGCTTTTTTAAATGATTTTAGACGACTTTAAAAGGACTTTAAAACGGATAACATAAACCGCCAATTTTGCCAACTGCCAAAACCCATCAAGGCTCTTTGGCAAGTCTTAGCAAACATTGACGGACAAACTCATCGCCCACGCCTATCTGTCCTGCCCCACTGGGAAAAACAAGCATAAAGGGCGCGCCTTGGCTGGCAATGGCTTGCACCGCATGGGTCAGCTCACTTAGGCGGGTCTCATGCACCCCTGACGGCATGTCATCATAATGCAAGCACCACTCACGCCCGAGCGAGTCGCCAAAGTGCTTGGTGAGCATGCCCGCCCCCCGTGCCACGTGCGACCATGACACCCGTGCCAAACTCTCGCCTTCTTGGTATTCGTCCAACATCTCAAAGTCGCTTTGCCCTGCCACACTGATGGCACTTCGCTCATCACTCTCGCTTGCCACCGCTCGCTTGTCGTTTTGCCAGTCAAAGGGGGCAGGCTTAGGGTATACAAACATCGGACTTGCCAAATACACATACGCCCACGCACGCATGACCCCGAGCGGATAGCGACTGCTGATGACCAGACGGGGCAGGGTCATCACCCCCCGAGTGGGGGTATAGACAGGCAATCTGACCAGCACCGATTTGCCCAGCGTTGGCGTGATGATGGTGTGAGCATTCATGAAGTCTTCTCGTGCCTGCCCTTTGAGCATTTTTTGGACAATCTCATGCTTATCATCAAACACCGCTTCTATCTGCCGTGATGCCTTGCCACTTCTGGTGGATAACTCCAAAGTCACATAACCTATCGACCCTGCCTCAGACAAGCTAGACTCGACAAACCGCACATCAATGCTCGCCACCTGCACAAAGGTATAAAACACCGTCACAAGCCAAATGCCGAACAGATAAAAGCACAGCCCCAGTACCAAGTTATTGCCATAATTGACCCCCGTCACAAAAGTGGCGATGAGTAGTAGAGCAAACAACAGTCCTTGACGGCTAAAAAAGATATAGACATTACGTAGCCCGAGCGACACCGCATCTTTGCGTGGCGAGCGTCTGGCAAAGAACTCGTTGAGCTTGTTCTTTATGGGATTGGTCAGTGGACGGGTTAGGCGATGAGCAGATGATTTCATGGGCATACGGATAGATTGATTGGGTTAATGATAAACGGCAAATCCGCCATCAATCAATCGCCACTTCGTCCAAAATACGTCTGGCAATGGTCATCTCAGTCAGACCACCCAGATGATGAAACGGCACAAAACGCTGTCCTAGTCTGTGGTCAGCCACCGCCGAGAACACCGCCTGCACATCATCTATCGCCACATTGTCCTGCCCTGATACATAGGCATAGGCTTGGCAAGCACGCTTTAACGCTAGCACGCCACGGGGGGATAAGCCGTGATATTCTTGGCTTGAACGGGTTTTGGCGACCAGTTTTTGTAGGTAGTCTAGCACCACAGGGGCGATGTAGATGTCTTTGACTTCTCGCTGAGCTTGTATCACTTCTTCACTGGTCAAAATCGGGGTAAGCTCACTCATCATCGCTCTACGGTCTCGCCCTTCTAGCAGTTCACGCTCAGCTTTGGGCGATGGATAGCCGAGTGAGACGCACATCAAAAAGCGGTCAAGCTGTGACTCAGGCAGTGGATACACACCTGCTTGTTGGGCAGGGTTTTGGGTAGCGATGACAAAAAAGGGCTTGGGTAGAACATACGTTTGCCCATCTTGGGTCACTTGCTTTTCTTCCATCGCTTCTAACAGTGCTGACTGCGTTTTGGGACTTGAACGGTTAATCTCATCGGCAAGCAGTAGCTGAGTGAACACCGCCCCTTTTCTAAAAGCAAAACTCTGCTCACTTTGGTTGTATATCATCATCCCCAAAATATCGGCAGGAAGCATGTCATTGGTAAACTGCACACGGTTAAAATCTAGCCCCAACAGGATGGCAAGACTATGTGCCAACGTGGTCTTACCCATACCAGGTAAGTCTTGCAGTAGCAAATGCCCATCCGCCAAAATGCAGGACACGGCAAGGGTCACAGCTTCTTCTTTATCAAGGACGATTTGGTTTAGCTTGTCAAGTAGGGTTTGGATTTTGGGTTGGATGTGTGACATGAAACGCTCGAATAAAAAATATTTTGATAAATAGTAGGGCGTGCCTGCCTTTTGTATTTGCAATGAAAAATGCCTGTTTAAAAAAGCAGGGGAATCGCACGTTTTTCAAGGAAAAAACAAAGGCTGTGAGTTTTCTATCGGACAAGTTTTTATTATGAAAAACATCCGACTACTTAATCTGATAAATCTTAAGATTTTAACTTAATTTTAAAAATTGATAGTAGTCCAAAAATTAAGTGGTCAGATAGCCATTTTTCATGCAAAAACGATTGGTTTTTTCTAAAATATTTCTGTATTGTAAATAGTGCCATAAAGGGCAGGCACGCCCTAATAATTATATCAATTTTTTAAAATTTTTTTGTATGACAAGCGTTATTGTGGCAAACTTTTTACATAAAAAACACCCAACCACATGTTGGGTGTTCTCCACGAGAGCCACTACTCTTCGGCAGGGGGCGGGAAAGTAATCTCGGTATTGGCAGGTTGCAGATAGTCGCCTTGTAGGTATCTTGCCCCCACCGACCACGCCATAGACATGGTGGATGCCTCTTCGATGTATGGCATGAGCGTGCTTGCCCCTTTTTCGGTTGCTGTATTGACCAGCCCTTGCAAGGCCGTTAAATTCGCCTCTCTGTCTAAGTCCTTGGTATAGCTACGGGCAAGACGCACCATGTTGGGCGACAGATAATCTAGCACCTCGGCGGATTTGGCAGTTACCCCAAAGCCATTCATGCCCACAGGACAATCGATGTTGGCTAGGGCGATAAACTGACGTTTGGCGACCGCCATATAATCCACTAAATCTTGTTCACTAAACTGCAATGTTAATACATCACTACCACCGCCAATGGCTCGGGTCAGCTGAGTGATGATGCCTGCCAAATTAGTATCCGCCAGTGATGCCGATGACAACCCCACTAACAGGCGTGCGGTAGGCTCACTTTGGCGAATGCTCGCCAAATGTTTGCTGGCATTGATAAGCATCCAACGGTCAATTTTTTCAAGTAGATTGTGTTTTTTGGCAATGGGGGTTAGCTTATCATAGGTCATTTCTGTACCATCAGCTTGAGGCAATGTTATAAACGCCTCAAACAAGCTACTACTGTCGGTATCAATATCATAAATCGGCTGATATTTTAACACAAATTTATTCTGGGTTAAGGCAGTTTGGATGTACTCCGCCATCACTGCATCATCCTCGCCTGCAATGGCACTAATATCAAAAGCTTTGACCTTCATGCCTTCGTCATCAGGATTGATGTCCTGAACAGTATCCATGGCACGACTTAATACCACGCCTGCCTCAGGAGCATTGACATCCATCATTACCACACCGATAGACAGCGTGGTAGTAACAGTGCGACTACCCACCTCGATGAGCATATTTGCCACACGCTCAGCAAGTTGCTCTGCCAAAGCCATCGCTTGCTCTTTGTTTATCTCATCGACCACCAACGCAAAACTGGTATCACTAAATCTGCTCACGCTGGCATCATGTGCTTTTTTGGCGGTCTCATCAAGCACCCAAGCCACTTGTTTGACTGCGGTATCTATTCCCGTTAAGCCTGTGCTTGAATGAATCTTGCCCATGCCGTCCATGCGAATATATAATAAAGCAGCTGACTTAATATCACCACGTGCAACTTCTTGTTGGGTGCCCTGTAATGATTCGGTAAAGGCAAGACGATTGGAGAGTCCTGTTAGGGTATCTTGACGCTCTGCTTCGGCAAGTTTTTTGGCAAGCTCAGCACTGTTATTTTCATTTTGCTGAATAATCATCTGCGTGACAGGCTCGCCATCTAAGGTCGCCGCCGCCAGTTGCAATTTGGATGCAAAGGTTGAGCCATCTGTACGTTTGCTCTCGAAGGAAAACTCCACCTGTGAGCGGTCACCCTTGTCAAATTTGCGTAAGAATTGTTTAAAGCCTTTGACATTGTCCCCACCAGCAATCAAATCTACCACTGGCACACCAATAATCTCTTCCATCGCCTGATAGCCAAACATCTCCAAATAGGGGTCATTGGCAAAGATATGCACCCCTTGGTCAATGTATGCCACGGCAGATTTTGAGTTTTTAATCAAAATATTGGCACGTTGCTCTGCTTCTTTTAAGATGGCTTTTAGGTGGGCGGTTTGGCGTTTGGCTCGCACATAATCCGCCTGCAAACAAATGGCAGAGACAATGAGTCTGTCGTCCCCTTTTGCCAATGACTTTATCATGTCGCCATGCACCACCTCGGGGTTACCATGCTCATTTAGGCTCGCCTGTTCATTGCTTTGCACCAAATGAATGACTGGCAAATTAACCTGTTCTTCTTGCAAGATGCCCACCACATCTGCAAAATTCATGTCATAGGCACGATGGAAAACAAGCACATCCCATTCTTGGCGTAAGGATTTGACAAACTCCGCCTTTTCATCCCAAAAGCCCAAATTAACCTCATCAAAATATTCTGATAAGTGGCTGATAAGATGCTCGGCATAAAGTTGCTCTTCATCAATAAACAACAGGTTTAAGATATTTTTTTTCATAGACATACAGTATGTTAAAAAAGCGATGCGGACAGGCTGGCGTTGATTTACCCAAAATATTTGCAATATTTGTACCAATTTGTAATATTTTGAAATATTTTTACAAAACATTACAAACCACAATAAAGACTGATGGTGGGTGTATCAAAAAAGATGCCATATTATAACAGACATTTAATCGATTAGCCATTTAAACGCACGATTTGGTATTGCTCAATCTCGTCAGTGGTCAAAAGGTTGCGTTCCAATCTTAGCTCCATCTCCTTGGTATCAATACGCAAAACAACATAATCCCCCACCTTAAAATGATAACGAGGCATAATGAGGGTACTTTGTTCGTTGAGTCCGTCACCATCGACCAATAAAGCATGAACAAACTCTTGACTTCTGCCGTCTTGTTTACGCAAGCGAATGCCGACTGCCATCAGTACTCGTCCCAAAAAACGCCCATCCACCGCCACTGAGTTATCCGATTTTTCCACCCAATGTGCCATGCCCAGACGCCAAGGATGTTTGTTGGTTGAGACTGCTGATTTTAAGGCAAAAAGCCCGTAAAGATGAATGAGTGGGCGAGATGGTAGCACCTCTTCTTTTTCATCCACACCCTCTTCGCCAAAGCGAAAACGAGCCACCGCCTCATTTTTATAACTTACCTTAACAATCTCTTTGGGGGCGACCATGCCGATGGCGGATGCACTGATTTTGACGTGAAAATCAGCAGGCAACCCCCGTTCTCTTATGACGTTAGATAGATTTTGACCGCCAGAGATTTCATTAAAAATGGATGCAAACCCTACCAGTAGCTCAGCTTTTCTTTCGTGACCACCGCCTTGTCTTTCGTGTGATGCACGCTGTTCAAAGGCAAGTAGCACCATTTTAGCGAAACGCATCTCAAACAACGACTGTGCCGTGCCATCTATGTATTCGCCTGATGACACCTGCTCTATGTGCCGTGTAAAACTCTCTAAATCAAAAAACAAACAGCGATGCTCATCACTGTAAGGATTGACCGATGCGTATGGCGTGATAACCTCAGGTGGCTCGACACCTTGTAGATTGACAAAAACACGAAACTCAGGGTTGGCATCAAAGGTTGTTTTAAAATATTTAACCCACAAAGGCAAAACTTTAAAAGCATTTAAAATATCTTGACGACGATAGGCAAAAAAGTTGCCGAAACTTGCCCCACACGCCTGCATGTATCTGTCATGAATGGACGTTTTGGGATAATTTTTATCAAAATCTTGAATATTTTGATGGCAAACCCCCAGATTAAGCGTGGTCAGATACCAGGTATTTACTTCTCGCCAAATAACCTTAGGGGATCTTTGATAGGTTAACGCATACTCCATCAAAAGCTTGACATACAGCACCATAAATTGATGTACAGCATAAATAAAGATGTCACGCTCGGCGGTAAGCACGCCTGCTTTTTTGGCAGACATAATTCTACTAAGCCATTTTTTGCTCCCGCTACTTGCCAAAACAACAGCTTTCTGATGGCGTACGGCAATATTGCGATACACCAAAATCATCAAAAAGTACAAACTACGCACTTCATGAATTGACGACTGCTGTTCATCGGATAAGCTTTGATGTTCATAGACATAGTCAGCATGCATTTGCCCAACCACACGCTCAACAACCACCATCAGCTCATCCATGAGTGTCAATTTTTGACCATCATGGATGTCGCAGACCAACACCTCGCTAAGCGCCACCCTAAGCTCAGTGTACTGCTCATGCTTAGATTTAGCAGAAAGCATGGTTGCCCATGTGCTAAGATTGGCACCTGTCTGGTCAAAATAGGTCAGCGCGATGGATTTTTGTGCCAATGGTGCAGTAATTAGGCGTTCAAATTTTTGCAGGGTAATCATAACATATCTCTTTGCACAAACTGGCTTGACGATGCCATCCATGCTGTGTAGAATCTAACAACTTGACAACACACCTCCAAGGCTTAGTCACTTAGTATCAAACAAAATTTGTTTAATTTGTGCAAGTTAAGATGTGGGTTAATAACATAAAGTTTTATATTATAGCAAACTATTAACACTTGTCCACGACAATAATCCCCCAGAAACAGCATTTGGGGATATTTTTCCCATTTTGGTTGCATTATAAAAAATCATAAAAAAAGCACAGTCGTCATCGGCTGTGCTTAGAATCAAGTCGAGATAAGGCTACTCTTCTGGCTCATCATCCCATTTGGCATAGGTCTTTGATGGGTCAATGCCCTGTGATTTAAGATACGCCACCTGCTCTTCTAGGGTGCGTGATTTTTCTGCATCATGCATGGTGTTGGTGAGCTTGTCTAGCTCTTGAGTATTAATGCTTGGATTGTCTGCTTGGTTTGACATAATTTTTCCTTAAAAACAAAAACGATGAAGTCATCATAACAAGGCTTTATTGCTGTATTATTGCTAAGTATGTACACATCATGACAGAACATGACATTTTGTTAGCCAAGCCTATTTAGTCACACCTGAGGCTTTTTCTGTCGCTTGCCATAGTGAGCCTTGCCCCACAGGTTCAATCCATCCTGCCAGCTCCAACTCATCTAATATCCATAAAGCGTCCGCCTTTACCACTTGTATGCGACTGACCGCATGGACATCAGGGTGTTGGCGAGAGACGATTTGGCTTGCTAGACTCTTATCCACGATTTCATTTAAGGCACGCCCCAATCCTTGCTCGGAAAATGGCATGACGACATTGGCAAGCATGGCAACGATGTGTCGCCAGCGTAGTGGGATAACAAAGGATACTTCAATGAGCGTACCACCGCGAAACGCATGAGCGGTGCAACTTACCAAAAATTCACTATCAAGCACCAAGGCGGGTTTTAAAGCAGAATGTAAATCAGGGTTTTTGGCGTGGTGCGATTCATCAAAATTTATGGCTGGTTTTGCCTTATCTACCCCCACTGTTTTCTCTGTTTTGTCTATATTGGCTGTTTGACTCTCTTGGGGTGGGGCAAGGAGCATACTACGAATACTCGCCCCTGCTGTCTGCCACCCTTTGGTTTTATCAAAATCAAGCGTATTAAACGCCGTCTCTAAGAGCTTGGGGAAATTGGTATTCTCATCAAAATAATGAACGACATCGCCATCTTGGGATTCTAGCGACCCCACAAAATCAATCAGCCGATTGCCCGTTGGCTTGTTTAATACATCCGAGTGTACAAATATCAGCATGGGCTTATTCTTAGCTTTGGCATTGGCGTAGCTGACGTGAAGCTGGCTCACCCCTGACGCATTGGCTTTGCCGTAGCTGTTACCGATGAGTATGAGTACCACATCGGCAGAATTAACACATCGCCAACTATAACTGGCAGATTCGGCACGAGCCATCACCAAGTCTTTGGTTAAAAAAGCCCGACTCTCAAAAAATATCGCCACATCATCTTGGGCAGTAACCAACAGTGGGTCATCAGCCACACAAGCGATATGAACATGATAACGATGATTTGACACAAAAACCCCAAGGTTAATAGTGGATTGGTGTTGGGAAACGTCCGCCCAAAATCAGTGATAAAAGTATGACAATTTAAAAAAACAAACAACAAAACAAGCGATTTTTATCAAAATAATCCCTTATTATAAAGAATTTTTCTCAAAATAAAAATACCCAAGATGAACAAAAATGCCAAAATTTGCAAAAGTAACACAATAACATATAAATGGTTAAAATTAGCACATCATTTACCGTGCTTTTGCCTTACAGAGTCATTCATCATAATTAATCAGTTCAATAAATGGCTCACCGCTTAACTTCTCGGCGGTGGCAAGCAGGTCATCATCCAAGCGCGTGGCATACAACTGCATGGGGGTGGTGTTTGGCGTGGGGCTTGCGATATTAAAAAAATCAAGCAAGGATTTGACCCGTTGGGCGATTGCCAATCCTGAGTCAATCAACTGCACGTCCAGATTTTCTTGTTGTATAAAGGTCTGCAAAAACCCCTTAAAAAACGGATAATGCGTACACCCAAGCACAATGACATCCACACCCATGTCTGCCCATTGTTTGGTTTGTCTAATCAGTAGATTTGCCACTTGACTGTCAATGGGCATACCACTTTCTACCCACGGCACCAATGTCGGCTCAAAATGCTTATGCACCATGACCCCTTGTGGCGTGGCAACGTCATTGATGACGTCATTTAGCAGATAGCCATTTAAAGTCGCCCGAGTGGCAAGCACGGCAATTTGGCAGGTTTTGGTTAGGCTACACGCAGGTTTGACCGCAGGGACAAGCCCCACAATCGGCACGCTACACCGCTCACGCAACGCTTTTAGGGCATGGGCGGACGCACTGTTACAAGCGATAACGATGAGTTTACAGCCCCGTTTACACAGCCGTGCCACCGCTTGTAAGGTCAAAAGTAAAATCTCATCGCCCGATTTGCTCCCGTACGGCACGTTGGCGGTGTCGGCATAGTAAATAAAGCGTTCGTTCGGCATGAGTGTTTTTAGGTGTAGATACACCGACAAGCCCCCCACGCCCGAATCAAATACGCCAATCGGGGCGGTAGGGTCGTCTTTAAAATCAGGGTGCTGGTTTATCATGGCTTATCATAATTGTTTAGATTTTCTAATTAAAATTTGGGGCGATAACACGGTGCGTTTTACCGCCACTTTGCAAGGTCAAAACCGTCTGCCCCTGCTCGTCCGACAACTCGCCAAGCTCTATTAAATGATAAAACACATTACGCCCAATGCGAGCGGTTAGGTTAAAACGGGTGTCTATATACAGCCTATCGTCCGCCACGTCATCACGCACCACGGTTTTAAAATACAACGGCTCATCATCAAGCACAATGCTATCGCCATTGGTTGTGCCAAACACTATCCATTCATCGCCATTTTTGACGACCTTATCCACAGTGTTGATAAACAGTGGCGTGTCTATCACGGTGATTTCGTATTTATCGGTGGGCGTTTTTAGGTATTGTTAATTGAGTATACTTTTCTAGAAAGCCGTTCGTGGTGAGCTTGTCGAACCATAACGGTTTTCCTAGACTTCGACAAGCTCAGTCCGAACGGAAAACCTTAAAATCTATCTTTATTTAACAATACCGTTTTTAAAAAGTGGCGTTTTTGCTCATCGTCCACGTCCGCCCACAACACGCTGGCAAACAAATCCACAAGCGACCGCCGAGCGATTTTGACCCCGTCATGATACCACTCGCCATTGTCATCAATGACAATGTCAAAAGGCGTTATCGTCTCGGGTGTCCATTTATCCAGTGGTGGAATTTTACGCTCATTGCCAAGGGCTGAGATGATTTTGTTTAAGTCGTTGCTTTTATTGGAATTTTTATCTGTATTATCCGTCATTATCCTTGCCTTATCATTTAAAAGAGTGTTTAATTTTGCCTAAATTTTTATAAAAAAGCAAATAAATTTTAAGGATTTAAAAAGCACAACAAATCACATTTACCAAGATTTTTACCCTTAATAAAGGATAATCATATTCCCCCAACAACTTTTTACAACCGTACCAGTCATGATTTTATCAAAAATAAGGGCATAATTAACTTGCCTAATTTGACAAGATTGGTAAAATATACCATTTATAATTATTTGATTTATCAAACATTGTATTTGATAATCATTTGTTTTTTAGCCATTACAAGGTTTCACCTTAAACAGCCAAAAAGGAAACACCATGCAAGAGATACAACGTGAGTCAATGGAATTTGACGTGGTCGTGGTCGGCGGTGGCGTATCGGGTCTGTCCTGTGCCATTCGCCTAAAACAGCTTGCCATAGACGCAGGACTTGATGAATTTATGGTCTGTGTCGTGGAAAAAGGCTCGGAGTTCGGAGCCCATATCCTATCGGGAGCGGTCATGGAAACCCGTGCGTTGGATGAGTTGTTCCCCGATTGGCAAAACATGAACGCCCCAATCACGGTAAAGGCAACCGAAGACCGTGTGTATATGCTCCCCAACGCTAAAAAGGCGGTCAAATTACCAAGCTCGGTCGTCCCTACCAGTATGCACAACGAAGGCAACTACATCGTCTCGCTTGGCAACGTGGTACGCTGGCTTGCCGAACAAGCCGAAAGCATGGAGATTATGCTGTTTCCTAATTTTACCGCCAGTGAAATTCTCTACAACGCTGACGGCTCGGTGCGTGGTATCCAAACGGGCGACATGGGGGTCAATGCCAAGGGCGAACCTAAGCCGTCTTTTGAGGCAGGTTATGAGCTTGTCGCCAAATATACCGTCTTTGCCGAAGGCTGTCGTGGGCATTTGGGCAAACGCTTGATCAGTCGTTTTCATCTTGACAAGGATAAAGACCCCCAACATTATGGCATTGGACTAAAAGAGCTGTGGGAGATTGACGCTGATAAGCACGAAGAGGGCGTGATTTTGCACGGCTCGGGCTATCCCTTAAATGACACAGGGGCAACTGGCGGTTGGTGGCTGTATTTTGCCGAAAACAATCAAGTGAGCTTCGGTTTGGTGGTGGATTTGTCTTACTCCAATCCACACCTATCGCCCTTTGATGAATTACAACGCCTAAAACTACACCCTCTTATCCGTCCTATCCTAGAAGGGGGCAAACGCCTATCCTATGGGGCAAGGGCGTTGGTCAAAGGCGGTCTAAATAGCCTGCCCAAACTGACCTTTGCAGGGGGTGTGCTGGTGGGCGATGACGCAGGATTTTTGAACCCTGCTAAAATCAAAGGCACGCATACGTCCATGAAGTCGGGAATGCTCGCTGGTGAGGCGATTTTTAAGGCAATCCAAGACGGGCGACAACACGATGAAGTGGCTGAGTATCAGACCAATTTTGAAAATTCGTGGCTGTTTGACGATGCCAAATCCGCCCAAAACTTCTCCCCTGCCATGCACCGCATGGGAACGTGGATGGGCGGTGCGTTTATCTTTGTGGAGCAAAACTTATTAAGCGGTAAAATGCCACTTATCATTCATGACAACAGTTATGATTTTGCCCAATTAGACAAAGCCGACCACGCCTATAAACCCGATTATCCAAAACCTGACGGCAAGCTGACCTTTGATAAATTATCCAGCGTCTTTATCTCAAACACCAACCACGCCGAAGACCAACCTTGCCATCTAAAATTGACCGATCCGACCGTGCCAATCACCAAAAACCTACCGCTCTATGGCGAACCTGCTCGCTTGTACTGCCCTGCGGGGGTGTATGAAGTGGTGGCAGATGAGAATGACCCCAATGGAGCAAGGTTTGTCATCAATAGCCAAAACTGCGTGCATTGCAAAACCTGCGACATCAAAGACCCCGCCCAAAACATCACATGGGTAACGCCTGAGGGCGGTGGCGGGCCCAATTATCCGAATATGTAATGATGACAAATAAAGGGCGTAAATCGTCCTTTATTTTTGGCTTTTTAGATTTTCTAAAAAATCTAACTTACAAAATTTGATGGCTATCACTAGAATCATACTCATATTATTAATTTTTTCTAATCAATCTATCGTTTTTTATCACTTTTACTTTCCAAAAAATTATATATAATAGTCTTATGGGTTTGTATGATTTTGTCCCATGTTGGTAGATTGCATGATGGTTTTTGCAATAATTTTTGGCACACTTTTAAGGATGCGTTAAGCGATGTCAATCCATGATTTTTCAGTTAAAGACATTCATGGTAAAGAAGTTCAGTTAAGTGATTTTAAAGGCAAGACCTTACTCATTGTCAATACTGCCACCAAATGCAGTCTGACACCCCAGTATGATGATTTAGAGGAGCTGTATCAAAAGTATAAAGATAAAGGCTTGGTGGTTTTGGACTTTCCCAGTAACGAATTTGGGCAAGCGGTCGAAGACAATGAAGAGATTACCAAATTTTTAAAAGAAGAATATCAAATCAGCTTTCCCATCTTTGCCAAAATTAACATCAATGGCGAGAACACTCACCCACTTTATGCTTATCTAAAAGAGCAAAAAGGTGAAGAAATAGCCAACAGTAAATACGAAATTTTGTTAGAGATTATCTCCGAGATGGGTTTGGCTCGCACAGGCAATGACATCAAATGGAACTTTACCAAATTTTTGGTCAATAAAGACGGTAAAGTAACCCAGCGTTTCGCCCCGACAGTCAGCACCAAAGAGATGGAATCTGCCATTCAAGAAGAGTTGGCAAATGTGGCTTGATGAGTTGCTTGATTATCAATGACAAAAAGACGTTTGAGGACGTCTTTTTGTTTTTAAATTACTGTTTATTCTCTAAACATCTTTAATCGTCATCCAACGGCTTTTTGGTGGGCAGACCATCATAGTCATCATCGGCTTGATAGACATCACCACGAAAATAAGCACTTTGATGGTCGCCATTGCAAAAGAAATACTCACGCCTATCGCCCGCCACATCCATCTGTAAAATACCCCGATAGGTGGCAAGCTCATGCCCACAATAATCACATCGCCTGATACTGACATCATCGCCTGCTTTTGGAAAAAAATGCTTGGGCGGTTTTGGATACATGAATTTAAAGAAGATTTTCATCACAATGGCGATGATGATAAGATTGATTAAAAAAGCAAACATGGCAAATGTCAAAGTCACAAAATAATGCCTACTATATCACAAAAATAGGCGATAGTGTGCTATACTAAGTTGATTTGTCTAGATTGGTTTTAATTAGTTTTATGCAAACATCAAGCTGATTTGACAAATCAAACTCATCATTGCCTGCCGATAAACACGGATTGACGACAGGCGACAACCACCAATACATTTACTGGATAATTACAAATGTCAATACA
The DNA here is from genome assembly GCF_900453205.1 of Moraxella lacunata. Taxonomy (GTDB): domain Bacteria; phylum Pseudomonadota; class Gammaproteobacteria; order Pseudomonadales; family Moraxellaceae; genus Moraxella; species Moraxella lacunata_B. The sequence continues at coordinate 967,418 of NZ_UGQU01000001.1, forward strand.
AGAAAATTTTAGCGAAATTAGCACCCCAAACGGTACGATTACTTTTGCCATCATGCAGACAAATTTTTGGGTGGGCGACATCAAGGGCAACGTGGGCAAGATGAAAGCCCTTGCCCTAGATGCCAAAGCTCGTGGGGCAGACATCGTCATCTTTCCTGAGCTGGCACTCATTGGCTATCCGCCAGAAGATTTGCTACTGCGTCCTACCTTGGCTGAGCGTGTTAAGATTGCCATGAATGAACTTGCCAAGATAGACGGCATTGTCACCATTTTGGGCTATCCGCACGTGGACAATCACGGCACGTTTAACTCGGCGGCGATATTACAAGGCGGTAGTCAAAAAGGCTTTTATCACAAACAATGCCTGCCAAACTATGGCGTGTTTGATGAAAAACGCTACTTTAAAAAAGGTCGCAATCAAGTCTTGTTTGACTACAAAGGGCTGACCATCGGACTGCTCATTTGTGAAGACATCTGGCACGAAGCACCCATCAAAGCACTCAAAGATGAAGGGGCAGAAATAGTGGTCGTGCTAAATGCGTCACCCTTTGAAGTCGGCAAGCAAGCCGAACGTAAAGCACTCATCGCCCGTCAATCATCAACGCACAAGCTACCCATCATCTATGTCAATACCGTCGGTGCCCAAGACGACATCGTCTTTGATGGTGGCTCTATCGTCAGCCAAGCGGACGGCGAGATTGCTCACGAAGGGGCAAGATTCTTAAATCAGCTAATTATGGCAACCTTTGATGTATCAAGCGGACGCTTTGATGCCCAAGTCAAACCACCACTTGACTTATCCGAAGAGTCGCAAATCTACCAAGCCTTGGTGGTTGGCTTGCGTGATTATGTCAATCGCTCAGGCTTTAAGGGTGTGATTGTCGGACTCTCGGGGGGCATTGACAGTGCCTTGACCCTTGCCATCGCTGTGGACGCATTAGGTGCTGATAAAGTCTATGCGGTGATGATGCCTTATGAATATACATCGCAGATGAGTCTGGACGATGCCGCCGCCCAAGCCGCCCGTCTCAACGTCTCTTACACCATCTGCCCCATCCATGATGCGGTGGCAGGTCTCAAATCCACGCTCGCCCCACTCTTTGCAGGGGCAGCCCCTGACGTGACCGAAGAGAACCTACAAGCTCGGGCAAGGGGCGTGATACTCATGGCTCTATCCAACAAATTTGGACACATGGTCATCTCAACTGGCAACAAATCAGAAAATGCAGTCGGCTACTCTACCCTATATGGCGACATGGTTGGCGGATTTGATGTGCTAAAAGACGTCTACAAGACCGACGTGTACCGCCTAGCCGATTATCGCAATCGCCTAGAAGACAACCCTGTCATTCCTGAGCGTGTCATCACTCGTCCGCCATCGGCTGAGCTACGTCCCGACCAAAAAGACCAAGACAGCTTGCCTGATTATGCCCTACTTGATGCCATCTTAAAGATGTACATTGATGAAGATTTGGGCTACAAAGCCATCTGTGCGGCAGGTTTTGACCCTGCGGTCGTTGAACGTGTACTAACCATGGTAGACAGAGCCGAACACAAACGCCGTCAAGGGGCAATCGGCACTAAGATTACCAAAAAATCCTTTGGACGTGAACGCCGTTATCCGCTAGTCAATGGCTGGTCGGTAACGGGCGAGTTTTAAGGTTTTAATACTTACTTGATTGCAAAACCGTCAAAACATTGGCGGTTTTGTTTTGTCAAAATAAAAAGATTATGTTAAATAAACCCTTTGGAAAAAGCAAGGACAAATCCTGCCCTTGCTTATCGATTTAACCAATTTTCTCGCCATGAATGGCCAAATCAAGCCCTTGATACTCAGCTTCATCATCAACACGCAGTCCCATGGTCTTTTTGATTGCCATGCCAATGATAAAAGTTGCCACCGCCGAATATGCCATGGTTGCCAGCACCCCTTCGGTTTGTAGCCACAGCTGTTTTAGTAGGCTCTCATGTCCCACATCAGGATATAACTCTTGGCTGACAAACACACCAGTTAATACCGCCCCAATGATACCGCCCACGCCATGCAGCCCAAAAGCATCCAGCGTATCATCAACGCCTAGGCGTTTTTTGCCATAATGTATCATCGCAAAACAGCCCAATGCCGTCAGCACGCCTATCGCCATCGCCCCTGACACACCCACAAATCCTGCCGCTGGCGTGATGCCCACCAAACCTGCTATCGCCCCTGATGCACCGCCCAGTGCCGATGCCCGTTTACGCACCACATATTCACACAACAGCCACGTCAATAACCCCATCGCTGCCGCCACCTGCGAGACGATGATTGCCATCGCTGCCACGCCATCTGCTGCCAGAGCCGAACCACCGTTAAAGCCGAACCACCCTACCCATAATAGCCCTGCACCGATTAGAGCGTAGACAAGGTTGTGCGGTGCAAGGTTGGCTCGCCCATAGTCTTGACGCTTGCCAAGCAGATGTGCTAACACCAAACCGCCCACACCGGCATTGACATGAACAACCGTCCCACCAGCAAAATCTAACGCATCACCTGTTAGCCAGCCACCGCCCCACACCCAATGACATACTGGCACATAGACGAACAATACCCACAAGCCTGAGAACAACAAAAATGAGCCAAATTTCATCCGCTCTGCCAATGACCCCGCCAAAATCGCCACCGCAATCACCGCAAATGTCATCTGAAACATCACCCACAACGCCAAAGGAATATCACCACTATTCTCGGCAATGCCTACCCCAGAGAGCATGGCGTGTGCTGTGCCACCGATAAACCCTTGCAAAGCACCACCATCACTAAATGCCAACGAATAACCTATCGCCACCCACAGCACCGACACCACCGCTGCCGCCCCAAAGCTGTGCATCATGGTTGATAAGATATTTTTCTTACGCACCATGCCAGCATAAAACAGTGCCAAACCTGGTAAAGTCATCATCAGCACCAACGCCGTGGCGGTCAGCACCCACGCACTATTGCCGTGGTTGATGCCGTCATCAGCTTGGACGGTTGTGGCAAGTAGCAGTAGCCAGCCGATTTGCCATTTGTTTGCTAAAATTTTCATAATCACCCCTTATTAAATTTACCAATCCATCAATTCACTCAGTCATAGAGCCTGCTCATTCATCTCGCCAGTGCGAATGCGTATCACCTGCTCTAACGGCATAACAAAAATCTTACCATCACCGATATGACCTGTCTGTGCCACGCTCATGATAGATGCCACCACACTTTGTACCATGTCATCACTGACGGCGATGTCTAGACGAATTTTTGGCAAAAAATCCACCACATACTCCGCCCCACGATACATCTCGGTATGTCCTTTTTGGCGACCAAAGCCCTTGACTTCACTAACCGTCATACCTGCAACGCCAAGCTCTGATAGGCTCTCACGCACTGCGTCTAACTTAAATGGTTTTAACACCACGCTAATCATTTTCATAAGATTATCCTATTGGTAGATAATGAAAAATTATAAGTTGGGCATAGTATGGCAAATTTTCACTCAAATGAAAAACGATTTATTTTGATAAAAAAGAATTTATTTATAAGTTTTTATTGATATATCATTAGTATAAATGATAATTTGATGATTGGTTGAGAAACAAATGAAAACGGACTATTTTTAAAATATTATGTTAAATAAATTTTTAAAAATATTAAAATCAACACACAGATCACCCATAATCCCTAAGGCGAATGGCAATTTATCCTGATAAAAAGCACGCTCTACAACATGAAAAAGCACTACGGTTTCCGTAGTAAAATTCAAATTTGTTAGCTGTATCAGTTTTGGTTTTGAATTTTAGAAGGCATAAAAAAAGCCCGCCTAAGCGAGCTTTCTTATTGTTAGAGATTATTCACTTTGACCAAATTCACTGGCAAATGCCGCTGCAAAGTCATCTTTGGCATCTGTTCCAGCCAGTAGTGGGTCAGCAGGCTTGGTGTACGGGTCTTCGGTTACGGTAATGACTGGCTCCAAACCACGCTCAGCAAGGCGTTGACGGTTTTGATGATACGCCAAACCAGTACCAGCAGGAATCAAGCGACCAACCACCACGTTCTCTTTGAGACCAGACAAATCGTCCACTTTACCCATCGTTGCCGCCGCCGTCAAGACACGTGTGGTCTCTTGGAATGACGCTGCCGAGATAAACGACTCGGTGGCAAGCGATGCTTTGGTGATGCCCAGTAGCTGACGCTCATAGACGATTGGGAATTTGTCATTGGCGATAAGCTCTTCGTTTAAGGCACGCACTTTGGTATATTCCACTTGGTCGCCTTTGAAATAGCTAGAATCACCGCCATCAATCACTTCTACTTTACGGAGCATTTGACGAACGATAACCTCGATGTGCTTATCGTTAATCTTCACACCTTGTAAGCGATAAACCTCTTGGACCTCATTAACCACGTAATTCGCCAATGCCGTCTCGCCTTTTAAGCGTAAGATGTCATGTGGATTTTGTGGACCATCAGAGACAATCTCACCACGCTCGACATGCTCGCCCTCAAAGACGTTGATTTGACGCCATTTTGGAATGAGCTCTTCGTGTTCGTTACCCTCTTCATCGGTGATGACAAAACGGTTTTTACCTTTGGTTTCTTTACCAAATGACACCGTACCACTCACCTCTGCCATGATGGCATGGTCTTTTGGTTTACGAGCTTCGAACAAATCAGCCACTCGTGGCAGACCACCGGTAATGTCTTTGGTGCCTGATGTGGCTTGTGGCACACGACCTAGCACCGAACCTGCGGTTACCGTCTCGCCCTCTGACACACGAATCACAGTCTCAGCAGGTAGGAAGTACACCACTTCACGCCCGTCTGTCGTATCTAGGATAATGGCAGGACGTAAGTCTTTGGAGAGACTTGGACGGTCTTTGCTTGCCAAAATCTCAAAGGAGCTCATGCCTGTGGTTTCATCTACCTTAACGGTTGCGGTCATGCCATCGGCAATATCGCTAAATCGTGCCGTACCAGCAAACTCGGTGATGATTGGGTGGGTATGCGGATCCCATTTGGCAATGACATCGCCTGCACCCACTTCGGCACCGTCACGCACCAAGATGTTAGAACCATAAGGCACTTTATAACGCTCACGCTCACGACCTTGGGCATCTGCCACGCCAATCTCTGCCGAACGAGAGACGACCACCAAATGACCATCAGTGTGTTCTACGGTTTTCATGTTATGGAAACGTACCGTACCATTATTACCCACTGATACGCTGTTGTCTACTGATGCTGCACTTGCTGCACCACCCACGTGGAACGTACGCATGGTCAGCTGTGTACCTGGTTCACCGATAGACTGGGCTGCCATAACACCGACAGACTCGCCGATATTGACAAGATGGCCACGAGCCAAATCACGACCATAACACTTAGCACATACGCCTTGCGTTGCTTCACAGGTGATAACTGAACGTACATACACCTCGTCAATGGCGTTATTGTCCAGCACTTCAACCAGACGTTCATCAATCAGCGTACCTGCGGGGATAACTACCTCGCCATCGTGATTGATGACATCTTTGGCGGTCACACGACCCAATACACGGTCACCCAAACGCTCAACGATCTCACCACCATCAATCACGGGGGTCATGAGCTGTCCTGCGTCGGTGCCACAGTCATCATGCGTAATCACCAAGTCCTGTGCTACGTCTACCAAACGACGAGTCAGATAACCCGAGTTAGCAGTTTTTAGAGCGGTATCGGCAAGACCTTTACGGGCACCGTGCGTTGAGATAAAGTACTGCAATACCGTCAAGCCTTCACGAAAGTTTGCTTTAATCGGTGTCTCAATGATGGAACCGTCTGGTTTTGCCATCAAGCCACGCATACCAGCAAGCTGACGAATCTGCGTGGCACTACCACGAGCCCCCGAGTCTGCCATCATATAGATGGAGTTAAAGGATTTTTCTTTCTCAATCTCGCCTTGACTGTTCACCACTTCATCAGTCGATAAGTTATCCATCATTGCATTGGCGATTTTGTCAGACGTACGAGACCAGATATCAACCACTTTGTTGTAGCGTTCACCTGCGGTAACAAAACCACCCTCAAACTGCTGTTCAATCTCACGCACCTCAGCATCGGCAGCATCGACAATCTCTTTTTTGTTTGGCGGAATCACCATGTCTTCCATGCCGATTGAGATGCCTGATAGGGTCGCTTGGGCAAAACCTAAGTACATCAAATGGTCAGCAAACAAAACAGATTCTTTAACACCCAGTTTGCGATAGCATGAGTTTAGTAGCTTAGAGATGTTTTTCTTGGTCATCTCTTTGTTGCATTCTTCAAATGCCATGCCCTCTGGCATGATGTTCCAAATCAGCAAACGCCCTGCAACCGTGTCTTTGATTTCGGTCTTAGTGGTTTTCTCGCCAGTTCTTTCATCCAAAATCGTCTCAGTAACACGCACTTTGATTTTGGCATTGACAGATAAGTCATCAGAACCAATGGCACGCAAGGCTTCATTGACCGTACTAAACGCCATATTTTCGCCTTTGGCATTGACATGGCTACGGCTGATATAGTACAAACCGAGCACCACGTCTTGTGATGGCACAATAATCGGCTCGCCGTTGGCAGGCGATAGGATGTTATTGGTAGACATCATCAAGGCACGAGCTTCAAGCTGAGCTTCCAAGGTCAGTGGCACGTGTACCGCCATTTGGTCACCGTCAAAGTCGGCGTTAAATGCCGCACATACGAGTGGGTGGAGCTGAATGGCTTTACCCTCGATAAGCACAGGCTCAAAGGCTTGCAAGCCTAGACGGTGAAGTGTTGGGGCACGGTTCAGTAGCACAGGATGTTCACGAATGACGCTGGCGAGCATATCCCACACCACAGGCTCTTCACGCTCTACCATTTTTTTGGCAGCTTTGATGGTCTGGGCAATGTTGTTTTGCAATAATTTGGCGTAAGTAAACGGCTTAAATAGCTCCAATGCCATTTTCTTAGGCAGACCGCATTGGTGCAGACGTAGGGTTGGACCTACCACAATCACCGAACGACCTGAATAGTCCACACGCTTACCCAAAAGGTTTTGACGGAAACGACCTTGCTTACCTTTAATCATGTCTGCAAGCGATTTTAATGGACGCTTGTTTGAACCTGTGATGGCACGTCCACGACGACCGTTATCAAGCAAGGCATCGACCGCTTCTTGAAGCATACGCTTCTCGTTACGCACGATGATGTCGGGGGCATTTAGCTCCAACAGGCGTTTTAGGCGGTTATTACGGTTAATGACACGGCGATATAAATCGTTCAAATCAGACGTGGCAAAACGTCCGCCTTCAAGTGGTACCAATGGACGCAAATCAGGTGGCAATACAGGCAAAACTGTCATCACCATCCATTCAGGCTTGTTACCCGAATCACGGAACGCCTCTAACAGTTGCAAGCGTTTTGACATCTTTTTAAGTTTAGTCTCAGAGCCTGTCTGGGGAATGGTCGCACGCAGCTCATCAATCTCGCCATCGACATCAATATCTTTTAGCAAGTCTTGAACGGCTTCTGCACCCATCTTGGCAATAAACTCATCACCGTATTGTTCTAAGGCATTAAAATATTGCTCATCATCCAGCAGTTGGTATTTTTCAAGACCTGTCATGCCAGGGTCGGTGACGATGTAGCTTTCAAAATACAGCACACGCTCGATATCACGCAAGGTAATATCAAGCAATAGACCGATACGGCTTGGCAAGGATTTTAAGAACCAAATGTGGGCAACAGGCGAAGCAAGCTCGATATGACCCATGCGGTCACGACGAACTTTGGCGGCAGTCACTTCTACGCCACATTTTTCACAAATGATGCCTTGAAATTTGCGACGTTTGTATTTGCCACACAAACACTCAAAATCCTTGACAGGCCCAAAGATTTTGGCACAAAACAGACCGTCACGCTCAGGTTTAAAGGTGCGGTAGTTAATGGTTTCGGGTTTTTTGACTTCGCCATGCGACCATGATTTGATGGTGTCAGGGCTTGCCAAAGAAATTTGAATGCTGTCAAACTCTTTTACCCCGCCATCAGCAGGGCCTTTCATGATGTCTAATAAATCTTTCAAATGACTTCTCCGCTTAGTTTTATGTCATCGCAAGCTGGTACTTATCAAAGACAAGCACCTAACTTAACAGCAATTACTTTTTCTCTTTTAGGTCAATGTTAATACCCAAAGAGCGAATTTCTTTGGTTAGTACGTTAAACGACTCAGGCATGCCCGGATTCATGTACTGCTCACCGTCCACAATGTTCTTATACATGCGAGTACGACCCTCAACATCATCCGACTTCACAGTCAGCATCTCTTGCAAGGTGTAGGTTGCACCATATGCCTCCAACGCCCACACTTCCATCTCACCGAAACGCTGACCACCGAACTGGGCTTTACCACCAAGTGGTTGCTGAGTAACCAGTGAGTAAGAACCAGTTGAACGGGCATGCATCTTATCATCAACCAAGTGGTTAAGTTTTAGCATGTACATGTAGCCAACCGTGACAGGACGGTCAAATTTCTTGCCAGTGCGTCCGTCATATAGCGTTTGCTGACCTGATTTATCAAGCCCTGCAAGCTCCAACAGCTCTTTGATTTGTGTTTCTTTGGCACCATCAAAGACCGCTGTACCCATTGGCACACCAGCACGCAAATTCTCAGCCATGGCTAGGATGTCTTCATCGGACAAACTATCCAAATCCACCTGCTCGCCACCAACTTGGTTATAAATCTTATCCAAGAATTCACGCAACTCGCCAACAGCAACTTGCGAGCGTAACATGGCATTAATCTTATCACCTAGACCACGTGCCGCCATCCCCAAATGCGTCTCCAACACCTGACCGATGTTCATACGAGATGGTACACCCAGTGGGTTTAGCACGATGTCCACAGGATTGCCATTTTCGTCATAAGGCATGTCTTCAACGGGCATGATACGAGAAACAACACCCTTGTTACCATGACGACCTGCCATTTTATCGCCAGGCTGGATACGACGTTTTACCGCCAGATAGACCTTGACGATTTTTTGGACACCATGAGCTAGGTCATCGCCTGCGGTTAGCTTGGCTTTTTTCTTGGCAAATTTCTCATCAATCTCTTTTTGCTTATCAGTCAGATACTCAGCAATTTGAGTTAGACGCTCAGAAATCTCTTCTTCGGCAGGTTGGATGTCAAGCAAAGTCTCTAAGGGCAAGCTCTCCATGTCAGCACCTGTCAGCACCGTGCCTGCTTTAAAGCCTGCACCGCCTGAGACTTTTTTGCCATCTAACAGTGTGATGATACGACCACGTGCTGCCGCCTCAAAAATCACCAGCTCTTCTTTTAAATCTTTGCGATAGTCATCAAGCATGGCTTTTTCAATAGCCTTGGCACGGCTGTCTTTTTCTAATCCATCACGAGTAAAGACTTGCACGTCAATGACCGTACCCTTGGTTGATGATGGCACACGCAAAGACGTGTCTTTAACATCCGCCGCTTTCTCACCAAAAATGGCACGTAGCAGTTTTTCTTCGGGCGTCAGCTGACTTTCGCCTTTTGGTGTTACTTTACCCACCAAAATGTCGCCTGCATCTACCTCGGCACCGATATAGACGATACCTGCTTCATCAAGATTTGATAGGGCAGCCTCGCCTACGTTTGGAATATCGCCTGTAATCTCTTCTGGTCCAAGCTTAGTATCACGAGCCACACAGGTCAGCTCTTGAATATGAATCGTGGTGAAACGGTCTTCTTGAACCACTCGCTCAGAGAGCAAAATAGAGTCCTCAAAGTTATAACCATTCCATGGCATGAACGCCACACGCATGTTTTGACCCAAAGCAAGCTCGCCTAGGTCAGTAGATGGACCATCAGCTAAGATGTCGCCACGAGCAATCACGTCGCCGGCATTGACAATAATACGTTGGTTGATACAGGTGTTTTGGTTGGAGCGAGTGTATTTGATAAGGTTATAAATATCAATACCTGCCTCACCTGCGGTCATCTCAGATTCATTGACACGCACAATAATACGACTGGCATCAACATCTTCAATCACACCACCACGCTTGGCAACCACGCACACGCCACTGTCACGAGCCACGTGACGCTCCATGCCTGTACCCACAAGTGGTTTGTCAGCACGCAAAGTTGGTACGGCTTGACGTTGCATGTTCGAACCCATCAAGGCACGGTTAGCGTCATCATGCTCCAAAAACGGAATCAAACTTGCCGCCACCGACACCACCTGACGTGGCGAGACGTCCATGTGCGTTACTTTATCGGGACTCATACGCACCGATTCGCCATGATAACGCACCATCACCATCTCTTCAGTCAGCTCGCCGTGTTCATTCATGGGCGAGTCTGCTTGGGCAACAACCGTACCCACTTCTTCGATGGCGGACATGTATTCGATGTCATCGGTTACTTTGCCATCCACCACACGACGGTAAGGCGTTTCTAAAAAGCCGAAGTTATTGGTCTTGGCAAATACCGCCAATGAATTAATCAAACCAATGTTTGGGCCTTCGGGCGTTTCAATCGGACACACACGACCATAATGCGTGGTATGTACGTCACGCACCTCAAAGCCTGCACGCTCACGAGTCAAACCACCCGGACCTAGGGCAGAAACACGACGTTTGTGCGTAATCTCTGACAGTGGGTTGTTTTGGTCCATGAACTGAGACAGCTGTGATGAACCAAAAAACTCTTTGATAGACGCCGCCACAGGCTTAGAGTTAATCAAGTCTTGGGGTGATAGGTTGTCAGATTCGGCAGCGGTCAGACGCTCTTTGACCGCACGTTCCACACGAGCCAAACCAATGCGGAACTGGTTCTCGGTCATCTCGCCCACCGAACGAATACGACGGTTACCTAGATGGTCAATGTCATCAACCTCACCACGACCGTTACGAATCTCAATCAGCTCTTTTAGGACATCAATGATGTCTTGATTGGACAACACACCCTGCTCACGTTGCACGTCAATGCTGTCACTGTCTACAAAATCACGGCCCAAACGACGGTTAAACTTCATGCGACCCACGTTTGATAAGTCATAACGCTCATGGCTAAAAAACATCGATTCGAACAGTTTTTCGGCAGTTTCCAAGGTTGGTGGCTCGCCTGGACGCATGACCTTATAAATCTCAATGAGTGCCTCTTCACGCGTGGTAATCGTGTCAGCACGCAGTGTGTCAGCGATATACGCCCCGTGGTCGATGTCATTGGTGAACAGGATTTTAAAGCCTTTGATGTTCTTATCAGCCAGCTTAACCAGCAATTCATGGTCAATCAAGCTGTTGGCGCGGGCAAGCACTTCATCATGATAAATCACGTCTTCGGCAAGGATACGCTCATACAGATACTCATCAGGCACCGCCAATTTAGTCATGCCAGACGCTTGGATTTCCTTAATACGGCGGGCGTTAATACGCTTACCTTGCTCAACAATGACCTTGCCCTCAGGCGAGACAATGTCAAACTGTGCCATCTCGCCTTGTAGACGCTCAGGCACAAGCTCAACTTCAAAACCGTTATCGCCTTTAAAGACATCCACAGTCTCAAAGAATGTAGACAAAATATCTGCTGTATTCATGCCAATGGCACGCAAGATGATGGTCGCAAGCAATTTACGACGACGGTCGATACGGGCATATACCAAGTCTTTGACATCAAATTCAAAGTCAAGCCACGAGCCACGATAAGGAATAATACGGGCGTTATAAAGTACCTTACCGCTAGAATGTGATTTGCCTTTGTCGTGGTCAAAGAACACACCGGGTGAACGGTGAAGTTGTGAAACAATCACACGCTCAGTACCATTAATGATGAACGTACCATTATCGGTCATGAGCGGAATCTCACCCATGTACACGATTTGGTCACGAATGTCTTTAATTGCTGCTTTGCTTTCTTTGTCTTTGGCGTCTTTGTCTTTGACCACTAGGCGAATTTTAACACGTAGGGGAGCAGCAAAGGTTGAGCCACGCATGATACATTCACGCTCATCAAACTCAGGCTCACCCAGATAATATTCGACGTATTGTAGCTCGGCATTGCCAGAATGACTGGTTATGGGAAAAATTGATGAAAACGCTGCTTGCAAACCGATGTTGGCACGGGCAGCAGGTTTTTTGTGTTCTTGCAAAAACTGCTCGTAAGAATCCACCTGAATGGCGAGCAAGTACGGCACGTCCATCACATCAGGCAGACGAGAAAAACTTTTACGAATACGTTTTTTTTCAGTATAAGAATATGCCATTAAGAATCCTTACGTTAAACTAAGAAAAGCACTCCAATTGAGCACCAGAAAACTACCAATCTTCAAAAATTAACCACTGCTCTTTTGCCCTACATTTTTAAATATCAAAGACACAAAAACACGCCAAACACGATATCGCATTTAGCTTATCAAAAACTTTAAAAATGTGGCTTGTGCATAGGGAGCGTTTGTCCTTTTTGAAGTGTGCTGACACCAGCTTAAAAGACCGTGCTAACACAAAAGGTCAAATACCCAATTATACAGCAAAAAACCCCATCTTGCAATAACAAAATGGGATTTTTATCAAATTTCTTGTGTTAAATTGATGATTATCAATCTAAGAAAAATGAGTTAAGCGGTTAAACTTAGATTATTTGAGTTCAACAGAAGCACCAGCTTCTTCAAGTTTCTTCTTAAGCTCTTCAGCTTCAGCTTTAGAAGCACCTTCTTTAACAGTTTGTGGTGCACCTTCAACTAGGTCTTTGGCTTCTTTTAGACCTAGACCGGTAACTTCACGCACTACTTTAATAACAGCAACTTTCTTGTCGCCACCAGAAGTGATAACAACGTTGAAGTCATCTTTTTCTTCAGCAGCACCGCCAGCATCGCCACCAGCAGCAGGAGCAGCAGCTAGAGCAGCAGCAGATACACCGAATTTTTCTTCCATCGCAGAGATAAGCTCAACGATTTCCATAACTGATTTAGCTGCGATAGCATCTAAGATTTGTTCGTTAGTTAGTGACATAGCAATTATTCCTATGAAATAAAGATTGAATAAAAAGTTTGGGTATTGTTAATTGAGTATACTTTTCTAGAAAGCCGTTCGTGGTGAGCTTGTCGAACCATAACGGTTTTCCTAGACTTCGACAAGCTCAGTCCGAACGGAAAACCTTAAAATCTATCTTTATTTAACAATACCAAAAGTTTGATTAAATAAAAGCGATAACCGATGTCTAAGATTAAGCGGCTTCGGCTTCCATTTTGTCGCGAAGAGCAGCAAGTGTACGAGCCAGTTTGCCCGCTGCGGCTTCTTTCATGGTACCCATCAGACGTGCAATCGCTTCGTCGTAAGTAGGTAGAGTTGCGAGTTTATCAATAGATTTTGCATCAATAAATTCGCCTTCAAAAGCTGCACCTTTGATTTCGAACTTGTCATTACCTTTGGCAAATTCTTTGAACAGACGTGCCGCAGCACCTGGGTGTTCATTTGAAAATGCAATCAAGGTGGGACCTACGAAAACATCATTCATGCAAGCATAGTCAGTACCTTCTAAGGCACGACGTAGTAGCGTGTTACGTACGATACGCATCTCAACGCCAGCTGCACGAGCTTGTTTACGAAGTTCGGTCATCTGACCTACTGTCACGCCACGAGAATCGGCAACAACAGCAGATAGGGCAACTTTGGCAGCTTCATTTACTTCAGCAACAATTGCTTGTTTGTCTTGAAGATTTAGTGCCATGGGTTGTCTCCATATTTATCACTAAGTGATAATTAATTTTACAAGCCAATATAAATAAAGACTTGCACCGAATATACGGCGAGATTTTCACCGTCTGCGTAGGCGAATGATTTTACCCATTCATTAGGCTGATGTTTAAGAATAACCACCAACACCTACGGTCTTAGACAGCACAACCCGTTGTGCTGAGCTAATTTTTAAAAATCTGTTTTTATGATAAGTCATGCGGGTAACTTATCATAAAATTGCACCATTATAAGCGAAAAATCTCAAAAAGCAAGCAATTTGTGATTTTTCGCCCAAATCCATCAAGGATTATTTGTTGGCACGGTGTGGTACTGGGTCAATGGCAAGACCAGGACCCATGGTGCTAGATAGCGTAATCTTCTTGATATAAATACCCTTAGAAGTTGCTGGTTTAGCACGTTTTAGGTCGTTTAGTAGAGCAGTTGCGTTTTGCTCGATTTGCTCACCAGTGAAGCCCACTTGACCGATAGAAGCATGGATAATACCTGCTTTGTCTACACGATACTGAGCCTGACCTGCTTTGGTGTTTTTAACCGCAGTTGCCACATCGGCAGTGACTGTACCAACTTTTGGGTTTGGCATTAAGCCACGTGGACCCAATACAGTACCCAACTGACCAACAACACGCATTGCATCAGGAGAAGCGATGACCACATCAAAGTCAAGGTTGCCCGCTTTAATACTCTCTGCTAGGTCTTCAAAGCCAACAACGTCCGCACCTGCCTCTTTAGCGGCATCAGCAGCAGCACCTTGGGCAAATACCGCAACACGTTTGGTTTTACCAGTACCAGCAGGTAGGTTGGTCGCACCACGAACCACTTGGTCTGATTTACGTGGGTCAACACCTAGGTTGATGGCGATGTCGATAGACTCTTTGAATTTAGAGGCAGGTAGGCTGTTTAGAACCTCAACCGCTTCTTCGATGGTGTATAGTTTGTTGCTATCTACTTTTTCAGCAATTAGCTTTTGACGCTTGGTTAGCTTAGCCATTACACACCCTCCACATTAAGACCCATTGAGCGAGCAGTACCAGCGATGGTACGTACCGCTGCGTCTAGGTCAGCACCGGTCAAATCCGCTTCTTTGGTTTTAGCGATTTCTTCTAGTTGAGCACGAGTTACTGTACCAACTTTGGTTTTGTTAGGAACAGCAGAACCTTTGGCAATGCCAGCTGCTTTACGTAGCAATACTGCTGCAGGTGGTGACTTCATCACAAACGTAAATGACTTGTCATTAAATACGGTGATGACCACAGGAATTGGCAGACCTGGTTCGATGTTTGCAGAAGCGGCGTTAAATTCTTTACAGAACGCCATGATGTTCACGCCTTTTTGACCCAAAGCAGGACCGATAGGTGGTGATGGGTTTGCTTTGCCGGCAGGCACTTGTAGCTTGATGTAGCCATCAATCTTCTTTGCCATGAGAATACTCTCCAATGGTGGGTGATAACGCTAAAATAGCTCCCCATGATGTTCAAATCTGAAAATGCTTTCAAATTCACCTAAATGACAATCAGCTCGGTGCTGATTTGTCTGTCAATCAAAAGCTCCGAACATCTGTCCAGAGCTAAAAGACTATTATAACAGGTTTTTATAAAAAATTAAACTGTTTTTTCAACTTTTGCAAATTCAATCTCAACGTCTGTTGGACGACTAAACACGCTGACCGTCAAAGACAGTTTGGATTTTTCATAATCCACTTTTTTGACCATGCCTTTAAAGTCGGCAAAAGGCCCGTCAATGATAAGCACTTCTTCACCTGGCTCAAACATGGTCTTGGGTCTTGGAGCGTCTGCACCTTTATTGATACGGTTTAGAATGCGGTCGGCTTCGACCTTGGTGATGGGGGCTGGTTGGTCTTTGGTACCACCGATAAAGCCTGAGATGTTCGGGCAGTCTTTGACCACGTGCCATGTATCTTCACGCATTTCCATCTCAATGAGTACATAGCCCGGGAATAGTTTATGCTCAACAGTGCGTTTTTTGCCATCACGCATCTCGATCACTTCTTCGGTCGGCACAAGCACATCACCGAAATACTCAGACAGCTCACTTCTTTTGATACGTTCAATTAAGGCACGTTGAACTTGTTTTTCATAACCTGAAAATGCTTGAATGATATACCAACGCATGATGATTTTCCTAATGATATAAGCCGATTAAGAGATAAGATTAATGCAAAATAAACCCAAGCAGATAATTAAATAAATTATCCAGTAGCCATACGATAAAACCCACGATAATCATCACCACAATGACCTGCCATGTGTATTTAAAGGTCTCGTTTTTGGTCGGCCATGTCACACGGCGAAGCTCAATGCCGGCGTCTTTTAACAGCACCTTAAAGGCTCGCCCTTGATGGGTAAAAGCAAGGCAAATCACCGCTAACAGCACCAGTCCTGCTGTGATAAGTAGCTGAGTGATTGACTCAGTGGCAGGTGCCCAATAACGTGGCAAATAGGTAGAAATGAGTGTAGAGCTAATCAAAGCGACAATGGCGATGAGCCACAGCACGATATCCACGCCAGAGCGAGTGGTTGCCACATCAACGACATTTTCTTCGGAGACGACAACGGCTTTGCGTTTATTTAGCAGACTCTCGGCAGTGGCTTTGGCGTCTGCCAAGCGAGTTTCTAAATCGCTTTTGGTGTCGTTTTGGGGATTATTCTTATTGTCGCTCATGCAAAAGATTTCCTTAAAATAAGGAAGTGATGATTAAAAAAAGGGGAAATAAAAAGATGGCAGGCGACGAGGGACTCGAACCCCCAACCTGCGGATTTGGAGTCCGCTGCTCTACCAATTGAGCCAGTCGCCTAAGGGTGTTAAGGACTGCTATTATATACATATTTTTGGCATTTGCAAGTATTTTTTTAAAATTTTACTAAAATTTTTGGCTTTCTTTTCATCTCATTTAGTGTTAGGATATTTTTATTTTTAGGAAATTATCATGAAAATATTCGCCCTACCCCTGCTCGCCCTAGCCTTATCGCTTAGTGCATGTGCCACCACCAATCCTGTTCACGAACCCACAAAAGCCACCGCCATGACTCACGCCACCCTAATCAGCTCTTATGATTTTGATACCACCGTTCATCGTCTCAAATCCACCATTGAAAGCAAAGGCATGACCGTATTTGCCGTCATTGACCACGCCAAATCTGCCCAAGAAGTTGGCATGGATATGCAACCTGCCACCGTCCTTATCTACGGCAATCCCAAAGCAGGCACGCCACTCATGCAAAAAGACCCCGCTTTTGCTCTAAGCCTACCCCTAAAAGTACTCGTTACCGAAATCAACGGTCAAGTGCAAGTCATTTACACCCCTGCCAATGAGCTGATTAAAGGCAGTCAAATACAGCCGTCTGATGTGGCAAATACCCTTGCCAGTGCCGAAAAGCTGATACAGGCAACGGTAAAATAATCAGTAGTCACTCAAAAAGTATGCTGATGAGATTTTCCGTTCGTCCTGAGCTTGTCGAAGGGTAGGAAAATAGTAGTGATTCGACAAGCTCGCTACAAACGATTTTCCTTTTGAGCATACTTTTAAACCAAAACCCAAAATTCTAATAATTCTCATTTTAAATTAACCAATTTTGTGATATAATGGGTGGCTTATTTTTTGATAACCCTCCATGACAAACACTTTTCAAATTCATGCAACCAATGTCTGCGTTCGTATCGGCGACAAAACCCTACTCCATGACATCAATTTTACCCTTCAAACGGGCAAAGTCTATGGCTTGATTGGGCACAACGGTTCTGGCAAATCCACCCTCATCAAACTGTTGGCAGGCGAACAAAAACCTAGCACAGGCTCAATCACGCTCAGCAACACACCACTGCACCAAATGAGTGCCAAAACACTCGCTCGCCACATCGCTTATTTACCCCAAAAACTACCCCTAGCTCCCACATTTACTGTCGAAGAGCTGGTCATGCTTGGTAGATACCCTTATCAAGGATTTTTGCAAAAACCCAGTCAATCTGACGCTCAAATCGTGGCTGACTGCCTAAACCAAACGCATCTGTCCCACAAAAAATCCCAAAGCGTTGCCACCCTCTCTGGCGGAGAACGTGCCAGAGCGTGGCTTGCCATGTGTCTTGCTCAGCAAAGTCAATATCTGCTCCTTGATGAACCGTTGGCAGCACTCGATGTTTTGTATCAAGTGGAAGTGCTAAAACTGATTCGCACGCTAGCTGACACCATGAATTTGGGTGTGGTGATTATCATTCATGATTTAAATCTGGCGGCAGGGTTTTGTGATGAGTTCATTGCTCTAAAACATGGCAAAATCTGCCATACAGGTGCGGTCAATGACATCATGCAGACGGATGTTTTGGAAGACATTTTTGGCATCAAACTGCACGTGGTCAAGCACCCCATCCACGCACGAAATATGGCGGTGGTATGAAAACAATCCACCCTATATTATTGGTGCTTGGTGCGTTGTCCGTACTCCTGCTGTCATCTTGCACACAAAGCCCTACCAACCAAAGCTCCCCAAACACCCAAAACGTCAGCCCAAAAGTCATCACGCCTGACTGGAGCATTGCTCAAACTCTCATCGCCTTAGAACATCCGCCCATCGCCACAGGCGACATCAACAGCTACGCTGATTGGGCAAGCACGCCTACCATTCCTCGCAACGTGGTCGATGTGGGGCTCAGATTTTCGCCCAATGCCGAGCTGTTTGCTCAGCTTGATGGTGATTTGATTATTGATAATGCTTTTTATCAACATCTACGCCCTTTGTACAAAAATATCCCCCACCAAGAAGTCTCACTCACACTGGATGAGACAGCAAACTGGGAAAATTTTGAAAGCTACACCCATCAAATTGGCAAACTCATTGGCAAACAAACACAAGCAGCACAATACCTAAAACACAGCAAAACTGACATCGTTCATCACGGTGCTTTGTTTCGCCAAAAAAACCCAACCATCCACACCCTTGCCATCGTTCAGTTTGCCAACGCCCAAAACTACCGATTGTACACCAAAAATAGCCTGTTTTATGTGGCGGTCAAAGAGATGGGTTTGACACTGCACGCCCCCACGCAGGGCAACGCATGGGGTTTTGCCAACCAAAATTTGGGAGATTTGGTACAGCTACCACCCGATGTCTGTTTGGTCATCATCCGCCCATTCAGCCAAATGCTCGAACACGAACTTAACAAAAACATTCTGTGGCAAAACATGGGGTTTGGTCAAAATCGCTGTATGATGGTTTTGCCACCTGTGTGGATTTCTGGAGGCGTGCCAAGTTTGGTGAATCTTAGTCATGCCCTATCACAAGCCACCGTTATGGGGGTACGCCATGATTCATAAATCAGCAGTGCTTGGCATGCTTGGGGCATTGGTTGTCATCAGCAGTGTGGCACTCGTCAGCACGCAGTGGGCATATCCTGTACACGAACTGTTTGCCCATGACACCCCCTTGATACAACTTGCCAAACAATACGAAATCATCGCCACCATGATGGTTGCTCTGTTGGCAGGAGGCATTTTGTCCGTTGCCAGTTTGCTTTTACAACAAATCATCGGCAACACCCTAGCCTCCGACACCACCCTTGCTGTCGGTAGTGGAGCGAACATGACCATGATGCTTGTGGCGTTGTTTTTGCCAAATTTGGGGTTATATGGCAGTTTTTGGGTGGCGATGATGGGGGCACTGCTCAGCATTGGGGCGACATTTTTGCTGTCGTTGCGGTCAAATTTCAATCCAATCACGCTCATGCTCAGTGGCTTAATGATTAACATTCTTTTGTATGCGATTGCCAATCTACTGCTCATCTTTTTTTCAGAAATGAGTCTGGGCGTAATGATGTGGAGTGGTGGCATTCTTACCCAAAGCAGTCTGGATACGACATACCATCTTGGCATCATTGCCGTTGCTTCATCACTGGCTCTGATGCCACTCATCAAACCTTTGACACTCATGGGTTTGGATGATAGCACCGCCAAAAGTCTGGGCGTGTCCGTCCAAAAAATCCGCCTCATCAGCGTGATGTTGGTTGCCATCATGGTGGCAACGGTCGTCAGTCAGCTGGGCGTGCTTAGCTTTGCAGGGCTGGCTGGAGCAACGCTTGCCAACGCACTGTCCATTCATCATGTGGGACGCAGACTGGCAGTAGGCTTTGTGGCAGGTGGACTGCTTTTGTGGCTTACCAGCAACGTCTCAACCTTGTTGTCAGCCAAATTCAGCCTCATCATTCCTGCAGGTGCGATGAGTGGTATTTTGGGTGCTCCCATCATTATTTACTTGATTTTAAAACAAAAAAATCAGCACATCAACGATGACGCCCCCATCAGTATTCCCAAAAGAAAACCCATTAACGTTTTGGCGTACTTAGCCCTCTTGGTCGTCATCACCATCATAGCTTTGATCATCACACCACACGCTTTGGGATTTGGGTTTAATGCAGACATGGCACTCATTGGTGAATTTCGCCTATCTCGCACTTTGGGTGCGTTGTCTGTCGGTGCCATGCTCGCCATCGCAGGCACTCTACTGCAACGCCTCACCCAAAATCCGATGGCAAGCCCAGAAGTGCTCGGTGTCAGCGGTGGGTCTGCGTTGGGAGTGGTTGCCTTTTTTGTCATCGGCTCATGGCTTGGTTTGGCACATTCAAACACCTTCATCATCGCAGGAGGTGTGCTTGGGGCATTGGCGGTGCTTGGGGTGATTTTGTGGCTGTCATCTCGGCTATCTCATGGACACTTACTACTTGTGGGAGTTGCCATCTCTGCACTCACCACAGGCGTCATGACGCTGTTACGCCTGAGTGGCGACCCTCGCTTACAAACCATCCTAACGTGGCTGTCTGGCAGTACTTATCATCTCAATCTGGGCACAGCGATGATGCTGTGCGTGTGTCTGATGATGTCTGTGATCATCACACTCATGTTGTCAAAAACCGTACAGCTCATCAGTTTGGGCGATGAGGTTGCTCGTGGGCGTGGCGTGTCGGTGAGATTTTTTTATGGATTGTTACTTTTTATCATTGCCATACTGTCAGCGATTGCGACATTGGCGATGGGACCTTTGAGCTTTGTGGGGTTGGTTGTGCCACATCTTGCCATATCAATGGGGGCTACCACCTTGACCGCCCAGTTACGCCTGTCAGCACTGCTAGGGGCGATGTTACTGGTGGTGGCAGATTATGTGGGGCGTTATGTGATTTTCCCTTATGAAATACCTGCAGGCACATTGTCGGCAATTGTGGGGGCAGGGTATTTTGTTTATTTGACATTACGTAAAAAATAAGCAAAACCAATATATCCATCATCATTCAAAACGCCACAAAATAAATCACCAACCCAAATGCCAAAAATCAAATTTTTAAAACATTATCAAATACTTAATCACAAATACATTATGGTTATGGATTTGATTGATTTGATGAAATTTATTTTGCAACAATCGTGGCTTTATATTGCTTTTTAATCACATTATATGTAGAATTAGCCACCCCATTTTTTAAGGATTCACATGCGTTATTCCACCCTTTTTATATGTATGTCTGTGGCAGGTTTGAGTGCGTTTAGTATCACTGCATTTGCCAACGACCAAACCCCTCACGTCCAGCTCGAAGCGATGGTGATTGACGTCAGTGCTGACGCCAGCCAAGCAGGTTTGGCACGCAGTTATGCAGGTGGGCAAGTGGCATCAGGTAGCCGTGTTGGCATTTTGGGCAACAAACACTACATGGACACGCCATTTTCTACTACCGCCTACACCCAACAATTCATCAAAAACACCCAAGCCGATGGCGTAGGCGATGTCCTTAAAAAAGACCCAACCGTAACCGTTGCTCGTGGATTTGGTAACTTCCAAGAAGCCTACGTCATGCGTGGCTTTGTCACTTATTCTGACGACACCATGTACAACGGCTTGTATGGCATTTTGCCACGCCAATACACTTCAAGCGAGTTGTTTGAACGTGTGGAAATTCAGCGTGGGGCAAGCACCGCCCTAAATGGTATTTCACCAGGTGGGGCAAACACTGGTGGCACAATTACCCTATTGCCCAAACGAGCCACCAGCCAGCCTTTGCGTGAAGTGAGCGTTGGTTATGAAGGTGATGGCAGAGCCAAAGTATCTGCTGACGTAGGACAACGCTTTTTGGACAACAAACTGGGCGTACGCACCAACCTATCGTACACCAAAGGCGATGGTGCGATTAAAAACGAAGAAAAAGAAGTCAGCCTCATCTCGGTGGGAGCGGATTATCGTGGCGACAAATTCCGTTTGTCTGCCGATGTCGGTTATCAAGATTTGACAGACACCGCCAAACGTAGCAGTGTGGACGTCAATGCTGTTACCGCCACCCCTACCGCCCCCAACGGCAAAACCAACTGGTCTCAGACATGGGCAAACACCCAATCCAAAGATATGTTTGGGACGGTGCGTGGCGAATATGACATTACCGACAACCTGACCGCTTATGGAGCATATGGCGTCCGTCAAGGCAAAGAAAGCAACGTATTAGGCGGTGGGTTCTTTTACGTGACAGATGGCAACACAGGCGATGGTTATTACACCCTCACCAAAAACAAACGCCAAGACGACATTCATACAGGCGAGGTTGGTTTAAAAGGCTTTTTTGAAACAGGCAACATCACTCATCGCTGGGGCATGGTCGCCAACACTTATCAAGCCAAAGAAAAAAACCATTTCATCGCTGATTATCCCTCTTCGTGGAACAACTTTGCAGGGGCAAACAACAGCAATCTACACAACCCCACCTTTGCTGACATGCCAAGCTGGTCAGCCTCAAAATGGGCAACACCCACAGGCTCTTTGGACAACCCTGCTTTGACCGCCAAAACTACCCTAAACAGTGTCGCTTTGGTAAACACACTGGGCGTGCTTGATGACAACCTCCAACTCACGTTGGGCGGTCGTTACCAAGAGATTGACAGCCAAGACGTAACTTGGAACACCTTTTACAAAGACAAAACGCTCTCACCTGTCGCTGGTATCAACTACCGTTTTGGCAACTGGTCGGCATTTGGTAATTACAGCGAAAAACTCACCGCAGGCAAACAAGTCAGCATCAACCAAAACCACCTCATGCTCAAACCCTACGTTTCCAAACAAAGCGAAATCGGTGTCAAGTATGACGATGGCAATCTTGGGGCAAGCCTCACCGCCTTCCAAATCAAAGAGCCTCGTGCCTCCCTCGCCAATGGCAGTGCCACCACCAAAGGCGATAACGTTCATCAAGGTTTGGAAGTTTTTGTCTTTGGTCGTCCTACCGACAACCTACGTCTGATGACAGGCGTGGCACTGCTAGATGCCAAACAGAAAAACACTGGCGATGCTTTTGATGGCAAACAAGTCATCGGTACTGCTAAAATCCGCTCAAACATCGGCATGGAATATGACGTAAACGCCCTAGAAGGCTTGACGCTCACAGGTGATTTGTCTTACACAGGCTCACGCTACGCCAAAGCGGACAACTCCCTAAAAGTGCCTGATTATGCCCTGCTCAATCTTGGAGCAAGATACGCCACCTCAGTTGGAGCAACCCCTGTTACACTGCGTGTTGGCGTGGATAATGTTACCGACAAAAAACACTGGGCATCGGTGGGCGGTTATCCTGGACAAGGCTATTTGGTGGCAGGCGACCCACGCACCGTCAAAGCCTCTGTGAGTTTTAAATTTTAATCAAAACACCACAAAAGGGCGAGTTGTTCGCCCTTTTTTATCAACTTTCAAATCACCTAAAGTCCAAAGTTTGCCATGACAACCAATCCAATTGCCCTGATTTTTCGCCACAACCCCAAACTACTCGCCCTGACCCTGCTATTGACTCTCA
Organism: Moraxella lacunata; assembly: GCF_900453205.1. Taxonomy (GTDB): domain Bacteria; phylum Pseudomonadota; class Gammaproteobacteria; order Pseudomonadales; family Moraxellaceae; genus Moraxella; species Moraxella lacunata_B. The sequence continues at coordinate 991,002 of NZ_UGQU01000001.1, forward strand.
TGAGCATGCTGGTCAATGTGAGCGTACTCATGTTTATCAACACGCACCTACTGAGTCAGCAACACCTTGATTGGGGAAGTTTGGTGCAGTTTTTGGGGTTGATTGGGATATTGCTCGTCATGACTTTTACTGCACAATTTTTCATGACTTATCTGGGTCATCAGTTTGTATATCGCCTAAGAACAGATTTGGTGGGGCGAATTTTAACCACGCCTTTTGCTGATTTGGAAAAAACAGGTAGCAGTCGCCTGCTTGCCAGTCTGTCTGAGGACATTCAGACGCTCAACATCGCTTTTGTGCGTCTGCCAGAGCTTGTGTACGGCATCATCTTGGTGGGCGGTGCTGGCGTTTATTTGGCGTATTTGTCCTTGCCACTCTTTGTGGTGATTGGGCTGTGGAGCGTGGCGGTGGTTTGGGCGAGTGTGGTCTTGGTCAATCGTGTTTATCATTTTTTGGATAAATTACGACAAATCGGCGACAAACTCTACCAAAATTACCAAACCGCCATTCACGGCAAAAAGGAGCTTGATTTCAACCACGAACGTGCCTGCGATTTTTTTAACACCTTTGACACGCACGCAAGCGACTATCGCCAAACCATCATCAAAGCTGACACCTACCATTTGTCAGCGGTCAATTGGTCAAACATCATGATGTTTGCAGGGGTTGGGTTGATTTTGGTGCTCGCTGGCATTGGTGATTTGGCGGATAAATCAGTGGCAACCACCTTTGCCCTGACCGTACTGTTTATACAAACACCCCTACTCAAAGCAGTGGGGGCTTACCCTGTCTACCAAACCGCCAAAGTCGCCCTCAAAAAAATCCACGAACTTCACCTTGCCACGCAAACATTCGACAAACACAAAACCCTCCGTCCTCGTGCGTGGCAAACGCTCACTTTGCACAACGTCAGTTATCAATACGACAACCAATCCTTTGCCCTACATGACATCAACTTAACACTCCATCAAGGTGAAGTGGTGTTTTTGGTGGGCGATAACGGCTCTGGCAAATCCACCCTCGCCAAGCTCATCACAGGGCTGTATCAGCCCAATTTAGGCTTCATCAAACTTGACGATACCGTCATCACCGATGACAACCGTACACAATATCAAGCTCAATTTGCGGGGATTTTTGGGGATTTTTATTTGTTTGATAAAATTTTAAGCAGTGATGAGGCGTTGATTGATACGTGGCTTGATTTGTTGCAAATGAAGCACAAACTCATCATTGACAACCACATCATCACCAACACCGAGCTGTCCACAGGTCAAAAAAAGCGAGTGGCACTGCTCCTTGCCATCACCGATGACAAACCCATTTTGCTCTTAGATGAATGGGCTGCCGACCAAGACCCCCATTATCGCACTGTATTTTATGAACAGCTCATCCCCATCATGAAACGCATGGGAAAAACACTCATCGTCATCAGCCATGATGACAGATTTTTTGGGTGTGCTGACAGGGTTTTACAACTCAGACAAGGACGTTTGCAAGCCCTCGCCACGCCAAATCAATGAGATTTGACCCTAAGCGACCCCAAATAAATGGCAAACATCACCAAAAACGCCCCACCCCATTGCATGGCGTTAATCGGCTTATGCAACCAAAAATAATCAATGAGTAGCGTGGCGACAGGCTCGGTTAGGAGCAAAAGCCCTGTGAGCGACAAAGCGATTTTGGGAATGCTATACGCAATCAGCCCCCATGCCATACATTGCATGACCGCCCCATAGACCAAAATCCAGCCCCATTCGGAAAGCGTGGCGGGCAGGATTTGACCTTGATTAAACATCAACATGAGTGGCAATAATGCCAACGCCCCACCCACCCCCACGAGCGTCATCATCGGAAAAATCGCCACTTCCGCCACTTCGTGCGTGCGTCTGACAAAGGACATGGACACCGCCAAAAACGCCCCCGACAAAATACCCGACACAAAACCCCACAAAGCGGACGAGTTGTGGGCAAACTCAGGGCTTGCGATGAGTGCCACGCCAATGGACGCAAGCACTAAGCTAAACAGTTGTAATTTGGTCTGTTTTTCGCCAAACCAAAGAAAGGCGATGAACGCCAAAAAGAAAATCTGCAAACTATTTAATAAAGTAGAAATGCCCGGCCCTACAGCATAGATACTCTCATGCCACAGCCCCAAATCAAGCCCCAATGCACCGCCTGAGATGAGTGCCAAAACCATCGCACGGCGTGAACTAGGAAACGGCTGGCGAAATATCAGGGCAAGCGATAAAAATATCACAGCCGACACGCTAAGTCGCCAAAACGCCATGGCATACGCCCCCACGCCATCCACATGGGCGACAATCAGACTGCCAAGCCCAAACAGCACACAGCCGATGACCAGGCCTATCATGGAAAATAGGTTTTGGGTGTTGGGGGCGTTTGCGTGGGGCATGGCAAGTCCTTTTTAACTAGAGCGTGTTGAGCCTTTATCACATAATGTAAATTTTAGAAATATTGTAGAAATAAACTACATGACCAAATCTTGTTTTTTATTGCAAATATAAAAGGCAGGTACGCTCTGATTACTCGCCATAAATCTTGACATTTTGAGCAAAAGCACAGCCCTTTTGGCGGGCGGCGACAATCATCGCATCATGCTCGCCATAGAGTTTGGCTAGGGTGTTGGTTTTGGCTTGTCTTGCCCCACTGCCAAGCCCTGCCCCCACGCTAATGGACGGATAGATACCGCCACGACCGCCAGCAAGACCAATGCCGATACCTGTGGCGGACAGTCCGATGTTTTGGTTTTCGGTTGCTTTGGCGGTTTGGCTAATGCGAGCCACTTCGCTTTGTAGGACGGTGCAATCATAGCCTTGATAATTGGCAGGATTGACGTATTGGGGGGCGATGTTGGTGGTGGCACAGCCTGTGAGAGCGACAGCGACAACCGCCAATGAGATGAGTGCTTTTTTCATAAAAATACCTATTTAGAAGGGGTGTGTAAAGTGTAAAGGTTGGGTTATTTATTTTGTCCGGCACAGTTGGGACTGTTTGGGGCAGATGATAGGCTTGCCCATTCATCAGGCGTGTAGGCGTGAATGGCAAGGGCATGTACCGTACCGCCTTGTGTGGTCAGATAGGGATTGACCAAACCATAGACAAGCTGATGACGAGACGCCAGACGTTTGCCGACAAATTCATCACTGACGATGATGAGTTTAAAATGACTCTCTTTGCCGTCAAAGTACCCTGCGTGCATATAACTTTCGTTATCTAAGGTCAGGTGCGTGGGGTGCAGGGCGGTTAGGGCATGGGTTAGGGCGGTTTGGGTGTTCATGATGTGGCTTTTATTTGTTTAAAAAGTTTAAAAAGGCTTAATTAGGGGGTATAATACCATTTATCAAAATAATTATCAAAAATCATTTATCCAAAAATCATCCATCCAAAACCGCAGAGACCCTTATGAGCGACCATTCATCAGCACCTAAAATCCCAAACGACATTCCACCCCCACCCGAACCGCCCGAAGATTATGAATGCTGTGATAATGGCTGTGATGAGCTGTGTGTATTTGAAATTTATAAATTGCAAAAAGCGGATTATGATGCCAAATGGGGTCATGTGATTGATAAAAATGAATGATTGGGGGTTTATGAGATTATCCAAAGATGATTAAAATTTCATTAAATTTCCCAATGATAAAATTTATCAAATAATTCTCGCAATTTTACCAAAAAATGTTACACTAAGCCAAATTTTTAAATGATACACATTCATGAAAACCGCCATTATCCTTGTCAATCTAGGCACGCCTGACGAACCCACCCCACAGGGCGTTCGCCGTTATTTGCGTGAGTTTTTGTCCGATACTCGGGTGATTGAGATTCCACCCTTTATTTGGCAAATTATCCTTAATCTGTTTGTATTAACCACCCGTCCCAAACGTGTCGCTCATGCGTATCAAAGCGTATGGACAAAAGACGGCTCACCCCTGCTAGCGATTTTAAAACAGCAAGCAAGCCTGCTTGAAGACCACCTTGCCAAGCAGGGCAAAAACATCCCTGTTTTTCCTGCGACTACTTATGGCAATCCTAACATCAAGGCGGTCATGGCGGATTTACAAGATAAAGGCTATGATGACTTTATCGTCTTTTCGTTGTATCCGCAGTACTCTGCCACCACCACAGGGGCGGTGTTTGATAAAGTGGCAGAGTATTGCATGAAAAAGCGTAATATGCCCGCCGTGCAGTTTACCAGAGATTATCACGACCACCCGTTATATATACAGGCGTTGGCGGATAGTATTCGTAAGTTTTGGGCACAGCATGGGCGAGCTGACAGGCTACTCATGAGTTTTCACGGCATTCCTAAGCCTTATGCTGACAAAGGCGACCCTTATGCCGATGAATGTCGCAAAACAGCAGTGCTAGTCGCAAGCGAGCTAGGACTTGGCACACACGAATGGGCGATAAGTTTCCAATCCCGTTTTGGGGCTCAGGAATGGCTAAAACCCTACACCGATGAGCTTCTGACCGAATGGGGTAATCAAGGTGTATCAGTGCAAGTGCTAAGCCCTGCTTTTTCTGCTGATTGCTTGGAGACCTTAGAAGAGCTGGCGGTAGAGAACCGTGATAACTTTATAAATGCTGGCGGTAAGTCGTATGAATATATCCCTGCCCTAAATACCGATGAGTTACATATCAAGCTCATGGCGAACATGGTAGGGCGGTATTTGTGAGTGTGCTTTGCTATGCCAATTTTATGCCCAAATGCCAAAATTTTGCCGCCAAAGTAGATGACTAAATCAAGCAGGCGTGATAAACTAACAAAATTTATTTGAAAAAGATTTTTTGGGATTTGGTGCTATGAGTACTTTTTTGACGATAGTCGTTGTATTGGTCATTTTGCTGGGGCTATGGCTGATTATCCGCAGTATGCTTGCCAAGGATTTTGAAGGCGATACCAAGACATTGGCGTACAAGGACGGCTTGCCGATTTTGCCCCGAGATGAGAGGGGGCAGTCGGCATTATCGGTGGGGACACAGAGCCAAGATGAGACGGTCAGTGCCGAGCCTGTCAAATCAGGGCGAGAGCTGGCTGATGAGACCAAAGCGGACGCCCTGTCAAGCCTTGCCATGGTCGCAAGCCAAGACCCTAATGCTCATAACACTCCCCAAGATGATGATGCCGACATACTAGCCGATGAACCCATTAAAAAAGAGCGGTTTACCGAGCCGTCAAGTGACTTTGTCCAAAACTCGCCTGTGCTTGACCGTCATCTCGAAGAACAGCAAGCCTTTGACCAAGACAACGACCCCTTGCTCAACGCCCAAGAGACAGTCACGGTCGTCATCACCCCCAAAGACCAATACAATGGACTCTCAGGCAGGGCGGTGCTTGATATCGTTAGAGCCTATGGGCTAAAATATGGCGTGATGAACATGTATCACCGCTATGAGCGTGAAGACGGCACGGGCAAGCTGTGGTTTAGTATGCTGGGCGTGGGTTATGATGGTTCGGTGGAAGGCTTTGATTTGAACATCTTGACCGACAGTCATTTTAGTGCATTATCGTTGTTCTTGTCTTTGCCACACCCCCATGCCTTGCGTGGTTTTGACAGCATGGTGTCGGTCGCTCAGATGATAGCCAAAGACATCAATGCCGATGTGCATGATGATGAAGGCTATATCTTAGACGGGGCGTATTTGGCAAAACTGCGTGCCAAAGTTGCTGATTACCGTTAATCAACCATGATTGAAAAGCCGTCTTTGATAGGGCGGTTTTTTAAACGTTAAAATTTACCTATTTTTAAATTATTCAATTAAAATCCTAAATACACCATGACTGATTTATTTACTTCTGCTAACTTATCTGCCAATACACCTGCCAATGACGATACAGCGATTATCGCCCAAATGCGTAAGCTTATCACCGCCCTAAAACGCCATAACCACGCCTATTATGTGCTAGACAACCCAACCATTACAGACGGCGAATATGACAGTTTGCGTGCCAAGTTGATTGAGCTAGAAAATGATTTTCCCACACTAAAACAACCTGACAGCCCGACTGATAATGTGGGCGATACGCCCTTGCCGTTTTTTACCCAAATCACGCACGATTTGCCCATGTTGTCGCTTGGGAATGTATTTAATGCCGATGACATGGCAAATTTTGTCCGCCGTGTCAATGACCGTTTGGATGGCAAAAACCAAAATCCCGAATTTGAAATGGAGCTTAAACTGGACGGTTTGGCGGTGTCTTTAAAGTATGTTCATGGTGTATTTAGCCAAGCGGTAACTCGTGGGAACGGACGGGTGGGCGAAGACATCACGCACAACGTCCGCACCATTCGTAACTTACCGCTTGTGCTTGATGATTGTAGGGATATTGAGCTGTTAGAAGTGCGTGGCGAAGTGTTAATGCCAAAAGCAGGATTTTTAAAATTAAACAATGAAAGCCAAAAGCGTGGCGAGAAAACATTCGCCAACCCCAGAAATGCCTCCGCAGGGTCATTGCGTCAGCTAAATCCTGCCATTGCCAAAGCCCGTCCATTGGCGTTTTATGGTTATTCGGTCAATCAAGGCTTGCCCGATGACATCACGACCCAAAGCGGGGCGATGCGTTTTTTGCAGTCGCAAGGGTTTGATGTATCGCCCTTTAAAGTTGTGGCAAATTTACAAGATATTGATGACTTTTATCAAGCGACCATAGCAGGGCGAGATGAGTTACCCTTTGAGATTGACGGCATGGTGGTCAAAGTAAATTCACTCCTCTTGCAAAATGATTTGGGTTTTTTAAGTCGTGAACCACGCTGGGCAACCGCTTACAAATTCCCTGCCACCACCGCCACAACACGCCTTTTGGACGTAGAATGGCAAGTGGGACGGACAGGACAGCTTACCCCTGTGGGCAAACTTGACCCTGTCAATGTTGGGGGTGTTACCGTGAGCAACGTTACCTTGCACAACTTTGGCGAGATTGGACGTCTTGGGGTCATGATAGGCGACATTGTGAGCATTCACAGGGCGGGGGACGTGATTCCCAAAGTCTCAGGCGTGATGAGTGATTTGCGTGATGACAACGTGCGTGCGATACATTTGCCGACCGCTTGCCCTGTCTGTGATTCGCCCGTGGTGCTACCAGACGGCGAAGCTTTGGCGCGTTGTACAGGCGGACTTGTTTGCACCGCCCAAGCCCAAGAAGCTCTGATACATTTTGTTTCACGAAAAGCCATGGACATTGACGGTTTGGGTTCGCAGTGGCTCATTAAGTTTTTTGACATGGGACTCATTAAAACGGTGGCGGACATTTATCGTTTGGCGGATAAGGTGGAGATTTTACAAAACCTAGAAGGCTTGGGCGAAAAGTCGGTTGCCAATATGTTATCCGCCATTGATAAATCCAAAAACACAACCCTGCCACGCTTTATCTTTGCCTTAGGCATTCGTGGGGTGGGCGAGAGTACGGCACTAAACTTAGCCGAGCATTTTGGCGAGCTTGACAAATTACAATCGGCAAGCGTGGACGAGCTGTTAAAGGTGGTGGACATTGGCGAGATTACCGCCAAAAATATCCATGAGTTTTTCCGTGCCGAGCATAACATGGCGGTGGTTAATGATTTGGTAGCGTTGGGCGTGCATTGGCAAGCGGTGGTTAAGGATACAGCAAATGCCCCCCTTGATGGACAAACTTGGGTGGTAACAGGCACGCTTGGGACGATGGGGCGAGACGAAGCCAAAGCCCACTTGCAGGCGCTGGGGGCGAAAGTCTCAGGGTCAGTATCCGCCAAAACGAGCGTACTACTGGCAGGCGAGAGGGCAGGCTCTAAACTAGATAAGGCAAATGAGCTTGGCGTGCGTGTGGTGGGCGAAGATGAGTTTATGGCACTGCTTACCGAGCATGGTAGATTGTAAAGATTGGTTATGTATTGACAAAGGCTTAAAACGTTTGGTAAATTGTTGTTTTAAAATCAGATAGGGAAAATTGCAATTTGCCCCTACGATATTCTGTCAAATCATGAAAAATTTATCATGCCAAAACCGCTTACCTAGGGCGTGCTTGATAACACTATTTACAACTTAGACATATTTTAGAAATAAAGACTTACTTTTTATGTGGATTTTTTTTGATTAAAAACCCATCAATGTTACAAAAATCTTGTTAAATATAGATGAAATTTTTAAAAACGCATTGGCATGGGTCAATTTTTGGGGTAAAATTAGCCGTTTTTTTACGTCTGTAAAAATTTGTAAAGAGATTGCCATTTCGGTCAATCATTTTTTAACTCGGAGTTGATAGCTTAATCAAATCTCAAACACGCCCGCTAACAGATTTTATCTGCCAAAAGTACGTTTGATAACAGTATTAGCACCCCCAACGCCTTTTCTGAAGTTTTGCGTTTACGCACGCTTTTTGGAGGACTCTACGTTGAGCACACCTGTTACTACCCAAGCTGCAAAATTGCGGCGAAATCTTGGTCTATGGCACGTCATCATCATTGGTTTGGCTTACATTCAGCCGATGACTTTGCTTGATACTTTTGGTATGGTCTCCCGTGATAGTGGTGGACACGTGCCGATGTCTTATCTTTTTGCACTGTTTGCCATTTTGCTCACATCAATCAGCTATGGGCATATGATTCGTGCCTATCCGTCATCGGGTTCAGCTTACACTTATACACAAAGAGCAATTAACCCGTCTATGGGCTTTATGGTCGGCTGGTCAAGCTGGCTGGATTATCTGCTCTCGCCCATGGTAAACATTATCCTTGCCGTGCTGTATCTTGAAGCCCTATTCCCTGCGGTGAACCACTGGGTGTGGGTGATTGGTCTGACGGGACTGATGACTCTGGTCAATATCTTTGGCTCAAAAACCGTTGCCTACTTTAACAGTTGGATTGTGGCAGTACAGCTACTTGTGATTGCCGTCTTTACCTACCTGATTTATAGCAAATTACAAATGGCACAGTACGCCGCCAACACCAACCCAGAAGACATCTATGAGCTGTGGAGCTTAAAGCCGTTTTGGAGTGAGATGACTTCGGTAGGAGCTTTGATTACGGGTGCGACCATTTTGTGTTTCTCGTTCACAGGCTTTGACTCAATCTCTAGCCTTGCCGAAGAGACCAAAGACGTCAAAAACACCTTGCCAAAAGCGATGATTTTAACCACCCTAATTGCAGGTGCGGTGTTTATTGTCAGTGCTTATTTTATGCAGACTTATTTGCCAAGTAACCCTGAGTTGTATTTTGAAGCGGTGGACGAAACCCAAGCCGAAATCCTGCTATTGGTGGGTGGTTCAGCGTTCCAAGCGATTGTGTTGGGCTTTGCCATTGTAACGGTGATGGCGTCTGGCATCTCGGCTCACGCTGGCGTGTCTCGCCTCATGTATGTGATGGGTCGTGATGGTGTGATTAGCAACAAAATCTTTGGTCAGCTAAGCCCCAAATTCTTGACCCCTGTCAATAACATTCTGATTGCTGGCGGTGTGGCTTTGACCGCAGGCTTTATTAGCTTGGAGACGGTGGTAAACCTAATCAGCTTTGGTGCATTGACGGCGTTTAGCTTTGTAAACCTATCGGTCATTTTCCGCTATGCGGTGCGTGACAAGATGGTTAAAACGCCTAAACAAATCATCAGCTATGTTGTTGTGCCCGTGATTGGCTTTATCAGTATTTTCTTGATGTGGCTAGAAGTGGACAGCACAACCTTTGGTGTGGGTCTGTTCTGGGCGTTCTTGGGCTTTATCTGGCTTGGCATCAAGACAGGTGGCTTCAAAAAACCTGTACCACAATACAAAGAAGAAGATGTATAATCATCTGCTTTATAAAAATCCCGTCTTATGGCGGGATTTTTGTTGTCATAATTTTATCAGTATTATCTAGCAGTCATGATTTGAGCAGGTTTGGGGCAAATCTAAAACCAACTGCCGTCCGTACTCATGCCCGAACATTTACCGTTGCCTGACAGCTTATTTTTGATGAGTGCTAATATCGGTTGCCATTGCCCTTTGGCATCTTGATAGGGTTTTTGTGTCTTGTCAAAGATGGTTAGGGCGTCATCGGCAAGCTGAGCGTAGGCACTTTTTTCACTGATATAAGCCAAAGGACGTTGCCCTATCTCATCAAATATCGCCAACAGTTTGTCGCTTGGCACGCCCCCATCCATGAGCTGTGGGCGTATGCGGTTAGCGACGAGATGAACGTCCACTTTGCCTTTTCTGATTCGCTTGATGTCGGCAATGTTCTTTAAAAATCGCTTGGTGCTGTCTATGTCAAAAAAGGACGGCAACACCGGCACAAACATCAAATCACACTCGCCAATAAGCCGTTCGGCACGCTCACCTGCCACCGCTCCTGGGGCATCGATGATGAGAACATCGGGCTTGGCTTTGTCCATATTTTTGGGCAAATCACCAATGTCGTCGCTGTCTCGCCAGTCAATGCCCATGATGGGCGTGACGTCATCGGGGCGGTATTTTAAAAAACGCAAGGCAGATTTTTGGGGGTCGGCGTCTGCGATGGCAACTTTATAGCCTTCATGAGCCAAGGCGACAGCTAGGGTCAGACTGATTGATGTCTTGCCACAGCCCCCTTTTTGGTTGGCGGTGAGAATGGTGAGCATGCATTAATCCTTAATTGTCGTGTGGTTATTGGTGATGAATGATTGTACCGAAAATCAGGGGTAAATGCAATGTAATAATAAGGCAATAAATCCAATAACATCACACCAAAGGTGGTGTTAATGGCTTAATCAGCTTGGGCGTGATAGCAGGGGCTTGCTCATCGTTGGTGGGAGCGATGTCCGTCTCGTCATCTGTCTGTGGCGACGACTTGACCGCAATGTCTTGGTTAGTGTCTTTGCCGGTATTTTTGACAGAATCTTTGGTAGTGTCTTGGGCGTAGAGTTTTGGTAAGTCTAGCATTTGCACGACAAAGGCATATTTTAAGGTGTCTCTGTCACCCAGATAACGCTGATAAAAGCTAGAATTTAACAGCCCTGCCCCGCCTTGTCCCAACGCCCAAATGCTTGCCAAAAAATCTCGGGTTGCCATGGTGCTGTTCTGCTCAGACAGATACCGCTCGGCAATCTCATAAATACGCTTCATGCGTTCACGGCGAATCTTATACAGCTCACCGAACAGGCGGTTTAGCCCTGACGCGGTCGATGACAGCTTGTCTTCTAGGTGGTGAAACATCATCGCTCGCTGTGGACGCAAAAGCAGTTGTAACACCATACGAGCCACACCCGCCCCTGCCCCATCATCAATGGCGTTCATCTCATACAAGCGTTTTTCGTACTCTATGAGCAGTCGCAACAGTAGCTCATCCTTACTCACAAAATGCTTGTACAACGTCCCCTTTGCCAAATCCAAATGGCGTGCCAAACTATCCAAGGTCAAATCATAATCGCCTGATTCTAATAACAACTGTTCAGCAGTCGCCAAAATCTGCCGTTCTCGGTGCTCAAACTGTTCTTTACGACTGCTCATGTCTTTATTCCCTGAGTGGGCAAAAATGTAAAATCTTCTCAATTATAACAAAATTTTAAACATTGTGAAATATTTTAAAACCATCCATCCTGCCACACACCATTCATTCCCAAAATTTTGATAAAAAAATTATTAAAAAACAATCACTTCTTATTGCTTAACAAATGTTCATTTTTAATAAATTTTTGTGCATGGGCGTTCACATCCTTGATAAATTCATGTATAATAGTACACCAAAACAGGCAACACAGGAAAACACCATGACTGCCAAACACAACCCCCAAGATTTTGAAAATCCCCCCATCAACTGGGTGCCTGCTGTTTTTCTCATCAGCACGCCTTTGCTCGCCTTGATTTTGGTGCCGTGGTATCTATGGACGCATGACACCAGTCCTGCTCTGTGGATTGCCTTTTCGCTATTTATGGCGTGGACGGGACTGTCCATCACCGCAGGCTATCATCGCTTATTTGCCCATAAATCCTATGAAACTCACCCCGTTGTCAAATATTTTTTGCTCATCGGGGCGACCTTGGCGGTACAAAGCTCTGCCTTTGACTGGTGTTCAGGGCACCGTGTCCATCACCGCCATGTCGATGATGAATATGATGACCCCTACTCGGCACGTCGTGGTTTTTGGTTTAGCCATATGCAGTGGATGTTAAAAAAATACCCCAGCGGTCAATACGACTACAAAAACATCCCTGACCTGAAAAAAGACAAGGTACTGGTACACCAACATGAGCATTATGGACTGTGGGTGCTACTGACCAATGTCATCATCCTAAGTGCTGTCGGGCTTATCATTGGTGACATGCTCGGGGCATTTATCATTGTGGGGCTACTGCGTATGGTACTAACCCATCATTTTACCTTTTTTATCAACTCGCTGTGCCACATGTTCGGCACACGCCCTTATACTGATGAAAACACCGCCCGTGATAACCCGATTTTGGCGATTTTTACTTGGGGCGAAGGCTATCATAACTACCATCATTATTTCCAATACGACTATCGCAATGGGGTTAAATGGTGGCAATACGACCCAACCAAATGGCTCATCGCAGGCTTATCCAAAATCGGTCTTGCCAAAGAGCTAAAAACGGTCGATGACCTAACCATCAAGCACGCCGAAGTTACCATGCAGTTTAAACGTGCCGAAGCTCGCATTGCAGGTGGGGATTTGTCCTTAGATGATAAGCTCATGCTGTTTAAAGACAAAATCAGTGCCGAATACGATGCCTTTACCAATACTGTGGAAGAATGGCACGCCCTAAAAGCCAAATCCATGGAGCTAAAACGCACCGAATTTGCCAACCGCTTGCATGAAGCTGATGAATACCTAAAAGAACAGTTCGCCCAAGTGGAACAAAAAATCCGTGACCACAGCGAACGTGTAGAACAAGCCTTTATGCAATTAAAAGGTAAAACTGTTAAAGGCTGATTGGGCAGATTAATCCATCAAGAGAGTGGATTTAGGTTCACTCTCTTTACTCCAATCTCAAATTAAGATAGGGCGTGTTGAACATTAGTATTTGCAATGAAAAATAAGAAAAATCGCACGTTTTTCAAGGAAAAAACAAAGGCTGTGAGTTTTCTATCAGACAAGTTTTTATTATGAAAAACAATCCGACCACTTAATTTTAAGAGATTAAGTTGTAAAAATCTTAAAAATCTACATGATTAAGTGGTCGGATAGCCATTTTTCATGCAAAAATTGATTGATATTGTCAAATTCTCATCTTATTTTATAAAATGTTATCAATGTTCAACATGCCCTAGTAACTTATTGATTATTTAATAATTATTTTTTGAATTGTAGGGGTGAATTACATTCGCCCTTGACAAATCAGTCATTTATGTCAAGTTGAAAATAAGGTACTGAAATAAGTGGAATGGAGGTTGGGATATGTATCATTAATGAATAATTACTTGATATATAATAACATTTTACCTCTATTTATTACTATTAAGTTGCGAGATGTCTTTTTTATGGGATAAACGGGTAACATATAGGCAAAATTTGGACTATAATGTTTTTTCTCATGTACATTTGTGCCTTTTAGCCCATTGTTAATAAGGATCTGCTATGTTAAAACCTACTCTCGCCATTAGCGTACTTGCCCTAACCTTATCTGCTTGCACCACCACCCAAAACGTCAAGCCTGAACACGCTCATGTTCATGGTCATGACCATCATCACAACCACGACCACGGCTGGGACTATGCCCATCCAGAAAAATGGGGCGACCTAGAAGTGAACAAACTGTGTGGCACGGGCGTAGAGCAGTCACCCATTAACATCGACACCGTAGTCAAGCCACGCCCTGACTCACAAGGCAACTTCACCCTAACCCCAAGCTACACCGCCAGCGATTTTGAAGTTGAAAACAACGGTCACACCATTGTCTTTAATGCCAAAGATGACAAAAACACCCTAAATGTCAATGGCGTGGACTATAAATTGCTACAATTTCACTACCACGTACCTAGTGAACACACCGTGATGAATGCGTTTTATCCGTTGGAGATTCACTTTGTTCACCAAAATGCCAATGGCGGTTTGGCGGTGGTTGGCGTCTTGGTAGAAAAAGGAGCGACCAATGCTGACCTTGGCAAAATCCTAACCGACCTACCCAAAGACGGCAAATATAAAGGCACACTATCCGCCTTTGATGTCTCCACCATCATGCCCAAAGACAGCAAAACTTATGCCTATAACGGCTCACTTACCACCCCGCCTTGCTCAGAGCAAGTACAATGGCTACTACAAGCCAAGCCAATCACTGCTGACAGCAAACAGCTAAACACCCTCGCCAAGCTCTACAACGGCAACAACCGCCCTGTACAGCCACAAGGTGACCGTACTGTCTATGTGGTAGAATAATTGGCAACACTCGCCAAACATGCTACAATACAAACGCCCGAGTCTTTGCTTGGGCGTTTTTAATTTTATCATTGTTAAAGAACATCATCATGACTCATCATGCCCTACACCGCCCTTTTGCCCCTGCCATCATCTCGGCTGATTTTAAGACTTATCCTGCTGACTTTATCGTCAAAGAGCTGATGACTGTTGATTTTGGTGGGCAAGGCGAGCATTTGTGGGTGCATGTCTGCAAAGTCGGCATGAACACCGCCTTTGTTGCCAAACTTTTGGCGGGCTGGGCGGACATCGCCATGCGTGATGTCGGCTACTCGGGACTAAAAGACCGCCATGCCCAGACGTATCAATGGTTTAGCCTAAGATTGCCCAAGCGTGGTATGCCTGCATTAGAGTTTGATGAGTTTGTCAAAAACCATCTAAAAGAGGGTGAAAGCCTAACGCTCATCGCTCATCACTGGCACGACAAAAAACTCCACCGTGGCACGCACAAAGCCAATGCCTTTACCATTACGCTAAGACAAGTGGCAGGCGAGATGTCCGCCATCAATGCACAGCTTGCTCGCATCAAACAAGCAGGCGTACCAAACTATTTTGGTGAGCAACGCTTTGGGCGTGATGGCGATAACATCAATCAAGCCAAAGCCTTTTTTGAAAAAATACTCTCATCTGCCAAGCCTTATAAGCCCTTTAAAAAAGACATGGATAAGCACAGCCTATATGTGTCATCCGCCAGAAGCATGCTGTTTAATGCCTTGCTTAGTGATCGAGTACGGCTTGGGTGTTGGGATAAGGCAGTGACAGGCGATGTGTTCAACCTAGACGGGACGGGTTCTATTTTTTGTGCCGACATTGACGATGAGATAATTCGACGAGTATCAGAGCAGGACATTCACCCCACCGCCCCACTGTTTGGAGTGGGCGAGCCAAAAAACACCGATGAGAGCCTATTCATTTATCAGGCGGTATTGGCACAAGATGAATTTGAGCTTATCAAAAATGGACTGTTAAAAGTCGGGGTCAAACTGGCTCAACGCCCCTTACGTCTAAGGATTCATGGGCTAAATTGGCAATGGCATGATGACAGTCTAACGCTAGACTTTGAGTTGCCCACTGGCAGTTTTGCCACCAGCGTGCTGTTTGCTTTGTGTGAGAATTTGGTCGAGAACCGTTAAAACCGCTCCCACACTCCCACCTGCTCCGCCTTAGGTGTGGCGACTTGTCCAAGTTTTCGCCATGGCATGTTTGCCCCGTGAAAATCTGACCCCACCGACACCATGAGTCCATGCTCTGCCACACATCTGTCTATCATCGCTCGGGTAGACATGGGCTCGCTAGGACTGGGCAACTCAACCGCCTGACCACCCAGCATGGCAAAGTCAGCGATGAGCTTACGCACACGAGTGGCGGACAAATCATAGCGAGTGGGGTGAGCCAGTACCGAAATCCCACCACATTCATGGATAAGCTCTATGGTCTGACCCATGGTTAAGCTATCAATGGCAACATAAGCTGGCTTATTATCCGCCAGATATTTATCAAAAGCATCTTGCACCGTCCGCACCACACCCAGTTCAAATAATACTTGTCCAATATGAGCCCGTCCCACGGCTTTGGCATTGCCGTTTGCCTTACCCAATACCGCTTGCCATAATACCTGCTCATCAATATGAGCAAAATCCGCCATGTCTGCCAATATCTTCGCCATCTTTACCACAATGGCATGACCACGAGTTTCCCGAGAATTTTGTAAATGGTTAAGTTTTTGATTTAATCGCTCTTTATCCTTAAAATTAAGGGCAACCACATGAATGGTCTTGGTTGTGGATTTATTTTTGCCATAGCCACCATTCATCTGATGATGACAACTAATCTCTGCCCCATCAATCAAACGCATGCCTAGCTCATTCGCCATTTGCCGTGCTTCATCAATGCCAGCGGTGGTGTCATGGTCGGTCAAGGCAAAAACTTCAATGCCCATCTCATGAGCCAACTTTACCACATAAGCAGGGGAGAATGTGCCATCAGAGCGGGTGCTGTGGCTATGCAAGTCCACTTTTATCATAGATTATTTATCTCATTTACTAGGGCGTGCCTGACTTTGGTATTTGCAATGAAAAATGAGAAAAATCGCACGTTTTTCAAGGAAAAAACAAAGGCTGTGAGTTTTCTATCAGACAAGTTTTCGCCTTCGAGCCACAAGATTTAGCCATTTTTCATGCAAAAATTGATTAAAATTGTCAATTTTTCATCTTATTTTATAAAAATGTTATCAATGGTAGGCACGCCCTATTTATTTTACCATCAAATAAAACAAAACCCCACCAATGGCAGGGTTTACACAAAGAGCATATCACTTATTATGCTGTTGTGATTTTAGGTAGCTATTCACATCAATACGTGTCTTGACCTGCGGAGCGGTCTGCGGCTGAGCCTGTGCTTGCACTGACTGTGCCTGTGGTTGGGTCTGCTGTGCTTGCTGCCTACTCTCCAAGGCACTGACATGACCTGCGGGGGCAGTTTGTAGGTTCTGAATCGGAGCTTGTTGCACAGCGACCTTTGGACGGTCATCCAAGGTCAAACCCGTGGCAATGACTGTGACATGAATCTCATCACCCATGCTCTCATCTTGGACATAGCCATAGAAGATATTACCTTCTTCTAGGTCAGCAATCGATGACAACGCTTCGGCAATCTCCTCGGGCTCACTCATCATCAGCTCAGCTGCGGTAATGTTCACCAACAGCCCCTTGGCATTTTCAAGACGAATGTCATCAAGCAGTGGTGAGCGAATGGCTTTTTCGGCAGCTTGTCTGGCACGGTCATCGCCACTGGCACGACCGATACCCATCATCGCATAGCCTTTGGCAGTCATGGCAGTACGCACGTCCCTAAAATCGGTGTTAATCACCACATTATCCGCCGTATCCACGATTTGCACCAAGCCACTTACCGCGTGCAGAAGTACGTCATCGGCTTTTTTAAGAGCATCTGTAAAAGAGATTTGCTTATAAATCTTCAACAATTTTTGGTTAGGAATGGTGATAATCGCATCAACCAGCTCTGTTAGTTGGCTAACGCCATCTTTGGCAGACTTCATGCGTTTTTTGCCTTCAAAGTCAAATGGCGTGGTCACCACAGCAACGGTCAAAATACCCATCTCTTTGGCAACACGAGCCACCACAGGAGCGGCACCCGTGCCTGTACCACCACCCATGCCTGCGGTGATAAATACCATATTATAGCCATCTAACATCGAGCGAATTTCATCTTCGTCTTCTTCGGCATAACGGCGACCTTCCTCAGGATTACCACCTGCACCCAAACCTTCCGAGCCAAGCTGAATCTTGTGTGGCACGGTCAGATTATCAAGAGCGGTACGGTCAGTATTGGCAGCGACAAATGTCACCCCATTAAGACCTTCTTGCACCATATGCTCGACCGCATTACCGCCACCGCCACCCACGCCAAAAACGATAAAGCGTGCTTTACCGTAGTTTACTTGACCGTCATCTGTATCAAGACCATATTTAGACATTTATTTCTCCGAATTCTTTTATCATATTGACATATATCATATTGACATAGAAACTATTTTGATATTATAACACCAATTCACCCCATATTAAATAGCAGGGTGAATGATTGGCTTGAAATAAGCTGTTAATGGGCAAATGTAGCCAAGATAGACGTTTATTATCTTGGTATTGTTAAATAAAGATAGATTTTAAGGTTTTCCGTTCGGACTGAGCTTGTCGAAGTCTAGGAAAACCGTTATGGTTCGACAAGCTCACCACGAACGGCTTTCTAGAAAAGTATACTCAATTAACAATACCATTATCTTTTACCCCAACCATTAAAAAGCAATATCATCACAGTAACTGTCTTAATTTATCAAGCCATGATTGGCATTTTTGCCCAACACGCCCAAAAAAGCCCACTCTATCCAAATCGCCAAACTGCCCACGCTCATCGCGAGCATACTGCTCACTTTGATAATACATGAGTGCCCCGATGATACTATGTAATTTCGGGTCGGACAGATGTGTTTTTAAAAGCCCGATATCATCATCGCTAAGCAGTTCAGTATGCACCACTACCTTTGGGTTGATGTCCATTTGACGTACGCTGACACCAAACTGTCTTTCTATCAAGCTGGGCAAATCCCTCATGTCCGCCCCGCCACCTGCCAACACCACGCCCATGTCCATGAACTGGTCTAGTCCTTTGGCGGTCAATTCATCAAAAATCTCATGTAGCAGTGCCAGATAACGTGCTTCAATGATACTGGCAAGTTTATATAAATGAACCGTCAATTCGCTGTCATGATGACGTTTTTTAAGCGTGATAAAATCACTTTTGCTTTGTTTGCTGGCGTTCGCTGAGCCGTGATGTTTTTTTAAAGATTCAGCTTCTAATAAAGTCAGTCCAAGCGTACTGGCGATGTCCATGTCCACCAGTTGCCCACCCACAGGCAGACAGCGAGTGTAGAGCAACATGCCTTCTTGGTACAGGCACACTTTGGTGAGTGCTGCACCGATGTCAATAAAGCACACACCACGCTGTTTTTCATCACTGCTTAGGGCGTATTCACTGCTGGTTATCCCATCAAAAAACATGGGATGAACTTCTAGGTTATTTGAGACCATCAAATCCTTGATTTGGGCATAAAACATGCTAGGCACGCTGATAAGATGATAGCCAACGGTCAGTTTATGAGCCAACATACCCACAACATCTTTGCCACTTTGGTCATCATCAAGCCAAAAACGCTGTTGGCACAACTGCACGTCTTTATGTCCTTTTTGTGCCAGTCCTACTTTGGCGTCATTTAAAATATCCCGAACATCATCATGGCTTATCTTACGTCCAAGAGTGTCGCCCGTGGGATTTTGTCCTGTGATGATTTTATCTTGAATGCCGTTTTCGCCCATCATCGCAGGACTGGCAAAAGACAGCCCGACATAAGAGACTTGCACGCCTGCCATATCAATGGCTTCTCGCAATGACTTATGAATGGCACTGAGCAGATGTTCACGATTGACGATTTGACCACCAAAAAACGCGTCCGTTTTGGCAAGTCCAAGCCCCATGATTTGGGTTTTTTTATGATGAACGTCAAAATAGCCCACAACAGTATAAACCGCCGTGGAACTTAGATGAATCACCGCATGAATGTCAGAATCGGGTATCATAATTGACCACAATTAGGGGAAATCCCCCTGCCCAAAAACAAGATTGTCAAAACACTTGTTTTAAAAATCTATCAAAAATAAAATAAATCAAATTTTAAAATAGCCTTTATTTCTTATTTCGCCACGCAATAGAAAAACCGTTTTTATAACGCAAGTCAACCGACTGCATGTCATTAATACGCTCAGCAAATCGCTCATTTAAAATCTGTGCCAACTGATGAAGTTTTTGTGTGGTATTCTCATCATCAACAACCACCCTGAGCCCGTTATGAAAACGTATAACCCACGTGTTACGTGGTGTCAATATCAAATCATCCACCGTCAGCCCAAGCGGAGCAAACTGCTGATTGACGTACTGCATTTGACGCATGATGGCATCTGCCTGTGTCGCCGAGCCATGCAATGTGACCAAATCAGGGTTCATGACATCGCCTTTATCGGCAGGTCTAAACACCACACCGTTAGCATCAATCATCTCTTGACTGCCGAAATTGGCAATGGGCTTGCGTGGCACCGCCTCAACCGTAATGCCCTGATACCAGTCACGGCGTACGGTCGCATGCTCCACCCACGATAAGCTTGTCACACTGTCATGGATTTGGTGCAAATTACCCCCAAAAAAAGATATTTCTCCAAAGGGGGCGATTGCCTGCATCAATGACTGGCTCTCTGGTGTGGTCAAATTTGATGCTTCCACATGGATGGGTTTGGCAGGGCTTTTGCCGATGGTTTGCATGGCAAAAAAGCCAATGGCAAACATCAGCCCAAGCGTCACCAAAGCCGATTGCCATGATTTTGACAAATGCTTGTCATCATGCCCCTCATGCTCATGGTTAATATGGTCTGCTGTCATCTCTGCCACGGTTGCACCCAGTTAGATAGCCAAATATTACAAATGTATCGCTAAAACAAGCTTAAAAATGAACGCTTGCGTACATATTTTATTAAACAAGGCTAAAATTTATATATTTTATCCTATTCTTGTTTTTATTTAAAGTAAAAAATCATCACTAAATGACTGATTTTACATGGCGTTACATTTCATCAATGAAATTGTTAGAATTAATTTGTCACAGTCACAATATCAAAATACACAAAATAATCAGCATTATTTAAAAGTATTTTAAGTTTGAAACATAAAGGCAAGTCAGACTTGCCCGATTTAAATATGCCGATAAGCAAATTGTGACTCACCCATTAATTCAGCTAAACATTTCGTTTATCACGGCAAACACATCATTATTTATAACGTCTGCTCTAAAATCCTCACACACAAATCCGCAAATTCAATCCCTGCTTCTTTGGCTGCCATCGGCACAAGGCTGTGGTCGGTCATACCCGGCACGGTATTGATTTCTAGGACATACAGCTTGCCGTCATCAGATTTTAAAAAGTCCACACGAGACCAGCCACGCCCACCCATGGCAGAAAAAGCACGTTTGGCAAGCTCGCCCATTTCACGCTCTTGTTCGGCAGTTAAATCAGACGGACATTGATACACCGTGTCATCACGCAGATACTTGGCTTCATAGTCATAAAACTTGCCCTTGGGGATAATGCGAATGCTTGGCAAGACATCATCGCCAAGTAGCGAACAAGCGTACTCGCCCCCTGTAATCGCCTTTTCTGCCAAAATCTCGCCGTGATACTGTTTTAGCTTTGGGTACGCCTTTGCCAAACCGCCCTCTTCTTCTATCATCATCACGCCCACGCTAGAACCCTCAGAAGCAGGTTTGACAAAGAGTGGTAAGCCAAATTCACGCTCCACGGCTTCAAAATCGCTGTCATCGTGCAAAACCACATAAGGCACGTTGGGCAAACCTAAGGACTGCCACACCAAACGACAACGAAATTTATCCATGGCAATCGCACTTGCGAGCACGCCACAACCTGTATAAGGAATCTTAAAGCCGTCAAGCACGCCTTGCAAACTGCCGTCTTCGCCAAAAGTACCATGTAGCACATTGAACACACGGTCATACTCACGCAATTTTGAAATGTCGGTCTCTTGCGGGTCAAAATGATGAGCGTCCACGCCTTTTGATAATAAGGCGTTTAATACCGCTTTACCGCTATTTAAAGATACTTCACGTTCGGCACTAAATCCACCGCAAACCACGGCAACTTTGCCAAATTTTGTTACATCGTTCATAAGTTTTTCCAAATTAAATCAAACTGTAAGGTGTGTACAACACACCATTATTTAAAAATATGCCATTAAGGGTGCGTAATACGTACCTTACTCAAATTGCACAAAGTTAATTTTTGGTTAATTATCAAACCAATTTTCAATCATCAAACCGTCAATCGCCTTAAAATCGTCCACATTGCGAGTTACCAAAATGGCGTTATTGACTAAGGCAATGGACGCAATTTGACTGTCGGCAAAAGATAAAGTTTTGCCTTTTGCTCGGCATTCAGCACGGATTTTGGCGTGAATGTCGGCACATTCTTGGGTGTAGTGATATTTGGGCAATAAAGCCAAATCATCGTGGATAAATTTGGCGATATTTTGTTTTCGCACGCCGTCTTTCATGCCATACAACCCATATAAAAGCTCATGCCAAACCGTTATCGCCATACCAAAATGATGAAAATTTTGATAATAGTTTTGTACGACTTTTTTATTGGGTTCTAAGCGAATGACTTCTGAAAAGACATTATTATCAGGCAAAATTAGTTTATTCATTCAAAGCTCACTTCTCGCCCAGTATCATTTTTATCTCTTAGGCTTGCCCAATAGCTATCGCTCTCATCGTCCGTCCAATCATCATTTTTGGCAAGGGCTTTTTCATAATTCACACGCCACATCAAAAAACTTTTTTGTTGTTCGGACGGCTCACGAATATCCAATCCCAAATTTTCCAAAAAGGATTTATTTTCTTGTTGCCATTTTTGCCATTGCTCATTTTTTAAATCAAACTCGGTTTGATTTTTGCCAATGATTTCAAAAAAGTTTTCAATCAAATCAAATACCACCATTTGCTGTTTTTGTGGCAAATATTGCAGATGCTCAATCGCTTTTTGATATCGCTCGCTATGAACTAACGACATAAAATCCCCTATAAATACAAATTATTATCTCTCAGCTCCAAACAAATCTGCCCCACATTACCCGCCCCTTGCGTGATAAGCAGGTCATTGGCGTGTAGGGTAACTTTTAGCACTTGGGCGATTTGTTCTTTGTCATTGACACTTAGCACAATCGGCTCAACCTGCCCACGCTCACGCAGTGAACGAGCCAAATCGTTGCTACTCGCCCCCTTAATCGGCTCTTCGCCAGCACTATACACATCAAGTAAAATCAGCTTATCCACCTGCGACAACACATTGACAAACTCGCTAAAACAATCTCGTGTACGGCTGTAACGGTGTGGCTGAAACATCATCACCAAACGGCGGTCGGGGTAGCTTTGGCGGGCAGCACGAATGGTCGCTTGCACTTCGGCAGGGTGATGACCATAGTCATCAACGAGCAGGATATTGCCCCCGTCATGGCTTACGTCCGCTTGCTGTTCAAAGCGTCTGCCCACGCCTGCAAATTTACCCACCGCACGCACAATCGCTTCATCGTCCACGCCTTCATCGGTCGCCAGCGTAATCGCCCCCAAGGCATTTAGCACGTTATGCTCACCGGGGATATTTAAGGTCAAGCGAAGCGGTTCACGGTCTTTACGCAATACGGTAAAATGCGTGCGAGTGCCGTCCACCACCACGTCCACCGCTTGCACGTCATTATGCTCTTTAAAGCCAAAAGTCAGCACAGGGCGAGCAATGTCGTCAATCATGCCATACAGCTCATCATCATCGCCACACACCACCGCCAACCCATAAAACGGCATATTGTGCAAAAACTGAATGTAGGCTTGTTTTAGCTTATCAAAACTACCGCCATAAGTGTCCATGTGGTCTTCGTCAATGTTGGTAACAATGCTCGCCATGGGACGCAAACTCAAAAATGACGCATCGGACTCGTCCGCTTCCGCCACAAGGTATCGGCTACTACCCAAGGACGCATTTTTGCCAGAGGCATTCAATTTACCGCCAATCACATAAGTTGGGTCAAGTCCCGCTTCGGTGAGCATCATCGTAAGTAGGCTTGTGGTTGTGGTCTTGCCGTGAGCCCCTGCCACTGCAATGCTGTGGCGGTATCGCATAAGCTCTCCGAGCATATCGGCACGGCGAACCACAGGCAGTCGGGCTTGTAAGGCGGTCTGAATCTCGGGGTTGGTTTTATCAATGGCGGACGACACCACCAGCACGTCAGCATTTTTGATATTGGACGAATCATGCCCGATAAACACCGTAATGCCCAGACTCTCTAAACGCTTGGTAACCACGCTTTCTTTGATGTCCGAGCCTGTTACCGTATAGCCTTGATTGGCAAGCACTTCGGCAATTCCGCACATACCCGCCCCACCGATACCGACAAAATGCACGGTGTTAATCCGTCTCATTTCTGGAATTTCAATGAGTTGTTTGGGCAGGGTTTTGACGTTGGTTGAATTTGGCATAACTTTTTCTCTTTATTAGGTGTTAAATGGGGTTGGTAAATAATTACCATGATTTTTTATCTGGATAACTTTTAACTTAAACTATCCAATTCGATTTAAAATACAAATGTTAATATATCAATCAATTTAATTTGGTACATTAAGGTAAATATTTTACCCTATTATTTTAAAATCAAAACCGATACATATAAACCGCATGGTTAATAATATCGCCATTGACGTTTTCATTATTGGCAATAATACCACAAAACTCAAATCCCAATCGCTCGGCGACTTTTCGGCTTGGGGCATTATGCTCGCCTGCCTTAATGTCCACCACATCCATGCCATAGGTATGTTTGGCAATGTCCATAATCGCACGCACGGCAAGGGTCATGATACCACGCCCTTGATATTCTTGGTGTAGCCAATAGCCAATCTCTGCCTTTTTTAGATGATGATAAATGTTATTTAAACTCACCGCCCCGATGATTTTATTATCATAAATAAGATGGGTATGAATGGCTTTGTCATCGGCATATTGGTGTAAAGCAAATTTGACAAATTCACGATAGCTATTTTCACTAAAATCATTCGCCCACGGTAGCCATTTGCCCAAATAATCTTTTTGGGTATTAACAATGTCATTTATTTGACTGGCAAATGATGAATGCATCAAGGTTAGGCTTAATGTGTCGTTGATTTTATAATAAAACATTTTAATACCCAATTAGCCAAACTGAATACTTTTTTGATTGGTCATTACTTTGGCAATGGCACTGGCGATTAAATCATTCAAACTTATCTCATTATTTTCTTTATCCAGTTTGGCACGGGCTTTTTCAGCCACCAAAAAGGCTTGTTTGATATGCTCTACGCCACCGCCATTTGTCATTGCCATTTCAAGAAATAATTCGATATCCTCATGGCTTTGCATATAATCAACTGGGTCAAATTTTTTTAATTCACTCATTTTCATTATCAATCTCCGATGATAGCAATTTGGCTTTTTTAATGTCATCTTGCTGGCTATCTTTGTCGCCACCACACAACAAAACAACTACCACGTTGCCACGAATAACATAATAAACACGATAGCCCGCCCCGTCATGAAATCTTAATTCATAAATACCGCCACCGACCGAATTGATGTCACCAAAAAATCCTTCATTTTCAATGCGAAAAAGGCGTTCAGCAATTTGCATTTTTACACGTCTGTTGCGTAATTTGCTTAACCAACGGTCAAACACAGGCGTACTAACAACTTGATAAGGAGTTAATGAGGTATCACTCATGTCTTAACCACACGCTCCACAATATCCGCCACTTGCGTAGTCGTATCTGTTTTGGCAAAGGCTCGGGCGTTAGTTGCCATATCTAGACATTGCTGACGGTCAAGATTGCCCAAAATCTGTGCAAGTTTTTCACCCGACAGCTCGTTTTGGGGCAACAAAATCCCTGCCCCATGCTCGGTTAGGCTCTTGGCATTGGCGGTTTGGTGGTCGTCCACGGCGTGCGGTAGCGGAATAAAAATCGGAGCAACGCCCACGCTGGCAATCTCGGTTACCGTCAAAGCCCCTGCCCGACAAATAATCACGTCCGCCCAACTGTACGCCTGTGCCATATCATCAATAAACGGCATGACTTCAAACACATGACGGCTTGTATCAATCCCTGCTTGTGAGTAGGCGACCAACATGGCGTTATGGTTGTCTTTACCGCATTGGTGTCGCACGGTTAGGGGCTTGTCGGACAACTTTAACAGCTCTACCACCGCTTCATTGATGGCTTTTGCCCCAAGCGAACCGCCCACCACCAGCACCTTTGGGGGCGATGTATCCGCCACGTCATAACGCTCACTTGGCGGTGTAGCGTTGATAATCGCAGTGCGTACAGGGTTACCCACCGTAACAAGTCTGTCGCCCATGCCACTAAATGCCCCGTCAAAGGCTTGTAGCACTTTTGCCGAATGGGGGGCTAGGGTCTTGTTGCTCATTCCTGCAATGGCGTTTTGCTCATGAATGATGAGCGGTTTGCCTGATAATTTGCTTGCCAATCCCCCCGGTACAGTCACATACCCACCAAAGCCGATAACCACGTCTATGTTGTTGTTTTTGATGATATTTTTGCTTGCCATAACCGCTTTAAACAGCATAAAGGGCAATTTAATCGCCCGAGCCAATCCCTTACCCCGCAAGCCCTGCATATCAATATGGTGCATGGTGTAGCCGTGTTTGGCGACAAGCTCGTTTTCCATGCCGTTTGGCGTGCCAAGCCAATGCACGACCGCCCCACGAGATGTCAGCTCGTCCGCCACCGCCAACGCAGGAAAAACGTGTCCGCCTGTACCTGCCGCCATAATCAATACATTCATCGTTATTCTCTAATTTAAAATTTAACCCCCTATTTTGTAACAAAATGGGGGAAATTACAAGGGGAAAATGAGTGGGTGTAAGTTTTTCTTTTAGCTAAGTTTGCCAATCTTACGGCAGTTGTGTAAAATTCTCTATAAATTACATCAGGTTTTCAAAATTCACGTTGCTACAAGCCATCAAAAAATTTTGATAAACTCTGCCATTATTCGATATAATAGACCGCTTAACATCCAAGCCATCCTAGCCCTAAAATTCACTCATGAAAAAAATACTACAAAATCAAAAAATCGCCGAGTTCATCAGTCAAATGCCCATCATCAAACGTCTGTTTTTTAGCGTGTTTGGCACGGTGATGCTTGGGTTTTTGTTTTTATCATTATTATCCTATAATACCTTAGACCCTGCATGGTCGCATGTTGGTGGCAGACAGGAGATTACCAATGTCGGCGGTCGCCTTGGGGCTTGGGTTGCTGACATTTTGCACGTGTTTTTTGGGTATGGGTCATGGTGGCTAGTGCTGGTCATGATGTATGAAGTGGCACTTTTATGGTGGCGACAGTCGCAGGTCATGTGGCAGCTTCGGGTGCTTGCGTATGGTTTTTTGTTGGTGTGCCTTAGTGGGCTGTTGGCAGGATGGGGGACAGCAGGCGAGCATGACACAGGACTTATCACTGGTGGTGTCATGGGGGCTGGATTATATCAGGCATTGGTGCAGCAGTTTGGCAATGTGGCGACAGCGATATTTTTGCTGATTATAACGGGTGTTGTCACGGTGTTGGCATTCGAAGTGCGTCCAGTGGCATTTTTTGGCTGGTTCATGGGTTGGCTTGATGGCGATAAAAAAGCCAAACCTGCCGAATCGGTCAAGCCAAATCAAGAAGACGCCAAGCTGTTTGAAGTGGTCAAGGATGACACACCAATCGTGTCATCTGTTCATCACAATAGTGAAGACCTATCAGAGTTTTTGCAGACATCAGGACTGCGTGATGAGATACTGGCAAATACTCAGCAGGGCAAACAAGACGGAGAGTTACAAGCGGGTCGTGTGGAGATTCATGCTGATGAAGTGGTATTAAAAGTAGATAATTTGACACTGGACGCCAATCAGCTGCATGCTCGGCAGGCAGATGGGATTCATCATGAGAGTGAGAACAAGCCGTTAGAGTTCATGAATGATGATGAGCTGATTGAGGTTTTAAATCATGATTCTGATGATATCGTTGAGTTGACGCCCAAAACTAAGGTAAAAATTGTCAGTACGAATGATATTGATGAGCAAGCAAATATCAATGACAATCAAACTGTTGATACAAAGATAGGGGTTGAGATAAATGTTGATGACGAGGTGGATTTTGTCTACCAAAACAACCGAACCAATCAAACCACTAACATCAGTCGTGATAATGTCTTTGACGATGAGTGGGTGAGACTGTCAAAGGATTTACTAAATCAAGAAATACAAGAACAGGATTTGCAGATTGATACACAAGAGAGATTAAATGAGGACATGCAAATAAATTCATCAGGTAAAGCTGATGTTAAAAACGATGTGACAACAGATGGAATGACAGGGATATTGGACGAAGAGCTGACCCAGCCACCTTTACATCCCGATAATTTTATCCCAAAAAGACCCTTGCCCGTAGAAGATACGCCCAAGCAAGCACATTTTAAAGATATAGAGGCGGATGTACCAAACCCACAGCGGTCACGAGCCATGGACACACTCACCCATCGCATGAGCCTATCGCCTATTCCTGAGCTCTCTATCCTAGATAAGCCTGATGCCAACAAACAGCCGAGCTACACTGAGCGAGAGATAGAAAAGTTATCTGAACTGTTAGAGATTAAGCTAAAAGAGTTTAACATCAAAGCAACTGTAGTCAGTGCCATGGTCGGGCCTGTGGTGACTCGCTTTGAGGTGGAGCTGGCGGCAGGGATTAAGGCGAGCCGAGTAACGGGAGCGGCACAGGATTTGGCACGGTCGCTTTCTATGGCGAGCCTGCGTGTGGTCGAAGTCATACCAGGCAAGCCTTATATCGGTATTGAAGTACCCAACAAAAAGCGAGAGATGGTGCGACTCATCGAACTGCTGGATACGCCTGATTATAAAAACCCTGATAAGCAAATCGGTGTCGCCATCGGTAAAGACATTGGCGGCAAGGTGGTCATCGCTGACCTTGCCAAAGCCCCGCATATGCTGGTGGCAGGTACGACAGGCTCAGGTAAGTCAGTTTTTGTGAACTCTATCTTACTGTCCATGCTCTTTAAGTACACCCCTGATGAGCTCAAACTGGTGCTGATTGACCCTAAACAGCTAGAACTTGCCAACTATGGCGACATACCACACTTGCTCACGCCTGTGATTACGGACATGACTGAGGCGACCGCTGCTCTGACATGGTGCGTGAACGAGATGGAGCGACGCTATCAGCTCATGAGCTTACTGCGTGTGCGTAAAATTTCAGAATTTAACAAAAAAGTGCTACAAGCTGAGACGTCAGGCGAGCCGATATTTGACCCACTGTGGCGAGCGGACGAAAATGTCAGCATCAAGACCGCCCCCAAACTCAAGCCTTTGCCACTCATCGTTATCGTGGCGGATGAATTTGCGGATATGATTATGCAGTTAGGTAAAACTGCCGAAGAGCCGATTGTTCGCCTTGCCCAAAAGGCTCGTGCCGCTGGCATTCATCTGGTGCTTGCCACTCAGCGTCCAACGGTGAATGTCGTCACAGGTCTGATTAAGGCAAATATCCCCTCTCGTGTCGCCCTACGAGTGAACTCAAAGGTGGACAGTCGTACCATCATCGAAGAAGGTGGGGCGGAGAGTATGCTTGGTAACGGTGACATGATGTTCATCGGGCCGGGCGAGAACACCCCACGCCGTGTGCATGGGGCGTATGTGGATGATGATGAGGTTAACCGTGTCTGCGATGCGTGGCGTGAGCGTGGTAGTCCTGATTATATTGACCTGTCAAATAGTTACACTTTTGAAGGCGAAGGGTCAGGGGATGGACTGGGTAAGGGCGGTGATGATGAATATTATCATCAGGCGGTGACCTTTGTCATGGAAAGCCGTAAAGTCTCCATATCCAGCATTCAGCGTAAACTGGGCATTGGTTACAACCGTGCCGCCCGTATCGTGGATATGATGGAAGAGGCAGGATTGGTCAGTCCGATGGATAATGCTGGTAAACGGCAGATTTTGATGTGATAAGATGACAACCTGCCTTGATTATAAAAAAGAGTCTAAACATAGGCTCTTTTAATAGCACTTATAGCAGTTCTCGCCTATCGCAAAGCACAAGGCAGCTGACACCAGTCCCATTCCAGAAATGACAAGAGATAACCCAATAAGAGTTATCGCAACATCAGCACAATAGGGATTTTGGTATTATATACCCTACTCTCAATTTAAAATCACCTCAAACCTAAGTGGTGGATTGCTAAGCTGTTTGTTAATTTGCACACAAAGACTGTGAGCCAAGGGTTTTCTAATCACACGATTAGACAGGTACCATAAATCTCTTGCTTTGGTGGTTTTAAGTTAAGAGTGGGGTTATTCGATGTCATCAAATCATATCAACCACAACCAAAATATGCTACAATAATAACCTAAACTGCAAGACAAACCACCGTTATTTACAGGATAGGCAAAATACTGCAAATGAACATCAAAAACACAGGGTTGCTCCCTTACCCCTGATCAAAGGACAGAGCATTATAGACAGACAAGAATATCTGTTTGTTGCGATACTGCCTGATAAAACAGGATTTACTGACAGCGAACACCGCAAGCAAGAGCTAAACCGTTTTGTCAATTTCTATAGCACCATTAAGCCACATTCATCTTTAGCCAAGAAAGATGACATTACAGGAAAAACTTTGACCTTTACTTCTTGTGGGTGGTTAGAGTTTTATTTTAAACAAAATGTAAATAACGGGCGAAGTTTTTACATATCACCAATTTAGCTGACGATTTTTTATGGCAATCACACACCCCCAATTTGACCCTGTCGCCCTTGATTTGGGCTTTCTCCAAGTGCATTGGTATGGACTTATGTACTTACTTGCCTTTTTGTCCGCTTATTTGCTCGCGACTTTTTGGGGCAAAAAACGGGGCGATTTTACAGGCGAGATGGTCTCAGATTTGATATTTTTTGGGGCGATGGGCGTGATTTTGGGGGGTCGCATTGGCTATGTGATTTTGTATAATTTTGGTGAATTTTTAGCCAATCCCGCCTACCTATTTAAAGTCTGGGAAGGGGGCATGAGCTTTCATGGTGGCTTTATGGGTGTGCTGGTGGCGATGTGGTTTTTTGGACGCAAATATAAAAAACACGCCTTCACCGTGCTGGATTTTATCGCCCCTTGCGTGCCGTTAGGCTTGCTGTTTGGGCGGATTGGTAACTTTATTAACGGCGAGCTGTGGGGGCGGGTGTCACATGGTGATTATGCTCATCTCATGTACTTTCCCCAAGCGGTTCATGCCGACCACGAGCTTATCCATGCCGACCCGAGCTTACATGAGATTGCCGTGCAAATGGGCGAATACTACCTACTGCCACGCCACCCAAGTCAGCTTTATCAAGCCTTTACAGAGGGCGTACTGCTATTTATCCTCTTATGGTGGTTTAGTAGCAAGCCACGCCCACGCTATGCCGTGTCTGCTCTGTTTTTGCTCGGTTATGGGTGCAGTCGTTTTACCACCGAGTTTTTCCGCCAGCCTGATGTGGGCTATGAACTCATCTTTGGTTGGATGAGCAAAGGGCAACTGTATAGCCTGCCGATGATTATCGCAGGGGTGATTTTGATGGCTCTTGCCTATAAAAAACCGATTTATGACTGGCAAAAAGCCTAAATAAAGCACGGTTACAACAATGTGAAAAAATCAAATGGATACATTTAATTTTGACGGCAAAACTTTTGAATTTCCCATTGCCGTCTATACCACGCCCTATTCGGACACAGTCCTAGTACTAACCGCCATACTCATAAACCTTATCGGCTTTGGTGTGGCGGTGGGGTTTGCCATAATTACTCAAAACGCATGGACATTGGCGATATATGCCGTATTTGCACTATTGATAACGTCGGCACTATTATCCGCAAAAAAGCCTGCCATGATATTACATGCCGACAAGGTGGTCATAACAAAACCCACGCCACGCCATATCGCTTGGCAGGACTTGCATTTTTTGGAACAGACAATAACAAACCAAAACGGCAAGCAGTCTTTATTGTATTTTTATACCCTTGATAACAATGATAAAGATAAGGAAAAACTGCTTATTTATCTTAATCCAAAAAATGCGTATTTTGGCAATCAAAAACATCATTTTGACCAACAAAAAACCTTAGCATTTTTTAATAAGATTAAATTGGGAAATATGACATGAATACATTTACCTTTGATGGCAAAACTTTTGAATTTCCAATTGGGGTTTATGTTTATTTTGGGCGTATCGGTCTTATTTTTACTGTATTTTTTCCACTGATTTCTTTACAATTTTTTGCAATTACTGGTCTTATTGGCAAAAATATGTTTGGTACGATATTTGGCATTGTCATGTTTATCTTGTTTGCTGTCATGGCATTTTTATATCAAAAACCAAAACTGATATTATATCCTGACAAAATCGCTTTTGTAGAACACGGACTTATCAAACCCAGATATTTATCCTATGAAGCGTGTAAACTACACTTCCATGAAGTAAAGCATCATGGTTCAGGCAAATTGATATATACATTAGCGTTTATTTATCAAGATGAAACAGGCGATTGGCAACAATTTGCCAAAGTAAATGCCACTTATATTCGCCTAGATGAGCATTATTTTGATACCGAAACCACAGTGGCATTTTTTGAACACTTATTAAAAGAGAAAAACCCATGAAACAATATCTAGAACTCCTATCCCATATCCTAAACAATGGCGATGATAAAGGCGACCGTACAGGCACAGGCACTCGTAGCGTATTTGGTTATCAAATGCGGTTTAATTTGGCGGACGGCTTTCCCCTACTCACCACCAAAAAAGTGCATTTAAAATCCATCATTCACGAGCTTTTATGGTTTATTAAAGGCGATACCAATGTCAAATACTTGCAGGACAATGGCGTAACCATTTGGGACGAATGGGCAACAGCAGAGCAAACCGCCAGATTTGGACGAGTCGAGGGCGATTTGGGGGCGGTCTATGGTCATCAATGGCGTAATTTTGGGGCAAGCAAAAATGAGAATGGCGAGTATAATACAGACGGCTTTGACCAGCTTGCGTGGCTTGTAAACGAAATCAAAACCAATCCCAATTCTCGCCGTTTGATTGTCTCTGGCTGGAATCCGATTGAAGCAGGACAAGTTGCCTTACCGCCTTGCCATACTTTATTTCAATTTTTTGTGGTGAATAATAAACTCTCCTGCCAGCTTTATCAAAGAAGTGCCGATGTATTTTTGGGTGTGCCGTTTAATATTGCAAGCTATACCCTTTTAACGCATATGATTGCCCAAGTGTGTGATTTAGAAGTGGGCGAATTTATATGGACGGGGGGCGATACGCATTTGTATCATAATCATTTTGAGCAAGCAAAATTGCAATTAACTCGTGAGCCTTTGCCTTTATGTCAATTAGCATTAAATCCTGATGTTAAAGATTTATTTGAATTTAACTTTGATGATATAAAGATTGTGAATTATCAATCGCACGAACGGATTAAGGCAGATGTGGCGGTATGATAAAAATACCACGCATCAAATATCGCCCCGTTGCCATCATTGCCCTACTAATCTCAGCAGTTAGTTTGTTTTTTGTTACTGCTGAGAATTTATGTTTTGATTATTTTTCATCAGGACATATAATGAAAATTAGTGAAATTTACAGTTCTGGAAATGATGATGACATAGTATTCACCTTATTAGCACTTGTTGGGCTGTTATTTGTTGTGATATTTAGCTTTTGCAAAAATAAAATTATTTATGTTATTTTTGCCATGACTTACCTGCTTGTCAGCACCCTCATAAGCTGGTGGACAGAAAGCAACAGTTTTACCAATTTATTGTATACATCTATTTATCATTGTCAAAATAATTACTTACTTATTTTTGTGCTTGGACAGGTGTTATTTTGGTTACTAAGCATTTGTTTTATCAAAAATAGCAATGATGTTTATGAATAACTCAAAAGATGAGAGACTAAGATGAGCCTATCCAATCTAAAAAATCAGTTACTTCAAAAAAATATTCAAATCGTCCATGTGGTCGCCAAAGACCGCCAAAACTGTATCGGCAAGGAGAATAATTTGGCTTGGCATATCCCTGCCGATTTAAAGCATTTTAAAGAAATTACCACAGGGGGCGTGATTGTCATGGGACGAAAAACCTTCCAGTCGCTCGGTCGCCCCCTGCCCAATCGCACGCACCATGTCATTACACGAGATACGGCATGGACGGCGGACGGCGTGGCGGTCGCTCATGACTTGCTAACGGCTATCAATAACGCCAAGACAGATGCGGTGCGACTGGGCAAAGATAGGATTTTTATCATTGGTGGGGGCGAGATTTACCGCCAAAGCCTAAGCATGGCGGACATTTTGGAAATCACCGAAGTGGATTTGGACGTGCAAGGTGACACGCATTATCCTACCATTACAGACGATTTTTGTGAAGTGTGGCGGTCAGATAGGCAGACAGACGATAAGAGCGGAATTGGGTTTGAGTTTGTGCGGTATGAAAAATCGGCATGATTCTTGCATGGTTTTGCATGATTATTGATGGTTTTTATTTTTCCATTTTAACAAGGTATGTTTATGAAACATCTTAGCCTACTTGCCCTATTGGCATTCGCCCTAACTGGCTGTAACGCCATGACCGCCACTGCCGACAAAGCGATGAACAAACAAAGCTCATTTTCTCAAGAACCCAGCACTCGCTATCCAACTGTTGATGAACAAAAAGACAGCGAGCAAGCCGAGTTCGGTCAGCAGACATTTGAATAAACCTAAAAATCCCCAATTATGGGGATTTTTTATGCCATACTAGAACTTAACGGTGGCACTTAGGCTAAAATTACGCCCCATTTGTGGTACAAAGGGCAAAAATGAGTTATGGATATACACTTTTTCATCAAGCACGTTATTGGCTCGTAGGGATAAGGTATAGTCTAGGTTGCCCCAGTGGTTATGACAGCCTAGAGCCAATTGAAATATTATAACATTTTAAAATAATCATCATTTAACAAAAAAGAGTGTCCATGATAGACACTCTTTTTATTCTATGAAATAAAATGGCTTTTACACGCTACTGTGGTGCATGGCTCTCATTTTGGGTTGGGCTTTGAGTTTGGCTGTCGCTTTGGGCTTGGGCTTGATTTTGACTTTGCTCGGCTTGTCTTTGGTCAATCTCCGCCATACTCGTGGCAGGGATAAATTGCCCGTTATTGACGTCCGTTCCCCGTTCGGCGTGTTCGGCTTTTAGCGATTTGGCGACTTCGGGGGGCATATAGTTTTCATCATGCTTGGCAAGCACTTCACTGGCGACAAACGCCCCACCCTGCAACTCGCCTGTTGCCACCACCCCTGAATTTTCGGCAAACAAATCAGGCAATACCCCACGATAAGTAACAGGCACAACCGCCTTATAATCAGTTACTTCAAACTGGATATTTAACGGGTCGTTCGGGTCTCGCTTGACCGACCCTGCCACCACCATGCCCCCTGCACGGATACGCTTATTCTCAGGGGCTTTACCAGCAGTAATGGCAGTCGGGTCAAAATAATAATCAGTCTGCTGACGAATGGCGTACAAAATCAGTCCGACCGCCACCGCCACGCCCACCAGCATGGCGATGACCCACATAAGCTTTTTTTGGCGTGCGTTATTCATAACTTAACCCTTTGCCAGTGCTTGGCGTTGTTTGTTGGTGAGTTTTTTGGTCTGCATGG
The DNA here is from genome assembly GCF_900453205.1 of Moraxella lacunata. Taxonomy (GTDB): domain Bacteria; phylum Pseudomonadota; class Gammaproteobacteria; order Pseudomonadales; family Moraxellaceae; genus Moraxella; species Moraxella lacunata_B. Next base: position 1,026,343 of record NZ_UGQU01000001.1, read on the forward strand.
ACAGCTTGGCAATGGTCTTGGTACGTTCGCTTTTGGCATACCAAATCATAAGTGCTATCGCCCCAAACACTAAGGCATAACACGTCCACACATAAGCCCCATGACCATTCATGTGGATAAAATCTGCTAAATTTTGAAAATACGGCGTCATTGCTTGCCCCTTTTGAGCTGGCTATTTTTTGGCATTTAGGTAGTTGGCTACCCATGCTTTGTTGTGTTCACGTTGTAAAATCAAGGAATTGGTGCGATAAATGGCAAGAGCTGCCACCATAAAATACATACCGAGCATCATGATAAGCAGTGGCACCCACATACTGGCGGACATTTTTGGGGCGTTGGTTACGGTAAACGTCGCCCCTTGATGTAGTGTATTCCACCATTCTACCGAGTATTTGATAATCGGCAGATTGACCGCCCCAACAATGGACAAAATCGCCGCCGCCTTGCCCCGATTTTGGCTATGCTCAAAAGCACTAAACAGTGCCATGACCCCTGCATACAAAAACGCCAAAATCAGCATTGATGTCAAACGTGCGTCCCACACCCAGTATGTCCCCCATGTCGGTTTCGCCCAAATCGAGCCTGTCACGAGACTTAGCACACAGCAGATAAAGCCAATCGGGGCGACCGCTTGAGCGACAATATTGGCAGTTTTGATTTTCCACACCAAAAAAATGACTCCAAGCACGCTCATGGCAAAATAAATGCTCATGGCAAGGCTGGCGGTTGGCACATGGATAAAAATAATACGATAACTGTTACCCTGCAAATAATCAGGCGGAGCGAACATGAGTCCCCATACCGTGCCAATACTCATGAGTACAAAGGCAATCAGGGCAAGCCACTTGACCCACGGCGAGAAAATCTTAAAAAATCGCTCCGTGCCAACGGTCGTCAAAAAACCCTGCCACAGACGATTAAAAAATCCTGAATTTTTGGCGGTTGGGAGATTGGCTTTTTGGGCGTTTGGCATGGCTCACCGTAACAATGTCAATGGCATTAAAATGGTAATGATTAAAATTGAGAATAGGACAATAAATGGCTAATTATAGCATATTTTTGGCGATTGTCAGTAATTGATAAACCACCAACAATGACCGACTTGGTAAAAAATCTGTCAAATTCGCTCATTTATAAAACAAATTTTTCTCATTTTGCCCTTTTTGCCTAATTATTTTGAAAAAAATTAAAAATTTTTGTCGATTTTGGTAAAAATGATTTGCCTTTTTTATCAGATTTGTTCAAAATATACGATTAACTTTTGATTTTAAAAAATAACCGAGAAATTCATGACTGACCGCCCCATTGCCCTTGATTTACAAGACATTCACAAAAATTATGGCTCGCTTGAAGTCTTAAAAGGCGTCTCTTTGACCGCTTATGACGGCGATGTCATCAGTATCTTAGGGTCATCAGGTTCGGGCAAATCTACCCTACTTCGCTGTATCAATTTATTAGAAAAGCCCAGTGCTGGCAAGATTTTTGTGGGTAATGAAGAGCTACAACTCACCCCCAAAAAAGGCGAGCTTACCGCCAAAAACCCCAAGCAACTTGAAAAACTTCGCTCTGAGATTGGCTTTGTGTTTCAATCATTTAACCTATGGCCACACAAGACCATTTTGGAGAATATCACCGAAGCCCCCATTCATGTACTGGGCGTGAGCAAGGCAGACGCCATTGCCGAAGGCGAACGCCTGCTTGCCAAAGTGGGACTACTGGACAAAAAAGGCGCCTACCCTGACAACCTATCAGGCGGTCAGCGTCAGCGTGTGGCAATCGCCCGCTCGCTTGCCATGAAACCCAAAGTTCTGCTGTTTGATGAACCCACGTCCGCCCTAGACCCAGAGCTTGTAAACGAAGTGCTGGCGGTCATGCGTGAGCTTGCCAGTGAAGGGCGTACCATGCTTATCGTTACCCATGAGATGCGATTTGCCAAAGAAGTCTCAACCAAAGTCGTCTTTTTACATCAAGGACGAATCGAAGAGATGGGTACGCCAACCGAAGTGTTTGAAAATCCCAAATCCGAGCGTGTCAAAGAATTTATGGCGTCTCATCAATAAAGTAAGCACCCAACCCTTTTACCGACTTTTTATCAACCCCGAACATAAGGATTGTTATGAACGCATTTACCAAATTCTCTCTAAGCCTACTCACAGCCAGCACCCTGGTTGCCTGTGGGGGTGACAAGCCTGCCGATACACCAAAGGCAGACACCACCGCCCCACAAGCAGGCGAAGGCAAAAGTCTGGTCATCGCCACCGAAGCCAACTACCCGCCCTTTAACAACATGACTGCCGATGGTAAAATTATCGGTTTTGATGTGGACGTCATCAATGCCGTCTGTGCCGAGATTAAAGCAAACTGCGACATCGTGGCACAGGATTGGGACGGCTTATTACCCGGTCTTTTGACCAACAAATACGATGCGGTCATCGCTGGTATGTCTATCACGCCCGAACGCCAAGCACAGGTTGATTTCTCTGAACCGTATTTTAGCAATACCATCGTATGGCTCTCCAAAACGGACGGCTCATTTGACCCCAATAACATCAAAAATCTGGTACTAGGCAGTCAGCGTTCTACCACAGGGGCAGACTACATCACCCAAAAATATGATGGCAAAGACGGCAACCGTGTTCAGCTTTATGACACCTACACCAACTCTTATCTTGACCTAAAAGCAGGGCGAAATCATGCGGTCATGGCAGAGAAAGTCTCGGCAATGGACTGGCTAAAACAAGGCAATGACGGCTTTGGACTGGTCGGAGATGAGATTGACAACAACGACAATCTAGGCATTGCCGTGCGTAAAGGCGACGCTCTAAAAGCGGACTTTGATAAAGCACTCGCCACCCTAAAAGCCAATGGCAGACTTGCCGAGCTAGAAAAACAGCACTTTGGCGATACTGCCAAGCTAACACCAAGCGAGACTGCCGAGCCAGCGGTTGTCGAACCTGCTGACACCGCCCAAGCAGAAGAGTCTGCTACTGCCGAGCCTGCAAAAAGCGAATAATTTAAAACCACCCACCAACCAAAAGGTTTTATCATGAAAATCAAATACTTAGCCATCGCCTTAACCGCCCTTGCCCTAACTGCCTGCGGAGGCGACAAACCTGCCGATACCACCGCAAACACCGCCACCACTGGCACCAATGACGGCAAAAAAGTACTGATTGCGACCGAATCGAGCTTTAAGCCATTTAGCTATTTGGACAATACAGGCAATCTGGTCGGTTTTGAGATTGACCTTGCCAATGCCCTATGCACCGAGATGAAAGCCGACTGCGACATCGTAGCACAGGACTGGGACAGTCTCATTCCAAGCCTACAAGCCAATAAATCGGACGCCATCATGGCAGGCATGTCTATCACGCCAGAACGCTTAGAAGTGGTGGATTTCTCTGATGCCTACTTTGATAACACGCTTATCCTAGTCGGCAAAAAAGGCGACAACATCACCATTAACGACCTAGCGGGCAAAACCGTGGGCGTACAGCAAGCCACCGTCTCGGGCGAATATCTTGCCAAACATCAGCCTAACGCCACCGTCAAGGCGTATGATAAGCAGGACAACGTCCATCTTGACCTAAGTGCAGGGCGTATTGATTATATGCTTGCCGACTTCGTGCCAGCGTCTGATTGGCTAAAAACCGATGCAGGGGCAAACTTTGAGATTAAGGGCGAGCCGATTGATATTAATGATAAAGTAGGTATTGCCGTGCGTAAAGATGATGCCCTAAAAGGCGAGTTTAACACCGCTTTGGCAAATCTAAAAGCCAGTGGTAAATATGACGAGCTTGTGACAAAATACTTTGCAATCACTGGGTCTGCCAGTATTCCTGACAACGCTCCTGCCCCTGCTGACACGCCTGCCCCTGCTGGCGATACCGAGCCTGTGAGCGAACCTGCGGACGCAAACGCAAGCGAGACTGCCGAGTCTACCAAGAAATAATCAACACACAACGCATAGGGCAAGCCCTGTGCGTTTTTGTTTTATCAATCAACTTACTTGACTGACATTTATTAAGGACAATTAATGAAACGTACTGCCTTAGTCGCACTCATTAGCACCCTACTGCTGACTGCCTGTGGGGGCGATAAACCCGCCGATAATACCACCACAACAAGCACCAATAACACCACCCAAACCCTGCGCATTGCCACCGAAGGGGCGTACGCACCCTTTAACTACACCAACAATGACGGCTCTCTAGCAGGATTTGATGTGGACATTGCCAATGTTCTATGTGCCAAAATGGCAGTCACTTGTGAGATTAACGCCCAAGATTGGGACGGTATCATTCCTGCTCTAAAAACGGGTAAATTTGACGCCATCGTCTCTGCCATGAGCGTTACCCCTGAACGCTCCGAACAGGTGAGTTTTAGCGAGCCATATTTTGTCAATACTTTGGTTTTTGTTGCCAAAAATGACAGCTCCTTTGACCCTGCCAATGCCGACAACATCAAATCCGCCAAAATCTCCGCCCAAGGCTCCACCATTTCTAGCCAATGGCTTACCCAAACTTACCCTGATGTCAAGCCGACCCTACATAGCACACTAGATAATGCCTTTATGGATTTGGGCAATAACCGCTCGGACGTGGTTATCAGTGATAAATTGCCTGCGATGACATGGCTAGGGAGCGAGCTTGGTAAGGATTTTGCGGTAAAAGGCGATGAGATTGACATTAATGACAACTTTGCCATCGCTGTTGATAAGGGTAATGATGAACTGCTTGCCAAATTCAACCAAGCCCTAGCCGACATCAAGGCAGACGGCACTTATGATAAAATCGTCATTGAGCATTTTGGCAAGAGTATGGTTAGTAAATAACTATTCTTTTTGAGTTATTTTAAAAACTTAACACAAATTTACAAAAATTTGGTAAAATAAGCGTTTTATTCTATTTTACCCCTTTGATAAGGTTACCCCTTAACAAAGCAATACTTAAAATAGACAAGCAAGCCTTGTCTATTTTTATTGAACAGCCATCAACACAATAACCACAAAGACCGCCACACCATGTTAGAACTCCACGGATACACCGATTTACTTTGGCAAGGCACGATTTTGACCATCAAATTAGGCGTAACAAGCCTGATTTTCGGCCTGATTTTCGGGCTATTGGGGGCAACTGCCAAGCTCTCTAATATTTGGCTGTTTAAAAGCCTTGCCAACATCTACACAACGGTGGTGCGTGGCATTCCTGAACTCTTGGTAGTCTTTGCCATCTATTTTGGCGGTGACATCATCGTGTCGTTTTTTGCCAAAGAAGTCTTTGGTTATGGCGGGCGGATTGATATTGGCAGTTTTTGGCCAGGTGTGGTCGCCCTATCGGTCATGTTTGGGGCGTATGCCACCGAAGTGTTTCGCATGGCGATCCAAGAAATCCCCAAAGGACAGTGGGAAGCCGCCCAATCACTGGGCATGCGACCTACTCAGACCTTTTTTCGCATTATCCTGCCACAGATGTGGGTGGTTGCCTTACCTGGTTTGGGCAATTTGTTTTTGGTGCTATTAAAGGACACTGCTCTTGTCTCGCTCATCGGGCTTAAAGATTTGATTTATTATTCATCTCGTGCCGCCCAGTCCACCCAAGAACCTTTTACCTTTTATCTTGTGGCGGCTCTTATTTATCTGTGTCTGACAGCAGTCGTCACTGCCTGTATCAGCTTTGGCGAATGGCGAGCCAATCCCGCCAAACGTTACGCCCAAAAATTACTTAAACAAAAACATACGGGGGCAAACGCATGAGCTGGAACTGGCAAGCGATTATCACGCATTTTCCCGAGCTTCTAAAAGCATCCATCACCACCTTGGAGCTTGTGGCATTATCCAGTGTCATCGGGCTGATTTTTGGGGTGATTTTGGCACTGCTTAGACTCTCCAAAAATCCTTTGGTGCAGGTTTTTCCTTTTTTATATATTTTCTTTTTTCGTGGCACGCCCTTATTGGTGCAGGTTTTTCTGATTTATTATGGTCTCGGGCAGTTTAAAGCCATTCAAGAGAGCGTACTGTGGAAGCCTGTGCTTAGTCAAGCCTACTGGTGTGCCATCATCGCCTTTACGCTAAACACCGCCGCTTATGTCGCTGAGATTGTGCGTGGGGCGATACAAGCAGTTCCTCGTGGCGAGCTTGAAGCGGCGGATGCTTTGGGTATGTCGCCTGTACAAAAATTTACCCGCATTACCCTGCCCCGTGCCTTTGGGATTATGATACCTGCATACAGCAACGAGGTGATTTTTATGTTAAAAGGCTCGGCACTGGCAAGCACCATCACGGTCATGGACTTGATGTACGCCTCCAAAGTCATCATCGCCAAGACGTACCTGACCTTAGAGATTTATTTTGCTGCAGGTATCATCTATCTGCTTATCTCATGGTTGATATTGGCACTGTTTCGCTTATTTGACCGCTCATTTAATAAGCACAAAAGATATAATCCTGTTCAAAAATAACAAAAACGGCAACTTGGTTTGCCGTTTTTGTTTGTTACAAATACATCCTTAATCCCCAAAAATCTCATGATATTTTGGAAAATACATCCACCGAATCCCAAAAAAATACCACAAATCCACATAAAATAAAGCGGGCCCACCTTCTGTATTTGCAATGAAAAATGAGAAAAATCGCCCGTTTTTCAAGGAAAAAGTGAAGCTTGATGGTTATTCTATCAAACAAGCTTTTAAATTCGAGCCACAATCCGAACCATTCAACTGGGTAAATTTTAAGAATTTTAGCTTAATTTTTTTAAATTTAAGCGTTTGGATAGCCATTTTTCATGCAAAAATTGATTGCAATTTTAAGTTTTCACTTCTCTCTTAGCTTAAGACGCTAACTTATTGATCATCTGATAATTATTTTTTGGATTGTAGGGGCGAATTGCAATTTTCCCTTGATAAATCAATTACTTGTATAGATTTGAAAATGGGGTAGTTTTCATCTTATTTTATAAGAATATTATCAATGGTAGGCATACCCTAGTATTTTAGCAGGTTTTGGGCGGATTGAAAAATGGATAACGGGTGGGTATAATGGCGGGAATTTCCCATTATCAACCTACCAAATCGCCATGTCCGAATTTAACAAAACCAAAGGGCTAAAACGCATCATCAAAACCTTATCGTATTCCAAAGACGGCTTTAAGGTGGCTGTTAAAGAGCCTGCCATTTTTCAGTTAATGATGTTACATTTACCCTTAATGGGATTGGCGTTGTGGCTAGATTTTGCTTTGGCGGTTAAGATGGCGTTAATCATCGGCTCGTTTTTATCGCTCATTGTGGAATTTTTTAACACTGCCCTAGAAGCCGCCGTAGACCACACTTCGATGGAAATTCATCCCCTTGCCAAAATCGCCAAAGATGTCGGCTCGTCCGCCCAGTCGCTCGCACTTATTTTGGTGGCGGTGCTGTGGGGCATGGCGATGTTTGGATAAAAACAAAAGAGCAAAAATTTGCTCTTTTATCATGATTAATCATCAATCAACCCATCAGCCATCCGACTTCTTGACAAAAACCAACATCAGCCAGCCGATGATGAGTAGCGTTCCACCCATCGGGGTTATCGCCCCAAGCCATCTAGGCATCCCCAGTGCCATCAAGTAGAGCGTGCCACTAAAAATGGCAATGCCTATTTGCAAGGTCATGGCAACCCTATGAATGCGATAGGCAGATACCGCCCCCAATACGCCCAACGCCAATATCCCTAAGCCATGCACGAACAGATAGAGTGTGGCAGTCTGCCAAATATCAAGCTCATAAGGCGTGGCGATTTTCTTTAAGCCGTGAGCCCCAAACGCCCCAAGTGCCACCGCTGTCGCAAGATTCACGCCTGCTACTTTTATCCAGTTTATCATTTGTTCATCTGTTCGTTCTAATCAAAGAGCATGTTATCAATGGTCATTGCTTCACGGATTTTATCCATGGCGTTTTTCTCAATCTGACGCACCCGCTCGGCTGAGATGTTATAAACCGCCGCTAAGTCATGCAAGGTGGATTTTTGGTCGGCAAGCCAACGCTGAGTGATGATGTCTCGAGAACGCTCATCCAAGCCGTCCATCGCTTCTTTTAGGGCGGTGGTCGTATTCTCTTCCCAGTCAGCATCTTCGACCATTTCGGCAGGATTGACCCCATCCTCCAAAAAGAGCTGGGGAGCATAACGCCCATCTTCATCGTCAGAGTCTTGTAACTCAAAGGACGCATCATAACTGGTCAAGCGTGATTCCATTTCTAGGACTTGTTTGACCGTGACGTTTAGGTCTTTGGCGATGGCTTCGGCTTCTTCTAAGGTGAGCTGATTGCTTGATTTTTTAAGGCTACGCAAATTAAAAAACAGCTTGCGATGTGCTTTGGTGGTGGCAACTTTGACAATCCGCCAATTTTTGATGACAAATTCATGAATCTCCGCCTTAATCCAATGCACCGCAAAGCTCACAAGGCGTACGCCCTTGGTGGGGTCAAAGCGTTTGACCGCTTTCATAAGTCCCAAATTACCTTCTTGAATCAAATCCGCCTGCGACAGACCATAACCTGAATAACTGCGTGCGATGTGTATCACAAACCGCAAATGACTCATGACCAGTAGCCGTGCCGCTTCCACATCGCCATCTTGATAGTACCGCTCGGCAAGCTCTCGCTCTTCATCGGGGGTCAAGATAGGAATCTGATGTACGGTATTGATGTACGCTCCCAAATTCACCCCTGGGGCGGTCAAATTGGTGGGCATGGCAGGCACCAAATCCTTGGTGGCGACGTCATAGCGTGGTACGGCATTCGGGGCATGACTGGCAAGCACAGGGGCAAGGCTCGCCCTATCATGGGACTGCTCGTCCGTTTCTAATTCACTCTCTGACTCATCGAATGCCAGCTCATCAGCGTCATCAATCTCATGAAAGCCGTCCAATTCGTCTAATTCATCAGATAACAACTCATCAGACAGTAGCTCATCAGAAAAACCGTCAAGCTCATCTAATCCATCATCTAGCTCATCTTCATCTAACATATCAGACGACTTAAAATCACGCTCATCGGCATAATCACCGCCATAATCGTCAAAGTCATCAAAACCATCATAATCATAATTTTTGGGCATGTTTTCTTTCTACCAACAAATCATCAGTTTAAATATCGCCCCATTTTAAGCCGAAATCCGCCCAAATGCTAGCAGTTTTTACACCTTTTTGTTAGGACGTGTGAACATTGATAACATTTATTAACATTTGGTGAAATTTTATGATTTTAAATTATTTTTGCATGAAAAATGGTCAAATCTTGTAGCTCGAAGTCAAAATTTTGTTTGATAGAGCGGCTATCAAACTTCATTTTTTCCTTAAAAACGGGCAGTCCCCTTGCTTTTTTAAACAGGTATTTTTCATTGCAAATACCAACGTTCAACACGCCCTAATCAAAAAGTGAAAGATTGCATCTGTTTGCCCATACGCCCATGTCTTGACCGTTAGCCCGTTTTTTTGGCAATACGCCACAAGGTCAGTTTGTGAATTTTTATCGGTGGCAAGCAGATACAACCCCCGCCCTGCCCCCACATCTCGCAAGGTTACTTTTGCCTTTAACAAAGGCATGGGGCAGGGCAGACGGCGTGCATCAAAAAAATGACTGACACACGCTACATCATCGGCGGTTATCAGACGCTCAGTCAACGCAAAATGCAAAGCATCCGTCATATTAACATCATCTGCCACATCGGCGGGCACAATGTCATAAATAAGGTCAAAAACAGCAGATAAATCGGTCATGGCAATGGCTCAAAATGGGCTCAAAAAATGGCTTAAAAACAGCTTAGAATAACCCATCATGGGGGCAAATCCATGACTTTACAAGATAATCACGGGACAAATCAATGTCCATACTATTTTTTATAAAAGCCAAATCGTTATGTTTCTTATGTCAATTTTTGGCATGATGTAAAATAAAACAGACACCACTATAAACAAACCTACGTCGCTTAATAATTCATCCATTTACAAAAACCTTTAATAAAAATAACGCAGGTTCACCAAAATTCTGATAAGATAATGCATGATTTGGCAATTTCGCCAATATTTACTTTATTTAATAGGATACTCCATGAGTTTATTACAAAACATCATCACCCAAGTCGCCCAAAACGCCCTAACAGGTGGTCAAACCCAACAGCAAAACAGCGGGCTTGGTGGCATGCTAGGTAGTGTACTTGGCGGTCAATCTCAACAAAACAGTGGTCTGGGCGGCATGCTTGGGCAAGTGGTGGCAAGTCAGCTTGGCGGTGGTCAATCCCAAGCCCAAGGCGGACTAGGCGGTGTACTAGGCTCGCTGTTAGGTGGCGGTCAAACTCGCCAAAACGTGCCTGCCAGTGACCTAGGCAGTGTCTTGGGTCAAGTGCTTGGCAGTCAGTCCGCCCAACAAAAAGGCGGATTCAACAAAAACACCCTGCTACTGGCACTCATCCCCATCGTACTGGGCTATATCCAAAAAAATGGCGGTCTATCAGGCGTACTTGCCAAATTCCAAGGCAACGGGCTGGGCAATAAAGCCCAATCATGGGTAAACATTGACACCGATAATGACGGACTAGACGCCCAAGACGTGATGAGCCTGTTCGGCAAAGATGAGATTAACCGTGCCTGTCAGCAAACAGGGGCGAGCGAGACAGAAGTCTGCCAAGGCATTGCCGAGCTTCTGCCACAGGTGATGAACGACCTAACCCCCAATGGCGACCTAGCCACCGAAAACAAAGCTAATGCCGAGATTAGCCAGATTTTACAGCAGGTAAATACCAATCGCTAGTGATTAATTCAAGCCATTTTAGTAGGGTGCTTAACTGCACCTTATTATTTTTAAAAGAAGTACAATTCTTATCTTCGGCTTAATTTACCAAAGTGAATAGTATTCACCCATCTAACATACCCATCCCGCCAAAGGCATAACCCCATGATAACCATTTTAGCCGATGAAAACATCGCCCATTTGGACGATTATTTTTGCCATGATAATACCACGCTTATCAAATTAAAAGGGCGTGAAATTAACCAATCTGCCATTGACAGGCATAATCCAATCGCCCTACTTATTCGCTCGGTAACACCTATCAATGCTGACACCATGACCAATCCTAATAATATCAAATTTATCGGCTCGGCAACGATTGGTACAGACCATGTGGATAATGAATTTATCCAAAAACACCATATCCATTTTGCCAATGCTAAAGGGTCAAGCAAACATTCAGTTGCCCAATATGTCATTACCGCCCTTTTAAGCAAATTTCCCAATTTAATCCATAAAAAAATCACGCTGGGCATTATTGGCTTGGGCAATATCGGAGCAACGCTTGCCAAATATGCCAAAGACTTAAATTGGGATATTTTGGGATATGACCCTTATTTACCAACATCAGACATTAATAACGCAAATTTTAATGAATTATTAGCAAATAGCGACATTATCTCCATTCATACGCCATTAACCAAAACGGGTGATTATCCTACTTATCAATTATTTAATCATTCCGTTTTTGAACAATTAAAAAACCATGCCATTTTAATCAATACCGCTCGGGGCGAGATTATCCGCCAAGATGATTTATTATGGGCAATAGAGAATAAAAATTTAAACGTGATATTAGACGTTTTTCCTTTTGAGCCAACGATTGATAAGACACTGCTTGATAACCTTACCCTTGCCACACCCCACATTGCAGGCTATACCTTGGACGGTAAACTGCGTGGGACAGACATGATTTATCAGGCGTTTTGTGAGCATTTTAATTTACCTGTTTTAAAAAATATGGATAAGTTATTACCGCCCAATCATTACCATTGGCAAACATTAAAAAATGAATTATTAAACGGAAATACCGATATTTTAAAAAGCTATTATGGCATTTTAAAAGATGATAACGAGTTACGCCACATTTGCACCAATAACGTACACGGGGCGGATTTTGATAAATTAAGAAAAGACTATAATTTAAAAAGAGAATGGCTTTATGACTAATACCGATTACCGCCCAAGCATGACCTTAGATTTGGCAATGAGTAAAGCTGAGATGATTGGCGACATTCGTCAGTTTTTTAAAAGTCGGGGTGTGTTGGAGATTACCACGCCCATATTATCCAATCATGGCAATACCGATATTTTTATAGAAAGCGTGAGTGCCAATTTTAAACAAGCTGGTCAATTAAAAACAGGTTATCTACACACATCGCCAGAATTTGCCATGAAAAGAGTATTGGCGGATTATCAAATACCAATTTATCAAATTTGTCAAGTGTTTCGTGATAATGAAAAAGGACATAAGCATAATATAGAATTTACCATGTTAGAATGGTATCGCCCCAATTTTAGTTTGGACGATTTGGCAAATGAATTAAATGCTCTCATCGGCGTGGCATTGCATAAAAATCTACCCTTTAAAACCTATCGCTACGCCCAAGCCTTTATGGATATACTTAGCATTCACCCTTTTTCTGCCGATATTGAGACACTACGACAAACGGCATTACAGCAGGGCATTAACCTAGATATGGGCGATGATAAACAGGGTTGGCTGGATTTGTTATTTAGTCATGCGATAGAGCCGACTTTGGGGTTTGATTTGCCGACACTCATCACCGATTATCCTGTGGCGACTGCGTCTTTGGCAAAAGTGGCGACAGACGTGGACGGGCATGCCGTTGCCAAACGCTTTGAGCTGTATATCAACGGCATAGAGATTGCCAACGCTTATGATGAGCTTGCCAGTGGTGATGAGCTGTATCAGCGATTTACGCAGGACAATATTGAGCGGGCAAAACTAGGCTTGCCGACCATGCCGATTGACATGAACCTAATCCGTGCGTGCGATGACTTACCGCCATGTAGTGGCATTGCGTTGGGGCTTGACCGCCTGTTTATGGTGCGTGAGAAGCTCTCTGACATTAGTGAAGCGGTGATGATGATGACGGATAGGGCGTAACTATTCATCCAAATCCGCCAACCACTTCGCCTGCTCTTTGGTGGGTTCAAACCGCTCCCATAAGTCAGGGCGACGCTCTTTGGTGCGTTTGACTTGCTCCAAAAACCGCCATTTGGCAATGTTGGCATGATGACCTGATAACAGAACATCAGGGACTTTTTTATCCTTAAAAATCAAAGGCTTGGTATAGTGGGGACAGTCTAGTAGCCCATCGACAAAGCTGTCTTCTAGGGCGGATTTGTCATCATTCATCACGCTTGGCAAACGGCGAATGACACTATCCATCAGCACCATCGCTGGTAGCTCGCCCCCTGTCAGTACATAGTCGCCAATGGAAATCTCGCCATCGACATAGGCACTAAGTAGCCTTTCATCAATGCCTTCATAACGCCCACAAAGCAGTATCATGCCATCAAGCTGGCTACATTCTACCACCGTCTTCTCATCTAGGGTCTTGCCCTGTGGCGACAGATAGATGACAGGGCAGGTAGGATTATCCTTACCCATGCTCCCAAAATGCTCATCGACTAAGGCTTTGGCGTGTAATATCGCCTGCTCCAACGGCTCGGCAAGCATGACCATGCCAGGCCCCCCACCAAAGGGACGCTCATCAATCCGCCGATAGTTGTCCGTGGTAAAATCTCTGGGGTTAATGGTGTGTATCACCACCTGCCCCCGCCCAACCGCACGTCCTGTAATGCCGTACTCTGTGGTCGCCCCGAACATCTGGGGCAAGATACTAATGACCGCAAAAAACATAACGTCTTACCCACCGAACTTTTTGGCAAAGCCGTCAAGCACACAAGACGGCACGAACTTTGAGACATCACCACCGAGTTTTGCCACTTCTCGCACGAGCGTGGACGAGACGAACGAGTACTCTTGGGCAGGGGTCAAAAATACCGCTTCAAAGCTCTCATCTAAGCTACGGTTCATGTTGGCAAGCCCAAATTCATACTCAAAATCACTCACCGCACGCAGTCCACGAATGACCGCCACCGCATTTTGCTCTTTGACAAAATCCACCAGTAGCCCTTCAAAGCCAACCACCGACACCCGTTCATTGTCCTTAAAAATCTCCTGTACCAGTGCCACTCGTTCATCAAAGCTAAATAACGGCTTTTTGTGATGAGCGAACGCCACCGAGATGATGACTTCATCAAAGATTTTTAAGGCACGATTGACAAGGTCAATGTGTCCGTTGGTAATGGGGTCAAAGGTGCCGGGGTATAGGGCTTTTTTTGGGGTCATGGTTCTTATGATTTACTAAAAGTGATATTAAAAAGTGCTTATGGTAGCAAACTTTTGGCGGTTTTGGGGATTTTATTTTAAATTTTGGTATTGTTAAAAACAAATACATAAGTTAAAATAGCTCAATACTTTACCATATAGAGTAAAAACCAATGAACGAAACATTTGATAGTTGTCCTAAATGTAAGCACAAACACTTTGTCAAAGCAGGTTTTAACAATGGCAGACAACGCTATAAGTGCAAAGGTTGCAATCATTACTTTTCGGTACATAAACCAACGCATCATAAAAGCGAAGAAACCAAGCAAATGGCAATCAATATGTATCTAGAAGGTTTGGGCTTTCGCTCAATTGGTCGCATATTAGGTATTAGTTATGGCACAGTCTATCAATGGGTTAAAAAACTTGGTGAACAACATCAAATTAAACAAGATAGCAATCAAGCGATAGATATCGTTGAGCTTGATGAGATTCATAGCTACACCAAGCATAAAAAAACGCTTGCTGGACTTGGGTTGCCATTGACAGAACAACAAAACAAATCTTAGGTTTTGTTTGTGGCAGACGAGACACCAACACCTTTAAACAGCTTTACAATCAATTGAATATCCATAACATTCAACTGTTTTGTAGTGACTACTGGAAATCTTACCTTGAAGTCATTCCAAAATCAAAACATATGACAAGCAAAGCTCAAACTTTTACCATAGAGGGCTATAATAGTCTCATTAGGCATTTCACAGCAAGATTTAGAAGAAAATCAAAATGTTATTCTAAATCCGAGAAAATGATAGAAAACACTTTGAACTTACTGTTTGCTAAGTGGAATGGAACTTTGAATTATGTATTTTAGTTTAACAATGCCTAAATTTTTATAAAAAAAAGAAAAAGCCGAACTGTTGTCCAGCTTTTGTCCGACTTTTTGGTTTTCTTAGCGTTTGGCAAAACCTTGCGATTGCAAATAGTCTAGCATAAACGGACGCACGTCCCCGCCAAAGGTGTCGGCGATTTGAGCCCTCCAGTCAAGCTCCAAGCCACGACCGCCATAGTAGGCTTTAACTTCATCGTTATAAGCGGATAACACATCATCGCTAGGGGTTTGATAAGTGTCAGTTGAGACGATGACATCAAGCGGTAGGCGTGGTCGTTGCGATTGGTTGATTTTGGAATCCCAGTCAGGGTGTCCTAGACACAGCCCAAACAGTGGCACGACGTGTTTTGGCAAAGCCAATAGCTCGCCTGCTCGCTGAATGTCGTTACGCAGTGAGCCGATATAGACCCCACCCAGCCCTAGACTCTCGGCAGTTGCCAGCATGTTTTGAGCCATGAGAGCCGAGTCAATCGCCCCGATGAGCATGACTTCTGTCCAGTCGGTATTGACATCGGCAAGGGCATGATGACGATAAGCGTCCATACAAAACACCAAATATTCGGCACAGTCTTCGACATAGCCATGTCCCAACCGCTTGCCTTGGGCGAGAAGGTCGTTATATTTGTCTTTGCTTAGGTTGTTGGAGATTTGGCGAAATGCCGTCCGCTTTGCCTTATCACGCACACGCACCACGCTCACCGCTTGTAGGTAGCTTGATGTCGAGACGGCACGCCCTGCTTCCAAAATAGCATTTAGCATCTCATCAGAGATTGGCTCGCCGGTGTATTTACGCACAGAGCGGTGATTTAGCAGGGTTTCTAGGGTTGGTTTTGAGTCAAGCATGGCAAATCCTATGATGATAAATTTGCCTTATCTTATCAAGTATCACCCCCAAAGGCAAATGCTGTTTTATTGGACAAATGTAACAGGGGCGTGGCTTTGTTTGTAATTATCCACCAAATCTCTTATAATAGGTAGGGCGTGCCTACCCCTGACAACACTCTTATAAAATAAGATGAAAATTTAACGCTTTCATCCATTTTTGCATGAAAAATGGCTAAATCTGGTTTTTCTACGTCAAAATCCTTGTTGATATTCTAATATCAACGGCAGACTTTCCTTGAAAAACGGGCGATTTTCTCCATTTTTCATTGCAACCAAAAGGCAGGTACGCCCTAGACAATATTGAGATACAAACATGACAAAAAAACCGTCAAACCAAATCTGTGCCAACAAAAAAGCCCGCCACGAATACTTTATCGAAGAGACCTTTGAAGCAGGTCTATCACTTGAAGGTTGGGAAGTCAAATCGATACGAGCAGGCAAAATGGCAATCACGGACGCTTATGTGATTTTTAAAAATGGCGAAGCGTTCTTGTTCGGGGCTCACATTCAGCCCTTACTGACCAGCTCCACGCACATCAATCCTGACAATATCCGCACCCGTAAACTGCTTTTGCACCGCAAGCAGATTGATAAACTCTTTGGCATGGTCAATCAAAAAGGCTATGCGGTCGTCCCTTTGTCCTGCTACTGGAAAGGCAGTCGGGTCAAATGCGAAATCGCCCTAGCCAAAGGCAAAAAGCTCCACGACAAACGAGCCACACTCAAAGAACGTGATTGGCAAATGGATAAAAAACGTGGCTTTAAGGCGGACATGAGGTAAAACAAAACCCCAATCGGCATTTTGATTGGGGTTTTTGGATTTTGCTCACTTCTTCTTAGCAGGCCCTAGTAGCATACCCATTTGGCGACCTTCCACCTTGGGGGCTTGCTCTACACTGGCTATCTCTTCGGTATCTTTGATGATACGTTCAAGTTGGGCTCGTCCAATCTCTTGGTGGCTCATCTCACGTCCACGAAAACGAATAGAAACCTTGACTTTGTCTTTATCTTCTAGAAATTCAACAATTTTGCGCAATTTGACCTGATAATCCGCTTCTTCGGTACCAGGGCGAAGCTTGATTTCTTTGACTTGGGTTTGTTTTTGGTTCTTTTTGGCTTCTTTTGCCTTTTGTTTTTGTTCGTACAAATGGCGTTTGTAGTCCATAATCTTCGCCACAGGCGGTTTGGCGTCTGGGACAATCTCAACCAAATCCAAATTGGCATCGCGTGCCTTTTCTAAGGCTTCTTTTAGGCTGACAACGCCAAGCTGTTCGCCGTCTTCTTTGACTAGGCGGACTTCTTTGGCACGAATTTCTTCGTTAATGTTTAGGCGGTTTGACGGTTTAATGGGTCTTACTCCAATAAAAAGATAGACCCTTATTTTACTTAAAAATTGTGGGGATTTCAAGGGGTTTTTAAACATAACCCGTATTTTTGTTATTTAATATGGAAATTTACTTAATTATTCTGTATAAACACCAGAAAATCGCATCATTCTTTTCTAAAAAAATAAAACCCACCTCCATAACTGCTATACCCCCAATCACCATTTAATTTTTCAACAATACGCTTGGCATAGCGTTCATAAATATTATCTTTTCGCTCGGTGCTTGATGTAAAACTAAAATGTTTAATTTCATCAACACCCTGTTGATAGGACGAGTGATTGACATAATTTACAATCGCCTTGATAATCCGCTCAATGGTTTGAAAAGGATGTTTGTTATAATTAACATCGTCCATTGTTTCATCATCAACATAAAATAATGCTGATTTGCCATATTTTTCCTTTAAAATTTTAAAGTCAGGAATTAAAGTAAAATAAAACCGCTTGCCCGTATAATACACCTGATAATAACCACAACCAGGAATGCTAAATTTATCAATGACGATTTCTTTGCTCATAAAACTCCATTAAAAGGATTAACTGATGATTTGATGAATGGACTGTTTAAGGCAATCTATATCAATATTATCAGAAAATTCTGCCGATAATAATTTCATTTTAAACGCATCAATACCAATCAACTTTTTATCAAAAATAATACTTGCCAATAATTGATAGGCAGTATGATATTTTAAAAGGTTTTTAAGTTGTTTTTGGTTTAATTCATCAATGCTGTTTACGCCCAATCTTTGATAATTTAAATTGCTTTTTAAATCAGACAATTTAACAATCATTGCTTTAAATGCCACTTCTTGCCCATCTAAATAATACTGATACAACCGCACCAAATAATCCACATAATTTTGTTTAAATAAACAATTTTTATTAAATGCTGTATCATTATCACTGTGCGGTTTGGTCATTAAGCGTATGCCATTGGCGACCGTCTCGCCATAATTTGCCTGAATGATTTCATAAGATAACCCACAATCTTCCACGCTGTCGTGCAAAAGTCCAATTTCCATACAATCAAAAACAAAGTTTTCATCGCTAATGGCTAATTGCTCGCAAATGCGTTTGGCATTGTTCGCCACTTCATACAAATGATGATAGTAAGGACTACCACCTTTATCTACTTGATTTTTATGCAGTTCTTTGACAAATGACGCACAGACGTGATAACGCTCAATTCTCATAAATTGCTCGCAAAGATGATAAATTAAATGTCAGGTTGGCGAATTGCCGATTGAGAATGGGGGGTAAGATAACGATAAAATCGTCCAAAAAGAGAAGTTACGCAATGAGTATAACCAACTCAATACAAAAAGTCAAGACTTACAAACCGCCAATTTTACTCTTTTTTGATTAATAAAATAAATATTAAAAATTTAAAAAATATATTGACAAATAAAAGTTTGTATTGTAATATCTAAAAGTAATCAAAAAAACACCCCGATTTCCCCCACTCCTTCAATCTTTATTAAATTTTCTCCAACTTTTCTTTAATTAAATTTATTATGCGATGTTTGTTGTTTGACAAACATTAATACCCTTCTCTTTTCTTTTTTTTAATCCAATTACTTATTCAACCTTAATAACCCGCTTAATTTATCAACCTTTATTGTGGAGTTATTCTATGAATAAATCAAATCGTGTGTCTATTAAAAACAGCACCCCAATTCTTTTTAAGCAAGACATTGAATGTTTTATCCATAAATTTCAAAAACATGATGCGGTCATTATCACGGCATTGCGTGATGATTTTTATAAATACAAACAACCTATCTTGAACAATAACAGAGCATTGTATTCGGCATTGTTTGCACTGGATTATCCCATTACCGAACTTGACAGTTCTTATATTAAAGATTATCAAAAACTTTTAAAATTGAACAATGATTTCTTTATGGGGTCTTATTTGGTGGTCAATCGGTTTAATAAACCTGATTTTATTGAAACGATGGTAAAATTGGCAAATTATTATGGACAAGAATTTATTTTTGTCATTCAAGGGGGGTGAAAATCCCAAAGGGTATTTATTGGGGACAAAAGAAAAAGGCAGGTTAAAACTTGGGCAAAGATTGTTTTACCCAGAATGTCATTTTTTAATGAATAATCCTAAGTTTTTTAAACCATATCGTAACAGAAAATTTTATTTTACAGGGGCGATGAAGGACAGTAAAATTCTCAATAGTCAAATGCAGGGTGTGTATCAACCTGCAAATTGGTTGGGTCGGTGGGCGTGTTCAACAATGGGCAAAAGAGTATTAAGGGAAATTGGGATTTTATGTTCTTAATATATTCTTAATATTTGAAAATAAATTGAGTTAATAGAAGGTAAATAATATGACGGTAATTGAAGAATTAAATAACCTATTACATTTTAATAAAAAGTTAAGTAAAAAAATTGAAAAACTTTTTCAAACCAATTTTACTTATCAAGAATATATGAAAATTAAAGAACATATTCAATATCAGGGTAAATATTTAAAACCCAAATACGATTATGAAGATTTTGAAAGAGAACGAGAAATGATTAGGTGTATTTTGTATTCTACGATTGGGCAAGAAAGTATGGATTGGGTAAAAGAATGGTCGGACATTCCTTATGAAATTTTTACGGGGACAGAACCCAATTCTTATGGATATGACCAAGTTAAATTATTTGTAGAGAATTATTATGAATTAATGAAAGAAACAGGGCGGTTAAAAATGTTTATTAATGAAGATTATTATCTTAATAAATGGCGAGAAAAACACAAAGACAAAAAAGACGAGATACAACAAAAGTTAAAATATTATCAAGCGTTGGTAGAAGATTGTCAAGAAGCTTTAAGGAGATTGGAGTAGGATTTTTATAAATTTTTAAGCACTGTTTTATTGCGATAAAAAAGAGTTGTAGTTAAAAAAATCCACTTAGTAATTAAGTGGGTTTCTAATAACAATAATGGCTAATATAAAATAAAACCCATTCAAAACTTTGAATGGGCTTGGAAAATTAACGCACGCACACTTCAAATTTGGCATTAATCACTAAACCTCTCTCCAAACTACCCCAACTCAAAATTATAAATCGCAGAAATTAGATTCACTCTCAATCCAAATTTTTTCCTGCGATTGCGGTAGCGACATGATAAGATGTTAAAACGCTTGAGCTTTCCAACGATGTGTTCATTGGTTACTCGCTTAGATGATAACATGCGATTTGCTTTTTTTATCTGCTTTGGTTAAAGGTTTAAGTTTTGTCTTTTTCTTTGGCAGTTGGCTATTTGCATGAGTGCTGTCGCCTTTGCTTTTTTGGGTCGTTCTATGGGGATTTCTGTAGCATCGATAAGTGCCGTTTCAAGGTTGTTGTCTTGCCATAAGGCTTTTTTACTTGGCAAAGCAAAGTCTTGGACGATGTGAAATTGACTGCGGTATTATCAGTAAAGTAAATGAGCTCAATCATAGACCCAGAAAGTGTTTAAACTGGAAAACACCTTATGAGGTTTATTTTGATGAAGTGTTGCAGTTGGTTTGATAATTCAAGCCTAAATAAACCACGTCTTTAACACAAACTCAATCACGATTTTTAATAAAAAGCCGACAAACCCCGCCCCCAATGCCACAAAAATCCAAAACGTCCCTGCCTTGCCAGCATTGGTGCTTTTTGCCATGTCCCACATGATAAAAAACAAAAAAGCAATGAACGCAGGCAGTAGCCCATACAGTCCAATCTTGACAATCAGTCCTTCGGAAATGGCAACAATCATAAGAACACCTGTGGATGAGTGAGTACAATAGTCTATTATAACATAACTTGATAAGATGGCGGTATGGCTTATTTACCTGTCAGTTGCCCTGCTATCCACCGTTTGACAGGCGGTAGATGGTTACTCACTCGCAGGGTCAAATCCCGCACCGTTTGCATGGGCGTGCTGTCATCGGTAAACATTTTTACCATCAGGTTGGTGCCGTGATATAGGGGGCGGGTGTGGGTTTGGTGGCGAACGTTGTATTTTTGTAGTAGGGCGGGGCTTGCGATGTCTTGCCCTTTGGCGTGAGCATCTAGGATGAGCGTGGCTAGCGTGTTCGCCCCCATAAGCCCTAGGTTAAAGCCGTGAGCGGTCACAGGGTGCATGCCCACCGCACTGTCACCCACCAATGCCGAGCGGGTGGAGACAAAGGTTTTGGCGTGTACGCCCATGAGTGGATAATGGTGTACGGTGCCCGCTAAGGTTAGCTTGCCCAAGCGGTCGCTCATCATCCGCTGAACTTCTAAGGCAAGCTCATCGGCATTCATGGCAAGCAGGCTGTCGGCTTGGGCATTATCTAGCGTGATGACACAGTTGGTCAGATGGTCGTGTAGGGGCAGCAGGGCGAGCGTTCTGCCGTACAAAAAGCACTCTCTGGCGGTCGCTTCGTTGGATAAGGGGTGTGATACCCGAAAGACGATGACCGTCCGCCCAAAGTCGTTCATCTCGGCTCCGATACCGAGCTTTTTACGCACAAAGGACAAACGGCTGTCCGCTCCGATGAGCAGGTTGGCGGTCAAGGTGTTGCCGTCCGCTAGGGTTACGCTTACCCCTTTATCATCGGTTTTGATGTCTTGGACGGATTGTTCGGTTAGGATTTGTACATTGGGCAAGTCTTTGACTTCATCATAAAAGGCTTGTCTGATGTTGTGGTTTGAGATGAGATTGCCCAAGCGGTCAATGCTGGTGAGCAGGTTCAAATCTTTTGGCACTTTAAAATGCAACGCATAATTAAAATCGCCATTATATACCTTAGCGTCAGCGAGTTTATAAATCTCATCATCGGGTATGCGTTGCCATGCCCCTAGGTTTAGCATAATCTCCCGTGAGCGGTGAGTCAAGGCAATCTCACGCCCGTCATAAGCAGGGTTTGCGATGGTATCTAGGGGGGATTTTTCGATGATGGTTACGGTCAAATCTACGCCCTTAAAATGCCGAGCAAACGCAAGACCTGCAGGCCCTGCCCCGATGATGATGATGTCGCTGTGTGCTGTGTTCATGATAAGCCTTATGATGGTGTGGGCGGGTTATTGGTGGTTGGCAAGTTCGTTTTTTAGGGCGGTTTTTAGCCAGCCTTTTAGATCGTCAGAGACCTGTGCCATGTGTTCGCCCAAAAAGTCGTCAATTTGCTTGCTAAGCTTGTCCGTAATGCGTGCTTCTAGGGCGTCCAAATCTTTGGGGTGTAGCCGTTGGGTTGAGGTGGATGTCTCGGTAAATAGGGCTTGGGGTGTTTCTAGGTTGTGAATGATACGGGCAGGGATGGGCGTGTCATCTCGGTGGATAAAGAACAAATCTTCAACGGTCTGCCCAAAATCTGCATGGTTAAACTCAAATTCATGGGCAGGCGTGCTACCATGGAGCATGTCAATGATGTCATCAAGCTCTTGATGAAAGGCGTTTTTGATGGCAGTGGGGGTGGCGTGCCAACGCTTGGTAAACTGGGGACTGGGCGAGAATGCGGTCATGATTATCCTTGTGGGGTTTTATGCTAGGGCGTGCTGAACGTTGGTATTTGCCATGAAAAACAAGATTTAGCCATTTTTCATGCAAAAATGATTTAAAGCGTTAAATCTCATCATATTTTTAATAATGTTATCAATGTTCAACACGCCCTATTGTAATGTAAATTGGCGGATTTTTAAAGGTAATACTACCAAAGAGTTGATGGTTAATTTTTGCCCTGCTGTTCAAAGGTGATAAAGCCTTGGCTTTTGTGAGTTTGCCAGTTGTCGCCATCTTTGATAATAAATAAGGCGATAATGCCATGTTCATCGGCAAGTTTGATCGCATCATCTTGGGGTATGGCGGTCAAGGCAGTTGCCCAGCCGTCCGCCAGTGCGGTGGTGTCGGCGATGACGGTTACGCTTGGCACGCCATTTTCCACAGGGCTTGCGGTGTGGGGGTTTATGGTGTGGCTGTATGTTTTGCCGTCATAGTCAAGCGAGTTGCGGTAGTTGCCACTGGTTGCCATGCTTTGACCTGATAAGGCAAGGGTGGTCATGATTTCACGGTTGGCGGTGGTGCTACCCATGATAGGTTTGTCAATGGCAAGCGTCCACGGCAGTCCTTTATCATTGACTCCGCCTGTGGCGATTTCTCCGCCAATCTCTACCATGTAGTTTGTGATATTATATTTGGATTTTAGAACGTCTGCTATCGTATCCACGCCATAGCCCTTGGCAATTGCCGAAAAGTCAAGCCCCACGCCATCCGCCGTTTTGGATAATTCATTGCCATTTAGCACGATTTTGTCAAGTCCGATGGTATCACGTACGGCTAGGATTTCAGATTCGGTGGGTGGATTTTGTAGGCGTTCTACACTCATCTTTGCCCCAAAGCCCCACAGCTCCACAAGCGGATAAACGGTTGGGTCAAAGCCGTGGTGCGACTTTTCATAGATGAGCCTGCTGTCGGATAACACTTTGATAAAATCAGGGTCGATTTGTATCGTCTGCCCTGCATTTAGGGCGTTGAATTTACTAATCGTACTGTCGGCTTGATAAGTGGACATGCTGTCGTTTATCTCATCAAGGCGGGTGTCTATGCTTGCCTGTATCTCGTCCGCAGTCGCACCTTTTGGTAACTCAAAGGTGATGTGATAGCTTGTCCCCATCGTCTGCCCGTCTATCTTTTGGTAAGTACTGGCTGGTGGGGTGGGGGTACAAGCGGATAAAGCAAGGATAGATAATGGGATAAGATATTGATATTTCATGATTTTGCATATTCTCAATCTACAAACAGTAGAAATTAGTGGTGTCGTTAGACGGTTAAAATTATAACACAACATGTCATAAAATGATATCTTTATCATATAGCATATTCTCATAAAAAAATATTGACAAGACAACTTGCCTTTCATAAAATACAACTGTACCAAAACAGTGCCCAGCCACCACCAAACGGAGATTTTTTATGTTATTTCAAGACTTTACTCATTTATATCCCCTATCAAAAACCGTGCGTTTTGAATTAAAGCCCATTGGCAAGACATTAGAGCATATCCATGCCAAAAACTTTTTGAGCCAAGATAAGACCATGGCGGACATGTACCAAAAGGTGAAGGCGATACTGGACGATTATCATCGTGATTTTATCGCTGATATGATGGGCGAAGTTAAGCTAACTAAGCTGGCAGAATTTTGTGATGTGTATTTAAAATTTAGAAAAAATCCCAAAGACGATGGATTGCAAAAACAGCTAAAGGACTTGCAAGCAGTTTTAAGAAAAGAGATTGTGAAGCCCATCGGTAATGGCGGAAAATACAAGGTGGGTTATGACCGCTTATTTGGGGCAAAGCTCTTTAAGGACGGCAAAGAGCTTGGTGATTTGGCGAAATTTGTCATCGCCCAAGAGAGCGAGTCATCACCCAAGCTTCCCCAAATTGCCCATTTTGAGAAGTTTAGCACCTACTTTACTGGCTTTCATGACAACCGCAAAAACATGTACAGCAGTGATGATAAGCATACCGCCATTGCCTATCGTCTGATTCATGAAAATTTGCCACGTTTTATCGATAATCTACAAATATTGGCAACCATCAAACAAAAGCATTCGGCATTGTATGATCAGATTGCAAGTGAACTGACTGCAAGTGGTTTGGATGTGTCGCTAGCAAGTCATCTGGGCGGCTATCACAAGCTTTTAACCCAAGAGGGTATCACGGCTTATAATAGGATAATAGGTGAAGTGAATAGTTATACGAATAAGCATAATCAAATTTGCCACAAATCCGAACGTATCGCCAAATTACGCCCCCTGCACAAACAAATCCTAAGCGACGGCATGGGCGTGTCGTTTTTGCCAAGCAAATTTGCCGATGATAGCGAGATGTGTCAAGCGGTCAATGAGTTTTACCGCCATTATGCTGATGTTTTTGCTAAGGTGCAAAGCTTATTTGATAGATTTGATGACTATCAAAAGGACGGCATTTATGTTGAACATAAAAATCTAAATGAGCTATCTAAGCGAGCATTTGGTGATTTTGGGTTTTTAAAACGATTCTTAGAGGAGTATTATGCAGATGTGATTGACCCAGAGTTTAATGAGAAATTCGCCAAGACCGAGCCTGATAGCGACGAACAAAAAAAACTGGCAGGAGAAAAAGACAAATTCGTTAAAGGCGTACATTCCTTGGCAAGTCTTGAACAGGTGATTGAGTATTATACCGCTGGGTATGATGATGAGTCTGTACAAGCAGACAAACTTGGGCAGTATTTCAAACACCGTCTGGCAGGCGTGGATAATCCAATCCAAAAAATACACAACAGTCACAGTACCATTAAGGGGTTTTTGGAGCGTGAACGTCCAGCAGGCGAGCGAGCATTGCCCAAAATTAAGTCAGATAAAAGTCCTGAAATGACACAATTAAGACAACTAAAAGAGCTACTAGACAACGCCTTAAACGTGGTGCATTTTGCTAAGCTGGTGTCGACCGAAACCGTATTAGACACTCGAAGTGATAAATTTTATGGCGAATTTAGACCTTTATATGTTGAGCTTGCCAAGATTACCACACTTTATAACAAAGTGCGTGATTATCTGTCGCAAAAGCCATTTAGCACCGAAAAATATAAATTAAACTTTGGCAATCCGACATTATTAAACGGTTGGGATTTGAATAAAGAAAAAGATAATTTTGGGGTTATCTTACAAAAAGACGGCTGTTATTATTTGGCGTTATTGGATAAAGCTCATAAAAAAGTATTTGATAATGCTCCAAATACAGGTAAAAGCGTTTATCAAAAAATGGTTTATAAGCAAATAGCAAATGCTCGACGGGACTTAGCTTGTTTATTGATTATTAATGGTAAGGTAGTTAGAAAAACAAAAGGATTGGATGATTTACGTGAGAAATATTTACCATACGATATTTATAAAATTTATCAATCCGAGAGCTATAAGGTTTTATCGCCAAATTTTAATCATCAAGACTTGGTTAAATATATTGATTATAACAAAATTTTAGCATCGGGATATTTTGAGTATTTTGATTTTAGGTTTAAAGAAAGCTCTGAATATAAGAGCTATAAAGAATTTTTGGATGATGTAGATAACTGTGGTTATAAAATAAGTTTTTGTAATATAAACGCCGATTATATTGATGAGTTGGTTGAGCAGGGTCAGTTGTATTTATTCCAGATTTATAATAAAGATTTCTCGCCCAAGGCTCACGGTAAGCCCAATTTGCATACTTTGTATTTTAAGGCATTATTTAGTGAAGATAATCTTGCCAATCCGATTTATAAGTTAAATGGCGAGGCACAGATATTTTATCGCAAGGCGTCTTTGGATATGAATGAAACCACCATTCATCGTGCAGGCGAGGTATTAGAAAATAAAAATCCCGATAATCCCAAACAGCGTCAATTTGTCTATGACATCATCAAAGACAAACGTTATACCCAAGATAAGTTTATGCTACATGTGCCTATTACCATGAATTTTGGTGTGCAGGGCATGACGATTGAAGGATTTAATAAAAAAGTTAATCAAAGCATACAACAATATGATGATGTGAATGTGATTGGCATAGACCGTGGCGAGCGACATCTGCTATATCTGACCGTGATTAACAGCAAAGGTGAAATCTTAGAACAGCGTAGTCTCAATGACATCATCACCACATCAGCAAACGGCACACAAATGACCACGCCTTATCATAAAATCCTAAATAAAAAGAAAGAAGGGCGTTTGCAGGCTCGTAAGGATTGGGGTGAGATTGAAACCATTAAAGAGCTAAAAGCAGGCTATCTAAGCCATGTGGTACATCAAATCAGCCAGCTTATGCTTAAATATAATGCCATTGTGGTGTTGGAAGATTTGAATTTTGGATTTAAGCGTGGTCGCCTGAAAGTGGAGAATCAGGTTTATCAAAACTTTGAAAACGCCTTAATCAAAAAGCTAAACCATTTGGTATTAAAAGATAAGACAGATGATGAGATTGGCTCATATAAAAATGCCCTGCAATTGACCAATAATTTTACTGACCTAAAAAGCATTGGCAAACAAACGGGATTTTTATTCTATGTGCCTGCACGGAATACCAGTAAAATAGACCCTGAAACGGGCTTTGTGGATTTGTTAAAACCACGTTATGAAAATATCACTCAGTCGCAAGCGTTTTTTGGTAAATTTGATAAGATTTGTTATAACACAGATAAGGGTTATTTTGAATTTCATATTGATTATGCCAAATTCACTGACGAAGCCAAAAACTCTCGCCAAACATGGGTCATTTGCTCGCATGGCGATAAACGCTATGTGTATAACAAAACCGCCAACCAAAATAAAGGGGCGACCAAGGGTATTAATGTTAATGATGAATTAAAATCGCTATTTGCTTGTCATCACATCAATGACAAACAGCCAAATCTGGTCATGGATATTTGCCAAAATAACGATAAAGAATTTCATAAATCGCTAATGTATCTGTTAAAGGCATTGCTTGCATTACGATATAGTAACGCCAATAGCGATGAAGATTTTATTTTATCGCCTGTGGCAAATGATGAGGGTGTGTTTTTTAATTCGGCATTGGCGGATGATACACAGCCACAAAATGCGGACGCCAATGGGGCATATCATATCGCATTAAAGGGTTTGTGGGTACTAGAACAAATCAAAAACAGCGATGATTTGGATAAAGTTGATCTCGAAATTAAAGATGACGAATGGCGAAACTTTGCTCAAAACCGCTAATCGCTAAAAGCTCAGTTTCGGCTGGGCTTTTTATTTGGGAGATAGTATGGAATATCATACGTTAAATATCAGTCAATTAAATGATTTTATTTTTTGTCCCTATTCTATTTATCTACATAACGTCTATCAGGCATTGGACGATGATACATATCATGATACGCCACAAGTCAAAGGGAAAATCGCTCATGAGGGCGTGGATAATGGCGCATACAGCACCAAAAAGACCGTTATCACTGCCATGGCGGTGCATTCGGACAAATATGGCTTGACAGGTAAAATTGACCAATATTTTGCCGATAGCAAAAAACTCATCGAACGCAAACGCACGATTAAAACGATTTATGACGGTTATAAATTGCAGCTTTATGCCCAGTATTTTTGTTTGATAGAAATGGGGTTTGAAGTGGATTATTTGGGTTTTTATTCGATGACGGATAATAAAAGCCACGCTTTGGCGTTGCCTGATGATGAGATTATTGATTGGTTTGAAAATCATTTATATAAGATACGTCATTACAATCCCATGACTGATGACATTCATGTCAATATCAATAAATGCACTCATTGTATTTATCAACCTTTGTGCGATAAGACGGACTAAATAAGGAAAATCTATGCTTAGCATTTCGGACATCAAAGAAAAACAGATGATATTATTAAATAACTTGGAGGGTGGCTATCATCTTTGTATCTCGCAAGGCAATATCATCATTAAAAATAAAGACAGCGATGAGACATTAACCAAAATCACCCGTCATAAAGCCATGGCTCTGATGATTATTGGGTATTGTACGCTGACTAATGTGTTGATTGAATTTTGTCAAAAATATGGCATTGCCTTGATTTTATTAAATTCAAGGGTATTGTTAATTGAGTATACTTTTCTAGAAAGCCGTTCGTGGTGAGCTTGTCGAACCATAACGGTTTTCCTAGACTTCGACAAGCTCAGTCCGAACGGAAAACCTTAAAATCTATCTTTATTTAACAATACCAATTCAAGATTAAGACCGATTTTATTTATCAGCTCTTTTGGCGAGGCAAATTATCTATTAAGGAAAAAGCAATATGCCATTGGCGATAATCAAGCCTTGAATTTTGCCAAACATTTTATAGAGCAAAAAGCCAATAATTCTATCACTTTATTAAAAGGCATTCGTAAAAAAGACGATGAATTACGCCAAATGATAGAGATATTGGCTGATTATCAAAGGCAGATTGGTCAAACCAAACGTTTGGATGAATTAATGGGCATAGAGGGCAATATTGCCAAAAGCTATTTTAAACATCATTTTGGGCAATTAAAACATACCTCTTGGCAAGGCAGGAAACCACGCCTAAAAATAGACCCTGTTGATGTTGTTCTGGATATAGGCTATACGCTGTTATTTAATTATATAGAGGTCAATTTGAGATTATTTGGTTTTGATGTTTATAAAGGCATGCTTCATCAGCTTTGGTATAAAAGAAAATCTCTGGTGTGTGATTTGGTTGAACCATTTCGCTGTATTGTGGATAAGCAGGTATTGACATCATTTAATCTTGGGCAATTTAAAACAGAGCATTTTAATCAAATAAAAATGCAATATCAATTAAAACCTGAACATCAGCGAACGTATAATGTTATTTTAATGCAGGCAATCATCGCCCATAAAGTGCCAATATTTGTTTATATCAGGGATTTTTATCGTGCATATATGAAATATGCTGATAAAGATATGATGTTTGGTGAATTGGCTTTGATGTTGCCAAACTTTGACATGCAAGCAAATGGAGAAGATGTATGATAATCGTCAGTTATGATATCAGTGATAATAAAGTGCGTGGGCGATTTGCCAAATTTCTAATGCAATATGGCGACAGATTGCAATATTCGGTCTATGAAATCCAAAACAGCGAACGTATTTTAAATATCATCACCGAAAAAATAAAAGCAGAATTTGAGCCTTTATTTACAGGGGCGGACAGTGTCATTATCTTTCGATTTACAGAACGTGAAGTATTAAGGTTTGGTCATGCCAAACATCGCAATGAGGATTTGTTGATTTTATAAAAAGCCTTGGAAAAAATAATGAATTTTGTTATAATAAAAAAATCTTGAATTACACCCAAAAATGTTTGCTTTGCAAATCTAAGTCTTAATGTGTGATTTATCATGTTTTGGCGGTAAAAATGATGATTTTTTGTACAAAAAACTTCTAATTTCTCAAAAAATCATTAAAAATGCCCCAAAATGGGTCTAACGACCTTTTAAATTTCTACTGTTTGTAGATATCAAGCCATGCACCACCCCTATCAAGTCTAACGACCTTTTAAATTTCTACTGTTTGTAGATAGTGTAAAAAGTTCTGCATTTGAGTGTAAGTCTAACGACCTTTTAAATTTCTACTGTTTGTAGATTTGTGTTGCAACTCTCTTTAAGTATTCGTCTAACGACCTTTTAAATTTCTACTGTTTGTAGATATAAGGGTATTAATACCTTGCCGTACTTAGTCTAACGACCTTTTAAATTTCTACTGTTTGTAGATATCACAAATTTTCTCGTATTGGTTGGAAGTCTAACGATTTTTTTAAACTTCTAGGCGCAATAATTGTAATCCATTTCAAAATTAAGGGTATCTTTATAAAAACATTAAACCTCTTTCCAAACTAAAAATAAACACTGGGGCTGAAGTTTTTAAAAATCTATAAAAATCGGGGGTTGGAAAGAAGTCTATTAAATTTTTGGGTATTGTTAATTGAGTATACTTTTCTAGAAAGCCGTTCGTGGTGAGCTTGTCGAACCATAACGGTTTTCCTAGACTTCGACAAGCTCAGTCCGAACGGAAAACCTTAAAATCTATCTTTATTTAACAATACCAATTTTTGGAATTACATTAAGGCTTTTTGGCAATCATGACCGCCCGTTTGGGGGCAGGATAACCTTCGGCGGTTTTGGTCTTATCGTCTTTGTCCAAAAAGTCCGCCAATGACTGATAATTCATCCACTCGGTTGCACGCTGTTCATCAGTGCTGGTCACATCAATATCCACACAACGCACATCAACAAAACCCACCTTGCCAAGCCATTTTGTCAACGCAGGCACGCTCGGCAAAAAATACACGTTATTCATCATCGCATAACGCTCAAACGGCACCAACGCGGTGTGTTCATCGCCATCAACGACGAGCGTTTCTAGAACAAGCGTGCCACCGTGACGTAGCTGAGCCTTTAACCGCTCCAAATGCTCAAAGGGCGATGAGCGATGATACAGCACCCCCATGCTAAACACAACGTCAAACCACCCCCCAGATGGCAACGCTTCTAGCCCCACAGGCACATAATGCACGTCGCACGCCCCCACAAAGTGCTTGACTGCCATGAACTGATGATAAAACAAACACGACGGGTCAATGACTACCACCGACGTTGCCCCCGCCCCGAACATGCGAAAGCCATGATAGCCCGAACCACCACCAACATCCAGCACTCGCTTGCCTGCCAAATCCAAATGCGGAGCAACTCTCTGCCACTTCCAATCCGACCGCCATTCGGTGTCTATGTGAATAAGCCTGTCATCCGAACCGATAAAAAAAGGGCCTTTTCGCCACGGCATGAGTGTTTTTAGCAGTGCCATGGTTTTTTTATACTCGTCCATTTGCCAATCACCGCCCAGCGTAATGGCGACTTTATCGGTCAAATCTGTCGCCACAGGATGAACGTCTGGCAGTTTATTAATGGCGGAGGCATAATAAGGGGCGTGGGCGTAGCGGGATTTGTCCTTGACGTCACCAAGCCATGTCGGTAGATGAGCAAGCCACTCATGAGCGACTGGGTTGTTTTTGGCAATGTTTAATAAAAACAGATACAAATCTTTTTCAAAATCGGCAATGGTAGTCATTGGTTATTCATGTAAAAGTTAAAATTTAGGTGTGTTTTTAGCAATAAGGGCGATTACAATTTATCTTATAAATGGGTTTTAAAACCATCAATGATTTGTAAGATAAAATAAATACAGGCTTTATTTAAACGCAATGATAGAGATAAAATTTAAAAAGCGAAACCACGTCATCTGTCTGGTAAAACCCACCGCCGTCAGTCGCTCGCTGTGCTGATATTCGCTGTCCGTGATAAGTACATTTTCTAAGGCATTTCGCTTACCACTGATTTCAAGCTCGCTGTACCCATTGGCACGCTTAAAGTCATAATACCGTTCAACTTGCCATGCGTCATTTTGCTCATCCATTAAATGCACTTTTTCGGTCAATATCAAAATCCCCCCATCCACCAATGCGTCATGGCATTTTTGCAAAAGTTCCGTCCGTTTGGCAGGCGGTAAAAATTGCAAAGTCAAATTCAGCACAATCATGTCGCACTCTAAAAGTGCCATCTCATTGACGTCATCGCAGATGATACTGATGTCATGATTGGGATAATGCTCACCCAACAAGGCAGTGGCACGCTCGGTCATGGGGTGCGAGTTGTCAATGCCAATAAGCTCTACCTCATCCGCCCCAAACTCGCCTGCCAATGTAAACAGCACCGCCCCAAGCGATGTGCCTAAGTCATAGACACGGCTGATTTTTTTGCCGTTTTTGTGTTGGCGATGTCCCAGATGACGACGGGCAAAAATCGGCAACATGGCAAGCACCTGCCCATAACCAGGGACACTTCGGCGTATCATGTCAGGAAAGCACGCCACCACCTGCTCATCAAAGCTAAAACGGGCGTGTTTGTCAAGGGGCGTGGTAAACAGTGTGTCCGCACCAGTATTAATGACTGAGTTAATGGTCGGACTGGGGGTATGGTCGCTGTGTGGCATAGGTCGTTGGATTTTTATAAAATATGTGCTATTCTACCACTATTAATATGTTTTTTCATAAATTAAAGGTGTAATTATGCAAGAGATTATCCTAGGGGGAGGTTGTTTTTGGTGTACTGAGTCGGTATTTTTGGCGGTCAAAGGCGTTATTTCTGTAACTAGTGGTTATGCAGGCGGACAAGCAGAGACGGCGGATTATGAATCGGTGTGCAGTGGACAAACGGGGCACGTAGAAGTTATCAAGGTTGTTTATGATGAGCAGGTCATTGATTTATCAAACATTTTGGATATTTTCTTTGCCACGCACGACCCCACCACCCCAAACCGTCAGGGCAATGACATTGGCACGCAGTATGCATCTGTGATTTTTTATACCGATGAAGCGGATTTACCCATCATCAATGACAAAATCGCCACGCTAAAAGCAGACGGCATTAACGTGGTCACACGCGTGGAAAAAGCCCCAGCCTTTTATCCAGCAGAAGATTATCATCAGAACTTTTTTGCCAAAAATCCCACCCAAGGTTATTGTAACTTTGCCATCCCACCAAAGTTACAAAAATTAAGGGCAGGATTTAGCACTCTTCTTAAATAATGATTCTCTCTGGTTCAATTGTAAGAGATAATTCCATTATAGAAATATTTTAGAAACAAAGCGATGTTTCTGCATGAAAAACTGTCATTCAACCACTTAATTTAAAAACTTATACACCCAAGAAACTTTAAAATTACTACAAATACAATGATGTGTGGACGCAGGGGCGTGGTAAATCTCAAGTTGGTTGGGTGTACAATTCAGTGGTCGGATTATTTTTCATTGCAAATACAAAAGTTGAGGCTGAAATAGCGTGTACAATGAAAATATCCGTTTAAAAGGCAGGAACCCCCTACCCCTCCAACGACTCCGCCAAAATCACGCCACCGTCTTTTTTGGTAATCACCACCGTGCCAGAGCGTGGGGTTTTGCCCCCTGCCACCGCCCCAAATGTACCCTCAGGGTGCTGAATGTTGATAAACAATGCCTTACAATCAGGGGTCATGGTAATGCCTGTTACTTCACACCCTTTTGGTCCAACAAAAAAGCGTTTTAGCGTGTCGGGCGTGGCTTTTGCCCCCATGTGGGTGGTTTTGCCTGTGCTTGTGGTCAGGCTCGCCCCGTCTCCGATGTGGTTTGGCAGACTTGCCAGTAGCATACAGTTGGTCGTTTTGGTGTACGCCCCGTCATCGGTCTGAATCCACAGCACGCCACGGGGGTCAAAAAACAGCCCATCAGGGGACGATAAATCATTCTCGGCGGTCAAGCCCGATAGGTTTTGCTCGTGCTTGTCATGGGGAGATGCAAACAGATAAATATCCCAAACAAACGTACCACCCACACCCCCTGCCGTCTCGGCAAAGCGAATAATATGCCCGTGCTGATTGCCCTTGCCGTCATAACTTCTAGGGTTAGCTCCGTTCACGTCTTCTTCTTTACGCTTAGAATTGTTGGTCAAAGTTACATAAATCTCACGAGTCAAAGGGCTTACCGACACCCATTCAGGTCTGTCCATTTTGGTCGCTCCCACCTTATCGCCTGCCATACGGGCAAACACGGCAATCTCGGCATTGCTCTCAAAGTCGGCAAGCATGGGATTTTTCTTAGACAGCTCACGCCACTGCCCCGTGCCGTCATCGTGGAACACCGCCACATACAGCGTGCCTTTATCCAGATATTTATCGCCCACCGCAAGCCCACCGCCCACATCGGCATTTGTCCATTTGGCATCGGAGACAAATTTATAAATGTACTCACCCCGAGCGTCATCGCCCATATAAAACACAAGCGGTTCGCCTTCGTTTGGCGGGGCAAAGGCACAGTTTTCATGAGCAAACCGCCCCAAACTTGTGCGTTTGACCGCCCTTTCTTTTGGATTAAAAGGGTCAATCTCGGTAATATAGCCAAAGGTGTTAAAGGTATAGCGATAATCATCCGTGGCGGTTTTGCCTGCCTTGGCGGTGATGTCCCAATGATCAAACTCGCCTGCCTGTCCGTCCTTTGGCGTGTGCCAACTGTACGCAGGGTCGCCTATCGTATCTTCTTTTAAGCCATATCGGGCAAGGCGTTTGTCGTTTTTGTCGCCGATGATGTCCTTATCCGCCCCACGAGCGAACACATTCAAAAAATTCTCTTCGGTCGTCAAATACGTCCCCCAAGGCGAAAGCCCTGCTCCGCATTGGTTGTTAATACCCACGCTCGACAAACCTTGTGGGTCAAGGCGTGTTTTGACAAATTCACTGCCCTTTGCCACGCCTGACAATTGGGCTGGCGTGCCACTGGTGTAGCGTTTGTTAAAGGGCGAATCCTTGATGAGCTCATAACCTGTGGGCGTGCGTTTGACTTCCACCACCGACACACCATGAGCGTGGATTTCACGGCGAACGTCATTGGCAAGTCGTCTTTTTTGAAAAATCTTGGGAGCGGTGTCGTCTTGGTCGGAGTAGTTTTCAATGGGATTTAGGTTTGAGTTGGTGTATTCGTGGTTCATGGCAAGCAGTCCCCGTTCGGACACATCGGGGGCGTAACTGCCGTTTTTTAAGCCAAAAAACCACATTCCGTCATGGTTGTCGCCCATGCGGTATTTAAAAGATTCGCCCACCACCATACGGTCGTCCGTCCACTCGCCAAGTCCGCTGACAATGGGCGTTCCCATGGGTAAAATCAGCTCGGCACGGTAGCCATCTGCCACAATCATGTCACCCCCTGTGTAATGGGGAACGGCGGTAAATTTTAGGGCGGTTGGGCGTTTCGGGAGTTTGCCTGCCCCATTGGTTGCTATTTTTGCCCCTGCTCCTGTTACACAGCCCATAAGGGGCAATGAGCCAAAGAAACTTGCGGTCATAAGCCCTGCCCCACCCTTTAAAATGGAGCGTCTTTTGATAAGCATATTGGCAAATTCGGGGTTGTCGGTCGGATTTGAGTCTTCGATGATTTCGTCATCGTGGTCTGGGTCGGTATTGCTGTACAATGGCATGGCGTACTCCAAAGGTTATCAAAGTACGCATAGGATACGGGCTTTTTATGACGGTTTTGTGAATGATTGATGATGATTTGATGAAAATTACCGCAGTTGGTAAGGGCGTGATGAACACGCCCCACATGGCATTTCCTTAGAGTAAATTGCAATTTACCCCACAATCATAATAAATCAACCACAACTTATTTTACCAAATTTTCAATAAACTCAATAAAATCCACCGCAATGGTTGTGCCACATTGCTCGTCAATCTCACGCACGCACGTTGGCGAAGTTACGTTAATCTCGGTAATTTTTGCCCCGATAAGGTCAAGCCCCACAAAATACAAACCCTTTTCTGCCAACACAGGGGCGATTTTTTCGGCAACGGCTCGTTCAGCGTCTGTCAGTGGCATGGCAACACCACGCCCGCCCGCCGCCAAATTGCCCCGAGTCTCGCCCCCTTGTGGAATACGAGCCAAGCAGTACGGCACGACCCTGCCACCAACGATTAGCACTCGCTTATCACCGTCTTTAATCTCGGGCAGGTATTTTTGAGCCATGATAGGCAAGGTTTCTAGTTGAGTGAGCATCTCCAAAGTTGAACCGATATTTGGGCTGTCTGCCGTCAAACGGAAAATCCCCATACCGCCCATGCCGTCAAGCGGTTTGACAATCACGTCTTTATGCTCATTGATAAATGAGCGAATGTGCGACTGTTTGGCGGTAACAATGGTCGGACTCATCAGCTCGCTAAACTGCGTGGCAAAGAGCTTTTCGTTACACGCACGCACCGAACTTGGATCATTTGCCACCAACACGCCTGCACGCTTGGCGTATTCTAACAGGTGCAAGGCGTACAAAAAATTCATGTCAAACGGCGGGTCTTTACGCATCAAAATCACGTCAAATTCGGTAGCTTTGACGGTTGATTTTTCGCCCAATTTATAAAAATCATCAGGATTTTTAAAGACTTCCACGTCCTGTTTATCCACGCACAGCTCGCCCTTATCAAGCCACAAATCATGAATGCCACAATACGCCAAACCATGCCCACGCTCGGCTATCGCCCACATCATCGCAAGGGAGGTGTCTTTTTTGTAGTTAATGGTGGCAATATCGTCCATGACGATAAGAAAGTTGAGTTTTTTCATCAGATTTTCCAGTTAAAAATGGTTAGAAATGTTTAAAAATACCACGCCAATCCGCCAACGCACAGACATTGCCATGCTTTTTGGTTTTGGCGATGTGGCGAGTATCGGCACTGACAAACGTGATGTTGCGATTGATTGCCATTGCCTGATAAATGCTGTCATACATGGACGGATAGCCACTTTTGGCATTGCCGTCTTGGCAGATTTTGGTCGCCAGTTGCCAGTCGTCAAAATCAGGCACTTGCAACACCAAATTGGTCGCCCGATAATCCGCCAGCAACGTCAATATCTCATTTAACTCAATGTGCAATCGCACACAAACCGAGATAACTTCATAATCAAAAAGCGTCGGAGCAATGATTAAAATATCGTGAGCAATACAATGATCTAGCAAGTCAAAAGCTAGCGGACTGTCGTGTTCGGCGTGTAGTAGTTTGACAAAAACATTGGCATCAATCACCACGCTATCGGCAAAATGAGATTTCACACCTGTCCGCCTTGTCGCAATTGATAAATCATATCCGTGGTAGAAATGCCATCAAGTGCATTGGCAGACTGGCGTAGCATTTGCATTTTTTTAAGCAGTTTTTCCTTGTTGATTTGATAAATCTGCTTGGCAAGCACTTCGCTGACAAACTCTGATTGCTCATCAAAAAGCACAAGTTCGTCCAACTGCTTGGCAATATTCTCATCAATCACAAACGTCCTCTCAACCACCGCCATAACGCCCCCTATACACCATATTGCTCACGGTAGGCTTGCATTTTTGCCAAATGCTCAGTCTCGCCTTTATCTTGCAAAAAGGCAATAATATCATCAATATCCACCAAGGCAAACACAGGCACGCCAAAATCATCTTTGATTTGCTCTACTGCCGAACGCTCGTCCTGCCCACGCTCTTTGCGGTCAAGGGCAATGACAATCCCAGCTAGGCTCGCCCCTGCATTCCTTAAAATCTCAACCACTTCACGCACAGCCGTCCCTGCGGTCATGACATCGTCAATCACCCACACCGATTTGCCTGACAAATCCGCTCCGACAAGGTTGCCCCCTTCGCCATGGGTTTTGGCTTCTTTGCGGTTATAACCCCAAGCGGTGTCAATGCCATGCGAACGCCACAGGGTCTGAGCCGTGGTCGCCACAAAAGGAATGCCCTTATATGCCGCCCCAAAAATCGTGGGGTTATCGCCTAACTCATTTGCCAAAATATCAGCATAACCATTTGAAAGCATATCCAACGCCTTACCGCTTGACAGTAGCCCTGCATTAAAAAAATAGGGACTCACCCGTCCTGATTTTAGGGTAAATTCGCCAAATTTTAAAACGCCATAATCAAGTAGTAGCCCAATAAATTCGTTTTTGTTAAACATAAAAATCTCCGATAAAATAAATGATTACAATAAATCATAAAATAATCTCTATTGTACTCTGTTTTGACAAATTTCCCAAATTTTTTACAATAAAAAACGCACCGAGATAGTGCGTTTTTATCATTCAAGAATGATTAACCTTGGGCGGCAGCTTGGGCGGCAGCAACTTCGGCAGCGAAGTCTTCTTGCTTTTTCTCAATGCCTTCGCCAACTTCTAGGCGTTTAAAGCTGATGACAGTGGCGTTTTCGGCTTTTAGGACATCGCCAACTTTTTTGTCGTTGTCAATGACATAAGGCTGATTTACCAAAGTCACTTCGTTTAGGTACTTTTGAACACCACCAGTAATCATCTTCTCGATAACCGCTTCTGGCTTGCCTGACTCTTTGGCTTTGGCTTCGATGATGTCTTTTTCACGAGCTAGGATGTCAGCAGGCACGCTCTCTTCGTTTACCGCCAATGGGTTAAAGGCAGCAACTTGCATGGCGACAACTTTACCAAGCTCTTCTGAACCACCTTCATAAGACACCACAACACCGATACGCAGACCGTGACGGTAAGCGGCTAGGTTAGCACCTTCGATGACTTCGGCGCGGCGAACTTGTACGTTCTCACCGATTTTTTGTACTAGGGCAACACGAGCTTCTTCTACGCTCACGCCATCTTCATAAGGCAGTGCAGAGATAGCAGTCACGTCTGTGGTGTTGTTTGCTAGGGCAAGCTCAGCCACTTTGTTGGCAAATGCGGTGAAGTTTTCGTCTTTGGCAACGAAGTCAGTTTGGCAGTTTACTTCTAATAGGAGTGCTTTGCCAGCCGTTTGGGCGATGATGATGGCACCGTCAGCGGCGATGTTACCTGCTTTTTTGGCGGCTTTGGCTTGACCTGATTTACGTAGGTTGTCAATGGCAAGCTCGATGTCGCCATTTGCTTCTTCTAGGGCTTTTTTACATTCCATCATGCCAAGACCAGTACGGTCACGGAGTTCTTTTACGGTTTTTGCAGATACTTGAGACATGGATTTTACCTTTTATGTGCTAATGATTGAATTTAAAACGCAATGACTTGCACACAGCAAGTCATTAATGGAGCGTATCGAGCATTTGTCATAACGAGCGTATCACCTTACTATTGACATGCTTGATAAATAACATAACACAACACGCCCATTGCCAAATCAATAGTTATTTACCACTTGACCCGCTTGATCGATTTTATCTTCAACATCGGCAGTAGCATTATTGCGACTGGCTTGTTTTTCAGGGTCTAACTCATCACCCTTACCTTGAGTTTTGGCATACTCTTTACCAGCGATGATGGCATCAGCCATGGCAGTGGCATATAGAGTTACAGCACGGATGGCGTCGTCATTGGCGGCGATAACATAATCTACGTTGTCAGGATTTGAGTTGGTATCGACCACACCAATCACAGGAATACCTAGGTTTTTGGCTTCTTTAATGGCGATGGCTTCATGGTCAACGTCAATCACAAAAATCGCATCAGGCAGACCATTCATGTCTTTGATACCACCCAAGGCACGCTCTAGCTTTTCCATGTCACGGGTACGCTCTAAGGCTTCACGCTTGGTTAGCTTGGCAAAGGTGCCGTCTTCAGCTTGCTTTTCTAACTCTTTTAGGCGAGCGATAGACTGACGGATGGTTTTCCAGTTGGTCAATGTACCACCCAACCAGCGATGGTCGATATATGGCATGCCTGCACGTTGTGCTTGCTCACGGATGGCCTGACCTGCAGCACGCTTGGTGCCGACAAATAGGATTTTGTTGCGGTTAGCAGCTTGCCCGTTAGCAAAAGTTAAGGCTTCATTGAATTGCTTAACAGTGTGTTCAAGGTTAATGATATGAATGCCATTACGCGCACCAAAGATGTATTGATTCATCTTAGGGTTCCAGTAGCGAGTTTGGTGACCGAAGTGAGCACCAGCTTCTAGCAAGTCACGCATGGCGATTTGAGTAGGATTTGACATGATGTGTCCTTAAAGTTTGGGTTATGCCTCCACGAATGGGTCTTACCGAATTCATCTTATTAAAGTCCATCAAGACTCTTAAATAAGACAAACACCCCGATAAGCCAAAAGCAAGTCCTACATAGATAATCCGGACTTTAATTCGTGTGTGTCATTAGGGTTCGTTAAATAAAATGCTTAAAAAAGCCACTTATTATAACACTTTTATACCATCAAAGCAAATAAAAAATCACCCATGACTGGCATGGGCAATTTTATCAACGTTATTAGTTGGTATAACCAACACAAATACCAATCACGCCATCATGCTCACGCCAATGAAAAGGAATGACATAGGTACGCTTGTCTTTGGGCAAGAAATTCACACTTGGCGCCCCATCCACAATCTTAGGTGGCGAGATGATAAAATCTGAACCAAACTCTGTGCGTGCGTTACCTGACACTGTATTTGCAACCTCGCCGATGAGGTCTTTTAGTAATGCCAAAGAATTCTCAGGCTCACCTAAAGTGATGAGCAGGTCACGCAGTAATGGGGTTTCTGCACTCACATATACACAGCCCGTCAAAGGACCTGTAATGGTAATAATACCACTATAATCATAAGCCAATGGCGTGGCATTACTGTTTAGATAAGGCGTGTCCACCTCGGTTAGTTTTTCACCAACTTGGTCAAAAAACGCCATGACCGAGCTGATAAATACGTTTAATTTTTCTGCTTTCATGCTAATTCTCTTTTTGTTTACTATGCCCTATCTTAAAATGAATTTTCAAATAAAGCAATAGGATTACCCTTAAAATTTCTTTAAAACTGACAAATTATCAATAAATGACACATCATCACTTATTGAATGAGACTAATCATGCATCAGCTCATCAAGTGCCAAAACCAACTCTTCGTCAGAAAATGGCTTGCATAGAAAACCGCTAGCACCTAGTGATAATGCTTGAATACCTGTGGCTTTGTCAGAAAGTGCTGAAACCACCAAAATACGCACCTCTTCATCTAAAGCAACCAGCTTTTCAATGCACTCCAAACCATCCATCTGAGGCATGGTCAAATCCATGGTTACAACATCAGGTTTGTGCAGTTGAAATTTTTCAACTGCGTCCGCCCCATTGGATGCTGTGGCAACCAACATGAATTTTTCGTTATTGTAAGCACGTTGAATGCGATTTCTGATAATGTTTGAATCATCAACAACCATTAATTTATACATATAAACTCCATTATAATACCCGTAAGCCTTCTAAATAATACAGCACTTGCAGGTTTTTGTAGGGTGTGTCTACCCTTGATACATTTTTATGAAATATGATTAAAATTCAACACTTTCATCTAGGACGCACCTATCATTGATGATGTTTTATCAAATTCGGTAGAAACTTAAAGTTTTGATTGATTTTTTCATTACAAATATCAAAGATAAGCACACCCTATTAAAATTAATCACATGGGTAGTTTAATTACAAAGCGACAGAATTGACCATCTTCACTTTGAACATTAATTTTACCACCAAATTCCTTCACACGATCTTTGACAATGTCTAGTCCCACGCCACGACCTGCATCTTCATCGGTTTGGTCTTTGGTGCTAAATCCTGATGAGAACAAGGTGTTTAATAAGCGACTCTTTTCAAAGGCATACACCTCATCTTCAGTATAAGTGCCTTTGGCAATAATACGCTGACGAATCGCTTCATAGTCAATGCCCCTGCCGTCATCTTCCATACTAAAAATAAAGTCGCTCTTATTATCTCCTGCGTAAGACTGCGCCATTACTTTTACGGTACCCATCTCGTTTTTGCCATTTTGGACACGAGCGGTGGGCGAGCCAATACCATGAACAATGGCATTTCGAAGTAGCTGAACACACAGTTCTTTGGTGACGGTTTTTAGGCGTGAAGGAATCTGTTGACCCTCTAACCCTTGAGTGTCTAGCTGTACAAGTTTACCTTGACGTTCGGCAATGTCTTGGGCAAACTGCTCTAAATACTCACCTAGCTCTTCTTTGGCATCCACAGCTTCTTCTTTTGCCACCTGAGTCATTTCACTTCTTAGGTAGTCTTCTTGGACTCTGGCACTAACCTCTTGATAACCATGACTCATCATATTACGTGCTGCTGCATTGATACGTTCGCCCAAACCAGCAATGGTATTAGACAGACTTAACAACTCATCTAGATGCACCGTTAATGGTAAGAAATCATTACCTGAGAGTGTTGCTTGGTTTTGTAATGCATGCAGTTTATTTTCTGCTTCAGAAGCAATCTTGGTAAAACTGTGTAGCTTAAGGGCTGACGCTTCACCTTTTAGGCTATGCATCTCACGATATAGCGATTTGGTTTTGTTTTGCAGTTCAAATTGTGAACTGCCTGGATTTTTGAGTGTATTGTTCATCTTCTCAATATGCTTGTGCGCATTGTCAATAAACTCACTAACAACCGTAGGATTTACATTTAAAATGGTGGTCAGCATCTCAATCTGCATGTCGTTTTGGGCACGCTCTTGTTCTAGACGTTGTTCTAGGCGTACCGCATCAGAGATGTCATTGACGTTCACCAAAATACGAGCAATGTCTTTGCCTTCATATACCCGAGAGAATTTAAAGTCAAGATAGCGGTTCTCACTGGTACCATCTTCACTCTCACGCTGAATCATTACCTTATTTAAAGGGTTTAAGCTGTCCACCAATTTTTCTTTAACACGTGGGTTGTATAGCTGGTCGATGAATTTTTGTGTGGTGTCAAGGTCTTTATCTGAGATACGATTACGAAGCACAGTGGTCAAGTTCTCACCACCTAAGCGATTAGTACCGATGATGTCACTCAGGGCTTTTGAGTGTTGC
This sequence comes from Moraxella lacunata, assembly GCF_900453205.1. GTDB lineage: Bacteria > Pseudomonadota > Gammaproteobacteria > Pseudomonadales > Moraxellaceae > Moraxella > Moraxella lacunata_B. The sequence goes on from NZ_UGQU01000001.1 coordinate 1,069,545, forward strand.
TGACCGATGTTTAGGTCTCTGTCAAGCAGGAACAAACCGGTGTTTACCGTCTGCATGATCTCAGCGGTTTCTTGACGTGCCGCTTCGGTCTTAGCATCCGACTCACGCAGACGTCTTAGTACGATGAGAATAAACACGGCAAAATACGCCAAAATCGCACCCACCCCAACAAGCTGAATAATACGAATATTGCGAGCCTGAATTTCGGCAATGCCCGTTATGTCAGAAGTTAGATCATGCAAAGCGTCATTCATCACCAAAGATGAAATTTTGGCTTGCTCGCCTGCCAAACGCAGTGGCGTACTAGAATCTGCAGTAATATCGCTCGCCACCGCCAGATACGCATCTACCCTAGGTTTTAGAACATTCCATTGTTCTCGTGCCACCTTTAACTGGGCGATTGCACTTTCATCTGTCACCTTTGGCAGTTGATGAGCATCACCATGCGAGTCATGGTAGATACCAGCATTTTCAATGGCAGTCAAAGTTGTATCAATAGATTTACTGGTGGCATCTAGACGAGTCAATACCGTTTTCATGTGGGGGGATGTGATGTCCTCACCATAACTTAACTGCATGTCAAAAATGTCTTTAATGAGTGATTGCGTGTCGTTGGCAACCCAGTGTGTGGCGTTCGCCAAGGTAGAGTTGCGTTCTAGCACGTTTGATGCATAAAAGGTAAATACAAGTAAGACAAAAATCAATGCCATAAAAAGCGACATCGAGAGAATCAAACCCTGATAACGCCCTGTGGCTGGTGTGGCATTTTGAGACATAAATACTCCTAACGAGAAGTGACTGACAACCTTATTGTGGCGCTATACATTCCTTTAATATTTTTATTACATCATAAAAATACCCAAACCAAGCAACAAGGCATCTTATTAAGGTCCGCCCAGATCATATCATCACACCCAAACCCATCATGAAACGACCTCCATCAGCCATCGCAACAGGTTGTTACAAGTGTTACAGATTTATTTCAAAATTTGGGCATATACCTAACATTATAACACAACCAGCACAATTATCATCAAAAAATTATTAATTTATCAGGGCAATTGCACTTATATTTAATTTTTAGCAAGGTAAATTATCCTCATAAAGAAATCGTCAATTTCCAGACATAAATCATTAGGGCGTGCCTACCATTGATAAGACTTTATTGAAATTTGATTAAAATTTGATGATTTAATCAATTTTCTCACGAAAATGGCTATTCGACCATTCAATCGTGTAAATTTTGAAGATTTTAACTTAATTTCTTTAGATTAAGCGGTCGGATTGTTTTTCTGCGTCAAAAACTTGTCTGATAAAAACTCACAGCCTGCGATTTTTCCTTGACAAACGTGTGATTTTCCTCATTTTTTAGTGCAAACACCAAAGTTTAACACGCCCTACACAGATTTATTGATAAAAATACCAATCAATCCCACCAAACTTATTTTGTGATAAAACCATCAATCCTTATCGCCCATCACTTATTTTTGTAAAATTTTGTAGCCCATTTATCTCACCAAAAAAAATCGCACAACTTCATCGGTCATGCGACTATATTTTATCACGGTTAATCAATCACAATAATCAATTTATCCAAACCCTCTTAGAGCTACTGCACACGTTTTACCCATGCACCACTGCCGTCCACACGACTGTCGTTTTTGATTTTGTCACGCAAAGCGGCGGCGGCGTCTTGGTTTTTCTCTGACCCGACCAGCACTCGTACGCCACGACTGGTCTGACTGGTACTGACCTTATAGCCAGCGTCTCGATATTTTTTGGCAAGCTCATCGGCTTTGGCTTGATTGTCGGCCAGCGACACCTGCACGCCATAGCGGACATTACTGTCGCCGTCACTGTCCTTTTGACGGGCTTCTTTTAGGCGTTTGTCGGCACTGGCGGCGGCAGCTTTTTGGGCTTCTCGCTCTTTAGCTTCACGTTCTAAGCGTGCTACTTGTGCTTTTGATGGGATTTTGATGGTTTTGCCAAGCGGTAGGGGATCGTGTCGCCCCATGTTGTTGGCTTCGGCAAGGGCGGAGACAGGCACGCCATACTGACGAGACAGCTTAATCAAACCGTCACCACGCACCACTTTGTGCTGACCATTATTGGCATTTTGTGGGGCTTCATCACGGGCTTTTTTGGCTTGTTCTTTTTTCTCTTTCTCAGCTTGTTCTTTTTGGGCTTTTAGCTTATCCGCCTTGGCTTTTTCGGCACGTTCACTCGCCCGTTTATCGGCTTTGGCTTTCTCGTCCTGTTCTTTTTTGGCTTTTTCTTTGTCGTCTTTTTCACGCTGTTCTTGCTCTTTTTTGGCTTTTAGCTCTTTTTCTTTGGCAAGTTTTTCCAAGCGTTCACGCTCCGCCTGTGCCTTGGCAACAGCAATGGCTTCGGGGCGTGTTTCCACCGTCAACATGTCGGCAGGCGTGGCTGTGGCTAGGGCTTTTTGCTCAGCGGTTGCCTTATCAAGCGCCAGTTGCTGGGCTTTTTCTTGGGCTTCGATGAGTGCCATGGCTTCTTTTTCTTGGGCAAGCGTGCGAGCTTCTCGGGCTTCTTGTTTGGCGGTCAAAAGTTTGCTCTCGGTCGCCATATCCACGGTCAAAGGCTCAACGGTCGGGCGAGCCACGCCGTCATCGGCAGTGGTCGCCACGCTATCTGCTAGGGGGGTGGTCTTAGCAGTTTGTACGTTTTGGGCGGTGTCGCTTTGTCCTTGATTGACGGCATATAAAATCACACCACCACCCAAAACCAAACTTAATCCTAATAATAACTGTTTTGAAATCATCGTCTTATCACGTCTGTTAACAATGTTTTTATTTTACCATAAAAGACAATAAAGCCAATCGGATTTATCTTGATTTTACAATTTTCTTAGACAGAACGTGGGTTGTCCGCTAGCCCCAATGCAATCAAACTCTCGCCTATCGTATGAAACGAGCCAAAACACAAAATCACGTCATCATGAGTCGCCTGCGTCTCTACACTTTCCACCGCTTGGGCAATGCTGTCATGGGCATAAACGGTACTGTTTGGCAAATGCGTGGCGATTTTGGTGTGTAGCTCGTCCGCTGCCACTGCTCGCACATTGTCAATCTTACCAATATGCCATGCATAAATGGGCAAATCAAAGGTATTAATAAACGCCAACACGTCATCAATGTCTTTATCGGCAAGCATAGAAAAGACAAAATGCAATTTGGCAGTGGGGCGGTTGGCTTTAATAGTTTGCCAAAATGGGATAAATAAATCCATTAAAAACTGTATGCCGTGCGTATTATGCCCAACATCAAAAATCCATTGTTTACCATTTATCATTCTTTTGTCAAATCGCCCTGATAATTTGACATTGTTTAAGCCATTTTTAATATCGTCTATGCTGATGGTTAATTCACTTGCCAATATCGCACTGATGGCATTACTGGCATTTATCAGGGCGATATTTGGCTTTGGCAAATCTAATGTCATCGCCCCATTGGCATATATCCAATATTTATCATGTACTTGATAAATAAAGTCCTTACCATATTGATAGTATTTGGCGTTTTTGTCATGAATCATTTGGGATACGCTATTAGGCATATCACGCTCGCCATAGATGACGGGCATATCATTACGGATAATCCCTGCTTTTTCAAAACCGATTTTTTCTCTATCATCGCCCAGCCAATCGATATGGTCAATGCCGACATTGGTAATCACGCCCACATCAGGATCGATGAGATTGACCACATCAAGCCGTCCACCCAAGCCAATCTCTAATACCCAAACATCGCAGTTTAATTCTTTAAAAATCCAAAATGCCGATAACGTCGTCATTTCAAAAAACGATAAAGAAACACAGCAGTCCGTGCGGGCTTTTTCACAGGCATTAAAGGCTTTTATCAATAACTCATCATCAACATCTACCCCACCTATTTTAATGCGTTCGTTAAAACTTATCAAATGGGGGGATTGATATAGGGCGGTTTTGTAGCCAGCTTGGGTGCAAATCTCACTGATGAGAGCGGTGGTCGAGCCTTTACCGTTGGTGCCTGCGACTGTAAGGACATAGGGGCGGTGTGGCAAGTCGTCTTTTAATACGCCCAACGCTTGGGCGACAGGTAGCACACGGTCAAGCCCCATATCAATGGCGGAGACGTGAATGTTGCCCATATAATTGAGCCACTCGGAGACGGTTTGGGGGGTGTTCATGGGTAATTATTCGCTGTCAATATTTTTTAAAAATTCTGGATTGGGCTCACTACCATAACCAAGATTCTCTGCTATTTTAAACATTTCTGAATACATATACCGTACGGTGGGTGAGTTTTCATAAAGTTTTTCCACTTCTTCTCTAAGTTGTGCTTCTTTGGTTTTATTGTACTTTTCTAGAAAATCTTTACCATGATTTTCTACATATTCAATAATGCTATTAATATCAGGGTTGTCCACTAATTCATGCTCAACTTCATAAGATTCGGTCAAAGCAATGCTTTTACCAATGGGCGATTCATAAAATTCAATTAATGCATTTACTTGTTCTTGGTTGTACAGCCTTTTTGTCTTATCAATCTCTGTTTGTATGTACATTTTGTCAATAAGCTCAATCCAATTTGGGTCGGTCGTGATTTCTTTTTTTAACATCTCTTGGGATTTTTTATTAAGTTCTAACATCATTGCCAGCTTTTGTTCTAATGCCTGCCTGTCATCATTTTCCGATATAATAAATGGAAAGATTTGAATGACGATGACTGATTGTGGAATGACATCACTAAATGCATTTATATAATGCTCTTTTGTCATTTTGGCTTTGATTAAACGCTCCACCGATTCATCACTCGGTGTAATATTAGAAATATTGACAGAGACATTGGCATAAGCCATTGATGATAAAAATAACATTATGATGATAAAAAGACGCATATAATTTCCCTTATGTTGTCCAATAAAAATACCAAAACCCCTTTACAGAGTTTTGGTATTATAGCACGATTTATCAACCCACATTCGGCAATTTCATCAGCTTGGTAAGCAGTCTATACACCGTATCCACAAGCTCATGCCGATGTACCACCATGTCCACCGTGCCTTTATCTAGCAAAAATTCGGCACGTTGGAACGGCTCATCAAGCACTTCACGCACGGTCTGCTCAATCACTCGCTTACCTGCAAAACCAATCATCGCTTTTGGCTCGGCAATATGCACATCGCCCAGCATGGCAAGGCTTGCCGTAACCCCACCATAGACAGGGTTGGTTAGCACCACGATATACGGCACGCCCGCCAAACGCAAGCGTTCGATGACCGCAGACGTGCGAGCCATTTGCATGAGTGATAACAAGCCTTCTTGCATTCTCGCCCCACCACTGGCGGCAAAACAGACTAAGGGCTTTCGTTCGGCAAGGGCTTTTTCGCCCGCCATGACAAACCTATCGCCCACCACCGAACCCATAGAACCGCCCATGAATTTAAAATCAAACGCACAAGCAATCAGCTCCAAATTCTTGATTTTGCCATTCATGACAATCAAGGCTTCGCTCTCGCCCGTGGTCTTTTGGGCTTCGCTCATACGCAAGGGATAAGGCTTGGAGTCTGTAAATTTTAACGGGTCGCCCGCTTGGTAGTTTTGCCCAAGCTCGCCTGTGATACTGTCAAAAAACCACTCCAACCGCTTGCGAGCCGACATCGTCAAATGGTGGTCGCAGTCGGGGCAGACGTATTGATTAAAAATCAAGCTGGTGTTGGTCGTCAGCGTGTGGCAATTTGGGCATTCGGTGGACGGCTCGGTCTCCACCGCAGACGGCTGAACGATACGGTCTTGCTTGATAGACGGTACAGGGCGGTTGAGCCATGTGGTTGGCGTTTGGGCTTGGGTGTCAGTCATGGTATTCCTAATCCAATATTCAAATAAACATAGTTTACAGTTGTTTTGATGATTTGGCAAATGGTTTTTGTTAAAGGCTATCAATGGCTTGGCGTAACTCGTCCATTTTTGAAAGCACCTTATCAATGGCAAGCTCCAACTTGTCCTTGTCATCGCCCACATCGGCAAAATGACGCACCAATTCACTGCCAACAATCACACCGTCTGCAAATTTTGCCACCGCTTTGGCACTCTCGCCATCACGAATACCAAAACCGACACAAATCGGCAAGTCGGTATCCGCCTTAATCGCTTGCACTTGGCGAGCGACTTCGTCAGTATCCAAAGCCTTTGAACCTGTTACGCCCTTGACTGAGACATAATAGATAAAGCCAGAGCCGTGTTTTAACACTGCTTGACGGCGGTCTTTTTCGGTGGTTGGGGCAAGTAGGAAAATTTGGTTAATGGCTTTATCAGCGAGTTTGGCGGACAAACTCTCATCAGTCTCATTGGGCGGTAAATCCACCAAAAGTAAACCGTCCACGCCATTTTGCTCGCACAACGCCAGAAACTTATCATAACCGATAATCTCCACAGGGTTAAGATAGCCCATCAAAAGTACAGGCGTGGTGCTGTTGGTTTTACGAAACTCGCCCACCATTTGCACCGCTTGGGTGGTACTCGTCCCAGCGTTTAAGGCTCGCTCGCCAGCTAGGGCAATGGTTTGACCGTCCGCCATGGGGTCGGAAAACGGCAAGCCAATCTCAATCACGTCCGCCCCATGAGCGACAAGGCGGTGCATTAAGTCCACCGTAACGCTCGGGGTCGGGTCGCCTGCCATGATGTAGGGGATTAGGGCTTTTTTGTTTTGCTGTTTTAAAGTCGCAAAAGTTTCTTGAATTCGGGTCATAAGTTTGTTTCCATTTAAAGTTACTTTGGTAAATTGTGGGTTATTGATTATAACCCATTTTGAGTCAATTCAATATTCATCACCACTTCGGCTTTGTCTTTAAAAGTGATACGAATGGGATTGCTTTTTGGTTCTAATTTTCTTAATCTATTATAAGTTTTTCTCTTGATTTTTAAGTCATATCTACAAATGTTACCATACTCTCCAATACATTTATCAGGATTTTGAACATCATAAAATGTAATATGATAATACCTACCTTTACTATAATAGGTTGTAACTTTATATTCATTGGTTATTATTGTTTGACTAGGTTCAAATACGCTATAATAAGCATTCTTATAAAGTCCAGAAAAATACAAAATGATTATATAGCCAATAAAGGAAAAAATTATGATTGGTGTCTTTATGGATTTTCTTTTATTCTTTGTATTTTCATCAGTCTCTGAAATCACCAGAAATAAACTAAATATCACAAGTATAACAACATAACCAAAGAAAGCGGTGATAATATCGCATAATATCGCAATCTTTCCTTCATAAAGACTAAAAAAATGTACAATCTCAAGATACCCAATCGTCAAACAACAGACACCCATAAAAATATTATATTGTGACCATTTTTTGTGATTGGTTGTATCAGTGTTATTTTCGCTCATTTTATTATTCTACCAACAATCTATCACGCACCACCATTAACGCAAATCCCAATAAATTTAAGCCTTGCCAGTTATTGGGATTATGGCTTTTTTGTTTTGCTGTTTTAAAGTCGCAAAAGTTTGGGAGGTTCGGGTCATTTGGATTCTCTCTTTTTGCACAAATTAAAGTTGTTTGGCAACTTCTAATTTCATCAATATTCTTGCCTTTGGTTTAAAGGTTAATTGCAATGGATTGTCTTTATTTGATGAATTTAAATGTTGTAAATCATCATAAGTCTTGCCGTTAATTCTTAATTTATAAGTATAACGGCATTTTTGGTATTTAGGATTACAAGAATCAGGGTTATCTTTATCATCAAATACCAAATAATAAATCTTTTCGCCACGATAAAGGTCATAGTAAAATTTATAACTATCGCTCACCACGATTTGATGATTTTCAAAAAGTGGATAATAAATATCATCTGTCAAATCAGCAAACAACATCAAAAATACCACAGGGCAAGCCAATACCGCCAATAAATCCTTAAAATCTTCCCATAATGTCTCATTGCCTTTTTTAAGCTGTGTCAATGAAAAATAAACCCCAGCTGGCAATAGAATAAGCATTATCAGACTGGTTGACATTCTGGATAAAACACCCCAATAGCCTTCTTGCACACCCACATATGAACTGCCAAGCATGGCATACATCACAAGTCCAAAGAATGCAAAAAACAAGACGGTCAAAATCTTTGGGACGGGTTTATTTTCTTCGGTCATTGTTGTGATATTTGAGTTTTTAAAGTTTAAAGCGGTTTATCGCCTGATTTGTTTGGTGCTATTTTTAATCACTTGGACTTTCTACCACAATTCCACATTGCTTAGCAATTTTATTGGCTTTTTTGTCAAAACTTAATAATTTTGCGTTATCAAATTGCGTGGTTTGATACGCAATAATACCGTCCGCAAAATCGCCATTTTTTTCTAAAAACCTTAAAGCAAATTTTACAGCCGATAAATTAACAATCTGAACATTTGGCAAATTCAATAAAGTAAGCATAATAGATAAAATTATCATATTATCCACTTTCATTGTCTTTTTTAATACCCAATATAACTCACACAAAGTCTCTGATGTGATAACAAGCTGATAATCCTTATTTTCAAAATAAGGCGTTACAAGCTCGGTTTGATTTTTATCATCATCATGAAAATAACGCAATAAAACATTGGTATCCACAACAAAAGTTTGGTTCATGACATCATTGCCCTTTGCATAATGCCTTGATGAATGCCATTTTCAATATCTTCATCAGTCAAAGGTTTTGGGTAATGCTTATTTAGAATCCCTTTTAATTGGCGAATATCATCATAAACCATGGGCTTTTGTGGTTTGGTTTCAATGGTAATGGCATTGGCTTTATCTTGATGTTGCCCGATAAAGCCTTCTATGACCGTTTTTAACTCTTCAATCAGATGATTTTCAGCCGTTACAACAAGCTGTGATTGCATAACACCCCCTAAATCTCAATCCCGTCAATACTCATCACCGTATGCAAATCTTTATCGCCACGCCCTGATAAATTGATGATAATGGACTGCTCTTGGCTCATCGTTTTGGCAAGTTTTAGCCCATAGGCGACCGCGTGCGAGCTTTCTAGGGCAGGGATAATGCCTTCGGTTTTGGTCAAAATGCGAAAGGCTTCTAAGGCTTCATCGTCATTGATGACAGGGTAATTGACACGCCCAGCGTCCTTTAAAAAACTGTGTTCAGGCCCAACCCCAGGGTAGTCAAGCCCTGCCGATATGCTGTGCGTGTGCAAAATCTGACCGTCATCGTCCGCCATAAGGTAGGTGCGATTGCCGTGCAACACGCCCACACGCCCTGCATTTAGGGGGGCAGAATGCTCGCCTGTGTCTATGCCGTGTCCGCCTGCTTCCACGCCATAAATCGCCACGTCATCGTCATTTAAAAACTCATAAAACAGCCCCATGGCATTAGAGCCACCGCCCACGCAAGCAACCAGAGCATCAGGATTTTTACCTTCTTTTTCAAGGTGTTGCATTTTGGCTTCACGCCCGATAATCGCCTGAAAATCACGCACCAGCACAGGATAAGGGTGCGGGCCTGCCGCCGTGCCGATGACATAATAGGTGCTGTCCACATTAGTTACCCAGTCTCGCATCGCCTCGTTCATTGCATCTTTGAGCGTGCGAGAACCACTTGTAACAGGCACGACAGTCGCCCCAAGTAGCCTCATACGATAGACATTCATCTTTTGGCGTTCCACATCGTTCGCCCCCATATAGACCACGCATTCTAGACCTAGACGGGCGGCGATTGTTGCCGTTGCCACGCCGTGCTGACCTGCCCCTGTCTCGGCGATGATACGCTTTTTGCCGACAAGTTTCGCCAAAAGTGCCTGCCCAATGGTGTTATTGACTTTATGAGCCCCTGTGTGGTTTAGGTCTTCTCGTTTTAGGTAGATTTTAGCTCCGCCTGTCTCGTCCGTTAAGCGTTTGGCAAAATATAGGGGCGTGGGGCGACCGACATAATTGACCAAATCATCGTGAAATTCCGCCCAAAACTCAGGATTATTTTTGACCGATAAATAAATGCGTTCTAGCTCTTCTAACGCACTCATCAAGGTTTCGGACACAAAACGTCCGCCATGAATGCCAAAATGACCTGTGGCGTTGGGGTATTGGGTAAAGTCTGTCATAATAAAGTACCTTTTTATTTGCTTTTTAAGGGAATGTGCAAAACATTAAATTTTTGACAAATTTTGTGTAATTTTTTATCAAAAGTTAATAAAGTGGATTGATGAATTTGACTAGTACAATAAGCAATCACACCGTCCGCAAAATCCCCATTCTGTTTTAAAAATGGCATTGCAAAATCAATGATTTCTTTATCAAAATCAATATTGGGTTGTGATAAAATACCTTCCAAAATTTGTACAATATAACTGCTTGGAAATTTCAACTTCTTTTTCATAATCCAAACCATTTCACAAATGGCTTGAATTGGCAAATATAACTGAATGCTTGGGCTTGTCAAATATGATTTTGCAATTAAAAATTGCTCATCATCATCTTTTAACAAATACCGCATTAAAACATTGGTGTCAATAATATAAATATCGGTCATGACATCATTGCTCTTTCACAAATGGCGTCTGTAATGGCATTATCCATTTCTTCATCAGAAATATAACCATTGGCATAAGGCGACAAAATTCCTGCCAAATCTTCAATGGAGTTAATCTCTGGCAAAGATTGTAATTCATCTTGCACATTTGTTTTGACCGAGATAATCTCTTTTTTGGGAAAATTGGCAATCACAGCCAAAATACTATCTACAATATGATTTTCTGCGGTTAAAGTCAAAGTTTTCATAAAAATCCTATAAATCCTTCACGACCGTCAATCCTGCAAAGGTCTGGGCGGTTGGCATGACTTCCAAGCGATTGATGTTAATATGCTTGGGCTGATTGATAAGCCATAATACCATATTACTGATGTCTTCGGGGCGGATAAATTCCACATTTTCATACACCTTGCCCGCTCGGTCATCATCGCCATGAAAACGTACGTTGCTAAACTCCGTGCCACCGCACAACCCCGGTTCAATGTTGGTAACTCGCACTTTTTTGCCAAGCAAATCGGCTCGCAAATTGAGACTAAACTGCGTAACAAATGCTTTAGTCGCCCCATAGACATTCGCCCCAAAATAGGGATAATTGCCTGCCGTTGATGAGATATTGATGACATAGCCGTCATTTTTGGCAACCATAAATGGCAAAATCTCGTGCGTAATATTAACAAGCCCAAGCGTATTGGTATTTATCATTGTTTGCCAATCATTGATACTGGCTTTATCGGCAGACTCCAAACCCAATGCCAACCCTGCATTATTAACCAGTACATCAATATTTGTCAAAATATCATTCGGCAAGGTTTGCAAAGCGGTTTTTGTGGCGGATATGTCGCCAATATCAAAGCACAGCGGAATGAAATTATCGCCAAGCTCGTTTTTTAATTCATCAAGTTTATTTTGACGGCGACCTGTACCAATAACGGTAAAGCCGTTTTTAATACAATCAATGGCAATTTGTTTGCCAAAACCTGATGTTACGCCTGTGATTAGAATGTTCATAAGTTTTTCCTATTTTAATGAAATTTGTAAATCGTATAAAATTTCAGCTTTGGGCTTATAAGTAAGTTTTAAAGAATACTCATTATTTAACCTTAACTTTTGATAAGTTGTTTTGTTGATTTTAACCCGAGTGTCATCATCAAAATAAAGATAATACTCATAAGCACCTGCTCGTTTTTGGTTCTCAAAAGATTTTAAATAATACTCATAGGTTGTTGTGGTTGTTTTTGTTTCGAAAATTGTATAATACAATGGCTTAATAGCAAAACTACCAATAAAAATAGAACCGCCAACCATTACCAATATCAGTATCAAAAAACCAATATCAAGACTGCTACTTGCTCCTTTTGTCTTTATACAAATATAGATTGTATTAATAATTCCCACAATAGCAAATACAATCAAAAATAAACAAATAATAATAGTCTCAAAAACTGCAAAATACCCTTCATTCCATTCAAAAAATGGACGAACAACAAAATACGCACACCCCAATAATAATCCAAAAAATGCCAAATACAATCCCAATGAAATTTGACCTATTTCGTTGTCGGTATTTTGTGTCATTTTATTTTCCTATATTTTTTATAAACCCACCCATTTTAACCGCACACTTCACCCCCCTTTCCTTTTCAATACCGCCACTGACATCAACGCCTTTAATTTTTGCCATTAACGCTTTATTGTTCACAATCTCGCCAATCGCATCAGGCGTAAGTCCCCCCGCCAAATAAATCGGCAAAGGCGAATTGTCAGGGATTTTATCCCAATCAAAGACAAGCCCCGTTCCGCCATACGCCGTATCACTAAAAGCATCCAAAATCACGCCACTTGCCCCGCACGCTTTTAATGCGTTGATTTGATTTAACAGTGTGTCGCTGGTGTCGTCATTTTTGACCCGAATGGCTTTTATCCAGCGTTTGCTGACCGCACAGGCAAGGGCTTGGCACTCGGCAGGTGTTTCATCACCGTGAAATTGCACAATGTCAAAGGGTACTTCTTTTGCCAATTTAACAAGTTCGTCCTGCTCCATATTGACCACCAACGCCACAATCGTGGTAAAAGCAGGCACGGCCGACACAAGTGTCTTGGCACTAGCAGTGCTGACGGCACGGGGGCTGGGCGGATAAAAGACCAGTCCCACCGCATTCACGCCAAGGGCAATGGCGGTCTGTAAATCGTCCGTGCGAGTAAATCCGCAGAATTTGACGGCTAAGTTTTTCATTTTAACGACTTATTTATGGGGTAAAATTGTCTTAACTTACCATTATTTTGTGTGATTGTCTATGGTCTGTGAGACTATTTTCTAAGAGATTTTAATTTATAATAAAAATTAATTAAATATTCATTTTTTATGATAATTATCCAACAATCAATGACATAAAATCCTTGTTTTTTTGGCAAAAAGTAGGTATTATTAACTTCACTGATATATTCATTAATTTTTATGATATAAATCATTGTGGCGATAGCCATTAATTAAATCAATGAATGTACCTTTCACTCAATCCATACTTGACCAACCTAAGGAATATTGCCATGACTATCCAGTCCGCCATCGCCAAAGTCGAGCAAAACTACGCTCATCAGCCAGAATTTATCCAAGCCGTCAAAGAAGTCGCCATGACGATTGAGAAGGTCTATGCCGACAACCCAAAATATGAAGCCCTACAAGTATTCGAACGCCTATGCGAGCCTGATCGTATCATCTCTTTTCGTGTCAATTGGGAAAACGACAAGGGAGAAATCCAAGTAAACCGTGGCTGGCGTGTCCAGTTTAGCAATGCCATCGGTCCATACAAAGGCGGTATCCGCTTTCACCCAACGGTGACCGAAGGGACTTTGAAGTTCCTAGGTTTTGAGCAGATTTTCAAAAACGCCTTGACTGGTTTGCCCATGGGCGGTGCTAAGGGTGGTTCTGACTTTGACCCCAAAGGCAAAAGTGAGGCTGAAATCCGCCGTTTCTGCTATGCGTTCATGCGTGAACTTCACAAAAATGTCGGCAAAGACATGGACGTACCCGCAGGCGACATCGGTGTGGGTGGTCGTGAAGTGAACTACATGTTTGCGATGTATAAAAACTTAACCCGTGAATTTGAAGGCGTTTTGACTGGCAAAGGCGTGGGTCACGGTGGCTCGCTCATTCGTACCGAAGCGACTGGCTATGGTCTTGTGTACTTCCTTGATAATATGCTAAAAGTCAACAACGACAGTCTAGAAGGTAAAACTGTCCTAGTGTCAGGGGCAGGTAACGTGGCACAATACGCCGCCGAAAAATGCCTACATTTAGGTGGAAAAGTCATCACCTTCTCTGACTCCAAAGGTACTTTGGTGGACAAAGCGGGCTTTACTCAAGAGAAAATCGACTGGGTCAAAAACCACAAAGTAAACGGAAAGGCTCTTGCCGACTATGTGTCAGAGTTTGGCGGTGAGTGGCTGGCAGGTCAGCGTCCTTGGCAGTTTGATGCCGAAGTAGCTCTGCCATGTGCCACCCAAAACGAAGTGAGCGAGGCAGATGCTCACGCCCTAGTGAAGCATGGCGTTAAATATGTCGCTGAGGGTGCAAATATGCCTTTGACTGCCGAAGCCATTGACGTGGTGCGTGCAAATGGTGTTGCCTACGCCCCCGGTAAAGCTGCCAACGCTGGCGGGGTTGCGGTATCGGGCTTGGAAATGAGCCAAAACTCGGTTCGTAAATATAAGTCGTTTGAAGATTTGGACATCGAACTTCAAAAAATCATGAAAAACATTCATGAAAGTGCGTTGGAAGCTGGTCAAAAATACGGCACGACCGAAGGTGCGATTGACTATATGACAGGTGCGAATGTGGCAGGCTTTACCCAAGTTGCCAATGCACTGGTGGCGTACGGTTATCTATAAATCGCTGACTTGCGTGAATTGTTAATAAAGAAAATCCGTCCAAATGGGCGGATTTTTTCTATTGCCTTAGTGCAGGTCTAGCTTCTGCATATTTGCAATCAAAAATGAGAAAAATCGCTCATTTTTGATTGCAAATACAAAAGGCAGGCACGCCCTAATTTTGTGTCTAAAAATTACCAATTTCTTAAAACATAATTTTATCTGCTAAAAATTAAATATAGTGCGATTGCTCTGAAAATACCATCAAGAACCATTCCCAAATTCTCCAAACTTTGCTAAAATGGCTTAATTTGTTTTTAATTTGCCACAATACAACCGCACACCTAAGGAGACCCCATGACTGATATCACCGCCCGCCTAAACCAAACCCTTGCCCGTCCACAGCTTACGCCCAATGACGACACCGCCATTCGCCATTTTATTGGCGTGGAGGGGCTGACACGTCTACAGCTTGAAGGGATTATTGATAAGGCGATGAGTTATTTTGATGACAATGGACGGCTCATTAACACCGATGAGCTGTCGGGCAAGACGGTGATGAATCTGTTTTTTGAAAATTCCACCCGCACTCGCACGACCTTTGAGGCGGCTCAAAAACGCCTTGGGGCGAACGTGCTAAACCTTGATATTGCAAGGTCAAGCACCAACAAGGGCGAGACGTTGCGTGATACGCTTTGGAATTTGGAGGCGATGAGTGCCGATATGTTTGTGGTGCGTCATTCGTCAAGCGGGGCGGCACATTTTATGGCGACCGAAGTTACCCCCAATGTAGCAATTATCAACGCAGGGGACGGCTGGCACGCCCACCCCACCCAAGCCATGCTGGATATGCTGACGATTTACCGTGAGGCGGACAAGCCCTTTGATGAGCTGTCTGTGGCGATTGTTGGCGACATCAAGCACAGCCGTGTCGCTCGCTCGGACATCTCAGCATTGACGACTTTGGGGGTGCGTGATATTCGTGTGATTGCCCCCAAGACCCTGCTACCAAAAGGCATTGAGCGGTATAACGTCTCGGTATTTGATAACATTGATAAGGGCGTGACGGACGCTGACGTGATTATTGGTTTGCGTATCCAAAATGAGCGTATCGGCTCGCCCCTGTTGCCGTCCACGTCCGAATATTTTAAGATGTATGGCATTACCGAGGCTCGTGTCGCCCTTGCCAAACCAAATGCTCTGGTCATGCACCCAGGCCCCATGAATCGTGGTGTGGAGATAGAGTCTGGCGTGGCGGACGGCAGTCAATCAGTGATTTTAAAGCAGGTCAATAACGGCATTGCGGTGCGTATGGCAGTCATGGCAATGGCAATGGAAGGGCAAAAATCATCTCGGGGGCTTATTTGATATGTCAAAGAATTTGACGCTCGATGATTTAAATACCGTACACCCAAGTATGGAGCGGATTTTTCGTGCGACAAATAAAAACCCAACACAACTTGCCAAGGTTATTAATCAAAGTCCACAAACAATTAATAATTGGATAAATCGTGGCATATCAAAACAAGGGGCAATTCTGGTTGCTGATAAATTCAATCTGAGTTTGGATTGGATTTTGACAGGGCAGGAAGAAAAAGGTGTTATTTTCACTTTTGATAAACATAATTATCTTGTCGATGAATTTAATAAAGGTGAAAGCAAATGTCATTGTGGTATAAACTTTAATATAATGGCAACAATGACCGTAAAATTAAAAGATAAGCCCTGCAAAGCTTATGCTAATAATTTGAAAGTAAAAACGCAAAATAACTATTTTTATCCTGATGTAGTGGTGGATTGTGGCGATGATGAATATATTGCCGATAAGCCGATTTTGATTATTGAAATCTTATCCAAATCCACCACCTTTTTGGACAAAACCAAAAAACTTTGGGAATATGCTCAATTAGCAACCGTGCAAGAATACGCCACCGTTGAACAATCTTTTAAACAAATTACCTTGTATCGCCGTGAAAATGATTGGCAAGCCGAAATTTTTGAAACGGGCGAGATTTATTTTAAAAGTATTGATTTGATTGTAAATATTGATGAGATTTATCAAGGGATTTTGGTTAATTGATGTTGGTTTTAAAATTGGGCGTAAGGTGTGTATTTTGCACCGTTAAAAAAAACTTTATATTATTGGAAATCTTAAATTATGAATGCTTATAAAAGAATGTTAGACTTTAATGAAAGACATAAAAAACATAATGTAATAGAAACTTATAAGCGTATGCAACAAAAAAGAATTGATTTAAGGCAAAATAAAAATTTGCCAAATCAAGTGTTTTTTCCAACGATTGAAATAACTGGTATCAGCGATTTTCTGTTATTAAAAGCGATGCAGGGAGAATTACAACAATCTGTTAGATTTATTGAATTGGATAGCAAGCAATTAGAAATATATGAATTTCTTTTTGGTGCTCATTTATTTGGTTCTTGGCGTAATACTTTGGGAGTTTATTGTATTGATAAGGAAATTTTTGATGATGTAATAAATTCACCGATACCAGATGATACTCCAACAGATATATTTCTTAGATTGCCAGAATGGTCTATTTATATAGAATTTCCAAAACAAGTTTTGTTTGATGATAGACATCTTGCAAATGGATTTTGGGCAACTTATGATTATATGGAACAAAATAACAAATGGTGTATTGCATTAAATATTGTCTTTAATTTTGAAAGTAGTGATAGTATTGGATATAATCATTTTTATCCAATTACATTATTTTTAAATGAAGGTATTTCTATCTTGGATACTTTTAAATCAATTTTTAGCAACTCAAATCCAATAGAATTGGGAGTAATGGTAACAACAGATTATAAAATGCTAGCAAAAGTTTTATCTTGCTTGTTGTTATTGTGTGTTGAAAAGCCTGATATAAGCAAAATAACAGGCGAACCTATTTCAAAAAGTGAATTATCATCACCAAAATACCAAGTCAATAAAAAAACAGGTTCATTTATTGTTCCGAATAAACCATTTATTTATCAATTGGGAGCAAGGCTTGGTGGAGAAATTCGTGAGAAAGAAGAAAGTATAAATATATTTAATTCAGATAAATCTCGTACGGTTCGCCCACATATTAGGCGTGGTCATTGGCACGGTTATTGGAAAGGAACTGGACAGAATAAGCATTTTGATGTTCGTTGGCAACCTGCAATTTTTGTTGGTTTTAACGGATAATCTTTTAGGTATCGTATAAAATGAAATTGATATGTTATTAACAGGATAATTTATGAAAAACCTACTTCCCCCCACTTGGCAAATGCCAAACCTAGATAACGCCCAAGCAGACGGTAAATGGCTGATACCGCCCATTGTGGATTTGTGCGGACGTTTGCGTGAACCAGGCCATCAGTCGCATGGCACGCTATCAAGCGAGGGCAAGACCGCTCGCATGAACGGCATTTTGCACGTTGTCTTACCGCCTGACACCAACCCTGTGTTAGAAAACGGCTCACTATTAAAGGGCTTAAAACAAAAAGCATGGGCGGACGGGGGCATTCATCTGCATATTTTGGGGGCATTGACCGCAGGGCTTGACGGCAAACAACCTGCCAATCTTGCAGGACTAAAACAAGGCGGGGCGATTGGCGTAACCAATGCCACCAAAGGCTTTGAAAATGACCTAGTCATGCTCCGTACGCTAGAATATGCGTCCACCTTTGATTTGAAAGTGTTTTTTTATCCTGACGAACCAAGCCTGTCGGCAGGGGGCGTGGCTCATGATGGCTACATTGCGTCTTTTCATGGTTTGCAGGGCATTCCGTGGCTTGCCGAGACCATTGCCTTATCCAAGCAAATCCTAATGGTAGAAGAGACGGGGCTGTCTGCTCATTTTAGTCAAATCACCTGCCGTACGTCTGTGGAGCTTATCCGCTGGGCAAAACAAAAGGGCTTGCCGATTACCTGTGATGTCGCCATGCATCAGTTGCACCTGACTGATGATGACATTGAAGGTTATAACGCTCATGCTTTTGTGTTGCCCCCGCTTCGCTCCAATACCGACCAACAAGCCCTTATCAAGGGGCTACAAGACGGCACAATTGATGCCATTTGCTCGCACCATGAGCCACTATCAAGCAGTAGCAAACAAGCCCCTTTTGCTGAGAGCACCGCAGGGATTAGTAACTTTGATACCTTTGTGTCGCTGGCGTGCAAGCTCGTGGCGGACGGTATTTTGACCGATGAGCAACTGGTGGAGAAAATCTGCACCAATCCTGCCAACATCGCAGGGATTACAGATTATGAAACGATTGGCGGAGCGGTGCTGATTGACCCCAATCAATCTTGGACGGTAAGCAAAGAGACCATGCTGTCAGCAGGCAAAAACACGCCGTTTTTGGGGCGTGAGTTGGCGGGGCGGACTGTCCAAACATTCTTTTAAAATGAATTTATTGTTTTAATTAAACATTGATTTGTTATTAAAATAATTAATCAAATAATAAGGTTTACTACATGTAAGCCTTTTTTATTTATCATCTTATCCTAAAAAGGTATTTTTCCCAAAAGACATTAATTTTACAAATAATAAAAAATATTATTTACTTTTAAAAATAAAAATGTTAATATTGTTGCCAGTTTATTACCAATCCTTACATGATGTAGGGTTTGTTCCCTTGTTTTGATATTTATATTTTGCTACTTAGGTGATTTTATGAAACAAAAGACCTTTGCACTACGCCATCTGACCTTTGCGGTCATTGGCACGATGACAGCGACCGTTGCCATGGCAAATACTGCCGAGAGCGAGCCGATGGTTGATTTGGGGCATGAAGTGATTACCATTGACCGTCAAGGCACCAAAGTTAAGACGAACGTGGTAACCCTACAAGAAAAAGATGAGAGTACCGCTACAAGCATGCGTGAACTGCTTAAAGAGGAGCCTGCCATTGATATTGGTGGCGGTACAGGTGCTTCTCAATTTTTAACCATTCGTGGTATGGGTCAGAACTCTGTGGATGTTAAAGTGGATAATGCTTACTCTGACAGCCAAATCCTATATCATCAAGGACGTTTCATTCTTGACCCGTCATTGGTGAAAATCGTCTCTGTACAAAAAGGCGCAGGGTCGGCATCTGCTGGTATCGGTGCGACCAATGGTGCGATTGTCGCTAAGACAGTAGATGCCAAAGATTTGCTTGCAAATAGCGATAAAGATTATGGCTTTAAGCTAAACTTGGGCTATTCAAGTAACGACAGCCATAATTATGGTGCCACGGTATTCGCTCGTTCAGGTGTCTTTGATGGCTTGCTTTCTTATAATGTCAAAGATGAATCAAACTTCAAACCAGGCAAAGATTATAAAAATGACATTGATGGTGGTGATTATGCACCATATAGTGCGTTAGAGACAACCAGCTATTTGGCAAAAGTGGGAGCCACCCTAGACAATCATCGTTTTGTGCTTAGTCATATGAAAGATGAGCAGGCAGGGGTGCGTACCGTACGTGAAGAGTTCTCTGCACTTAATAATAATCCTCGTCTGACAATGATACGTCAAGCACCCGCTTATCGTGAAACTTCACTTAGCAATACCAATCTTGAGTGGACGGCGGATAATCTTGGGTTTGTAGAAAAAATGACCGCGAATGCTTATGTGATGAAAAACGAGCGTTACTCAGCCGATGACCGCGGTTGTGGCTATTGCGGTTATGGTAATGCATCCGCATTTCCCAATCCTGTTCCTACCACAACCAAGATTGAGACCAAAGGGGCCAACCTAAACTTGGATGTTGGTGTAGGTGAGAACACCTTGGTAAAATATGGTCTAAATTATCGCCATCAAGAAATCGAGCCAGGCAAAGTTGATACAGCTGTTATGACTCATACGCCAGAGAAAACAGACATGGGTGCGTATGTGGAAGCCATTGGTTATGCAGGTGACTTCACTGTGACAGGCGGTGTGCGTTATGATCATTTTGATATTACCGCCAATGATGGTGTGAATGCGACAGGCAGTAATCTAAACCCAAGCTTTGGCGTGATTTATCAAGCAACTCCAAACTTAAGTTTCAGTGCTAACCATAACTATGCTTCTCGTAGCCCACGTCTATACGATGCCTTGATGGTGGGACTTCGCAGAACCTCAATAAGTCCTAATATTAAGGCAGAACAAGCTCGCAATACTGAAGTTGGCTTTAACTATAATAACGGTAATTTTGGACTTGATGCAACATATTTTTGGCAAAAGGTTGATGATGTGATTGTTAATCCACAAGATAGACATGGGGCTAACAACCAAAAAGAAGCTGTCAATGATGGTTATTCTAAAAACCATGGTTATGAAGTGGGTGTTTCCTATCGCTATAATGGCTTGACCGCTCGCCTTGGCGTGGCTGAAAGTAACCCAGAGTATTTCCTAAGTACAACTTCGGAGGTTAATCCAGAGTTTGCTGTTCCAGTTGGACGCACTTGGACGTCATCTTTGGCATACCGCTTTGCTGAGCCAAACTTGGAGCTTGGTGTAAGAAATCGCACAGTTGAAGATTCTGAGGATGCGGTGGTAGCAGGTGCAAATATCAGTTCTCGTAAAGGCTACAGTGTAACGGATGTCTTTGCTAACTGGAAGCCTTATGGTAATGACAAAATGAATGTGAACTTCTCTGTAAACAACTTGGAGGATAAGTTCTACTATCCACATTCACAGCGTGCAGCTCCTACAACATTCCCCGGTGTCGGTCGTGAATACCGTGTTGGTGTGAACTTCACTTATTAATCTTTTACCAGTCCTACCCTAAATATTGTCCTTTTCTCCACCACCCAACTTTCACGTTTTGAAGGTTGGGTTTTTTATAAAAATTTTTTGGTTTTGTTACTTTATATGGCTTTTTGTAAAATTTGTGTCACTAAGATTAACTACAATGATATGATAGATAGAGTGAGGCATAATTTTTGCAGGATTGATATGTCATTGCATTAATGATTGTCTATGATTTAGCGTATTAATTTTAAGGAGCGTATATGCATCCAAATTCTTTTATGGTATTTAACCATTACATGACCAGTCCGATAGGCTCGGTCGTTGGGGCGATTTTGATTTTCTTGGTGGGCTATTTTGCCGCCTTAATTTTTGGCTCTTTGACCAAAAAAGCCTTAACCAAAATCAATCTTAATCAAAAAATGAACACTCAAACAGGCAAAAACTACGACTTGCATAGTCTACTTAGCAAAATCGTCTTTTGGTTTGTGTTTGTGATAGCCATCTCGGCAGCTCTCAATCAGCTTAATCTTGCCACCATCTCAGCACCGTTTGCCAACATGGTCAATCAAGTACTGCTATTCGTGCCAAACCTGCTTGCCGCTGCTGCCGTGGGTGTGATTGGTTGGGTGGTTGCCATCGTTGCCAAAAACGCCACATTGGCAGGTCTATCCAAAACTACGCTAGATGAGAAATTAGCTCAAGAAGCATCAGTTAAACCCATGAGTGGCACGATTGCTGATATGGTATACTGGCTGATTTTGCTTGTGGTGCTCACCATGGTGCTGGGTCGTTTGGGTCTAAACGGACTATTCACACCACTGACCAACATGATTGATAAGATGTTTGCCTTTGTGCCAAATATCTTTACCGCAGGCGTGATTTTCTTTATCGGCTTTGTCGTTGCCAAGATTGTTAAGGGTATTGTCTATAATCTGGTCGGTTCGCTAAACATTCAAGCCCTAGCCACTCGTGTGGGTATCAGTGAGAAAAACAGCTTGCCAAACATCGCAGGTTCGCTCGTTTTCTTATTTATCATTGTGCCGTTTACCATTGCCGCTCTTGACGCTCTAAAAGTAGAAGCCATTAGCCGTCCTGCAACCAACATGCTTAATAAAATCATGTCTGCCCTGCCAAACGTCTTTACGGCGGCGGCGATTTTGGTGGTTACCTATTTTGTGGTGCGTATGGTTGCCGACATCATCAAGGGACTACTTCAAAACACCCAAGTGGACGCACTACCTGCCAAGCTTGGTGTACAAGAAGCCCTAGGCGAGCAAAAAGTATCGGGCTTGGTACGTGGTGGCATTATTTTCTTTGCCATGTTGTTTGCCACAGTGGCGGCGGCTGATGTGCTAGGCTTTGTCCAAATCAGTGACATCGTCACAAGCTTTATCCATTTTGGCGGTCAGATTATCCTAGGGGCGGTTATTCTTGTTATTGGTTTTTGGCTAGCAGGCATTGTTGCTGGTGTGATTGAACGTTCACAGCAAGGCTCAAAATGTCTAGCCAACATCGTGCGTACGCTGATCATCGGGCTTGTGCTTGCCATGGGTCTAAAAGCGATGGGCATCGCTGATAGTATCGTGAACCTTGCCTTTGGTCTAACGCTCGGCTCTGTGGCGGTGGCGCTTGCCCTTGCCTTTGGTCTTGGTGGTCGTGAGGCTGCTGCTCGTTATCTGGCTCGTATGCAAGACAAGCTAGAAGCCGAAAGCGACAACAAAATCATCTTACCAACCAATGAAACCACCAAAACAGAAGTATCATCAACGTTTGATACAGATGATTTGAAAAAATAATCAGCTTATCATACAAAAACCCAAAAGTGTTATGCTTTTGGGTTTTATTTTGATATAATATACCATTTATTATAAATTAACAAATAATAATAAATATTATTTATTTTTAAAAATGAGAATGATATAATAAAAAGCCTTTGATAACATTGGAGATGATGATGAAAACCCCAAAACTAAGCATTCTAAGCCTTAGCATGATGTCTATCATGATGACTACGACGATGACTGCACAGGCAAACGAGCAAGGCGATGAGTTGCCCCATGTAACACCCCATGTGGTGTTAGAGCCTGTAACGATTTCGGTGTCGGGAGTGGGGCGGTCACTTGAGAGTGGAGCGGGGTCGATAACGTCTATCAGTGCTGATGAAATGCGACAAATCGGAGCGACTGACATGGCAGGCGTGGTCAAATATCAACCACTGGTATCCGCCCCCAAAGCGACCAAAGGCAGTGGTAATGCGTGGGACAGCACAGGCACGACAGGGTATAACATTCGTGGTATGGACGGCAACCGTGTGGGACTTGATGTGGATGGTGTGGAGTTGCCCGACGTCAGCTCAAAGCCTGATGCCCTAGCAAATAATGACTATGGCATAGGGCGAGATTACATAGACCCTGAGATGTTTCGTGAAGTGCGTATCCAAGCAGGCTCAACGGACGCACGCACAGATGGGCTGGCAGGACGTGTGTCATTTTTGACCAAACAGCCAAGCGACTATCTGCGTGATGGCAAAAGCGTGGCTTATGGCTACAAAGTCGGCTATGATGGGGCGGACAAATCACGTTCACACGCCATTCATGCGGCAATGGGCGATGAAAAATGGCAATCGCTTGTCATTTATTCAAGACGAGACGGCAAAGAAACCCAAACCAATACGCATGAGAGCTTGGAGCCTGCCGACTGGCAATCGGATGCGGTGCTTGCTAAACTGCGATATCTTCCAAATGATACTCATGAATTTGGAGTGGTGGTGGATTATTATAAGAAGACGGGCGAGCTTGTCTTTGATGGTCAGTCAGCGTCTAACCTATATCCCAATGGTGGTACGCAAAACAGCAACGTGGAGCGTATGCGGTATGGGCTTGACTGGGTATATACACCCAGTGATATTGGGATTTTTGACAGGCTGACAACCCAAACGTTTTATCAAACCGCCAAAAACGGTGTTAATACGCATGCCGACTATGTCAGTCGTGGCACGACCGCCCAGCGTGAGTGGGATACGGCACTACATACTGACACTTATGGGATAAAGTGGTTGGCGGACAAATGGACAGATACAGGCAGATGGGCTCATGCCATACAGTATGGCATGGACGTGAGTACCACAGATGAAAAACGCCCATGGACACAGATGCAGACCAGTAGTGCAGGTGTGGTAACCACCACCAAAAATAACCGCATGCCTAGCATGCAGACGGACAAATTTGCCTTGCATATCTCCGATAAAATAACCACCGATGTCAAAGGTCGTGAGCTGACAGTTGCCCCACAGTTAAGATTTGTTTATCAAAAACACAAGCCTACCGATTTGACCGATTATCTGCCCATGACAGGCATTTCCCAAGCCCAAGTCGCCCAAACGGTGCAATCATCCACCAATGACTATCTGTCCCCAGGTCTGATGTTGTCATATCAGCTGACACCGCAAATGCTCGGCTATGCCAAATACAATCGCAGTGCCAGACTGCCGATATCAAGCGAAAAAGTGGGGGTGTATGACGGCTCTAACATCTATGTGCGTTATGCCGTGCTTGGCAATCCCAAGCTCAAAGCCGAAACCAGTGATGCCTTTGAGCTTGGGCTAAAAGGTCAAATCACAGACGGTGTATCTGTGGCTCTGTCAGGGTTTTATAACAAATATCAAGATTATATAGATTATCGTGCTTTGACAAGCGATGAGTTGCCGACTGGGTTTAATTTGGCTTATCAAGTGCATAATGTTGCTGATGTGGATATTTGGGGCGGTGAACTGGGTGTAAAAGTGGATTTGGGGCGGTTCATCAAGCAGTCAGATGGGTTTAGTATGGTCATGGGTGTGGGAGCGAGCAATTACGCCGCCACCAACACCACAGGCGAGCGTGTTGCCATTGACAGCGTGCAACCTGCCAAAGCCACGCTTGGGTTTGGTTATGATGATCCAAATGACAAATACGGCATGGGGCTGACATCGAGCTTTGTGGCGGGCAGACGCTCGGACAATGGCGAGAATTTTTATCGTGCTGGCGGTTATCATGTCATGGATTTGGCGACCTATTGGAACATCAACAAAAACACTCGCCTAAATGTTGGCATAAACAACTTATTTGACAAAAAATACCACGATTATGCCACCGTTTCTGGCATGGCGATGACGGATACTGCCCAAATTGAACGAGCGAGTATGCCTGAGAGAAATATATCAGCCAGTTTAGCATTTAGCTTTTGATGAGTCTTTAACCAAAATAAAAACAGCCCATTTGGACTGTTTTTTTTCGTGTCAAATATCAAACATTACACACGAGACAGATATTCGCCTGTACGAGTATCTACTTTAACCACTTCATTTTGCTGGACAAATAGTGGTACACGCACCACCGCCCCTGTTTCTAGTTTGGCAGGTTTACCGCCACCGCCTGAGGTGTCGCCACGCACACCAGGGTCGGTCTCAATGATTTCAAGCTCCACGAAGTTTGGCGGAGTAACGGACAGTGGCGAGCCGTTAAATAGGGTAATGGTGCAACGAGCGTTTGAGTTTTCTTTTAGCCATTGTGCCGAGTCGCCCATGGCGTTTTTGTCGGCTTGCATTTGCTCAAAGGTCTCAGGGTGCATGAAGTGCCAAAACTCGCCATCATTGTACAAGTATTCCATTTCGGTATCCACCACGTCCGCCCCTTCTAGGCTGTCGCCTGATTTGAAGGTTTGTTCTAGGACTTTACCGGTTTTTAGGTTACGCAGTTTGACACGGTTAAAGGCTTGACCTTTACCAGGTTTGACGTATTCGTTCTCTAGGATAGAGCAGGGGTTGCCGTCAAGCATGACTTTTAAGCCTGCTTTAAAATCGTTGGTAGAAAAACTTGCCATGAAAATTACCTTAAAAAATAAAAATAAAAAGTAAAATGCGTTATAATGACGCACTTTAACCGTCTATTATACTGAAAATTACTAAGTTTTGTCAAAAATGAACGACATTTTTTTTAATCAGTCCAACTGGCAAAAAGAGCTGTCAAATGCTGTCAGCGACGTGGCAAGCCTTTACGAGCTGTTGGAGCTACCCTTACCGAGTGAATTTCACGCCCCCACTAAATTTCCCCTAAGAGTGCCACACGCCTTTATCCAAAAGATGAAAAAGGGCGACCCAAGCGACCCTTTATTACGTCAAATCTTACCCGACATTGCCGAGAGCTTACCTGTGGCGGGCTATACTGCCGACCCATTGGACGAAAATACCCATAACCCTATCAAGGGGTTATTGCACAAATACCAAAGCCGAGCCTTAATCACGGTAACGGGGGCGTGTGCGGTGCATTGTCGTTATTGTTTTCGTCAGCATTTTGACTATGGGGCAAATCTGCCAAACACCCAAGACATTCGCCAAATCTGCCACTATATCGCCAATGACAAAAACATCAATGAAGTGCTATTAAGTGGGGGCGACCCATTAAATATTAACAATCGCCGTTTTAATGAATGGATTGGGGCGTTGTCTGATATTGATAATATCAAGACCATTCGTATTCATACCCGACTGCCGGCGATATTGCCAAATCGTATTGATGATGAGTTCATTGACATATTGGCAAATTGCCCAAAAAATATCGTCATGGTGCTACACATCAATCACGCCAATGAAATAGACAACACCCTTGCCCAAAAATGCCAAACCCTAAAAAAACATGGCGTGGTATTATTAAATCAAAGCGTGTTATTAAAAGGGGTTAATGATAATGTAGAGATATTGTGCCAATTAAGCCATGCGTTATTTGATATTGGGGTGTTGCCGTATTATTTGCATATTTTGGATAAAGTGGCAGGGTCGGCTCATTTTGATTTGCCGATAGACAGAGCGATACAGATTTATTGGCAACTTTTGGAAAAATTATCGGGCTATCTTGTGCCGAAACTGGTGCAAGAAGTGGCGGGTAAGCCGTATAAAGTGCCGATTGATATTTATAAAAATTGTTAAATTTAAAAATCGCCTAATTTGATATTAAGCGATTTTTTATTAACGCTAATATTAATGTTAATTTAAATAATAATTTAAGGTTAATTTAATCATCATTTGCTGATTTTTTAACCGTTTTGGCTTGTCCGTCAATGGTGGTGCGAGAATTGCCATAATTACCGCCAAAACTGCCATTACCAAAGGGATTGCCTTGCCCAAAAGGGTTATTGGGGTTCACACCGCCCATGCCACCAAAGGGGCTTTGTCCGCCCATTTGTTTTGCCATCATTGCCATCATTTTTTCTTGGTTGTTCATGGCGTAGTTTTTGGCTTTAGTGGTCAGCACCTTTTGAATGGCAGGCAGGAGTAGCAAAAACGCCCCGATGTCGGTCAAGATACCCGGTAGAACAAACAAAATCCCTGCAATGCCCATCGCTACTGATTTGGTAATGGTGGACTCTGGGGGCTGATTGGCGGGGTTGGGAATAACGCCATTTTTCATCTGCTGAGCCATGGGGTTTAGAGTGCTGGCAGCTTTTTTGATGAGTGCCAAGCCAATAAAAAACGCCACAACAAACCACAAAAACACAAGCCAACCGCTCATGAATTGAGCCAACAGATACCAAATCAGCATTTCAATGATGAACCACACCAAAGCAATACCCACAACAACGCCCATACGTTTTCCTTATTAGTTTAGAAATTTAACACAAAATAGTTTATAATACCAAATGTTTGTGCTAACGCCAACTTTTTAAAGGCAAGGGTAACAATTTTTAACATTTATCTTTTAATATTTATCTTTTAACAGCTATTTAGGCAGACTTCATTAATATGACACTCATCATCGGCATAGACCCTGGCTCTCGCATGACAGGTTATGGCATTGTGCGTGCGGTGGGAGATCGCTTGACCTTTATAGACGCAGGGACGATACGCACCGACAGTGCGGATATGCCAGTGCGTATCAGTCAGATTTTTGATGGTATTGCACGCATTGTCGGGCATTATCAAAAATACCACGATGAGCCGATACATTCTGCCATTGAACAGGTATTTATGGCGACCAACCCTGATAGTGCCTTAAAGCTCGGGCAGGCTCGGGGGGCGGCGATTGCGTCTTTGACGGCACAGGGTTTGACGGTGTCAGAATACACCGCTCGGCAAATCAAGCAGGCGGTGTGTGGCTATGGGGCGGCGGACAAAGAACAAGTAACGGCAATGGTGTGTCGTCTGCTCGCCCTTGATGTCGTGCCACAGGCGGACGCGGCGGATGGGCTGGCGTGTGCGATTTGTCATGCTCATTCTAGTCATTCCATGCACAAACTTTTGGGCAACACCGCCCTAAAAGGTCGCTCGGCAAGCAAGAAAAAAGGGCGTTGGCGACTGTCTGAGACCGAGTTGCTAAGCCAAAATAAACTGATAAAGTCACAATAGTTAGGGCGTGCCTGCCCTTTATAATACAATTGCATTTTAAAATTTGTAGAAACAGAAAAGACAAGCATACTCTAAGGCAATGATTTTTAATTGTCGCTTTTTTATAACAATGAAAATCTAAATTTAAAACGATAAGGTAAAAATATGTCATTCTTTCCCAAATTCACCCCCTACAAAGGCGACATTGCCACAAGCCCTGTCGCCACCTATGAATACTTGCCCCCTGCTCAGACGGTCATGCTTGGCATTCAGCACGTCCTTGCCATGTTTGGGGCAACGGTGCTTGCCCCCATTTTAATGGGCTTTGATGCCAATCTTGCCATTATGATGAGTGGGATTTGTACAATTTTGTTTTTTGTCATGACAGGCGGACGAGTGCCGAGCTATTTGGGCTCGTCCTTTGCCTTTATTGGCGTTGTGGCGGCGGCGACCGCTCACGCTACGGGCAGTGGGGCGAACCCCAATCTTGGCGTGGCTTTGGGCGGTATCATCGCTTGCGGTGTGGTCTATGCCTTGATTGGTTTTATCGTCATGGGGACAGGCACTCGCTGGATTGAAAAGCTCATGCCCCCTGTGGTAACGGGTGCGGTCGTTATGATTATCGGGCTAAACCTTGCCCCCGTTACGGTGTCAAGCGTGGCAGGTAAGCCCTTTGAGCTTGCCATGACGCTGGTTACCGTGCTTTGTATGAGTGGTATTGCGGTGTTTGCCAAGGGCTTTGTAAAAAGATTGTTGCTTCTGTTGGGGCTAGTGCTTGCCTATATCATTTATGCCGTTGTCGCCAATGGCATGGGATTTGGTAAGCCGATTGATTTTGGTGTGATTGGGCAGGCAAGCTGGTTTGGCGTGCCAAACTTCTCCGCCCCTGTATTTGACATGAATGCCATGCTCATCATCGCTCCTGTGGCGTTTATCCTTGTGGCGGAGAACTTGGGGCACATCAAGGCGGTGGGGGCGATGACAGGCGAGAATCTCACCCCACAGCTTGGCAAAGCGTTCGTGGCGGACGGTGTGGCAACAGCACTCTCGGCAGGGGTGGGCGGTACTGGCATGACGACTTATGGCGAGAACATTGGGGTTATGGCGATTACTCGTGTGTACTCTACGCTGGTGTTTGTGGTGGCAGGGGTGTTTGCCATTTGTCTAGGCTTGTCGCCAAAATTTGGGGCGTTAATCCAAACCATTCCCACGCCTGTGCTGACAGGTGCGTCCATTGTCGTATTTGGTCTGATTACCATTGCAGGGGCAAAAATTTGGATTGACAATAAGGTGGATTTTAGTGATAACAAAAACCTGATGGTTGGTGCGATTACCGTGATTTTGGGAACGGGGAATTTTGGTTTGATGATTGGCTCGTTTGATTTGGGTGGTATCGGCACGGCAACCTTTATGGCGATTTTGTTAAATTGGGTGCTTGGACTTGGTAAGGATAAAGACGGGATTATGTAGAGCTACATAGAACTGCCTAGAACTGATGCACGATGGGACAAAGTGGGCATGGTAAGTTTTTGGTATTCATACTAAAAGAATTGGGAGCAAGCGCTAATACAGTCCTACCCACCACAGCCGTAATTTTAACAGCCAAAGTGGTGCAATGCCTGTAAAACTTTGGGCGACTTTGCCGTCATCTAGTATCACAAAGGACGGCGTTACCTGTCCGCCCCACTCGCCAAACACCGTCCCATGTTGGTCATTGATGGTATAAAAATCATAGCCGTGTTTGTTCATATAAGCAAGTAATTCATTATCATCGCCCGATGACACCGCCACGCTTAGCACATCACGACCATCAGCGTGCAGGGCTTGAACGTTGGGACTGGTCGTGCGACACACCCCACACCACGACCCCCAAAAGTAGATAAGCACAGGCGTATCATAACTTTGCGAGACGACATCGACCACTTGCCCTGTGCTGTTTTGATAGACAAGTTTGGGACTGTCAGGCATGACAGGCGACCGCCACAGATTGACCGCCGTATAGATGACGACAAACATCACAAGGTAAGTCAAGGCGGAAAATAAGGTTTTGCGAAGTTTTTTCATAATTTATAAATAAAACCTATCTTATAACCCTAAGATAGGTTTTTAAATTGAACAATCTTTAAATATCAAAAATCTTACCACGGTTCATAATGCCATTGGGGTCAAACACCGCCTTGACCGCTTTCATGTATTCAATCTCGGCAGGCGAGCGGGTATAATCCAGATACGGCTTTTTGGTCATGCCCACGCCATGCTCGGCAGAGATTGAGCCTTTGTATTTTTTAACCGTTTCAAAGACGTATTTATTGACTGTTTGGCACTTGGCAAAAAAGTCGTCTTTGGTGAGATTGTCAGGTTTTAGGATGTTTAGGTGCAAATTGCCGTCGCCGATATGTCCAAACCAGCAAATCTCAAAATCAGGATAATTGTCCTTGACGATTTGTTCAATGTCATTGATAAAATCGCCCAAATGCGTAATCAGCACCGACACGTCATTTTTGTAAGGCGTAAATACCGAAATCGTCTCGGAGATGCTCTCACGCAATTTCCACAGCTCGTGCAGTTGCCCCACGCTTTGGCTCATCACACCGTCTTCAATAAGACCGTCTTCGGTGCAACTTTCAAATACACTCATGGCGGTGTCTAGCACGTTATCGGACACGGCTTCAAATTCTAGCAAAACATAAAAAGGCGTACGGCTCTCAAACGGCTCTTTGGCGTGTCCTGCGGTCAATACCTTATCGATTGCCACGCTGTCAAAAAATTCAAAAGCAGTTAAGTTTAATGCTTTACCAAACTTATCAAGCAATTTAACCACCGAGCCAAAATCAGGCACACCCAAAACCATTGCCGTTAAATTCACAGGCTGTTTTTCAAGTTTTATCAATGCACGAGTTACAAAGCCAAGCGTGCCTTCTGCTCCGATAAACAGATGACGAAAATCGTACCCTGTGGCGTTTTTTAGCATACCGCCATTTAGCTCCAAAATGTCGCCCTTGCCCGTTACCACCGTCAAACCTAGGATTTGGTTACGGGTCATGCCATAGCGGATTACCTTAATGCCACCTGCGTTCGTGCCGATATTGCCACCGATTTGGCTTGACCCCGATGACGCAAAATCCACCGCATAGTATAGATTTTTGGATTCGGCAAATTCTTGCAAGGCTTTGGTGACCACGCCAGCTTCGACCTCCACCATGCGGTCGGCTTCATAAAATGTCCCAATGGCGTTCATTTTGTCAAAACTTACCACCACTTCACCATTGCTTGCCACCGCCCCTGCCGATAAGCCTGTCCGTCCACCGCTTGGTACAAGGCAGATGTTGTGCGTGTTGGCAAGGCGGACGATGTGGGCGACTTGCTCGGTCGTTTTGGGAAAAACAACAGCAGATGGGGCAGGAGCAAAATGCTTTGTCCAGTCCTTGCCCCAGTTGTCTAGGCTGTCGGAGTCGGTTTTGATTTGGCTGTCGTCAAGTATATGACGAACTTCATCCAAAAACGTGGTGTGGGTCATGATGGCTCTCTATGTCTCATTAAAATTTGAAATGTATTGACAAATATCATACAATGGCGCATTATAACCTTTCAAACGTGCGGTGTAAACGACAAAAAAGTTGTGATATTAACAACAAAAAATTAAGCACTCATCCAAAAAGCACACTGTAACAAAAACCAAAAAGACAGCTTAAACAAAAGTTAATATTTTACGGTTTGAAGACGCAAACTGGGTGTCTCATTATATTAACCATGGGTGGGTACAGCATGGTTTTTGGACTACTACCATATCTTCAATTATCACAAAACCCCCAAAATCACTCTCTTCTTAACGCCTTGTCTTCCCACCAATTCTCCCCCACAAAACCGTCCGCATATTTCTCGCCCATTTTCGGCACATCAATGGGCAGACCCTGTTCTTTGGCACTTTGTACCGCATTATCAATGGACTCGTACCACGGATTTCGCCCCAAACTGAACACACCCCAGTGCATAGGCACGATTTTTTTGGCGTTCAAATCCAAAGCAGCCTGCACCGACTGATGGGCAAACATATGCGTTTTGGGCCAGCCTTGATTGGCGGCATCAATTTCCATAAAAGCGATGTCAAATCCGCCATATTTTTTGCCGATGTCGCTAAAATGCGGGGCGTACCCCGTGTCGCCACTCCAATACAGCCGTTTGCTGCCTTCCAACACAAACGATGCCCACAAAGTTTTATTGCGGTCATTGAGCCAACGAGAGGAATAATGTTGCGTTGGTTCGGCGGTCAATTTGATGTTACCAACCATCGTGCTGTCGCCCCAACCCAATTCGGTAATCTTTTCAGACGGCACGCCCCACGACTGCAATCTTGCCCCCACGCCAAGCGGTGCGATAAAGCGTTTTGCTTTGTCCGCCAAATGTCGAATGGTGGTCGCTTCCAAATGGTCATAATGGTCGTGGCTAATCAGCACCACATCAATGTCGGGCAGGTTTTCACGGCGGATTGGGGCTTCTTGAAAGCGTGGGGCAATCAGGGGTAAATTGAGAGGATTGGCGTTGTCAAACACAGGGTCGGTTAAAAAGCGTTGTCCGTCTAGCTCCAAAATGGAGCTTGCGTGCCCAAGCCAATAATAGGCGAAGTTTTCAGGCTGCCTGAAACTGCTTTTATCCAATAAAAGCATCGGTAAACGACCGTTTGGTGTGTAACCGTCATACCGCACAAAACCGCCTTTGCCAGTGGCTTTTTCAGGATAATAGGGCAAATCATCGGTATAAAGGTTCACAAATTGACCGTTTTTGTAATAGGGCAAATGGGTAAAACGGTTTTCATCGGGCAAATCGCCCAAATTGCGGTACAACATCACGCCCAAAATCGCCACAATAAGGGCGAGTATGCCCAAAGTGGCTAGGGTGAATTTTAGGAATTTTTTCAATACAGGTTTCATTGCGGATTAAATAAATTAAACCATTAGGATTTGGGCGTCCTAATGGTTTTGGTTGGGATTGCAATTTTGTCATTATAGCAAATTTGGGGTTATTTTGGAAAATTGAGGGTTTTTATGGGTGGGTATAAGGTGGGGTTATGTTTCAATCAAGATTATAGTTCTGCTAGTTGGGGATTGAAATTTCATAGGTATGACCCATTTAATGAAAATAAACCGTTTTGAGTTCATTGCAATTCAAAATAGCCTATTATACCTTGAAAGTTTTATGGAGATTGACTATGGCTAACTATAAAAGTGATTACTTAAATTCTGTTTTAGAAAGTTACAGAATGAAACACATTGATGATTTGGTTAATAGCTATCGTTCTAAACGAGATGAGATTAAACAATTTTTAAACGAACAGTATGGTAGTAAAATTTATGAACCCTTTAATTCAGGGTCATATAAGAAATGCACAGCTATTAATACTAAATTTGATTTGGATTTGGTTGTTCCATTCAAACACAATGCTTTTTCAACATTGGAAGCAATGTTTGAAGATGTCTTTGAAAAATTAGGTATTGTTAATTGAGTATACTTTTCTAGAAAGCCGTTCGTGGTGAGCTTGTCGAACCATAACGGTTTTCCTAGACTTCGACAAGCTCAGTCCGAACGGAAAACCTTAAAATCTATCTTTATTTAACAATACCAAAAATTAAAAGAAAAATATCAAAATGAAACCCCTATTAAAAAACAAGGTGTTTCTATTGGTTTGACTTTTAATGAAGAAGATGAAATTAATATTGATATTGTTCCTGCAAGAGAAACCAGTCAAGATTCTTTTTCAGCAACAAAAAACTTAAATCTACATAAAACACAAGGTGATGGTTATCTTAAAACCAATATCCACGCTCAAATTGAACACATTAAAGCTAAAGAAAATGAAAGAAAAGTCATTCGCTTGTTAAAAATTTGGAAAGCTTGTCATCAATATAAATACAAGTCTTTTTTTATTGAGTTATTGGTGATTAAGGCTTATGAAAAATCTTTTCCGCAGGGTAATTTATGGGAACAATTTAAAACCGTTTTAAATTATATCATTGATAATATTGAAAGAGAAAATTTTACACTCAAAGACCCTGGCAACAGTAATAATGATTTAGCATTATCCTTAGATAGTGGAGAAAAAAGCACGCTGGTTTATAGATTAAAATCAATGTTAGCACAAATAGAATTAAATGAGAAACAAATAGAATTTTATCTTCCATTAAATGAAAAATTTGCCGAAAATAATGAAGAAGAAAACAAGTCTTATGGTCTGAAAAGTTCGGCGTTAGTTTCAACACCACCAGTTTCACAACGATTTGGTTAATATGAAATTTTCTCAAATTGAATTAGAAGAAACCATTCAATCCATTCCATATATTCAAAATTTATCTGCTCTTTCATTTTTACAAGAGCAGGTAAGCTTTGATATTACTTTTGATTTTGAAGAATTAGATAAACCTATTGATTTTAATGTTATTATCTATCAAGCCTACCCATTAAAAATTAGTGATAGTGAATCCATTCGTTTTTATCTAAAAAATGATGAGTATAAAAAATTTAGTCATGTGATGTCAGATAATGCTATTTGTTTTCACAATCAGCATTGTGTTATTTTTGAGAAAAAATTACAACAAGACTTCCAAGCAATCAAACGATGGATTGAAAAATATGTCATCGATCAAGAAAAAGATGAACATTATGAACATCTAATTACAGCAAATTATACTTGCAATGGAGCATATTTTTCATTTCAATTTACTGATATTGATAAGTCATTTTCTAAAAATGAGATTGGTATTGTTACCAATACTTACTTAACAAAATCAAAATATCAAGATAAGGATATGCACAATTATTTAGTGCAATCTTTTACACATAATATTACCCAGAAAAATTGCCAGTGGTCATCGTTTTACTTAGATAAGGAAAGTGACTTATCGGGAATTTATGTCTTTATTGAAGACAAACCGTCAATTTATGATAGATTTTCATTTTCAAATTGGCAAGAACTTAATAACATATTTAATCAAAAAATATTAAGTGAAATTTGGAAAATTGCATTTAATATTCAACAAGAGTTTATTCCTATTTTTGTTGGGTATTATACAAAAAATCAGAATATTCATTGGCAAGTTACGATGATTGATTTAAAAGAACCACTTTTCATAAACAATCAGGGAATATATGAACTTTGCGATAAGAAAATAAATTGGGTTATTTCAAAAAATTCGTCTTATCATTATTTCTTTGGGCGGGGTGCATTTCATTCAAATTTGACTAATAAAAAAGTGCTTATTATTGGACTGGGAGCAATTGGAAGTCAAGTTGCCAAGACGCTTGTCCGTGGTGGTTGCACAGACATCACTATAGCTGACTATGATGTAAAAGAGCCTGATAATATTTGTCGTTCAGAATATAATTTTGTACCACCTTATGCAAATAAAGCAGATGAATTGGCAGGTATTTTGTTGAATATTTCGCCTTTTATTGAGTTAAGTTCTATTCGTTATTTGGCAACAGAGTGTATTAAACTTGATATATCATCAGAATATCTTAATTTTTTATCAGAGCAATTTTCAAAATTTGATTATATTTTTGATTGTTCTACCGATGATGATTTAATGTATCTTACAGATAAATTAAATTTAACCAGTACCATATTTAATTTATCCATCACTAACCACGCAAAATCATTGGTGTGTGGTGTTTCACCTAATCACTACCGTTTTGTGAGACATCAGATTGATAAAATTTTAGATAAAGAGAATAATACTTTGGATTTATATAATCCTATTGGCTGTTGGAATCCAACTTTTAAAGCATCTTATAATGATATTGCCATTATGGTTCAGTTATCGTTAAAAACAATTAACTTAATGATTCAGGAAAGTAATTATCAACATTTTGTCATTCAATATGATGATAATCTTAATTTAAAGGTTGAGAGATTTTAATGATGATTAAAAAATACAAAAATCTTCAATTGCATATTGAATACTCACTCATTGAGCTAATGACAAAAACTGCAATTCATCATTATCCAAATGAATATGGTGGATTTCTTTTAGGTTGTTATTCTGATGATTTTACCAAATTGTATATTAAAGATTTTTTATGGGTTGATAAATATACCAACTCTCCTATGGAGTTTAGGCGTGAATTAAATGTGCAAATTCATAATTTTGAAAAGATATTTCAGGAAACTGGTTTATATTATATAGGTGAATGGCATAGTCATCCCAATGCATCAGCATGGTATAGTTTAACGGATTTACAAGCAATGAATAATATTGCTTCTTGCAATACTGTTCAGATCCACAATCCTATACTGCTGATTTTGAGCATTTCTAGTAATAAATTATTAGATTTTAATTTCTTTATGTTTGATGAAAGTAGGTTAGTTGTTTATGAATAATGTTGATTTATCAGCCTTGTTTCGTGGTATGCAAGGGCAAATGCAAAGTCAATTAAGCACCAATCGTGAATTTATTCATCATCCAGGTTCAAAAGGCGATGCCTTGGAAAATGCTTGGATTGAATGGTTGCAAAATTATTTACCAAATCGTTATAGTGTAGATAAGGCGATTGTGATTGATTGTCACGGAAATGCCAGCGACCAAATTGATATTGTCATTTATGATAATTGGTTTACACCATTTATTTTTAATCAAAATGGCTTTAAGTATATTCCAGCCGAAGGCGTTTATGCTGTTTTTGAGGTAAAACCTGATATTCAGGGTAATGTTGGCGATATTAATTACATTCAGTATGCAGGTCAAAAAATTGCCAGTGTCAGAAGATTAGACCGTACATCAACATCCATGATTAATTCTGGGCAAAAGCTACCTGCTCGTCCGCTAACAAAAATCATTGGTGGGATTTTAACCACTACCAACTCTTTTACACATAATAATAATGATACTATTGAAAAGCATATTAAGTCTTTAATTGACTTAGAAGGGATTGATTTGGGTTGTATTGTGGATTATGGTAGTTTCTTTGTTCAGTATGATGGCGAAGAAGATATTAATGAGAAAACGGATTTAAAAAAACGCATTCATGATTATTATCAGAATCGCACTTTTCAATCATTGGTATTTAGCCAGCCTGAAAACTCATTAATTACTTTCTTTATGCAATTAACCCGTTATTTGCAACAAGCAATCGGAACTGTACCTGCGATTGATTTACAAGCATATATGGATACAATTAGGGAAAAAATTGATAGTGAAATTTAAGCTAAATTTTTTTGATTATCATCTGCTTCTCATTTTATAAAATATTGTTCTAAAAATAAAAAACACCGTTTCCAACCCTGAAAACGGTGTTCCCCCTATCCCAAAAATCACCCCTTCAAACTCCCCATATCAATCACAAAGCGATATTTCACATCGGATTTTTGCATTCGTTCGTAAGCGGTATTGATGTCTTGCATATTAATCATTTCCACATCTGGCACAATATTATGCTCGGCACAAAAATCCAGCATTTCTTGTGTTTCGGCAATACCACCAATCACAGATGCCGAAATACTACGGCGACCGATAATCATCGGTACGGTGTTGATGGTTTCTTTAAGTTCGCCCACCAGTCCCACCAGCACCAGCGTGCCGTCCAATGCCAAAGTTGGCATATAGGGTTTTAAATCGTGGGTGTATGGCACGGTATCAATAATCAAATCAAAGGTATTGGCGACTTCTTTAATCTGATTGTCATCGGTAGAAAGCACCACACGGCTCGCCCCCAAACGGTAAGCATCATCGGATTTGCCTGCCGAACGGGTAAATAGCGTTACTTCCGCCCCCATCGCTTTGGCAAGTTTGACCGCCATATGCCCAAGTCCCCCAAGCCCGACCACCGCAACTTTACTGCCCTTACCCACTTTCCAATGACGCAGGGGCGAGTATGTGGTAATGCCTGCACACAGTAGCGGGGCAACCGCTTTGGTGTCCAATTTTTCAGAGACTTTTAATACAAAATCCTCGCTCACCACAATGCCCGTGCTGTATCCGCCCTGTGTCAGCGTGCCATCAATGCGGTCAAAACTGCCATAAGTGCCTGTGTTGCCGTGTTCGCAATATTGCTCCAAGCCGTGTAAGCAAGGCGAGCAAGTACGGCATGAATCGACCATACAGCCCACGCCAACCAAGTCGCCCACTTTGAATTTATGGGCGTTTTTGCCGACTTGGGTAACTCGTCCAATGATTTCGTGTCCGACCACAATGGGGTAAGTGTGGGTAAAGCCCCAGTCGTTACGAGCGGTGTGCAAATCCGAATGGCATACGCCACAATACAAAATATCAATCAAAACATCGTCTTCACGCAAATCACGGCGTTCAAAGGCGTAAGGGGCAAGTGGGGTGGTTGCCGAAAAAGCGGCGTAGGATTTGACAGGGTGGGTCATTTTGTGTTCCTAAATGGTTGAAATGGCAACTATTATAATGCCGATGATTTATTATTGAAAATCAAGAATTTTGATAAATGGGTATCAGTTAAAATGATAGTTGGGGGTTTTCAGGCTGCCTAAAAAATTTTACCGAATAAAATCATTGAAAAAAACTAAAATACACACTCTTTTTTAATTATGAGTGATGATTTTATGAAACAAACTTTATTTTCCGATTACTTTGAACAATGGGTCAAGACCTACAAAGAAGGGGCGGTTCGTCCTGTTACGATGAAAAAATACCAATCCAGTTTGTATTGGCTCAAAAAACTTGCCCCAGATTTGCAAGTCGGTGACTTGTCTCGTTCTGCTTATCAAAAATTATTAAACGATTATGCCCAAACCCATGAACGCCAAACCACAATGGATTTTCATCATCAAATCAAAGGGGCAATTTTGGACGCGGTAGATGAAGGCTTGATTGACCACGACCCCACTCGCAAAGCCATTATCAAAGGCAAAACCCCTGCCAATAAAAAAATCAAATTTTTACATCAAAACGAATTGCAATTATTATTAAACCAACTCAATTTAAATCAACAATTAAATTGGGATTGGTTTATTTTATTGATTGCCAAAACAGGTATGCGTTTTTCTGAAGCCCTTGCCATTACCACGGGCGATTTTGATTTTGCTCATCAGACTTTAAGCGTCAGCAAAACTTGGGATTATAAAAACAATGGCGGATTTTTACCTACTAAAAACCGCTCATCAGTTCGCAAAATTCAATTAGATTGGCAAACGGTGATGCAATTTTCAGGCTTAATCAAAAACTTAAACAGCGACCCAGAAACGCCCATTTTTGTGGGCTTAATGAAAACGGGCGATAAAGTTTATAATTCCACAGTAAATTATCGCATTGCTCGCCATTGCAAAAAAGCGGGCATTTCTGTGATTAGCGTACACGGTTTACGCCATACCCATGCCTCATTGTTGTTATTTGCAGGAGTATCTATTGCCAGTGTGGCAAGACGGCTTGGGCATTCGAGCATGACCACCACTCAGCAGACCTATTTGCACATCATTCAGGAGCTTGAAAACAAAGATACCGATATTGTTATGCGACATTTGGCGTCATTGTGTTAATGGATATGTTGGGGCGAATGTAATTTTGGGCAAATATAATTTGCCCCTACAATATTTTTTGCGTAGGGGCGAATCACATTTGCTCTATCAGTCTTATCGCTCACTTAATATTTTTTCAATATGAAATTTGATTTTGTCTTCCACATATTTTTTCAATGTCATTTTGTTGCCAACTTTGCCCATTTCTTGCTCGTATAAATGGGCGACTTTATCCATATCTGCTGTTTTTGCCAAATCTTTTAATAGATTAAATTCGTGCCAATCTTCTTTGCCAAAAACATGATGGTGCAATAATTTTTCAAATAAGGCTTTATCCAAATCAAACAAATTAACCAGTTCAAAAATATTGCTTTTTTCACGACTTTGGCGGTATTTGTCCAGCAATAAATTTAAAGAAATGTCATCAGGCAATTTGCCCGCCAAAGCATCCGCCAAAATTTGTTGTAATAATTCTTGGTCGGTTTTGCGGTATTGGGTGGACAATTCATTAAAGCGTGCAATATCCGCATTATTTTGTGATTGTGTAATATTTTTTAATAATTGGCTGATATAATCATTGTCAATTTTAATGCGTTCGCCACTAATTAGCGTATTGTCAATCAGCAAAATACCCAAGTCATCGCCACCCGTTTCGCCTGAATGTTCATTTTGCACATCTAAATAACGGGCTTGTAATCGCCCATAATCTTCAATATCAAAAGGCAATTTTGCCATATCTTCCGCATTGTTCATATCAAAACCCTGCTGACGGATTTTAATCATGTTTTTTTCCAATTCATTGACCCAACGCACAAATTGTTTTTGGCTTGGTACATCATCAGGCAATGCACCAAAATCAGGCTGTCCATTGGCATTTTTGGGAAATAAAGTGGTAATATCTTGATAAATCGCACAAATTGTTGATATATTTTCCTGCAATGTTGGTGCATACATCACATTGGCATTGTCTTTATTGGCGTATAACTCAAATGCCTTATCAATTTGCAATTTCATCTGCAAAGGACGTCGATAATATTCAATATTGCCTTGTTGTTTTTGTTCATTGGTAATGCGATTGGTGCGTGAAAAGGCTTGAATTAAACCTGCATAATCCAATAATTTATCCACATACAAAGTATTTAAATACGGAGCGTCAAAGCCTGTCAAAAGCTGCTGCACCACAATCACCAAATCAAGGCGAGTGCTGTCATCAATTTCTCTATATTGATAACGGCGTGCCAATCTGTCCATTAAATCGGTTTTATACGCTGGCACATTATCAATGCCAAAATTGGTATTAAATCTTTGATTATAATGAATAATGGCTTGTTCTAATTTTAAACTGTTTTCCAAATCATTGTCTTGATTTCTATCACTGTCATCATAAATCACTGCCACACTGATATTTTTGTCATTGTTTTTTAATTTATCAAAATACAGATTGGCGGTTTTGATGTCTTTTACGGTCAGCATTGCCGAAAATAAGCGATTGGACGAATTATTATCCCATTTTCTTAAAATATCTTTAACCACCATATCAATATGATTTTCGCCATAATTGTCTTCTGGCAATTCTTTTTCTATTTCCAAATCGCTTTTTTCAGACAGCCATTTTTGATAAACTTCGCCTTTGGAAGGGTCTTTAAATTCTGCGACTTTTTGGCGTAATTCATAAGCATCATAAGTGAAATTTTGCCGAACATCAAAAGGCAAAACATTTTTATCAAAAATACCGTCTGCCACCGAATAAATATGCAAGGCTTCGCCAAATAATTCGTGCGTGGTAACATCTCGTTTATTTTCATTAAACAACGGTGTGCCAGTAAAGCCAAACCAAACAGAACGCCCAAACATTTGCCGAATTTGAATCAGCATTTCGCCTGCGGTAGAGCGATGGGCTTCATCAACAATAAACACAATGTTTTTGTCTTTGATTTTATCTTGCTCCAAACCTGCGACTTTATTGGCTTTTTGAATACTGGTAACAATGAGTTTGTCTTTGGTTTTGTGATTGATGGCTTTTAATAAAGCATAAGAATTGCGAGTGGCGGTAATGCTGTCTTCTTCACCAAAAGATTGATATTCATCAATGGTTTGTTTCACCAGCTCATTTCTGTCTGCCAAAAACACCACTTTATCTACATTGGGCAATGTGCTGACCAATTCGGCGGTTTTAAAAGAAGTCATTGTTTTGCCTGAACCTGTGGTATGCCAAACATAACCGCCCAATTTGGATTCGTGATTAATGCCAAACTCCGCTCCATTTAATCGCTCTAATATGGCTTCCACCGCATAAATTTGATATGAACGCAAAACTTTTAAGGCGTTTCGTTCATTATCAAAAATGGTATAAAGCGATACCAATTTATGCCCCATAGGTACGGACAAAACTTTTTCAATAAATTGACTGGTGCCAAATACATTTTGATTGTCAAAATCTTTCCAATTAAAGGCAAATTTAAAATTAAATTTATCATAATGTCCAAAATTGGCAAAATAACGACATTCATCAGGATTTAATATCACAAAAATTTGAATGAGTGAATAAAATCCTGAAAAACTCAATTCTTCGCTGTATCGTTTGATTTGATTAAAGGCTTCATCGGTTTTAATGCCGTCTTTTTTGAGTTCCAAATGAATCACAGGAATGCCAGAAATCAATAAGGTAATGTCAAAACGGCGGTCTT
Organism: Moraxella lacunata; assembly: GCF_900453205.1. Taxonomy (GTDB): domain Bacteria; phylum Pseudomonadota; class Gammaproteobacteria; order Pseudomonadales; family Moraxellaceae; genus Moraxella; species Moraxella lacunata_B. The sequence continues at coordinate 1,112,177 of NZ_UGQU01000001.1, forward strand.
TGCGGTGTTCTTTGCTAGCAGGGCGGGCGATTTGGCGGACGATTTCATAGCTATTGCGACCGCCACCGACATCATGCCGCCAAAAAAATTCCAAAAATAAGGGGGTATTTTCCAAACCTTTGGCATCTCGTACGATTTGTAATTGCCCATTGGCAAGCATTTTGCCTGCTTCTATGGGCATTTTGACGGCAAAAATTTGTTCGGTCAGTTGTCTAAATTCGTTGTCGGTTAATTCCACGCCCTGCAAACGGTCTTTGTTTTGGGTGTTTAAAATGGCTCGCCAGTTGGCTAAAAGTTCGCTTTCGGTTTTGTAATACAAATCAGGACGGGGTGTCCAGCCGTATTTGGATAGGCGGTCAATGATTTCTAATTCAAGTTCGGTTTCGGTTTGGGTGATTTTTTTGGTCATTTTTTTGCTCCGTTTGGGCGATGTATTCTAGGCAAATATGATTGGGCAAATGTAATTTACCCCCTACACAATTTTAAATTGATGGATGTAGGGGCGAATCATATTCGCCCTGTGTGAATATCGTATTTATTGGGTGAATGTAATTCGCCCCTACCATTTATCGCAAAATGTATTTATTCAACAATATTATGAATAAAAACAATCATCTTGCCATTTTAATGGATTATTTTCAATATATTCACAAATTTTTAAATACGATGTTTCATTGCGAATAATATGGTCGTGATAATTGCGTTGCCAAATATCGTAAATATCGGTATTTTGCCTTGCCCATTGGGTAACACCTGTTTTAAATCCACGCACAATAGAACCAATCGTTTTTGATGTACCATGAATTTTTTGTTTGGACTGTTGGGGTAAATTGTCATTTTTTGCCATAAAACTGTGATGATTTGCATTAAATATAATTTCAATGACACCATGAATATGATTGGGCATTACCACAAAATGATGTAAAACTACATTGGGAAAATGGCTGGGTATGTTATGCCAGCATTGCTCCACAACCTGACCAATGTCATTTAAAATCATCTTGTTATCAACAATCTCACCAAAAAAGTGCATTTTATCCTTACAACAAATGGTAATAAAATACAAACCTTCTTGAGCGTAATCATAATTTTTAAGACGCATAGAACGCCTTTTATGAATATTTGGATTGTATTGATTCATTGATGTGCCTAATGATATTTTTGGGGAATATGATTTATCCTACGATTTCAGATTTTTGGTGTAGGGGCGAATTATATTCGCCCTATTTACACAAAAAAAGACCATAATTTCAATTTTGTACATTTGCATAGTGTTTAGGGCAAAATATGATTTACCCCCTACAATTTCAATTTTTGCGTAGGGGCGAATGATATTCGCCCTATTTACACACAAAAAAGACCATAATTTCAATTTTGTACATTTTCATGGTATTTAGGGCAAATATAATTTGCCCCTACAAATCACCTATTATCATAGCATATTTTGGTAAAATTTACATAAATTTACACAAAAAGTTGGTCAAGTAAAACTTGCTTTAATTGTTGGTACTTTTCCAACTCACGCTGATGAAAAGCGATGGTGTCGTCTAGCTGCCTGAAAAATTCGCCAATGGCTTGTTGTTCGGCTTTTGTGGGCGGGATAAAAATATCCATTTTCCCCAATTCGTTTTTGGAAATTTCCAAAAATGTTGAACCTGACGCATTTTTTAACGCAAATTCTTTGATTTTATAACCCATTGAATATAAAAAATAAATATCCATTTCATCATTAACAATAAAAGATTGAAAGCCCTGATTGGTCGCACCAGCCTTTATCAATATTGCCATATCACCAATACTTGCTCTTGATGTAAACAAAATGGTTTTTTGTGCAGGTAGTAATTTTGCAGAACTTTTTTCTAATCCGAGATAAGTAATTGTTTTATTACTACCATTTGCATAAATTTTCTCCCCAATTTCGGTTGGAGAGTACCAATCAATTTCGCCATTCCAAAATTCTGGATTGCTCGTATCAGGCGTACCACCACCCACAATTTCTACTACATCTCTTAACTTTCGCTGTTTCCAAGCGTAAATATGGGAATGTGCAATTTATACCAAAAATAAAAATATCTTTATTATCAATAAGTTATTTTTGATATAAAAATGCAATGACTCATTGGCAAAAAGCAATTCTTGCCAATGAGTTAATTATTGTTAATCTATGTAATAAAATATACCGCTTCTTAACAGTTTTTATACAAACATCTGTTTTAGATAGCCATTTTTAAGGTTTTTATACTTTTCTAACTCACGCTGATGAAAAGCGATGGTGTCATCTAGCTGCCTGAAAAACTCGCCAATGGCTTGTTGTTCGGTTTCGCTTGGGAAATAAAACTTCATTTCTTTAAACATTCCCATAGTGATTTGATTTATTGTCGCACCTAAATTTTTCTCTATCTCATATTTAAATGTTTCTGTATTTAATAAGGCATTGAGAAACCAGTAATGTTTGTAACGAATGCCAGTCATAAATGCACCTATAACAGTTTTTTCCATATTTTTCATAATGATAGCGTGTTTCCCTATCAAATTTTTTGAGCCATTTCTTACAACAACAATAATATCTCCCAATTGAACATTTTCAGAATTGGCACATTCTTGTTTGACATAAACATTATCATCTAAATATAAAAAATCATTTTGAATATTTGATGAGCGTAGAACCAATACACCACTATTATCAGTAATATTTTTAGGAGAATAGGTTAGCCCTGAAAAAAATTCTACAACCTCCCCCAACTTTCGCTGTTTCCAAGCGTCAGTAAAATTGGGAAAGCGTAATTGCGGTTTATTCTCATTTTCTTGAGGAAACATCTTTTCTAAGTACGAATTTTTTAAATTTTTGTACTTTTCCCACTCACGCTGATGAAAAGCGATGGTGTCGTCTAGCTGCCTGAAAAATTCGCCAATGGCTTGTTGTTCGGTTTCACTTGGTAAATTAAATTCAAAATTTAATAAGTTTTTTGCGGTAATTCCAAAAACTTTTGTACCTGTTGCGATAACTTTTCCGTATTGTGAAAAAATATCTGTATGCAAAAGATAATATAAAAACAGCGAATTAACTTCTGTTGGTCTTAAAGCGATTGTATGCAAACCCGATACAATATTTCTTGATAAAAAACAATCAATTAGACAAGAATTTCCGATACCTTCATAGTCTTCTGACGCATCGGCAATAACCAAATCTCCCTTTTGTAAAAATTCATAATTACCTTTTTGAATGCTAGGTAAATTATTTTCAGATGATAATAATTTTGCAATATTCCTATGAATATCGCCATAGTGGACATATTTAAATCCTGTATCTTTATTTGTCTCAACATTTCTTGATAATGAATAAGACTTAATTTGAAAAACAACTTCCCCCAACTTTCGCTGTTTCCAATCATCAGTAAATCCAGCAAATCGCAATTTAGGCACTTTACGCTCGCTCATTACACACCCCCAACCAACTGATTTGCCATTGCCCAAAACGCATTTTCCGCCTGCTGTCTTTGACGGCGAATGTCTTCTAGCGTGTCGACATAGCGTTCGTCCAGCACTTTAAGCTGACTGACAACCGTTTTGGCATAGCTTTGCCCAACATCGCTTAAATTGTTTGCCAATTCACTAAACCATTTTTGAATGAGCAAGCGTTTAATCTCTGCTAAATCAAGATCTTGATATTTGGCTTCAATTCTGCTGTTTAAGGCAGGCTCTTTGGTTTTAAGCTGGGCTTTTAAGGTTTTGGCAGCCTGAAAATCCGCCAAACTTTCGGATAACAACTCAAAATTTTCATCGTCATTACGCATTGTTTTTAAATCTTTTTCTATGGCTTTATAAGATTTTTCGTCCAATTTTTCTTTGTCATTCAGATAATCCGCCAATGCGGTATCGGCAATGTTGGCAAGGCGTTCGGCTTGGCGTTCTTCAATCTCATCAAGGCTTTGTTTTAGGCGGTCAATCTCGCCAATTTCATCGGCAAAAAACGCATAACCTATCGTTTGTTTGGACAACAGTTCGCCTTTGACACCGTCTTGTACTTCGTTTTTGCCTTTGATGACCATATTGGGGACAAGCCGTCTGGCTTTATAAAAGCCATTTTCGCCAATCAAATTTGCCAATTCTTCATCATCGTCCGCCCCTGTCTCGTCCGACAAAATGAGCAAATCAGGCAAAATCGTGCTGTGCCACACATCAATCAGCGATTGATAGGCGTGATAAGGGTCGCTAAATTCAGACAGCCTGAAAAGTTCAAACAGACGATTTTCGGCATTTTCAAAAGCTAGGGTAAAGTCGTCTTCACCAAGCGGTGATTTGTTGCCCCAAGTCATTGATATAACGCCCATAATCGTGGTCTTGATTGATGATGTCAAAAATTTGGTCTGTTTTGATGCGTAATTTGACAAAATTGGGGCGAATTTCTTGCCATAATTTGGGCGAAATGTTGGGGAATTTTTGCCAAAATGGGGCAAAGCGTGCCATGTCTTCAAGCGGAATACCGCCTTTTAAATGGGCTTCAATGGAATGGTTATCGTCATTACCAATGGGCGTAACATAGCGTGGAATGTTGAGATTAAAGCCATTGGCACGAATTTCGTCCAAATTGGCAAGGTGGGCATAGCCGTCCACATTTTGCCGTACGATGTAGGCGTCTAGGATTTTTTTGATGTCTTGTTCACGCAAAACATTGGTATTTTTCTCTTTGCGATAGCCATTTGAGGCGTCAATAAACAGCACATTGTTGTGTTTGCTTTGTTTACGCAAAATCACAATAATGGTCGGAATGCCTGTGTTGGTAAAAATCCCTGCTGGCAAACCGATGACTGCATTAATTTGTCCTCGTTGTAACAATTTGGTGCGGATTTTTTCTTCTTCGTTGCCACGAAACAGTACGCCGTGTGGCAAAACAATCGCCATTACCCCGTCAGGTTTTAAGTGATACAAGGAATGGAGCAAAAAGGCATAATCGGCTTTGGTGGCAGGGGCAACGCCATAATCACGGTAGCGTGGGTCTTTGAGCTGGTTTTCGGACGCTTCCCATTTGGCAGAATAAGGCGGATTGGCAACGACTGCGTCCACAAATAAGGGGTCGTCTTTGCCACTGATGATGCCGTTTGGCCAGTCTTCTTTGAGCGTGTCGGCATTACGCAAAACCATATTGGCAGGGCTTACGCCACGCATTAATAAGTTCATGCGTGCGATGTTGTAGGTGGTGGAGTTGTTTTCTTGACCGTAATATTTGATTTGGTTGCGTTGTTTGGGCGAAATTGCCGAACCCAAAGTCAAAAGCAAAGAGCCTGAACCTGCGGTCGGGTCGTAAACCATTGGATTGGTTTTGCCACGAATTTCATTGGCGACAATGCTTGCCATAATTTGTGAAACTTGGTGCGGGGTGTAGAACTCGCCTGCTTTTTTGCCCGAACTCATCGCAAATTGGGCAATCAAGTATTCATAAATAAAGCCAAAAGTGTCGTAATCGGTGTTGCTTGAAATGTTAATATCATCAAGCAAAACCAAGAGTTTACGCACGGCAGATTCTTTTTCGCTGGCGTTTGAGCCAAGTTTTTCAGAAGTCAAATTGACATCGTCAAAAATCCCTTCAAAATCTTCTTTTTGGTGTGGGTCTAGGTTTTGACGAAAATGGGAAAGTGCGTCTGTTACATTGCTGATGCGCCAATTTCCGCCCTTGATATTGGCAATCCAAGTGTTGTACAAGTCGCCTTTGGCGATGTAGTAGCCCAAGTCTGATTTTAGGGTGTCAATGTTGTCATCGTCCAAGTCGTCAAGGGTCATCTCGTATTCTTTGGCAAGGTAGCCCACTTCGTATTCGGACAAAAATTTGTAAAACAAAAAGCCCAAAATGTAGTTTTTGTATTCGCTGGCGTCCATTTTGCCACGCAAGTCGTTGGCAGATGCCCAAAGTTTGGCGGCGAGTTGTTGTTTGTTCATTGGGGAGTTTCCTTAAAATACTTACGCTTAGGTGTAGCGAGAATATAAATGGGTTTATTTTAGCGTAAAATACAACAAAATCATATGGATATTTCAGGCTGCCTGAAAAATAAAAACACCGTTTTATGATAAAGCGGTGTTTTTAGGCAATGATTACTTCAAATACTTGGCGTGAAAGGCAATATGCTTACCAATAAAACTGGCAATAAAATAATAAGAATGGTCAAACTCTGCTTGTAAATCAAATTGATAATTCACGCCCAATTTATCCGCCATTTGGCAAAAAATTTCTGGTCTTAACTGCGTGTGCAAAAACTCATCTTTATCGCCTTGCTCAATTAAAATGGGTAGATTTTTTTGTTTAATTTCAATATGATGCTTTTCTAATAACGCCACGCTGTCATAATCCGCCCACGCCTGTTTGTCATCACCCAAATAAGCAGTAAATGCCTTTTGTCCCCAAGCCACAGAACTGGGTGCAACAATGGGCGAAAATGCCGAAACGCTTTGATAATGTTCCAAATTTTTAAAGGCAATGGTCAAAGCACCGTGTCCGCCCATTGAATGCCCAAAAATGGATTGTTTACCATTGGTGGGAAAATGCTGGTTAATCAAAGTCGGCAATTCTGTCGCAATATAGTCATACATTTGATAGTGCCTTGCCCATTCGCCCTGTGTGGCGTTCAGATAAAATCCTGCCCCTTGCCCCAAATCATAAGCCGTATCGTCCGCCACGCTCTCGCCTCGTGGTGAAGTATCAGGGGCGACGACAATGATATTATGCTCATCGGCATAGCGTTGATAGCCTGATTTGGTGATGAAATTTTGCTCGGTGCAGGTTAAGCCTGATAGCCAGTAGAGTACAGGCAATTTTTGGTTTTTGGCGGTATCGGGTAGATAAATGGCAAATTTCATTTCACAATTTAGGCAATCTGAAAAATGTTGCCAGATTTGTTGTTCGCCGTTGAAAATGCGGTGGGTTTGAATTAAATTCATAAATATTATTCTCTGATAATAATGACAGGAACGGTAAATTCGGTCTGCACGAAAATATCACTCGATGCTATCTACACTTTTAAAAAGCACAGAATCATAATCAATAAGTTCAATATTCATATATTTTCCTGTTTTCTCATTATTTTCCTTAAAATTAGCAACACCAATAAATACTATTTTGTATATGACATTCACATTAATATCATCTTTGGTTTTTCCACGATAAAGAGAAGTTCTATAACGCCATTCTCCTTGCTTATTTTTGGTTTTAATAATCAGTTTATAATATTGAAAATTATTTTTTGCTTTGTATTCCTCCACGGATAATTTGACATCTCCATAAAAAACATACAAATCCCCCGCAATAGACTCATCAATATAACCAGTAAGTTTTTGCCTTCTTAGAGATTTTCTGATTTTTATCTGTGTGTTAGTCTTTTCTTTTTGTTCAATCAAAAGCGGATTGTTTTGTAATGCATCTGCTTTGTTACTGACAGATATATTATTTTTATTACTAAGTAAATAACGCATCATAGATGCCAATTTACTTTGAATTTGTTCTTTATTGAGGCTTTTAAAAAATTCTGTGGCTGATTTTGTATCTATATGCTCAAAATCATAATAACACCCTTCTAAATGTTTTGTATTTAGATGGGTTCTTAAATGAAAGCCTTTGCCTGTATGTACAAAAGTTAATTTTGCCAATTGACATTCTGGACAAAAGATATGCTCTTTTAAGCCATCTACATTGCCATATTGTTTTGAATGTTCAATCAGGTAGTCTATCGGTTCAATTTGTTGATTGATTTGATTAAAAAATTCATCAAATTTTCTATCCATATTTTTTGTCATCAATATCTCCACAGATAGTAGCTAAAACCAAATCAATTTATTGGGTCAAATGGTCATAATTCAATATTAAAAACACCGCCCAAATTCCCATTCAGACGGTATTTTATTTTAAAAATCAATAATGAATCACGCTACGAATGGACTTACCCTCGTGCATCAAATCAAATGCCTTGTTAATCTCATCAAGGGGCATTGTGTGCGTAACAAAAGGCGACAGGCGAATTTTGCCAGCCATTGCGTCTTCCACCATTTGCGGTAATTGCGAGCGACCTTTGACACCACCAAATGCCGTACCTTTCCAAGTACGCCCTGTTACAAGCTGAAATGGGCGAGTGCTAATCTCTTGACCTGCCCCTGCCACGCCAATAATCACCGACTGCCCCCAGCCACGATGAGCCGACTCGAGAGCCTGTCGCATCACTTCCACATTGCCGATACATTCAAAAGTATGGTCTATGCCCATTTGGTCATTTCAATCAACACTTGCTGGATTGGTTTGTCAAAATCTTTGGGGTTTAGGCAATCGGTCGCCCCAAACTCTTTGGCAAGGGCAAATTTTTCGGGGTTGGTATCAATGGCAAAAATCCGCCCAGCGTTCGCCTGTTTTGCCCCTTGAATCACCGCCAAACCAATACCGCCCAAGCCAAACACCGCCACCGAGTCGCCTGCCTGCACTTTGGCGGTATTATGCACCGCCCCAATGCCTGTGGTTACGCCACAGCCAAGCAAGCAAACTTCCTCTGGATTGGCTTTGGGGTTGATTTTGGCAAGCGACACCTCCGCCACCACCGTGTATTCGCTAAAAGTGGAACAGCCCATATAGTGATAAATCGGCTCGCCATTATAAGAAAAACGGCTCGTGCCGTCTGGCATCACGCCTTGCCCTTGTGTCGCTCGCACCGATACGCACAGATTGCTTTTGTTAGATTGACAAAATTCGCACTCGCCACATTCTGCGGTGTAAAGCGGAATGACATGGTCGCCCACATTCACAGAAGTTACGCCTTCGCCCACTTCCACCACCACGCCTGCCCCTTCGTGTCCCAGCACCACAGGGAATAGCCCTTCAGGGTCAGCCCCTGATAGGGTAAAAGCGTCTGTATGGCACACGCCTGTGTGGGTAGACTTCGCCTTTTTTGGGGCGCTGCACATCAATTTCTACGATTTTTAAGGGCTGGTTGGGGGCAAATGCCACTGCGGCACGGGATTTGATGGTGTTCATTGTGGATACCTAATTATTGTTTGAAATGGCAAATATTATAAGGTGTTATAGATATTTTTGCTAATTGATAATTGTGATAGGTGGGTATTAAATTTTGTGATATTCTAAAAATACATTATTTTAATTTTAACCACTTATTTTTAATAAGTTCATTATCCTCCATATCCCCAAAAACAATCTCATTATCATCAATCATCGCCGTGATTTGATTACCCCCACGCATTAACCGTAATTCATTGCCGATCATTTGCCAATCGCCACCAAATCCTGTCAATATTGGCAAAGGCCGATCGCGGACATCTTTGGTATATTGCCAATTAAAAGTTTGATGATTTTTAAATTTATACAACGTTAAAATTTGGCTGTCATCTTGATAAACACGATAACGGCAAAATAGGCTATTTATAAAAAATTCTTTAAAGATACAGCTAACAAAATTGAATTTTACTACGAAAACCGTTTGTCACAAGCTTGCCTGCGGGTCGGTTTCCGTCATGGGCAGGCTTAGCTCACCACGAACGAAAAACCGTAGCACTTTTTCATTTTGTAGGGTGTACACCACTACAATCATGATAGAATAAAGAGAAAACTAAAAGGACTAAGTCCTGTGAAATACAGAAACTTCGTCCAATCAGGGTTAATCTAGCCTTGATACAACTTAGCCTTTTATCTTATGTCTAAGATTTGGGGTCGGTTCATTCCACTGCGGACGGTTTTTTAACTCAACCGCCTTCTCACGCTTTCACAGGCGAATTTTTTAAAATATCCGTCAAAAGTTGCCAATACACCGCCACGCTCGCCACGTCCACCGCTTCATCAGGCGAATGGGCGTTGATAATCGTGGGCCCCACAGAGACGATGTCCATGTTGGGATAATTTTTCTTAATCAGTCCGCATTCTAGCCCTGCATGAATGACCTTGATGGTCGGTTCATGCCCCAAAATGTCAGCATACAAACGGGCGGTTATGGGCGTAATGGCAGAGTTTGGGTCATAGTTCCACCCCACATAGTCGCCGTCAAATACCGCTTTTGCCCCCACCAAATCCGCCACGCTTTGCAAGGTGCTTATCACGCCTTGTTTGCCAACTTGGGTCAAGGAGCGGACAAGCAAGGTCGCCACCAGCTCGCCATTTGCCACGCCAAGCACCCCAAACGATAGCGAAGTCTCCACCACGTCAGCGATGTTGTCGCTGTATCGCACCACGCCAGACGGCAGTACATTGATGAGATTTATCACGGTTTGGCTGTTTTCTATGACGGTATCGGGTCGCTCGGAGTCTTCTATCGTGATAGACAGTTTGGGTTCTGCCGTGCCGATTTCGCTCTCTATGTCTTTGATGATATTAGATAAAGTCGCCAAAAACTGCTCTTTGCCCGCCCCATTCATCACAAGGGTTGCCACACTTTCTCGGGCAATGGCATTTCTTAGCGAACCGCCTTTGATGTCAGCGATTTTAAAGTCGCACGTCTGCGATAAAGTCGCCAACACTCGCCCCAACAGTTTAATGGCATTTGCTCGGTTTTTGTGAATGTCCACGCCCGAATGCCCACCCTTTAAGCCCTTGACAGTCAAACTTATCGCACTGTTATAGCCATTTTCCACATAACGCACAGGCAACGCCAAATCAGCATCCACACCCCCTGCACAGCCCACATAAATCTCGCCTATCTCTTCGGTGTCGGTATTGACCATGATTGGGGCGGTCAGCGTCCCCGCCTGCAAGCCTATCGCTCCCACCATGCCCGTCTCTTCGGTCATGGTCAGTAGCACTTCGATGTCAGGGTGAGCCACCGTCTCATCGCTTAGCACCGCCAAACAGCTCGCCATGCCAATGCCGTTATCCGCCCCCAACGTGGTGTCAGTCGCCTTTATCCATGCCTTATCATCGCTAAATCGCATGATGATGGGGTCTTTGGTAAAGTCGTGGCTCGTACTGGCGTTGGCTTGGGGTACCATGTCCAAATGGGCTTGCAGGGCAATGGGGGTGCGGTTTTCCATGCCGACTGTGGCAGGTTTTTTGATGATGACATTACCAATCTCATCACGCCACACGGTAAGCCTGTGAGAACTTGCCCATGAGACGATGTGGCTTGCTATCGCTTCTTCGTGATAAGACGGGTGTGGAATACTACAAATCTGGGCAAACCACCGCCACAGCTCGCTCGGGGCAAGGTCTTGGACGACAGATAGGTTGTGATTTAGGGCGTTTTGGTTTAACATAGGATTTTCCTTGTGGGTTGTTTAAAATTGGTATTTAATAGATAAAAAGCTCACACCGCCTGCGTCCGCTCAACAAGCCACGCTTTTGCCTGCCCGTCCACACGCCCGATAAGCTCATCATGAACAAGTTTGTGATAGTCGTTGAGCCAACGTTTTTCTTGCTTTGTCAAAAGATGTGGCAATATCAGACGGGTGTCAAATGGGCATAAGGTCAAATCTTCAAATTTTAAAAACTCACCAAACTCGCTTTGATGTGCCTTGACCGCCATGACCAGATTTTCAAGGCGTATGCCCCATTTGCCTTCACGGTATAGCCCCGGCTCGTTACTGGTTATCATGCCTTCACTCATGATACGTTCAGGCGTAACAGGGGCGGTGCGTGAGATGACCTGCGGGCCCTCATGGACGTTTAAAAAATAACCCACGCCATGCCCTGTCCCATGCCCATAGTCTAGCCCCTGTTGCCACAGTTGGTTGCGAGCCAATACATCTAATTGCATGGACGGTATGTCTTTGGGAAAATGGGCGGTCGCTAGGGCGATATGAGCCTTTAACACATAGGTAACATCACGCTTTTCATCATCGCTAATTTGCCCCACGCCTGCCATGCGAGTGATGTCAGTCGTGCCGTTTTTGTACTGAGCCCCTGAGTCAATGAGTAGCAAACCGTCTCCGTCCAAATACGAAAATCGCTCGTCTGTCGCCCGATAATGTACAATCGCCCCATTGCCACAAAATCCTGCAATCGTATCAAAACTTGCCGAAACGTGGTTGGGCTGGCGACTTCTGGCACGCTCCAACATCTCATCAATGTCAAGCTCGGACACACGCTCGCCTTGGGCAAGTTTGTCTTCTAGCTCGGCAAAAAACTCGCACAACGCCACACCATCTTGACGCATGGCTTCACGGATATGATTGATGTCATTGTCAGATTTTATGGCCTTTAACACGGTGGTAGGATTGACCGCTTTGATGAGTTTGGCGGTTTTTGGTAAATGGGTCAGCGTACCCACCGCCACTTTGGCAGGGTCAAACAGTAGGCTCTCTACATCACCCAAACGCTCCGCCACGCTGTCATAATGAGCCACGTCAATACCTGCCACGCTTAGGGCAGATTTGGCGGTGTCGGTGAGTTTGTCATCATGGACAAATAAAGTCGCCGTGTCTGGCGTGATAAGTAGGTGCGACAAAAACACAGGGTTAAAATTCACGTCCGCCCCACGCAAGTTGGTGAGCCACGCAATGTCGTCAAGGCTACTGATGAGGTGATGGCTCGCTCCTTTTTGGTTCATAACCTCACGCACTTGGGCAAGTTTTTGTTTGGCACTGGTGTCCACGAACGCTTCATCATGCACATCAATCGGAGCGTTGGGCAGGTTTGGGCGGCCTTGCCAAATCTGCCCCAAAATGTCAGCATCAATGACAAGCTCTATACCACGCTCGGCAAAGGCTTGGCTTAGACCATCAAACTCCGCCATAGACAACACCGCCCCGTCTATCGCCACTTTTGCCCCTTGGGGTAGGTTGTCCGCCAAAAACTGGGCATAAGTGGGACGAGAATGCTCCATTTTTTGTAGCTCAATGCCTGTGCCGTCAAGCTCAATGGGGGCTTGCACCCAATAACGGCTGTCCGTCCACACCCCTGCAAAATCCTCTGTGATAACCAACGTACCAACCGACCCTGTAAAGCCCGACAACCACGCCCGACCTTGCCAATACACAGGCAAATACTCGGACATGTGCGGGTCAGCAGACGGTATGATAAGGGCGGACAGCCCACGCTCGGCAAGTATCGCACGCACAGCAAGCACTCGGGCGTGGCGGACATCGGACGGGGTTTTGTGAAAGTCGGTCATAATTTTTCCTTGATGATAATACAAACGCCTATTTTACACCCAAGCCATTTTTGATACAACATTTTAGCATTTTATGTTAAAATACGCCTTTTTATCCATGACCCACATCCCCCAACACGACTTCTCTGCCCACGCCAACCGCATTCGCACCCTGCGTGTCGTCGCCCTAGCCCTATCCGCCTTTATCTTTAATACCACTGAGTTCATCCCTGTCGCCCTACTCTCTGACATCGGGGCAAGTTTTGGCATGCCTGCTCATGAAGTGGGCGTGATGATGACCGTGTATGCGTGGATTGTGGCTTGCTTATCCTTGCCTGCCATGCTCCTAACCGCCAAGATAGAACGCAAAAAACTGCTCATGGGCTTATTCATCATCTTTATCATCAGTCATATCATGACCGTGCTTGCCAGTAGCTTTGCCGTACTGCTCATCGCTCGGGCAGGAGTGGCACTGGCTCATGCGGTGTTTTGGTCTATCACGGCAAGCCTTGTTGTCCGTGTCGCCCCCAAAGGCAAACAAACCACCGCCCTAGGCATGCTCGCCACAGGCTCGGCATTGGCGACTGTGTTGGGATTACCGCTTGGGCGAATATTGGGGCAGTATCTGGGCTGGCGGACGACTTTTGGGGCGATTGGGGCGATTGCTTTTGTCGCCATGATGGTGCTGTGGTACATTTTGCCAAAACTGCCCAGTCGCAACGTGGGCGACTTATCAAGCTTGACACTTATCGCCAAAAACAAACCTCTTATCGCCGTCTATCTCATGATAGCCCTAGCTGTCACGGCACATTTTACCGCTTATAGTTACATTGAGCCGTTTGTGTTGCACATCAATGCATTTAGCCCAACCTATGCCACGGCGGTACTGCTTATCTTTGGCTTGGCAGGGATTGTGGCGAGCATGCTGTTTGGGCGGTATTATGAGCGTTTTGAGCAGGGATTTTTGTGGCTGGCGATGATTGGTGTGCTTGTCAGTCTCATGCTGATGATGATGTTGGCAGGTCATGTCATGCTGTGGACGGCATTAGCGGTGCTGTGGGGCGTGAGCATGACGGCTATTAGTCTGGTGCTACAACTTCGCACCCTAAAACTCGCGCCACAAGCCACGGATGTCGCCATGAGTCTGTTTTCGGGGATTTATAACATCGGTATCGGCGGAGGGGCGTTGCTTGGCGGTATGGTCATCGCTCATCAAGCCCTAGGGCTGACCATGATAGGCTACGTCGGGGCGGGCGTGATGTTACTGGCGGTATTGGTGCATGGGGTGAGTGTAAAAATGACACGTCATGCCTAGGACTTGTAAAGCCCCCACAAATCCTTTTCAAATAATAAAATACCCCCTATCGCACGATAAGGGGCATTTGTCTAACTGCTAATTATAGCAAATGTGCAATCGCATCACGCTCTTCGGTTAGCTCGTTTAGCGTAATATTGATACGCTCTTGGCTAAATTCATCAATCTCTAAGCCTTGAACGATTTTGTATTCGCCATTTTCGCAGGTTACAGGGAAACCAAACATCACGCCTTCTGGAATACCATAAGAGCCGTCCGATGGAATGCCCATGGTTACCCATTCGCCATTTGAGCCCAACGCCCAATCTCTCATGTGGTCAATGGCAGCGTTGGCAGCGGACGCCGCTGATGACAAACCACGGGCTTCGATGATTGCCGCACCACGTTTGCCGACTGTTGGCAGGAAGGTGTTGGCGTTCCATTCTTGGTCGTTAATCATGTCTTTGACGCTCTCGCCGTTAATGGTCGCAAAACGGTAGTCAGCGTACATGGTTGGGCTGTGGTTGCCCCATACGGTGAGCTTTTTGATATCTTTGACGGCTTTGCCAGTCTTTTTGGCGACTTGGGTCAAGGCACGGTTGTGGTCAAGGCGTAGCATGGCGGTGAAGTTCTTGGCGGGCAGGTCTGGGGCAGACTTCATGGCGATGTAAGCGTTGGTGTTGGCAGGGTTGCCGACTACCAAAACTTTGACATCACGGCTTGCCACGTCATTTAGGGCTTTGCCTTGTACGGTAAAGATTTTGGCGTTTTCTTGGAGTAGGTCGGCACGCTCCATGCCCGGTCCACGGGGACGAGCACCGACAAGCAGGGCATAATCTGCGTCTTTAAACGCCACATTTGGGTCGTCCGTGCCAATCACGTCATGCAGTAGTGGGAAAGCACAGTCATCAAGTTCCATGATAACGCCTTGTAGGGCTTGTTGGGCTTTTTCATTAGGGATTTCTAGAAGTTGCAAAATCACAGGCTGGTCTTTGCCAAGCATCTCACCGCTGGCAATACGGAACAATAGGCTATAACCAATCTGACCTGCGGCACCAGTTACCGCAACACGAACAGGCTGTTTGCTCATGACTTATCCTTAAAATAAAATTTGAAAATGGAAAAATTTTGCTCAATTTTGCCTTTTGAAACCCATTTCAAAAACTGCAAAATCGCCCTAGTGTAGCATATTTTTTGGGGTATTGGCAAAGGTTTTTTGGGGCAAATTACCGCCAATTAGCTTTTGTTAATTTACCATAAAAAACCCGTACATTGACGGGCTTGTGTGGACTAGCGGTATTGGTAGGCTAAGTCATAACCATTTTCACAGGCTTTGCTAAACCAGTATAAGAATGATGTTTTTGCATGAAAAATGGCTATCCGACCACTTAATTTAAAAAATTAAGTTATACCCAATAAACTTTAAAATTACTACAAACACAATGATTTGTGGATGTAGGGGCGTGCTGTGCACGCCTTGCACGGTAATGTCATCAAAAGGGTGTGCTCAGCACACCCCTACAAACCCGTGGTAAATATCAAGTTGGTTAGGTGTAAAACTCTTAAAATTTACCCAGTTAAGTGGTCGGATTGTGGCTCGAAGTCAAAAGCTTGTTTGATAGAAGACTCACAAAGTTCACTTTTTCCTTGAAAAACGGGCGATTCCCCTGCTTTTTTAAACAGGCATTTTTCATTGCAAATACAAAAGGCAGGCACGCCCTAGGCTTACCAAGACGGCGATACTGTTCCCATACGTTGGCTGATTGGGGTGTACCTGCCGAGTATCACGCCATAGATGGTGGCGTTTTCCATGACGCGCTTGACGTATTCACGAGTCTCTGAATAGGGAATGGCTTCCACATATTGGTCAGCACTGATGGTGCCATGCTTGGGCAGCCATTTGCGGGCGGGCGTTGTGCCTGCGTTATAAGCGGCGGTGGCAGGGGCGATTTGTCCGTTAAAATCACGGGTCTTATCCGACAGATACCATGTGCCATAGCGGATGTTGGTATCAGGGTCGCTTGAATTGCCACTACCGCCGATTTTACCAGCAATCATCTTGGCGGTGTTTGGCATGATTTGCATCAGCCCACCTGCCCCCACGCCCGAGCGAGCATTGGCGGCAAAACGGCTCTCTTGGCGAGTGATGCCATACGCCCACGCAGGGTCAATGCCTGCACTGCCTGCATGAGTCATAAAGCTGTGCTGATAAGGCATGGGGTGGCTAATCGCTGATGCTCTTAGGGGCGAGTTCTCCATGGCGTGAATGCTACGGCTATAAATCCCCATGTCGTGGGCTTTTTTGGCGGCGGCAAGCACGAGCTGATGGTCGCCTGCGTTTGTGGTGGTACGCACCGCCCAGTTCCACTCACGCTGAATATGCTCCATACTCGCCCCACTCTCCATGAGTTTAAAGGCACGAGCAAAATCAGGGTTTTGCATGATACGAGCGGTATCTCTGGCACTGATGTTTGGCATGCCGATACCGCCGATGTCATTGGCAGTTAGGGGCATGTTTAGCCTATCACGGGCAAGCAGACCATAGTAGTCTAGATTTTTGGTAAGATTTTGGTAAATCTGACGAGCCTGTCCGCCCTTGCCCGTCTGCTCATAGGCACGAGCCAGCCAATACTGCCAAACATTCTCGCCTGCCTTGGTCTTACTCATCGCACCGATGGCGTTAATCACGTCCGTCCATTGCCCAAAGTAGATACCTGCTTGGGCGTAGTCTTCGGCTTCTTCAAAGTTAAACGGCTCGCCTAGGCTGTTTCTAAACCAATGCACCGCCTCCACATTAAAGCCGTCATCGGTGTTCATGTTCATACGCTTGACGGCAATGCTCCGCCACGCATAGCGACGTGCCATATCCGAGAGCAGTTTTTGGGGTCGGGCGTTGTCTTGATTAATATCATAGTTAAGCTGAGTACTGGCTTCCCAATATGAACGATGAGCCAGTTGACTGATGGCATAGACATATAGGTATTGATTGGTTTCGCTAAACGGCATGGCGTGAAACCGACTAAAAAAGCCGTTGGGATTTGAGCGGATAGTCGCAAGCGTGCCATGGTCGATGGCCAGGTTAAGCTGACGGGCAAGGCTGATGATGTTCTCACGCTTATCAAGGGGTGGGTTGCGTGATGACAGCTGACGGGCGTCGATTCTCATCATGCGAATCAGTTGTTCATGGCGGTCGGTGCGACTGATGTGGCGGTTATTGCCCATTTCTAGGGCGAGCTTGTCACACAAAGACTGCCTGATTTGGGTGTTTAGCCAGACATTCTCTTTTTGCTCTAAGGCACGGGCGTCATTTGCTCCGTTATAACCTAGGGCGATGGCACATGCTTCGGACGCATCGGCATTACGAATGTTAGGAATAACCGCACGCACGCTGTGATAGTCGCCTTGACGTGCCTTTTCTTCGGCATAGTCCGCCACGAGTTTTTCGCTGATGACGTGATTGGGGTACTGCTGAACAAAGCTGTTGATGGTGCTGGGGTCGTGATAGGTGATGTCGTTGTTAAGTCGCCAATAGGTCGGGTACATGGCAAACAGCGAGCCTTGCATGCTCTGCTCATACTGATACATGGCGTTGGCATTGGACTTTTGGCGTTCGACTTCCATGAACTGATAGATACTGCCGTCTTGGCTATAATCTTTGGCATTGGCACATGCCACAAGCGATATACCCATGACAGATAGGGCAAGGGTGGATAAGGATAAAAAACGTCCAGATGAGCGGTGTTTGGTGTGCATGATGAGTTCCATGATTTGGGCGGTAAAAAGATGGGTTAGCTTATCAAACTAATTTTGCAACTCATTTAGCGGTTGTATAAAAGTTGTAAATTTGGCGGATATTTTTAATGGTACACCTAACACACCTGATATTTACCACAAGTTTTGTGGGGACTGGCTTTGAATACGTTTATAGGGCATTATTTTTACAAGGCGTGCTCAGCACGCCCCTACATCATTGAATTTGTAGTAATTTTAAAGTTTCTTGGCTATAAATAATTAACCTTGAAAATAAAAAAACACGGACAAGCAATGCCAACGATTTTTATTTTAAAAGTGCCCAAAATACACACCGAAATAACAAGCACCTCCGCACTTATCCAAACACCCTTTTTTATCATTCACGGGGTTCTAGATACTTCTCCGCTTCTTCTAAATTGACCGTCACCAAACTAGAAATACCCGCCGTAGGCATGGTAATGCCCTTTAACTCATGTGCCGCTTGCATGGCAAGTTTGTTATGACTGATAAAAATAAACTGCACGCTGTCTGACAACTCATGAATCAGACTCGTAAACCGCCCCACGTTCGCATCATCCAAGGGGGCATCGACTTCATCAAGCACACAAAACGGAGCAGGGTGCTGTTTGAAAATCGCAAAAATCAGACTTAGAGCGGTCAGCGTTTTCTCACCCCCTGACAGCACGGCAAGGCGTGAATTTTTCTTGCCTTTGGGCTGTGCCATTAGCACGAGTCCTGCCCGCCATTTGTCCGCCTTGGGCAAGCTCTCATCATCAATGAGTGTTAGACTTGCCTGCCCACCGCCAAACACTTTGGCAAATAACGCATTCATCTCATCATTGACCGCTTTTAACATGCCCAAAAACAGCTGTTTGGTCTTGTCATCAATGGCACGAATGGCGTCTTGGAGTTTTTTCATGCTGTCTGTGATGTCTGCCACCTGCTCATCTAGGGGCGAGACTCGCTCTTCTAACTCGGCAAGCTCTGCTGCCGCCGCCAGATTGACCGCCCCTAGCTTCTCAATGTCCACCTTAATCTGCTCAATGCGAGAGCTGTTATCGGCAAATACAGGCGTACTCGCCCGAAAGTCCGCCAACGTGGACGGCAGGTTAAACTGCTCATTCATGCCAAGCATCTGCTCGCCCAAATCCGCCAAACGGCTCTCCCCCACCGCCACATCGGCATGAGCATTGGCAATGCTCGCCTGTGCAGCAGCGAACTTAGCATGGGCATCGGTCAGATTCTCTTGTAGCCTGCCCTGCATGATGACCAGCGTTTTTGCCACCGCTTCATGCTCTTCGCTTTGTACTTTTAGCTCGGCGGTCTCGGCTTTTGCTTGCTTAAAGGCATCTTCTAACACAGGCAGTCGCTCACTCATCGCCATGCTCTGGGCGATAAGCTCCTTGGTCTCGATGTCCGCCTTTGCCACGTTCTCATGCGATAACTCCAACAGCCTTGTGGCGTGGACTTTGTTTTGGGTGAGTGTGGTCTGTTTGAGTGTCAGCTCCTGTCTGTCTTGGGTCATCTGCCTGAGCTTGCCTGACAGCTCATCCACGCTTACCGACAGCACACTTAGGGTGTTTTGGGCAACTTGCAATACGGGCAAATGCTCATCTAGTGCCGTCATGCTACGCCCAATCTCATCATCCATGAGTCTAAGCTCGCCATCTAGCTCGGAGAGTTCATCGCTAAGGCTTATCTTTTGGCTGTTAAAATTCTCCCATATCAGCTTATCTTGGCTTATTTGATGTTCTAGTTTGACCAGTTTTGCCTTGCTCTCGTGTAGGCTGTGGGTTAGCTCGCTGTGCTTGGCATGGCGTTCTTCTTGTGCCACTCTTAGGACATCCAGCTCGCTCATCATCGCCTTTAACGACCGCTGTTTGTCATCTAACTCACTCTCTATCTGCCCCAGTCTCTCTTCTAGCTCATCTAAGCGTTTGGCGTGTTCGGCTCGCTCGCTAAGCACGCCCTGTCCCTGTCCGCTCTGCCCCAAAGCAGAGACATGCACGAGCCCAAAAGAACCAATAACCCATCCTGTCTTTGTCAAAATCAGCATGCCTTGGGCAAGCTCATCCGCCCATGCCGTGACCAGTTTATCAAACCCCTTTTCATCAAGCGTTTGAGTATCCATATCTAGCAAATACACGCCCTGCCACAGTGCCAGTGTGGGCGATTTTATCAAGGCAGTGAGCGGAATGAGTTTATCACTACTTTGCCTAAAATTAGGTGCGGTATAAAGCACCATGCTCGGCAAGCGTTCATGAGCAGACAGCCCCGAAGTCTCGCCTTTGTGCTTGGCTTTTTTGCCGTCTTTTTTCTTATCCTTTTTATCATCATGGCTGTGCTTACCACCGTCCATGGCTGTGGGCAGATGATTGATGAGTGGTAACAAAGAAAAATCACGCTCACCATCTAGCACCCGAGCATCTAGCCAAAAGCCCAAAAATTTATCCAGCACATCGGTATATTTTTCGCCATCACGGGTCAGCTTAATGCTGTCTTTTAATGAGTCCAGTTGGGGCAGAGCGATACCATCCACACGGCTTTTGGTGTCAACCCCACTGTTGCCTGCATTATCATTATTTACATGGTCATCATGGGGGAACGGGGCATGTTTGGGTTTATGCACCAGTTTGTGTAGGGTGTCATACTCGCCCATCATGGACGCATGGCGTTTTTCTAGTGCAGACAGCTCATCTTGTAATGCTTTGACCTGCCGACTTTTTTCATCAAACACCTGCCTGCCGTCGTCATCGGACAGCTCATCTATGGCAAGATTTAGCGTGGCGATGTGGCTCGTCAGCGACTTTATTTCATCTTGTTCTTTGTCGTGGTTTTGCTCTTTGTTCTCGTGCTTATTGATGAGTTCTTGGTATTTTTTGGTGACTCGCTCGTGACTCATGAGTAGGCGGTTTTTTTGTGCTGTCGCCAGTTTGTGCGTGTTTTCTAGGTCGCTCTTTTTTTGGGTAAGCTCGCCCACTTGCTGTTTGGCGGTGTTAAACGCCCCTTGGACTTGGGTCAGCTCATCTTGTAAGGCGGTCAGTTTTAACGCCCCCTCGGTTACATCAGGGCTGATTTGCCCAAGCTCCTTGTCAATCTCATCAATGCTTTGTTGGTTCTCCACAATGCTCGCCTCTGACTGGGCTTTGAGCTCGGTTAGGCGGGCGATTTTGTCTTCACAACTGGCAATCTCTTGGTTTAGGCTATAATAGTTATGCTCTGCTGTCTGCTCTTTCATGCGGGCGTTATGGTAGTTGTCCCGTGCGTCATCTTTGAGCCAGTTTGCCTCGGCAAGTTTGGCTGAGTGGACGTCCAGCTCTTTTTTGGCTTTACCCACCGCTTGTTCTAGCTCGTGCAGGATTTGGGCGGATTTGTCTTTGTCTTGTTTTTTGGTTTCTAGGTATTGCCACGCCTCAAAAATGCGTTTTAATAAGTCGTTTTTGTTCAGCTCAAACAACTCATCATTTAGGGCTTGGTATTTTTTGGCGGACTCGGCTTGACGGATGAGTGTTTTGTGCTGTTTTTTAAGCTCGCCTTGCAAGTCATTAAGTCGTGCCAGATTATCCTTGGTTTCATTTAACTGTTTTTCGGTCTCGGCTCGGCGTGCCTGATAGCGTGACACACCAGCCGCCTCTTCGATGAACTCACGCAGTTGCATGGGGCTAGACTCAACAATCCGCCCTATCATGCCCTGCTCAATCACCGCATAACTTCTCGCCCCAAGCCCCGTTCCCAAAAACACGTCCACCACATCACGGCGACGTACCTTTTGCCCATTGATGTAATAATCAGACTTGCCCTCCTTGGTCACTTGACGGCGTAGGGTCAGCTCATGGTATAGGTTTAGAGCATGGCGAATGCCTGTACTCTCATCTTGGGTATGCTCAAAGGTCAGCTCCACGCTCGCCAAGCTCTTGCCTGCTCGTCCCTCCACCCCTGCAAAAATGACATCGCTCATCGCCCCGCCCCGAAGCTGTTTGGCACTCGTCTCGCCCAACACCCAGCGTATGGCATCAATCACGTTGGACTTGCCACAGCCGTTTGGCCCAACAATGGCGGTAATGTCGTGCTTAAAGGTAAAAGTCGTGGGATTGGCAAAGGATTTAAAGCCTGATAGTTTTAGGGATTTTAGACGCATGATGATTGGGATTGGGTGTGGTAAAGGGGTGTATTTTAGCAAAAATTTATAGATATGAAAAACTTAATTTATTGATTTGGCTTGTTTTAAAAAATAAAAATCATCAAAAATCCCCTGGAAAATTTGTGTATATTTGTTATAATATCCAAACCTATTGTATCAGAGTCATCTTATGCCCATAGTTCGCCCAAGCAGTCAGCAGTCAGCAGTCAGCAGTCAGCAGTCAGCAGTCAGCAGTCAGCAGTCAGCAGTCAGCAGTCAGCAGTCAGCAGTTTAGCTTAACAAGCCCTAAATTTACTGTCAAGGATTTAATCCTGCCAGACAACACTTTAAATAGCATTCACGATTTTTTATCCTACCAAAAACACGCTGAACACATCTTTAACACATGGGGGCTTGCCACGACACACGCCCACCAACGCCAAATCGCCATTAACCTATACGGCTTACCCGGTACAGGTAAAACCATGGCATCACACGCCATTGCTCATGAACTTGGCAAACCACTCATCGCCGTCAATTATGCCGAGATAGAATCAAAATACGTTGGCGAAACTTCCAAAAACATCACAACCCTTTTTAATACCGCCAAAGAGCAAAATGCAATTATCTTTTTTGATGAAGCAGACGCTATTTTAAGTCGCCGTGTTACCAATATGTCACACGCCACCGATGTGAGTGTCAATCAAACCCGCTCGGTACTGCTTACACTCATGAATGACCATGAAGGCTTGATTATTTTTACCACCAATTTTATTGAAAATTATGACCCTGCTTTTATGCGAAGAATCCTATCGCATATTCTTTTTGAATTACCTGACTTAGGCAACCGTCAAAAATTGTGGCAAAAATACATCCCCACTGCCCTACCCCTAGCCCCTGATGTCAATTTTGAGATTCTGGCAGAACATTCAGACGGGCTGTCTGGCAGTGATATTAGCAACTGCGTGTTAAAGTCAGCTCTGTCTGCTTCACGAAGTGGCGATAATTCTGTCTCTCTTTCTTATTTTACAAAAGCAATTGATGAGATTAAGACAAGTCAAGAGGCAAACCAATTCTCACAAACAACGACAAAGCAAGTTAGTGAAGAATATGTAAAAACCCAACTTGGCGAAAAAACATTTAATCATCTTAAAAACAAGGATAACACATGATTGATCCAGTAAGCCTACTACTTTGGATGGCTGCAGGTGCGGCTGTTGGTGCAGCTGTGGTTATTTTTTGGGAAGAAATTAGAAATTTTTTCATTGAAAGTTTTCAAAGACTTCCTGTAGAAGTACAACAGAATTTGCAAGGTGTTGTTTCTTTAGCAAAAGCCGTGGACAGAGCTATTATTAAAACTTTTAAATATTACTCGTACGATCAAGTAACCCAATCATGGAGTGAAACAGTCGAAACAAAGCGTATTAATGACAGCGAAGTTCCTGAACACATCCGAAATAGATTAAAGTCTGGCAATACAGTGGATATTACCGATGAAGTCGCTAAAGAGTTACAATTACATCTTTAAGGAGTTACAATGCTTAAGAAAGTTATGGCGGTTATGACCACACCTATCGCACTAGGTGCTATTCAAGAGATATTTTTTAAGGAAAAAGAACCTGTTTCAATAGAATATATATTGGACAATATCTCTCCTGATATAGACAAAGAGATTATGGACACCATCAGCAAAAAAGAATTAAGTCCCATTGGTGGAGAGATTATTATTTATATTGATAATCACACAAAAGATGTTGTTATTGAGTGGGATTTTTACTTTAAAGACAGACAAGAAAAATCCGACCGAATGACAAAAATAAGTAGCAAAAAAATGGTAAGGCAAGAATACATTACTAGAGACGATTACCTATCTTTAAAAAATAAACCTTTAAATTTTCCGATAACCAGTCCTGACATCAAGCATGGAGATTGAGAATGAATCTTACAGAAGATCAAATCAACGAGATAACATCTCTCATAAAAGAAAATGAAGTTATTTATGAGAGACGCCAATATTTTCAAAATTATTGCTTAAATACCTTAGGCATCAGCATCCCCATATATAATTTTTATGACTATGATGAATTAATACATTACAGACAAGTTGAGAATGATTCTACTATCTACAAAAAGATAGTAAGGGACAGAAAAAAAATTTGAATTATATTATGAAGACATGCACCAAGAAATATATAATAATAAAAAAATAATAAACACAGTTAAAAATGATATTTTATTCTATATAAAAAGCAAATCTATTATATCTGTAGATCAAATCAAAAAATCAAATTTTGATTTTTTAACAAACTTTTATGTTGAATTTTTTTTAGAAGAACTCCACAAGATGGAAAAGCTAGATAAAATCAATATTAGTAATGATCAAGTGGTATATAAAATAAAACCTAAGGATTAAAATATGAAAAACATAAACAAGAATGATTTAAAATTTTTACCTCAGTTTGATTACAACCCATATTCTTATAACAATGAAAAAACCATACCAAAAGACCCTATGGGTATAGAAAATGCTTTAAGTCAGCAAATAAAAATAACACAATCTAATGAGCTTTCTCACGAAGAAGATTATGTTGATACAGACAATAGAATTGGTCGTCTAAGATATTTGAGAAGCCTATTGGCTAATCAGCTAATATTTCTTTTGACAGCTTTTTTTATCATCATTGCCATACTATCAGAAAGCTCCATTTATGATTCTGCAAGTGGATATCTAATTCTTTCAGCCATCTACCCATGCTGGAGAATATTATGGCAAACAAGAAAAAGGTTGCACGATATCAACCTAACAGGCTGGCATACTTTATGGGTACTAGTTCCTTATCTTAATTTTTTATTCATAGTATACTTAATCTTTAAATCTGGCGATGAAAATAAAAATGATTATGGATTGCCATCCAAGCCAAATCCAGAATTAGATTTAACTATAATTATATGCGTTATTGGTGCATGTATATTTTCTTGGTCTGTGTTAAATGAGTATATAAGACCCTATTCTGACGATTATGAATATTACGACTCCTATTACTCAGATCCTGCCTACTAAAATACAACCAAAGAACTTTAAAGCTGTTATAAAATTATGATATATGAGGACATGCTAAGTACTTCCTTTAATATTGTCGTTTTTTATAGGCGTGCACAGCACGCCCCTACATACTTATGCCAAATATCAAGCTCGACAGGCGCATTCTACCCCACCACCCCACTCCACACCAACTGACAACCCACCACAATCAGCAAACAGGCAAAGGCTTTTTTGAGTGTACCTGCTGGCAGTTTGTGGGCGATTTTTGCCCCAAGTTTGGCAGTGATAAAGCTCGCCACACTAATCGCCACAAAGGCAGGCAAATGCACAAAGCCAAGCAGTCCTGCCACAGGCTCGCTCATGCTTGCCACATGGCTTCGCCCAAATATCATAAAGCCTAACGCCCCTGCAATGGCAATGGGCAGACCGCACGCCGCACTCGTCCCAACGGCTTGCTTGATGGGTAGCCCTGCGTGGGTCAGATACGGCACGTTTAGGCTACCACCGCCAATCCCAAAAATCGCCGAAGCCATACCAATCACACCGCCCGCCACGCTTTGGCTCATCGGCTTGGGCAGGGGTTTGATGTTCTCGTCCGCCTTTTTCATAAACATCTGTATGGACATGGCAATGGCAAACACGCCAATCAATACTTGCAAATAATCCCCCTTGATAAGCGTTGCCACCCACGCCCCAAACAAAGAGCCAATCACCAAGCCATAAGTCAGATTTTTAAAGACTTCCCAACGCACGCCGCCTTTTTTGTTGTGGGCGGTCAAAGAGCTGATAGACGTAATGATGATAGTCGCCAACGCCGTTCCCACCGACACGTGGGGGATAAACTCGCTCGGAAAGCCATACGCCCCCAAAATCCACACAAGTGCTGGCACGATGATAAGACCACCGCCCACGCCAAACAGCCCTGCACACACGCCCGCAAACGCTCCTGCGACCACAAACCATAGATACATCATGTTACATACTCTCACATTTACCAAATTTATGGTATTATAGCTTATTTTTATTCATTTGAAACGACCAAAAACCGCCCCATGCCAAATTTTTTGACCGCCACGCCCCACACCCATTTTGACACGACAGACAGCACCAACACCCAGCTAATCCACGCCATTACAGACGGCACGCACCCCCACACCGCCCCCCACCTATACACAGCAAGCCACCAAACGGCAGGACGTGGACAACATGGGCGGACGTGGGTAAGCGGTGCGGACAATGTTTTTTTGTCTTTATATGTCCCCATTGGGCAAGGCGAATTTAAGTTACATCAATTATCAGGCTTATTGTCTTTGGCGGTAGGCTATCAACTTGCCCACTTAAAAATCATTCAAACCATTAACCAAACTCGCACCGAAAATAACCTACCCTCCATTGGCGTAAAATGGGCAAATGACGTGGGTTATTATGATGACAAAGTAGGATTTTTTAAAAAACTCGCTGGCATTTTAATTGAACCTGTTTTTAAAAAATTGGATAAAAATACACTTGTGGGCGTGGTAATTGGCGTGGGGCTAAATGTTAATAATTCGCCTATCATCAAAGACGGTCTTTATCAAGCAACGTGTTTAAAAGAATTATCAGACATAAAAACAACCGCCCAAGATTTATATATCCCCATGGCAAATGCGATATTTCAAGCAGTGGAAATTTGCAATCACTGTAAAGAACCTATGTATCTACAAAATTTTATTGATAAATTTAACGCCAATCATCTTTTGACCAACAAACTTATTCATATTTTTATGCAAAATAATATGACGGATATTTATGCAAAAGGCAGATGTATCGGCATTGGCAATCAAGGCGAATTATTATTAAATGATCATGGCGATATTAAGCCAATATTTGCAGGTATGGCAAAAATCGTGAATTAGATTTTATTTGGCATGGTTAATTTATATAAATACCAAAACCCATTTTATTAAGGAAAATCATGAAAAAACTTTGGCTAGATTTGGGCAATACCCGCCTAAAATATTGGATAGTGGATAACGACACGATTATCGCCCATGACGCAAAAGAACACCTAAAAGCCCCCAATGAATTATTGCTTGGACTGCTTGGCACGCTGGCGAGCTTTGAGCCTGAATTTGTGGGGATTTCTAGCGTGCTTGGCGATAAGATTAACACCGCCATTGACAAGACCTTGCAAGGCTTTAACGTGCCGTTTGAATTTGCCAAAGTAAACGCCAACCACCCCCTTTTGACAAGCCATTATGACCCCAATCAGCTTGGCGTGGATAGGTGGCTACAAATGCTTGGCGTGGTGGACAGCACCAAAAAACAATGCGTGGTCGGCTGTGGCACGGCATTGACGATTGATTTGATAGAACACGGCACGCATTTGGGCGGATATATCCTGCCCAACGTCTATATGCAACGCCACGCCCTGTATGCAGGCACTCAGCAGATTGCGGTCAAGGCTGGACGGTTTGACAGCACCGAGCTTGGGCGGACAACCTTTGATGCGGTCAATCATGGCGTGCTGTTTGGTGTGGTGGGGACGGTGCGTGCGGTGCGTGCCGATTATCCTGATTTTGAGATTACGCTCACAGGGGGCGGGGCGGATATGATAAATGTGCAGTTTGACGATGCCCTAAGTGTGGAAAAGGAATTATTGCTTGGTGGGTTAAAGCGGTATTTTGCTTAACTCAAAACACAACGGAATACAATCCGCCCCTTAGCATGCTATTTTGCCAAACCTCAGTCCAAAGCCCCCTGCAATCCCAAAAAATATACCATTTAGACCATGCTCAAAAGCCACTGAACGACTCATACAAAAGCATCTCCAAGCAATCAGTTGCAAAAGCCTGATCCAGTTTAGCCATGAATACAAACAAATGTTTGGGATAAGTCTGAGTGGGCATGAAAAGAGATTTTGAGACTGCCCAAAAAACAAAACCGCCCAGAGTGAACATGCAAACGGTGTTTTCTTTTATCTAATTTACTTCACTCGCTCGCCAATCCATTGTGCCACATTGTCATTAATTTTTTGTCCGCCATTTTCCAGCATGAGCAAATGCCCAAAGTTTGGATACAAAATCAAACTTTTATCCACCGAGTTGGTCTCATTATAAAAATCAAGGGCATCTTTGGGGGCAACAAACACATCTTTATTACCGCTAATCAGCATTACAGGGGCGACAAATTTGTCGTTATTGTCTTTTAAATATTTGATGCCTTCTTTAAAGCCGTTGGGGAAAGACACCGAAAATTTGTTCAACATCAACGGGTCACCAGCCACCGATAAACCAGCCCCTTCAAACGGAATGTTAAGTGTGGTCAAAGACACCAAACCGTCCACAAAACTGTCTTTTGGTTCTGGGCGTGGCAAATGCCCAAAATTCATGGTGTTATAACGCAAAACACCCACCACCAAAATAGGTATTGTTAATTGAGTATACTTTTCTAGAAAGCCGTTCGTGGTGAGCTTGTCGAACCATAACGGTTTTCCTAGACTTCGACAAGCTCAGTCCGAACGGAAAACCTTAAAATCTATCTTTATTTAACAATACCCAAAATAAAGCTGCTCACATCTATAGCACTATTTACAATATAGAAATAAACCAATCGTTTTTGCATGAAAAACGGGCGATTCCCCTGCTGTTTTAAACAGGCATTTTTCATGGCAAATACAAAAGGCAGGCACGCCCTATTATAAAATTTTAAAATTGATAAAAGAATAATGATTTTTGGAAAAGATGTTTTTAAATTTGGAAAAAACATTTATCACAACACAGCATTCTAATGCCACAACTTTTCTGTTTTACCATCAAATATCCCAAATAATAAATTTTACTGATATATTTATGAAAAATTAACCATAAATTGAGCAATTCTACCACTTTTGAGTTATTTTTATCATTTTATCTAATAAATTTATCAAAACATTCCTTAAATAACCCCACATATTTTATGGGTTCATGCCAATAATTCTGTTATAATCAAATCAAGAAATCATGCTGATAAAAGTTTGATATTTGTTGCATTTTATCAATAATTAGATGATGATTTTTTATTTCATTTTAAATCCTTAAAATTTATAAGGATATTTTACCCAATAGGGAAATTGGCAAGGTTTTATTTTTAACATCTTATGATAATAAAAAGGTGAACATATGCCATTTAAGCCCATTCCTGCGGTCATTGCCGTGCTTGTTACTCTCATCATTTGGTTTGGTATTCCTGTACCACAAGGCGTTGAGCCGAACGCATGGCACCTGCTTGCGTTGTTTGTTGGGACGATTGTTACGATTATTGGTAAGGCATTGCCCATTGGGGCGATTTCTATCATCGCCATTACCCTTGTTGCTTTGACAGGCGTAACCGCCGACACGCCCAAAGATGCGATGAAAGATGCGTTGTCCAGCTTTTCAAGTCCGCTCATCTGGCTCATCGCTGTGGCGGTCATCATCTCACGAGGGCTTGTCAAAACAGGGCTAGGGGCGAGGATTGCTTATAATGTCATCGGCTTTTTTGGCAAAAAAACGCTCGGTATTGGCTACTCATTGGCAATTGCCGAGACCTTGCTTGCCCCCATTACCCCATCAAATACCGCTCGGGGCGGGGCGATTATCTACCCCATTACCCGCTCTATTGCCGAGAGTTTTGGTTCAAAGCCCGATGACGGCACCACCAAAAAAATGGGTGAATATTTATCACTAGTAAATTATCAATCCAACCCAATCACGTCCGCCATGTTCATCACCGCCACCGCTCCAAACCCTTTGGTGGTGGAGCTTGTCGGCAAAGCCACAGGCAACGAGATTCATCTGTCGTGGACAACGTGGGCAATCGCCATGCTCCTACCGGGGCTTGCGTGTATTCTGCTTATGCCCCTTGTCATCTACGTCCTTGCCAAGCCTGAGATTACCCAAACGCCTGATGTCAAAGACTTTACTCGTCAAAAACTTGCCGAGCTTGGTAAATTAAGCCGTGATGAAAAAATCATGCTTGGCGTATTTAGTGGTATGCTTCTACTGTGGGCGAACGTGCCTGCCATGCTGTTTGGCGATGCGTTGGCGGTGGATGCGACAGCGGTGGCGTTTTTGGGCTTGTCGGTCGTCATTTTGACAGGCGTGCTGACGTGGGATGATATTTTAAAAGAAAAGTCGGCTTGGGATACGCTTGTGTGGTTTGGCGTGCTGATTATGATGGCGACTTATCTGAACAAACTTGGGCTGATTGCATGGTTTTCAGGGCAGATTGAGACTGCCATTGGGGGCATGGGACTGGGCTGGGTCGGTGCGGTGGCGATTTTGACACTTGTGTATCTATATACCCATTACTTTTTTGCCAGTACGACCGCTCACATTACGGCAATGTTTGGGGCGTTTTATGGCGTGGGACTGGCTCTTGGAGCTCCGCCCATGCTCTACGCCTTGATTTTGGCGGCGTCAAGCAGTCTCATGATGACGCTCACACACTACGCCACAGGCACAGCCCCTGTCATCTTTGGGGCAGGCTATGTCTCGCTTGGACAATGGTGGAAAGTCGGGGTGGTCATGAGTGTGGTCAATCTTGTGACATGGATTGGCGTGGGGCTCATTTGGTGGAAAGTGCTTGGGTATTATTGATAGGCATCATGAATTAAGATTTACAACATGACGATGTAAAGCATCTTAATAAAACTTGATTAACCCTTGACCAAACAACACCCAAAAATAAGGGCAAATTGGATTTGTCTTTATTTTTACCGCCCAAAAGACACGCCATTCACCCATGCAAACTTTTATAAATCGTCCCCGCCAGCACCTTGCCAATGCCCTTGACGCTGGCAATCTCACTTTCGGACGCACCAAGAAGCTGTTGAATACCACCAAAATGAGCCAATAGGTCTCGCCTGCGTTTTGCCCCCAGATTGGGAATGACTTCTAGCACGCTTGCCCCACGAGCCTTGTCTCGTTTTTTGCGGTGAGCGGTAATGGCAAAGCGGTGAGCTTCGTCTCGTATGTGCATGATAAGGTGCAATGCCTTAGAATCCATTGGCAAATCTATCGGCTCATGCTCCAAAAAGTGTAGCACTTCAAGCCCTGCCTTTCGCCCCTCGCCCTTTGCCACGCTGATGAGTAGCGTGTCGTCCAATTTGCCAAGCTCGGTTAAGACTTCTTTGGCGACATTTAACTGCCCTTTGCCACCGTCTATCAATAGCAAATCAGGCAAGGGGTGCTTGGCATACCGCCTTGTCAGCACCTGTCTCATCGCTCCATAATCATCACCCCCGACCACGTCATGAATGGCATACTGGCGATAATCCCGCTTTCTCGCTCCCCGACTGTCAAACACCACGCACGAACCCACCGCCAGCTCGCCCATGGTATGACTAATGTCAAAGCACTCAATGCGGTTAATCGCCCTATCCGACACCGCCCCCAATACCTGTTGCATGGCAACAAACCGCTCATTTAATTCATTAAAATCAGACAACTTGGCGGTCAAGGCATTATGAGCATTCAAAATCGCCAGCTCCTGCCACTCTCGGCGGTGCTTTTGTACTTTGTCTTTTATCAGGCATTTTTTACCAAATTCATCATGGAGTAGCTCGGCAACCGTATCTTTGTCATCCATCATCTCATTGATGATAATCTCTTTGGGCAAATCATCGCTCACCTCCAAATAAAACGACAACAAAAACCGTTCGAGCCGCTCGGCAGGCGTATCAAACACCCCGACATCATCAGGAAAATAATTCTTACCGCCCAGCACCTTACCGCCACGCACGGTCAGCACATGGACGACCGTCAGCCCGTTTTTGTCGGCAATGGCAAACACATCGGCACTGCTGTCATCGCCCACCCGATACACCGCTTGGCGAGCGGTAATGTCAGAGAGCATGGCAAGGCGGTCTCGGTAAAATACGGCTTGCTCAAAGTGCATATTCTCGGCAGATTCGTGCATTTTTTGGGCGAGCATGGCTTGTAGTTCGCCTGTTTTACCATTCAAAAAATCTAACGCTTGTCCCACGTTGTCATCATAATCTATCTGACTAATCAGCCCCACACACGGAGCGGTACAGCGTTTGATTTGGTGTTCTAGGCAGGGGCGTTTGGCATTGGCAAATACCGTATTGGTGCAATTTCGTAACATAAAAAGCTTTTGCAAAAGTAGCACCGCTTCTTTGGCACTATTGGCGGACGGATAAGGCCCAAAATAGCGACCTTCGGCATGATTGCCCTTGCCCCGCCCCACCGCAAGGCGTGGGAATTTGTCCTTTGAGATGAACAGATACAAATAGGATTTATCGTCCCTTAGGATAATATTATAAGGCGGACGGTGCTGTTTGATGAGATTTTGCTCAAGGAGCAAAGCCTCGCTCTCGCTCCGTGTGATGATAATCTCAATATCACAAATGCGAGCGACTAAGGCGACTGTTTTTGGGTGGTCAATGGTCTTGGCAAAATAGTTGTTCACCCTGCTTTTTAGGGATTTGGCTTTTCCAACGTACAAAATCTCGCCTGATTTGCCGAGCATTTTATAGACACCAGGGAGATTGGGCAGGTTTTTTAGGAGCTGGGTAAGATGGTCGGAATAGGCTTGATTCATGGTAAAAATGAGATATTTTTCACTACTTTATAAGGTAAATTTTTGCTTTTGCAAGCCCACCTCTAGCAATAGGCAAATAAAAAAAGAGCCACAAACATGGCTCTTTTAACTCAATAAGAAAACTTAATGAATTACTTAGTTTCGGTTGCAGGAACAGTAGCAACAGCAGGGTTTTCGTTGGTTACAGTTTCAGTACCTGCGGCAGCGGCAGCACCGTCAGCTGCATCTTTGGCAGCATCGGCAGCTTCTTCGGCAGCGTCTTGTGCGTTTTCAGCAGTCGCTTCGGCTTGCTCAGCAACAGTCTTGTCAGCAGATTGAGCATCAGCGGCGGCAGTTGCAGCAGTGTCAGCGGCGGCTTGGGCAGTGTCAGCAGCTTGTTGTGCAGCAGCATCAGCAGGAGCAGCGTTTGCAGCGGCTTGTGCTTCGTTCGCTGCTTCTTGTGCTGCTTCAGCAGCTTTAGGTGCTTCTTCAGCTGGCTTTGAGCAAGCGGTAAGAGCCAATGAACCGATTAGGGTAGCTAGGATTAACTTTTTCATGATTTTCTCCAAATGTTAGGATGAATATAGAATTAAGGCAAAAAACTGCCATGTTTAATCTCTGTTTTTAACAAAGATTATCATCGCAGAATATTTACCCCTATATTTCTTGTACTATTATATAAACATCATTCGGCAATA
The DNA here is from genome assembly GCF_900453205.1 of Moraxella lacunata. Lineage (GTDB taxonomy): Bacteria > Pseudomonadota > Gammaproteobacteria > Pseudomonadales > Moraxellaceae > Moraxella > Moraxella lacunata_B. The sequence goes on from NZ_UGQU01000001.1 coordinate 1,145,688, forward strand.
ACAAATGATTTTTAGTAATAAATGCAATCAATCTGTAACAAAACATTTCTACAGAAAGCTATTTTTGATTTTTGTCATTAAAATGACGTAAAATTTTCTTAAAATGATTATTTTTCAAAACTTTTAATAACGCCTATTTTTAAACATACTGAGCAAATATCTCTAAAAATGATTATATTTTAGTCATTTTTTAATGATGACAGCTTGCCAATATTGACTGATTTATCAGTCTTTTTAATAATTTGTGACTTTATTTGGTCATGTTATTAAAAAATTCATCGTTAGTTTTGGCGTCTTTTAGGCGGTCAAGTAAAAATTCAGTCGCCTGATAATCATCCATCGGCTGTAACAGTTTGCGAAGCACCCACACTTTACGAAGCATTTCTTCATCGACGAGACGTTCTTCACGGCGGGTGGATGATTTTTTGATGTTGATGGCAGGGAAAATGCGACGTTCGGCAAGCTCTCGCTCCAAGGTAATCTCTTGGTTGCCCGTACCTTTAAATTCTTCAAAAATCACGCTATCCATCTTCGAGCCTGTGTCAGTTAGGGCGGTGGAGATGATGGTCAAGCTCCCACCTTCTTCGACATTACGAGCCGCCCCAAAAAAGCGTTTTGGGCGCTCCAACGCATTGGCGTCCACGCCCCCTGTCAGCACCTTGCCACTTGATGGAATGACCGTATTGTAGGCACGGGCTAGGCGTGTGATACTATCTAGCAGGATGACCACGTCTTGTTTATGCTCAACAAGGCGTTTGGCTTTTTCGATGACCATCTCAGCCACTTGGATATGGCGAGCAGGCGGCTCATCAAAGGTCGATGCGACCACTTCGCCACGCACGGTACGTTGCATTTCGGTCACTTCTTCGGGGCGTTCGTCAATGAGCAGAACGATAAGATAGCACTCGGGGTGGTTTTTTGAGATGGCTTGGGCGATGTTTTGTAGTAGTACCGTCTTACCTGCCTTGGGTGGGGCGACGATGATGGAACGCTGACCCTTGCCAATGGGGGCAATGAGGTCAATCACCCGCCCTGTCAAATCTTCGGTCGTGCCGTTGCCCACTTCTAGGCGTAACTGCTCGGTCGGGAAAAGCGGTGTTAGATTCTCAAAGATGAGCTTATGGCGTGAGCGGTCAGGCGTGTCAAAGTTAATCTCACTGACCTTTAATAAAGCAAAATACCGCTCGCCATCTTTGGGTGGTCTGATTTGCCCTGCGATGGAGTCACCTGTTTGCAGGTTAAAACGGCGGATTTGGCTTGGGCTGACATAAATGTCGTCAGGCCCTGCCAAATACGAGCCTTCTGATGAACGCAAAAAGCCAAAACCATCTGGCAAAATCTCTAATACACCATCGCCATAAATCGGCTCGCCGTTTTTGGCGTGGGTTTTTAGAACGGCAAAAATAATGTCTTGTTTACGGCTACGAGCCATGTTTTCAAGCCCCATTTGCTCAGCAATGTATAGCAACTCACTGACAGGCTTGCGTTTTAGTTCGGTCAAATTCATGAGATGATTTAGATAAGATGTGTAGAAATGAAAATAAAATGAACTCCGCCAAGAAAAAAGTCAAGGACTGACGGGGCGGTAAAAATATGAAAGGATAAATCAGCCACTCATAATAACCGCTCTTTGCTCGAATGTCAAGGGCTTGGGGGTGATTTTTTGATTTGCCAAAGGCTAGGGCATGCAAGTTAGCAAACCCCTTATTGAATTTTAGATTTTGGTCACTTGCCACGCCCCATCACCCAACACTTCCAGTCGGGTGTGATGGTATTTAAGTAGCGTTGAGCGATGTCCCACACTGATGAGTGTGGTATCGGTCAAGCCTTGTAGGGTGCGATACATGGCATCTTCTAATCCCTCATCCATACTGGCGGTTGCCTCGTCCAAAAACACTACTTTGGGACGGTGTAGCATTACTCGAGCCATGGCAAGACGTTGCTGTTCGCCAAGTGAGAGTTTTTGCGTCCAATCATACTCATGGTGGATTTTATCCGCCAGATGTCCTAGCTGTACCGTATGTAGCAGTTCATGAATCACTCTCTCATCCTCCTGCTCTGGCACGGCATGCGGATAGTAGAGCATGTCAATAAGTCTGCCCTGTGGCAAGTAGGGTTTTTGTGATAAAAACAGAGCATCATCAGGGCGAGTGATACGCCCATCTGCCCACACCCACAGCCCTGCCACTGTCCGCAGTAGCGTGGTTTTACCCAGCCCTGATTTGCCTTAAATCAGCAAGCGTGAACCCTGTGGCAAGGATAGATTTAATTTATCAATCAAAACTTTATCACTTGGGGTCTTGACGGTCACATCCTCAAATATCACGTCCGTCTCATGATATGTCACATCAATACCCTTCATGTCAGCACTGGCATTAATCACCCGCTCAAAACCTGTCAGACGGTCAAGTGTTGCCTTATAACTGGCGAAGGTGTCATAGACATTGCGAAAATAAGACAGGTTGCCATGAAGTCGCCCAAATACCTGCATGGTCTGCATAAGGTCGCCAAGCTTGATATTACCAGCAAAGTACCTCCCCACCTGAATCAATAGCGGAAACACCACCGAGATTTGTGTCACCACCAAGTTAAAACCCGAAAATTTCAATGTGCGATAAACAATATCCCACATATTGCCGATGACTTTATTAAACTGACGATACAGCACATTTTGCTCTACTCGCTCGCCTGCATAAAACGCAATGGATTCGGCATATTCCTTGACACGGATGAGCGAATAACGATAATCGGCGTTAAATTTTTCATTATCAAAATTTAGCCTAATGAGTGGCTTACCTAACCATACCGCAATGACGGTCGCAATAAGCACATAAATAAACACCAAAAACACCATCATCTTGGGAATCTCAACGCCCATGACATTCATCGAGCCTGCCAGCCCCCACAGCAATATGGTAAATGACACAATGGAGCTGACAGATGCTATCACGCCCGTCGCTAGGGTTAATGAGTGCTTGACATAGTGCTGTACATCCTGCTGAATACGCTGGTCGGGGTTGTCTAGTTTATTATCAAGTTCCACACTCTGCTGTACTTTATAATAAGCTTGATTATCTAGCCATTTATCAAGCAAATTACGGTTAAGCCATTCTATCCAATTAATCCTAAACCGCTGTTCGGCATAGTACATCAGCAAGGCATTGGCGACCGCCGCCGCCGCAATAAAGCAAAACACCACCATCTGCGTCCAAAACACCGACTGATTGAGGTCTTGTAGGGACGAATACATGGTGTTATACCAATTAGAATGAATCAAACTAATCCGCACTTCTAATAAGGTCAAAAACACAATAAACGCAAAAAATGCCAATGGCTTAATACTGCGTCTGGGTGTCAAATAGCCCTGTGCCATCGCCCAAAACTGCCGACCCCAAGCGGTAAATCTAACCAAGCCCCACACAAACAACGAAAAACACACACTTGTTATCGCCATGCTTTTGGCAAGCCAGATGAGCGAATCGATGATTTCTTTTGACCAATCCATAATATTCCCCAACACACCCCAACGGATAAATATCAAACACAAAATGGGCGTATTTTAGCACGATTTTGGCGTTTTTATTAATAATGAAAATTTATAACAATCAAAAATTTATCGTAAAAGCGGATTTGATTTATTGTTAAATGTAAATAACTATTTAGTGATATTGATTTTTATTTGAAAATAAAATATATTAATGGCGTTGTAGTTTTGTAAAAATTATTGTTATAAAGTAACAAATTATTATTGTAATAATATTACATTTTATCAAAGAGCATTTTTTATGAAAAAAACTTTAATCGCCCTTGCAGTGGGTCATGCCTTTGTCGGTCTTGCTCATGCCGATGACAACACCGCCATTTCAACCACCGTTAGCACTGATGAGACAGGGGTCGCCACATTCCAAGCGGTCATGCCCAGTGAGACCATCATCATCACCCCATTTAGCCAACAAATGGGCACCCAAACCCTAACCGCCAGCCAAATCAAAAACCAACCCACGGGCAACGGCAACATCACCGAGCTTTTAAAAAACAACCCAAGCGTACAGTTTGACAATCAAGCAAATTCAAGCCTTATGGGTGGGGAGCTTGAACCTGCCAAAGTATCGTTTCATGGCGAAAAATTTTATAACAACAACTTCATGATTGACGGACTGTCTAATAACAACAACATCGACCCCGCCAGTAACAACGCCATTGCAGGTAGCCTGCCGACAGGTTATAACGCTTGGGATTTGCCGGCAGGGGGCGAGCAGTCGCTTTGGATTAATAGCCGTTTGCTTGACCATGTTGAAGTCTTTGACAGTAACGTCTCTGCCAAATATGGCGACTTTACAGGCGGTGTGGTGGACGCCAAAATCAAAAACCCCAAATCCGACCGAGCCTCGGGCTATGTCTCTTATCGCATGACAGATGACGCTTTGACCAGTTTTCATGTGCATGGCGACATCAAGGATGACTTTGAGTCGGCAAGCCAGCTGTATTATCAGCCCCGTTTTACCAAAGAGTTCTACTCTGCCAGTATCAACCAGCCTATCAATGATAAGTTTAGCCTACTGTTTTCTTATGACCGCCAAACCTCCAAAATCCCCTATTACCAAAATGTCTTGGGCGAATGGCGAGACCAAGAACGTAAAAGCGAAACGTATCTACTAAAAGGGCTTTATAAAGCAGACAATGGCGATACACTAAGTGCTACTGCCATGTACGCCCCGCATTCATCGCTGTTTTATCGCCGTAATATCAAAGACAGTGGTTTTGAAAACCAAGGCGGTGGTTATCGCTTGAACATCGACTGGAAACATCTGGCAAATTGGGGGCGTGTCAATAGTGTCATCGGCTATCAGCATGACGAAAACACCGTTACCAACGAATCCGACCACTACTATCCGTGGTGGCACAAATACCAAAATAACACTTCATCCGTCATCAACTGGGCAACAGGCTCACTCACCAAAGCAGGGAGTCAGACAGGCTTGCAAGGGGGTTATGGCAAATTTGGCACGGACAAAAAGACCTTGACCGCCAAACAAGATTATAATTTTTATGATTTTGACTGGGGCAACATCAATCACAACATCAACGCAGGTTTTGAATATCGCCACGAAAAAGCCGAATATGAGCGTTATGCCGATACCTCGCTTGGCGGAATGATGACATGGAATCCCAAGACCATATGCAACGGGGCAGACGGCTGTATTGACGGCGAGCAGTTTACATCTGTACGTCTGCTCTACCCTGCTCGCAGTCTGTCTGCCAGTATGAACAAATACAGTCTGTATGCCGAAAACACCATGAAAATCGGTCGTTTTGAGCTTACCCCAGGGGTGCGTGTCAGTTATGATGATTTTATGAAAAACACCAACATCTCGCCACGCTTTGCCTTTACTGCTGATGTCTTTGACAATGGCGATACCAAGCTCTTTGGTGGTTGGAACCGTTATCACGCCAACAATCTTTTTGCCTACAAACTCAAAAACGGCATTAGTAGCAACCTACAACAAAACCGCCAAATCAACGCAGACGGCACGCTCACCGACTGGACGGACAATGGGGTCATTCGTGAACGAGGTTCTAGCAAATACAACTATGAAGTTGGAAGCCTAGACACGCCTTATTCCGATGAAATCAGTGCAGGTATCGCCCAAAGGGTCGGCAACACGCTATGGACAGCCAAATGGGTCAATCGCCATGCCAAAAAGAGCTTTGCCCGCTCGCCAACGCTCAATGACGCAGGTGAACGTGTCATGGATAACAGCGGTTGGTCAAAAGCCGATACCGTAACTTTGGCAATCAAGCCGACATCAGCCGTTAAGTTTAGTGGACTGGACTTGGATTGGTCGGTGGGAGCCAGCTGGTCGGACAACCGCCAAAACACCGCCAACACCTATGACGACACCACCGAAGCCGACCAAGACCGTGCGATTTTGGATAACAAACTCATCTACAAAGCCGACTTGCCTGCCTTTAACTTTAACCGTCCTTGGAAAGCCTTTGCCAACATTGACATGACCTTCCCTGACATTGGTTTTGTTTGGGGTCATCGTGTGGGCTTTACCGCCCCTTATGAAGGGTATAGCACCGCCACTGTGGATTGCCCAAGCCATGATACCGCCATTTGTGGCGACTACACAGGCAGAGCCACGTTGTACGAAAAAACCAAGTTTGGCAACCACATCAGCTACGACTGGCGAATGAGTTACAAAAAGGCATTGGGCAAACACCAAAGTCTGGAGCTTACCATGGACATCAACAACGTCTTTGACCGCAAAACTGCCACCAACAAGCCAAACAACAGCCAAATCATCACTTATGAACAAGGGCGAAACATCTGGCTTGGTGCAACTTATAACTGGTAAAACACTCTTTTTTAAAAAAGCACCTAACAGGGTGCTTTTCCATTCTAATTTTAAAAGAAGGTATTGTTAATTAACTATACCTTTGGATAAATTTGTAGGGGCAAATTACATTTGCCCTTTGATAAAGTGTTGATTTTTGGGCAAATAAATTACCCCTACACGTCCAAATTTTAAAATATATTTTTATTTAACAATCCCGACAAGAATAAATCATGAAAAAACTCATCGCCCTTGCCCTATTTGTCATCGCCCACACCGCCTTTGCCGAGATTAACTCGCCTGTCATCGGCAGGCTGGATAACGGTTTGGATTATGCCATTTTGCCTTTGCATGACGACAAAGGACGGCTAGAAATCCGCCTGCGAGTGAACGCAGGGGGCATAGATGAGAGCGACACGCAGGCAGGCGTGGCTCATATGGTCGAGCATTTGGTGTTTCGGGCAAGCGATAAACACCCTGATGGTGTGATGGGTCATTTACACGATATGGGCTTTGTTAGAGCCAGACATTATAATGCCGTAACCACGTCTGATAGCACCACTTATCTGATGACCCCACCGCCCAAAGTAGGACTGGACGGCAGTCTGTCCGCCCTGTCGCAGATGATGTTTTATGCTCACATCACGCCCGATGATTTGAACAAAGAACGCCACATCATCACCCAAGAATGGCGTGGCGGTCAAGGCGTATCGGCACGCATGGACGAGCAACGAAAAGCGGTCATCAGAGCAGGTAGTCGCTCGGTGCGTAGCCCTGTTATTGGCACGCTGGACAGTATCACGACCATGCCCGCCCATGAGTTGCAAGCCTTTTACAAAACATGGTATGCTCCTAATAATATGAATTTGCTCATCGTGGGCGATGTGGATATTGACCATACCAAAGCCAAAATCCATGAGTATTTTGGGCAAATCCCTGCCAAGCCCCTCCCCGACCGCACAGGCGGTTATTATGAACCGACTTTATCCGACCGCCTAACGATTACCGAACTGCACGATGACAAAAGCGGGGTAAGCCAAGTGGTGTATGTCCTAAGGCTGGACGAATCGGGAAGTCGTGGCGACAACGACACTGCCCGCAAAAACCGCCTGATAGACCGTTTTGCCTTGACCTTTATCACCAAACGCCTGCAAAATGAGATGAACTATTTGCCCAATGGCATAAAAAGCGTGGTCGCTCGTAAATCCGACATCGGCAAACACACCGTTGCCATTGGGCTGTTTAGTAGCGTGGATAAGGACAAGCACAAGGACGGCTTACAGGAGATTTTTTATCAAATCAAACGCTTGCAGGATTATCCCATCACCCAAGATGAGCTTGATGAGTACAAAAAGGACTTTCAAATTCAGCTCGACAAAGCCCACACTCACAGCGAAGACCGTGATTTTGCAGGGTGGGTGCAGGCACTCGTTGGCACAGCATTGGTAGATAAACCCTATCTTCCCCAAAAAGAACTTGCCAAAATCAGCCAACCAATAGTAGATAATCTGACCATTGCCGACATACAAACACGCATAAATACATGGCTATCCTCCCCTGACCGTATCATCCAATACCAAGCCCCACACACCGCACGGGTCGCCCCCATAAGTGTGGCTGACGTGGAGCAGATGAAACATCGGGCAAACACCGCCACGCTCGCCCCGCCTGCCCCAAAGCCACGTCCGGCCGCCATTGACCTGCCCCACGTCATCACCACCGCCCACATCACCAACATAACAACCCATCAGCACTCACAAGGAGCGGTGCGTGAATACATCCTATCAACAGGTGAGCGAGTGCTGTGGCTTACCCACCCCAGTGCCAAAGATAAAACCTACATTCGGGCGGTGAATACGGCAGGCACCCAGGCGGATGGACTGGGTGCGTGGCAGTCAGAGCTTGCCACAGGGCTGATTTTTCAAAGTACACCTTATCATTTTGACAAAACCGCTTGGGATAATTTTAAAAAAACGCACCGCCTAAATCTGTCCGCCAAACAGACCGCCCACGAGCTTATCATTGAGATGAGTAGCGACAATGCCAACTTAAACGAACTTATCAATCTCTACCACGCCCAACTGCACCACACCACCATTAAGGGCGGACTTGATGACACCAAAACTGCCCTGATGAGCGAGCTTGCCCCCACAGGGGTTAAACAAGCCGAACGCCACAGATTAGATGAGCTTGGCAGGTTAAGACAACTGCCAAACCACTTGCCTAGCCTTGATGACTTGCACAAGCTAGACGAAAATGCACTCAATCAGACATGGGAGCAAATGACACGCACGCCCACGACTTTTTATATCGTGAGTAACGCCACGCCTGCCCACATGGGGCAGTTTATCGCCCTACTTGCCAACCCCAATCCGCCCTTGACGGCATTTCGCCATACCGCCACACCCCTTGCCACATCGGACACGGTCAAATTTGCCCACCACAGCGAGCCACGAGCGGACGTACAGCTCTGGACGACCACACCCCACACATGGCAAGGCGTGGATGCCATGACGGTAAACCTACTAAAAAACATCGCCAGCGACAAACTCAAACTGACCTTGCGTGATGAAAAATTAGGCATTTATCAGCTAAATTTTGAGGTATTGTTAAATAAAGATAGATTTTAAGGTTTTCCGTTCGGACTGAGCTTGTCGAAGTCTAGGAAAACCGTTATGGTTCGACAAGCTCACCACGAACGGCTTTCTAGAAAAGTATACTCAATTAACAATACCAATTTTGACAGTACACTAAACCCCAACACCCACCTCATTGAAAGTCATCTCAAATTCACGACCAGTCCTGACAAGGCGGACGAGATGATAGCCCATGCTAAACAGGTACTGGCAAACCTGCCCAATCTCATCACGACAGACGACATCAATAAAGCCAAAAGCACCTTTACAAACCAAGAAAAATCCCGCCAAAACGACCCTTATACATGGCTAAACCGTCTGGCATTAAGCGACAAACAAGGCAATAATTTGGCGTATCTTGACCAAGTCAAGCACCTAGATACGCACATCACGCTTGCCAACCTACAACGCATGGCGAGCAAACTCTACAACCCTGACAGTGTGCAAGTGTGGGTGGATGTACCAAAGGAGTAATGAAAGTCATTATTACTCATATCTTACAATCATGCGATTTGGTTATTTATCAGCAATATTATCAAACTTTTAGCAATGATTGATACAGAACGGATGTCTTGCACTCATCAATCATCTAAAAAATAGTTTATTTTGCAATTATTGATTGATAATTTCATGGTTTAATATGCTCAGTTAAGACGAACATGGCTTAACTTTATCACTTTACTTTTTATTTTTTGAGGAAATTTTATGAACATCAAACAACTGCTAACCGCCCTTACCCTATCCGCTTTTACCATGACTGCCATGGCACAGCCCGCTCAATCACCCAAAAAACCCAAAACCGAACAAACCCAACAGAAACCGTCCGCCAAAAAGCAAGCGACCAAAAAACAATCAGCCAAGAAACAAGGCACAAAAAAGCAAACCACCAAAAAACCTGCCAATCGACAAACCGCCAAAAAGCAAAGCACCAACCAACCACGCTAAACCAAAAAAATCCCCTATCGCTTGATAAGGGATTTTTATTAATCTGTATTTTTATGACTCATTTATATCACAGGCATTTTATTTTTAAAAAGTTAAAACTAGCCCATCAGCCCATCCCCACTCAACCCACAGCCCATTATGAGTGAAATTGACAGCATTTTACCCATGATAAATCGCTGATACACACTTTCATCGCCAAAATCCAAAATTACGTCTTTTTTCGCTTGTTATTTTGTATCTTTTTGGTTATATTGAGAATGCGATTAACTTTCATCCACCAATCAAACAGGGAATTTATCATGGGAATGTTTGACTTTCGTCATTTTGACAGTGACCAATCCACCGAACTCATGCACACCACCAGTAAGCTGGCTCAGCATGCCAATGTCGCCAGTTTCGCCAAACTCGTGCCTGAAGGACTAAAAGACATCAATGCCGCCCTAACCCTGCCCGATGGCTGGCGTTCACTCACCCCAGCCGAGCTCAACCTGCCAAACAGTGCCGTGGATATCTATGGCTACTACACTTTTGCCAGCACCATCACCGGCAACCGCCCGATTAATGGCTCAGGGCCGCAGGTTCTGTTGGTTGGTGAATTTGATGATGCTGGCAAGCCCACTCGTCTTGGCATCAGCTGGGCTGGCACCAATGATTTGCTTGATGTGGCGGATTATTTTCATCTCAACGAAGGTAAGATTGCCCCTAACATGCAGCCACTTTTGCAAGCCATCAAAGACTATGCCACCGCCCACGACTTATCGGGCGAAGATGTATTGGTCACAGGTTATAGCTTGGGTGGTGGCTACACCAACATCATGGCAAAACACCGTGAATCATTGGCTGATGGGTTTTTTAACGATGCGGTATACATCGGTCATGCCAGTCCTGTTATCTACGACAATCCTGATGTCATTTTGAACATGGGCTATGAAAATGATGCCGTCTATCGCATCACAGGCTCTCACATCAATGTTGCCGATGCCATCGCTGGCGGCGGTCCTGCATTGTCCAACATAGACAAGGATTTTGACAGTAGTATTGACAACGTGGTATTGGTGACAGGGGCGTATGCTTCGGCATTATGGGATGTCAATAACCCCTTTGTCATGTCACTTATCAATATTGCCCAAGGCTGGGCGGCACACACAGGTGCATTGGGTCAAGATACTTTGGAGCGTATCACCAACTCATCTTTTTATGAACTCACTCACAAAGACAGCCGTGTCATCATCGATCAGCTAAATGCCGTCGAACGTCTTAGCATGTGGGTCAAGGACAAAAGCCATCAAGCGGACAAAGTTGGTAGTTTCATCATTGGCTCAAACCACAACAACCTTATACAAAGCAGTAATCAGGGTGACTATATCGATGCCAAAGATGGCAATGATCGCATCGTACTGGCACAAGGTGCAGACCGTGTGGATGGCGGTGTAGGTGTTGATACTGTCATCTTACAAGGCAAAAGCCAAGATTGGCATGCCTATCGACTGTCTGATGGCACAGTATTCATGCACGCCAAAGACGGTACAGGCATCAAACACCTTGAAAATGTTGAAAAAATTGGCTTTAATAACGAATCCTATACCCAGATTCGTCCTTATGACATCAGCTCAGAAGGTCTTGTCTCCAACCGCTATCTCATCAAAAGTCGCAATACAAACATCGACTATCAAGACCATCTTGAAGGCAGCCAGTCAGATGATGTCTTGACAGGCGACATCATCTTTGCCAGAGAAGGCAATGACGTTCTGTACGCACTAAACGGCGTCAATGGTCTGTTACACGGCGGAATAGGCGACGACCGCCTATTTGGCAATGATGGCAACGACCATCTGTATGGCGGTGAAGGTAATGACTATCTGTATGGTGGCAAAGGCAACAACATACTGTTTGGTGGTATCGGCGATGACATTTTTGCATTTAACCAAGAAAGTGCTGGCTTGAACATCATTCGTGACTTTAATAGCTATATTGGCGACCATGACAAGGTCATCTTTGACAATGTTTTTGCCAACATAAATGAGCTTAGTCAAGCCACCCATCATATTGGCAACGATGTTCACATCAGAGCCGCTGATTTGTACATCATCATCAATAACGCCAATGTTGATGACGTCTTGGCTCATGCCAGCATATCAGGGGCATAAGCCAAATTATCAACTGCTAAAGCGTACCCCAAAAGTGACACACAACTTTTGGGGTGTTTTTATCCCAAAACAGCTTGCACTTTTGAGGCAAACTCACCCACCAGTTTTATTAAAAAAAACAATCAGCACTTTATCTTTTTGATTTTGCAAACCAACATCAAGGCTTGCCACCCAACCATCGATATAAACCCAGTCATCTTTAAAACATTCAATAGCATATCTTTACTTACTTTGTGGCGTCAGTGATTTTGTACATACAGTCATCAATAATGTCAATCGGCACTTGTGTTGGCTCATCAATACCCGCTTTAAATATCATGTAATAAATACGGCTTATCGCATTGGTCTGCTCTTTGGGAAAGGCAATCTGACAATTCTCTTCATGTAGCATCCATATGGGGTGCTATGCTATCAAGAACCTTATGACCAATATCAGGTAACTGTTTTTGTCGCTTTCAGCTACATCTTTTTTGGCGTTATGTTGTTCTGTATTGGTCTCAATACTCTCTCCTGCGCGATTTTCATGAAGCCCTTAGGGAGTCACCAGAGATGGCATAACCCAATTTTCTAGGGTGCCATCCACCAAAACCACCACATCTTTGTTGATTTTTTTGATAGATTTGGCATTGAACAGCATATCTTTATTTTCGATGATATTTTGAGTACAGGCCACCATCTTTTTGACCAAACTTTAATAACATGCAGATAAGCTGTCTAGCATATAAGCCACATTGGGCAGTATAAGCTGTCTTTTTTGGAAAAGTCGTCCCAAAACGCAAGAACCCAAAACGCAAGAAAAATTATCAAAACCTTCGAAATATTTTTTAAATAGATCTGCTTGTAGACTAAGCATAAACCCTTATAAATACTAGCGTTAATTTTTTTAAAAATCCACAAAAATCCAGGTTTGGAAAAAAGTCTAATGCCCTGCCTTCAAAACAGTGTGGTTTATCCATGCAAAAATCAGATTGAGTCATTTGAAGCATTCTAGGTAGGATTTTGGCACATCCTGATAAACAAAAAACAAATTAGGCGTGTGAATGCCTCCAAGGGACGATTGAAAACATTACCACCTTTGTCAAACAAGCTGAGTGTCATGACCAGAGCGGACAAATTTTCAGGTTTGATGAAATCATTAATGACAGAAATATTGCCAATTTCATAGACACAGACGCAATTTCCTTGCCATAAGCATCATTGTAAAGACCTTTAAAGTAATCTTTGGTGTCTTCAAGATTGATTTTTCTACCTTCACGAATGGGCGTGGTAGGGGTTAAGATGATAGGCTCCTTGTCGCCAAAATGCTTGGCTCGGCTCAAAAATCGCCTTAATGCCTTAATAAAGGTAAAAATTTGCCTGTGTCAGCTCCCATCACGACATCGATATTTTATCTTCATTAATGGAAACCTGATAGTTGTCGATGGCGTAATGCGTAGATAACGTGCTGGATGTGTCGCTACTTTTATAAAAATCATCAAAATACCCATAATATTACCAATGGCTTTTTCTTGGCATTCTTGCTGTTCATAACAAATTTTTTTCTTGATTTAAGCCATTTACCACATCAACCCCCGATTATTTGCAAGGTTGATAACAGGCATATTGTGCCAGTGCTGCACGCTCCAGCTCATATCAAAGGTTTATTTAAAAAAATTAGGACACGCCTATCTTTTTAACGCGATTTTCATTTAGAAAATACCCCAAACCAGAGATTTGGGGTATTTTAACGACATAGATGGATTTGTAAAATCTATCATTTTTTGCCACGGTTGGCAAATGCACCGAAACGCTTGTTAAAGCTTGCCACACGACCTTCGTTGGCAGCTTGGCGTTGCTCGCCTGTGTAGAATGGGTGAGATGCACTTGAAATATCAAGTGGGAAGTATGGATATTCGGCACCTTCGTATTCACGAGTGGTCTTGGTTGCCACAGTAGAGCGAGTTAGGAAATAGACGTCCGCATTGGTGTCGTGGAACAATACCTCACGGTATTCTGGATGAATGTCTTTACGCATGATAAAAATCCAATAAACCTAAGCACTAATAAAAAGGCATTTTCAAGCATAAGCTTGCCGATTGTAGCCATATCATCATCAACCAACTTTGACATGATACACCACACCGTCATTTATTAGCCAACTTAAGTGGGAGTTAGATGGGAAGTAAAAAACGCCATTTTAGCCTAAATTTGTCAAATTTTCAAGAATAATTGTCATATTGGTTTGATTTTGTTATACTTTGCTTTTGAATTAAATAAGGAAAACCCATGCAACTATCCAACCTAGAACACCTACCCAACCACACCATCACCGAACGCCTAGACGTAGTCTATGGCAGTACCGTCCGCACCAAGCACGTTGGTAAGGATTTTTTGGCGGGACTCAAAAACATCGTGGGCGGGGAGCTTGTCGCCTATACTGAGCTGTTAGAAGAAGCCCGCCAAGAAGCGTTGGAGCGCATGATAGACAAAGCCCGTGCAATGGGAGCGGATGCTGTGGTCGGCGTGCGTTTTTCTACGTCCAATGTAGCGGTGGGTGCGTCTGAGATTTTTGTTTATGGCACGGCGGTAAAAGCGGTACGAAATGCCCCGTTTGAAAACACACAACAGCCCCCTGCGTTTAATCCGACTTCGTTTGAGTAATTGATATGAACATTATCAAGCTGATTTTTGATAATTTGCAAATTGTCATCGCCATTATTTTGTTTTTTGTGGGGTGGTATTTTGGTACGATGAATGAGCGTAAGCACTTGGAAAGCCTTGATAATGACGAGCATTTGCTTGGGTATATCATCATCTCAAACGAACGCTTTTTTGTGCCAATGGTGCAGACGGACGGCACGCTTGTGATGGGAAGTGTGTCTATCGCCCAAGACAGATTTAAGCTTGTATTTGCTGATTTTTTAAGTTTGTTTGGCAAAAATTTGACCGTGTATGAGAGTCTTTTGGAGCGTGGCAGGCGCGAAGCGATTGTGCGTATGAAACAGCAGGCGCATGAATACGGCTATAACCAAATCTATGGCGTACGCATTGAGACATCAGCGATAGACGGTGGCGGTGTGGAAGTGCTTGCCTATGGCACGGCGGTGATGAGTGTGGGCAATCCGAATGTACCGCCAAGATTGCCAAGCCATCTTTGACAAACCTAACACCCCACATCATCAAGACGGGCATTACCATCTAAATCCCTAAACACAATAATTTTTACTCCCGACTGCTTATGGCAACGATTTGACTCATCAGCAGGACACATAACAATGTTTTGCTTAGTAATATGGCTTTGACTACAGGCTTCTTTTAATGCATCAATAACGACAGATGTAACATTATTTGCTTCCATCCCCCGCAAAACCCGCATCACACTAGGATAAGCAATCATACCAATCACACCAATCACAACCACGACCACCATTAACTCAATCAACGTAAACGCCTTTTGCCCACCCATTAATATCACCCTACGCACAAGCAAGTTACTCACATAAATAATTATAAGTAAAGTTAAGTCAAGCTATTATACACAAATTCAAGGATTTTAAAAACCAAAACCCCCTCCATCATCCGACAGAGGGGGCTAAATAAGGTGCTGACGATGACCTACTCTCACATGGGCGAACCACACTACCATCGGCGCTAAGACGTTTCACTTCTGAGTTCGGGAAGGGATCAGGTGGTTCCATCTTGCTATTGTCGTCAGCGTAAAAGGATTAACAACGCTGTTATGAGTCTGTTTTATTTTAATTTCATTTTTTAAAGTTTTTACTAAATCAAGATTAAGGTTATCATTACACTTTACAATACAACACTTAAAGTGATTTAAACCACTTGGGTGTTGTATGGTCAAGCCAAACGAGCAATTAGTATTGGTTAGCTACACACATCGCTGTGCTTCCACA